>NZ_BNBR01000004.1:0-349866 GCF_014656055.1 Streptomyces griseosporeus
TAAGCCTCACAGCGCCGATGGTACTGCAGGGGGGACCCTGTGGGAGAGTAGGACGCCGCCGAACAATTTTTCCGGGAAACCCCGCACCTTCTGGTGCGGGGTTTTCTGCGTTTCCGTGCAGTTTTCAGGACGTGCAGGGAATGGAATGCGGGCCCTTTCCAGGGCCCGCATCGCCTCAGAGACGTCCGCCCGCTTTCAGGGCCAGGTAGGCGTCCGCCAGCGCCGGCGCGAGCTCGTCCGGCGTCGCGTCCACGACCGTAACGCCGTGGCGTCGGAGTTGTTCGGCGGTACGGTGGCGTTCCGACTGGGCCTGGGCCGCTGCTGCGGCCTCGTACACCGCGTCCGTCGTACCGCGGGAGCGAGCCATGGCGGCGATGTGCGGGTCGGCGACAGACGCCACCAAGACCGTGTGCCGCTGGGTGAGTTGGGGGAGGACGGGGAGGATGCCCTCCTGGAACGGGGCCGCGTCGAGGGTCGTGAACAGGACGATCAACGAGCGGCGTGGTGCCGTACGCAGAGCGGTCGCCGTGAGGCCCCGGGCGTCCGTTTCGACGAGTTCCGGTTCGATGGTGGCCATGGCGTTGACCAAGGACGGCAGGACGTCGCCTGCCGTGCGGCCCTGGACGAGGGCGCGTACGCGGCGGTCGTAGGCGAGCAGGTCGACGCGGTCGCCCGCCCTGGAGGCCAGGGCCGCGAGGAGAAGCGCCGCGTCCATCGCGGCGTCGAGACGCGGGGCGTCGCCCACGCGGCCGGCCGAGGTACGGCCTGTGTCCAGGGCCAGGAGGATGTGCCGGTCCCGTTCCGGGCGCCAGGTGCGTACGGCGACCGAGGACTGGCGGGCGGTCGCGCGCCAGTCGATGGAGCGGGTGTCGTCGCCGGGGACGTATTCGCGCAAGCTGTCGAACTCTGTGCCCTCACCGCGTTGGAGGACGCTCGTGCGGCCGTCCAGTTCTCGCAGGCGGGCCAGTTTCGACGGGAGGTGCTTGCGGCTGGTGAAGGGCGGGAGGACGCGGACCGTCCAGGGGACGCGGTGGGTGCCCTGGCGGGTGAAGAGACCCAGGGGGCCGTACGAGCGGATGGTGACGCGGTCGGCCCGGTGGTCGCCGCGTCGGGTGGGGCGCAGGCGGGTGGTGATGCGGCGGCGTTCGCCCGCCGGGACGGTGAGGCGGTGGCGGGAGGCCGCGGTCTCGGTGCCGGGCTGCCAGCTGCTGGGGGGCCAGGCGTCGCGCACGTGAGCGCGCAGCGGGCGGCGGGAGGGGTTGGTGACGGTGAGCGTGATGTCCGCGGGATCGCCCAGGCGGACGGAGGTGTCGCCGGAGCGGGTCAGGCCGAGGCGCCGTACGGGTGCCGCGAGGGCGAAGTCGCAGGCGCAGGCTACGGCCAGTGGTGCGTTGACGGCGAGGATGCCCGCCCAGCCGGGTTCCCAGAGGCCGATGGGAAGGGAGCCGAGTGCCGCGAGGAGCGCGGTGCGTCCGGTGAGTGCCATCAGCGGGGGACGGGGACGTGGGTGAGGATCGCGTTGATGACCGAGTCGGCGGTCACGCCCTCCATCTCGGCCTCCGGGCGGAGTTGGACGCGGTGGCGGAGGGTGGGGAGGGCCAGGGCTTTGACGTCGTCGGGGATGACGTAGTCGCGGCCGGTCAGCCAAGCCCAGGCGCGTGAGGTGGCGAGCAGGGCGGTGGCGCCTCGTGGTGACACGCCGAGGGTGAGGGACGGCGATTCGCGGGTGGCGCGGCAGATGTCGACGACGTAGGCGGTGATCTCGGGGGAGATCGTGGTCTTGGCGACGGCGGCGCGGGCCGCTTCCAGGTCGGCGGCGGTGGCGACGGGGCGTACGCCGGCGGCGTGCAGGTCGCGTGGGTTGAAGCCGGCGGCGTGGCGGGTGAGGACGTCGATCTCGTCCTCGCGGGAGGGGAGCGGGATCGTCAGCTTGAGGAGGAAGCGGTCCAGCTGGGCTTCCGGGAGGGGGTAGGTGCCCTCGTACTCGACCGGGTTCTGGGTCGCGGCGACCAGGAACGGGTCGGGGAGCGGGCGGGGGGTGCCGTCGACCGTGACCTGGCGTTCCTCCATGGCTTCGAGGAGGGAGGACTGGGTCTTGGGCGGGGTGCGGTTGATCTCGTCCGCGAGGAGGAGGTTGGTGAAGACGGGGCCGGGCTGGAAGGAGAACTCGGCGGTGCGGGCGTCGTAGACGAGGGAGCCGGTGACGTCGCTCGGCATGAGGTCCGGGGTGAACTGGACGCGCTTGGTGTCCAGTTCGAGTGCGGACGCGAGTGCGCGGACGAGCAACGTTTTGGCCACCCCGGGGACTCCTTCAAGGAGAACGTGTCCGCGGCAGAGCAGAGCGACGACGAGGCCGGTCACGGCGGGGTCCTGGCCGACCACGGCCTTGGCGATCTCGGCGCGCAGGGCTTCGAGGGCGGCCCGGGGGCTGCCCGGATGCCCGGTCTGCCCGGCGTTGTCAGTGGTCGGGTCCATCATGGACGGCGTACCTCTCTTTCGAGGGCGTCGAGTTGGTCGGCGAGGGTGATGAGGGCCGCGTCGTCGTGCGGCGGCGGGCCGAAGAGGAGGGTGTGCAGGGGCTGTCCGTCACCGTGGAGATGGGCGGACAGGGCGGGGAGCAGGGCCTCGGGCGCGTGCGCCTGGGTGACGGGGACGCCTACGAGGGGGGCGAGGCGGGTGCGGGTGGTGGAGCGGAGAGCGGCGGCCGCGCGGTCGCGGGCGTTCGCCTTGCGGTAGAGGCGGGCGCGGCCTTCGACGGTTTCGGAGGCGCGGATCGCCACGGGGAGTTTTTCGGGGACGAGGGGGCCGAGCCGGCGTGCCCGCCAGAGGGCGGCCAGGGCTACGGCGATGAAGAGTTGCAGGGTTCCCCACAGCCAGCCCGAGGGGAGCAGGTCCAGCAGGCTCTGCTCGTCGTCGGGGTCGGTGGCGGTGGTGTCGGACAGTGAGGGGAGGTACCAGACCAGATGGGGGCGGGAGCCGAGGAGTTGGAGGGCGAGCGAGGCGTTGCCCTGCTCGTCGAGGCGTTTGTTGAAGAGGATGTCGGGCGCGCCCAGGACGACGGTGTCGCCGTTCCCGGAGGCCGGCAGGCGCAGGAGGGTGGCGAGGCGGCGGCTGGGGTAGCACTCGTCGGCGTCGAGGCGGGTGGTGGTGTAGCGGATGCCGCCGGTGTCGGCGGTGCCGGCGCGGCGGGCGGCGGGCAGGTCGCAGTCCGGGGAGAGGGTGGAGTCGGCGCTGGTGGCGGGGTCCGCGGTGACCCCGGGCGCGAGTGTCTCGACGGAGGTGGTGCCGGGGGCGACGAGGAGGGTGCGTCCGCCGGACTCCGCGGTGGCCGTGTGGAGTTGCCGTTGCTGACCGGCTGTCAGCAGGTCGGGGACGGCGACGAGGAGGGTGGTGTCCGGGCCGGCGGCGTTGCGTGCCTCGTCGAGGGTGGTGACCACGCGGGTGTGCACGCCGCGGTCGGCGAGGAGCTGGGCGACGGCGCGGCTGCCGAGGGGGTCGGCGGAGCGCGGGTCGAGGGTGCCGTGCCGGTCGTTGGAGCGGACGACGGCGATGGCGATCGCCCCGGCCAGCAGCAGCACCAGGGCGAGGGCGATGCCGCGGGTGCGGGTGAGGACCTGGCGGGCGGTGGGGGAGGCCGAGGTGGACGGGAGCGTGGCCTCGGTCGTCATCCGGCGGCTCCCTGGCGGCTGTTGTTGTCGGTGCTGGGTGCGCTGCTCGCGAGGTGGGGCCTGCTGCGTTCCAGGTCGCGGTCGAGTTCGGCGATGCGGTGGTACGACTGCTCGGACGCTCTGCGTCCGCCGTACGTGACGTCGTCGAACTCGCGGGCGGCGGCGCGGAGTCGGTCGGTGTGGGCGGGAAGGGTGCGGCCCGCTTCGGCTGCGGCCTCGTCGGCGGTGCGGCCGGGGCGGGTGTCGAGGAGGGCGCGTTCCTCCAGGGCGCGGACGATGGCGCGCATGCGTTCCTGGAGGGCCTGGTTCCAGTGGCCCTGGGCGGCGTGGGCCTCGGCGGCCGCGCGGTGGTCGGCGGCGCTGCGCGGGCGGTCGTCGAAGAGCGCGGCGGAGAGGGCGGGTTGGCGGCGCGGGGTGCCGAGGCGCCACCAGAGGGCGGCCAGGACGGCGATGACGGTCACGATGATGACGACGAGTCCGACGGCCCCGCCGGGTGCGGCGGTGGAGGCGGCGCCGAAGAGTTTGTCGAGCCAGTCCCAGAAGGCGTTGAGGGCGCGCTCCACCGGGCTGGGGTCGTTCTCGTGGTACATGCCCTTGGACAGTTCGCGCCGGGCCGCCTCCCGGGCGGGGCCACGGTCGATGACGACTGGGGGGCCGTCGTCGCCGCGCGCCGACGACAGGATCTCGCCCGCGCGCAGCAGGGACCGTACGGGCGGCCCGGCGGCGGGGGGCAGTGCCGGTGCCGTGGTGAGGACCTCCCCCGTCAGGCTCACCGCATCAGCTCCTGGGAGTGGTGGGGGACGTGTTGTAGCCGGGGAGACCGGCGGCGCGGCCCAGTTCGAGGTCGAGGGCTTCGCGGCGGATGCGCTGGTCGATGTAGAGGAGTACGGTCACGCCGGCCGTGATCGGGAAGGTGATCATGGAGCCGATCACCGCGCCGATGCCGCTGATGATCAGGAAGGCCCAGCCGGGGCTGCCGCTGCTGTTGACGAAGCCGGAGATGCCGTCTCCGCTGGAGGCGGCGCCGAGCAGGGTGAAGGGGACGACGATGATCGCCGCGACGATGTTCGCGATGATCATGGCGAGCAGCTGGATGCCGAAGACCCGCCACCAGGAGCCGCGGACGAGCTTCACGGAGCGGCTCATGGACTTGCCGATGCCCTGCTTCTCCAGCATCAGCGCGGGGGAGGCCAGGGAGAAGCGGATCAGCAGCCACAGGGCGACGACGCCGGCGCCGAGGCCGCCGAGGACGATGAGGCCGGCTCCCGCCTCGACCTGGCCCGAGACCGCCAGGAGGATGCCGGGGAGGGCCCCGAGGGCGCCGAGGCCCACGGCGATGAGGAGCAGCAGGAAGATCAGGCCGAAGAGTCGCGGCAGCTGGGGGCGGGCCTCCTGCCAGGCCTCGCGGGCCGTGACGGACCGGCCGAGGACGGCGCGGCTGGTGACCGTGGTGAGCAGGGCGGTCGCGATGACCATGCCGATCATCTGGATCAGGGAGACGACCGCGCTGTCGAGCATGACGTCGCCCATGGCGCGGGTGATCTCGCTGAGGGTGGCGCTGGGGTCGTCGAGGGCGTCGGTGCTCGCCCTGTCATTGAGGACGAGGCCGCGCAGAAGCACCGTGACGACCTCGATGACGACGGCGACGGTCAGGGAGATGCCGAGCACGGTGCGCCAGTGGGTGCGCATCGTGGACACCGCGCCGTCGAGGATCTCGCCCACGCCGAGCGGGCGCAGCGGGATCACGCCGGGCTTGGCGGCGGGCGGGGGACCGCCCCAGCCGGCGCCCCAGGCGCCGTAACCGGCGGGGCCGGGGCCGCCGTAGCCGCCGGGGTGCTGAGGGGCGCCCCAGCCGGGGCCGGGCGGCGGGGGCGGCGGGGTCTGGCCGGGCTGCTGCGGGGCGCCGGTGGGCGCGGACCACTGTCCGGGCGGCGGCTGAACGGGGGACCATTTCGCGGCGGGGCCGTGCGGGTTCTGGTCCGGCTGGTCCGCGGGCTGTGCCTGGTCGGCAGGCGGGTGGCCGCCGGGCTGCGGCCCGTCGGAGGGGGCGGATCCGGGCGACGCCCAGCCCGGAGTGTCGTTCATCGTCGCTCCTTCACGGTGCCCGTCCGCGGTCGCGGCGGCAGGTTGGCAGCCATCGTGCCATGGGGTGGTTCTCGGGGTACCGGCCGAGGTCGGGGCTGTACACCTTCAATTGTCCGCCGGATAAGGGGCAGACTGACGGCATGGCTGATCAGTACGCGCAATCCGGCGAGGACAAGCAGCCCACCGGGATCCCCGCGATTCGATGGGAGGAGCCACCCGAAGGACCCGTTGTGGTCCTGCTCGATCAGACGAGGCTGCCCGCCGAGGAGGTGGAGCTGGTCTGTACGGACGCGTCCGCGCTGGTGGAGGCGATCGGTTCGCTCGCCGTGCGCGGGGCGCCGCTGCTGGGCATCGCGGGGGCGTACGGCGTCGCGCTCGCCGCCGCGCGCGGCTTCGACGTGGACGAGGCCGCGACCGCGCTGGCCGGTGCCCGGCCCACCGCGGTGAACCTGTCCGTCGGGGTGCGCCGGGCGCAGGAGGCGCACCGGGCCGCGCTGGCCGGGGGCGGCTCTCCCGGCCAGGCGGCGCAGGCGGCGCTCGCGGCGGCGCGGACGCTGCACCGGGAGGACGCCGAGGCCAGTGCGCGGATGGCGGAGCACGGGCTGCGGCTGCTGGAGGAGCTGCTGCCGGGCGGCGGGCACCGCATCCTCACGCACTGCAATACCGGGGCGCTGGTGTCGGGTGGTGAGGGCACGGCGCTCGCGGTGGCGCTGGCTGCGCACCGGGCGGGGCAGCTGCGGCGGCTGTGGGTGGACGAGACACGTCCGCTGCTGCAGGGTGCCCGGCTGACGGCGTGGGAGGCGGCTCGGCACGGCATGGCGTACTCGCTGCTCACCGACAACGCGGCGGGGTCGCTGTTCGCGGCCGGTGAGGTGGACGCGGTGCTGATCGGGGCCGATCGCATCGCGGCCGACGGGTCGGTGGCGAACAAGGTCGGCAGCTATCCGCTGGCGGTGCTGGCGCGCTACCACCATGTGCCGTTCATCGTGGTGGCGCCGGCGACGACGGTCGACCTGGACACGCCGGACGGGGCGTCCATCGAGGTCGAGCAGCGGCCGGGGTACGAGGTGACGGAGATCAGCGCGCCGCAGGCCCCGGTGACGGGGGCCGGCGGGGGCATCCCGGTGGCGCCGCTGGGCGCGCAGGCCTACAACCCGGCGTTCGACGTGACGCCGCCGGAGCTGGTGACGGCGATCGTCACCGAGGGCGGTACTGCGTCGCCGGTGACGGCCGAGTCCCTCGCGGAGCTGTGCGCCCGCTCGCGGCAGGAGGCGCTGGGCTAGCGCGGCGGTCCGTGTTCTCCCGCACGCCGCGCGTGGGCGCGGGCGTGCGGGAGGCGTGTGTGCCGTTCGTGCGTGTGCCGTTCGTGCGGGTGTCGTTCGGGGCGGCGGTCCCTGGGGCGGAGTCTCCGAGGTCGGCCGCTGCCGCTTCTTGCGCGCGCGCACGGCGACGGCTGAGATCATCGAGGGGCCACAGGCCGCCTCGCGGCGTCATCCCCGCACCCGGTGGGGACATCGGCACGGCACCGGGAGACGAGGGCAGACAGTGACGGCTCGGTACGACTATCGTCACAGGCCAGTGAGCTGCCTCACCACGCCGACAGACACTGTTACGAGAATGGGATGATGTCGTTTATGAAGGGACGAGTCCTTGTCGTCGACGACGACACCGCACTGGCCGAGATGCTCGGCATCGTGCTGCGTGGTGAAGGTTTCGAGCCGTCTTTCGTGGCCGACGGCGACAAGGCGCTGGCTGCATTCCGTGAGGCCAAGCCCGATCTGGTGTTGCTGGACCTGATGCTGCCCGGCCGGGACGGCATCGAGGTGTGCCGCCTGATCAGGGCCGAGTCCGGGGTGCCGATCGTGATGCTCACGGCGAAGAGCGACACCGTCGACGTCGTGGTCGGCCTCGAGTCGGGGGCGGACGACTACATCGTCAAGCCGTTCAAGCCGAAGGAGCTCGTCGCGCGGATCAGGGCGCGGCTCAGGAGGTCGGAGGAGCCGGCTCCGGAGCAGCTGGCCATCGGTGACCTGGTCATCGACGTGGCCGGGCACTCCGTGAAGCGGGACGGGCAGTCGATCGCGCTGACCCCGCTGGAGTTCGATCTGCTGGTCGCGCTGGCCCGCAAGCCCTGGCAGGTGTTCACCCGTGAGGTGCTCCTGGAGCAGGTGTGGGGCTACCGGCACGCGGCGGACACGCGGCTGGTCAACGTGCATGTGCAGCGGCTGCGCTCCAAGGTCGAGAAGGACCCGGAGCGGCCGGAGATCGTGGTGACCGTCCGTGGTGTCGGTTACAAGGCCGGGCCGAGCTGACATGTCCGGGGACAGTGCCGCTTCGGCGCCCGGCCGGTCCGGGGCCGGTGCCGGGCGGCCTGTCGGCCGGAAGGCGGCGGGTTCGCGCTGGGGACGCCTGCTGGAGGACGGGCTGCTGCAGGGCGGCGTCCAGGGCAGCCCGGTCGTCCGCCTGTTCATGCGGTGGGTACGCCGTCCGCTGCTGCCGGTGATACGGCTGTGGCGGCGCAACATCCAGCTCAAGGTCGTCGCCACCACGCTGCTCATGTCACTGGGCGTGGTGCTGCTGCTGGGCTTCGTGGTGATCGGGCAGGTCCGCAACGGGCTGCTGGACGCCAAGGTGAAGGCCTCGCAGAGCCAGGCCACGGGCGGGTTCGCGGTGGCCAAGCAGAAGGCCGACGAGGCCGCGGCCGGCACCGACGACGACGCCTCCGGGGTGGACGGGCGGCCCGCGCCGAACGTCATCGAGTGGATGAGCAATCTGGTGCTGTCGCTGTCCAGCGGCGGTCAGGGTGCCTTCGACGTGGTGACCCTGCCCGCGGGCGAGGACAGCGCGGGCGGCCGCGGTCCGCGTGCCTCCGGCTTCGTCGTCCCCTCCGCCAGCGTGCCCGAGGATCTGCGTGAGCGGGTCGACTCCGGTACGACGGCGGCCCAGAGCTACACACGGATCGTCTACTACAACGGCAAGGAGTCCCAGCCGGGACTGGTCATCGGCAAGAAGGTCAACGACCCCAACGGCAACCCGTACCAGCTGTACTACCTCTTCCCGCTCACGCAGGAGGAGAAGTCCCTCAGCCTGGTCAAGGGCACGCTGGCCACCGCCGGGCTCTTCGTCGTCGTACTCCTCGGGGCCATCGCGTGGCTGGTGGTGCGGCAGGTCGTCACGCCGGTGCGGATGGCGGCGGGGATCGCGGAGCGGCTGTCGGCCGGGCGGCTGCAGGAACGGATGAAGGTCACCGGCGAGGACGACATCGCGCGGCTGGGCGAGGCGTTCAACAAGATGGCGCAGAACCTCCAGCTGAAGATCAACCAGCTGGAGGACCTGTCGCGGATGCAGCGGCGGTTCGTGTCCGATGTGTCGCACGAGCTGCGTACGCCGCTGACGACCGTGCGGATGGCGGCGGACGTCATCCATGAGGCGCGGGAGGACTTCGACCCGGTGACCGCGCGGTCGGCGGAGCTGCTGGCCGATCAGCTGGACCGGTTCGAGTCGCTGCTCGCGGACCTGCTGGAGATCAGCCGGTTCGACGCGGGCGCGGCGGCGCTGGAGGCGGAGCCGATCGACCTCAGGGACGTCGTGCGGCGTGTGGTCAGCGGGGCCGAGCCGCTCGCCGAGCGCAAGGGCACGCGGATACGGGTCGTCGGCGACCAGCAGCCCGTCATCGCCGAGGCCGACGCCCGGCGGGTCGAGCGCATTCTGCGCAACCTCGTCGTCAACGCCGTCGAGCACGGCGAGGGCAAGGACGTGATAGTCAAGCTCGCCGCGGCGGGCGGCGCGGTCGCGGTCGCGGTGCGCGACTACGGCGTCGGGCTCAAGCCGGGCGAGGCGACACGCGTGTTCAGCCGGTTCTGGCGGGCCGACCCGGCACGCGCGCGTACCACGGGCGGTACCGGCCTCGGGCTGTCCATCGCGCTGGAGGACGCGCGGCTGCACGGCGGCTGGCTGCAGGCGTGGGGCGAGCCCGGTGGTGGCTCGCAGTTCCGGCTGACGCTGCCCAGGACCGCCGACGAGCCGCTGCGGGGCTCGCCGATACCGCTGGAACCGAAGGACTCGCGGCGCAACCGCGGGCTCGACGACGCAGGTCTGCCGCGCGGCGAGAAGACCGCCACCGTGCCGGCCCAGCCGAACGGGGACAAGGGCACGCCGCTCGCGTCGCGTTCGGCGATACCGCCCCGGCTGTCGGCCGTGCCGCCGACGGCCGATCCGACGGCGCTGCCCGGCAACGGCGCGCGTGTCGTGCCGCGGCCGGGCGGCGGGACGCTGCGACCGGACGGGGCGGGGCGTCGGGAGAGGGGGCCTGCGGGGCCTGGCGGGTCGGCGGGGGCCGCGAGGGCGGGTGACCCGGGCGGTTCCGGTTCCGGCACGGGCCGGGCCGATCGTCCGGAGGCAGGGCGCGCGGATCACGAGGAACGTACAGGGCGGCCCCAGCGGTCTGAGCAGTCCGAGCCGTCCGCGCGGTTCGGTGGAGCGGCAGGGGCCGAGGGCGCCGGTGGTGGCCGGGGCTCCGCCGGGGCTCAGCAGTCCGATCATCAAGGGGAGGCGTTCCGTGGGCGGTGACCGCAAGGGGGGCGCCCGGCGTACGCCGGTGCGCGCGGTGGCGTACGCCGTCTGCGGGGTCGTTCTGCTGGCCGGGTGCGCCTCGATGCCCGACAGCGGGGATCTGCGCGGGGTGGAGTCGACGCCGCGGCAGGACTCGCAGGTGCGGGTCTTCGCCATGCCGCCCCGGGAGGGGGCGCTGCCCTCGGAGATCGTGCAGGGCTTTCTGGAGGCCCTGACCAGCGACGACCCCACGTATGCGACGGCACGGCAGTACCTGACGAAGCAGGCGTCGGCCCACTGGAGGCCGGAGCGGTCCACCACGGTGCTCGAGGACGGGCCCGGCACGGAGGCCGACCGTTCCGCGGACCGGGAGGACGGTGACGACTACTCGTTCACCCTGACCGGGACCCGGGTGGCCACGATCGACGAGCAGCAGTCGTACACGCCCGCTCCGGGGACGTACCGGCAGCCGGTGCACCTCGTGCGGGACCGGAAGACGGGCCAGTGGCGCATCGACGGACCGCCGCCCGGGGTCGTCATGGGCAGGTCGGACTTCCAGCGCAACTACATGTCCGTCGACAAGTACTACTTCGCCTCGAACGGGGCCCAGACGTCCGGCGCGCCTGTGGCGGTCGCCGATCCCGTGTATGTGCGGGAGCGGGTGAACCCCATGACGCAGATCGTGCGGTCGGTGCTGACCGGCCCCACGAGATGGCTGCGGCACGTGGTCCGGTCGAGTTTCCCCACCGGTACGGCGCTGGCCGACCGGGCCGGCACGCTGACGCCGGACGACCAGAACAAGCTGACCGTGCCGCTCAACGACAAGGCCGCGCGGGTGGGGCGGGGCAAGTGCGAGGAGATGGCGGCCCAACTGCTGTTCACCCTGCAGAAGCTGACGCCCGCGGTGGACGAGGTCGAGCTGAAGTCGGGCGGCCGGCATCTGTGCTCCCTCAGTGAGGACCGGGCCGACGCGGTCGCCGTGCGCGGTTCGCAGAAGCATCCCGAGTACCTGTACTTCATCAACGGCGACGGCCGGCTGGTGCGGCTGGCCGGCGGCAGCAGCGGCATCAAGCCCGACCCGGTGCCGGGGCCGCTCGGCGAGGGCGCCGTGCAGCTCGGGGCGGTGGCGGTCTCGCGCGACGAGCACGAGGCGGCCGGTGTCACCGCCGACGGCGCCAGGCTGTACGTCGCGTCGATGGTGTCGGCCAGCTCGCTCGACGGCAGCCTGGTCACCAGCAAGGGCAAGACCGAGCGGGAGCGGCTGACGACGCCCAGCTGGGACGCGCGCGGCGACCTGTGGGTGGCCGACCGCAACCCCGCAGGCGGGGGACTGTTCATGCTGGCGCAGGGCGCCGGGAAGCCGGTGCGGGTGGCGCTGCCGGGGCTCGACGGCACCATCCAGGACGTGCGGGTCGCCGCCGACGGGGTGCGCATCGCGCTGGTCGTCGAGAAGGGCGGCAAGCAGTCCTTGGCCATCGGCCGGATCGAGCGCGGGGACGGCAAGGACGGCGGGCAGCCGGAGGTGTCCGTCCTCGAACTGCGGTCATCCGCGCCGGAGTTGGAGGAGGTCGCGGCCATCTCGTGGGCCGGTGACAGCCGGCTCGTGGTGGTCGGGCGCGAGGAGGGCGGCGTGCAGCAGATGCGGTACGTCCAGGTCGACGGCTCCACGCCGGAGGGGCCGGCGCCTGCAGCGCTGACCGGGGTGCAGGAGATCGCCGCCTCCGAGGACGACCGGGTGCCGCTCGTCGCCCACTCGGTGGACGGCATCGTGCGGCTGCCCTCCGGGGGGCAGTGGGAGAAGGTCGTGAAGGAAGGGTCGGCGCCGGTTTATCCGGGGTGAGTCACCCGTCTTCGCCTCTTTCTCGGGGCGGAGGCATGCATCCGCTTTTACCGCTGTTTCCGGCCGGACCGCGGTTACTCACTCGTATGGGTGAGGGACCGTGGAGAAAGCGCGGAGTTTTCCACAAGGCGTTTTCCACAGGGCTGGTCGGGTCCCGCGGGTGTTGGCACAGTGGAGTGCATGCGGGGGTGGTGGCAGGACCTCACCGACCTGGTGCTGCCGGCCGAGTGCGGAGGCTGCGGAAAGCCTCGCACGGTGCTCTGTCCCGAGTGCCGTGCCGCCCTGACCGGGGCCGTACCGAGCCGGGTGCGACCGGTGCCGGAGCCGCCCGGGCTGCCGGTGGTGCACGCGGCGGCCCGGTACGCCGACGAGGTGCGCGCGGTGCTGCTGGCCCACAAGGAACGGGGCGCGCTGGCCCTGGCGGCTCCCCTGGGCGCGGCGCTGGCCCGGGCGGTGCGGGCAGGGCTGGAGTCCGCCGACGGCCGTCAGGTGCTGCTCGTTCCCGTGCCGTCCGCGCGCGGTGCGGTGCGGGCGCGGGGGCACGATCCGGTGCGGAGGACGGCGCTCGCGGCCGCGGGCGACCTGCGGCGGAGCGGGATGCCGGTGCGGGTGGCCGCCGTGCTGCGGCAGCGGCGTCCCGTGGCCGACCAGTCGGGGCTGGACTCCCGGCAGCGGCAGGAGAACCTGGCGGGCGCGCTGTCGGTGGTGTCCGGCGGGGGCCGGCTGCTGGCGACGGGCTCGGTGGTGCTCGTCGACGACCTGATGACGACGGGTGCCTCTCTGGCGGAGGCCGCCCGCGCCGTCCGGGAGGCGGTGAGCGCGGAAGCGGGCTCTGCGGAGGTGTCGGCCGTGTACGGGCGGGCCACTCGGGAAGAAAGAGGGGAACACCGGGCCACGGGGACGGAAGGGAACCCTGGGACCGGGGCGTCGGAAGGGAGCGTGGCGGAGATGCCCGTCGTGCGGGGAGACGCGGGGGTCCGAGTGCCTGGTGGCGGGCTGTGCGCGGCGGTGGTCGCCGCTTCTCCCGATGCTTTCGCAATAAACCGGAACTGACAGCAAAGTTGCGTCGTTGCAGGTAATGAGAGAGCCAATTCACCGGAACGGAGGTACGCCGCGGTAGAGGGTGACGACATCCGTCCGGGCGAGATATGTTCGGTTGTGAGGGAAAGCCGCAGGCCATGCCCCTCAAATCCGAATGCCGTGCTGCGGGATCGCGGTAATCGCCCGCAGCCCTGGGGGTGTAGATCTTGCCCTTGGGGGAGGAGGAGGTGGACGTCACCGAGTCCGAGGTTCCGGCACTCACCGGAGCCTGGTGCAAAAGGGAGATGCTCCGCCAGTGATGCGGAGTGATCCGGGAACGGAGTTCTGCGTGGACATCGTCGTCAAGGGCCGCAAGACCGAGGTGCCCGAGCGGTTCCGCAAGCACGTGGCCGAGAAGCTGAAGCTGGACAAGATCCAGAAGCTCGATGCCAAGGTGATCAGCCTCGATGTCGAGGTGTCCAAGGAGCCCAACCCGCGACAGGCCGACCGCTGCGACCGAGTGGAGATCACGCTCCGTTCCCGCGGTCCGGTGATCCGGGCGGAGGCGGCGGCCAGCGATCCGTACGCGGCACTCGACCTGGCCGCGGAGAAGCTGGATGCCCGGCTGCGCAAGCAGCACGACAAGCGTTACACGCGCCGCGGAGCCCGCAGGCTCACGGCAGCAGAAGTTGCCGACCACGTTCCGGGAGTGGCGACGCTCAACGGAAACGGCCTTCCCGTCCCGGCGGAAGAGTCCGACAGCGTGCCCACCAAGAAGATCGGCTCGCTGGAAGTGCAGGGCGAAGGACCCCTCGTGGTCCGCGAGAAGACACACGTCGCCTCCCCGATGACGCTCGACCAGGCCCTCTACGAGATGGAGCTGGTCGGCCACGACTTCTATCTGTTCGTCGACTCCGAGACCAAGGAGCCCAGCGTCGTCTACCGACGCCACGCCTACGACTACGGCGTGATCCACCTCAGGACGGACACGATGGTCACCCGGTCCCACACCCCCGAAGCGGGCGGAACGCTGGGCGGCTGACACTCCGGACGACAGCTGGGCCGGTGCCCCTGGAGCGCGGCGTGCGCCCCCAGGGGCACCGGTGTGCGACCCTTCGCCCACCGTGCTGTCACCGCGTTGTCGTCCGGACATGGAATCATGGCGGCAACGGCTCAACCGGTGGGCCGGCGCCTTGGGTTGGCGATGGCTCAGGACCACAGGCCACAGCCTCAGGGGGAGGAACGATGGCGGACAGCTTCGGACCGATGCGGGACGAGGACGCCGACGGCGGCGTCGACGGCATGGGCCCGGAGGCGGGCTCTCCACGCAAGGAGCCGATCAGAGTCCTGGTCGTGGACGACCACGCCCTGTTCCGCCGTGGCCTGGAGATCGTGCTCGCCGCCGAGGAGGACATCCAGGTCGTGGGCGAGGCCGGCGATGGTGCCGAGGCCGTCGACAAGGCCGCCGACCTGCTGCCCGACATCGTCCTGATGGACGTGCGGATGCCCAAGCGGGGCGGGATCGAGGCCTGCACCTCCATCAAGGAGGTCGCCCCCAGCGCCAAGATCATCATGCTGACGATCAGCGACGAGGAGGCCGACCTCTACGACGCGATCAAGGCGGGCGCCACCGGCTACCTCCTCAAGGAGATCTCCACCGACGAGGTGGCCACCGCCATCCGCGCGGTCGCCGACGGACAGTCCCAGATCAGCCCCTCCATGGCCTCCAAGCTGCTCACCGAGTTCAAGTCGATGATCCAGCGCACCGACGAGCGGCGGCTGGTGCCGGCGCCGCGGCTGACCGACCGGGAGCTGGAGGTCCTCAAGCTCGTCGCCACGGGGATGAACAACCGGGACATCGCCAAGGAACTGTTCATCTCCGAGAACACCGTGAAGAACCACGTCCGCAACATCCTGGAGAAGCTTCAGCTGCACTCCAGGATGGAGGCCGTGGTGTACGCGATGCGGGAGAAGATCCTCGAGATCCGGTAGCCGTAACCGGGCTGCCGGGCAGGCGGGCTGCCGGGCAGGCGGCCAGACGGCCAGGCGGCGGTGGGTCAGCCCACGGTGCGGGACAGCTCCGCGGTGAGCGGTTCGCGCAGCTCGGGGGCGTCGACGCGTTCGACCCGGACGTTGGTGCAGTCGACCCAGGTCGCCGCCTCCAGCAGGGCCTGGGCCACCGCCGGGACCGCCTTGGGGCCGTCCAGGGTGACCTGCTTGGCGACCAGGGTGCGCCCCTCGCGCGCCGGGTCCACCCGGCCGACGAGGCGCCCGCCGGCCAGTACCGGCATAGCGAAGTAGCCGTACACCCGCTTGGGCTTCGGGACGTACGCCTCCAGGCGGTGGGTGAAGCCGAAGATCCGCTCCGTGCGGGCCCGTTCCCAGATCAGGGAGTCGAACGGGGACAGCAGCGTCGTGCGGTGGCGGCCGCGCGGCGGGGTCCGAAGGGCCGCCGGGTCCGCCCAGGCCGGCTTCCCCCAGCCCGCCACCGTGACCGGGACCAGGCCCGAGTCGGCGATCACCGCGTCGACCTGCTCGCCCTTGAGCCGGTGGTAGTCGGCGATGTCCGCGCGTGTGCCCACGCCGAGGGCCTCGCCGGCCAGGCGGACCAGGCGGCGCAGGCATTCGGTGTCGTCCAGGTCGTCGTGCAGCAGGTCGGCCGGGACGGCGCGCTCGGCGAGGTCGTAGACGCGCTTCCAGCCGCGGCGCTCCACACACACCACCTCGCCGTACATCAGGGCGCGTTCCACGGCGACCTTGGTGCCGGACCAGTCCCACCACTCGCTCGTGCGCTTGGCGCCGCCCAGTTCAGTGGCCGTCAGCGGTCCCTCGGCGCGCAGTTGCTTGATGACCTGGTCGTAGGTGCCGTCGGGGAGCTGGTGGTTCCAGTGCGGGCGGTCGCGGTAGGCGCGGCGGCGGAAGGCGAAGTGGGGCCACTCCTCGATGGGGAGGATGCAGGCGGCGTGCGACCAGTACTCGAAGGCGTGGGTGTCCTTCCAGTAGGCGTCCTCGACGGTCTTGCGGCCCACGGCGCCGAGGCGGGCGTAGGGCACCAGCTCGTGGGAGCGGGCCAGGACGGAGATCGTGTCCAGCTGGACCGCGCCGAGATGGCGGAGCACGCCGCGGACGCCTGCGCGGCGGGCGGCGGCGGGCATGCCGAGAAAACCCTGGGCGCGGAGGGCGATGCGGCGGGCTTCGTCGGCCGAGAGTTCTGTCGTCGGGCGCGAGGTCGTCATGAAGGCACGGTAGGGGGTGGGACTGACAGCGGGCTATGAGCTGGGGTTTTCGGGGTTACCTCGGCGACGGGTCGGGAGCCGGGAGGTAAGGGGCCGTCGACGGGAGGCCCAGGTCCGAGGGGAGGAGGGACGCGACCCAGCAGTCCCGGCGCACGCCCTTGTTGTTGACTGCGGAGCGCAGCGTGCCCTCCACGGTGAAGCCGGCGCGCAGGGCGACGGCCCGGGAGGCGTGGTTGCCGACCTCGGCGCGCCATTCGACCCGGTCGACGGCGATGGCGGTGAACGCCCAGTGCGAGGCGGCCACGGTGGCCTCGGTGAGGTAGCCGCGGCCGCGGTGCTCCTTGGTGGCCCAGAAGCCGATCTCGGCCACCCCCAGGGAGCGCATCGTCAGCCCCACCATGCCCACCAGCTCCTCCCCTTCGGGGAGGAAGACGCCGAAGGTGTACATGGAGCCGTCGGCCCAGCCGTCGGGGACGACCTGTTCCGTGAAACCACGCGCGTGCTCGCGGAGGTACGGCGAGGGGATCGTCGTCCAGCGCTGGATGTCGGGGTCCTGGGCGGCGGCGTACACCGCGTCGGTGTCCTGCGGGCCCACCGCGCGCAGGAGCAGACGGCCGGTGGTGAGCGTGACGGGTTCCATCGGGCGATTCTGCGCGGGGCCGGCCCGGACGCGCCATCTTTTCGCCGTGCGTGAAGAGGCGATCACAATTCGCGCAATTCGTCGGAGTGATCCGGCACCATCCGCGGGGCCCGGACGTTGTCCCCATCGAAGGAGATCAGAACGGCGGCGGTCACGCCTCCTTACAGCAGGCCTCCCGGCGCAGCGGGGTCCTCGCATACGATGGCCGTTGCTCAGTAAGTCAAATCGAAACCGACCGTCCCAGGCCCGACCGGCAAGGAGACCAACCCCCGTGTCCGTCCTCTCGAAGATCATGCGTGCAGGCGAAGGCAAGATCCTGCGCAAGCTGCACCGCATCGCGGACCAGGTCAACTCCATCGAAGAGGACTTCGTCGACCTCTCCGACGCCGAGCTGCGGGCCCTCACCGATGAGTACAAGCAGCGGTACGCGGACGGGGAGAGCCTTGACGACCTGCTCCCCGAGGCCTTCGCGACCGTCCGCGAGGCCGCCAAGCGCGTCCTCGGCCAGCGGCACTACGACGTCCAGATGATGGGCGGCGCCGCCCTGCACCTCGGGTATGTGGCCGAGATGAAGACCGGTGAGGGCAAGACTCTCGTCGGCACGCTCCCGGCGTATCTGAACGCGCTGTCGGGAGACGGCGTCCACATCGTCACGGTCAACGACTACCTGGCCGAGCGCGACTCGGAGATGATGGGCCGCGTCCACCGCTTCCTCGGCCTGTCCGTCGGCTGCATCCTCGCCAACATGACGCCGGCGCAGCGCCGCGAGCAGTACGCGTGCGACATCACCTACGGCACCAACAACGAGTTCGGCTTCGACTACCTGCGCGACAACATGGCGTGGTCGAAGGACGAACTGGTCCAGCGCGGCCACAACTTCGCCATCGTCGACGAGGTCGACTCCATCCTCATCGACGAGGCCCGTACGCCGCTGATCATCTCCGGTCCGGCCGACCAGGCCACGAAGTGGTACGGCGACTTCGCCAAGCTGGTCAAGCGCCTCAAGCGCGGCGAGCCGGGCAACCCGCTCAAGGGCCTGGAGGAGACCGGCGACTACGACGTCGACGAGAAGAAGCGCACGGTCGCCATCCACGAGTCCGGCGTCAGCAAGGTCGAGGACTGGCTGGGCATCGACAACCTCTACGAGTCGGTGAACACCCCCCTCGTCGGCTACCTGAACAACGCCATCAAGGCCAAGGAACTGTTCAAGAAGGACAAGGACTACGTCGTCATCGACGGCGAGGTCATGATCGTCGACGAGCACACCGGCCGTATCCTCGCCGGCCGCCGCTACAACGAGGGCATGCACCAGGCGATCGAGGCGAAGGAAGGGGTGGACATCAAGGACGAGAACCAGACGCTCGCCACGATCACCCTGCAGAACTTCTTCCGCCTCTACAACAAGCTCTCCGGCATGACCGGTACGGCGATGACCGAGGCCGCCGAGTTCCACCAGATCTACAAGCTCGGCGTGGTCCCGATCCCGACCAACAAGCCGATGGTCCGCAAGGACCAGTCCGACCTCATCTACCGCACCGAGGTCGCCAAGTTCGAGGCGGTCGTCGACGACATCGCGGAGAAGCACGAGAAGGGCCAGCCGATCCTCGTCGGCACGACCTCCGTGGAGAAGTCGGAGTACCTGTCGCAGCAGCTGAGCAAGCGCGGCATCCAGCACGAGGTGCTCAACGCCAAGCACCACGAGCGTGAGGCGCAGATCGTCGCGCAGGCCGGCCGCAAGGGTGCCGTGACCGTGGCCACCAACATGGCCGGCCGTGGTACGGACATCAAGCTCGGCGGCAACCCCGAGGACCTCGCCGAGGCCGAGCTGCGCCAGCGCGGCCTCGACCCGGAGGAGCACATCGAGGAGTGGGCGGCGGCCCTGCCCGAGGCGCTCAAGCGCGCCGAGGCGGCGGTCAAGGCCGAGAAGGAAGAGGTCGAGGCGCTCGGCGGCCTGTACGTGCTGGGCACCGAGCGGCACGAGTCGCGCCGTATCGACAACCAGCTGCGCGGTCGTTCCGGCCGTCAGGGCGACCCCGGTGAGTCGCGGTTCTACCTCTCCCTCGGCGACGACCTGATGCGTCTGTTCAAGGCGCAGATGGTCGAGCGCGTGATGTCGATGGCGAACGTCCCCGACGACGTGCCGATCGAGAACAAGATGGTCACGCGCGCGATCGCGTCCGCGCAGTCGCAGGTCGAGACGCAGAACTTCGAGACCCGTAAGAACGTCCTGAAGTACGACGAGGTCCTCAACCGGCAGCGCGAGGTCATCTACGGCGAGCGGCGCCGCGTCCTGGAGGGCGAGGACCTGCACGAGCAGATCCAGCACTTCATGGACGACACGATCGACGCGTACATCGCCGCGGAGACCGCCGAGGGCTTCCCCGAGGACTGGGACCTGGACCGGCTGTGGGGCGCCTTCAAGCAGCTCTACCCGTGCAAGGTGACCATCGAGGAGCTGGAGGAGGCGGCCGGCGACCGGGCCGGGCTGACCGCCGAGTTCATCGCCGAGTCCATCAAGGACGACATCCACGAGCAGTACGAGGCGCGCGAGGCGCAGCTCGGCTCCGAGATCATGCGTGAGCTGGAGCGCCGGGTCGTGCTGTCCGTCCTGGACCGCAAGTGGCGTGAGCACCTCTACGAGATGGACTACCTCCAGGAGGGCATCGGCCTGCGCGCCATGGCGCAGAAGGACCCGCTGGTCGAGTACCAGCGCGAGGGCTTCGACATGTTCAGCGCCATGATGGACGGCATCAAGGAGGAGTCCGTCGGCTACCTGTTCAACCTGGAGGTCCAGGTCGAGCAGCAGGTCGAGGAGGTCCCGGTGGAGGACGCCGCGCCGGCCGCCGAGGGCGTGCAGGACGCGGTGCCCGCGCAGGCGGGTGCCCGGCCGGAGATCCGCGCCAAGGGGCTCGACGCGCCCCAGCCGCGCAACCTCCACTTCACCGCGCCGACCGTGGACGGCGAGGGCGGTGTCATCGAGGGCGAGTTCACCGCCGACGGCGAGCCGGTCCGCTCCGAGGCCGACGGTCTGACCCGTGCCGAGCGCCGCAAGCAGGCGCGTGCGGGGCGGCGCCGTAAGAAGTGACGCGGGCTCCTCGCCGGACGGGGAGCTGTGGTGAGAAGGGCCGGGCACCGGAGGGTGTCCGGCCCTTCGCATGCCGGTGGTCAGTCGGTGGCCTGACGGGGCGGGCGGGGGCCGCCCAGTTCGACGGCCGTGCAGCGCCAGCGCAGGTCGGGGCCGCGTTCCAGGCGGAAGGCCATCGCGCGGAGCTGGTCGCCGGCGCCGATGCGGGCGAAGGCCTCGACGGCGCCCGGCCGGACGACGTAGTAGCCGATGTCGCGGACGACGGGACGGATGCCGCGGGTGGTGCGTAGCGGGCCGCGTTCGGCGAGCCAGGCCAGCTCGTCGTAGGCGCGGCCCACGGTGTGGCGGAGCATCGAGTGGACCGGGCGGTGGCCGCTGAGCACGGCGAGGAGGCGGTCGGCGAAGACGTCGGTGGGGCGGGGAATCGGCTGGGCGGCGTCAGGGCTCGCCGTGGGCGCGGCGAGTGCCGCGGGGCGGCTCGGGGAGCGGGTGTCGGCCGGCTTCGTACGGCTGAGGGTGGTCCGGGAGCCGGGCGCGCGTGGGGGGCGGCCGTCGCCGGACGCGGGGCGGGTGGGGCCGCCGCCCGGGGTGCGGGGCGGGGGACCGCCGGGGCGGCGCTGGTCGCGGCGGGCCGGGGGGCGGGTGCCGGGGAGGGGCTGCGTCCTGGTCATGACCTTGTTCATGGGGTCCCCGTTTCGTCGTGCCCGGCCGGGTCGGCGTGTACCGGGCAGTAACTTCCTGTTGGAGATCTTGTACGGGCTGTGACGAGCGCCCGGCAAGCGCGGGGAGGGGCCGCTGGGAGCCGGCGGGACATTCACTTATCCGGGTGATCCCATGGGGCGTCCCGCCTGTGGTCGCGGGGATGTGCCGGGTGAATCCCGGGCGGAAGGTGGACGCTCGGTGCGCGGTGGCCGGGGCCTCGAAAGAGGACCCCCGCACGTATCCTGAAGGCGCTCCGGCGGTGCGCCCGCGCCGTGCCGGAGACCTGCGGAGTCCTCCGACACGAAAGCGGCCGGCCATGCGCGTTTACGTCCCCCTGACCCTCTCCGGTCTCGCCGAGGCGTACAAGACGGGTGAGCTGGCGGCCGGGGCGGAGGGAGCCGTCGTCGCCTACGCCGTCACGCCCGCCCTGCGCGAGTGGTACCTCTCCGACGACATCGAGGAGCTGGAGTACGCCGCGCTCGGCCGGGCCGCGCTGGCCTCGCTGCGACTGCTCGCAGCCGACCCCGGGGCGGTCCGGCGCCGGGTCGTCGTCGCCGTCGACGTGCCCGACGGGGCCGCGAGCGCCGACCCCGACCGCGGGCTCGACCCGGCGGCCCTCGGTGAGGTGCGGGTGGCCGGTCCCGTACCGCTGGCGAAGGCGGCGGCCGTGCACGTCGACGCGGCGGACGCGGAGGCGGACGTCGCCGCGGCGGCCGGCGCGGTGGAGGCGGCGGACGGCGGGGACGACGACGCGCAGTTCGTGGTGGACGGCGCCGAGGACCACGAGCTGCTGTGGTTCGCGACGCAGGAGATCCCCAACCTGGTGGGCTGAGGCCCCCGGCCCTTCCCTCGATCTCTGGTTGTCAGTGGGGCCGGGTACGTTGAGGGGTATGGGGAAGCGCGGAGCTTCGCACATTGTGTGGGACTGGAACGGGACGCTGTTCCACGACAATGACGCGATCATCGGGGCGACGAACGCGGCGTTCGCCGACCTGGGAATGGAACCGATCACGCTGGAGCGGTACCGGGCGCTGTACTGCGTGCCGGTGCCGAAGTTCTACGAGCGGCTGCTCGGACGGATGCCGACCGACGCCGAGTGGCAGGTCATGGACGACACCTTCCACCGGTACTACACCGAGCACCGGGTGCGGTGCTCGCTCACCGAGGGCGCGGGCCTGCTGCTCGCCGAGTGGCGGTCGGCGGGGCACAGCCAGTCGCTGCTCAGCATGTACGGGCACGAGGAGCTGGTGCCGCTGGTGCGCGGGTTCGGCATCGAGGAGCACTTCATACGCGTGCAGGGGCGGGTCGGCCCGTCCGGGGGCAGCAAGGCGGACCACATGGTGCGGCACCTGGAGGCGCTCGCCCGGCACGGGGTGGAGCCCGGGCGCACGGTGGTGATCGGGGACGCCGCCGACGACGCGGTCGCCGCCCGGCACGCGGGGGCGCGGGCCGTGCTGTACACCGGGGGGTCGCACAGCCGGGCCAGTCTGGAGGCGGTGGGGGTGCCGGTGGTGGACACCCTGGCCGAGGCCGTGGCGGTCGCGAAGGACTTCGGGAGCGGCGCAACGGCCTTCGGCTGAGGTGCGGCTCGCGGCTCTCGGCCCTCGGATCTGGGCCCTCGGCTCTCGGCCCTCGGCCCTCGGCCCTCGGCCCTCGGCCCTCGGCTCTCCGCGCGGCCGCACCTCCCGGATGTCGCCCGCGGGGTCAGCTCGCCGGGGCCTTGGCGCGCAGGACCTTCAGGAACTCGCGCATCCACGTGGGATGGTCCGGCCAGGCGCGGGAGGACACCAGCGTGCCGTCCACCACGGCCTCGGAGTCCTGGTAGGTGGCGCCGGCGGCCTGCATGTCCAGCTCCAGCGCGGGGTACGCGGTGACGCGGCGGCCCCGGAGGCTGTCGACCGCGGCGGTGATCAGCGGGCCGTGGCAGATCTGGGCGACGGGCTTGTCCGCGTCGAAGAAGGACTTCAGGATCTTGCGGAGCTCGGGGTCGTTGCGGAGGTACTCGGGGGCGCGGCCGCCGGGGATGACGACGGCGACGTACTCGCCGGGGTCCACGTCGGCGAAGGCGAGGTCGGCGGGCCAGGTGTAGCCGGGCTTCTCCGTGTAGGTGTCGAAGCCGGGTTCGAAGTCGTGGACGACGAAGCGGAGGGTCTTGCGGGTGGGGGCCGCGACATGGACCTCGTAGCCCTCTTCCAGGAGGCGTTGGTAGGGGTAGAGGACTTCGAGGGACTCTGCGGCGTCACCGGTGACGATGAGGACTTTCGCGGCCATGGGGGGCTCCCCTCGGGGATGCGGGTACCAGCGGTGTCTCTCAGCGTGCCCGGTGCGACGGGCGGCGTCTACCGCGCCGCACCCGGCAGTCGGCCCTGTGCAGAACGTCAAACTTCCACCCCCAGTTTTGTACACATACGGCTCATGACGGGCCCCCGGTAAGGAGCGATAGCCTTGGTGGCGTGATCAGCGCGATATCTCGCGGGGGCGGCGTTGCCCCTGCCCTGCGCCCGGCACACCCGGAGTACCTCCGGGGCCGGGCGGCGGTCGCTGGTTTCCGCGGGTGGGAAGGGGCCTTCGAGGAGGCCCGGACGCCTCGGGCGTCGGATCAGGCCCACAGCCCCGAACAGGTGGCGCTCGCGGCCTCCCGTGCTACGGGCGTGTTGAAAATGGCTGACATCCCCCCGCTCATCTCACCTCGCGGCATAGCGTCGGAGCAGACCGGACACCCCGCGTCTCGGCGTTACGTCGGAGGGCAAGAGACCGTACTTCCTTCTACGTCACGCAACGGCGCGCGACAGGAGCCAGAGGACAATGCAGACCAAGCTGGACGAAGCCAAGGCCGAGCTGCTCGAGAGGGCGGCCCGGGTCGCTGAGAACAGCCCGGTCGGGGGGCACCTACCGACCGGGACGACGGGCGAGGGCTCTCCGGACACCCCGGACACCCAGGGCACCTCGGACCGTGAGTCCGTGCTCGCGTTCCTCCAGCGTTACTACCTGCACACCGCCCCCGAGGACCTCACCGACCGCGACCCGGTCGACGTCTTCGGAGCCGCCTACTCGCACTACCGGCTCGCCGAGAACCGGCCGCAGGGCACCGCCAACGTGCGCGTGCACACGCCGACCGTCGAGGAGAACGGCTGGACCTGCAGCCACTCCGTCGTCGAGGTCGTCACCGACGACATGCCCTTCCTCGTCGACTCCGTCACCAACGAGCTGACCCGCCAGGGACGCGGCATCCACGTCGTGATCCACCCGCAGGTCGTCGTGCGCCGGGACCTGACCGGCAAGCTCATCGAGATCCTGCCCTCCACCCCGGCCGCCGCCGAGCTGCCGCACGACGCGCACATCGAGTCCTGGATCCACGTCGAGATCGACCGTGAGACCGACCGCGCCGACCTGAAGCAGATCACCGCCGACCTGCTGCGCGTGCTGTCCGACGTGCGGGAAGCCGTCGAGGACTGGGAGAAGATGCGGGACGCGGCGACCCGGCTCGCCGAGGGCCTGCCGGACGAGCCCATCCCCGCGGACCTGCCCGGACCGCAGGTCGAGGAGGCGCGGGAGCTGCTGCGCTGGCTCGCCGCCGACCACTTCACCTTCCTCGGGTACCGGGAGTACCAGCTGCGCGAGGACGACTCCCTCGCGGCCGTGCCCGGCACCGGGCTCGGCATCCTGCGCGCCGACCCGCACCACGCCGGGGACGACCAGCACCCCGTCAGCCCCTCCTTCGAGCGGCTGCCCGCCGACGCCCGCGCCAAGGCGCGCGAGCACAAGCTGCTCGTCCTCACCAAGGCCAACAGCCGGGCCACCGTGCACCGGCCGTCCTACCTCGACTACGTCGGCGTGAAGAAGTTCGACGCCGACGGCAACGTGGTCGGCGAGCGGCGGTTCCTCGGGCTGTTCTCGTCCGCCGCGTACACCGAGTCCGTGTCGCGCGTGCCCGTCATCCGGCGCAAGGTCGAGGCCGTCCTGCAGGGCGCCGGGTTCTCGCCCAACAGCCATGACGGGCGCGACCTGCTGCAGATCCTGGAGACCTACCCGCGCGACGAGCTGTTCCAGACGCCCGTCGACGAGCTGCGGGCCATCGCCACGTCCGTGCTGTACCTCCAGGAGCGACGGCGGCTGCGGCTCTACCTGCGCCAGGACGAGTACGGGCGCTACTACTCCGCCCTCGTCTACCTGCCCCGCGACCGCTACACCACCAGCGTCCGCCTGCGGATCATCGACATCCTGAAGGAGGAGCTCGGCGGCATCAGCGTCGACTTCACCGCCTGGAACACCGAGTCGATCCTCTCCCGCCTGCACTTCGTCGTGCGCGTGCCGCCGGGCACCGAGCTGCCGCAGCTCAGCGACAGCGACAAGGAGCGCATCGAGGCACGGCTGGTGGAGGCGGCCCGGTCCTGGGCGGACGGGTTCGCCGAGGCGCTCGGCGCCGAGTTCGGCGAGGAGCGCGCCGCCGAGCTGCTGCGCCGCTACGGCAACGCCTTCCCCGAGGGCTACAAGGCCGACCACACCCCGCGCTCCGCGGTCGCCGACCTGGCCCGTCTGGAGGGCCTCGGCGACGGCGAGAGCGGCCCGGACTTCGCGCTGAGCCTGTACGAGCCGGTGGGCGCCGCCCCCGACGAGCGCCGCTTCAAGATCTACCGCCGCGGCGAGGCCATCTCCCTGTCCCGGGTGCTGCCGGTGCTGGCCCAGCTCGGCGTCGAGGTGATGGACGAGCGGCCGTACGAGCTGCGCTGCGCGGACCGCAGCATCGCCTGGATCTACGACTTCGGCCTGCGGATGCCGCGCTCGCAGAGCGGTTCCGCCGACGGCGCCTACCTGGGCGACGACGCCCGTGAGCGGTTCCAGGACGCCTTCGCCGCGACCTGGACCGGCCAGGCGGAGAACGACGGCTTCAACGCGCTGGTGCTGAGCGCCGGGCTGACCTGGCGCCAGGCGATGGTGCTGCGGGCGTACGCGAAGTACCTGCGGCAGGCCGGGTCGACGTTCTCGCAGGACTACATGGAGGACACCCTCCGCAACAACGTCCACACCACCCGGCTGCTCGTCTCCCTGTTCGAGGCGCGGATGTCGCCGGACCGGCAGCGCGCCGGGCACGAGATCGTCGACGCGCTCCTGGAGGAGCTGGACGCGGCGCTCGACCAGGTGGCGAGCCTCGACGAGGACCGCATCCTGCGGGCCTTCCTCACCGTCATCAAGGCGACCCTGCGGACCAACTTCTTCCAGGAGGCGCTGGGCGGCAGGCCGCACGACTACGTCTCCATGAAGTTCGACCCGCAGGCCATCCCCGACCTGCCGGCGCCGCGTCCGGCGTACGAGATCTGGGTGTACTCGCCGCGGGTGGAGGGCGTGCACCTGCGGTTCGGCAAGGTCGCGCGCGGTGGCCTGCGCTGGTCCGACCGGCGTGAGGACTTCCGCACCGAGATCCTCGGCCTGGTGAAGGCGCAGATGGTGAAGAACACCGTCATCGTGCCGGTCGGCGCCAAGGGCGGCTTCGTCGCCAAGCAGCTGCCCGACCCGAGCGTCGACCGGGACGCGTGGCTGGCCGAAGGCATCGCCAGCTACCGCACCTTCATCTCCGCGCTGCTCGACATCACCGACAACATGGTCGCCGGCGAGGTTGTGCCGCCGCAGGACGTGGTCCGGCACGACGAGGACGACACCTACCTGGTGGTCGCGGCCGACAAGGGCACGGCGACGTTCTCCGACATCGCCAACGAGGTCGCGCAGTCGTACAACTTCTGGCTCGGCGACGCCTTCGCCTCCGGCGGTTCGGCCGGCTACGACCACAAGGGCATGGGCATCACCGCCCGCGGCGCCTGGGAGTCGGTCAAGCGGCACTTCCGCGAGCTGGGCGTGGACACCCAGAGCGAGGACTTCACGGTCGTCGGCATCGGTGACATGTCCGGTGACGTGTTCGGCAACGGCATGCTGCTCAGCGAGCACATCCGCCTGGTCGCCGCCTTCGACCACCGGCACATCTTCATCGACCCGAACCCGGACGCGGCGACCTCCTACGCCGAGCGGCGGCGCCTGTTCGAACTGCCGCGCAGCTCCTGGGAGGACTACGACAGCGACCTGATCTCCGCGGGCGGCGGCGTGTTCCCGCGCACCGCCAAGGCGATCCAGCTCAACAGCCACATCCGCGAGGCCCTGGGCATCGAGGGCAAGGTCGCCAAGATGACCCCGGCCGACCTGATGAAGGCCATCCTCCAGGCGCCGGTCGACCTGCTGTGGAACGGCGGCATCGGTACGTACGTCAAGGCGTCCACCGAGTCGCACGCCGACGTCGGCGACAAGGCCAACGACCCGATCCGCGTCGACGGCAAGGACCTGCGCGTCAAGGTCGTCGGCGAGGGCGGCAACCTGGGCCTGACCCAGCTCGGCCGGATCGAGTTCGCGCAGGCCGGCGGCAAGGTCAACACCGACGCCATCGACAACAGCGCGGGCGTGGACACCTCCGACCACGAGGTGAACATCAAGATCCTGCTCAACGGCCTGGTCGCGGACGGCGACATGACGGTCAAGCAGCGCAACAAGCTGCTCGCCGAGATGACCGACGAGGTCGGCCGTCTGGTCCTGCGCAACAACTACGCGCAGAACACGGCGATCGCCAACGCGCTGGCCCAGTCCAAGGACATGCTCCACGCCCAGCAGCGCTTCATGAAGCACCTGGTGCGCGAGGGCCACCTGGACCGGGCGCTGGAGTTCCTGCCCACCGACCGGCAGATCCGCGAGCGCCTGAGCGCCGGGCACGGCCTGACCGGTCCGGAGACGGCCGTCCTGCTGGCGTACACGAAGATCACGGTCGCCGAGGAGCTGCTGCACACCTCGCTGCCGGACGACCCGTACCTGCGCGGGCTGCTGCACTGCTACTTCCCGACCGCGCTGCGCGAGCAGTTCGGCGACCGCATCGACGGTCACCCGCTGCGCCGGGAGATCACCACGACCGTGCTGGTCAACGACACGGTCAACACGGGCGGTACGACGTATCTGCACCGGCTGCGCGAGGAGACGGGCGCCTCGCTGGAGGAGATCGTCCGGGCGCAGACCGCGGCCCGCGCGATCTTCCGCTCGGCCGCGGTGTGGGACGCGGTGGAGGACCTGGACAACCGGGTCGAGGCCGAGGTGCAGACCCGGATCCGGCTGCACTCGCGCCGCCTGGTGGAGCGCGGCACGCGCTGGCTGCTCAACAACCGGCCGCAGCCGCTCCAGCTCGCCGAGACGGTGGAGTTCTTCGCCGAGCGCGTCGAGCAGGTGTGGCAGCAGCTGCCGAAGCTGCTCAAGGGCGCGGACCTGGAGTGGTGGCAGCAGATCCACGACGAGCTGACCGACGCGGGCGTGCCGGACGAGGTCGCCACCCGGGTGGCCGGGTTCTCCTCGGCGTTCCCGGCGCTGGACATCGTCTCGGTGGCCGACCGCATGGGCAAGGAGCCGCTGGACGTCGCCGAGGTGTACTACGACCTCGGTGACCGGCTCGGCATCACGCAGCTGATGGACCGCATCATCGAGCTGCCGCGTGCCGACCGCTGGCAGTCCATGGCCCGCGCGGCGATCCGCGAGGACCTGTACGCCGCCCACGCGGCCCTGACGGCCGACGTGCTGGCCGTGGGGAACGGCACGTCGACGCCGGAGCAGCGGTTCAAGCTGTGGGAGCAGAAGAACGCGCCGATCCTGGCCCGGGCCCGTACGACGCTGGAGGAGATCCAGAGCTCGGACGAGTTCGACCTGGCCAACCTGTCGGTGGCGATGCGGACGATGCGGACGCTGCTGCGGACGCACTCGTAGGCCGTAGGAACAGGTGAGGGGGCGCTCCGCCGGGGAGCGCCCCCTCATTCCGTCGTGGGCCTACCGCTTGCTGAACTTCTCGTACTCCCTGAGCACTTCGTCGGTCGGCCCGTCCAGCCGCATCTCGCCGCGCTCCAGCCAGATCACCCGCTCGCAGGTGTCGCGGATGGACTTGTTGCTGTGGCTGACGAGGAAGACGGTGCCGGCCTCCTTGCGCAATTCGCGGATGCGTTCCTCGGAGCGCTTCTGGAACTTGGCGTCGCCGGTCGCGAGGGCCTCGTCGATGAGGAGGACGTCGTGGTTCTTGGCGGCGGCGATGGAGAAGCGCAGGCGGGCGGCCATGCCGGAGGAGTAGGTGCGCATGGGCAGGGTGATGAAGTCGCCCTTCTCGTTGATGCCGGAGAAGTCGACGATGTCCTGGTAGCGCTCCTTGATCTCGGCGCGGGACATGCCCATGGCGAGGCCGCCGAGGTGGACGTTGCGCTCGCCGGTGAGGTCGTTCATCAGGGCGGCGTTGACGCCGAGGAGGGAGGGCTGGCCGTCGGTGAAGATCCGGCCGTTCTCCACGGGGAGCAGGCCGGCGACCGCCTTCAGCAGGGTGGACTTGCCGGAGCCGTTGGTGCCGATGAGGCCGATCGCCTCGCCCTTGTAGGCGACGAAGGAGACGTTCTTCACGGCGTGCACCTTGCGGACGCCGGACGCCTTCTCCGTCTCCTTGCGGCGCAGGATGCGGTTGAGGGCGGCGGTGGCGGAACCGCGGCCGGAGCCCGTGCCGTTGACGCGGTAGACGATGTCGACGCCGTCGACGACGACGGTCGGGACGCGCGGGTCGACCGGGGCGGTGGCCGGCGCGGGGATCGTTGCGAGAGTCTGCTCAGCCACGGCCGTAGGTCTCCTCAGCCTTCCAGAAGTAGATGAAGCCGCCGATCCCGAAGAGCAGGGACCAGCCGGTCGCGACCGCCCACACGTGCGGGGGCAACTGGTTCGCGTGGAAGCTGTCGATCAGCGCGAAACGCATCAGGTCGATGTAGACGGCGGCGGGGTTGCACTGGAGCGCGGTCATCGCCCAGTCGGGCAGGTGGCTGTTCTTCAGGGTCGCGGCGATGCTCCACATCACGCCGGAGACGTACATCCAGGTGCGCAGCACGAACGGCATCAGCTGGGCGATGTCGGGGGTCTGGGCGCCCCAGCGGGCCATCAGCATCGACACGCCGGCGTTGAAGCCGAACTGCAGCAGCAGGGCGGGCAGCACCAGCAGCCAGGAGGCGCTGACCGGGACGCCGAAGCAGAGCAGGATGACGAAGAGCGCCGCCATGGAGAACAGCAGCTGCTGCAGCTGCTGGAGGCAGAACGAGATCGGCAGCGCGGCGCGCGGGAAGTGCAGGGCGCGCACCAGGCCGAGGTTGCCGGAGATGGCGCGGGTGCCCGCCATGATCGAGCTCTGCGTGAAGGTCCACACGAAGACGCCGGTGACCAGGAACGGGACGTAGTCCGGGACGCCCTGCTTGGTGCCGAGCAGCACACCGAAGATGAAGTAGTAGACCGCCGCGTTGAGCAGCGGGGTCATCACCTGCCACACCTGGCCGAGCTTGGCCTGGCTGTACTGGGCGGTCAGCTTGGCCGTGGCGAACGCGGTGATGAAGTGGCGGCGGGCCCACAGCTGGCGCACGTACTCCGGCAGGGAGGGGCGGGCGCCGCTGACCGCGAGGCCGTGGCGGGCGGCCAGCTCCGCCAGGTCGAGCGCGTCGGCCGGGGCGGGTGGCTGGGGCGGTGTGTGGAGGACCTGGCTCACATCCGCTGCTTTCGTTCGGGGGTGGGGGTGGCGCGCGCTCGGAGGGGCGGGGCGGGGGTGGGGTGCCCGGGGTCTCCTTACGCTTCTCTTCACGTTCTCTTACGTCGGGACGGGACCGTATCGTCGCAACGCGAGCGTAGGCCGAGTCGACGTCGGAACGCAACCGTTTCGTCGTAACGCCTATGCTGGTCCGCATGACGACGAACGCCGACCACGCAGCCGGGCCCGGGCCGCGCCCGCGCCGCAGGCGGCCTGCCGGGGCCGCGGTGCTCCGGGAGGACGTGACGGAGGCGATCCGCGCGGCCGTCTTCGAGGAGCTGGCGGCGGTCGGGTACGCCCGGATGTCCATCGAGGGCATCGCGCGGCGCGCCGGGGTCGGCAAGACGGCCGTGTACCGGCGCTGGCGTTCCAAGCTGCACCTGGTGCTGGACGTGGTGTCGGCGCTCGCGGTGATGGGCCTGCCTGCGCCGGACACGGGCACCCTGGAGGGCGATCTGCGGCTGCTGTACGAGGTGACCTCGCGCGCCCTGCGCCACCCGGTGGCCTCGCAGATCATCCCCGACCTCCAGGCGGAGGCGGCCCGCAACCCGGACATCGCCGAGGCCTTGCAGAAGGCGCTGCGCGAGGGCCAGGACGGCGTCGCCAGCGGCATCGTGGCGGCGGCCCAGCGGCGCGGCGAGATCCGCGCGGACGCCGACGGGCAGCTGGCGCTGGACCTCATCTCGGGCCCGCTGTACTGGCGCTCGGTGGTGATCCGCGACCCGAAGCCGCCCAAGGGCTACCTGGACACTCTGACCCGCACGACGGCGGCGGCCCTCAAGGCGCTGTGAGATCCCGTGTTGAGGGCGCGGCTAGGCCCCGCCCTCAGGGCGCTGGGAGACCCCGTGCTCAGGGTGCGGTGATGCCCGGCCCTCAGGGCGCTGGGAGACCCCGTGCTCAGGGTGCGGTGATGCCCGGCCCTCAGGGCGCTGTGAGCCCCCGCGTGAGGGCCGCCAGGTCCGCTGCCCTCAGCACCCGGTCGCCGGACCCGGGCAGCGGCACGTGGAGCGCCTCGCGCCAGCGCTGCGGGATGCCCTGGACGCCGTACAGAGCACCGGCGAGGCCGCCCGTCACCGCCGCCACGGTGTCCGTGTCGCCGCCGCAGTCGATCGCGGCGCGTACGGCGTCCTCGTAGCCGGACGTGGTGCGCACGGCCCACACGGCCGAGCCGAGGCAGGGCCACACGGCCCCGTTGAACTCGGTGGCCAGGTCGGGGTGCCAGTCCGGGGCGAGGACAGCGGCGTAACGCTCGCGGTGGGCGGGGCGGACGGCCGCGAGCGCGTCCGGTACGACGGCCACCGGGTCGCCGCCGGACAGGGCGACGCGCATCAGCTCGTGGTAGAGCGCGGTGCCCTCCCAGGCGGCGGCGTCGCCGTGGGTGAGGGCGGCGAGGCGGCGCCCGGCGTCCATGGTGGCGGCGCGACCGGCACGCGCGAAGTACACGGCCGAGGGCGCGGCCCGCATCAACGCCCCGTTCCCCGCCGCTCGCTGGCTGGTCTGGAAGTGCAGCGCGGCGGCCGTGTCCCAGGGATCGCCGCTGCTGAGGACCGCTTCCGTCTGGAGGCCGATGTCCTTGGGGTCGCCGGCGGCCCAGCGGCGGAACCGGTCGAAGACGTCGGCCGGGTCGAGCCCGCCGCGCTCCAGCAGCGACTCCGCCACGAGCACGGCCATCTGCGTGTCGTCCGTCGCCTCACCCGGGTCCCAGCCGCCGCCCCCGCACATCTCCCCGCCCTGCCCGGGCCGCGGGAAACGGGCGGAGAAGGCCCCCTCGGGGCCGAACTCGAAGGGGGCGCCCAGCGCGTCCCCCACGGCGGAGCCGAGGACGGCGCCGAGCGCGCGGTCGGCCGGTGTCGGGGCGGTCATCGCAGCAGCGTAAAGGGCGCGACGGCACCGGCTCACGGCAATAACCTGGGCCGCCGTGAACAGACGGAAGCGGAAGAAACTGACGGCGCGGCTGGTGTGGGCGGCGCGGCTCGGGCAGACGGCGGAGGTGGACCGGCTGCTGCGAGCCGGTGCCTCGCCCGTGGCGGCCGACGGGGAGGGCAGCACGCCGCTGTACGCCGCGTCCGTGCACGGCGCGACGGACATCGTGCTGCGGCTGCTGGCGGCCGGGGCCCCGCCCGACGCCGAGAGCGGACACGGCACAGAGGGCACACCGCTGTGCGGGGCCGCCTGCTGGGGCCACACCGAAACGGTCCGGACGCTGCTCGCCCACGGCGCCGACCCCGGCCTGCGCGAGGACCACGGGATGGGGCGCTCCCCGCTGGAATGGGCCCTGACCGGGCCGTACGAGGAGACGGTCGCCGTCCTGCGCGCGGCGGGCGCGGGCTAGGGGGCGGGCTAGGAGGCTGCGGCGGTGAGCGCCGGGCGCTGGGGGGCCGGGAGGCGCGGCGCCGGGCGCGTCGCGCGCCACAGGCGGCCGTAGGACACGGCGGCGGCCGTCAGGAGCAGGGCGTTGCGCAGGAGCAGCAGGGCGGTGCCGGGCCAGGTGCCGGCCATGACCTCGTCGTAGCAGACCGGGTAGATCACGCTGCTCACGGCGCTCGCCGCCGCGACCAGCGCGGCCACCGGGCGCTGGGACGTGTGCCGCGAGGTCAGGCAGACCGCGGACAGGCCCAGCAGCCAGATCAGGTACTGCGGGCTGATCACCCGGCTGGTCACCGTGAACAGCAGCACCGCGCTCAGCGCCGCGTCGTACGGCGTCGCCGGGGTCCGGTGGCGGGCCCGCGCGCGCCACAGCAGGAGCAGGCCGAGGCCGGCGGCCGTCAGGGCGAGGGAGGCGTCGGCGACGAGAGAGACGTACGGGCCGGTGAACTCCATCGCCCCGTAGCGGTAGCGGACGGTGCCCGGCCAGCCGGCGTGCGAGGCGAGCGAGAGCAGCGTCCCGCCCAGGGACTCGATCTGCACGCCCCGGCCGCCCTGGTTGCGCAGGAAGTCCAGGGGATGGGTGAAGCCGAGGGACAGGGCCGTGAGGGCCGCGGCCCCCGTCGCTCCCGCCCACAGCCACGCCGACCTCGCCGCCCGTCCCGTCGGCACGCCCAGCAGGACCAGGACCGGCCACACCTTCACCAGCGCGCCCAGGGCGGCCAGTGCCCCGCACGCGCGCGTGGAGCGCGTCAGCGCCAGCAGGGCGAGCACGGCCAGGGCGGTGACCTGGACGTCGTAGCGGGCGAAGGGCAGGTGGAGGAGGAGGGGGAGGCCGCAGATCCAGTAGGCGGCGCCGCGCAGGCTGCGGGCGGGGGCGGTGCCCGCGCGGAGCAGGGCCGCGGTGATCAGCGCGTCCGCGGCGAGGGCCAGGACGACGAAGGCACGGAAGTACGTCAGTCCCGGGAGCAGTCCCGGCGACAGCAGGATCGGGCCGGCGCCCGGCGGGTACTGCCACAGCGGGTCATGGACGGGGAAACCGCCGTCGGCCAGGACGCCGTACCAGTGCCGGTACAGACCCCACACCTCGCGGGCGACCCCGCCGCTTCCCAGCAGTGGGCGGGAGTTGAGGGCCAGCAGCCACAGCATCAGGGCGCGGGTGGCGACCCAGGCGGCGATCAGGCGGGTGACGGGACGGCGGCGGGTGACGGGGCGACGGCGGGTGACGGGGCGGCGGCTGCTGAAGGGGCGGCGGCGGGTCACACGCCGGATCGTAAGCCGGACGAAACGGGATCTACGGCTTATTCGGCACGGGGTACCGCCGCGTCGGCCGTCATCGCCTCGGCCGCCGCCGTGTCCAGCGCCGCCGTGAGGTCGTCGAGGTGTTCGCGCAGGGCGCGGATCTCGTCCAGGTCGCAGCCGGTGGCGGCGACGATGCGGCGCGGGACCTGGAGGGCGCGCCCGCGCAGCGCGACGCCCTCCTCGGTCAGCCGTACCTCCACCGAGCGTTCGTCGCGGGCGCTGCGCTCACGCCGGACGAGGCCGGCCGCCTCCAGCCGCTTCAGCAGCGGGGACAGCGTGCCGGAGTCCAGCCGCAGGTGCTCGCCGAGCTTCTTGACCGGCAGCTCGCCCCGCTCCCACAGCACCAGCATCACCAGGTACTGGGGGTAGGTGAGGCCGAGGTCCTTGAGGATCACGCGGTAGACGCCGTTGAAGGCGCGGGACGCGGCGTGCAGCGAGAAGCAGATCTGGCGGTCCAGGCGGAGCCAGTCCTCCTCGGAGGCGGTGGCGGCAGCGGCGGCGGGATCGGTCGGGCTCATGCCTCCAGGGTAGCGCTTGCCCGCCATCTAGTTGTGCACAACTTAATTGTGTGCTCTACTTGTGGTCGTGCGGCGGCCGGACCGACCGAGCCGCCGGAACACGACGAGAGGGATGGTTCAGACATGGACGCGCTCTACACCGCAGTCGCCACCGCCACCCACGGCCGCGAGGGCCGCGCCGTCAGCTCCGACGGCAAGATCGACCTCGCGCTCGGCCTGCCGGTCGAGATGGGCGGCAACGGTCAGGGCACGAACCCCGAGCAGCTCTTCGCCGCCGGTTACGCAGCCTGCTTCGGCAGCGCCCTCGGCCTCGTCGGCCGCCAGGCCAAGGTCGACGTGAGCGACGCCGCCGTCACCGCCGAGGTCGGCATCGGCAAGCAGGGCGAGGGCTTCGGGCTCTCCGTCGTGCTCCGCGTCGAGCTGCCCGACACCGTCGACGAGGCGACCGGCCGCAAGCTGGTCGAGCAGGCCCACCAGGTCTGCCCCTACTCCAACGCCACCCGCGGCAACATCGATGTCGAGCTCGTCATCGAGTAGCCCTCAGCCCGCGACCCGCGCCAGCACCTCACCCGTCCGCGGGCTCCACGCCACCACCACCGCCTCCTCGGGCAGCCTGCGCCGCGGCGTCAGCAGCAGCCAGCGCACGTGGTACCGGCGGACGATCGCGGCCCGCCCGGCGCGGGTCGAGCCGGCGGCGAGGTAGGCGTGCACGTCGGCCATGCGCCGCCGCCGCTCCGCCTCGTCCAGCGCCGGGTCGGGCCAGGCCGGGGCGGCGAGGTCGGGGCCGTACCCGGCGAGCGCGTGGACCGCGTAGTAACCGTCGGCGATCACCACCTCGCCGGGCCGGATGTGCCGCGCGGCCCACGCGTACGACGGCCAGCGCGGCGGCTGCTCGAAGCCCACCGGGTCCAGGGAACGCGGCACCACCGCCCCGGCCTGCACGGTCAGGAACCCGGTCAGCGCCGCGCCCGCGGCCACCGCGGCCAGCAGCCGCCGCCAGGCCCGCCACGGCCGGGGTGCCGCCAGCTCCACCGCGACCGCGCACTGCGGCGCCATCAGCGTCAGGCCCAGGACACGGCCGTAGGTGTAGTGCCCGGAGCCCCAGCCGTACGCCACCACCAGGCAGTCCACGGCGAACATCAGCACCAGCGGATCCCGCCACGCCCACCGCCACGCCACACCCCCGGACGCCCGCCTCCCCGCCCGCCGGGCCCGCAGCCACAGCGCCGGCAGGCCGGGCAGCAGCGCCAGCCAGAAACGGTCGGCGAGATCGTCGTACAGCCGCCGGTGGATCATGTCGACACCGGTGTTCCCGGCCAGCGAGAACGCGTCGAAGTACGGCCACGCCGCCGCCGTCAGCACCGCCGCCGCGCCCGTCACCGCCCAGCGCACCGCCACCGCCCGCGACCAGCGCCGCTGCCACGCGGCGACGAAGGCGAACGCGCCCGTCGCCGCCGCGACCGACGTGATCGGGTGGACCAGCAGGATCGTGCCGTACAGGACGCCCAGCGCCCCGTATCCGGCTGCACCGCGCAGCCCGCTCGGGCCGACGTAGCGCACCGGGCGCGCGTCCCGTGCCCGCGCGGCCGTCAGTGACCAGGCCCAGAAGGTCAGCCCGATCGCGAAGGTGGACGGATAGCCGAGGTTGCCGGTCATCGACATCAGGCCCAGATAGCCGCTCCACCAGGCCCGCTCGGTGCCCCACAGCAGTGTCATCGCGCCCAGCGCCAGCACCGGCGCCCACGGCCGAGGCGTCAGCGCCCGCACGAGACGGCCGAGGCCCGCCAGCAGCACCAGCAGGTTCACCGGCCCGGCGAGCCGCACCACCTCCCAGCCGCCCAGTCCGGTCAGCCGCGCGAAGACGCCCTGCGCGACGGCGTACGGCGAGTAGTACGGGCTGCCCGCACCCGGCAGGTCCGCCGTCGGGTGACGCGGACTCAGCAGACGCGCCGTCAGCCTCTCGACAACCGCAGCGTGCTGACCGGCGTCGCAGCACAGCGGCACCCGCCAGTAGGCGAGCGTCATCACCAGCCAGAACAGGAAGCCGAAGACCTGGTACGGCGTCGGCCGCCAGGCCCGTCCGCCGCGCAGCGCCGTGGCACCGCGCGCCGGGCGGCGGACGAGGACACCGGTGACCGTCATCGGGCAGCTACCACAAGGCAAGGCATTTGCCCTATATGCCCGATCAGGTCAGCGGGCCGGCCTCACCTCACCCGATCGGGGTACGGCCGGGACGGCCGGCCGGACGCCAGGTGGGCGGACGACTGGGGGTGGGCCGCGACGGACCGGGGGACATGGGAACTCCCGTACGGATATACGACGGTCAGAGACGCTCGGCGACGGTCGGCGCGGCGGCCGGCCGTGGAACCGTGGCCAGCGGCGGACGCGCGAACGCCGCCGCCGCCGACGGCACCGGAGGCCGCTCGTCGAGCGGCACCACCTGTGCTTGAGCCGGGGTGCCGTGCCGCGTCTGCACGAACACCTGGCCGGGCCGCTTCACCAGGCCCAGGTGGTCGTTGCTGACGACGTACCGGGAGCGGGCGAGCGCCGTCCAGTAGGCGGCCGGGCCCGGGGCGATGCGGCGCGGGCCCGGCGGGACCGTGCGATGGTGCTCGGGCGCGGCGATCCACGCGGTGCGCACCTGCGGGGCCTGCGCGCGGAACGCCTGCTCCAGCGCGCCCGGGTGGCAGCCGTGGCCGCGGTCCCGGTGGGCGGCGAAGACGGCACGGTCGGCGCGCAGCGGCAGGCGCAGCTGGACGCGGTAGTGCAGCCGCAGCAGGGCGGAGCGGCCGGCCCGCGCGGCCTTCACGGCGGCCTTGGCGAGCCGCCCGGCCGCCGCCTGTGCCAGGCGCAGGAGCCGGTGGGTGCGGTGCAGGCCGAAGCGGATGAGAGCGTGCCGCAGCCGGCCGGCCGGCCGGACCGCGGCGCCCGGGGTGCGGTAGCGGCGGTAGTGGGCACGGGCCGGCGGCAGGAACTCGGTCAGCACCATCCCGGCCGCGTCGCGCTCCACCCGGCCGTCCCGGTGGGCGTGCGCGACGGCGTGGACCAGCACGTCCGGCTCGCCGGTCTCCTTCAGCCGGTCCGCGATCGCGCGCAGCGCGTGCGCGGTGAGCGTGTCGTCGCCGTACGACTGCGTCAGCACCGAGTCCAGGCATGCCGGCAGATACGCCTGGACCTGGTACGCGGGGACGATGACACTGAACCTGGGCAACGGGACATCCATGGGTCGGCGCGGGCGTTCTGCCCGGCAACGGCCGCCGGCGCGCCCTGGTTACGCGCCCCGCGGCATCCGGGGGACCCGGGACGGACGAGGGGGCGGACCGCACCGGCCCGCCCCCAAGTCATGGCACCCGTCCGTTACTTGACCGCGCCCGCCATCACGCCGGACACGAACTGCCGCTGGAACGCGAAGAACACGACCAGCGGGACCACCATCGAGATGAACGCGCCGGGCGCGAGGACGTCGACGTTGTTGCCGAACTGCCGTACCTGCGTCTGCAGCGCGACCGTGATCGGCTGGGTGCCCGATTTGGTGAACACCAGCGCGACCAGCATGTCGTTCCACACCCACAGGAACTGGAAGATGCCCAGCGAGGCGATCGCCGGACCACCCAGCGGCATCACGACCCGGGCGAACAGCCGCAGTTCGCCCGCGCCGTCCAGACGGGCCGCCTCCAGCAGCTCGCGCGGGATCTCCGCGAAGAAGTTCCGCAGCAGGAACACCGCGAACGGCAGCCCGAAGCCGACGTGGAACAGGATCACGCCGAACACCGTGCCGAACAGGCCCAGGTTCCCGAAGAGTTCCGCGATCGGGATCAGCGCCACCTGCACCGGCACCACCAGCAGCCCGACCACCAGCAGGAACCACCAGTCCCGCCCGGGGAACTCCATCCACGCGAACGCGTAGCCCGCCAGCGAGCCGATCACCACGACCAGGATCGTCGCCGGCACCGTGATCAGCACCGTGTTGACCAGGGAGTCCTGGATGTCCGGGTTCTCCAGCAGCGACCGGTAGCTCTCGAAGGTCAGCTGCGACGGCTCGGAGAACACCGTCCACCAGCCGCTCTCACCCATGTCCTCCGGCGTGCGCAGCGACGAGATCAGCAGACCGATCGTCGGCACCAGCCAGAACAGGCCCACCACGATCAGGAACACGCGCAGCACCCCGCCGCTGACCGCCCCCACCAGCCGCGCGCCGAGCGACCGGCGGCCCTGGACGGAGGAGGAGGCGGGCGGCGGCGCCGCCTTGGTGACACTGCCGGCGTCCGTGGTCATCGCCGTACCTCCCGCCTGAGCCTGCGGATGTTGAACCACATCACCGGAATCACCAGCAGCAGCAGGAACACCGCGATCGCGCTCGCGATGCCCGGCTGGTCCTCCGAGAAGCCCTTGCGGTACAGCTCCAGGGCGAGCACGTTCGCGTCGTCCTGGGAGGAGCCCGGGGCGATGATGAAGACCAGGTCGAAGATCTTCAGCACGTTGATCATCAGGGTCACCACGACCACCGCGAGGACCGGCGCCAGCAGCGGCACCGTGACCTTGCGGAACACCTGCCACTCGTTGGCCCCGTCGACCCGTGCCGCCTCCAGCAGGTCCCTCGGGATGCCCGCGAGCCCCGCCGCGATGAGGACCATCGCGAAGCCCGCCCACATCCAGATGTACGACCCGATGATCGACGGCGTCACCAGCGCCGGGCCGAGCCAGTCCAGGCCGTTGTACGCCTCCTTGAAGTTGCTCGCCGGCAGCCTCAGCACAGCTCCGTCCGCGCTCGCCGGCAGCGTGAACGTGCCGTCGGAGGCCGCCTTCGCCGTGGCCACCACCTTGCCGTCCTTGACCGCCTCGATCTTCATGCCGGCATAGCCCAGCTCGGCGGAGTCCACCGCGTTCAGCTTGCCGACGCCCTTGCCGCGCGTGAAGTCCTGCCAGGTCGTGCCCGTGATCTTCCCCGGGTCGGCCTTCGGCGCGGCCGCGTTCTTCGCGCTGTCGGGCATCTGGTCCGGGGCGACACCGACGAGCGGCAGCGTGACCGCCTGACCGGTGTGCACCGGCGCCTTCGTGACGAACCCGCCGCCCTTCGCCGGCTCCAGCGGCGACTCACGCCCCGGGTGCGCCTTGGGGAAGGCGGACGCCTCGGCGAAGGTGTCGTGCACGCCCACCCACACCGCGTTAGCCACGCCCTTGTCCGGGTCCTGGTCGTACACCAGCCGGAAGATGATGCCCGCGGCCAGCATCGAGATCGCCATCGGCATGAAGACGACCAGCTTGAACGCCGTGCCCCAGCGCACCCGTTCGGTCAGCACCGCGAAGATCAGCCCGAGCGCGGTCGCGATCGTCGGCGCGAACACGACCCAGATGATGTTGTTCTTCAGCGCGGTGCGGATGCCCTCGTCGGTGAAGAGGGCCTTGTAGTTGTCGACGCCGGCGAACGAGTCCCCGGACTGGTCGTAGAAACTGCGGATCACCGAGTACCCGATCGGGTACACCACGAGCGCGCCCAGCAACACCAGCGCCGGCAGCAGGAACAACGCCGCCACCGTCCTGCGGGTGCCGGTCACGCTCTTGCGCCCACGGGGTACGGGGGGTCTCGCCGGATTCTTGGCGACACCCCCCGCGGCTGTCGACGCCATCGCGTCAGCTCCCGTAGGCCGCGGCCGCGTCGGCCTCCAGCTTGCGCTGCGCGCCCGCGACGTCGGACGGGTTCTTCAGGAAGTCCTGCAGGTCCTTCCACTCGCCCTTGCCCGGCGTGCCGCCGAACGACTGCGGCGCCTGGTCGGACATGTCGAACCGGAAGTCGTCACCCGAGTCGATCAGCGCCTTGGCGATCTTCTGCTGCACCGCGTTCGGGTACGCGTCGTTCGGCACGTTCTTGTTCGGGGAGAGGTAGCCGCCCAGCTTCGCCTGGATCGTCGCCGCCTCCGGCGAGGCCAGCCACTTCACCAGCGCCTGCGCGCCCTTGGAGTCCTTCAGGATCACCGCCGCGTCACCGCCGGTCACCACCGGGGCGGTGTCACCCACGGCCGGGAACGGGAACACCTTCGCGTCCGTGCCCACCTTCGCCTTGGTCTGCGCGATGTTGACCTGCACGAAGTCACCCTCGTACACCATCGCCGACTTGGGCTGGTCGCCACCGGTGAAGGTCTGCTCCACGGAGTCGGTGAACGACGTCTGCAGGGCGCCCTTGCTGCCGCCCGCGACCCAGTCCTTCTTGCCCCAGATCTGCGCGAGCGTGGTCAGCGCGTCCTTCACGGACGGGTCCGTCCACTTGATCTGGTGCTTCGCCAGCTGGTCGTACTTCTCCGGGCCCGCCTGCGAGAGGTAGACGTTCTCGAACCAGTCCGTCAGCGGCCAGCCGTCGGCGCCCGCCACCGAGAACGGGGTGACGCCCGAGTCGTACACCGTCTGCGCGGTGTTCAGCAGGTCCTTCCACGTCTTCGGCTCGCTCGCGCCCGCGTTCTCGAAGACCTTGGCGTTGTACCAGATCAGCGACTTGTTCGCGGCCTTGTAGTACGCGCCGTACTGCTTGCCGTTCACCTTGCCGATGTCCTGCCAGCCCTGCGAGTAGTTCTTCGCCAGCTCCGACTGCACGTCCGCGTTGAGCGGCTTCGCCCAGCCCTTGTCGACCGCCTGCTTGATGGCGCCGGGCTGCGGGAGCATCGCCACGTCCGGCGGCTGCCCGCCCGCGACCTTGGAACCCAGGAAGTTGATGATCGGGTCCTGTGCCGGTACGAAGGTGATCTTCGCGCCGGTGCGTTTGCTGAACTCCGCCAGGACCTGCTTGAAGTTCTTCTGCTCGTCGCCCGTCCAGACGGCCGCGACCTCCAGGGTCGTCCCGTCGAGCTTCGGGAGAGCGAGGGCGCCGCCGCTCTCCGTGCCCTTGGTGCTGCCGCCGCTGCCGCCGCCGTCGTTGTCGTCGCCCCCGCAGGCGGAGAGCGAGAGCGCGAGCGCTCCCGCGGCCAGGGCGGCGGCGGCCCTCATCGATGTACGTGTCCGGTGTGTGCTGCTCGTGCTGCGCATGACTGCCCCGTTCTTCGTCCTCGTCGAACGTCGAGCGCTGTCCCGTGCGCTCTGGTCTACGCCGGGTCACCGGGGTCGGCAAGAGCGCCTACGGTGTCAAGCGGAGTTTCGTGACCGCGTCGTGACGAGGCACGGGGCGGGCCGGCCGGCCCGCCTCCAGCATGGACCGCGGGGGCGGGGCCGGCATGCCGGAGGGGGCCGGGCGGGGCAGCGGCCTCACAGCAGCGACGGCACCTGCGCCGCCGACACCTCGCGGGCCGCCCGCTCCAGGGCGCTGGCCAGCAGGGCCAGGTCGGTGGGGCCGTTGCCCAGCTCGCGCACCGGGCGGCGGGTCGGCGGGTCGCCCATGCGGTGCCACTCCAGCGGCACGACCGTCGGCCGCAGCGTCGCCGTCCGCGGGATACGGCCCGTGACGCGCCCCGCCTGGAACGGCGTGGTCCGCCCGTCCGTGCCGGTCAGCCTCCCGCGCCCCGGCGCCGGATCGTCCGCCCCGGACCCCGGCGCGTCCAGCGCGACCCGCAGCGCGGCCCGCCGGGCCGGCTCCGACTCCGCCGTACGCCCGCCCGGACCGGCCGCGGCCACCAGGTGCACGCCGAGCCGCTCGCCGCCCCGGGCCACCGCCTCCAGCGCCCGCATCACCGACCCGGCCGCCGGGCGGCCCGGGGAGCCCAGCGCGGGCGAGACCAGCGCGTCCAGGTCGTCCACGACCACCACCAGACGCGGTAGCGGCGGCGCGGTCTCCGCCGGCCGGCGGGCGGCGGACGGACGCAGCCGGATGGTGGAGCTGGGCGGGGCCTCTATGTCACCGGAGCCATGACCCGCCCCCGGGGCGGCCGTCGGGGTGCGCTGGGCGACGATACGGCCGGACACCTCGCGGTGCCGGTGCCACTCGGCGAAGTCCGAACGCCCCAGCAGCTCCGCCCGCCGCTTCAGCTCGGCGCTCAGCGACTGCGCGAACTCCCGCATCCGCACGGGGTCGTTGGCGATGAGATGGGTGGTCACATGCGGGACGTCCGTGCACACCCGCAGCCCGTCGCCCGCGGCGCCGCCCACCCGGTCCCGGCCGTCCATCAGCACGATGCCGAGCCGGTCCGGACGCTCGGCCGCGGCCAGCGACGCGACCACCGCCCGCAGCAGCTCCGTACGCCCGCTGCCGTGCGGCCCCTCGATCAGCAGATGGGGGCCGTCGGCGACCAGGTCGACGCCGACCGGGCCGCGCGGGCCGGCGCCCAGCACGGCCCGGGCCCGGCCGCCGAGCGCGTCGGTGTCGTCGGCCGCGTCCGCCCACCGCGCCATCAGGGACGCCGGGGTCGCCCGGGCCAGCCCCAGCTCCTCCAGCAGCCGCGCCGCCTGCGGCAGCGGCGCCGACACGCGCGCGTGCCGCTCCGCCGGGCCGTCGGGACGCAGCGGGGCCAGGGCACGGGCGAAGCGCTCCGCCCAGGCGGGGGAGACCGCGTCGACCGTGGCCAGGGTGCCGTGGCCGACCGGGGCGGCCTCCCGGCGGGCCACCCGCAGCAGCCGCAGCGCCGTCGCCACGTCCCCGCTGAGCAGCGCCACGGCACCGCAGTCCGCGAAGGTCGGGGACGCCTCGCACGCCGCCCGGAAGGTCTGCGCCACGGGTGACGCGGGCGAGGCCGGGTCCGTCTCCGCCAGGCACACCACGTGGATCCCGGCCCGCGGCCCCTCCACCGCCAGCCGCGCCACCGCCTCCCGCAGCCCGGGCCCACCGGGATCGCCGTCCACCACGACGACGGTGTACGGGCCGGGGTGACCGGGCCCGGCCACGCCGTGGGAGTCGCCGGAGCCGTCGCCGGGGCCGTCGTCGGGGCGGGCCCAGGAGGGGCGGCGGGGGGTGGTGGGGGCAGCGGTGCCGCCCGAAGTGGTCTGGGGGTCCGGGGGGTGGCCGAGGCCCGGCGTGGTGTGGGTCTCCCTGGGGCCGGTGATCCAGCCGTCCACCGGGTGGGCTTCGGTGGAGCGCCGGGCAGGGGTGTCCGTGGGACGGCCGGCGCGCGGTGCGGCCGAGCCGTTCACGGGGTGTGCCGTGCCGAGCCGGGCCGCTTCCGTGCTCCGCTCGGCGTCCTGGTCGGCGAGGCGGCGCAGGAGTTCGTCGGTGCGGGCGGCGGCCTGCTCGCGGTCGTAGGCGAGGAGCAGGCGGCAGTCCTGGCCGTGGCCGGGCCGCACGTGCGGCAGCCAGCCCAGCCAGGACCACTCCGCGGTCCGCTCCTCCAGGGACCGCGCCCGGTCCACGCTGATCAGCACGATCTCCAGGGTGTCCGGCGAGTGCAGCGCCGCCAGCTGCGCGACCACCGCCCGGGCGAGCCCCGACAGCCGCGGACGCGGCCCGGCGAGACCCAGCGCGCCCGCCTCCCGCAGCCCGGCGGTCACCGGTACGGCGGGCAGCAGGCCCGAGCCGTCGGGCGCCGCGCGGTCGGCGGTGCCGAGCCGCACGGTCAGCGCCTCCGGGTGACCCGGCCCGCGCTCCCACAGCCGGGGGCCCGGGCCCAGGGCGGTCAGCAGCAGCGCCGCCGGGTCCGGCCAGGTCTCGGGCACACCCGAGGGAACCGGCTCCGCCGGGGCGGCGCCGGTGCGCTCCTCGTCGTACACCTCCGGCACGACGGCCTCCGCGGCGGCACGCCCCCCGGTCAGCCGCCGCGCCCACGCCGACAGCCCCCGCCGCCGTCCGGTGCCCTGGGGGACGTCGGTGCCGCGCGGTGCGCCCCGTCCGTCCGCGCGCCCGTCCTGAGCGAAGGTCCCCGCGTCGCGCCCAGCGGCGCGCGCGTCCCGTCCGTCTGTGCCCGTGCCTGTGCCTGTGCCTGTGCCCGTGCCCGGAGCGAAGGGTTCGCCGCGCCCGTCCGCCGCCGTGCCGTGACCGTCCGCCCCGCGCACGTCCACCCCCGCCCCATGGGTCGGGAGACCGGTGCCGGGTGTCGGAAGCCCTGTGCCGGGAGTCGGGGCGGTCCCCGGGAGTCCTGACGCCGCGCGGTCCGGTGCTGCTGCCGGGCGGAGGCCGGACGCCGTGCCGTCCGGTGCCGTGCCGTCGGCGCGGTGTCCTGACGCCGTGCGGTCCGGTGCCGTGCCGTCTGGTCCCGCTGGGCGGTGCCCCGGTGCCGTCCCGTCCGCCGCCCCCGGCCGGTGTTCGATCCCCGGTGCCCCCGCCTGCCCCGGCACCGTCGGGTGGGCCGCCGGGCCGCCGGCCGGCCGGGCGCCGGGGGCGGGGCTGCCGGACCAGGTCACGCCGCCGTGGCCGTGGCCGGTGGGCGCGGAGGGGGCCGGGGGGCCGTCCACGCGCGCGGGAAGGGCCTCCGCCGTCTCCGTGCCGCACGGCACGCGCACGTGCCCCTCGCCGTCCGGCGTCGTCGGCACCCGGGCCCCCGGCCCCCCGGCGGGAGCCATCCGCAGGGCCGACTCGCCGATCCGCAGCAGGGAACCCGGCCCGAAGCGCACCGGGCGCTGGTCCACGCGCGTGCCGTCCAGCACCGTGCCGTTGGTGGAGCCGAGGTCGGCGACCGTGACGCGGCCGTCGGGGGAGAGGGTGACCGCGCAGTGCAGCCGGGAGACGTCCGGGTCGTCGAGAGGGACGTCGGCGTCGGCGGAGCGGCCCACCCGCACCTCGCCGCCGTGCAGCAGATGGACACCGCCCGCGTCCGGGCCCGCGACCACGTGCAGCTGAGCCGGGGCGTCGTCCAGCTCGGGATGCGGCTCGGGGTCGGCGGGGGCGCCCAGCGACAGCACCGCGCCGTCGGTCAGCGGGGGCTCGCCGAGCGTGCAGCGCTGGGCGTCGAGCCGCTCCGCACCGGCGTACAGCACCACCGGACCGTCACCGGCCTGCACCGCCGCGGCGAGTCCCGACGCCACCGCGGCCAGAGCCGTCCCCGCGGGCGCGGTGACCAGCACGTCGCAGCTCGCGGCACGGCCGCGCGCCCCGGCGGGGGCCAGCGGATCTACGACGGTCAGCCGGATCTGCATCGGCGTCAGCGGTCCCTTCTGCGCGGGCGCGGACTCCCCCCACCCCACACGAGCACGACGGCCAGTTGCTGCCTGCATCCTCGCACCTGCCACTGACAACACGCCCGGCCGTCCCGGACAAGTGATCTTGATTGGTCGGCTCTGCCCGCAAAAGTGCCTGACGAGCGCGGCGCCCGTGACCGTCCGGGGCCGACTTGAGATCGGTCACGTCCGCTTTCCGCAACCCGGAGGACCACCTGAGGCGTCTTTCCGGTGCAGGACGTACAGGTCTCCGACAGGCCCGGTGCCGGGCACCACGGCACTACAGTGGGTCGGAACGAAGGCAAGGCAAGCAGCAGGGAGCGCGTGACGTGCGGCCAGTCGGCAGCAAGTACCTGCTCGAGGAGCCGCTCGGACGCGGCGCCACGGGCACCGTCTGGCGAGCCCGCCAGCGGGAGACCGCGGGCGCCGAGGCGGCCGTGGCCGGCCAGCCCGGCGAGACCGTCGCGATCAAGGTCCTCAAGGAGGAACTGGCGAACGACGCCGACGTCGTCATGCGGTTCCTGCGGGAGCGGTCCGTCCTGCTCCGGCTGACCCACCCGAACATCGTCCGGGTGCGCGACCTGGTCGTCGAGGGCGATCTGCTCGCCCTCGTCATGGACCTCGTCGATGGCCCCGACCTGCACCGCTACCTGCGCGAGAACGGCCCCTTCACACCCGTCGCCGCCGCGCTGCTCACCGCGCAGATCGCCGACGCGCTCGCCGCCAGCCACGCCGACGGGGTCGTGCACCGCGACCTCAAGCCCGCCAACGTGCTGCTGAAGCAGGACGGCGGCCAGATGCACCCGATGCTGACCGACTTCGGCATCGCCCGTCTGGCCGACTCCCCGGGCCTGACCCGCACCCACGAGTTCGTCGGCACGCCCGCGTACGTGGCGCCGGAGTCCGCCGAGGGCCGCCCGCAGACCTCCGCCGTCGACATCTACGGCGCCGGCATCCTGCTCTACGAGCTGGTCACCGGCCGCCCGCCGTTCGGCGGCGGCAGCGCCCTGGAGGTGCTCCACCAGCACCTGAGCGCCGAACCGCGCCGCCCCTCCACCGTCCCCGACCCGCTGTGGACGGTCATCGAGCGCTGCCTGCGCAAGAACCCGGACCAGCGGCCCAGCGCCGAGAACCTCGCCCGGGCCCTGCGCGTCGTCGCCGAGGGCGTCGGCGTGCACGCGAACGCCGCGCAGATCGCGGCCGCCGAGAACGTCGGCGCGCTGCTCGCCCCCGACCCGGCGCCGGCGCCCGTGCCCGGCTCGGCCGACCCGACGCAGGTGCTGCCGCAGGGACAGGCCGGGGCGTACGACCCCAACGCCGCCACCAGCGTCCTGCCGCACACCGGCGGGCCGGTGCCGGCCGGTGCCGCGGACCCCACCGCCGTACTGCCGCACACCGGGGCGGCCGACCCGACGGCCGTCATGCCGCCCGTACCGCCCGGCGGGCAGCAGCCCGAGCAGCCGCACCCCTGGCAGACCCAGCTGCGCGCCGCCCGCGACCGCAACGAGCAGACGCAGGTCCACCAGTACCTCGACCCCGGCGAGGACCCGCTGCGGCGCCGCCCCCAGCGGCAGGTCGCCCGGCCGCAGCAGCCGCAGCAGCCCCAGCGGCCCGCCCAGCAGCAGCGCCCGCCGCAGCGGTACGCCGCCCAGCAGCCGCAGCAGTACGCGCCGCCCCCGCAGCAGCCCCAGCGGTACGCCGCGCCGCAGCCGCACCAGCCCCAGCAGCCGCCGCAGCAGCAGCGGCCCGCGCGCGAGCCGCGTGCCCCTCGGCAGCGCAGCGCCAACCCGATGAAGATCCCCGGGCTGGGCTGCCTCAAGGGCTGCCTGTTCATGGTCGTCGTCCTGTTCGTCGCCGGATGGCTGGTCTGGGAGTTGACCCCCCTTCAGGACTGGATCGGCACCGGCAAGAGCTACTGGCAGCAGCTGAGCGACTGGTTCGACACGGTCACGGGGTGGATCGGCGACCTCGGCAGCGGCTCGTCCTCGCAGTGACACCTCGGCGAGTCTGTGGATTTGTCGACAACTGACGGGTGATTTCCGTCTCCGCGGTGAGGATCGGCTCGTCGGACGCGTAGTTTTAACGACAACACGCGTCTGTAGGAGCAGTCTTGGCACGGAAGATCGGCAGCCGGTACACCGCCCACCAGATCCTGGGGCGGGGCAGCGCCGGCACGGTGTGGCTCGGCGAAGGGCCCGACGGACCCGTCGCCATCAAGCTGCTGCGTGAGGATCTCGCCTCCGACGAGGAGCTGGTGGGCCGCTTCGTGCAGGAGCGCACGGCGCTGCTCGGGCTGGAGCATCCCAACGTGGTGTCCGTACGGGACCTGGTCGTCGACGGCAACGACCTCGCGCTCGTCATGGACCTCGTCCGGGGCACCGACCTGCGGACCCGGCTGGAGCGGGAGCGGCGGCTCGCGCCCGAGGCCGCGGTGGCCATCGTCGCCGACGTCGCCGAGGGGCTGGCCGCGGCGCACGCGGCCGGGGTCGTCCACCGGGACGTCAAGCCGGAGAACGTCCTGCTCGACATGCAGGGCCCGCTCGGACCCGGGGGCGCGCACCCGGCGCTGCTGACGGACTTCGGGGTCGCCAAGCTGATCGACACGCCGAAGCGGACGCGTGCCACGAAGATCATCGGGACGCCGGACTACCTCGCGCCGGAGATCGTCGAAGGCCTGCCGCCGCGCGCGGCCGTCGACATCTACGCGCTGGCGACCGTGCTGTACGAGCTGCTGGCCGGGTTCACGCCGTTCGGCGGCGGGCATCCGGGCGCGGTGCTGCGGCGGCACGTGACCGAGACGGTCGTGCCGCTGCCCGGCATCCCCGACGAGCTGTGGCAGCTCCTCGTCCAGTGCCTGGCCAAGGCCCCCGCCTCCCGGCTGCGCGCCTCCGAGCTGGCGGCGCGGCTGCGCGAGCAGCTGCCGACGCTGGCGGGGATGCCGCCGCTGGACGTGGACGAGCCGGACGCGGAGGCGGACGGCGAGGACGGCGAGCCGGACGACTTCCGCGCCGACGCGGGCCCGCGGGGCCTCTCCGGGGATACGGCGGACATCTCGCCGTCGGGCGGGCGGGTACGGCGGGGAGCCGTGCCGCTCGTGCCCGGCGCCAAGCCGGACTCCAACCGGGACACGCACACCTCGATGCGGGTGCCGGGGCCGGACGAGCTGGCCGGGGGCGCGCACGGGACGGCGCGGGCGCCTCGGGCGGCGGGGGCGCCGCGGCCGGGGTCGGCCCGCAACCGGGCTGCCGCCCGGCGCCGCCGGGTCACGCTGGGCGTGGCCGGGGTGGTGCTGGCGGCGGCGGTCGGGGTGGGGGCGTGGGTCGCGACGTCCTCCGACGACGCACCGCCTCCGGCGACCCCGACGGCACCCACGTCCCCGTGACAAGGGGCACCGCGCCTGTCCCCGGCCATTTCCCACCCACCCGCCCGATTCGGTGGGCCGAGAGGTGGCCCTCGCCCCGGGGCTCCGCCCCGGACCCCGGCAGGGGCTCCGCCCCCTGCACCCCCGCTTGCCCACCCGCCCACCCGTCTCGGTCGGTTGAATGGTGGCCCTCGCCCCGGGGCTCCGCCCCGGACCCCGGCGGGGGCTCCGCCCCCTGCATCCCGGCGGGGGCTGCGCGTCCTGCATCCCGGCGGGGCTGCGCCCCCTGCATCCCGGCGGGGCTCCGCCCCCTGCATCCCGGCGGGGCTGCGCCCCCTGCATCCCGGCGGGGCTGCGCCCCCTGCACCCCGGCGGGGCTGCGCCCCCTGCACCCCGGCGGGGCTGCGCCCCCCGCTCCCCGGCCGGAGGCAGAACCCCCGCCCCCACCACCCCCGCCCGCTCCCTCGGCCCCCACCCCTTGGCGGAGCCGTTACGCTGGAGGCGTGGCAGTCGTCGATGTATCCGAAGAGCTCAAGTCCCTCTCCTCGACCATGGAGTCGATCGAGGCCGTTCTGGACCTCGACCAGCTGAGGGCAGATATCGCCGTGCTCGAGGAGCAGGCGGCAGCGCCGTCCCTGTGGGACAACCCGGACGAGGCGCAGAAGATCACCAGCAAGCTCTCCCACCTCCAGGCGGAGGTGAGGAAGGCCGAGGCCCTGCGCTCGCGGATCGACGATCTCGCCGTGCTGTTCGAGATGGCCGAGGAGGAGGACGACCCGGACACCCGTGCCGAGGCCGAGACCGAGCTCGCCGCCGTCAAGAAGGCGCTGGACGAGATGGAGGTCCGGACGCTGCTCAGCGGTGAGTACGACTCCCGTGAGGCGCTCGTCAACATCCGCGCCGAGGCCGGTGGCGTGGACGCCGCCGACTTCGCCGAGAAGCTCCAGCGCATGTACCTGCGCTGGGCCGAGGGCCGCGGCTACAAGACGGAGCTGATCGAGACGTCGTACGCGGAAGAGGCCGGCATCAAGTCGACCACCTTCGCCGTGCACGCCCCGTACGCCTACGGCACCCTCTCCGTCGAGCAGGGCACCCACCGGCTCGTCCGTATCTCCCCCTTCGACAACCAGGGCCGCCGCCAGACCTCCTTCGCGGGCGTCGAGGTCCTCCCCGTCGTCGAGCAGTCCGACCACGTCGAGATCGACGAGAGCGAGCTGCGCATCGACGTGTACCGGTCCTCCGGGCCGGGCGGCCAGGGCGTCAACACGACCGACTCCGCCGTGCGCATCACGCACCTGCCCACCGGCATCGTCGTCTCCTGCCAGAACGAGCGCTCCCAGCTCCAGAACAAGGCCACGGCGATGAACGTCCTCCAGGCCAAGCTGCTGGAGCGGCGCCGGCAGGAGGAGCAGGCCAAGATGGACGCCCTCAAGGGCGACGGCGGCAACTCCTGGGGCAACCAGATGCGCTCCTACGTCCTGCACCCGTACCAGATGGTGAAGGACCTGCGCACCGAGCACGAGGTCGGCAACCCCGAGGCCGTCTTCAACGGCGAGATCGACGGGTTCCTGGAGGCCGGTATTCGCTGGCGCAAGCAGCAGGAGAAGTAAGTTTGTCGACAAGGCAACTGTCGCCTCACAGGCGGCAGTTGCCTTTTTGTCTGGGTTCTACATCACACTCACAGCTTGCCGTTTCCCCTAAACAATCATGAACAGGACATCGCGCGCACAACGACCTTGACGCTTCTGTCAAAAGTCGGAAGGGTGCAGGTTGGCATGCGTTATGTCTGGGGCGCATGTGAACCGGGGGACGTGCGCACCTTCTGCTGCCCTCCGTTGATCACGGCCCCGGCCGCGGCCTCATCGACGATCAGCTACTGGGGGTAGCAACCACATGACGAAGAAGACGCGCGTTCGCGTCGCGCGCATAGCGGCCGCCGCCGTGATCGCGGCCGGTGCCTCCCTGACCGCCGCGGGTGCGGCCTCCGCGCTCGAGATCAACATCGGCGTGGACCTGGACGGCACCGACAGCGGCGGCAGCACCGAGGGCACGTCCAGCGGCAGCACCGAGGGTGCGACCGAGGGTGCGTCCGAGGGCGCCTCGGTCGGCGTCTCCGAGGGCGCCAGCGAGGGCACGTCCACGGGTACCTCCGAGGGCACCTCGACCGGCACGTCCGAGGGCACCTCGACCGGCACCTCCGAGGGCACCACCGAGGGCGGCCTGATCATCGGCGGCACCTCGGAGGGCACCAGCGAGGGCACCTCCACCGGCACCTCCGAGGGCACCTCGACCGGCACCTCCACGGGCGCCAGCGAGGGCACGTCGACGGGTACGTCCGCGGGCACCTCGGCCGGCACCACCGACGGCGGCACCGGCAACAACGGCGGATCCGGCAACAACGGCGGTTCCGGCGACAACGGCGGCAACGGCAACGGTGGCGGCAACGGCAACGGTGGTGGGAACGGCGGCGGCGGCAACGCCTCCACCGGCGGTTCCGGCGGCAACGACAACACCACCCCCGACGGCGGCAACGACAACGCCGCTCAGGAGGCCGGTTCCTCCGCGCTGACCGACACCGGCTCGGCCACCTCCTCGACCGGCGGTTCCGCCGCGTCGGCGCAGGGTGACGGCAAGGAGCTGGCGGAGACCGGTGCCGGGCAGACCACCTTCCTGGTCATCGGCGCCGCGACGATGATCGCCGGCGGTGTCGGCTTCCGCATCCTGCCCCGCCTGGTGGGCGGTCGCGGCGGCGCCGCTGCCTGACGGTAGCCGGCGGCACACACGCCGTACGGACCCGCGGTGACGACGAAGGGCCCGGAGCTGTCCGCTCCGGGCCCTTCGCGTGGTCTGTGAGGCTGGATCGGCCGTCACACGGTCTGGTGGGCCAGCAGGGCCACCGCCGCCACCAGCACCGCCAGCAGTGCGATCAGGGCCATCGGGTTCAGGCCTCCGAGAAAGCTCTCCTGCTGCAGCCGCTCGCGGTTCGCCCGGCACACCGGGCACCGGCCCTCGCTCACGGGCGCCGCGCAGCTCGCGCACACCAGCCGGTCGTACGTCATGCGCTCGCCCTCCTTGCACCGGTTCTGTCCCTCATAACGCTCACGGAAACGCGAACGTTCCCCCTCCACTGTGCCAGGTTCCCCCGGAGCGTGCGCGGGGCCCCGGGAAGGGAGGCGGTTTCCGGGCCCCGGCCGCCCCCCGGTCCGCCTTCCGGTCCGGACCCCGCGTCGTGAAGTTCCGTACAAAAACGCACAACCCTCGCGCAACCGCAACCGGTGCCTGCGCCGGTGCACCGGGTTCGCGTATGGTCACGCTCATCTACCTCCGGCGACCCGTGGTGTGCATCCGTGATCCGATTCGACAACGTCTCCAAGGTCTACCCCAAGCAGAGCCGCCCCGCCCTCAGGGATGTGTCCCTGGAGGTCGAGAAGGGCGAGTTCGTCTTCCTCGTGGGGTCCTCCGGCTCCGGAAAGTCCACCTTCCTGCGGCTGATCCTGCGTGAGGAGCGGGCCAGCCACGGCCAGGTGCACGTCCTGGGCAAGGACCTCGCCCGGCTGTCCAACTGGAAGGTGCCGCACATGCGGCGCCAGCTGGGGACGGTCTTCCAGGACTTCCGCCTGCTGCCGAACAAGACGGTCGCCGAGAACGTCGCCTTCGCGCAGGAGGTCATCGGCAAGTCCCGCGGCGAGATCCGCAAGTCGGTGCCGCAGGTGCTCGACCTGGTCGGCCTCGGCGGCAAGGAGGACCGGATGCCCGGCGAGCTGTCCGGCGGTGAGCAGCAGCGCGTGGCCATCGCGCGGGCCTTCGTCAACCGGCCCAAGCTGCTGATCGCGGACGAGCCGACCGGCAACCTCGACCCGCAGACCTCCGTCGGCATCATGAAGCTGCTCGACCGGATCAACCGGACCGGCACCACCGTCGTGATGGCGACGCACGACCAGAACATCGTGGACCAGATGCGCAAGCGCGTCATCGAGCTGGAGAAGGGCCGACTCGTCCGCGACCAGGCCCGCGGCGTCTACGGCTACCAGCACTGACGATCCACGACGGAAAGGCTTAACCCGACGCCATGCGCGCCCAGTTCGTTCTGTCGGAGATCGGAGTCGGTCTCCGCCGCAACCTCACGATGACGTTCGCGGTCATCGTCTCCGTTGCCCTGTCCCTGGCCCTGTTCGGCGGTTCGCTCCTGATGAGCGACCAGGTCAGCACGATGAAGGGCTACTGGTACGACAAGGTCAACGTCTCGGTCTTCCTCTGCAACAAGAGCGACGCCGAATCGGACCCCAACTGCGCCAAGGGCGCGGTGACCCAGGACCAGAAGAACCAGATCCTGACCGACCTGAAGAAGATGACGGTCGTCCAGAGCGTCACGTACGAGTCGCAGGACGAGGCGTACAAGCACTACAAGGAGCAGTTCGGCGACTCCCCGCTGGCGGCCTCCCTCACGCCGGACCAGATGCAGGAGTCGTACCGCATCAAGCTGAAGGACCCGGAGAAGTACCAGGTCATCGCGACCGCCTTCGACGGGCGGGACGGCGTGCAGTCGGTGCAGGACCAGAAGGGCATCCTGGACAACCTCTTCGAGCTGCTCAACGGCATGAACTGGGCGGCACGCGCGGTGATGGCGCTGATGCTCGTCGTGGCGCTGATGCTGATCGTCAACACCGTGCGGGTGTCCGCGTTCAGCCGGCGGCGCGAGACCGGGATCATGCGCCTGGTGGGCGCCTCGGGCTTCTACATCCAGGCGCCGTTCATCGCGGAGGCCGCGGTCGCCGGGCTCATCGGCGGCACGGTCGCGTGCGGCTTCCTGCTGGTGGCGCGGTACTTCATCATCGACCACGGCCTGGCCCTGTCGGAGAAGCTGAATCTGATCAACTTCATCGGCTGGGACGCCGTGTTGACGAAGCTTCCGCTCATCCTCGCCACCAGCCTGCTGATGCCCGCGTTGGCCGCGTTCTTCGCGTTGCGCAAGTATCTGAAGGTGTGACGCACGCCAAGGGGACCGTGCGGGCAAGACGCCGTACGGCCCCGGAGGGTTGTCCTAGACTCACCGCCATGTCAGGTCGTGACCTGTTCTGTCAGCCCCGCCGCGCCGGCCGCGGGGCCGCCCTGACATTGGTGTTCGCGAGCGTGCTCGTCGCCGGTGCCGCCACGGGCTCCCTGCCCGGCACCGGCTCCGGCCACGGCCAGGAGGCCCGCGCCGCCCGGTCCGCGGCCCCCGTGAGCCGGCCCGAGCAGGTCGCGCGGGCCGCCGAGGAGGCGATGGCCGACGGCAAGTCCCCGATGGAGGCCGCCGAACGCGCCGTCAGCCGCAGCGGCGACCGCTGGGGCGCGGTCTACTCCCGGGGCGAGTACGAGGAGTTCCAGGACGCCCTCGACGGCCGCTACACCGGCGTCGGCCTGTGGGCGCGACGCGAGCGGGACGGCCGTATCGAGGTGACCAAGGTGGCCGCCGGGTCCCCCGCCGCCGAGGCCGGGATCCGCGCCGGCGACCGCCTGCGCAGCGTCGACGGTCGACGGGTCGACGGGCGTCCGGTCACCGAGGTCGTCTCCCTGCTGCGCGGCGACGCCACCGGCGCGTCCGCCGGTACGACCGTCACGCTCGGCCTGGAGCGCGGCACGCGCGCGTGGAGCCTCACCCTGCGCCGCGCCCGGCTGTCCACGGACTCGGTGACCGTGCGCCGGCTGGCCGGCGGGGTCACCGTCATCCGCATCGCCTCCTTCACCAAGGGCGTCGGCGACACCGTCCGCACCGCGGTGCGGCAGGCCCCGTCCGGCGCGGGCGTCATCCTCGACCTGCGCGGCAACTCCGGCGGGCTGGTCGCCGAGGCCGTCACCACCGCCTCCGCCTTCCTCGACGGCGGCCTGGTCGCCACCTACGACGTCGACGGCGAGCAGCGCGCCCTGCACGCCGAGCCCGGCGGCGACACCACCCGGCCCCTGGTCGCGGTCGTCGACGGCGGGACGATGAGCGCGGCCGAGCTGCTCACCGGCGCGCTGAAGGACCGCGGGCGGGCGGTCGTCGTCGGCTCCCGCACCTTCGGCAAGGGCTCGGTGCAGATGCCGAGCCGGCTGCCGGACGGTTCGGTCGCCGAGCTGACGGTCGGCCACTACCGCACCCCCTCCGGCCGCGGCGTCGACGGCACCGGCGTCACGCCCGACCTGGAGGCCGACGCGCACGCCGTGCAGCGGGCCCGGACGATCCTCGACGGGCTGGGCGACGCGTCGTAGCCCGCGTAATCCACTTCCCCGGCACCCCCTCCGTAGTGCGAAAATGGACGGCACTATGGCTAAGGAAAAAGGGCGCAAGCTGATCGCGCAGAACAAGAAGGCGCGGCACGACTACCTCATCCTCGACACCTACGAGGCCGGTCTGGTCCTCACCGGGACCGAGGTGAAGTCCCTGCGCCAGGGGAGGGCCTCGCTGGTCGACGGCTTCGTCCAGCTGGACGGGCACGAGGCGTGGCTGTACAACGTGCACGTGCCCGAGTACAGCCAGGGCACCTGGACGAACCACAGCGCCCGCCGCAAGCGCAAGCTGCTGCTGCACCGCGCGGAGATCGAGAAGCTGGAGGCGAAGGCGCAGGAGACGGGGCACACCATCGTGCCGCTGGCCCTGTACTTCAAGGACGGCCGGGCCAAGGTCGAGATCGCGCTGGCGCGGGGCAAGAAGGAGTACGACAAGCGGCAGACGCTGCGGGAGAAGCAGGACCGCCGTGAGGCGGAGCGGGTCATGTCGGCGGTACGGCGCCGGCAGCGGGCGTGAGCCTCCTCGCGTCGCCCTCCCGTCGCCGGGAATGCGCTGGCATCCGCCCGCGTTGGTCACGTACGATGGGACGCGTGCCCCCTGGCGGGTACACGGTTTGAAAAATCAACATGGGGATGATCGGTTTCGACAGCGGCTGTCGAAGCAGGGGAAGCGTGTCGAGGAAGCGGCCATGATCTCGTAAACCACAGGCCGAAAAAAATAATCGCCAACACCAAGCGCGATTCCTTCGCCCTCGCTGCCTAAGTAGCGACTTGCGAAGTGTCAGCCCGGGGCTGTTCCCGACCCGGATCCTGGCATCAGCTAGGGAACTAAACCTTGATCCCGGTCACGGGGTGAAGAGGGAAATCAAACAGTGACTGAGCCCGTCGGAGACTTGTCCGCGTGATCTCCGGGGCCGAGAAAAGCACAGCGGACTGCACACGGAGAAGCCCTGATTCCGCACCGTTGGACGCGGGTTCGATTCCCGCCATCTCCACGAACCCCTTCGGGGGTACCCCATGTGGGCAAGGCCCCGTCGCTTCGAGCGGCGGGGCCTTCGTCTTGCCCTCTTGTGGGGTGTTGCCACGCCCTCTTGTGGGCTTGGTCTGGACCTGCCACGCTGCGTGCGCCACCCCCGCGTCCCGTAGGCCGCTCCTCACCGGAGGCACGTCATGGCACGTCGTATGGCAGGTGCACGTCATAGATCGCTCGCGGTGCTGCTCGGACTCCTCGGCACGCTCCTGGTCCCCACCGCCGCACCCCCGGCCTCGGCGGCCGCGGCCGCCACCACACCGCAGATCCACGGCGCCTGGCACTGCTCCAACGACGCGTGCACCTGGGGCGCGGTCCGCACGGCCGCCGAGTTCGACTCGCAGAACCACTGGCTGATCGACCGCGGCGACGGCCGGCCCTCGGTCAACCTGGTCGTCCTCAGCTTCGTCGAACCGCTCAAACTGCTGCACGGCACCACCGACGCCACCACCGTGAACGGCGTACCGAAGGGCATGACCCGCGAGATCGTGCAGTACTTCACCGCGCACGGGATCCGGGTGATGCTCTCGATCGGCGGCATCACCTACACCGACGCGTGGAACACCGCCCTCGCCGAGAACGCGACCCTGCTCGGGCAGCGCGCGGCGGCGCTGGCGAGCAGCCTCGGTGTCGGCATCGAGATCGACTACGAGGAGAACACCGCCCCAGACCTCACCGGACTCCAGGCCTTCATCGACGCCTACCGCGCGGCGCACCCCTACGACGCGACGGGCGCCGACCCGACCGCCCGCCTCACCCTCGACACCGCCGCCGGGGATCGCTGGCTGATCGCCCTCAACCGCAAGGCCACCGCCGACTGGCTGCGCACCGACTGGCCCGTCCTGGACTACGCCAACGCCATGGTGCCCGCCCGCCAGCCCTCCACCAGCGGCGCGATCGCCAACTGGCAGGAGCACGTGGACGGCAAGCCCACCTACTCCCCGCCGGTGCCGCCGCTGGCGCCCGCGAAGTTCACCGGCGCCGTCTACATCAGCGACCAGTCCAAGTCCCTGCCCGAGTGCACCGACTTCGCGAACTCCCTGCAGAAGTCGACGGGTTCGTACACCCAGACCGTCGCGCCGAACGGTGCCGGCACCTCCTCCGGGATGCTCGGCTACATGTTCTGGGCGGCGGAACGCCCCTCGACGCGGGGGAGCGGGACGACTCCGCCGAACACCTGCGAGGGCGGGGTGGGGGCCGGGGCGACGGCGTACGGGATCCCGGTGCCGATGCCCGCGCTGCGGCAGAGCTGAGAGCGCCGGGGCGCGTGCCCGTCTGTGACACCCCTGTGACCGGAGCTGTGGCCTCCGCCACAGCCCGGCCGGTCCCCTGCTGATGGGGTGACCGGATGCGGACCTTCCCCCTCGCCGCCCTCGCCGGCGCCGCCCTGCTCCTCGCGGCCTGCGGTACGCAGACCCCGGCCGCGCGCGGCGACGGCGACCGCCGCTGCCCCTCCGCCTCGCCGCTGCCCCCGGGCGCGGCGGGGCTGTCCGAGGGCGGCGTGCGGATCACCTCCTTCGCCGGTGCGGCGACCGCGGGCGGCGGCTGCCCGGCGTCCGAGGCGACGGCGACGTACGAGGTCACCAACGACTCGGGGACACCGATGACGTACACCGTCGCCCTCGGCTTCCGCTCGGCCTCCGGCGGGGCGGTCGACGTCGTGACGCAGACGGTGGCCGGGGTCCGGCCGGGCCAGACGGTCCGGCGCACGGTCCGCCCGAACCGACTGCCGTCCGCGGCACCGGCGGTGACGGGTGCGGAGATCAGCAAGGTGCGCAGCGTCCCCGCCGCCGAGGCACCTTCGCAGGGCGGCCCCTGCCCGCGCTCCGGGGTGCGCGTGTACGCCGATCAGGGCGACGCCGCGATGGGGCTCCGCGTGGTGGGCCTGCACCTGGAGAACTGCTCAACCGGCGTCTACCGCCTCGACGGCTATCCCGAACTGCAGCTCCTCGACGAGAAGCACGCCCCCGTCACCGGCGTCCGCGTCCAGCGCGGCGGCGCCGGCATCTCCTCCGGCACCGGCGCCGACGCGCCCCCCGTCCCCCTCGCCCTGAAGCCGGGCGAGGCGGCGAGGGCCACGCTGACCTGGCGCAACACCACCGGGTTCGGCGACCCGGTGAACGCCCCCTACGTCCGCGTCCACGCCCGGCCCGGCGCCGCCCCGGTCACGGTGACCCCGGAACTCGACCTGGGCACGACGGGCAGGCTCGGGGTGGGCGCCTGGCAGCACGCCGACGCGGGCACGCCCTAGGGCGGCGGGAGCTCGGACATCCCCTAGCGCGGCGGCTCGGCGGACGGGTGCTCCCCGCGGCTCCAGCGGTCCCAGTGCAGGACGTGCTCGCGGGGGATCCGGCGGGCCGGCTTGAAGTCGGTGCCGAGGGTGTAGGCCAGCGGGACGAACGCGGCCAGCATGACCTCGTCGTACGGGACCCCGAGCACCTCGGCCAGCTCCCGCTCCAGCGGGCCCTGTGCCGTCGTCCAGGTCGTGCCCAGGCCGCGGGCCCGTGCGGCCAGCATGAAGCTCCACACCGCCGGCAGGATCGACCCCCACACCCCCGCCTGCACGGACACCGGGGCGTGATCGGTGCGCCCCTCCACGCCGGGGATGACGAAGGCGGGCACCCGGTGGATGTGGGTGGCCAGGTGGCGCAGGCCGTCGAAGACCCGGTCGGTGGAGTCGCGGTGGTAGTTCATCCGCCACAGGTCGGCCTCGGTCAGGGGGTGCCCGGTGGCCAGGGGCAGGGCGCGCAGGAAGATGTCGGCGACGGCCCGCCGCTGGGCGGGTTCGGTGACGACGACGAAGTGCCAGCGCTGCCGGTTGCGGCCGGTCGGCGCCTGGGTGGCCAGGTCCACGCACTCCTCGATCAGTGAGCGCGGGACCGGGCGGTCGAAGTCGAGGCGCTTGCGTACGGCACGGGTGGTGGAGAGTAGCTGGTCGGGCGTCAGATCCAGGGTCACGGGCGGGTCCTTGCTCTCGGAGCGTGCGAAGGTGCGGGTCGGTGGGGGCCGTTCACACCGTGGCCGGTGCCTCGGTGCCCCGGGTGCGGGTGCGCAGGCCGGTGTGGGCCAGGGCGGCGCCGGCCAGGGAGAAGCAGCCGGCCACGAGGAAGGCGGCGCGGTAGCTGTCGATGCCGGGCCCGGCCGAGGACATGACCGAGGCGAGGACGGCGACGCCGATGCCCGCGCCGATCTGCACGGCGGAGGTGATCAGCCCGGACGCGAGGCCCTGCTGGTCCTCGGGGAGGGCGCCGACGGCCGCGATGTTGAGACTGGGGAAGGACAGGCCGTTGCCGATGCCGTGCACCACCAGCGCGGGCAGCAGCACCCAGGCGTAGGCGGTTTCGGTGCCGGCCCGCAGGAAGAGCAGGATCCCCGCGGCCTGCACGAGCATGCCGGCCGTCGCGGTGCGGCCCAGCCCCCAGCGGGCGATCGGCCGGCCGGCGACCTTGGCGGTCACCATGATGGCGGCGCCCATGGGGACAATGCCCAGGCCGGTCGCGAGGGCGCCGTACCCGCGGACCTGCTGGAGGTAGAGCACCGCGGCGAACTGCCAGCCGATGGTGGCGCAGGCCCAGGCCAGCGCGGCGAGGTTGGCGCCGGAGACGGCACGCGAGCGGAAGACGCCGAGCGGTACGAGCGGGAACCGCTGCCGCCGCTCGGCGAGCACGAAACCGGCGAGCAGCAGCGCGGCGGCCACCCCGGCGGTCAGGCTCGTCTCGGTCAGCGCGTACACCAGCGACAGCACGCCCGCGGTCACCATGACGGCGCCCACGGCGTCGAACCTCCGGCCCGCGCTGTCGGACCGGCCGTTGTCCGGCAGCGCCATCGGGGCGACGAGCAGCACCAGCAGGGCGATGGGCACCGGCAGGAAGAACACCAGCCGCCAGCTGACCTGGGTGAGCAGCCCTGAGGCGATCAGACCGCCGCTGTAGCCGGTGGCGCCGGCCAGGGCGTACACGCCGAGGGCGCGGGTGCGCTGGGTCTCCTCGGTGAACGTCGTCGTGATGAGGGACAGGGCGGCCGGGGCCGTCAGCGCCGCCGCCAGCCCCTTGACCACGCGGGTGACGACGAGCGGCCATCCGTCGGACAGCACTCCGCCGACAAGGCTCGCGGCCGCGAAGACCGCGAGGGAGAGCAGGAACATGCGGCGCCGTCCGAGCAGGTCGGCGAGGCGCCCGCCGAGCAGCAGGAAGCCGCCGTAGGTGACAGCGTAGCCGGACACGAGCCACTGGAGGGTGTCCTCGGACAGGGACAGGTCCCGCCCGATGGCGGGCAGCGCGACGCCCATCAGCGACAGGTCCATCGAGTCCAGGAACACGGCGGTGCACAGCAGTAAGAGGGCCAGCCGCCTGCGCCCGTCGGGTGTGAACATGCCCATCTCCTTCTCCATCTCCACGCAAATCATCTGTGAGCAGATGATTGGCGAGCATACAAATGGGATGGGTGGAGGGCAAACAATCTGAGGAAAGACGGTTTTGCTACGGTGGGGAGTGAAGGAGGTGGGCCGTATGCCGCCCAGGACCGCCGACCGTGAGGCCGTGTACTTCCCGACGCTCGCCGCGGAGCGCCTCGACATCGCGCTGTGCCGGGCCTCGGCCGCCGTGGCCCGCGCCGCGGAGGCCCGGGCGAACGAGTCGGGGATCGGCGTCGGACAGCACCTCGTGCTGAAGATGCTCGCCGAGGTCGGACCCACGTCGCAGCGCGTGCTGAGCGATCAGCTGCGCATCGACCGCAGCGTCATGGTCGGCATCTGCGACAGCCTGGAGCAGGCGGGCCACGTACGGCGCGAACGCGACGCCGGGGACCGCCGGGCCTACGCCGTCACCCTCACCGACTCGGGCCGGCAGCTCCTCGCCCGCGCCGAGGAGGACGTGCCGGCGTTCCTCGACGACACCTTCGCGCCCCTCGCCCCGGCCGAACGCGAGCAGCTCAGCGCGCTGCTCGGCAAGCTGCTGCGGCTCGACGCCTGAGGAGGCGTCACCCCCCGTCTCCGCACCCAGGATCCGCCCCGCGATTGTGGGTGCGCGCCCCATATCGGAGGGTCGTTCACGCTTCTACCGTCCCTCCGCATGACACCGACCAGAGCCGCACACCCCCACCTCGCCGGCCCGCGTCACCGCCTCGCCGGCGCACACCCGCGCATCGCCGCCGCGCTCGCGGCGCTGCTCGTCGCGCTGGGCCTCGGCCTCCTCACGCCCGGCAGGGCCGCCGCGGCCTCCCTCCAGGAGGTCACCGGCTTCGGCAGCAACCCCGGAGCCCTGCGCATGTTCCGCTACGTCCCCGACGGGCTGCCCGCCGGCCGGCCCGTGGTCGTCGCGCTGCACGGCTGCACGCAGAACGCCGCCGGATACGGCACCGGCAGCGGCTGGCTCCAGCTCGCCGACCGCTGGGGCTTCTCCGTCGTCCTGCCGCAGCAGCAGAGCGCCAACAACGCCTCCTCCTGCTTCGACTGGTTCCAGACCGGCGACATCCAGCGCGGCCAGGGCGAGGCCGCGTCCGTCGCGCAGATGGTGGACCGGCACCTCGCCGACGTGGGCGGGGACGCCTCGCGGGTGTACGTCACCGGGCTGTCCGCGGGCGGCGGCATGACCGCCGTGATGATGGCGGCGTACCCGGAGAAGTTCGCCGCCGGAGGGATCGTCGCCGGGCTGCCGTACGGCTGCGCGCAGGCCGCCGGGTCGCCGTACGTGTGCATGTACGTCGGCGCCACCCAGACCCCGCGCCAGTGGGGCGACCGGGTGCGCGCCGCCCGCCCCGGCTACACCGGCCCCTGGCCGGCCCTGACCGTCTTCCAGGGCACCGCCGACTACACCGTCAAGCCGGTCAACATGACCGACCTGATGAAGCAGTGGACCGACGTGCAGGGCGCCGACCAGACCGCCGACGTCAGCGACACCGTCGCCGGGTATCCGCACCAGGTGTACCGGGCGCCGTCGGGTGCCGCCGTCGTGGAGACGTACAGCATCACCGGCATGGGGCACGGGCAGCCGGTGGACCCCGGCAGCGGGGCCGGGCAGTGCGGGACGGCCGGGGCGTACCTCCTCGACGTCAACCTCTGCGCGGCGTACCGGATGGGCGTGGGCTGGGGTCTCGACTCGGCCTGAGCTGCGTCACCTTGTCCGGAGGGCCGCCCCGGGAGGGCCCGCTGACGGACCGGGAGGCCGCGACGGACAGGAGCAGGGCCGTCGCGGCCGCCGCCACCGGGACGCCGTAACCCGCCGCCGGGGACAGGTGGTCCGCCACCCAGCCGCCGGTCGCGCTGCCCGCCGCGATGCCGCCGAGGAGGCCGGTCACCGCGAGGGTCATGCCCTCGTTGAGGCGGCCCTCGGGGGTGCGCTCCTGCACCAGGGTCATCGTCGTGATCATCGTCGGCGCGGTGGCCGACCCCGCGATCAGCAGGGCGGCGGCGAGGAGCGGCAGGGCACCCGAGAGGGTCGCGGCCAGCAGGGGCAGGGCCAGCAGCGCGGCCATCGCGGCGAGGCACCACGGGTAGCGGCGCGCGGCGGAGCCCTTCGCCCCCACGGCGCCGTACACCAGCCCGGCCACCGCCGAACCCGCCGCCTGGAACGCCAGCACGACCCCCGCGGCCGTACGGTGCCCATGGGCGTCCGCGAACGCGATCGTGACGACCTCCATCGCGCCGAACACCGCGCCCGTGGCCAGGCACACCGCGAGCAGCGGCGGCATGCCGGGGGCGGTGAGCGGCGACTTCCGCGCCCGGTGCGCCGGGGTGGCCGGCGGCTCGGTCGAGCGCTGCGCGGCGAACAGCAGCACGCCCGTCACCAGCAGCACCCCGCCGACCAGCGTGCCCGCCTCCGGGAAGAACGTCCCGCACAGGAACGCCGCGAGCACCGGCCCCAGCATGAAGCACAGTTCGTCCGCGGCCTGCTCGAAGGAGTTGGCGGTGTGCAGCGCCTCGGCGTCGCCCTTCAGCAGATGGGCCCAGCGGGCGCGGGACATGCCGCCGGTGTTCGGGGTGGTGGCGGTGGCGGCGTAGGAGGCGAACAGGGTCCAGCCGGGGGCGCCGTAGCGCACGCACAGCAGCAGGCTGAGGCTGCCGAGCGCGGCGACCAGGGTCGCGGGGACGGCCACGCGGGCCTGCCCGTACCGGTCGACCAGCCGCGCCACCCGCGGCGCGAGCAGCGCGGTCGCGGCGAGGCCGGTCGCGGTGACGGCGCCGGCGAGGGCGTACGACCCCCGGGACCCGGCGATCATCACGACCGCGCTCACGCTGAACATGCCCATGGGCAGCCGGGCGAGGAGGTTGCCGAGGGTGAAGGCGAGGGCGCCGGGGACGGCGAAGAGGCGGGCGTAGGGGCGGAGCGGGGCGGGCAGTGCGGGCAGGACGGGCAGGTCCGGCAGCGCAGGGCGGGAGGGCATGGACACCACCGTCGCCCGGAGTGGATCACCGGGTCCAACACCTGTTCGGGCCGGATTCACGCACCCGTGTTGTAAGTTCACGGGATGTCCCCAGGCCCGCCGCCCGCCCACCTCGACCCGCGCCTGCTGCGCGCCTTCGTCACCGTCGCCGAGGAACTGCACTTCACCCGCGCCGCCGCCCGCCTCTTCGTCGCCCAGCAGGCGCTGAGCCGGGACGTACGGCGACTGGAGCGGGAGCTGGGCACCGAGCTGTTCGTCCGCACGACCCGGCAGGTCACCCTCACCGCCGACGGCGAGCGCCTGGTGCCGCTGGCCCGGCGGGCCCTGGAGGCGCAGGACGCGCTGCTGGCCGCCTTCGGCGAGGTCCGCCCGCTCCTGGTGGACCTGAACTCGCCCGGCCTGGACACCCCGCGGCGCGTCCTGCACCGGGCCCGCGACCTCGCCCCCGACCTGGAACTCATGGCCCGCTACGAGAGCGGCCTGACCGGCGCCGCCACCGAGATCCTCGCCGGGCGCCTGGACGCGTCCTTCGGCCGGTACGCGGGCCTCGACCCGGCACTGCGGGCGGGCCTCGCCCACCAGCCCGTCCGCTGCGAGCCCATGGCCGTCGTCCTGCCCGAGGACCACCGGCTGGCCGGACTCGACCGGGTGCCGCTCGCCGCGCTGGCGGGCGAGACCGTGTACGCCGGCGCCGGGAACCCGCGCACGCCGGAGTGGACCGACTTCGCCCGTCACCTGTTCGAGGGACGCGGGATCGACCTCGCGCCACCCGCGCCGCTCGCGGTCGGCGTGGAGGAGTTCGAGAGGATCATGGCGAAGACGCGGTGTCCGATCCTCGCCGTGGTCGGCTTTCCGGCCATGCCGCACACCGTCGTCCGGCCGCTCGTCCACCCCGTCCCGCTGTCACCGGTGTCACTGGTGTGGCGAAAGGGGCTGGTGCACCGCGGATTGGACGCGCTGCGCCGCGCGGCCGGGCAGCTCGCGGCCGAGAACGGGTGGCTCAGCTCACCCGCCGATGGTTGGATTCCGGCCAGTGACAAAGCCACAATGAGGTCCCACAACTGACACGTGGCGAACACGGGACCCCCGCGTGCGCTACATTCATGGCCTGAGCACGGTGTGGTAAAGGGGGCGCTCGGACCGGGTGGGGGCCCGGTTCCGACGACGAGGTGCTCGGGGTCGGGTGCGCTTCCAGAACTGTCCCGTGGGGGGATGTACACGCGTGAACAACTGGCGGGAAGACGCCCAACCGGAATGGCCCGAGGCCGCATCCGCGACCCGGAGCCTGCCGGAAACGGGGGGCGATACGCAGGCGTTCCCGGACAACGGGCGACGTGAGGTACTCGACGGAAGCGGACGGACCGGACTCCCCGGCCCGGCCGCGTTCCACGGCCACGGCGCCCCAGGCGTCCCCGGCCCCGCCGCCGGACCGCAGGCGGAGTTCCTCTCCCGGGCGGCGCGGGCGCGACTCGGCGGTACGGCCGGCCCGTACCCGGCACCGGGCGCGCAGGGCTACACCGGGGGCGCGCACGGCTACACCGGGGGCGCGCAGGGCCACACCGGGGGCTACGCCGACGCGGACGCCACCGCCGTGATCCCGCAGGCCGGTCCGGCCGACGCGACGGCCGTGCTGCCGACGGTGGGCCCGGCGGACGCCACCGCCGTCCTGCCCCAGACGGGCCCCGCCGACGCCACCCAGCTCCTCTCCTCCGCCCGCCCCGCGCCCGCCGTGCGCGACCCCTGGGCCGAGACCGGCGCCGACGCGCTGCCGGACCCCGGTGCCACCCACGACCCGCACGAGGTGACCGTCCAGCTCGACGCCGTCCAGCTCGGCGCGGGCGGCCTGCGCCCCGCCGGCGCCGCGCCGCTCGGCGCCTCGGAGAACTCCGACGGCCCGGTCTTCGTCGACGAGTCCGGCCGCCGCAGCCGCACCTTCCGCCGCCTGGGGATTCTCATCGGGCTGGCGTGTGCGGTGTATGCCGTGGTCATCGTGGCGACGCTGGTGTCGGGGAACTCCAGCGCGCCGTGGCTGCCCGTGCCGGACCAGAAGAAGGAGGAACCGGCCGGCGAGGTCGACACCACGCCGCTGCCGGACCAGTCCGCACAGCCCTCCGGCTCCCCGGGCGTCTCCCCGGGCGCGAGCGCGTCGGCGAGCGACGGCGCGACGCCGTCCCCCGGCGCCTCCACCGGCACCGCTCCCGGCGCGAGCACCGGCTCCGGCGGGCAGGCCACCACCGCCGACCCCGCGCCGACGGCGACCAAGTCCACCCCGGGCACCGGAGGCGGCGGCGGAACCGTGCCCCGCCCGGGCACCTCCGTGCCGCCCGCGACCTCCGACCCGGCGCCGGACCCGACCACGCCGACCGAGGGCCCCGCCACCTCGCCCACGCCGACCGAGACCGCGACCACCGGCACCGGTGACAGCGGCGGCACCGGCACCGTCGCCGACGGTCCGAGCGACCCCACACCCATCACACAGAGCCCCGCCGAGGAAGCCGGCAGCGTCGCCTCATCCTCGCCCGCCCTGTCCTCGGACTCCCCGGAGAACACCCTCTGATGGCATCCCGCACCCGCCGTCACCGGCAGCCCGCCTCCCGAGCCGGTGACGGCTCCCGGCGACGCCGCCTGCCCATGCGCCTGCTGCTGCCGGTGCTCGTCCTCGTCGCCCTGATGGCGATGCTCATGCTGCGCGGCTACGTGCACAGCGAGATCCTCGCCGACCACCGCATCCAGCCCGAGGCCTCCTCGGACAAGGTCCCCGAGAACATCGTGGACGGCGGCCCGGTGATCGACACCCGCGGCGGCCGCGCCACCAGCCTCGGCGTCCCCGACCACAAGCTCGTCCTCACCTTCGACGACGGCCCCGACCCGACCTGGACCCCGAAGGTCCTGGACGTCCTCAAGAAGCACCACGCGCACGCGGTCTTCTTCGTCACCGGCACCATGACCTCGCGCTACCCGGACCTGGTGCAGCGGATGGTGGAGGAGGGCCACGAGGTCGGCCTGCACACCTTCAACCACCCCGACCTGTCCTTCCAGTCCAAGAAGCGCATCGACTGGGAACTGTCGCAGAACCAGCTCGCGATCACCGGCGCCGCCGGCATCCGCACCTCGCTGTTCCGGCCGCCGTACTCCTCCTTCGCCGACGCCATGGACGACAAGTCCTGGCCCGTGACGAAGTACATCGGCTCCCGCGGCTACATCACCGTCGTCAACAACACCGACAGTGAGGACTGGCAGAAGCCCGGCGTCGACGAGATCATCCGGCGCGCCACACCGCACGGCGGCAAGGGCGCCATCGTCCTGATGCACGACTCCGGCGGCGACCGCCACCAGACCGTGCAGGCGCTCGACAGGTTCCTGCCCGAACTCCAGGCCCAGGGTTACGAGTTCGACAACCTCACCGAGGCCCTCGACGCGCCCAGCGCCCACACCGAGGTCACCGGCCCCGAGCTGTGGAAGGGCAAGGCGTGGATCTTCCTGGTCCAGGCCGCGGAGCACATCACCGACGTCCTCGTGGTCGGCCTGTCCATCATCGGCGCCCTCGTCATCGGCCGGTTCGTGCTGATGCTGCTGCTGTCCGGCATCCACGCCCGCCGGGTGCGCCGCCGCGGCTTCAGCTGGGGACCGCCCATCACCGAACCGGTGTCGGTGCTGGTCCCGGCGTACAACGAGGCCAAGTGCATCGAGAACACGGTCCGTTCGCTCGCCGACAGCGACCACCCCATCGAGGTCCTCGTCATCGACGACGGCTCCTCCGACGGCACCGCCCGCATCGTCGAGGCGATGGGCCTGCCCAACGTCCGCGTCATCCGGCAGCTCAACGCGGGCAAGCCGGCCGCGCTCAACCGGGGCCTGGCCAACGCCCGTCACGACATCATCGTGATGATGGACGGCGACACCGTCTTCGAGCCGTCCACCGTCCGCGAACTGGTCCAGCCGTTCGGCGACCGGCGCGTCGGCGCCGTCGCCGGCAACGCCAAGGTCGGCAACCGGGACTCGCTCATCGGCGCCTGGCAGCACATCGAGTACGTGATGGGCTTCAACCTCGACCGGCGCATGTACGACATCCTCGGCTGCATGCCGACCATCCCCGGCGCCGTCGGCGCCTTCCGGCGCTCGGCGCTGGAGCGGATCGGCGGCATGAGCGAGGACACGCTCGCCGAGGACACCGACGTCACCATGGCGCTGCACCGCGACGGCTGGCGGGTCGTCTACGCGGAGAACGCCCGCGCCTGGACCGAGGCCCCCGAGTCCGTCCAGCAGCTGTGGTCCCAGCGCTACCGCTGGTCCTACGGCACCATGCAGGCGATCTGGAAGCACCGCAAGGCCCTGGTGGAGCGAGGCCCCTCGGGCCGCTTCGGCCGGGTCGGCCTGCCGCTGGTCTCCCTGTTCATGGTCGTGGCCCCGCTGCTGGCGCCGCTGATCGACGTGTTCCTGCTGTACGGCGTGATCTTCGGCCCGACGCAGAAGACGATCGTGGCCTGGCTGGGCGTCCTGGCGATCCAGCTGGTCTGCGCCGCCTACGCCTTCCGCCTGGACAAGGAGAAGATGACCCACCTGATCTCGCTGCCGCTGCAGCAGATCCTGTACCGCCAGCTCATGTACGTCGTGCTCCTCCAGTCCTGGATCACCGCGCTCACCGGCGGCCGGCTGCGCTGGCAGAAGCTGCGCCGCACCGGCGTCGTGGAGGCGCCCGGCGGTCCGGTACCGCGTCAGCGCACGGGCGGCAGCAGTGATCGGAGGCCCGTCGGATGACGCAGGGATACCCCAGCCAGAGCCCGAGCTCGCCGGGACCTGACTCGCCGGTGCCCGCGTACGAGGGGCCGGCCGAGCCGTCGTACGGATCGGCGTACGACGCGCTGTACGGGCTGCCGCAGCAGCGGACGACGGACGTCACGGACGCGGCCCTCGGCGCGGAACCGGCCCCCCGGTCCGCGGCCGTCGGCACCGCGGAGGTCCCCGAGACACCCGCACCCGCCCCGAAGAAGGCCGGCAAGCCCGGCGGCCGTGACCGCTACCTGGACCTGCTGCGCTCCCTCGCCCTCGTCCGCGTCGTCGTCTACCACCTGTTCGGGTGGGCCTGGCTGACGGTGCTGTTCCCGTCGATGGGCGTGATGTTCGCGCTGGCCGGCTCGCTGATGGCGCGCTCGCTGAACCGTCCGGCGCTCAGCGTGATCCGCGGCCGGGTCCGGCGCCTGCTGCCACCGCTGTGGGCGTTCAGCGCGGTGGCGCTGGCCATGATGCTCGCGGGCGGCTGGAACCCCACGGACAACCCCGACGGCAGCACGTGGGGCATCGTTGAGCTGTTCAACTACATCGTCCCGGTCGGCGCCCCGCCGTTCCCGTGGAGTCTCGGCTCCAAGTCCGGCCTGCTGGAGAACACCTGGGCCGTGCAGGCGGCGGGCGTGCTGTGGTACCTGCGGGCCTACCTGTGGTTCGTGGTCGCCTCGCCGCTGCTGCTGTGGGCCTTCCGCAGGCTGCCCTGGGTCACCCTGGTGGCGCCGCTGGCGCTGACCGCGGTGGTGGGCACCGGCGTGGTGAAGATCCCCGGCGAGACCGGCAACGCGGTCACCGACTTCGCGGTCTACGGCGGCTGCTGGGTGCTGGGCTTCGCCCACCAGGAGGGCCTGCTCAAGCAGATTCCGCGCTATGTGGCCGTCTCCGCGGCCGGCCTGGTGATGGCCTTCGGCCTGTGGTGGGCCTCGGGCCACCAGGGCCCCGACGGCTGGGACCTGAACGACATTCCGCTGGCCCAGGCGACCTGGTCCTTCGGTTTCGTCGTCATCCTGCTCCAGTACTCGCCGTCCTGGCAGGAGCTGCCGGGCCGGCTGGCGCGCTGGGACAAGCTGGTCACGCTCTCCAACAACCGAGCGGTCACCATCTACCTGTGGCACAACCTCCTGATCATCTCCACGGTGCCGATCATCGACCTGGCGTACAGCCTGCCGTTCATGGAGAACGCCCGGGCGACGGCGGCGCTGGACTCGACGTACATGCTGTGGATGTTCGCCCTGGTGTGGCCGCTGATCGGGCTGGCGATCGTCGCCTTCGGCTGGGTGGAGGACATCGCGGCGAAGCGCAGTCCCCGGCTGTGGCCGAACGGCGCGAAGAAGGGGCGGCAGAAGGACAGGGGCCGGCAGAAGGGGCGGCAGCGGGCGCGTCGCTGACGCGGGACACGCTGTTCGCGGGTGACGGTCGGCGCGGCGCGCGCCCGGGTTCCACCGGGCGCGCGCTTTCTGCTGGGGCGGGTCAGTTGCGGTAGCGGTACAGGATCCGCCCGCGGGTCAGGTCGTACGGGCTGAGCTCCACGAGGACGCGGTCGTACGGGAGGATCCGGATGTGGTGCTTACGGATCTTGCCGCTGATGTGGGCGAGCACGTGATGCCCGTTCTGCAGCTCCACCTTAAAGGTGGCGTCGCGCAGGCATTCGATGACCGTGCCCTCGATCTCCAGGCCGTTCGCTGTTCGTGCCAAGGTGTTCCGTCTCTCCAAGAGGTCGGTGGGGTGGTGTGGTGTGGGGGCCGGTGTCAGTGGCGCACCAGCTCAAGGCAACTGCCCGCTCGGCGCCCGCCGACACCTTCCGCCAGCGCGATCGCCGCGGCGTTGGACGCGTCGATCTCGGCCCGGGCGGGCCCAATGCCGTCCCGGTGCAGCGCGCCCAGGGCGTGGGTCAGCAGGGCCCGTCCGATGCCGCGCCGCTGCAGGTCGGCCCGTACGGCGAGCAGCCCGATCCGCGCCCGGCGGGGCACGCGGGCGACGCGGACGAGGCCGACGTACGCGCCGTCCAGGACGGCGACGGCGTACTTCGACGGCTCGACGACCATCGCCGCGCGGGGGACGACCTCGGCGGGCATGGTGTGCCAGCCGACGGTGGCCTCGACCTCGTCCCGGATCGCCCGGTCCAGCGCGCGCAGCGGACCCTCGTCCGCCTCGCCCGCGGGCAGGATCGTCACCCCCGCGGGGAGGCGCGAGGTGCCCGTCTCTCGGGGGTCGGTGGGCAGGACGTACTCCCACTCCCGGCGCCCGACGGCGAACCCGAGCCGTTCCCAGCGTGCCGTGAGGGAGTGGTCGTCCTCGCCGACCAGGGTGTGGAGCGGCCGGTCGAGGTCCGCCAGCATCGCGGCGGCGAGCTGGTCGAAGGCCTCGTCCTGCCAGACGTCGATGCTGAGGAAGAGCCGCCCGTCGGCGCGGCGCGCGAGGTCGCCGTGTCCGACGACGCGGTCCCCGGACAGGGCTTCCCAGCGGTCCTCGGCGAGGCGAGCGGTACTGACTGTGTTCCCGGTGTTCATGGCGGTCCGCCTTTCAGGAGTGCCGTAGTTACGAGGCGCTCCCGACGACACCTGGGTCAGTCGCACACCGTGACGGAACGAGGGAGCCCCCACTTCGCTGCTGCGTTCACGGGTCTCACCTCCTCGACTCAGTCACGGTCGCGTGCAGGTTACTTGGCGGGGGAGGGGGCCGGCCAATGGTTTTTCCCCAAGGTGCGGTCTGCTGAGCGGTGGCCTCTCAGAAGGCCTGCAGATAGACCCTCGCCTGGTCGGGCTGGAGGGACTGGACGTAGATCTCGATCCACTGCACCCGCGTACGGCGGGTGTCGTCGGCGCAGGGCGGACACACCCCGGCCCAGCGCGTCCCGGTGAGCGTCTGCGGTTCGGGCAGGCCGAGGTGGCCGAACCGTTCCCCTTCGGGGGCGAAGTCCTTCTTCCTCGCCCGCAAAGGCTCCCGGGCGTGCAGGTCGGCCGCGACGCCCTCGGCGTTCTTCTCGGTGGTGACGAAGGAGAGGAGGTAGACGTCCTCCTGCGGATTGACCTGGACGGCACCCTTGGTCCGGGTGGCGCCCTCGGGCACCGTCACACCCATGAACGCGGCCACCTCGGCCGCACCCGCGTCCTTCTTCCACCCTTGCCCTGCGGACCGCTCGGACCCCTGACGGCCGTCGCCGCCCGAGCCGAAACACGAGGCGAGAAGGAGGACGGCCGCCAGCGCGGCAAGAGCGGGGGCGGCACGTCGGATCATCAGCGGTTCTCCTCGTCGCCGCGGGAGACGTCCGCGCGGGTGCCTTCGCGGCCCTGATCCGGCGGAGTCACCACCACCATTCCGGACACGATCTGCTGATGCGAGCCGATTGCGTGGTACCACTCGTCACACTGGAACGTGCGGCCGAGCGCCTGGCTCTCCACGGGAACGACCACTGTTTTGTTGCCGCCCGCAAGCCGCCTTCTTCTGCGCCGGGGAGGAGGCGAAGTCGCTTCCAGGCGCCATTTCCCCCGTAGATGGTTGTGGCGATGGCCAGACTAGGCGGGACAGCCCTGTCTCACATACGTGTATTCGGTCACCCGATCCCCTGACCTCCGGCGGGGGCTGTGGGCGACGGCACGGCCGTGGAAAACGGGCCGTGTCCGTTCGGTGTGTGGTGAAGACTGGTGGGGCGCTTGGCGCGTGAAGTGCCGTCAGTACCGCTCATGCCGACAAGGAGAACGTCTCCCGATGACATACCCACCGGCCCAGCCCCCGCAGGACGGACAGGGACACGGTCCCGGACCCGGACCCGGTCATGGGTATGGGGGGCCGCCGCCGCAACAGCCGCCCTATCCGGGGCCGTACGCCTCGCCCACGCCCCCGCAGCCCCCGGGGCAGCCGGTGCCCAATCCGTACGGCGGGCCGCCGATACCCGAGCAGCAGCCGTACGGCGGGCAGCCTCCTTATGGTGGGCAGCCCCAAGGCGGTCAGTCTCCTTACGGCGGGCAGCCGCCCTACGGTGGGCAAGCGCCGTATCCGCAGGCGCAGTTCGGGCAGCCGCAGCCCCCGTACGGGACCCCGGGCGGGTATCCGCCGCCGCCCGGTGACGGCGGTGCGAAGGGCAAGCGGCTGGCGCTGATCATCGGGGGTGCCGTCGTCGCCGTGGCCCTCGTCGCCGGGGCCGTGTTCTTCGTGACCAACGACGACGGGGGCGGGACCCCGCAGGCAGGTGGCAGCACCTCCGCCGCGCCGACCGTCTCCGAGAGCCCGACCGATGAGCCGACTGTCTCGGAGAGCCCCACCGGGGAACCCACCGCAGAGCCCACGGACGAGCCGACCGAGGAGCCCACCGACGCGCCCGGGGGCGCGCCCGCGACCGGGTTCAAGGGGCAGTGGCAGAGCACTGAGGGGAAGACCCTCACCATCGGGGAGAAGTTCACCTCCGGGCAGTACAAGGGCTACTACAACTGCAACTGGATCGCCTCCGGGGACGGCATCCTCATCGGCATCGGGCAGGACCGCAGCGACGGGTCGTTCCGGATCGCGCTCGCGCCCATGGGCAGCGACGACGAGAGCAAGGGCAAGGGCGGGAACCTGGTCCGCGTCGGCGACTCCGTGAAGATCAGCTGGGACAAGGGGGGCACGGACACCCTCGACTGGGTCGGCTGACACCGCCGGCCGCCTCACCGGCCGCCGTAGCGGAAGGTGAGAGCAACGTTCCCTTCCGGTCACCGGCAGCCACAGCCACGAAACGCGTCCTCCCTACCGTCGGGACTCAGCCACTCCCAGGCACACAGCACCACCGAGCCCCGTCGCACCGTGGAGGCGTCATGACAGCCACTGGTACTGCCCCCGCACCCCCGAGCAGGGGCGGTCGCTGGATCCGGCAGTGGGATCCGGAGAACGAGACGTTCTGGAAGGAGACGGGGGAGAAGGTCGCCCGGCGGAATCTTCTCTTCTCCGTCCTCTCCGAGCACATCGGGTTCTCCGTGTGGACCATGTGGTCCGTGCTCGTGCTCTTCATGGGCCCGGAGTACGGCCTCACCCCCGCCGACAAGTTCATGCTCACCTCGATGGTGACGCTGGTCGGGGCCGTCGTCCGCGTCCCCTACACCTTCGCTGTCGCGATCTTCGGCGGGCGGAACTGGACGATCATCTCCGCGAGTCTGCTGCTCGTCCCGTCGGTCGCCGCCTTCCTGGTGATGGAGCCCGGGACCTCCTTCTCCACCTTCCTCCTCGTCGGCCTCCTCGCCGGCGTCGGCGGCGGCAACTTCGCCTCCTCCATGACCAACATCAACGCCTTCTTCCCGCTGAAGAAGAAGGGCTGGGCGCTCGGCCTCAACGCCGGCGGCGGCAACATCGGCGTGCCCGTCATCCAGCTGGCCGCCCTCGCCATCATCGGTGCCAGCGGCGGGCCGCGCGTGCTGCTCGGGATCTACATCCCGCTGATCGTCGTAGCCGCCGTCCTCGCCGCGCTGTTCATGGACAACCTGGAGAACGTCAAGAACGACACCGGCGCCGCCAAGGACGCCGCCCGCGACGGCCACACCTGGATCATGGCCGTCCTCTACATCGGCACCTTCGGCTCGTTCATCGGCTACTCCTTCGCCTTCGGGCAGGTCCTCACCAACCAGTTCGGCCGTACGCCGCTGCAGGCCGCGTACGTCACCTTCATCGGCCCGCTGCTCGGCTCCCTCATCCGGCCGCTCGGCGGCTGGCTCGCCGACCGGTGGGGCGGGGCGCGCATCACCCTCTACAACTACGTCGCCATGGGCGCCGCGACCGCCGTCCTGATCGCCGCGTCCATGCAGAAGTCGCTGGTCCTGTTCACCGTCGCCTTCGTCGTCCTCTTCGTCCTCACCGGGCTCGGCAACGGCTCCACCTTCAAGATGATCCCCGGCATCTTCCAGGCCAAGGCCCAGGCGCAGGGGCTCACCGGTGAGGCCGCGGCCGCCTACGGGCGGCGGCTGTCCGGCGCCTCCATGGGGCTCATCGGAGCCGTCGGCGCGCTCGGCGGCGTCGGCATCAACCTCGCCTTCCGCCAGTCCTTCCTCTCCTACGGCTCCGGGACCGGCGCCTTCGTCGCCTTCCTCGCCTACTACGCCGTCTGCTTCGCCGTCACCTGGGCCGTATACCTTCGACGCAGTGCCGCCCGCTCCCAGGCGACCACCGCCGCCGAGGCGAAGCCGCAGCTCAGCTACGCGGAGGTGTGACGTAACACCGGCGACATAAAGCCGAACCGAGCCTGTCACGAGCCGTTGACAGGCTCGGTCGGCATGGACGGCACGTAGTGCACACCCCGGTGCACACGAACTCGAGTGCGGGACGAGAGTTATGTACGACGAACAACAGCAGCCATCGGAACACGGGCCCCTCGCCGGCTTCACCGTGGGCGTGACGGCCGCCCGCCGGGCCGACGAGCTGGGCGCGCTGCTCCAGCGCCGCGGCGCGGCCGTCCTGCACGCCCCCGCCCTGCGCATCGTGCCGCTCGCGGACGACGGTGAGCTGCTGGCCGCGACCAAGCAGCTGATCGACCAGGCGCCGGACGTGGTCGTCGCCACCACTGCGATCGGGTTCCGGGGGTGGATCGAGGCCGCCGAGGGGTGGGGGCTCGGCGAGGCCCTGCTGGAGCGGCTGCGCGCGGTGGAGCTGCTGGCCCGCGGGCCCAAGGTGAAGGGCTCGGTACGAGCCGCCGGGCTCACCGAGGAGTGGTCGCCGTCGAGCGAGTCCATGGCCGAGGTGCTCGACCGGCTGCTGGAGGAGGGCGTCGAGGGCCGCCGGATCGCCGTCCAGCTGCACGGGGAGCCGCTGCCCGGGTTCGTGGAGGCGCTGCGGGAGGGCGGGGCGGAGGTCGTGGGGGTGCCGGTGTACCGGTGGATGCCGCCCGAGGACGTCTCGCCCCTGGACCGGCTGCTCGACGCGGCCGTCTCGCGCGGCCTGGACGCGGTGACCTTCACCAGCGCCCCGGCCGCGGTGTCCCTCCTCAACCGGGCGGAGGAGCGCGGTCTGCTGCCGGAGCTGCTCGCCGCGCTCGACCATGACGTGCTGCCGGCCTGTGTGGGACCGGTGACGGCGGTGCCGTTGCAGGCGCGCGGGGTGGAGACCGTACAGCCGGAGCGTTTCCGCCTCGGCCCGCTCGTGCAGCTGCTGTGCCAGGAGCTGCCGGGGCGGGCGCGGGCGCTGCCGGTCGCGGGGCACCGGGTGGAGATCCGGGGGCACGCGGTGCTGGTCGACGGGGCGTTGCGGCCGGTGCCGCCGGCCGGGATGGCACTGCTGCGGGCGCTGGCGCGGCGGCCGGGGTGGGTGGTGGCGCGGGCCGATCTGCTGCGGGCGCTGCCGGGGGCGGGCCGGGACGAGCACGCCGTCGAGACGGCGATGGCCCGGCTCCGTACGGCGCTGGGTGCGCCGAAGTTGATCCAGACGGTGGTGAAGCGGGGGTACCGGCTGGCGTTGGACCCAGCGGCGGACGCGAAGTACGCCGACGCGTAGTCATGTGCGCGGCTGGGGTCGAGTTACCCCGGGGGTTGGCCGCGCGCCCGGTGCTCATGGGTGCCGCCCCTGCGCTACGGCCACCCGCACCCGCCGACGACTCGGCACCCGGCGCTGATGCGGGCCGGGGGTGGGCGGCGCAGCCCGGCGCTACGGGGTGCCGCTGCGCCCACCCGTGCCGCCCCAGCGGCACGACTGCCCGCAGCTAGGCGGATAGACGGCCCGCTGCTGGGTGGGCGCCGGCCCAGCGGTGCGGCTGCCCGCAGCTAGGCGGATAGACGGCCCGCTGCTGGGTGGGCGCCGGCCCAGCGGTGCGGCTGCCCCGCAGCTAGGCGGACTGACGGCCGCTGCTGGGTGGGCGCCGGCCCAGCGGGGCGGCTGCCCCGCAGCTAGGCGGACTGGCGGCCGCTGCTGGGTGGGCGCCGCCTCAGCGGTGTGGCTGCCCGATACCCCCCAGCGGGGCGGCCTCGCTGCCGCAGTCAGGGCGGCCGGTAGGCGCCCGCGGCGGGGAGGGGACGTGTCGGGGGGTGTCCGCCCGCAGCGGGCGCCGGAAAGAGAGGGTGCCAATTTGACCGTACGCAGCGGCGCACCGAGGACGGATACCCCCCGGCGCGGCCCCGACCCCCCCACCAGCAGATGGCGCTACATCAGCCACCCACTCACCCGCGCGGGCCGCCGCAGGCATTCAGGGGCGCGGGGAACTGCGCGAGCAACCACCCACCCACCCGCACACGCCGCCGCAGGCACCGGCACCGCTCACGGCCGGTACGAGGGGTTCCGGGGGCGCCCGCGGGCAGGCACTGTAGAAGGACGACCCCGGGATCGACCCCCACAGCCCCTGGTAACCCCTAGGCGGTGACAGGCACATGGCACTGGGTACGGCCACGGCCCCCTACGAGCTGCGGTTCGGCGCCGGACGGATCTGCCTGGATCTCCTCGCGACCACGCACCCCGGGGAACGCCTCGGGTCCGTCGAGGTGCTGCGGGCGTGGATCGCCGGCTCGGGGATGGTGCCGCCGGGCACGCCGCTGGCGCACGCCGACCCGTCCTGGCTGCTGGGGTTCCGTGAACTGAGGGAACTGGTGGGACAGTTGGTGCAGGAGTGGCTGCACCCCGGCGCACTGCTACAGAGCGTCGGCGTGCCGTCGTACGACCGCACCCTCGTCCGCGTCAACGACATCGCCCGCACCGCACCCCCCGCCCCCCGCGCCGTCCGCACCCTCGACGGTCTCCTCGTAAGGGAGTTGGACGCACCGCCCACCGCCCCCGCGCTGCTCGCCGTCGTCGCCCGGGACGCCGTGGAGCTGCTCACCGATCCCGTCGCGCGAGCGTGCCTGCGGCAGTGCGCGGGGGACAACTGCCCGATCGTGTACCTCGACACCTCCCGCGGCCACCGCAGGCGCTGGTGCAGCAGCGAGGTCTGCGGCAACCGGGAACGCGTCGCACGGCACCGGAGGCGCGCCGCACGCGTGTGATTTGCATTACGTCCCGTTTACTTACGGTCCCGTAGGGAAAGCGATTCCCTTCGGATTACTTCCCTTCCCCTTGTGGGGTAAATGTAAAGAACGCGGGGCCGACATGTGCGCCCATGTCCCCTCTCGTCACGTCACCCGGCAGAAAATCTGTCACCTCACCTTGAACATCCGAAGCCCCGTCTCCGTACCCGTGGTCGAGCGACCGACTGGGGGAACCCCCGGACACCGGAGGTGGGCGTGCGCAAGGATGCGGCCGTGGCCAATGAACGTGGATCGAGGGCCCGACATCGCATGTCCTCACAGCCCTCGGAACCTGACGAGGAGCTGATGCGTGCGCTGTATCGAGAGCACGCCGGACCCTTGCTGGCGTACGTGCTGCGCCTGGTCGCCGGAGACCGGCAGCGCGCCGAGGACGTCGTGCAGGAGACGCTCATCCGTGCCTGGAAGAACGCCGGCCAGCTCAATCGAGCGACCGGATCGGTACGCCCCTGGCTGGTGACGGTCGCGCGCCGCATCGTCATCGACGGCCACCGCAGCCGGCAGGCCCGGCCGCAGGAGGTCGATCCGTCGCCGCTGGAGGTCATCCCCGCGGAGGACGAGATCGACAAGGCGCTGTGGCTGATGACGCTGTCGGACGCGCTCGACGACCTGACCCCGGCCCACCGGGAGGTCCTCGTCGAGACCTACTTCAAAGGGCGTACCGTCAACGAGGCGGCCGAGACGCTGGGCATCCCCAGTGGCACCGTCCGCTCAAGGGTTTTCTACGCCCTTCGGTCGATGAAGCTGGCACTGGAGGAGCGGGGGGTGACGGCGTGATGAGCGGGTACGGGGGAATGCAGGGGTACGGGCCAGGTGGTCCGGGTATGTCTGGCCCCATGGGTCCCATGAGTTCCGGGCAGGGAGCGTCCGTGCCGAACGAGCACGAAACCGTCGGCGCCTACGCCCTCGGGATTCTCGACGACGCCGAAGCAACCGCTTTCGAAGCGCATCTGGCGACCTGCGAATGGTGCGCCCAGCAGCTCGACGAGCTGGCCGGGATGGAGCCCGTGCTCGCCGCCCTCGCGGACCTGCCGGGCTCCGGCAGCACCCCGGCGATCGGTGAGTCGCTGTCCGCGCGGCCCAGCCCGCGGCTGGCGGAGAAGCTCGTCGACGAGGTCGCCGAGCGCCGCGCGCGCAAGCGCCGCCGCAGTTTCTACCTGGTCGCGGCCGCGGCCGCGCTGATCATCGGCGGTCCGCTGGTCGCCGTGGCCACCTCGGGCGGGGACTCCGGGGGCAATGTGGCGGCGGGCGCGAGCCCCGCGAAGACGCTGTTCTCCGCCATGCCCGACAAGGTCACCGGCACCGACCCGGCCACCGACGTCACCGCGACCGTCGGCATGGCGAAGAAGGACTGGGGCACCCAGGCCGTCCTGGAGCTGAAGAACGTCAAGGGCCCGCTCAAGTGCTCCCTGATCGCGGTGGGCACCAACGGCGAGCGCGAGACCCTCTCCTCCTGGTCCGTCCCGAACTGGGGCTACGGCATCCCGGGCGCCAAGTCGGAGGAGGCGAAGAACCCGCTCTACATCGGCGGAGGCGCGGCCTTCCAGCCGAACGAGATCGACCACTTCGAGGTGATGACCTTCGACGGGAAGAAGTTGGTCGAGGTCGACGCGTAGCCTCCGGTGGCCCCCTTCGCGTACGGTTGACGGCTGCCCAGCACGTCAGAAGGGGGCCCGGTGGCCGCTCAGGCTCAAAAGGAAACCGCGGTCGACTCGGTCCGGGACCGGGAGATCAGCGTCGAACAGGAACACCTCGACCGGGTGTACCGGCGCCTGGAGGAGAAGATCCACGAGGCCGAGTTCCTGATGAACGACGCGGCCAAGCGCGCCCAGGTCGGCACGCCCGGCGCCCTGGCCGAGCGGGACGCGCAGGTCTTCCGGGCCGGCATCCACCTCAACCGGCTCAACAACGAGTTCGAGGACTTCCTCTTCGGCCGGATCGACCTGCTGCTCGGCAAGGACGGCAAGAAGGGCCCCGACGGGGCGTACACGGCGGTGGAGCCCGCCGAGGGGGCCGTCCGCTCCGACAACACCGCCGATATCGCCGAGACCCTGCACATCGGCCGTATAGGAGTCCTCGACGGGGACTACGCGCCGCTGGTCATCGACTGGCGGGCGCCGGCCGCCGCGCCCTTCTACCGCTCCACGCCGGTCGACCCCGGCCGGGTGGTACGGCGCCGGGTCATCCGCTCCAAGGGCCGCCGCGTCCTCGGCGTCGAGGACGACCTTATGCGGCCCGAGCTGACGGCGTTCCTCGACGGCCACGAGCTGCCCGTGATCGGCGACGGCGCCCTGATGGCCGCGCTGGGACAGGCACGCACCCACACCATGCGGGACATCGTCGCCTCCATCCAGGCCGAGCAGGACATGGTGATCCGCGCGCCCGCCGCCTCCGTGACGTACGTCGAGGGCGGCCCGGGCACCGGCAAGACCGCCGTCGCCCTGCACCGCGCCGCCTACCTGCTCTACCAGGACCGGCGGCGCTACGCGGGCGGCATCCTGATCGTCTCGCCCACGCCCCTGCTGGTCGCCTACACGGAGGGCGTGCTGCCCTCCCTTGGCGAGGAGGGTCAGGTCGCGATCCGCGCCATCGGCTCGCTCGTCGACGGCGCCGAGGCCACGCTGTACGACTCCCCGGCCACCGCCCGCGCCAAGGGCTCCTCCCGCATGCTGAAGGTGCTGCGCAAGGCCGCCCGCGGCGCCCTGGAGCGCCCGGAGGCGCCGAAGCGGCTGCGGGTCGTGGCCTTCGGGCGCCGGCTGGAGCTGGAGGCGGAGGAACTGGACCGGGTGCGCCGCACCGCGCTCGGCGGTACGGCGCCGGTGAACCTGCTGCGTCCGCGCGCCCGCAAGCTGCTGCTGGACGCCCTGTGGGAGAAGTCCGGCGCGGCCGGCCGGCACACCGACCCCGAGCTGGCCGCCGAACTGCGCTCCTCCTTCGACGAGGACGTCAGCACCGAGGACTCCTTCACCGCGTTCCTGGACGCCTGGTGGCCGGAGCTGACCCCGGCGGGCGTGCTCGCCGCGATGGCCGACGAGCGGCGCCTGGGCCGCTGGGCCCGGCGCGTCCTCAATCCGGGCGAGGTCCGCAAGGTGGCCCGCTCGCTGCGCCGCGACGGGCTCACCGTGCACGACATCGCGCTGCTGGACGAGCTGCAGGCGATCCTCGGCGCCCCGGCCCGCCCGAGGAAGAAGCGCGAGCTCGACCCGCTGGACCAGCTCACCGGCCTGGAGGAGCTGATGCCGGTGCGCGAGGAGTCGCAGCGCGAGCGCGCCGAGCGGCTGGCCGCCGAGCGCGTCGAGTACGCCCACGTCATCGTCGACGAGGCGCAGGACCTCACGCCGATGCAGTGGCGCATGGTCGGCCGCCGCGGCCGGCACGCCACCTGGACGGTCGTCGGGGACCCGGCCCAGTCCTCCTGGTCCGACCCGGACGAGGCCGCCGAGGCCCGTGACGAGGCCCTCGGCACGCGGCCGCGCCGCCGCTTCCAGCTCACCGTGAACTACCGCAACCCGGCGGAGATCGCCGAGCTGGCCGCGAAGGTGCTGGCCCTGGCCATGCCCGGCTCGCAGGCCCCGTCGGCGGTGCGCTCCACGGGCGTACGGCCCCGCTTCAGTGTCGTGCAGGACTCGCTGGAGAAGACCGTGCGGGCGGAAGCCGAGCGGCTGCTCGGCACGGTCGACGGCACCGTCGGCGTCGTCGTGGCCATGCAGCGCCGTGAGGAGGCCCGCCGCTGGCTGGCCGGGCTCGGCGACCGCGTGGTGGCGCTGGGCAGCCTGGAGGCCAAGGGCCTGGAGTACGACGCGACGGTGGTGGTCTCCCCGGCGGAGATCGCCGACGAGTCCCCGGCCGGCCTGCGCGTGCTGTACGTCGCCCTGACCCGGGCCACGCAGCAGCTGACGGTGGTCTCCGGGGAGCGGGACGAGCCGGACGCGGACGGGGTGCCGGACCTTCTGCGCGATTAGGGGCGGAAGAAGTCCCCGCACGGGAATGGCTCCGCGCCATCCGTTTGTTAGCCTGGACGTGACACCGGCCCGATCCAAGCCCCCGGGCCCAACCTTCGTCCCTCAGAGGGACCACTTGCCGCGAGGCGAGCATGGCGGGTCGGTGTCACTCAGCTTCGGAGAGGCCCACGTCACCAAGTGTGACGTGGGCCTCTTTCTTTACCCGATCTTCTCTCGTATGGTGGAAGTCAGTTTCCGAAAAGCTACCGGAGCTGTGAACAAAACGTCCGCAACCCGAGGCGGCTACCGCGTACTGAGGGGTAGGTGCGACGATCGGACGGCACAACTTCGCGACACGGTGAAAGCAGAGGAAGTCGGCCATGGCAACGGCGCCCAGCGTCTCCTACTCGATGACGATCCGGCTGGAGGTGCCCGCGAGCGGAACCGCCGTCTCGCAGCTCACCACCGCCGTGGAGTCCTCCGGAGGCTCGGTGACCGGCCTCGACGTCACCGCGTCCGGCCACGAGAAGCTCCGGATCGACGTCACCATCGCGGCCAGCTCGACCGCGCACGCCGACGAGATCGTGGCCAAGCTCCGCACCATCGAGGGCGTCACGCTCGGCAAGGTCTCCGACCGTACGTTCCTGATGCACCTCGGCGGCAAGATCGAGATGGCGTCCAAGCACCCCATCCGCAACCGTGACGACCTCTCCATGGTCTACACGCCCGGTGTCGCCCGCGTCTGCATGGCGATCGCCGAGAACCCCGAGGACGCCCGCCGCCTCACCATCAAGCGCAACTCCGTTGCGGTCGTGACGGACGGCTCCGCCGTGCTCGGCCTCGGCAACATCGGCCCCAAGGCCGCGCTGCCCGTCATGGAGGGCAAGGCGGCCCTCTTCAAGCGGTTCGCCGGCATCGACGCCTGGCCGATCTGCCTCGACACCCAGGACACCGACGCCATCGTCGAGATCGTCAAGGCGATCGCCCCCGGCTTCGCCGGCATCAACCTGGAGGACATCTCCGCGCCGCGCTGCTTCGAGATCGAGGCCAGGCTGCGCGAGGCCCTCGACATCCCCGTCTTCCACGACGACCAGCACGGCACCGCCATCGTCGTCCTCGCCGCGCTGACGAACGCGCTGCGCGTCGTAGGCAAGGGCATCGGCGACGTGCGCGTGGTGATGTCCGGCGCCGGCGCCGCCGGCACGGCCATCCTCAAGCTGCTGCTCGCCGCCGGCGTGAAGAACGCCGTCGTCGCCGACATCCACGGCGTCGTCCACGCCGGCCGCGAGGACCTGGTGGATGCCCCCGCCGGCTCCGCGCTGCGCTGGATCGCCGACAACACCAACCCCGAGAACCTGACGGGCACCCTGAAGGAAGCGGTGCGCGGCGCCGACGTCTTCATCGGCGTCTCCGCGCCCAACGTCCTCGACGGCGACGACGTCGCCGCCATGGCCGAAGGCGCGATCGTGTTCGCGCTCGCGAACCCCGACCCGGAGGTCGACCCGGCAATCGCCCGTCAGACGGCCGCAGTTGTGGCCACCGGCCGGTCCGACTTCCCCAACCAGATCAACAACGTCCTCGTCTTCCCGGGCGTCTTCCGCGGCCTGCTGGACGCCCAGTCCCGCACCGTCAACACGGACATGATGCTCGCCGCCGCCAAGGCCCTGGCCGACGTGGTGACCGAGGACGAACTCAACCCCAACTACATCGTGCCGAGCGTCTTCAACGACAAGGTCGCGGGCGCGGTCGCCGGGGCGGTCCGGGAGGCCGCCAAGGCGGCGGGCGCGACCGCGTAACGCGCTCGGCGGGCCGGCGCGGAGGCTGTGAGGATCACCACGACAGCCTCGGCACCGGCGCGTCGTGGAACCACCTGCCCTCGGCGGCCCTCTAGGGTGGCGGCCGGGCGACGGCGCTTTCCGTGTGACTCCCTAGGGTGTTCTCGTGACTCCCATGGGTGCCGGATTGGCGTTCCCGCCGCAGGTAGGGGCAGGATGCGTCCCTGGGCACGAGCGCATGTCGATCTGTCGACCTGCGCGGTGCCCCTCATGCGGCTCCGCCGCGTGGCACGCCTCAACGGCAAGAAGAACACGGGAGTAACAACATGAACCGCAGTGAGCTGGTGGCCGCGCTGGCCGACCGCGCCGAGGTGACCCGCAAGGACGCCGACGCCGTGCTGGCCGCGTTCGCCGACGTCGTCGGCGACATCGTCTCCAAGGGGGACGAGAAGGTCACCATCCCCGGCTTCCTCACCTTCGAGCGCACCCACCGTGCCGCTCGCACCGCCCGCAACCCGCAGACCGGCGAGCCGATCCAGATCCCGGCCGGCTACAGCGTGAAGGTCTCGGCGGGCTCCAAGCTCAAGGAAGCGGCCAAGGGTAAGTAAGGGCGCCTGAGCGCCGTTACGGCGTGGCGCCGTGGGCGACCGCAGCGCCGTCGTGGCTGGTCGCGCAGTTCCCCGCGCCCCTGAAGGGCTGCACTGAACGCCGATGGGGCGGTCACCCGAGTCGGGTGCCGCCCCTTCGCCGTACGCTACTGCGAAACCGCTGAACCGCTAGCCGAGCGCCTTGCCCGGCAGTTCCACCTTCGCGCCCAGTTCCACGAGCTTCTCCATGAAGTTCTCGTAGCCGCGGTTGATCAGTTCGATGCCGTGGACCCGGGACGTGCCCTGGGCCGCCAGCGCCGCGATGAGGTACGAGAAGCCGCCGCGCAGGTCGGGGATGACCAGGTCGGCGCCCTGCAGCTTGGTCGGTCCCGAGACGACCGCCGAGTGCAGGAAGTTGCGCTGGCCGAAGCGGCAGTCCGAGCCGCCCAGGCACTCGCGGTAGAGCTGGATGTGCGCGCCCATCTGGTTCAGCGCGGAGGTGAAGCCGAGGCGGGACTCGTACACCGTCTCGTGGATGATCGACAGGCCCGTGGCCTGCGTCAGCGCCACCACCAGCGGCTGCTGCCAGTCGGTCTGGAAGCCGGGGTGCACGTCCGTCTCCAGCGCGATCGACTTCAACTGGCCGCCGGGGTGCCAGAAGCGGATGCCCTCGTCGTCGATCTGGAAGGCGCCGCCCACCTTCCGGTAGGTGTTCAGGAACGTCATCATCGAGCGCTGCTGGGCGCCGCGGACGTAGATGTCGCCCTCGGTCGCCAGCGCCGCGGACGCCCACGAGGCGGCCTCCAGGCGGTCCGGCAGGGCGCGGTGGGTGTAGCCGCCGAGTTTCTCCACACCGGTGATGCGGATCGTGCGGTCGGTGTCCATCGCGATGATCGCGCCCATCTTCTGCAGCACGCAGATGAGGTCCTCGATCTCCGGCTCCACCGCCGCGTTCGACAGCTCGGTCACGCCCTCGGCCAGCACGGCCGTCAGCAGCACCTGCTCGGTCGCGCCGACCGACGGGTACGGCAGCCGGATCTTCGTGCCGCGCAGCCGCTGCGGCGCCTCCAGGTACTGCCCGTCGGCCCGCTTCTCGATCGTCGCGCCGAACTGCCGCAGCACGTCGAAGTGGAAGTCGATGGGCCGGCCGCCGATGTCGCAGCCCCCGAGGCCCGGGATGAACGCGTGGCCGAGACGGTGCAGCAGCGGCCCGCAGAACAGGATCGGGATCCGGCTGGAGCCCGCGTGGGCATCGATGTCAGCGACGTTGGCGCTCTCGACATGGGTCGGGTCGAGCACCAGCTCGCCCGGTTCCTCACCCGGACGGACCGTCACCCCGTGCAGCTGGAGCAGCCCGCGCACGACCCGCACGTCACGGATGTCCGGAACATTGCGCAGTCGGCTCGGCTCACTGCCCAGCAGGGCGGCGACCATGGCCTTGGGTACGAGGTTCTTCGCACCGCGGACACGGATCTCGCCCTCCAGCGGGGTTCCGCCGTGGACAAGCAGGACATCGTCGTTGACGGTCATGTATCTCGCGTTCCGATGAGTCGGGCAGGGGAGAACAGACAGAGTAATCGCCGCCGACCCCCCTCCCGTAAGCCCGCGGAGCACCCAGCGACGTCATAGCTCTGTCACAACACGAACCGTTCGCCACCGGGCACATGGGGTCACCGGCGGGTCCGTGCGCAGGGGACGCTTCGGTGCGCCCTGGCCTGCGCTCACTCGCTTACCCCCGTTGGCTCCCCACAGCGCGGCAAGATGCGGGATCATGTCTGGCATGACCGAGGTGTCCTCGCTCACAGGGCGGCTGCTCGTGGCCACGCCCGCCCTGGCGGACCCGAACTTCGAGCGTGCGGTGGTGCTGCTCCTCGACCACGACGAGGAGGGCTCCCTCGGTGTCGTCCTCAACCGCCCCACCCCGGTGGACGTGGGCGACATCCTGGAGGGCTGGGCGGATCTCGCCGGGGAGCCCGGCGTGGTCTTCCAGGGCGGCCCCGTGTCGCTGGACTCGGCGCTGGGGGTGGCGGTCGTACCGGGCGAGCCCGGCGCGGACAGCACCCCGCTGGGCTGGCGGCGCGTGCACGGGGCGATCGGCCTGGTCGACCTGGAGGCCCCGCCCGAGCTGCTCGCCTCCGCCGTCGGCTCGCTGCGGATCTTCGCCGGGTACGCCGGCTGGGGCCCCGGCCAGCTGGAGGACGAGCTGGTGGAGGGCGCCTGGTACGTGGTCGAGTCCGAGCCCGGCGACGTGTCCTCACCGGCCCCCGAGCGGCTGTGGCGCGAGGTGCTGCGCCGCCAGCGCAACGAGCTGGCGATGGTGGCGACCTATCCGGACGACCCATCGCTCAACTGATGCGTACGCCCTTCAGTACCCTTGCCGTATGAGCACTCTCGAGCCCGAGCGCGGGACTGGTACGGGGACCCTCGTAGAGCCGACGCCGCAGGTGTCCCACGGCGACGGCGACCACGAGCGCTTCGCCCACTACGTCCAGAAGGACAAGATCATGGCGAGCGCCCTCGACGGCACCCCCGTCGTGGCGCTCTGCGGCAAGGTCTGGGTGCCGGGCCGCGACCCGAAGAAGTACCCCGTGTGCCCCATGTGCAAGGAGATCTACGAGTCCATGGGCAGCGGCGGCGACGACAAGGGCAAGGGCAAGGACAAGTAGCCCCTTCCCGAGCCTGCGGGCCCTGGGCGCGTCCGACGTGCCCGGGGCCTTCCCGCTACCCGGTCGGCGGGGTAAAGCTCTGGGGTGACTTCGACGACGGACCTCATTCCGGCACCCCGTGCCCTCGACGGCCCCCTGCGCTGCGGTTTCGTGTTCGACGAGCGGACCGCCCTGTGGGCCGGGCCGGGCACCGGCAGCACGGAACGCTGGCTGCGCTCCGTGCTCGGCCCCGCCCTGGACCTGCCGCTGCCGCCGGGCCCGGAGGACTCTCCGCAGGCCGTGCGGCTGCGCGTGGACGACACCCTGGAACCCGAGGCCTACCGCCTCGCCGTCTCCGCCACCTGGGGGGTCGAGATCCGCGGGGGCGACCCGGCCGGGGTGTTCTGGGGCGCCCAGACCCTGCGCCAGCTGCTCGGCCCGGAGGCCTTCCGGCGGGCGCCCGTACGGCCCGGCATGCGCTACGGCATCCCGCACCAGACCGTCGAGGACGCGCCCCGCTTCCGCTGGCGCGGCCTGCTCCTCGACGTCGCCCGGCACTTCATGCCCAAGGACGGCGTCCTGCGCTACCTGGACCTGATGGCCGCGCACAAACTCAACGTGCTGCACCTGCACCTGACGGACGACCAGGGCTGGCGCATCGAGATCAAGCGCCACCCGAAGCTCACCGAGACCGGCTCCTGGCGCTCCCGCACCAGACTCGGGCACCGCGCCTCACCGCTGTGGGACGAGCGCCCCCACGGCGGCTTCTACACCCAGGACGACATCCGCGAGATCGTCGCCTACGCCGCCCAGCGGCATATCAGCGTCGTCCCCGAGATCGACGTGCCCGGGCACTCGCAGGCCGCCATCGCCGCGTACCCGGAACTCGGCAACACCGACGTCATCGACACCACCGCCCTCCCCGTCTGGGACACCTGGGGAATCAACCCCAACGTACTCGCCCCCACCGACACCACCCTGCGCTTCTACGAGGGGGTGTTCGAGGAGGTGCTGGAGCTGTTCCCCGCGGACGCCGCCGCGTTCTCGGCCTTCGTGCACATCGGGGGCGACGAGTGCCCCAAGGACCAGTGGCGGCGCTCGCCCGCCGCGCAGGCCCGCATCAAGGAACTCGGGCTGGCCGGCGAGGACGAGCTGCAGGCGTGGTTCGTCGGCCACTTCGACCGGTGGCTCGCCGCGCGCGGGCGCCGGCTCATCGGCTGGGACGAGATCCTGGAGGGCGGCCTCGCGCCCGGCGCGGCCGTGTCCTCCTGGCGCGGGTACGCGGGCGGGATCGCCGCCGCCCGCGCGGGCCACGACGTCGTCATGTGCCCCGAGCAGCAGGTCTACCTGGACCACCGGCAGGCCGCGGGGGAGGACGAGCCGGTGCCGATCGGGTACGTGCGCACCCTGGAGGACGTCTACCGCTTCGAGCCCGTGCCACCGCAGTTGACCGCCGAGGAGGCCGGGCACGTGCTGGGCACCCAGGCCAACGTGTGGACGGAGGTGCTGGAGGACCACGCGCGCGTGGACTACCAGACGTTCCCGCGGCTCGCGGCCTTCGCGGAGGTGGCGTGGAGCGCGCTGCCCACGCCCGCCGAGCGGGACTTCGCGGACTTCGAGCGCCGTATGACCGCCCACTACGCGCGACTTGACGCCCTCGGGGTCGCCTACCGGCCGCCCGGCGGGCCGAAGCCGTGGCAGCGGCGACCAGGGATCCTCGGCCGGCCGATCGACGGGGCACCGCCCAACCGGTAGCCGACCGGGGCCGGATCTCCGGTCGGGGCGGCGGGGTCCGGCTCCGAACACGTACCGGAAAAACCCCGGCAGGGTCACCGAAGAGTGGCAATTCGAGCGCACCGGTGATGCCGTGCGAAATCGGACCATCTCCCGGGTGAGGTGGGCGAACGGCACCTGGCGGACCCCCGTCCTCGGCTCTTGCGAAGATGTGCCAGAGTTGCCACGTCCGCCCTGTCAGCACGTACCGTACGGCGCAACAGGTGGGACCAGGTGGGGCAGCGGGAAGGGGCAGCCGGTTTTGACCACGCACGCACCGCAGGCGGCGCAGGCCGTCACGCTGCCCACGACGCTGGACGAGGCAGTGGCGGCGCTCACCGCCGTGCCCACCGCCGTCCCCGTCGCGGGCGGCACCGACCTGATGGCCGCCGTCAACTCCGGGCAGCTCAGGCCCGCCGCACTGGTGGGTCTGAACCGCATCAGCGAGATCCGCGGCTGGCAGTACCAGGACGGACACGCACTGCTCGGCGCGGGCCTCACGCACGCGCGCATGGGCCGCCCCGACTTCGCCGCCCTCATCCCGGCGCTCGCCGCCGCCGCGCGCGCCGCGGGCCCGCCGCACATCCGCAACGCGGGCACCCTGGGCGGCAACATCGCCACCGCCGCCCCCACCGGCGACGCCCTGCCGGTGCTGGCCGCCCTGGAGGCGACACTGATCATCGCGGGCCCGGGCGGAGCCCGCCGGGAGATCCCGGTGTCGCACCTGCTGGCCGGCATGGAGATGCTGCGCGGCGGCGAACTCATCGGGTACGTGCGCGTGCCGCTGCTGCACGCGCCGCAGGTCTTCCTGAAGGCGACCGGCCGCACCGGCCCCGGACGCGCCGTCGCCTCGGTCGCGCTCGTCCTCGACCCGGCCCGGCGGGGCGTGCGGTGCGCGGTCGGCGCCATAGCGCCGATGCCGCTGCGGCCCCTGGAGGCCGAGCACTGGGTCGCCCAGCTCATCGACTGGGACAACAACCGCGCGATCGTCCCCGAGGCGCTGCACGCCTTCGGCGAGTACGTCGCCGCGGCCTGCATCCCCGACCCGGTCCCCGCCGAGGACGGTTCGGTGACCCCGCTTCCGCCCGCCGTACTGCACCTGCGGCGCACCGTCGCCGCGCTGGCCCGACGAGCACTGGGGAGGGCGCTGTCGTGACCGACGACCAGCACGGACAGGGCGCGCAGGGCGCGTCCGGCGCACCGCAGGGCGGCGGGCGCTGGGATCCGCTGCCCCAGGGCGAGTACGACGACGGCGCCACCGCGTTCGTGAAGCTGCCCGAGGGCGGCATCGACGCCCTGCTGGCCGGTGACAGCCCGCTCGCGGCGCCCGGCCACGGCTATGTGCCGCCGCAGATAACGGTCGCGCCCGCCACCATGGCCGGCACCGACCCGGCGGCCACCGGCACCTGGTCCCTGCCCGTCACGCCCCCGGACGGGGCGGAGGCCGGCGGCCAGAGCGCGCACCCAGCGCACGGCGGTGGCGAGGCCGGTGCGCACGGCGAGCCCCGGATCGGCACCCCCTGGCCCGACCCGAACGCGGGCGCGCCGCAGGCGGGCGCCGAGGACCGGTTCACCTACCACCCCGGCGCCACCGGCCAGTGGACCTTCGAGGAGCCCGCGGCGTCCGGGCCCGCCCCCGGGCACGACGTGACCGGCCAGTGGTCGATCCCCGTCGCGGGCGGCGACCTGCCGGACGAGTCCGGCGAGTACTCCACGGCGGCCCTGGCCGAGCAGTGGGGCGCCGCACCCCCCACCCTGCCGGGCGGCGCGCCCGCCCCCTGGGCGACGCCGGACGACCAGGCCGGCGGCCCGTGGGGGCAGGCCGGCCCGGCGGACGGGGACCAGCCCGCTCCCGGGGCGACCGGGCAGCCGCCGTACGCCGGAGGGGCGCACGGGGCGCCGGAGCAGCAAGGCGCGCCACGGACGCCGGAGGCGACGGACGGTGCGGACGCCACCGACGGGCACGAGGGCGCCGCTCAGGGGGACGCCGGGGCGCACCAGGAAGACGCTGTCGAGCACTCGCCGGAGGCCGCACAGGCCCCTGCCGACCAGCCCGACGAGCCCGGGACCGACCCCGCCGCGGCCGAGCCGGACGGCGCCGACAGCGCCGTATCCGAGACCTCCGTGGGCGAGCCCGCCGCGCCCGGTGCCGCCGCGGCCGGGCCGGAGGAGCCGGCGGAGCCGTCCGCGCCGGGCTCCGGGGCGGCGCACGAGGAGCACCCCCTCGTCTCCTACGTCCTGCGGGTCAACGGCACCGACCGCCCCGTCCCGGACGCCTGGATCGGCGAGTCCCTGCTGTACGTGCTGCGCGAGCGGCTCGGGCTCGCGGGCGCCAAGGACGGCTGCTCGCAGGGCGAGTGCGGGGCGTGCAACGTCCAGGTCGACGGGCGGCTCGTCGCCTCCTGCCTGGTCCCGGCCGTCACCGCCGCGGGCAGCGAGGTGCGCACCGTGGAGGGCCTGGCCGCCGACGGGCAGCCGTCCGACGTGCAGCGGGCGCTCGCCCGGTGCGGCGCGGTGCAGTGCGGGTTCTGCGTGCCCGGCATGGCGATGACCGTGCACGACCTGCTGGAGGGCAACCCGGCGCCGACCGAGCTGGAGACCCGCCAGGCGCTCTGCGGCAACCTGTGCCGCTGCTCGGGCTACCGGGGCGTCGTGGAGGCCGTCAAGGAGGTCGTGGCCGAGCGCGAGGCGAACGCCGCCGCCGACGCCGAGACGGACGGCGACGAGGCACGTATTCCCCACCAGGCGGGCCCGGGCGCCGGAGGCGTCCACCCGTCGGTGTTCGAGGCACCCGGCGCCATGGGCCCGGCCCCGCACGGCCAGGCCTACGGCGAGGACGGCGGCGGTCAGGCGTACGGCGACGGTCCGGCGTACGGCGACGGCGACGGCGACGACCAGACGTACGGCGGTGGTCAGGCGTACGGCGACGGCGACGGCCAGGCCTACGACACCGGCACGCACGCGTACGGCGACGGAAACGCCGCCTACGACCACGGCAGCGCCCCCTACGGGCACGGTCAGGGCCAGGAACAGGACGGAGGCCAGGCGTGAGCAACGAAGCCGCCACCGCGACGACCGGCGTACCGACCGCCGCGGAGGCCGCAACCGCCCCCGAGCAGATCCCGCACGGGCTCGGCTCCTCCTTGCCGCCCGCCGACGCCCGCGCCAAGACCGAGGGCACGTTCCCGTACGCCGCCGACCTGTGGGCCGAGGGCCTGCTCTGGGCCGCCGTACTCCGCTCTCCGCACCCGCACGCGCGGATCCGCTCGATCGACACCACGCACGCGCGTGAGATGCCCGGCGTCCGCGCGGTCGTCACGCACGAGGACGTGCCCGGCACCCCGCTGTACGGCCGCGGCCGGGCCGACCGGCCGGTCTTCGCCTCCGAGGTCGTACGCCACCACGGCGAGCCCATCGCGGCCGTCGCCGCCGACCACCCCGACACCGCGCGGATGGCCGCCGCGGCCGTCATCGTCGAGTACGACGTCCTCGACCCGGTCACCGACCCCGAACAGGCCTTCGAGGCCGAGCCGCTGCACCCGGACGGCAACCTGGTCCGGCACATCCCGCTGCGGCACGGCGACCCGGAGGCCGTCGGCGAGGTCATCGTCGAGGGCCTGTACCGCATCGGCCGCCAGGACCCCGCGCCGATCGGCGCCGAGGCCGGTCTGGCCGTGCCGCGCCCCGACGGCGGCGTGGAGCTGTACACCGCCTCCACCGACCCGCACGCCGACCGCGACACGCTCGCCGCCTGCTACGGCCTCGAACCCGAGCGCGTGAAGGTCGTCGTCACCGGCGTGCCCGGTGCCACCGCCGACCGCGAGGACCAGGGCTTCCAGCTGCCGCTCGGCCTGCTCGCGCTGAAGACCGGCTGCCCGGTGAAGCTCACGGCGACCCGCGAGGAGTCCTTCCTCGGCCACGCCCACCGCCACCCCACCCTGCTGCGCTACCGGCACCACGCCGACGCCGAGGGCCGGCTGGTGAAGGTGGAGGCGCAGATCCTGCTGGACGCGGGCGCGTACGCCGACACCTCCTCGGACGCGCTGGCCGCCGCGGTGGCCTTCGCCTGCGGCCCGTACGTCGTCCCGAACGCCTTCATCGAGGGCTGGGCCGTACGCACCAACAACCCGCCCTCCGGCCATGTGCGCGGCGAGGGCGCGATGCAGGTGTGCGCCGCGTACGAGGCGCAGATGGACAAGCTGGCGAAGAAGCTCGGCCTCGACCCGGCGGAGCTGCGCCTGCGCAACGTGATGGCCACGGGCGACGTCCTGCCGACGGGCCAGACGGTGACCTGCCCGGCGCCGGTCGCCGAACTCCTCCAGGCCGTACGGGACTTCCCGCTCCCGGCCCTGCCGAAGGACACGCCGGAGGAGGAGTGGCTGCTGCCCGGCGGCCCCGAAGGCGCGGGCGAACCGGGCGCGGTGCGGCGCGGCGTGGGCTACGGCATCGGCATGGTGCACATGCTCGGCGCGGAGGGCGCCGACGAGGTGTCGACGGCGACCGTGAAGATCCAGGACGGCGTGGCCACGGTGCTGTGCGCGGCCGTCGAGACCGGCCAGGGCTTCTCCACGCTGGCCCGGCAGATCGTGCAGGAGACGCTCGGCATCGACGAGGTGCACGTGGCGCCGGTGGACACCGACCAGCCCCCGGCCGGCGCGGGCTGCCGGGGCCGGCACACCTGGGTCTCGGGCGGCGCGGTGGAGCGGGCCGCGAAGATGGTCCGCACGCAGCTCCTGCAGCCCCTGGCGCACAAGTTCGGCATGTCCACCGAACTCCTGCAGATCACCGACGGCAAGATCACCTCGTACGACGGTGTCCTGTCGACGACGGTGACCGAGGCGATGGACGGCAAGGAGCTGTGGGCCACCGCGCAGTGCCGCCCGCATCCCACCGAGCCGCTGGACGAGTCCGGGCAGGGTGACGCCTTCGTCGGCATGGCCTTCTGCGCGATCCGCGCGGTCGTCGACGTCGACATCGAGCTGGGCTCGGTGCGCGTGGTCGAACTGGCGGTCGCCCAGGACGTGGGCCGGGTCCTGAACCCGGCGCAGCTGGCGGCGCGGATCGAGGCGGGCGTCACGCAGGGCGTGGGCATCGCGCTGACGGAGAACCTGCGCACGCCGAGAGGCCTGATCCGGCACCCCGACCTGACGGGTTACGCCCTCCCCACCGCCCTGGACGCCCCCGATATCCGCATCGTGAAGCTGGTGGAGGAACGGGACGTCGTCGCGCCGTTCGGCGCGAAGGCCGTCAGCGCGGTGCCGGTGGTGGCGTCCCCGGCGGCCATCGCCTCGGCGGTGCGCGCCGCGACGGGCCGCCCGGTCAACCGCCTCCCCATCCGCCCGCAGGCGGCGGTGGTGACGGAACAGCGCTGAGTGGGCGGGCGCGACGGACCGGGGCCGCGGCGGGAGCCGGGGCCCCGACGCGTTTCCGGGGCGGGCGGGCAACGTGCGAAGTGCGGCGCGCGTCTTATCCGTTGGGGCGTTGTCAGTGGTGGGTCGTAGTGTGGGGGCAGTGGGACGACGACCGCCGCTGAGGGCGAGGCCGGGTGCCCGCGGAACAGGCGTGGGGCCACGGGAACGCGGGGGAGCACGGGGGGCACTGGGGACGATGGGTACTTGCACGATGACTCCGGTCGAGACGGAGCTGCACCAGCTGACGGCCGTGGCGCAGGGCGTGTGGACGCCGGACGCGGACTGGTCGCTGACCCGGTCCGGGCTGAGCCTCGACCTGCCGCCGCGCCTCCTGGACGACGCCTTCGGTCCCGGCCGGATCGTCCGCTTCGAGGAGCTGGACCTCCCGCCCGCGCTCACCCATGAGCCGACCCGCCGCTTCCTGCGGGACGTGGGCCTGCCGGAGCACGCGGGCGGTTTCACCCTGGACCTGGACGCACCGCTGCGGACACCCGGGGAGTACGCGGCGGACGAGGACGACCGGCTGACCCTGCCCCGGGGCGCCACCGGCCTGATACGGCTGGGCTGCCTCGCCCATGACGGGCACGCGGTCGTCGACGTCACCACCGGCACGCTCCTGCGCTGGACCGGCGGCGACGGCGCCCTGGTTCCGCTGGAGACGGACATCGCGGCCTTCGCGTTCACGCTGTGGCAGTCGACGCGTCCCGCAGTGGCGGACGTGACCGCAATCGACCCGGTCTAGCGCTGTGGTTTTCGCCCGCCCTGTGCGAAAGTGATCATCTTCTTTGTCAAGAGTGATCCAAGGGGCGGGTGTTGAGACGCAGAACGCTGCTGCGCGGAGTGGTGACGGCAGGCCTGGCGGCGGCGGGCGGCGCCGCCACGGTACGGCCGGCGGCCGCAAGTACGGACTACCTGGTCGTCGTTGTCGAACAGGCCGCCAACCAGATCCAGCGGTTCAGCAACGCCACCACCGACTGGAACGGCACACCCGGCTGGTACTGGAGCGCACCCGCCACGGACACCTGGCGGCTGCTGTCCGACGCCAAGCGCCGCGTCACCGCCAACTGGGACGACGTCCTGGTGTGCTGCGCCAACGGCTCGTCGAGCACGGGTGGCCGGGCCGCCATGGTCCGGGAGAGCGACAAGGCGGTCATCTGGACGGCGGTCGTGCCGGGCAACCCGCACTCCGTGGAGCGCATCGACGGGCACGGCGCCGTCGTCACCGCTTCCTCCAAGGCCCGGGTCTTCGGCGACGCCTACCAGTCGGGCGGCGGCATCAACCTCTTCGTCCCGAGCACGCACGGCGGTCTGCCGCCGACGTCGTACGCCGACAGCATCAGCGTCGGCTTCTCCGGCGCGCACGGCGTGCTGTGGGACGACGCCAACGAACTGCTGCTGGCGATCGGCGACAAGGAGCTGCGCGCCTACCGCCTGGTGACCGACGCAAGCGACATCATCACCGGCCTCACGCTGGTGGCGACCCTGACCTTCAGCGGCACGGGCCACGACCTGCAGCCCGACTACGCCTCCGAGGACATCTTCTACACGGTGGGCGGAGACGCCACCAACCCGGACCACGGCGTGTGGAAGACCCGCCCGGTGTACGACGTGGCCACCGGCACGTGGAGCTTCGCCGCTCCGACCAGGCTGCACGACTGGTACTACACCAAGTCCTTCAGCCGGCTCCCCGACGGCACGGAGTTCTGGGTCGACGCCCCGAGCGCAGCCACGTGGTGGAACGACACGGTCGGCTTCTCGGGCCGAGCGGACTCGGTCCGCACGGGCGCCAAGTTCTACAAGGCCCGCTTCTGGTCGCATGTCCTGACGTAGGACGAAGTCGAAGGTGGTCCTGAAGGGCCGGACCACGGCCGAACTCGCCGACGCGGTGCTGCCCGCCCTGACCTCGACGATGACCGTGCTGAAGGAGCAGGGCGAGGCCCCGGCGGCCGACTTCCGCAGCACCGTCCTGATCGCCCTGGAAAGCGCCGCGCGCTCCACCAAGGGCGGCCCCGGCCCCGCCGTCACCGACATGATCCGCAAGATCACCGAGGCGCTCGACGCCGCGTGACGGGACGGCGGGGCGCGGCCCTCCAGGCCGTCACGCGCCCTCCCTGCCCCCGGCGAGCCGCCGACGCCACCACAGGCCGGACCCCCACTGCCGCTGCTCGGCGAAAGGGTCCGGCAGGGTGCGCCGCAGATACCCGGCGTCCAGGACGGCCACTCGGCGTCCCAACTCGGCGCGGGCACGGGGAGGCAGGTGCCGCAGGACCTCGGCGAGCACATCCCGCGCGTGCCGCACGTCGTCGAAGGAACACCCTCGACACGAGCACTCGGCGTCCTGCGGGTACCGAGGGCGGCGCCCCGGCGCCCGCGCGAAGGCCTCGTAGCGCCGCAACGCCCGTGCCGTGGCGCCGGGATACACGTAGTAGTCGGCCGAAAGCCTCTCCACCCGGTGCACGGCCAGGCTGGTCAGAGGGGACAGCCCGTGGATCCGACCGGGCGGCGGCTCGTCCCACACCCGCGGCTGATGTCGTCGGTCGGCCCGGAGCCGACGAGGCCGCCTACGCGGCATCGGCCTTTCGGTACGCGTTCATGCCCGCCATGATGCCACCAACTCCCGCGCCGCAAACGGCCGGACGCCGGAAGGGCGACACCCCAGGGGGATGCCGCCCTTCCACGCTGCCCGCTCAGGCAGTCCGAGGCCGTGGCGGGGATCGAACCCGCGTAACTCGCTTTGCAGGCGAGCCCCTGAACCACTCGGGCACACGGCCGTGGTGTGCTTCCGAGAACGACCGTAGGGGGCCGTGGGGGAGGGCTCAAGGGTTTGGCCGGGGCTGCAACAGGGCTGCCATACGGCGTTCATGAAAGTTCATGAAAGGGGTCCGACATGGGGTCGGGTGCGTCGCCCCACCGCTCCGGGACCCCACGGTCCTACGACCGACGACCGAGGCCACTCGCGACCCCGGACAGGGGTCACCACGGCGATCACACCTTACGCTGACGGGCATGGCCGCCCTTGATCCCCGCGAAGCCACCGACCCCGGTGACGCCCTTCCTCCCAGCCCTTCGACCCTGCCCGGCGACGACCCGACCGCACTGCCCGGACCCGAGGAGGGCGTGCTCGGGCGGGCCCACCGGGCGCTGAGCATCGGGATGGTGTCCGTCATCCTGCTCATCGCCTTCGAGGCGACGGCCGTCGGCACCGCGATGCCCGTCGCGGCGCGGGAGCTGCACGGGGTGTCCCTGTACGCGTTCGCGTTCTCCGGGTACTTCACGACGAGCCTGTTCGGCATGGTGCTCGCCGGGCAGTGGTCGGACCGGCGCGGGCCGCTCGGGGCGCTGACCGCCGGGATCGCGGCCTTCGCCGCCGGGCTGCTGCTGGCCGGGACCGCCGGCGCGATGTGGCTGTTCATCCTCGGGCGGGCCGTGCAGGGGCTCGGCGGCGGACTGGTGATCGTCGCGCTGTACGTCGTCGTCGGCCGGGCCTACCCGGAGCGGCTGCGCCCGGCGATCATGGCGGCGTTCGCCGCGAGCTGGGTCGTGCCGTCGATCGTCGGGCCGCTGGCCGCCGGGGCCGTCACCGAGCACCTCGGGTGGCGGTGGGTGTTCGTCGGGATCCCCGTACTGGTCGTGCTGCCGATGGCGCTCGCCCTGCCCGAGATACGGCGGAGGGCCTCCGGGCCCGTGACGGCGGACGACGTCGACGCCCCGCCCGCCGCCCCCGACCGGCGGCGCATCCGGCTCGCGCTCGCCGTCTCCCTCGGCGCGGGGCTCCTCCAGTACGCCGCCCAGGACCTGACCAGCCCGCTCTCGCTCGTCGCCGGTGCGGCCGGCGCCGCGCTGCTCGTGCCCGCCGTGCGCGGCCTGCTGCCCCGCGGCACCTACCGCGCCGCCCGGGGCCTGCCCTCGGTGGTGCTGCTGCGCGGTGTGGCCGCCGGGTCGTTCATCGCCGCCGAGTCCTTCGTGCCGCTGATGCTGGTCACCGAGCGGGGCCTCGCACCGACCCTCGCCGGGTTCTCGCTGGCCGCGGGCGGCGTCACCTGGGCGCTGGGCTCCTGGGTGCAGTCCCGGCCGCGCGTCGAGCCGTACCGGGAGCGGCTGATGACGCTCGGCATGGTGCTGGTGGCGGCGGCGATCGCGGCCGCGCCCGGCGTGCTGGTCCACTCGGTGCCGGTGTGGACGGTGGCCGTGGCCTGGGCGTTCGGCTGCTTCGGCATGGGCCTGGTGATCTCCTCCACCAGCGTGCTGCTGCTGAAGCTCTCCGCGCCCGAGGAGGCCGGCGCCAACTCCGCCGCGCTGCAGATCTCCGACGGCCTCGCCAACGTCCTCCTCCTCGCCGCCGGGGGCGCCGCCTTCGCGGCCCTCGGCGGGGGCTCGGTGACCCACACGGCCACCGCGGCCCACGCGGGCGGCTCCCACCCGGCCGCGTTCGCCGCCGTCTTCCTGCCCATGGCCGCGGTGGCGCTGGCGGGGGCCTGGGTGACCACCCGGCTTCAGAAGCGGTGAGACCGCCGTACCCTCACGCGTACTCCCGTGGGACCGCTGTGACGTGGGTCCCACCCTCGGGGGACGCGGGCCTGTCCGGACGTTGACCGGGCCGGGGCGCCGGTAGGGTGGCCCGGTTGTCATACGTAGCCGAGCCGCCCTACCCCTACGGAGACCGTGACTACCACCGCCGCCAGCTCCAGCTCGTCCCACTCGCACCACCTGTCGCCCGCGTTTCCCGGCCGCGCCCCCTGGGGCACCGCCAGCAAGCTGCGGGCCTGGCAGCAGGGGGCGATGGAGAAGTACATCCAGGAGCAGCCGCGTGACTTCCTCGCCGTCGCCACCCCGGGCGCCGGCAAGACGACCTTCGCGCTGACCCTGGCGTCCTGGCTGCTGCACCACCACGTCGTACAGCAGGTGACCGTCGTCGCGCCGACCGAGCACCTGAAGAAGCAGTGGGCCGAGGCGGCCGCGCGGATAGGGATCAAGCTCGACCCGGAGTACAGCGCCGGCCCGCTCGGCCGGGAGTACGACGGTGTCGCCGTCACCTACGCCGGTGTGGGCGTGCGGCCCATGCTGCACCGCAACCGCGTCGAGCAGCGCAAGACCCTCGTCATCCTCGACGAGATCCACCACGCCGGTGACTCCAAGTCGTGGGGCGAGGCCTGCCTGGAGGCCTTCGAGCCCGCCACGCGACGGCTCGCGCTGACCGGTACGCCGTTCCGGTCCGACACCAACCCCATCCCCTTCGTCACGTACGAGGAGGGCACGGACGGCATCCGGCGCTCGGCCGCCGACTACACCTACGGCTACGGCTCCGCCCTCGCCGACGGCGTCGTCCGCCCGGTCATCTTCCTCTCCTACAGCGGCAACATGCGCTGGCGCACCAAGGCCGGCGACGAGATCGAGGCCCGCCTCGGCGAGCCCATGACCAAGGACGCCATCAGCCAGGCCTGGCGTACGGCGCTCGACCCGCGCGGCGACTGGATGCCGGCCGTGCTGCGCGCCGCCGACCAGCGGCTCACCGAGGTCCGCAAGGCCATCCCCGACGCCGGTGCCCTCGTCATCGCCTCCGACCAGGAGTCGGCCCGCGCGTACGCCAAGCTGATCCGGGACATCACCGGGCACAAGGCGACCCTCGTGCTGTCCGACGACACCGGGGCCTCGAAGCGGATCGACGACTTCAGCGCGAGCGACGACCGGTGGATGGTCGCCGTCCGCATGGTGTCCGAGGGCGTCGACGTGCCGCGTCTCGCGGTCGGCGTGTACGCGACGACGATCTCCACGCCGCTGTTCTTCGCGCAGGCCGTCGGCCGTTTCGTACGGTCCCGGCGGCGCGGCGAGACGGCGTCCGTGTTCCTGCCGACCGTGCCCGACCTGCTCTCCTTCGCCAACGAGATGGAGCGCGAGCGCGACCACGTCCTCGACAAGCCGAAGAAGGACGGCGAGGAGGACCCCTACGCCGAGGAGGAGAAGCTCCTCCAGGAGGCCGAGAAGCAGCAGGACGAGGACACCGGCGAGCAGGACATGCTGCCCTTCGAGGCGCTGGAGTCCGACGCCGTCTTCGACCGGGTCATGTACAACGGCGCCGAGTTCGGCATGCAGGCCCACCCGGGCAGCGAGGAGGAGCAGGACTACCTCGGCATCCCGGGGCTCCTGGAGCCCGACCAGGTGCAGTTGCTGCTGCAGAAGCGGCAGGCCCGGCAGATCGCGCACAGCCGCAAGAAGCCGGCCGAGGAGGCCGACCTGCTGGAGATGCCCGCCGAGCGGCGGCCCGTCGTCACGCACAAGGAGCTGATGGAGCTGCGCCGGCAGCTCAACACCATGGTCGGCGCCTACGTCCACCAGAGCGGCAAGCCGCACGGCGTGATCCACACCGAGCTGCGGCGCGTGTGCGGCGGCCCGCCGAGCGCTGAGGCGACGGCGGGGCAGCTGCGGCAGCGCATCGCCAAGGTGCAGGAGTGGGCGACGCGGATGAAGTGACGCCGCCGGCCGGCCGGTGGTGCCGGTGGTGAAGGCGGTGCGCGTGCGCTGTACGTATCGGGACAAACACAGGTAGTCCCTCCCGGGCCTTGACCGGATTCTGGACGGAGCCTTCCGCTCAGCGAACCTGCTTCGCTACTGTCCCGCTACGCACACGCCCCGTGGCAGCGCCGCCGCGGAGCGCAGCCGTGAAGCGACCGGTCCCGGAGAGCATCCCGGACCGTCACCGATCGGCGGCCTCTGACGCGCGTCGCCGACGGGACTCGGTGACGCAGAACCGCCGTGCGGGGCCGCCGACCTCACCACCAGGAGGAGTGGGCGTCGTGACCGCGGAGACCTCTCAGACGCTCGACCGAGGACTGCGTGTCCTCAAGCTGCTGGCCGACACGGACCACGGGCTGACCGTCACCGAGCTTTCCAACAAACTGGGCGTGAACCGGACCGTGGTGTACCGGCTGCTCGCCACGCTGGAGCAGCACGCCCTCGTACGGCGTGACCTGGGCGGGCGGGCCCGCGTGGGCCTCGGGGTGCTGCGGCTGGGCCGGCAGGTGCACCCGCTGGTCCGGGAGGCCGCGTTGCCCGCGCTGCGCTCGCTGGCCGAGGACATCGGGGCGACCGCGCACCTGACGCTGGTGGACGGGACCGAGGCGCTGGCCGTGGCGGTCGTGGAGCCGACGTGGACGGACTACCACGTGGCCTACCGGGCCGGGTTCCGGCATCCGCTGGACCGGGGCGCCGCCGGCCGGGCGATCCTCGCCGCGCGGGCCCAGCCCCTGGGAGACCCCGGGTACACGCTCACGCACGGCGAGCTGGAGGCGGGGGCGAGCGGGGCGGCGGCGCCGCTGCTCGGCGTGACCGGCGTCGAGGGCAGTGTGGGCGTGGTCATGCTGGCCGACGCGGTGCCGGAGCGGGTGGGGCCGCGGGTGGTGGACGCGGCGCGGGAGGTGGCGGAAGCCCTGCGCTGAGCCGGGTTGGCCCACCCGACAAACACCGCCAGCCAGCTCTGTCCGTTTCTCTCATCACCCGCCGCCGAGCGCCGTCGATCATCGACGGCATGCACACCCCTCACCTCGACCTCACCGCCGACGTCGTCTCCCTGACCCGTGCCCTCGTCGACACCCCCTCCGAGAGCGGGGCGGAGGCCGCCCTCGCGGACGCCGTCGAAGGCGCCCTCCGCGCCCTGCCCCATCTCGTCGTCGACCGCGTCGGGGACTCCGTCGTCGCACGGACCGGCTTGGGGCGCCCGGAACGGGTGGTGCTCGCCGGGCACCTCGACACCGTTCCCGCCGCCGGGAACCTCCCGGCGCGGATGGACGGCGAGCGGGTGTACGGGCTCGGGGCCTGCGACATGAAGGGCGGGGTCGCCGTCGCCCTGCGGATCGCGGCCGGCGTCCCCCGGCCCTCCCGCGACCTCACCTTCGTCTTCTACGCCTGCGAGGAGGTCGAGAGCGACCGCAACGGCCTCCACCGGATCCTCGCCGAACGGCCCGGACTCGTCGCCGACGCCGGTCTCGCGATCCTCATGGAGCCGTCCGGCGCCGGAGTGGAGGCCGGCTGCCAGGGCATCCTCACCGCCGACGTCGTCGTGCGCGGCGAACGGGCGCACAACGCGCGCGCCTGGCAGGGCGTCAACGCCGCGCACAAGGCGGCGCCGGTGCTGCGGCGGCTCGACGAGCACCGGGCCGAACGGGTCGTCGTCGACGGGCTGGAGTACCGGGAGGGGCTGAGCGCCGTCGCCGTACGGGCCGGGGTGGCCGGGAACGTCGTACCCGACGAGTGTGTCGTGACGGTCGACTACCGGTTCGCGCCGAGCCGTACGGAGGCGCAGGCCGAGGCGTACGTGCGCGGCCTCTTCCCCGGGTACGAGGTGCGCGTCACGGAGGTCGTGCCGGGGGCGGCGCCGCGCCTGGACCGGGTCGGCGGGCTCGTCGCCGCCCTCGGGGGCCGGCCGCGGCCCAAGCTCGGCTGGACCGACGTGGCCCGGTTCGCCGCGCTGGGCGTGCCCGCGCTGAACTACGGCCCCGGCGACCCGACCCTCGCCCACACGGCGGGGGAGTACGTCCCCGTGGCGCACCTGCGCGCCTGCGAGGAACGGCTCAGGCGGTGGCTGGCCTGAGCCCGGCCAGCGTCCGCAGCTGCAGCCACAGCACGAGCCGTTCGTCGGGATCGTCGAGGTCGACGCCGAGCTGCCGCTGGACCTGCCGGAGGCGGTAGCGGCAGGTGTTGGGGTGCACGGCGAGCCGTTTCGCCGCGCCCGCCATGTCGCAGCCCGCGTCGAACCAGCAGACCAGGGTGCGCGCGTGGTCGGTGCCGTGCTCGGCGTCATAGGACAGCACCCGCCGCCACGCGCCGTCCGCGCTCAACTCCCTGTGCTCCGCCATGAGTTCCCGCAGCCGCAGCAGGACCACCCGCGGGCGCGCCTCGTCGATCGTCGCCACCGGCACGTCCGGATCCGGTACCCGCAGGACCAGGTCCGCGTCCGCGCGGGACTCCGCCGCCCCCGCCACGTCCGGCACCGTCCCGCCCAGCGCCGCCCGCACCGGCACCCGCAGCGCCCGCCCGGCCCGCGCCACGATGTCCTCGGCGAGCGCCCGGTGCCGTGCGCCCGGCGCCGGCAGCAGCGCGTACACCACTCCGTCGACCAGGACGCACGCGTGCCGCCCGTAGCGCGCCTCGCACTGCAGGCGTACGACGTCCAGCAGGCGCAGCGCGGTCCGCTCGGCGTCCGGTCCGCTCGCCGTGGCGTCGGGCACGAACGCGGCCACCCGCACCGCCCCGTCGAGGCCGAGCCGCTGGGCGGCCGTCGCGGCGTCCGCGGTGCCCTCCAGCAGGCGGCGCAGCAGGTCGTCGCCGAGGTGCCGGGCCAGCTCCCGCGCCGCCCGGGCCCGCAACAGCAGCAGCGCCGCGGTGGAGGCGCCCTGGACGAGGGTGTCCTCGGCGTCGGGGGCGAGGGTGCCGGCGTCGATCACCCAGACCGAGCCGAGCGTCTCGCCGCCCGCCCGCACGGCCACCGCCAGGCGCGGCAGGCCGCCCTCGCGCAGCGCGGGCAGCCGGACCGGGCCGTCGGCCGCGAACAGCCGCCGGTACTGCTCGGTGTTCTCCGCGCTGACCGGCACCTGCAGGCCGAGGATGCCCTGCCGGCGGTCCTCGTCGACCGGCTGGCCCGGCACGGTGGAGTAGGCCAGGATCCGCTGCCGCGGGTCCTCCACGGCCGTCGCCCCGCCGGCCGCCGCCGCGATGGCGTCCGCCAGCGCGAACAGGTCGCCGAGGCCGCCCGCGGAGGGGGCGGGCCGGGCGCCGATCGCCGACGCCAGCAGCAGGTGCACGTGGTGCCAGGCGGCGTCCTCGTCGACCGACAGCAGTGCCACGCCGTGCGCGTGCGCGTCGTCGGGGGCGTGGCCGTCGGCCCCGCGCAGCACCACGCCCGTCATCTCGGCCTCCGCCGCGGCCGCCAGCACCGGCCCGGCGTCGTCCGGCCGCACCCCCACCGCCAGCAGCAGCGCGCCCGGCACGCGGGGGAGCGGGGCATGCGCGTCGTACAGCAGCGCCTCGGTGATCGGGGCGGTCAGCCCGGCGGGCGCGGTCACCAGGCGGACGGAGGCGCCGCCGACCGCGTCGAGCAGGTCGCCGAGGGTGCGGACGTCCATGGGCGGTGCGCGGTTCCTCGTGAGGGGTCGGGCCGACCGGCCGAGGATTTGGCCGATCCCGCAAGGACCGTACGTCGTCCTTGGACGCCCGCACAACACGCGACGGGCACCGGGCCCGCAGACTCGGGGCATGACCCCAGTCATCCTCCGCAGCGTCCACGACGTGGCCTCCCTCGCCGCCGTGGCCGACCACTTCAGCGACGTCTGGCAGACACCCCGCACCGCCCCGCCCTTCCCGGCCGAGCTGCTGCACAGCCTCGTCCACGCGGGCGGGGCCGTGCACGCCGCCTACGCCGACGGGCGGCTCGCCGGGGCCGCCGTCGCCGTCTTCGGGCCGGACCGGCAGACGTACTCCCTGGTCGCCGCCGCCGAACGCGGCCTCGGGGCCCGGGTGAAGCAGGCCCAGCGCGCCTGGGCGCTGGAACGCGGCGCCCGCACCATGCGCTGGACCTTCGACCCGCTGGTCGGCCGCAACGCCCGCTTCAACCTGGTCAAGCTGGGCGCGGTCGGCACGGAGTACCTCGTCGACTTCTACGGCCCCATGTCGGACGGCGTGAACAGCGGCGACGAGAGCGACCGGCTGACGGTCACCTGGGACCTGACGGCCCCCGAGACACCGCACGGCCCGGACGACCCGGCCGACCGGGCCGGTGCCCCCGTCGTCGCCACCGCTCCCGACGGCGGTCCCCTCGCGCACCGGGACGGCGACCGGCGCGTGTGGTGCCGCGTCCCCGACGACATCGTGAAGCTGCGCGCCGCCGACCCCGTGCTCGCGCTGCGCTGGCGGTACGCCGTGCGCGAGGTGTTCACCGGGGCCTTCGCCCAGGGGTTCACCCCGACCGGCATGTCCCGCGACGGCTGGTACACCCTCACCCGGACGGAGGACGCGGCGTGAAGCTCGAACGCGTCGAGATCGTGCACGTGGCGATCCCGCTGGTCACCCCCTTCCGCACGTCCTTCGGGACGATGACGGACAAGGACACCTTCCTGCTGCACGTCGTCACCGACGAGGCCGAGGGCTGGTCGGAGTTCGCCGCCGACCCCGAGCCCCGGTACTGCTCCGAGTTCACCGCCGGCGCCGAGCTGGTGCTGCGCGACTTCCTGCTGCCGCGGGTCGCCGCCCTGCCCCGCCCGACCACCGCCGCCCTCGCCCCGGTGCTGGCCGGCGTCAAGGGCCACGAGCTGGCGAAGGCCGCCCTGGAGACGGCACTGCTGGACGCGGAGCTGCGGGCGTACGGCATGCCGCTGGTGACGTATCTCGGCGCGGTCCGCGACCGGGTCCCGGCGGGCGTCTCGGTCGGCATCAAGAACTCCGTCCCCGAACTGCTGGACGACGTGGAGCGGTACCTCGCCGAGGGGTACGTCCGCATCAAGCTGAAGATCGAGCCCGGCTGGGACCTGGCGCCGGTGCGGGCCGTGCGCGAGCGGTTCGGGGCGGAGTTGCCGCTCCAGGTCGACGCGAACACGGCGTACACCCTGGCGGACGCCGAGCATCTGCGGCGGCTGGACGAGTTCGGGCTGCTGCTGATCGAGGAGCCGCTGGAGGAGAACAACCTGTACGCCCACGCCCGGCTCCAGCAGCGCCTGGCCACCCCCGTCTGCCTGGACGAGTCCCTGCACAACGCCCGCGACACCGCGTCCGCGATCGCGCTGGACGCCTGCCGGGTCGTGAACGTCAAGCCCGCCCGGGTCGGCGGCTACCTGGAGGCCCGGCGTGTGCACGACGTGGCGTCCGCGCACGGGGTGCCCGTGTGGTGCGGGGGCATGCTGGAGACCGGCATCGGCCGGGCCCCGAACCTGGCGCTGGCCGCGCTGCCCGGGTTCACGTTGCCCGGGGACACCTCCGCCTCCGGCCGCTACTTCGCCGAGGACATCACCGAGCCGTTCGTGCTGGAGGACGGGCACCTGCCGGTCCCGACCGGCCCCGGCATCGGCATCGAGCCCCGCCCGGAGGCGCTGCGGCGCTTCACGCGGCAGCGCAGGGACCTGTACGTGCGGTGACCGGGGCGGGTGCGGGGGCGGGGACGGTGGGATGCGCGGGTGGCGTGACCGGGGCGGGGGCGGCGGGATGCGCGGGTGGCGTGACCGGGACGGGCGCCGGGGACCGTGGGTGGCGTGACCGGCCCGGGGCCCGTGCGGTCGCTCACGTTAGATTGACTCCGTGCTCTCACGCCTCACACGCCCCCAGGCCCTGGCCGTCTGCGGTCTGCCCGTCGTGGCCCTGATCGCCACGGCGGCGTTCGCCCCGCTGCCGTTCTCCCTGGCGCAGCCCGGTCTCACGGCGGACGTACTGGGCGAGAACAAGGGCACCCCGGTGATCACGGTCTCCGGGGCGCCGACCCGGCAGACGCGCGGCGAGCTGCGGATGGTCACCATCGAGGCGACGCCGCCCGGCGCGCGCGTCACGCTCGGGGACGTCCTCGACGGCTGGTTCGCCACCGACCGGGCGGTCATGCCGCACGACTCGGTGTATCCCGGCGGGGGCAGCGTGAAGGACATCGAGCGGCACAACACCGAGGAGATGGAGCGGTCGCAGGACGACGCGACCGCCGCCGCGCTCGGTTACCTGCACCTGAGCCCGAAGGACGTCAAGGTCGATCTGACCCTCGCCGACGTCGGCGGGCCCAGCGCCGGGCTGCTGTTCACGCTCGGCATCATCGACAAGCTGGACGGCGACGGCAGTGGCGGCGACCTGACCGGCGGCCGGACGATCGCCGGTACCGGCACGATCGACCCGGACGGCAAGGTCGGCGCGGTCGGCGGCGTGGCGCTGAAGACGCAGGCCGCGCGGCGGGACGGGGCGACCGTGTTCCTCGTGCCGAAGGCCGAGTGCGGTGACGCCAAGGCCGAGCTGCCCAAGGGGCTGCGGCTCGTCCCGGTCACCACGCTGAAGAGCGCGGTCGACGCGCTCGTGGCGCTGGAGAAGGGAAAGGGCGAGGTACCCAGCTGCTAGGCCGTGTCCACGGCTAGACGGCGAGCGCCACGTCCGCCCCCTTCGGCGCGGCGAGCCGCAGCCCGACGTCGACCAGGGTCCAGCCCAGCCGGGTGCGCAGCCGGCGCGGATGTCCGGCCGCCTGCCGGGCGAGGCGGTGGGCGTCGGCCACGGCGCGCAGGTCGGCGGCGTGCTCACGGGCGAGGTGGGTCTCGATACGCATGATGCTGCCTCTCGGTCGGTCCGAACGGGTGCGTGTGCGGTCTCTCAGCCGGTCTGAACCGGTGCGTGTGCGGTCTCTCAGTCGGTCTCGACGGGGAACAGGTGCGTGTGGATGCGGACTTGCTCCGAGCCGGGGGTGTCCTGGTCGGGGACGCGGCCGCGGTAGTCCTCGATCAGGGCGCGCATCTTCTCGACCAGCTCCGTGGCCAGTTCCGGCGTGAGCCGGAGCGTGGCGTCGCTCATGTCGCTCGACCGGGACCAGTCCTTGCCCCAGCGCTCCCGCGTGCCGAGCCAGCCGGACAGCTCGCGGGCGTGGGTGGCGGCGATCTCGTGGAGGTAGGTCTCGGCGAGCCCGCGCACCTCCGGTCCGGTGCCCTCGAAGTCGTCGCTGTCGAAGACCAGGCCCTGGTCCACTGCCCGCCACCAGCGCTCCCGTCCCTTGCCGTGGCCGGGGGCGTCCTCGACGAAGCCGTGGGCGGCGAGCTGGCGCAGGTGGTAGCTGGTCGCGCCGCTGGACTCGCCCAGGCGTTCGGCCAGCCGGGAGGCGGTGGCCGGGCCGCTGCGGCGCAGGGCGTCCAGCAGCTGCATCCGCAGCGGGTGGGCGAGGCCGCGCAGGGAGCGGGGGTCGAGGTGGCGCAGTTTCCGGGGTGCGGGTGCGGGCTCTGTCACGCGTACAAAGGTATCTATGCAAAGCTTCCTTTGCAAGCACTTCTTTGTAAGGGCGGCCGTGCAGTCGCTCCCGACAACTCCCCGTGACTCCGCCCTACTTCACGAACCCCTCCTTCTCCATCCAGTCCAGCGCCACCTGGTGCGGGTCCTCCCCGTCCACGTCCACCTTGGCGTTCAGCTCCTGCGCCACGTCGTTGGTCAGTTTCTTCGTGACCGGGTCGAGGACCTCCGCCATCGCGGGCCACTGCTTCAGCGTGTCGGCGTTGATCACGGGGGCCGCGTTGTAGTTGGGGAAGAACTTGCGGTCGTCCTTCATCACCACCAGGTGCATGGACCTGATCCGGCCGTCGGTGGTGAACACCTCGCCGAAGGTGCAGTTGCCCTTCGCGGTCTGCGTGTAGATGATCCCGGTGTCCATCTGCGTGACGTTCTTCGCCGGCACGTCCATGCCGTACGCCTTCTCCATGCCCGGCAGCCCGTCGGCGCGGTTGGCGAACTCGCCCTCCACGCACAGCGTCACCGCCCCCGGGTCGCGCTCGGCCAGGGCGGCCACGTCGGACAGGGTCTTCGTGCCGTACTTCTTGTAGTTGGCCTCGTTCATGGCCAGCGCGTAGGTGTTGTTCAGCGCCGCCGGCGGCAGCCAGGCCACCCCGTTGTCCACGTCCGCCGCGCGGACCGCCTCCCACTGTTTGTGCGGGTCGGTGATGGGCTTGCCGTTGCCCTGGTACGTGATCCAGGCGGTGCCCGTGTACTCGTACATGGCGTCCGCGTCACCGCTCTTGATCGCCTCGCGTCCGCCGACGGACCCCTGGATCCCGGTGCGGTCCAGGACGTCCGCACCGGCCGCCTGCAGCGCGATGCCCATCATCGCGCCCATGATCAGGCTCTCGGTGAACGACTTGGACGTCACCGTCAGATGGGCGCCCTTCAGCGGCCTGCCCTTGCCGATCGAGCCGGGCTCCACGTCGTCGACCATCGGCGATCCGCTGGTCAGACCGCAGCCGGCCACCAGCGCGCCCGCCAGTCCCAGACCCAACGCCCGCCTCACGCGCCTGTCCGCCCGCCTCACGCGCCTGTCCGCCCGCCGCACGTGCCCGCACGCCTGCCTCACGTGCCCGAACGCCCGCCTCATGCGCCCGTCCGCCCGCCTCACGTCCCCACCTCCAACCCGCGCGGCCGCAGCAGCAGTTCGGCCAGCGAGGCCAGCCAGTCCACCAGCAGCGCGAGGGCGACGGTGAGGATCGAGCCGAGGACCAGCACCGGCATCCGCTGGTTGGTGATGCCGGCCGTGATCAGCACGCCCAGCCCGCCGCCCCCGCCGAACGTCGCCAGCGTCGCCGTACCGACGTTCAGCACCAGGGCCGTGCGCACGCCCGCCAGGATCAGCGGCACCGCCAGCGGCAGCTCCACCCGGGCCAGCACGCCCAGCGGGGACATGCCGATGCCGCGCGCCGCCTCCAGCAGCGTCGGGTCGTTCGCCTTCAGGCCGGCGATGGTGTTCGACAGCACCGGCAGGACGGCGTAGGCGATGATGCCGATCAGGGCCGCGCGGCGGCCGATGCCGAGCCAGATCACCAGCAGCGCCAGCAGACCGATCGCCGGGGTCGCCTGCCCCATGTTGGCGAGGGCCATCGCCACCGGGGTGGCCTTGCGGAACGCCCGCCGGGTCAGCAGGATCCCGAGCGGGATCGCGATGACCAGCACGAAGAAGGTGGAGATCACCGTCAGCTGCACGTGCTGCCACAGCGCCTTCGACACCTGCCCGTTCGACAGCGCGTTCTCGCTGACCGGATCCAGGTCCGCCTGCGCGAACCACAGCCACGTCGCCAGCAGCACGGCGACCAGCAGCGCCGGCAGGAACGTCAGCTTCCGCCAGCCGATGCGCGGCCTGCGGGAAGCCGGCCGCGGGGCCTGCCGCTCGTGACGCTCCTCGTCCTCCGCCTCCGGGACCACCTCCGGCACGCTCACGCCTTCGGCCCTCCCCCCTCGCCCTCCTGCTCGGCGTGCGTCTGCGCGGCCCGGATCTCCGCCAGCTCGTGCTGGTGCTCCATGGCGTCCAGCCGGTCGGCCTCCAGCAGCTCGTGCACGGAGTTCATCAGCGTCTCCATGTCGACGACGCCCGTGTACTCGCCGCGCCGCCCGGTCACCGCCACCCGGCCCGCGTTGTCCGTCAGCACCGCCTCCAGCGCGTCCCGCAGCGTCGCGTCCCGGGTCACCGTGTCGTGCACCAGCGTCCCCGCCCGGGCCAGCGAGCCGCGTGCCCGCATCAGGTCGCCGCGCCGCAGCCACTTGTAGGGGCGGCGGCGCCGGTCGAGGAGCAGGATCTCGTTGGTCCCGCTGGACCGCAGCAGCAGGAAGATCTCCTGCAGCGGGGTGTCCACGGTGACCGTCGGATAGTCCGTGATCTCCACGTCACGCACCCGGGTGAGGTTCAGCCGCTTCAGCGCCGCGCCCGCGCCGACGAACCCGGAGACGAAGTCGTCGGCCGGGTTGGTCAGGATCGCCTCCGGCGTGTCGAACTGGGCGATGTGCGAGCGCTCGCGCAGCACCGCGATCCGGTCGCCCAGCTTGATCGCCTCGTCGAAGTCGTGGGTGACGAACACGATCGTCTTGTGCAGCTCGTGCTGGAGCCGGATCAGCTCGTCCTGGAGGTGGTCGCGGGTGATCGGGTCGACCGCGCCGAACGGCTCGTCCATCAGCAGCACCGGCGGATCCGCGGCCAGCGCCCGCGCCACGCCCACCCGCTGCTGCTGCCCGCCGGACAGCTGGCGCGGATAGCGGCCGTGGAACTCGCCGGGGTCCAGCCCGACCAGGTCCAGCAGCTCCTCCACCCGGGCCCTGATCCGCGCCTTGGACCAGCCGATCATCTTCGGAACGAGCGCGATGTTCTGCGCGACCGTCATGTGCGGGAACAGGCCCGCCGACTGGATGGCGTACCCGACCTTGCGGCGCAGCTTCACCGGGTCGATGTCGGTGACGTCCTCGCCGCCGATGCGGATCCGGCCGCCGCTCGGCTCGATCAGCCGGTTGATCATCTTCAGGGTCGTGGACTTCCCGCAGCCCGACGGACCCACGAAGATCACCGTCTCGCCGGCCTTGATCTCCATGGAGACGTTGTCCACGGCCGGCTGCGGGCTGCCCGGATACCGCTTGGTCAGGTTCTCCAGCTCGATCGAGGCGCCATGGCCGTCGGACCGGGCGCGCTCGGCGGACGCGGAACGCTCCGCGGACGCACCCTGCGTGGCGGTGTCAGACACGGATCCCCCTCGGGATGGTCAGCCGCCCGATCAGCACATACGCGGCGTCGAACAGGAGCGCGAGGATGATGATCCCGAGGGTGCCCGCCAGCACCTGGTTCAGCGCGTTCTTGCTGCCCAGCGAGGCCAGCCCGCGGAAGATCTCGTTGCCCAGACCCGGCCCCGAGGCGTACGCGGCGATCGCGGCGATGCCCATCAGCATCTGCGTGGAGACCCGGATCCCGGTCAGGATCGGCGGCCAGGCCAGCGGCAGCTCCACCCGCACCAGCCGCATCGGCCCCGACATGCCGATGCCGCGCGCCGCGTCCACCAGCGTCGGATCGACGCCGCGCAGGCCCACGATGGAGTTGCGGACGATCGGCAGCAGCCCGTACAAGGTCAGCGCGATCACCGTCGGCGGCACCCCCAGCCCGACGACCGGCACCAGCAGGCCGATCATCGCCAGGGACGGGATGGTCAGGATCGTGGACGTCGTGGTGGTGGCGAGGTTGCCCGCCCAGCCGCTGCGATAGGTGACGACCCCGATGAGCACACCGAGGACGGTCGCCAGCACCATGCACTGGAACACCGCGCTGGCGTGCTGCCAGGCGTCGGTGAGCAGCTGCTGGTGACGGCTGTCGAGGTACTCCCAGAAGTCCAAGCGCGGGCACCCCCTGACGGTCAGGTCCGGTCCCGGTCCTCCGCCGCCTGCTCCACCAGCGGGATGATCCGCAGCGGAACGGGGTTCTCCATGACGATCGCGGTGGAGGCCCGGACGATCCCATCGAAACCGACGACCCGGTCGATCACACGCTGGAGATCGGCGTTGGAACGGGCCACCAGCCGGCACAGCATGTCCCCGGTGCCGGTCGTCGTGTGCAGCTCCAGCACCTCCGGCACCGTCGCCAAGTGCGCCCGCACATCGGCCCCTTGGCCCTGCCGGATCTGCAGCGTCGCGAACGCGGTGACCGGGTAGCCGAGGGCCGCCGGATCCACCTCGGGACCGAACCCGCGGATGACTCCGTTCGACTGAAGCCGGTCCAGCCGCGCCTGCACCGTCCCACGCGCCACCCCGAGTCGCCGGGACATCTCCAGCACCCCGATCCGCGGCTCCCGCGCGAGCAGCACGATGATCCGCCCGTCCAGATGATCGATCGCCATGAGGACCCGCCTCCAGGGGTGGTCATCCTGTACAGAAAGCCCGCCGATACCGCCGTACCAGTGAGCACATTGCCCAGTCGGAGCGCAAACTATTGCGCACCTTGCAGAGCGGGTCCAGTCTGCGGCCATGACGCAGACCACACACCACACTCCCGACACGACCGCCCGGCAGGACGACCCCTTCCCGGTCAAGGGAATGGACGCGGTCGTCTTCGCCGTGGGCAACGCCAAGCAGGCGGCGCACTACTACTCCACCGCCTTCGGCATGAAGCTGGTCGCCTACTCCGGACCGGAGAACGGCAGCCGCGAGACCGCCAGCTACGTACTGGAGAACGGCTCCGCCCGCTTCGTCCTCACCTCGGTCATCAAGCCCGCCACCACCTGGGGCCACTTCCTCGCCCAGCACGTGGCCGAGCACGGCGACGGCGTCATCGACCTCGCCATCGAGGTCCCGGACGCGCGCCGCGCCTACGCGTACGCCATCGAGCACGGCGCGCGGTCCGTCGCCGAGCCGTACGAGCTGAAGGACGAGCACGGCACCGTCGTCCTCGCCGCGATCGCCACCTACGGCGAGACCCGCCACACCCTCGTCGACCGCTCCGGCTACGACGGCCCCTACCTGCCGGGCTACGTCGCCGCCGACCCGATCGTCGAGCCGCCCGCGCAGCGCACCTTCCAGGCCATCGACCACTGCGTCGGCAACGTCGAACTCGGCCGCATGAACGAGTGGGTGGAGTTCTACAACAAGGTCATGGGCTTCACGAACATGAAGGAGTTCGTGGGCGACGACATCGCCACCGAGTACAGCGCGCTGATGTCGAAGGTGGTGGCCGACGGCACGCTCAAGGTCAAGTTCCCGATCAACGAGCCCGCCGTCGCCAAGAAGAAGTCCCAGATCGACGAGTACCTGGAGTTCTACGGCGGCGCCGGTGTCCAGCACATCGCGCTGAACACCAACGACATCGTCGCCACCGTCCGCGCCATGCGCGCCGCCGGTGTCCAGTTCCTCGACACCCCGGACTCCTACTACGACACCCTCGGCGAGTGGGTCGGCGACACCCGCGTGCCGATCGAGACGCTGCGCGAGCTGAAGATCCTCGCCGACCGCGACGAGGACGGCTACCTGCTGCAGATCTTCACCAAGCCGGTCCAGGACAAGCCGACCGTCTTCTTCGAACTCATCGAGCGGCACGGCTCGATGGGCTTCGGCAAGGGCAACTTCAAGGCCCTGTTCGAGGCGATCGAGCGCGAGCAGGCCAAGCGCGGCAACCTGTAGGACCCCTCACCGCTCGGGCCTGTTGTCAAACTCCCGTCCGCCCGAAGGGCGTGGCAGACGGGAGTTTGACGACAGGCCCTAGGGCGGGCCGTCCCCGGACGGCTCGCCCAGCGCCCGCAGCGCCGCCCGCGCCGCCGGCGCGTGCACGACGGAGAAGTACGGGTTGATCCGCAGCGCCTCCTGAAGGTGCCTGCGGGCCGGCCCGTACTGCTTCAGCGCCCGCTCGATCATGCCCCGGTGGTAGGCGTACGGCGCACTGCGCACCCCGCCGCCGTGCGCCTTGTCGGTGGCGATCGCCGCGAACCGCAGCGCCTCCTTGTCCGCGCCGGCCCGGTGCAGCGCCCAGCCCAGCGCGTCCGCCACGTCGATGCCCGGCTGCCGCCGCCACTCGGCCCGCAGCAGCCGCACCGCCGTCGCCGGATCCCCGTGGTCCGCCTCGAACCGGCCCAGCGTCAGGTTCCCGTCGACCCCGCCGGCCGCGTGCTGCCGCACCAGCGCCCGCAGCAGGTCGTACTCCACCCGCGCCGCGTCCCTGAGCCCCAGCGACTCGTACAACTCGCCCAGTTCCAGGGCGTACTGCGGTTCCGGCTGCCGGGTCAGCGCCACCCGGTACGCGCTCAGCGCCTCCGAGGAACGCCCCAGCGCCGCCAGCACCCGCGCCTGCCCGGCCTGCGCGGCCCGCAGGTCCGGGTCGGTCCGCGCCGCCGCCCGGAAGTGCCGCAGCGCGTCCTGGAGGTCACCGCGCTCCCACGCCAGCTCGCCCGCCCCCTGCAGATACGCCGCCCGCTCGGCCGGCGCCCCCGCCGCCGCGGCCGCGTCCGCCAGCGCCGCCTGCGCGTCCTCCCGCCAGCCGCGGTCCCGGTAGACGGCCGCCGCCCGCGCCCGCACGGCGGGCCCCGAGTGCAGCTCGGTCAGCCGGTCCAGCGCCCGCCCGGCCCCCTTGTGGTCGCCGAGCCCGGTCAGCGCCTCGATCAGCAGCGGATACGTCCGCCAGCGCTTCGGCCGCTCCTTCAGCGCCGCCTCCGCGTAGCCCTTGGCGGCCCGGAAGTCGCGGCGCGCGTTCGCCAGCGCCGCGAGCCCGTCCAGCGCGTCGGGGTTCCGTTTCGGCGTGCTCTTCAGCGACCGGCGCAGCGCGCTCTCTGCCTTGGGATACAGGGCCGCCTCCGCCGTACGCCGGCCCTGCTCGACGTAGGCCGTCCCGAGCAGCGCCCAGGACCGGGCGTCCTTCGGGTGTGCGCGCAGATACGCCTCCTGCTCCCCGATCAGCACCGTCAGATCCGGCAGCGCGGCCGGCGCCCCCGCCGCCAGCGCGGCCCGCGCCTGCGGTCCCGGCGCCGGGACGGGAGCCGACCGCACCGGCGCCTCGGCCGGCAACCCGACCAGCACCCCACCGACCACCAGCGCCCCTGCGGCAAGCGAGGCGATCAACGCCCAGCGCCGCCGGGACCGGGACCGGGGCACAGCGGCGGCACCTTCCTCGGCCGGGTCCTCCTCGCTCGGGGCGGGGGCATCCGGGGCTGTGGCGTCTGACGCTGGGGCACCTGGGGTCGAGTCGGCTGCGGCCGGGGCGTCTGACGCTGGGGCGCCTGGGGTCGAGTCGGCTGCGGCCGGGGCGTCTGGGGTGGGGGTGTCTGAGGGCGTGGGGTCCTGATCGGCGGTGGCCTGGGGGCCGTCGTCCTGCGGTGCCGGGTCGGGGGTGGGGTCGTCTTGGGGCGTGGCGTCCTGGTCGGCGGCGGCCTCGGGGCCGTCATCCTCCTGGTCCGGGCGCGTGGCGCCGCCGTCCTCGGCTCGGGGGTGCGTGGACGCGTCACCGGTGGGGGCGGGGGCCTTGCGCAGGTCGACCGCGGGGTGCGTGGGCGCGTCGTCGGTGGGGGCGGGGGCCTTGCGCAGGTCGACCGCGGCGTGCGTGGGCGCGTCGTCGGTGGGGGCGGAGGCTTTGCGCAGGTCGACCGCGGGGTGCGTGGTTCCGTCGTCCGTGGGGGCAGGCGCCTCGGTGCTGTCGTCCTCGGCGCGGGGGCACGTGGGCGTGTCGTCGGTGGAGGCGGGGGCCTCCGTGCCGGCGTCCTCGGCGTCGTGGTGCGTGGGCGCGTCGTCGGTGGGGCCGGAGGCCTTCCGCAGGTCGACCGTGGGGGTGGTGGGCGGACGACCGTCGCCCGTGGGACCGGTGGGCGGGCCGCTGCCGTCCACGGGGCCGACGGGGGCGGAGCCGTCCCCCGGGTCGGTGGGGCCGGTGTCGGCGGGGCCGAGGGGCGGGGCGCTGTCGATCAGGCCCCCGGAGGGCTTCGCGCTGTTCTCCATGGCGCTCACTGTGCGCGAGGACGCCGACCGCGCCCGGTATACGGCGGCTGCCGTACACGGGGTTCACACCGATGGCCCCCGGTGCGACGCTGTGATCATGAGCCGCATCGAAGCGCCGCGCGACGAACGGACGGGCAACCTCCTCGACCGGCTGCTGGCCGGCCTGCCCGCCGAGGCCGTCCTGACCGACCCCGACGTCACGGCCTCTTACGCCCACGACATGGCCAGCTTCTGCCCGGCCGGCTCCCCGGCCGTGGTCGTGCTGCCCCGCACCGTCGAACAGGTCCAGCACGTCCTGCGCACCGCCACCGAGCTGCGTGTCCCCGTCGTCCCGCAGGGCGCCCGCACCGGCCTGTCCGGCGGCGCCAACGCCACCGACGGCTGCATCGTGCTGTCCCTCACCAAGATGGACCGCATCCTGGAGATCAACCCGGTCGACCGGGTCGCGGTCGTCGAACCCGGCGTCGTCAACGCCGCCCTCTCCCGCGCCGTGGAGGAACACGGGCTGTACTACCCGCCCGACCCCTCCAGCTGGGAGATGTGCACGATCGGCGGCAACATCGGCACCGCCTCCGGCGGCCTGTGCTGCGTGAAGTACGGCGTCACCGCCGAGTACGTCCTCGGCCTGGACGTCGTCCTCGCCGACGGCCGCCTGCTCACCACCGGCCGCCGCACCGCGAAGGGCGTCGCCGGATACGACCTCACCCGCCTCTTCGTCGGCTCGGAGGGCTCCCTCGGCATCGTCGTCCGGGCGGTCCTCGCGCTGCGGCCCAAGCCGCCCCGGCAGCTGGTGCTGGCCGCCGAGTTCCCCTCGGCGGCGGCCGCCTGCGACGCCGTGTGCCGGATCATGGCCGGCGGTCACGTCCCGTCCCTCCTCGAACTGATGGACCGTACGACCGTCAAGGCGGTGAACGACCTCGCCCACATGGGCCTGCCCGAGACCACCGAGGCCCTCCTCCTGGCCGCCTTCGACACCCCGGACCCCGCCGCCGACCTCGCCGCCGTCGGCGCGCTGTGCGAGGCCGCCGGTGCCACCCAGGTCGTTCCCGCCGAGGACACCGCCGAGTCCGAACTGCTCCTGCAGGCACGCCGGCTGTCCCTCACCGCGCTGGAGGCCGTCAAGGGCACGACGATGATCGACGACGTGTGCGTGCCCCGCTCCCGGCTCGGCGACATGCTCGACGGCGTCGAGCGCATCGCCGCGAAGTACGGCCTGACCATCGGGGTCTGCGCGCACGCGGGCGACGGCAATACCCACCCGACCGTCTGCTTCGACGCGCAGGACCCCGACGAGTCCCGGCGGGCCCGCGAGTCCTTCGACGAGATCATGGCCCTCGGCCTGGAACTCGGCGGCACGATCACCGGCGAGCACGGCGTGGGTGTCCTGAAGAAGGAGTGGCTGGCCCGCGAGATCGGCCCGGTCGGCGTCGAGATGCAACGGCAGATCAAACAGGTCTTCGACCCGCTCGGCATCCTCAACCCGGGCAAGCTGTTCTGACCTCGGTCGGTGCCGCACCGGGTCTCACTGGGCGAGCAGTTGGTCGAGGGCGTCGTCGATGCCCAGCTGCTCGCCCTCGGTCCCCGGCGGCACCACCCGCAGCGTCCGCTCCAGCCAGGCCGACACCTGGGCCGCCGGCGCCTCCAGCAGGGCGTCTCCGTCGGGCGAGCTCAGCGCCATCAGCACCACGCTGCGACCGTCCACCTTCGTCGGCCACACCCGCACGTCCCCGTGCCCGCACGGCCGGAACACGCCCTCCACCAGCAGCTCCCGGGCGAACGTCCAGTTGACCGGGTACTCCGAGTTGATGTGGAAGGTGATGTGCACGGCGTAGGGGTCGTCGGTGCGGTAGGTGAGCCTGGCCGGGACGGGGATGCCGCGCTCCGGCGAAAGGATGAGCCTCAGTTCCAGTTCGCGCTCGACCACGGTGTGCATGACGGTGTCGTCCTCTCGTGAGGGGCCCTCGGACGGGCCCGTACGAGGAGAGAGGGGGCCGGGCCGGAAGCATTACGCGGGTTCGGGGAAATTCTTTTTCCCTCGTGCCCGGAAAGGGGTGGGTCCTGCGGGAGAGGCGGTGGCGGTTGCGCTCGTCTGATAGATGTGGAGGCCCCCAAGTGACCCCCGAGACAGATACGGGACGACGGACATGAGCGCCCCAACCCCGGCCCCCGGCGACGACCGGCCCCGCGAAGGGTATTACCCGGACCCGTCCATCCCTGGATACGTCCGGTACTGGAACGGTTCCGCCTGGGTGCCGGGCACCAGCCGCCCGGCGCCGACCGACGGCGAGCCGCTCGCACCGCCGCCCGGCGTGCGCCCGGCGCAGCCCGCCTCCGTGGAGGAGACCGGCCCCCACTTCTTCGACGAGGACCCGCAGCCCGGCCCGGCCGCCGACCCCCAGGAACCGGCCTCCGCATGGACCGCCGACCGCGCCCGCCAGTCCGGCTTCGGCACCGACCAGGACCGTCGCGTGTCGTGGGGGACCCCCGGGGCGGCCGCGGACCCGAGGGTGCCGACAGACCCGGCCCGGACCCCCGCACCGGGCTCCGGCCCCGCCCAGCCCGCCGCACCCGGCCAGGCCGCCGGTCCGGCCCAGTCGCCCGTACCCGGCCAGGCCGCCGGCCCGGCCCACTCGCCCGTACCCGGCCAGGCCCCCGGCCCGGCCCAGTCGCCCGTACCCGGACAGGCGTCCGGTGCGGCTCCGGCGAGCGTGCCCGGGCAAGGACCCGGCGCCGGGCAGTCGTTCGGTCCGGCGCGGGCGTCCGGTGCGGGCCGGTCGCCCGTGCCCGCACAGGGGCCCGGGGCCGCCCAGGGACCCGTACCCGGCCAGTCCTTCGGCCCGGCGCAGGCCTCCGGCGGTGGCGCCGGGCGCGCGGAGGCCGGGGACGCGGAGTCGTCGCCGGGCACCGTCGTCTTCCGCCGGCCCACCGCCGCCGACGCTCCCCAGGGTGATCAGGACGCGGGCACGATGCTGTTCCGCCCGGTGCCCTCGCAGGGGCAGGGCGACGGACGCGGCCAGGCCGGCCAGGGCACCCCGGGCGCGGCCCCCGACTGGCCGGAGGCCGGCTCCGACTTCGCCGCGCAGGGCCCGGTGCACGCCGGTGCCGCCGGCCCGGCGGCCGCCGCGGCGCCGGGTCCCGGTTTCGCCGCCGGGAAGGCCGCCGCCGACCGCGCGGCCGCCGCACAGGGCCCGGCGGCAGCCACCCCCGGCACCCCCGCCGCCACCCCCGGGCCGACGGCCTCGCAGCCGAACCCCGCCGCCCCAGGCCCGGTCGGCCCCGCCGCCCCCGCCACCCCCGGCTTCCCCCATCAGGCCGCCCCGGCCGCCGCCTCCGCCAACCCCCTCTCCACCCCCGTGACCAGCGGCCCCGGCGGCGGTCAGGCCTCCTGGGCGCAGCAGGTGCACCAGCTGGCGGGCGCGGGCGAGGCGGAGCAGCCGGTCGCGCCGTGGAAGCCGCCGGTGGAGGACATCTTCCAGGCGGCGGCCCGCCGGCAGGCTTCCGCGCGCCCCGCGGGGCTCGGCAGGCGGCTGGCCGCGCGGCTCGTCGACACGCTGGTCGTCGCCGCCGTCACCTCCGCCGCCGCCGTGCCGCTCGGCCTGAAGACCGTCGACCACGTCAGCGAGAAGATCGACGCGGCCAAGCTCACCGGACGGACCGTCACCGTCTGGATCGTCGACGGCACCACCTCGGTCTACCTCGGTGTCATCCTCGCCGTCCTGCTCCTCGCCGGTGTCCTCTGCGAGGCGCTGCCCACCGCCAAGTGGGGCCGCACCCTCGGCAAGAAGCTGTTCCGCCTGGAGGTGCGGGACATCGAGGCGCACGAGCCCCCGTCCTTCGGCGCGGCCCTGCGCCGCTGGCTGGTCTACAGCATCCCGGGGCTGCTCGGCATCGGTGTCGTGGGCGTCGTATGGGGCCTGTTCGACCGTCCCTGGCGGCAGTGCTGGCACGACAAGGCCGCGCATACGTTCGTCGCGGGATGACCGGGTACGGCGTCCGGCCCGGCTGATCCGGTACTCCGACCGGCCGCTCGCCGGATGCGGAGCCGGAGGGAACGCGGTGCACTCGGCCCATGAGCACCGAACCGCCCCCCGGCTCCGGGCAGCCACCGGAGGACGACCCGTTCAGGAAGCAGCCCCCGCCCGGCCCCGGGCAGGGGCCGGGACCGGGCTCGCCGTACGACACCCCGCACGGCGGCCAGCCCCCGCCACCCCACGGCACCGGCGGCCCCCCGGGCGGCGGCCCCTACGGCGGCGGTGGCCCGTACGGGGGCGGTGGCCCGTACGGGGGTGACCCCTACGGCGGTCCCGGTGGCCCCTACGGCGGCCCCGGCGGCCCCGCCGACCCCCTCGCCGGCATGCCCCCGCTCGCCGACAGCGGCAAGCGCACGCTCGCGCGCATCATCGACATGATCCTCGTCGGTGTCGTCGTCTGGCTGCTCACCCTCGGCTTCAACGTGGACGAGTACACCGTGGACGGCGACCGGATCGAGGTCGGCAAGTCCCTCGGCCAGTCCGCCATCGCGGCCGTGCTCTACGTCGCGTACGACACCTTCCTGATCGCCCGCACCGGCCAGACCGTCGGCAAGAAGCTGCTCGGCATGCGCGTGGCCAATCTGGACAACGGGGCCAACCCGTCCGTGCAGAACGCGCTGCTGCGGGCGTTGGTGCTGTGGATCCCGTTCGCGTTCTGCTGTGCCTGTGTGTGGACGGCGATCTCGGGCGGCTGGAGCTTCTTCGACAAGCCGTACAAACAGGGCCTGCACGACAAGGCGGCCAAGACGGTCGTGGTCAGCACCGGTTGAGCGCACGGCGAAGGGCCCGCACCGGCCGCGGCGCGGGCCCTGTCGCCCGATGTCGGGTTAGGGGGCCACCGGTTCGCGTTCGCTGCGCTCGGCGGAGGCCGGCCGCGCGGCTGGGGCCGACGCCTTGGGCACCGGGACCGTCATCGCGACGAGCACGCCGAGCGCGAGTGCCGCCACGGCGACGACCGCGATCGCCGGGCCCGAACCCGTCTGGGACAGCAGCAGCATGGCGAGCGTCGAGAAGACGACGGTGCAGGCACCGTAGACGAGCTGTGCGACGGTCGGGCGAGGCAGCGGACCAGGCATGGCAATCGTGTCCTCGGAAGCGGGGGTTGTCTCGACTCTATTCGCCTGCATGCCCGAGCGGAACGAACAGTAAGCGTGACCTAACCAACAGTGCCGGTGCACAGGGGGCGCACGGAGTCATGCGCCGCGCTCGGTCCGGTCGTCCGGCCGCGGGGAGACCGTCCGCAAAGCGAACGCCTCTTCCGCATAGTGCACTTGACTTGTCCAAGTCAAGGTCTGTCTTTTCTTCTAAACCTCTAGTCAAATGTCGTCACTTGACTACACGCGTTGATCATGCGCGCGCGGATCCCGCCAGACCAGGGCCCCTATCTGCCGTGCGCGCACACGCGGGGGAGGAACTCAAGTGACCAGTAGATCCTGGACGTTCAGAGCGGCGGCGATCAGCGTCGCGCTCGCGGCGGCCTCCGCCGGCTTCACCACCTTCGCCGTGGCCGAGGCCGCTCCGAACGCCGGAGCCACCACCGTGGACCGGCACGACCCGGCCCCGGAGAAGCAGCACAAGCACGACCTCGACGGTCCGCTGAGCAAGACCCAGGAAGCCCAGCGCCAGGAGGCCCTGGACCAGGTCATATCCGGCCAGGCCCAGGTGAAGGAGAAGAACGGCTCCAAGGTCGTCCAGCTGAAGAGCAAGAAGGGCGACAGCAAGTTCGTCGAGCTGGGCCGCGAGAAGACCGACAAGATCTTCACCATCCTGGTGGAGTTCGGCGACAAGACCGACCCCAAGTTCGGCGGCACGCCCGGCCCGCTGCACAACACCATCGCGGCGCCCGACCGCACCAAGGACAACTCCACGGCCTGGCAGGCGGACTACGACCGCCAGCACTTCCAGGACCTCTACTTCGGCACCGGCAAGAACACCGAGTCGGTCAAGAAGTACTACGAGAAGCAGTCCTCGGGCCGCTACTCGGTCGACGGCGAGGTCTCCGACTGGGTCAAGGTGCCCTACAACGAGGCCCGCTACGGCAACAACGCCTGCGGCTCCACCAACTGCCCGAGCGTGTGGAACGTCGTCAGCGACGGCCTGAGCGCCTGGGTCGCGCAGCAGAAGGCGGCCGGCCGCACCGACGCCCAGATCAAGGCGGACGTCGCGCAGTTCGACCAGTGGGACCGCTACGACTACGACGCCGACGGCAACTTCAACGAGCCCGACGGCTACATCGACCACTTCCAGATCGTGCACGCCGGTGAGGACGAGTCCGCGGGCGGCGGCGCCCAGGGCACGGACGCGATCTGGGCCCACCGCTGGTACGCCTTCGGCACCGACGCCGGCGCCACCGGCCCCGCCAACAACAGGCTGGGCGGCGCGCAGATCGGCGACACCGGCATCTGGGTCGGCGACTACACCATCCAGCCGGAGAACGGCGGCCTCGGCGTCTACGCGCACGAGTACGGCCACGACCTCGGCCTGCCCGACGAGTACGACACCGCGGGCGGCGAGAACTCCACCGGCTTCTGGACGCTGATGTCGTCCGGTTCCTGGCTCGGCCGCGGCAAGGACGCCATCGGCGACCTGCCGGGCGACATGAACGCCTGGGACAAGCTGCAGCTCGGCTGGCTCAACTACGACACCGCCAAGGCCGGCAAGCAGTCCACGCACAAGCTGGGCGTCGCCGAGTACAACACCTGGGACAAGCAGGCCCTCGTGGTGAACCTGCCCGACAAGGCGGTCACCACCGAGGTCGTCAAGCCGGCCGAGGGCGCCACCCAGTGGTGGAGCGGCAGCGGCGACGACCTGAAGAACACGCTGACCCGCAGCGTGGACCTCACCGGCAAGACGTCGGCCGCCCTCACCCTCGACGGCTGGTACGACATCGAGGCCAACTACGACTACCTCTACACCGAGGTGTCCACCGACGGCGGCGCCAACTGGACCGCCCTGGACGGCACGGTGGACGGTCAGCCGATCCCGCGTGACGGCAGCGACAAGCCGGCCCTGACCGGCAGCTCCGAGACGTACAAGAAGCTGTCGTACTCGCTGGACGCCTACGCGGGCAAGAAGATCGACCTGCGCTTCCGCTACCAGACGGACGGCGGCGTGGCCCTCAAGGGCTTCGCGGCCGACGAGATCACGGTGACCGCCGACGGCGCCGCCCTGTTCTCCGACAACGCCGAGACGCTCGACCCCGCCTGGACCAAGGTCGGCTTCGACCGCATCGGCGCGTCCTTCACCAAGGACTACGCGCAGTACTACATCGCCGAGAACCGCCAGTACGTGTCGTACGACAAGACGCTGAAGACCGGCCCGTACAACTTCGGCTTCTCCACGACCCGTCCGGACTGGGTCGAGCACTACGCGTACCAGAACGGCCTGCTGATCTGGAAGTGGGACACCTCGCAGGCGGACAACAACACCGGCACCCACCCCGGCGCCGGCCTGATCCTGCCGATCGACTCCCACCCGGAGGCGCTGCGCTGGAAGGACGGCACGCTGATGCGCGGCCGCATCCAGTCCTACGACGCGCCCTTCAGCCTGTACCCGACGGACGGCATGACGCTGCACAAGGCCGACGTCGCGACCAGGATCTGGCCGTCGGCCGGCGTGTCGGTCTTCGACGACCACGCCAGCACCTACTACGACGCCTCGAACCCGGCCTCCGGTGTCAAGGTCACTGACACCAACACCCGGATCCGGATCGTCAAGGAGGCCAAGGACGGCTCGACGATCAACCTCCAGGTCGGCCCCGCGGTGAAGTAGTCACTGTTTCCGCAGGTCAGACGCGTATCGGCGGCAACCCCTTGGCGGGTTGCCGCCGATCGTGTTTAGGTGCGTGCTGTGGATTTCTTATTGACACCGGGACGCACGGGGGTGTGACTGCATGGCCGCAGGAGGTTTCTGCAAGCTGCCGAACGGCAGCGTGGTGGTGGCGCTGAACCTGCCCAGCCCCGCCGCCGACGGCCCCGCCGGAGTGCGGGTCCTCGTCCACGCCCAGAACCGGGCGCGCGCCCTGACCAGGCTGCGCAACCTGGGGCTGCGCTCGGTCTATCTGCGTGGCAACGCGGCCCCGCCGACGCCGGACGAGATCACCGCCGTACTGCACCACCCGGACGGCCTGATATGGCGGACCGCGCCCGGCAGCGCGGTCGGCGGCCCGGAACTGATGACGGAGCTGTGGCACCCGATCCGGGCCCTGCTCAGACGCCCCGCGGCCCCGGCGTGACCGTCCCGGTGCCGGGCGCCTAGCCTCTCAGGACGACGGGCTTGCCGGTCAGCTCCACGCCCGCCTCCCGCATCTCCTCGATCGCCTTCTCGGTGGTCTCTTGGGCCACCCCGGCGGTCAGGTCGAGCAGGACGTGGGCGCGGAAGCCCTCCTTCGCCGCGTCCAGCGCGGTGGCGCGCACACAGTGGTCGGTGGCGATGCCCACCACGTCCACCTCGTCGACCTCGCGCTCCCGGAGCCAGTCGGCGAGGCCGGTGCCGTTCTCGTCGGCGCCCTCGAAGCCGCTGTAGGCGGCCGCGTACGCGCCCTTGTCGAAGACGGCGTCGATCGCGCCGGAGGCGACGACGGGCGCGAAGTTCGGGTGGAAGCCCACGCCCTCGGTGCCCGCGACGCAGTGCGCGGGCCAGCTGCGCACATAGTCCGGGTTGTCGGCGAAGTGGCCGCCGGGCGCGATGTGGTGGTCACGGGTGGCCACCACATGCCGGTAGGCGGGGGTGGCCTGCCCGATCAGCTCGGTGATGGCGGCGGCGACATCGGCACCCCCGGCGACCGCGAGGCTGCCTCCCTCGCAGAAGTCGTTCTGCACGTCTACGACGATCAAGGCGCGGCGCATGGTGGGTGTCCTTCGGCAATCGCGGTCGGCAGGAAGGGTCAGCGGGCCCGGCCGGTATGAACTTCCGAGCCTAGGGAATCCCGGGGCGGTACGGGAGGGGGCATCAGGGGGCGTGAACGGGGGCGCACCCGCCCACGGGCCCCTCTGACGGGCCCGTGTCCGCCCCCGATGGCTCTGTTCGGCCGCTCACTGGCTACCCGAGCGCCCGTGGACGTATTCCGTCGGCAGGACGGGTTCCCCGCGCGAGAGCTGGATCGCGGACAGCGGCAGGCCGGCGCGGGCCGCCGCGTGGCGCTCGCGGGCGGCGTCCAGCGGCTCACGCCCGACGATCTCGCCGCCTTTGACCAGCTCCACCAGCAGCTGCCGGTCGGCCAGCTCGCCCGGGACCGGCCCGGTGCCGACGACCTCGGCCTCGGCCACGCCGTCCTCGTCCAGCCGCCGCGCGGCCCACTTGCGCCCGCCGACCGAGGTCTTCCCGCCGGAGGACTTCTTCGCCACCGCCTTCAGCGGCGCCTTCGGATCGGCGCTCTCGGCACGGGCGACCAGCTTGTAGACCATCGACGCGGTGGGGTGCCCGGACCCGGTCACCAGCTGGGTGCCGACGCCGTACGCGTCCACCGGCGCCGCCGCCAGCGAGGCGATGGCGTACTCGTCGAGGTCCGACGTCACGATGATCCTCGTGTCGCGCGCGCCCAGCTCGTCCAGCTGCTGCCGCACCCGGTGCGCGACCAGCAGCAGGTCGCCGGAGTCGATGCGCACGGCGCCCAGCTCGGGCCCGGCCACCTCCACCGCCGTACGGACGGCCTCGGCGACGTCGTAGGTGTCCACCAGCAGGGTCGTGCCGCGGCCCATGGACTCCACCTGGGCGCGGAAGGCGTCGCGTTCGCAGTCGTGCAGCAGGGTGAAGGCGTGCGCGGAGGTGCCCACGGTCGGGATGTTGTAGCGGAAGCCGGCCGCCAGGTCGGAGGTGGAGGCGAAGCCGCCGACGTAGGCGGCGCGCGACGCGGCCACCGCGGACAGCTCGTGAGTGCGCCGGGCGCCCATCTCGATCAGCGGCCGGTCACCGGCCGCCGAGGCCATCCGGGACGCGGCGGCCGCGATCGCCGAGTCGTGGTTGAGGATCGACAGGATCACGGTCTCCAGCAGCACGCACTCGGCGAAGGAGCCCTCCACCCTGAGGATCGGCGAGCCCGGGAAGTACACCTCGCCCTCCGGATAGCCCCAGATGTCACCCGAGAAGCGGTATCCGGCCAGCCAGTCCAGGGTGGCGTCGTCGACGATCCGCCGCTCGCGCAGGAAGCCGAGCACGCCCGCGTCGAAGCGGAAGTTCTCCACGGCGTCCAGGACGCGCCCGGTGCCCGCGACGACGCCGTAGCGCCGGCCGTTCGGCAGCCGCCGGGTGAAGACCTCGAAGACGCTGCGCCGTTCGGCCGTACCCGCCTTGAGGGCGGCCTGGAGCATCGTCAGCTCGTAGTGGTCCGTGAAGAGCGCCGTCGAGGGGACGTCCACCGGCAGCCCAAGGTCCGCAGTGTTCATGGCAAGAGATGGTACCCCTATTTCGTCAGTGTGACGATTTCTGGGGCCCGTGGCAGCATGGTCACTGTGACGGCAGCCGCACCCATCGAGATCGAGAAGACCGAGTCGGCGGAGGAGGTTTCCGCCGTACCCGAGCCCGACGTGCCCTGGGTGACGATCGTCCACAACGATCCCGTGAACCTCATGAGCTACGTGACGTACGTCTTCCAGACGTACTTCGGCTACTCCAAGGACAAGGCCACCAAGCTCATGCTCGACGTCCACCACAAGGGCCGGGCGGTCGTCTCCAGCGGCACGCGCGAGGAGATGGAGCGCGACGTGCAGGCCATGCACGGCTACGGTCTGTGGGCCACCCTCCAGCAGGACCGGAAGTAGCGATCGCCTTCATGCCAGGACACTTCGAACCGCTCCGCGGCGGCGGTGCCGCCGTCGCCCTCGACGACGTCGAGATCTCCATCATCCGCTCGCTCGCCGTGCAGCTGCTGGAACTGATCGGCCCCGGCCCCGCCGAGGACGCCCCGGACGACCCGCTCGCCGAGCTGTTCGCCGAGGGGCCCAGCGAGCCGCCCTCCGACCCGGTCCTCAGGCGCCTGTTCCCGGACGCCTACTCCGACCCGGAGCAGCAGCCCGCCACGGCCCAGGAGGCCGCGGAGCGCACGGCCCGCTCGGCCGAGTTCCGCCGCTACACCGAGAACGACCTGCGCGCCCGCAAACGCGACAGCGCCCTCGCGGTGATCCGCTCGCTGGACGCGCTCACCCCCGTCGGCGAGGAGGGAGCGGTCCTCAAGCTGTCCTCGCAGGAGTCCCAGCAGTGGCTGGGTGCGCTCAACGACCTGCGCCTCGCGATCGGCTCCCGGCTGGACATCACCGACGAGGACGACACCGACCTGCTGTACCGGCTGCCCGACGAGGACCCGCGCAAGCCGATGGTGATGGCGTACCTGTGGCTGGGCGGCCTCCAGGAGACGCTGGTTTCCACCCTGATGCCCTGATCTGTCCGCACCGGGCGTTCGCTCAGAGGACGCTCAAATCCGGATAACGATCCCGTCACCGCGACGGCCGGGTACGCCCGCCAGGGTGCCCTTTTGTCCGGTTTTCCCCGTGGGGTGCGTCACACGCGGCACCCCCGATCACTGTTGCGGCCGTGATAAATCTTCACGACCGCCCGACGAACACCACCCGTATGTTCGGTCGGGTGCGCCACCGAGCCGGCAACCGCCGGCCAGGCAATGAGCGGGCCCGCACAGCTCGCTCAGCTCCATCAATCCGGGGGGATCGAAACCCGATCCGAGGCCGACGAGAGGCCTGGGTCGGCATGGAGAAAGGCGCACCACACCATGACCTCGAAGCAGGTCGAGCAGGGGGTCACCCCCGAGGAGGGCTACGAGCGCGGGCTCGGCAGCCGTCAGGTCCAGATGATCGCGATCGGCGGCGCCATCGGCGTCGGCCTGTTCCTGGGTGCCGGGGCGAACATCGCCAAGGCCGGACCCAGTCTGATCCTGATGTACGCCCTGGCGGGCGTGATCATCTTCTTCATCATGCGGGCGCTCGGCGAGCTCCTGCTGTACCGCCCGGTCTCCGGCTCCTTCGCCGAGTACTCGCGCGAGTTCCTCGGCCCGTTCTTCGGCTACTTCACCGGCTGGACGTACTGGCTGATGTGGGTCGTCACCGGCATGGCCGAGCTGACGGCCGCCGCGATCTATGTCAACTACTGGTTCCCGGACGTCCCGCAGTGGGTCACGGCCCTGGTCTTCCTGGTGATCCTCTTCGGGGTCAACCTGATCTCCGTGAAGCTCTTCGGCGAGCTGGAGTTCTGGTTCTCGATGGTCAAGGTCACCGCCCTCATAGGCATGATCGTCATCGGCCTGGGCGTGCTCACCTTCGGCTTCTCCTCCGCCGGCGACACCGCCGCGGTCTCCAACCTGTGGGCCTTCGACGGCTTCTTCCCCAAGGGCATCGGCTCGTCCCTGATGACCCTGCAGGGCGTCATGTTCGCCTACCTCGCGGTCGAGCTGGTCGGCGTCACCGCCGGTGAGTCGGAGAACCCCGAGAAGACCCTGCCCAAGGCGATCAACACCCTGCCCTGGCGGATCGCGCTGTTCTACGTCGGCGCCCTCACCGTCATCCTGTGCGTGGTGAAGTGGACCGAGTTCGCGCCGGGCGTCAGCCCGTTCGTCGCCGCCTTCGCGAAGATCGGCATCCCGGCGGGCGCCGGCATCGTCAACTTCGTCGTGCTCACCGCGGCCCTGTCGTCCTGCAACTCGGGCATGTACTCCACCGGCCGCATGCTGCGCAACCTCGCCTCCAGCGGCGAGGCGCCCAAGGTCTTCGAGAAGCTGTCCTCGACGAAGACGCCCGCGCTCGGCATCACCGTCTCGGTGCTCTTCATGGGCATCGGCGTCGTCCTGAACTACATCGTCCCGGAGAAGGCCTTCGGCTACGTCACCTCCGTCGCCACCGCGGCCGGCATCTGGACCTGGCTGATGATCCTCGTCAGCCACGTCCTGTACCGCCGCGCGGTCGACGCGGGCCGGCTGCCCGCCTCCTCCTTCCCGGCGCCCGGCGGCTCGGTCTGCTCCTGGATCGCCATCGTGTTCCTGCTGTTCGTCACCGGCCTCATCGCCAAGGATGCCGACTCCCGGGTCTGCCTGTACGTCATGGCGGGCTGGGCCGTCGCCCTCGGCATCGGCTGGATGGTGCTGAAGTCCCGCAACCCGGAGATCACCCAGCGCCGCGAGCCGGAGCTCGAAAAGGTCGGCTGACCAGCCGCTTCGACCACTCCAGAGGACGTCCGGCCAGACGGGGCACTCGTGGCGCCCCCTCCGGCCGCCGCTCAGGGCGTCCGGCATCCGGGCCGTTCCGTACCACTCCTCGGTACGGAACGGCCCTTCTGCTTATCCTGACGGACATGCTGACCATCACCCAGGCCCTCGTCGACCAGATCGTCGCCCACGCGCGCAAGGACCACCCCGACGAGGCGTGCGGCGTCGTCGCGGGCCCGGCGGGCTCGGACCGCCCCGAGCGCTTCATCCCCATGCTCAACGCGGCGATGTCGCCCACCTTCTACGAGTTCGACTCGGGCGACCTGCTCAAGCTCTACCGCGAGATGGACGACCGCGACGAGGAGCCGGTGGTCATCTACCACTCCCACACCGCCACCGAGGCCTACCCCTCGCGCACCGACATCTCCTACGCCAACGAGCCCGGCGCCCACTACGTCCTCGTCTCCACCGCCGACACCGACGGCCTCGGAGAGTTCCAGTTCCGCTCGTTCCGGATCGTGGAGGGCGAGGTGACGGAAGAGGAGGTCAGGGTCGTGGAAGCGTACTGATTCCGGTATCCGGTCGGAAAACATCCAGCATGCGAGATCACACTCCGGGTCCCGGGACGGGAATCGATACGATGAGCCCATGGTTCTGAACGACGTGAGCGACAAGACGCCGGGCATGCTGCTCGTGGCGCGGCTGCACGTCGACCTGTGCAGGCTCGCCAGCTCCATCTGTTGACGCTGCCTGCCGCCGTACGGCCGTGGAGCCGCGGCGCTCACCGCACCACCCGCTTCACCCGCGCCGCCGCGCGCCCACCGACGTCATCCACTCCCGACAGGAGCCCACAGCCATGGCCATCGAGGTCCGCATCCCGACCATCCTCCGCCAGTACACCGACGGTCAGAAGGCGGTGGAGGGCAGCGGCGACACCCTCGCCGAGCTGTTCGCCGACCTCGAGAGCCGGCACGCGGGCATCCAGGCCCGCATCGTGGACGGCGACCAGCTGCGCCGCTTCGTCAACGTCTACCTGAACGACGAGGACGTCCGCTTCCTCGACGGCATCGAGACCAAGCTGTCCGACGGCGACAACGTCACGATCCTGCCGGCCGTGGCCGGCGGTATGGCCTGATCGGCGATGCGGTACGACTCCCCCCTGGCCGCGGTCGGCAACACCCCCCTGGTGCGCCTGCCGCGGCTGTCGCCGTCCGACGACGTGCGCATCTGGGCCAAGCTGGAGGACCGCAACCCCACCGGCTCCGTCAAGGACCGCCCCGCCCTGCACATGATCGAGCAGGCGGAGAAGGACGGCCGCCTCACACCCGGCTGCACGATCCTGGAGCCCACCAGCGGCAACACCGGCATCTCGCTCGCCATGGCCGCCAAGCTCAAGGGCTACCGCATGGTGTGCGTGATGCCCGAGAACACCTCGCAGGAACGCCGTGACCTGCTCGGCATGTGGGGCGCCGAGATCATCTCCTCCCCGGCCGCGGGCGGCTCCAACACCGCCGTACGCGTCGCCAAGGAGCTGGCCGCCGAGCACCCCGACTGGGTGATGCTCTACCAGTACGGCAACCCGGACAACGCCGGCGCCCACTACGCGACGACGGGCCCCGAGATCCTCGCGGACCTCCCCTCCGTCACCCACTTCGTCGCGGGCCTCGGCACCACCGGCACCCTCATGGGCGTCGGCCGCTACCTGCGCGAGCACAAGCCCGACGTCAGGATCGTCGCCGCCGAGCCGCGCTACGACGACCTGGTGTACGGCCTGCGCAACCTCGACGAGGGCTTCGTACCCGAGCTGTACGACGCCTCCGTGCTGACGACGCGCTTCTCCGTCGGCTCCGCGGACGCCGTGACCCGCACCCGGGAACTGCTCCAGCAGGAGGGCATCTTCGCCGGCGTCTCCACGGGCGCCGCGCTGCACGCCGCGATCGGCGTCGGCAAGAAGGCGCTCAAGGCGGGGGAGAGCGCCGACATCGTCTTCGTCGTCGCCGACGGCGGCTGGAAGTACCTCTCGACCGGCGTCTACACGGCCGCGACGACCGAGGAAGCGATCGAGACGCTGCAAGGCCAGCTCTGGGCCTGAGGCGCTATGCCAGGTGACGGACCTGGTCCCACAGGACCGGGTCCACCACTCCCACGCGGCGCCGGAAGTCACCCACCGGCACCTCGCGCAACTCGTCCGTCTGCAGGAAACTCGCCCGCCCCCGCGCGTCCCCCACCGCGCCCGGCGGCAGCGGGATCACCCCGGCCCGCTCGTGGTGGTTCTTGGTGCTGATCTTCGCGACGACCGCGTGGCCACCCCGCACGGACAGCACCAGACACGGCCGGTCCTTCCGCCCCGGCCCGTCCTCGAAGGGCACGCCCGCCCACCAGATCTCCGCGGGCTCCGGCCGCGCGCCCGTCCCGCCACCGCGGGACCGCCGCCCGCCGCCCGGCGGCCGGGGCGCCCGCCCCCACCCGTCGACGAGCACCGCGACGAGCGCGAGCAGCACCACCGCCACGAGCGCCAGCCACCAGGACGTGTCCATACCGACGACGGTACCGGCGCATCCTGCACGCCGCGCGCCCTTTCGTCACTCCGCGCAACCTGCCGCGCGCCGCAGGCGCCCCGCGTCCAGCCGAACCGGTGACAGCACAGGTGAGTTCGCCCACAACAGGCCTTGGCGGAGGAGCGACCGGAGGTTTTGCGCCTTACGCTCGACGGACCGCACGACCCCACGCCCGTCCCCGATTCCCGATATCCCGTTTCCGCAGATTTGCCCGCATTTCCCGCATTTTCCGCCACGGAGGTTTCCGCTCCATGAAGCTCACCGTCGTCGGCTGCTCGGGGTCGTTCCCGTCCGCGGAATCGGCCTGCTCGAGCTACCTCGTCGAGGCCGACGGCTTCCGGCTGCTTCTCGACATGGGCAACGGCGCCCTGGGCGAGCTGCAGCGCCACTGCGGTCTCTACGACCTCGACGCGATCTTCCTGAGCCATCTGCACGCCGACCACTGCATCGACATGCTCGCGTACTTCGTCGCGCGCTACTACCGCCATGACGGCGGCCGCTGCGCCCCGCTCCCGGTCTACGGCCCCGAGGGCACCGAGCACCGCCTGACGACGGCCTACGCGGACACCCCGTCGGCCTCCTCCATGAGCGAGGTCTTCGACTTCCACACGGTCAAGCCGTCCACCTTCGAGATCGGCCCGTTCACCGTGCACACCGAGCGCGTGGCCCATCCCGTGGAGGCGTACGGCATCCGCATCGAGCACGCGGGGAAGGTGCTCGCGTACTCCGGCGACACCGGCGTCACCCCCGCCCTCGACGAACTCGCCCGGGACGCCGACCTGTTCCTGTGCGAGGCCGCGTTCACCCACGGCAAGGAGTCCATCCCCGACCTGCACCTCAACGGCCGCGAGGCAGGCGAGACGGCGGCCCGGGCCGGGGCCCGCCGCCTGGTCCTCACCCACATCCCGCCGTGGACCGACCCCCAGGTCAACCTGGCGGACGCGCGGGCGGTGTACGAGGGCCCGGTGGAACTGGCGGCACCCAGACTGTCGTACGACATCTGACCCCACGGCACACACACCGAAGGCCCCGGAACCTTGCAGGTCCGGGGCCTTCGTCACGCCGTACGACGAGCTCTCACGCCTTGGTGAGATCCTCGACCTCCTCCTCGGGCTCGCGGCCCGGGGTGGGGATGTTGAACCGGACGATGGCGAAACGGAACGTGAAGTAGTAGATCGCGCCGAAGACCAGCCCGATCGGGATGATCATCCACGGCTTGGTGGCCATGTTCCAGTTGAGGAAGTAGTCGATGGCGCCCGCCGAGAAGCTGAAGCCGTGGTGGACGCCGAGGGCCCAGGTGACGGCCATGGAGACGGCGGTCAATACCGCGTGGATGACGTACAGCACTGGCGCGATGAACATGAACGCGAACTCGATCGGCTCGGTGATACCCGTGACGAACGAGGTCAGCGCGAGCGACATCATCATGCCGCCGACGACCTTGCGGCGCTCGGGGCGGGCGCTGTGCGTGATGGCCAGGGCGGCTGCCGGAAGGGCGAACATCATGATCGGGAAGAAGCCGGTCATGAACTGGCCGGCGGTCGGGTCGCCGTGGAAGAACCGGGGCAGGTCGCCGTGCCAGACGGCACCCGAGGCGTCCTTGAACGAGCCGATCTCCTGCCACGCCACCGTGTTGACGAACTGGTGCATACCCACGGGCAGCAGCGCCCGGTTGATCGCGCCGAAGATACCCGCGCCGACCGCGCCGAGGCCGGTCATCCACTCGCCGAAGTTGGTGATCACGTCACCGATGGGCTCCCACACCAGGCCGAAGAAGACGCCCACCGCGGTGCCGATGAAGGCCATCAGGATCGGCACGAGCCGGCGCCCGTTGAAGAAGCCCAGCCAGTCGGGGAGCTTGGTGCGGTGGAAGCGCTGCCAGACGACCGCGGCTATCAGGCCCATGATGATGCCGCCGAAGACCTTGGGGTCGTTGTACGTCGCGGCGATGTCCTCGCCCTTGGTGATCTTCGCCTCGGTGATGGGGAACGCCGTCAGCACGTTCTTGTAGACGAGGAAGCCCACCAGGGCGGCGAGCGCGGTCGAACCGTCGGCCTTCTTGGCGAAGCCGATGGCGATGCCGACGCAGAACAGCAGCGGCAGGTTGGCGAAGACGGCGTCGCCGGCCGTCATGAACACGGCCGCGACCTTGTTCCAGCCGAAGCCGTCCTTGCCGAAGACGTCGTCCTGGCCGAGCCGCAGCAGGATGCCCGCCGCCGGCAGCACGGCGATGGGCAGCTGGAGGCTGCGGCCGACCTTCTGCAGGCCCTGGAACAGGCCGGATCCCCGCTTCTTTGCGGGGGCCGCCGTTGCGGTGGCGGTGCTCATAGACTTCCTCCATCGGGTGGTGGTCTACACCACTCAGTGGTGTAGACCTGTTGTAACACGATGAAGGCGGTATAAGGAACCCGTCAAAAACGCAACCGGAGCGCTACGCCCCGTACCGTGTCCCGAACGTGACGAAGGGCCCCCGGACCGGCGGTCCGAAGGCCCAAAAACCCTGCCTCATCAGGCTCTTGTCACGTCCTCGACCTCCTCCTCCGGCTCCCGCCCGGGGGTTTTGAGATCGAACTTCGTGATGGCGAAGCGGAAGATCACGTAATAGACGGCGGCGAAGCACAGGCCGATCGGGATGATCGCCCACGGTCTGGTCGCCAGGTTCCAGTTGATGATGTAGTCGATCAATCCGGCGGAGAAGCTGAAGCCGTCGTGCACGCCCAGCGCCCACGTCACCGCCATCGACACCCCCGTGAGCACCGCGTGGACCGCGTACAGCACGGGCGCGATGAACAGGAACGAGTACTCGATCGGCTCGGTGATCCCCGTGACGAACGACGTCAGCGCCACCGACAGCATCAGCCCGCCCACCACCTTGCGCCGCTCCGGCCGCGCGCAGTGCGTGATGGCCAGGGCCGCCGCCGGCAGCGCGAACATCATGATCGGGAAGAAGCCCGAGGTGAACTGGCCCGCGTCGGGGTCACCGTGGAGGAACATGTTGATGTCGCCGTGCCACACCTGGCCGTCCGGCGCGGTGTACGAACCGAACTGGAACCAGATGGGCACGTTCAGGAACTGGTGCAGACCGATCACCAGCAGCGCCCGGTTCGTGACCCCGAACAGACCGGCGCCCCAGGCGCCGGCGTCCCGCAGCCACTCGCTGAAGTTCTCCAGGGCGTCACCGACCGGCGGCCAGATCCACAGGCACACCACCGCGAACGCGATCGCCACGAACGCCATGATGATCGGCACGAGTCGGCGCCCGTTGAAGAAGCCCAGCCAGTCCACCAACTTCGTCCGGTGATAGCGCTGCCAGAAGTAGGCCGCCAGCAGGCCCATCACGATGCCGCCGAACACCCCTGGGTTCTGGTACTCGGCCGGCGTCGCGGGCGAGCCCAGGGGCGCGGCGCACACCCCGCCCAGCGGGCCCGCACTGGTGAACGTGCCGGTCGGGCAGTCCTTCGGGAACTGGTGCAGGACGAAGTAGTAGACGAGGTAACCCGCCACCGCGGCCAGCGCGGTCGACCCGTCGGACTTCTTCGCCATGCCGATCGCCACGCCGATGCAGAACAGCAGCGGCAGACCCAGCGAACCGTCCAGCAGGGCGCCGCCCGCGGCTGCCATCACCTTGGAGACGTTCGTCCACCCCAGGCCCTGGTCCCCGAAGACATCCGCCTGCCCCAGACGGTTCAGGATGCCCGCCGCCGGCAACACCGCGATCGGCAGCTGCAGACTGCGCCCCATCTTCTGCAGGCCCTGGAAGAAGCGGCTCCAGCGTTCCCTCGCGGGGCTGACCTTCCGGCCCTCGGCGGCACTCTCGGCACTCATCGGTATCCTCTGGTGTAGACCAGTTGACCGACAGTCGGCTTCGCTGTCGTGATCGCCATCATTCGGTACATACGGCATCAACGCTCGCGAAGTTGGGCCGACTGTGGGTTACTGCGACTACCGCGACGACCGCGACACCGCGGCGGCGGTCCGCACCAGGGATTTCAGGGAGACGGAACATGGCCAGCAAGGCTGAGAAGATCGTCGCCGGGCTCGGCGGCATCGACAACATCGACGAGATCGAGGGCTGCATCACCCGCCTGCGCACCGAGGTGCACGACGCCTCCCTGGTCGACGAGGCCGCCCTGAAGGCCGCCGGCGCCCACGGCGTCGTCAAGATGGGCACCGCCATCCAGGTCGTCATCGGCACCGACGCCGACCCCATCGCCGCGGAGATCGAAGACATGATGTGAACCCCCGGGTCCCAGGACCCCGGATTCACCTGGAAGGGGCTTCTCCCACCGAGGGAGGAGCCCCTTCCGCCACTCGGGCTAGGCTCAGCGGCATGTCACGCATCGACGGCCGCACCCCCGAACAACTCCGCCCGGTCACCATCCAGCGCGGCTGGAGCAAGCACGCCGAGGGCTCCGTCCTCGTCTCCTTCGGCGACACCCGGGTGCTCTGCACCGCCTCCTTCACCGAAGGCGTCCCCCGCTGGCGCAAGGGCAGCGGCGAGGGCTGGGTCACCGCCGAGTACGCCATGCTGCCCCGCGCCACCAACACCCGCGGCGACCGCGAGTCCGTCAAGGGCAAGATCGGCGGCCGTACCCACGAGATCAGCAGGCTCATCGGACGTTCCCTGCGCGCCGTCATCGACTACAAGGCCCTCGGCGAGAACACGATCGTCCTCGACTGCGACGTCCTCCAGGCCGACGGCGGCACCCGCACCGCCGCGATCACCGGCGCCTACGTGGCCCTCGCCGACGCCGTCGCCTGGGCCCAGGGCAAGAAGCTGATCAAGGCCGGCCGGCAGCCGATCACCGGCACCGTCGCCGCCGTCTCCGTCGGCATCGTCGGCGGCGTCCCGCTCCTCGACCTCTGCTACGAGGAGGACGTCCGCGCCGACACCGACATGAACGTCGTCTGCACCGGAGACGGCCGCTTCGTCGAGGTCCAGGGCACCGCCGAGGCCGAGCCGTTCGCCCGCGAGGAGCTGAACGCCCTCCTCGACCTGGCCGTCTCCGGCTGCACCGAGCTGGCGGCGGCGCAGCGCGCGGCGCTCGAAACCGTCCTCGAACGGTAAAGCGCACCCCAAACCACGCTCAAGAGAACATAAGACGTCCGAGGACGGCACGGGCAACCGTGCCGTCCTCGGACGCGTCAGTAGGGGTACGGAAAACGGGGGCCGGGGGAGGCCCGAGAAGGGCGGCCACGGGCCGGCCCGAGGGAGGGAGCACAGCCATGGCCGCGAGCCGACGCCCACGTCGAGGCCGCCGTATCGCCATCGTCACCGCCGCCGTCGCGGCCACCGCACTCACCGCCGGTCTCACCACCGGCTGCGACGCCGTGAACAAGGCGCTGGACTGCGTGCAGACCGCCGACGCCATCGCCGACAGCGTCACCGACCTCCAGCAGGCCGTGGAGAACGCCTCGAACGACCCCACGCAGCTCGACGAGTCCCTCGCCGCGATCGACAAGAACCTCGACAAGATCGGCGACAAGACCGACAACGCCGACGTCAACAAGGCCGTGGACGACCTGAGCAAGGCCGTCGACAACGTCCGTACGGCCATCAGGAACGGCGACCGGACCCCCGACATCAGCCCGGTCACGGACGCGGCCGGCGAACTGACGAAGGTCTGCACGCCGTAACGGCCGGTCACCGGCCCCCGACCCCGCTGGGGATACTGGGGGCCATGACCCGCTTGATCCTCGCCACCCGCAACGCCGGAAAGATCACCGAGCTGAGGGCGATCCTCGCCGAGGCCGGACTCCCGCACGAACTCGTCGGCGCCGACGCGTTCCCGGACATCCCCGACGTCAAGGAAACCGGCGTCACCTTCGCCGAGAACGCCCTGCTCAAGGCCCACGCCCTCGCCCAGGCCACCGGCCTGCCCGCCGTCGCCGACGACTCCGGCCTGTGCGTGGACGTCCTGAACGGCGCCCCCGGCATCTTCTCCGCCCGCTGGGCCGGCCGCCACGGCGACGACAAGGCCAACCTCGACCTGCTCCTCGCCCAGCTCTCCGACATCGCGGACGAACACCGCGGCGCCTACTTCGCCTGCGCCGCCGCCCTGGCCCTCCCCGACGGCACGGAACGCGTGGTCGAGGGCCGCCTCCCCGGCACCCTCCGCCACACCCCGGCCGGCACGAACGGCTTCGGCTACGACCCGATCCTCCAGCCCGAGGGCGAGACGAGGACCTGCGCGGAGCTGACCCCGGCCGAAAAAAACGCGATCAGCCACCGCGGCAAGGCGTTCCGCGCCCTGGTCCCGGTGGTACGGGAACTGCTGGGCTGAAGACGGACGAGGGGTGGGTCCGCGCAGAACGCGAACCCACCCCTCGGTGCAGACAGTGCGGTCGGTGGGACTCGAACCCACACGGGATTTCTCCCACGGGCACCTAAAACCCGCGCGTATCGCCTATTTCGCCACGACCGCCCCAAAACGGACATCAGGTCCCCCTGAGCCGCTCGGTGCCCCTCAGTGTACGGGGCCCGCATCACCGCCGTGCCGGGACTTCTTCCGGCACCATGTAGGCGTCAGGGCGTGGCAGTTCGGGCACAGGTACCGAAGATTCCCGACGCGGTTGTCGAGCCAGTCGCCGTCGACATGGTCGATATGCAGCGTGATCGGCTGCCCGAGCCACTCCCCACGGTTTCCGCACGACGCGCAGCGGTACGGCACTCCGCGCTCGCGCAGCCCGGCATGGAGCCGCTCACGGTTGGGACGCGGTGATCCCGGAGGCAGGACGACCAAGGCGTCGAGCGCCCGCGAGCTCTTCGGCAGGGTGGGTTGCACGCTCCCTGAGCGCCGCGTGAAGTGGCCGGTGTCCAAACCCAGCTCGGCGACCTTGCGGCGGACCCTGCGGTGGTTGGTGTAGTTCACCTCCAAGCCCAGGGCGCGCATCACATCGGCGTAGCTGCCGGATGACCGCACGGCGGCCCTCAGCCGGTCCTCGGGCAGCGCCATGCGGGCGTGGCGGAAGTGCGACGTGTCGATCCCCCGGTCCCGAAGCAGCCGCCCCAGTGCCGCTCTGGAACGTCCGTCGTCCGGAACCCCCAGCGCCCTGGCCGTACCGCGGACGCTGTCCGAGGCGGCCGCGGCGGCTCGCAGCTCCTCGTCGGTGAAGGGCAGGGCAGCGCGCGACCGGTCGATACCGGCGAAGTGGCTGATGTCGATACCTGCCGCGGCGATGCGGCGGCGAAGGTGCGACAGCGTTCCGCGTGCGGGAGTCGCCCCCAGATGCAAGGCAACCTCACGCAGGGATGCCGATCCGGCGACCGCATCAGTGATGGTCGTGTCCGAATACGCGCGCCACGGGCTGTGCCGTCTGAAGTGGCTGACGTCGAGGCCGTGGGTGGCGACCCTCTGCTGAAGCACCCTCCGCTGCCCGCCGCTGGGCTTGAGGCCCAGGCGGCGCACCAGCTCGTTCCAGCTGTGCGACTCGCTCACGGCGTTCGCCAGCACCTCGGGCGCGTACCTTGCCTCGCGGTCCATTCCCCCTCCGATACGACCAGGCGTTCCCCTCTCGTACGGAGTAACGAGCCGGTGATCGGAGGGTCACGCCCGGTCGGGTCGGGCGGGGTGGGTCAGATGGCCAGGTCCTTGATGATCTTGGCTACGTGGCCCGTCGCCTTGACGTTGTACAGGGCCCGTTCGACCTTGCCCTCCTCGTCGACGATCACCGTGGAGCGGATGACGCCGACGACCGTCTTGCCGTAGAGCTTCTTCTCGCCGAAGGCGCCGTACGCCTCCAGGACCTGCTTGTCGGGGTCGGCGAGGAGGGTGACCCTGAGGTTCTCCTTCTCGCGGAACTTGGCCAGCTTCTCCGGCTTGTCGGGGGAGATGCCGATGACGTCGTACCCGGCGCCGGCCAGGACGTCGAGGTTGTCGGTGAAGTCGCACGCCTGCTTGGTGCAGCCGGGGGTCAGCGCGGCCGGGTAGAAATAGACGATGACCTTGCGGCCCTTGTGGTCCGACAGGGAGACCTCGTTGCCGTCGGCGTCGTGCAGGGTGAAGGCGGGGGCCACGTCCCCGGGCTGGAGTCGCTCGCTCATCGGACCAGCGTAACCGGGGGTCCTGACAGTGCGGCGGGGCCGAGAGCTGACAGACTGTCCAGAACAGCATCAGATTGACTTCGGAGGCCGTACGGTGGCGGACACGTCGGACACCAGAACCCCGGCGCAGATCGAGGCGGACATCAGGCGCCGCCGCGAAGTGCTGGCCGAGACACTCGACGAGATCGGGGTGCGGGTGCATCCGAAGACGATCGTCGGGGATGCCAAAGCCAAGGTCGTCGCCAACATCGATCACACGGTCGGGAGGGCCTATGTGCAGGTCAACCGGGTCGTGAGTGACGTGCGGGCGCAGTTCACGGACGAGGAGGGGGCACCCCGGCTGGAGCGCGTCGTGCCCGTCGCCCTCGTGGCCGTGGGGGTCGTGGGGCTCCTCCTGTTCAGCAGCAGGCGCCGCAAGGGCTGAGGCCCGGCTGCCGAGCGGCACCCCTCCCGCGTACGGATCCGTTCCAGGCAGGTAGGTTCAGTGGCGTGAGCGCCAACAGAAACGAGCACAGCACCCATCCCGACAAGCTGCCCATCCGCATGCTGCACGACCGCGTCCTCGTGCGGCAGGACACCAGCGAGGGCGAGCGGCGTTCCGGCGGCGGCATCCTCATCCCGGCCACCGCGGCCGTCGGCCGCCGGCTGGCCTGGGCGGAGGTCGTCGCGGTGGGGCAGAACGTACGGACCGTGGAGCCGGGCGACCGGGTCCTGTACGACCCGGAGGACCGTGCCGAGGTCGAGGTGCGCGGCATCGCCTACGTGCTCATGCGCGAGCGCGACCTGCACGCCGTGGCCGCGGACCGGTTCGAGGGGTCGGAGGACTCCACCGGCCTGTACCTCTGACACAGCGGTCGAAAGGGGCTGGTGACCATGGTCACCAGCCCCTTTTGCGCGTCCTTTGCTACCTTCGAAGGAGATCCGCCCGACGAGACGCGCCGTACCGGGCCGTACCCCAGCGGTACGAACGCAAAGACGACGCACCCCCGCTCAAGCAACAACGTCCGGAGGTGCTCGCCATGGCGTGGGTTCTGCTCGTCGTCGCCGGTCTGCTCGAAGTCGGCTGGTCCATCGGCATGAAGTTCAGCGAGGGCTTCACCCGGCTGTGGCCGAGCCTGTTCACCGGCGCCGGCATCGTCGCCAGCATGCTGCTGCTGTCCTACGCCGCCCGCTCCCTGCCCATCGGCACCGCCTACGGCGTGTGGGTGGGCATCGGCGCGGCCGGTGCGGCGGTGGTCGGCATGGTCGTGCTGGGCGAGCCGGCCACCGCCGCCCGGATCTTCTTCGTGTGCCTGCTGCTGGTCGCCGTCGTGGGGCTGAAGGCGACCAGCGGGCACTGATCGCGGGGCGCTATCTCAAGGTGCCCTGGCCGAACGTCGTGCCGGCCGTGTCCGTGCCGTCGGTCGTGCCGCCGTCGCCGCCCGTGCCGCCGTCGGTCGTGGTGCCGCCGTCCCCGGTCGTCCCGCCGTCCGCGGTGGAGCCGGTCGTGCCGCCGGTGCCGCCGCCGTCCGTGGTGTCCCCGGCGGTGGTGCCGCCGGTGGACGGGGTGCCGCCGGTGGTGGTCGTGCCGGTGCTGGTGCCACCGGTCGTCTGGCCCTGGGTCTGGCCCGGCGTCTGCCCGCCGGTCTGCCCCGCGGTGGCCGGACGGCCCGTGGGGTCGCCGGTCGTGCCGCCGGTGTTCCCGTCGCCGGTGTCGTCCGTCTCCTCGTCGCTCGGCTCGGTGCTCGGCGGGGCCTGCGTCTCCTCGGCGCCCTCCTCCAGCTCCAGATCGAAGTCGCTGACCGGGGTGTCCTTCAGCGCGTCGCGGGTGAACTGCGCCCAGATGTCGGTCGGCGCCCCGCCGCCGTTGATACGCGGCAGGCCCATCACGTCGTACAGCGACTTCTGTGCGGCGGTGTCCGGGTCCTGGCCCATCACCGACACGACCGTGGCCAGTTCCGGGGTGTAGCCGGCGAACCAGGCCGCCGTGTCGTACTCGGCGGTGCCGGTCTTGCCGGCGGCCGGGCGGCCCGCGGCCTGGGCGGCGGTCGCGGTGCCGTTCTCGACGACGCTCTGCAGTATCGCCGTCGTGGTGTCGGCGGCCTCCCGGCTGACGGCCTGGTGCTGCTCGGCCTGCGGCAGCCGGATGACGTCCTGGCCGTCCTTGGTGATCTTCTCGACGAGCGTGTACGTGCCGTGCTTGCCGTGGTTGGCGAGCGTCGCGTACGCCTCCGCCATGTCCAGGACGCTGGCGTTCGCCACGCCGAGCGCGATGGACGGGTACGGGGAGAGCGACTTGGTGTCCGCCGGGATGCCGAGGTCGACCGCGGTCTGCTTGACCTTGGCCGGGCCGACGTCGACGGCCATCTGCGCGTACACCGAGTTCACCGACTTGTCGGTGGCCTCGCGGACCGTGATGGGGCCGTAGTTGACGCCGTCCTCGTTCTCCGGGGCGTACCCGCCGCCGCTCCAGCCCTCCACCGGGCGCTCGCTCTCGCCGCTGTAGATCGTGTTGGGGGTGATGGTCCGGCCGTCCTGGGTGGTGGCCTCGTTCTGCACGGCCGCGGTGAACACGAACGGCTTGAACGTGGAGCCGACCTGGTAGTCCCCGCGGGTGGCGTTGTTCGTGTACTGCTTGACGTAGTCGATGCCGCCGTACATCGCGACGACCTTGCCGGTCCTGGGGTCGACGGCGGCGCCGCCCGCGCGGACGTACTTGTCGCGGGGGTGGGCCTTGGCATCCAGCTTGGACATCAGCTGGTCGTCGACGGCCTTCACGAACGCGTCCTGCTTGCTCTTCTGCAGGGTGGTCGTGATGCGGTACCCGCCTGCCCGCAGCTCGTCCGCGTCGACGATCTTGTTCTCGTAGAGGTAGTCCTTGATCGCGTCGAGGAGGTAACCGCGCTGCCCGGACAGTCCGGTGGAGAGGGTGGACTGGCGCGGCATCGGGAACTTCAGCGCGGCCCGGGACGACTGGCTGAGCCAGCCCTTCTTCACCATGCCGTCCAGGACGTAGCTCCAGCGGGCCTCGGCGGCGGCCTTGTTCTCGGGGTGCGCGACGACGTCGTACTCGCTGGGCGCGTTCAGCAGGGAGGCGAGGTAGGCGCCCTGGGCGGCGGTCAGGTCGGTGGCGTCGATGCCGTAGTAGGCGCGGGCGGCGGCCTGGATGCCGTAGGCGTTGCGGCCGAAGAAGCTGGTGTTGAGGTAGCCCTCCAGGATCTCGTCCTTGCTCGTCTCGCGGTCCAGCTTGATCGCGATGAAGAACTCCTTCACCTTGCGGGTGACGGTCTGTTCCTGGCCCAGGTAGTAGTTCTTCACGTACTGCTGGGTGATGGTCGAACCGGACTGCTTGCCCTTGCCGGTGACGGTGTTCCAGCCGGCGCGGAGCATCGCCTTGGGGTCGACGGCGGACTCGCTGTAGAAGTCGCGGTCCTCGGCGGCCAGGACGGCGTGCTGGGCGTCCTTGGAGATCTGGGCGAGGGTGACGTTCTCCCGGTTGACCTCGCCGTCGCGGGCGATCTCGGTGCCGTCCGCGTAGAGGTAGACGTTGGACTGCTTGGTCGCCAGGGCGTTGGCCGGCGGGATCTTCACCATGGAGTAGCCGAGGAAGAACAGGCCGGCGAGCAGCAGGACGCCGATGACGAAGGTGCCGAGGACCATGCGCCAGGTCGGGACGAGCCGCCGCCAGCCGGTGCGCTTGGGGCGCTTGGGCTTCTTGCCGTCGGTCCCGGATCCGGCGGGTTCCGATTCGGCGAGCCCGGACTCAACGGTTCCGGACCCAACGGTTCCGGACTCAACGGTGCCGGACCCAGCGGTGCCGGACCCAGCGGTGCCGGACTCGGCGGTTCCCGCTTCAGCGGCTCCCGCTTCGGTGGTTCCGGATGCGGCGGTCGTGCCGTCGTCGTCAGCCGCCTTCGGCTCTCCCTTCGCCCCGGCCTCGGTCGGCTGCTGCGGCTGCGGCTCGTCGCTCATGTCGTGCTCGGACTCCTGTTTCGCGTCGTACGTTCCCGTACGCCTCGTTGCGCCTTCTGCGCACCACTCCCCCCATTGAAGACTCTCGTACCGGGTGATCCGTTCCCGTGTCCCGGCACACGTCGCCCGGAAAATGCGTGGCCGGAACCCCTGGGGGATGGCTAGGCTCCTGCGCTTCGGTGCCGGAGGGCCGGGAAGGCCGGGAGGGCGGTCGGCGTGGGTGCGGGACGGTTGTACGCGGCCGTCGCTGTGGGTGGATTCAGAAGGTACGCGACGTATCGGGCGGCAACGGCCGCGGGGGTGTTCACCAACACCGTCTTCGGTCTGATCATCGTCTACACCTACCTCGCGCTGTGGGACGAGAGACCGCACCTCGGTGGGTACGACCAGACGCAGGCCGTCACCTACGCGTGGCTCGGCCAGGCCCTCTACTCGACGCTCGCCATCCAGGGCGGCGGCACCGAGAAGGACCTGATGGCCCGCATCCGCACGGGCGACATCGCCGTCGACCTGTACCGGCCCGCCGACCTGCAACTGTGGTGGCTGGCGAGCGATCTGGGCCGGACCCTGTTCCAACTGCTGGGCCGGGGCGTCATCCCGTTCGCCTTCGGCGCGCTGGTCTTCGACATGGCGCTGCCGCACTCCGCCGCGACCTGGGCGGCGTTCGCGGTGGCGCTGCTGCTGGCGGCGGTGGTCAGCTTCGGCATCCGCTACCTCGCCGCGCTGAGCGTGTTCTGGCTGCTCGACGGGACGGGCGTCAACCAGGCCGTGATGGTGCTGGGCATCTTCTGCTCGGGCATCACCCTGCCGCTGAACGTCGTCCCCGGCGCACTCGGCGACCTCGTCCAGGTCCTGCCGTGGGCGGCCCAGTTGCAGATGCCGGCCGACGTGCTGATGGGGGAGACGTCCCCCTGGTCGGCGTACGGCTTCCAGGCCGCGTGGGCGGTGGTGCTGCTGGCGGCGGGACGGGTGGTGCAGTCGGCGGCGACCCGGCGGGTGGTGGTGCAGGGTGGGTGAGACCGGCCGCCTGCGCGAGGGCACGCGGGCCTATCTGCTGATCGCTGCCATGTGGATCCGCTCCACGATGACCTACCGCACCTCCTTCGTCCTCACCGCCGTCGGCAACCTGGCGGTGACCGGCCTGGACTTCGTCACGCTGGTGCTGATGTTCGCGCAGGTCGACACGCTGGGCGGCTGGACACTGCCCGAGGTCGCCTTCCTCTACGGCCTGTCGGTGACCTCCTTCGGCCTCGCCGACCTGCTCATCGGCTCGGCGGACACCCTCGGCGCACGGCTGCGCGACGGTTCCTTCGACACGCTGCTGGTACGGCCCGCCCCGGTGCTGGCCCAGGTCGCCGCCGACCGCTTCGCGCTGCGCCGGCTGGGCCGGATCACCCAGGGCGCGCTGGTGCTGGGCTGGGCGCTGTGCGCCGTGCACGTCGAGTGGACCGCGGCGAAGGTGCTGCTGGTGCCGGTGATGCTGGTCAGCGGCGCGGCGATCTTCGGGGCGGTGTTCACGGCGGGCGCGGCCTTCCAGTTCCTCGCGCAGGACGCCGCCGAGGTGCAGAACGCCTTCACCTACGGCGGCACCACGCTGCTGCAGTACCCGCCGACGGTGTTCGGCAAGGACCTGGTCCGCGGGGTCACCTTCGTGCTGCCGCTGGCCTTCGTCAACTGGGTGCCCGGCGCCTATGTGCTGGGCCGGCCCTATCCGCTCAGCCTGCCGGGCTGGGCGGCGTTCGCGCCGCCGCTGGTCGCCGCCGGGTGCGTCGCGCTGGCCGGGCTGGCGTGGCGGGCGGGGCTGCGGGCGTATCGGAGCACGGGGAGCTGACGGGCGTATGCCGGGGTTCGAGGGACGTATGCGGGAGTTGAGGGGCGTATGACAGAGACCGGCACGGGCTCCGGCACGGTCACGGACACCGTCGCGGACGCGTTCATCGAGGTGGACCGGGTCGAGAAGGTCTTCGACGTGCGCCGCAGGACCGGCTTCCTCAAGCGGGAGCGGCGGCAGGTGCGGGCGGTCGACGCGCTCTCCTTCACCGTGGCGCGCGGCGAGATGGTCGGCTACATCGGCCCGAACGGCGCCGGCAAGTCCACCACCATCAAGATGCTGACCGGCATCCTGACGCCGAGCGGCGGCCGGCTGCGGGTGGCGGGCATCGACCCCGCGCGTGAACGCACCCGGCTGGCCCACCGTATCGGGGTGGTGTTCGGGCAGCGCACGACGCTGTGGTGGGACCTGCCGCTGATCGACTCCTACCGGCTGGCGCACCGCATGTACCGCATCCCCGACGCCCGTTACCGCGAGATCCTCGACCGGCTCGTCGAACTCCTCGACCTGGGCGCCCTGCTGGACGTGCCGGTACGGCAGCTGTCGCTGGGCCAGCGGATGCGCGGCGACATCGCGGCGGCGCTGCTGCACGACCCCGAGGTGCTGTACCTGGACGAGCCGACGATCGGCCTGGACGTCGTCTCCAAGGCGCGGGTACGGGAGTTCCTGCGCGGGCTGCGCGACGAGCGCGGCACGACGGTCCTGCTGACCACCCACGACCTCCAGGACATCGAGCAGTTGTGCTCCCGCGTGATGGTCATCGACCACGGCCGCCTGATGTACGACGGCCCGCTCGCCGGTCTGCACGAGGCGGGCGAGAGCGAACGCACCCTGGTGCTGGACCTGGAGCGGGAACTCCCGCCGGTCGACGCGCCGCCCCCCGCGCGCGTGGTGCGCGTCGAGGGCCCGCGGCAGTGGCTGGCCTTCCCGGCGTCCGCGTCGGCGGCACCCCTGGTGGCGCGGCTCGCGGCGGAGTACCCGCTGGTGGACCTGTCGGTACGGGAGCCGGACATCGAGGCCGTGATCGCGCGGATGTACGAGGAGCGGGCGTCGGCGTAGGGGACGGGCGGTCCTCGGCACGGGGCCACTGCATGGGGTGGGATGGTCGCCGGGCCCGGTCGGCGGCGCCGGGCCGGGCGCCGTCAACCACGTAGTGCCGCGGGCCCTCGGCTCGTAGGCTGCTGTGCATGACCGACGAGTCCGTCCCCGAGCGCGGGGCCGCCGAGGGACCGCAGGGCGGCGCGTCCCCGGTGCCCGACCGCCGTACGTCCGAGGTGCCCGGCCGCGACGCCCCCGGCGTCCCCGATCTGCGCGCCTCCGACGCCGACCGGGAGCGGGTCGCCGAGGTGCTGCGCGACGCCCTCGCCGAGGGACGGCTGGACATGGCCGAGTTCGAGGAGCGGCTGGACGCGACGTACAAGGCGCGCACCTACGGCGAGCTGACCCCGCTCACCCGGGACCTGCCGGGCGCCACGCCGGCCGTTCCGCTGACCAAGGAGCCCGCCGCGGACGGCGGTTGGGCCGGGCGGATCGTCGGCGGGGAGGGCACCTCGACCTGGGGCGTGGCCGTGATGTCCGGCTTCCAGCGCCGGGGCCGCTGGACCGTGCCGCGCCGCTTCACCTGCTTCACCTTCTGGGGCGGCGGCGAGATCGACCTGCGGGACGCGAACTTCGCCGACCGCGAGGTGGAGATCAACTGCGTCGCGATCATGGGCGGGGTGCAGATCGTCGTGCCCCCGGGCGTCGAGGTCGTCGTGCGCGGCATCGGCATCATGGGCGGCTTCGACCAGCGCGAGTCCGGCATCCCCGGTGACCCGGGCGCCCCCCGGGTCGTCGTCAGCGGCTTCGCCTTCTGGGGCGGGGTGGCCGTGGAGCGCAAGTTGCCGCGCGAGGAGCGGCGCCGGCTGAAGGAGGAGCGGCGCCGCGAGCTGGACCACGACCGGCGGCGGCACTGGGAGCACTGACGGCGGCCGGGCGCCATGGCCCGTCGGCTCCTTCCAGGCGCTCAAGCACCGGCTGGCCCATGGGAGCGCCAGGCCGTGGGGATCACAGCTGGGCCGGCGCCGACCCCTTCAGGTCGTTCAGGTCGAACACCTCGGCCATCTTGCGGTAGCCCGCGTCGCTGGGGTGCAGATGGTCGCCGCAGTCGTAGCGCGGCAGCAGTCGCCGCGGGTCGTAGGGGTCCCGCAGGGCCGCGTCGAAGTCGACCACCGCGTCGAACACCCTGCCCGACCGGATCACCGCGTTGACCTGCTGCCGTACGGTGTCGCGGGCCGGGCTGTAGCCGCGGTGGCCGCCGAACGGCATCAGCGTGGCGCCCACCACCTTCGCGCCGCGCGCGTGGGCCTGCCGGACCAGGGTCCGCAGCCCGTTCAGGACGGCGCCGGGGGTGGGGGCGACGTCCGGCCGCATGATGTCGTTGACGCCGAGGTCGATCACGACGACCTTGACGTTCGCGTGGCCGAGCGCGTCCCGGGAGAACCGCTTGAGCCCGCTGATGTTCTCCGGGGGGCGCCCCAGCCCGTCGACCAGGACGCGGTTGCCGCTGATGCCGGCGTTGACGACGCCGTAGCGCGGGACGTCCCGGCCGGCGTCGGCGGCGCCGCGCAGCCGGTCGGCGAGGACGTCGGTCCAGCGCCGGTTGGTGCCGGGGGTGGAGGTCATGCCGTCGGTGAGGGAGTCGCCGAGGACGACGACGGTTCCGTCGGCCTGGTTGCTGAGCACGTCCAGCGCGGTCAGATAGCGCCAGTACGACGTGTGCTCGGTGTACGCCGCGCCGTCCGCGTCGGCCGCGTGGTCGCCCGGAGCGGCGTAGGACGTCTGGCGGGCGAACTTGTGGATGGTGACGGGGCCGGAGGAGGTGGGGGAGTAGGTGGTCACGAGGACGTCGCCGTCGGCCGGCACGGGTATGCGCACGGCGTCGCTGACCGCCTGCCGCCCGGCGGGTATGACCACGCGGGTGCCGCCGCCGAAGGTTATTCGGCGCAGGGTGCCGGGGTCGGCCGCGGCGGTGCCGTGGCCTGCGGAGACGGCGACGGTGGCGTGGGTGACGACCAGCGGCCGGGTGCCGTAGAGGTTGGACAGCGTGATGCGGGCACTCGTCCCGCCGACGCTGGTGTGCACGACGTTGCGCACGGACCGGCCGGCCATGCCGGTGCGTCCGGTGCCGGGCTCGGCGCCGGACGGGGAGGTGGCCCAGGTGCCGACCCACACGCCCGTGGAGGCGGGGGCCGCGGAGTTGTGGGAGCCGCGCCCGCCGGCGAACGTGTCCCGCGAGCCGGCCGAGCCGTCCCCGGCGGAGACCCCGATGTACAGCGCGGCGGACAGGCCGACGATCAGAGCGATGATCGCGGACAGCAGAGCACAACCCTGGCGCCTGGTCATGCGGTGCGTGTTCTCCTCGGGCGAGGGGAGCCCGGGGCTCCGTGGTCGATCTTCCCATGATGCGTCATGGGGTCCGTCCCTTCAGAAGCGGGGGAACCATCGCATTGTTCCGGGAGTTCGCACGGGGAACCCGGGATCGGGGACGTCTCGGGGTCCGGTCAGGGAGAAGCCGGGGTCGGGGCACGGGGCGCGAAGGGGCCGAGCGGGGACAATGGGTACGGGGGGAGCGTGATCGGATGGAGAGGATGGACCGGACACAGCAGGCGGAAGACGTGACGCAGGACGCGGCCATCGGAGCGGTGTCCGCGGCCGAGGCCCGGACGGACGCACCGGCCCGGGCCGGGACTCCGGCCCGCGCACCCGTCTCCCGCGCGATGACCGCCTTCAGCCCCGCCGACGAGGAGAAGCGGCGCGGGGTGCGGCGTATGAAGCTCACCGCGACCGGGCTGCTGCTCTTCGTGGCCCTGGTGTACGTCCTGGCCAAGTGGGGCCACAACTCGGGCGCCGGTCCCTGGGCCGGATACGTCGCCGCGGCCGCCGAGGCCGGCATGGTCGGCGCGCTCGCCGACTGGTTCGCGGTCACGGCCCTCTTCCGCCACCCCCTCGGCCTGCCGATCCCGCACACCGCGATCATCCCGAACAAGAAGGACCAGCTGGGCGTCTCCCTCGGCGAGTTCGTCGGCGAGAACTTCCTCTCGGAGGACGTCGTACGGCAGCGGCTGCGCGCCGTCGGCATAGGCAGCCGCCTCGGCGCCTGGCTCGCCGAGCCCGCCAACGCCGACCGGGTCACCGCCGAGCTGGCGACCGCGCTGCGCGGCGCGCTGACCGTGCTGCGCGACTCCGATGTGCAGGCGGTCGTCGGGGAGGCCGTCACCCGGCGGGCGAACGCCCGGGAGATAGGCCCCGGCCTCGGCAAGATGCTGGAGCGCATCGTCGCCGACGGCGGCCACAAACGCGTCGTCGACCTGGTGGTGGGCCGCGCCCACGACTGGCTGGTGCTGCACGGCGACTCCGTGATGGACGCCGTGCAGGGCGGCGCGCCCGGCTGGACCCCGCGGTTCGTGGACCGCAAGGTCGGCGAGCGCGTCTACAAGGAGCTGCTGCGCTTCTGCGCCGAGATGCGGGACATGCCCTCGCACCCCGCGCGCGGCGCCCTGGACCGCTTCCTCACCGACTTCGCGGGCGACCTGCAGTCCGACACCGACACCCGGGCCCGGGTGGAGCGGCTCAAGGGCGAGGTGCTCGGCCGGGGCGAGGTGCAGGACCTCATCGCGTCCGCCTGGACGGCCGTACGATCCATGATCGTCTCCGCGGCGGACGACGAGCGCAGCGAGCTGCGCCTGCGCACCCGCGCCTCGCTGCTCTCCCTGGGCGCGCGCATGGCCACCGAGCCGAAGGTGCAGGAGAAGGTCGACCGGTGGGTCGAGGGCGCGGCCGTGCACGTCGTGACCACCTACCGCAAGGAGATCACCTCCCTCATCACGGACACCGTAGCGAGCTGGGACGCCGAGCACACCACCCGCAAGATCGAGGCGCACATAGGCCGTGACCTGCAGTTCATCCGCATCAACGGCACGGTGGTCGGCTCGCTGGCCGGCCTGCTGATCTACACGGTGTCGCGGGCACTGGGGGCGTAGACCGGCGCCGGCCGGGCACCCGAACGGGCGGTCCGCTCGATGAGGAGGGTGCCCATGACCACCGCGCAGGCCGAGACCGGCCGCACCATCACCACGAACATCCCCGCCCGTCTCGACCGCCTGCCCTGGTCCCGCTGGCACTGGACGATCGTCATCGGCCTCGGCACCGTGTGGATCCTGGACGGCCTCGAAGTCACGGTCGTCGGCAACATCGCCAGCCGGCTCTCGGAGTCCGGCAGCGGCCTCGACATCAGCTCCGGCCAGATCACCGGCACCGCCGCCGCGCTGTATGTGGCGGGAGCCTGCTTCGGCGCCCTGTTCTGGGGCCGGCTGACCGACCGCTGGGGCCGCAAGAAGCTCTTCATGATCACCCTGGCGGTGTACCTGGCGGCCACCGCCCTGACCGCGTTCTCCTTCGAGGCCTGGTGGTTCTTCCTGTTCCGGTTCCTCACCGGCTTCGGCATCGGCGGTGAGTACGCGGCCATCAACTCCGCCATCGACGAGCTGATCCCGGCGAACTACCGGGGACGCGTCGACCTGATCATCAACGGCAGCTTCTGGCTGGGCGCGGTCGGCGGCTCGCTGCTGTCGATCCTCGCGCTGAACACCTCGATCTTCGCCGCGGACGTCGGCTGGCGGCTGACCTTCGCGCTCGGCGCCGTCCTCGCCCTCGTCATCCTGCTCGTCCGGCGGCACGTCCCGGAGAGCCCGCGCTGGCTGCTGATCCACGGCAGGGACGAGGAGGCGGAGGAGATCGTCTCCTCGATCGAGCGGCGCGTCGAGGCCGACAAGGACGGGGCGCGGCTGCCGGAACCCGAGGGTGAGATCACCATCCACCAGCGCCGCAGCGTCACCTTCCTGGAGATCGGCCGGACGGTCTTCTCCCGCTACCGCCGCCGGGCGATCCTCGGCTTCGCCCTCTTCATCGGGCAGGCCTTCCTCTACAACGCGATCACCTTCGGCTTCGGCGCGATCCTCACCACGTTCTACGACGTGCCGGCCGACCACACCGGCTACTACTTCGCCGTGATCGCGCTCGGCAACTTCTTCGGCCCGCTGCTGCTGGGCAAGCTGTTCGACACGGTCGGCCGCCGGGTGATGATCTCCTCCACCTACCTGCTGTCCGGCCTGCTCCTGTTCGGCACGGCCTGGCTCTTCGGCCAGGGCACGCTCACCGCCGGAACGCTGACCGCCTGCTGGTGCGTGGTGCTGTTCTTCGCCTCCGCGGGCGCCTCCAGCGCCTACCTGACGGTCTCCGAGGTGTTCCCGATGGAGACCCGGGCGATGTCCATCGCGTTCTTCTACGCCCTCGGCACGGCCGCCGGCGGCATCAGCGGCCCGCTGCTGTTCGCCGACCTCACGGGCACCGGCAAGACCGGCGACACGGTCCTCGCCTTCTGCATCGGCGCGGCCCTGATGTGCGCGGCCGGCCTGGTCGCCGCGTTCCTCGCGGTGCGCGCGGAGCGCCGCTCGCTGGAGGACATCGCCGAGCCGCTGACGGCGGTGTCGGGCCCGTCGGCCTCGGGGACGTCGGCCGGTGCGCAGGGCCGGGGCGACGGCCGGGGACGGCCGGGCTCGCGGCCGGCCACGGCGTAAGGGGACGGGGGTGGCGTACGGCGGGTCACCGGGGCGGCTGCCGGGCTCGCGGCCGGCCACGGCGTGAGCGGGCTGGGACCACCGGGCTCGCCACGACGTGAGCGGGACGGGGGCGGCCGGGCTCGCCACGGCGTAGGCGGGACGCGGGCTGCGTATGGCGGGCCACCGGGGCGGCTCACGCCCCGGTGGTCGACCCCGGCCGCACGATCATCAGCACCGTCACCGCCGCCCACAGCAGGTTGAACACGCCGGTGACCATGGCGAGCCGGACGGTCGCCGGACGCGTACCGGCGCCGTCCTGGTCGCCGCGGTCGCCGTCGACGGCCTCGGTCAGCCTCTCCTGACCCGGCAGGACGAGGAGGCCCAGCACCAGGGCGGCCACGGTGGTCAGCACGATGGACGTGATCAGCCAGGCGTCGCCGAGGACCCCCATCTGCCGGGCGGTGGCGAACCCGAACACGGGGACGACGACGCCGACGACGGCGTACACCCGGCAGATGCGGTGCAGCAGCCGTACGGTCTCCGTCGCCCCCGCGTCCTGCGGGGCGGCCAGGGCGCGGCGCGCGGCGGGCGGGAACATGCTGGCGGCCACGGTGACGGGCCCGATGGCGATGATCGCGGCGAGGACGTGGACGGCGAGGAGGAACTTGGTCACGGGGAGACGGTAGGCAGGGCGGCGATCTTGCAGAAGTGGCGGGAATGCCAGAGCCCGACGGATTCTCGCCAAGGCCCACCGTGGCTCGCTTACGCTCTCGCCATGCACTCCGTGGCCGTACTGGCGCTGGACGGCGTCATCCCCTTCGACCTGTCCGCCCCGATCGACACCTTCGGCCGGTCCCGGCTGCCGGACGGCGGGGAGCCGTATCGGATCCGGGTCTGCTCGGTGCGGGACGAGGTGCCCGCGGGCCCCTTCACGATCCGCGCGCCGTACGGCCTGGACGCGCTGGCGGAGGCGGACACGATCATCCTGCCGGGCGTGGCCGAGCCGCCCGAGCTGCTGCCACCCGGCGTCACGGAGGCGCTGTGCTCGGCGGCGGCGAACGGCACGCGCATCGCGTCGATCTGCGTCGGCGCCTTCCTGCTGGCGGCGACAGGCCTGCTGGACGGGCTGCGGGCGACGACCCACTGGTACGCGGCGCCCGCCCTCGCCGAGCGCTACCCGAAGGTGACGGTCGACCCGAACGTCCTCTACGTCGACAACGGCCAGTTCCTCACCTCGGCGGGCGCCGCCGCGGCGCTGGACATGTGCCTGCACATGATCCGCCGGGACCACGGCTCCGCGGTCGCCGCGCACGCGGCCCGGATGTCGGTGATGCCGCTGGAACGGGAGGGCGGCCAGGCCCAGTTCATCCTCCACGACCTGCCCCCGGCTCCGGCCGGCTCGACGCTGGAGCCGCTGCTGGCGTGGCTCGAGGACAACTGCGGGCAGGACCTGACCCTGGAGCGGATGGCGGCGCGGGCGGGCATGAGCACCCGCACCCTGAACCGCCGCTTCCGCGAGCAGACCGGTACGACGCCGCTGCAGTGGCTGCACCGGGCCCGGGTACGCCGGGCCCAGTACCTGCTGGAGACGACGACACACCCCGTCGAGCGCATCGCCGCCCAGACCGGCTTCGGCTCGCCGACGGCGTTCCGGGAACGGTTCAGGCGGGTGGTGGGGACGAGCCCGCAGGGCTACCGGAGGGCGTTCCGGGAGGGCTGACCGGGCGTCGGCGGGAGCCCCCGGGGTCGTCATAAGCCGTGGCAGTGCTGCCCATCGGCCGTTGCGGTGCTGCCTATCGGCCGTGGCGGGGCTGCCTATCGGTCGTTGCGGTCGGCGACGGCCCAGGAGGCGAGGGCGACGGCGCCGGCGACACCGAAGACGGCGGGCCAGGCGCCCACCTTCTTGGCGAGCGGGTGCGACCCGGCGAAGGCGGCGACGTACGCGGCCGACAGCGCGCCCGCGGCCTTCCCGCCGGCCCGCTGCCGCCACTGCTGCGCGGCCGCGGCGCCCGCGACCGCGAGGACGGCCCCGCCGAGCTGCCGCTTCTTCGTCCAGCGGGCGACTCCGTACCCGCCGACGAGCCCGCTCGCGGCGACGACTGCGCTGGGAACCCTGGCCATCACGTGCCTCCTGAGACCTCCGTCGAATGCCCCGAGGCTAACCCCGGCCTGTTCTGGGCGAACGAACCTGAGTCGAGGCTTGTCAAGTTTCCTCTCCGGAGTTATATAAGAAGGCGGTAGCGGCGGTAAGCCGCAAGGGCATCGCACCTCGCAGCGTCTGAAGAGAGGAGTGACCTGTGATGCTCATGCGCACGGATCCGTTCCGTGAACTCGACCGGCTCGCGCAGCAGATGCTCGGACCCACGGCCCGCCCGTCGGCCATGCCGATGGACGCCTACCGCTCCGGGGACGACTTCCTCGTCCACTTCGACCTTCCCGGCATCGACCCCGAGACCATCGAACTGGACGTCGAACGCAACGTCCTCAACGTCCGGGCCGAACGCACGTCCCCGGCCCCCGAGGACGCGGACCTGATCGTCGCCGAACGCCCCACGGGTACCTTCACCCGCCAGCTGTTCCTCGGCGACACCCTCGACACCGAACGCATCGACGCCTCGTACGAGGCCGGCGTCCTCACGCTCCGCATCCCGGTCGCGGAGCAGGCCAAGCCGCGCCGTATCCAGATCACGGGCGGCGACAGCCGTAAGCAGATCAGCAGCTGACCGCTCCGGCCGGTGGTCCGCACCTCCCGTGCGGGCTGCCGGCCGGTGACGACGTACGCACCCCGAGGGAGGAGCCGCCCATGACCGTGACCACGGCGCCGAGCGCGACGACGACCCCCCGTACGACGAGCCCCTGGGCCTCCCGTACGACGATCCCTGGTACGTCGACGCTGTCCCGCCCAATGGCGCCCCGCCCAAGAGCGGCGGAGGACAGCCGCTGGACGGCGCTGGTGGAGTCGGTCCGCGACGCGGGCCAGTACCCCACCGCGCGCGAAGCGGAACGGATCACCCGCATCGTGCTCTCCGCCCTCGGCGGCCAGGTGATCGGCGAGGAACGCGTCGCGCTCGCCCGTGCCCTCCCCGAGGAGGCGGCCCGGGTCATCGCGTCCCAGATCCCGGCCACGCGCCGCCTCACGGCAGCCGAGTTCGTCGACTCGGTCGCCACACGCATCGAGGGCGCGACTCCGGCGACGGCCCGCTGGGACGTCAGCTCGGTCCTGAGCGTCCTGCCCCCGCTGCTCGGCGAGGCCCTGACGACGAGGATCCTCGGGGCACTCCCGAGGGGCTACGCGCTGCTGTTCGGCCGAGCGGACCTGGGCGCGCGGAGGTAGGCACGGGCCGCATCCGTGGACTCTCCGGCCGCCGCGGCCGGTTGCCTGCTGGTGTCTGCCTACCGGCGACCTGCTGGTTGGCGAGCTGCTTGGCGGCGGGCCGCCCGACGCCGAATTACCTCTCCTCGGCGTACCGTTGGCGAACCACCCATCGGCAAATCACCTGGCGCGACCGGAGAGCCGACGGAAAACTGCCCCCATGACCACCCCGGACTCTCTGACCACGCCGGACGGCACGCGCATCGCGTACCGGGACGACGGCCCACGCCCCACCCCCGGTGCCACCAGCCCGATCCTCCTCCTCCACGGCCTGGCAGGCCACATGGACGAATGGGCGGCGCTACGGCAACTCCTCCTCGCCGACGGCCACCGCGTGGTGTCGTACGACGCCCGGGGCCACGGCACGAGCACCCGCCGCCCGGCCGACATGTCGAGGTCGGCGGCGGTGGCGGACGCGGAAGCCCTCCTGACCCACCTGGGCGCCGGACCGGTGACCCTGCTGGGCCAGTCACTGGGCGGCCTGACGGCCCTGCAACTCGCGGCGAGACGCCCCGACCTGGTGTCCCACCTGATCCTCATCGAGGCGGGCCCGGCGTGCCGCAACCCGGCCCTGCCCGAGCAAATCGAGACGTGGCTGAACACCTGGCCTGCGACGGGCTTCCCCACCCGGGAGGACGCCAAGTCCTTCCTGGGCCACGAGGCGTGGGCCGCCGGCCTGACCCAGGGGGAGGAGGGCCACTGGCACCCCCGCTTCGACCCCCGGAAGATGATCGAGGCGATCCGCGAACTGGCCACGAACGACTACTGGCCGGACTGGTCCCACATCACCTGCCCCACCCTCCTCATCCGGGGCGAGAGGGGCACGACGCCCCCGGAGGAGGCAACGGAAATGCGGACGCGCCGCCCGGAAACCCGGGTGGAGGTCATCCCGGACGCGGGTCATGACGTGCACTTGGACCAGCCGGGTCGGGTGCATCGGGTGGTGAGGGCTTTCCTGAATGCAAGCAAGTGCGCTGACAGGGCGGGGTCAGGCGGATAGAGAGAGCCTCTTCCTTGAACGCTCCGTCCGTGCGGCTGCCGCCCTCTTCGCCCGCTCCGTGTATGTCACGCGTCTCTGCTGGTCAACGCACTTATGAACGCACGCCAGGCCTTGGGGCCAACTTCGATGCAGACACCTGATGTGCTCTTGGAATCGCGTACCAGCATGCCGCTTGCAACGTGCGCGCACTCCACGCACTCAGTTCCGCTGCCGCCGCTGTAGGAGGACTTGAACCATCGGTGCGTAGCGGGCGCTGTCATCAAAGCTCCTGGCCTATGCGTTGGATGATGTCCTTCGAGGACTCGAGGTCGAGTGCCTGAGCACTCAGGTACTCGAACGCCAACCTATAGCGCTCCAGTTCCTTCGGCTTCTCCATGAAGAGGCCCCCGCCGAGTAGATCGACGTACACGACGTCGAGCTCCCGTGAAGGGCCGCGCAGCACGGCGAAGCTGCCCACAGCGGCGGCGTGAGCACCCTTGGAGAAGGGCAGCACCTGCACGGTGACATGCGGCCGTTTCAACGCGGCGAGCAGGTGACACAGTTGGTCCCGCATGACGTCCCGGCCCCCCACCTGACGTCGCAAAGCCGCCTCGTCGATCACGCACCAGAGGTGCGGAGGCGCGTCGCGTTCCAGCAACTCCTGGCGCTTCATCCGGATATCCACCATGTGCTGCACTTCTCGCTCTGGGCACTGCACCTCTGAGGCACGGTGTACGGCCTCGGCATAGCTCCGCGTCTGCAACAAGCCCGGGATGTACATGCACGCGTAGTGGTCCTCCCGGATCACCTCGTCCTCGAGCGTGAGCATGAGGTTCATGGATTCAGGGATGGGATCGTCGAGTGACCTCCACCAACCCTGGATCTTGGCACCCTTCGCCAGTTCGACGAGCGCGAGTCGTTCCTCGTCCGATGCGCCGTATTCCCGGCACAGGGCGTCAACAGCAGGCCACTTGACCGTTCCTTCCTTCGTCTCGTAACGACTAAGCGTCGCCTTGGAGATGCCGACACGGGCACCGGCCTCCTCGAGTGTGAGGCCCTTGGCCTCACGCAGGCGGCGTAGGTCGGCACCCAGTTGACGCCTACGGGTTGTTGGTCCAACTGCCATGCTCGCGGCCCTTCTGTCGCTCCGTGTAGATCGTCGTGGGTGCCTGAGCGGCCTAGCAAGAAGGTGTGCGCCGGGGGCGCGTGCTCGGATGTCGCGCTTCCACCCTCCACGCTCCGATCCGCGTGAGAGTTTCATTTTGAGAGTTTCAGTGAAACTGTACGTGTGTGATGCATCGCGCACAGTGATCAAAGACGGTCTTGGGGAGTGAAGTTCATGGAGATCGGACGTGCCGCTAGCTGCCTGAGGCGGAAGCCGTGGAAGCTTCCCTTCTTGGCGGAGCCCCAGGAAGTGAATGCCCTCCGTCGCCTCGTGCGCCTCCACTTGGAGCTGTGGGAGTTGCCCGACGTCATCGAAACGGCCCAGCTCTGTGTGAGTGAGTTGGTGTCCAACGTCATCGTTCACGTCGGCCCCGGCACCCCGACCACCCTCGCCGTTTCGATGAGTGAAGAGCGGTTGCGGATTGAGGTGCACGACCCGGATGCCCGTGCCCTGCCCACAGTGATGGAGGCGGGCCTCGATTGCGAGGGGGGCCGAGGTATGGCACTGGTGGCAGCCTCCGCCGACCGCTGGGGCGTCGAACTCTTGCCGGACCGCAAGGTTACCTGGGTAGAACTAGCGACAGAACACGGATCAGTCTCACCGCAGTCGCGCCCGCACATCAATCGAGCGGAGGGCTTGCTAGGTCTCTACGGCGCAGCGCGATCTCAGGAGGCGGCCGGCGTGTCCAGCTTCGGGCGCCTTGCCCTCGCCTGCGCGGAGGAGACCGCAATCGACATCATCGCGGACCTCCTCCACTGGCTGCACGCGCATGGCCGGGACGCTGACGACGTCCTGGATCGAGCGCAGATCTTCTTCGAGGCTGAACTCGGCACACACACCTGGTGATGCTTGGGTGCGCGTGTTGTGAGGATGCCCACCGTTTGTGTAAGGCGCTGACGGGTGTCAGCCGCTGGCGACCGCCGCCGCGTAAGACCACACGTCCGCGGGTAGCTCGTGTTGGAGCTCCCAAGTGATCGCCATCGGTTTGCTGCCGGTGTGACCCTGATATGTAGCCGGTCCCAGCAGCATCCATGGCTCGGACTTGCCGATGCTGTTGTTCTTGTAGCGGCGGAGGAACAGAAGCACATGGCTGCGCTGCTCGACATGGCGTTGGTAGCGCAGACCGGTGGGGGAGTTGGCCGAGATGGTGGACTGCGACTCCCAGTGAAATCGCTTACGGCTGATCGCATAGTCCTTGTAGCGAACGCTCGGTGAGAAGTCGCGCTCGTCCTTCTCCAGGGTGATGAGGAGGGCGTCCGTCTTGAGTTCCTCCACCCAGCGCACTCCTTGCCCGAAGTCCCTAGGCATCTGGCCGCCCAGTCGTGCTACGCCCAGAGCCGCCAGGATTTCGGAACGGTTGTAGCTGCTGTGGATCTTCAACGGCAGATGACTGAGCGGGCCGTCTAGGGCGACTGGGTAGTGGTCCGTTCGGTCCAGGACGTATGTCAGGACCTGTCGGAGCTCGTCGCGAACGAGGTGTTGGGACCGCAGAGATGCGAGGCCCTCTCCGTAGCTTGTGTAGCCGCCGGCTTTGTCCCAGAGGTTGAAGAACAGCATGCGGGCGTACACCTGCTCGCCGGGAGACAGGGAGTCATAGTCAGGGGCATCGTCAGCCAAGAGGCGGAGGTAGGCCTGAGCTCGCGCCTGGTCATCCACGTGCAAGAAGGCATGGATCCGCTTGAGGAGTTCTTCTTCGCCGGCTGTCGGGGCCTCCTCAATGATGCCGGCCCTCCGTAGGACGCTTGTCCATGAATTCTTGTTCCGGTAGAGCTCCTTGATGTCGCGACGGCTTTCCCGCAGATACGCTGCCAGTTGAGGCGTGCTGTAGTCCCTTACCTCCTTCGCCAACGTGTTGATAGACGTGTTGAGCTGCGTACGAATGTTGTTGAGGATCAGTTCCTTCGACTTGCCTTCGAGGATGATCTGACAACCGGAGGGAAGTTGAGGAAAGTCGCGCTCGATGCTCTCTACCAAGCGGTTGCGGGAAAGGTTGGTCAACGCGCGAAACTGCTCCTCGAAGCGGAACTCGGCTCGGTGCTGTCCGATGAAGTCGAGGACGGTTAGAACGGGCTTGTTCGCCGTTCGGCGCAGGCCTCGTCCCAGCTGTTGCAGGAATACGGTGGCGCTGTTCGTTGGGCGCAGCAAGATCAAGGTGTCGACCTCGGGAATATCCAAACCCTCGTTGAACAGATCAACGGAGAAGATCACCTGAATGTTGCCGTCTCTTAGATCCCTCAACGTTCGCTCGCGTTCGGTGGGCGACGAGTCGCTGTCGAGGGCTGCGGCTCTGAAGCCCGCATCGCGAAAGCGTTCGGCCATGAAGTGTGCATGTTTCTTGGACACGCAGAAGCCGAGGGCGCGCATTCCCGCCAGGTTCGGGATCTTGTCCTTCACCTGCTTGATCACGATTAGGGCGTGCGCGTGACTGGCTGTGTAGAGGTTCTCCAGCTCATCGCGGTCGTAGTTACCGGCGCGCCAGCTGATCTGGGACAGGTCAGTGCCGTCAGGAGTTCCAAAGTAATGGAACGGGCATAGTAGGTCGTTTTCCAAAGCCTCCCACAGTCGCAACTCTGCGGCGATCCGACCTCCAAAGTAAGCATCTTGCACATTCTGGCCGTCCATGCGCTCTGGCGTTGCGGTCAGGCCCAGGAGCTCGACGGGTTTGAAGTGGTTCAGGATGCGACGGTATGTGCTCGCAGTGGCATGGTGGAACTCGTCAATGACAACTACGTCGAAGTGTGCTGGATCTAGCCGCTCCAGCCGCTGAAGGTTGAGGGACTGGACGCTAGCGAAGACATGTGACCACTCCCTGGGTTCCTCCCCGTTGTAGAACAGCTCGCCGAAGTTGCCGTCGGCAAGGACCTCCCGGTATGTGCGGAGGGACTGCCTCAAGATCTCCTTGCGGTGAGCCACGAAAAGCAACCGCGGGAGCTCTCCGCTGCGGTGGTCACGCAGCTTCCGATAATCCAAGGCGGCCATGACGGTCTTACCTGTGCCAGTCGCCGCTACCAAGAGATTCTGGTGATGGCCGCGGAGTTCTCGCTCGACGTGGAGTCGTTCCAACATGTCCTGTTGGTGCGGAAACGGACGTACCTCAAGACCCGAGATGTTGATCTGGAGGTCCTCGCTCGTGCCCTTGCCACCGGCGTGCGCCAAGGCGGCGGCGAGGCGGTCCCCGTCGTGGTCGGGGTCGTACGTTTCGAAGGCGACGTCGTTCCAATACGCGTCGAAGGTGGCTTCGAACTTGTCGACCACTCTCGGGGTGGCAACCGAGGACAACCGTACGTTCCACTCGAGGCCGTCGAGCAGGGCGGCCTTCGATAGGTTTGAGCTTCCTACATAGGCCGTGTTGTATCCCGTATTTCGACGGAAGAGCCATGCTTTCGCATGGAGGCGGGTCGAGCGAATCTCGTAGTTAACTTTGACGTGTGCTCCGAATTCGCGCGCCAGGCGATCGAGCGCGTACCGATCGGTGGCACCCATGTATGTGGTAGTGATGATCCGAATCGGCACGTCCCGCTTCCGAGCCGCACGCAAGGCGTCCTCAAGGACCCTTATGCCATGCCACTTCACGAACGCGCACAGCAGGTCGATGTGGTCGGCTGTGGCGATTTCCGCCCGCAGTTCGGCGCCGAGGTTGGGATCGCCTGTGGCGTTGGTGATCAACGCTGTTTCTGACAACGGGGTCAAGGGGCGGATGGCGTACACGCCCGGCGCTTCCTGCTCCGCCAAGGCGAGCAGTTGACGAGGCCCGTCCACGATGGGGCCGAGGGTGGCGTCCTCCTCCGGGTCGGGCGCTGTGGCGCTCAGAGATCGGAGGATGTGATTCGCGGCGGCCACCTGGTCCTTGGGCGCCAGTTGACTCAAGCGGCGGCCGACAGCCTCGCCGATGTAACGGGCCAAGACATGAGGGGTCGACTCCTTGCCGACCTCACCATGGACGGCCTTCCACCCGATGGCTTCGAGGCCCTCTATCTGGCTTTGGAGGCTCTCCGTGATGAGCTTCTCGTAGACGCCAGCCTCGTGCCCCGACTGTTCCCCCGGTTCCGCCACGCCTGCTCCTGATCCATCGTGGGCTTCCGGTGCGAACCCGCGCACCGTGGTGGATCAGTTCTAACAAAAGCCACTGACAAGCGGGCAGATGTCTTCTACTTCACCTCATCCTTCCGCCCCGTGACACTCCCCATAAACCCTCCCCGACCCACACCAACAAACCGCCCCCCTCTGCGGCGGCCAAGCCACCGCCCGCCCCCGTGCCGCCAGCGTCGTCGCGTACTGGGGAAGCAGGGTCGGGTCCGCGGGGGACGAGGCTTCCGACGCTGCGAAGGCCTCGTAGGACGGGACCGTGCCTGTCACGATGCCGAGGTTCTGGGTGCCGGAGGCGGCGAGTTCGCGGAGGGATGCCTCGACCGTGGCGAGGTGGGCCTCGTAGGAGGGGTACTCGGAGGACAGGGACGGGTAGTCCGCGAGGAGTTCCGACAGCTCGGCCGCCGGCCAGTGGAGGACCGCCACCGGGAACGGGCGGGAGAGAGCCTCCCGGTACGTGCCGAGTTCGGCGCGGAGGCGGGAGATCTCGGCCGCCAGTTCCGCGGGGTTCGAGGAGCCCAGGGACCAGACGCGGTTGGGGTCGTGCAGCTCGTCCAGGGGGACCGGGGCCGTGTTCAGGGAGTCGGCCAGGGTGTCCCAGTCGTCGTGAGGGGCGCCCAGCATCCGGCGTACCCGGTGGCGGCCGAAGAGGACGGGGTGCGTGGCGTACGGGGGCTCCTCGACGTCGGTGAGGAGGAGGCGGGCGGCCTCCGTGAACGTCTCGTGCGCCGCCTCCAGCTCGTCGTGGGACTCCAGCGCCTCGGCGATGATCACCCAGGGGGCCGGGTCGCGCGGCGCGGCGACGCGGATGCCCTCGATGATGGCGCGGGCCTCGGCCTCGTGGCCGTACTCCCAGAGGTTCGAGGCCTTCAGCGCGCGGACCAGGTGGGGGTGGTCCAGGTCCGTCGCGGAGCTGAGGAGGCGGTCGTAGAGGGTCGTCGCGGCGGGGCGGTCGCCGGAGAGTTCCAGATGGGCCGCGGCGCGCAGCAGCAGGGCCTCGGCGTCCTCGGGATACAGGCCGGCGGTCCGTTCCAGGCGGGCGGCCTCGGCGGCGTGGTCGACGTTCTCGGCGGGCGTGTCGGGGCGCATGGGTGACACCGTACTGCCGATCAGCCGTGGTCGTGAGGTATCCGCAGGCCACAGCCCGATGCCGGGCTCGCGAGGAGACGCCGCCTGTCGCTGCCGTCCCCGCCGCCGTCCCGCCCGGGCGGGCTCACACCGTCACTCCGTCCACCTGGAGCGTCTGCACCGAACCCGCCGCGAAGGGCACGCTCAGTGTCTTTCCGGTGAGGTATGTGTCCGTGTATGGGCGGTATTGGTCGCCGCCTGTCGTCGCCGTGTGCCAGCGCGGGACCAGGCCCCCGGTGCCGCCCGTCACCGTCCTGAAGCGGGAGAGGTCGAAGGTCAGGGTCTGGGCCGACGTACCTGTGTTCGCGGCCACGATCACCAGGCGCCTCGACGCGCGGTCCAGGGCTGCCACCGCGTTGCTCACGCCCGTGTCGAGGATCGTCATGCCCGGGCGGATATGGCGGCTGAACTGGGCCATCACGTAGTACTTGGTCTGGATCGCGCCCGGCTGCAGGGTGGCCGGGTCGTAGGCGATCATCGCCCAGCCCGCGCTCGGGTCCATCACCTGCCAGTAGACCCAGGCGGTGGGGTGCAGCCAGCGGAAGTCGTAGAGGAGGTTCTTGGCCATGGTCAGGCCCGTTCCGTCGCCGTCGCCCGTCTCCGAGTTCCACAGCGCCTTGCGGGACGTCGTCACCACGTCCGTGTAAAGCAGGTCGCGGCGGCCGCCGGCGCCCTGGTAGCCGTGCACGTTCACCCGGTCGATCAGGGACTTCGTCGTCGCGTTGAAGGAGTTCCAGGTGGTGCGGGCCAGGTCGTAGCTCGTCTCGTCCGAGGCGGCGATACGCGTCGACTGCAGGCCGCGCTTGTCCAGCTCGCTCCTCAGGTATGGCAGTACGGCCGCCTGCACCGACGCGTCCACATGGCAGCCCTCCTGGGTGCCGTCCGCCTTCCACCAGGCGGAGGACGGCTCGTTGAAGGCCTCGACGGTCGCGAAGGTCACGCCCCAGTGCTGCCGGGCGTACAGCGCGACGGCGGCCAGGTGGGCGGCGTGCTGGCGGTGGTTCCAGCTCTGCAGGTTGTTGCCGCCGTCGGCGGCGCCCGAGGGGTTGTGGTTGGAACACATCCACCACATCGGCGAGTTGGCGAAGAGTTCCGTGACCGCGCCTCGCTGGGCCGCCTTCTGGAGCATCGCGCGCTGGGTGGCGTCCGCCGTCCAGTTCCAGGCCGAGGAGGCCGGGTCCTCGTTGCGCCAGTCCTGCCAGTAGCCCTCTATCTGCTTGAAGCGGGGGATGTGGGGGGAGACGGCCATCGTCTCGCCGTCGACGCTGTTCCAGCTGCACGCGCCCAGGTTGTAGCGGGCGATGTTCAGGCCGAGGCCGGGGAGCGTACGGCCGCCGTACGACACCTGCCTGGTGGTGAAGAAGAGGTCGGCGAAGTCGTCGCGGGCGCCGAAGACGTTCGCCCACCAGGCCAGGGACGTGCCCCAGCCCTCCCAGGTGCCGTACGCCGCCGACGGGTTGACGGCGACGGCGGTGTCCGCCCGTGCCGTGCCGGTCGCCAGGGTGGTGCCGAGGAGTGTGCCGCCCGCGGCGGTGAGCAAGGTCCTGCGTCGCATCATGGCGTCCGTCCGTCCGTCCGTCGGTCCGTGTCCGGGCATGCGGGAGCAGCGCATTGCGCGGCCCCCAGGGGAGGTTGGGGGCCTGCGGTTGAAAAGAGTCGCGTGTGGTGGGGGAGTTGTCGAGGGTTCCGACAGCCCTTTCTCAAACCCGTGGAGGAACTGGCCTGTTCGCGCCGTGGACGGGCCCCGAAGTCTGCCTCAGCCCCGGTCCCGCAGCCCCGTCACCGCCCCCGCCGCCACCACCGCCAGGCCCGCCGACACCCACAGGGCCAGGTCCGTGCCATGGGCGAGGTCGGTGGGTGAGGTGGCGATGGCGATCGTCAGGGCCACCCCGGCGCACGAGCCGATGTAACGGAAGGTCTGCTGGGCGCCCGAGCCCAGGGCCGCCCGCTGCGGCGGGACCGACTCCACGGCGAGCAGCGGCAGCGCGGCGTTGAGCAGACCACTGCCGATGCCGCCCACGATCAGGCCGGGCAGCAGCCGGGGCCAGGAGCTGGCGGAGACCGCGCCGAGCATCGTCAGCACACCGGCCGCGTGGAGGAGGAAGCCGAACCCGAGCTGCCACCGGGTCGGGACACGCCCGGACAGGCGACGCGCCTGGAGGGCGACGGCGAAGGAGAGGCCGGACCAGAGCAGGAACAGCCAGGCCGTGTCCATGGGGGACAGGCCCAGGCCGTGCTGGAGCACCGTCGGCAGGAAGCTGAACAGGCCGATCACCGCCAGGCCCGTGAACAGACCGCCCGCCGACGAGGCCAGGAAGCGGGGGCGGCGCAGCAGGCCGAGGTCGATCATGGGCGTAGCGGTGCGGCGCTCGACGACGGCGAAGAGGGCCAGCAGCAGGACGGTCGCCGCCAGCAGCAGCGCCACCGGGGCGCGCAGCCAGCCGTCGCGGCCCAGCGTGAGCGCCGCGACCAGCGCGACCAGGGCCAGGCCGAACGTCACCGCCCCGAGCAGGTCGGGACGGCCGCCGCGCGGTGCGCGGGACTCCGTGAGGGTACGGGCGGACAGCGCGCCCGCCAGCAGCGCGGCGGCGCCGAGGACGCCGTAGCCGAACCGCCAGTTCGGCATCGCTCCGGTGAGGACCGGGCCGAGCGCGATACCGCCGCTCACGCACGCGCCCCAGACGCCCGTGGCGCGCAGCCGGCCGTGCGGGGTCGGGAACGCGTGGACGAGCAGGCCCAGGCTGCTCGCGAGGAGGGCGGCGCTGGCGGCGCCCTGCGCGACGCGCGTGAGCGTGAACAGCCAGGTCGAGTCCGCCAGTCCGCCGAGCGCCGTGGTCAGACCGAGGGCGAGGGTGCCGGCGACGAAGATCCGGCGGCGGCCGTAGTCGTCGGCGAGGCTGCCCGCGACCAGCAGGAGGGCGGCCAGGCCCAGCGGGGTGCCGTTGAGGAGCCAGGCCTGGGCGGAGAGCGGGGTGTGCAGGTCGGCGGCCATCGCGGGGAGCGTGACCATCGGCGCGGTGTACGTCATCAACGTCACCGCCGTCGCCGCGCTGACCAGGGCGAGTGTGGCGCGGGGGTGGGCGGCGGGCTGCGCGGCGGGGGCATCCAGGGGGCGGGCGCTCTCGGGAACCCCGGATGCCTCGGGGGCCTCAGAGGCCTCAGAGGCCTCGGACGCCTCGCGGAGCCCGGGGCTCTCGGACGTCTCGGGCACCAGCTGAGTTCGTTCATTGAACCTTGTCATGGAGTCACCGTAGCAGGGTAGGTTCGGTCACTGAACCCTTGACGGCGATTGCGGTTACAGTGGGGGCATGGCGCTGGGCAAGGACTACGTGACGCAGGAGTGCTCGATCGCCCGCGCCCTGGAGGTCGTCGGCGAGCGGTGGACGCTGCTCGTCGTCCGCGACGCCCTCTACGGCGTACGGCGCTACAACGACTTCCTCGTCCACCTCGGCATCCCGCGCGCCGTCCTGGCCGCCCGCCTCCAGACCCTGACCTCCGAGGGGATCCTGGAGAAGCGGCGCTACCAGGAGTCGCCGCCGCGGGACGAGTACGTCCTCACCGAGTCGGGGATCGGGCTGTGGCCGACGCTGAGGTCGCTCGGCCTGTGGGGCCGCGAACACGTCAGCGGCGTCAAGCTGCGGGAGTTCCGGCACGCCCTGTGCGACACGGAACTCGGGCCGTACGGCGAATGTCGCGTGTGCGGAACCATCGTGCCGGTGCCGGACGTTGTGATGGTGCCGGGGCCGGGACTCGACCCCGATCCGGCGGATCCGGTCAGCAAGGCGCTGCTGCGGCCCAAGCGGCTGCTGGAGCCCCTGGTGACCGAGCCGGTGTAAAGACGCCAACGGACCTGAGAGGAAGAGGAGGGGAAGCGATGATCCGCATGATCCGCAGCTGGAGCGCCCTGCGCCCCGCCCTCGCCCTGCTCCTCCTCGTCCTCCAGGTCACCCTGCTGGACGCCGGCGGCCTCTCCGCCACCGTCGCGCTCGCCGCGACCGCCGCCGCCGGTGCCGCGCTCGCCGTCTGCGCCCTGGTCAGCGCCCGTTCGGTGCCGGCGACACCACCGACGCGCATACGTACGGCGATACGGGACCGGTCCCGCCGTACGGCTTTCCTGCCCCAGCGCGATCCCGACGCGCCCGGCCGCCGCCGGCCCAGGGCACCAGGAGCCGCCCTCCCGGCGACCGCCGCGTAGGGCACTTCCGCAGCACCCCCTGCAGCACTCGCGCAGGCCCACCGTGCCCCCACGCGGGTCGTCACGCCGCCACACCTGTCTGACCGGCCGACGTGACCCCGGAGGGCTCACCCACCCATGTCCGTATTCGCTCGACTCGTCGAGCAGCTCGCCGAGCTGCTCCAGCCGCTGTTCCACGCCTCGGCGGCGGCCGCCGCGATCGTCCTGTTCACGATGCTCGTACGCCTTCTCGTGCATCCACTGTCCCGGGCCGCCGCGCGCGGACAGAAGGCGCGGACGGCGCTCCAGCCCCGGATCGCCGAGCTGCGCCGCAAGCACGCGAAGAACCCCGAGCGGCTCCAGAAGGCCGTGCTGGAGCTGCACGCCGAGGAGAAGGTCTCCCCGCTGTCGGGCTGCCTGCCCAGCCTGCTCCAGCTGCCCGCCTTCTTCCTGCTGTACCACCTGTTCTCCAGCTCGACGATCGGAGGTGAGCGCAACGAGCTGCTGACGCACGAACTGCTCGCCGCGCCCCTGGGCGACCGCTGGTCCGACGCCCTGGCCGGCGGCGGGGCCTTCGGGGCGGCCGGGGCGGTGTACCTCGCGCTGTTCGCCGTGGTCATCGTCGTCGCCGCGTACAACTTCCGCCGGGCCCGGCGGACGCTGGCCGAGAGCGGTGCGCCCGTGATGACGGGGGCCGAGGGGGAGGGCGCGGTGCCCGGGCTGGCGGCGGTCGGCAAGGTCATGCCGTTCATGTCCTTCGCCACGTTGATCACCGTGGCGGTCGTGCCGCTGGCCGCCGCGCTGTACGTCGTGACCAGCACGGCGTGGAGCGCGGTGGAGCGGGCCGTGCTGTACCGGTGAGCATGCCTGAGCCGGAGCCGGAGCCGGAGCCGGGGCCGGGGCCGGGGCCGGGGCCGGGGTCGGGGCCGGGGCCGGAGCCGGGGCCGGAGCCGGGGCCGGGGCGGGGCCGGGACGGCCGGGCTGCCTACGGTCCAGTACGTGAACCGGGTATTGCGGAGTGGACGCCGAACTTGGAGGATCGACCAGTCCTCCGATGGCTGCGCCACGGCCGCACCCCGGTCGCTCCATCGGCCGGGCGCCCGCGATCGAGGAAGATGGTGAGGACCCATGAAGCTGCTGCGAGTCGGTACGGCCGGGTCGGAACGGCCCGCGCTGCTCGACGGCGAAGGGACCCTGCGCGACCTGTCGGGCCTGGTGCCCGACATCGACGGCGGGCTGCTCGCCGACGACGCCGCCCTCGCCCGGATCCGCGCCGCGGCCGACTCCGGTGAGCTGCCCGCGCTGGACCCGACCGGGCTGCGGATCGGACCGCCCCTGGGCCGGATCGGCAAGATCGTGTGCATCGGGCTGAACTACCACGACCACGCCCGCGAGACCGGCGCCGAGCCGCCCGCCGAGCCCGTCGTCTTCTTCAAGGCGCCGGACACGGTGGTCGGCCCGCACGACACCGTGCTCGTGCCGCGCGGCTCCACCAAGACGGACTGGGAGGTGGAGCTGGCCGTCGTCATCGGCCGTACGGCCCGCTACCTGGGCTCGGCCGAGGAGGCGCTCGCGCATGTCGCGGGGTACACGGTGGCGCACGACGTGTCGGAGCGGGAGTTCCAGATAGAGCGGGGTGGCACCTGGGACAAGGGGAAGAACTGCGAGACGTTCAACCCGCTCGGGCCCTGGCTGGTGACCGCGGACGAGGTACCCGACCCGCAGGACCTGCGGCTGCGGCTGTGGGTCAACGGCGAGCTGAAGCAGGACGGGACGACGGCCGAGCAGATCTTCCCGGTGGCGGAGGTCGTGCGGTACGTCAGCCAGTTCATGACCCTGTACCCGGGCGACGTCATCAACACGGGCACGCCCGCCGGTGTGGCGATGGGGCACGCGGAGCCGAAGCCGTACCTGCGGGCCGGTGACGTCGTCGAGCTGGAGATCGACGGACTCGGCCGGCAGCGGCAGGAGCTGAAGGACGCCTGAGGGCCTGACGGTCTGAAAGGTCTGAGGGGGGCGCCTGAGTGCCTGAGGGGCCACCACCGCCCCGGCCATCACCGCCCTCCGAGGCAGGGACCCGCGGGGCCGCACAGGGGATGCGGCCCCGCGCCCCTTCTCAGGCCAGGATCTGGGCGAGGCGGGCCCAGCCCTCCCGGGGCAGGAACTCGCGAGGGCCGCCGTGCACCACCTGAAGGGCCACATGGTCGGCGCCGGCGGCGTGGAACTCGTCGATCCGCTTGCGGATCACGTCCTCCGTGCCCCAGGCGAACACCGCGTCGACCAGCCGGTCGCTGCCGCCGTTCGCCAGGTCGTCCTCGGTGAAGCCGAGGCGCAGGAAGTTGTTGGTGTAGTTCGGCAGTTGCAGATAGAGGGCGAGCGTGTCGCGGGCGAGCTCGCGGGCGCGGGCCGGGTCGTCCTCCAGGACGATCTTCAACTCCGGGGCCAGCAGCGCCTGGTCGCCGAGGATCCGGCGGGCCTGGGCGGTGTGCTCGGCGGTGATCAGATAGGGGATCGCGCCCGCCGCCCGGTCCCGGGACAGCTCCAGGGTCTTGGGTCCGAGCGCGGCCAGCACACGGCGCCCGGCGGGGACGCCGGCGGTGTCGAGCGCGTCGAGGTAGGCGACGAGGGAGGAGTACGGGCGGCGGTACTGCTCGGCCAGCTTGGCGTGCGAGGCGCCGATGCCGAGGACGAAGCGGCCGGGGTGGGAGGCCTCCAGCTCGGCGTACCGGGCGGCGGTGCCGGCGGCGTCGTACTCCCAGATGCTCTGGATGCTGGTGGCGACGGTGATCCGCTCGGTGGCTTCGAGGAGCGGTACGGCGTGGTGGACGGTGCTGTTGCCGCCGAGCCAGAGGGCGCCGAAGCCGAGTTCCTCCAACTCGGCGGCGGCCTCCCGGAGTTCGCCGCGGCGCTGCGGGTCCTCCGAGCGCAGGCCGATGTTCCAGATGCCGTAGCGGCCGATCGTGTCCTTGACGGGGTTGCTCATCGGGCGGTTCCCTCCGGCTGGGCGGCGTTGATCGTCGTGCCTCTCGCCAGTGCCAACCGGAGGGTGTCCCGACTTAATCCCGGGTCAGTCCCGGCTCAGTCCCGGGCCAGCCCCAGGAACTCCTCCAGGGCCTCCACCACGAACCGGTGGTCCTGGAGTTGCGGCAGACCGGAGACGGTGACCGCGCCGATGACGCCGACGCCCTCCACGGTGAGGGGGAAGGAGCCGCCGTGCGCGGCGTAGACGTCGGGGTCGAGGCGGGAGGACTCCTCGAAGGTGGTGCCCTTGGCGCGGAAGCGGGCGCCGACCAGGTAGGAGGAGGCGCCGTAGCGCTCGACGACACGGCGCTTGCGCTGGATCCAGGCGTCGTTGTCGGGCGTGGAGCCGGGCAGCGCGGCGTGGAAGAGCTGCTGTCCGGCGCGGTGGATGTCGACGGCGACGGGCGCCTGGCGGTCGCGGGCCATGCCCACCAGGAGGGAGCCGAGCGCCCAGGCGTCGTCGTGGGTGAACTGCCGGAAGACCAGGCGGCGTTCCTGGGCCTCCAGCTCCTCGATGCTCGGGGTCAGCTCGGGGCGGACCTTCGGGGTCAGTTCGGGGCCGCTCATCACAGGGTCACCGCCACTCCGTCACGGGCCGAACGCCGGGCCGCCTCCAGCACGTCGAGCGCGGCGGCCGCCTCCAGGGCGGTCACCGGGTTGGGTCCGGCGCCGGTGAGGGCGGCGGCCACGGCGGCGTAGTAGGCGGGGTAGTCGCCGGGCAGGGTCGGCACCGCGCGGCCGCCGCCGGTCACCGGGGACTCCCCGGAGCCGACACGGCCCCACAGCGACTCCTCCTCGACACCCCACCCGGCGCCGTCCACGCCGGGGCGGTGGCCCTCGCGGAGGGCGGCCTCCTGCGGGTCCAGGCCGTACTTGACATAGCCCGCCCGCGAGCCGAGGACGCGGAAGCGGGGGCCGAGCTGGGCGGTGGTGGCGGAGACGTACAGGTGGGAGCGGACGCCGTTCGCGTGGGTGATCGCGAGGAACGTGTCGTCGTCGGCGGCGGCGCCGGCGCGGCGCACGTCCGACTCGGCGTACACCTGGACGGCCGGGCCGAAGAGGACCAGGGCCTGGTCGACGACGTGGCTGCCGAGGTCGTAGAGCAGACCTCCGATCTCCGCCGGGTCGCCGGACTCGCGCCAGCCGCCCTTGGGCTGCGGGCGCCAGCGTTCGAAGCGGGACTCGAAGCGCCACACGTCGCCCAGCTCGCCGTCGGCGATCAGCTTGCGCAGGGTCAGGAAGTCGTTGTCCCAGCGGCGGTTCTGGAAGACGGACAGGAGCAGGCCGCGCTCCTCGGCGAGGGCGGCCAGCTCGCGCGCCTCGGCGGCGGTGCCCGCGACCGGCTTGTCGACGACGACCGGCAGGCCGGCCTTCAGGGCCGTGGTGGCCAGCGGGACGTGCGTCTTGTTCGGGGAGGCGATGACGACCAGGTCGAGGTCGGCGGCGCGGTCGAACAGCTCGTCCGGGGTGGCGGCGACACGGACGCCCGGGTGCTCGGTGCGGGCCTGCTGCTGCCGCTCGGGGTTCGAGGTGACCACCGTGTCCAGGGCGAGGCCCTCGGTGGTGGCGATCAGCGGGGCGTGGAAGACGGAGCCGGCGAGGCCGTAGCCGACGAGGCCGACCCGCAGGGGGGAGGCCGGGGAGCCGGTGGCGCCGGGGGAGCTGCCGAGGGGTGTGCCAGTCATGGACCCCACTTTCGCAACGCTGTTGCCAAAGTGCAAGTACGGGCGACAATGGCGTGGTGAACAGGACGAACGGCGGCGCCAATCTGCTGGCCCTGCGCAGCCACAACGCCACGCTGGTGCTCGATCTGCTCCGCGGGGCGGGCGAGGAGGGCATCAGCCGGCTGGAACTCGCCGAGCGGACCGGGCTCACCCCGCAGGCCGTCAGCAAGATCACGGCCCGGCTGCGCGAGGAGGGGCTGGCCGCGGAGGCGGGGCGGCGCGCGTCGACCGGCGGCAAGCCGCGGACCGTGCTGCGGCTGGTGCCCGAGGCCGGGCACGCGGTGGGCGTGCAGCTGGACCGCGACGAGGTACGGGCGGTCCTGGTCGATCTGACCGGGCGGATCGTCGCCGAGCGCCGCGCGGGCGTGGACCTTGGGAGCGCCGGGGCGGACGCCGCGGTCGACGCGGTCGTCCGGGAGGCGCGGCCGCTGGCGGGCGGTGTGCGGGCAGGGGCGCTGCTCGGGGTGGGGGTGGCGCTGCCGGGGCCGCTCGACCATGTGCGGGGGGTGCTCCACAGGGTGACCGGGTTCCCGCAGTGGGAGGGGTTCCCGCTGCGGGACGCGGTGGCGGCGCGGTTGGACGTGCCGGTCGTGGTGGACAAGGACACCAACGCGGCGGCGCTGGGGCTGGCGGTGGCGGGCGAGGGCGAAGGGCCGGAGGAGGCCGCGCGGTCGTTCGCGTACCTGCACCTCGCCACGGGCCTCGGTGCCGGTCTGGTGATCGGCGGGGCCGTGCACCGGGGTGCGCGGACCGGGGCGGGGGAGTTCGGGCACCAGGTGATCCAACTGGACGGGCCGAGGTGCACCTGCGGCGACCGGGGGTGCGTCGAGGCGCTGTGCCTGGCCGCGGTGGCGCGGGGGGACCTGGAGGAGGCGGCGCGGGTGCTGGGGGCCGGGGCGTCGAACCTCGTGGGCCTGCTCGACATCGACCTGGTGCTGCTCGGGGGCCGGACGGTGGCGGCGGCGCCGGACGTGTTCGTACGGGGCGTCGCGGACGTGCTGGAGGCCCGGGCACGGCGCGAAGGCGCGGTCGGGGGCGCGGTACCGGTGCGGCCGGCCCGGGGCGGGGCGTGGGGGGTCGCGGCGGGGGCGGCGCAGCTGGTGCTGGGCGGCGTGTTCGGCCGGCACGGCTGAGGCCGGGTGCCGCCGGGGCTGGGGCTGGGCCAGGGCTGGGGCCGGGGTCGGTCGGGGTCCCCCGATCAGCCGCACTCCCTCCTCCGTTCGAGCCCCCGTCCCGCGCGGCGTCGCCCCCGCGGACGGGGCCGCCGCCAAGCTCATATGCCTATGCGACTGTCTACGCCTGTCTCCCCCTGTCTCGCCGCGGCCGCCGCCCTCGTCCTCTCCTCCTCCCTGGCGGTCGGCGCCGTGGCCGGGCCCGCCGCCGCCCGGGCCGGCTGCACCGCGACCGGCACCGGGGACTTCCCGCTGAGCACCCGGATTGTCGGCGGCCCGGCGTCGTACGAGGCCGGGGGTAAGTACGGCAGCTGGCGCATCGAGGTGCGGAACACCACCGGCCGCACCTGCACCGGCATCCACCCGGTCGTCGTCCTCGTCGACGGGCGGCACGCGCTGAAGCCCGGCCAGGCGCGTCTGGAGTTCTCCCACGGGGGCCGGGAGCACACCGTGCGCTTCGAGGAGACCGACGAGGACGAGCTGGTCGGGGCGTTCGCCGACGGGGACGGGTTCGACGGGTTCAGCGTGGGGCCGCGGGGCACGCTCGCCGTGGACGTACGGCTGGCCTTCGGCGCCGACGCCGTGCCGGACGCCGTACCGAACGACGTCACCGCGAACGCGGCCGTCGTGCAGCGCCACGAGGACGACGGGGACTGGGTGGGGCAGTCGAACGACTACCGCTTCACCGTCCGGGAGGCCTCCGACGAGGACGAGCCCCCCGCCGAGGACGAGTCCCCCTCCCCGCACGAGTCCGGGACCGCCGCCGGCACCGGAGGCACGCCGACCCCCACCCCCACCCCCCGTCCCGACGGCACCGCAGCCTCCCCCGGCCCGGCCGAGCCCACCGATCCCGGTGCCGCCCCCGACCTCCACGGCCCCGGCCAGCTCGCCGCCACCGGCCCGCTCGCCCACCGCACCGCCCTGGCCGCCGCCGGCCTCCTCCTCGCCGGCGCCACCCTGACGCTCGTCCGCAGGCCGTTCAGGCGCCGCCGCTGAGGCGGCCACCCCGCCGCCCCTGTGCAGGCGATCTGTCTCCTGGCTGTCCAGCCGTTGATCGACGGGGTACGTATCCGTCAGTCCTGATTAGGCTGTGGCGCGTCGGTACGCCGTGGTTCCGGCGCCCCAGTCCGTATGACGTACGTACGCCAGGAGACGCAGCACATGGCAGAACGCAAGCCCATCGAGTCGTGGCTCACCGACATGGACGGCGTGCTCATCCACGAGGGTGTGCCGATCCCCGGCGCCGACGCCTTCCTGAAGAGGCTGCGCGAGTCCGGCAAGCCCTTCCTGGTGCTGACCAACAACTCCATCTACACCCCGCGCGACCTGCACGCCCGGCTGACGCGCATGGGCCTGGACGTGCCCATCGAGAACATCTGGACGTCCGCGCTGGCCACCGCCAAGTTCCTCGACGACCAGCGGCCCGGCGGCTCGGCGTACGTCATCGGCGAGGCCGGTCTGACCACCGCGCTGCACGACATCGGCTACATCCTCACCGACCACGAGCCGGACTACGTCGTCCTCGGAGAGACCCGCACCTACTCCTTCGAGGCCATGACCAAGGCGGTCCGGCTCATCAACGACGGCGCCCGCTTCATCTGCACCAACCCCGACGAGACCGGCCCCTCCACCGAGGGCCCCCTCCCGGCGACCGGCGCCGTCGCCGCGCTGATCACCAAGGCCACCGGTAAGCAGCCGTACTTCGCGGGCAAGCCCAACCCGCTGATGATGCGCACCGGCCTGAACGCGATCGGCGCGCACTCCGAGACCAGCGCGATGATCGGCGACCGGATGGACACCGACGTCCTGGCCGGCATGGAGGCCGGTATGCAGACGTTCCTGGTGCTCACCGGACTGACCCGGCCCGAGCAGGTGGAGAACTTCCCCTACCGCCCCTCCAAGATCGTGGACTCGATCGCCGACCTGGTCGACCGGATCTGAGCAGCGGGTCCCGAAACCCGATTCCACCCGTACGGCGCAGCCGTGTCCCCCAGCGGATGCGATCCGCCGGGCCCCGGAGGACGCTCCAGATGACTGGAGGTTCACCATGGGTCGACTGAACATCACACTCTGCGCGGCGGCCGCCGCGGCCGCGGCGCTGCTCCCTGTGGCGCCCACGGCGTCCGCCGCGTCCGGGTCGGGCGACCGCGAGGTCTCCGTGACCCCGTCCACGCCCGCCGCGGGCGCCGACGTCGCGCTGCAGGTGCGCGGCTGCTCCGGCAGGACGGGTACGGCCGTCTCCTCCGCGTTCGTCGCCGACGTGCACCTCGCCGGCGCCGACGGCACGCTCGCCGGCGAGACCAAGGTGCGCTCCACGCTGAAGCCCGGCCCCTACGACGTGAAGATCACCTGCGCCGACTTCACGATCAAGGGCAGCATCACCGTCGTGGCCGCCGGGGCGCAGTCGCACCCCACCGCGCCCGCCTCCCCGGTCGCCCCCGTCCCCGCGGGCGGCGGCGGCACCGCACGCCTCGCGGTCTCCCCCTCCCACGCCGAGGGACCCGGCACCGCCCACGCGGTCACCGGGCTGGTCCTGGCCGGCGTCGCCGCGGTGGCCGTCGCCCTGCGCAGCGCCCGCCGGAGCCGCAGGACGGACTGAACCATGGGCGAGAGCGCACGCTCCTCCGGCACCGGACGCCTGCTGACCGGCGTGGCCTGGGCGATGCTGCTGCTCGGGCTGTGGCTGTGGGGGCGCGAGGTGACCGACGTACCGCCCGGGATGTCCCCGCCGACCACCGGTGACGTGGCCGCCGTCGGACGCCCCGCCGAGCCCCTGCCCCCGCCGGCGCGGCCGCTGAAGCCGGCGCTGCCGCAGCGCGTCGACATCCCCGACCTCGGCGTGCAGGCACCCGTCGTGGCCCGCGGCCTGACCGCGGCCGGGGCGATCGACCCGCCGCCCTTCGAACAGGCCGCGGTGGTCGGCTGGTACCGCGGCGGGGTACGGCCCGGCGCCGCCGGCACCGCGCTGATGGTCGGGCACGTCGACACCGAGACCCGGCCCGCCGTCTTCTACAAGCTCAGCACCCTCACCCCGGGCCGCACGGTCCGCGTCGTCCGCGACGACGGCAAGGTCGCCGAGTTCACCGTGGAGAGCGTCGAGGTGGTGCCCCGCGACCGGTTCGACGCCCACCGCGCCTACGGCGTCCGCCACTCCGGCCGCGCCGAACTCCGCCTGATCACCTGCGGCGGCACCTTCGACCGGGCCAGCCGCAGCTACACGGCGAACGTGATCGTCTCGGCGTACCTGACGGGGACGGCCCGGTGACCGCGACGGGCCCGGGAGGACGTGTGTCAGGATTGAGCTTTGGAACAGTGCACTCCAAGGGGGAGTTGGATGTACGGCACGAGGGGGGCCGCGGCGGTGCTGGGGGCGGCACTGCTGCTCGCCGGTTGTTCCTCCGGGGGCGGCGGCGACGACACCAAGGGTGACGGCGCGGGCGCCGGCATCACCCAGCAGCCCAAGGCGGCCGACCCGTTCTGGGTCAACCCGGACGGCAACGCCGCCCAGCAGGTGGCCGCCTATCTCAAGGACGGCAAGAAGAGCGAGGCGGAGCAGATCCGCAAGATCGCCGCGCAGCCGACCGGCGAGTGGATCGGCCCGGAGAACCCGGAGCAGGAGGCACGCGGCTTCACCGAGGCCGCCGCCAAGGCCGACCGCACGGCGCTGCTGGTCCTCTACAACATCCCGCACCGCGACTGCGGCCAGTACTCCCAGGGCGGCGCCGCCGACGGCGACGCCTACCGGGCCTGGATCGACGGGGTCGCCAAGGGCATCGGCGACCGCGCGGCCACGGTGATCCTCGAACCGGACGCCGTGCTGCACCTGGTCGACGGCTGCACCCCGGACGAGTTCCACGAGGAGCGCTACGACCTCCTCAAGGGCGCCATCGGCACGCTGAAGGCGCTGAAGAACACCAAGGTCTACCTGGACGCCGGCAACGCCGGCTGGGGCCACCCCGACCAGATCTTCGAGCCGCTGAAGTGGGCGGGCATCGACGGGGCCGACGGCTTCTCGGTGAACGTGTCGAACTTCTACTCGACCAAGGACTCCCTGGCCTACGGCAAGCAGCTGTCCGCCAAGGTCGGCAACAAGCACTTCGTCATCGACACCAGCCGCAACGGCAACGGCCCCTACACGGACGGCGACCCGAACGAACGCTGGTGCAACCCGCCGGGCCGCGCCCTGGGCGAGACCCCCACCGCGAAGACCGCGGACCCGCTGGTCGACGCCTACCTGTGGGTCAAGCGCCCCGGCGAGTCCGACGGCGAGTGCAAGGGCGGCCCGAAGGCCGGGCAGTGGTGGCCCGACTACGCCTTGAAGCTGGCGAAAGCCTCGAAGTGACGCGAAGGGCGCCCTCCTGCCGGAGGGCGCCCTCTGTGTCGTACGGCCACGGCACTACCGCGTCACGGCACCCTGACCCACTGCGCCTTGGAAGGCGTCCCCTGGTCGTCGTCCACGAACAGCATGTACCACCCGGACGGAACCAGGTTCCGGCTCTTCGGCACGGTGACCGTCACCTTGTCCCCGGACACCTTGAAGTCCAGCGCGATCGACCGCTGGTCCACGTCCGTGACGTGCGTGGACGCGCTCGGCCGGATCAGCCGGGCCTTCTTCAGCGACGAGGCGTGCTGCGAGGTGAAGGTGCCCGAGCCGCCGCGCCGGATCGTCGAGGGCCCGTCGGACAGCGACGGCCGCGAGTCCCGGTACAGATACGGCGGCGTGTAGATCTCGATGCGCTGCTCGAACTTGCCCGGCTTGGTGTTGGCCTTGTCCGCGTAGAGCGAGTCGGAGCCGAAGAACATCACGCGGCCGTCGGGCAGCAGGATCGACCCGGAGTGGTAATTGCGGCCCACGAGCGGGTCGGCGACCTGGTCGAAGGTGTTGCTGTCCGGGTGGTAGAGCCGCGCCTGGAGGATGTTGGAGTCGCCGCGGCCCCGGTAGTCCTCCGAGCCGCCGGAGACCAGCACGGTGTCGTCGGGCAGCACCGAGGCCTGCGGGTAGCGGGTGCCCTTCTCCAGCGTCGGCCCGTCCACGAACCGGGGGTTCGGGTCCTTGAGGTCGACCAGCCGGGTCTTGTTGCTGGACAGCTTGGACTCGCCGACGCCGCCGCCGCCGATCACCATGTACTTCTCGTTCTGCGCGGGCGGCAGCAGCACCGTGCCGGACGTCTCCATCCGGTCCGGGTCGCTCAGCCCGGGGATCTTGCTGAACTTGTTGGTCTCGACGTCCCAGATGCCGGGGTCGCGGCCGACGTCGTCGGGGCCGTACCCGGCGTTCGAACCCGAGTAGAAGATCTTGCCGTTCTCCATCAGGAACAGCGCCGGATATGTCGGGAACTGGCGGACCGTCGAGGTGTACGTCCACTTCTTGGTGGCCGGGTCGAAGATCTCGTTCTTGCCGGGGACGAGCTGGCCGATGTCGTCGAGGCCGGAGACGCTGAGGACCTTGCCGTCGCTGAGCGTGGTCAGCGTCGGGTACCAGCGGGCCTCGTTCATCGGGTCGACCTTGATGTACCGCTCGGCGACCGGGTCGAACTCGTAGGCGTCCCGGATGCCCTGGAAGTCCTTCTTGTCCAGGGCGAGTTTCTGCGCGATGCCGTAGGTGTTGCGCGCGTCCAGGCCGGTCAGGCCCTGGATGCGGTAGTTGTCCTGGGTGCCGGTCTCGTACTCGGCGCCGGACTTCTGCGCCTCGACGTAGATCCGGCCGAGGCCCGGGTCGTTGCGCAGGAACCTGCCGGTCTTCGGGTCGAAGACCTTCTTCGCGCGCGGCACGAGGACGGGGTCCTTCGAGACGAAGGTCTTGCCGTTCTGCTTGCCGGTGAACGCGGTGCCCGCGGGCAGGGTGATCGGCTTGTCCGGGTTCTCGTTGTGGACGATCATCAGGCCGCCGGCCTTGGTGACGTCACCCTTCAGCTTCTCGTACCGCTTGGTGCCGCCCGCGATGAGCAGGTTGCCGTTGGCCAGCTGGGTGTGGCCGGTGCAGAACAGGTCGCTGGGCGTGGGCACCTTCTTGATGGTGCCCTTGACCGGGTCCCAGATCCGGGTGTCGAACCGCTTCGCGTCGAAGTTGTCCTGGTTGTTGCCCGACCCGGCGACCAGCAGGACCTTCCCGGTGTGCAGGAGCGCGGCGTGGATGGTGTTCTGCCGGTACTCCTCCGGGAACTCCACGATGTCCCAGTGACCGTTGTCCGCTTTGTACTCGGGCTTGTTGATTTGGTACTGGTGGTATTTCTCGGTGCTGAAGCGGTAGAGCCACGGCCCGTTCATCCCGGCCAGCGCGACTACCACCGCCGTGCCTATCGCGAGTCGACGGGCGCGGCGGCGGCCGGCCTGGTCTTTCATTCCTTACGTCCCCCAAGTCCACCAAGGGCGATCTGCATGGTCTGGTCGTTGCCCCCGTCCTGGCCCCCGGCCCCGGCCCAGCCGGGCCGCTGCGCGGGGGCGTGCGGCACCTGGCCGTGCGGCCCGTGCCCGTACGGCGCGTACTGACCGGGCACCTGCCGTTCGGGCGCCTCCGGCGTCGACGCGGGCGGGGCACCCTGCGGTTCCGCGGCCTGCGCGGCGGGCCGCTTCTTCGCCTCGCGCAGCTCGTGCCGCCACACGAAGATCGGGAAGGCGGTGATCAGCATGGCGAACGCGGCCCAGATGACCATCGCCGGGTGCGAGTGCCCGAAGACGAAGCCGGCGGCGATGGACACGCCGAAGATCGCGATGAAGTACCAGTGGTAGCGGAAGGTCGCGAACCAGGTGTCGGGGCTGGCCGAGTCGCCCTTCGGGGTGACCACGAACTTGCTCTTGCGGCGCAGCAGGGAGTCGATCAGCGCCTTGGCGTACAGCGGCGCGGACAGCGCGGACATCACCATGCCGGCGACACCGCCGGAGCCCTCGGGCTCGTGCGGGGAGACGTTGTGGCGGCGGTTCCAGACGTACAGGCCGATCTGGAGGGCGGAGGCGTTGCCGTAGAGCATCAGCCACACGGTCGGGTCGATGTTCACACCCGAGGCGCCCAGGCCCAGGAACAGCGCACAGCTCAGCGCCGCGAGGATCCAGTTCAGCGCCGACATCGGGTAGAAGATGATCATCATCGTGTAGTTGAAGAGCTTGCCGGGCGGCAGCGTGCCCCAGCCCTTCCAGTACTGCTTGAGGATCGTCTCGTACGTGCCGCGCGACCAGCGCATCTGCTGGGTGAAGAAGTCCGTCCAGGCGGCCGGGCCCTCACCGACGGCGAGCACGTCCGGGGTGTACACCGACCTCCACTTGCGGCCCGTGGCCGGGTTCTTGTGGCGGTGGATCTCGAAGCCGGTCGCCATGTCCTCGGTGATCGAGTCGTACAGACCGCCGATCTGCTTGAGGGCCTTGATGCGGACGGCGTTGGAGGTGCCGACGAACATCGGGGCGCCGTACTTGTTGCCGGCGCGCTGGATCAGCGCGTGGAAGAGGAACTGCTGCGACTCGGCGGCCTTGGTGACGAAGTTGTCGTAGTTGCCGTAGACCTGCGGGCCGATGACGAAGCCGACGTCCGGGTCGCGGAAGAAGCCGAGCATCCGCTCCAGGTAGTTGGGCAGCGGCACGTGGTCGGTGTCGACGGAGGCGAAGAAGTCGTAGTCGTCGCCGTGGGCCTCGAGCCAGGCGTTGTAGTTGCCGTGCTTGGTCTTGGCGCGGTGCGGGCCCTTGGGCTGGTTCCACTTCGCGACGCCCTTGCGGGAGAAGTGGTGCACGCCCAGGCGCTCGCAGACCGCCTTGACCTCGGGGTCGTCGCCCTCGTCGAGCAGCCAGACGTGCATCAGGCCCCGGTGGCGGATCTTCACGGCCGCCTCCAGGGTCTTGGTCACCATCTCCAGCGGCTCCTTGCCGGGCACGAAGGAGGTGAGGAACGCGACGCGGGTGCCGGTCTCCGGCACCACCGGGACCGGGTCGCGGGCGACCAGGGTGGCGTGCGCGTTGGACAGCACGTTCATGCAGCGGAAGAACTCGATCAGGCCGATCGAGACGAGCATGACGATGTCGAGCGCGGGGAGGAAGTCGAAGGCGGGGTAGTCGCGTTCGGTCCAGTGCTCGGGCTGGAGCAGCCAGAACAGCAGCACCAGCGACAGCACGGGGGCCGCGGCCAGCATCAGGGCGACCCGGATGCGGTGCGGCTCCTGCGAGATCAGCGAGCGGTACTGGACCTTGTACGGCTTGTTCGGGTCCGGCTGGGTGAGGGGCCCCGCGAGCCGGCTGTAGTGCTCGTAGTCGTATCTCGGCAGCGTCCTCTTGATGCGCCGGAAGGTTCCGGTCGTGCTCATCCGGTGCGAAGGCACCCTGAGTTGCGTGGTGTCTGACGGGTCATAGTTCTGCCGGGCGCCCGTCGGCGTCGACGTCATGAGTCATTCCCCCCACACGCAGGTCACCGCGTGTCTGTCGGTTGTCCATCCCGTCCGCTGAGGGCCCCCTCGACCTTCGCGGACGTTTCAGTGGTGGGCCACAGGCGCCACGTCTTCCCAACCCTATAGACATGGCACCGAGACCTTCCGGTTGCATGATGCCCCCCTCGGCATCGTGGTAGGAACGGGGCCCCTCTCCCCGTCAATCCCGTGCAACCGGTTTCTTGCCCCCCAAGTACCGCGAATCGGCGGCATCTTGAAGAACCAGGGTTCTACGGTGTTCAGCATGATCGCAAGATGGGAAACGCGGTGTTTACCGGTCATACGCGCCGATTGCCGCGACGGCTCATGTTCCGGGCATGCAGAAGGCCCCTCGCGCCTGCGAGGGGCCCTGCTGTCTGTGCGCCGCCAGGGACTCGAACCCCGGACCCGCTGATTAAGAGTCAGCTGCTCTAACCAACTGAGCTAGCGGCGCCTGCTGACGTCGATAACTCTACATGACCCCCAGGGGTGGTTCCGACCACCACGTCCCGCCCCTTTTGTTCGATTATGTCCATGACGTACATCATTCGGACCGTCAGCATGCGCTCCGGCGTGACAGTTGGAAAACTGATCAATGTGCACAGGAGTGGACATTTCCAGCTGGAGTGTGAGGGGAATCGCATGGAGACTCCGGTCTTCGAGGAGATCGACCCCGTGAGCGACTGCGACTGCCCCGGATGCGTCCACTGGCGGCGGGTGCTCCCGGTCTCGCCGCCGGGCCGCCCCCCGGCGCACCGCGCCGCGCTGGTCGTGGCGGCCGCCGCCGCCACGGCGCTCACCTCGGCGCACGCCGCCCCGGCCGCGGCGGCCCCGCACGCCCCCGGCCGACCCGGCGTTCCCGCAGGTGACGAGCCCGACACCCCGCAGGGGAGCAAGGCGCCGCTGCACGGCCCGGGCGGCACGCCGGCCAAGCCGGTGATCAAGATCAGGGAGACGACCCGGGCGGACATCATCCGGCGGGCCAAGACCTGGGTCGCGGCGCAGGTGCCGTACAGCATGACCACGTACTGGTCGGACGGGTACCGGCAGGACTGCTCCGGCTTCGTCTCCATGGCCTGGAACCTGCCGGGCAACGAGTGGACCGGCAGCCTCGACCAGTACGGCGAGCGGATCACCAAGGAGGAACTGCAGCCCGGCGACATCCTGCTCTTCCACAACCCGTCCGACCCCGAGCGCGGCTCGCACGTGGTGATGTTCGGCGGCTGGACGGACTACACCCACACCTACTACGTCGCCTACGAGCAGACCCGCCCCGTCACCCGCCGCCAGGCCACCCCCTACCCCTACTGGAGCAACACCGCCAAGTACGTCCCCTACCGCTACAAGGGCGTTAGCGCGAGCACCGGCGGCGGGGAGGCGGAACCGGCGGAGGTCCCGCCGGGGCAGACGCCCTTCCCGGGGGCGTCGTACTTCCGCGCCGGCGCGAACAACCAGTACGTCACCCTGCTCGGGCAGATGCTGGTCGCGCGGGGCGGCGCGCGCTTCTACACCAGCGGCCCCGGCCCCCGCTGGACGGAGGCCGACCGCCGGGCCGTGCAGGCCTTCCAGCAGGCGCAGGGCTGGACGGGCGCCGACGCCGACGGCTACCCCGGCCCGCGCACCTGGGCGCTGCTGGTCGAGGGCAAGGGCAAGGACATCCCGGCGGCGACGAAGCCCGCGACCCCGGCGCCGCCCGCCGAGGGCAAGCCCGGCACCGTCCCGCCCTTCCCGGGCCGGGGCATGTTCCGGCCGGGCGCGAACAACGCCCACGTCACCCAGCTGGGCCGGCAGCTGGTGAAGAAGGGGTTCGGCCGGTTCTACACCAGCGGCCCGGGCCCGCGCTGGGGCGAGGCGGACCGGCGCAACGTGGAGGCGTTCCAGCGCGCCCAGGGCTGGCGGGGCGGCGCGGCGGACGGCTACCCCGGCCCGGAGACCTGGCGGCGGCTCTTCCGGTGAGGTCAGGATCGCGGAGCGGTTGGAGGCAGGCATGAGTACGACCACCGAATCGACGCCCGAGTTCGAGGGGACGGCGGAGGGCGGCCCGTCCCGTCCGGCCCGGCTCATCCAGAACGAGGCGACCACCGAGATCCCCGTCCATCTCCTCTTCCGCGACGACCCCGACCCCGAGCCGGTGCACCTGCGCCCGGCCGTGGTGGGCCGCCGGCAGGGCACCGGCGAGCAGCCCCGGGTGCGCCGGCCGGCCGCGCCGGTGCGCCGGCGTCCGGTGCCGCGGGTCGACCCGGAGCTGGGGGAGCGGCCCGGGCGGGTGCTGCCGGGGGCGGTCGGGGTGCTGGCGGGGGTGTGCGGGGCGGCCGGGTGCGCGGCCACCTCCTGGTGGGCGGGGCTGCTGCCGCCGGTGGCGGCCGGGGCGCTCGGGCTGCCGGCCGTGGCCGGGGCCGGGCTGGGTCCGGTGCAGTGGGCCGCGTACGCGGGGGCGGGCGCGCTGGGGCTGTTCGGGTTCGGCGGGCTGGCCCGGGGCCGTACCGGACGGGCCTGGGTGCTCGGGCTGTTCGGCCGCTACCGGGGCACGGTCCGGCGCACCGGCCTGATGTGGGTCAACCCGCTGCTGCTGCGCCGCCGCGTGGACGTACGGCTGCGGCACTGGCGCAGCGAGGCCATGCCGGCCGCCGACGGCAACGGGGTCGCCCTGCGGGTGGTCGTGCTGGTGGTGTGGCGGGTGCGGGACACCGCGCGGGCCGTCCTCGGGGTGGACGACCACGAGACCTATCTGCGTGAGTGCGTCGAGGCGGCGCTGGCGCGGGTGCCGGTGGACATGCCGGGCGGCGGACGCGCGCCCGTGGAGGCGGCGGCGGACGCGCTGACCCGGCTGGTCGCGGCGGAGACGGCACCGGTAGGCCTGGAGGTGTTCTCGGTGCAGCCGGTGCGGGTGGAGTACGCGCCGGAGGTCGCCGCGGCGATGCAGCGCCGGCGGATCGCCGCGCTGGACGCGCAGCACCGGGCGAGCGTGCTCACCTCGGTGGTCGACTCGGTCGAGGACACGGTGACCCGGCTGACCATGCGCGGGCTGGTCGAACTGGACGACTACGAGCGCAAGGCGCTGGTGAAGGACCTGACCGTGGCGTTCTGCGCGGGGCGCGGGGAGGGCGGGCCGTGACGGGGGCAACCGACCCTGCGGTTGGTATGGACATGTTCAACTAACGGTCCTACTCTGCGACTTGGTCTAGACCTACCTGCACGGCTCACAGGAAATCCCCCACGTTCTCCAGGAGCGGCAGCATGCGCACAAGGACCAAGCTGTATGCCGCCGTGGTGGGACTGGCCACGACCGGAGCCCTTGTCCTCTCCTCCGGCGGCGCCAGCGGCCACGGCTACACCGACCTCCCCATCAGCAGGCAGAAGCTCTGCGCCAACGGCACGGTCAAGAACTGCGGCGACATCCAGTGGGAGCCGCAGAGCGTCGAGGGCCCCAAGGGCTTCCCGGCCTCCGGTCCCGCCGACGGGCAGCTCTGCAACGGCGGGGTGAGCCGGTTCGCCCAGCTCAGCTCGCCGGTCACGCCCTCGGGCGCGGCCTGGCCCACCACGAAGGTCACCGGCGGGCAGTCGTACACGTTCCGCTGGCAGTTCACGGCCATGCACGCGACGACCGACTTCAAGTACTACGTCACCAAGCAGGGCTGGAACCAGAACCACGCCCTGTCCCGCTCCGACCTCAACCTCACCCCGTTCCTGACCGTCCCCTACGGCGGTCAGCGGCCGCCGTCCACGCTCTCCCACAGCGGCACCCTGCCGACGGGGCTGAGCGGCCACCACGTGATCCTCGCGGTGTGGACGATCGCGGACACCGGTAACGCGTTCTACGCCTGCTCGGACGTCACGTTCTGAGCCTCGTCGCCCTCCCGGCCGGACCCTGCCGATCCCCGTTCGGTAGGGTCCGGCGCACAGTTGACGTTCGAGGCACGGGGGTGCGGGCGGTATGGGCGGCGGGTTCACGGTGCTGGTCTGGGTGCTGGTGGCGTTCTTCGTCTGGGGCGGGGTGGCCACGGTCCGCCGGTACCGGCAGCGGCAGGCGGCCTGGGAGAGCGGGCTCACGGCCCGGGCGAGGGTCGTGCGGGCCTGGGTGACCGCGCAGGCGGTCAACAACACCGTCCGCCGGATCCAGTGGCACGAGTACGACTACACCACCCACGACGGACGCGCCGTCCGCTTCAAGGAGAGCGGCGGCCCCCGCGACCGGGGCCAGGGCGAGGAGGTCCTCGTCTACTACGCCGCCCACGAGCCGGACAAGGCCACGGCGTCCGCGCCGCAGCCCGGCAAGGACCTGGCGGGCACGGTCTTCGTCCTGATCATGCTGGTCGTCGGCGCCGCCGTCCTGCTCTCCCAGTGGGCGAGCCTGTCGGGGGTCTGAGCGCCCGGCGCCCGGGGGTTGCCCGGGGGTGCCCGGGCACACGAAGGAGCCCCCCGCTTCCGCGAGGGGCTCCTCGGTTGTGCGCCGCCAGGGACTCGAACCCCGGACCCGCTGATTAAGAGTCAGCTGCTCTAACCAACTGAGCTAGCGGCGCATGACTCCCGCCGACCTCGGAGATCTCCGCTCCGCGGCTGGCGACGAAGAAAATACTACCCGGTCCCGAGGGGTGCTCCCGACCACCCCGGGACCGGCCCGGGGTGATCCGGAGGACGGTCCTAGATCGCCAGGGAGAGCAGCACCGGCGCCGCGTTCCGGTTCAGTGCGTCGGCGGCCTGGCGCAGGCGGTGGGCGTGCTCGACCGGCAGGGAGAGGGCGAGGCAGCCGACCGAGGAGCCGGCGGTGATCGGGACGGCCGCGCAGACCGTGCCGATCGCGTACTCCTGGAGGTCCAGCACCGGCACCGTCGGCGGCTGCGCGGCCAGCCGGGAGAGCAGCAGCTTGTCGCTGGTGATCGTCTTGGAGGTGAGCCGGGCCATCTTGTGCCGGGCGAGGTGGTCCCGGCGGCCGTTGTGGTCGAGCTGTGTGAGCAGGCTCTTGCCGACCGCGGTCGCGTGCGCCGAGTAGCGGAAATCGACCCACTCGTGCACCGCGGGCGTCGCCGGGCCGTCCGCGTACTGGGTGACCTTGACCTCGCCGTCGACGTACCGGCTGAGGTAGACGGCCGCCCCGACCGAGTCGCGCAGCCGGTCCAGGGTGCGCTGGAGCTGGTCGCGCAGCGCCTCCTCATGGCCCTGTGCCGCACCCAGCCGGCTCAGCGCGGCGCCGGTCACATAGGCGCCGTCGGTGACCTGTTCGACGTATCCCTCGCGACGCAGCATCAGCAGGAGGGAGGTCAGCCGCTCCGTGCCGAGCTGGGTCTCGCGGGCGAGTTCGGCGTCGGTGACGCCGGTGGTGTACCGCGCCACCGTCTCCAGCACGCGCAGGGCGTCCTGGGCCGACTGGTACGGCGCGGTCGGCTCGTGCATCAGCGCCACGGTGTCCCCCCAGCGGTCGCTTTTCGGCCGTGATCCGGGCAGTGGATCCCCTCCACGATAACCGGCAAACGGCCTGCGTGGAGGGGGTGTTGACGGGATGACGGGCCTCTCAACTGCGACGCTGACACGGTGGCATATGCCGCCGGACTGCAACCACGTCCCGACCTGGAGTGACGGATCGGGTACGTCATGCAATTACAGCACCGCGCTGATAAATTCCCGTGTCCTTTCCTGCTCGGGGTCGCCGAAGATCTTCTCCGGGGGCCCGGCCTCCAGGATCCGGCCGGAGTCGAACATCAGTACCTGGTCGGAGATGTCCCGGGCGAAGTTCATCTCGTGCGTCACGCACAGCATCGTGATGTCGGTGCTGCGCGCGATGTCCCGCAGCAGATCCAGCACACCCGCGACCAGCTCCGGGTCGAGCGCCGAGGTCACCTCGTCCAGCAGCAGCACCTTCGGCCGCATCGCCAGCGCCCGCGCGATCGCCACCCGCTGCTGCTGCCCGCCGGACAGCTGCGTCGGACGCACGTCGCACTTGTCGGCGAGGCCCACCAGGTCCAGCAGCTCCCGGGCCCGCTCCTCCGCCTCGTCCTTCGACAGGCCGAGCACGGTCACCGGCGCCTCGGTGAGGTTGCGCAGCACGGTCATGTTCGGGAACAGGTTGAACTGCTGGAACACCATCCCGATCTTCTTGCGGACCTCGCGGCACTGCTTCTCCGACGCCGGGAACAGCCGCTCCCCGTCGACGGTGATCGTGCCCTCGTCGGGCTTGGTCAGCGTCATCAGCAGCCGCAGGATCGTCGTCTTGCCCGAGCCGGACGGGCCGATCAGCGTGACGTGCTTGCCCGCGTCCACGGAGAAGTCCAGGTGGTCCAGGACCGTGTTGTCCCCGAACCGCTTGGTCACCTGCTCCAGGCGCACCAGCGGACCGGTGCCGGCGGGCGTCGTGAGGGGCTGCTTGCTGGTGTCAACGGACAAGACGGCGCTCCAGGGTGCGAAGAAGAAGGGAAGCCAGATAGGACACGACGACGAAGGCGACGCCGATCACGGTCAGCGGCTCGGTGAACCGGAAGGTCTGCTGGGAGAAGAGCCGGGCCTGGCCGAGCATCTCCAGCACGGTGATCACCATCAGCATCGGCGTGTCCTTCAGCATGGCGATGACGTAGTTGCCGAGCGCGGGCACCACCCGGCGCACCGCCTGCGGCAGGATCACCGCCGTCCAGGTGCGGCGCACCGGCAGGCTCAGCGCGGTCGCCGCCTCCCACTGGCCCACCGGCACGGCCTCGATACCGGCCCGATAGACCTGCATCGTGTACGTCGAGTAGTGCAGGCCGATCGCGACGACGCCCGTGGTCAGCGCCGACATCGTCACGCCCCGCTCGGGCAGCACGTAGAAGAGGAAGAACAGCTGCACCAGCAGCGGCGTGTCGCGCACGAACTCCGTGACCACCCCGACGGGCCAGCGCACCCACCGGGTCGGCGTCCGCATCAGCAGCGCCCACACCAGGCCCAGCGCGAACGAGATCAGCGAGCCGAGCGCCAGCGCCTCCAGGGTGACCACCAGGCCGTCCCAGAAGTGCGGCATGAAGTCGGAGACGGCACTCCAGTCCCAGTTCATCGGACACCTCCCGCGACCGGGGCGCCGGCCGGCTCAGCCGCCGCGACCGCCTTCTCCTTCACCGGCGCCCTGCCGACCCCGGCCTTCAGCTTCCGCTCCAGCGCGCGCATCCCCCGCGTGAGCAGGAAGGCGATCACGAAGTAGATCAGCAGGACGTACGTGTAGATCTCCGCGCTCTCCTGGAGCGCCAGCCGCACCAGGTTGCCGCTGAAGGCGAGGTCACCCATGCCCATCACCGACACCAGCGCGGTGCCCTTCAGCAGCTCGATCAGCAGGTTGCTGAAGGGCGGGATCATCTCCGGCACCGCCTGCGGCAGCACGATCTTGCGCAGGCGCTGCGCCGGGGTGAACCCGAGGGCGATGCCGCCCTCCTTCTGCGCCGGGTCCACCGCGATCAGCGCGCCGCGCACGATCTCCGCGCCGTACGCCCCGTAGGTCAGCCCGAGCGCCAGCGTGCCCGCCCACAGCGGGACCAGCTGCCAGCCGAATGCCAGCGGCAGCACGAAGAACACCCAGAAGATCATCACCAGCGCCGAGGTGCCGCGGAACACCTCCGTGTACAGGCCCGCCACGAACCGGACGATCCACCGCCGGTGGGTGCGCCCGATCCCGGCCGCGAAGGCCACGACTCCGCCGAGCAGCGCGCTGAGCACCAGCAGCTGCACGGTCACCCACACGCCGTGGAGTACGAGTTGCCACAGTCCCGAGGTCATCCGCCGCACAGCTCCTTCGCGGTCAGATCGGTCATCTCGGCCTTGGTGAAGCCGAACCGGCCGAGGATCCGCAGCAGTTCGCCGCTCTTCTTCAGCTTGTGCAGCTCGGCGTTGAAGGCGTCCCGCAGCCGGGTCTCGTTCGGCCGGAACGCGAACGCGCCCCCGCTGACGTACGGCTTGCCGGCCACGATCGGGGCGAACGGCCGGGTCGCCTCCGCCTTCGCCGACTTCTTCACCACTTCACGGACCGTCAGCGCGGTACCGGCGAACACGTCGACCCGGCCGGCCTCGACCGCGTTCAGGCCGGCGACCTGGTCGGGGACGATCAGCATGTCGCTCTGCTTGTATCCGGCGCCGACCGCGTAGTCGATCTGCGCGTTGCCGGTGCCGGTGGCGAACCGCGCCTTCTTCCTCACCACGTCCTCGTACGAGTGCAGGCCCAGCGGGTTGCCCTTGCGCACGATGAACGCGTCCAGCATCTGGTAGTCGGGGTCGGCGAAGATCACCTGCTCGCAGCGCTCGGGATTGACGTACATCCCGGCCGCGACGACGTCGAACTGCTGCGAGTTCAGCCCCGGGATCAGCGAGCCGAACTCGGTCGGCACGGGCTGCACCCGGTCCACCCCGAGCCGCTTGAAGATCACCTTCGCCAGCTCGGGCGCCTCGCCGGTCAGCTCGCCGTTCCTGTCGATGTACCCGAACGGGATCTCACCCGCGATGCCCAGCCGTACGACGCCCTGGGCGCGCAGCCGGTCGAGCAGTTCGCCGCCGTCGGTGGTGGAGGCGGTGGCCACGCGGGAGCAGCCCACGGCCCCCAGCGCGCCGAGCGCCGCGACCCCCGCGAGCAGCGACCGGCGGGCGGGTCCGGACGGGATCCGGCGGGTGGTGCGGGTGTTCTGGACGTGGTGGCTGTTTCTTATTGGTGGAGCCATGGGCGCGCGGCTACCCGATGGTATGCGATGTATGCATCAGGGACAGCCGGGCACCCATGCCCGCGCACGCCACGAGATCTACGTCCTTTTCCAGCCATTCACGGGCACCGGACCGCCCCTTCCGTCCTGTGGCACCCACTCACGGCCGTCAGTGACCGGGCACGTATCCGCGGCTCTTGTCGACCACGTTCACCAGGGGCCGGCCGGCCGCCCAGCGCTCGTACAACTCCACGAACTGGGCGCCCAGTTCGTCCCGCCAGCCGACCGTGTCGCCGCTCATGTGCGGGGAGACCAGCAGGCCCGGCACCCGCCACAGCGGGCTGCCCGGGGGAAGCGGCTCGTGCGTGAACACATCCAGCGCGGCGCCCGCGATCCACCGCTTCGACAGCGCCTCGGCGAGGGCGTCCTCGTCGACCAGCGCGCCCCGGCCGACGTTGATGAAGCGCGCCGACGGCTGCATCATCCCGAAGCGGCGCGCGTCGAACATGCCGCGGGTCACGTCCGTCAGCGGGGCCGCCGCGACCACCCAGTCCGCCCGCGCCAGCAGCCGGTCCAGATCGGCGGGGCCGTGCACACCGGTGCGCGGAGTACGGCCGACGAGCGCCGGCGTCACACCGAGCGCCTTCAGCGTGCGGGCGATCGCCCGGCCGATCGGCCCCGAGCCGACCACGCACGCGCGCGTGCCGGCCACCCGCAGGCCCTCCCGGTGCCGCCACTCCCGCTGCCGCTGGTACTCCCAGGTGCGCGGCAGGTCCTTGGCCATGGCCAGCACGAGCGCGGCGACGTACTCGGCGATCGGCTGGTCGAAGACGCCCCGCGCGTTCGTCACCACCGTGCCGGAGGCGGCGAGCGCCGGGCACATCAGATGGTCGACGCCGGCGCTCGCCGTGTGCACCCAGCGCGGGCGCGGGCCCTCGCCCGGCCACGCCTCGCGCACCGCGTGCGAGGTGAAGTCCCACACCAGCAGCACATCGGCCTCGGGCAGCCGGGCGGCGAGGCCCGCCTCGTCCGTGTGCACGATCCGGGCGCGGCCGGTGAGACGGCCGAGACGGGGCGGGGGGTCGGCGTCCAGGACGAGGAGGGTCGGCATCGTGGGGGCGGTCATGCGGGGCCGTTTCTGCCGGGGCCGCCCCCGCACGGGGGACGGACCGGTTCCGGGTGTCTGACATGCACGGATTGACCACGCTCGCAGGCCGACCCACCGCCGTCAACAGGGGCGCCCGTACGATCCGTTACCCCCGCATCTCCCACCGTGACGCGGTGCCCGCGCCGGGCGGGCAGGATGCCGGTGCGCGGCGGGGCGGCACGCGGTCCCGTGCCGTCGGCCCGGCCCGTCGCGATGTGGGCGGCGCCGCGCCGGCTGGGTACCCGGGCCGTGGGGCCGTACCGGGCACCGCTCGATGCCGGTGCGCGGGTGCGGCCCCCCGCCGCGCCGGAGGTGCCGGACGGCGAGCAGCAGCAGGAAGGGTGGACATGACAGCACTCGGATTCCTCTACCCGGGCCACTCGGCCGAGGACGACTACCCGCGCATCGAGCAGCTCCTGGGCAGCGACATCCGGCTGGACCTCGTCCACACGGACATCGGCGAGGACGCCCACCGGGTGGACGCCCTGCGCCGCCTGGGCGCGCCGGAGCGGCTCGCCGCCGGCGTCGAGCAGCTGCGGCTGTCCGGCGCCGAGTCGGTGGTGTGGGCCTGCACCAGCGGCAGCTTCGTCTACGGCTGGGAGGGCGCCCACGAGCAGGTCCGCGGCCTCGCCCGGGCGGCCGGGATGGCCGCCTCCTCGACGTCCTTCGCCTTCGTGCACGCGGTACGGGAGCTGGGCGCGCTCGGCGTGCGGCGCGTCGCCGTCGGCGCGACCTACCCCGAGGACGTCGCCGGGCTCTTCGTGGACTTCCTGCGTGCCGGGGGCGTGGAGGTGACCGGCGTGCGCGGCGCCGGGACCGCGACGGCGGCGGAGGCCGCCGCCTGGGGCGAGGACGAGGTACGGGCACTGGCCCGGGCGGCCGACCTGCCGGAGGCCGACGCGGTGCTCCTGCCGGACACGGCCCTGCACACGGCCGCGTACGTGCCCCGGCTGGAGAAGGAACTGGGCAAGCCGGTCCTCACCGCGAACCAGGTCAGCGTGTGGGAGGCCCTGCGCCTGGCGGACCGCCGCGTGAACGCGCCGGGTCTGGGCGCACTGTTCCGGCGGGAGCCGGTGATCCAGGCGTGACGCTCGCGGGGCGGGGGCGGGAGAACAGAAGGGGGCGGACCGCGGAATAAACCGGAGACCCCCTCCTGTTAGCCGGTGACGTACATCCATGCCGTACTACCGCAACACGCAGGAGGCACGCCCGTGGCCGCGACCGACTCCACCGGGGACGAGATCCGAGGGACCGCGCGGGGCAGCGCGCCCGTGCCCCTCTCCGTGCTGGACCTGGTCACCGTAGGGGCGGGGCGTACCGCCGGCGACGCGCTGCGGACCAGCGTCGACATCGCCCGGCTGACGGAGTCGCGCGGCTTCCACCGGTACTGGGTCGCCGAGCACCACTCGATGCCCGGCGTCGCCTCCTCCTCGCCGGCCGTGATCCTCGCCCACCTCGCCGCTCACACCGAGCGCATCCGGCTCGGCTCGGGCGGCGTCATGCTGCCCAACCACGCGCCGCTCGTCATCGCCGAGCAATTCGGCACGCTGGAGGCGCTGGCGCCGGGGCGGATCGACCTGGGGCTCGGGCGGGCGCCCGGCACGGACGGTGCGACGGCCGCGGCCCTGCGCCGCAGCGACCGGCTCGACGAGGGCGCCGACGACTTCCCGCAGCAGCTCGCCGAGCTGACCCGGTTCCTCGACGACGACTTCCCCGACGGCCACCCCTACCGGCGCATCCACGCCGTACCGGGTCCGGTCCAGGCCACCTCGCCCGGCGGTGTGCAGTCCCCGCACCGGCCGCCTATCTGGCTGCTCGGCTCCTCCGGGTTCAGCGCGCGGCTGGCCGGCATGCTCGGGCTGCCGTTCGCGTTCGCCCACCACTTCTCCGCCCAGAACACCGTCCCGGCGCTGGACCTGTACCGGCAGTCGTTCCGCCCCTCCGAGGTGCTCGACGCGCCGTACGCCCTCATCGGGGTGGCCGCCCTCGCCACCGACGAGGAGCGCGAGGCGCGCCGCCAGGTGCGGGCCGCCGCGCTGAACATGGTGCGGCTGCGGATGGGCCGGCCCGGCCTGGTGCCGACGCCGGAGGAGGCCGAGGCGCACGAGTTCAGCCCGATGGAGGAGGAGTTCGTGCGGTCCTGGAACGCCAACGTCGTCCACGGCACCGCCGACGAGGTCCGCTCCGGCCTGGACGACCTGCAGAAGCGCACCGGCGCCGACGAGCTCATGCTCACCGGCAACGCCCACAGCGGCGAGGTGCGCCTGCGGTCCTACGAACTGATCGCCGACGCCTACGGGTTCCCGACCGCCGGCTGACCCGGCCCGACCGGCGCGACACTCCCCAGCAGCTCGGAGATACGATCCGGCGGCACCGGGCGGGAGTACAGCCAGCCCTGTCCGGTGTCGCAGCCGATGCCGCGCAGCCGGTCGGCCTGTGCGGCCGTCTCCACGCACTCGGCGGTGACCGTCAGCCCCAGCCGGTGCGCGAGCTGGATCATCGCCTCGACGATCACCTCGTCGGCGGGGCTCGGCGGCGCGTCCCCGCCCTCGTACTGGAAGCCGCGCACGAAGGAGCCGTCGAGCTTCAGCACGTCGACCGGGAGCCGGCTGAGGTAGGCCAGGTTCGAGTAGCCGGTGCCGAAGTCGTCGATCGCGATGCGTACGCCCATGTCGCTGAGGGCCTGCAGCGCGCGCAGCGGACGGCCCCCGGAGCCCATCACCGCCGACTCCGTCAGCTCCAGCTGGAGCAGGTGCGGCGCGAGCCCGGTCTCGGCGAGGGTCTGCGCCACGTCCGCCACCAGGTCGGAGTCCCAGACCTGCCGCACGGCCACGTTGACGCTGACGAAGATCGGCGGCTCGTCGGGGTGGTCCAGCTGCCAGCGGCGGGCCTGCCGGCAGGCCGACTTCAGGATCCAGCGGCCGAGCGGCACGATCGAGCCGTCCTCCTCCGCCAGTGCGATGAACCGATTCGGCGCGAGCAGTCCGAAGCGCGGGTGGTCCCAGCGCACCAGCGCCTCCACCCCGCGCAGCCGGCCGTCGGACATACCGACCAGCGGCTGGTAGTCGAGCACGAACTCGCCCCGCTCGATGGCGGGGCGCAGGGTGGAGGCGAGGGCCTGGCGGGTCATCAGATGGGCGTTGCGCTCGGGGTCGAACAGCGTCCAGCGGTTCTTGCCGTCCGCCTTGGCCCAGTACAGCGTCGTGTCGGCGGCCTGCATCAGCCCGGTCGCGGTCGTGCCCGCCGCGTGCCGTTCGACCACGCCGATGGAGGCGGACAGGGACAGCCGCTGCCCGGCCAGGTCGAACGGGGCCTGAAGGGCCGTCAGCACGGACTCGGCCAGCTCGGCGAGCTGGTCGGTGCCGGTGGAGTCCTCCACCAGCAGCGCGAACTCGTCGCCGCCGAGCCGCGCCACCAGCGGGGCGCTGGTCCGGCCGTACCCGGCCTGGTCGGCGCAGCGGGTCAGCCGTTCGGCGACCTCCGCGAGCAGCCGGTCGCCCTCGCGGTGGCCGAGGGTGTCGTTGATCGCCTTGAAGCCGTCCAGGTCCAGGTAGCACAGGCCGACCCGGCCGGTGCCGCCCAGTTCGTACGACTCCGCCTCCAGCGCGGCCGTCAGGCGCTCGAAGAACAGGGTGCGGTTGGGCAGCTTGGTGACCGGGTCGTGCATCTGCAAGTGCCGCAGCCGCGCCTGGAGTTGGCGGCGGGCGCTGATGTCGGCGACGGACAGCAGGACACCGGGCCCGCCGTCGGCCAGCGGGGCCACGGTCACCTGCACCCACGCCGAGGGGCCGTCGGGGTGCTTCAGGCGGCGGGTGCAGCGCAGCTTCGCCCGCCGGCCGCGCAGCACCTCGCGGTAGGCGTGCCAGGTGCGGGCGTCGGAGGCCAGGTCCACCAGGTCGGCGGCGACCCGCCCGATGAGCTGCTCGGACGTGCTGCCGAACAGGGCGCCGAGGGTGTCGTTGGCGTGTACGACCAGGCCCTCGCGGTCGACGACGGCCATGGCGAGCGGGGCGGCGGTGAAGGCGGAGCGGTACGACTCGTCGGCACGGGCGGAGTCGGATTCGTCACTCTGTGTGATCACCGACCGGTCAAGATCGGTCGCGGGCGTCGGCCCTTCGGACGTTCCGTTCACCGCTCGCTCCCGCAGTGCACTCGATCGTTGTCCGCGCAGGAAAGTGTGCCGATCATAGAGGCTGGTGCGGTGCCCTTCCAGCCGCTGTCCACCGTTCAGGATCCCCCGGGCGCGCGCGGACCCTCCCGGCAGATCGTTTCTGCTCGCGCCTGGGCGCCTTCTTCCTGCCCCCGACCGCTTGTGACGTTCCGTGAGCGGTTCGGGAGTGTCGCCTTGTTCTGCCCTGTCATCGGATACCTCACACGTCTGGATCAGATAAACAGGCAATACGGCAATAAACCCGGACAAGCTGGGTGCGGTGTTCCTCCCCCCAGCGCCGCGTCGGCGCGGGGGCACCCCCACCGCACCCGGAGGTCCCGTTGCCGCGTCAGCTCCGCCTCAAGGGACTCGCCCGTGCGGCCACCGCGCGCACCCGGGGACTGGGCGCGACGCTGCTGCGGCCCCGACTGCGCAGCACCGCCGCCGTGTTCACCACCATGTCGGCCGTGGCCGCGACCTCCCTGATCAGCGGCCCCTCGGTCGCGGAGCCCTTCTCGACCGCGCCCTGCACCCTCCAGCGCACCGAGGCCCACCACTCCGAGGGCGTCGACACCTGGAACGCCGCCTACCCACGGCCCACCCACGCCCTGGACGCGGTCATGGTCTTCCTGTCCTTCCCCGACTCCGTGCCCCTCACCACCCCCGCCGAACTCGCCGCCGACCACTTCCCGGCCACCAGCGACTACTTCGCCCGCGCCTCCTACGGCAAGTTCACCCTGCGCCCGCACCCGCTGCGCCAGTGGATCCGGATGCCGCGCCCCTCCACCGCGTACGCCATACAGCGGGACTGGGCCGCCGCCGACCGCGCCGCCTATCTGCGCGACGCCCTCGCCGCCGCCGATCCGCACGTCGACTTCTCCCGCTACGACATCGTCTACCTGGTCGCCGACCCGGACGCCCCCGGCGTCGACTCCGACGCCACGAAGGTCGTCAACCTGGACACCCCGCTGTACGCGGACGGCGCCCCGCTGCGCCGCGTGGTGACCGTCTTCGAGCAGCACCCGCCCGACCGGCTGGTCCTCGCCCACGAGACCGGGCACGTCTTCGACCTGCCCGACCTGTACCACCGGCCCGTGGACGGCAAGGGCGACTGGGACACCTACGTCGGCGACTGGGACCTGATGGGCAGCCAGTTCGGGCTGGCCCCCGACCTGTTCGGCTGGCACAAGTGGAAGCTGGGCTGGCTGGAGCCGCGCCAGGTGGTGTGCGTGCGGGGCACCGGGCCGACCCGGATCACCCTGGAGCCCCTCGGCGCCGGGCCCGGCGTCCCCGTCATCGGCGCCGCGGGCGCGCCGGCCTTCGGGCTCGGCCACGGCACCAAGCTCGCCCTGGTGCGCACCGGCCCCGACAGCGTCCTCGCCCTGGAGGCGCGCGGACCGGTCGGCAGCGACAGCGGCGTCTGCCGCAGCGGGGTCCTCGCCTACCGGGTCCGCAGCACGGCCGAGTCCGGGCGCGGCCCCGTCGAGGTGATCGACGCCCACCCGCGCGGCGAGGCCTGCTGGGAGGGCTCGGTCTACCCGCCCCTCGCTGACGCGCCGATCTCCCTCGGCGAGAGCTTCACGGTGCCGGGGGACGGCGTGCGGGTGGAGGTGCAGGGGCGTACGGCGTCCGGGGCCTGGACGGTGCAGATCACACCGGCGGCGGCGGTGCGAGGGGGCGCGGTCGAGGCGAGGCACTGAACCGGCGCCGGGCCGGGCGGGACGACCCATTGCCGGGCGGGCCGGCCCATGACGAAAGGCCCCTCGCTGTGCGAGAGGCCTTTCGACTGCCGTGCGCCGCCAGGGACTCGAACCCCGGACCCGCTGATTAAGAGTCAGCTGCTCTAACCAACTGAGCTAGCGGCGCCTGCTGACGTCGTAGACCTTAGCATCCTGGTCGGCGGGGTGCGAAATCGAAATCCGCACGGCCTCGCGGGCCGCCCGGACGGCCGCCCACAGCAGGATCTCGGGGCCGGGCAGCCACGGGTGCCGGGTGTCCGGCGCGACCAGCCAGCGGCTCGCGGCGGTCTCCGGCCCGGCGGGGACGGGCGCCGGGACGGTCACCGCGTCGCCGGTGCCGTGGCACAGCAGCGGCGGGATGCCCGCCGCACGGCCGCCGCCCCACTCCTCCCACTCCAGCAGCCAGGGCAGGCGCTGGGCGGTTCCGGGGGCGGCGAACATCAGCATCCGCCCGCGGAAGACGGCCACCGGGCCCGAGCCCGGCCCCTCGTCCCAGAGCCGGTCCAGCATGCGGCGGCCGAACAGGGCGGGCACGCTGACGACGTCGAAGGCGGAGCCGCAGGGCAGGACGACCGGGGCGTCCGGGCGTTCCTCCCACAGGGCCAGGGTGCTGCGCGGGTACGTTCCCGCGGAGGCGAGCCAGGTGGCGCCGTCGTGCGTGACATGGCAAGGGCTGCTGCTCATGCCGTCTACATCTACCGGGGGTGAGCGAACGGTTCCCCAGAGTTGCGGGAAATCGGGACAGTGGGGGGAGGGAAGGAGTATCTTGCCCGCCTGGCATATGCCATACGGGTGTTCGATGCCGGGCCGCGCGGGCGTGCCGGCAGTCGGACCGGGCCAGTCCGGGTCAGACCGGGTCGGCGTACCCCGCCGCCGCACCCTCGCCGCTGCGGAGCAGGTCGCGGCCGAACTCGACCATCTTCTTCGCGTAGTCCTCGGTCCACGCGGCCCGCTCGGCGATGTCCGCCGCCGTCATCCGGTCGAAGCGCCGGGGGTCGGCGAGCTGCGCCGCCGCGATGGCCTGGAACTCCATCGCGCGGTCGGTCGCGGCACGGAACGCCTGCGTCAGCTCCGTCGCCCGCGCCAGCAGCGCCTGCGGGTCCTCGATCGACTCCAGGTCGAAGAAGTGCTCCGGGTCGGAACCCGCCTCGGCGGGCTCGAAGATCAGGGGCGCGGGGCGTAGCCGCGGTTCGTTGCGACGCGGCGTGGGCTCCGCCATGTCGTGTCTCCTCCTCGTCGGAATGTGCGGGACGTGCGGGACGCGCACCGGACGCGCGGCCCCCGGACGCCGCCTTCCATTGTCTCGCGCCACCGCAAGGGGGCCTCGGACGGCGCCGGAAGACTCAAGGCCGCGAGGCGGCGCGATGTTCCCGAAGACGCGCCGGCACCGCGTGATGCGCCTCCCAGCCGCTCACGGTCGCCAGGCCACCCGGTGTTCCGTCAGGTGCGCCAGTACCGCGTGGTTCGCCTCCCAACCATCAGGGAACTTCACCACCGTGCCCAGCTGGACCGGTTCCGTCGACGGGTAGTCGTCCAGGAGGTCGTCCACGCCCGCGCGGCAGACCACGATGCAGGCGTGCCGGTGGCGGGAGGCCAGGACGCACAGGCGGCCCGTCTCCAGGTGGAACGCGGTGGCGTCGGGGCGGCCGGAGAGCGGGTGCAGGACCACCGTGACGTCGTACTCACGGCCCTGGAGCCGGTTGGCCGTGTCGACCGTCACGTCCGTCACCCCCAGCTCGGCCAGGGCCGCCCGCACCGCCGCCGCCTGGTCGCGGTGGGCCGTGCCGACGGCGATCCGGTCGGCGGTGAGCGGGGCCGGGTCGGGCGAGCGCTCCGAGGTGGCGGCGCCGCCCCGGTCCAGCAGCCGCCGTACGACCGCCGCCACCGCCCGCACCGCCTCCGGGTCCGTGCGCGGGGTGTGCCGCCGGGGCAGCTCCAGCAGCCCCCAGCCGGAGACGGCCGCCTCGTCGATCACCCGGTCGGGTCCCGAGCCGTCGGACGGCACCGCGAACGTCAGCCGGCGGTCGCCGTGCCCGGTGCCGCTGCGGAACGGCGTGTACGGGTAGAAGGCGTCCGAGACCAGCGGGGCCGCCGACGCCGGCAGCCGCCACGACACCGGCAGGCGGTGCTGCGGCAGCTCCGGGTTGTGCGCGAGCAGCGTCGTCACCGCCGAGGCCGACGGGTCGTACGACAGCCCCGCCCACTGCTCGCTGCCGACGATCGCGAACGGGTCCAGCTGCCCCGGGTCGCCCACGAACAGCGCCCGCTCGAACAGCCCGGCCACGGCGAGCAGGCTGTCCGACCGCATCTGGTACGCCTCGTCGACGATCGCGTGCCGCCACGGCTCGTCGACCTTCACATGCGCCCACTTCGCGGCCGTCGACAGCACCACCGGCAGCCCGGTCAGCTCGCCCGCCTTCGCCGACGTCCGCACCTGCGGCAGCTCGTCCAGCGCCTTGTCGTACGGGTCGGCGTCGCTGCTGTGCAGCCGGCCCACCGGCAGGTCCGGGTTCTTCTCGGCCAGCCGCAGCACCAGATCGTCCACCTGCGCGTTCGTCTGCGCGACGACCATCAGCGGGCGCCCGGCCTCCGCCAGCTCCAGCGCGGCCCGCACCACCAGCGTGGACTTGCCGGCACCGGGCGGGGAGTCCACCACCACACCGCGGTGCGGCCCCTCCACGGTGTCCCGCAGGATCGCGTCGGTGGCCCGCGCCGCCGCCGCGCCCGGATCGAAGGCGGCCTCGGCGGCGGTGGCCTGGGGCGCGCTCACAGCACATCCTCCTCGGTCAGCGGATCGGCGGCCTCGGTCACCGGCTCCCCGGGCGGCCCGCCGTGCGTCCACGGGGTGTCCTCCGGGTCGGGCAGTTTCGCGCCGCCGCGCTGCTCGTGCTCGAACAGCGTGAAGCACACCCGGTCGCCCTTCACGGGCACGGACCCCTCCTCCGGCTCCTTGCCGCGGCCCATCTTGTCGACGATCCGCAGCACCACGACCGCGCCGTCCGCGTCCCTTTCACCGTCCTCGTCGGCGTACCCGACGAACTCCGCCGCCTGCGGTCTGCCGCCCAGCGAGCGGTACACCTTCGCCCGCTCGGCCAGGTGCGGGCGGTCGTCCGTGCGGACCGTCACCAGCGGGCGCGGGCTGGGCCGCTTGCCCTCGCTGTACGCCATCGTCACGTCCGTCACCTCGCCGGCGAACGCCTCCCCGGCCAGCCGCCGCCCCGCCATCACCAGCGGATCGTCCAGCGCCTCCTGCGCCTCCAGCCGGGCCTGCTCCCGCTCCCGCGCGGCCAGCTTGTTGGCGGCGGTCACCGCGTCGTCGCGGCGCGGCTGCGGCGGCTCACCGGCCAGCACCCGGTCCCGGTGCCCGGTGAACGACCAGCGGTCCCGCGTCCACCGCTCCTCGACCCGCGACCCCTCCGGCAACTCCCGCAGCAGGTCCAGGCCCCGCCACACCCGGTCCCAGGTCGGCAGCGTGACCCGCGCGACCAGCCCGCGGATCTCCTCCTCCGCCCGGGTGAGCGCACCGAGCCGGCTGTCGGCCTCCAGCCCGTCCTCCGCCGCGGCCAGCGCGGTACGCGCGCGGTCGTACCGCTCGATGGCCGGGGCGAGCAGCTTGTTGTCGAACGCCGGGTCGGTGGCCGGCCCCGCCGGCGGGCACAGCAACTGCCCGTCCCCGTCCCGGGCCAGCTCCGCCTCCCGCGCCGCCGCCGCGCCCGAGCTGCCCTCCGGCGGGTCGATCCACGCCAGCAGCGCGCCCAGGTGCTGGTCCTCCAGGCCGGACTGGCCGGTCGCCCAGTGCCGGGACAGCAGCTCGGTCGCCGCCAGCAGCAGCGCGGAGCCCGGCACCCGGGCCCGCTCCCCGTAGTGCGTCAGCCACCGGCCGAGCAGCGGCACGCGCGGGGGCGCCGGGTACGGCGTGTCCGGCTCCTGCTCCGCCGTACGCCGGAACCGCATCGAACGGCCCAGCAGCCGGACGAACTCGATGCCCGCGCGGCTCGGCACGATCAGCTGCGGCGCGTCCGCGCACAGCTCGACCTCGACCTTGACGCGCTTGCCCGTCTCCGGGTCGGTCTCGGTGCGCTCGGCGGCCTCGACCGCTTCGGCGTACCCCTCGATGTACGGCAGGACGATGTCGGCGAGGTCGGCCAGGAACGCGAACCGCAGATCGCGGTCGCGCGGCTGCGGTACGACGAGCAGCCGCGGCGCGTCCCGGTCGGTCCCGACCAGCGCGCCGAGGGGGGCGCCGGCCTCACCGGCGGTGGTCAGCGGCACCAGCACCAGCGGCCGCTGCGACAGATGCCGGTGGCGGACGGTCGCGGCGGGCTGGGCGCGCCCGGTGGCGACGGCCTCCAGCCGGGCGAGGGAGGTGATCAGGGACACGCGGCCCCCCGCAGCTCTCCGGAGCGGCTCTCCGCAGCCTCCGCGAGGGCCTCGGCGCGCAGCGCCGCCGCCCGGCGCAGCGCGGCCACCGCCGGGTCGTCCGGGTCGCCGCTCTCCCCGCGGGCCGCGGCCAGCACGTCCTCCACGGTCGTCAGGCCGCCCAGTTCGGCGCGGACAGCGCGGCCCAGCGAGGTCACCGCGCCCGCGGTGCGGGACCGGTCACGGCAGTGGAAGGCCAGCTCGCAGGCGGCCAGGCACTCGGGCGCGTACGTCGCCGGGACCGCCTCGACCGCCGCCGTGAGCTGCTCGGCGGGCAGCTCGGGCGAGAAGCAGGTGCCCTCCGGCAGTCCGGCGGCGATCTCCTCGATGCGGGTGAGCCGGGCCAGCTGCCGGGCGGTGACCGCGCGCTGCTTGCGGATGTCCACCGCGGACGCGGCCGGCAGGTTGGAGAAGTCCTTCGGGCACACCAGCAGCACCCGGTGCCGCACCTCGGGCGCGGGGTCCAGCCGGGCGGCGACCTCCTCCAGCGCCAGCACGTACACCGCCGCCTGGCGGGCCGCCGCGCCGACCTTGGCGGGGTCCGCCGAGCCGTCCAGCATCGGGAACGACTTGATCTCCACGACCGTCCAGGAGCCGTCCGGATGCACCACGACCGCGTCCGGCTCCAGGAAGGCCGGCGACCCGGCCACGTCCAGCGCGAGCATCGGATGGTCGAGCAGCGTCCAGCCGCCCGCCTCCACGGCCTCCCGCAGCGCCAGCGCGGTACGCGCCGTGCGGCCCTCGGGGCCGCTCGCGGTCAGATCGGGGGCGTACGTCCGCTCCGGCGGCTCGGCGCCCGGATCGAGCTTCTCCCGCACCAGCCGCAGCAGCTCCGCGCCGCCGTCCGCCTTCACCCGCACCTCGAACGCGTTGCCCCGGGTGAGGGCGAACTGGGACTGGCCGAACGCCGACGGCGCGCCCAGCGCGCTCGCCAGCGCCGCCTTGTTCACCCCGGCGCCGTCGAGCAGGGCGCGCCTGCTGCACCCGGGGTTGGCGGCGAGCGCCGCGAGGGCGCGTGCGTCCAGTGCCTTGGCCGGTACGTCCGGTCCGCGCAGCTCAGCGAGCCGGTGCCGGAGCGCCTTCGCCCGCTGCGGCGTTGTCCGCGGGGGAGGCACCCGGCTCGGCTCCGGGCTCGTCGAGCCGCGCATCGCGCTGCCGTGGAATTCGCTCACCCGCCGAAGTCTGGCATTCGCCACTGACAATCGGGGCCCGTGCGTCGCGGGAGCCGCCCGGGACGAGCGGGAGACGCGCCGCCAGCCACACCCGCGCCCGGTCGGCCGCCCGCATCACCAGCGGGGCCAGCAGCAGCCCGACGCCCATCACGGCCGCGCCCGCGACCGCGTCCAGGAAGTAGTGGTTGGCGGTGCCCATGACGACGATCGTCGTGAACAGCGGGTAGATCACCGCGGCCACCTTCGTGGCGCGCGTGCCGCCGTAGCGCCACAGGACCACGCCGCACCACAGCGCCCAGCCGACGTGCAGGCTCGGCATGGCCGCGTACTGGTTGGTCATGCCGCCCATCCCGCGCGGCGCGCTGGCCTCGCCGCCCCACCAGCCGTACGAGCTGTAGTGGGCCATGGTGTCCACGAACCCGTGGTCCGCGGACAGCAGCCGGGGCGGGCAGGTGGGCAGCAGCGTGAAGCCGATCAGACCGAGGAACGTCGACGTCATCAGCCAGGTGCGGGCCGCGCGGTAGCGCACCGTCCGGGACCGGAACAGCCAGATCAGCAGCGCGGGCGTGACCAGGTAGTGCAGCGACGCGTACCAGAAGTCCGCCGGGACGCCGAGCCACGGCTCGCGCGTGAACAGCCGGTTGAGCGGGTGCTCCGCGTTCAGGCGCAGCGCCTTCTCGATCCGCAGGATCGCCAGGCCGTGGTCGATGGCGGAGGACACGTCACCGCGGGCGAGGAGCCGGCCGGCCGAGTAGCAGGCGTACACCAGCACGATCAGCGGCAGCTCCGTCCACCAGCGCAGCCGGGTCCGCGGGGCTGTCTCGATGCCCGGTGTCTCGGTGTGCGGCATCCGATTCGCCCTGACCCTTCATTGTCGCTGCGGCACCCGGTGGCGCGGGCGTGCCACTTTACGTCGTTCCTACGCGCCCCCGCCGGGCACCCCCGGCCCTGAGAGACGCTGAGATCGCCCCCCGGGTTGCCCGCCACCAGGGTGCGCGATGATGGAGGGGTCGCGCCGCGGATTTCTCTTTCACCCGATCGGATCTCCCGGGCACCCCCCGCCCCGCCCACATGTTTCACGGAAAGGTCGCTCATGGCACCGCGCATCCTGCTGGCCCGGCACGGACAGACGGAGTGGTCGCTGTCCGGCAAGCACACCGGCAGGACGGACGTGCCCCTCCTGGAGGAGGGCCGCCGGGGCGCGAAGCTGCTCGGCGAGCGGCTGAACCGGGCGCCGTTGGACGGCCTGCCCGGCGTCGAGGTCCGCACCAGCCCGCTGGCACGCGCGCGTGAGACGTGCGAACTGGCCGGGTTCGCCGACCGGGCGACCACCTGGGACACCCTCATGGAGTGGGACTACGGCGCCTACGAGGGGATGACCCCCGCCGAGATCCAGGCCGTCCGCCCCGGCTGGCTGATCTGGCGGGACGGCGTCCCCGAGGGCGAGACCCTCGCCGAGGTCACCGCCCGCGCGGACGAGGTCGTCGCGTGGGCCCGCTCCGCCGACCGCGACGTCCTGGTCTTCGCCCACGGCCACATCCTGCGCTCCATAGCCGCCCGCTGGCTCGGCTACCCCCTCGACTTCGCAGCCCGCATCCGCCTCAACCCGACGTCCCTGTCCACCCTGAGCTGGGCATACGGCGAACCGGCCATCGAGAGCTGGAACGACTTGGGCCACTTGGCGGGCTAGCCACACACCGGCCTGCCCAGCTGCAGGCCGTGTGCCTGCGTAGCTGCGGAGAGTGGTGCCGCTGGGGCGGTGCCCCACCCGGCGGCGGGCCGTGTGCTTGCGTACCCGGCAGCGGGGGGCCGCCTGCCGACTTGGCTGCGGGAGTCGTGCCGCTGGTCCGGCGCCCACCCGGCGGCGGGCCGTGTGCCTGCGCAGCTGCGGGCAGTCGTGCCGCTCGGGCGGTGCCCACCCGGCAGCGGGGGGTCGCCTGCCGACTTAGCTGCGGGCAGTCGTGCCGCAGGGCGGCACGGGTGGGCGCAGCGGCACCCGTCCAGCGCCGGGCCGCGCGACCCACCCCCGGCCCGCACCAGCGCCGGGCAACCTCACGCGCTCCGGGGCAGCCCCCCGTGCCGTTCCAAGAAGTCGGCCACCCCAGCGACCCGCCGGTGCGGCAACAGCACGCGCGCCGTCCCCGCCAGCATCGCCTGCACCCGCGACGACTGCACCTCCCTCAGCAGATCCAGCACCCGCATCCCCGCCGAGGCGGCCTCGTCCGGCCGCCCCCCGCGCGCGAGGTCGTCCGCCAGTTCGGCCGTGTACAGCGCGGTGTTCCGCGTGAAGTGCGGGTCCTGCAGCCGCGCCGCCCGCCGCGCGTGCCGCGCCGCCCGCGGCCAGTCGCCCAGCGTCGACCAGCACTGCGCCTCCAGCCCCTCCAGCTCGGCCTCGCCGTAGAAGCTCATCCACTCGGGGTCGGCGTCGGACGGCCCCCGCGCGTACAGCGCCTGCGCCCGCACGAGTGCCTGCTCGCACGCGACCCGGTCGGCGAGCCCGGCCCACCCGCCCGCCTCGCGCAGCGCCAGCAGCGACATCAGCCGGGCCGACCCCAGCGGCCGCGCGACCCGCTGCGCGGCCTGCGCCGCGCGCAGCGCCTCCCGCGGGCGCCCGGCGTCCCGGGCGAGGAACGCGGCGTTGCAGAAGGCGTGCGCCTCCAGCGCGTCGTCCCCGGTCATCCGCGCGGTCGCGAGCGCCTCGGCGTAGTGCGACCGCGCGTCGTCGAAGCGGCCGGAGTCATGGGCCAGCCAGCCCACGGAGATGGCCAGTTCACCGGCGCCCGAGTGGAGCCGGTCGGCGGTCGCCTGCCGGGTCGCGCCGGCGTCCAGAAGCGCGTACGCGGCGCGCAGCGGAGCCGCCGCGCGCCGGTACAGGCCGTCCGCGCCGTGCCGGTCGTCGAGCAGCCGGATCCTGCGGACGGCCTCCTGCAGCGCGCTCGCCTCGGAGGCGCCGGGGCGGCCGAAGGGACGTTCCGCCGCCGCGGCGTCGAAAGCGAGCCCCAGGGGGCCCAGCGAGGCGGCGGCCACGGTGGCGCCCCCGCCGGTCATGAATGCGCGACGCAGCACGTCGCTCTCCTCGTGGTTGTCGTGCGGGTCGTACGGGTCCTGCGGGTCGTACGGGGACTGCGGATCGTGCGGGTCATCCGGGTCGTGCCCCTCCGGCGTTTCATACGGCTCTGGCCCCCCGCCCGTCTCAGCGGCCCGCGGCCTGCGCCCGCGGACGGACGAGCGCGGCGCGAACCCCAGGTCCGTCAGCGTGCGGCCGGGGAACATATGCAGGAACACCCGTTCGTAGGCGTAGTTGGGACAGCGGATCTCACCCGCCTCGACCCGGCCGATGTACCGCGCGTCGCAGCTGACCCGCTCGCCGATCTCCCGGGCGGCCCGGCGTACCAGCGCGGCGAACTCGGCCGGGGAGCGCCGGCCGCGCAGCTGCCGGAAGGCGAGGTTGGGCTGCGGTGGCCGGTCGGGCCGGGACGCCTGGGATGCGTGGACCGTTGACGACGCCATGGCCGGGTCCTCTCGTGCGAACCGTCGAACCATGCCGGGGAGCGGGGTGAGTTGACCGGTTTGCCGTCCTGATCACCCTGTTCCCGGCGGGCAAGAACGTACCTGCTGTGACGGAGTCGCCACGCGGTGTTTGGCTACAAACCGGATATCTCATCCGTGATCTGCCATGAACTGCCATCCTTTGCGGCGGACTTCCGCCGTAGCCGTTGACGCGGTGATGCGTTGGACTCTGTGGTCCGCAGAAGGTGTTGCAGAGGTGTTCCGTGGTGGAGGCCGACATGGAGACGAGCCAGAGCATCGATCCCTGTACGCCGCCGTCGACGGCGGGCCACCCGCCGAGACCCGAGTACGGCGCACTGCCCGTGGTGCCGGCCCTCTGGGACCTCGTCACGGTGCCGGCCCGGCAGGGCCTGGAGGCGGTCGACATCCTGCGCCGCGGCGCCGGCGACGCGGTCGGCCCGGTCCTGCACGACGACGGCTGCGACACCCTCGGCTTCCTCGTCCCGCCGGGCACGGCGGCCGGCTGGGACGTACCGGGCAGCACCTGCACGGAGACCGACGGGCGCGGCCTCACCCTGCCGCCGCTGCCGCCGGTGGAGGGCTCCGACTGGCTGCTGCCGCCGGGCGAGGCGGACCTGGCGACCGATCCGGCAGTGCTGCGGGCCGCGCTGGGTGAGGCGGCGCGGATGATCGAGGCGGCGGACAGCTGCCGCTGAGCGGAACCCTGCGCGGGCGGGACGGCCCGCAGCTCCGCATAATGACCGAATGGGCAGGTCGAGGAATCCCCGGCGGCGGCAGGGCACCGCGCAGGCCGTCGTCGAGAGCGTCGACGGCGGGCTCGCCGAGCTGGTGCCGGACCGGGACCGGCCCCGCGCCTGGACCCTGCTGGTCGACGGCGCGCCCCAGTCGCACGTCGACCTGGACGACCCGGCGTTCCTGTCCTTCGAGTACCAGCGCCGCCTCGGCCACGTCATCGACCTCACCGCCCCGCCCGGCCGGCCGATCCACGCCGTGCACCTCGGCGGCGGCGCCTTCACCCTCGCCCGCTACACCGCAGCCACCCGTCCCCGCTCCACCCAGCAGGTCGTCGAACGCGACGCGCAGCTCGTCCAACTGGTCCGCCGCGAGCTGCCGCTGGACCCGAACGCGCGCGTGCGGGTGCGCTCGGCCGACGCCCGCGAAGGGCTCGCCAAAATACCGGACGGCTGGGCCGACCTGATCATCGCCGATGTCTTCAGCGGCGCCCGCACCCCCGCCCACCTCACCTCGACCGAGTTCCTCGACGAGGTCCGCCGGGCCCTGAAGCCGGGCGGCCTGTACGCCGCCAACCTCGCCGACGGTCCGCCGCTCGCCCATCTGCGCGGCCAGATCGCCACCGCCGCCGCCCGGTTCGCCGAGTCCGCGCTGGTCGCCGATCCGACGGTGCTGCGCGGCAAGCGGTTCGGCAACGCCGTCCTCGTCGCCTGCGACCACCCGCTGCCGCTCGCCGAGCTGACCCGCCGCGCCGCCTCCGACCCGCACCCGGGCCGGGTGCTGCACGGCAAGGACCTCGTCGACTTCACGGGCGGGGCCGCACCGGTCACCGACGCGGTCGCCGTGGCCTCACCGGAGCCCCCGGCGTCGGTCTTCCGCTGACCGCGACCGCAGGCGTCAGTAGGTCCCGATCTCCACCCGCGGCGGCCCGTCGTGCCACGTGCAGAACACCGACACCCGGTCCGCGCCCGAGGCGAACTCCACCCGGATCCACGACTGCGTCTTCCACACCTGCATCGACCAGCCCGAGCCGGGCGTGGCGGAGACCAGGGAGGCGTCGGTGGCGCCGATGTCGAAGACGACCCGGCCGCCGTCGGTGTCGTAGCCCTTGATCCGGCCGGAGGCGGTGGGGGAGGGGCTCGGCGAGGGGGTCGCCGGCGGCGACGCGGAGGGCCGGGCGGTCGTACGGCTCGGCGTCGGTGCCGGGCTCGTCGCGGACGGGCGCGGGGACGGTGAGCGGGACGGGGCGGGCCGTGCCGTCGACGAGGCGAGCGGCTTCGAGCCCTGCGCGGTCGCGTCGGCCGCCGTGATGGGCAGGGCGCGCGGCGGGTCGTACGCCGTGCCCGCCATCACCGTGTGCACGCCCCACCACGACAGCGTGACCGCCGCGCCCGTGGCGAGCGACCAAGCCAGTACGTGGACGACTCCTCTGTGCATCGCGGGCCATACTGCCTCACGCGCCCCACGGGTGTCGTCCGGGCCGGGGCAATTTCCACAAGCGGGGAGTTGTCCACAGGGCCCGGATGCGGGTCGTCCGTATGGCGTACGGTGCGGCGCATGGCAAGTGTTCTCGTGGTCGAGGACGACCAGTTCGTACGCTCGGCGCTCATCCGGCATCTGACCGACGCGGCCCACACGGTGCGCAGTGTCGGGACGGCGCTGGAGGCGCTGCGCGAGGTCGCCCATTTCCGCTTCGACGTGGTGATCCTGGACCTCGGACTGCCCGACCTGGACGGCTCCGAGGCCCTGAAGATGCTGCGCGGCATCACCGACGTCCCGGTGATCATCGCCACCGCCCGGGACGACGAGGCGGAGATCGTGCGGCTGCTCAACGCCGGTGCGGACGACTACCTGACCAAGCCGTTCTCGGTGGAGCACCTGTCGGCGCGCATGGCGGCCGTGCTGCGCCGGGCGCGGTCCTCCGCCGGGGAGGCACCCCCGACCAGCGTGCTGCGCGTCGGCGGTCTCACCGTCGACCCGCTGCGCCGCCAGGCCGAACTGGACGGCACGCGACTGGACCTGACCCGGCGTGAGTTCGACCTGCTCGCCTTCCTGGCCGGGCGGCCCGGCGTCGTCGTACCGCGCCGCGAGCTGCTCGCGGAGGTGTGGCAGCAGTCCTACGGCGACGACCAGACCATCGACGTGCACCTGTCGTGGCTGCGCCGCAAGCTGGGCGAGACGGCCGCGCGGCCCCGCTATCTGCACACCCTGCGCGGGGTGGGCGTGAAGCTGGAGCCGCCGGCGGAGGGGGAGCCGGCGCGATGAGATGGGCACTGGTCCGGGTCTGCCTGGCGGTCACCACGATGGTCGTGGTCGCCTTCGCCGTCCCCCTCGGCCTCGTCGTCAAGGAGATGGCCCGCGACCGCGCGTTCTCCAACGCCGAACGGGAGGCCGCCGCCCTGGTCCCCGCGCTGTCCATCACCACCGACCAGGAGCAGTTGGAGCGGGTCGTCGCCTCCGCGGAGTCCGACGCCGGAATGGCCGTCCACATCCCCGAGGTCGACGGCCGGCCCGCCGTCGACCTCGGGCGGCAGCGCGCCGCCGACGCCGACATCGCCACCGTGCGCAGACTCGGCCGCGCCTCCACCGCCGAGGTCCCCGGCGGCTCGACGCTGCTCCAGCCGGTCGCGCTCAGCACCGGCGCGATGGCCGTGGTCGAGGTGTATGTCCCGGAGGCCGAGGTCAGCAACGGCGTCGGCACGGCCTGGGCGGTGCTCGCCGCGGTCGGCGCCGCCCTCGTCGTCGGCTCGGTCGCGGTCGCCGACCGGCTGGGCGTACGGATGGTGCAGCCGGCCCAGCGGCTCGTCGAGGGCGCGCACGAACTGGGCGAGGGCAAGCTGGGCGCCCGCGTGCCCGAGGAGGGCCCGACCGAACTGAGACTGGCGGCCGTCGCGTTCAACTCGATGGCCGACCAGGTCGTGCAACTCCTCGCCAACGAGCGGGAGCTGGCCGCCGACCTGTCCCACCGGCTGCGCACCCCGCTGACGGTGCTGCGGCTCAACGCGGCCTCCCTCGGCGACTCCCCGGCCGCCGAGCAGACCAGAGCCGCCGTCGAGCAGCTGGAGCGGGAGGTCGACACCATCATCCGCACCGCCCGCGAGGCCAAGCCGCAGACCGCCGCGGCCGGGCCCGGCGCCGGGTGCGACGCGGCCGAAGTGGTCCGCCAGCGCATGGAGTTCTGGTCGGCGCTCGCCGAGGACGAGGGCCGCAAGTGGCGGGTGGCCGGCGTGGACCGCCCGGTGCGGATACCCGTGGCCCGCGCCGACCTGGCCGCCGCGCTCGACGCGCTGCTCGGCAACGTCTTCCGGCACACCCCCGAGGGCACCGCCTTCGCCGTGGACGTGCACAGCGGCGAGGACGCGGTGATCGTGCTGGTCTCGGACGCGGGCCCGGGCATCGCCGACCCGGAGGCTGCCATGGCGCGCGGCCGGGGCTCCGGCAGCGACGGGTCGACCGGGCTGGGCCTGGACATCGCGCGCCGGCTGGCGGAGTCCACCGGCGGGGATGTCCGGATCGGCTCTTCGGTGCTGGGCGGCACGGAGGTGCGGCTCTGGCTCCAGCGCGACGGGCGGCGCCCGGCGGGCAAGGGCCACCGCACCGCCGTACGACGCCGCCGGCCGGGGCGATTGGTCTCTACCTTTAACCGGTCCCGATCGCATCCTTAAGCGCACCCTAAGATCCCCGACCGCCGCCCCGATCAAGCCGATTGTCCGATTCCGGATCGCTAGCGTGCTGCCGCGTCCCAGGCACCGGGACCCCGCGAACCCCCGTGAACAGCGAAGGCAGGCACGCGCATGAGCACGCACCGGCGGAAGATCAGTGGCAGGAACAAGGCGATCGGAGGCCTGGTCGCCGCGGCGGTCGTCGGCGGCGGCGCGCTCGTGCTGACCGGCACCGCGCAAGCGGCCGGCATCGGCGCCGCGTACACCAAGACCAGCAGCTGGTCGACCGGCTACACCGCGCAGTACGTCGTCACCAACAACAGCGCCCAGGCGGACAAGGACTGGACCCTGGAGTTCGACCTGCCGGCCGGCAGCAAGCTCGGCTCGCTGTGGAACGGCGAGCCGGGCACCAGTGGGCAGCACGTCACCGTCAAGCCGCCGAAGTGGGACACCGACGGCCTCGCCCCCGGCGAGTCCGTCACCGTGGGCTTCGTGGTCAACGGCACCGGCGACCCGACGGGCTGCCGTATCGACGGCGCCTCCTGTTCCGCCGACGGCGGCGCCACCCCCGAGCCGTCCGGCCGGCCGACCCAGTCGCCGACCCCCACGGCCACGCCCAAGCCCACCCCCACGCCGACGCAGACCGCGACCCCCACCCCGACGCCCACGCCCACGCAGAGCACCGGCACGGGCACCACCGCCTCCGCCGGCTTCGCGCCGTACGTCGACACCTCCCTCTACCCGGCGTTCGACCTGCTCGCCGCGGCCGACGCGACCGGCGTGAAGAACTACAACCTCGCCTTCGTCACCGACGGCGGCGGCTGCACCCCCAAGTGGGGCGGCGTGACCGACCTCGCGAGCGACGGCGTCGCCGCGCAGATCGGCGCCCTGCGCGCCAAGGGCGGTGACGTCCGGGTCTCCTTCGGCGGCGCCTCCGGCACCGAACTCGCCACGTCCTGCTCCTCGGCGGACGCCCTGGCGGCGGCCTACGGCAAGGCCGTGGACGCCTACAAGCTGACCAAGGTCGACTTCGACGTCGAGGGCGGCGCGCTGCCGAACACCGCGGCCAACACCCGCCGCGCCCAGGCCATCGCCAAGCTCCAGCAGCAGCACCCCGGCCTGGACGTCTCCTTCACCCTCCCGGTGATGCCGGAGGGCCTCACCCAGGACGGCGTGAACCTCCTCGCGAACGCCAAGCAGAACGGCGTGAAGATCGCCACCGTCAACATCATGGCGATGGACTACGGCCCCGCCTACAGCGGCGACATGGGCACCTACGCCGAACAGGCCGCCACCGCCACCCAGGCCCAGGTCAAGAGCGTCCTCGGGCTCGGCGACAGCGCGGCCTGGAAGACGGTCGCGGTCACCCCGATGATCGGCGTCAACGACGTCGCCTCGGAGGTCTTCAAGGTCGACGACGCCACCCAGCTGGTGAACTTCGCCAAGTCCAAGGGCCTCGGCTGGCTGTCCATGTGGTCCGCCACCCGCGACAAGGCCTGCCCCGGCGGCCCCAAGCCCTCCGCCGACGCCACCTGCAGCTCGGTCGACCAGTCCGCCAACGCCTTCTCCAAGGCCTTCGCAGCCATCGGCTGACCCGCGGCCCCCGGCATCGGCTGACACCGCGGCCCCCGGCATCGGCTGACACCGCGGTCCCCGCAGTCCCCCCCGGGAAAGAAAGCGCCCGGCGCGGCACGCCCCCACAGCATGCCGCGCCGGGCCGTTTCCGTCAGGGGCTCGGCGCCCCTGCGAGCCGGGCCTCACCCCGGACCCGGCCGGGCCTCACAGCCCCGGAACCTCCGGCAGGCTGCCCGTGCGGGCCGCCTCGCCGTACCACTTGGCACTCGACTTGGGTGTCCGCGCCAGCGTCGCGTAATCCACGTAGACGGCACCGAATCGCTTGCCGTAGCCGTAGGCCCATTCGAAGTTGTCCATCAGGGACCACAGGAAGTAGCCGCGCACGTCCGCGCCGTCGGTGATCGCCCGCCGCACCGCGGACAGGTGTCCGTGCAGGTAGGCGATGCGCTCCGGGTCGTGGACCTGGCCGTCGGACTCGGGCTTGTCGTCGTAGGCCGCGCCGTTCTCCGTGATGTACAGCGGCAGGCCGGGCGCCTCGCGCGTGTACCGCATGATCAGCTCGTGCAGACCGGTCGGGTCGATGGTCCAGCCCATCTCCGTGCGCTCGCCCGGCGTCTGGTGGAAGGCCACGTCCTCGGCGGCCGGCCACGGCGAGTGCTCGCTGGACCCGTGCCCGTCGGCGCGCGGGCCCTTGGCGTCCGGGTCCGCCGCGGACACCAGCGTCGGCGTGTAGTAGTTGAGGCCGAGCGCGTCCAGCGGCTGGTGGATCGCGCGCAGGTCGCCGTCGAGGACGTACGACCAGTCGGTCAGCGAGGCCGTCGCCGAGAGCAGCGTCTCCGGGTAGGCGCCGTGCAGCATCGGGCCGTGGAAGACGCCGTTGGCCAGGTCGTCGATGCGGCGCACGGCCGCCAGGTCCTGCGGGGTCGGCGAGAGCGGCCGCACCACCGAGGAGTTGAGGCTGACCGCCACCTGGTTGCGGGACGGCATCACCGAGCGCAGCGCCTGCGTGCCGAGACCGTGCGCCAGGTTCAGGTGGTGCGCGGCGCGCAGGGAGGCCGCCGGGTCGGTGCGGCCCGGGGCGTGCACACCGGAGGCGTAGCCGAGGAAGGCGCTGCACCACGGCTCGTTGAGGGTGATCCACTGCTCCACCCGGTCGCCCAGGGCCTCGCCGACGATCTGCGCGTACTCGGCGAACCGCAGCGCCGTCTCGCGCTCCGGCCAGCCGCCCGCGTCCTCCAGCTCCTGCGGCAGGTCCCAGTGGTAGAGGGTGACGGCCGGCTTGATGCCGTGCTCCAGCAGCTCGTCCACCAGGCGGCGGTAGAAGTCCAGGCCCACCTGGACCGCCGGGCCCCGCCCGGTCGGCTGCACGCGCGGCCAGGAGACGGAGAAGCGGTAGGCGGTCAGGCCCAGCTCCGCCATCAGCGCCACGTCCTCGCGGTAGCGGTGGTAGTGGTCGACAGCGATGTCACCGGTCTCGCCGCCGGCCGTCTTGCCCGGCGTATGGCTGAAGGTGTCCCAGATCGACGGGGTCCGGCCGCCCTCCCGTACCGCGCCCTCGATCTGGTAGGCCGACGTCGCGGCGCCCCAGAGGAAAGCGGGAGGGAAGGTCACGGGGCTCGTCGCGGGCGTCACCGAGTTCGAGGGCACAGGCATGGAAGCGCTCCCATAGGGGGTCGTGGAGACCGACGGATAGACAGAAGGGGGGAAGGGGCGGGGGCCGGGGCGGCGGTGACCCGGCCCCCCGAAGGCGGCGGCACGGCAGCCGGGGAGGCGTACTGCCGGGCGGCCGGACGCGGGGGTCAGCCCTTGACCGCGCCCTGCATGATGCCGCCCACGATCTGCTTGCCGAACAGCAGGAAGGCGATCAGCAGGGGAAGCGTGCCGAGCAGCGCGCCCGCCATGATCACGGAGTCGTCGGGGATGTACCCGGTGCCGAGCTGGTTCAGGGCCACCTGGACCGTCGGGTTCTCCCCGTTCAGGGCGATGATCGGCCACAGGAAGTCGTTCCAGGCCATCACGAACGTCAGCAGCCCGAGCACCGCCATCGCCGGCCGCGCCGCCGGGAAGACCACGTGCCACACGATGCGCAGACTGCTCGCACCGTCCACCCGCGCCGCCTCGATCAGCTCGGTCGGCAGCGCCTGCACCAGGTACTGCCGCATGAAGAACGTACCGAAGGCGCTGACCAGGGTCGGCAGGATCACCGTCTGCAGCTGGTTGGCCCAGCCCAGGTCGCTCATCCACAGATACAGCGGTACGACGGCCAGCTGCGGCGGGATCATCATCGTGCCGATGGTCACCAGCAGCAGCGCGCTGGAGAACCGGAACCGCAGCTTGGCGAAGGCGAACCCGGCGAGCGTGGAGAACAGCACCGTACCGACGGTGATGCAGGCCGCCACGAAGATCGTGTTGAACATGGCGGTCCCCATGCCCGCCTGGTCCCACGCCGTCTGAAGGTTCTTGAACAGGTTGCCGCCGAACCACAGCGGAGGCGGGGTCTGCGCGAGGCGCTCGTTGGTGCGCGAGGCCGCGATCGCCGTCCACACCAGCGGGGCCAGCGACACCAGCGCGAACAGCACCAGCACGACGTAGGTGACCGGACCGGCGTGCAGCTGCTTGCCGGCACCCATCACCCGCACCCGGCGCCGGGGCGGGGCGCCCGAGGTCTTCTGCGGAAGCGTGAGTTCACTGGTGGCCATCAGGACTTCCTCAGCCGTCGGGAGATCAGCATGTTGATCGCGGCGATGATCAGCAGGATCAGGAACATCGACCAGGCGATCGCGGACGCCTTGCCGAGGTTGCCGACGATCCATCCCTGGTCGTACATGTACAGACCGAGCGTCTGGTACTGGTGCTCGGAGCCGCCCTTGGTGCCGCTGACGCCGCCGAACAGCAGCGGCTCACCGAACAGCTGCGTCGCGCCGATGGTGGAGACCACGACGGTGAACAGGATCGTCGGCCGCAGCATCGGGATCGTCACGTGCCGGAACTGCTGCCAGCGCGTGGCGCCGTCCAGCGCCGCCGACTCGTACAGATCGGCCGGGATGGCCTGCATGGCCGCCAGGTAGATCAGCGCGTTGTAGCCGGTCCACCGCCAGATCACGATCGAGGACACCGCCAGCTGCGAACCCCAGTCGGACTCGCGCCAGTTGACCGGGTCCATGCCGACCGCGTCGAGCACCCAGTTGACCATGCCGTTGTCCGGCGCGAACAGCAGGGTGAAGACCAGCGTCGCCGCCGCCACCGAGGTGGCGTACGGGGTCAGCATCACCACGCGCCACACGGTCGAGCCGCGCAGCCGGTAGTTCAGCATGTGCGCCAGCCAGATCGCGGCCATCAGCTGCGGAACGGTGGAGAGCACACCGATGGAGAAGGTGTTCTTCAGCGCGTTCCAGAAGAAGTCCGACGACAGCAGGTTCTGGTAGTTGTCCAGGCCCGCCCAGGTCTGCTGGTCCAGCGAGGACAGCTGCACGTGGTGCAGCGAGTACCAGGCGGTGTAGAGCAGCGGCACCAGCGAGAAGGCGCCGAAGACGACGAAGAAGGGGGCGATGAACGCGTACGGCGACGCCTTCATGTCCCAGCGGTACATCCGGCTGCGCCACGAGCTGCCGCCCGGGGCCTGCCGACCGCGACCGTGAGCGCGGCGGGCCGCGCCCGGCTGGTCGCCGGGCGCGGTACCGGCACTCGACGCGGGATGCGCGAGAGCCTGCTTGGAGCCGGTCACTGGCCGAGCACGTCCTTGATCTCGTTCGAGGCGGCGTCCCAGCCCTGCTCGGGGGACTTGCCCTTCTGCTCGACCTGGAGGATGCCGACGTCCGTCAGCGCGGTGTTGATCGGCTGGTCCTTGGTGCCGAAGATCTGCGACGGGATCGTCTTGGCCGAGTCCGAGTAGATCTGGGTCAGCGGGGCGTTCGAGAAGTACGCCAGGGTGTCGGGCGAAGGCGTCAGCGAGGAGTACGCCGCCGGGGTCGACGGGAAGCTGGCCTGCTTGGCGAAGACCTTCGCCTGCTGCTCGGGCGCGGTCAGCCACTTCGCCAGCTCGATGGCCTCCTTCTGGTGCTTGCTCGCCTTCGGCACGCCGAGGAAGGAGCCGCCCCAGTTGGCCGCGGTCGGCGCGGCCGCCACGTCCCACTGGCCCTTGCCCGCGGCGCCGGACTTCTCCTGGATGTAGCCGACCATCCACGCCGGGCAGGCGACCGTGGCGAACTTGGCGTTGGCGAAGCCCTGGTCCCACGGCTTGTCGAACTGCTTCAGCTTCGCCGACATGTCGCTGGTGGCGACCGTCATCGCGACGTCCCAGGCCTTCTTCACGCCCGCGGACTTGTCCCAGATGACGTTGCCGTCCTTGTCGTAGTAGCGGTCCTGGGCGCCGCCGAGGGCCGCGTTGTAGACGGAGGAGGCGGAGTCGACGTACTTGGTGCCGCTCGGCGCCTTCTGCATGTACTGCTTGCCGAGCTCGACGTACTTGGCCCAGTCGCCCTTCCACTGGGCGGCGAGCTTGGTGCGGTCCGTCTCCAGGCCGGCCTTCTGGAAGAGGTCCTTGCGGTAGCAGATGGCCATGGGACCGATGTCGGTGCCGAGCCCGATCAGCTTGCCGTCCTTGGTGGTGGCCTGGTCGTTCTTCCAGCCCAGCCACTGCGACTTGTCGACCTGCGAGCCGAGGTCGACGAACTTGTCGCCCTGGGTCTGCACGGCCTCGGTGATGTTGCCGACCTCGATGGCCTGGACGTCGTCGGTGCCGGAGCCGGCCTGGAGGCGGGTGAGGACCTTCGGCCAGTAGACGTCGGTACGGGTGGTGACGTTCTCCTTGATGGTGACGTCGGGGTGGAGTTTCATGTACTCGTCGTACAGTCCGGCCTGCTTGTAACCGAACGTGCCGAAGGTGCCGATGGTCAGTGTGGTCTTGCCACCCGCGTTGCCGCCTGAGCCGTTCCCGGACCCGGACGAGTTGTCGTCGTCGTCGCTGGCGCAGCCGGCCAGCAGTCCCGTCGCCAAGACGGCGACGGCTGCCAGGGCCGTCACCCGGTGGGACCGGCGGGTACTCGTACGCATTGCGTCCTCCTGTTGCCTGACGTGCCGACCCCCCGGCCAACTGCTGTGGTTGGGCCCGTTCGATACTCGCTGCGGCTCGGGCGGGGAACGTGCGGGACGTGTATGTGTCAGGTACTGTGGGAGCGCTCCCACAGGTGATGTGTTGAAGAGTCGTAGGTTCGTGCGGGGGTGTCAAGGGCACGGACGCCGCGAGATGCGTTCAGTTATCGGGACGTTAACTGGACCCAATCATTCCGCACCAGGGTGGTTTGCAGGCCGTAAGCGGGGTGTGAACGGGGGGTGAGTGGGGGCTGGGCGGGTCGGTCGTGAGCGCATCGCCGGAACCCTGAGCGGGCCGCCACCCCGGACCGCGGGCGATGGGGAATCCCGGTGGGGCTGTTACATTCCAGGCCGGAGACAGGGTCGACGGGGAGGCGGAGCGCATGGCACACGGAGCACGGGGTGGCCGCAGCGGTGGCCGGCCCACCCTGGAGGAGGTCGCCGCCCGCGCCGGAGTCGGCCGCGGCACGGTCTCCCGGGTGATCAACGGGTCGCCCCGGGTCAGCGAGGCCACCCGGGCCGCCGTCGAGGCCGCCGTCGCGGAGCTGGGATACGTCCCCAACACCGCCGCCCGCGCGCTCGCCGCCAACCGCACCGACGCGATCGCGCTGGTCGTGCCCGAGCCGGAGACCCGCTTCTTCGCCGAGCCGTACTTCTCCGACATGCTGCGCGGTGTCGGCGCGGAGCTGAACGAGACCGAGATGCAGCTGCTGCTGATTTTCGCGGGCAACGACCGCGAGCGCCGCCGCCTCGCCGAGTACCTCGCGGCACACCGGGTCGACGGCGTCCTGCTGGTCTCCGTCCACGCGGACGACCCGCTGCCCGACCTGCTGTCCCAGCTGGAGATCCCCGCGGTGATCAGCGGCCCGCGCTCCGCCGCCGAGACCCTCCCCTCGGTCGACTCCGACAACTACGCCGGCGCCCGCCAGGCCGTGGAGCACCTTCTCTCCCGGGGCCGGACCCGCATCGCCCACATCACCGGCCGCCTCGACGTGTACGGCGCCCAGCGCCGCGTCGACGGCTACCGCGAGGCCCTGCGGGACGCCGGCCGCGCGGTGGACGAGGCGCTGATCGAGCCGGGCGACTTCACCGAGGAGGGCGGGCGGCGCGCGATGACGGCCCTGCTGGCCCGCTGCCCCGACCTGGACGCGGTCTTCGCCGGCTCCGACGTGACGGCGGCGGGTGCCCGCCAGGTGCTGCGCGAGGAGGGCCGCCGTATCCCCGACGACGTGGCGCTGGTCGGCTACGACGACTCCGCCATCGCCCGCCACATGGAACCGCCCCTCACCAGCGTCCGCCAGCCCATCCAGGAGATGGGCCGCCGCATGATCGACCTCCTCCTGGCCGAGATAGCCGACCGCCGCCCGGCCGCCGCGCGGGGCCTGGACCGACGGCAGATGGTCCTGCCGACGGAGCTGGTGGAGCGGGCGTCGTCGTGAGGAGGGCGCCGGTGTGCTCCCCCTGATCGACCTCACGGACGGCGACAACCACTTCTGCGTAAGGGTGCGCGGTCGCAGCATGCCGGGCGTCCTTGAGCATCACGACCGCCTGGACGCGGAGCTCCTGCTGACGAGCAGCTTCGTCACCGGCCGCCTGCCGATGTGGCTGCGGCCGTCCGACCTGCGCGCATGGTCCGACTGCCTGAACCTGCTGGCGAGGGGCCAGGACGCCGTCTGGCGCGACGACGACCGAAGCCCGGCGATCACCGTCCTCCCGCACTACGAGGAGTACGCCTCACCAGCGGTCCGCGTGGAGGACCCGGGCCGCTCGGACGCCCTGGTGATCCTGCCGCTGGGGCTGGAGGACGGGTGGGTCGAGGGGCAGCGGGGGTTGCTGGAGCGGGTGCTGGAGAGGTGGCCGAGCGAGGTGCGGGAGACGGGGCCGGGGGTTTATGAGTGGGGGCGCTGAGGGCTGGATGATGGTCGGTGGGGCCACTTATCCGTAGCCACGGGAGGGATCATCAACAGGGATCGGTGCGCCTACGCGAGGTCGTGGCAGGACATGGACCCCGCGACCCATCCGTTCGACCCCGAGCAGGCACCCCGAGTAGTGCGTGAAGTCGTGTGCTCCCTTGATCCGGAATCGGGAAGGCCGAGAGCCGCGTGGTCGACCCTGTCGGTCGCCCAGGCGCTTGCCGAGCGCTACGGCGAGTGGGCCGGCAGGTGGACCGGATCCGTCGGGCGTACCGCTGATGCGGGAACCGTCATCGAGGATCTGGAGCCCGGCGGCGGTGGTGACGACCTCGCCTTCGAGGCGCGGCGGTACACCCGCATTCTCCTGCGCTGGCGCGCATGGCTGGAGGAACTCGCCTCCCTCTTCTCGCAATTCGCCTGCGCGCCCGACGCGCCGGAAGCGGAGAGACGGCGTGTGCGGGAACGGGGAGTCGGCTCCGTGGTCGCCCTGGTCGTCGAGCGGACCGGTGCCGGTGAGGTGTGGTGCGGGGAGTGCGCGGCTGCGCTTGCGTGGTTCCTGGAGACAACCGGATTGCCGCCGGACGAGGCTGAGGAACTCGCGGACATGGCGGTGGATGCGGAGTTCGAGAGTTGGATCGTCCCGGGAGTGGACGCGTTGAGCAGAGTCAGCGCGATCATCGAGGAACACACGCCGCGCGGTTGATGTGCACCCGCTTGCGGCGCTGACTCCCTCTTCGGTCCTATGTGCGATTTCTCACCGACCAGCGGGTGGCTGGCTCTGGTCGCCGATCGGCTGGCCGGGGCGCGGCCCGAGTACGAGGCGCGCCCCTGATGTCCGGGTCCTGTCAGGCGCGGCAGCGCAGCATCTGCAGTGGGGGATTGGTGCGGAAGTCCGTCCAGAAGTCGGTGCCGTACTCGCGTACGCCGGCCTCGGACACCTCCACGGGAACCCAGGTCAGGTCGCGGAAGCCGGCCGTGCGCAGGGAGTGTTCGTAGACCTCGCGGCGCGGGCACGTCGTGATGAAGGAGATCGGCGGGTCGAGGAGCGCGGTGAGGCGGATGCGGGGGCCGGTCTCGGCCTCCTCGCCGGTCAGTTCGGGGAGGAAGCCGTACGGGGCCGGGGTCGGGCCGGAGAAGTCGTAGTCCGGGTTCTGTGCGAGGACGAAGAACTCCCCGCCGGCGACCAGACTGCGGTGCACCGCGCGGCACATGCGCTCCATGGTGGCGACGTCCTCGGCGTAGTTGAGGCACTGGACCGCCGTCGCGATGTCGAAACGCCGTTCCAGCGGGCGCAGTTCGGCCACGTCGCCGACCTCGTAGCGGACGCCGAGCGGGTCGGCCTCCTCCAGTTTCCGCGCGGCGGCGACCATCTCCCCGGAGATGTCGATGCCGAGCACGTCGCTCGCGCCGCGCCGCTTGAACTCACGGCTGTAGAAGCCGGTGCCGGACGCCAGGTCGAGGACGGACCTGCCGCGCACGTCCCCGACCAGGGCCAGGAAGCCGGGCACCTCCGCGTAGTGCGCCAGCGGCAGCCCCTTGAACCCCTCGAACGCCTCACCGATCTCGTCGTACTGCTGCACGCTCATCGCGTGTCCTCCCCTGGTCGCCTGGTCGCCTGGTCCCGGTCGCGTCCCTGACGGAGCAGTCTTCCGGCGGGGCGGGGGAGGGCCGTAGTGGCGGAAGCGACGAACATCGGGGCGTCGGTCAGCAGGATTCGCCGAACTTCACCGCGGTGAACGCGACGGGCTGACCGTCGAGTTTCGCGCCGGGTGCCGGATCCTGGGAGCACACCTGCCAGTTCGACTCGACGAGGATCATCCGGTCCTCGCCGGACGCGTCGGTGACGGTGATGCTCGTGCTGCTGTCGAGTGCCTGGCGGGCGACCTTCACGGACTTGCCCTTGAAGTCGGGCATCGTGGTGCCCGCTTCCTGGACGTCGCCCTGGTCGGTGCTGGGGCAGTCCTCCTCCAGCTTGACCGTGGCGAAGTCCACCTCGGTGTCGGTCGGATGCTCGCCGGCCTTCGGGGTCTGGGCGCAGACCTTCCAGTTGCGGTCCAGCACCTGGTGCCTGCCGCGGCCCAGGGCGTCGTGGGAGGCGAGGTGGCGGAACCCGGCGGCCTGGGCCTGGTCCTGCGCGGACTGCAGGCCCTTGCCGGTCATGTCGGGCAGGGTCGCCGTGTCGGCGGTGGAGGGCTTGCCGTCGGTGCCCGCGGCGCCGCCCTTGTCGTCCGGGCCGCACGAGGTGAGAGCGAGCAGTGCGGCGGCGGCGAGAGCCGTGGCAGCGGTGGTGGTGCGGGTGCGGGTGCGCAAAGGAGTCCCCCTCGGGCTGGTGACGAGAGACCAGCGTGCGGCCTGGGGGAGTGGGGCGGGTGCGATGTGAGCGTTTCGTGACATCACCGGACAAGGCCGGATGAGATGAAACGCCGAGAGGCCGACCTGTTTCCAGGTCGGCCTCTCGGTCGTTCAGGGTGAGTGACGGGACTCGAACCCGCGACATCCTGGACCACAACCAGGTGCTCTACCAGCTGAGCTACACCCACCATGACCGGCGCGGGGAATCTTTCGTTTCCCTGACCGGCCGAGAAAAAGTGTACAGGGTCCGAAGGGGTGCTCGCGCACGGGTTTCGCGGCGCCCCTTCCAGGCGTCGTGTCAGCCCTGCTGAGCAGGCAGGACGTGTCTGGCCGCGATCGTCTTCGCGGTGTCGGAGTCGGGGCCGGGCTGGGGTACGAAGATCGCCTCGCGGTAGTAGCGCAGCTCGGCGATCGATTCGCGGATGTCGGCGAGCGCCCGGTGGTTGCCGTTCTTCTCCGGGCTGTTGAAGTAGGCCCTCGGGTACCAGCGGCGGGCCAGCTCCTTGATGGAGGAGACGTCGACGATGCGGTAGTGGAGGTAGCTCTCCAGGGAGGGCATGTCGCGCAGCAGGAAGCCGCGGTCGGTGCCGACGCTGTTGCCGCACAGAGGGGCCTTGCCGGGCTCCTTCACGTGCTCCCGCACGTAGGCCAGGACCTGCTCCTCGGCGTCCTTCAGCGTCGTACCGTTCGGGAGCTCCGCGAGCAGCCCGGACGCGGTGTGCATCTGACGCACCACCTCCGGCATCGTCTCCAGCGCCCGCTCCGGCGGCCGGATGACGATGTCCACACCCTCGCCGAGCACGTTCAGCTCGGAGTCGGTGACTAGGGCGGCCACCTCGATGAGCGCGTCGTCGGACAGCGAGAGGCCGGTCATCTCGCAGTCGATCCACACCATGCGATCGTTCATGCGTTTCACCTTACGGCCCGGGCCCCGTCCCCGGGACAGCCCGTGCACCCCGGGACAGCCCGTGCACCCCGGGACAGTGCACCCCCGGGACAGCCCGTGCACCCCCGGGGCAGCCGTGCACCCCCGGGGCAGCCGTGCACCCCCGGGGCCGGGCCCCGGGGGTGTGGTGGTGCGCTCCGGCGCAGGCGCCGCGCACGCCGTCCGTCAGGCGCCGCTGCGCGGTCCCGGCACGCTGCCCGACAGGGCCGCCGTGCGGCGGGACTGCATCGGGACCGGGCTGCTGTCGGGGTGCAGCAGGGCACCCGGCGGCAGGCCCGGCGCCCCGGCCACGGATGCCGGTGCGGACGGTGCGGCGGCGGTCGACGCGGACGGCGCCTCGCTGCCCTCCGTGCCCCTGTTCGGCGCCTCGCCCTGCGGCCGGCGTGCCCGGTACGCGGCCCGGTAGGCGGCCGGCGACGAGCCGAGCTGCCGGCGGAAGTGGCCGCGCAGGGCCACCGGCGAGCGGAAGCCGCAGCGGCCCGCCACCTCGTCCACCGAATAGTCGGACGTCTCCAGCAGCCGCTGGGCCTGGAGCACCCGCTGGGTGATCAGCCACTGCAGCGGGGCGGACCCCGTCAGCGAGCGGAAGCGGCGGTCGAACGTGCGGCGGCTCATATAGGCGCGTGCCGCCAGCGTCTCCACGTCGAACTGCTCATGGAGGTGTTCCAGCGCCCAGGCGACGACCTCGGCGAGCGGGTCGGCGCCGATCTCCTCCGGTAAAGACCGATCGAGATAGCGCTCCTGGCCTCCCGAGCGGCGCGGCGGTACGACCAGGCGGCGGGCGAGCGCACCGGCCGCCTCGTTGCCGTGGTCCGACCGCACGATGTGGAGACAGAGATCGATTCCGGCCGCCGTGCCCGCCGACGTCAGCACGTCGCCGTCGTCGACGAACAGCTCGCGTGGATCGACGTGCACCGACGGATAGCGCTTGGCCAGCGTCGGCGCGTACATCCAGTGTGTGGTCGCGGGACGGCCGTCCAGCAGGCCCGCCGCCGCCAGCACGAAGGCGCCCGTGCACAGCCCGACGATGCGGGCGCCTTCCTCGTGCGCCCGGCGCAGTGCGTCGAGCGCCTCCTCCGGCGGTGGTGAGGTGATCGAGCGCCAGGCCGGCACGACGACCGTGCCCGCCCGCGAGATCGCCTCCAGGCCGTTCGGCGCGGTGAGTTCCAGGCCCCCTGTGGTCCGCAGCGGGCCTTCCTCGCCGGCGCACACCAACAGGCGGTAGCGCGGCACGCCGGCGTCCTGGCGGTCGATACCGAACACCGACAGCGGAATGGAACTCTCGAAGATGGGGCCGCCGCTGAACAGCAGCACCGCGACGATCTCCTTGCGGCGTCGCCCGGACAGCTTCCGGACAGCGGATTCCGGCGCGGCAGTGGAGTCGTGGCTCATACTGCTAAGCCCCCCTCGGTGGTCGCGGCTCCTCGGTTGTGTCGCTCCTGCACGTTTCCCCTCGGTCCTGCACGAGTCCCCCGCCGTACGACAGTCAAGATCGAATCTACTGCGCCACGCCGTGCCGTGGTGACCGGTTCGCCACCCGGCACATTGTCGACATGGCAACTTGGCGTAAAGCATTCGATCACGAAGCGTTGCACTCGCGGGGCGTGCAGGGAAGTACGCCTTGTCGCAGTGGCCAAACCGCGTAGGGTGTGCAGGCTCTCGGAGGCCCTTTCCTTGCAGGTCAAACGGCGGATGGGGGGTGTCTTCGGGGGGTGATGCACGCGCGCCGGAAGTTGGCTGAAAAGAGTCGGGCCGGTGCGCAAAAACCGGTCACGTGACCGGTGTCTGTCCCCCGTCACCGGTACCGGCCCCTCCGGTGGTGTGCCGCCCGCCGCGGTGCGTCCCGGACCCCGTCCGCTGGTGCCGCCCCCGGTGCGGGGCGTGCCCCTCGGCGGCCGGGCGGGCCGCGCCGCGTTCGGACCGGCGCAGCAGCACCCGGCAGACGGCGGTGACGGCGGCTAGACCGAGGGCGGTGCCGCCGGCTCCGGCGAGGGAGGTGCCGTACCAGAGCAGGACCACGGGGACGAGGACGCAGCTGAAGGCGGCCCAGCGGACGACGTCGCTCGTGGGGTCCTGCGCGGGTGCGGGCATGGCGGTCTCCCTGGGAGTCCTGGGGTGGTGCGTCGCCGGGTTCAACGCGTGTTCGATCAGTCGGTCACTGTCCGTTGCGAGGCCGTGCGCGGTGCGTGATTTCCGCGCAAACCGCCTGTACGGGGCAGCAACCGTTGCGTCGCGGGCGCCCCCTCGTGCATGCTCCGGGGAACCCCCGCGGCGGGGGTCCGCAGATCTGGGCGAAGGAGGCGTGCCGCCGTACCCTTGGGGGTATGGGGTCGGGAAGACGTTTCCCGGACACAGCTCGAACCGCTCCGCCGCACACGGTCGTCCCACCCACACACAAGGATCACAACGCCGAGACAGCCATGGCCGGTCACGAATTCTTCGAACCCGCGGACCGCAAGCGGCCGGTCGCCGAACCGTCGGCGACGGATCCCCTGGCGGCCGAAGAGCCACGCCATGCGTGCGACCCCGCCTTCAAGCACGGCGTGGTCGTCGGCTTCGACGGCTCCACGTCCAGCGAGCGCGCCCTGGCCTACGCGATCGGCATGGCGCAGCGCTCCCGCGCGGGTCTGATCATCGTCCATGTCGCCAACCGGCTGCCCACCACCGTGTGGGCGGGCTGCGAGCCCCCCGTCTTCGTGGACGTGCCCGACCACCGCACCGAGGTCCTCGGTCTTGAGCTGGCCTGTGCGGACTATCTCGCCGAGGTGCCGTGGATCCTCGTCGAGCGGGGCGGCGACATCTGCCACGAACTCGAAGAGGTCGGCCAGGAGTACGAGGCCGACGCGATCGTCGTCGGCTCCACCCACGGCATCGTCGGCCGGATCTTCGGCTCGGTCGCGGGGCGGCTCGCCAAGCGGGCCAAGCGGCCCGTGATCGTCATTCCCTGACCCGACGGTTCGTCAATTCCCTTGCTGTGCAGTGCCCGAGCGTAAATCCACTCACGCGCAGAGGTTCTTTGTGCCCTTGTGAAGGGCATATACCGCTCACCGCACAACTGCACATGCACGAAGGGAGCCCGCCGTGGACAACGACGTCTCTGCGGGAAGCGGAATCACCACCGTGGTCGGCCGACTCGCCCTCGGTGTCACGCTGTTGGCCTTCGGACTCGGCACCACCGAGGTCATCGACGGCGTGACGGCGGCTGACGCCGTATCCATCGCCCAGTACGTGGGCGGCATCGCCCTCTTCCTCGCCGGCCTGCTGGCCCTCCGCGACCGTGACGCCGCCACGGGTACGGCGTACCCGGTGCTCGGCGCGCTCTGGTTCACCTGGGCCGTCCGGGCCGGCGACTCCGGCAACTCGGCCGGGCTGTTCCTGCTGCTGTTCGCCCTCGTGGCGCTCTCGCTGACCCTCGCCGGGGGCGACCAACTCGGCCAGGCGACCTACGGGTTGCTCTTCGTCGCCCTGGTGCTTCTCGCCATCGCGCGCTTCGCCGACAGCGACGTGCTCACCACGGCCGGCGGCTGGGTGGCCGTGGCCGCGGGTGCGGTGGCCTGGTACGCCGCGACCGCCGCGTCGGCCCACTGGCCGACGGCGCTGCCGCGGCGCGCGGCGGGCCGGGGTGTGACGGCCACCGGTTAGCTGCGCTGCCTGCGCCGGGGGTTGGGCGGCTTCCGGCGCCTTATGAGCGGACCCCCCGTGACTGGTGGCGTCACGTGGGGGTCCGTTCGCATGTGTGGCCGCTGCGGGTGCGTGGGGGCTTGTCGCGCAGTTCCCCGCGCCCCTGGGGCATGCACCTGGCCTCTGTCGTCAGCGGGGCCGCGGCCCTGGGGCATGCACTCGGCCCGCGGCCTCGGGTCGGCTACTCGACCGTTACCGACTTCGCCAGGTTGCGCGGCTTGTCGATGTCCCTGCCCAGGGCCTTGGCCGTGTGGTACGCCAGGAGCTGGAGGGGGATGCCCATCAGGATGGGGTCGAGTTCGTCCTCGTTCTTCGGGACGACGATCGTGTGGTCGGCCTTCTCCTGCGGCTGGTGGGCCACCGCCACGATCTGGCCGCTGCGGGCCTTGATCTCCTCCATGGCGGCGCGGTTCTTCTCCAGCAGGTCGTCGTCGGGGACGATCGCGACCGTGGGCAGGGCCGGCTCGATCAGGGCGAGCGGGCCGTGCTTCAGCTCGGAGGCGGGGTAGGCCTCGGCGTGGATGTAGGAGACCTCCTTGAGCTTCAGGGAGGCCTCGCGGGCGACCGGGTAGCCCCGGACGCGGCCGATGAAGAGCATCGAGCGGGCGTCGGCGAACTGCTCCGACAGCTTCTGGATGCCCTCCTCCTGCTCCAGGATCTCGGCGATCTGGGCGGGCAGCCTGCGCAGGCCCTCGATGATCCGCTTGCCGTCGCGGACGGAGAGGTCGCGGGTGCGGCCGAGGTGCAGGGCGAGCAGGGCGAAGGCCACGCAGGTGTTGGTGAAGCACTTGGTGGACACGACGCAGACCTCGGGGCCGGCGTGCACGTAGATGCCGCCGTCGGCCTCGCGGGCGATCGCCGAGCCGACGACGTTGACCACGCCGAGGACGCGGGCGCCCTTGCGCTTCAGCTCCTGGACGGCGGCCAGCACGTCGTACGTCTCACCGGACTGCGAGACGGCGATGTACAGGGTGTCGGGGTCGACGACCGCGTTGCGGTAGCGGAACTCCGAGGCGGGCTCGGCGTCGGCGGGGATGCGGGCCAGCTCCTCGATCATCTGGGCGCCGATCATGCCCGCGTGGTACGAGGTGCCGCAGCCGAGGATCTTCACGCGGCGGATCTGCCGGGCCTCGCGGGCGTCCAGGTTGAGGCCGCCGAGGTGCACGGTGGAGAAGCGGTCGTCGATGCGGCCGCGCAGGACGCGGTCGACCGCGTCGGCCTGCTCGAAGATCTCCTTGTGCATGTAGGTGTCGTGGCCGCCCATGTCGTAGGAGGCGGCCTCCCACTCGACGGTGGTGGGCTCGGCGGTGGTGCGCGTGCCCTCCGTCGTGTAGGTGCGGAAGTCGTCGGCCTTGAGGGTGGCCATCTCGCCGTCGTCGAGGGTCACGATCTGGCGGGTGTGGGCGACCAGCGCGGCGATGTCCGAGGCGACGAACATCTCCTTCTCGCCGATGCCGAGGACGACCGGCGAGCCGTTGCGGGCGACGACGATACGGTCGTTGAAGTCGGCGTGCATCACGGCGATGCCGTAGGTGCCCTCGACCACGCGCAGCGCCTCGCGGACCTTGTCCTCCAGCTTCTCGGCCTGCGCGCGGGCGATCAGGTGGACGAGGACCTCGGTGTCGGTCTCGGAGAGGAACTCGACGCCGTCCGCCTCCAGCTTGCGGCGCAGATCGGAGGCGTTGTCGATGATGCCGTTGTGGACGACGGCGACCTTGGACTCGGCGTCCAGGTGCGGGTGGGCGTTCACGTCGGACGGGGCGCCGTGGGTGGCCCAGCGGGTGTGGGCGATACCGGTGGTGCCCTTGAAGCGCGCCGGGACCTTGGCCTCCAGGTCGCGGACCCGGCCCTTGGCCTTGACCATCTTCAGGCCGGCCGTCTTCGGGGAGCTGACGACGATGCCCGCGGAGTCGTAGCCGCGGTACTCCAGGCGCTGCAGGCCCTCCAGGAGCAGGGGCGCGACGTCACGCTTCCCGATGTATCCGACGATTCCGCACATGTATATGTATTCCTCAGCCGTAGACGATGCGGCGCAGCTGCCGGAGCGACAGCTCCGGGGGTGCCACGGCGCGATAGCGCAGGTCCGCCGCGATCCGTTCGAAGATCGTCGCGTTCACCAGGCCCTGGGCCTGCAGCTCGCGGTGGCGGCGACGGACGAACTCCTCGGTCGTCTCGTCGAAGAACGCGAGAACGTCCTGGATCACCCGCAGCGCCTCGCCCCGGTTGAGGGGCGTCGTCCGCGTCAGATGATCGACCAGTTCGTCGTGCACCCGCTAGATCTTGGGGTAAGGGCGCCACTTTCGCAAGAAGCCTGCCCGATTTCGGGCAGGCGGCTGTTGAAGGACTCATGAGCGGCTGTTTGTCGGCTGTCCATCCGGCGTCCGGACTCCCGTTGCCCGAGGAGACGAGTTTCAGACGCCATGGACATTCCTCGCATGGGCGTACCCGAGCGGCTCGCCGGCCGCATGAGCATGGCCGAGCAGCACGAGTACCTGCGCGCCACCTTCTCGCGGCGCACGATGATCAGAGGCGGCGCCGTCACCCTCGGCGCCGTCGCGGGCGGCGCGTTCGTCACGGGCAGCACCGCCCAGGCCGCCGTACCCGCGCCGAGCGGCGCCCCCGCGGCCGAGACCGTCGACGGCGCCCTCGTCGCCCCCTTCGGCCGCCACCTCGCCTATGGCAACGACCCGCGCACCGAGATGACCATCTCCTGGCAGGTCCCGGTCGCCGTGAAGAAGCCGTTCGTGCGGATCGGCGCGCACCCCTGGGACCTCTCCCGCCGGATCGAGGCCGAGGTCCGCACCCTGCACACCCCGGCCGGCGTCGGCGCGAGCGGCGACCACACCCAGTACTACCTCACGCCAAGCTCACCCACCTGCGCCCCGGCCGCACCTACTACTACGGCGTCGGCCACGACGGCTTCGACCCGGCCGACGCCCACCTGCTCGGCACCCTCGGCACCTTCACCACCGCGCCCGCCCACAAGGCGCCGTTCACCTTCACCGCCTTCGGCGACCAGGGCGTCAGCTACCACGGCCTCGCCAACGACGCCCTCATCCTCGGCCAGCGGCCCGCCTTCCACCTGCACGCCGGCGACATCGCCTACGCCGACCCGTCCGGCGGCGGCAAGACCACCGACAGCGGCTTCGACGCCCGCGTCTGGGACCAGTTCCTGTACCAGACCGAGTCCGTCGCCAAGTCCGTCCCGTGGATGGTCAGCTACGGCAACCACGACATGGAGGCCTGGTACTCGCCCAACGGCTACGGCGGCCAGGAGGCCCGCTTCACCCTCCCCGACAACGGGCCGGACCGGAGGAACCTGCCGGGCGTCTACTCCTTCACCCACGGCAACACCGCGGTCATCTCCCTCGACCCCAACGACATCTCCTTCGAGATCCCCGCCAACCTCGGCATCTCCGGCGGCACCCAGACCCGGTGGTTCGAGGCGCAGCTGAAGAAGTACCGGGCGGCGAAGGACATCGACTTCGTCGTCGTCTTCTTCCACCACTGCGCCTACTGCACCTCCACCGCCCACGCCTCCGAGGGCGGCGTGCGCCAGGAGTGGGTGCCGCTGTTCGAGAAGTACCAGGTCGACCTGGTCATCAACGGCCACAACCACGTCTACGAGCGCACCGACGTCCTCAAGGGCGGCCGCGTCGCCAAGCAGCTCCCCATCGGCGGCACCGCCTACCCGGAGACCGACGGCGTCGTGTACGTGACCGCGGGCGCCGCCGGCCGGAGCCTGTACGCCTTCAGCGCCGAGCAGTCCTACGAGGGCCACGAGAAGGACCTCGGCTCCGTCGCCTCCTTCGTCTGCGTCCAGGGCGGCAAGCGGGCCGAGACCGTCGAGTGGTCCCGGGTCCGCTACCTCGACTACTCCTTCCTGCGCGTGGACGTCACGCCCGCCCCCAAGGGCCGCTACGCCACCCTGAAGGTGCAGGGCATCGCCGAGACGGGCGAGCGCGTCGACCACTTCACCGTGGCGCGGCGCGCCAAGTAGGCCGCGTCGTCATCCGCGTCCCCGGGAGGGTCACAGCCGCTTCAGCACCGCCTGCTTGGCCAGCGCGAACTCGTCGTCCGTCAGCACCCCGTCCCGGTGCAGCTCGCCGAGTTCGCGCAGCCGGCGCAGCAGGGCGTCGTGGTCGTCCCCGGCGACGACGGCCACGGTGTCCCGCGCCGGCGCCGCGGCCGCGGCACGCGCGGACGGATGGGGCAGCCGCGCCTGCACCGCCGCCGCGACCAGCGCCATCAGCGGGTCCTTCTTGAACCCCCACAGCTCCACCGCGTTCGGGTCGTACTTCGGCGGCGCCTTGGTCGCCGCGCCCCGCACCGCGAACCGCAGACAGCCGTTCTCCAGCCCGGCCGCGGGCCACCACTCCACGCCCTCGATGTCGGCGACCGCGAGCGTGCGGGCGCCCGCGGCGGCCTTCGCGTCCTCCGTCTTCCAGTTCCACTCCAGCCGTACGTGCTCCCCGTCGAAGCCCGCCGTGCCGTCCCCGGCCGACACCGACAGCGGCACCGCCGGCCCCGGCAGCAGGAAGGTGTCCACCGGCTCCGCCGGCACCTGCTCCAGCAGCAGCGCGTTGCGCACCTCGTCCGCGAAGTACTCGGCGACGCCGTACCGGTCCGGCTCCACGACCAGCTGGTACGGGTCGTGCGGCTCGGTCAGCCGGCCGCCCGTCGCGTGCAGCAGCGGATCGGCGCCGTCCCGCAGCCGCAGTCTCAGCCGCCCGCTCTTCTTCCCCTGCTCGAAGGAGATCCCCGCCAACGCCCCCAACGGGACGGTCAGTTCACCCAGGGTCCTGCGGAGAAGGCTGACGTTCTTGTCGCGTCCCGGCGTCAGCCGCAGGGCGTCGCCGTCGAAGGCCCACGTACCGTCCTTCTGGATGATTTCCGCCATGCACGGATTCTTCCACCGGCGCTGCACCCCTCGATCCGGCGGCGGCCCTGCGCGATAGTGGTCGGGAGGGTGGTCTATACCCCTCAGGTCCGACCCACCCCGAAGGGAGCGCACGTGAGACGGCAACGCCGAACGACTCCCCGCATCCGCAGGAGCCCCCGTCTGCACCGGCTGCTGGGCACCCTGCTGCTCGTGGCCGCGGCCGGTGTCTTCACCGCCGGGTCCGCCCCGGCCGCGGCGGCGGCCCCCGTCCCGCTGGACCAGGTGATCCCGGCGCCCGCCCAGGTGACGCCGGGCGGAGCGCCGTACCGCATCACCGCCGGCACCGCGATCCGCGTCGACCCCGACCCGGAGGCCCGCCGCGTCGCCGAGTACCTCGCCGGCATCCTGCGGCCGTCCACCGGCTACCGGCTGCCGGTCACCGCCCAGGGCAGCTCCGGCATCCGGCTGCGGCTCGCCGACGGCGGTCACGGCGCCGAGGGCTACCGCCTGGACAGCGACGCGGGCCGCGTCACCCTCACCGCCGCCACGCCCGCCGGCCTCTTCCACGGGGTGCAGACCCTGCGCCAGCTGCTGCCGGCCGCCGTCGAGAAGGACACCGTCCAGCCCGGCCCCTGGACCGTCGCCGGCGGCACGATCACCGACCACCCGCGCTACGGCTACCGCGGCGCGATGCTCGACGTCGCCCGCCACTTCCTCACCGTCGACCAGGTCAAGCGGTACATCGACCAGCTCTCCCTCTACAAGATCAACACCCTGCATCTGCACCTCAGCGACGACCAGGGCTGGCGCATCGCCGTCGACTCCTGGCCGCGCCTTGCGACCTACGGCGGCTCCACCCAGGTCGGCGGCGGCCCCGGCGGCTTCTACACCAAGGACGACTACCGCGAGATCGTCCGCCACGCCGCCTCGCGCTTCCTCCAGGTCGTCCCCGAGATCGACATGCCGGGCCACACCAACGCGGCCCTGGCCTCCTACGCCGAGCTGAACTGCGACGGCGTGGCGCCTCCGCTCTACACCGGCACCAGCGTCGGCTTCAGCTCGCTGTGCGTGCCGAAGGACGTCACCTACGACTTCGTGGACGACGTCCTGCGGGAGATCGCCGCGCTCACCCCGGGCCCGTACCTGCACATCGGCGGCGACGAGGCGCACTCCACCAGCCACGCGGACTACGTGGCGTTCATGAACCGGGTGCAGCCGCTCGTCGCGAAGTACGGCAAGACCGTCATCGGCTGGCACCAGCTCACCGGCGCCACCCCCGTCCCGGGCGCGCTCGCCCAGTACTGGGGCCTGGACTCCACCAAGGCCGCGGAGAAGGAGCAGGTCGCGCAGGCCGCGCGGAACGGCACCGGCCTGATCCTGTCGCCCGCCGACCGGATCTACCTCGACATGAAGTACGACAAGAACACCCGGCTCGGCCTGTCCTGGGCCGGCTACGTCGAGGTCAAGAGGTCCTACGACTGGGACCCCGGCACCTACCTGCCGGGCGCCCCCGCCTCCGCGGTCCGGGGCGTCGAGGCGCCGATGTGGACCGAGACCCTGCAGAAGTCGGCCGACCTGGAGTTCATGGCGTTCCCGCGGCTGCCCGGCGCGGCCGAGCTGGGCTGGTCGCCGGCGGCCGGCCACGACTGGGACGGCTACAAGGTGCGGCTCGCCGCGCAGGCCCCGCGCTGGGAGGCGCTCGGCATCGCCTACTACCGCTCACCGCAGGTGCCCTGGCCCACCGCCGGGTGACCGATACACGGACGGGCGCCCCGGTGGACCGTACACCGGGGCGCCCGTCTGCCCGGGGGTCACCGTCCCGCGAGGGGGTTCTCCAGGGTTCCCACCAGCTGCAGCGCGCCGGACGGATCGGCGAGGTCCACCATCTGCCGGTTGTCGCGCAGCTGGAGCCGGTTCAGGCAGGACAGCGCGAACTCCGGGGCGAACATGTCGTACTGCCGGAACTTCTCGGCCAGTTCGGGTGCCGCCGCCTGGTACTCGCGGGTCACCTCCGCGACCGTGTCCCAGAAGCCGTCCTCGGTGAGCACGCCCTCGGTGGCGAGCTGGGCCGCGAGGAAGCGGAAGAAGCAGTCGAAGACGTCCGTGAAGAGGGACAGCAGCTTCATGTCGTCCGGGACCTCGACGCGGATGCGGCGCACCTCCGGCGGCAGCACCGCGTCCGGGTCCATCACCGCGATCTCCTCGGCGATGTCCTTGTAGACCGCCCGCTGGACGACACCGTCCTTCAGGACCAGGATCACGTTCTCGCCGTGCGGCATGAACACCAGGTCGTAGGCGTAGAAGCTGTGCAGCAGCGGGGTGTAGTAGGCGCGCAGATAGCGGCGCAGCCACTCCTTCGCCGGCAGCCCCGACCGCTCGACCAGCGCGGCGGCGAAGCCGTGGCCCTCGTGGTCGACGTGCAGCAGCGAGGCCATCGTGGCGAGCTGCTCGCCGTCCTGGAGGGAGGGCACGGGGGACTCCCGCCACAGCGCGGCCAGCATCTTGCGGTACGGCGAGTAGCGGTCGGTGGCCCGCTCGTACTCCAGGTGCCGGTAGCCGACGGCGGCCCGCTCCCGGATGATCGTCAGGCCCGTCGACTTCAGCACCGGGTCGTTGTCGATCAGCTGGGCGAGCCAGTCGTTGATCGCCGGGGTGGCCTCCATGTAGGCGGCGGACAGGCCCCGCATGAAGCCCATGTTCAGCACGGACAGGGCCGTCTTGACGTAGTGCTTGTGCGGGCTGGTGGTGTTGAAGAAGGTGCGGATGGACTGCTGGGCCAGGTACTCGTCGTCGCCCTCGCCGAGGCAGACCAGGTGCCTGCGGGCCAGCTCGGCGGCGAAGGTGACGGTGAGCTTGTTCCACCACTGCCAGGGGTGGACCGGGATGAGCAGGTAGTCCGCCGGGTCCAGACCCTGCTCGGTCAGCCGCTTCGCGAACCGCTCGACGGTCGCCTCGCCCAGCTCCTGCCGGACGAAGGACTCGTACTCGATGCCGGCGCCGGCCGTGAACGCGGCCCGCGAGCGGTGCGCGGCCAGCCACACCAGCCGGACCGGGGACGCGGTCTCGGGGGCGTACGACAGGTACTCGTGGATGCCGAACCCGAGCCGGCCGTTGTTGGCGACGAAGCAGGGGTGGCCCTCGGTCATCCCGGTCTCGATGTCCTGGAAGCCCGCGCGGGTCAGCTCGGCCGCCGGTACCTGGGGCTTGGTGAGCTTGTAGCAGGTGCCGGAGAGGGTGGAGGAGATCTCCTCCAGGTAGACCGGCAGGATCTCGTCGCTCAGTCCGAGCGAGCCCTTCAGCTCGATGAAGAAGTCCAGCGCGGCGAGCGGCAGTTCCGTTCCCTCGCGGTGCCGGGATATGGAGTCGGCGTCTACCTGCCAGTGGTCGAGGGCCCGGCGGACGGCGCCGAAGCGGTACTCGGTGCGGCCGTCGTCGCTGCGGACGACGTACCGCCGCTCGCCGTCCGGCTCGGGCGTGACCAGCCGCTCGTGCGCGAACTCGGCGAGCGCCTTGCGGATGAGCCGGCGGTTGGCGCGGTCCCACAGCTCGGGCGTGAGGTGGGCGACGGCGTCGGCGAGGGTCATGCGGTCACCGCCTTCTCGAACTGCTCCCGGGTGCAGAAGCTGAGCAGGGCCCTCTTCTCCGGCTTCTGGATCTCCCGCTCGGGCACGAACCCGACCGCCGCGTTCAGCGCGTGGACGGCGGTGTTGCGCACGTCCGGCTCGACGACGACCCGCTCGACGGCCGGGTCCTCGAAGAGGTGGGCCATGACGGCGGTGATGACGGCCCGGGTGAAGCCGTGCTCGGGCGTGTCGGTCGCCGGGGTCAGGAAGTGCATGCCGATGTCCCCGGGCCGCGCCTCGTACAGCCCGGTCAGCTCGCGGTGGGCGGGGTCGTACTTCTCCATCAGGAAGGCCGGCTCCCCGTCGCGCAGCCCGAGCAGGGCGTCGTGGTGGGGGTCGGCGGCGATCTCCATGTAGGCCCGCTCGACGTCCTCCAGCCGGGCGTCCTGCATCATCCAGAACGCGGCCTTCGGGTGGGTGACCCAGGAGTGCAGCAGCTCGGCGTCCTTCAGGGGGTCCAGGGGGCGGAAGGTGAACGTCATGGCGGTGCTCATACGGAAAACTCCTGGAACGCGATCGTCTTCTCGACCGGGTAGTACTCGCTGCCGAGCAGCTCACGGATGATGCAGCTGTTGCGGTACGCGCCCATGCCCAGGTCGGGGCTGGTGATGCTGTGGGTGTGGACGCCGGCGTTCTGCAGGAAGACGCCGCGGCCGGTGATGTCGATGGCGTAGTTGCGGGCCACGTCGAAGTTGCCGTGGGAGTCGCGGACCAGGCGGTCGTGGACCGGCTTCAGGAATTCCGGTTCGGCGTAGGCGTAGCCGGTGGCCAGGACCAGGCCCTCGGTGGCGATCTCGTAGTCCTTCTCCTGTTCCTCCTGGCGGAAGGAGAGGGTGTACGTGCCGTGGTCGTGCCGTGCCGCGCGCAGGCAGGAGTTGGTGAGCAGGCGGGTGGGGACCGGGCCGGTGAGGTTCTTCTGGTAGAGCAGGTCGAAGATCTCGTTGACGAGGTCGCCGTCGATGCCCTTGAACAGGCCCTTCTGCTGCTGGACGAGGCGGTAGCGGGTCGCCTCGGGCAGGGCGCGGAAGTAGTCGATGTACTCGGGGGACGTCATCTCCAGCGTGAGCTTGGTGTACTCGAGGGGGAAGAACCGCGGGGAGCGGGTCACCCAGTTCAGCTGGTAGCCGTGGACGTCGATCTCGGAGAGCAGGTCGAGGTAGATCTCGGCGGCGGACTGGCCGGAGCCGACAATCGTGATCGACCGCTTGCGCTGGAGGGCGGCCTTGTTCTGCACGTAGCGGCTGTTGTGGAAGAAGTCGCCGCCCAGGCCGCGGACGGCGTCGGGGTAGTGCGGGGAGGTGCCGGTGCCGAGGACGAGGTGACGGCCGCGGTACGTCTTGCCGGTCGCGGTCCGCACGACGTAACTCTCGTCGCTCTCGTCGTACGTCACCTCCGTGACCGTCGTGCCGAAGCGGACGCTGCTCAGCTTGTTCGCGGCCCAGCGGCAGTAGTCGTCGTACTCGACGCGCAGCGGGTAGAAGTTCTCGCGGATGTAGAAGGAGTAGAGCCGGCCCTTCTCCTTGAGGTAGTTGAGGAAGGAGTACGGCGAGGTCGGGTCGGCGAGGGTGACCAGGTCGGACATGAACGGCGTCTGGAGGTGGGCGCCGTCGAGGAACATGCCGGCGTGCCACTCGAAGTCCGGCTTGGACTCCAGGAAGACGGCGTCCAGTTCGGCGATGGGCTCGGTGAGGCAGGCCAGGCCGAGGTTGAAGGGGCCGAGCCCGATGCCCACCAGGTCGTGGGTGCGTTCTCGGGTGTCAGCAGGCGCGGTCAAGGGAGTCTCCCAGGTACTGCTCGGCGTGGCCGGCGATCAGGTCGAGGACGGCGGCGATGTCGGCGGCCGTCGTCTCGGGGTTGAGCAGGGTGAACTTCAGGTAGTGGCGGCCGGCCACCTTGGTGCCCGCGACGACGGCGTCGCCGGAGGCGAACAGGGCTTTGCGGGCGTAGAGGTTGGCGCGGTCGATCTCGGCCGGGTCGGTGACGGCGGCCGGGATGTAGCGGAAGACCAGGGTGGAGAGGGACGGCTCGACGACCACGTCGTAGCGGGGGTCGGCGGCGAGCAGCCGCCAGCCCTGCTCCGCCAGGTCGCACACCTCGTCGAAGAGCTGCCCGATGCCGTCGGCGCCCATCACGCGCAGCGTCATCCACAGTTTCAGCGCGTCGAAGCGGCGGGTGGTCTGCAGGGACTTGTCCACCTGGTTGGGGATGCGTTCCTGCACCATGCGGCGCGGGTTGAGGTACTCGGCGTGGTAGGTGGCGTGCCGCAGGGTGGCCGCGTCGCGGACCAGGACGGCGGAGGAACTCACCGGCTGGAAGAAGGACTTGTGGTAGTCGACGGTGACGGAGTCGGCGCGCTCGATGCCGGCGAGGAGGTGCCGGCGGGTGGGGGAGACGAGCAGGCCGCAGCCGTAGGCGGCGTCGACGTGCAGCCAGGTGCCGTACTGGGCGCACAGCTCGGCGATCTCGGGCAGCGGGTCGAGGGAGCCGAAGTCGGTGGTGCCGGCGGTGGCGACGACGGCCATGGGGACGAGGCCGTCCCTGGCGCAGCGCTCCAGTTCGCGGGCGAGGGCGACGGTCTGCATCCGCTTGTCGTGGTCGACGGGGACGGTGATGACGGCGTCGGGGCCGAGGCCGAGGAGTTTCGCGGACTTCTTCACGCTGAAGTGGCTGACCTCGGAGGCGAGGACGCGCAGCCGGCCGAGGTCCTCGGTCTTGGCCTCCTCGCGGGCGAGCAGCAGCGCCTGGAGGTTGGACTGGCTGCCGCCGGAGGTGAAGACGCCGTCGGCGTTGGCGCCGAGGCCGATGCGCTCGGCGGTCCAGTCGATGAGCCGGCGCTCGATGAGGGTGCCGCCGGCGGACTGGTCCCAGGTGTCGAGGGAGGAGTTGACCGCGGACAGGACGGCCTCGCCGAGCACCGCCGGGATGACGACCGGGCAGTTGAGGTGGGCGAGGTAGCGGGGATGGTGGAAGTAGACGGCGTCGCGGAGGTAGACCTCCTCCAGCTCGTCCAGGACCGCCGAGGTGTCGCCCAGCGGGCGGTCCAGGTCGATCCGCTCGATGCGGGGGGCGAGGGCGTCGACGGTGACGCCGGTGAACGGACGGTCGGTGGTGGCGAGTTTGGCCGCCACCCGCTCTACTCCTTCGGTCACGGAGCGGCGGTAGTGCTCCGCCGTGAGGTCATTGAGCAGGTGCGAGCGCATGTGGGGGTCCTCCGGTGGGGACAGTCCGGGTGGGTGCGGCCGGGTCCGAACGAGATCAACTTAGGTTAGCCTAACCTAAATTAGAAGGTGCTGGGCATGCCTGTGCCGTGACGGGTGTCACGGTCACGGCAGGGGGCTACTCCGAGGCGCGCAGCTCTTCCTCCGTCAGGCCCCGGCGCCAGTAGCCGACGAAGGTGACGCGGCGGCGGTCGAAGCCGCGCTCGCCGACGAGGTGCCGGCGCAGCGCCTTCACGCACGACGACTCGCCCGCGATCCAGGCGTACGGACGCCCGGCGGGCGGGAGCTGGGCGGCGCGGAGGGCGCCGAGGGCCATGGGGATGGGGGCACCTCCCACGCCTTTCGGGCAGTGGGGGACCTCGGCGCGGTCGGTGGAGGACGGTCCGTCGTGGACCAGCCAGGTGATCTCCGCGTCGGCCGCCGTCTCCAGGTCCTGGATGTCCCCGGCGTCGTGCACCTCCAGCCACACCCGGGCGGGCAGACCGGCGGGCAGGCTTTCGAGGATCGCGGAGACGGCCGGCAGCGCGGTCGCGTCGCCCCAGATCACCACGAGGTCGGTGTCCCCGGGCGGGCGGAAGCGGATCGCGCGGTTGTCGGCGATCGCCGGGCCGAGCAGCAGCACCCGGTCACCGGCGGCGGCGCGGGCGGCCCAGCGGGAGGCCGGCCCGGCGGGCACGGCCGCGCCCGGCCCGACGCCGTGCAGGACGAAGTCGATGTCGATCTCGTCGGGGTCGCGGCGCAGCGCGCGCAGGGTGTACGAGCGCATCACGGCCCGTACGTCGTCCGGGAGTTCACGCCAGGCCTGCCACCAGCCGTCGCCCAGCTCCACGGGGACGACGGGCTCGGGCTGGCCCGGGTGCGGCAGGAACAGCGACAGGCTCTGGTCGCGTCCGTCGGAGTGGAAGGCGGCCAGGTCGGGCCCGCCGAAGGTGACCCGGACCAGAGACGGGCCGAGCCGCCTCGTCCGTACGACCTGGAGGGAGAAGAAACGGAACGGGGCGGCTACGGCCGTGGTCATGAGGGCTCCTGTTATCGGGCGGGAGGTCGGCTGACCCAGGGGCGCGGGGAACTGCGCGACCAGCCACGGACGGGCCGCGGCCGGAGAGCGGCGAAGTGCCCCGACGGCGCGCACGGGTTGCCCTCCCGGCGGTACATGTCAGCTGACCTTCTTGGCCTTCTCGATCGCCTCGGCGAGGGATTCGAGCAGCGGCGCGCACTTGTCGTAGGAGAGGATCGGCTCGGGGTTGCGGGCGATGACCTGGCCGGCCTTGACCGCGGGCAGCTTCTTCCAGGTGCCCTCGGTGATGTCGGCGGGCTGGATGGCCTGCGTGCGGTTGTCCATCATGATGATGTCCGCCGGGTACTTGTCGACGTTCTCCCAGCTCAGCGACTCGTACCAGCCGCCACCGCCGTTGGCCTGCTTGGCGCTCTCCGGCGGCTCGACGAAGTTCACGCCGAGGGACTTGAAGTACTCCAGGTCGATGGAGAGGTTGGTGCCGGAGACGTAGAAGATGTCCTGGCTGGCGGAGCCGACCAGCACCTTGATGTCCGGCTTGGCCTTCGCGGCGGCGCGCAGCCGGGCCGCCGCGTCCTCGAACCGCTTCTTGGCCTGGGTGAACTTCGCGGAGGTCACGTCACCGCCGAGCGACTTGGCGAGTTCCACCATCCGCTGGAGCGGCTGGGTCAGCTGGCGGTCGTAGACGGAGATGCCGACGCTCGGCGCGCCGACGGCCTCGATCTTCTTCTTCGACTCCTCCGGGACGTACCAGAGGGTGCCGGTGTCGTCGAACATCGTGGAGATGAGCGCGTCCGGGGCGAGCGCGGCGTACTTCTCGATGTTGAACTGGCCCCACTCGTTGCCGAGGTTGGTCACCTTGGTGACGTCGAGGTCGCCGGCCTGGACGTCGGGCTTGCCGTCCTTGGTGGTGGTCGGGCCGAAGACGCCCTTGGCCTCGACGCCGTAGTCGTGCAGGGCGGCGGCCACGCCGATGAAGGCGACGATGTTCGCGGGGACCTTGTCGGCCTTCACACTCTGGCCGCGGTCGTCCTTGAAGGTCCAGGGGCCGGACTTGGCGGCCGCCGTCTCCTTGCCCGCCGAGCCCCCGTCTTTCTCGTCGTCCCCGCACGCTGCGAGCGCGGCACCGAGGCCGAGTGCGCCGCCCGCGGCCAGGATGCCGCGGCGGGTGAGGTGGGAGGCTCTGGCGTTGGGCATGGGTATGACTGCTTTCGAACGGGGCGGAGCGCCCGCCGGACAAGTTCGAAGGTAGGTTAGCCTAACCTCATCACTTGTCCAGAGGGCGCCCCCTCGGGTCTCAGCCCACGAGACCCAACTCCCGCGCGATCAGCATGCGTTGCACCTCGCTCGTGCCCTCGCCGATCTCCAGGATCTTGGAGTCGCGCCACATGCGGGCCACCGGGTACTCGTTCATGAAGCCGTAGCCGCCGTGGATCTGCGTGGCGTCGCGGGCGTTGTCGACGGCGACCGTGGAGGAGTGCAGCTTGGCCAGCGCCGCCTCCTTCTTGAAGGGCTCCCCGGCGACCAGCCGGGCCGCCGCGTCACGCCAGGCGAGGCGGGCTGTGTGGGCCTTCATCTCCATGTCGGCGATCTTGAACTGGATGGCCTGGTTGGCGCCGATCGGCCGGCCGAAGGCGTGCCGCTCCTTGGCGTACTTGACCGACTCGTCCACGCAGCCCTGGGCCAGGCCCGTGGCGAGCGCGGCGATCGCGATCCGGCCCTCGTCGAGGATGCGCAGGAACTGCGCGTAACCCCGGCCCTCCTCGCCCAGCAGGTTCGCGGCCGGGACCCGCACGTCCTGGAAGGACAGTTCACGGGTGTCCGACGCGTTCCAGCCGACCTTCGAGTACGGCGGCGCCACCGTGAAGCCCGGCGTGCCCGACGGCACGATGATCGCCGAGATCCGCGGCCGGCCGTCCGGCTTGCGGCCGGTGACCGCCGTGACCGTGACCAGGCCGGTGATGTCGGTGCCCGAGTTGGTGATGAAGCACTTCGTGCCGTTGATCACCCACTCGTTCGTCGACTCGTCGAGGGTGGCCGTCGTGCGCGTCGCGCCCGCGTCGCTGCCGCCGTCCGGCTCCGTCAGGCCGAACGCGCCCAGGATCTCGCCCGCGCACAGCCGCGGCAGCCACTCCCGCTTCTGCTCGTCCGTGCCGAACAGGTGGATCGGCATGGCGCCCAGTGAGACACCCGCCTCCAGGGTGATCGCGACGGACGAGTCCACCCGGGCCAGCTCCTCCAGCGCCACGCCCAGGGCGAGGTAGTCGCCGCCCATGCCGCCGTACTCCTCCGGGAACGGCAGCCCGAACAGGCCCATACGGCCCATCTCGCGCACGATCTCGTACGGGAACTCGTGCCGCTCGTAGAAGTCGCCGATCTTCGGTGCGACCACGTCGTGCGCGAACTCCTCGACCGTGCGGCGGAGTTCCTCCAGCTCGGGGGAGAGTCGGTAGTCCATCGTTTCTCACTGCTCCTGGTGGGAGAGGGCTCGGACGGTGCGGGACGGGCTGGGTCGGCCCAGTTGGTCGGCCATCCACACGCTGGTGGCGACGAGACGGCCGAGGTCGACTCCGGTGTCGATGCCGAGGCCCTGAAGCATCCACACGAGGTCTTCGGTGGCGAGATTGCCGGTCGCGGACTTGGCGTACGGGCAGCCGCCCAGGCCGCCCGCGGAGGCGTCGACGGTGGTGACGCCGTGCCGGAGCGCGGCCAGGGTGTTGGCGAGGGCCTGGCCGTAGGTGTCGTGGAAGTGCACGCCGAGTGCCTCGGTGGGCACGCCCTCCCCGTTCAGCGCGGTGAGCAGGGACGTCACATGGCCCGGCGTCGCCACGCCGATGGTGTCGCCGAGGCTCAGCTCGTCGCAGCCCATGTCGAGCAGCGCCCGGCAGACCCGCACCACCTGCGGGACGGGCACCGGACCCTCCCACGGGTCGCCGAAGCACATCGACAGATAGCCGCGGACGTGCACCTGCTCGGCCTTCGCCCGGGACACCACCGGCTCGAACATGGCCAGCGCCTCGTCGACCGTGCGGTTGAGGTTGGCCTTGGCGAAGGACTCCGTCGCGCTGGCGAACACGGCGACCCGGCGGGCGCCGAGCGCGAGCGCGCGGTCCAGGCCGCGTTCGTTCGGCACCAGCACCGGCAGGTCCACCGGCAGGCCGGCGACCTGCGGGAACAGCTGCTCGGCGTCCGCGAGCTGGGGCACCCACCTGGGGTGGACGAAGCTCGTCGCCTCGATCGTGGTCAGGCCCGCGTCGGCGAGGCGGCGCACGAACTCCGCCTTCACCTCGGTCGGTACGGCCGTCTTCTCGTTCTGCAGGCCGTCCCGTGCGCCCACCTCGTGGATCCGCACCCGCCCGGGCAGGCCCTCGGCGGGGACGGTCATCGGCAGTCCGGGGGCGGTCATCCCGCCACCTCCTCGTGCGGTGCGATCACGGCCAGCACCTGGTCCATGGCGACCGTGGTGCCCGGCGTGACGTCCAGCTCGGCGACCGTGCCGGCGTGCGGGGCGGAGATGACGTGCTCCATCTTCATCGCCTCCACCACCAGCAGGCTCTGCCCGGCGGCCACCTCGTCGCCGACCGCGACCTTCACCACCGTCACCGTGCCGGGCATCGGCGCGGTGAGCGAGTCGGCGCCCGCGTGCCCGGAGCGCGTCAGGGAGGCCGCGACCGGGTCGTGGTCCCGGACGTGCCAGGCGTCGCCGTCGCGGCCCAGCCAGTCGGCCGCGCGGTGGAACGTGTGGCGGACGCCGTCGAGGGTGACGGTGACACGGTCCTCGGTGACGGTGTGCGTGCCGCGCGGGGCGTACTCCACCGGCTCGGTGACCCGCAGCGGGAAGCTCACGGGCTTCGGCTCACCGCCCAGCCGCCACCCGCTCGGCACCGAGAACGGGTCGATCCAGCCGTCCGTGGCCGGCTTCAGCCCCTCCAGCCGTACGGCCGCCGCCGCCTCGTACACCTCCTCCGGGACGTCCGTCGGCACCAGGTCGTCGACCACCCGCTCGACCAGGCCCGTGTCCAGGTCGCCGGAGACCACGTCCGGGTGGGCCAGCAGCCGCCGCAGGAACCCGGCGTTGGTCTGCACGCCCAGCGTCACCGTCTCCGCCAGGGCCGCCCGCAGGCGGCGCAGCGCCGTCGCGCGGTCGGGGCCGTAGGCGATGACCTTCGACAGCATCGGGTCGTACAGGCTGCCGACCTCGGTGCCCTCGGTGAGCCCGGAGTCGGTGCGCACGCCGTCGCCCTGCGGTTCGCGCAGCCGCAGCACCCGGCCGCCCGAGGGCAGGAAGCCGCGGGCCGGGTCCTCGGCGCAGATCCGCGCCTCGACCGCGTGCCCGGTGAGCGTGACGTCCTCCTGGCGGAAGCCCAGCGGCTCCCCGGCGGCCACCCGCACCTGCCACTCCACCAGGTCCAGGCCGGTGATCAGCTCGGTCACCGGGTGCTCCACCTGGAGGCGGGTGTTCATCTCCATGAAGTAGTACTGCGAGGGGTCGCCGCCCGGCACGATGAACTCCACCGTGCCCGCGCCGCGGTAGCCGCAGGAGCGGGCCGCCTGCACGGCTGCCTCGCCCATCGCCGCGCGCGTCGCCTCGTCCAGCAGGACGCTCGGCGCCTCCTCGACGATCTTCTGGTGGCGGCGCTGCAGCGAGCACTCGCGCTCGCCGAGGTGGACCACGCCCCCGTGGCCGTCGGCCAGGACCTGGATCTCGATGTGCCGGGGACGGTCGATCCACCGCTCCACCAGCAGGGTGTCGTCGCCGAAGGAGGCACGGGCCTCGCGGCGGGCAGCGGCGATCTCGTCGTCCAGGACGTCCAGGTCCCGCACCAGCCGCATGCCCTTGCCCCCGCCGCCCGCGCTGGGCTTCAGCAGCACGGGCGCGCCCAGCTTGCGGGCCGCCTCGGCCAGCTCCGGGTCGCGGCCGCCGGGCACCACCGGCACGCCCGCGGCCTGCACGGTCTCCTTCGCCCGGATCTTGTCGCCCATCAGGGCGATCGCGTCGGCCGGCGGGCCGATGAAGACCAGCCCGGCCTCCTCGCAGGCGCGCGCGAAGGCGGCGTTCTCGGCCAGGAAGCCGTAGCCCGGGTGGACGGCCTGGGCGCCGGTGCGGGCGGCGGCATCCAGCAGCCGCTCGACGGACAGATAGCTCTCCGTCGCGGGCGGCGGGCCGATCCGCACCGCCGTGTCGGCCTCCCGGACGTGCCGGGCGTCCGCGTCGGCGTCGGAGTACACGGCCACCGAGCGGATGCCCATCGACCGCAGCGTGCGGATGACCCGGACCGCGATCTCGCCGCGGTTGGCCACGAGTACGGTGTCGAACATCGAAGTCCCCCTCCTCACATCCGGAAGACGCCGAACTGGGGGTCACCCAGGGGCGCGTTGCCGCAGGCCGTCAGCGCCAGGCCCAGCACCTGCCGGGTCTGCAGCGGGTCGATGACCCCGTCGTCCCACAGCCGGGCCGTGGCGTAGTAGGCGTTGCCCTGGCGCTCGTACTGGGCGCGGATCGGGTCCTTGAACGCCTCCTCGTCCTCGACGGGCCACTCCTCGCCGCGCGCTTCCAGCTGGTCCCGCTTGACCGTGGCCAGCACCGACGCGGCCTGCTCGCCGCCCATGACGGAGATCTTGGCGTTGGGCCACATCCACAGGAAGCGGGGCGAGTAGGCCCGGCCGCACATCGAGTAGTTGCCCGCGCCGTACGACCCGCCGACCACCACGGTCAGCTTCGGCACGCGCGTGCACGCCACCGCCGTGACCATCTTGGCGCCGTGCTTGGCGATGCCGCCCGCCTCGTAGTCCTTGCCGACCATGAACCCGGAGATGTTCTGCAGGAACACCAGCGGGATGCCGCGCTGGTCGCACAGCTCGATGAAGTGGGCGCCCTTCTGGGCGGACTCGGAGAAGAGGATGCCGTTGTTGGCGACGATCCCGACGGGGTGGCCCATGATCCGGGCGAAACCGGTGACCAGGGTCTGCCCGAACTCGGCCTTGAACTCCGCGAAGCGGGAGCCGTCGGTGACGCGGGCGATGATCTCGCGGACGTCGTAGGGGGTGCGGGAGTCCACCGGCACCGCGCCGTACAGGCCGTAGGGGTCCACCTTCGGCTCGACGGCGGGCTCCACCGTCCAGGGGAAGTCTCCGCGCGCGGGGAGCGTGGAGACGATGGTGCGCACGATCCGCAGCGCGTGCGCGTCGTCCTCCGCGAGGTGGTCGGTGACGCCGGAGACCCGGGAGTGCACCTCGCCGCCGCCCAGCTCCTCGGCGGTGACGACCTCGCCGGTCGCGGCCTTCACGAGCGGCGGGCCGCCCAGGAAGATCGTGCCCTGGTTGCGGACGATGACCGCCTCGTCGCTCATCGCCGGGACATACGCGCCGCCGGCCGTGCAGGAGCCGAGCACCGCCGCGATCTGCGGGATGCCGGCGCCGGACATCCGGGCCTGGTTGTAGAAGATCCGCCCGAAGTGCTCCCGGTCCGGGAACACCTCGTCCTGCATCGGCAGGAACGCGCCGCCCGAGTCCACCAGGTACAGGCAGGGCAGCCGGTTCTCCAGCGCCACCTCCTGGGCGCGCAGGTGCTTCTTCACCGTCATCGGGTAGTACGTGCCGCCCTTGACGGTGGCGTCGTTGGCGACGATCACGCACTCGCGCCCGCTGACCCGGCCGATCCCGGCGATCACCCCGGCGGCCGGGGCCTCGTCGTCGTACATCCCGTCCGCCGCGAGCGGCGCCAGCTCCAGGAAGGGCGAGCCCGGGTCCAGGAGGCTGTCCACCCGGTCCCTCGGCAGCAGCTTGCCGCGCGCGGTGTGCCGCGCCCTGGCCTTCTCGCCCCCGCCGAGCCGCGCCCGCGCCAGCTTGGCGTGCAGTTCCTCCACGAGTGCGCGGTGCGCCTGCTCGTTGGCCTGCCAGGCCGCCGACGCGGGATCCGCCGCGCTCGTCAGCTCCGGTGCCTCTTGCATCCTTGCGGTCCCCTCACCCAGCGATCGTGTCGTTGGTCGTCCGTGATCGTGACTGTTCCGGTGATCGTGACTGTTAATGAGCGTTAACCATTTCCTCCAGGTTAACGACCGCTAACTCGGCTGTCTAGAATTGCTTCCATGGCCACCAGAACCGACGCCCCGACCCGCCGCGAGCAGATCCTCAAGGAAGCCGCCCGGCTCTTCGCCGACCGCGGCTTCCACGGCGTCGGCGTGGACGAGATAGGCGCCGCCGTCGGCATCAGCGGGCCCGGGCTGTACCGGCACTTCCCGGGCAAGGACGCGATGCTCGCCGAGCTGCTGGTGGGGATCAGCGGACGGCTGCTGACGGGGGCGAAGCGGCGGCTGGCCGAGGCCGACGGGGAGACCTCCTCGCAGATCCTGGACTCGCTGATCGAGGGCCACATCGACTTCGCCCTCGACGACCGGCCCCTCATCACCCTGCACGACCGGGAGCTGGACCGCCTCCGGGACAGCGACCGCAAGCTGGTCCGCCAGCTCCAGCGGCAGTACGTCGAGCTGTGGGTCCAGGTGGTCCGCGAGGTCTATCCGGGCCTCGCCGAGCCCACCGCCCGTTCGGCGGTCCACTCCGTCTTCGGCCTGCTCAACTCCACCCCGCACCTCGGCCGCGCCGGCACCCTGCCGGGCCGCGGCACCACGGCCGCGCTGCTGCACCGGATGGCCCGGGGGGCGTTCGCGGCGGCCGAGGCGGAGTCGCGCGCGTAGAGCGCAAGGTCAACTCCTCGCCATATCGCCACAGTTGGCCCCCCGTGGCGGCGTAGCATCGACCGCCGGTGCTCACTCGCTGATCGGGGGACAACCCATGCAACGTCCGGACGACCGCACCGCCTCGGCCCTGCGCTTCACGACCGAACTCATCGCCTGGGTCGCCACCCCCTGGGCACTGGCCCCGCACTCCTGGGTGCTCGCCGTGCTGTCCGTGGTGGTGCTGATCGGCCTGCCGACCGTCTTCACCACTCCGGGGGACAAGCCGCACAACGGGATGGTGCCGGTGCCGGGCTGGGTCACCATCGCCCTGGTGCTGCTCCAGCTCGTCGCGGCCGTGATCTCCTCCTGGGTCGCCTGGCCGGCCTGGGCGGCCGTCGTGGTGTCCGCGCTGGCCGCCGTCTGCCTCGTCACCGAGCGCCGCCGCTGGCAGTGGCTGCTGGCGGCCGACCGGGCGTGACGAGCGTTACGGAGGGTCCCCTCTGGACGCGCCTCCCTACCCGCCGGTACGGTTGAGTGAGCAAGCGCTTAGACATGCCGAGTGTCAGGTACGTGGAGGTGGCGGCGTGCGCCGTACGGTGTTCAACGAGGATCACGAGGCGTTCCGGGAGACCCTTCGCGCCTTCATCGAGGCCGAGGTCGTTCCCGTCTACGACGAGTGGTTCGCAGCCGGCCAGGCGCCGCGCGACTTCTACTACAAGCTCGGTGAGCTGGGCATCTTCGGCATCAACGTGCCCGAGGAGTACGGCGGCGCCGGCCTGGACAGCCACAAGTTCGAGGCCGTGCTGTACGAGGAGACCGCCCGCGCGGGCGTCCAGTTCGGCGGCTCCGGCGTGCACGTGCTGCTCGCCCTGCCGTACATCAAGATGCTGGCGACGGACGAGCAGAAGAAGCGCTACCTGCCGAAGTTCGTCACCGGCGAGGAGATGTGGGCCATCGCGATGACCGAGCCGGGCACCGGCTCCGACCTCGCGGGCATGAAGTCCACCGCCAAGCTCTCCGAGGACGGCACGCACTACATCCTCAACGGCGCCAAGACCTTCATCACCGGCGGCGTCCACGCCGACCGCGTCATCGTCTGCGCCCGCACCGCCGCGCCGACCGCCGAGGACCGCCGCCACGGCATCTCCCTGTTCGCCGTGGACACCAAGTCCGAGGGCTACTCCATCGGCCGCAAGCTGGACAAGCTCGGTCTGCGCACGTCCGACACCGCCGAGCTGGCGTTCGTCGACGTGAAGGTGCCCGTCGAGGACCTGCTGGGCGAGGAGAACAAGGGCTTCTACTACCTCGGCCACAACCTCGCCTCCGAGCGCTGGGGCATCGCCTTCGGCGCCTACGCGCAGGCCAAGGCCGCCGTCCGGTTCGCCAAGCAGTACGTGCAGGAGCGCACCGTCTTCGGCAAGCCGGTCGCCCACTTCCAGAACACCAAGTTCGAGCTGGCCGCCTGCCAGGCCGAGGTCGACGCCGCCGAGGCCGTCGCCGACCGCGCCACCGAGGCGCTGGACGCCGGCGAGCTGACGCCCGCCGAGGCCGCCTCCGCCAAGCTGTTCTGCACCGAGGTCGCCCACCGCGTCATCGACCGCTGCCTCCAGCTGCACGGCGGCTACGGCTACATGAACGAGTACCCGATCGCCCGCCTGTACGCGGACAACCGCGTCAACCGCATCTACGGCGGCACCAGCGAGATCATGAAGACGATCATCGCCAAGGACATGGGCCTGTAGGACGCCGGTCACCCCGGCCACCACCACCCATGAGCCAGGCACTCCAGGATCTCCTCGATCTGCTCGACCTGGAGCAGATCGAGGAGAACATCTTCCGCGGCCGGTCCCGCTCCGCCGTCGTGCCCCGCGTCTTCGGCGGGCAGGTCGCGGCGCAGGCGCTGGTCGCCGCCGGGCGGACGGTCCCCGCGGACCGGCCCGCCCACTCGCTCCACGCGTACTTCCTGCGCATGGGCGACCCCGGCGCGCCCATCGTCTACACCGTCGAGCGCATCCGGGACGGGCGGTCCTTCACCACCCGCCGGGTCGTCGCCGTCCAGCACGGCCGGCCGATCTTCTCCCTGTCCGCCTCCTTCCAGGCGTACGAGGAGGGCCTCGACCACCAGACGCCGATGCCGCCCGCGCCGGACCCGGTCACCCTGCCCACCTCCCGCGAGCGGTTCAGCGGCTACGACCACCTCGACCCCGGGGTCGTCGCCCGCTTTTTGGAGGCACGCGAGGCGATCGACCTGCGGTACGTCGACGAGCCGCCCTACGGCCGCTACGGCGAGCCGCGCGAACCGCACTCCCAGGTCTGGTTCCGCACCGCGGGCAAGCTCGCCGACGACCCGATGCTGCACACCGTCCTCGCCACGTACGTCTCCGACATGACCCTGCTCGACTCGGTGCTGCTCGCGCACGGCCGCGGCGGCTGGGCCGTCGGCGACGTCGTCGGGGCCTCGCTGGACCACGCCATGTGGTTCCACCGGCCCTTCCGCGCCGACGAGTGGCTGCTGTACGACCAGGAGTCGCCGTCGGCGTACGGCGGCCGGGGACTCGGGCAGGCGCGGATCTACACGCAGGACGGCAGGCTCGCCATCTCCGTGATCCAGGAGGGCGTGGTCCGCGTACCGCGCGACTGAGTGCGCACAGGCCGGCACGGAGAGCGCTTGGCCCGGCCTGGAGATCGTTCTACCGTTCCCGCATCGCCTCGGGGAGAGACGATCTTGGGGGAGGGCACGATGAGCCTGGCCGGACTGGGGCTGACCGCCGCGCAGGAACGCGTGTACCGCTACCTGTTACGCAACCCGCGCACCGATCCCGCGACCGCCGCCGCCGACCTCGGCCTGGAGCCGGCCCAGGTGAGGCGGATGGCCGCCGAGCTGAGCGCGCTGGGCCTGCTGGACGACGCGCTGACGCCGGTCGCCCCGGCCGCCGCCGTGGAGCTGCTGGTGCGCCGGCGCCTCGAACAGGCCCAGCGGCAGTTCACCGAGCTGACCCGCGCCTGGGACGTGCTCACCGAACTCTCCGAGGAGCACCGCAGCGGCCGTACCGTCCAGATGGTCGAGCACCTGCCCGACGGGGCGACCGTCACCCGGCGCATGCGCGCCCTGCTGGCCGCCGAGCCGGGCGAGCTGGTCCATCTGAAGATCCGCGCCCGCGGCCGCCGCTCCGAGGACCTGCAGCCCTTCGCCCGCCTGCTCGCCCGCGGCCTGCGCAGCCGCACCCTGTTCTCCGCGGACGCCCTGACGGACCCCGAGGAGCTGGCACACGCCGAGTACTGGCACCGCCTCGGCGACCGGCACCGGGTGACCACCGAACCCAGCCGCCACCTGGCCGTCGTCAACCGCTCCGTCGCCTTCGTGCAGGCCGACCCCAGCGGCCCCGGACCCGGCGCCTTCCAGATCCGCCAGCCCGGCCTGGTCGCCACGCTGGCCGACGTCTTCGACGGCATGTGGGAACGCGCCCGCGACCTGGACGACCTGCCCCTGACCCCCATCGAGGAGCAGGTCCTGCACGCCCTGACCCGCCACGACACCGACGAGGCCGCCGCGCGCTCGCTGAACGTCTCCGTCCGCAAGTTCCGCGCCCATGTCGCCGACCTCATGGGCCGGCTCGGCGCGGCCACCCGCTTCCAGGCGGCCCTGCGGGCCAAGGAGCGCGGCTGGCTCTGAGCAGGCCCGGGGCCGCCGTGCAGGTTCCTGCACCGGGCCTGCAACTTGTCCCTCTCGCGGGTCCGCCCGGGCACCGACAGGCTGGTCCGCATGGACGCAACGGACCGACTCGACGTCATCGACACCTGCACCCGCATGGCCTGGTACGCCGACCGGCGTGACTGGGACCGGCTCACCGAGGTGTTCGCCGACAAGGTGACCCTGGACTACACGAGCCTCAACGGCGGCGAGCCCGTCACCCTCACCCCGGCGCAGATCACCGACGGCTGGCGCGCCGGGCTCGGCGTGTACGACGCCACCCAGCACCTCGTCGGCAACCACCTGGTCACCGCCGACGGCGACAGCGCGGTGTGCACGGCCACCTTCCAGGCCACCCACCTCAAGAGCGACGGCTCCCGCTGGACCCTCGGCGGCACCTACCGCTTCGATCTGGCCCGCACCGGCGCCGGCTGGCGCATCACCGGCGTGGTCATGACCGCGGTGTGGAGCGACGGCGAGCGATGAGGAGACCCGCCGTCCTGGCGGCGGCGGTGGCCGCACTGGCCGTGGCGGCGGGCGCGGCGGCCCTGACCGGAGGTGACCTGCTGGGCGGGGACACCGACGGGGCGGCGGCGCGACCGCCCGCCGCGTCGCGTACGTCGCCCGCCCGCTCCCTCGCCCCCTCCGCCCTGCACCCCGCCGCCCGGCGCTACTTCGACGCCGTGGCCGGCGAGGACGCCGACGCCGTCGCCGCCGCGTTCGCCGCGGACGGGCTCGTCGTCGACGTGGGGCGGGAGATCCGCGGCCGGGACGCCATCCGGCAGTGGGCCGCGGACGAGGTCGTCGGCGGCGACTACACCGTCCTGGACCACACCCCGCACACCACCGGCACCACCCTGCTGGTCCGCTTCCGGCCCGGCGGCACGGGCGACGGCTTCCGCGCCCGCTACCGCTTCGACATCACCGACGGACTGATCACCCGAGCCACCCTGGAGTACGCATGACGCGCACCACCCCGGTCAAGGTCACCTTCGACAGCGAGGGCGTGACCCTGACCGGCAACCTGTACCTCCCCGGGACGGCGGCGGCCACCCCCGCGCCCGGCGTCGTCGTCGCCGGCACCTGGACCAGCGTCAAGGAGCTGATGGCCGACCGCTACGCCGAGCGGCTCGCCGAGCGCGGACACGCCGCCCTGTCCTTCGACTTCACCGGCTTCGGCGAGTCCGGCGGCACGCCGCGCGACGTGGAGGACCCGGCCCGCAAGGTCCGCGACATCCACCACGCCGTCACCTTCCTCGCCGCGCACCCGGCCGTCGACGCCGGCCGGATCGGCGCCCTCGGCATCTGCGCGGCGGCGATGTACATGTCCGACAACACCGCCCACGACCCCCGGGTCCGCTCGCTCGCCCTGGTCGCCCCCTGGCTGCACGACGCCGCGATCTGCGAGGACGCCTACGGCGGCGCCGCGGCCGTGGCCGAGCGGATCAAGACCGGCCGGGAGGCCCGCTCCCGCTACGACGAGACCGGCGAGGTCGACTACGTGCCGGTGGTCTCCGCCACCGACGAGCGCGCGGCCATGCCGTACGACATCGACTTCTACCTCAACCCCGGGCGCGGCGGCATCCCCGCCTGGCCCAACCGGTTCGCGGTGATGTCCTGGCCGGACTGGCTCAGCTACGACGCGATCGCCCTGGCCCCCCTGATCGACCGGCCCACGCTGCTCGTGCACAGCGAGGACGCCGCGATCCCCGAGGGCGCCCGCCGCTTCCACGCGGGGCTCGCCGGGCCGAAGGACATCTTCTGGACCCAGGGCACCCAGTTCGACTTCTACGACCAGGAACCCCAGGTCACCGTCGCCGTCGACGCCGTGGCCGCGCACTTCGGAAGGACCCTTCGATGATCCTCGTGACCGGAGCGACCGGCAACGTCGGCGGTGAGGTGGTGGACGCGCTCGTCCGCGCCGGAGAGCCGGTACGGGCGCTGGTGCGCCGCCCCGCCGAGGGCCGGCTGCCCGCACCGGCCGAGCAGACCGCCGGCGACCTGAACGAGCCCGGCTCGCTCGACGCCGCCCTGGACGGCGTCCGCGGGGTGTTCCTGCTGCCCGGCTACCGGGACATGCCCGGGCTGCTCGCCCGGATGCGGCAGGCGGGGGTGGAGCGGGTGGTGCTGCTGTCCGGGCTGTCCACCGTCGCCCGCGACACCGACAACGCCATCTCCCGGTACATGATCGAGTCGGAGCGCGCGGTCCGGGAGTCCGGGCTGGCCTGGACGTTCCTGCGGCCCAACGCGTTCATGTCGAACGCGCTGCGCTGGCTGCCGCAACTGCGCGCCGGCGACGTCGTCCGGGACTCCTTCGGCTCGGTGCCGGTGGCCTCCGTCGACCCGTACGACATCGCGGCCGTGGCCGTGCGCGCCCTGCTCGACCCCGGGCACGAGGAGGGCATCCACCCGCTGAGCGGCCCCGAACCGCTGCTGCCCGCCCGGCGCCTCGCCGTCCTCGCCGACGTCCTCGGCCGCGACCTGCGCTTCCACGCCCTGTCCGACGAGGAGGGCAGGGCCGAGATGGCCGCGAACGGGGTGCCCGAGCCGTACATCCAGGCGTTCTTCAGCTTCTACGCCGACGGCACCCTGGACGAGTCGCAGGTCTACCCGACGGTGGAGAAGGTGACCGGCAGGCCGCCGCGCACCTTCCGGCAGTGGGCCGAGGCCCACCGCGCGGACTTCGTCTGACCCCGGCTCAGGAGAGGCCGGCCTCCGCCAGCAGGTACGCCGTCATCGGGTCGTAGTAGCGGGGGCTGACCACGTGGTCGTCGAGCGGCACCGTCACCTGGAGGGTGCCCTCGGCCTCCGCGAGGAACAGCGCCGGGTCGTTGCAGTCGGCGTACCCGACCGCGTCGACGCCGTGCTGCCCGGCGTACCCGGCCCAGCCGTGGTCGGCGACGACCAGGTCGGGCAGCGGGCGGCCCTCGCGCTCCAGGCCGGTCAGGATCGCCTTCATCGGCTCGCCCGAGTGGGTGTGCCACAGCGTGGCCCCGTGCTCCAGCACCGCCACGTCCGCGAACTGCATGACGTACCCCTCGTCCGTCACCAGCCCGTCCGGGATGACGACGATCTCGCAGCCCGCGGCGCGCAGGGCCGCGGCGGTCGCGCGGTGCACGTCGAGCAGGCCGCCCGGGTGGCCGGTGGCGAACAGCACCCGCTGCTGCCCGTCGGCGGCCTTGCGCAGCCGCGCCGCCATCCGCTCCAGGGCGGAGACGGTCAGCTCGGGGTCGATGGTGTCCTGCCCGTGGCGGTGCTCCGGGTCGTCGCTGACGCCGACCCGCTCCGCCATCACCGCGAGCACGTCCTGCTCGTCGCTCCAGCGGTCGCCCAGCTCCAGACCGAGCCAGTAGCCGCGGTCGCCGTTCGCCAGCTTCCGGTAGTGGGAGAGGTTGTTCTCGCGGGGAGTGGCGACGTCGCCCGCGATGCGGGTGCGGACGAGGTGGTCGACGAGTTCGGCGCGGCTGGGTGTCCCGGGTATCGGCATGGTCCCCATTGTGAGGCAGACCTCCGTGCCGCCACCGGGCCTCCCGCACGCTGGGACGCGGGTCACGCACCGCATGTCACGGGCGCCGCCCGAGGGTGTGCGGGTCACGCACCGCACGTCACAGGCGCCGCCCGAGGGCGAACCACAGCTCCATCCGTACGTCCGGGTCGTCCAGGTCGGCGTCGAGCAGGGCCGCGCAGCGGGCGATGCGCTGGCGCACGGTGTTGCGGTGCACGGACAGCGCGACGGCGGTGCGGTCCCAGCTGCCGTGCAGGGACAGCCAGGCGCGCAGGGTCTCGGTGAGCGCGGGGGTGAGGGGCGCGAGGAGGGCACGGGCGTACGCCTCGGCCTCGCCGGCCGGAAGGAGATCGGCGAGCCCGGTCCGCTCGCCGTGCCGGACGAGCGGGACCCGGGTGGCGCGGGCCCGCGCCAGGGCACGGGCCGCCTGCGCGTCGGCGCCGGGGAGACCGGCGGGCTCGGCGGGCGCGCTGATCCCGAGTGTCCAGCCGGGATACGCGGCCGGGACGGTGCCCGTGGGCAGCAGCACACGGACGACGTCGTCGTCCAGGTCGACCAGGGACGAGCCGAGCGCGGCGCCCAGGGCGGAGGCGGCCACCGCGTCCGGGGTGCCCTGCTCGGGCCGGCCGTGCACCACCACCAGGCGCTCCGCCCCGAGCAGCGGGGCCACCTCCTCGGGCGTGGCGCCCAGCAGCAGCCGGACCAGGGCCGCGGAGCGCGCCGCGCCCGTGCCGCCGCGCTGTTCGCCGGTGAGGAGGGTGAGCAGGACCGCGGCCACCGAGGCGATGGTGTGGTCGCCCTGGTCGCGGGGCGGGGCGGCGACGCCCAGCACGAAGCCCCGGCCGGTGCCGAGCGCGTAGGCGGCGAGCCGGACGTCCCCGGCGGTGTCGGTGGCGGTCGCCGAGGAGCGGCGGGTGACCGCCCCCGCCAGCCCGGCCAGCGCCCGCTCCACCTCCGGCGGCTGCTCCCGGCCCGCCTCGGCGACCCGGGCGCCCTCGGGGCCGTACAGCACGGCCCGGCCGCCGAGCCGCTGGGCGAGCCGGCGCAGCACGGACGGCACCGGGTCGGGGCGGGAGGCCGCCGCGGCCAGGCTCTGCTGGGCCTCCGTGACCCGGCGCAGCTCGGCGGTCCTGGCCTGCGCCATGAGTTGCCAGACGGCCCGGGCCACACCGGAGAAGGTGGTCCGCGGCGGCACCTCCAGCAGCGGCAGCCCGTGCGCCTCGCACGCCTCGACCAGCGCGCGCGGCACGGTGTCGTGCACGGGCGCGAGGCCGAAGCCGAGGGCGGCGCCGCCCGCGGCGACGATCCGCGAGACGTAGTCGTCGAAGTACGTCCCCGTCCCCGCCGGGTCCGGGATGTGCACGCCGGCCGTCAGCAGCAGCTCCCCGCCCAGCAGGTAGGGGTACGGGTCGGCCATCTCCGAGGTGTGCGCCCAGTGGACGGTGACCCCGGCGGCGTCCGGCCCGGCGATCTGCCGCAGGGCGAGGTCCTCCCGCGCCAGGAGTGCCGCGAGGGGCACGGGTGGCGTGGGCGGAACGGCCGGATCCGGCATGGTGTGCGATCCCTCCACCGAAGGCGTCCCCGAGTGGAGGAAACGTACACTTCGCAGTCGCTTTCCGGCCACCTAGGGTCGGTCCGACCGGCAGCCGCGGGTACGGGCGGATGTCCCCGCGAGCCGCTGCCGACACCCCCGTTTCGGTACCTGCACGACACGCCACCGGGAAGCGCTGAAGGAGGGCCCCACATGGCCGTCGACTACACCGTCATCGTCCTGTATCTGGCCGGCATGCTGGCCATGGGCTGGTGGGGCATGCGCCGCGCCAGGTCCAAGAGCGAGTTCCTGGTGGCCGGCCGCCGCCTCGGGCCCGCGATGTACTCCGGCACCATGGCGGCCATCGTCCTCGGCGGCGCCTCCACCATCGGCGGCGTGGGCCTCGGCTACCAGTACGGCCTGTCTGGCGCCTGGATGGTCTTCACCATCGGCCTCGGCCTGCTCGCCCTGTCGGTGTTCTTCTCGGCCCGCATCGCCCGGCTGAGGGTCTACACCGTCTCCGAGATGCTCGACCTGCGCTACGGCGGACGGGCCGGCGTCATCTCCGGCGTGGTCATGTGGGCGTACACCCTGATGCTCGCCGTCACCTCCACCATCGCCTACGCCACGATCTTCGACGTCCTGTTCGACCTCAACCGCACGGTCGCGATCGTCCTCGGCGGCTCGATCGTCGTCGCCTACTCCACCCTCGGCGGCATGTGGTCCATCACGCTGACGGACATGGTGCAGTTCGTCGTCAAGACCGTCGGCGTGCTCCTGCTGCTCCTGCCGATCGCCGTCGTCAAGGCGGGCGGCTTCGCCGAGATGAAGGCCGAGCTGCCCACCGAGTACTTCGACCCGCTGGGCATCGGCGGCGAGACGATCTTCACCTACGTCCTGATCTACACGTTCGGCATGCTGATCGGCCAGGACATCTGGCAGCGCGTGTTCACCGCGCGCAGCGACCGCACCGCCAAGTGGGGCGGCACGGTCGCCGGCACCTACTGCCTGGCGTACGCCCTGGCCGGCGCGGTGATCGGCACGGCCGCCAAGGTGCTGTACCCGACGCTGGGCAGCGCCGACGACGCCTTCGCGACCATCGTCAAGGACGAGCTGCCCGTCGGCGTGCGGGGCCTGGTGCTGGCGGCGGCCCTCGCCGCGGTGATGTCGACGTCGTCGGGCGCGCTGATCGCCTGCGCCACCGTCGCCAACAACGACATCTGGTCGCGGATCCGGGGAGCCGTGAGCGGCCCGGCGGAGGGCCGCGACGAGGACCACGACGAGGTGCGCGGCAACCGCGCCTTCATCCTCATCATGGGCCTGGCGGTGATCGCCACGGCCATCGCCCTGAACAACGTCGTCGAGGCGCTCACCGTGGCCTACAACCTGCTCGTCGGCGGCCTCCTCGTGCCCATCCTCGGCGGCCTGCTGTGGAAGCGCGGCACCGCCCAGGGCGCGCTCGCCTCCGTCGCCGTCGGCGGCGTGGCCGTCATCGCCCTGATGGCCTGGAAGGGCATCCTCGCCAACGAACCCGTCTACTACGGCCTCCTCGCCTCCCTCGCCGCCTACGCGGCCGTCTCCCTGGCCACCCCGGCGACCGACCCGGCCGTCCTGGCCGCCTGGCGCGAGCGCCTCGCCGGCCGTGCCCCCGAACCCCTGTCCGAACCGGTCCCGGCTCCCCAGTAGAGTCGTAAGGACGAAGCAGTACATACGCGATGAAGCGTAGGAAAGAAGGCACTTGACCATGAGCAGCAACGAGACGCCCCGCGGCCCCGTCGACTCCTCCCGCATCCCGCGGTACGCCGGCCCCGCGACCTTCGCCCGGCTGCCCCGCCTCGACGAGGTCGGACGCGCCGACGTCGCCGTGGTGGGCGTGCCGTTCGACTCGGGCGTCTCGTACCGGCCGGGCGCCCGCTTCGGCGGCAACGCCATCCGTGAGGCGTCCCGGCTGCTGCGCCCCTACAACCCGGCACAGGACGCCTCCCCCTTCGCCCTCGCGCAGGTCGCCGACGGCGGCGACATCGCCGTCAACCCGTTCAACATCAACGAGGCCGTCGACACGATCGAGGCGGCGGCCGACGAGCTGCTCGGCACCGGCGCCCGCCTGATGACCCTGGGCGGCGACCACACCATCGCGCTGCCGCTGCTGCGGTCGGTCGCGAAGAAGCACGGCCCGGTGGCGCTGCTCCACTTCGACGCCCACCTGGACACCTGGGACACCTACTTCGGCGCGGAGTACACCCACGGCACGCCGTTCCGCCGCGCGGTCGAGGAGGGCATCCTCGACACGTCCGCCCTGTCCCACGTCGGCACCCGCGGCCCGCTCTACGGCAAGCAGGACCTCACCGACGACGAGAAGATGGGCTTCGGCATCGTCACCTCGGCGGACATCTACCGCCGCGGCGCCGACGAGGTCGCCGACCAGCTGCGCCAGCGCATCGGGGACCGCCCGCTGTACATCTCCATCGACATCGACTGCCTCGACCCGGCCCACGCGCCCGGCACCGGCACGCCCGAGGCGGGCGGCATGACCTCCCGCGAGCTGCTGGAGATCCTGCGCGGCCTGGCGTCGTGCAACCTGGTCTCGGCGGACGTCGTCGAGGTGGCCCCCGCGTACGACCACGCGGAGATCACGTCGGTGGCGGCCTCCCACACGGCGTACGAACTGACCACCATCATGAGCCGCCAGATCGCCGCGGCCCGCGAGGAGAACGAGGGCAAGTGACCCACGACCACGACCTGGAGCTTCGTCCCACGGCCGCCCAGACGGAGGCCGCGCTCAACCCGCCTCCCGGCCGCAACGGCGGAGACCTGGTCGTGGAGACCCTGGCCGGGCTGGGCGCGACGACCGTCTTCGGCCTGCCCGGCCAGCACGCGCTCGGCATGTTCGACGCGCTGCGCCGCTCCCCGCTGCGCTATGTGGGCCTGCGGGTGGAGAACAACGCGGGCTTCGCGGCGGACGCGTACGGCCGCATCACCGGCGAGGCGGCCCCGCTGCTGCTGTCGACGGGCCCGGGCGCGCTGACGTCGCTGGCCGCGCTGCAGGAGGCGGCGGCCGCCTCGGCGCCCGTCCTGGCGATCAGCAGCCAGGTGCCGGTGGCCGGCCTGGGCGGCGGCCGCAAGGGCTATCTGCACGAACTCCCCGACCAGGCGGCCTCGTTCCGGGGCGTGGTGAAGTCGGTCCACACGGTCCGCACCCCGTCCCAGATCCCCTCCGCGATCGCGGCGGCCTGGCGGTCGGCGCTGACCGCCCCGCACGGTCCGGTGTGGGTGGAGATCCCGCAGGACGTACTGCTGTCCCCGACGGCGCTGCCGGTGGTGACGGCGATGGACGCGACGCCGGACGAGCTGGTCCCGCGCCCGGAACTGACCGCGGTGGCGGCCGACTTGCTGTCACGCGCGTCCCGCCCGGCGATCATCGCGGGCGGCGGAGTGGTCCGCTCGGACGCCTCCGGCAAGCTGAAGGCCCTCGCGGAGAGGCTCGACGCGCCGGTGGTGACGACCTTCGGCGGCAAGGGCGCCTTCCCGTGGGAGCATCCGCTCTCCCTCCAGTCCTGGCTGGAGGATCGCCACATGACGGACCTCCTGGAGGATGCGGACGTCCTGCTGGTGGTCGGCTCGGGCCTCGGCGAACTCTCCTCGAACTACCACACGTTCGCCCCGCGCGGCCGGGTGATCCAGATCGAGGCCGACCTCGGCAAGCTGGAGTCCAACCACCCGGCCCTGGGCATCCACGCGGACGCCCGCCTCGCGCTCCAGGCCCTGCTGGAGACGGTGACCGAGCGCACGGACCCGTCGGCGCGCGAACGGGTACGGCAGGTGCTGGACCGGATCCGCGCCCGCATCGCCTCCCAGGACCTGACCCTGGAGCAGCAGGTCCTCGCCTCGGTCCGCGCGGCCCTCCCCGCCGACTCCCCGTCCTTCTGGGACATGACGATCCTGGCCTACTGGGCCTGGTCGGCCTTCGACCCCCGCGGCACCAACCTCATGCACTCGGCCCAGGGCGCGGGCGGCCTCGGCTACGGCTTCCCGGCCGCCCTCGGCGCGGCGGCGGCCGACCCGACCCGCCCGGTCCTCGCGGTCTCCGGCGACGGAGGCGCCCTGTACTCGATCGCCGAACTGGCGACGGCCCGCCAGTACGACCTCCCGGTGACCTGGCTGATCATCGACGACGGCGGCTACGGCATCCTCCGCGAGTACATGACCGACGCCTTCGGCGAGGCCACGGCCACGGAACTGACCCGCCCGGACTACGTGGCCCTGGCGGAGTCCTTCGGGGTACCGGGGGTCCGCACGACGCCCGAGTCCCTGCAGTCCGACCTGACGAAGGCACTGGCGACACCGGGGCCGTCGGTGGTCGTACTCCCGGCACTGCTGCGGATGTTCGCGCCGACGCATCTGGGGTGAGGCGCGTCGCGGCTGCCTCGGCGAGCGCCGGTCTCCCCTGCGCGACGATCTCGCGTTTGACCCTCGACCTGGTCGAGGGACCAGAGTTGCGGATGTGGAGAGCGACATGCGCAGCATCGGGGAGATGGCGCGGGACAGCGGACTGGGCGTGAGTGCGCTGCGGTTCTACGACCGTGCCGGTGTACTGGTCCCCGCCTGGGTGGACCCGGTCAGCGGCTACCGGTGGTACGACCCCGGGCAGCTGGAAGAGGCCCGGTTGCTGGCCCGTCTGCGCCGGGCCGGCATGCCGCTGGCGGACGTCCGGATGGTTCTGGTGGGCTGGTCCACCGCGGACACGGACCTCGTGCGGGGACTCCTCCAGGCGCACCTGCGCCGCCTCGAACGGGGTCTGGCCGACGCCCACGGTGAGTTCTCCACACTCCGAGTACTACTCGACGAACGGGAGAACCCCATGACTTCGCTTGGCACGGCCACCGCCGAACTGTCCGTTCCCGCCACCGAACTGGCCGCCGCACTGGACGCGGTCCGTTTCGCGGCCGGCTCGGACCCGGATCTGCCCATGCTCGCGGGTGTCCTGTTCGACATCGAGGGCGCGGCACTGAGCGTCGCGGCCACCGACCGCTACCGGATGGCCGTCGCCCGGACCGCCACGACCGGATACGACGGGCCCCGCGTGCAGGCCATCGTGCCGCTGCCCCTCGCCGACGCGATGCGAGCGCTGCTGGACGGCGAGGAACAGGTGCGGCTCGCCCTGGACGGTGACCGGGTGTCGCTGACGGCCGGCGACCGGCAGACGGCCGGCCGGTGCCTCGACCACGACTTCCCCGACTACCGCCGCCTGGTGCAGCTGCCCGAAGGCCGCCGGGCCGTCGTCGACACGGCTGCCCTCCAGGAAGCGTTGAAGTCCGGCCCGGTCCGGAGGGGCGAGCTGAGCAAGCAGGACGGAGAGCACTGCGACGTCAGCGTGCTCAGGGTGGCCGACGACGGCACAGTGACACTCTGCGAGGACGGTGACGAGCGCCAGGACGATGTCGCCGTCAACCGCCGCTTCCTGCTGGACGCGCTCACCGCGGGGGATCGTGACGAGCTGATCCTGGAGTTCGGCGCCCCCACGGCCCCGATCGCGATCCGCCGGCCCGACGACGAGCGGGCCTTGTCGATCCTGATGCCGGTCCGCCTGGAGGACTAGGCCGTCTCCTTGCGGATCACCGGAACCGGAGCGAAGTTTCAGTCGGGCCCTTGCCGCCTGGGCGCGTGCATGGTGCGGAGGAAAGCCTTGCTCCAAATACCACTCCCTGGCGGTGAGGTGGCGGGACGTCAGCGCAGGGCGACCGCCGCGTTCGAGCGTTCCGTCGCGATCCTGAGCGCGAAGCCGGCCAGCGCGGTGCCCATCGCGTAGCGATGAAGACGCTGCCAGAGCGGGTGGCGGTTGAAGAAGCCGGCGACGGAACCGGCCGTCACGATGAAGAACGCGTTTCCGGCGACCCCCACCGCGATCTGGGTCAGACCCAGCAGGAGGCCCTGGAGGGCGACGTGGCCGCGGTCCGGGTCGACGAACTGCGGCAGCAGGGAGATATAGAGGATGGCCACCTTGGGGTTGAGCAGGCAGGTGAGGAGGCCCATCAGGAAGAGCTTCACAGGCCTGTCGGGCGCCAGCTCCTGCTGCTCCAGCGGCGACCGGCCGCCCGGGCGGACCGCCTTCCAGGCCAGCCAGAGCAGATAGGCCGCCCCGGCCAGCTTGACCGTCAGGTAGATCTCCGGCACCAGGGCGAAGACGGTGGCGATACCGGCGGACACGGCGAGGAGGTAGACCAGGAAGCCGAGGGCGACCCCGGCCAGCGAGACCAGCCCCGCCCGGCGACCCTGGGAGATCGAGCGCGACACCAGGTAGATCATGTTCGGCCCCGGCGTCAGCACCATGCCGAGCTCCACCAAGGCGATCCCCGCTATTGCTCCGAGCCCGATCACGGCACTACCTCCGTACGCATGTTCCCCTGGGCGCAACCTAGCAGCTCACACTCACACCTCGGTAACGATCAGATGGCGGTAGGTCACGCTGCGTGCAGGCCGCATTCCGTTGCACGCGGTCCTGAGGCCGGTCTAGTCTCCGTCTGCACCACAGGCTTGGGCACACCCATCACGAGGACGGCTGCCGGCAGGGAGTCGTGGGAAGGTGCGGGTTACTGCACCATGGCGGTCGAGTTTCGTGTCTTTCCGGGCGGCGGGTCGCAGATGGACAGTCTGCGGGACTGGATGGGCGGGCACCCCGGGGTCGAGGTGACCGTCGTGGAGCGGCCGCCCGAGCCCAACAGCCAGGGGACCGTGTGGGACTTCCTGGCGGTGGTGTGTGCCGCCGGCGGGCCGCTGGTCGCCGCCGTGCAGGCGCTGCACCTGTGGATCGGGGCGCAGACCACCGACATCGAACTCGAGGTCGGCGACCGGCGGTTCAAGGTGACCGGCCGCAACGCCGAGGCCGTGCTGCGGGAGGTCATCGAGACCGCCCGGCAACTGGAGGCGGGCCAGGGGGAGGCGGGGGGCACGGATGAGTCCGCGTGACGACATCGACTTCGGTCGGTCGCGCGCCATCCTGCTGGGCACGTCGGACTACCGGGCCGGCTTCGAGGGCCGCCGCCCCATGCCCGCCGCCCTGCGCAGCCTGCGGGAGATGCGCCGCTTACTGACCGGGCCGGGGGAGTGGCCCCCGGCCCGTATCACCACGTTCAAGAACAAGCAGGGCAGCGGCCGGCTGCTGCAGAGCATCGCCGCGCTCCTCGACGACGTCGAGGACGTCCTGCTGTTCTACTACGTCGGCCACGGCCAGCCCCTCGTCGCCGGCAACGGCCGGTTCGACCTCGGGCTCGCCCTCACCGACACCAGCGAGGACGCCGCCCAGCGGGCCCTGACCTCGCTGCGCTTCCGCGACCTGCGTGAGCAGATAGAGGGCAGCCGCGCCCGTATCAAGATCGTCGTCCTGGACTGCTGCTGCGCCGGCATCGCCACCCGGTTCGCCGAACCCGCCTCCCACCTCACCGACCACGCCGACCAGGCCACCCCGGTCCGCGGCGCGGGCACCTACATCTGGGCCGCCTGCGGGCACACCCAGCGGACCTTCTTCGAGGACGGCCCCGAAGGGCTGACCTACTTCACCAAGTACCTCGCCGAGGCGGTCCGCGCGGCCCGCGCCGAACAGACCCTCGGCGCCACTGTCGCAAACCTGCACGACGACGTCCGGCGCCGGCTGCGCGAGGCGAGCATCCAGAACGCCACCGTGCCGCCCGTGCCCGACCTGCTCTACAGCGGCCGGCCCGACCAGTTCCTCTTCGTGCGCGGGCAGGCCGGCGGCGAGGAGTTCCACTTCGAGTCGCTGAAGGCCGGCGACCCGCACCGGATCGGCCCGTACGTCCTCCAGGCCCGCCTCGGCACGGGCGGCGCCGGCCAGGTCTATCTGGCGTTCACGCCCGGCGGGCAGCCCGTCGCCGTCAAGGTCCTCAAGCCGGAACTGGGCCAGGACCCCGAGTTCGCGGGCCGCTTCGCCCGCGAGGTGCGCGTCGCCCAGGACGTCCGCAGCAGCGATGTCGCCCGCCTGATCAGCGCCGACCCGCAGGCGGCGCAACCGTGGCTGGCCAGTACGTACGTGTGCGGGCCGTCGCTGCTCGAACTCGTCCGGGAGGCCGGGCCGCTGCCCGACCGTGAGGTCATGCTCATCGCCTCCGGCATAGCCCGGGCGCTGCAGGCCATCCACGACGCCGGCGCCGTGCACCGCGACCTGAAGCCCGCCAACGTGATGCTGGACGAGACCGGCCCCAAGGTCATCGACTTCGGCATCGCCAAGTCCGTCTCCAGGACGCTGATCACCCGGACCAACGTCCATCTCGGCACCCCCGCCTACCGGTCGCCGGAACAGGCGCTCGGCCGCAAGGAGATCACCTCCCAGTCGGACGTGTTCACCCTCGGCTCCACCGTCTACTTCCTGGCGACCGGCGAGGACGTCTTCGCCGCCGAGGACCTGATGGGCACCATCAACCTCATCGCCCGCGAGGAGCCCGACCTCGGCGCGCTCAGCCCGCAGGTCCGCGACCTGGTCGCGCGCTGCCTGGCCAAGGACCCGGCCGAACGGCCCACCCCCGCCGAGGTGGTGGAGCTGTGCGCCGCCGCGGCCGGACCGGTCACCCCGGGCGCCTACCTGCCCATCGAGAAGGCCGCCCCCGCGATCCACGCCCGCAACCAGGCCCTGCGGCGGCTCATGCAGTCGGCCGACGTCCGCAGGACTCCGCCACCGCCGCCCCCGCCGCCCCCTCCGGGCGGCCCCGCGGACGACGACCCCGGGTCCGTGGTGGGCAACCGGCAGCCCCCGGGCCCGACCGGCGGTACGAGCGGGCGCGGTGTGCTCGGCGCTGTGCTCGCCCTGGTCTGCGTCGTCCTGCTGATCTGGATTCCCGCGCACTTCGCGGGCGGCAGCGACGACGACAAGGCCGGCGGGACGGTCACGCCCACACCGTCCGTGTACTCGACGTTCCCGGAACCCGACCCCTACGAGGAGGGCGAGCCGGCGGACGACCCCACCCCCGACGAGCCGTCGGACACCCCGTCGCCCACCCCCTCCCCGAGCCCCACCAACCCCATCGCCACGGTCGAGGAGGGCGACTGCCTCACCATGGACGGCACCTACGACGAACCCGACTACCGCGAGACCGACTGCACCGACGGCGTCTTCAAGGTGCTGGCCGCGTTCAGCGGCACCACCGACCGGGGCGAGTGCGCCGGGTTCACCGAGGCCGACGTCGTCACCACCAGCGCCGGGCTGCGGCGCGTCGTCTGCCTCTCCTACCAGGGCGGCAGCGCCTACCACGCCAGGCCCGGCGACTGCGTCTACGGCCCGAACGCCAAGGGCAGCAACTGGACCCGGCAGAGCTGCGTCACCGGCAACTTCACCGTCAAGGCCCGGCTCACCGGCACGTCGGACACCGCCCGGTGCCGGTCGTACTCCGGTGTCGAGCAGACCCTCACCTCGACGACGCGGTGGAGCGAGCTGAACGTCGTGCAGTGCCTGGCGATGAACTTCCCCAACGCGGCCGGCCGCGCCCCAGTCGGCTCCTGTCTGCTGATGACGGGATCCGGCCAGAACACGGACTACCAGGCCGCGTCGTGTGGTCAGGCCAACGTCATGGTGACCGGGCGCGTCTCCCGCTACTACGACACCGCCTACTGCGGGTCGTACGGCTGGACGACCTGGCGGTCGGGGGACTTCCCGGACATCGCCTACACCGTGTGCTTCAAGCGCATCTGACGTCGCGCGGAGGGCCGTTGGGGTGGCCCTCCCGCCAAATGTGACAGTGCGTCGTACAACCATTCGGTCGAACTCATGAGTCAACAGGGGCATGACTCATGGGACTTCCGTACGTGCCAGAGCCCTCGCCGCAGCCGTCGGCGCCGGCGTCCTCATACCCTGCGTGCTCGCCGCCACCCCGGCCGCCGCCGCCACACCCACCGTCAGCTGCACCTCCGCCAAAGCCGGCCTCGCCGCCAAGCTGCAGCGGGACATCACCACCGCGCTCTCCGGCCGCGGCGGCACCGTCGCCGTCGGGCTCTACGACCGCGCCACCAACACCACCTGCACCCTGCGCGCCTCCACCGCCTACGACTCCGCCAGCGTCGTCAAGGTGACCGTCCTCGCCACACTGCTGTGGGACGCGAAGAAGCACAACCGGTATCTGACCGACCGTGAGGTCTCCCTCACCCGGGCCATGATCACCAAGTCGGACAACAACGCCACCTCCACCCTGTGGAAGCAGCTCGGCCTGACGAAGATCAAGGGGTTCCTCGCCGCCGCCGGCATGACCCAGACCAGGCCCGGCGCCAACGGCTACTGGGGGCTGACGCAGATCACCGTCACCGACGAACAGAAGCTGCTGAAGCTCCTCACCGCGCGGAACACGGTCCTCAGCGACAACTCCCGGGCCTACGCCCTGAAGCTGATGAGCCAGGTCGTCTCCTCGCAGCGCTGGGGCACCCCGTACGGCGCCCCCTCCGGCATCGCCGTGCACGTCAAGAACGGGTGGCTGCAGCGCTCCACTTACGGCTGGCGCGTGCACAGCGTCGGCACCTTCAACGGCGGCGGCCACGACTACATGCTCACCGTGCTCACCCACGGCAACAGCACCATGAACTACGGCATCAGCACCATCCAGGCCGTCGCCAAGGTCGTCCACCGGGACCTCGCGTAACGAGGCGGTCTCCCTTCCTTCACCCTCCCGCCCTACGGTGGCGTCCATGCGCCCGAGAACGCTTCTCGCCACCTTCACCGCCGGCCTCGCGGCGGTCGCCGGCCTGACCGCCGCGGCACCGGCCGGCGCGGCCGGCAGCCACGCCTGTTCGCCGTCCGTCCGTATCGACCGGTTCTCCGACGCCCTGGACAAGACCGGCTTCCAGGGCACCTTCGTCGGGAACCTCTCCGCCCTCGCCGTCGACCGGGACGGCTCGCTCGCCGCCGTCTCCGACCGGTCCTCCCTGTTCCGCCTGGACCGGACGACCCTCGCGCCGACGTCCGTCGTCCCGCTCGCCGACGAGAGCGGTGCCGTGCTCGACTCCGAGGGGCTGGTCGTGGACCGGGACGGCACCCGGCTGGTCAGCAGCGAGACGGAACCGTCCGTACGCCGCTACCGGCCCGACGGCCGTCTCCTCGACAGCCTGCCCGTGCCCGGCCCGCTGCGGGTCGCCCCGGCGGGCCGCGCCCGCGCCAACGGCACCTTCGAGGGGCTGACCCTGCTGCCCGGCGGGCACCGGCTGCTCGCCTCGATGGAGTACCCGCTCGCCGGGGACGCCGCGGACCTCGTCCGCTTCCAGACCTGGCAGCGCACCCCCGGCAACCGCTTCCGGCCCGCAGCCCAGTACGCCTACCCCGTCGATGCCGGCCTCGGCGTCCCCGAGGTGCAGTCCCTCCCGGACGGCCGGCTCCTGGTGCTGGAGCGCGGCTTCACCGCCGGTGTCGGCAACACGGTCCGGCTCTACCTGGCCGACCCCCGGCACGCCACCGACACCAGCGGCATCGAGACCCTCACCGGGCAGGACGACGGCGTACGGGTGATCCGCAAGACCCTCCTCGCCGACCTCGCCGCCTGCCCCTCCCTCGGCGCCACCGCCCGGCAGCCCCAGCCGAACCCGCTCCTCGACAACATCGAGGGGATGGCCGTCACCGGCCGTGCGGGCGACCGCCTGAACGTGCTGCTGGTCAGTGACGACAATCAGAGCGAGAAGCAGATCACGCGGTTCTACTTCCTGCGCGTCCGCCTCTGATCGGACACCCACTGTGACGGAGGGATGAAATCCGCTTCCCGCCGCGTTGGTGCCTTCCGGTAGATCAGGTCGAACGGAAGGCACCGACTGTGGCAGCGCAACGGGGATGGGCGCGAAGGCTCGCCGGGTACGCCTGGCGGTACCCGAAGGACGTCGTCCTCGCCCTCGGCTCCTCCCTCGCCGGCATGGCCGTCATGGCCGTCGTCCCGCTGATCACCAAGGTGATCATCGACGACGTCATCGGCGACCACAGCCGGGGCATGGCCGTCTGGGCCGGCTCCCTGATCGGCGCAGCGCTCCTGGTCTACGTCTCCACCTACGTCCGCCGCTACTACGGCGGCCGGCTCGCCCTCGACGTCCAGCACGACCTGCGGACGGAGATGTTCGGCACGATCACCCGGCTCGACGGGCGCCGCCAGGACGAGCTGTCCACCGGACAGGTCGTCGGCCGGGCCACCAGCGACCTCCAGCTGATCCAGGGCCTGCTCTTCATGCTCCCGATGACCATCGGGAACGTCCTGCTCTTCGTGATCTCCCTGGTGATCATGGCGTGGCTGTCGCTGCCGCTCACCCTCGTCGCCCTCGCCGTCGCCCCCGCCCTGTACCTCATCGCCCGCCGCTCCCGCTCCCGGCTGCACCCGGCCACCTGGTACGCCCAGGCGCAGGCGGCGGCCGTCGCGGGCGTCGTCGACGGCGCCGTCAGCGGCGTCCGCGTGGTGAAGGGCTTCGGGCAGGAGGAGCAGGAGACCGGCAAGCTGCGCGAGGTCGGCCGGCGGCTGTTCGCCGGCCGGATGCGGACCATCCGGCTGAACAGCCGGTACACCCCCGCCCTCCAGGCCGTCCCCGCGCTCGGCCAGGTCGCCATGCTGGCGCTCGGCGGCTGGCTCGCCGTCGACGGCCACATCACGCTCGGCACCTTCGTCGCCTTCTCCACCTACCTCGCCCAGCTCGTCGGCCCGGTCCGCATGCTCGCCGTGGTGCTCACCGTCGGCCAGCAGGCCCGCGCCGGCACCGAGCGCGTCCTGGAGCTGATCGACACCGAGCCGACCCTCAAGGACGGCGGGAAGGAACTGCCCGCCGACGCGCCCGCGACCGTCGAGTTCGACGACGTCTCCTTCGGCTACGACGCCGGGCACCCCGTCCTCGACGGGCTGAGCTTCGAGATCCGCCCCGGCGAGACCCTCGCCGTCGTCGGCTCCTCCGGCTCCGGCAAGTCCACGCTCTCCCTGCTGCTGCCGCGCTTCTACGACGTCACCGGCGGCGCGGTCCTGGTCGGCGGCCACGACGTGCGCGAGCTGACCCTGGACTCGCTCAGGGCCGCGATCGGCCTGGTCCCCGAGGACTCCTTCCTCTTCTCCGACACCGTCCGCGCCAACATCGCCTACGGCCGCCCCGACGCCACCGACGAGGAGATCGAGCGCGCCGCCCGCGCCGCCCAGGCCGACGGCTTCATCCGGGAGCTGCCCGACGGCTACGCCACCACGGTCGGCGAGCACGGCCTGACCCTCTCCGGCGGCCAGCGCCAGCGCATCGCGCTCGCCCGCGCGATCCTCACCGACCCGCGGCTGCTCGTGCTGGACGACGCCACCTCCGCCGTCGACGCCCGCGTCGAGCACGAGATCCACGAGGCGCTGAAGGAGGTCATGCGGGGCCGCACCACCCTGCTGATCGCCCACCGCCGCTCCACCCTGAACCTCGCCGACCGCATCGCCGTCCTGGACGCCGGACGCCTCGCCGACGTCGGCACCCACGACGAGCTGCAGGAGCGCTGCGCGCTCTACCGCCGGCTCCTCACCGACCCCGACGAGCTGGGCGGCGTCTCCCCGGGCCACGCCCGGCCCGCCGCGCCCGAGGAGGACACCTCCGTCCGCGACGAGCTGGACGCCGAGTTCGACGCCGAGCGCGGCATCACGCCGAGGCTGTGGGCCGGGGAGCGCGAGCCCCGCGACGCCGCGCTGTCCGGCAGCCCCGCCACGCCCGAGCTGCTCGCCCAGGTCGAGGCGCTGCCCCCGGCCACCGACACGCCGGACATCGACGAGGCCCGCGCGGTCCGCCCCGAGGACTCCTACGGCCTGAGGCGCCTGCTGCACGGCTTCGGGCTGCCGCTGCTGGTCAGCCTCGGCCTGGTCGCCGTCGACGCGGGGACGGGCCTGCTGCTGCCGGTGCTGATCCGGCACGGCATCGACGACGGAGTGTCCCGCATGGCGCTGGGCGCGGTCTGGGCCGCCGCGCTGCTGGCGCTGCTCACCGTGGCCGTGCAGTGGGCGGCGCAGGTCGGCGAGACCCGGATGACCGGCCGTACCGGCGAGCGGGTGCTGTACGCGCTGCGGCTGAAGATCTTCGCGCAGCTCCAGCGGCTCGGCCTCGACTACTACGAGCGCGAGCTGACCGGCCGGATCATGACGCGGATGACCACCGACGTGGACGCCCTGTCGACGTTCCTGCAGACGGGCCTGGTCACCGCGTTCGTCTCCGTCGTCACCTTCTTCGGCATCATGGCCGCCCTGCTGGTGATCGACCTGCAGCTGGCGCTGGTGGTGTTCGCGACGCTGCCGCCGCTGATCGTCGGCACGTTCTTCTTCCGCCGGGCCAGTGTGAAGGCGTACGAGCTGGCCCGGGAGCGGGTCTCGGCGGTCAACGCCGACCTCCAGGAGTCCGTCTCCGGGCTGCGCATCGTGCAGGCGTTCCGGCGCGAGAAGGACGGCGGCCGGCGCTTCGCCGAGCGCAGCGACAGCTACCGCCGGGCGCGCATCCGCGGCCAGTGGCTGATCTCGGTCTACTTCCCGTTCGTGCAGTTCCTGTCCTCCGTCGCGGCCGCCGCCGTGCTCGTCGTGGGCGCGGGCCGGGTCGACGACGCCACCCTCACGACCGGCGCGCTGGTCGCCTACCTGCTCTACATCGACCTGTTCTTCGCGCCCGTGCAGCAGCTCTCCCAGGTCTTCGACGGCTACCAGCAGGCCACCGTCTCCCTCGGCCGCATCCAGGAGCTGCTGCGGGAGCCGACGTCGACGAGGTCCGCCGACGAACCCCTCGAAGTGCTCTCCCTGCGCGGCGAGATCGCCTTCGAGGACGTCCACTTCGCCTACGGCACGGACGAGGAGGCCCTGACCGGGATCGACCTGCGCATCCCGGCCGGGCAGACCGTCGCGTTCGTCGGCGAGACCGGCGCGGGCAAGTCGACGCTGGTGAAGCTGGTGGCGCGGTTCTACGACCCGACCGGCGGCCGGGTCACGGCCGACGGCACGGACCTGCGCGACCTGGACCTCACCTCGTACCGGCACCGGCTCGGTGTCGTGCCGCAGGAGGCGTACCTCTTCCCCGGCACGGTCCGCGACGCCATCGCCTACGGCCGTCCCGACGCCACCGACGCCGAGGTGGAGGCGGCGGCCCGGGCGGTCGGCGCGCACGAGATGATCGCCCGGCTGGAGGGCGGCTATCTGCACGAGGTCGCCGAGCGGGGCCGCAACCTGTCCGCCGGGCAACGGCAGTTGATCGCGCTGGCCCGCGCCGAGCTGGTCGACCCCGACATCCTGCTCCTGGACGAGGCGACGGCCGCGCTGGACCTGGCCACCGAGGCGCAGGTCAACCAGGCCACCGACCGGCTCGCCGGACGCCGTACCACCCTGGTCGTCGCGCACCGGCTGACCACCGCGGCCCGCGCCGACCGGGTCGTCGTCATGGACCACGGGAAGGTCGCCGAGGACGGCACGCACGACGAACTCCTCGCCCTCGGCGGGCGGTACGCGCGGCTGTGGCGGACGTTCGTCGGCGCGGCCGAGCCGGAGGAGCCGGTGGGCGCCACCCGGTAAGAGCCCCGGAGCAGCGCGTTCCGCTGACGGTCGTGCAACCGTCCGACACATGTTCCGCGTCCGTACACCCGTACGCTCGTACGGAGATGGCAGCGACGGGGAGGGACCTGAGTGGACAGGGGTGCGATACGTCGGTGGCTGGCGCTCGGCACGGCCACACTCACCGCGTCGGGACTGCTCGCCCTCGCGGCCCCCGGCGCCCAGGCCGCCGCGCCCACCAGATGCCAGGGCCGCGAGGTGAAGACGCTGGCCTTCTCCACCGGCGTCACCCACGTCTACCGGCAGAACGGCTACGTCTGCGCCCTCACCGTCACCAGGCGGCCCGGCGTGGCCGTCACGATGTCGGTGAGCGTGCAGGCCCGCGGCGGCCGGCCCGTCGTCGACAAGGGCCGCTACAGGTACCAGGCCGGACCGATCACCGTGCACGCCGGGCACCGCTGCGTGAAGGTGACCGGCGCGGTCGGCAACGGCTCGGTGCGCACCGGCTGGATCCTGTGCTGACCGGCTGAAACGCCGTGCTCCGACCGAGGGTTGTCCCGCGTTTCACCGACCACCCCTGGTGCGACGGGAGTTGCTCCGATAGCTTCCGGCGCACATCTGTCTCACAGGGGAGGGTGCACGCGCATGCGCAAGGCGCTCAGATGGCTGCTGGCGCTCACGGTGCTCATAGGCACGCTGAGCACGGCGGGGGCGGCCACCGCCGCCGAGCCGGACGCCACAGCCGGCAGCACGGACATCAAGGACCAGCTGCTGTCCATACCGGGGATGAGCCTCATCCAGGAGAAGCCGTACCCCGGTTACCGTTACTTCGTCCTCAACTACACCCAGCCCGTCGACCACCGGAACCCGGCGGCGGGCACCTTCCAGCAGCGGATCACCGTGCTGCACAAGGACGTCAGCCGCCCGACCGTGTTCTACACCAGCGGCTACAACGTCTCCACCAACCCGTCCCGGCGCGAGCCCACCCAGATCGTGGACGGCAACCAGGTCTCCCTGGAGTACCGCTTCTTCACCCCGTCCCGTCCCGCCCCGGCCGACTGGTCCAAGCTGGACATCTGGCAGGCGGCGAGCGACCAGCACCGCGTCTTCACCGCCCTGAAGACGGTCTACACCAAGAACTGGCTGGCCACGGGCGGCTCCAAGGGCGGCATGACCGCCACCTACTACGAGCGGTTCTACCCGCGCGACATGGACGGCGTCGTCGCCTACGTCGCCCCCAACGACGTGGTGAACCAGGAGGACTCGGCCTACGACCGCTTCTTCGCCACCGTCGGCACCAAGGAGTGCCGCGACCGGCTGAACGCCGTGCAGCGCGAGGCGCTGGTGCGCCGCGAGCCGCTGGAGAAGAAGTACGCGGCCTACGCCGCCGACAACGGCTACACCTTCGGCACCATCGGCTCCCTGGACCGGGCCTACGAGGCCGTCGTCCTGGACTACGTGTGGGGCTTCTGGCAGTACAGCCTGCTCTCCGACTGCGACACCATCCCGGCGAACGCGGCCACGGCGAGCGACGACGAGATCTGGAACTCCGTCGACGAGATCTCCGGCTTCTCCGCCTACACCGACCAGGGCCTGGAGACGTACACGCCGTACTACTACCAGGCGGGCACCCAGCTGGGCGCGCCCACCATCCACTTCCCGCACATCGAGAAGCAGTACATCCGCTACGGCTACCAGCCGCCGCGCAACTTCGTGCCCCGGGACATCTCCATGAAGTTCCAGCCGTGGGCGATGCGCGACGTCGACACCTGGGTCCGGCACAACGCCCGCCACATGCTGTTCGTGTACGGGCAGAACGACCCGTGGGGCGCCGAGCGGTTCCGCGTCGACAAAGGCGCCAAGGACTCCTACGTCTTCACCGCGCCCGGCCTGAACCACGGCGCCAACGTCGCCGGCCTGGTCCCCGACCAGAAGGCGCTTGCCACCGCCCGCATCCTGGAGTGGGCCGGCCTGCCCGCGGCGACGACCGCACAGGCGAAGCCGCTGGCGAAGTTCGACGCGAAGCTGGACGTCCGCGACACCGAGCGCGAGCCGGCACTGCGGCCGTAGTCTCACATCCGGTCGGCGCACCCCACGGGCCTCGCGCCGCCCAGTTGCACGTACAGGGCCGTGGACGCCGGGCACTTCGCCCGCGTGTCCACGGCCCGCACCACTTTGAACTGCGGTTTCCGCTTCCCCGAGCCGTCGCAGGCGGTCTCCCGGACCTGCCCGCCGCCCGTGCCGTAGACGCAGTCGCCGACGATCGTGCGCGGGCCGCCCCCGCCGCCGGGATCGCCCGGGTGGGGCGCCTGGAGGTTGCGCATACAGGCGTAGCCGCGCGGGATGCGGCCGTCGCCGTCCTCGTCGAAGGACACGTCCTGGGCGCTGATGTGCAGCACGAAGTCGGTGGTCGCCGGGCACGGCGGGCCGCCGGCCGCGGCACCGTCGTACCGGGCCACGACCCGCGCCGCCGCCCGCTCGCCCCCGCAGGGCACCTCGGTGAAGCTCGTCGTGCCGAAGGAGCTGCACTCGCCGACGCCGAGGAACCGCGCCCCCACGCCGGTCGGCCGGGCGGCCGCCGCGCCCACGGGCGTGCCGGAGGGACCGGAACCGCCGCCGCCGGACGAGCAGCCGGCCGCCAGCAGCCCGGCGACCAGGACACCCACCACCCCCGCGGACCCTCGCTCGCGCATCGCCATCCCCCCTGATCCCCGCGTCCAGCGTGACTCCCGGTCAAGGGGCACGCCAGAAGCAGGGGGCGGTTTGGGCCGGTTTGGGGGTGGTGTGCCGGGCGGGGGACGTAGCGCTAGTACGACAGGCCGTACCCGATCGGGTACAGCACCTGCGTCGGGTCGTCCGCCCGCTGCACCGGCACCGGCAGCCGGCCGCCCGGGTTCACGCGTCCGGCGACGACCCGGGCGGCGGCCCGCAGCTCGACGTCCGTCCACGAGTACGCCGCCAGGTACGCGGGGACGCCGGGCAGCTGGGCCACGTCGTACGGGTTGCGCACGGCCACCGCGACGACCGGCTTCCCGACGGCCAGCAGGCGCTGGACCAGCGTCTTCTGGCTGCTGGTCGCCGACACGTTGTACGTGGCCACCACCACCGCGTCCGCGTCGGCCGCCGCCGCGACCGCCCGGGCGATCGTGGCCTGCGAGGGGGCCGTGCCGGTGGACAGCGCGGTCGCCGTGAAGCCCAGCTCGGTCAGCGCGCCGGCGAGGACGCCGGTGGGCGGCCCGGTGGTGCCCGACGGGGACGCCGGGTCGGCACCGACGACGAGGATCCTCCGGTGCTCCTCGGGCGCCAGCGGCAGCAGCGACCCCTCGTTGACCAGCAGCGTCGTCGTCCGCTCGGCGATGGCGTCGGCGTCGGCCAGGTGCCGGGCGGTACCCACCGTGCGCTCGACCCCGGCCTGCGTGACGTACGGCTGCTCGAACAGCCCCAGCTTCGCCTTCAGCCGCAGCACGCGGAGAACCGATTCGTCGAGCCGCTCCTCCGTCAGCTCCCCGGTGTGTACGGCGTCCAGCACGGCGTGCCACGCCACGTCCAGGTCCGGCGGGTTGAGCAGCTGGTCGACGCCGGCCTTCAGGGCGAGCACCGGCACCCGGTCGTCGCCGTACTTGGTGCGCACGCCCTCCATGCCGAGCGAGTCGGTGACCACGACCCCGTCGTAGCCCAGCTCCCCGCGCAGGATCCCGGTGAGGATGGGCCGCGACAGCGTGGCCGGGTCGCCGGAGTCGTCGAGGGCCGGGAACTGGATGTGCGCGGTCATGATCGAGTCGATGCCGGCGGCGATCGCCGCGCGGAACGGCACCGCGTCCAGCGCCTCCCACTGCTCGCGGGTGTGCGTGATGACCGGGAAGCCGTAGTGGCTGTCGACGGCGGTGTCGCCGTGGCCCGGGAAGTGCTTGGCGGTCGCCGCGACCCGGCTGCCCTGGTACCCCTTCACCTCCGCCGCGACCAGCCCGGCCACCGCCCGCGGGTCCGCGCCGAAGGACCGTACGCCGATGACCGGGTTGGCCGGGTTGACGTTCACGTCGGCGACGGGGGAGTAGTCCTGCCGGATGCCCATCGCCCGCAGCTCGGCGCCGGAGATCCGGCCGAGGGCGCGCGCGTCGGTGCGGGAGCCGCCCGCGCCCATCGCCATCGCGCCGGGGAACAGGGTCGCGGGCTTGCCGACGCGGCAGACGATGCCGTGCTCCTGGTCGGTGGAGATCAGCACCGGCAGGCCCCGCGGCAGGCCGAGGGACGCCTTCTGGATGCCGTTGGACAGGTCGGCGATCTGGTGCGGGTCACGCGTGTTGTGTGCCCACGCGAAGTAGATGACGCCGCCCACCCGGTACTTCTCGACCAGCTCGGCGGCCGTGCGGACGCCGATCTCCTTGAGGTTGGCGTCGATGTCGGCCTGGTCGGGGGCGGTGGCCGAGTGGCCGTACACCCGCATCACGAAGAGCTGCCCGACCTTCTCCTCCAGCGTCATGCGGGAGACGAGCGCGCGCAGCCGGTGCTCGTCCAGGCCGGCCGCCTGCGCGGTGCCGCCGACCGCCAGGGCCGCCGTGATGCCCGCCGTCGCCGCGAGGACGCTGCGTCTGGAGGGAGTTGCGGTGTTTCCCGTACGTCCCGTGCTGTCGTCGTGCACGTGCGCTCCTTCCGGGGAGGATCCGCGCTGAATGAAGGAAACTTCCAAGGGGTCACCAATATCCGGGAAGTTTCTTCCGGTCAAGGGACCGCACACGAACCCGCCCACGCCGGAAGGGACCTGAGGGGCCGCCATCGGCGCTGTTGGGAGGGGGGCGCGCCGACGGCGGCGGGCCGCCGGCCGCGGTACGGCGGAGAGGGTGGGTCAGCGTTCGCAGCCAGCAGCGAGGCCGACACCGGACCGCGGTGACTCTCCGGCAGCTCGGCGATGGGACGGACGGGGGCGGCCGCGGGTTCCCTGCGGGCCGCGGATTCCGGGAAGTCGGGAGGGGCGGGGCAGGTGGGGATGCCGGGACCCGCGGGGGCAGCGGGCACCGCGATGCCGCGTCAGTCCCGCCAGTGCCCCTGGAGCGTACGGACCGTCTCCCTGACCGACGGGCGGCCCGCCGCTCCTGCCCGCCACAGCGCGTACAGCCGCCGAACCGGCGCCGGTTCGAGCGCCACCTCCACCACCCCGGCGGGCAGCGGACCGCGCCCGAGGCGGGGGATCACGCAGATGCCGAGCCCGGCGGCGACCAGGGCGACCAGGGTCGGGTTCTCGTCGGCCTGGTGGACAATGTCCGGCTCGTGCCCGGCCGCGCGCAGCGTGCGCACCAGCCAGTCGTGGCAGACCCGGCCCGGCGGCTGGCACACCCACCGCTGCCCGCCGAGATCCTCGCGCCGCACGGCCGCCCGCCCCGCGAACGGGTGCGCCTCCGGCACCAGCAGCGTGCACCGGTCCTCCCCGATCACCGCCTGCTCCACCCCGGGCGGCACCGGCAGCGGAGAGATGTCCCAGTCGTGCACGACGGCCAGGTCCACCGCGCCCTTGGCGACCAGCCCGACCGACAGATGCGGGTCGATCTCGGTGAGCCGTGCCTCCAGGGCCGGATGACGCGCCGCCAGGTCGGCCAGCACGCCCGGCAGCAGCCCGCGCGCCGCCGACGCGAACGCGGCGATCGTCAGCCGCCCGGACGGCACTCCGCGCCGCTCCTCCAGCTCCGTCTCCGCCCGCTCCACGAGCGCCAGCAGCTCCTGCGCGGTCTGCGCGAGGTGCAGCGCCTCGGCGGTGAGCCGGACGCCCCTGCCCTCCCGCTGGAGCAGCACGGTCCGGGTCTCCCGCTCCAGCTTGGCGATCTGCTGGGACACCGCCGACGGGGTGTAGCCGAGCGCGGTGGCGGCGGCGCCGACGCTGCCGTGGACGGACACGGCGTGCAGGGCGCGCAGGCGCTGGAGGTCGAGCACGGGAACTCCCTCGGTGTAGCGTTGCTGCATCCCACCATGCAGGAATCTTCGCTGGTGCTGAACGGTCGCCGGCGGTGATGCTCGACGCATGCGTCCCGCACACCTCCTTCTCGCCGTTCTCGTCGCCGCCGTCTGGGGCGTCAACTTCACCGTCATCGAGATCGGCCTCGGCCACTTCCCGCCGCTGCTCTTCTCGGCCCTGCGCTTCCTGGTCGCGGCCCTCCCGGCGGTCTTCCTCGTGGGGCGCCCCAAGGTGGCGTGGAAGTGGATCGTGGCGGTCGGCCTGGTCCTCGGCGTCGCCAAGTTCGGCCTGCTCTTCGTCGGCATGGACGCGGGGATGCCGGCCGGGCTGTCCTCCCTGGTCCTGCAGATCCAGGCGGTGTTCACGGCGGCCGTCGCCGGAGTCGTGCTGGGCGAACGTCCCACCCGGGCCCGGCTGCTGGGCATGGCGGTGGCGCTGGCCGGGATCGCGGTGGCCGCGCTGGACGAGGGCGCGGCCGGGCCGCTGGGCGCCTTCGCGCTGGTGCTCGCGGCGGCGGCCTGCTGGGGCGTCTCCAACGTGCTGACCCGCAGGGCGGCCCCGCCGGACGCCCTGAACTTCATGGTGTGGGTGAGCACGGTGCCGGTGCTGCCGCTGCTCGGCCTGTCGCTGCTCCTCGAGGGCCCCGGCCGGGACGCGGACGCCCTGCGCGCCCTGGACTGGCAGGGCGCCGGCACGGTCGTCTACGTCGCCTGGGTCACCACCGTCTTCGGCTTCGGCGCCTGGGGCTGGCTGCTGCGCCGCCACCCGGCGTCCACGGTCGCGCCCTTCTCGCTGCTGGTGCCCGTGTTCGGCATGTCGTCGGCGGCGCTCTTCCTGGGCGAGGGCATCAGCCCGCTGCGCTGGTGCGCGGCGGCCCTGCTGGTCGGCGGGGTGGCGGTGACGTCGCTGGCGCCGGCGCGCCGGACGGCCGGGGCCCCCGGTATTCCGGTCGACGGCGGCGCCCGCGTCGACGAGACTCGTCCCGGCCGCCCCGCCGGAGCGGGGCAGCAGCGGGCGATCTCGGGGAAGGGCGGCGGGCGTTGGGCTTCGAGCTGACGGGACCGGTTCTGCAGGGCGCGCTGGTGCGCCTGGAACCGCTGGACCACGGGCACGCGGACGGACTGGCCCGCGCGGCCGAGGAAGACCGGGACACCTACGCCTTCACCTGGGTGCCCCGCGCCCACGAGGTCGGCGAGTACATCGACGCCCAGCTCGCCCGCAAGGCGGCCGGCCGGCTCGCCCCCTACGCGCAGGTGCACCTGGCGACGGGCCGGGTGGTCGGCACGACGTCCTTCTGGGACCCGCGCTGCTGGCGCTCGGACGACAGGCTGGACGCCGTGGAGATCGGCTTCACCTGGCTCGCCCGCTCCGCGCAGGGCACGGGCGTCAACGCCGAGGCCAAGTACCTGCTGTTCCGGCACGCCTTCGAGACCTGGGGCGCGGCCCGCGTCGACCTGAAGACGGACGCCCGCAACGAGCGCTCCCGCGCCGCCATCGCGAGCGTCGGCGCCCGCTTCGAGGGCGTCCTGCGCAACTGGTCCCGCTCCTGGGCCCCCGGCGAGGAGGGCCGCCTGCGCGACTCGGCGATCTACGCGGTCACGGCGGAGGACTGGCCGGGGTGCCGCGAGCGGCTGGCGGAGCGGGTGGCGCGGTACACGGCCCGGCCCTGAGCACTTCCCTGGCTCAGAACTGATTAGGGGCCAGTTCCCGGGCCGCCGCGACCAGTTGCTCCCGTACGGCCGCCAGCACCGGATCCCCCTCCGACCCGGCCCGCACCGCCGCGAAGACGTTGCGGGACGGCGGTTCGCCCTCGGTGGTGAGCAGAGCGATACGGCGGTGGGCGTACAGGGGCCGCACCAGCCGCGGCACCAGCGCCACCCCCGCGCCCGCCTCGACCAGCGCCGCCAGCGCACCCCAGTCGTTCACGGCGTGCCGTACGTCCGGGGTGAACCCGGCCGCCGCGCACACCGCGCGCGCCACCGCCCCGCAGCAACTGTGCGCGGCCCCCACGATCCACGCCTCCCGCGCCAGCTCCCGCAGCGCCACCCCGCCCCGCCCGGCCAGCCGGTGCCCGGCCGGTACGGCAACGTCCAGGACGTCCCGGAACAGGTCGGCGCGGCGGTAGCGGGGGTCGGTGTGCGGGGGCGCGGCGGCGAAGTCGACGGCCACCGCCACGTCCAGCCGGCCCGCGTCCAGAGCCGTGAACACGTCCGGCGGCTCGGCCTCCACCACGTCCACCCGGACGTGCGGCAGCCGCGCGCGCAGCCCGGCCAGCACACCGGGCAGCAGGCCCAGGATGCCGCTGGAGAAGCAGCCGACCGTCACCGTGCCCCGGCCGCCCTCGCCGTACGCCGCCAGGTCGGCCCGGGCGCGCTCCAGCTGGGCCGCGATCAGGTCGGCGTGGGCGAGGAGCACCTTGGCCTGCCCGGTCAGCCGTACGCCCCGCCCGTCGCGTTCGGTGAGCGGCACGCCCAGCTCCCGGGAGAGGGCGGAGAGTTGCTGCGAGACCGCCGACGGGGTCAGATGCAGCGCCTCGGCGGTCCGGGCGAGGCTGCCCCGGCGCTGGAGTTCGCGCAGCACGGTGAGGCGGCGAAGGTCGATCGTGAAGGCAGGGCTTAACGGTTCCACCCGGGAACATTAACTGGACCTGGAGGGTCGGGCGCGGAAATCATCGGCACATGACAGCGACGCGCTCCTACCTCATCCTCCACGGCTGGCAGAACCACCGCCCCGAGGCCCACTGGCAGTACTGGCTCGCGGACCGCCTGACCGAGCGGGGCCACCGGGTGACGTACCCGCAGCTGCCCGACCCGGACGAGCCGCACCTGGAGGCCTGGCTCGGTGAACTGCAGACGCACCTGGCCGGCCTGGGCGAGGGCGAGCGGGTGGTCGTCGCGCACAGCCTCGCCGTGGTGCTGTGGCTGCACGCCGTCGCCCGGGGGCTGCCCGGCCCGGCGACCGTCGACCGGGTCCTGCTGGTGGCGCCGCCCTCGGACACCTTCATGTCCGGCCACCGGGAGGTGCTGGGCTCCTTCCTCCCCACCCCGGTGGAGGGGCTGACCCTGCCCGCGCCGACCCGGCTGGTCGCAGGCGACGAGGACCCGTACTGCCCCGAGGGCGCGCAGAAGGCGTACGGCGACCCCCTGGGCCTGACGGCGGAGATCCTGCCCGGCGCGGCCCACCTCGACCTGGACGCGGGCTACGGCTCGTGGCCGTCGGTGCTGGAGTGGTGCCTGGACGCGGGGGCGGGGTTCGGGGCGCGGCCGGGGCGGTAGGGGGCCTGTCCGTCAGGGCGGCACCCGGTCAGGGCCTCGGACGGGCCGGAGCGGGAGCCGCGCGTCCGGCGGGCCGGAGCGAGGCCTGTGCGTCGGGCGGGCCGAAGCGGGACGGTCGGCCCGGTGGCCCGGTGGCCCGGTGGCCCGGTGGCCCGGTGGCCCGGTGGCCCGGTGGCCCGGTGGCCCGGTGGGCTGGTGGCCGGGTGGCCCGGTGGGCTGGTGGCCTGGTGGCCTGGTGGCCTGGTGGGCTGGTGGCGCGGGTGGGCCGGGTGGGCTGATGGCCCGGTGGGCTCAGTGGGCCGGGTGGGCTGGTGGCCCGGTGGGCTCAGTGGGCCGGGTGGGCACGGTGGGCCGATTTCACGCCTCGGTCGGCGCCGAACGGGCCGCAGCCGGGTCCTGTTCCCCCGGCGGGCCGACGGGGCGCGCGGGGTCCTCTCCGCCGGGCTCGTCCGCCGTGCGCCGCAGCTCCGGTGTCGTCGCCGCGACCGAGCCGACCGCGAGGACGCACAGCAGGCCGCCGGTGATCAGGGCGGTGGCGCCGGAGGACCAGCCGGCGACGAGGCCGCCGCGCAGGTTGCCGAGGTGGGGGCCCGCCTGGCCGACGATCTGCTCGGCCGCGGTGACCCGGCCGAGCAGCGCGTCCGGCGTGCGGGTCTGCACGATGGTGCTGCGGGAGACGACCGCCACCGCGTCCGCCGCCCCGGCCACCGCGAGTACGGCGAGCCCGGCCCAGGCGCTGGTCGTCACCCCGAACAGGGCGAGCGCGGCCCCCCAGGTCGCCGAGGCGCACAGCATCACGGGCCCGGGCCGGGCCAGCCGGGTGAGCGGTCCCGACAGGGCGGTCGCGGCCACGCCGCCGACGGCCAGCGCGGACAGGAACAGCCCGAGCGTGCGCGGCTCGTCGCCGAACCGCTCCGCGTTGACCAGCGGGAAGAGACTGATCGGCATCGCCAGGACGGTCGCCGCCAGATCGGTGAGCAGCGCGCCGCGCACCACCCGGTGCCCGGTGAGGAACCGCAGCCCGTCCAGCACGCCGTGCAGACCGGGCCGGGACTGCTCGCCCTCCGGCGGCAGCGGGGGCAGGCCCCAGGCGCCCCAGAAGGCGAGGAGGAAGCTCAGCGCGTCCAGCAGGTAGCAGACGCCGATCCCGAACCAGCCCAGCAGCAGGCCCGCCAGCGCCGGCCCGGCCAGCATCGTCAGCTGCCCGGCGACCATGTTGAGCGCCAGACCCGCGGCCACCTGGTCCTTGGGCAGCAGCCGCGGCACGAACACGCCCGCCGCGGGCGCCCCGAACGCCCCGAACGACGCGTGCACCGCCACCAGCGCCAGCACCACGCCCACCGGCGCGTGACCGGTGAACCCCTGCACCGCCAGCAGCGCCGCGCACACGGCCTGCCCGACGGTCGAGGCGAGGAAGATACGGCGCCGGTCCCCGCGGTCCACCCACGCGCCCGCGAACAGCCCCACGCCGACCAGCGGCAGCGCCTGCGCGAGGCCGACCGCGCCGCTCCACACGGAGCTGTGGGTCATGTCCCACACCTGGTACAGGACGGTGACCACGCTCATGAACCCGCCGAGCAGGGACACGGTCCGCCCGATCAGCAGCCGCCGGAAGGCGGGGGTACGCAGCGGACGGACGTCCGCGAAGGCGCGGGTCAGACTCATGACAGCGCCTCGGCGGGCGGCGGGGGAGGAAGCACGGCGGGGAGGCTACGCGGCCGTACGCCACCCCCACCAGCGAATTTCCGCGGACCGCGCCGCGTCGGGCCGGGTCAGGCCGAGTCGTTGAGCAGCCGGCCCAGGTGCTCGCGCCCGGCCGTGAGCAGCCCCGGCAGCGGCGCCGCGTCCTCGTACCACCGCTTCTCGTACTCCCAGCACAGCCAGCCGTCCCAGCCGTGCCGGGACAGCACCTCGACGCACTCGGCGAGCGGCAGCACCCCCGCGCCCAGCGCCAGCGGGGTGGTGTCGGAGGCCGAGGCGATGTCCTTCACCTGCACATAGCCGAGGTACGGCGACAGGGCCGCGTACGTCTCCGACGGCTGCTCGCCGCCCAGCCAGGTGTGCATGACGTCCCACAGGGCGCCGACGTGCCGGTGCCCGACCAGGCCGAGGACGCGCATCGCGGCCGCGCCGGTGGGGTGCGAGTCGTGGGTCTCCAGCAGGATCCGCACGCCCAGGTCGGCGGCGTGCTCGGCGGCCGTGCCGAGCCGGCGGGCGGCGACGGCGTCGGCCTCCTCGGCGCTCTGCCCGTCGGCGCCGCCGGGGAAGACGCGGACGTACGGGGCGCCCAGGTCGCGGGCCAGCTCCAGCAGCCCGCGGATCTCGGCGACGACCGGCTCGTCGTCGCCGGGCGCGGCGACGCGCGCGTACCCGGCCAGGCCCAGCACCTCGACGCCGGCGGCCTTGAACTCCGCGGCGATGTCGGCGCGCCGGGCGGGATCCAGCCCCGGATGGACGGGCTCCTCGGGATGGGCGCGCAGTTCGACGCCGTGATAGCCGTGCTCGGCCGCGAGCCGCAGCACGTCGGGGAGCGGAAGACCGGGCACACCGAGCGTGGAGAAGGCGAACTTCATGCTCACGGACTCTACGCGTCACCGGCTCCGCGCGCGTCACCCGCTTCGCGCGTGCAGATCCAGCCGCCAGTCCTGCCCGACCAGGTCCCGGCCGAAGGAGTGGTGCGGCCGCTCGGCGGTGAGGACGAACCCGTGCCGCTGGTAGAGCCGGCGGGCGGCGGACAGCACGTCGTTGGTCCACAGCACCAGCCACCGGTACCCGGCGTCCCGGGCGAAGCCGACGACGGCGCCGACGAGCCGGTCGCCGACGCCGAGGCCGCGCGCGTCGGGCTCGACGAGCAGCAGCCGCAGCCGGGCGGTGTCCGGCGCGGCGTCCCGCACGCACATGACACACCCCACGGCCCGCCCACCGACCTCGGCGATCCACACGCGCTCCCGCCGCGGATCGTGATCCTCGGCGAAGTCGGCGACGATCCGCGCGACGAGCGCCTCGTACGTGCTGTCCCAGCCGTACTCCTCGGCGTACAGAACGGCGTTGCGCTGCACGATCCAGCCGAGGTCGCCCGGCGCGGGCTCCCGCAGTACGACGTCCTGAGGCATCTGCGTCAGCGGACGACGTCGAACACGTTCTTCTGGATGCCGTTGGCGTAGGTCTCGTGCTCGACCAGCCTCAGCTTCTGGGCGTCCTTGTCCGTGGCGCTGAACAGCCGCTTGCCCGCGCCGAGCAGCACCGGGAAGACCAGCAGGTGGTAGCGGTCGATCAGGCCGGCGTCGGACAGGGCCCGGTTCAGGGTGGCGCTGCCGTGCACGATGATCGGGCCGCCGTCGGTCTCCTTCAGCGCCGCGACCTCGTCGAGCGAGCGCAGGATGGTGGTCTCGCCCCAGTCGGAGACGAGGGCGTCCTCGGTGAGGGTGGTGGAGACGACGTACTTCGGCATCACCTTGTAGTCGGCGAACTCCGCCATGCCGGGCCACACCGGGCTGAACGCCTCGTAGCTGACCCGGCCAAGCAGCATCGCGCCGGCCTCCTTCTGCTCCCGCCCCTTGATCTCGTACGCCTCGGGCAGGAACTCGATGTCCTTGAAGGTCCACCCGGCGTTCCGGTAGCCGGGCTCGCCGCCCGGGGCCTCGACGACGCCGTCGAGAGAGACGAAAGCGGTGCTGATGAGGGTGCGCATCTGAAGGCTCCTGGATATCTGGTGTGTCATGCCACAGCTCTGACCGGGGATCCTGGCAGAACTCATCGCCCCGAAGCGGCTAATCCTCGGCGACCGTCCGGTACACGCACACCTCCGCCCCCGTCTTCGCGGTGACCGTCGACACGAGTTGCAGCGGACGCTGGACCCCGTCCGTGGGGAACAGCGACATACCGCCGCCGACCAGCACCGGCATCCGGGTGAGGATCAGCTCCTCGACGAGCCCCTCGGCGAGCAGCGTCCGCGCCAGGGTCGGGCTGCCCAGGACCAGCACATCGCCGCCCTCGGAGGCGCAGAGGTCACGGACGCGGCGGACGGCTCCGCCGGCCGGGACGAGGGTGGTGGGCCGCCAGGCCAGGTCCGCCTCGCCGAGCGTCCCGGAGACGACGTACTTGGGGATCGCGTTCATCCGGTCCGCGAACGGCTCCCCGGCCAGCCGTGGCCACCGCCGGGCCATCGCCTGCCAGGTCCGCCGCCCGAGCAGCAGCGCGTCCGCCTTCCGCAGGGCCCCGTCCAGCGCCCCGCCGACCACCTCCGGCTCGACATACGGCCGCGACCAGCCACCGGTGTCCTCCAGGGGCTCACCGGGCGCCTGCACGACCCCGTCGAGACTGATGAACACGCTGATCACGATGCGCATGGGCTCGTTTCCTCGGCGACCGGCAGCGGACATGCCCAGGATGCGCTCGCCGGGGGTGGGGACGCCAACCGGGCGGGCGCAGGGTGGTCATCCGGCGGACGACACGCTCCGCCGACGAGGCGGCAGCGCCCTGCTGAGCCTGCGCATTGCCCTCCAGCGTGGCCGAGGGCAGTACCCCCAGCCCGTCCGGCGTTTGAGGACGAGGCCGTTCAGGCCGAAGCGGGGGTGCGGGGGCGGCAGCCCCCGGCGAGGCCGGAACGGACGCCGGGCGCCAGGACAGCCGGCGGCGCCACCCCGTGCGTCAGGACAGCCGGCGGCACGCTCAGTCCCGAGGCCCCCCGGAGGACCCCCGCACCATCAGCTCCCCCCGCACCGTCGCGATCCCCCCGGGCGGCGGCTCCTCGCGGCCCATCGCGATGCGGCCCGCCCGTGCCCCCGCCTCCGCCAGCGGCAGCCGTACCGTCGTCAGGGCGGGCACCGCGTCGATGCTGAACGGCAGGTCGTCGAAGCCGGCGACGGAGACGTCCTCGGGGATCCGCAAGCCGGACTCCCGCAGAGCCGCGCACGCGCCGAGCGCGACGGAGTCGTTCGCGGCGACCACCGCCGTCAACGACGGGTCGCGCCGCAGCAGTTCGAGCGTGGCCTCGTACCCGGAGCGCCGGTCGTAGCGGCCGTACACGGTCCAGCCCGGCTCCTCCTCGATCCCGGCGGCGGCCAGCGCCGCGCGGTGCCCCTCCAGCCGGTGCCGGGTCGTCGTCCGCTCCTCGGGGCCCGCGATGTAGCCGAGCCGCCGGTGGCCGAGTCCGATCAGGTGCTCGGTGAGCGCCCGCCCGCCCCCGCGGTTGTCGAAGGTCAGCGCGATCGCCCCGGTGTCCTCGGCCGGCGGCCGCCCGCACAGCACGACCCGCGTCCCGGCCTCGGTCAGCTTGCGCAGCTTCTGCGCGACCGCCGCCTGGTGCGGCGCGTCCTCCACCGCACCGCCGGTGAGCACCACGGCCGCGGCCCGCTGCCGCTGGAGCAGCGTGAGGTAGGTCAGTTCGCGCTCGGGCGAGCCGCCGGTGTTGCAGACGACGGCGAGCCGCTCGCCGCCGGCCCGGCCGCCCGGACCGCCGATCTCGGACTGGATGGCGCTGGCCATGATCCCGAAGAAGGGGTCGGCGATGTCGTTGACGAGGATGCCCACGAGGTCGGAGGTGGCCGCGGCCAGCGCGCTGGCGGGCCCGTTGAGCACGTAGTCCAGCTCGTCGACCGCGCGCAGCACCCGCTCGCGGGTGGACGCGGCCACGGGGTAGTTCCCGTTCAGTACGCGCGACACCGTCGCGGGGGAGACCTGCGCGCGGGCCGCCACGTCCGCCAGGGTCACCGTCATCGTCGTCCTCCGGTCGCGCATCGTCGTACGCACTTGTACACACCAGGGCCCACGCCCTCGGTTCCGAGCAGACCATACGGCCAGACGGCCGACGTGTTCGCCCCCTCGAACAACTCCGGGCATCCACACCCTTGTCCGGAGCGCTGCTCAGAGGCTAGCTTCTCCCTCATAGAAAGCGCTTGCTAAAGGGTACTGCGGAGCGCTGCAGAGTGCTCCAGCGGCACGAACGAAGGGCGCCCGGCGCCCACGAAGGGACTGACGTGACACGCAAGACGGTGCGTATCGCCATGAACGGCGTGACCGGGCGCATGGGCTACCGCCAGCACCTGGTCCGTTCCATCCTGGCCCTCCGCGACCAGGGCGGCCTCGACCTCGGCGACGGCACCGTGCTGTGGCCCGAGCCGGTGCTGGTCGGCCGCCGCGAGCACGCGCTGAAAGCGCTCGCTGAACGGCACGGTCTGGAGCACGTCGCCACCGACCTCGACGCCGTCCTCGCGGACGACACCGTCGACATCTACTTCGACGCCCAGGTGACCTCCGCCCGTGAGGAGGCGATCCGCAAGGCGATCGCCGCGGGCAAGCACATCTACACCGAGAAGCCCACCGCCACCGGCCTCTCCGGCGCCCTCGAACTGGCCCGGCTCGCCGAGGGCAAGGGCGTCAGGCACGGCGTCGTCCAGGACAAGCTCTTCCTGCCGGGCCTGCTGAAGCTCAAGCGCCTGATCGACGGCGGCTTCTTCGGCCGGATCCTGTCCGTGCGCGGCGAGTTCGGCTACTGGGTCTTCGAGGGCGACTGGCAGCCCGCCCAGCGTCCGTCCTGGAACTACCGCGCCGAGGACGGCGGCGGCATCGTCGTCGACATGTTCCCGCACTGGGAGTACGTCCTGCACGAGCTGTTCGGCCGGGTGAAGTCCGTCCAGGCGCTCACCGCCACCCACATCCCGCAGCGCTGGGACGAGAACGGCAAGCCCTACGACGCCACCGCCGACGACGCCGCCTACGGCATCTTCGAGCTGGAGGGCGGCGCGATCGCCCAGATCAACTCCTCCTGGACCGTCCGCGTCAACCGCGACGAACTCGTCGAGTTCCAGGTCGACGGCACCGAGGGCTCGGCCGTCGCCGGGCTGCGCAACTGCCGCGTCCAGCACCGCAGCGCGACCCCCAAGCCGGTCTGGAACCCCGACATCCCCGCCACCGAGGTCTTCCGCGACCAGTGGCAGGAGGTGCCGGACAACCAGGAGTTCGACAACGGCTTCAAGGCCCAGTGGGAGCTGTTCCTCAAGCACGTCTACGCCGGCGCCCCCTACCACTGGGACCTGCTGGCCGGCGCCCGCGGCGTCCAGCTCGCCGAGCTGGGCCTGCAGTCCTCGGCCGAGGGCCGCCGTATCGACGTACCGGAGATCGCGCTGTGACCATCCAACTGCCTGACGCCGACGGCCGGTTGCGGACCTACGAGCCCCGCACCGAGCCCCTCGCCGTCACCCCCGGCGCCCCCCTCACCTCCCGTACGGTGTTCTCGGCGGCGCACGTCGTCGCCGATCCGTTCGCCGACGTCACCCCCGACTCCCCGGCCGCCGTCGACTGGGACGCCACCCTCGCCTTCCGCCGCCACCTGTGGTCACACGGGCTCGGCGTCGCCGAGGCGATGGACACCGCCCAGCGCGGCATGGGCCTGGACTGGGTGGGAGCGGCCGAGCTGATCCGCCGCAGCGCCGCCGAGGCCAGGGCGGTCGGCGGCCGGATCGCCTGCGGTGTCGGCACCGACCAGCTCGCCTCCGGCACGCTCGCCGAGGTCCGCGCGGCCTACGAGGAGCAGCTCGCCGTCGTCGAGGCCTCCGGCGCCCAGGCCATCCTGATGGCCTCCCGCGCCCTCGTCGCCGCGGCCCGGGGCCCCGAGGACTACCTGGAGGTCTACGGCCATCTGCTGCGCCAGGCCGCCGACCCGGTGATCCTGCACTGGCTCGGCCCGATGTTCGATCCGGCGCTGGAGGGCTACTGGGGGTCCAGCGACCTCGACGCGGCGACGGACACCTTCCTGGAGGTGATCGCCGCCCACCCCGACAAGGTCGACGGCATCAAGGTCTCCCTCCTCGACGCCCGGCGCGAGATCGACCTGCGCCGCCGCCTGCCGCAGGGCGTGCGCTGCTACACCGGCGACGACTTCCACTATCCCGAGCTGATCGCCGGCGACGACCAGGGCTTCAGCCACGCCCTGCTCGGCGTCTTCGACCCGCTGGGCCCGCTCGCGGCCGAGGCGGTCCGGGTCCTGGACACCGGTGACACGGCGGGCTTCCGCGCCCTTCTCGACCCCACGGTCGAGCTGTCCCGCCACCTCTTCCAGGCCCCCACCCGCTTCTACAAGACGGGCGTGGTCTTCCTGGCCTGGCTGGCCGGCCACCAGAGCCACTTCACCATGGTCGGCGGGCTGCAGTCGGCCCGCTCCCTGCCGCACTTCGCCCGCGCCTACGAACTCGCCGACTCCCTCGGCCTGTTCCCCGACCCGAAGCTGGCCGAGGAGCGGATGAAGAACCTGCTCGCCCTGTACGGAGTCGCCCGGTGACCGGTCTCGAACGCTTCAGCATCAACCAGATGACGGTCAGGCAGCTGACCCTGCCCGAACTGGTCGACGCCTGCGGACAGTTGGGTGTCGGCCTGGTCGGCCTGTGGCGGGAACCCGTCCAGGAGTACGGCGTCGAGGCCACCGCCAAGCTGGTCCGCGACGCCGGTCTGACGGTGACGACCCTGTGTCGGGGCGGCTTCCTCACCGCCACCGACCCGGCCGAGCGGGCCCGCGCCCTGGCCGACAACCGGCGGGCGGTCGACGAGGCCGCGACCCTCGGCACGGACGTCCTGGTCCTCGTCTCCGGCGGCCTCCCGGCGGGCTCCAAGGACCTGCACGGCGCGCGCGAGCGGATCGCCGACGCCCTCGCGGAACTCGGCCCGTACGCCGAGCGGCACGGGGTGAAGCTGGCCATCGAACCCCTGCACCCGATGTACGCCGCCGACCGCTGCGTGGTCTCCACCCTCACCCAGGCCCTCGACCTCGCGGAACGCTTCCCCGCCCACCAGGTCGGCGTCACCGTGGACACGTACCACATCTGGTGGGACGACCGGGCGCCCGAGCAGATCGCCCGGGCGGGCGCGCAGGGCCGTATCCACACCTTCCAGCTCGCCGACTGGACGACCCCGCTGCCCGAGGGCGTCCTCAACGGCCGCGGCCAGATCGGCGACGGCTCGATCGACATGCGCGCGTGGCAGTCCTGCGTGGAGGCGGCCGGCTACACCGGCCCGATCGAGGTCGAACTGTTCAACGACGGCCTGTGGGCCCGGGACGGCCGGGAGGTGCTGGCGGAGACGGCGGAGAGGTTCGTGCGGCACACCCTGTAGCGCGCCTGGCGCGCCGGCCCGGAAAAAAATCTTGGAAGCGGTGTGCAACCCTTCGCGCCCGCGGCGGGTCGTACGTGGCATCAGGACTTCTGGAGGGGGGATCTGGGGGGATCCGCGGGGGTTCTGATGCGGAGGGGGTGAGCCGAGGGGGCTGCGGTCGACGGACCGCGGCCCCCTCGCAGCTTCCCGGGTCAGAAGAAGACGCCGCAGGTCAGCAGCACATTGGCGTACGGCCGTGCCTCGCCCGTGCGGACCACCAGCCGGGCGCCCGCCGACCGCTCCTTGAGCGCCGCGTGCGGCACCAGCTCCAGCTCGGGGAAGCGGCCGTCGAGCAGCGCCGCCGCCTCCGGGTTCGCGCCGCGCACCTCGCTCGCCGCCGTCGCCCCCTCCACCACCAGCTCCGCCAGCAGCCCGTCCAGCACCTGGGCGAAGGACGGCACCCCGGCCCGGAACGCCAGGTCGACCACGCGCGGCCCGTCCGGGATCGGCATGCCCGCGTCGCACACCAGCACCCGGTCCCCGTGTCCCAGCTCGGCGAGGGCCCCGGACAGGTGCCGGTTGAGGATTCCCGCCTTTTTCACAGCGCAGCGACCTCCGCCGCCGTCGGGAACGACTCCTGCGCCCCCGGCCGGGTGACGGCCAGCGCCCCGACCCGGGCCGCGTACCCGGCCGCTTCCGCCAGCGGGGAGCCCGTGCCCAGCCGCCACGCCAGCGCCGCGGTGAACGCGTCGCCCGCGCCGGTCGTGTCCACGGCGTCGACCGCGACCGGCGCGATCCGCGCGACCCCGTCCGCCGACGCCACGAGCGCGCCCTCCGCGCCGAGCGTGACCACCACCGACCGTGGCCCCTTCGCCAGCAGCAGCCGCGCCCAGTCCTCCGGCCGGTCGCTCACCGCGGCTCCGCCCAGGATCACCCGCGCCTCGTGCTCGTTGACGATCAGCGGGTCGCAGGCGTCCAGCACCTGCCGCGGCAGCGGACGCGGCGGCGAGGGGTTCAGCACGAAACGGCTGTCCGGCCCCAGCGCGCGCACCACCTCCACGACCGTCTCCAGCGGGATCTCCAGCTGGGCGGACACCACCCGCGAGGCGTGGAAGAGGCTGCCCGCCGCGCGCACGTCCTCGGGGGTGAGCCGGCCGTTCGCGCCCGGCGACACCACGATGCTGTTGTCCCCGGACGGGTCCACCGTGATCAGCGCGACCCCGGTCGGCGCCCCGCCGACCAGCACCCCCACCGTGTCCACCCCGGCCGCCCGCTGCGCGTCCAGCAGCAGCCGGCCGTACGCGTCGTCGCCGACCCGCGCCAGCAGCGCCGTACGCGCCCCGAGCCGGGCCGCCGCCACCGCCTGGTTGGCGCCCTTGCCGCCCGGGTGGACGGCCAGGTCGGAGCCGAGGACGGTCTCCCCGGCCGCCGGGCGGCGTTCGACCCCGATCACCAGGTCGGCGTTGGCCGACCCCACGACCAGCAGGTCGTAGTCGTACATGAAGTGACTCCCCTGTCAGCCGCTGAAACCGGCCACGTTGTCCCGCGTGACCACCTTCACCGGCACCTTGACCGTCTGCTCGGTCTTCCGGCCCTTCAGCGCCGTCAGCGCGTTGTCGACGGCGATCTTCCCGAGCCGGCTGGGCTGCTGGGCCACGGACGCGTACAGCGTGCCCGCCTCGACCGCCTTCAGCCCGTCCGGGGTGCCGTCGAAGCCGACCACCTGCACGGACTTCCCGGCCTTGGAGCCCAGCGCCTTGACCGCGCCGAGCGCCATCTCGTCGTTGGCGGCGATGACGCCCTGCACGTCGGGGTGGGCCTGGAGCAGGTTCGACATCACGTCGAGGCCCTTGGTGCGGTCGAAGTCCGCGGGCTGCTGGGCGACGACCTCGATGCCCGGGTAGGCCTTCAGCCCCTGTGCGAAGCCCTGGGCACGCTCCCGGGCGGCGGACGTACCGGCCTGCCCCTGGAGGATCACGATCTTCCCGTGGCCGCCCAGCTTCCCGGCGATGGTCTTCGCCGCCAGCTCGCCGCCGGCCACGTTGTCCGAGGCCACCAGCGCCTTCGTCTGCGCCTTGCTGACGCCGCGGTCCACGGCGATCACCGGGATGTCCGCCTTGTCGGCGGCCCGTACGGCGGGCCCGGCGGCGTCGGAGTCCACCGGGTTGACGACGATCGCGTCCACGCCGGAACTGGTGAAGTTCTGGAGCTGGTTGGCCTGCTGCGAGGCGTCGTTCTGCGCGTCGGTGACCGTGAGGTCCACGCCCAGCCGCTTCGCCTCCGCCCGGGCGCCCGCCTCGATCTGCACGAAGAACGGGTTGTTCAGGGTGGACAGCGCGAGGCCGATCCGCGGGTTCGCCGCCGCCGACGAGCCGCCGTGCAGGAAGGACGTGGCGCCCACGACGGCCACCGTCACCACGGCCGCCAGCCCGTACGTCACCGCCTGCCGCCCCTTGCCGCCCTGCGAGGCACCCGCCACCGGCGTGGCACCCGCCTTGCGGCGCAGGGTGTCCAGGAGCACCGCCAGCGCGATCACGACACCGATGACCACCTGCTGCCAGAACGCCGACACGTTCAGCAGGTTCAGGCCGTTGCGCAGCACCGCCAGGATCAGCGCGCCGATCAGCGTCCCGGACGCCTTGCCGGTGCCGCCCGCGAGCGACGCCCCGCCGATGACGACGGCGGCGATCGCGTCCAGCTCGTAGCCGTCGGCGGCCTGCGGCTGCGCCGAGGACAGCCGCGCGGCGAGCACGACACCGGCCACGGCGGCGAACAGCCCCGACAGCGCGTAGATGGCGAGCTTCTGCTTCCTCACCCGCAGCCCGGACAGCCGCGCGGCCTCCTCGTTGCCGCCGATCGCGTACATGGACCGGCCGATGTACGTCCGCCCCAGCACGAACGCGGCGACCAGCCCCATGACGGCCATGACGAGCACCGGCACGGGCAGCCATCCGCCGAGCGTGTCCCCGAGGTGGGAGACGGAGTCGGGGAACGGGATCGGGGAGCCCTCGGAGATCACCAGCGACAGACCGCGCCCCACCGACAGCATCGCGAGCGTCGCGATGAACGGCGGCAGCTTGCCGTACGCGATGAGGAAACCGTTCACCAGCCCGGCCGCGATCCCGGTCGCGACGGCGAGGACCACCGCGAGCGCCACCGGCACGCCGTGCTGTGTGGCGCTCCAGGCCAGCACGGTCGCGGACAGCGCGGCGACGGAGCCGACCGACAGGTCGATGCCCGCGGAGACGATCACGAAGGTGACACCGAAGGCGAGGACGGCCGTCACGGCCGCCTGCACCCCGATGTTGAGCAGGTTGTCCGTCGTCAGGAAGTCCCCGGACAGCGCCGACAGCGCGACGACGAGGACGATCAGCGCGGTGAGCGCGCCGTTGTCGAGCAGCACACGGCGGACCGCCGCGGCGCCACCGGCGCCCGAGGTGCTCTTGAGCGTTTCAGCGGCCACGGACGGCCTCCTTGTCGGTCGTGGGGTTGCTGACGGCGAGCGCCATGACGGCGTCTTGTGTGGCCTCCTCGGCGGACAGCTCTCCGGCGATCCGGCCCTGGGCCATGACCAGCACCCGGTCGCTCATGCCGAGCACCTCGGGCAGATCGCTGGAGATCATGAGGACGGCGGCACCGGCGGCCGTCAGCTCGTTGACGAGCTGGTAGATCTCGACCTTGGCGCCGACGTCGATGCCGCGCGTCGGCTCGTCGAGGATCAGCACCTTGGTGTCGGCGAGCAGCCACTTGCCGATGACGACCTTCTGCTGGTTGCCGCCGGACAGGGTCCGCACCCGCTGCCCGAGGCCCGCCATCCGCACGCCGAGCTGCCCGGCGATCCGCTCGGCCGCCGCGCGCTGCCCCTTCAGGTCGACCAGCCCGGCCCGGGTCGCGGACCGCAGGGTCACGAGCCCCAGGTTCTCCTCGACCGACGCGTCCAGCACCAGCCCCTGGCCCTTGCGGTCCTCGGGGACGAGCCCGATCCCGGCGGCCATCGCCGCGCCCACGTCATGCCGCCGCACGGCGGCACCGGAGACCTTCACCGCTCCCTTGTCGTACGGGTCGGCGCCGAACACCGCCCGCACGACCTCGGTCCGCCCGGCGCCGACCAGTCCGGCGATGCCGACGACCTCGCCCGCGTGCACCTCGAAGCCGACGTCGTGGAAGACGCCGTCGCGGGTCAGCCCCTCGACGGTGAGCAGCGGGGCGCCCTTGCCGGCCCGCTCGCGCGGGTACTGCTGCTCGATCGACCGCCCCACCATGAGCCGTACCAGCTCGTCCTGGGGTGTGGAGGCGGGCACCTGGCCGACGCTGCGGCCGTCCCGGATCACCGTCACCCGGTCGCCGAGGGCGGCGATCTCCTCCAGGTGGTGGGTGATGAAGACGATGCCGACGCCGTCCTCGCGCAGGGTGCGCACCAGGCCGAAGAGCCGGTCGACCTCCTCGGAGGTGAGCACGGCGGTGGGCTCGTCCATGACGAGCACCCGCGCCCGCAGGCTCAGCGCCTTGGCGATCTCGACCATCTGCAGCCGGGCGATGCCGAGTTCGCGCACCCGCGCGCGGGGCGACACGTCGACGCCGACCCGCTCCAGCAGGGCCGCGGCGTCGGCCTCCATCCGCTTGCGGTCGATCATCCCGAAGCGGCGCGGCTGCCGGCCGAGGAAGATGTTCTCGGCGACGGTCAGGTCGGGTACGAGGTTGAACTCCTGGTGGATGGTGGCGATCCCGAGGCGCTCGGAGTCCTGCGCCCCCTTGATCCGCACCTCCTCGCCGCCGACGAGGATCCGCCCGGAGTCCGGGGTGTGGGCGCCGGAGAGCATCTTGATGAGGGTGCTCTTGCCCGCGCCGTTCTCACCGAGGAGCACATGCACCTCGCCGCGGCGCAGGTCGAAGTCGACGCCGTCGAGCGCGACCACGCCGGGGAAGGTCTTGCGTATGCCCTCGATGCGCAGCAACTCGTCCGGGTCGCTCACGACGTGCTCCTTTGCACTGGGGAGGGGGGAAGCGGCTGGGGCGGCTCACCGCACGAGCGGCGTACGACGAGCCGGGCGGGCAGGGTCACCGACCGCGGCGGCCGCCCTTCGATGCGGTCGACCAGCGCCCGGACGGCGGCCCGCCCCAGCTCGCCGGTCGGCTGGGCGATCGCGGTGACCGGCGGATCGGTGTGCACGAACCAGGGGATGTCGTCGAACGCGGCGAGCGCGAGGTCACCGGGGACGGTGAGTCCCCGTGCCCGTACGGCGTCCAGCGCGCCGAGCGCCATCAGGTTGTCGGCGGCGAAGACGACCTCGGGCGGCTCGGGCAGGTCGAGGAATCCCTCGGTGACCCGCCGCCCGCTCTCGGCCTGGAAGTCGCCCTGGCCGATGTAGGCGTCCGGCAGCGGCAGCCCGAGGTCGGCGAGCGCCTCCCGGAACGCCTCCACGCGCTCGCGGCCGGTGGTGGTGGCGGCCGGCCCGGCGATGATGGCGAGCCGCCGGTGCCCGAGCCCGTGCAGGTGGGCGACGAGGTCCCGGACGGCGGCCCGCCCGTCGGACCGGACGACGGGCACGTCGACGCCGGGGATCCAGCGGTCGACGAAGACCATGGGCGTCCCGGCGCGCGCGGCGTCCAGCATGAGCGGGGAGCCGCCGTCGGTGGGGGAGACCAGCAGCCCGTCGATCCGCCGGTCGAGCAGGGTGCGGACGTGGTGGTCCTGGAGGTCGGGCCGCTCGTCGGCGTTGCCGATGATGACGCTGTAGCCGAGGGCCCGCGCCTCTTCCTCGACGGACCGGGCCAGCTCGGTGAAGTAGGGGTTCAGGACGTCGCTGATGACCAGCCCGAGGGTGTGGGTCTGGTCGGTGCGCAGCGACCGGGCGACGGCGTTCGGCCGGTAGCCGAGGGCCGCGACGGCCGCCATGACCCGCCGTCGCGCGTCCTCGCTGACCGAGGGATGGTCGTTCAGCACCCGCGACACCGTGGCCACGGACACCCCGGCCTCGGCGGCCACGTCCTTGATGCTCGCCATGCGCCGCGCCACCTCCTCGTGGAATCGATTACACGACCGCGACAGGAGGAGATTGGAAACGATTACACGCCGCCGGATCAACCCCCCGGCCGCATCCCGAGACCGGATCGTGATGAGGGGGCGCTCAGACGGGCGCGAGGTGAGGGGGGAGGGGGTAGATCAATTCTCCCCCGCGGAGAGGCCCCGTGTCACCGTCCTGCGGAATGATCTTTATGTGTGTTCTGTCCCTTTAGGCTGGCGGGGCGCGAAGGCAACAGCCCGTCATGGAAGGGGACTTGAGAGTGGCAGGGCAGGATCCGGAGACGACGGCACTGGCCGCGGAACTCGCCGGCATGGCGGAGGCGGACCACGCGGCCGCGGCAGGAGCGAACAGTGACGACCCGGCGGCCCAGCTGGCCTGGCGGCGGCTGACCGCACGGCACGGCGACCGGCTGAACGAGATCATGGACCGGGTCGGCTGGCCGACGGCCGACCTGGTCGGCGCGGAGGCGGCCCGCGCGGCCTGGCTGATCGCCCAGCACGCGGACCGCCAGCTCGACGTCCAGCGACGGGCGCTCGCCCTGCTGGAGCAGGCGGTGTCCGAAGGCCGGGCCGAGTCGCGCGACCTGGCCTTCCTGCGCGACCGCACGCTGGTCAACGAGGGCCGCCCCCAGATCTACGGCACCCAGATCGCCGGCGTCCGGGACGGCGCCCCGGTGCCATGGCCCTGCGAGGACCCCGACGGTGTGGACGCCCGCCGAGCGGAGGTGGGGATCGAACCGTTCGAGGAGTACGTGGGGAAGTTCCGGGTGGGGTGAGGGCCTGCCCGGCAGTGCGTGCCGGGCAGGCCCGCGGACGAGGGAAGGTCAGCGCTTGAGCGTGAACGTGAAGTCGGCCGAGAGCCTGCCGTTCAGGCGGACCGCCGAGACGAGGCTGCCGTCCTCGACCAGCCGCTCGGTCGCGGCCCGCGACAGACCGCACCCCTCGGCGATCAGCCGCACCGGCCGGACCGGGATCCGCGCCGCGAAGCGCACCGACACGTCGATCACCTCCTGGTCCAGGTGGTCCGCGCCGCCGGTGTCGAGGCGCCAGGCGCCGTCCCAGTCGAGCGCGACGCGGTTACGGCGCCGCAGGACCGGATCCTGGAGCAACTCGGCGGCCAGGCCGGGGTCGTTGCCGTGCATCCGGTCGAGCAGTCCGGGCGCGACGGAGCGCACGTTGGTCCGCTCGAAGACCGTGAGTTTCGCGGTGTCCCCGCACGCCGCGCACAGCACGAGGAGCCAGGCGTCGAGGAGCTTGTGGTTCGCGTTGACGCGGAACTTGCCGTTCGCCGCGAAACGCCCGGACGGGCAGGCGTGGCAGCGGCGCAGGACAGCAGGAAGGCAGGTGGGCATGACCGCCCAGGTGGTGAGCACAGAAGTACACCGGTTTCAGTGAGAAGTCCGCAGCAGGAAGCAGCACGGCGCGGCATGCGCGACGCGCGACAGATCAGCGCTCGGGAGGTCTCACACGGTGTACAACGGCACGCCCTTCATCCGACGACTCGCAACGGCAGCACGGTAGTTGCCCTCGCGGCGCCGCTCCACTGCTTTTCGGGGCCGGCCCTCAGGCGCGCCCCAGGAACACGACGGCCAGCGCGACCAGCGTGCCCAGGGCCACCACCGCGCCGATGACGCCGGCGACCCTCGCGGCCCTCAGGACGGCCGGCTTCTCCTCCCGCCAGCCCAACTCCCCGGCCACGCCCCGGATCAGCCGGTGGCCGTCGGCCGACGAGAAGCGGTACCGGCCCGAACCGTCCGGGCGCACGGCCGTCACCACGTACACGTTCCGCCCGACGGACACCGACCGCTGGAAACGGTCCCGCACCCGCACGACGTCCGTCAGCGTGAACACCCGCTCATCCGGCCGCAGTTCGACCCGGTAGGTGTGCGTCTGCGGCGGCCGGCTGTGGACGTCGACGGTCAGCTCGAACCCCCGCGCCGTCCCGCGCACCGCATACGGCGTCTCCGCGTCGGCGGCCGCGGCCGCCACCCTCGCCCGGAACGCGGCCACCGCGTCCGCACTGCTCGCTCCCCACATGGCCACGCACCGTAACAGTGCCCGCTGTCAGACCCCACCGGTACCGTCGGATCATGGCTCAGCAGGCGGGGACCCAGACCGGCGAGCGGCGGTTCGCCACGCTCGAAGGCGTGCTGGAGCGGATCACGTACGCCAACGAGGAGACCGGCTACACCGTCGCCCGGGTGGACACCGGAAGAGGCGGCGGCGACCTCCTCACGGTCGTCGGCGCGCTCCTCGGCGCCCAGGTGGGGGAGTCCCTGCGGATGGAGGGCCGCTGGGGCTCCCACCCGCAGTACGGCCGCCAGTTCCACGTGGAGAACTACACCACCGTGCTGCCCGCCACCGTCCAGGGCATCCGCCGCTACCTCGGCTCCGGCCTGGTCAAGGGCATCGGACCGGTCTTCGCCGACCGCATCACCCAGCACTTCGGCGTGGACACCCTGAGGATCATCGAGGAGGAGCCGAAGCGGCTCGTCGAGGTCCCCGGCCTCGGACCGAAGCGGACCAGGAAGATCGCCGACGCCTGGGAGGAGCAGAAGGCGATCAAGGAGGTCATGCTCTTCCTCCAGACCGTCGAGGTCTCCACGTCCATCGCCGTGCGGATCTACAAGAAGTACGGCGACGCCTCGATCTCGGTCGTGAGGAACCAGCCCTACCGGCTGGCCTCCGACGTCTGGGGCATCGGCTTCCTCACCGCCGACAAGATCGCCCGCTCGGTCGGCATCCCGCACGACAGCCCGGAGCGGGTCAAGGCCGGCCTGCAGTACGCGCTGTCCCAGTCCGCCGACCAGGGCCACTGCTATCTGCCCGAGGAGCGCCTGATCGCCGACGCGGTCAAGCTGCTCGGCGTGGACACCGGCCTGGTCATCGAGTGCCTCGCCGAGCTGGCCCGGGCCCCCGAGGACGGCGAGGACCCCGGTGTCGTACGGGAGAAGGTGCCCGCCCCGGACGGCGGCGAGCCCGTCACCGCCGTCTACCTCGTCCCCTTCCACCGCGCCGAGGTCGCCCTCTCCGCCCAGCTGCTGCGGCTGCTGCGGACCGACGAGGACCGGATGCCCGCCTTCCGGGACGTCGACTGGGGCAGGGCACTCGGCTGGCTCAAGCAGCGCACCGGCGCCGACCTGGCGCCCGAGCAGGAGGCCGCCGTCCGGCTGGCGCTCACCGAGAAGGTCGCCGTGCTCACCGGCGGCCCGGGCTGCGGCAAGTCCTTCACGGTCCGCTCGATCGTGGAGCTGGCCCGCGCCAAGCAGGCCAGGGTCGTCCTCGCGGCGCCCACCGGCCGGGCCGCCAAGCGCCTCGCCGAGCTGACCGGCGCGGAGGCCTCCACCGTGCACCGGCTGCTGGAGCTGAAGCCGGGCGGGGACGCCGCCTACGACCGGGACCGGCCGCTTCAGGCCGACCTGGTCGTGGTCGACGAGGCGTCGATGCTGGACCTGCTGCTCGCCAACAAGCTGGTCAAGGCCGTGCCGCCCGGCGCGCACCTGCTCTTCGTCGGGGACGTCGACCAGCTGCCCAGCGTCGGCGCGGGCGAGGTGCTGCGCGACCTGCTCGCTGACGGCAGCCCCGTCCCGGCCGTCCGCCTCACCCGGGTCTTCCGGCAGGCCCAGCAGTCCGGCGTGGTCACCAACGCGCACCGCATCAACGCCGGGCAGCATCCGCTCACCGACGGGCTGAAGGACTTCTTCCTCTTCGTCGAGGACGACACCGAGGAGGCCGGCCGCCTCACGGTGGACGTGGCGGCCCGCCGCATCCCGGCCAGATTCGGGCTCGACCCGCGCCGGGACGTCCAGGTGCTCGCCCCCATGCACCGGGGGCCGGCCGGGGCGGGCGCGCTGAACGGGCTGCTCCAGCAGGCCATCACCCCGGGCCGGCCGGACGTGCCGGAGAAGCGGTTCGGCGGGCGGGTCTTCCGTGTCGGCGACAAGGTCACCCAGATCAGGAACAATTACGAGAAAGGGAAGAACGGCGTCTTCAACGGCACCGTGGGTGTGGTCACCTCGCTCGACCCGGTCGACCAGCGTCTGACGGTGCTGACGGACGAGGACGAGGAGGTGCCGTACGACTTCGACGAACTGGACGAGCTGGCCCACGCGTACGCCGTGACCATTCACCGCTCCCAGGGAAGTGAATATCCCGCTGTGGTGATCCCCGTCACCACGGGAGCATGGATGATGCTCCAGCGGAACCTGCTCTATACGGCGGTGACCCGGGCCAAGCGGCTGGTCGTCCTCGTCGGTTCGCGCAAGGCGATCGGTCAGGCGGTGCGCACGGTGTCGGCCGGCCGGCGCTGTACGGCCCTGGATTTCCGGCTCGGAGGCCTGTGAGGTCGGGCGGATCGTGAGGCTTCGCAAAAAATGATCGATCAAATGAGTCGCGAAGGTCACAGAGCCCTTCCGGAAGGGCAACACAGGGGGCAGGATGAGAAAGTTGACGGCACTGAGTGCCGCCAATAGGCCCGATGGTCGACCCCGAGTGCACTCTCCTGAGCCGAGTGGGGGAAGGTAGAGACAGTCAGGGCACCTCGAAGATGAGGCACAACGTCGGTGAGGGAAGACGTGAGCGACAACTCTGTAGTACTGCGGTACGACGGCAACGAGTACACCTACCCGGTGGTCGACAGCACCGTCGGCGACAAGGGCTTCGACATCGGGAAGCTGCGCGCCCAGACCGGTCTGGTGACCCTGGACAGCGGGTACGGCAACACAGCCGCCTACAAATCCGCCATCACCTATCTCGACGGCGAGGCGGGCATCCTCCGGTACCGCGGCTACCCGATCGAGCAGCTGGCCGAGCGCTCCACCTTCCTGGAGGTCGCCTACCTGCTGATCAACGGCGAGCTGCCGACCGTCGACGAGCTCACCGCGTTCCAGGACGAGATCACCCGGCACACCCTGCTGCACGAGGACGTCAAGAACTTCTACCGGGGCTTCCCCCGGGACGCGCACCCGATGGCCATGCTGTCGTCGGTCGTCTCGGCGCTGTCCACGTTCTACCAGGACAGCCACAACCCGTTCGACGAGCAGCAGCGCAACCTCTCCACGATCCGCCTGCTCGCCAAGCTGCCGACGATCGCGGCGTACGCGTACAAGAAGTCGGTCGGTCACCCGTTCGTCTACCCGCGCAACGACCTCGGGTACGTCGAGAACTTCCTCCGCATGACCTTCTCGGTCCCGGCGCAGGAGTACGACCTCGACCCGATCGTCGTCTCGGCCCTGGACAAGCTGCTCATCCTGCACGCCGACCACGAGCAGAACTGCTCGACCTCGACGGTCCGCCTGGTGGGCTCCTCGCAGGCCAACATGTTCGCGTCGATCTCGGCCGGCATCAACGCGCTCTGGGGCCCGCTGCACGGCGGCGCCAACCAGTCCGTGCTGGAGATGCTGGAGGGCATCCGCGACGCCGGCGGTGACGTCGACTCCTTCATCCGCAAGGTGAAGAACAAGGAGGACGGCGTCCGCCTGATGGGCTTCGGCCACCGGGTCTACAAGAACTTCGACCCGCGCGCCAAGATCATCAAGGCGGCCGCGCACGACGTCCTCTCCGCGCTCGGCAAGTCCGACGAGCTGCTGGACATCGCGCTGAAGCTGGAGGAGCACGCGCTCTCCGACGACTACTTCGTCTCGCGCAGCCTCTACCCGAACGTCGATTTCTACACCGGCCTGATCTACCGGGCCATGGGCTTCCCGACCGAGATGTTCACGGTCCTGTTCGCCCTCGGCCGCCTGCCGGGCTGGATCGCCCAGTGGCACGAGATGATCAAGGAGCCGGGCTCGCGCATCGGCCGCCCGCGCCAGATCTACACCGGCGTCGTCCAGCGGGACTTCGTCCCCGTCGAGGAGCGCTGACCCGGAGCGCTGACCCGGCTGTCGCCGAGGGGCCGTCCGCAAGGGCGGCCCCTTCGGCGTGTTCCGGGCATGGTGTGCGCCTGCGGGTGTGGGTCTATGCAGAAGGCGCCCCGGTGCGCCGGTCCCCCCACGGGCCGACGACCAGGGCGCCTTCCCATGTCCCGGTGCGGATTCCCCCCACGGGATCCGGCCGGGCGTCTGTGAGGACACAGCGCCTGAATCGCTGTTTGAGCAGAATGAGCAGAACTGCTCGTACTACTCGACGTGCCATCGTCGTGCTCGATGTGCGGTCTGCCGGGACAGCGCACGCTGGGAGGGCCGCTCAAAGCTTCCCGGTGTACGTGTCCCGGCAACGCAGCTCTGGAGAGGTCCCCCAAGACATCTCCAGATGTCAGTCGGCGCCCCCCAAGACGCTTCCTGACATCGCCAACTTAGACCTTCGAACCCCTTCGATGGTTACGTTCACATCACTGTGATCTGTGTCTCTTGCATTTGTCCGTTAAATGCGCAAGGGCGCCGATATGGCAATCGGAGTCCACGCGCGAGGATGATGCGCAAGACTTGTGAAGAGCTTATGTGAGTCCCGCGCCCGAGCGAAAGGGCGGGGGTGGGGCTCGGTCAGGCCCGGCCCTTGAACTCGAAGCCCGCCTCGTCGACGGCCGCGCGCACCGCCGCCTCCTCCAGCGGGGCCGCCGAGACGACGGTGACCTCGCCGGTCGCGGCGACCGCCGTGACCGAGCTGACGCCCGGGATCCCGGAGATCTCGCGGGAGACGGAGCCCTCGCAGTGGCCGCAGCTCATGCCGCTGACCTGGTAGACGGCGGTGACGGATCCGGGGGTGTCGGTCTGGGCGGTCATGTCGTTACTCCTTGTCGAAGGAACCCTTCTCGGTGGCCCACACTATACCCCTGGGGGGTATTGAGGGCTTTTCCGGAGGGGTTCGGCGCGTCAGGCCCCCCGGGTGGCGGCTAGCGTTCTGCCGGAGATCGTCGGCCGGGACGGAAGGGCGGGGCGTACGGCATGCGCGCGGTGGTGTTCGAGGAGTACGGCAGGCCCGCCGGGGTGCGGGAGGTCGCGGACCCCAGGCCCGCGGAGCACGGCGTCGTGGTGCGGGTGGAGGCCACCGGGCTGTGCCGCAGCGACTGGCACGGCTGGCAGGGCCACGACCCGGACATCACGCTGCCGCACGTGCCCGGTCACGAACTCGCCGGTGTGGTGGAGGCGGCCGGCCCCCGGGTGACCCGCTGGCGCCCCGGGGACCGCGTCACCGTCCCCTTCGTGTGCGCCTGCGGCACCTGCGCCGCGTGCGCGGCCGGCGAGCAGCAGGTGTGCGAGCGGCAGACCCAGCCCGGCTTCACCCACTGGGGCTCCTTCGCGCAGTACGTGGCGCTGGACCACGCCGACGTCAACCTCGTCGCCGTACCGGAGGAGATGTCGTACGCCACGGCCGCCTCCCTCGGCTGCCGGTTCGCCACCGCCTTCCGCGCGGTCGTCCAGCAGGGCCGTACGGCCGCCGGGGAGTGGGTCGCCGTGCACGGCTGCGGCGGTGTGGGGCTGTCCGCGGTGATGATCGCGGCGGCCTGCGGGGCGCGGGTCGTCGCCGTCGACGTCTCGCCCGGGGCGCTGGAGCTGGCGCGGGAGTTCGGCGCCGCCGCGTGCGTCGACGCCACACGCGTCCCGGACACCGCGGCGGAGATCCGCGACCTCACCGGCGGCGGGGCACACCTGTCCCTGGACGCCCTCGGCTCACCCGGCACCTGCGCCGCGTCCGTGAACTGCCTGCGCCGCCGCGGCCGGCACGTGCAGGTCGGCCTGCTGCCCTCGGCCGACGGCACCACCCCCGTGCCCATGGCCCGCGCGATCGCCCTGGAGCTGGAACTGCTCGGCAGCCACGGCATGGCCGCGCACACCTACCCCGCGATGCTGGAACTCGTCCGCTCCGGTGCCGTACGCCCCGACCGCCTCGTCACCGCCACGATCCCGCTGGACGCGGCCCCGCGGGCGCTCGCCGGGATGGGGAGCGCGCCCGCGGCCGGGGTGACGGTCGTCGAACCCTGGCGCTGACCCGCGGGGCGGGTCAGGCCGTGCCGCGGCGGGCCGCCCACTCGTGGTCGAGGATGGCCATCAGCACCTCGTCCACCCAGACCCCCTCGCGGAACTGAGCCTCCCGCCGGACGCCCTCCACGACGAAACCGGCCTTCTCGTACACGCGCAGCGCCCGCAGGTTGTGGCTGTAGGCCTCCAACTGGATGCGGTGCAGGCCCAGTCGGTCGAAGCCGTGGCCGACGATCAGCCGCGTCGCCTCGGTGCCCAGGCCCCGGCCGCGGCCCCGCGGGCCGATGAGGGTGCGGAAGGTGCAGCTGCGGGCGTGCGGGTCGACCTCGTACAGGACGACCTCGCCGACCAGCTCGCCGGTGGCGCGGTCGGTGACGGCCAGGTCGAGCCGGTCGGGCTGCTCGGCGCGGGTGCCGTACCAGGAGCGCAGCCGCTCCAGGGTGAGGTCGGTGCCGGGCTCGAAGGTGAAGCGGACCACCTCGGGGTCCCGGACGATCTCCCACATCGGGTCCGCGTCGGCCTCCGTGAAGGGCCGCAGCACGGTCTTCTCGCCGGTGAGGACGGGTTTCTCGGAGAAGTTCACCCGACGCACTGTGCCCCACACGGCGGTGGGGCACACAGCGGTTTTCCGGCTCAGTCCGGCCTGCGGTTCCGGTTGCCGGGCCGGGAGGCCACCCAGGCGCGGACGGTGTCGTCGTACCAGTAGGGCTTGCCGCCCTCCACATGGTCGGGTGGCGGCAGCAGCCCGTGCTTGCGGTAGGACCGTACGGTGTCCGGCTGCACCCTGATGTGTGCCGCGATCTCCTTGTAGGACCAGAGCCTGCGGTCGGTCATGAGTTGCACCTCCCTGCGCGCGCCGCGGCGGCGGCCTTGGGACGGCCGTCGGGGGAGCCGGGCGCTGTGCTGGCGATCACCAAGCCTGCGTCCGGAGAACGACGCCGGGTGAGGACGGGGCAGGGGCTGTCGTGCGGGTGTGACGCACAGCCCGCGTACATGCGACATGTGTGACACAAGAGGGGCGTTTGTGACAGACGTGATGCAAAGGCGGCGGGAGGGGCGCCGAAGTTCTCGTCCGAATGTCCGGACAAAACATTGACAGGGCTTCGGGCCGGGGGCTAGAAAACCGGGGGAGGGCCGATGGCCGATGTGAAGGGAAGCCGATGGCGTACGACCTGATCACCATGGGGCGGCTCGGCGTGGACCTGTACCCGCTCCAGACCGGTGTGCCGCTGCCGCAGGTGACGTCCTTCGGCAAGTTCCTCGGCGGCTCGGCCGCCAACGTGGCCGTCGCCGCGGCCCGCCTCGGCCGGCGCACGGCGCTGATCTCCCGGACGGGGGACGACCCCTTCGGGACGTATCTGCACGAGCGGTTGCGGGAGTTCGGGGTCGACGACCGCTGGGTCACACCCGTCGCCGCCTACCCCACGCCGGTCACGTTCTGCGAGATCTTCCCGCCGGACGACTTCCCGCTGTACTTCTACCGCCGGCCCAAGGCCCCCGACCTGGAGATCGACGCGCACGACCTCGACCTCGACGCCGTCCGCGCGGCCCGGATCTTCTGGGTCACCGGCACGGGGCTCAGCGAGGAGCCGAGCCGTACGGCGACGCTGGCGGCGCTCGCCCACCGCGCGAAGGCCGGGACGACCGTGTTCGACCTGGACTGGCGCCCCATGTTCTGGGCCGACCCGGACGCGGCCCGCCCCTTCTACGCCGAGGCCCTGCGGCACACCACCGTCGCCGTCGGCAACCTCGACGAGGTCGAGGTCGCCACCGGCCTGCGCGACCCGCACGCCGCCGCCCGGGCCCTGCTGGACGCGGGCGTGGAGCTGGCGGTGGTCAAGCAGGGGCCCAAGGGCGTCCTCGCGGTCGGCCGGGACGGCGAGCAGGCGGAGGTGCACCCGCTGCCGGTCGAGGTCCTCAACGGCCTCGGCGCCGGCGACGCCTTCGGCGGCGCGCTCTGCGACGGCCTGCTCGCCGGCTGGGACCTGGAGCGGACCATGCGCTGGGCCAACGCCGCCGGCGCCATCGTCGCCTCCCGCCTGGAGTGCTCGTCGGCGATGCCGGCCCCGGACGAGGTGGCGGCCGCCCTGGAAGCGGGAGCGGTCCGATGAGAGCGGGCCGCGTCACGGGCGCCCACCAGGAGACGACCACGCCCGAGGGCACCTCCGGCGCCTCGGCCGCCCCCGCCGCGGACGCGTCCGCCGTCCCGCCCCGCCCCCGCATCGACGTCCACACCCTCGTCCGTACCCGGGCCCGGCATCCCGAGGCCGTCGCGGAGGCCGCCGCGCGGCGGCGGCGCAGGCCGTTGCTGAACGAGCAGGGCAGGCTGATGATCGTCGCCGCCGACCACCCGGCCCGCGGCGCGCTCGGCGTGGGGGAGCGGCGGCTCGCCATGGCGAACCGGGCCGACCTGCTGGAGCGGCTGTGCCTCGCGCTGTCGCGGCCCGGTGTGGACGGCGTCCTCGCCACCGCCGACATCCTCGACGACCTGCTGCTGCTCGGCGCCCTCGACGACAAGGTCGTCATGGGGTCGATGAACCGCGGCGGCCTCCAGGGCGCCTCCTTCGAGCTGGACGACCGCTTCACCGGCCACCGCCCCGAGGACATCGAGCGCCTCGGCTTCGACGCGGGCAAGCTGCTGCTGCGCATCGACTACGACGACCCCGGCTCGCTGGCGACGCTGGAGTCCACCGCGCGCGCGGTCGACGCGATGGCGGCCCGCCGGCTGCCCGTCTTCGTCGAGCCGTTCATCAGCCGCCGCACCCCGGACGGCCGGCTGGTGAACGACCTGTCCGCCGAGGCCGTCACCCGCTCCCTCGCCATCGCCTCCGGACTCGGCGGCTCCTCGGCCTACACCTGGCTGAAGGTGCCCGTCACCGAGGACCCCGACGACATGGCCGAGGTCATGGCCACCAGCACACTGCCCGCCGTCCTCCTCGGCGGCGACGTCGGCGACGACCAGGACGCGGCGTACGAGAAGTGGCGCGGCGCCCTGCGCCTGCCCACCGTGCGCGGTCTGGTCGTCGGCCGCTCCCTGCTCTACCCGCCGGACGACGACGTGGCCGTCGCCGTGGACACCGCCGTGGGGCTGCTGTGACCGCCGGCCACAACCGTGAGGGCCTTGTGACGGCTCGCAACTACTCAGTGTCCGACGGTGCTTGTACCGTGCAGGGAGGGAGCGGCACCACAGCACCCCCGGCACCCACCCCCCTGATCGCCTCCGGCGCGGGAGGCCGCTTCGCCCTGGCAGGAGCGAAGTGCGAGCGACGACTCCCCGCCCGCTACGGCCCCGCGCCGGAGGTTCCGCACGGCCGCGGCCCGCGCACCGGCGCCACCGCATGTGTCTACGCCGGGACCCGAACGGCAGACACAGTGTCGGGCGCGCCGCCCGTCCGGGCCTGGTGGGATGGTCCTGTGGCCGAGACCGCGACCCGACCGTCGCCGGTCACGCCACATGAGCTGTACGCACGGCACGTCTCCACCCGACGCCGCCATCTGTGAAGGAGTAACCGGGCATGACGAAGATCGTCAACCACTGGATCGGCGGCAAGGCCGTCGAGGGCACGTCGGGCAGCTTCGGCCCGGTCACCGACCCGGCCACGGGCCAGGTCACCACCAAGGTCGCCTTCGCCTCCGTCGAGGAGGTGGACGCGGCGGTCGCGGCGGCCAAGGACGCCTTCGCGACCTGGGGGCAGTCCTCGCTGGCCCAGCGCACGTCGATCCTGTTCCGGTTCCGGGCGCTGCTGGACGCGCACCGCGACGAGATCGCCGAGCTGATCACCGCCGAGCACGGCAAGGTGCACTCCGACGCCCTCGGCGAGGTGGCGCGCGGCCTGGAGATCGTCGACCTGGCGTGCGGGATCAACGTGCAGCTGAAGGGCGAGCTGTCGACGCAGGTCGCCAGCCGTGTGGACGTCGCCTCGATCCGGCAGCCGCTCGGTGTCGTCGCGGGCATCACGCCGTTCAACTTCCCGGCGATGGTGCCGATGTGGATGTTCCCGATCGCCATCGCGTGCGGCAACACCTTCGTGCTGAAGCCGAGCGAGAAGGACCCCTCGGCCTCCCTCAAGCTGGCCGAGCTGCTGGCCGAGGCCGGTCTGCCGGACGGTGTGTTCAACGTCGTGCACGGCGACAAGGTGGCCGTCGACCGCCTCCTGGAGCACCCGGACGTCAAGGCCGTCTCCTTCGTCGGCTCCACCCCGATCGCCCGCTACATCCACACCACGGCCTCCGCCCACGGCAAGCGCGTGCAGGCCCTCGGCGGCGCCAAGAACCACATGCTGGTCCTGCCGGACGCCGACCTGGACGCCGCCGCGGACGCCGCCGTGTCGGCCGCCTACGGCTCCGCCGGCGAGCGCTGCATGGCGATCTCGGCCGTCGTGGCGGTCGGCGCGATCGGCGACGCGCTGGTGGAGAAGATCCGCGAGCGCGCCGAGAAGATCAAGATCGGCCCGGGCAACGACCCGGCGTCCGAGATGGGCCCGCTGATCACCGCCGCCCACCGCGACAAGGTGGCGTCGTACGTGGCGAACGCGGCGGACGAGGGCTGCGAGGTCGTCCTGGACGGCACCGGGTACACCGTCGACGGCTTCGAGGACGGCCACTGGGTCGGCATCTCGCTGCTGGACAAGGTGCCCACCAGCGCCAAGGCCTACCAGGACGAGATCTTCGGCCCGGTGCTGTGCGTGCTGCGCGTGGACACCTACGAGGAGGGCGTGGCCCTCATCAACGGCTCGCCGTTCGGCAACGGCACCGCGATCTTCACCCGGGACGGCGGCGCCGCCCGCCGCTTCCAGCTGGAGATCGAGGCCGGCATGGTCGGCGTGAACGTCCCGATCCCGGTCCCCGTCGGCTACCACAGCTTCGGCGGCTGGAAGGACTCCCTCTTCGGCGACCACCACATCTACGGCAACGACGGCACCCACTTCTACACCCGCGGCAAGGTCGTCACCTCCCGCTGGCCGGACCCGTCCGAGGCCCCGGCCGGCGTCGACCTGGGCTTCCCGCGCAACCACTGAGCGGCCCCCGGCCCTGCCCGCGGCGCCCCCGTCCCTCCGCGCAGGAGGGACGGGGGCACCCGCGCGTCACTGCTCCAGCGCGCCTTCGCGCTGCTGCCTGACCTGCTCGCTGAGGTCGCCGGTGTCCCCGGCGGGCGGGGCAGTGATCGGCTTGGTGGCGCCGAACTTCAGGAAGTCCATCGTCACCGTCATGCCGGCGCCGCTCTGCCGCATGCGCACCGGCAAGTCCTTGCCGTCCACCCAGATGTCGCAGGTCATCTTGCCCCCGTTGGCCTTCAGGGCCTGCACGGCGGCCTTCTTCTCCGCCTCGGAGAGCTTCGGGCTGGCGTTGATCTCCGCCACGCCGACGCTGCCCTGGTAGTGGTGGGCCTTCTTGCCGAGGACGGTCTCCTCGCCGAGGTCCTTCACGTCCGTGGAGGTCTTCATGTAGTGCAGGGACGCCGTCGGGTCGGCGTTGGCCTCCATGTTGTCCACGGCCGCCTCGCCCATCACGGCGGAGACGTCGACGCGCATCCAGTGCTTGCCCTTCAGGGGGCCGCTGGGCTGCGGGTCGATGCCGTAGTAGTAGGCGCCGTCGACCATGATGGTCCGCGTCGTCGGATCGTCCTGCAGCGAGGTCATCTGCGCCGCGGCGGTGTCCATCTCGACATCCATGGCGGCACCGTCGCCCCACGAGTACGTGCCGTTCATGGCGACCGGCTTGCCGCCGGCCGCCGCGAGCGTCGTCGTCGTGGCGATCTCGGCCGAGCCGAGCTGCTCCGTGCGGTCCGACGCGCGCGCCAGGACCGCCATGATCTGGTCGGCGCTGTCCGCCGCCACCTTGGCCGACTCCGCGCTGCACGCGGACGTCGCCATCAGCGCCGCGGTCGTGAACCCCACCCAGACCGCGCCGTGCCTCAGCTTCATGTGCCCCACCCCAAGTGGCCGCTGTGATTCAACTGTGGCTGCCGACTCTAGCGACCCCCTCTGACAGCCGTCCGGCCTCCCCCGGGCGTCCGGATACCGGACAGCTCACTTTTTCTTGACGCCGCCGCTGCGATTCTCGTACGGACCCAAGTCCCCTGGATGTCCGGCAGTAGTGACGTATCCGCGATCAACCGCCCTCTGGATCTACGGATTCCGTAGGTAAACACCTATTGACGCAGCGGTTTTCGTCGGGGTTCGATGCGGCGTCGGGAGCGGACGACAACAGCACCACCCCAGCCGCCGGAGGCGATAGCGCTCCCGCCCGAACCACCCCGTACCAGTCGATCGGAACCGCTGCATGACCGACACGCTCCGCCCTGCCGCCCCAGCCGTCCCGCACGCCGCGGGCAGCAGTCCGAAGACCCTCAAGCGTTCCATCGGCGTCGTCGGCGGCACCCTGCTCACGCTGTCCTGCGTGACACCCGCCTCCACGCTCTTCGTGGTCGTCCCCGACCTGTTCGGCTCCCTCGGCACCGCCACCGCCCTGACGATCGCCATCGGCTCCCTCCTCTGTATCGCCGTGGCGTTCTGCTACTCCGAGCTGGGCACCCTCATCCCCAGCGCGGGCGGCGAGTACGCCATGGTCTCCACGATGGCCGGACGGCTCGCGGGCTGGCTCGTCTTCGTGCTCTCCCTGCTCGTCGTGATGATCGTCCCTCCGGTGATCGCGATGGGCACCGCCGACTACCTCGCCCCGCTGGTCCACCTCGACCCGTCGATGACCGGCGCCGGCGTCATGCTGCTTGCCACCCTCGCCGGCCTGCTCGACCTGCGCGCCAACGCCTGGATCACCGGCATCTTCCTGGTCCTGGAGGTCATCGCCGCGGCCGTCGTCGCCGTCCTCGGCTTCGCCCACGGCCACCGCGGCGCCGGCAGCCTCGTCTCCATGCAGGTGGCAGGCGCGGACGGGCACGCCGACACCGTCACCGCCATGCTGGTCGTCTCCGGCCTCGCCATCGCCCTCTTCGTCACCCAGGGCTTCTCGACCGCCGTCTACCTCTCCGAGGAGCTGGAGAACCCGCGCCGCAACGTCGCCCGCACGGTCCTCGCCACCCTCGCCATCTCCTCCGTGATCATCCTGGTCCCGGTCGTCGCCATCACCTTCGGCGCCTCCGACCTGTCGGAGCTGACCGGCGGCGACATCGGCTCCATGGTCACCGCCTGGTCCAACTCCGCCGTCGGCACCTTCGTCAGCCTGTGCGTCGCCCTCGCGATCATCAACGCCGGCATCGTCATGGTCATCCAGAACTCCCGCGTGCTGTTCGCCTCCGCCCGCGACAAGGCCTGGCCCGAGCCGGTCAACAACGTCTTCTCCAAGCTCGGCCGGTTCGGCTCCCCCTGGGTCTCCACCCTCGCCGTCGGCGTCCCGGGCGCGGTCCTCTGCTTCGTCAACCTCGACACGCTGTACGGCGTCACCGGCGTGTCGGTGACCGGCATGTACCTGCTCGTCGCGATCGCCGCGCTGCTCTCCCGCCGCGGCGCCCACCGGCACGGCTCCGCCTGGCGGATGCCGCTGTGGCCGGCCGTGCCCGTCCTGCTGATCGCGGTCCTCGCCTACATCCTGACCCAGCAGGAGACCTCCTACCTGCTGTGGACCGGCGGCATCACCGCCGTCGCCACCCTGTACTGGGCCCTGTACCTGCGCCCGCGCCGCGACACCCGCTGGCTGGTGTCGATCCCGGAGGACGCGCAGGAGGCCGAGGAGGCGCGGGAGGCGCACGCCGTCTGATCCGGCGTACCGCCACCGCGGTACACGACGGCCGCCCGTACCCCTGGGGGAGGGGCGGCCGCTCCGTCCACAGGCTGCATCGGTTGTCGGTGGCGGCCCGTACCGTGGAGCCATGGATCTTCGTCAGCCCTTGCGGGGGTTGCTGCGCGGGCCCCGACGGCTGCTGGCCGCCGGGGCCGCCGCCGTCGTCCTCGCCGGGGCCGGCACCTGGACCGTGGCGGCGGCCTCCGGCGACACGCCCGCCGTACACCGCAGCGACCAGATCATGACCATGGGCGGCGGAGTGCGCGTCGACACCTCGTACTTCACCCCCACCACCCCCGGCCGCCATCCGGCCGTCCTGCTCGGCCACGGCTTCGGCGGCAGCAAGGACGACGTCCGCGCCCAGGCCCAGGACCTGGCCGAAGACGGATACGCGGTCCTGACCTGGTCGGCGCGCGGCTTCGGCAGGTCCACCGGGAAGATCGGGCTGAACGACCCCAAGGGCGAGGTCGCCGACGTCTCGAAGCTCATCGACTGGCTGGCCCGCAGGCCCGAGGTCCGCCTCGACAAGCCGGGCGACCCGCGCGTGGGCATCACCGGCGCCTCCTACGGCGGCGCGATCGCCCTCCTCACCGCCGGGCACGACCGGCGCGTCGACGCCATCGCGCCGGCGATCACCTACTGGAACCTCGCCGACGCGCTGTTCCCGAACGGCGTGTTCAAGAAGCTGTGGGCGGGCTTCTTCATCAACAGCGGCGGCGGCTGCGCGAAGTTCGAGCCCGACCTGTGCCGGATGTACGAGCGGGTCGCCGAGTCCGGCACCCCCGACGACCGGGCCCGCAGGCTGCTGGAGGCACGCTCGCCGTCCGCCGTCGGCGACCGCGTCACGGTGCCCACCCTGCTGGTACAGGGCCAGACCGACTCGCTCTTCCCGCTGAACCAGGCCGACGCCGCCGCCCGCGCGATCCGCGCGGGCGGCGCCCCCGTGGACGTCGACTGGATCGCCGGCGGCCATGACGGCGGCGACCCCGAGCAGTCCCGCGTACAGGCCCGGGTCACCGCCTGGTTCGACCGGTACCTCAAGGACGACCGGGGCGCCGACACCGGCCCCGCCTTCCGCGTCACCCGCACCGGAGGCGTCGACTCCACCGACGGCGCCGCCCAGCTGCGCGGCGCGAGCGCCGGCACCTACCCCGGCCTGCACAGCGCACCACGCGACATCCCGCTGTCCGGCGGCGTCCAGCGCGTCGCCAACCCGGCCGGCGCCAGCCCGCCCGCCGTCTCCGCGCTGCCCGGCCTCGGCACCGGCGGCGGCCTCGCCCAGCTCTCCGCCCTCGGCGTCGGCGTCTCCCTCGACTTCCCCGGCCAGTACGCGGCCTTCCGGTCCGCGCCGCTCACCCGCGACCTGCGGATCACCGGCGCCCCGACCGCGACCGTCCACATCACGTCCACCACCGACGACGCCGTCCTGTTCGCCAAGGTGTACGACGCCGGCCCCGACGGCGGCCGGCAGGTGCTGCCCTCCCAGCTCGTCACACCCCTGCGCGTCACCGGCGCCAAGGCGGGCAAGGACGTCACCGTCACCCTCCCGGCGATCGACCACGAGGTGCAGAAGGGCCACCGCCTCAGCCTGGTCCTCGCCTCCACCGACCTCGGGTACGCCTCACCGGCGGCCCCCGCGACGTACACCGTGGCCCTCAAGGGCGACCTGAAGGTCCCCACCGCCCCCGGCGTCAGCACCGCCGCCGCGCCCCTGCCGTCCTGGGTGTGGTGGCTGCCCCTGACCGGCGCCGCCGTCGCGCTCGCCCTGCTGCTCACCGCCCGCCGCCGTACGGCCGCCCCCGCGCCCGACCCCGAACTGGCCGACGTACCGCTGGAGATCACCGGCCTGAGCAAGAAGTACAGGAGCGGCGACACTTACAGCGTGCGCGACCTGTCCTTCCGCGTCGAGAAGGGCCAGGTGCTCGGCCTGCTCGGACCCAACGGCGCCGGGAAGACCACCACCCTGCGCATGCTGATGGGCCTGATCCGGCCCGACGGCGGCGAGATCCGCGTCTTCGGCCACGCGATCCGCCCCGGCGCGCCGGTGCTCTCCCGGGTCGGCGCCTTCGTCGAGGGCGCCGGATTCCTGCCGCACCTGTCGGGCCGGGAGAACCTGGAGCTGTACTGGCGGGCCACCGGCCGCCCCGCCGAGGACGCCCACCTCGACGAGGCCCTGGAGATCGCCGGACTCGGCGACGCCCTCGCCCGCGCGGTGCGCACCTACTCCCAGGGCATGCGCCAGCGCCTCGCCATCGCCCAGGCCATGCTGGGCCTGCCCGACCTGCTCATCCTCGACGAGCCGACCAACGGCCTCGACCCGCCCCAGATCCGCGAGATGCGCGAGGTGATGATCCGGTACGCCGCCGGCGGGCGCACCGTCATCGTCTCCAGCCACCTCCTCGCCGAGGTCGAGCAGTCCTGCACCCACCTCGTGGTGATGGACCGCGGCCGGCTCGTGCAGGCGGGCCCGGTCGGCGAGATCACCGGCTCCGGCGACACCCTCCTCGTCGACACCGCCACACCCGTGGAGGAGCCCGTCGCGGAGAAGGTGGCCGCGCTGCCCGGCGTCGCCTCCGCGCTGCGCACCGACGACGGCCTGCTCGTCCGGCTCGACGCGGACGGCACCGCCCAGCGGCTCGTCGCCGAACTGGTCCGGCTGGACGTGCCGGTGACCTCCGTCGGCCCGCACCGCCGCCTCGAAGACGCCTTCCTCACCCTGATCGGAGGCTCCGCGTGAGCACGCCGACCGAGACCCGCACACCGGCCGAGCGCACCGCCGAGGCCACCGCCTCCGGCTACCGCCCCGGCCGCACCCTGCCCGTCCGCGTCGAGCTGGTCCGCCAGCTCAAGCGGCGCCGCACCCTGATCATGGGCGCGATCCTCGCCGCGCTGCCGTTCGTCCTGGTCGTCGCCTTCGCCATCGGCGGCGACCCCGGCGGCCGCAACGACCGCACGACCCTCATGGACACGGCGACCGCGTCCGGCGCCAACTTCGCCGCCGTCAACCTGTTCGTCTCCGCCGGCTTCCTCCTCGTCATCCCCGTCGCCCTGTTCTGCGGGGACACCGTGGCCTTCGAGGCGAGCTGGTCCTCGCTGCGCTATCTGCTCGCGGCACCCGTGCCCCGCGCCCGGCTGCTGTGGTCCAAGCTGGTCGTCGGACTCGGCCTGAGCCTCGCCGCGATGGTGCTGCTGCCGGTCGTCGCCCTCGCCGTCGGCACCGCCGCCTACGGCTGGGGCCCGCTGCGGATCCCCACCGGCGGCGCGCTCGACGCCGGCACGGCGGCCCAGCGTCTCCTGGTCGTGGTGGCGTACGTCTTCATCTCCCAACTCGTCACCGCCGCGCTCGCGTTCTGGCTGTCCACCCGGACCGACGCCCCGCTCGGCGCGGTCGGCGGCGCCGTCGGACTGACCATCGTCGGCAACGTCCTGGACGCCGTCACCGCCCTCGGCCACTGGCGCGACTTCCTGCCCGCGCACTGGCAGTTCGCCTGGGCGGACGCCGTACAGCCCCGCCCCGAGTGGTCCGGCATGATCCAGGGCAGCGCCCTGTCCATAACGTACGCGCTGGTGCTGTTCGCGCTGGCCTTCCGCGCTTTCGCCCGCAAGGACGTGGTCAGTTAGGTCAACGGAGGGACACCTACCGGTCTCGGCGGACGCCCGCCGTGCCCGGTTCGAGATCCATCCGCAACGCTCCGTCACGCACGTTCCGGCCCCCTGCCGCGTCACAGTCGCAGAAGTCAACCGACACAGGGGGCACGGACGATGAACCGGTACGGCACACGACGGCTCAGGGGCGCGCTGGTCGCCCTCACCGCGCTCGGGGGCCTGCTGCTCACCGGCTGCAGCGGCACCGATGGCGGCTCGGCGGTGGACCAGAGCGACGGCTTCCCGGCACCGGCCACCGGCGAGGGCGGCGACCAGCGAGCGGACGGCTACGACACGGACCCCTCACCCGGCCGCGACCACCTGTCCACCTTCGCCCTCGACGTCGACACCGCCTCCTGGGACCACACCCGCCGCCTGCTCTCCGAGGGCCGCCGGCCCGACCCGTCCGAGGTGCGCCCCGAGGAGTTCGTCAACAGCTTCCGCCAGGACTACCGGCGCCCCGACGGCAACGGCTTCACCGTCACCGTCGACGGAGCCCGCACCGGCGACGACGGCTGGTCCCTGGTCCGCGTCGGTCTCGCCACCCGCGCCCCGCACCCGGACGCCGAACGCCCGCCCGCCGCGCTGACGTTCGTCATCGACGTCTCCGGCTCCATGGACGAGCCCGGCCGTCTCGACCTCGCCCGGAAGTCCCTCGGCGTGATGACCGACCGGCTGCGCGACGACGACTCCGTCGCCCTGGTCACCTTCACCGACGAGGCGGAGACCGTGCTGCCGATGACCCGCCTCGGCGGCCACCGCGGAAAGATCCACGACGCGATCGACGGCCTGGAGGCCCAGGACTCCACCAACCTCGGCGCGGGCGTCGAGACCGGCTACGACACCGCCGTGGAGGGTCTGCGCGAGGGCGCCACCAACCGGGTCGTGCTGATCTCCGACGCGCTCGCCAACACCGGCGACACCGACCCCGACCCCATCCTGGAGCGCATCTCCGCCGCCCGCCGCGAGCACGGCATCACCCTCTTCGGCGTCGGCGTCGGCAGCGAGTACGGCGACGCCCTGATGGAACGCCTCGCCGACAAGGGCGACGGCCACACCGTGTACGTCTCGGACGAGGAACAGGCCCGCGAGGTCTTCAGCGAGCAGCTCCCGCGCAACATCGACCTCACCGCCCGCGACGCCAAGGCCCAGGTCGCCTTCGACCCGGAGACCGTCGCCGAGTTCCACCTCATCGGCTACGAGAACCGGCGCGTCGCCGACGACGACTTCCGCGACGACCGGGTCGACGGCGGCGAGGTCGGCCCCGGCCACACCGTCACCGCCCTGTACTCGGTCCGCACCAGGGAGGGGGCGCACGGCCACCTCGCCACCGCGACCGTCCGCTGGCTCGACCCCCGCACCCGCACCCCCCACGAGGAGAGCGGACAGCTGGAGACCGGCACCCTGCGCGCCGACGTGTGGAAGGCGAGCACCCGCTTCCAGGTCGACGCGACGGCCGCCTACTTCGCCGACGCCCTGCGCTCCGGCGACGGACTCGACGGCGCCCTGCCCGGCGCCCCGCCCTACGGCGAGCTGATCGAGCACGCGGCCCGCCTCGCCTCGGCCACCGAGGACAAGGACGTACGCGAACTCAGCGAGGCCGTCCGGGCGGCGGCCCACCCCGACGGACGCTGACACGCGAAAGGGCGGGCCCGCCAGGTCGGCGGGCCCGCCCTGCCACGGGGGCGTCGGATCAGTTCTCGCCGTTGGCCGACAGGATCGACACGTCCTCCAGCAGGTGGGCCAGCGCACCGTCGCGCTTGCTCTGGGTGGAGTTGTCGGAGCACTGCTGGTCCAGGTCGTCGGACAGGATCGGCAGATCGTTGATCGGCACGATGTTCAGGACCGGGACGTGGATGTCGTTCAGCGCGAGGCAGGGCTTGTTGAAGGAACCCTGGATCAGCGCCATCTGGGGGCTCATGTTGCCGTAGGTGGCGGAGTTGCCGAAGCTGTTGGACGCACCGTTGCCGTTGGCGGTCCACGGACCACCGTCGTTGCCGATCGCCAGGGCCTGGGGCGCGGTAGCGGCGGCGACTCCCACGACGGAAGCGGCGATCGCCGCAGACGCAACAACCTTCTTGATCATTGAACAGTCCTTTTCTCGTAAACCCCGTCCACCGGAGCGCACTGGTTCAACTCCCCGTGGACGTCCCGGTTTCGCCCATTCACTCCGTCGGCCCACAGCGCGACGGCGCGCCGCGCCGAGCCCGGCGCCCGCCGCGCCGGACCGGACATGCCGCCAAGCGGGTGAACCCCCGCAACCAAACGCCGGGCGCCGGGTTGATGAGGCCGTAGGACACAGCGTCGCTACGAGGAAAGGAACGCGAAGTGTTCAAGAAGGCCATGGTCGCCGCGGCGGCCGCCGCTTCTGTGATCGGCATGTCGGTGGCGGCCGCTCCCGCCGCGCTTGCCATCGGGAACGACGAGGGCCCGCTCGTGGCCAACGGCAACGGCGCCGAGACCGCGTTCGGCAACTCGGCGACCAAGGGCGACATGAGCCCGCAGCTCTCGCTCGTCCAGGGGACGCTGAACAAGCCCTGCGCCGCGCTCAACGACATCCAGGTCCCGATCATCAACATCGTGCCGATCAACGACGTGCCGATCCTGTCGGACGACCTGGACCAGCAGTGCTCCGACAACTCCAGCAACGTCAAGCGTGACGGTGCGCTGTCGCACATCCTGGAGGACCTCGCGGTCCTGTCGGCCAACGGCGAGGGCTGAGGACTTTCCGTCCCTCGCGTCGCACAGGCGGCCCGCTGACGTTCAGTGGGCCGCCTGGTCATGTCCGGTGGTCTTTTCGAATGAATTCCTCGGCGCGGCACGTTCCGTGATCGCGCCGACCGTCAATCCCTGCGTGTGCAGGCTGCAGGTCATGGTGCGAGCCGCCCAAGCTGGTTCGCTCGGTTCATCGGCCCTCACAGGAGCATGACCGGCAGAGAAGGGAAATTCCATGAAGAAGAGCGTTGCTGTCGTTGCGGGCCTCGTGCTGGCCCTCGGCGGTGCGGCCGCCCCGGCCTTCGCCGACGCCGGTGCCGAGGGGCTCGCGGCCGGCTCGCCGGGCGTCCTGTCCGGCAACGTCATCCAGGTGCCCATTCACGTGCCGATCAACGTCTGCGGCAACACGATCAACGTGATCGCCGCCCTGAACCCGGCCGTGGGCAACACCTGCGTCAACCACTGACGGCGAAACCCACCAGCCGTTCGGCTGTGACAAGGCCGGCCTTGGCCACTGCTCTCCTCGCGCCCAAGGCCGGCCTTCTCCCATTTCTTCAAGCAGGAAGACCACGAGATTGCGACAGACCCTGAGCAGGGGAATGGTCGTGGCCGCGGCCGCGACGAGCATGCTGTCCTTGTACGGAAGTTCCGCCCTCGCCGACTCGCACGCGGCCGGCGCGGCGAAGAACTCGCCCGGTGCCCTCGCCGGCAACGCCGTCCAGGCCCCGGTCGAGGTTCCGGTCAACGCCTGCGGCAACTCGGTCGACGTGATCGCCGCACTCAACCCCGCCTTCGGCAACTCCTGTGCTGGTGCCGCCGCTTCGGACCGGCACGAGCACGCCACGCCGGACCGGTCACTGCCGCACGGCACGCCGTACGGCGACGACGACGCGGACGACGGGTACGGCTCGGGCCACGGGGACGGCTCGGGCTACGGGTACGGCTCCGACGAGGGGTACGGCTCGGACGACTCCGACGACTCCGGGTACGGCTCGGACGACTCCGACGACTCCGGCTACGGCTCGGACGACTCCGACGACTCCGGGTACGGCGGCTCCGGCGGCCACACGACGCCGCCTCCCGGTGGTGGTGACCACACGACGCCGCCTCCCGGTGGCGGTGACCACACGACGCCGCCTCCCGGTGGTGGTGACCACACGACGCCGCCTCCCGGTGGCGGTGACCACACGACGCCGCCTCCCGGTGGTGGTGACCACACGACGCCTCCGCCCGGCGGTGGTGACCACACGACGCCGCCTCCCGGCGGTGGCGATCACACGACGCCGCCTCCCGGCGGTGGCGATCACACGACGCCTCCGCCCGGCGGTGGCGATCACACGACGCCGCCTCCCGGCGGTGGCGACCACACCACACCTCCCCCCGGCGGTGGTGACCACACGACGCCCCCGCCGACCGGTGGCGACCACACCCCGCCCCCGCCCGGTGGCGGGCACCACAAGCCGCCGCAGCTGCCGCACACCGGCAGTGAGGCCATGCTGGCCGCCTCCGGCGTCAGTGCCGCGCTGATCGTCGGCGGGGCGCTGCTGTACCGACGCGGCCGGGCCGCGAACCGCCGGTAGCACACCGGGTGCCGGACGCCCCGCGCCCGGCACCCACCGCCTCCCCTCCCCTGCCCTCCCCTCCCGTCCCCACCTCCGCACCGGTGAGCCGGCCACTCGGAAGCCGTAACCAAAGTGGCGGCCGGTCCTCTCATATGACTGAGTGTCAGTACGTGTCAGTGCCGACAGGTGCCGAGCGTGGAGAGAGGAGCAGGCATGGCCCCACAGCAGCGACGCGCCCGGTTCCGGCGGCCGGCGATCGTCGCGGTCACGGTCGCCGCGTCGGCGGCCCTGGCGTGCGGCCCCGGATTCGCCGCGGGCGCGGGGTCGGCCCGGGTCGCCGACCCGCCCGCTCCCGCTCCCGGCGCGGCCGGGACCGCCCCCGCCTTCGGCGCCTACCTCGACTTCGGTGCCCGTGGCGTGGCCCGCATGGCCGCGCTCAGCGCCTGGCTCGGCGGGACCGAGCTGCGGGTCGGCCACACCTACCTGCCCGGCGACCGCTGGAGCAACATCGAGGGGCGGCCCGGCTTCCTCGACATCTGGGCGGACTGGCGGCGCGAGAAGGACGACCGGATGCTCGTCCTCAACGTCCCCATGCTGGAACGCAACGAGGCCGGCCTGAGCGACGCGCAGGTGCGCGGACTGCTCCGGCAGGGCGCGGCCGGGGCGTTCGACCACCACTTCCGCAGGCTGGCCGAGCGGCTGGTGGAGCTGAAGGTGCCGGACACGGTCCTGGTGCTCGGCTGGGAGATGAACGGCATCACCTACTCCCACCGCTGCGGACCGGACCCGGAGGCCTGGAAGGCGTACTGGAAGCGGATCGTCACGACGATGCGCGCGGTGCCGGGCCAGAAGTTCCGGTTCGACTTCACCCCGAGCCGGGGCCGGGACGCCGTGCCGTGGACGGAGTGCTACCCGGGCGACGACACCGTCGACATCATCGGCATGGACTCCTACGACCAGCCGTCCGGCATGTCCTTCGACGAACAGGTGAGGGAGCCGTACGGCCTCCAGGCGCACGTCGACTTCGCCAAGGCCCACAAGAAGCCCGTCTCCTATCCGGAGTGGGGGCTCTTCCGCAACGGCGACAACGACGCCTACATGCGGCGCATGCTCGCCTGGATGGACGAGCACAAGCCGCTGTACAACACGCTGACCGACTACTGCCCGCACGGCGTGTGGCAGTGCGGCCAGAACCCGCGGGCCTCCCGGATCTACCGCTCGATCCTCTCGGGCCGCACGGACGGGCCGACCACCCCCACCAGCCCCACGCCGACCACCCCCACCACACCGGTACCCACGACACCCCCGACACCCGTACCCACCACGCCCGTCAACCCCACCACACCGCCCTCGCCCACCACCCCGCCGAACCCCACCCACCCGGCCGACTGCTCGCCGCTGGACCTCGGCGACTGGGTCGAGTACTGGCTGGGCGGGAAGCTGTGCATCAAGTTCGACTGGTGGTCGCGGTCCCGCTAGCGGGATTCCCGGCGGCGCAGCAGCTCCTTGCCGCGCCGCCGGGCCGCGGCGTGGGCGAGGGCCGCCGCGAGCAGCGGGGCGGTGCGGCGGCGGGCCAGCAGCAGCCGGGAGTTGGGCACCCTGACCGGCCGCCAGTGCAGCTTGTACGGCTCCTCGCCGCGCAGCAGGCTCAGCGTGCCGCGCCCGCCGCCCGCCGTGTGCCCGGTGCACGCCTCCAGCAGCATCACCGCCACGTCCGCTTTGCGTTCGCGCAGGCAGGGATGGGCGCCGTAGAGATAGCCGCCCGCCAGCCGGGGGGAGAGCAGGGTCAGGTCGACGGCGACCACGTCGTCCTCCAGGCGGAACTCGGTGACCACGGCGTCCCCCGAGCGCACCATCGGGCCGGCCGCCCGCACCAGGAGGTCGCGGAACCGGTCCGTGAGGTGCTCGCCGGTCACCTTCCGCCCCTCCCACTGCAGCCGGTGCAGCTCCAGCATGCGGCGCAGCGCCTTGTCGACCTCGTCGGGTCCGACGGCACGGCGTTCGATGCCGAGCGCGTCGAGCTTGCGGAGCTTGGCGCGCACCCGCTGCTGGGCCTTGGCCGAGGGCAGCCGGGCGATCAGCGCGTCCATGGGGACGCCGGGCAGCTCCAGGCAGACCGAGCCGGGCAGGACGCGGCGGGGGCCGGGCCACCGGTCGAGGAGGAGTTCGGCGGCGCCGCCCGGCCGTACCTCGCGCAGGTCGATCAGCGCGGTGCGGGCCGCCCGGGCGAGCGCGTCGGTGAGCGCGGCCAGCGCCGGCGCCCGGTGCTCGTCGTCGACGAGGACGTCCGTCCAGTCGGAGACGGCCCCGCCGAGCGGCACGAGCGCGGGCAGCGGACGGCGTACGGCCATCAGCGGGGCGGCCGCCACCAGCGCGCCCCGGCCCGCGCCGCCCGCCCGGACGAGCAGCAGCCGCAGCCGGCCGGGCCTGCCGTAGGACCGCCACCACGCGTGCAGCCAGGCGTGGCTCTGGAACGGGGTCGCCGTGCCGCAGGCCCGGTACAGCCGCTCCCACTCCCCGGCCAGCCGGGTGAAGGCGAGCGTGTCGGTGACCAGTTCGGTCGTGTACGGCGTCACAGCTGGCCGTGGGTGTCGGCGGCGAGGGCCGGGCCGGGCACCGCCGGGGACCGCCCGGGCTCGTCCTGCGCGCGGCGCGGCCGGACCAGCAGGGCCAGGGCGCCGAGCAGCCCGCCCGCGCTCGCGCCGACCAGGCCGGTCACCCCGGCCGACGCCGAGGACGGCTCGGCGGGTTTCACCGCCCGGGCGAACTGCTGGAGTTCGACGTGGGTGGAGGCGCGTGCGTCCTGGGCGTGCCGGGTCAGGGCGCGGGCCACCGCGTTGGCCATGTCGGCGGCCTGGTCGGGGCGGGCGGCGGTGGCGGTGACGGAGACCATCGGCGCGTCCGGCGAGGTCGCCGTCTGCACGTTCTCCTGGAGCGTCCGGGCCGGCACCCCGGCCCACACCTGGGCGTCGCCGAGCACCGCGAGCTGGGTGGCGACCCGGCCGTAGGCCTGGGCGAAGCCCAGCGCGGACGCCGGGTCGGACTTCTCGGTGGGGACGGCGACGACGTACGCGGTGGCCGTGTACACCGGCGGCTGCGCCAGGCCGTACGCGCCGCCGAGCAGCGCGCCGGCGAGGGCGCCGGCCGCCACCAGCGACCACGGGGGCAGGGCCCGCAGCCGGTGCGGGCGCGGGGCGGGGCTGCGCGGGCCCGGGGCGGCGGTGGTCTTGTCGGTCATGAGGTGGGGGCTCCCTGGAGTGAGGCGGACGAGTCGGAGAGCGCGGCCCGGTAGACGTCCATGAGCCGGCCGGCGCTGCGGTCGATGCTGTAGTGGCGGGCGGCCTCGGGCGCGCCGCGCGGCCGTGGGCCGGAGGCGCGGGCGTCGGCCAGGGCACGGGCGAAGGCGTCGGGGCCGCCGGTGACGCGCCGGGCGGGCCCGGTGGTGTGCGGCGGGAGGTCCGCGACGGCCGGGCAGGAGGCGTACAGCACCGGCAGCCCGGCGGCCAGCCCCTCCACCACCGCAAGGCCGAAGGCCTCCTCCGGGGACGGCGAGGCGAGCACGTCCATCGCGGAGAGCAGCGCGGGCAGGTCGGGGCCGGGGGTGCCGTCGGGGACGTAGGGGCGTTCGCCGGTGAACAGGACGCGGTCGGTGACGCCCGCCTCGTGCGCGGTGCGGCGCAGCACGCTCTCCTCGGGGCCGCCGCCGACCAGCAGCAGCCAGCAGTCCGGGGGCAGGGAGGCCAGGGCGCGGATCAGGACGTCGAAGCGTTTCCCGGCGGCGAGGCGGCCGACGCCGCCCACGACGTACGCGCCCTCGGGCAGCCCGAGCCGCTGCCGGGTGCGGTGCCGGGCGGCCGGGTCGAAGCGGAAGCGGGCCAGGTCGATGCCGTTGGGCACGACCGCGATGCGCGGCGCGGGCACCCCCCAGCGCTTCAGCCGGTCGGCGACGGTCGGGGAGACGGCGACCGTGGCCCGGCCCAGCCGCTCGCTGGCCAGGTACAGCGCGCGCACCCCACGGGTCAGCGAGCGGCCCTCCATCTGGGAGTCGCCGAGGGAGTGCTCGGTGGCGACGACGGCCCTGACCCCGGCGAGGCGGGCGGCGAGCCGGCCGTAGACGCAGGCGCGGTACAGGTGGGTGTGGACCAGGTCGTAGCCGCCGGAGCGGATGAGCCGGGCCAGGCGGGGCAGCGCGGTCAGGTCGCGGTTGCCGGCCATGCCGAGGTGGTGGACGCGCACCCCGTCGGCGGCCAGGCCGTCGGCGACCGCGCCGGGGTTGGTGAGGGTGACCACCTCGCAGTCGACGGGCAGGTGCCGCAGCAGCAGCCGCAGCTGCTGCTCGGCGCCGCCGACCCCGAGACCGGTGATGATGTGCAGCGCCTTGCGCGCCTGACGGACGGTCATCTCACACTCCCACCACCGGTCGGCGGCGCAACCGGTGCAGTCGGCGTTTCAGCAGCAGGCGTACGGCCGTGTCGCGCTCCCCGATGTGGACGCGGGGCAGGGCGAGCGGGCCGGTCAGCGGGCCGGGGTCGATGGCGCAGGCGTGCCGGTAGCCGGCCGCGCGGACGGCGGCCACCACGCGGGCGTCGACGCGGCCGTAGGGGTAGCAGAAGCCGTCGACGTCCCGGCCGAGCAGGTCGGCGAGGGCGGCCCGGCTCTCCACCGTCTCCGCCTTCAGGGTGAGGTCGTCGGCGGCGGTGAGGTCGACGTGGGTCAGGCCGTGCGAGCCGATCTCCATGCCCTCGGCGGCGGCCCGCCGGATGCCGTCGGCGGTCAGCAGCGGCTTGCGCGGGCCGGGGGAGTCCCAGGTGTTGTCGCCGCCGAGCCGGCCGGGCAGCACGTACAGGGTCGCGGTGCAGCCGTGGCGGCGCAGCAGGGGCAGCGCGTCGGTGACGAAGTCGGCGTACCCGTCGTCGAAGGTGAGGCCGACCAGGCCGTGGTCGGCGCCGCGGGCGCGGGCGGCGAGCAGCTCGGCGACGCTGACGCCGCGCAGGCCGCGGGCGCGCAGCCACAGCAGTTGCCGCTCCAGGCGTTCGGGGGTGACGGTGATGCGGTACGGGTCGCAGGTGCGGTCGCCCACCGAGTGGTACATCGCCACCCAGGGGACCGTGCCGGGGCGTTCAGCGGTGTCGCGCATGGCTGAGCTTTCGGGTCGCGGTACGGGCGAGGTGGAGTGCGGGTGCGAGACCTTCGGCGCCCAGCGCGAGGCCGAGCAGGACGAAGACGGTGGTGACGGTCAGTGCGCCGGCCGCGAGACCGGCCGGGGCGGAGTGCGGCAGGCTCGCCGCGCCGGCCCCGGCGAGCGCGGCGGCCAGCGCGGCGGCGGCGGGCCGGCCCAGCTCGCGCAGGACGCGCCGGACGCGGACCGGGACGCCGCTGCGGCCCATGCCGGACAGCAGCAGGGCGGCGGTGAGGGTGATGCCGGCGGCGTTGGCGGCGGCGATGCCGAGCACGCCGTACGGCTCCACCGTCCGGGCGCCGGTCCAGGCGGTGACGGCGATACCGGCGGCCATCGCGCCCACCGGGTACCAGGCGGCGCGGGCGGCCGAGAAGTAGGAGCGGACCAGGACGCCGGTCAGGGTCTGACCGAGCAGCCCGAGCGCGTACACCCGCATCACGCCCGCGGTCGCGGCCGTGTCGGCGGCGGTGAACGCGCCGCGCTGGAAGAGGAGTTCCACGATCTGCGGGGCGCAGGCGGTCACCGCGGCCGTGCCGAGCAGCACGGTCGCCCCGGCCAGCGCGAGGTCCTGCTCCACCCGGCCGCGGGCCCGCTCGGTGTCGCCCTCGGCGAGCGCCCGGGCGACGAGGGGGAAGGTGACCGTGCACACCATCAGCGACAGCACCATCGGCATCTGCGCCACCTTCTGCGCGTAGTTCAGGTGCGAGATGGCGCCCGCGGGCAGCGGGGAGGCGAGGTAGCGCTCGATGAGGACCTGCGACTGCCGGCACAGCGCGAACAGCAGCACGGTCGCCAGCAGCGCGGTGTCCAGCGGGCGCGCCCCGTCCGCACCGCCCGGCACCGCGTCCGGCCCCGGCCGCCCGCGCAACTGCCGCAGCAGCGATGGCACTTGTACGGCGACCATCAGGCAGCCGCCCACCGCGACCCCGACCGCCGCCGAGCGCACCCCCCAGCGCCCGCCGAGCACGGACATCGCCGTGATGATGCCGGTGTTGTAGGCGACGTAGATCGCCGCCGGGGCGAGGAAGCGGCGGTGCGCGCGCAGGGCCGCGGAGCAGTACCCGGCCAGGCCGAAGCTGACCATGCAGGTCGCGGTGAGCCGGGTGCAGTCGACGGCGAGCGCCGGGTCGGGCAGGCCGGGCGCGAGCGCCGCGACGAACTGCGGGGCGGCGCCGACGAGCAGCGCGCCCGCGGCGGCGAACGCCAGCGCCAGCCGGGGCAGCGTGGCGGCGACCAGGGCGCGCACCGGGTCGCCGGGGACGCCCCGCGCCCGGCGGGCCAGCGCCACGCTGAACGCCGGGACCAGCGCGAACGCCAGACCGTCCTCGATCAGCAGGGTGGCGGCGAACTCCGGCACGGTCCAGGCGACCAGGAAGGCGTCCGTGTCACTGCCCGCCCCGAACAGCCGCGCCAGCGCCTGGTCCCGGACCAGCCCGAGCAGCGCCCCGGCCAGCGACAGGGAGGCGGTGATCAGGGTGGCGCGGGCGAGGAACCTCCCGGAGACGACGGGGAGTCCGGCGGGGACTTCGTCGGCGGACGGAGCGGAGACCGGGGGCAGTTCGCCGGGGGGCGCGTCCGCGGGTGGGGCGGACGGTGGTGTGGGCAGGGGTGACGTGGGGCGTGGGGGAGGCGACGAGACGGCGGGCAGGTCGCCGGGGGCCGCGTCCGCGGGTGGGGCGGAGGGCGGTGTGGGCAGGGGTGACGTGGGGCGTGGGGGAGGCGACGAGACGGCGGGGACATCGTCCGCGCGCGGGGCCGGCGGCGGTGCTGGCAGGGGTGTCACGGGGTGCGGGGGAGGCGGGAAGACCGCGGGCAGTTCGCCGGGGGCTGCGTCCGCGGGCGGGGCGGAGGGGGGTGTGGGCCGGGGTGACGCGGGGATCGGGGGATGTGCGGAGACCGGGGGCAGTTCGCCGGGGGACGCGTGCGCGCGCGGGACCGACGGCGGTGCCGGCAGGGGTGACGCGGGGTGCGGGGGAGGCGGGGAGGTCGGGGACGGCTGGGTCGGCGACGGGGGCACCGTCGCCGTGCCGTCGGCACCCGGCCCCGAGGGCGTCACCGTCATCGCGCCACGGCCTCCTCGGGAGCACGGGCCGCGGGCCGGGCGCCCGCCTCGGCCGGGTCGTCGTCCCGGCCGAGCGCCCACCGGGCCACGAGGCCCAGGCAGACGGCCGTCAGCACGGTCGAGGGCCCGCCGATGTCGGCGTACGCGAAGTCGACCAGCTGCCACACCAGCAGCCCGCAGGCGACCAGCGCGCAGTCCAGGGCGTCGGGCGCGGCCCGCCCCCGCCGTACCCGGACCAGCCCGCGCAGCGCGCACACCAGCAGCGCCAGCCAGCTCCCGGCCAGCGCGAGCAGTCCCAGCAGGCCCTGTTCGGCCAGGACCAGGAGATACATGTTGTGCGGGGACAGCAGCGGCTGCCGGCGGAACGCGGCGCCCGCGCCCTCGGTGTCGCTGCCCGAGGACAGCGCCAGCGAGGCGTGCGCGTCCCGGTGCTCGGGGAAGCCCTTGAGGCCGACGCCGGTCAGCGGCCGCTCGCGCCACATGCCGAGCGCCGCCGCCCACATCGTGTACCGGTCGGTGACCGACTGGTCGGGCGCGTCGGTGACCCGGGTGATGCTGTCGACGCGCTCCTGGAGCATCGCCGTACCGACGCCGAACCCGCCGACCAGGACCACGGACGCCGCCGCCAGCGCGGCGCCCGCCTTCAGCGCCCGCCGCAGCCCGGCGAGGACGAGCTGCACCGCGCAGGTCACGGCGGTGGCGATCCAGGCGCCGCGGCTGAAGGAGAGCGCGAGCGGGACCAGCAGGGCGGCCGCGGCGGCCCCCGCCAGGCAGCGCCGCCGCAGCTCGCCGCGGCCGAGCGCCAGCCCGAGCGCGCACACAAGGCCGAAGGACACCACGGTCGCCATGCCCATCACGTCCTGCGGGCCGAACGTGCCCACGGCGCGGATGTCCTCGCCCTGGTAGGAGGCGCCGGTGCCGGTGACGTACTGGTGCACGCCGAGCGCGCCCTGCCAGACCGCAAGGCCCACGAACGACCAGGCAAGTACCCGGAAGTCGGCCCGGTCGCGGACCAGCAGCAGCACCGCGGCCGGGACCAGCACGAAGATCTGGAGGTAGCGGCCGAGGCCGGTGAGCCCGGCGCCCGCCGAGGAGGCGCCCATCGCCGCGAGCGCCAGCCCCGCCACCGGCAGCCCGAGCACGAGCGCCGCCGTGCGGCTCAGCGGCCGCCGGCGCTGCCGCAGCAGCCGTACCGCGCAGTACAGGACGGCCAGCGCGGAGACCGCGTCGGCCGGGCCCGCGCCCCCCTCGCCGCCGGGGCCGGCGGGCAGCGCCAGCAGGGCCACGACGGCGACGACCGGCAGCACGGGGGAGACACGGGCAAGGCCGGGGCCGCGGCCGGGGGGCGGGGCGGGACTCATCAGCGGGTGTCAGCTCCCCGTCGGGCGCACGAGCGCGGCGGCGGTGCGCAGCAGGATGCAGACGTCCTGCCACAGCGACCAGTTGTCGATGTAGGCGTTGTCGAAGCGGGCCCGGTCCTCGATGGAGGTGTCGCCGCGCAGCCCGTTGACCTGGGCGAGGCCGGTGATGCCGGCCCGCATCCGGTGGCGGGCCGCGTAGCCGGGGTAGGTCTGGCTGAACTGGGCGACGAAGTACGGGCGTTCGGGGCGCGGTCCGACCAGGCTCATGTCGCCCCAGAACACGTTCCACAGCTGGAGCAGCTCGTCCAGGGAGGTGCGCCGCAGGAAGCGGCAGAACCACGGCATCTGCCGCTCGTCGGCCACGCTCCACCGGGTCGCGGCCTCGTGCGCGTCGACCGGGCGGTGGGTGCGGAACTTCAGCAGCGTGAAGGGGCGGCCGTCCTTGCCGATGCGCTCCTGCCGGAACACCACACCGGGCCCGCCGGTGATCCGCAGCACCGCCGCGCACACCAGCAGCACCGGGCTGACCAGCAGCAGCAGCGTCCCGGACACGGCCACGTCCAGCGCCCGCTTGCCGAGGCTGCCGGGCCGCCGCGCGCCCATCTCCAGGCGGCGGCAGGAGAACCCGGCGAGCTGCTCGTGCGAGGGGTACGACGGGCAGTCCGCGTCGACCTCCCACACCGTGCATCCCGACTGGGCCATCGCCCGCAGCAGCGGCCCGCGTTGGGTCCGCACCGACGGGTGCACGGTCAGCACGTCCCGCACCCCGTTCTGGATCAGCGCCCGCTGCACCTCCGCGCCGGTGGTCAGCACCGGCAGGCCGCCGCTGCCGTCCGGCCGGTCGGCCACCACGCCCACCGGCCGTACCCCGCACCGGGGATGCCGCAGCAGGGCCGCGGCGACCCGCTGCGCGGTCCCCGCCGGGCCGACGACCAGCGCGGGGCGGGGCCGGCGCAGCAGCGCGGTGCGCCGCCGCCAGTGCACGAGCGCGCGGCCGGTGAGGGCGGCGGCGCACTGCAGGGCCACGCCGAGCAGCAGGGTGCGCGCGGTGAGCGCGTGGCCGGGCCGGTACGCCGCGACCAGGGCGGCCAGGGCCAGCCAGCCGACCGTGATCCGCGCGCACACGGCGGGCAGTTCGTCCAGGACGCCGGTGACGGGCCGCTGCCGGTGCGGGCGCAGCAGCAGGGTCACGGTGACCAGGGCGGCGACGACCAGCGGGCGCCGCTGGCCGCCGCTGAACGCCAGCGCGCCCACCAGCGCCGCGATGCCGTCGGCGGCCAGCAGGGGCAGTGGGGAGGCGGGGCGCGCGGGCGGTCTGCGTACGGGGAACCGGAAGCCGCCGGTGTGCCGCGGCAGGACGGAGACGGGCGAGGAGGCGGGGTCCCACGGCGTGGTGCCGGGTGAGGGGACGGTGCTTTCCGCGGTCACGAGTGGACTGACTCCCTGTACTCGGAGGGCACGGTGGGCGCGGCGGGCGCCGGGAACCGGCCGCCGAGCAGGTCGCGGTAGACGCCCGCGACGGCCTCGGCCGTATGCCGCACGTCGTGCGTGGACAGGACGTGCCGGCGGGCCCGGTGCCCGAGGGCCGCGCGCAGCGGCGGGTCGGCGAGCAGGGCGGCGACGGCCGAGGCGAGCGCGGCCGGGTCCCCGGGCGGCACCAGGCAGTGCGCGGCGAGGTCGTCCGGCAGGCTCTCGCGGGCGCCGTCGACGTCCGTCACCACCACCGGCCGCCCGCAGCCCATCGCCTCCAGCGGCGCCAGCGCCATGCCCTCCCACCGCGAGGGCAGCACCACCAGATCGGCCGCCCGGTACCAGGGCACGGGGTCGGCGACGGCCCCGGCGAACAGCACCGGGCCGGGCGTCCGCGCGCGCAGCCGCTCCCGGTCCGGGCCGTCGCCGACCAGCACCAGCCGGGCGTCAGGCGACCGCCGCAGGACCGTCTCCCACGCGGCCAGCAGGACGTCCTGCCCCTTCTGCCGGCACAGCCGGCCCACGCACACCACCAGCGGCGCGGCGGGATCGCCGTCCGGCAGCAGGGCGGCGCGTGCGGCGTCGGCGGGAGCGGGGGAGAAGCGGGCGGGGTCGATGCCGTTGGGGATCACGGACCAGGACCCGGCGATCCCGGAGCGCACGCCCCGCACGCGCTCCGCCTCGCTGACGCACACCGTGCGCGCCGCCCAGCGTGCCCCGCGCCGCTCCCAGGCGAGGGCGAGGGCGGCGGTGGGGCCGCCGACCGCCTCGAACGACCAGGCGTGCGGCTGGAACACGGTCGGGATCCGGCCCCGTACCGCGAGCCGCCCGGCGAGCCCCGCCTTCGCGCTGTGCGCGTGCACCAGGTCCGGCCGTACGTCCGCGACGATCCCCGCGAGCCGCCGGACCTCACCGGCCAGGGAGGGGCCCGGCGAACGGGTCGCCCGCCAGGGCCGTACGTCCGCGCCGAGTCGCCGCAGGTCCGTGGCGAGGGGACTGTCGGGGCAGGCCACCGCGACCCGCAGGCCGGTGGCCAGCTGGGCCCGCACGAGGTCCGTCACGACGCGGGCGACACCGCCGTCCACGGGCTGGGCGATGTGCAGGACCCGGGGCGGAGGGTCGGTTGCTGACTGGTGCATTGCGCGGTTTCCTCGCTCACGGGGGCGCTCGGGACGGGGCGGGAGCGCGCCTGTCGCACGCCGTCGGCGGCGAAGAGCGCGCCGGCGCGCCGCGTCCGGCTGGCAAACGAGCCGGGAGGTCAGCTGGTCACCACCGCTCTGGGAGGCCTTTCGGGAAGCGGTCCCGGGTGGTCCGCCACTGTAGCCGCTTTCCGTACTAATCCGGAGAAACCGGTCAAGTGTGTCGGAATGGTGAAGCCCGGCCTGTCGGCCAATCACCCCTTTGGCGGCACAACTTGGAAGGGCGCAGCGCGTTGACACAACGCCGGGCATCCCGCCCAGGTGTTTGCGTCAATTTCCAAGGAGCACCTCTCCATGTCGCGTATTGCGAAGGGTCTGGTCCTGACCACCGCGGCCGTCGCGGCCGTTGCCGGTGGCGCGGGCATCGCCGCCGCCGACTCCGGCGCGCAGGCCGCCGCCGCCCACAGCCCGGGCGTGCTGTCGGGCAACGTCGTCCAGGTTCCGATCCACATCCCGGTCAACGTGTGCGGCAACACCGTGGACATCATCGGCCTGCTGAACCCGGCCTTCGGCAACACCTGCGTCAACCACTGACGCGTCCGCGGTCCGCGACCGGCCGCCCTCCCCCGGGGAGGGCGGCCGGTCCGCTGTTTTCCGGGACACCCCTGGGCCCCGACGGGACCCTCCCCCGAATGGGTTCGAACGGTTGCGTGGCGGGAGGGCCGCTCGCACGGTGGGCGGCGAGACCCGGCCCACCCCCCGAGAGGAACCCTCATGCGTGGTCTGCCCGTTCGGCGTATCGCCTCCACCGCACTGTGCGCCGCCCTCGCCCTCGCGCTCGCCGCCCCCGCCGCCGTGGCGGCCGACGGGGCCGCTGAGCGCACCAGCGCGGCGTCGCGTACGCCCGTCCCCGGCGCGGACGCGCTCCTCGCGCAGGCCGGCGGCCTGGGCGCGCTCGGCAGCGTGCTCACCCCGGTCACCCGGTTGCTCGACTCCGTCCTCAAGGCCGACGACGGCCAACTCTCCGCCGACCAGGCGACCCGGCTCACCGACGCGGTCCAGCAGGTCCTCGGCCGGCTCACCGGGACCGCGCCGCAGACACCGGCGGCGACACCCGCCACCACGCTGCCGGCCCCGGCCGCCACCACCCTGCCCGCCCCGGTCCCCTCGACGCTGCCCGCCCCGGCCGCCTCGACGCTGCCCGCCCCGGCCACGGCGGCGCTGCCCGCCCTGCCCGCAGCCCCCGGCAGAGCCGCCGGCACCCCCGGCAAACGGTCAGCAGCACCGGCCGACGACCTCAGAGCCGACGCGCTCGCCGCCCTGCGGAAGGCAGTCGACGCCCTCACGCAGGCCACCGCCTCCGGCGACGCCGCCAAGGTGGCGCCCGCGGCGAGCGGCGTCGTGAAAGGCCTCGTCGACCTCACCGCCGCCGTCCTGGTCGCCGGCGGACTGCCCGCACCTGACCTGGCCGGCCTGGCCGCGCTGCCGGACGTGCCGGCGTCCTGACCCGCCGGCCGGCCCCGCCCGGAATTTTCCGCACACGGGGTTTCCGCACCCGGCATGACTCGTTGGGCACGGCGTCAGAGTTTGCTGAGGCGACGTGAGTCGCCGAAGAAAGGAACCCGATGAAGTCCCTGAAGGCTGCCGCTGTCGTTGCCGGGTCCATCGCGCTCGCCGGTGCCGCCGCGCCCGCGTTCGCGTACAACACCGCCGACCTCACGCCCACCAGCCTCAACGGCGCCGTGAACTCGCTCACCAAGGGCCCCATCGACGTCATGCCGCTCCGGCACCAGTCGGACGCCCTCGACACCGAGAACAAGGACTCCGTGCTCAGCACGGTCAAGGGCGCGACCGGCACGCTCAACCAGCACAAGGACCTGCTGGGCGGGCTGCCCCTGCAGGGCTGAGGCCGCCGCAGGACTCCGGGGCCGGTACCGCACGCGGGCGGGACCGGCCCCCGGCGCTGTCACCGGGCGGCGCGCGCCGTGTCCCTCGTTCGTGTGGACGGCCCCGCGGGCGTCATCCGGTCGGGTGAGCGGGGCCCGGGCCGCGCGCCGCCCCGTCGATAAGGTCGCGCGGTGACCTCAACCGCACACGCACCCCTGCCCTTCGACATCGCCGGCCTGGGCACCCTGGTCGTGATGCCGTGGAGCGGCGAGGCCCCCGACGGCAGCGACATGCCCTACCTGCTCGCCTACTCCCTCGGCGACGCCGAGGGCGGCCCGGCCACCACCACCGCCGCCATCGAGCGGCTGCTCCGCGACCACGGCCTGCCCGTCGGCGGCGACCTGGTCGACGGCGCCGCCGAGCCGGACCTGCCGGTGGCCCTGCGGGTCGAGGGCGACACGGCCGTCGTCACCCTGCCCCACCTCAACGCCCGGTGCAGCCCTCCGCAGGAGTGGCTCACGGCGGTCCGCCGGCGCGGCCACGCCTACCTCGTGTTCACCTGCCGCCCGTGGCCGGAGGCCGTGCCGGGCCGGCAGGTCACCCCGGAGGCGCTCGCCGCGTTCGCCGGCGCCGAGGAGACCCTGGCCGCCGCGGCACACCTGGTCCTTCCGGCGCGCGGCCCGCGCTCCTGATGGCCGACCGCACGGCGGACCGGACGCCGCCGCGGGCGTCCGGCGCGGGCGGCGGCCGGGCCCTGGCGCTGCTGCTGGTGCTCACCGGCGCGGCCGGGCTGCTGGCGTCCTGGGTCATCACCCTCGACAAGTTCAAGCTGCTGGAAGACCCCCACTTCACCCCTGGGTGCAGTCTGAACCCGGTGGTGTCCTGCGGCAGCGTGATGAAGAGCGACCAGGCCTCCGCGTTCGGGTTCCCCAACCCGATGATGGGGCTGGTCGCCTACGGCATCGTCGTCTGCGTCGGCGTGAGCCTGCTGACCGGCGCCGTCTTCCCCCGCTGGTACTGGCTGACCTTCTGGGCCGGCTGCCTGTTCGGCGTCGGCTTCGTCTCCTGGCTGCAGTTCGAGTCGCTGTACCGGATCAACGCCCTGTGCCTGTGGTGCTGTCTCGCCTGGGTCGCCACGATCCTGCTGTTCTGGTACGTCACCTCGGTGAACGTGCGGCACGGATTCCTGCCGGCGCCGCGCTTCGTACGGGCGTTCTTCGACGAGTTCACGTGGGTGCTGCCGGTGCTGCACATCGGCGTCGTCGGCATGCTCGTGCTGACCCGATGGTGGGACTTCTGGACGAGCTGACAAATGACTACTGCTGCACTCGGGGGAATTGTGCGCTGACGCGGTTTTCCGGCTCGTTACTCGCTACGCACGCCAAGCTGCCGAATCTGCGAAAGGGCCCGTACCCGAGATGAAGTCGACCACCCGAGGAACCCTCGCCGCCGTGCTCACGGGCGTGGCCGCCGCGGCCGGTGCCGCCGCCGCGGCGACCCCCGCGGCCGCGGCCCGCGCCGTCCCCGTGCCGGTGCCGCTGCAGGGCGTCGAGCAGTCCCTCCACATGGAACTGCCGAAGCTGGGCGGCGAGGTGCCGCTGCCGATCCCGGGCGCGCCCGAGGGCCCGCGCTACGTCGAGGGCCGTCTCCTCCCCGAGCGGGCCCTGCCGCAGCTGCCGGTCGGCGCCGGAACGCCCGGCCTCGACATGCGCACGCCCGTGCCGCACCTCCTCGGCGACGACTTCGACCACCTCGCCCTCGACGCCCCCGCCTCCGACCTGCGCGCCCTCGGCCCCGGCCTGAACCTGGACGCCCCGCTCACCCCGCCCAACCCGGACAACTTCGGGCTGCCCGAGCCGAAGCTGCCGCAGGCCGGCGTGATCACGCCGGTGCTCCAGACGGTGCCGGGCGCGGACCTGGGCCTGGGCTCCGGGCTCTGACCCGACCCGTACGAAAGGGCCGCGGGCCCGGCGCAGGACGGCCGCCGGACCCGCGGCCCTCGTGCGCCCTGGGGGCCGTACGGGCGGGCCGGGGTGACCCCCCGCGCCCCCGGGCGGTTACCGCTACGGGCGACTTCCCCGAGAGCGGCATCCAGCACAGCGACGAGGAGTACAGCATGGTCACAGGCGTCGGCGACGTGGCGATGGGCGGAGCGCAGACGGAGGCGGGGCCCGCGAGACCGGCGCCCGGCGGCGGCACCCGCAGGGAGATGCTGCGCGGGCTGATCGCCCCGGCGCTCGCCCTCGCCCTCACCCCGGTCGTCGTGGCGTCCCGGTCGACGGACACCGGCGCCGCGGACGACGGCGGCAGCGGCGGCGGTGCCTTCGACGAGACGTACCACGGCCGCCGTATCCAGGGCACGCCCGTGCCCGGGGCGCGCGCCTACGACCCCGAGCAGTGGCAGGTCACCGTGGACGGCCGCCCGCTGCACCTGATGCGCCGCGCCGACGGCACCTGGCTGAGCGTCGTCGACCACTACGGCTCCTACGCCACCCCGCTGGAGGCCGCGCGGGCCGCCGTCGACGCGCTCGGCCCCGGCGAACAGCTGCGGGAGCGGGAGATGGCGCACGGGGGACACGGGGGACACGGGGGACATCACCACACGGGGGGAGACCATGGCGTACACGCGTAAGGACGTCAGCACGCTGACCGCCGCGGAGCGGCGGCGGTTCGTCAACGCGATGCTGGAGGTCAAACGGCGCGGCGAGTACGACGAGTTCGTGCGCACGCACATCGAGTTCTACACCTCCGACGGCGAGAACGGCCTGCGGACGGCCCACATGGCGCCGTCCTTCCTGCCCTGGCACCGCCGGTTCCTGCTGGAGCTGGAGCGGGCGCTGCGCCGGGTCGACGACTCGGTGACCGTGCCGTACTGGGACTGGACCCGGGACCGCACGGCGACCTCGGTGCCCTGGACGAAGGACCTGCTCGGCGGGAACGGCCGCCGCTCCGACCAGCAGGTGATGACCGGGCCGTTCGCCTACGCCGAGGGCCGGTGGACGATCCGGGAGGGCGTGACCGACGGGCGGTTCCTCACCCGGGACCTCGGGCGCGCCCGCGACCCGATCGAGCTGCCGACCAGGAGCGAGCTGGACGGGGCGCTGAACGACGCCGTGTACGACGTCTCGCCCTGGGACTCCACGGTGACGCGGGGGTTCCGCAACAGGCTGGAGGGGTGGGGCACCGGGCGGGGCAGCGCCTCCTGGCGCAACCACAACCGGGTGCACCGCTGGGTCGGCGGGGCGATGCTCGGCGGGGCCTCCGTCAACGACCCCGTCTTCTGGCTCCACCACGCCTTCGTCGACCTGCAGTGGACGCGCTGGCAGCGACTGCACCGCGGCGCCCGCTACCTGCCGGAGGAGCCGCCGGGCCTCGGCAGCATGCAGCACGGGCGGATCATCGCCCGGCACGAGAAGATGCCGCCCTGGGACGTCACCCCGCGGGAACTGGAGGACGTCAGCGGCATCTACCGCTACGTCTGACCCGCGTCCGGCAGGGGAAGAGCCCCGGTGCTCGAGGTACCGGGGCTCCTGCCTGGGGCGATGGGGCGGAACGTCAGTTGCCGTAGCCGCCGTGGTGCAGGCCGCCGCCGTCGTTGACGCAGGTGTTGCCGAACGCCGGGTTCAGCAGACCGATGATGTTCACGGTGTTGCCGCACACGTTGACCGGGATGTGGACCGGAACCTGGACGACGTTGCCCGACAGCACACCGGGGGAGCCGATGGCGTCACCCTGGGCGCCCGCGTCCGCCAGGGCCAGGCCGGCCCCGCCGAGCACCATGGCGCCCGTACCGAGCGTGACGGCGGCTGCCTTCGCGATGCGAGACATCACGTTCTCCTTCTGACTAGGGGAGCGCGGCGGCAGGTCGCGCCGCCGCACTTCCCGTTCAACGCGGACGCTTCGGGCGGGTCACGGCGACGATGCGCGGATCACCCTTTTTGAACAGGCCTTTTCGAACAGAGCTGTTCGGACGGCCTGTCCCGACGGGCTTGTTCCTGACCGTCGTTCCCTCGGGTTCCGTCGTGTTCCTTCAAGGTGATCTGCAAGGTGACATGCTTGCGTCATGGGAGCCAGCAGGACCGCCCGGGAGCGGGCGCGGGACGAGATCACCGCGAGCATCAAGGAGGAGGCCCGGCGCCAGCTCGCCGCCACCGACGCCTCCCAGCTGTCGGTGCGGGCCCTCGCCCGGGAGCTGGGCATGGTCTCCTCCGCCGTCTACCGCTACTTCTCCAGCCGAGACGAACTGCTCACCGCGCTGATCCGCGACGCCTACGACGCCCTCGGCGAGGCCGCCGAACACGCCCTGGACGCCACCGCGGACGCCGCGCCGGCCGAGCGCTGGACGGCCGTGTGCGGTGCGGTGCGCGGCTGGGCGCTGGCCCACCCGCACGAGTACGCCCTGATCTACGGCTCGCCCATCGCGGGCTACGCGGCCCCCGAGGACACCGTCGTCTCCGCCGCCCGCGTCGGCGTCACCCTCATCCGCGTCGTCCGCGACGCCGACGCGGCCGGCGAGCTGACCGAGCCGCCGGCCGACGCCCTGCCGGCCGGGGTCGCCGCCGACGCCGAGCGGCTGACCGCGCAGTACGCACCCGGACTCGGCGCCGCCCGCATGGCGGCCCTGGTCGCCGCGTGGGCGCAGCTCTTCGGGCTGGTCGGCTTCGAGGTCTTCGGCCAGTTCGACAACGTCGTGTCCGCGCGCGAGGAGTTCTTCCGCCACGCCTGCACGGGACTCGCCCGGCAGGTCGGCCTCCAGGTCACGCCACCCGTGTGACCCCGCGCCCCCGGGTGTGAGGAATTCACATGCGCGGGGGGCCGCTTTCATCCCCCGGTACGTGACCGGGTGGGTGGAGCGGCACCGCCCCGCCGTGCGAACGTCCTGATGGAGAAAAGGGGGCAGCCATGCAGATCGGGGTTCTCGGACCGCTCGTGGTGCAGGTGGCCGGCACGTCCGTGGTGCCCACCGCGGCCAAACCACGGCAGATGCTCGCGCTGCTGGCCGTCAACGCCGGGCGCGAGGTCGGCATGGCCACCCTGGTGGAGGAGCTGTGGGACGACCGGCCGCCCACCGGACCCGCCCAGGTCGTGCAGACGTACGTGAAGCAGCTGCGCCGCGCCCTGGCCGGCGCCGTCGACGTGCCGTGCGGCGCGCCCGAACCCAAGGAACTGCTGCGGCGCGGCCACACCGGATACACGCTGGACGTGCCCGCGCCCGCGATCGAGACCGAGGACTTCGCCCGGCTGGCGGAGAGCGGCCTGCGCCAGGCGGGCCTGCGCGCCGCCGGGCACGGCGACGACGACCCCGAGGCGGCCGCCCGGCTGCTGCGGCGGGCGCTCGGCGTGTGGCGCGGCCCGGTCTTCGCGGACGTACGCACCGGTCCCGTACTGCGGGCCGAGGCGCTGCGGCTGGACGAGGCACGCCAGGAGGTGCTGGAGGCGCGGATGACGGCCGACCTGCGCCTGGGCCGGCACGCCGAGATCCTCGGCGAACTGGCCTCGCTGGCCGAGCGGTTCCCCTTCCAGGAGAACCTGCACGCCCTGCTGATGGTCGCGCTCTACCGCAATGGCCGGTCCTGGCAGGCTCTGGAGGCCTTCCGGCGGCTGCGCGCCACCTGCGCGCGCGAACTCGGCATCGAGCCGTCGGCGCGGCTGCAACGCCTGCACCAGGCCATTCTCTCCTCCGACCCCCGCCTCGACACCCATCTGGCGGACGTCGACACAGGTTTGGTCGTCCTTTAGCCACTCCCGGCAGTGTGAACGCGTACCGGCCGGATCCGTTCCTTTCGAGGCGACGGTCTCCTTCCGCCCCGGTGATGCCACTCCCCGCGTAGCCCGTGCGCGGCGCGGGCGGTGCGCCGCCGGGCCGACAGGCCTCCGCTCGCCGTGCTGAGCGGCGGTTCCGGCCGGTTCCTCACGCTGGACGATCCGAGGCGGAACGAGATGACGCGATACCTGGCCCGGAGTGTCACCGACGACTCCGACGACACGATCCCGCTGTTCTGCTTCCCGTACGCGGGCGGAGGGGCCTCCGCCTACGGGCGCTGGCAGCGCTCCCTCGACGCGCACGGGGCCGGCGTGCAGGTCCTGCCCATCCAGCTGCCCGGCCGTGAAGGGCGCATCGGAGAGCCCCGGTTCACCGACCTGTGGGCGCTCGTGGAGGACATGGACGACCAGCTCGACGAGCAGCTGCGGCGGCCGCACATCTTCTACGGGCACAGCATGGGCGCCCTCATCGCGTACGCGCTGGCCTGGCGCCGCCAGCGGCGCGGCGCCGCCCTGCCGCTCGCGGTCGTCCTCAGCGCCTACCGCGCCCCGCACCTGCCCGCCCCGCGGATCGCCGAACCCGGCGCCAGCGACGAGGAGCTGATCGCCTCCCTCGCCGCGCTCGGCGGCATACCCCAGGTGCTGCTGAACCACCCCGACTTCCTCTCCGCGCTGCTGCCCGTCGCCCGCGACGACCTGATGCTGTGCACCGGGTACACCGCCGGGCCCGACACCGAGCCGCTGCGGGTGCCGCTGCACCTGTTCGCGGGGCGGCGCGACCGGCTGGTGACCGTGCCGGAGGTGCTGTCCTGGCGGCGGCACGCGGGGCGCGGCTGCGAGGTGCGGACCATGCCGGGCGGCCACTTCTTCGTCCGCGCGCACGAGGACGAGTTCCTGCGTGAACTCGCCGTGACGACACGGCAGTACGTGCGCGTGCCGGTGGCCGCCTGACACCGGGCCGACCGCCTGCCCCGGGTCCGGGTCCGGGCGTGACGGATTCACGGTGAGAGGACGGCGCTCCTCACTGCTTCCGGTCTCCTTCCGGGTGGGACATTGAGCCACCCGGAAGGAGCGGGCGGACCACGGTCCCCCGTCGACGTGCCGACCTGACCGCCGCCCCGGCGGGGCCGGCCTTCCGCCCCCGCAGGAGGTGCGCCTTGAACGAGCGTTCCCGCCCGTCCCGCAGAACGTCCGGCACACCGGGGCCCGGCCTGCCCGCCAGCCTGCCCGGACCGCGGGACGTCCGTCTCCTGGAGCCCGCCCGGATGCCCGCTCTCGCCGCCGAGCTGCGGGACGCGCTGCGTGCCTCGGGGCCGGGGGCGGACGCGGGTTCCGGCGCGGTCGAGCTGACCCTGGCGCTGCACCGGGTCTTCGACCCGTCGAGCGACGCGCTGTTGTGGGACAGCGCGGGGCGGGCGGCGGCGCACCGGCTGCTCGTGGGGTGGGGGGACTCCGCCCGGGAGCACGGCGCGTACGACGCGTATGGCACGTATGGCGGATATGGCGGGTACACGGTTCCCGCGGCTCTGTGTCATGCCGACGGGCTGGCGCGCGCCCTGCGGGCCGCCGGGCGTGACGACCGGCATGTCGTCGTGGTCGCCGGCGCCGAGGCGCTGGCCGGCGGTGCCGCCGGGGAGGCCCTGGACGGCATCGTGGCCGGGGGCCGGACGCGGCTGGTCGTGGTCGTCGTCGACGACCGGCGGGTCCTCGCCGGTCCCGGGGGCGCTCCGGGCGCGGCCCGTGGGTACGCGCGGTTCCTCGACGCGGGCGGCGAGATCCTGCGGCGGGCGCCGATCGTGGGCGGGCCGCTGCACGGGGCGCTGCACGGCGTGCTGCACAGCGCGTCGCTCGGGGCGCGGAAGGGGCTCGGTGGCCTGATCACCCCTCAGAGGGCCTTGAACGGGCCGGGGCTGACGTATGCCGGGCCTGTCGACGGACACAGCGTGGCGGAGCTGGAGGAGGCGCTGCGGGGGGCGAAGGCGGCCGGGGGACCGGTCGTCGTGCACTGTCTGACGCGGGCCACGGGAGGGCGGACGCGTGTCGCGGAGGGCGGTCTTCCGTCCCGTGCACGTGCGCGGCTCGGGTCCGCTGGGGCCACCGGCGGCGGCACCGGGGCGGCGGCGGGTGCCATGCCCCCGCCTCCGTCCTGGGCCTCCGTCTTCGCCGAGGAGATGGTCAAGGCAGGGGCCGATCGCCCCGATGTCGTCGCCGTCGCGGCCGGGGCGCTCGCGGCCGTCGGCCTCGGTCCGTTCGCCGGGACGTATCCCGAGCGGCTCGTCGACCTCGGCCGTGCCGGACAGCACGCCGTCCCCTGCGCGGCCGGACTCGCCGCCGGCGGGCTGCACCCCGTCGTCGCCCTGCCGTCGGGCGGTCTCGCCCGGATCCTCGGACAACTGCCCGGCCTGGCCCGGCACCGCCGGGGGGTCGTCCTCGCGGTCACCGAGTCCGAGGAGGGCTCCGGGCCGGAGGAGGAGGGTTCCGGTCCCGGTGGGGCGGACCTCGCGCTGCTGGAGTCCGTGCCCGGGCTGCGGCTCGCCGCGCCGCGTGACGCCGCCCGGCTGCGCGCCCTGCTGCGGCAGGCCCTGGAGACGCAGGACGCGCCGGCCGCGGTGCGGGTGCCCGCCGGGGTCGCCGGGCCCGACATCGAGGCCGTGGCGTACGACGGTGGCGTCGACGTGCTGCACCGGGGGACCGGGCAGGACGTCCTCGTCGTCTCCGTGGGCACGCTGGCGCCGCTGTGCCTGGAGGCGGCACGGCTGCTGGAGGCCGACGGCGTCGGCGTCACCGTGGCCGACCCCCGCTGGGTGACACCGGTCGACCCGGCGCTGACCCGGCTGGCCGCCGCGCACCGGCTGGTCGTCACCGTGGAGGACGCGGCCCCGGCCGGCGGCATCGGCGCGGCCCTGGTCCGCGAGCTGAACGACGCGGGCGTGACCGTACCCGTCGTACGGCGACCGCTCGGCGGGTGCGCGGGGCGGACCGGACCGGCCCGGCTCGCCCTGGTCGTTCTCGCCCGGCTGGGGGAGGAGCGATGAGCCGTCGCCGTCCGCGACCGGCGTACTCCTTACCCGCGGGGACGTCCGGCTGTGCGTAGCCACTAGAACCGCGAGGCCCCCGAGATGCCCCCCACCTGATGATCCCGCCCGCCTCGCGCACCATCCGCATCACAGGTGAGAGGAACCGACCATGGCATCTCCGAACCCGACGTCCCCGAAGGGGCGTACCGCACTCGTCCTCGGCGGCGGACTCGCGGGCGCGCTCGCGGCGTACGAACTGGCCCCGTACGTCGACTCCGTGACCGTGGTCGACCGCGGCCACCGCCACGGGCCCGGGGCCGGCCCCGCGCCGGACGAACCCGCGCTCATGCTGCACGCCGCGGGCGCCCGCGCGCTGGAGCGGCTGCACCCCGGCATCCTGGACGAGCTGGTCGCGGCCGGCGCCCACCGGCTCGGCATGACCACCGACATGGCCGTCCTCACTCTCAGGGGCTGGCTGGCGCACGGCTGCGAGGGGGGCTTCGTGATCACGTGCAGCCGCGACCTCGCGCGGCGCGTGGTGCGCGGGCGCACCCTCGGCCAGGACAACATCACCGTGCTGGAGAACACCGAGGCCGTCTCCCTCACCGGAGACGCCTACGTCCTGACCGGTGCCGTGGTCCGCGACCGGGCCACCGGACGGATGCGCCGGCTGGACGCGCAGATCGTCGTCGACGCCACCGGCCGGGGCAAGGGCGTCACCCGGCGGATCAGCGAACTGGGCCTGCCGCCCGTTCCCGTGGACTCCCTGGACGGCGGGATCGCCTACGCCACCCGGACGTTCCGCCTCGCCCCCCACATCGCGGCGGGCCGCCCGGCCGTCCACATCCAGCCCGACCCGTCCAACGACAGCCGGGGCGGCACCCTGCTGCCCGTCGAGGGCGACCGCTGGATCGCCACCCTCGTCGGCATGCGCGGCACCGAACCGCCTCTCGACGAGGCCGGGTTCATGAAGTACGCCGCCCGGCTGCGCGACCCCGCCCTCGTCGAACTCCTCGCCGGGGCCGAGCCGCTGGGCCCCGTGCACGGCCGGCAGTCCCTGGTCAACCGGCGCGTCCACCTGAAGTGGCTGCCGCGCGTGCCCAAGGGACTCGTCCTGCTCGGCGAGGCGGAGACCTGCTTCAACCCGGTGTACGGCTACGGCGCGTCCACCACCGCGATGGCGACGCTGGCGCTGCGCCGGGGTCTCGCCCGGTACGGCACCGGCGACAAGCTCACCCCGCGCGTGCGGCGTGACATAGCCAAGGCCACCATGGGCGCCTGGGGGACGTCGTCGCCCGGCGAGCGCCGGCACCCCGGCACCGTCGCGACCATGCGGCCCGGCCGCGCCGCCCTCGCCGTGATGAGGGTCCTCGGCCGCTACAGCGACCGGGTCCTGCGCGCCGGGACCAGCCGCCCGGCCGCGACCCGGGCGCTGGTCGACATCATCACGCTCTCCCGGACCCCGGCCGCGCTGCTCGCCCCGTCGGTCGTGATCGCCGCCCTGCGCGGCCCCGACGAGGGCGCCCAGGGGACCACGCCGCCGCCCGCCGCGGCCGGCCGCGCCGTGGCCCCTCCCCACCCGCGCGGCCTCGACCGGGGCGGACTCCAGGGCCGTATGCCGGAAGCCTCCGTCGTCCCCGGCGTCCCCGGCGTCCCCGGCGTCCCCGGTGTCCCCGGTGTCCCCGGTGCGGAGGAACGCGCGCGTCAGGCGCACTGACCCGCCGCGCCCCGGGCGCGAGTTCACCCAGGCGGCGCTTTAGGGCCGGTGGCCAGGCTGGAGGCGCGTGTGCCCCGGGCCGTGCCGGGCAGCCGACGGCACGGTGCGGGGCCCACGCGTCCCGGGCCCACGCTCCCGTGGAGTCCGGGCCCTCCCAGGCCACCCCCAAGGAGCCGGTCCATGGCATCGACACACCGCACCCACTCCCACGCCCACCCCGGTGCGCACCGGTCCGCCGGTCGCACCCGCAGCTCCACCTCCCGGCCCGTGCGCCTCGCGTGGGGGCTGCTGGCCGCGTTCCTGCTCGTCTGGACGGTGTTCGAGGCGGTGAAGCACGCCGGCTGGGTGATCCCGCTGGCCCTGCTCGGCTTCGTCCTCCCCGACCTGTCGTTCTTCGTGGGCGCCTCGGGCCCGCACCAGCACGGCCAGCTCCCGGCCGGCACCGTCCGCGTCTACAACCCGCTGCACCGGCCGATCGTGCCGATCGTCGTGATGGCGATCCCCGCCGCCCTCGCGGACGGCCCCGGCGACAACGCCGCGCCCTTCACCTTCGGTCTCGCCTGGATGCTGCACATCGCGCTGGACCGCTCCCTCGGCTACGGTCTGCGCACCGCCGACGGCTGGCAGCGCTGAGCGAGCCCGGCCCGCACCACGGCAACGGCACACGGCACACGAAGAGGCCCGCCGCCCCGGATGGGACGGCGGGCCTCCTCACGTACGGGCCGCGGCGGGCCGGCTCACACGCCGGTCGGCGCGGCGGGCTCGGCCACGGCGGCCGGGGCGCCCTTGACGGCGACGCCCTCGGCAGCGGACGTGCCGTCGGCGTCCGCCTCGTCGGCCTGCTGCCCTGCCGGGCGGATACCGCGGAAGCCGACGACGCCGTTGGCGATGCTGAGGACCAGGAAGACCAGCAGCACGGTGAAACCGGACTGCAGGCCCTCGACCAGCGCCACGTCGTGGTGGGCGCCGGACGCGGCGACGTCCGTCATGCGGTTGTTCATGACGCTGACGGCCACCGCGATACCGAACGCGGCACCGAGCTGGGTGGAGGCGTTCAGCAGCGCCGACGTCGACCCGGAGTCCTCGTCCGTGGCCTGCGAGGTGCCGACGACGGGCGTCGGGATCAGGCAGAGCACCAGACCGACACCGAAGGCCGCGGTCACCGGCAGCAGGAAGCCCCAGTAGCTCTTGTGCACCGGAAGCTGCGTCAGCGCCACGATGACGCCGACGAAGGCGACCGTACCGACCAGGTACATGCTGCGCGGACCGGTCTTGGTGATCACCTGCGAGGCGATCGGCGCGAGGACCAGCAGCGCGATGCTCACCGGCAGGTAGGCCAGACCGGTCTGCAGCGGGCTGTAGCCGAGGACGCCCTGCATCCACAGCGGCAGCAGGAAGAAGATCGGCATCATCATCGCAGCGGTCAGGAACTCGCCCAGGCTGCCCGCGACCACGGACCGGGTGCGGAACAGCCGCAGCGGCACCAGCGGGGCCGGGCTGCGCCGCTCCACCGCCACGAACGTCACCAGCAGGATGGCGGCGACGACGAACGAACCGGCCACCTTCCAGTCGGTCCAGCCCTCGTCGCTGCTGGTCACGATCGCGTACACCAGCAGCAGGACGCCCGCGGTGCCGGTGACGGCGCCGGCGAGGTCCTTCGCGGGCCGGTCGCCGGCCGGGCGGGGCAGCTTCACCAGGGCCACGGCGGCGGCGGCGAGCAGCACGCCGACCGGCACGTTGATCCAGAAGGCCCAGCGCCAGTCGACGTTGACGATGGCGCCGCCGAGGATCGTGCCGACGCTGGCGCCGATGCCGATGACCGCGCCCCACACGCCGAACGCCTTCGCCCGCTCCTTCGGGTCGGGGAAGACGGTCACCAGGATCGACAGCGAGGCCGGCGACAAGGCGGCGGCGCCGACGCCCTGGGCGGCGCGCGCGGTCAGCAGCGCGGCCTCGGAGTCGGCGAGACCGGCGGCCAGCGAGGCGAGCGTGAACAGCCCGAGACCGGCCAGGAACACCTCACGCCGGCCGATCGTGTCGGACAGCCGGCCGCCGAGCAGCAGCAGACCGCCGAAGAGCAGGACGTAGATGTTCATGACCCAGGTCAGGCCGGTGGTCGACAGACCGATGGCCGACTGGAGTTCGGGGCCCATCACGTTGATGATCGCCGAGTCGATGGCGATGACGAACTGGGCGACGGAGACGACACCCAGGATCCACCAGCGCCGTGCGGGCGCCTCGGTCGTGGGCGAGGAGACTTGGAGCGGCATGAGTCCTCCAGCGGTCCGGCCCGGAGAGCCGGGACGGCCGCGGTCCGGGGACGGCAGAACGGATGAACGGACAGGGGGGTACGGAGTACAGGGGCTAGGAGTACAGGGGGTACGGGGTGCAGGGGCTCGGGGTACGCGTGGCGAAACGGAACGCGGGAATCACGTGTGCGGGGAGCGTAGGACCGGGCGTTGAAGCCGTACTAAAGCCGGGCGAAAAGCAGCCGGAACCGGCGGCGGACCAGGCGCCTTTGCCCCGGCACAAGCGCGGCTTGGCAGGCTCCACGCACCCGTTTCCGTATGGAGGCAGCACCCATGGAGTCAGTCGACACCGAGGTCCAGGCCGGGCCGATCCTGGACTATCCCTTCCACCGCCCGTCCGCGATCGAAGTCCCGCCCGTGTACGACGAGTTGAGGCAGCGATGCCCGGTCGCGCACGTCCGGCTGCCCAGCGGCGACGAGGGCTTCGTCGTCTCCCGCTACGACGATGTGCACACCGTCCTGTCCGACGCGCGCTTCAGCCGGGCCGCGACCACCGCGCCGGGCGCCCCCCAGCTGACCCGTACCCCGCCGCTGGCCGGCGGGCTGTTCACCATGGACCCGCCCGAGCACACGCGGCTGCGCAGGCTGGTGTCGAAGGAGTTCACCTTCCGCCGGGTGCAGAACCTGCGGCCGCGGATCCAGGAGCTGACCGACGGGCTCCTCGACGCGATGGAGCAGCACGGGGCGCCCGCCGACCTGAACACCGCGCTCGCCTTCCCGCTGCCGGTGATGGTCATCTGTGAACTGCTCGGCGTGCCCTTCGAGGACCGCGACAAGTTCCGCGGTTGGTCGGACGCGTTCGTCTCGCTCACCTCGCACAGCCCCGAGGAGGTGGCCGCCCAGCGCAAGGGCATGATCGACTACCTGGCGGCGCTGATCCGGCGCAAGCGGGAGGAGCCCGGCGGGGACCTGATGAGCGCGCTCGTCGCCGCGCACGACGAGGAGGGGCGGCTCACCGAGCACGAGCTGATCACCATGGGCATCACGCTGCTCGTGGCCGGGCACGAGACGACCGTGTCCATGATCGGCAAGTGCGTGCTGACCCTGCTGCGCCACCCCGAGCACCTGGCGGCCCTGCGCGAACACCCCGAGCACCTGGACCACGCCGTCGAGGAACTCCTCCGCATCAACCCCATCGGGGACGGGGGCCCGCTGCGGGTCACCCTGGAGGACGTCGAGATCGCCGGCACGCACATCCCGAAGGGCAGCGCGGTCCTCGCCGCGATCTGCTCCGCGAACCAGGACCCGGCGCGCTTCCCCGAGGGCTCACCCGCCGACTTCCACCCCGGCCGCCCCTCGGCCCCCCAGCACGTCGCCTTCGGCCACGGCCCCCACTTCTGCCTGGGCGCCCCCCTGGCCCGCGCGGAACTCCAGATCGTCATCGGCTCCCTGGTCCGCCGCTTCCCCCGGCTGAGGCTGGCGGAGGACGTGGAGAACCTGCACCTGACGGAGGGCATGATGGTGCATGGGCTCACTCGGCTGCCGGTTGCGTGGTGACGACCGGGAACGTCATGCCGTAGCACGCACTCCCCCAGACACACGAGACCGGCGCCACCGGGACACTCCGGGCGGCGCCGACCTCTTGCCCCGCCGCGCGGCGCCCGGCGGCCCTTAGGCTCCTCACGTGATTGAGACCATTGTGTTCGACGTAGGCGAGACGATCACTCGTGACGACGGCTACTGGGCCTCCTGGGCCGACTGGTTGAACGTCCCGCGCCACACCCTGTCAGCCCTCGTGGGGGCTGTCGTTGCCCGGGGCCTCGACAATGCAGAAGCGCTCCGGCTGGCCCGGCCAGGGGTCGACGTGGCCGCCGAATACCACGCCCGTGAGGCCGCGGGGCGAGGTGAGGACCTGGGCGAAGCCGATCTGTACGACGACGTCCGCCCCACACTGGCCGCGCTGCGACGGGCGGGCGTCCGGGTGATCATCGCGGGGAACCAGACGGTGCGCGCGGGTGAACTGCTGCGTGATCTGGATCTACCCGCTGATGTGATCGTGACGTCCGGTGATTGGGGGGTCGCGAAGCCCGCCCCCGCGTTCTTCGAGCGGGTCCTGGAGATTGCCCAGACTGCGCCTGACCGCACGTTGTACGTCGGGGATCATCCCGCCAACGATGTGTTCCCGGCCAAGGCCGCCGGGCTGCGCGTTGCACATGTCCGCCGGGGACCCTGGGGCCATCTGTGGGCGGGTGACCCGGAGGTCGCGGCGGCGGCTGACTGGCGTATCGACGACCTGGGACAGCTCCTGGAGATCGTCAGCGGCTGATCGCGGCACGAAGCGCGCCGGCGTGTCGGCCCCAGTACGGTATGGAGTGGACGTATCGAACTGGAGCCATGATGGCTGCACTTGCGCACGGTGGGATGGGGCGCCGGATCGCCTACTACCGCCGGTCGAGACGAATGACGCAGCAGCAGCTCGCTGACGCGGCCTGCGTCGCCCTCGGAACAGTCCGCAAGGTCGAACGCGGGGAGCGGGGTGTCAGTGACGCCACGCTTGAAGTGATCGCCGAAGCGCTGGGTGTCGAACCCGCGCAGTTGCGCGCGGACCGGGAACCGGCTCACACCCGAGTGCGTGCCGCGTTGCCCGCCCTTTCCGCAGCCATCGCGACCTACGACATCCCCGACGACGGTCCTCTCCGGCCTCTGCACGAGCTTCGTCGGGCGGTCGCCCAGGCCGTTGAATGGCGCCTGGCCGCCCAGTACACGCGTCTCGCCGCCAGCCTTCCGGATCTGCTCGCGCAGCTTGCCCGCGCCTTCCACCGAAGCCCTGAAACGGAGAAACCGGACCTCGCCGCGCTCATGGTCACGGCGTACCGGTGCGCGGACGCCATCGCCTACAAGTTCGGCGCCCGCGACCTGTCGGCGCGGCTCATCGAGCTGATGCGCTGGGTTGTGCGGGAAGCCGACGACCCCGTCCTGTCCGCGGCTGTCGCCTACGTCCGAACGGAAACGTTCTTAGCGGCCCGTGCCCACACAGCGGGCCTGCGCACTCTGGAACAGGCCATCGACGCAGCCCCCCGGCCACGTGCGGCCGAGGAGATCGCAGCGCGCGGAGCCCTGCACATGCGGGCCGCCGTGATCGCCGGGCGTGCACGTGACGCTTCCTCCGCCGTCCTGCACCTGGGGGAAGCCCGGAGGCTGGCCGACCGGGTGGACGAGGACATCTACCGCGGCACCGCCTTCGGCCCCGACTCGGTGCGCATCCACGAGGTCTCCGTCGCCGTGAGTCTCGGGGACGAGCACGTCGGTCGCGCGCTTGAGGTGGCCGGCGAGTGGGAGCCACCGGCGGATCTGCCGGCCGAGCGACGCTCCGGGTTCTACATCGAACTGGCCCGTGCCCAGCTGTGGTCGGGCCGGGCGGACGACGCGTTCGAGTCCCTCAAGGCCGCCCGCCATATCGCGCCCCAGCACACCCGCGAGCATCCCTGGGTCCGGGAGGACGCGGCAACTCTGCGCCGCCTGAAGCGCGCTGACTCCGAGGCGCTCACCAACTTCGCCGAGTGGTGCGCGGCGATCTGACCGGTCCACGGCGACTACCCCTCGCTGGGGTACTTGTGGGGAGTCTGTGCCCCCACCATTTGTCGCGACGCCACGTGAACCGATCAGCCGCGCAGCAGGACAGAGACGGAGCGCCGACATGGGAAACGCTGCAGCCGCAGCGCACGACTCGCCCAGGCCCACCATGACGATCCGCATCTACACCGTGGACCGCCACGGCAGGATCATCAGCGACCGCGGCACAGTCGATGTGCGCCCCGCTGCGGTGCTGCCCGTCCGCGACGTGTGGGCGCCCTGCGCGTGCCCGAAGTGCCGGGTCGAAACGGGCGGTGAGCTGGTGGATTCCATCGACCGGAACCACGCGGCTGCGCCCGTGGACCTCAACACGATGCGCGAGACCGTCGGCATTCTGCTGGACTCGAAGGGGGCCCCGGCCGGGCCGGCACCGTCCGGCGCCGAACTGGAGACCCTGACCGCGACACTACGCGGTCACCTCGACGTACTGATGCCCGAGGTGGAACGCCTCACGGTCGCGCTGCCCGAGAACAGCACCCTCCGCTACTGCGCCCTCGCCTGCCTGGGCGAGGCACGCGACCGCCTGCGCGTCGAACCGAGCCCCCGCTACGGCGGGCCGGCCGGCCACGCACGGCGCCTGGCCCGGGTCCTCAACGCCCTGTGCGACCACCATGAGCAACTGGCGTGTACATCTCGGCACAAGCAACCGGGAGGAGGCCCCCGGTGAGCTGTCCGCTCCGCGCGTGCCAGGTCTACGGCAGGAGGTGTGGGCCCATCGGGACCACGTCGCCGAAGCGGCCGGGCTCGACCCCGACCAGGTACGCCTCCTCGCGCGGATCCTGCTCCCGCGCGCGTTCGAGGCGGCCACGTGAGGCACCGACACGCGGACGCCCGGCCGAGGGGCGACGGCCGGGCGTCCGCGTGGGAGGGGGCAGGTGCGGGTCGGAGAGGGCGGGTCAGACGTGGGACGTCGTGCGTTCCTGGGGGCGTACCGCGTGCGGGCCCGGCTTCTGGAGCTGGAAGTAGGCGCCGGCCAGGACCCGCTGCTTCAGGGACTGGCTGCGGTCCACCACCCGGTACAGCGTGCGGCGGAACGTGCCGCCGATGCCGTGCAGGGCGAACAGCCGCTCCTGGCGCAGCTGGAGCGCGCGGGACTTGCTCACCGACTCCTCGCGCGAGCGCTGGAACTCCTGCGTCGCCCGGCCCAGCGCGGCGACCGAGCCGCCCTCGGCGAACGCCCGCTGCACCAGCGGCGCCAGCGTCACCGCGTCGATGATGGCGTGGTTCACGCCCTGGCCGAGGATGGGCGTCAGGGTGTGCGCCGAGTCGCCCATCAGGACGAGGCCCGGCGCCGACCACTGCGGCACCACGGCCGTGAAGATGTCCAGCATCGACGTGTCCGACCAGGCCCGGATCTCCGAGCGCACCGCGTCCGACAGCTCCGGCGCGAGCTGGTCCAGCCGCTCGTACAGCGCGGTCAGTCCCTTCGCGCGCAGTTCCTTCAGGCCGCCCTTGGGGATGTTGAAGCCCACCCGGACGCTGTCGGGGTGCGTGGGGATGAACAGGCCGTGCTGGTCGCCCCTGATCCGGATCCGGTACGTACGGTCGTCCCACTCCTTCGGGAACGGCAGCTTCAGCCACACCACGTCCCGCTCCAGCGGGATCTTGGTGTAGGCAAGCCCGGACATCTCGCGCACCTTGCTGAACCGGCCGTCCGCGGCCACCGTCAGCCGCGTGTGCACGGTGATTTCACCGTCCGGGGTGCGCGCCCGCACGCCGGTCACGGTGCCGTCGGCGCCACGCACCAGTGCCGTCGCCGTGGCCCGGCGTACGAGGGTGAAGTGGTCGGGGTGCTCCTCGCCGAGACCCGCCAGCGCCGACAGCAGCGCGGGCTGCGGCATCTCCACCGGGTAGGGGTGCGGGTAGGGGAAGCGGGTGAAGTCGGCGCCGAGGACCCGGCTGCCCGAGTCGACGATCTCCATGCGGTGCATCTGCTGGTAGGCGCCGTCCAGCCGGTCCAGGACGCCGAGCCGGTCCAGCAGCCACACGGAGTCGGGGGAGACGGACTCGCCTCGGAAGGACCGGTCGAAGTGGCCGCTCTGCTCCAGTACCACCACGGAGACCGAGCGTTTGGCGAGCTCCACGGCCAGTGTGAGCCCGGCCGGGCCCCCTCCGACCACGCACACCTGTGCGGTCAGCTCTGTTGTCATCGTCAACGCTGCCTTTCCGGAGGAGACGTGAGCGTCATGGTCGGTCGATGGTCTGTACGGCGGCTAAAGCAGTCCTTGCGGATCCCCCGATGACGAAAGGGCCCGGCCTGCCCTAGGCCGTGTCCGCAAAGTCCCGTCTGCCGCCCGACGTCCGGC
>NZ_BNBR01000004.1:349913-387055 GCF_014656055.1 Streptomyces griseosporeus
GGGCGCCCGTCCGGCACGGCGAGAGCACGCACCGGACGCCGCTCGGCCCGCCCTCCGGGCGGACGACGTGACTTTGCGGACACGCCCTAGGCCGCCTTTAGGGAGCGGCGTGAAGCTCTTCGGCGTCCGCCCGATCAGGCAGAGAGGCGACGAGGCCGTGAGCACAGCAGTGACGACGAGCACACAGGAACGGCAGGGGCCGCTGGACCGGCTGCGGGCCCTGCAGCGCGCGGGCAGGATCGCCGCCGACTATCCCGCCGTACCCGCCCTGCTCGCCGAACTCGCGCAGAGCGAGGACGCGTACGCCGAGCTGGCCCGTGCGGGCCGGCTGCTCGTCAAGCAGCGCGCGGAGGACATCGCCGCCCTGCACGACGGGGTGCGGCCGGCCGCGGTGGCGGTCACGGGGCACGGCATCGTGGACGCCCTCATTCCCTCGCTGACAGCCGAACTCGCCCGGCACGGCGTGCCGTTGACGGCCAGTGTCAGCGACTACGACGCCTGGCAGCGCGACCTCCAGGACACCGGCAGCGAGCTGTACGCCCCGGGCACCGAGCTGGCGCTGTGCCTGCTGGACGGGCAGCAGATCTTCGACGAGCTGCCCCTGCCCTGGAACGTCGAGGACGCCACGCGCGCCCTGACCGGCAAGCTCCAGCTGCTCGACCGGCTGGCCGCGCAGTACGGCGAGCACGGACCCGGCACCCTGGTGCTGAACACCCTGCCCCTGCTGCGCAGCCACACCCAGCAGCTCGTCGACCACCGGTCACGCACCGAACTGGCCGCCGCGTGGCACGAGTTCAACGCCGGCCTGCTGCGGCTGGCCGGCCGTCACCCCCGGCTGCACGTCGTCGACCTCGGCCCGATCGTCGCCGAGACCGGCCCCGTCCGCGACACCCGGCTCGCCGCCTACGCCAAGGTCCACCTCGGCGAGGCCGTGCTCGCCCGCTACGCCCGCGAGGCGGCCCACCTGCTGCGCGCCTTGCGCGGCCGGACCAAGAAGGTCCTCGTCGTCGACCTCGACAACACCCTGTGGGACGGCATCCTCGGCGACGACGGGCCCGACGGCATCGCCGCCGCCACCACCTACCGCGGCGAGGCCTTCCACCGCTTCCAGCGCACCGTCAAGCAGATCGGCTCCCAGGGCGTCCTGCTCGCCGTGAGCAGCAAGAACGACCAGGAGCCGGTGCTGGGCGTGCTGCGCGACCACCCCGACATGGTGCTGCGCGAGGACGACTTCGTCCGCGTCAACGCCAACTGGCAGCCCAAGGACGGCAACCTGCGGGACATCGCCGCCCGGCTCAACCTCGGCGTGGACAGCTTCGTCTTCGCCGACGACTCGCCCTTCGAGTGCGGGCTGGTCGCCTCCTCCCTGCCCGAGGTGGCCGTCGTACGCCTCGACGAGGAACCCGCGCTGCACGTGGAGAAGCTGCTCGCCGACGGCTGGTTCGACACGCGGGAGCTGACCGCCGAGGACCGGCTGCGGGCCGGGCAGTACCGCTCCGAGGCCGGCCGGCAGGACCTGCTGGAGAGCACCGGCTCGATGGAGGAGTACCTGGCCGCGCTCGACGTACGGGTCGAGGTGTCGGGGGTGCGCGACGTCGAGCTGGCCCGCGTCGCGCAGATCACCCTGCGCACCAACCAGTTCAACCTCACCACCGAACGCCTCCAGCAGGCCGATGTGCGCGCCCGCCTCGACGACGGCGCCCACCTGGTGCTCGCCGTGCGCAGCCGGGACCGGTTCGGCGACAACGGCGTGGTCGGCGCGCTGTTCGCCCGCCGCGAGGGCACGGCGCTGGTCGTGGACAACCTGCTGCTGAGCTGCCGGGTCTTCGCCCGCGGTATCGAGCAGGGCACCGTCGCCACGCTGCTCGCGCACGCCCGGGACACCGGCGCCACCGAGGTCCGCGCGAGCTACCGGCCCACCCCGAAGAACCACAAGGTCCGCGACTTCTGGCCGTCGCTCGGCTTCCGCACCGCGCACGAGAGCCCCGAGGGCGCCCTGGACTTCGTCCACGACCTCGCCGAGCTGCCCGAGGTGCCCGGCCACCTCGGCCTGACGTTCGACCCCGCCGGCGCCTGACCGTCCCGCGCCACCCGCGAACCAGCCTGCCGTCGGCTCCACATCCCCCGGGAGCCGACGGCAGGCTTCCGTACGTCCGCCCCCAGCGGCTAGCTGCCGTCCCGTGCCGCCGCCAGGGACTCCACCCGCTCCTTCAGCGCCTCGTTCAGCCGGCGGAAACCTGCGTCCGTCTGGGTGATGACCGACCCGGTGAACGGCACCAGCACGCCCGTGAACGTCTCCATCTGCTCCACGTGCGTGCCCCCGTCGACGGGCGTCAGCTCGAAGCTGTGCAGGCCGTCGAAGATGCCCTTGACGCCGAACCGGCCCCGCCAGCGCAGCACCTGGTGCTCCTCGCAGGTCAGCACCGTCGGCGTGAACACCATCTCCTTGCCGCTGTCCGGCAGCCGGAAGCGCAGCCGCAGTCTCGTGCCGGGCTCGGGCCGCCCCTCCGCCTCCACCAGGAACGGGTTCCACTCGTGGAACCGGGCGAAGTCGGTCAGGACGTCCCACACCTGCTCGGGCCGCGCGTGGATATGGATGTCGCACGTGATACGGCGCACTGGCCTGCGCTCCTTTCGGAAACCCCCACGAACCCCCACGAGCCTTCCCCGGGCGGCCGCACCCCACGCTAGCTCCTTTGATCACCGCCACCCAGGAGCGAACCGGGCCGCACAAGCGCCCCCTTAGCCGTCCGGCGCAGCATCGCACCTGTCCGAGAATTCCCCGCCGGTGCCCTGCCGGCGCTCGCGGAAAGGCCAGGGAACGACCTTGACTAGCTTCCGAACCTTTACGGAATTGGTTCTGGCGCGCGCGGGCGCGCTCGGCACCGAGGACGCATTCGTCTTCCTGCCGGACGACGCCAACGGCTCGGTCCCGCAGCACCTCACGTACGAGCAGCTCGACGCGGACGCCCGGCGGATCGGCGCATGGCTCCAGGAACGCGGATGCAGCGGCGGCCAGGTGCTGCTGCTGTACCCGTCGGGCCTGGAGTTCATCAAGGCCTTCGTCGGCTGCCTGTACGCGGGTGCCGTCGCCGTGCCGGCCCCCCTGCCGACCGAGCAGGGCAGGCAGTTCGCCCGGGTCACCGGCATCCTGCGGGACGCCGAGGCCCGTGCCGTCCTCACCGACGCCGGCAACGCCCCCGAGATCTCCGCCTGGCTCGCCGCGGAGAACATGACCGACGTGCACTGCCTGGCCACCGACGGCGAGGCCTTCGCGGACGCCGCCGCCTGGCGCGAGCCCGACCTCACCCCGGAGAACCTGGCGTTCCTGCAGTACACCTCCGGGTCGACGTCCGACCCCAAGGGCGTGATGGTCTCGCACGCCAACCTGCTCGCCAACGAGGCGGCCATCCAGCGCTCGGTCGGCTCCGACCAGACGTCCCGCTACGGCGGCTGGCTGCCCTTCTACCACGACATGGGCCTGATCGGGCACATACTCCAGCCGCTGTACCTCGGCGGCTCCGGCGTGCTCATGGCGCCCGTGTCCTTCCTCAAGCGCCCCTACCGCTGGCTGAAGATGATCGGCGACTACGGCGTCACCATCGGCGGCGGCCCCAACTTCGCCTACGACCTGTGCCTGCGCCGCATCACCGACGAGCAGCTCACCACCCTCGACCTGTCCTCGTGGAAGGCGGCCTGCAACGGCGCCGAGCCGATCCGCGTCGAGACGATCCGCGCGTTCACCGAGCGGTTCGAACCGGCCGGCTTCCGCCCCGAGACGTTCTTCCCCTGCTACGGCATGGCCGAGACCACCCTGCTGGTCACCGGCACCCCCCGCGGCACCCGCCCGGTCGTCCTCGGCGTCGACGCCGAGGGCCTGGAGCGCGGCGAACTCGCCGACCCGCGCGAGGACGAGCCCACCCGCACCCTGGTCAGCTCCGGCACCGTCGTCGAGCAGGACTTCGACGTCCGTATCGTCGACCCGGAGTCCTTCCGGCAGCGCGCCGAGGGCCAGGTCGGCGAGATCTGGGTCAAGGGCGACAGTGTGGCCTCCGGCTACTGGAAGCGCCCGCTGACCAACAAGGAGATCTTCGACGCCGCCATCGTCGGCGCCGACGGCCGGCCCGACGGCGGCGGCTGGCTGCGCACCGGCGACCTCGGCGTCTTCGAGGACGGCCAGCTCTACGTCACCGGCCGCCTCAAGGAACTGATCATCTTCGCCGGCCGCAACCTGTACCCGCAGGACATCGAGCGCGCCGTGCAGGCCACCGACAAGGCGTTCGGCATCGGCTCGGGCGCGGTGTTCGCCGTGGACACCGACCGGGAGCACCTGGTCGTCGTGCAGGAGGTGCGGCCCAGCGCCGTCACCACCGACCTGCGGACCCTCGCCACCGGCGTGCAGGCCCTCATCGGACGGGAGTTCAACATCCCGGCCGGCAACGTCCTGCTGGTCCGCCCCGGCACCATCCGCAAGACGACCAGCGGCAAGATCCAGCGCACCCTGATGCGGCAGCTGTTCCTCAAGGGCGGCATCACCCCGCTGTACGAGGTGCTGGAGCCCGCCGTCCGCGAACTCGTCGCCGACGCCATCGACCGTCCCCTGGATGCGGTGGTCTGACATGGAGCATCCGCCCTACCGGCTGGCCGGGGAACTCGACGCCTTCCTCGGCGACCCCACCGACCCGAGCGAGCCGTTCTCCTACGCGCGCTGCGTCGAACTCGACGAGAAGGAGGAGTTCCCGGCCGGCATCTGCCACCGTCTGGAGGAGTGGGGGCTCGCCGACCACTACGTACCGGTCCGGCACGGCGGGCGGCTGCGCGACTACGAGCACCTGCTCCAGCTGATCCGCACGGTGGCCCGGCGCGACCTGACCGTGGCGATCGGCCACGGCAAGACCTACCTCGGCGGGGTCTGCGTGTGGATCGCCGGCAGCGACGAGCAGGCCGGACGGCTCGGCGCGGACATCCGCGCAGGGGTGCCCGTCTCGCTCGGCCTGACCGAACGCGCCCACGGCAGCGACCTGCTCGCCGGTGAGGTCCAGGGCGAGGGCGCCACCGCCGACGAGACCGGCGGCTGGCTGGTCAGCGGCGAGAAGTGGCTGATCAACAACGCCACCCGGGGCTCGGTGCTGTCCCTGCTGACCCGCACCGACCCGGCGGGCGGCCCGCGCGGCTTCAGCGTCCTGCTGGTCGACAAGCGCGAACTGGACGAGGACACCTACCGCCACCTGCCCAAGATCCCCACCCACGGCATCCGCGGCGCCGACATCTCCGGCATCGCCTTCGACGGCGCCCGCGTGCCGCGCACCGCGCTCGTCGGCACCGAGGGCGGCGGCGTCGAGACCGTCATCAAGGCACTCCAGCTCACCCGCACCCTGTGCGCCGCGCTCTCCCTGGGCGCCGGCGACCACGGGCTCGCCATCGGCCTGGACTTCGCCGAGGAACGCGAGCTGTACGGCCGTAAGCTCATCGAACTGCCGCAGGCCCGCAGGCTGCTGACCGCGGCCGCCGCCGACGTCCTGCTGCACGAGGCGGTCGCCCTGGTCGCCGCCCGGGCCGTGCAGTGCCAGACCGGCGAGATGAGCGTGACCTCGGCGGTCACCAAGTACCTGCTGCCGACCGGCACCGAGGAGGTCCTGGACGGCGTCACCCGCGTCCTGGGCGCCCGCGCCTTCCTCAAGGGCGTGCACGCCGACGGCCGCTTCCAGAAGCTGGAACGCGACCACCGCATCGTGGGCCTGTTCGACGGCAACACCCTCGTCAACCTCAACTCCCTGGTCAACCAGTTCCGTACGCTCTCCCGCGGCTGGCGGCGCGGCCGCGGCGACGTGCAGGGCGCGGCCGTCGCCTACGACCTGACGGCCGAGCTGCCGCCGCTGGACCCCTCCCAGCTGTCCGTGGTCGCGCGCGGCTGCGGTGTCCTCGCCGCACTGCCCGCCGGGGTGGAGGAACTCGACCGGCTGGCCGAGCGGGACCCGGCCCTCGCGCCGGCCGCGGTGGCTGCGCACCGGCTGCTGGACGTCACCGACGCCGTCCACGAGGAGATGGCCGGCTACCCGGCCGTCATGACCGACGTGCCGCCGCAGGCCTTCGACACCGCCCGCCACTTCACCCTGTGCTGGGCCGGCGCCGCCTGCCTCGGCCTGTGGCTGGGCACCGTACGCGCCGCCGCCGACGGGGAGACCGCCGGCCTGTGGCGGGACGCGCTGTGGCTGCGGGCCGCCCTGGACCGGGTGCTGTCCCGGCTCGGCGAACGGCCCGACGGACCGGCCGCACCCGGCGACCGGAACGGGATCCACGAGGCGCTGCTCACCGAGCTGCGCGCCGCCCGGCACTCGGGCCGGCTGTTCTCGCTGCTGGCGCAGCCGGAGCGGCGGGCCCCGGGCCCCGAGACCGCCGGCGTCGCCGCCGGTGAGAGCGAGAGGACGTCATGCTGATCGGTACCGCCCCCCAGGGGGCACCGGCCCGCCCCGCCGGGGAGCCGGGACAGGAAGAGCGGGTGGCGGCACGCGTCGCCGAGCTCGAACACAAGCTCGGTGACCCCACGGACGAGACCAACGAGGTCTCCTACACCCGGCTGCTCCAGGACGACGAGGCCGGGAAGATCTCCGTGGCCGGCGAGCGCATCCTGGACGAGGCCGTCCTCAACGCGGACTTCGTGCCGCGCGCCGAGGGCGGACGGCTGGAACGCATCGACACCCTGGTGCGCGTCATGCGGTCGGTGTTCCGCCGCGACGTCGCGCTCGGCCTCGGCTACGGCGTCACCTCGTTCATGGCCGGCGTCAACGTGTGGACCGAGGGCGACGCCGACCAGCGCGCCCGCTTCGCCCGCATCCTGCTCGACGGCGGCAAGGTCTCCGTGGCCTACCACGAGCTGGCCCACGGCAACGACTTCGTGCGCAACGAGTTCGAGGCCCGCCCGCAGGACGACGGCGGCTTCCTGCTGCACGGCGAGAAGCAGGTCATCAACAACGCCGACCGGGCCGCCGCCTGGGTGCTGTTCGGCCGCACCAACCCCGCGCCCGGCAGCCGCAGCCACTCCGTCTTCTTCGCCGAGCGGGACGGCCTGGACGCCTCCACCTACCGGGTCCTGCCCCGCTACGACACCGTCGGCGTCCGCGGCTGCCACCTCACGGGGCTCCACTTCGACGACACCCCGCTGCCCGCCTCCGCGCTGGTCGGCGAGACCGGCAAGGGCGTCGAACTGGCCCTGCGCGCCTTCCAGATCACCCGCAGCGCGGTGCCCGGCATGGCGCTCGGCGCCACCGACACCAGCCTGCGCACCGTCGTCCGCTTCGCGCTCGGCCGGCAGCTGTACCGCAAGTCCGTCATGGACATCCCGCACGCCAAGGCCACCCTGTCGGCCGCCTTCCTCGACCTGCTGATCAGCGACAGCCTCTCGCTCGCCGCGACCCGGGCCGTGCACCTGCTGCCCGAGGAGACCAGCGTGTACGCGGCGGCCACCAAGTACCTGGTGCCCAAGCTGCTCACCGAGGCCATGCACGAGCTGTCCATCGTGCTCGGCGCCCGCTTCTACGTCCGCGAGGGCGAGTTCGGCATCTTCCAGAAGCACATCCGCGACCTGCCGGTGCTCAGCCTCGGCCACGCCGGGTCGGCCGCCTGCCAGGCCACGATCATCCCCCAGCTGCCCCGGCTCGCCCGGCGCGCCTGGTTCACCGACGACCCCGCCCCGGCCGGGCTGTTCCGGCTCCGCGACGACCTCGGCGAGATCCCCTTCGGGGAGCTGACCCTGGCCAGCGGACGGGACCGGCTGAGCGCCTCGCTGCTCGCCGCCATCGACGAACTGCCCAGCGGCACGCCCGAGGAGCGGGTGGTGCACGGCATCGCCCTGAAGATGATGGACGAGCTGCGCCAGCTCCAGGAGGCCGGCTCCACCCTGGCTCCCGAGGACCGCACCGCCCTCGCCAGCCCGGCCACCTTCGCGCTCGCCGACCGCTACACCGTGCTGCTCGCCGCCGCCTCCGTCATCGGGGTGTGGCAGCAGGCCCGTAACGCCGAGGACCCGTTCCTCGCCGACCCCGCCTGGGCCGCCGCCGCCCTGCACCGCCTGGCGCGCCGCCTCGGCCAGACCCCGCCCGAGCTGCCGGCCGCCGCCGAGGCGCGGGTGCACGAGGAGGTGCTGCGCCGCTTCCACGACCGCACCAGCTACGACCTGTACGACACGCCGCTCGCCGGGTGACCGCCCGGTCCCGCGCGGCCGCTTCCAGCCCGACCGACCCTCGCCGAGGAGCACACCATGCCCGTTCCGACCACCGGACACACCGCCGAGTCGCTCACCACGTGGTTGGCCGAGCGCATCGCCCTCTACCTCAAGCGGCAGCCCGCCGAGATCGACCCGAACGTCCCGCTGGCCGAGTACGGCCTCGACTCGGTCGCCGCGTTCAGCCTCTGCGGCGACATCGAGGAGGACTTCGACTTCATCCTGGAGCCGACCGCCGCCTGGGACTACCCCACCGTGCAGGCCCTCGCGGACCACCTGCTGAAGGAGTTCGCCGCCGCGAAGGGCGGCACGGCCTGATGGAACCGATCGCCATCGTCGGCATCGACTGCAGATTCCCGGGGGCGCCCGACACGGGCGCCTACTGGGACCTGCTGATGCGCTCCGCGGACGGGGTCGGCAAGGTGCCCGGACAGCGCTGGGACGCCGACGAGTTCCACTCGGCCGACGGCGCGGAAGGGCACGCCAACACCGTCGAGGGCGGCTTCATCGGCGACGCCGACGCCTTCGACAACGAGTTCTTCACCATCTCGCCCCGCGAGGCCGCCGCCATGGACCCGCAGCAGCGGCTGCTGCTGCAGTGCACCTGGCGCGCGGTGGAGGACGCCGGCCTGTCCCCGCAGCGGCTGGCCGGCACCTCCACCGGTGTCTTCGTCGGGATCATGGGCAACGAGTGGGCGCAGCTGCACCTCACCGACTACGCCAAGGTCACCGCCCAGATCGGCTCCGGCAACGGCTACTGCATGACGGCCAACCGGGTCTCGTACCACCTGGACCTCAAGGGCCCGAGCCTCGCCGTCGACACGGCCTGCTCCTCGTCCCTGGTCGCCGTGCACCTCGCGGCGAACTCCCTGCTCTCCGGGGAGTGCGACACGGCCCTCGCGGGCGGCGTCAACGTGGCCGTCACCCCGGCCCTGTCGATCTTCTACACGCAGGCCGGGCTGTCCGCGCCCGACGGCCGCTGCAAGCCGTTCGGTGCGGAGGCGAACGGCATCGGCCGCGGCGAGGGCGTCGGCGTCGTCGTCCTGCGCCGGCTGCGCGACGCGCTCGCCGACGGGCAGCGGGTGTACGCGGTGATCCGCGGCACCGCCGTCAACCAGGACGGCCGCAGCAACGGCCTGACCGCGCCCAACCGCTGGGCGCAGCAGGACGTCCTCGCCGCCGCCTACCGGAGGGCTGGTGTCGACGCCTCCGAGGTCGTCTTCACCGAGGCGCACGGCACCGGCACCACCCTCGGCGACATGATGGAGGTCAAGGCACTCGGCCACCACCACGCCGCCCGCCCCGGCAAGCCCCTCGCACTCGGCTCGGTCAAGGGCAACATCGGCCACACCGAGGGCGCGGCCGGCATCGCCGGACTCATCAAGGTCGCCCTCTCCCTGCACCACCGGGTGGTGCCCGCCAGCCGGCACGCCACCAAGGAGAACCCGGCACTCCAGCTCAAGGACAACGGGCTGCGGCTGCTGAAGGCACCGCTCAGGCTGCCCGCCGCGCCCGTCCTCGCCGGACTGAGCAGCTTCGGCATGGGCGGCACCAACGCCCACGCCGTCCTGGAGAGCGCGCCGCCCGCGTCGGCCCGGCCCGGACCGCGCGATGCCGGGGCCACCGGCGGCATCGGCTGCGGCGTCTTCACCGTCAGCGCGCCCGGCGCCCCGGCGCTGCGCCGCAACCTGGCCGCGCAGGCCGCGGCGGTCGCCTCCCGGCGGGTCTCCGCGCAGGCGCTCAGCTGGACCAGCAACCAGGTCAAGACCGGGCACCGCTACCGGTTCGCGGTGCCCGCGCACGACACCGCCGAACTCGCCGCCCGCCTCCAGGAGGCGGCCGCCGACCCGGACCTGCTGGCCCGGCTCACCGCCGCGCCCGCCGGAAAGCCGCGCACCGCCTTCCTGTTCACCGGGCAGGGCTCCCAGTACGGCGGCATGACCGCCGGCCTCTACCGGGACTCGGCGCTGTACCGCGGCTTCCTCGACGAGGCGGACGCCGCGCTGCTGCCGCACACCGGCCGGTCCATACGCGACCTCGTCCTCGACGGGGACGAGGACGTGCACCTGACCCGCTGGACCCAGCCCGCGCTGTTCGCCGTCGAGTACGCCCTCGGCCGCACCCTGACCGAACTGGGCGTCAGGCCCGGGCTGCTGCTCGGCCACAGCGTCGGCGAGTACGCGGCGGCCGTCCTGGCCGGGGCGCTCACCCTGGACGGCGCGGCCCGGCTGATCGCCGCCCGCGGCGACCTGATGCAGCAGCTCCCCGAGGGCGGCGGCATGCTGTCCGTGCGCGCGCCGCTCGCCGAGGTCGCCCCGCTCGTCGCCGACGAGCCGCTGGCCGGGGTCGCGGCGGTCAACGGACCCGAGGCCACCGTGGTCTCCGGCGACCTGGGCGTCCTCGCCCGCATCGAGGCCGACCTCACCGGACGCGGGCTCACCACGCGCCGTCTGACCGTCTCGCACGCCTTCCACTCCCCGCTGATGCGGCCGATGCTGGAACGATTCGCCCTCATCGCCTCGGAGGTCGGCGGCGGCGTGCCGGAGATCCCCGTGTACTCGACCGTGCGCGGCCGCGTCCTCGACGGGGAGGCGATGGACGCCGCCTACTGGATCGAGCACATCGGCGCGACCGTGCTGTTCCAGGACGCCGCCGAGGCCCTGCTCGACGCCGGCCCCACCCACCTGGTGGAGATCGGCCCGCAGCCCGTGCTGTCCGGCATGGTGCGCCGCCTCGGCCCGCGCGCCCAGGCCGCGGCCCCCGCCCACGTCCTGCCGGTGCGCGGCGCCGAGGCGAGCGGCCGGGACCTGGCCGACGCGCTCGCGGAGCTGTACCGGGGCGGCGCCGACCCCGAGTGGGCCGCCGTCTACCCGGCCGAGGAACGCGTCCCGCAGCCGCTCGTCCCGTACGTCTTCTCCGACGAGCACCGCTACTGGGCCGCCCGCCGGCCCACCGCCGCCGACCCGGCCGACTCCACGGTCCCCACCGCCGTACCCGCCCCCTCCGCGGCACCGGCCGCCGAGGCGACCGCACCCGCCGCGGCACCGGGCGTCGCCGTCCTCGGCGCCCGCGCCGGCACCCCGGCGGACCCCCTGTCCGACGCCGTGCAGGAGGTGATCGCGGCGGTCGGCGGCTACGCGAGCGCCGAGGTCTCCGCCCACCAGCGGCTCTACGAGGACCTCGGCTTCGACTCCGTGATGATCATGGAGCTGAAGACCCGGCTCGACGAACGCGTCACCGGCCTCGCCCACATCACCGTCCAGGACCTGCTGCCCCGGCTGAAGACGGTCGCCGACCTCACCGGCTTCCTGCACGAGTCCGGCGCCACCGTCACCGCCACCCCGACCGCCCAGGAAGGAAGGACGGCATGACCACGCCCACCGCGCACATCGCCTCCATAGGCACCGCGCTGCCCGGAGACCCGGTCGACAACGCGGCCCTCGCCAAGGTGCTCGGGGTCAACGAGGAGTGGATCGAGGTCTTCATCGGCACCAAGACCCGCCACTTCGCCCGCGACCTCGGCACCGGAACCGTCCGCTGGTCACTCGCCGACCTGTGCGCCCAGGCCGCGCAGAAGGCCCTCGCCGCCCCCGCCGTCGACCCCGCCGCCATCGAGTTCATCGTCCTCGGCACCGCCACCCCCGACACCCTCATGCCGGCCACCGTCAACCAGGTCGCCGACCAGCTCGGCCTCGACCAGGTGCCCACCTTCCAGCTGCAGTCCGGCTGCGCCGGCGCCATCCAGGCCCTCTCCGTCGGACAGACCATGATCGCCTCCGGGCAGTACCGGACCGGCCTGGTCATCGGCGGCGACGTGTGCAGCAAACACCTCGACGTGCAGCGCGACCTGTCCGACGCCGCACCCAGCGACCTGGTCAACTTCGTGCTCTTCGGCGACGGCGCCGGAGCCGCCGTACTGACCGCCGAACCCGCGGGGGAGCGCGTCGCCCTGCGCCACGTCCTCAACCGCTTCACCGGCCTCGGCAGCAAGCCCGGCCAGGTCATCGAGTGGTTCGGCCTCGCCGACCGCTACGACGACCGGCAGGCCCTCACCGAGGACTACAAGGCCATCGAGGAACGCGTGCCCGTCATGGCCGTGGAGATCCTCTGGGAGCTGCTCGGCGAACTCGACTGGGAGGCCGACGAACTCGACTACCTGCTGCCGCCCCAGCTGTCCGGCCGGATGACCCGGCGCATCACGGAGGAACTCGGCGTGCCCACGGCCGAGGAGATCTCCTGCGTCGCCGACACCGGGAACAACGGCAACGCCCTGCCCTTCCTGCAGATCGAGAAGCTCCTCGGACGCATGGGCGACGGGCACAAGGCCCTCGCCGTCGCCGTCGAGTCCAGCAAGTGGATCAAAGCCGGTTTCGCCCTGGAGAAGATATGACCGACAGCAGCACGGCCGTCCTGAGCCTGGACGACTTCGTCTCCCTCGTCCGCGACGAGATCGGCCTGGAGATCGAACCCGAGCAGGTCGCCGTCGACTTCGACGAACTCCCCGACTGGGACTCCCTGTACCTCCTCAAGCTGGTCACCGCCCTGGAACTGGCCACCGGCCGCAAGGTCGCCGTCGGCAAGGTCCTGGAGGCCCGCAGCCTCAAGGAGATCCACGACGTGGCGGTCGGCGGATGACCGACGGCACCCGCACGGTCGTCGAACGCCGCCGCAGGCACACCCTGTACTTCCTGGAGTGGTCGGCCGGGCAGCGCCCGGTGCACCTGGACACCGACATCGACATGAGCCGGATCCAGGAGCACCGGGCCGCCGCCCGGGCCCGCGGCACCCGCTACTCCGTGGTCACCTACCTGCTCCACGCGACCGGGCGCGCCCTCGCCCGGCACCCGGAGGCCAACGCCGTCATGGCACCCGGCTGGCCCGGACTACTGCGCGCGCCGCGGATCGTCCGGTTCGCCGGGGTGACCGCCAAACTCGCCCTGGACCGGCCCGTCCAGGGCGAACGGACCGTCCTGTCCGCCCTCGTACCGAACCTGGAGACCGCCGGCCTCGACGACATCCAGCACCGCATCGACCGCTACCGCGGCGAACAGGCCGCCGACTTACCGGAGTTCAAGGGGGTACGCGCCCTCGGCGGCCTACCGGTCCTGCTGGGCCGGCTCGCCTTCGCCGGCGCCCTGCGCGACCCGCGCAAACGGCCCGACGTCTTCGGCACGGTCTCGGTCAGCTCGCTCGGCCACTCCACGGTCGACGGCTTCCACTCGGCCGGAGGCACCGCCGTCACCCTGTGCGCGGGACGCATCGCCGAACGGGCCGTCGTCCGCGACGGAGCCGTCGCGGTCGCGCCCGTCATGCGGCTCGGCCTCACGTTCGACCACCGGGTCATCGACGGGGCGGCCGCGGCCGAACTGCTCACCGATCTCCGACACACCATGGAAGCCTGCGATGACCTCTCCTGTGCGGAAGACCCCGGGCAGGACCCTCGGGGAGCCGATCACGATCACGGGTCCCCGCGGGGACTGGAGCCGAGTACGCGCTGACCTGGACCGGCACGGATGCGCGGTCCTCCACGCCCGGGTCGACGACTGGCGCCCGGAACAGGCGGGAGGGCCGCGCCTGCGTGCCCTCCTCGGCCGCGACTGGCAGCGGTTCCTGGAGCTCACCCACCCCGATGTGCGCACCCGGTTCGCCTCGTCGCGGATCCTGCTGAAGTTCGCCGCCGCGGCCGTCCTCGACGTGTCCCCGCCGACCGTGGAGATCGGGTACGCCGGCAGCGGCCGCCCCTATCTGCGCGGCTACGACGGCGTGCACATCAGCCTCAGCCACACCGACGAACTGCTCCTCGTCGGGCTGGCCACCGGCGGGGTGATCGGCGTCGACGCCGAACGCAACGACCGCAGGCTCTACGGGCCCGGCCTCGGCCGCCACATGTGCACCCCGCACGAGGTCGAGGAGATCGAGGCCCTGCCGCCCGACCGGCGCGACCCCGCGCTGGTCCGGCTGTGGACGCTGAAGGAGGCCTACAGCAAGGCGATCGGGCTCGGCATGCAGTTCCGCTTCACCGACTTCGGCTTCCGCTCCGACGACAGCGACGACCGGCCGACCGAGCTGCTGCGCCCCGACGGCACCCCCGGCACCACCGGCGAGTGGACCTTCGGGACGTACGGCATCGACGACCGCTTCACCGTCAGCGTGGCGGTCGGCGACGCCGGGTTCGGCTCCACCGCCGAGGTCGCCGCCGGCACCGCCCTGGACGGGTCGATCATGGACGCCCTGTCCGAGGCGCTGGGCTCCGACGAGGACGGGGGCGGGGGCGGGGACGACTGGTGGTGAGCGGCCGCCGCCCGGTCCGCGTCGGCTGAGCGACCGTACGGCCCGGAGGCCGGACACCTGACTGGTGCCCGGCCTCCGGGGCGTGCCTGTGCGCGGGTACGGGGGCGCGGGGCGGGGTTCGGGTGCTGGTGTGCGGGGCGGGGGCCCGCTGCGTACAAGTCCCGCACTAGTACGGGCCGGAACACTGGCGTAAAGCCGCCCTCCCTGGACCGGCGGTAGCGCGGACCCGTGTGACGCGGGGCGCCGCGCCCACCGAGAGGAGATCCCATGCAGGCCGTGCTCCGGGCCGTCGGACCCGGCACCGATCAGTCCCGTCCCGCGGCCGCCAAGCCCGGGCCCCTTTCCTGGCCGGCGCCCGCCGACCGCTGGACCTGGCGCACCCCCGCCGGACGCGCCCTCAGCGGCGCCACCGCCGTCGCCGCGCTGGGCGCAGGGTTCGCCCTCGGCGGCGCCCTCTCCGGCGCGTTCTGGGGCTCCCTCATCGCACCCGACCTGGCGTTCCTGCGCCCCTCCAAGCTGCCCCCCGTACCGCCCGGCATCCTCCCCCCGGACAACGTCGGCCTCTACAACCGGCTGCACGACCCGCGCGTCGCCGCCGCCCTGCTGGCCACCGGGGCCCTCACCGCCTCCCGCACGCTGCTGCTGGCCGGCCTCGGCTGGACCGCGCACATCGCCGCCGACCGGGCGTTCGGCTACGGCCTGCGCCGCCCCGACGGCGCCATCCACTGACAGGACGGCCACGCATGGACCACCTCGACGAACTCAAGGAATTCGCCCGGCTGCACGCCCGCGGCCAGGGCATCACCGCCGAGCACACCGCCGACGTACTGCGCCGCATCACCAACGACACCCCCGGCGACCCGCGCTCCTGGGCCGCCGTGTGGACCGCCGAGGGCCGCGCCGCCGCCGACCGCGGCGACCTGCTGGACGCCTGCCGCCACTACGCCCTCGCCCGCTTCCCCTACCCCGCCGACGAGGACCGCCGGCAGGCCCAGGAGCTGGGCGTGTCCACCTTCGACAGCTGGCGCCGGGCAGCCGGCCCCGGCATCGAGCGGCTGGAGTTCACCGACCCCGACGGCGCGCCCTACGCCTGCTGGGCCGCAGGCCTCGACCGGGACCGGCCCCTGCTGGTGGTGTGCGGAGGCATCGTCAGCGTCAAGGAGCAGTGGGCGCCCCTGCTGCCGCTGCTGCGCAAGCTGGGCTTCGCCGCCGTCGTCACCGAGCTGCCCGGCGTCGGCGAGCACACCGCCCGCTACGGCCCCGGCTCCTGGCGCACCCTCAGCGACCTCCTGGACCGCCTCGCCACCCGCGCCGACGTCAGCGACACCTCCTTCCTCGCGCTCAGCTTCAGCGGCCACCTCGCGCTGCGCACCGCCGCCGAGGACCCGCGGGTGCGGCGCGTGCTCACCGTCGGCGCGCCCGTCGCCGACTTCTTCACCGACGCCCAGTGGTGGCCGCGCGTCCCGCGCATCACCGTCGACACCCTGGCCCAGCTCACCGGCAGCGCCGACGAGACCGAACTGGTTGGTGTGCTCCCCGAGTTCGCCCTCGACCAGAAGCTGCTCGCCGGCCTCGACATCCCCGTCCGGTACGTCGCCAGCGCCCGCGACGAGATCATCCCCGCCCGCGAGCAGGCCTTGCTGCGGCGGGCCCTGCCCGACGTGCGGTTCAAGGTCTTCGACGACGTCCACGGATCCCCCGCGCACCTCGGCGCGATGCGCCGCTGGCTCTTCGCCAACCTCTTGCTCCTCCGGTTCACCCGACGGCGCGTGACCCGGCAGCACAGCTCCCCGATACCTCTCAGCCGGAGGCAGTCATGAGCGACACGACCGAGTCGTCCGAGTTCCGCAAGGCGTCGGCCGCCGTGCGGCCCTGGCAGTCCCTCGCCTCGCTCGGCGTCACCGAGAGCGATCTGGCGACCGTGCACCACGTGTCCGGCCGGTTCCCCTATCCGGCCGGCGGACCCGACGCCCGCCACCACCACCAGCACCGCAAGGGGGCCTGACCACCGTGACCATGCCGATCCGGCTCCGCCATCGCACCGTGCACGGCTACCGGCGGGCGTTCCGCATGGCGGGCAAGGGCCGGGCCATCCTGCTCATCCACGGCATCGGGGACTCCTCCGACACCTGGCGGGACGTCATGCCCGGCCTCGCGCGCAGCTACCGGGTCATCGCCCCCGACCTGCTCGGGCACGGCGCGTCCGACAAGCCGCGCGCCGACTACTCGCTGCCCGCGTACGCCAACGGGATGCGGGACCTGCTCGGCGTCCTCGGCGTCGAGCGGGTCACCCTCGTGGGGCATTCGCTGGGCGGGGCGGTCGCGATGCAGTTCGCCTACCAGTTCCCCGAGCGGTGCGAGCGGCTGGTGCTGGTCGGCACGGGCGGGATCAGCCGGCAGGTGACCCCGCTGCTGCGGGCGGCCACGCTGCCGGGGGCGCACCTGCTGCTGCAGGCGCTGCGGCTGCCGACCGTCGGCTGGCAGGTCGGGGCGCTGGTGCGGGTGCTGCGGGCCCTCGACACGGGGCTCGGCGTCGACGCGGAGGATCTGGTGCGGGTGGTCGACGCGCTGCCCGACGGGACGGCGCGGAGCGCGTTCATCCGGACGCTGCGTGCCGTCGTGGACTGGCAGGGGCAGGTGGGCACCATGCTGGACCGGTGCTATCTGGCGCAGGGCATGCCGACGATGCTGGTGTGGGGCGGACGGGACCAGGTGATCCCGGCGACGCACGCGGGGCTCGGGCATGTGGCGATGCCGGGGAGCCGGCTGGAGATCTTCGAGGACGCGGGGCATTTTCCGTTCCGGAGCGATCCTCAGCGGTTCGAGGCGGTGCTGCGGGACTTCATGTCGACGACGGAGCCGGCGGCGTACAGTCCCGAACAGTGGCGCCGGTTGCTGCGCACGCGGCGCGCGGAGCGGGCACTGTCGGCCTGAGCGGTGCTTCGTCTGCGGGCCGGTGGGGGCTGGTCGCGCAGTTCCCCGCGCCCCTGTATGCCTGCGGCGGCCCGTTGCGGTTGCGTTGTGGCGTGCGTAGCGCCTACGGCCGGTGGTGGGGTCGGGGCCGCGCCGGGGGGTATCCGTCCTCGGTGCGCCGCTGCGTACGGTCAAATCCGCACCCTCAGTTTCCGCCGCCCGCTGCGGGCGGACACCCCCCGACACGTCCCCTGCTCGCCGTACGCGTCTACCGGCCGCCGCAGCTGCGGGCAGCGCCGCCCCGCTGGGGTAGCGGGCAGTCGCAATCCGACTTAGCTGCGGGCAGTCGTGCCGCTGGGGCGGCACGGGTGGGCGCAGCGGCACCCCGGCAGCGCCGGGCTGCGCGACCCACCCCCGGCCAGCCGCAGCGCCGGGTGCCCAGCCCGCCTAGCGGCGGGTAGCCGCACCCCTGGGCCGGCGCCCCCACACCGCAGCGGCGGGCCGCATGCCTGCGCAGCGGCACCCCGGCAGCGCCGGGCCGCGCGACCCACCTCCGGCCAGCTGGGGGCACCGGTCGGCACCCGCAGCGTCGGCACGCTCACGCGTCCGGGAACAGCCACACCCCTGGCCGTACCTCCAGTGGCTGGGAGGCCAGAGGGGCCTCGGGCAGCGCGCTCACCGCCGCCGCCCGTCGTCCGGCGTACGCCCGCCACCGTTCGTCCCCGGCCCGCCCCGCCGCCGCCCCGCACACCGCGAGCCGGTCGAGGGCTTCCCGGAGCCGGCCTTCGCGTTGGGCCACCAGGGCCAGCCCCCGGAGCGCGTCCGCCTCGCCGCGCGGGTCGGCCTCCGTGCGGGCGACCGACAGAGCGCGGGCGTAACCGCGCTCCGCGCGGGCGACACGGCCGAGGCCGAGCAGGACGTCCGCCTCGCCGGTGAGGCAGCGGCCCGCGCCGACCCGGTGCCCGGAGCGGGTGAACAGCTGCCAGGCGAGGCGGTAGAGGTCGCGCGCCGCGCCGGGGTGGTGGCGTTGCCATTCCAGGTCCGCGAGGGAGCGCAGGAGTACCGCCTCGGCGAGTGAGTCGTCCGCCTCGCGCGCCGCGTCCAGGCCCAGTTCGTGGCTCTCCTGCCAGTCCGCCCACAGCGCGTTCGCCTCGTAGTAGCCGCCCGCCGCCGACGCCAGCGCGGCACACTGCCGCCACAGCCCGGCCCGGTGGGCCTGCCGTACCGTCTCCAGGAGTCCGGGTGCCTCCTCCTGGAACCAGCGCAGGGGCGCCGGCCCGACCACCGCGGCCGGGTCGAGACCGGCCGGTGGTGCGGACGCGGCCGGCATCAGGTCGCGGCCGGGGGCGAGCAGGCCGTCCGCGTGCCGGGTGAGCGTGGCGTAGGCCCGGCACAGGCGGTCGGTCGCCGGGGGTGCCTGCTGCGGTGACTCCTCGGCCAGTACCTCCAGCGCCAGCCCGCGCAGCAGCGAGTGGAAGCCGTAGCGGACCGGGGTCAGCCGGTCGGGCCGCCGGACGGCCTCCAGCAGCCGGGCCCGCACCAGTTCCTCCACCCGGCGCTCCGCCTCCGGCAGGTCCGCCGCGAGCAGCGCGCCGGCCGACCAGAGCGCGAAGTCGGGCAGCGGCGCGAGGCCGAGGACCCGGAAGGCGTGCCGGTTGTCCGCGTCCACGTCCCGGTACGCGGTCAGCAGACTGCCGCGCACGTCGAGGTCGCCGAGCCGCAGCGCCGCCAGCCGGCCCCGCTCGTCGGCGAGTCGCCGCGCCAGCTCCGCCGGCGTCCAGTGCGGCCGGGCCACGAGCCCCGCCGCGGCGACCCGCAGCGCGAGCGGCAGCCCGCCGCACAGCCGGGCGATCTCCGCCGTCGACGCCGGGTCCTCGCTCATCGCCGTACCGCCGCAGTTCACCAGCAGCGCCTCGGCGTCCGCCCGGTTCAGCACGTCCAGCACGAGATGCTGGACGCCTTCCAGCGCGCCGAGCGCATGACGGCTCGTCAGGACGACCGTGCTGTCGGACAGCACCGACAGCGCCGGCCGTACCTGCGCCTCGGAGACCGCGTCGTCCAGGACGAAGAGCATCTTGCGGCCGCGGGTGCGGGCGTGCAGCAGGTCCTCCGCCGCCTCCGGGCCCGCGGGGACCTCCAGGACGCGCAGCAGCCCCGCCATGACCGCCTCGGCCGACAGGGCGCGCCCGCCGGAGTCCCGCAGGGTCAGCAGCACCCGCGCGTCCGGGAAGCGGTCCCCGGCGGCCTGCGCCAGCCGGGCGGCGAAGGCCGTCTTTCCCGCCCCCGGACGCCCCGACACCGCGAGGACCCGGCTGTCCACCGGGCCGGTGCCCGCGAGGAAACGTTCGCCGAGGCCCAGTTCGCCCGTGCGGCCGGTGAAGTCCGGCAGGGGGGAGGGGAGCCGTACGGCGGGGGCGTCCTGCGGCACGGTGGGTGCCGGCGTCCGGGAGGGGGTGTCCGGGGCGGCGGGGCGCCAGGTGAGCGACGGGTCCGAGGTGAGGATCCGCTCCTGGAGCTTCCTGAGCGCCGGGCTCGGCTCCACGCCCAGCTCGTCCACCAGCGAGCGACGCGCCCGCCGGTACACCGCCAGCGCCTCCGACTGCCGTCCGGAACGGTAGAGGGCCACCATCAGATGGCCCTGCAGGGACTCGCGCAGTGGCTGCTCGCGGGTCAGGGCCATGAGTTCCCCGACCAGTTCCTGGTGCAGGCCCAGCCGCAGCTCCGCGGCGATGCCCTGCTCCAGTACCTCCGCGCGCAGCTCGTCCAGCCGGATCGCCGACGTCTGGAGTGTCGGCCCGTGCGGGATGCCGGACAGCGCCGGGCCCGTCCACAGAGCGAGGGCCTCCCGCAGCCGCCGGGACGCCTCCGCGTAGTCCCGGCGGGCGTACGCGGCGCGGCCCGTCTCGCGCAGTCTTTCGAAGACGGTGAGGTCGAGGTCGTCCGGCGCGACGCGCAGCAGGTACCCGGGCGGCCTGGTGATCAGCGGCTGCCGGCCGTCCGGCTCGCCTTCCAGCAGCACCCGGCGCACCTGTGACACGTACACCTGGAGGGTGGTGGTGGCGGTGCGCGGCGGCTCGGTCCCCCACAGCTCGTCGATGAGGGTGTGGGTGGAGACCACCTTGTCGCTCTGGATCAGCAACGTCGCCAGCACGGCACGCGGTTTCGCCGCGGTGGGCGTGCGGGGTGCGACCCGCACCGGGCCCAGCACTCGGAATCTCATGCCGTCGGCCTAGCAGTCCTGCAGCACGGACGCCGATATCCGTGCCACCTCGCGGTCGCCCTGCCAGAAGGCCAGCGTCAGTGCCGTGGTCGGCCGTCCGGCCGCGTCCCGTGCCGTGGCCGCCGCGGCGCCGTCCGTCCGCGGGCCGCTCACGGTGCAGTACAGCGGCAGCCCCGGCTCGGCGAAGCCGCGGAACGAGGCCTGCCAGCCGGTGAGCAGCGAGCGGTCCGGCGCGAACCCGTACAGCTCGGCGCAGGCGATCAGTCCGGCCTGCCGCGAGGCCTCCAGATACAGCACCGGCGGCAGTTCACCCGGCTCGCCCGGCAGTATCCCGTCGGCGGCGGCCCCGTCCACCGGGAACAGCAGCACCTCGTCGTCGTCCTCCACCGGCAGCCCCACCAGGACGTGCCGCGGCTCCGTGTGCCCCACGCGGGACGGCTCGGGCCGGCCCGGCGAGCCGAAGTCGCCGAACCCGCGGGCCAGGCTCTCCTCGCTCTGCCGCCGCCCCGCCTCCCGGTGGCCCCGGTAGATCCCGGGGGTCAGGAACACCAGCCGCGCGCTCGCGGTGCCGCAGGGCCGGCCGTCGATCGACACGACGGCCTCGCACACCAGTCCACGGGGGACGCCCAGCACCATGTCCGTCGGGGTGAGGTCCAGCTCCAGCGCGATCTGCGCCCGGTGCCCGGTCCGCCGCCACGGCTCGACGTCGGTGATCCCGGTGGCGGCCTCCGCGACCACGGTGAGCCGCTTCTCCGGCACCCGGAAGTAGTGCCGGGCCGCGAACACCGCGGCCTGCCGCAGCGCCTCGACCGGCATCACCAGGTCGTGGTGCGCCGCCCCGGTGGCCCCGAACAGCGCGTGCTCGTCCGGCAGTTCCGCCGCGAAGACGAAACGCTGGCACGAGGGCGCCCCGCTGTCGAGCAGAAACGTCTCCGGGCTGTCCGGCTTGTGCACCAGGTGGAACGGCCCGAGGACGGATGACGTGGACAGTGCGGGAACGGTGGCCATGGGCATTCCTCTGCGGTGGGTTCCAGGCGGCTCTTCGGGTGGCTGCGACGACTGTGGGCTCGGACGCCGGTCCGGTGCTGGGTTGACCGGATCTCCGTCGGTTGGGACCACTTTGCCGCGCTCCGCTGAAGAAACGGGGAAGAGCCGCGGAAGGCCGCCTCACCCCGCGGCGCGCACCGGTTCCGCCCGCACGACGGGGTGGTCGGCCTCGGCCACGCCGACCGAGCTGGCGCCGCCGGGCGAGGGGTCGGCGGCGAAGAACTCCCGGTCCACGGTGGCGTATTCCGACAGCTCGTCCGGCAGCGAGTCCTCGTAGAAGATCGCCTCGACCGGGCAGACCGGCTCGCAGGCGCCGCAGTCCACGCATTCGTCGGGGTTGATGTACATCTTGCGCGGGCCCTCGTAGATGCAGTCGACGGGGCACTCGTCGACGCAGGCCTTGTCCTTGAGGTCGACGCAGGGCTGGGCGATGACGTACGTCATGAGGAACTCCCCACGGTCCAGGTGTCGTTGCCGGTCAGCAGGGCGGCCAGGTCGCCCTTGCCCTTCTGCTCGACGGCGGTGTCGAGCTGGTGGGCCATCTGGGTGTCGTAGACGGGCCGTCGTACGTCGCGCAGGACGCCGATCGGGGTGTGGTGCAGGGTGTCGGGGTCGGCGAGCCGGGCGAGGCCGATCGCCGTGAGCGGCGAGGCCGCGTGCGCGTCGTGGACGAGCAGGCCGGCCTCGTCGCCGGGGGTCACGTCCACCACCTTGAGGTCGCCGGTGGCCGGGTCGCGTACGACGCCGCGGGCGCCGTCGGCGCCGAAGCGGATCGGCTTGCCGTGTTCCAGCCGGATGACGGCTTCCTCGGCCTGCTGTTTGTCCTTGAGGGCGTCGAAGGCGCCGTCGTTGAAGATGTTGCAGTTCTGGTAGATCTCGATCAGGGCGGTGCCGGGGTGGGCGGCGGCCTGGCGCAGGACCTCGGTGAGGTGCTTGCGGTCGGAGTCGATGGTCCGGGCGACGAAGGAGGCTTCGGCGCCGAGGGCGAGCGAGACGGGGTTGAAGGGTGCGTCGAGGGAGCCCATCGGCGTCGACTTGGTGATCTTGCCGACTTCGCTGGTGGGGGAGTACTGGCCCTTGGTCAGGCCGTAGATCCGGTTGTTGAACAGCAGGATCTTGAGGTTGACGTTGCGGCGCAGGGCGTGGATGAGGTGGTTGCCGCCGATGGAGAGGGCGTCGCCGTCGCCGGTGACGACCCACACCGACAGGTCGCGGCGGCTGGTGGCGAGGCCGGTGGCGATGGCCGGGGCGCGGCCGTGGATGGAGTGCATCCCGTAGGTGTTCATGTAGTACGGGAAGCGGGAGGAGCAGCCGATGCCGGAGACGAAGACGATGTTCTCCTTCGCCACCTGGAGTTCGGGCATGAAGCCCTGCACGGCGGCGAGGATCGCGTAGTCACCGCAGCCGGGGCACCAGCGCGTCTCCTGGTCCGACTTGAAGTCCTTGGCGGTCAGCGGCTTGGCGCTGAGGGCGAGTTCAGTCCTCACGGAGCATCTCCTGCAGTGCGGCGGCGAGCTGTTCGGCCTTGAACGGCATGCCGTTGACCTGGTTGTACGAGCGGGCGTCGACCAGGTACTTCGCCCGGATCAGGGTGGCGAGCTGGCCGAGGTTCATCTCGGGGATGACGACCTTGTCGTACGACCTCAGCACCTCGCCCAGGTTGCCCGGGAAGGGGTTGAGGTGGCGCAGATGGGCCTGCGCGATCGGCACCCCGGCGGTGCGCAGGCGGCGTACCGCCGCGGTGATCGGGCCGTACGTCGAACCCCAGCCGAGCACCAGGGACGTGGCGCCGTGCGGGTCGTCGACCTCGATGTCCGGTACGTCGACGCCGTCCACCTTGGCGCGGCGGGTGCGGACCATGAACTCGTGGTTGGCGGGGTCGTACGAGATGTTCCCGGTGCCGTCCTCCTTCTCGATGCCGCCGATGCGGTGTTCGAGACCGGGCGTGCCGGGGAGGGCCCAGGGACGGGCGAGGGTCTGCGGGTCGCGCTTGTACGGCCAGAAGACGTCCGTGCCGTCGTCGAGGGTGTGGTTCGGCCCCGTCGCGAACTGCACGGTCAGGTCCGGGAGTTCGGTGAGCGCCGGGATGCGCCACGGCTCGGAGCCGTTGGCCAGGTAGCCGTCCGAGAGGAGGAAGACCGGGGTGCGGTAGGTGAGGGCGATCCGGGCGGCCTCCAGGGCCGCGGCGAAGCAGTCGGTGGGCGTGCGCGGGGCGACGATCGGCACCGGGGCCTCGCCGTTGCGGCCGTACATGGCCTGGAGGAGGTCGGCCTGCTCGGTCTTGGTCGGCAGGCCGGTGGAGGGGCCGCCGCGCTGGATGTCGACGACGACCAGCGGCAGCTCCATGGAGACGGCCAAGGCGATCGTCTCGGACTTCAGGGCCACGCCCGGGCCGGAGGTGGTGGTCACGGCGAGGGAGCCGCCGAAGGCCGCGCCGAGGGCCGCGCCGATGCCGGCGATCTCGTCCTCCGCCTGGAAGGTGCGCACGCCGAAGTTCTTGTGCTTGGACAGCTCGTGCAGGATGTCCGAGGCCGGGGTGATCGGGTACGAGCCGAGGAAGAGCGGCAGGTCGGCCTGCTGGGAGGCGGCGATCAGGCCGTAGGCCAGGGCCAGGTTGCCGGAGATGTTCCGGTAGGTGCCGACCGGGAAGGCGGTGGCGGCCGGGGCGACCTCGTAGGAGACCGCGAAGTCCTCGGTCGTCTCGCCGAAATTCCAGCCCGCCCGGAAGGCGGCGATGTTGGCGGCGGCGATCTGGGGCTTCTTGGCGAACTTCTGCTTCAGGAACTGCTCGGTGCCCTCGGTCGGCCGGTGGTACATCCAGCTCAGCAGGCCCAGCGCGAACATGTTCTTGCTGCGCTCGGCCTCCTTGCGGGACAGGTCGAACTCCTTCAGCGCCTCCACCGTCAGCGTGGTCAACGGCACGCCGTGGATCCGGTAGGCGTCGAGCGAGCCGTCCTCCAGCGGGGAGGTGTCGTAGCCGACCTTCTGCATCGCCCGCTTGGTGAACTCGTCCGTGTCGACGATGACCTCGCCGCCCCGGGGCACGTCCTTGATGTTCGCCTTCAGCGCGGCGGGGTTCATGGCCACCAGCACGTCGGGCGCGTCGCCGGGGGTGAGGATGTCGTGGTCGGCGAAGTGCAGCTGGAAACTGGAGACACCCGGCAGGGTGCCTGCGGGCGCGCGGATCTCGGCGGGGAAGTTGGGCAGCGTGGACAGGTCGTTGCCGAACGACGCCGTCTCCGAGGTGAACCGGTCGCCGGTGAGCTGCATACCGTCACCGGAGTCCCCCGCGAAGCGGATGACCACCCGGTTGAGACGCCGCACCTCCTTGTCGGGACTCTGTGTGAGGACTCGCTCCGATATCTGAACGGCCACCTGGCCGCCCCCTTCCCGTCGACACGGTCAGAGGCTCTCGGCCTCGTGACGCGCACCGTAGGAAGAGCCGCTTGTGAGGGGCTGAAGCCGGTGACGCGCGCGGCGGCCCGGCAGGGCGCGCCACGGGCGGCCGGGTCCTCGGCCGGCGGCACCTCGGGAGCTGCGCGGCGTATGAAAATCTCACCCCCTACGTGTGAGGCGGAGCCTGTCGGTCCGTCCGCCGGGCGGCGGATACTCGACTGCGCATCGTCCGAGAGGGGGTGCCGATGTGTCGGACGGCATGGGCAGTCGGACGCTCCACCTGTGGGCGTTGCGCGAGGACGTGGTCGTACGGACCGACGACGACGGTTCCGTCGTGCTGTCGTCGGGCCGGTTCGGGACCGAGCGGATAGCGGAGCCCGACCGGATCGTCCGCGAGATGCTGCGCCGAATGGAACTGGGCCCCGTGCGGCCCGCGAACGTGGAGGTGGCGCCCGGGCGGCCCGCTCCACAGGCCTGGGTCACCGGGCCCGTCCTGCCGCCCGCGCTCGCCGGGCTGTCCCGCATGGTGATCCGCACCCTGGGGATGGACGACCTCAAAGGGCCGCTGCTGTCGGTGACGCCGGTGGCGGCCGACGCGACCTTCGCGCCGGACGGCGTGCCCGGGCATCCGCTACGGCTGCCGCGCGACGCGCGGATGGCCTCCGCGCCGGCGGGCCTCGTCCTGGCGTCCGCCCGGTCCAAGCACGAGGTGGTGCTGCACCGCCCCGAGGCGGCCTGGGTGGCGGCGATGCTCGCCTGGCCCGTCACCGCCCAGACGGCGGCGGCCGCGCTGCCGCTGCCGCACACCGTCGTCCACGACGTGCTGGGCTACCTTGTGGCGGCGGGCATGGCGGTGCCGGCGGACGGTTGAACCCCTGCGGGCCCGGCCGGACTTACAAAAGGCGGCCGGGCACGGCGTGCTGGCGGGCGGCTGAAGCCCTGCGGTCCCGGCGGACAGCTGAGCTACTGCGGGCCCGGCCGGACTTACAGGCGGCCGGGCACGACGTGCCGACGGACGGCTGAACCCCTGCGCTCCCGGCGGACGGCTGAACCCCTGCGCTCCCGGCAGACGGCTGCCTCACCGCCGACCCGGCCGGGCTCAAAGCAGCCAGCCGGACTCCCGGGCGATGCGGATCGCGTCCACCCGATTACGCGCGTTGAGCTTGGTGACGACCGTCGTCAGGTAGTTGCGCACGGTCCCCGTCGACAGATGCAGCAGCCCCGCGATCTCCGGCGCCTCCGCACCCTCGGCGGCCATCCGCAGCACCTCCGTCTCCCGGTCGGTGAGCGGACTCTCGGCGCCGCCCCAGGCGGCCAGCGCCAGCTGGGGATCGATCGCCCGGTGCCCGGCCGCCACCCGCCGGATGGCAACCGCGAGTTCCTTCGGCGGCGCGTCCTTCAGGAGATACCCGCACACCTGCGCCGACAGCGCCCGGCGCAGCGTGCCCGGCCGGCCGAGGCTGGTGAGGATGAGGGAGCGGCACTGCGGCAGCTCCTCCCGCAACTGCGTCGCGGCGGTCAGACCGTCGACGCCCGGCAGGTCGATGTCGATGACCGCCACGTCCGGCCGCAGTTTCAGCGCCGTCGCCACGATCTCGTCGCCCCGTTCGACCTCCGCCACGACCTCCAGATCCGATTCCAGATTCAGTAACGCGACCAGCGCGCCACGCACCATCTGCATGTCCTCGGCCAGCAGAATCCGTATCACGGACCTGACTCCCCCCGCCCCACCGAAAGCCGCGTGTGGCCGGATTCTAGAACGCCCGGACACATTCCGTCGATCGGATCAGGCCGCAGAGTCACCGGCGGGGGAACGAATCCTTCCTGGCGGGAAGCGGTCAGCCGACCGGCGAGGCGGGAACTTCGGCCACCAGCAGGAAGGTTCCGTCGTCGGCGGGCTCGGAGCGCAGCGTTCCGCCGACCGTCTCGATCCTCGAGCGTAGATTGCCGAGCCCGCTCCCGCTGTGCGGTGAGGGGTCGTGATAGTCGGGGTCGACCCCGTCGTTGTGCACCGACAGCCGTACCCGGCCCGCCTGTTCGGCGACCTCGATCGTGCAGCGGCCGGCCCGGCTGTGCCGCAGCAGGTTGGTGACCGCCTCCCGCAGCACCGTGGCCAGGACGGTGTCCGCCTGCCGGTCGGCCCGTACTCGCACGACCCGCTTGGCGACCTCGATGTCCGCGGCCCGGAGCACCGACTCCGCCGAGGTGATCTCCTGCTCCAGCGACATCTCGCGCATCCCGCTGGCCACGCGCCGCACATCGCTCAGCGACTGCCGGGAGATGGACAGTACGTCCTCGACCTCCTCCACGGCCCGGGCCGGGTGTGTGGGGATGAGCCGGTGGATCAGCTCGCTCTTGAGTGTGATCGCGGACAGGCTGAAGCCGAGCAGGTCGTGCAGGTCGCGGGCGAACCGCAGCCGTTCCTCGGTGACCGCCATGCGGGCGAGTTCGCCACGCGCCGCGACCACCTCGCGGATCAGCGCCGACAGCCGGGACAGGCCGTAGATCACCAGGCCGGTCAGCAGTGTCGACTGGGGCAGGTAGACGGCGTCGATCACCGGGCGTTTCTCCAGCACCGGCGGCAGCACCATGCTCAGCCCGATCAGCGCGTACAGGGTCCAGGCCACCCGGGGCCGCAGCATCAGCAGGACGGAGGCGGCCAGGAACCCCGCCATCGACCCCCAGGCGGTGTGGAAGACCAGGATCGGCCCGTACGTCAGCACGGCCTGCGCGCTGAGGGTGGCCACCCGGCGCCGGGGCAGCGGGCGTTCGGCCCCCGCGGCCGAGTGCACCAGCTGGAGAGCGAAGATCGCCGACAGGGCGACCAGGGCCACCGCCATGTGGACCACCGACAGGTCGCTGCCCGCGATGTTCAGCATGGTGATGAGGGTGTAACTGAGCAGCGCGACCAGCAGGATGGTGCGGGCCAGCCGGGGCGCGGGCAGGTCGCGGCTGTGCACCTCGGGCAGGTCGCCGTGGTGCGCTTCGGCCGGTTCGCCCTCCCGGTGCTCCTCGGGGTCGTGCGGGTCGTGCGGGTCGTGCGGGTGGTGCGGGTGGTGCGGGTCGTGTTTCGGGTCGTGCTCGGCGGTGGCGTTGGTGCGGTCGTGACGAGCCATCGATGCACGGCCTCTTCTCGCGACTGTGTCCGCGCTTCTCGCAACTCTCTGCGCGCTGGCGGCACATGATATGAGAAGCGTGTGCGAGTCGGGTGAAGATTGTGCGTGTGGAAACACTGCTCACCGGCCGGGGATCCGGCCGGTGAGGCGATATGCGGCGCTTCGGGCGAAGAGGTGCCGCGGGTGAGACCTCCGGGTGAAGAGGGGCGGGGGTCAGACGAACAGCGGTGTGGGGTTCAGCTCCTCGTACGACGTGGGGCCGGCGACCCGGCCGAGCGCGACGGGGACGTCGTACAACCGCCCGGGAGCGAGCCGGCTCCAGAAGTGCCGCATACCGGGCACGATCACCTTCACCACCGGAAGTTCCAGGTCGGGCCGGGTCTGGTCGAGCACCAGCAGCTCCATGCCGCGCCGGCGCACCAGCTCGGTGACGGCGGCGACGTCGTCCAGCAGATCGGCCCGCGGGCAGTACGACCAACTGGCGGGCGTACGAGCCGGGACCCCTGCCCCGGGTGCCAGATAGGGCCGCCCGGCCACCGTCGCGTGTCGCCACCACTCCAGTGCGTCCGGGTCGTCGACGGCGTACCCCGTGCCGTCCCCCCGCGCCTCGCACACGGCGGGCAGCAGCTGGCCCAGCTCGGACAGGGCCCGGCGCAGCGCGAGCCGCGGGTCGAAGTGCGCGCCGAAGCCGAAGATCACGTCCTCCGCGGGCTTGTCGGTACGCCGGGACAACGCGGCCAGCACCGGAACGCCGAAGTCGGAGGTCAGGTCCAGCACCCACATCTCCCGGCCGAGCCGGGCGCAGGCCTCCCGGACCTGGTCGGCGTACGGGTCCCGGAACGCGTCGACGTCGACGCCGGGCTGGACCGTGCGGTTGTACCACCACAGCGCGACCGCGTCCCGCTCCACCAGCTCCAGGAACCCCTGCACCAGGGCGTCCTCCCGGCTGCTGCCGGCCGCGTTGCCGTTGGAGTCGGCGTGCAGCCCGTCGGCCGCGGGGCCGCCCTGGGTGAAGTACAGCATCGAGGTGGGCAGCATCCGCTGCGAGCCGGAGGTCAGCGACCACACGGGCGTCCACTCGGTGGGCCGGTCCTCGTCGAACCGCTCCGGCACGTGCCGGAAGGGGGACCCTCCGCCGTTCCACAGCTCCCGCTCCCGGAACTGCCGCTCGTGGTACAGCTGACAGGCGTTGGGATGGACGGCGTTCCCGCCCAGCCCCCGGTAGCTGTCGCGGACGACGGCCTCGTCGCCGTGCCGGGTGCCGCTGTACCGCTCGACGGCCTCGCACAGCGCGCTCACCCGGGCCTCGGTCTCCGTCAGGCCCTTGCCGCCGCTCAACGCCCGCAGTCCGGCGCGCAGTTCGGCGAGGGTGGGCGGTCCCATGGCCAGGTTGTGCCCGGAGACGTACGCGTGCAGCCCGGCAGGGGTGCGCGGCGCCCGCGCGATCTCCTTGATGATCCCGGTCACCGGGTCCACCAGCCCGCCGTACCGCTGGAGCATCTGCTCCGGCGCGAGCGCCCGGTGCCCGCCCCCGCCGGTCACGAGGGTGACCTTGGGCCGGGACTCCGGCACGAACGGCGCCCGTACGCCCCGCGCCACCAGCTCCGGGTCACCGCACACCGCGCACTGCGGCAGCCGGGACACCTGGTGGGAGCGGGAGGTGAGCTGCAGCGTGTCGAAGGTGTGCAGCACCTCCTGGGCGTCGTAGCGGATGCCGGCCAGCCACTTGGCCGCCTCCAGCACCGCGATGTGCTGCGCGATGGTGCGCCCGGCGGCGAGCGACGCGTCCGGCCGGCGCGGCGGACCGTCCAGGCCGAGGGCGCGGCGCACCGGCCACTCGGCGCGGCGGTGCCCGGCGAGCCGGGTCGCCAGACACGTCCAGCACGGCCCGCCCTGCGGCCGGAAGACCGGCCCGACCCATGGATCGGCCCCGCAAGGCTTGGCGATCAGCCAGGGCCGCCCCCGCTCCCGGTGGGCGGCGTCGACGTCCCGCAGCCCGGGAGAGAGATAGTCGTCGCAGAGCACGAGCGAGAAGTCCGCCTGCTCCGGGTGGTCGGCGACCCCGAGCCCGGAGGCCCGGCAGGCCGCGGCGATCGCCTCGGTGTCGACGTCCGTGAGCGCCTCGATCCACACGGCCGCGTACCGCAGCCGGGCCGCGGTGGTCCCGCCGTCCAGACCGGCCAGATCCCAGTAGGCCTCGGCCGCCCGGTCCGGCCCGCTGTCCGGCCGCACCCGCAGCAGCCCTGCCGCGAGCAGATCGTTCACCGACAGCAGCGCCTCGGCACTCCCGAGAACGGGCGCGGCCTCCCGCAACACGGCATCCAGCGACCGCGTCCCGTCGAGCAACGGCACCAGCGCCTCGGCATGCGTCCCGTGCAGCGCGGTCACCCCACGCCGCGACATGAGATACGCGGCTTCGCCGGGCACGACGGTGGGCTGCAGGTGCAGCTTGAAGCCGAGGAGCGCGGAGGGGTCGAGGGGGGCGGGGGCGAGGGGCGCGAGGACGGTGGGAGTGAGAGGGGCTGCGGGGGCCGGGACGTCGGGGTGGAGGGGGGCCGGCGGAGCCGGGATGTTGCGGTGCTGGGGGGCCGCGGGGGCCGGGGCGCTGTGGTGGTGAGGCGCTGCGGAGGCTGGGATGTCGCGGTGCTGGGAGGCCGCGGGGGCCGGGACGTCGGGGGCGAAGGGAGCCGTGGGGGGCGGGACGTCGAGACGGTGAGGGGCCGTGGGGGCCAGTGCGTCCGGGCGGTGAGGGGCCGTGGGGGCCGCCAGGGTGTTGGAGGGGAGGGTGGCCGTGGGGGCCGCCAGGGCGTTGGAGGGCAGGGTGGCCGTGGGGGCCGCCAGGGCGTCGGGGTGGAGGATGGCCGTGGGGGCCAGGGGGCCTGGGGTGGGGGTGCCCGGGAGGGAATCCGCATCCGGGTGGAGACCCCGGTCCGGATCCGGCAGAACCGTTTCCGCTTCCGCCGGTGATGTCATGCGGACAGTCTCTCGGCACCCGCACTGGCCGGCGCGGTCGCCGCGGCCACGATGCAGATGGTGAAGAGCGGGGTGTCGGACCCGGCGACATCCAGGCTCTCGATCACGAGCCGGGGCCGCGATGAACTCGCGGGACGCGCCTGGACGGTCTGGCCGGAGGTGCCCTTACTCGTTACGAGCTGCGCCATGTCTCGATCTCCCTCGTCGCTGGTCGGGTGGTCCCTTCTGGCCGTCATCGTGGTTCCCGGACGGGGGTCGCAGACAGTGGTGGCTTCATATGTCGGGGGTGAAGTTCTCACCAAAGGTGCTCCGCCGCGACTCGCCATCGTTGTCAGATGCCGATGTCAGCCCGACCGGGGAACGACATTCACGGCCCGGTAGTCGTACCCGTCCTGCTTGAAGCCAGGGGCTTCCCACTGCAGGTCCACCTGCTGCCCCGACGACAGCGTACGGAAACCCTCCATCTGGATGTCGGAGTAGTGGGCCCAGCAACCGCCCGGTGTCTCGGGGGAGTCGAGCACACCCCAGCCTTCTTCGTCGCGCCACTCACGGACAGTCGCAGTCACCATGCGGTGAACGGTACTGGCCGGTTGGGCGCGACGGTCCGGCGTCAGCCTCCCGGCCGGGCTTTCGGGGCCAAACTGCGGGCCAGTCCGCCTCCCGTTGTCAGTGGGGGCGGCTACGGTCCGTTTCGCCGGCAAGGGCAACGTCCTGGGGAGGGGCTTTGGGAGCGAAGACGGGCTTTCTGGTGTACGCCGACGGCGACGTGCCGGGGCTGCTGCGCGAAGTGGGCACAGCGGACCTAGCACGCACGGCCGACGTGATGCGGCGGCTCTACCCGGGCTGGGAGATAGAGGAAGGCGAGGGCTCGACTCTCTGGGACGCCGTGTACCCCCCTGAGGGGACGGCGTACGCGGCGAGTTGGCCCGGCGTCGAGGTCATCGGCGACCAGAGGGTGATGATCGACTTTCCCTCCCAGCTCCCGGAACACCTCGTGGCGGCAAGCGCCGGCCGACGGCTCGTGCTGCACGCGATGCACAGTGTCGTGGACTGGCTCGCGTTCGCCGTGTGGGAGGACGGCCGACTCGTCCGCTCCCTCAGTCTGTCCCCCGATTGCGGCATCATCGAGAACATCGGCGAACCCCTCCCGTTCGAACTGCCCTACTGGGCCGGAGACCGACCGGCCGACGTCATCCCTTGGCCAGACGAGGACGAAGAGTCGTACCCACTGCCGTTTCACCCGTTGGAACTGGGCGAAGACGCACTGCGAGCACTGTGCGGCTTCGTACTGGAGGGCCGCCCGGAGCCCGACGACATCGACACGGACAGCATCCGACTGCACGGCTTCCGGGTCCGGGATCCGCTCGGCCCTGACCCGGCTGAACGGGAAGCGGCGCTGCGAAAGATCCGGGAAACCATGGGCCCGCCGCGCTTCTTCACCATGGGTCCTGACGGTTCCCTGATCGAGCTCAACGGCTTCTAGCTTGGGACTGCTTCGTCCCGAAGCAAGTTGCTTGGGTGCTCAACCCGGCCCGGCTCTGCTCCTGACCTGCGGCGACAGCCCGCGGGTGTCCATGCTTGTCCGCCGTTGTGCGTCGGCGTTGTCACGCAGTTAGACACGCACCCGGTGAAGACCGCTTCACTCCTCTCCAGGCGGGATGAGGCGATCGGCGCTCTCAGCATCGTCTACGTGCCCGTGCGCGTCGACGGTAATCGGGGTGGCGCGTCCCTTTGCGGTGACCAGCCATGCGAGCACCTGCTCGGTCAGCGGCCCGTTGCTGGGCCCCTCGTCCTTCCAATACGCGCGCCAGCCCCCTCCGGGTATGGCGGCCACTACCTGGTCGGCTCGCTCCAGGTGGGAGAAGTCTGGGTAGTCCGTTACCGGGCGGCGGGTACCGCGCTGGGGATCGACCACAAGGGCAACGCCTGTTGCTTCGTCCCAGGCGTCCACGTCCACGGTCCGACCGATCAGCGTCTCGGTGCCAGTGAAGATCGCGAGCCAGCCTGTCCCGTTGAAGTAATGCATGCGGTCATCGTCCATGACGGCGGACGGCACCTCAGTGCCCGGGGCCAGGCGTATGCATCCATCGGTAACTTTGACGTCCAGGGCGGCCGGCGCTCAGAAGATGCAGACAGGCCTTTGCCACGAGTCCGGTTCGGATGGCTTGCAGGGGAAGAACAGGACCACGACGCCTCGGGGCGGGTTTTTAACGACGTCGGTTAGCTCGTCCACCTCGACCTGTATGCCTGACTCCTCCAGGACTTCGCGAGATACGCCCCCTCTGGGGTGTCAACTTCAATGACTCCGCTGGGCAGTTCCCAGGCGCGGTCGTCGCACAGCCAATCGCCAGGAACTGAGAAGCGGTGCTGCGAGCGTCGCTTCTCGCCTGGCATGGTCCAGTACCTTCACGCCGTGCTGGGGAGTGCCCTCCGGAGCGCCGTCCGTGCGGAGTTGGTGGAGCGTAACGTCCCCAAGCTGGCGCAGGTACAGACTCCTCGTTGTCGCGTGGTCCGGCGTCCGAGTTGCGTTTGGACTAGGTGTAGTCGCACACGGGTACGAGGCCTTCGCCAGCGAGGTATGTGCCACCCGTTGAGGAAACTCGTATATGCGTTACCAGTGCGGGTTCAACTCTTTTAATTCCGACAATAGTGCGCACTTGTGAGTAGGGTGCAGACTTCCCTTTCGGCTTTAGGCGTTCTGTCTTACGTGGAAGTCTCGACACATGGTCTCCCTCGTAGGCCGTGAAAACAATTCTGTAGCGGGTCCCCGCGATGCGTCCGTTCAGAGTTGCGAGCGGGCGTTCAAGCGACTCGGACTTGACCCTCTGACGCCCTGTCAGGCGTGGTGCACATCCTTCATCTGGTGAGCGCGACTGCATGAGCGTCTTGGTGTGCCACACGCGCCGAGGAAGCCGTGGCCAAAGCGAGTGGAGGACGTGACCTTGCCCGAGCTCGACATCGACGACCAGTGGCATGAGTCGGCCCCCCCGCGCCCGATCGATCTGCCTGCCCGGAGCGGGTCGGTCGCGTCGCCGGATCCGTCATCGGTCGGGCTTGGCGTAGGTCACGTAAGGCCTCGCGGGCATCGCCTCGAAGCCGCGGGCGATCCGCCAGAGCGGCCCGGCGCCGACTGCTGCCCGGGCCGGGGGCTTCGACACGAACTCGACGCGGCCACCCGCGAGAACCCGCTGACAGCCGTACAGCCTCGGACCGGCCTTGATCATCGAGCGGGCGTCCGGCGCCTTCGTCGAGCCCACCCGCACCCACCCCGACCAGCAAAAACGCCCTCCCAAGGGGAGGGCGGAGACGGGCGCCCCCGGCAGGACTCGAACCTGCGGCCAAGCGCTTAGAAGGCGCCTGGTGTGACGACCGGCGCACCCTTGGTTACCTGCACCTCTCCTCGTGCCTGGCACTACGGTGCCCGGCCTTCGACACGGATTCGACAGCGCTTCGGTACCCGGGTGCTAGTCAGTCTCTGGCGAACCACACGTAACTGCCCGCGGTGGAGACGCACTCTTGCAACACCGCGGCAAGATCATCCAGCGCCGCACGCTGCCGCTCGTCCGTGCACTGTTCCCTCAAACCGGGCACTTGGGCGAGGGCGGCTTCGGCCTCTTGCTCGTTCATCATCGTGTCCCCGTAGAGGTCGACAGCGGTGAGTCGACCAGGGACACCGAGATAGTGAAGCGCCCCCAAGGCGTCGGCCAACGCATCGGCGTTCCCGTGGCACCCGCGCAAGAACGTCGCGCGAGACTTCTTCCAGTTGCGAGCCGGCCGAGCAGAGTGCAGTTCCACATCGATCCCCACGCCCGTCATCATGCATCCCGCAATGAGGTTTTGCAGGGGGTGATCGATCAGCGGTTGATCGGGATCTCGTAGACGATCTCGCAGTGAGCGGCGGGCACCACGATGTCCGCCGTCTCCACGGGCCGTCCCCCGTCGCTGTAGTACGTGCGCCGGATGTGCGTGACGAGCGCGGCCTTCTGGATGCCCAGGAGTGATGCCTCCTCGGCGGTAGCCTGCCTCGGCTCAGGCTGCTCGACGGCGTGGCTGACGGTGACACCGATAGCGGCCATCCGGTTCACGACCCCTGCCCCGGCGTGCGGCCCTCCCTCCGGGAGAACAACCAGAGTGCCGGCGGTGAGGTCGTACGGCTCCCAGCTCGTCGACAGCTGCACGGGCCTGCCGTCGGCCAGGAACTCGTACGTCGTCCGGACGCACAGGTCGCCCTCGGCGATACCGAGCCGCGCCGCGATGTCGGCCGGAGCCGGCACCTTGGCCTCAGTCCGGCTCTCCCAATCCCCTTGCTTGCCCACGGCCTTCATGTCCGCCCGGAACGGCGACCCGTCGGGCCGCTCACGCGCGGACGAACGGACCACCCGTACCCGCTGCCGGGGCTCGGCGACGTACGTACCCGAACCGGCGCGGCCCTCCAGCACGCCCTGGGAGATCAGCAGCTCCTGAGCCCGGCGGACCACGTTCTCGCCGACCCCGTACTCCTGGCCGATCTGGGCGCGGGACGGCAGACGGTCCCCGGGCTCCCACACGTGCTCCGCGATCCGGCGCCGGAGTTCGTCGGCGATGCGGAGATAGGGCGGCTGCTCAGGCATATGGAAAATCTAGTCCACTAGCCCTAATCTAGTTAACTAGCTTCACTGAAAGTGATCGCCGATTGACGGAGGCTGCCCTGTGCCCGCTTCGGGATCCCGCGCGGCGGCCATCGCCGCCCGGCTGTCCGCCGTCGGGCTTCCCGCGCGCGTGGAGGAGTACGACCGCTACACGTCGGTCGAAGCGGAGATACCGGAAATGCCCTCCGCCGACTTATGGCGGGAGGCCCTGGAAGTGGTGGCCGAGGCCGATCGGTTCGGCCTCCGCGCCACCAGCCAGAACGGCCGCACCCTCTGGGCGGTCGTACACAAAGCAGTCCCCACGACGGGCGATGTCGGGGGACCGAGCCATCAGCGATAGGAGCTGAGCAGCGTGCTCAACCGTATCCGCCGTGCCGTCTCGCTCACCAGAGCGCGGTACGCCCCCAAGGGCAGGCACCGCCGCCCCTTAACGACATCCCGGCCGACGGTCGCCCCTGCCTGCCCGGCGTCCGCCGATGCGTCGAGGCGGCCACTGGGCCGGGTGTCCGACATCGCCAACCACCGACTCCAGCTCGCAGGGGAGGACAACGCACTCGTCCGCCCCTACGTGCTGGCCTGGGAGCAACGAGTACGGCCACGGGCGGTGGTCGTCGCTTCCCATTTGCCGGCTGAAGCCTGGTCGACCCTGGCGGGGGCCCGCTGATGTCTCCACGCCAACAGCTCCGCGTCACCGACGCCTCGGCCGTCCCCTACCGGTCGACCACCTGCCGTATCGGCACACACCCGCGCTGCACGGAGTCCTCTCCCGTCTCCGCGCCGATCGGCCTGCCGGTCGTCTACGAGACGTGCGCGTGCCCGTGTCACTCGGCCCCGGGCCACTCAAAGCCCAGGGAGGTGCAACGGTGAGCGGTTGGGTACCGGGCGGCGCGCTGGTCTCCACGGTCGAGGTCACGGCGACCACCGTGCAGCGTGGCGACGTCATTCAACTGGGCGGCAGAGCGTGCCGGGTCATGGACCTCATCCAACTTCCTCAAGGCGCCAAACGACTCCTCTTCGAGTCGGGCGAGCTGCTGACCATACACACGCGAACCCGGCTCGCCGCCGTTCGCGTGCAGAGAAGGCGGTGACCCGGTCCGTGCCATCACGCCATCACGACATCGCCGACGATCTCCGGCGCCAGATTACAACCGGCGCGGTCAAACCGGGTGAACGCCTGCCGTCTGAAGCAGACCTCGCCGACCGATACGAGGTCAGTACGGCAACTCTGCGAAGTGCCCTCGCGGTCCTCCAGGGCGAGGGCCTTGTCGAGAAGAGGCACGGGAAAGGCAACGTCGTCCGCCGCTGCCTCCGCAAGGTCGTGTACGTCGGGGGGGGGG
>NZ_BNBR01000004.1:387080-888469 GCF_014656055.1 Streptomyces griseosporeus
CTGGACCCATGGACCGCCGCTGAAGTGGCCATGCGCGTGACTGTTCGCACCGCCATCGTGCAGGCAGACGGCCATCTGACGTCCTTGCTGAGGGTGCCGACGGGCACCCCTCTCGCTGAGTTCTTCTGCATCAGCCATGAGGGAGACTCACCGCACGGTCTGGCCCGCATTTACATCCCGCGCGACCTGGCATCGGCCGACGTGCTGGGCGACGACTCCTCGTTGCGGGACACGGCCACGCGATTCGCTGTCCTCGGCTCGGCACCGGCAACTGTCCGGGAGACGGTATGCGCTCGTCCACCGACACCGGACGAGGCATCCGCCCTCCGGATCGGCCGAACGGCGGCAGCCCTCGCGATCACACGGGTCGCGACCGACTCCACCGGTCGAGTCGTCGAGGCCGCGCTTCTCGTGTTCCCCGGGGATCGCGTCGACGCGGTCTTCACCACCACGACGTGACCGATGAGAAGGGAACCCAACGATGACGGCACCGAACGAACTGCGACTCCTCCCGTGGTCGGGGCCGGAGGGGAAGCCCTGCTACTTGGACACCGACGACAAGGCCGGCTACATGTCCCGGCTGGCGGACAACATCGAAGCGGTGCAACTGGGGACGGCGGCCGAGTTGTTGGAGCATGCCTCCGACACCCTCGACGACCAGGGCGCCAGCCCGGAAGACTTGGAACGGCTGGCGAGGGAACTGACCAGGGCGTTGCGGGATGTTCTCCGCGTTGCAGTCAGCCGCGGTCACCTTCTGGCGCTGAGCGACCCTCATCGCTCCTGAGAACCGCTGATCAGCGGGACAGAAGAAGCCCACGGTTTTGACCTCCTCGGATGCCGTGGGCTTCTGTCATTGTCGGCCGGCGTCGACTGACGTCGTCGGCATAGGGACGGCCCGGACGTCGCACGCGCTCAACCACTGGCCGCAGCATATGGGCAACGAGGGAAGGACATCGCGCTGGGACGCAAGGGGGCACGACGCATAGTCGTCGACGGCACGAGCTATCGCTGGCGGCTGCGACGCAGGCCCACCTATGGCCAGGGTCTCCACTGGTCGCCGTGTACGTATGCCGTGGAGCATGCGAAGCACTCTGGGACGACCCTGATCGTCACCACGAACCAACCAGCAACTGGTCAGAACGCCCAGGAAAACCGGTTCTGCCTTCCGATGTTGCCGACGCCATCACGTCGCGCTCCGGCAGGGACGGGTTCCGACCCGTGTGGGCTCACCGTTTCAACTGGACCAGTCCGCCGGCTTCTCTCCCCCGACAGGGTGCGATCGCCGACCCAACGCACTTCAAGCAACGCACCCGTGGGACTTCACTAGCTTCCAGGCCGCGACCCCCTGACCGTTCCGATCCGGCACCGTTGACGTCAACCGGTGATGTCAGACTGTGGGCCTTTACGCGCTGATGGCAGGCTTCTTGGCCTGCTGCCGTGCTTGCCTGGGATCTCCTCAAGCTGAGGGGGAGGGCCTTGTGGCCGGTCTGGTCGAGTTTCGGCGGCAGGACCAGTCGTGAGATGAGCCCTGACCCTGACCGTCGGCAGCGATCGGGCTGCATCGACAAGCCGCCCGGACCTCATGTGGGGTATCCGCGAGACCAACGTGGGACGACGACTACCGTGGCCGAAGAAGACTCCAGCTCATGGGGTCATGGGGTCATGGGGTCATGGGAGGGCATCATGCAGTTCGTCGTGGTGAAGCGGCTACGGGATCTGCCTGCGGACTACAGCGGAGCCTACCTAGTACCGGACAGCTGGAATGACTACGGCTTCGTGACGCTGTTCAAGCTGGGCATCAAGCGTCGCGGGAGGGATGCGAAGTCCATCGGTGGTGTCCGAATCGGCCATCTCGATATGGGCTCAGGCCACCATGACGAATTCTTTCGAACTGAGGAACGCCTGCCGAGCCGGTTCGAGTGGCTCGACGAAGATTACTTCAGCCTGGGCCTCGATGACACTTATTACGAGTCGCTCAGAAAGCTGGGTGATCACGACAGAACCAGCATTCTGACTGCGTTGCGGGATGTAGCGTACGACTACAGCGTGGACTTCGTGGAACGCGTATGGCATCTGCGAGTCTTCACAGACTCACTGATGCGCGATGTGCGTCATCCCCGCGCGGAGCTGGAGCGCCTCCATCTCATTGCCCGCGGCCGCGATCGTGTCGTCGACTTCCAGTGGGAATATGCGCCTCCCTTGCCTGAGGGTTCAGGGTACGAACCACCTACACTAAGCTTTCGTGCCAGTCCCGCCTCTCTGCCGCCAAGCAACGTGCATGCTTTGATCGGCCGTAATGGAGTGGGCAAGACCAGCATGATGCGTGCGATGGCTGAAGGGGTGGCGTCCGGGAGCATTGAGGTCACCCAGCTGGCTGCCCGCGCAGCTAAGGCCACACCGAACGTGGTACTGGTCTCCTTCAGCGCCTTCGATGAGTTGTTTCATCACCCGGACGCAGGCTTCGCCTACATCGGGCTGCGGGACGATGAGGAGCCGCAGCGTTTGAAGACGAGCGAAGACCTATCCGCGGAATTCGCCGAGAGTCTGGCGACGGCCCGAATCGGTGCCCGTCGTAGCCGGTGGGAGCAGATCCTGGCCACGCTCAGTTATCCGGAGTCCGGTTTCTTGGAGGACTACACAGGCGATCTTGAAGAGCTTTTGCACGAGGGCTCTGACCGCCGATTTAGGGCCGCCGCGATACGACTCTTTGCGCCGCTGAGCTCCGGCCACAAGATCGCTTTGCTGACCTTGACGCGGCTGGTCCAGGAGGTGACCGAGCGCACGGTCGTCTTCATGGACGAACCCGAAGCACATCTTCAACCACCGCTATTGTCGGCGTTCATCCGTGCACTGTCCGACTTCCTCTCGGATGTCAACGGGATGGCGGTCGTGGCCACGCACTCACCGGTCGTCCTGCAGGAGGTGCCGAAATCGTGCGTTTACAAGCTGCGCCGATATGGCAACATTGTCAAAGCTGAGCGGCCACTGATGGAAACTTATGGGGAGAACGTCAGTACTCTCACTCACGAAGCCTTCGGCTTGGAGTCCACCGCCACCGGTTTCTATGCTGCCCTGGCTAAGGAGGTCGACGAGGGGCGCAGCTATCAAGAGATCCTGGCAGACTTTGAATCGCTGGGCAGCGAAGCCCGAGGTTTGCTGCGTGTTCTCACCTCCCGTCATCACCGGAGAACCTCATGATTCCGATCGACCCTCCGGTCATGACGGTCAAAGACACGCTGACCGCTTCCTGCAAGAGGCTGCGGAACTCCGTCTTGAGAATTCGGCTTTTGGCCCGCGAAAAGGACTTGTCCACAGCCGAGCAGACCTACATCGACGCTGCCGAGCATAACGATCTATACAGGCTCGCTATCACTTCCCGGGAAGCCGAGGAGCTACTGCCCGATCGCGACGGTGAGCACCTGAAAGAGCTTTACAATGCGGGGCTGGTCGGGCGTAAGGACGGGAGGATAAAGTACGACGAGCTCAAGGCCCGCGCTCCGTACGGGCGCTGCCTCCTCTGCGGTAACGGCGAGATCGGCTCGCTCGACCATCATCTGCCCAAGGACATGCTCCCGCTCTACGCGATTTGTCCGGTCAACCTTGTGCCGGCGTGCAGCAAGTGCAACCAGATGAAAGGCGACCGGATTGGTGCCACCGCCAGCCAGCGCACGCTCCATCCCTACTACGACCGCCCCGGCCAGACCGGACGCTATCTTTTTGCGGACATCACGAGCTGGCCCGTGCAGTTCCGCATCCAGGCCCTGCCTGAATGGGACGCTGAACTACGTGCCCGCGTAGAATATCACTTTCACACCTTCAAGCTGGCAGAGCGATATGCTGAGTTCTGTATATCCGAGGTGACTGGCAACCAGTGGCTGCACCAGAAGATACGCCGCGAGAGCGGTGTGCCGGGCTTGATCGCACACCTGCAAGAGGACGCCGAGCAGCGCGCTAGTACCCACGGCCTCAATGCTTGGGACACAGCCCTGCGCTATGGATTGGCTGACAGCGCCTGGTACCTCCACCGCGGGGTCCTCGAAAGCCCCTGACTGTGCCCGCGAAGATCAGGAAGCGGAGCGCACGGAAGAACAGGAAGAAGGCGACATGGTGGCCTGATCAATCTCGTTTGTCTCCCTGTTTGGCCCTCGAGCACGTCAGAGCCCCATTCACGACCACGTGAATGGGGCTCTGGCCAACGTCGGGGTGGCGGGATTGCACCCACGTCCTCTTCGTCCCGAAGTAACTTGGGCTGGCGGCTGACCTTGCGTCGCTGCGCCTCTCACCTGCTGTGACGGTCCGCAGGTGTGCGTGGTCGTCCGCCGCTGTGCGTCGGCGTTGTCACGCAGTTAGACACTCAGCGGTGCGCTGTTCCGTTGCCTAGTGGTACTAGCCCAGGGATGTTCCAGTTTCTTGGCGCCCTCCTGATGCAGGAAAAGGACGTTATTATAGCGAACCTAAGGTTATTCCTACCCAATTACGACACTGACGAGGAATTCGTGATCTTGCTTCCGTCGCAAACCGTTTAGATCCTTGGAAAAGGACTCAGGATCCGCGATGAAGTGATTGGGGTCGTAGATGTACGCGAACAGTCGACGGCAATCCGGGTGCCAGTGGTAGCTCTCGAAGTCAATTTGCAGCTCGGATGCAATTTTCTTGGCGTGCGCCGCGTCTCGAACGTACTTGCACTCGATGAGAATTCCCTCATCTTTTACGATCAGGTCAATTCGCTTAGCTGAACCGGCGTTTTGCGGGGTCCATTCCTCTCGCTCGACCTTCGGAAACACTGCACTTAGTGCTACCTCTACGAGATCCTGCACGTCGTATTCGTTAGCTACCGTGAGGGCGGGCCGACCGTGAGAGCGTGAAGCCATTCTTCGTGCTGAAATGGCAACTGATTTCAGGGCTTGATGGACAAGCTCTTCTTGGTTGCCCTGGCTGCCCAGCGCAGGAAGGCGCTCGTATCGTTCCTTCTGACCGCCGCACACGAGGCTCTCTAGGTGGGGGCCGAGAAAACTTGCTGAGCATCCGCGGATGTCAATTACGGTCCCGTCTTTGAACGGGCGACTTCCGTACTCACCGTACTCGGTGACGCGTTTCCGGTATTTTTCATCCTCGATGGCCAAGACTGCTGCCGTGAAGTCCCTCGTCTCTTGAAAGGCTTTCATGAACTGCTGTTCTGCGACGCTTGCCTCGACGTACTCATAGATTTCTGCAGGGGTGAGTGCGATTCGGTATCGGGTGAAAGTTCCGAGGAAGGTTCCTTCCTCGTCCCTGTCTGCGAATTCAGCATAAATGGCCCCTTCTTGCTCTAGCGTCCGCAGATCCTCCGCGTTCCCTGGAAGCATGTTCTTGAAGGTCTTGCCGAATGCCTCGATGGTGACGTGTCGCACCCTGTGCCGGTCTTCGGTGTCTGTCACGGCCCCTCCCCTGGCGAGATCTAAACCGATGGTAGGACGCACGAGAGGTCGGCGGAGCGGGTTTGGCCGGTGGCCTGCCCGGTCTGGGGTCGAGCATGATCAGGGGGCCGTACGCTGGTTGGCAACTCGGGCAGGCTTTGGACCTGCCCGCAATGTGCACGAGTGGCCCCCTGGTCTTGCTCGACGCGGGACCCGGACCGGGGAGGTGGCTAAAGCCGTGGAACTGACCGCCCCAGCCACGACGTAACCCTTCTCTGACATCAGGCGGCGGGGTGCTGTGCGCGGGGAGCGGAGCGACCCGCCTTGATGAAGTAGAGAAAGTCCTATCCCGCCGTCGGCCGAGGTCTGGGTGTACTCGTTTCGCACGGTGGCCAGTGCGGTCAGGGGTAAGCCAACCCCGACGGGTCAGGTCCGCCTGACCGCTGTGCATGTCTCTGCGTGAGCGGGCGTTCAAGCGACTCGGACTTGACCCTCTGACGCCCTGTCAGGCGTGGTGCACATCCTTCATCTGGTGAGCGCGACTGCATGAGCGTCTTGGTGTGCCACACGCGCCGAGGAAGCCGTGGCCAAAGCGAGTGGAGGACGTGACCTTGCCCGAGCTCGACATCGACGACCAGTGGCATGAGTCGGCCCCCCGCGCCCGATCGATCTGCCTGCCCGGAGCGGGTCGGTCGAGTCGCCGGATCCGTCATCGGTCGGGCTTGGCGTAGGTCACGTAAGGCCTCGCTGGCATCGCCTCGAAGCCGCGGGCGATCCGCTAGAGCGGCCCGGCGCCGGCTGATCCCCGGGCCGGGGGCTTCGACCCGTATGTGACACGGCCATCCGTGAGAACCCGGTGACAGCCGTACAGCCTCGGACCCCGGCCTAGATCATCGATCGGGCGTCCGGGGCTCCGCCATGCCCGCCCGCACCCACCCCGACCAGCAAAAACGCCCTCCCAAGGGGAGGGCGGAGACATGCGCCCCCGGCAGGACTCGAACCTGCGGCCAAGCGCTTAGAAGGCGCCTGCTCTATCCACTGAGCTACGGGGGCCTGGTGTGGTGGCCTCTGTCGTGGTGCCCGGGTGTGGGCTGTGCCGTGACGTTGCCGGGGTCAAGGATAGGGCTCCCGGATCCTTGACCCTGTCGCTTCGCCTCCGTGGCTCGATGTGGAGGTTCGGTGAAGCGGTCCTGATAATCGCAGGCAGGTACGAATCGTGCACCGCTTTTGGCGCCCCGCGCCACGGGTGTTGTGCACTCGTTATGCCTGCGCTGCGCCCATGTCCCGGTCGTCCCTTCCGTCCCTTGTGTTCAGTCGGCGCGCAGACATGCCTATATGCTTCAGAATTCCCCTAAAATTGGGCATTCTTCGCATGTGGTGACCTTGGACGTACGGCCTCAGCTGCTCGACGCACTCTCCGCGCTGCGCGACCGCGTCGCCGCCGCACGCTTCCCGCTGCCCCTCAGAGGGGCTCCACGCGCGCGTGCCAGCCGCGACGAACTGCTCGCCCAGCTCGACGACTACTTGGTGCCCCGCCTGCGGCAGCCCGAAGCGCCCTTGCTGGCCGTCGTGGGGGGTTCGACCGGCGCCGGCAAGTCGACGCTCGTCAACTCGCTGGTCGGACGACGCGTCAGCGAGGCGGGAGTGTTGCGGCCGACGACCCGGACGCCGGTGCTCGTATGCCATCCGGAGGACCATCACTGGTTCAGCGGGATGCGCGTACTGCCCGACCTCACCCGCGTGTGGGTGCCCCAACAGGACCCCGGTGACGACCTGCTGCTCCCCGACGAGAACCCCGCGCGCGTGCTGCGCATCGAGACCGCCGAGACCGTGCCGCCCGGCCTCGCCCTCCTCGACGCCCCCGACATCGACTCCCTCGTCGCCGACAACCGCGTCCTCGCCGCCGAACTCATCTGCGCCGCCGACATCTGGGTGATGGTCACCACGGCGGCCCGCTACGCCGACGCCGTGCCCTGGCACATGCTGCGCACCGCCAAGGAGTACGACGTCACCCTCGTGACCGTCCTCGACCGCGTACCCCACCAGGTCGTCTCCGAGGTCTCCCGGCAGTACGGCGCCCTCCTCACCAAGGCCGGCCTCGGCGACGTACCCCGCTTCACCGTGCCCGAACTGCCCGAGTCCGCCTGGGGCGGCGGGCTGCTCCCCGCCACCGCCGTGGCCCCGCTGCGCACCTGGCTCGTGCACCACACCCAGGACCCCGGCGCCCGCCAGCACGCCATGGCCCGCACCGCCTACGGCGTCCTCGACTCCCTCAAGTCCCGCATGCCCGAACTCGCCAACGCCACCGCCCAGCAGTACGCCGCCGCCCTCCGGCTCACCGCCGCCGTCGACGGGGCGTACGACAGCGAGCACACGCGCGTGCGGAACCGGCTGCAGGCCGGTGCGGTCCTCGCCGGCGACGCCCTCAAGCGCTGGCGGGCCTTCCCGCTGGACTGCACCGCCGGAGAGCTGCTCGACGCCCTTGTGGAGAGCCTCGCCACGCTGCTGCTGTGCGCCGTCACCGCCGCCGACGAGCGCATCGACGACGCCTGGCGCCGCGAACCCGCTGCCGCCGCCCCCGGCCTCGCCGACCCCGACGACACCGCCGAGAGCGCGGAGCACCGGATCGGGCTCGCGGTACGGCGGTGGCGGCGCGAGCTGGAGGAGCTCGCCGAGGAGGAGGTGCGCGAGCTGGACCGCAGCTCCGCACCCGACCCCGAGGTGGTCGCCGCCCTCGTCGCCACCGCCCTGCTCGGCGGGCGCCGGGCGCGCAGCGCGGGCGAGGGGCTCGCCGAGCGGCTCGGCGCGCACGGTGCCCTGCGGCTGCGCGACCGCGGCGGGCGGCTGCTCACCGAGCACGTCGACCGCGTCCTGCACACCGAGCGCGAACGCCGCCTCGCCCCCCTCGACGGGCTCGATGTCCACGCGGAGCCGCAGGCCGAACTCATCGCCGCGCTGTCCCTGCTGCAGAAAGAGAGGTGACCGGTGACCGCCGTCACTGACCAGGACCACAGGGGCGTCACGGACGTCACTGATCAGCACCCCACGGACGACGCCGACCACCCCGGGGAGGGGACCGTGCAGGACGACGACCGCAGCCTTCCCGCGCCCGACGGTGAGAAGGAGGAAGACGGTGACGGGCGGGGGGCCGACGGGGGCGAACGCTCGGGGCAGGGCGCGGGGGGCGACACCGAGGGCGCTGAGAGCGCCGAGAGGGCCGGGGAGGACGCCGGCGTCGAGGCGGGTGCCTCGCCCGCGGCGCCCGAGGCCGGGCCGGGCGACGGGGACGCACGCGCGCGTGGGGACGAAGACGGGGACGAGGATGAAGACGACGCCGTACGCGCGCGTGGTGCCGACGGTCCTTCCGGCGCCTCGTCCGCTTCGTCCGCGCCGTCTGCTTCGTCCGCGCCGTCCGCCCCGCCGCCTACGCCCGCCGGCGGCTCCTCCGGGGACGACGCCCCCTCCCGCCGTACCGAATCCCGCCGTACCGAATCCCGTCGGCCGGAATCCCGCCGCCCGGAATCTCCTCCTGCCGAGTCCCCCCGTACCGACTCCGGCCCCGCCTGGGACGACGGGCTCATCGCGCGGCGGGTGGCCGAGGGGGCCGCAGCGGAGCAGGCCGTCGTGCTGGAGGCCCGGGGCAGCGGGTCGCAGGGGGTGGCGCCGCTCGCGTACGACGGGACGCTGCGGTCGCGGCTGGACGCGCTCCGCGAGCTCGTGGGGCTCTCCCGGACCCGGCTGGACAGCCGTACCCTCTCCGAGGCCGGGCGGGTGCTGGACGAGGCGGCGGCGCGGCGCAGGCTCTCCGGGCAGCACACCGTCGTCGCCATCGCGGGTGCCACCGGCAGCGGCAAGTCCCAGCTGTTCAACGCGCTCGCCGGGGTGACCATCTCGGAGACCGGCGTGCGCCGGCCGACCACCGCCGCGCCCATCGCGTGCAGCTGGAGCGACGGCGCCGCCGGCCTCATCGACCGGCTCGGCATCCCGCCCCGCCTGCGGCGGCGCCCGGTGCAGAACGCCGAGCTGGAGGCGCAGCTGCGCGGGCTGGTCCTGGTCGACCTGCCCGACCACGACTCCGCCGCCGTACAGCACCGCGAGCAGGTGGACCGCATCCTGCGCCTGGTCGACGCGGTGATCTGGGTCGTGGACCCGGAGAAGTACGCCGACGCCATGCTGCACGAGCGCTATCTGCGGCCCATGGCGGGCCACGCCGAGGTGATGTTCATCGTGCTCAACCAGACCGACCGGTTGCCCGGCGAGGCGACCGAGCTGGTCCTGGACGATCTGCGGCGGCTGCTGGACGAGGACGGCATCGCGCTCGGCGAGTACGGCGAGCCGGGGGCGACCGTGCTGTCGCTGTCCGCGCTCACCGGGGACGGGGTGCCGGAACTGCGGGAGGCGCTCGGTCAGTTCGTCACGGAGCGCGGGGCCGCGGCCCGCCGGATCTCCGCCGATGTGGACGCCGCCGCGGCCGAACTGTGGCCCGTGTACGCCGCCCGGCAGCGCACCGGGCTCAGCGAGCAGGCGCGGGAGGAGTTCGCCGCGCGGCTCGCGGACGCGGTCGGCGCCACCGCGGCGGGCGAGGCCGCCGAACGGGCCTGGCTGCGCAATGCCAACCGGGCCTGCGGGACGCCGTGGCTGCGGCTGTGGCGCTGGTTCCAGGACCGGCGCGAACCTCCCACGGGGCGGCTGCTGCTGCGTACGCCGGCCGACGAGGAGGCCACGGCCCGGCAGCGGGTGGAACAGGCGGTGCGTACGGTGGCCGACCGGGCGTCGGCCGGGCTGCCCGCGCCGTGGGCGCAGGCGGTGCGCGAGGCGGCCGTACGTGGCGCGCAGGGGCTGCCCGAGGCGCTGGACCAGCTGGCGGCGCGGGCGGGGCTGCCTCCGGGGCGGCCGCCGCGGCCGGGCTGGTGGCCGGCGGCGGTGCTGGCGCAGGCGTCGATGACGTTGCTGCAGGTCGTGGGCGGGTTGTGGCTGGTGGGGCAGATCGTCGGGGTGATGTCGCCGAACCTCGGGGTGCCGGTGCTGCTGATGATCGCCGGGATCGTCGGGGGGCCGCTGGTGGAGTGGAGCTGCAAGATGGCGGCCCGCGGACCGGCCCGGCGGTACGGGCAGGAGGCCGAGCGCAGGCTGAGAGAGGCGGCCGCCGGGTGCGGCCGGGCGCGGGTGCTGGATCCGGTGGCGGCGGAGCTGCTGCGGTACCGGGAGGTGCGGGAGCAGTACGCGCGGGTCACGGGGGTGGGCGCGGGAGCGCGTTGAACTTGCGTGAGCGCTCGGCTCCGTTCGGGTGAGGTGACCGGGCTTTCGTCCGGGCACCGGTCACTCGTCCGGGTGGTGCGCTTTTCCACAGGTCGGGGGGCGGTCCACAGGGCTCTGCGGGCCCGGCCCGGCGGAGGCAGTCTGGCGGTGCGGCGGTCGCGACGGACGCGATGGCCGCGGCAGCGGTGAGCGTGCGGGGAGTGCGCGCCGCCGCAGCCGGACGCAGCCGCACGGGACGGGCCCGTCGGCGTTTCCGCCCGGCCGGGGCCGGTCGGGGGAGGGGAGTTCACGATGAACGAGACGGTCATCTGCGTGGTGGGCAACGTGGCGACGGCGCCGGTCTACCGGGACCTGGCCTCGGGGCCGTCGGCCCGGTTCCGGCTGGCGGTGACCGCCCGCTACTGGGACCGGGAGAAGAGCGTCTGGACGGACGGGCACACCAACTTCTTCACCGTGTGGGCCAACCGGCAGCTCGCCGTGAACGCGGCGGCCTCGCTGTCGGTCGGCGAACCGGTCGTGGTGCAGGGCCGGCTGAAGGTCCGCACGGACGTACGCGACGGGCAGAACTGGACCTCGGCGGATATCGACGCGGTCGCGATCGGTCATGATCTGTCGCGGGGTACGTCCGTCTTCCGACGGGCCGGCCGCGCGGAGACGACCGCGCCACCGGACCGTCCGGAGCCCAACTGGGAGACACCGCCCGCCACTTCGGACAGCGCGGACCAACGCGCCGACGCCGAACTCGCGGTGACCTGATGTCAGCGTCTGCCCCGAGCTGAAACGGGCTGCGGCTTATCGGCGAATACGCCCCGAACAGACCGGTGGATTTGTCGATAAGCCCTGCTCGCGGGCCGCTTCGGCGATAACGATTACGAGTCGGATCGCTTGTCCGACGATATGACGGCGAAACGGGGGTCCGTCGCGTCCCTAGGATGCCGGACAGAGCTGCCAGGCTCCTGATTCTGCTGGTGGGACCCCGTACCCCCCACGTCAACGGGTCCTGCTCGGAGGGGAATTCCGTGTTTTCTGTGTACGGCCGCGTCGCCGCCACGACGCTGGTGTCCGGGCTCCTCACCGCCGGCGCGTTCATCGCGGCCGGCCCGGCGGCCGCCGACGAGGCGGCGCAGACCCGGGGCGGGGCCAGTGCCGTCATCGGCGGCCTGAAGACGTACGGCACCGCCGTGATCCACGACTCCGGCGGCGGCCAGGACGACCTCCAGGTGTCCGCCGGCCTGTTCGAGATGTCCGTCGACGGCGGTGGCACCCTGCAGACCTACTGCGTCGACCTGCACACCGCCACCCAGCGGGACGCCCGGTACCACGAGACGCCCTGGAGCGGCACCTCGCTCGCCGCCAACAAGGACGCCGGCAAGATCCGCTGGATCCTGCAGCACTCCTACCCGCAGGTGAACGACCTCGCGGCCCTCGCCGACCAGGCCGGCATCAACGGCGGCCTCACCGAGCAGGACGCCGCGGCCGGCACCCAGGTCGCCATCTGGCGCTACTCCGACGGCGCCGATGTCGACGCGCTCGACCCGCAGGCGGAGCAGCTCGCCGACTACCTCCACAAGAGCGCGCGGTCCCTGCCCGAGCCGAAGGCGTCGCTCACCCTCGACCCGCCCGCGGTCTCCGGCCGCCCCGACAAGCCGCTCGGCCCGGTGACCGTGCACACCGACGCGGGCAGTGTCACGGTGAGCCCGCCGGCGGACGCCGCGGTGAGCGGGGTGCGGATCGTCGGGCCGGACGGCAAGCCGGTCACCACGGCGCAGGACGGCAGCCGCCTCTTCTTCGACGTGCCCGAGGACGCGGCGGCCGGCTCCGCCGAGCTGACCGTGCAGGCCTCCACGACCGTCCCCGTCGGCCGGGCCTTCACCTCCGAGGAGCGCAGCCAGACCCAGATCCTGGCCGGCTCCAGCGAGTCCACGGTCTCGGCGACGGCCGGCGCGACCTGGGCGGAGCAGGGCGCGATACCGGCCCTGTCCGCCGCCCGGAACTGCGCCAAGGGCAGCGTGGACATCACCGCCGGCAACACCGGCGACCAGCCGTTCGCCTTCACACTGATGGGCGTGGAGCACTCCATCCCGGCGGGCGCGTCACGGACGGTGACGCTGCCGTTGCTGGAGGACCAGGCCTACGACTTCACGATCACCGGGCCCGGCGGCCTCCAGAAGCGGTTCTCGGGCGTCCTCGACTGCAAGACCCAGAGCAACGCGCCCGAGGTCACCACCCAGACCGTCAGCGAGCCCAGCCCCGCCACGGTCGGCGGCACGGCCCCCGACACCAACCTCGCCGAGACCGGCGGCTCCACCACCACCCCGCTGATCACGGGCACCGCCATCGGCCTGGTGGTGATCGGCGGCGCGGTCCTGGTACTCCTCCGCCGCAAGGAGACCCACCCGCAGGACTGACCGGACACGCCCGCAGGGCCGACCGCATCCGCCCGCAGGACCGACCGGACCTGCGGGCGGAGCCGACCAGGCCACGCCCACCGGGCCTGCGGGACGGATCAGACTCCGTACACGTGGCGCCGTACCAGCGGGTCGTTCTCCGGCAGCCGCGGATGTCGCAGGACGGCCGCAGAGCCGAGCTTCCCCGAAGAGATCAGGGCATCCCGGCCGAAGGTCAGTGACATGGCGCACATCCTGCAACAGCGATTCCGGCCCTGAAGGGCCAGGTCAGGGCCGCCCGGGTATAACGCGTTTCCGCGCAAGGGTGGCCGTACGGCAAGATGGGGTGTATCTGCCCACTGCCAGATTCAAGCTGCCGGACGGTTTCTCTTGGCTGAGTTCATTTACACCATGCGCAAGGCGCGCAAGGCGCACGGCGACAAGGTGATCCTCGACGACGTCACCCTGAACTTCCTCCCCGGGGCGAAGATCGGCGTCGTCGGCCCGAACGGCGCCGGTAAGTCGACCGTGCTGAAGATCATGGCGGGGATCGAGCAGCCGTCCAACGGCGACGCGTTCCTGTCGCCCGGGTACAGCGTCGGCATCCTGCTGCAGGAGCCCCCGCTGAACGAGGAGAAGACCGTCCTGGAGAACGTCCAGGAGGGTGTCGCCGAGATCAAGGGCAAGCTCGACCGGTTCAACGAGATCGCCGAGCTGATGGCCACCGACTACTCGGACGCCCTGCTCGAGGAGATGGGCAAGCTCCAGGAGGAGCTGGACCACGCCAACGCCTGGGACCTCGACGCCCAGCTGGAGCAGGCCATGGACGCCCTGGGCTGCCCGCCCGGCGACTGGCCCGTCACCAACCTCTCCGGTGGTGAGAAGCGCCGCGTCGCGCTGTGCAAGCTGCTGCTGGAGGCCCCCGACCTGCTGCTGCTCGACGAGCCCACCAACCACCTCGACGCCGAGTCGGTGAACTGGCTGGAGCAGCACCTCGCCAAGTACGCGGGCACCGTCGTGGCCATCACCCACGACCGGTACTTCCTCGACAACGTCGCCGAGTGGATCCTGGAGCTGGACCGCGGCCGCGCCTACCCGTACGAGGGCAACTACTCCACGTACCTGGAGACCAAGCAGACCCGTCTGAAGGTCGAGGGGCAGAAGGACGCCAAGCGGGCCAAGCGGCTGAAGGAGGAGCTCGAATGGGTTCGCTCCAACGCCAAGGGTCGGCAGGCCAAGTCCAAGGCGCGTCTGGCCCGCTACGAGGAGATGGCGGCCGAGGCCGAGAAGATGCGGAAGCTGGACTTCGAGGAGATCCAGATCCCGCCGGGCCCGCGGCTGGGCAGCATCGTCGTCGAGGTCGACAAGCTCAACAAGGCCTTCGGTGAGAAGGTCCTGATCGAGGACCTCTCCTTCACGCTGCCGCGCAACGGCATCGTCGGCGTGATCGGCCCGAACGGCGCCGGCAAGACCACCCTGTTCAAGATGATCCAGGGCCTGGAGGAGCCGGACTCCGGCGCGATCAAGGTCGGCGAGACCGTCAAGATCTCGTACGTCGACCAGAGCCGCGAGAACATCGACCCGAAGAAGACGCTGTGGGAGGTCGTCTCCGACGGGCTCGACTACATCAACGTCGGACAGGTCGAGATGCCCAGCCGGGCGTACGTGTCCGCGTTCGGCTTCAAGGGCCCGGACCAGCAGAAGCCGGCCGGTGTGCTCTCCGGCGGTGAGCGCAACCGCCTCAACCTGGCGCTCACCCTCAAGCAGGGCGGCAACCTGCTGCTCCTCGACGAGCCCACCAACGACCTCGACGTCGAGACCCTCTCCAGCCTGGAGAACGCGCTGCTGGAGTTCCCCGGCTGCGCCGTCGTCGTCTCCCACGACCGGTGGTTCCTCGACCGCGTCGCCACGCACATCCTCGCCTACGAGGGTGACTCCAAGTGGTTCTGGTTCGAGGGCAACTTCGAGTCCTACGAGAAGAACAAGGTCGAGCGGCTCGGTCCGGACGCCGCCCGTCCGCACCGCGCCACCTACAAGAAGCTGACCCGGGGCTGATCGATCTTGCGGCACACCTACCGCTGCCCACTGCGCTGGGCGGACATGGACGCGTACGGCCACGTCAACAACGTGGTCTTCCTCCGCTACCTGGAGGAGGCCCGTATCGACTTCCTGTTCCGCCCGGACAAGGATTTCAAGCAGGGGTCGGTGGTGGCACGCCACGAGATCGACTACAAGCAGCAGCTCGTCCACCGGCACCACCCGGTCGACATCGAGCTGTGGGTCACCGAGATCCGCGCCGCGTCCTTCACCCTCGCCTACGAGGTGAAGGACGGGGACGTCGTCTATGTGCGGGCCTCGACGGTGATCGTGCCGTTCGACTTCGAGCAGCAGCGGCCCCGCCGGATCACCGACGAGGAGCGCGCGTTCCTCAAGGAGTACATGGACGACGCGGGCCGGCAGGGGGCCGTCGCCGCATGACGGTGCTCCACCTCGCCGACGAGACGGAGGCCGCGGACCTCGCGGCCTTCCTCTCCCGGCTGCTCCACTACGACCGTGGAGCCGCGGTACGCCTGCAGGCCGCCGGCACGGCACTCGCCGTGTTCGGCCGGCCGCCCTCCTTCGAGGTGCTGGCGATCCGCGCCGTACGGCTGGCCAAGCCGTACGAGGACGGCCTCGACGTCACCCTGGACGTCACCGTGTCCGCGGGTGAGCTGCTGGAGTCCGTGGACGAGGCGGGCGCCACGGCCGGAGTGCCCGCCGCGGTCACCGGCCCTCCGTGGGCCGGGGTGCTGCCCCCGCGCGGCGGCTGGCGGCGCGAGTCCGGGCTGCCCGGTCCCGCCGCGCTGCACGCGCTGGTCGGCGCGGCCGTCACCGAGTTCCGCTCCCGTACCCAGGAGCTGGCGCCCGGGCGGCGCACCCGGGCCGAACTCGACCGTATCGGCGGGGAGATCTGGTCCCGCACGGTGGGGGAGACCCGGCTGCCCGTGCGCGCCGTGCACGCCGCGCAGTCGCTCGGCTTCCTGCGCCCGCCCGCGCCGGACGCGTCCGGTGACGTCGCCGCCGGGCCCGGGCTGTTCTCGTCCGGGGCGTGGCTGCGGCTGCGCACGCCGTACGGGTCGGTCGCCGTGCGGGTCGGCGGGGCGGCCGGGGGGCTCGGGGCTCTCGGGAACCTCGGCGTCAGCGTCCGCTGACGGCCCCCGGGTAGCGGCCGGGTCCGGTCAGGTTTCCTCGCTGTCGTCCGGCCATACGGCGATGTGGTCCTGCTCCAGTTCCAGCGCCACCCGGTCCCGCATGCCCAGGGCGCGGGTGTAGTCCGCCGGGAGCTGGAGGCGGCCGGCGCGGTCGAGCATGGCGTACTCGCGGGCGACGACCCGCTCGTGCCCGGTCGTCTCGTCCACCTCGCTGCGGCGCAGGACCTCCGTGGAGGTACGGCCGTCGCGGATGGCGACCGTGCGGCGGACCTCGCCGGCCACGGCCTGGTCGTGGGTGACGATGACGATGGTTGTGCCGAGGCGCTCGTTCGCCGTGCGGAACGCGGCGAAGATCTGTTCCGCCGTGTGCGAGTCCAGTTCGCCGGTCGGCTCGTCCGCGAGCAGCACGGACGGGTCGTTGGCCAAGGCGACCGCGATCGCCACGCGCTGCTGCTGGCCGCCGGACATCTCGTGCGGGCGGCGGTCGCGGCAATCGGCCACCTCCAGCAACTCCAGGAGTTCCGTGGCGCGTTCGGCGCGGGCGCGGCGGGTGTGGTGGGTGCGGTCGCCGCCGAGCTGGAGGGGGAGGGCCACGTTCTGGGCCGCGGTCAGGTAGGGGAGCAGGTTGCGGGAGGTCTGCTGCCAGACGAAGCCGACGACCGTGCGGCGGTAGGTCAGGCGGTCCTTCGCCGTCATCGTCAGCAGGTCGTGGCCGGCGACGCGGGCCGCGCCGGCGGTGGGGGTGTCCAGGCCGGCGAGGATGTTCATCAGGGTGGACTTGCCGCTGCCGGAGGCGCCGACGAGGGCCATGAGTTCGCCCTCGCGGACGAGGAGGTCCAGGCCCTGGAGGGCCTGTACCTCTATGCCGTCCGCGGAGAAGATGCGGACGAGGCGGTCGCAGGTGATCAGGGCGTCGTGGCCGTAGGCGGGGGTGTGGCGGGCGGAGCTTGCCTTCTGAGCCAGGTCGGTGAGGGTTGGGTCGGCGGTCATTGGGTCTCCTGCGTGGGTGCCCGGTGATGGTGCGGGCCGGGGGTGGGTCGCGCGGCCCGGCGCTGGCGGGGTGCCGCTGCGCCCACCCGTGCCGCCCCAGCGGCACGACTGCCCGCAGCTATGCCGACAGGCGGCCCGGCTGGTCGCAGCTGCGTCGGCTGGCTGCCCGGCTGCCGGGTGGGCGCCGCCCCAGCGGCACGACTGCCCGCAGCTACGTGGGAATGCGGCGCGGCCGGCCGCAGCCTGGTGGCAAGAACCCTCATGGCCTCGCCCCTCATCGCCCCGCCCCTCACCGCGCATCCCCCGCCCGCAGCTCCCGTACCGCCCCCCTGCGCCCCACCCACCACGCCTGGATGGCCGCCACCGTCACCGTCGCCGTGAGGACCGCGAGTGCCGGGAGGGTCAGGGACAGGGGGTCCGTGGAGAGGGCGGTGGGGGCTTCCGTGGGGGCGGGGGCCGTGGCCAGGGCGATCGTCGTGAGGTCGATGCCGGGGGAGAGGAGACGGATCGTGGCCCAGCCGGTCAGCGTGCCGCCCGCCGCGGCGAGGGCGGACTGGGGCAGGGACTCCAGGATGAGCAGGCGCCGGGACTCGCGGCGGGTGAGGCCCATCGTGCGGAGGCGGGCGAGCAGCGCGGCCCGTTCCGGGGCGGCGCGCAGCAGGGAGAGGAGGAGAGCGAGGACGGTGTACCCGGCGCCCGCGGCGACGGCCGCGCCGTAGATGTCCTCGGCGCCGGACTGGAGGGGCGAGTCGACGTAGTGGGCGCGTTCGGTGGAGCGCAGCTGGACGCCGAGGCCCGGCGCGGAGCCCGTCGCCCGGCGGAGGGCGTGCGCGGTCAGGCCGTCGCCGGTGACCAGCAGGGCCGTCGGCCGGGCCGCGTCCCCGCTCAGCCCGGCGCGGTCCACGACGAGGAAGTCGGCGCCGGCGACGGCGGGTGTGCGGTCCCGTACGGCGGTGATGCGGACGGTGGTCGCGCTGCCGTCCTCCAGACGGACGAGGAACGGCTGCCTGCCGTAGGTCGCGGCGACCGTCGGCGACGCCAGGGCCGGGAGCGGGGCGTCGGCCGCACGCGGACGCTTCAGTCCGGCCGCGTCGAACGCACCGAAGCCGGTGCGGGCGGTGAGACGGGCGTACCCGGCGGGGTCCACGCCCGCCAGCGGCACGGGTGCGTTGCCGTCGCCCGGTCGGGCCTGGTAGGCGAGGCTGACCGCTGCGACGTCCCGGACCCCGGCGAGGTGCCGTACCCGGTCCGGTGCCCGGGACGGCAGCGGGCCGCCGGACGCCTCGACGCGGGCGTCCGCGCCCACCGCGAGCAGCGCCGCACGGTCCCGGGCGGCGTCCACCCCGGCGAGGACCGACCCGCCGAACGCCGCGGTCGTCAGCGCGGTCAGCAGGGCCAGCAGCGGCAGCACGGCCGAGGCCGAGGTGCGGCCCGCGCGGGCCAGCGCGAGCGGGCCGACCACTCCGCGCAGCCGGCCCGCGGGACCGGCCAGCCGGCGCAGCGGCAGCGGGTACACACGGACCAGGACCAGCGCGGCGATCACCCCGACCAGCACTGGCGCCGCCGCGACCGGCCCGCCCGCCGAGCCGCCCTGCCGGCGCAGCATGACCACCGCGCCCACGGCCAGCACGAGCAGGGTGAGTTCGGCGACGGTGCGGCGCCGGGACGGCCGTACCGCCGTGACGTCCTGCCGGTCGGTGTGCACCGTCACGCGGCGGTGGGCGGCGAGTGCGCGCAGCGGCAGCGCGGCACAGGCGAGCAGGGTCACCGCGGCGGCGGCGACCAGCGCGGGCAGGAGCCGGCCGTCGGGGACGGCGAGCAGCGCGGCGGCCAGGCCGGCCGCGCCGGCCGGTACGGCCACGGTCGCCGTCTCCGCGAACAGGCGGCCGGTGAGGCCGGGCAGGGAGGCGCCGCGGGCGCGCAGCAGGGCGAGTTCGCCGCGGCGGCGGTCGGCGGCCAGGCCGCCCGCCATCACCAGCACCACCGCGGCGACCGTGCCCGCGCCCACCGCGGCGACGGCGACGAGCGGGCGGACGCCCGACCGCAGGCCGTCGTAGGAGGTGAAGACCTGGTCGAGTTCGGTGACGGTGCCGGCCTCCCAGCCGGCGGTCGCGCGCACCTGACGCAGTCCGGGGCCGCCCTCCAGGGAGGCCACCGCCGACTTCAGGCCCGCGAGGTCGCCGCCGCGCAGGGCGCCGGTGGCGGGGGCGATGTTCCAGAAGCGTTCCTTCGCCACCGGCAGGCCTAGCAGGGCCGGGCCCGCCTCCGGGGGGAGCAGCAGCGCGCCGACCCAGTACACGTCGCCCGGTTCGCCGCCCGCGAGGTGGTTGAGCGACGGGGCGCGCAGCAGGGGCTGGGTGGCCCACCAGGCGCGCTCGGGGGCGCGCGGGGTGACGATGCCGGTCACCCGCACGGTGAGCGGCCCAGCCAGCCGCGGGCTCGGGAAGTGGAGCACCGAACCGGGCCTGATGCGCAGCGCCTTGGCGGTCTCGGCGGTGACCGCGGCCTCCACCTCGGTCACGGACAGGGGCACGGCCCCCGGGGCGCGGGGGAGCCGGCCGGTCGTCGCGGTGACATGGCCGGCGAGGTCGTGCTGCGCGGCCACGATCATCCGGACGGGCAGGCCGGAGGGCTGCGGCAGCCACGGCTCGGGCACGGCGAGGGGGTCGGTGGTGCGCACGCCGTACGTCGACTGGTCCCGGTCGGCGACGAGCGGCGCGCGGACCTGGGCGAGGATCTTCCGGTACTGCTCGCCGAGCAGGCCGGGCCGCACCGACCGCACGACGTCCTCCGCCTGGTCGGCCTCGACGCGCGGGGGCGGGGCGTACACCTGCACGGTCGTACGGTCGGGGCGGGCCTGCTCGGCGGCGCGGGCGAGGGCGGTGTCCTCGTACCGGTCGACGGCGCGCGGCAGCGCGGCGGCCAGACACGCGGTCAGCGCGACGAGGAGGGCCAGCGCGCACGCGGCGACCGGAGCGGCCCGCAGCCGGGTACGGAGCCAGGGCGCGGGGATGCCATGCCCTCCCCGGACAGGGCTTGGCCCGGGAACGCCCCGCCCTCCCCGGCCAGGGCTCCCTCCCTCGTCACGGATGCCCACGCCCCGCAACCCGCGGATGCGCACGCCACGCCACCCGCGGATGCCCACGCCTCGCAACCCCCGCACCTCACTCCCCTCCCTGTTCCCGCAGCGCCCTCGCCGGGTCCACCTGCCGCCGCGCCAGTACGGCGGTGACGGCGAGCGGCAGTGCGGCGACCGCCGTGAGCAGGACGGCCACCCGGCCCGCCGGCAGGACGACCAGGACGTCGGGGACGGGGCGGGTGGCCTCCGTGGTCAGCAGGATCAGCGGGATCACCGCCCGGGTCAGCAGGACGCCCAGCGCGCCGCCGACCGCGAGCGCCAGCGCGACCAGGACGCCGTGCTCGGCGGCGATCATGCGGGCGAGCCGGCGACGCCGGGCGCCGAGGGCGCGCAGCACCGCGAGTTCGGCGTCCCGTTCCCGCAGCGCACCGGCGGTGCTCACGGCGAACCCGACCGCGGCGAGCGCCGCCGCCACCCCGGCCGCCGCGGTGAACGCCGTCTCCGGGCCCGCCCCGAACGGGTCGTCCCGCAGCTGTCCGGCCAGCTCGTCGCGGACCAGCACCTGCCCCGGCTCCATGTCCGGCCAGGCCCGTACGACCGCCGCCACCCTGGCCGGGTCGGCGGTGCGCAGCCACCACTCGGTGGGCGCGACGGCGGCGCCGTAGCGGTCCTGGAGGACGCGGTTGACCGCGCGGAGGTCCACCAGCAGCGCCCCGCCGGCCTCGGAGGCGGCGGGGACGCCCGGGGCGCCCGCGGTCGTGGGCAGTTCCCGGACCGCGCGCACGATCCGCACCGGCACGGTCTCCCCGCCGAACGTCGCGTCCACCCGCTCCCCGACGCGCGCGCCCGCCGAGTCGAGGAAACGGTCGGTGGCCACGCCGGTCACCTCCGCCGCCCCGGGCCGTCCGGCCCGCAGCCGGACCGTCACCGTCCCGCTGGCCCAGGGGTCGTCCAGGGGGAGGAACCCGGTGCCGTACTCGACCGTCGGCGGCGCGGTCGAGGTCAGGCGCGCCCGGGTCGGCCGGCCTTTCCCGTCCGGGGAGAGGGAGCCGCCGTCGAGCCGGGAGACGACCGTCCAGGACGCGGGCAGCGGCAGCCGGCGCGCGGTGCCGTCGGCGGCTGTGGCGGTCAGCGCGTCGAGGGTGAGCCGGTGCCGCTCGCCCCGGCCGACCGGCTGCGGCAGCACCAGCTGGAGTCCGGTCAGGGTCAGCGGGCCGCGCAGGCCGCCGAGGCCGGGGGCGAGCGGGTGGGGGCGGCCGTCGGCGGGGAGCCGGCCGGCCGGCAGGTCGTAGGGGATGCCCCAGCGGTCCTGGAGCGTCAGCGTCACATCGGTGTCCGTCGGCGGTGTGCCGCCCGAGCCGCGCAGGGTCGCGGTCAGCCGCAGGGCGGCGGTGCCCGCGGGAACCGCCGCGCCGGCCGCGGTGCCCTTCGGGCCGAGCCCGGCCAGCAGCGGCCGTACCGGCTCGTCGGCGAGGTCGGGGCGCATCAGCAGCGCGTCCGCGGCGTGCGCGGTGTCCACGGCGAGGGCGGTGGCCTCGCGGTTCCCGGACAGTGGCAGCGAGGTGCGCAGCACGGGCGCCACCGCGTCGACGTGCGGGACGGCCGCGAGCTGTTCGGTGCGGGCCGGGCCGCCCTGCCCGCCGGACGTGACGCGTACGGCCGTCCCGGCGCGGAAGTCCGCCTGGTCCTCCTGTGAGCGGTCCCAGGAGGCGCCCTGCCCGACAGCCAGCATGCCGAGCGCGACGGCGAGCACCAGCAGCAGCACCGGTCCGGCCTGCCGTGCCGGGCGGCGGCTGAACTGCCAGCCCGCCAGGGCCGTCGTCAGCCCGCGCCCGCCGGCCGCCCGGCGCTCCGCGAGCCGCGCCGCCGGCGGCAGCAGCCGCAGCGTCACCACCGTGCCCGCGAGCAGCGCCAGCGCGGGCGCGGCGACCAGGAGCGGGTCGACGCCGAGGGCGCCGGTGCTGTCGTCGTTGACGGCGCTGCGGCTGTCCAGCTGCCAGTACGCCACCGCGGCCACCGCCAGCAGTCCGACGTCCGCCCCGGCCCGCACCGCGCCTGGCAGCGCACGCGCCCGGCCGACCCGCCAGCCGCTGCGGGTGAGCACGGGCACCGTCACCGCGAGCGCGCAGCCCAGCGCCGTACCGACCGTGACCAGCCACACGCCCGCGCCGCCCAGCGGCGGCACCTCCGGCCGCAGCCCGATCCGGGCGAGCGCGCCCTGCCCGGCCAGCAGCTTCGTCAGCGGCCCGGCGAGCGGCGGGGCGCACAGCACGGCCGGTACGGCGAGCAGCAGCGCCTCCAGCGCGGCCAGGCCCGCGATCCGCGCCCGGGACGCGCCGCGCGCCCGCAACAGCCGGGTCTCCGCGGTGCGTTCGGCGCTCAGCAGGCGGGCGACCAGCAGCAGCGCGCACGCCGCGAGCAGCACCAGCTGGAGCGCGACGATCAGCAGGGTCGAGCGGGAGACCAGCAGGGAGCGCTCGACGCGGTCCAGGACGTCGGGCAGCCCGGTCGTCGCGACCGTCGTGCCGCGCAGCGCGGACTGCTGCCGCAGGGAGGCCCCGCCGGTGCGGGCCGTCTCGCGCAGGGCGTCGATCCGGCCGGTGGTCAGCGCCGAGAAGTCGGCCGCGGCCAGCCATCCGGACTGGCCGGCGCTCACCCGGCCGCCGGTCAGCGCCCCGGCGTCGGTGAGCAGCGGGCCGTACGTCGTGAAGCCGGACTTCTTCACGCCGCGCCCGGCGAGGTCGTCCAGCCGCCAGTACGGGGCCGTGGTGTCGGCGGGCCGGTACACGCCGGTGATCTCCACCCGCACCGCCGGGCCGCCGAGCCGGTCGGCGAGGGTCAGCCGCGTCCCGGGCGCGAGGCGCAGCCGCTCGGCGGCGGCCCGGGGCAGCGCCACCTCGACGTCCGCCGTGCCGGGGCGCGGCAGCCGGCCCGACACCAGCCGCACCTGCGTGGGGTCGAGCGCCGCGAAGTGGGTGAGGTCCGGGTCCCCGGACCGGTGGCCGGGCAGCGCGTACGGCCCCGACCGCAGCAGTGTCCGCACGGTCACCGGCAGCCCGTCGAACGTCCTGCGCGCCTCCCGGCGTACGGCGCGGTCGGCGGCGGCGCGCTGCCCGGCCGGCACGTCGGCCTTGACGACCAGGGCGGTGTCGCCGGCGTTGCGCGGGTCGGCCAGGGCGTGCCGCAGCGCCGCGTCGCCGATCGCGCCCGTGTACGCGGTGAGCGTGGCGAGGACGGCCGTCGTCAGCAGGACGGTGAGCAGCGCGGCGGCCAGCAGCAGGCGGTGCGCCCGCGCGCGCAGCACGACGAAGCGTGCCAGTCCCCCGAACCCCGTCACCCGGCCCCCCGCCGTCGTCCCCCGCACTCCTGTCGCACGCCTGCCGTACGCGCCCCCGTGGGTCCGCCGCGTGCCCGCGTTGTCCAGACCTGTCGGCGATGGTGTCAGAGGGCGAGGGGCGCGGGTAAGCGGTTGTGGACCGGGCTTGACCGGATCGTGACCGGATTCCGGGGCACTGCGACCGGAATGCGGCGCTCAGGGGCTGGCAGTGGCTGTCAGCGGCTGTCAGCGGCGGGGCTCAGCCGGGGGTGTTCACCATCGAGGCCGCCGCGTACGTCAGGTAGTTCCACAGCGTGCGCTCGTGCTCCTCGGACAGCCCCAGCTCCTCGACGGCGACCCGCATGTGCTGCAGCCACGCGTCGTGCGCGGCCCGGTCGACGGTGAAGGGGGCGTGCCGCATCCGCAGGCGGGGGTGGCCGCGGTTCTCGCTGTAGGTGGTGGGGCCGCCCCAGTACTGGATGAGGAACAGGGTCAGCCGCTCCTCGGCCGGGCCCAGGTCCTCCTCCGGGTACATCGGCCGCAGCAGCGGGTCCTCGGCGACTCCCTGGTAGAAACGGTGGACGAGCCGGCGGAAGGTCTCCTCCCCGCCGACCTGCTCGTAGAAGGTCTGCTCCTGAAGCGTGCCGCGCCGAATCTCATTCACGTCCCCCATGGTCTCAGACGCGCGGACGGAGGACCTGAGGCTTAGGACCTGCCTCGGAGGCGCGTGGACGCCGGGCACCGATGGCGGGCGCGGCACTCGCCTCGCGGCGCCGCGGGCAGCACAGTGGAGGCATGGGCACGGACACGGCCGGCCGGGAGCTGGAGGACATCGCCGACGAGGCACGGGCGGAGCTGGTGCGCGCGATCGAGGCGAGCGGGGCCTTCGCCGGGGACCCGGCGTGGAAGGCGGCGTTCGCCGCGGTCCCGCGCCATCTGTTCGTGCCGTACTACTACGTGGCGGGCACCGCCGGATACGAACGCCGCTGGGGCGAGCACCCCGACCCCGCCGCCCGCGAGCGCTGGGTGCGCGGCGCCTACGACGACACCCCGCTGGCCACCCGCATGCGCGACGGCGAGCTGCTCTCCTCCAGCAGCCAGCCGTCCCTGATGGCGATGATGCTGGCCGAGCTGGACGTCGAGGAGGGCCACCGGGTCCTGGAGATCGGCGCCGGCACCGGCTACAACGCGGCCCTGCTGGCGTACCGCCTGGGCGACGCGCAGGTCACCACCGTCGACCTCGACCCGGAGATCACCGAGTCCGCCCGCCGGCACCTCGACGCCGCCGGCTTCCACCCGGCCGTCGTCACGGGCGACGGGGCGCGCGGGGTGCCCGAGCACGCCCCCTACGACAGGATCATCGCCACCTGCAGGCTGCCGTCGATCCCGCACGCCTGGCTCGGCCAGTGCCGGCCCGGCGGCCGGATCCTGACGCCGTTCGCCACCGGCGTGGTGGTGCTGACGATGCGGGACGACGGGCAGGCGGAGGGACGGTTCCTGGCCACGCCCGCCTACTTCGTGCCGCTGCGCGGCGAGGGCCGGCCCGGGCGGGAGCCCCCGCACCTGGCGGGGCTGCCGCGCCGGGCCCGGGAGAGCGACCTGTTCCGTTTCCTGCTGGCGCTGACCCGCGGCAGCCTCGACCCGGAGGAGGCGCACGCGCTGTGGGAGCGGGAGGGCATGCCCTCCCGCGAGCGGTACGGCCTCACGGTCGCCGGCGGGCGCGAGTGGGCGTGGCTGGACGATCCGGAGGGGCCGTACGTGTGGCCCCTTCCGGAGTCCGGGTAGGGCTTCTTCGGAGCGACAGCCGCCCGGCCGGGATCAGCCGCGGCGGATCGTGATCGTCGTCCAGGCGCCCACGTGCACCCGGTCGCCGTCCTGGAGCGGCACCGGCACGAACGGCTGGATCGGCTCCTCGGAGCCGTTCACCGTGGTGCCGTTCGTCGAGTTCTGGTCGACGACCGCCCAGCTGCCGTCCGGCTGCTGCACCAGCACCGCGTGCTGGTGCGAGACGCCCGGGTCCTCCGGCGGGACCGACAGGTCGATGTCGGGCGTCTCGCCGGTGGAGTGCCGGCGACGGCCGATGGTGACCTGGTTGCCGGTGAGCCGGCGCTGCTGCTCCGGCGAGTACGCGGGCAGGTTCAGGCCCGCGGCCTCCGGGCCGGAGCGCTGCATCATCGCCATGAAGTACTCGCGGTCCGGGCCGATGGTCGCCGTCCACGTCGCCGGCCCCTGCGGCTGCTGCGGGAACGCCTGGTGGGGCGCGGGCGGGGCCTGGGTGGCGCCGGGCTGCGGGTAGCCGTAGCCGCCGGGCGCACCGGGGCCGCCGGGGCCACCGGGTCCGCCCTGGCCGCCGGGGGTGTTCGACGGCGGGCTGATCACCCAGTCGTCCTCACCGCCGCCGAAGGACGGTCCGGACGGCGCCGGACGCTGCTGTTCCTGCGGGAAACCGTGCGGGGCACCCTGGCCGCCCGGCCCGGTCGGACCGTTCGGCTGGTGGAACGCCTGCGGTGCGCCCGAGGTCGCCCCCGGACCGGCGGGCGGCGTCGGCCCGGGCGGCGGCGGGACCGGCCGCGAGGGGTCGGCACCGAAGGAAGGGGGACCGGAGGGGCCGGCCGGGCTGCCGGGGCCACCCGGAGCACCGGGGCCGCCGTACGGGCCGGGGCCGCCGGACGCGCCGGGGCCACCAGGCCCGCCGGGACCGCCGAAGGGGCCGGGCCCGCCAGGCCCGCCGGGACCACCCGCACCCGGGAACGCGCCGGGACCGCCCGGACCGCCGGGACCACCGGGGCCGCCCGGACCACCCTGGCCACCAGGACCGTTCGGCCCCCCGAAGGGACCGGGACCGCCGGGGCCGCCCTGGCCCGGCATCCCCGTCGGACCCTGCGGCTCGCCGCCGAACGGGCTCGGCGGGATCGGCTCGGCCGGGCGGTTGACCTGGCTCGGGCGCGAGTGCTGGTAGTCGAAGGCGTCACCGCCGCCGTACGAGGGCCCCGGACCCTGCGGACCGGGACCGGGTCCCTGCGGGCCGGGGGCCTGCGGGAAGCGCGGCCCGGGACCGGGCGCCGTCGCCGACGGGCGCGGCGCGGCCGGGGTGTACGAGGTCGCCGTGTTGGTCAGGAAGTTCCACCGGCACTCCTCGCAGAACGGCGCACCGCCCTCACGGGGCGTACGGCACTGCGGGCACAGCTCCGGCTCGGGTTCCGCGGCGGACGGGCGGCCGGGGCCGCCCGGAGCGGGCGGCGGGAAGCCGTAGCCACCGCCGGCCGGGGGCGGCGGAGGGGGCGGCGGAGGTACGGCACCGGCCATGCGGTGACCGCAGACCTCGCACCAGTCGTCGGAACCCGACTGGTGTCCGTTCGGGCAGGTCGGCATGTCGGCGCGTCCTTCCTCGTCCTTCTGGGCCTGGCGGCGTCACTTCTTCACGCGAACTGTCTTGGTGGACCGGGTCTCGAGCGTCATCTCGTCGGCCTCCGCGACCTTCGCCTTCAGTCGCACAGTACCTGTCGCCGCGTCGACCACGTCCACCACCTTCGCAAGCAGTTTCGCAGTATCGGCGTTCCCCGAGGCACTGGCGAGCTGAACAGCGCGCCCCAGTTTGGCCGTTGCTCCATCTATATCGCCCGCTTTGCGCAGATCGAGCCCTTGCTGGATGGCCTGTGCCAGTTCGGCCTGCCCGGTGTAGTGGGCGACCTGGGGGTTGATCGACGTCGAGGCGACCATGTCGTCGGTCCACACGGCCCGTACGAGCCCCTGCGCGCCCAGGTTCTGCACCGAGCCGTCGGGCTGCGGGACCACCAGCGAGACGCGGGCCGCGAGCATCTCCCGGCCGACGGCGGCGGCCGGAACCTCCACGCAGAGGTGGTAGTCACGGGACTCGTCGCCCCAGGAACCGGTGGGGTAGTCACCGGCCCGCGGGCCCGCCTCGGTGCGCCGGTCGGTCAACTCCTCCACGGTGGGCGCGACCTGCTTGACGAACTTGATGGTGGTGCCGACCGGCGTCCACAGCCTGAGGGCGACGTCCGCGACCTCCTTGCCCATCGCCGTCTCCATCATCCGCGTGAAGTCCGCGGCGAGCCCGGCCGGGTCGGCGACGATGTCGGCGGAGCCGAGGAGCGCGGAGGCGATGCCTGTGACTTCTTTCACTTCCCAGTCGGTGCCCACGCCCCGCGCGTCACAGGTGAACCGCCCGGCGCAGTCGTCGAGCGCGGCCTTCAGGTCCTGCGGCGACTCGTGCTCGTTGCGGCCGTCGGTGAGCAGGATGCCGTGCCGGATGGCGACGTCCGCCGAGGACAGCAGCCGGTCGGCGAGCCGCAGCCAGGTCCCGATCGCCGTGCCGCCGCCCGCACTGAGCTTGCGCAGCGCCTGCTTGGCCTGGTCGCGGGTGGTGGCGTCGGCGACCGCGAGGCGCCCGCCGCCCGGGTAGACCTCCTTGGCCACGTGCGTGCCGCCGATCACCGCGAAGTGCACGCCGTCGCGCAGGGTGTCGATCGCGGCGGCCGTCGCGTCGCGGGCGTTGCGCATCTTGGTCGGCGGGTAGTCCATCGAGCCGGAGCAGTCCACCATGACCGCCACGGCCGCCGAAGGGCCCTGACCGGGCGCATACAGGTGGGGCGCCGCCACCGCGCCGCCGACGGTGCCGCCGCCCGTCGCCGTCACCGTGACGATGGCGTTGACCTCGCGGCCGCCCTCGGGCAGGTACTCGTTCTGGTACACGTCGACCGAGAACTGCGGCACGTTCGACTTCGAGAAATTGGCCATGCCTGATCGCATCCCCCTTGACCGCCCCACCCCCGTGAGGCGACGACTGTGACGCGGACCGGTCCCCTCCGGTCCGCGTGCGGCTTGTCGGTGGCCGGGCCGGCCCCGGCGGGCGAGGCCTCCCCGTCCTTACGGCCTCAGGCCGATCCTGCCCCCTGCGGCGGTGCGGGGAACGGCACGACGGCCACTGTTACGTTGTCGTGGCCCCCGCCGTCGAGCGCGTGACCGACCAGCACGCGGGCGCTGTGCAGCGGGCGTACGGCCGCGTCAGGCGGGAGCACGCCCGCCATCTGCTCGGCCGACTCCGCGTAGTTCCACAGGCCGTCCGTGCACACAACGACGACGCCCGGCCGGTCCGGCTTGAACGACGCGGTGTGCGGCTCCAGTTCGTAGGCGTCGGCGCCGAGCCAGCCGGTGATCGCGTGGGCGCGCTCGTCGGCGTACGCCTCGGCCTCGTTCATCAGGCCCGCGGCGACCATCTGCGCCGCCCAGGAGTCGTCCTCGGTGAGCCGGGCGGCGGGCGCGGTGCGGTCGGCGGGCACCCAGTAGGCGCGGCTGTCGCCGACCCAGCCGACGACGAGGAGGCCCTGGGCCACCACGGCGCCGACGATCGTGCACGCGGGCGCGTTCTGGTGCGGGGCGTGCTCACGGGCCGTCGCGGGCTCGTTGGCCAGTGAGTTGACCGCGCGGGAGGCGGCGACGATCGCGTCGTGCATCGCCTGCTGCGGGTGCGTGCCCTGGGGCAGCGCGGCCAGCAGCGACTCGCCGGCGGCACGGGACGCGGCGAGCGAGGCGTCGTCGGGGCGGGTCGCGGAGGACACGCCGTCGCAGACGATCGCCAGGCACGCCTCGGTGCCGTCGGGCAGCGTGGTGTGGCCGACCGCGAAGGCGTCCTCGTTGCGGTGGTGGCGCAGGCCGCGGTCGCTGACGGCGGCCACCGGGCCCGACTCCTGCTCCATGTGGTCGCGTTCGCGCGGCTGGGCGTGCCCGCAGTTCTCGCAGTAGCCGTCGCCGTCCACCCGGCCGGACCGGCACGCCACGCACAAGGCGGCCTCGTCGGCGGCCTCGGCCGCCTCAGCGGCGACCCGCGGATCGGGCGCCTGCAGCGGGTACTCCTCGGGCTCGTCCGGCCGGTCGAACCGGACCCCGGCGGCCGCCTCCGGCACGGCGGCGGGGGGTACGGCGGCGGGGGCCGGGCCCGCAGACGGTACGGCGGTGGGGGCGGGGGCCGCCGGAGGCGCGGGGGGCGCTGCGGGCGGGGGCGGCGGGGGGACGCCGGGGCCCTGCTGCGGGGCACCGGGTACGTCCGGTCCCGCACCGGGGTGCCCGGGCGGCGGGGTACCGGGTACGCCCGGTCCCGCACCGAAGTGCCCCTGCTGCGCTGCCCCGGGCCCGGCGGGCGCCGTACCCGGGTGGCCCGGCTGGGCGGGCAGGCCGGTGCCGTCCGCGGCGGTGCCCGCCGCCGGGGCTTCGGCGCCGTACGGCCACGCGCCCGGCGCCGGGACCGGTGGGGCCACCCAGTCGGCGGCCGTGGGTGCCGCGGGCGGTCGCGGCGCCGGCGGTGTGCCGTTCATGGTGAGCGTCGGATGGTCGGGCTGCGGCGCGGCGACGGCGGACAGGTCGTATCCGCACGCACCGCAGAAACGGTCACCCGACTCGAGCGGTTCCGCGCAGCTCGGGCACTCCGACACAGCGGCCTGCTGGGGCATCTGCGACATCAACTACACCCACGTCCGGGGGCGGTAACGGTTGGCACGTTCCACCAGGTCGATCCTCTCCTCGCCGCCGGGCGCGAGCCGGGCCAGCGTGCGGTACGAGCGCTCCAGGCCGAAGCGCAGGCCCCGTTCGTCCAGTTCGCTGCCGAGCAGCACCCGCCGGGCGCCGGGCGCGTCGGCCCGGCCACCGGAGAGTACCCAGTCCAGCGCGGAGCCGAGCACCTCGGTGGCCAGCTGCTCACGCCGCGTCGGGTCCAGACCGTACGCGTCCAGCGCCTCGACCTGCGCCGCGGCGGCGCCGAGGTCCTCCACGAACGACAGGTCGGCGGCGAGCGCGGCGCGCTGCCGCAGCCGCGCCCGCACCGCGGCCACCCGCGCGGCCGTGTAGTGGATGGAGGACTCCGGCACCGACTCCAGCGTCGTCACGGCGCCGCGCCGGTCCCCGGCCGCGAGCTGCACCCGGGCCAGGCCGAACGCGGCGCTCACACAGCTCGGGTCGGTCGACCACACCAGCCGGTAGTACTCGGCGGCGTTGTCCAGCTGGCCCAGCACCTCCGCGCACAGCGCGAGCGCCAGCTTGGGCGCCGTCTCACCGGGGAACGCGTCGTACACCGCGTCGAAGGCGACCGCGGCGCCCTCGTGGTCGCCGGTGACCAGCGCGGCCACGCCGCGGTACCACACCACCCGCCAGTCGTCGGGGTGATCGGCCTCCAGCTCCTCCAACTGCCGCAGCGCGGCGTCCGGTTCGCCCATCTCCAGGCGGGCCCGCAGCTCCCGCAGCCGCAGCTCCGTCGATCTCGCGGGCGCGGCGTGCAGCGCGGCGATCAGCTCGGCCGACGCCGAGCCCATCAGGCCCGCCAGGAAACCGGCGTTGGGGTCGGAGGGGTCGACCCGCGGCACCGGCAGCGCGAGCGCCGCGGGGGCCACGGCGACCGGCTTGACCAGGGCCGGGACGGCAGCCGCGGGCGGCGGCGGCACAAAGAGGCCGTTCCGCGGCGCGGGGACGGTGCTCGGGGGTGCGGGGAGGCCGTGGGGCTGTGCGGGGCGGCTGCTCGGCGGTACGGCCGCTGCCGCCGGTGCGGCGGACGCTGCCGGTGCGGCGGGCCGCCGCCTGCCGTTGACCGCACGCGCCCCCAGCCGGGACACGTCCCCGTCCAGCCGCGGGAACAGCACCGTGTCCGTGACCCTGACCTCCGGCCCGAACAGCGTGGACAGCGCGGGACGGGCGCGGCCCGTCTGCAGCGAGACCACCTCGCGCAGCACACCGGTCAGCTGCTCGGCCATCTCCTGCGCGGAGGCGAACCGGCGGGCCGGGTCGGGGTCGGTGGCGCGCACCAGCAGCCGGTAGAAGGACTCGTACTGCCGGAAGACCTCGATGGAGTCCGGGTCGGGCAGCGAGTCGGCGTAGACGTTGGTGTAGCCCTGGAAGTCGAAGGTGAGGACCGCCAGCGTGCGGCCCACCGTGTACAGGTCGGACGCCACCGACGGGCCGATCTCCGCGACCTCCGGCGCCTGGTAGCCGATCGTGCCGTAGATCGCCGACTCGTCGTCGTCCATGCGGCGCACCGCGCCCATGTCGATCAGCTTGAGCTGGTCCTCGGTCTGGATGGCGTTGTCGACCTTGAAGTCGCAGTACAGCAGGTTGCGGCTGTGCAGATGGCCGAGCGCCTCCAGCGCCTCGATGCCGTACGCGCACGCCTGCTCCACCGGCAGCGGGTCGCGCCGCCCGTCGGGCGTGCGGCGCGCGTTGGCGATCTCCTTCAGCGACTTGCCGCCGACGTACTCCATGACGATGTAGCCGTCGAGGGAGCCGGTGCGCTGGTCGAGGTGCTCGACGAAGTTGTAGATCCGCACGATGTTGGCGTGCTCGATCTCCGCGAGGAACCGCCGCTCGGAGATCGCCGCGGCCATCGCGTCCTGGTCCCCGGTGTCGAGCAGGCCCTTGAGGACCACCCAGCGGTCGGCGACCGCCCGGTCCACCGCCAGGTAGATCCAGCCCAGCCCGCCGTGCGCGAGACAGCCCGCCACCTCGTACTGGCCGTGCACCACGTCCCCGGCCTTCAGCTTCGGCACGAAGGAGTACGGGTGGCCGCACTTGGTGCAGAAACCTTCCGTACGGCCCGGACGGCCGCCGCGCGCCCGTCCGACCGGTGCCCCGCAGTCCGAGCGGGAGCAGTACCGCTTGCGCTCGGGCACCTCCGGGTTCTCCAGCACCATCGCGCGCGGGTCGGGCCGCGGCACCTGCGGCACCTCCACCAGCCCCGCGCCGAGCCGGCTGCGGGCCGAGGAGGCGGCGGAGGAGCCGGAGCTGCGCACCGACACCGAGCGGCTCGCCGACAGCCCGGACACCGAGCGCGACAGGCGTCCCGGCACCGAGCGGCGCGACTTCGACGACTGCGACGACGTACCCGAGCCGCGGGTGCCGCGGGCGCTGCCGCTGCCCGCCGAGCCGCGGCCGCCACCGGTGATCCCGGTCGGCGCCGAGCCGACCAGGCCGGTCGCCGACACCACCGGCGCCAGCCCGCACGTGTCGCAGTACAGCTCGCCGCCGCCGACGTCCTCGTACGACCCGTCGCACCCCGGCCGCTGGCACGTCTGCCCTGCCTGACTCATGACGGCTCCCCCCTGGAGTCATGCGGACCGTACTGCCGGGGCACCGCGGAGGCGCCCGGTCCGCCGAGCGCCTCGGCCGCCGCCTGCTGGTAGCGCAGCACGGCCTGTTCGGCGACGCGCAGGTCGCAGGGCGCGCTCCACAGCATGCGGCGCGCCTTCTCGTACCGCTCGACCAGCTCCGGCTCCTCCGCCAGCCCGTGCCGGGCCACCTTCGCCTTGTAGGCGTCGAGCCGGCCACGCAGCTCGGCGCGGACCGCGAGCGGCGCGGTGACCGCCGTCAGCGACTCACGGGCGCGCAGCAGCTCCTCCTCCGCCTTCTCCTCCAGCCGCTCCAGCAGCGGCGACAGCCGGTGCCACTGCGCGTGTCTGCGGTACTCGGCGGCCGTCGCCAGCTGCTCCTGCAGCGCGGTCGGCGGTCCGCTGACCACCGGCACCTCCGTCGCCGCGATCTTCGCCAGCACCTCGCCGCGCGCGGTGCGGGCCTCGGCGAGCGTGCGGTCCGCGCGCGAGAGGACATCGCGCAGCCGCACCAGCCGCTTCTCCGCGTCCTGCCGCACCGTCAGCACGGCGTCGATCTCCCGGCGCACGTCCTCCAGGGCGCGCGCCTCACGGTCGTACACCGTGGTGTCAGGCCGGCCGCCGCCCGGCGCCGAACTGCCCTGCGCGGGCACCCAGAACGCCAGCGGGTCGCTGATCACCTGCTCCCGCAGCCGGGTCAGCGTGCGCGTGATGCGCTCCAGGTCGTCCCCGGCCGGGTGCTCGCCGGGGCGCACCCCGACCGAGTGCGCCAGCTGCCGGGTGCGCTGGAGTTCCGCGGCCAGTAAATCGATCCGCGCGGGCAGCGCCGACCACACCGCGTCGGCGGCCACGACCACGTCCAGCGAGGCCGCGTACAGCTCGTTCATCCGGTCCACCAGCGCCGACAGCGAGTACCGCTCGCTGAGCCGGCCCGGACCGCCGTGCAGCGTCGGCGCGCCCGCGACCGCCGCCGCCGAACCGGCCACCGTCACGGCCTCGCCGCGCAGCAGCCCGGTCAGCTCCACCAGGTCCTCGCGGCTGGACCAGCGGCGCCGCGAGCGGATCTCCCGGGCGGAGCGCAGCGCGCCGGAGTACGCGTCGAAGTACGCCCACAGCAGCGTGATCGACGCCTCCGTGGCCGCCCAGCGCTCCGCGGTGACGCCCGTCAGCGCGGCGCCCTCCAGCAGTCTGCGGCCCGCGTGGTCCTGGAGGGCGAGCAGCGACGTCTCGATCGCCTCGTGCTCGGCGCCGAGCCGTGCCAGCGCACGGTCCACCTCGTCCCGGTCCATCACCGGCCCGGCGGGGTCCGTGACGCCCATCGATCACCTCTCGCTGCTGTGTCGGATCTCTGCCCTGTGCTTGCCCTGTGCCGGTCCCGATGTCGTTCGCGTGGTCGTCGGGCCTTTCCGCCGTCCCGTCAGCTCGTGCGCAGGTACTGGGGCGCGGGCGGCTTCGACGCCGTCGAATCCTTCCCCAGTGTCGCCGACAGCCATGTGTCGTACGACGTCTGCCAGCCGTTCCTGCCGTAGTCCACCAGGGTCTGGTTGACCCGGCGTACCAGATCGTCGGCGTCCTTCTTCATCGCCACGCCGTAGAACTCGGTGGTGAACGCCTTGCCCTTCAGCTCCACCGTCGGGTCCTGCGCGGCCTGGCTCGCCGCGAGCGCGCCGTCGGTCACCACCGCGTCGACCTCGCCCAACTGCAGCCTGACCAGGCAGTCCAGCTGGTTCGGCACGGTCGTGGAGATGTCCGCGGAGGCCGGCAGCCGGCCTGTGCGCCGGTCCTCCTCCAGCGTGGTGTACGCCGTCGAACCGGCCGCCGTGCAGATCCGCTTGCCGGCGAGCGAGCCGTCGTAGCCGGTGATCGCCGACGACTTCGGCGCGAGGACCTGCTGGCCCGTCCTGAAGTACGGCGCGGAGAAGGCCACTTCGCCGATGCGGGCGCAGCTGATCGTCATCGTGCGCACCACCATGTCGACCCGGCCGTCCTGGATGGCAGGGATGCGCTGGTCGGTGGGTATCGCCTTGAACTGCACCGCGTCCGGGTCGCCGAGGATGTCCGCGGCGATCCGGTGCGCGAGGTCGATGTCGAAGCCCTCCAGCTGCGCGCCCTCGTTGTTGGGGTCGCGGTAGCCCCAGCGGTAGCTGTTCTGGTCGACGCCCACGATCAGCTTGCGCCTGGCGCCCGTACGGTTCTTGATCGCCTCGATCGTCGGGCCGTCCGCGGCCGACGGGGACAGCGTCTGCTTCTGCGGGTCCTTGCAGTCCTCCGCGCGCGCGTGCACGCCCTCGGCGACGCCCTGGCCGCCGGTTTGCGCGTCGTCCGCGCCGCGGGACTGGGTCAGCGGCAGCAGCAGCACGAAGGCCAGCGCCAGGGCGCAGACCGCGGCCATCGCGGCGACCCCGCCCCAGCCCCTCAGCCCGGCCCGTGCGCGCCGCGCCCACATCGTCACGCCGCCGCCCTCCATCGCTTCGCCCCCTTCCATCGCTCCGCCCCCTCTCACCGGTACTCCGACAGCCTGCGCCCGATGCCGAGCAGCGCGCCCGCCGCGCCCAGCAGGGCGAGGACGGCGGCGCCCACCGGCAGGCCGCTCATCGCGTCCAGGCCGTCGCCCGCGGCCCGCTGGAACTCGCCCTGCTCGTGCGTCAGCGCCTTCGCCAGGTTGGCGTCGACGCTGTCGAAGCACTCGCCGGTCGCGCCCTTCGCGCCCGCGCTGCCCGGCGCGCCGATCACCTTGTCCAGCGCCTGCTCGTAGAAACCGTCCTCGTCGGCGGTGCGGGCGGTGGCGTGCCGCTTCTTCCACTCCGTCATGTTGCCGACGGCCGCGGTCACCGGCTGCTCGCCGCCGGCGTCGTCGGCGAGGCCGCGGGCCTGGGTGAGGGTGCGGCCGAGGAGGTCCATGTCCTTGCCGAAGTCGTAGTCGTACGCGTCGTACGTCCGGCCGCCCACCTTGACCGTCTCCGCGCCGCGCGCCACCAGCGTGAGGTTCTCGTTGCCCCGGGCCTTCAGGGAGGCGATGCGGGCGTCGTGCAGGACGTTGAGGGAGCGCACGCCGTGGTCGTAGGAGTCGTTCAGCGAGGCGCGGGCGAGGCTGTGGCCGACGACCAGCCACAGCAGGACGACCGTGGTGGCCGCGGTGGCCGCGACCAGGCCCTGGTTCAGGACGCGGTGCGTACGGCGGTAGTGGCGGTGCTGGGCCCAGGCGAGCGCGGCGAGCGCGGCGACGCCGAGGGCGATCGCGGGCCAGGGGTAGGGACGGGCGTCCGCGTAGTCCGCGGCGAGGCGCTGGTTCTCCTTCTTGTACAGGTCCTCCGCCGCCGGGAGCATGTCCTTCTGCATCTTCTCGTTGGCGTAGCGCAGGTACGCGCCGCCGACCGGGAAGCCCTGGCGGTTGTACGTGCGCGCGCGCTCCACCAGCCCCTTGTACTCCGGCAGGAGGCGGTTGAGGCGGGCGATGGTGTCCGCGGCGGGGGTGCCGGCGTCGGAGCTGTTCGCCGCGGTGATCAGGCCTGCGGCGGCCGTGCGGATGTCTCTCTCGTAGCGGTCGCGGGAGTCCTTGGTCTCCTGGCCGCCGGCCAGGAAGCCGCTGGAGGCGGCGGTGTTGGCGTCCGCGAGGGAGCGGTAGATGTCGGCTGCGGCCGAGCTGAGGGGCTGGCTCTTGTGGAGGACGTCGTCGGCTGCGGCGCTGCGGTCGGTCATCTGCCAGGCGGTGACGGCGCCGAAGGCGAGGACGAGGGCGGCGAGTACGGCGCCGATGATGCGGAGGCGGCCGGGTTCTGTGGTGGCGGCTGTGCGGAGGCGGGTGAGGCCTTCTGCGAATGCGGTGCGGTGGGGGGTGGTTGTGGGGGTGGGGGCGAGGGTGGGGGGCATGGGTGTGCCCTGTGGTGGTGCCGGGTTGCTCGTCGGCGTTCGTGTCACTGGTGACCTCCCCCATGGCCATTCGTCGCCGCAAGTATCCACGACTCCCTGCCCATGAATACGTCGGGGAGATCGGTTCGGTTCCCGGGGTTGTTCGTCTGCGGGTGCGTGGGGGCTGGTCGCGCAGTTCCCCGCGCCCCTATATGCCTGCGGCGGCCCGTGCGGGTGGCGCGGTGGCTGGTGTAGCGCCTTCCGCTGGTGGGTGGGTCGGGGCCGCGCCGGGGGGTATCCGTCCTCGGTGCGCCGCTGGGTACGGTCAAATTCGTGCCGCTTCTTTCCGGCGCCCGCTGCGGGCGGACACCCCCCGACACGTCCCCTTCCCGCCGTACGCGTCTACCGGCCGTCGCAGCTGCGGGCAGCCGCTCTTCGACGTAGCAGCGGGCAGTCGTGCCGCTGGGGCGGCACGGGTGGGCGCAGCGGCACCCCGTCGCGCCGGGCTGCGCGACCCACCCCCGGGCAGCCGCAGCGCCGGGTGAGCTAGGTGAAGTGGCTCCGGAGTCGCTCCTGTTCCGCCGCGTCCGTTCGCAAGTGGTCGAGGCCCAGCAGGGCCGCGCCCAGGACCGGGGGCTGGCGGACCACCTGGGGTACGGCCTTCGGGGCCCGGGCTGCCAGCAAGGTGTGGACGCCGTCGTTCAGTTGGGTGTGGCCCGCCGTCAACACCCCGCCTCCCAGCAGTACCGGCGTCTCCTCGGAGAGGAGGTCCAGGCGGCGCAGGGCCACCACCGCCATCGTCACGATCTCGTCCGACAGGCGGTCGACCAGGGAGCGGGCCACGGGGTCACCCGAAGCCGCCGTCGCGAACAGCACCGGCGTCAGCTCGTGACGGCGGGAGAGAGGGACGTGGCCCAGGTGCAGCGCCTCGATCAGGGCGTACATGGACGGGAGGGAGAAATGCGCGGGGAGTGTCTCCGCCAAGGACGTGGGCGCGCCGCGGCCGTCCTCCGCGCGGGCCGCGTGCCACAGCGCCTCCTCCGCCAGGCCCCAGCCGCCGCCCCAGTCGCCGGAGATGCGGCCCAGCGCGGGGAAGCGGGCGGTGCGGCCGTCGGGGCGCATGCCGACGCAGTTGATGCCCGCGCCGCAGACGACGGCCACACCGCGGGGCTCGGCGACGCCCGCCCTGAGGATCGCGAAGGTGTCGTTGCGTACCTCCACCGACTCGCCCCACGCGCGCGCGTGCAGCGCCGCCGCCAGTTGTTCCTCCTCCACCGGCAGGTCCGCGTTGGCCAGGCACGCCGAGACGTGGGTGACGGAGTCGAGGGACGCCGTGTGCAGGGCCTCGGTCACGGGTTCGGCCAGGGTGTCCAGGGCGGTCTGGATCCCTACCGCCGGGGGGCGGAAGCCGCCGCCGCGGGCCGTGGCGAGGACGTCTCCGTCCGTGGTCACCACCGCGACGTCGGTCTTGCTGTTGCCGGCGTCGATGGCGAGGACGCTTCCGGTCAGGCCCACGTAAGGTGCTCCCGGTTGTGTGCGATCAGGCGGTCGGTGAGGGCGTCGGCGTGGTCGTACTGGCCGATCAGGGGGTGGGCGAGCAGGGCGCGGAAGACGCGGTCGCGGCCGCCGTGCAGGGCCGCTTCCAGGGCCAGGTGCTCGTACGCCGTCACGTTGGCGATCAGGCCCGCGAAGAGGGGGTCGGGTTGAGCCGCGGGCAGGGGGGTCGCGCCCGTGCGGCCCACCGCGGACTGGACCTCGATCACCGCGTCGTCCGGGAGGAACGGCAGCGTTCCCCGGTTGAGGGTGTTCACCACCTGGTAGGGGGAACCGGAGCCGCCCAGCAGGGCCGCCGCCAGGTCCACCGCCGCCTCGGAGTAGTAGGCGCCGCCCCGCTTCGCCAGCAGGGCCGGCTTCTCGTCCAGGGTGGGGTCGCCGTACATCTGGAGCAGTTCGCGTTCCATCGCCGCTACTTCCGCCGCTCGGGACGGCTTGGTGCGCAGTTGCCGTACCACCTCGTCGTGCGCGTAGTAGTAGCGCAGGTAGTAGGAGGGGATCGCGTTCAGGCGGTTGAGGAGCGTGCGGGGCAGGTGCAGGTCCGTGGCGATCTGCTCGCCGTGGTCGGACAGGAGTTTGGGCAGGACGTCCTCGCCCTCGGGGCCGCCCAGGCGTACCCCGGTCTCCCAGGTGAGGTGGTTCAGGCCCACGTGGTCCAGGTGGACGTCGGCGGGGGCGACGCCGAGCAGGCCGGCGAACTTGCGCTGGAAGCCGATCGCCACGTTGCACAGGCCGACCGCCTTGTGGCCCGCCTGGAGCAGGGCGCGGGTGACGATGCCGACCGGGTTGGTGAAGTCGATGATCCAGGCGTGCGGGTTGGCGCGGCGGACGCGGTCCGCGATGTCGAGGACCACCGGGACCGTGCGCAGCGCCTTCGCCAGGCCGCCCGCGCCGGTCGTCTCCTGGCCCACGCAGCCGCACTCCAGCGGCCAGGTCTCGTCCTGTTCGCGGGCGGCCTGGCCGCCGACGCGCAGCTGGAGCAGGACCGCGTCCGCGCCGTCCACGCCCGCGTCCAGATCGGTGGTGGTGGTGATCCGGCCGGGGTGCTGCTGTCTGGTGAAGATGCGGCGGGCCAGGCCGCCGACGAGGTCCAGGCGGTCCGTCGCCGGGTCGACGAGGACCAGTTCCTCGATCGGCAGGGTGTCGCGCAGGCGTGCGAAGCCGTCGATGAGTTCGGGGGTGTAGGTCGAGCCTCCGCCGACCACGGTGAGTTTCATGTGTGGTTCAACCCTTCACTCCGGTGAGCGTGACGCCCTCGACGAACGCCTTCTGCGCGAAGAAGAACACGAGGATCACGGGGGCCATGACCAGCACGGTGGCGGCCATGGTGAGGTTCCAGTCGGTGTGGTGCGCGCCCTTGAACGACTCCAGGCCGTAGCTCAGGGTCCAGGCGCCCGGGTTCTCCGAGGCGTAGATCTGCGGGCCGAAGTAGTCGTTCCAGGCGTAGAAGAACTGGAAGAGGGCCACCGCCGCGATGCCCGGCTTCGCCATGGGGAGCACCACTTTCAGCAGGGTGCGTACGTCGCCGCAGCCGTCGACCTTCGCCGCGTCGACGTACTCGTCCGGGATCGTCGTGAGGAACTGGCGCAGCAGGAAGATCGAGAACGCGTCGCCGAGCGCCATGGGGACGATCAGGGGCCACAGGGTCCCCGAGAGGTCCAGTTGCCTCGCCCAGAACAGGTACATGGGGATCACGACGACCTGCGGCGGCAGCATCATCATCGAGATCACCAGCATCAGGGCGAGGTTGCGGCCCCGGAAGCGGAACTTGGCCAGCGCGTAGGCGACGGGGACGGAGGAGACGACCGTAAGGACGGTTCCCAGTCCCGCGTAGAGCAGCGTGTTGCGCCACCAGGTGAGGAAGCCGGGCGTGTCGAAGACCTTCCGGTAGTTGTCCCACTCCCAGGTGTGCGGGATCAGGTCGCGGCTCAGTGCCTGACTGTCGCTCATCAGGGAGGTGAGGAACACGAACACGAACGGCAGGGTGAAGAACAGCGCGGCGGCCACGCCGAGGGAGTGCACCGCGATCCAGTGCAGGACGTTGCGGCGGCGCGCGGCCGTCGCCTCCGGTGCGGGGGTGAGGGTGCGTGCCGGTGTGTCCAGCAGTTGGGTCATCGTCAGTCACCTGCCTGGATGAGACCGCCCCGGCGCCGCATCAGGAGCGCGGTGAACACCATCGACAGGGCGAAGAGGACGAGTGCCACCACGCAGGCGGAGCCGTAGTCGAAGCGCTGGAAGCCGAGGTTGTAGACGAGCTGGGGGAGGGTGAGCGTGGACTTGTCCGGGTAGCCGGGCTCGAACTGGGTGCCGGCGCCCTGGATGACGCCCGAGGCGACCTTTCCCGCGATCAGCGGCTGCGTGTAGTACTGCATCGTCTGGATCACGCCCGTGACGACGGCGAACATGATGATCGGCGAGATCGTGGGGAGCGTGACGTACCGGAAGCGCTGCCAGGACGACGCGCCGTCCAGCTCGGCCGCCTCGTACTGCTCCTTCGGCACGTCGAGCAGCGCCGCCATGAAGATGACCATCAGGTCGCCGATGCCCCACAGGGCGAGCAGGGTGAGGGCCGGCTTGGACCAGGACGGGTCGTTGAACCAGCCGGGGGCCGGGACGCCGATGCGTTCGAGGAGTGAGTTGACCGGGCCCGTGCCGGGGTTGAGCAGGAACGCGAAGGACATCGTCGCCGCGACCGGCGGGGCCAGGTACGGCAGGTAGAACAGGGTGCGGAAGACGCCCGTGCCCGTCTTGATCTTCGTGATCAGCAGGCCCACGCCGAGGCCGAACACCACACGCAGCCCGACCATCACCACGACCAGCCACAGCGTGTTGCGCAGGGCGGGCCAGAAGAGGGGGTAGTGCGCGAAGACGTACGTCCAGTTCTTCGTCCCGCTCCACGTCGGCGCCTGGAAGCCGTCGTAGTGCATGAAGGAGAAGTAGACGGTGGACAGCAGCGGGTAGGCGAAGAAGACCGCGAAGCCGATCAGCCAGGGGGAGAGGAAGGCGAGGGTGCGCAGCGCCGACCTGCGGCGCTTCGAGGCGAGGGTGAGCGCGCTCATCACTTCGCCTGCGCGATGTCCGTGTCGATCTGCGCGGCCGTCCGCGCCAGGCCGGCCTTGAGGTCCTTGGCCTTGCCGCTCTCGTAGGCGTAGCCGAACTCCTGAATCGTCACCAGGTACACGCCGCCGTTGACCGAGGCGGGCGAGGTCGTGGAGTTCGGGTTGGCGGCGATGTCCAGGAACGTCTTGAAGCGCGGGTCGTACGTCAGCTTCGGCGACTTCAGCGCGGCGAGGGTGGAAGGAACGTTGTGGATGGCGTTGGAGAAGCCGACCACCGCGTCCGTGTCGGTGGTCATGTACTTCACCAGTTCCCAGGCCGCGTTCTGCTTCTTGCTGGTCGCGGCGATGCCGGCGATGGTGCCGGTGATGTAGCCCTTGCCGTACTGGTCGGCCTGGTCGTCGGGGACGGGCAGCGGGGCGACGCCGATCTCGAAGCCGGGCTTGGCCTCCTCGGCCATGCCGAGCCGCCACTCGCCGTCGAGCTGCATGGCGACCTGACCGGTGTGGAAGGGGTGCTTGGGCCCCCACTCGTCGCCCAGCTTGGAGCGGAACGTCTCCAGCTTGCGGAAGCCGCCGAGTTCGTCGACGAGCCGCTTCTGCAGGGTGAACGCCTTCTCGAACGCCGGGTCCTTGGCGACGTTCGACTTGCCCTGCGCGTCGAAGTACGTGGGGGAGAACTGTGCGAGGTAGTGCTCGGTGGTCGACTCCCAGCCGTGGTAGTTCGGCATGAAGCCGAGCTGCTTGTAGGAGTCGCCGTCGGTGATCGTGAGCTTCTTGGCGTCGGCCTCGAACTCCGACCAGGTCTTCGGCGGGGTCTTGAGGCCGGCCTTCGCGAAGGCGGTCTTGTTGTAGTAGAGGCCGTAGGCGTCGCCGAGGAGCGGGACGGTGCAGCGGTTGCCCTCGAACTGCGTGTACTCGTTCATCGCCTTCGGGAAGGTCGTGGCCGGGTCGATCCCCGACTTCTCGAAGAAGGGGCCGAGGTCGACCAGCGCGCCGGAGGAGCAGAACTTCCCCACGTTGTTGGTGGTGAAGGAGGAGATCACGTCGGGTGCCTTGCTGCCGCCCGCCCGCAGCGCCTGGTTGATCTTGTCGTCGGTCATGCCGCCGACGACCGTGACGTGGATGTTCGGGTGCGCCTTCTCGAACCCGGCGACCAGCGACTTCACGGCCGCGACCTCGCCCGGCGCGCTCCAGGCGTGCCAGAAGGTGAGGGTCGTCTCCTTCGACGGGTCGTCGGAGGCGCCGGAGCCGGACTGGCCGGTACAGGCGGTGGCGAGGAGCGCGAGGGAGGCGGAGGCGGCGAGCGCCACGGCCGCCTTCCGGGAGACGGCGGGTATGGAACGGGAGTTTTCGGGCATGACGGGGTCTCCCTGGGCAGGGGTGGTGGGTGAGGGAAGGGAAGGAAGCGGTGAGGGGGAGCTACGGGGGTGCGGGTGCCGGGCTCAGCGTGAGGTGTCGAAGACCTCGTCGCGGGTCGCGGCCAGCGCGCTCTCCAGCGCGCCGCGCAGGACGGGCTGTTCGGTCACGTTCCCGACCACCAGCCGGGGCCGGGAGGCGGCCAGTTCCTCCAGCTCGGCCTGGACGAGACCGCGCAGCACCTCGCCGCCCGCGGCCAGGCAGGCGCCGGACAGGACGACGAGTTCGGGATCGAGGACCGACACGAGCGAGGCGAGACCGGTGGCGAGCCGGGTCGCGTACGTCTGCAGCAGCAGCCTGCCCTGGACGGTGTCCTCCTCGGCGGCCCGCCGCAGCAGGGCGGCGGCCACCTCGGCGTACGGCCCCGACGGGATGTCCTTGTAGCCGAGCTGGTGGGCGAGGTCCGGGACGGCCTGCGCACCGGCCAGCTCCTGGTAGCCGCCACTGTTGGCCCGCGTCACCTGCCGGACCAGCGGGGTGCCCGGAACCGGCAGGAAACCCACCTCGCCCGCGCCGCCGGTGAAGCCGCGGTGCAGCCGGCCTCCGAGGACGAGGGCGGCGCCCAGGCCCTCCTGGTTCCACAGCAGCACGAAGTCGTCGTGGCCGCGGGCGGCCCCGAGCCGCTGCTCGGCCACGGCGGCGAGGTTGACGTCGTTCTCGTACTCCACCGGCATCGGCAGGGCGGCCGCCAGTTCGTCCAGCAGCGTGGGGGAGTGCCAGCCGGGCAGGTGGGAGGCGTAGCGCAGGCGGCCGGTGCCCGGGTCGAAGGCGCCCGGGGTGCCGATGACGAGCCGGTGGACGTCGTCCCGGGCCAGGCCCGCCGCCTTCACGGCACCGTCGAGGGCGTCGGTGACCTGCTGCACCACGGGCTGCGCCGGACGCCGGCCGGGGGTGGGCAGTTCGTACGAGCCGACCGTGCGGCCGGTGATGTCGGCGACGGCGGCGCGGATGCGCTGCGGGGTGACGTCGAGGCCGGCGGCGTGTGCGGCGGCCGGGTTGACCTCATACAGCTGGGCATTGGGGCCGGGGCGGCCCTCGCTGGTGCCGCTCGCGAGGACCAGGCCGGCCGCCTCCAGCCGGGCCAGCAGCTGCGAGGCCGTCGGCTTCGACAGGCCGGTCAGCTTGCCGATCCGGGTCCGCGACAGCGGGCCGTGCTCCAGCAGCAGGTCCAGCGCGGCCCGGTCGTTCATGGCGCGCAGCACGCGCGGCGTACCCGGCGTACCCGCGGTTCCTGCCATGGCGTCGACACCTGCCCTTCCAGCGGCCCAGCTTCCCAGTGACCTGGGACGACTGTCCACTCGCCGTCTCCCCGCACGTCACTGTTAGGAAAGTTTCCTATCGGGTGGCAGGAACGTATGCCCGCCGGGAAGGAGGCGTCAAGACGGAACGCCCCCGCGGCAACGGAGTCGTTACCTGCGGGGGCGTCCGGTGAAGCGGGGCCGGCGTGCCGGGGAGCGGTTACTTCGGCGCGGGCGCCTGCGGGGTCAGCGGCGTCGCCGCCTCGGCCTGCGGGGAGGCGCTGTTGGCCAGGACGGACGGGGCCGCGACCACGGCCGTCGGATCGGGGGCGTCGTCCTCCGCGGGGGCCGTGGCCCCGCCGACGATACGGATGTCGGCCGCGTCGAAGGCCCGCTTGATCCGCCAGCGCAGCTCGCGCTCGACGGCCAGCGACTTGCCGGGCATCGTCCGGGCCGAGACCCGCACCACCATGGAGTCGAGCAGCACGCTGTCCAGGCCGAGCACCTCGATCGGGCTCCACAGCAGCTCGTTCCAGGGCTCTTCCTTGCCCATCTTCTCGGCGACCTCGTCGAGCGTGGCCTTCAGCCGGTCCAGGTCCTCCGAGGCCTTCACGGTCACGTCGACCCCGGCCGTCGCCCAGCCCTGGGAGAGGTTGCCGATGCGCTTGACCTCGCCGTTGCGGACGTACCAGATCTCGCCGTTGTCGCCGCGCAGCTTCGTCACCCGCAGGCCGACCTCGATCACCTCGCCGCAGGCCACGCCCGCGTCGATCGTGTCGCCGACGCCGTACTGGTCCTCAAGGATCATGAACACGCCGGACAGGAAGTCCGTGACGAGGTTCCGGGCGCCGAAACCGATCGCCACGCCCGCGACACCGGCGGAGGCCAGCAGCGGGGCCAGGTTGATCTGGAAGGCGGACAGCACCATCAGGGCTGCCGTGCCGAGGATCACGAACGACGCCACCGACCGCAGCACCGAGCCGATCGCCTGCGACCGCTGCCGGCGCCGCTCGGCGTTGACCAGCAGCCCGCCGAGCGCGGTGCCGTCGACCGCCTGCACGGTGCGGTTCATGCGGTCTATCAGCTTGGTGATCGCCCGCAGCACCACCTTGCGCAGCACCGCCGCGATCACCAGGATCAGCAGCACCTTCAGCCCGATCGCCAGCCAGGTCGACCAGTTCTCCTCGACCCAGCTGGCCGCGTGCGTCGCGCTCTCCTGGGCGTCTTGGAGCGAGGGCACCGCGGGCGCCGTCGACGAGGACGGGGACGGCGACGGACCGGCGGCCGCGAACACGGCGGACGACACGGGCAAGGACACGGCAGGTACCTCCAGGTGCAGCACTGCTGCCCGGGCCGGTGCGGCGGTCAGGTCACGGAAAGGTCACCGGGCGGGCAGAACCACCACACTAACGGGGCATCGTGTGTGTGCCGGGCATAAGTGTGAAGGAGCTACGGCCCCCGTCCGGGCCGCCATCCACCGCATGAACTGGAGGGATGAACCCACGGCGATCCGGGGGATGAATCAGGTGTGGTCGAAAACACTCCCAGCCCGTTACCGGGACATGGTGGCGCGTCCACCAGGCATGAGGGGAGACTGACTACGGATCGTCCCGGCGCGAGCCACGCGCCGCCGGCGTACAAGGAGGCATCCGTGCCGCATGTCCTGGTCCTCAACGCGTCGTACGAGCCCCTCGGCGTCGTACCGCTCCGCCGCGCGCTCATCCTCGTCCTGGAGAACAAGGCCGTCTGCCTTGAGGAGTCCGGCGCCTTTCTGCACAGCGCAACCGTCACAGTCCCCGCACCCAGCGTGGTCCGGCTCAAGCGATTCGTGCGGGTTCCCTACCGGGGGCCCGTTCCTCTGACACGGCGCGCGCTCTTCGCGCGCGACGGCGGCCGGTGCATGTACTGCGGTGGCGTCGCAACCAGCGTCGACCACGTCATCCCGCGCTCGCGCGGGGGCAAGCACGTCTGGGACAACGTGGTGGCCTCCTGCCGCCGCTGCAACCACGTCAAGGCCGACCGGCACCTGGTGGAACTGGGCTGGCGGCTGCGGCACAAACCCGCCCCGCCCACCGGGCTGGCCTGGCGCATCATCGGGACCGGCCACAGGGACCCGCGCTGGCTGCCCTATCTGCAGCCCTACGGCGCGGACGACGCCCTGGCCCGGATCGACGGCATCTCCGCCTGACGATCCGGGCCTTCGCGTCCCGGCGCGCCCGGGCACGTCGACCGGCCCCGGGGGACCCCTGTGCCCCCGGGACCGACGTCACGCGCCCGGCGGGCGCCCGCGCACGTCGGCCCCCGGCCCGCGCACGGCCTCTGCGCCCGGGCGCCCCCCCCGGCGCCGCCGTACCCACGCCGTGTGGCCCATGCCGCCGTGCCCCCGCCGCCGGCCCCGCCCCGTCAGGCGTACCGCAGCTCCCCCGGCCGCACCGACCGGCGCAGCAGCGGCAGCGAGGTCGCCGCGGCCAGCAGGCAGCAGGCGTACACCCCGAGCGGCACCAGCAGCGCCGCCCACGGCACCGAGCGGCTGCCGCCGTCGTCGGTGAGCCAGGTGTACCCGGTGCCGATCGCCATGCCGCCGAGCCCGGCGAGCAGCACCGCGGGCGCCAGCGGCAGCGCCGTCTCCAGCAGCAGGGCCCGGCCCAGCACCCGCTGCGGCACCCCGGCCGCGACCTGCGCGGCCAGGCCCCGGCGGCGGGTGGCCAGGGACTCGGCCGTGCCGACGGCGAGGGCGAACAGCACGATCAGCAGGGCGGCGCCGATGGCGGCGGCGGTCAGGTCGAGGCCGGTCGTGTAGTAGTCCATGTTCTCGGCGAGGTACTTGTCGCCGCGCAGCACCTCCAGCATCACCTGCCGTACCCCGACGAACCCGGTGCCGACCACCGTCACCAGCAGCACCGCCGCATGGGTGCGCGCCGCCGCCCACGGGTCGCCGGCCAGCCGTTCCGCCGCGATCAGCACCGCCGGGTCGCCGGTGCGCGCGGCCAGCAGCCGGCCGGTCAGCCGGGCGGTGGCACCCACCAGCCAGACCGCCGCCGTACCCGCCACCACCACGGCACCGAGGACGATCACCGGCCCCTCCAGGCCGCCCGGACGCGGACCCTGGGCGGTCCGGGCGACCGCGGCCACCGCCACCGCCGCGAACAGCACCGCCGTCAGCAGCAGCCACGGGCCCGGACGGCTGTGCCGCCGCTCCCGGCGCACCCAGCCCAGCGGCGAGGCCACCACGCGCCGCAGCGCCACCGCGCCCGCCACCGCGCCCAGTACCGGCACCCCGGCGGCGACCACGGTGAGGCCCGCCCACGCGAAGGCGTTCGGCCGCGTCCACACCCCCAGCAGCACCGGTACGGCGACGGCCGTGGCGAGCGCCGAGCCCAGCAGGCAGGCCAGCCCCGTCTCCAGGGCGGCGATCCGCCGCACCTGCCAGGGCGTCGCGCCCGCTAGACGCAGCCCCGCCAGCCGCCGGTCGCGGTGCACGGCCCCGATCCGGGCGCACTGCCCGACGAAGCCGAGCACCGGGATCAGCAGGAGCAGCAGGGAGACGATCACGCCCGCCCGGGTGCCCGGCTGGTCCAGCAGTCCCGCGCCCAGCGAGACGTCGTACCCGCCGCGCAGCGCGCCCAGCGTCACCGCCGTCTGCGCGCAGCCCGTCGCCAGCGCCGCGCCCGCCGCGGTGAGCCCCGCCCGCCACCACTCGCGCCGGTCCGAGCCCCGGCTCAGCGCCCAGGCCAGCCGCAGATCCGTACCGAGCCTCACGCGGTCGCCGCCGGCGCGATCAGCGGCACCGCCGCGCCCGACGCGCGTGCCGTGCGCACCAACGCCGTCACCGGGCCTCATGCCGTCACCTCCAGCGGGGTCACGGTCCCGTCGGCCATCCGCACCTCGCGGTCCGCGTACGCCGCCGTCTGCGCGTCGTGCGTGACCAGCAGCACCGCCGCGCCCGACTCGCGGGCCGCGCGCGCCAGCGCCGTCATCACCTGCTCGCTCGCCAGCGAGTCCAGCGCCCCCGTCGGCTCGTCCGCGAACACCACCCGCGGCCCGGTCACCAGCGCCCGCGCCAGCGCCACCCGCTGGGCCTGGCCGCCGCTCAGCTCACCCGGCCGCAGCTCCTCCTGCCCGCGCACCCCGAACCGCTCCAGCCACTCCGCGGCCCGCGCCCCGGCCTGCGCCCGCCCGAGACCGCCGAGCAGCAGCGGCAGCGCCACGTTGTCCCGGACCGTCAGCTCCGGGATCAGCTGCCCGAACTGGAAGACGACGCCGAAATCGGTGCGGCGCAGCTCGCCGAGCCGCCGCTCCGGCTGCTCCGCCAGCCGCTCACCGGCGTACGACACCGTGCCCTCGTCCGGCCGGACGATCCCGGCCAGGCAGTGCAGCAGCGTCGACTTGCCGCTGCCGCTCGGCCCGGTCACCGCGAGGATCTCCCCCGCGCGCAGGTCGATGCCGGCGCCGCGCAGGGCGGGGGTACGGCCGTAGGCCTTGGTCAGGCCCCGTGCCGACAGGAGCGGCACCGCCGCGTCCTCGTGCTTGCTCATGCTGCGTCGACCTCCGCGGTCAGATGGGTGAGCCGGGCCGCCGTGGTCGTCATCCAGCGGAGGTCGGCGTCGAGGTGGGTCAGGGCGTAGTCGGCCGAGAGGACCGTCGCGAGGTCCGCGCCGGGCGCGGTCTTCACGGCCGTCAGCTCGCGCATGCGTGCCATGTGCGCGGCCCGCTGCGCCCGCAGGTAGGCCGCCGGGTCGCCGCCGGAGAGGATCGCGACGACGACCTTGGCGAAGATCTCGTTGGTGACGAAGGGCGCGGGCGGCGCGATCCCGGCCGCCCAGCGGGCCAGCTCCGCCGAACCGTCGGGGGTCGCGCGGTACAGCGTCCGCTCCGGGCCGCCGTCGGCGTCGGTGCCGTCGATCTCGGCGAGGCCGTCGCGGACCAGGCGCTGGAGGGTCGTGTAGACCTGGCCGTAGGCCAGCGGGCGGGCCTGCGGGAAGCGTTCGTCGTGGCGTCGCTTGAGGTCGTAGCCATGGCTCGGCCCGGAAGCGAGCAGCCCCAGCAGGATGTGGCGGGTGCTCATGAAGATCAGTATCTACTGAAGATATGTACTGAGTGAATAGCCGGACGCGAAAAACCCGGCCACGCGCATCCGCGGGCCGGGTCTTACGGCAAGGGGACGGTGACGACCGGCGTCAGGCGCGGGCCTTCGGCCTCGTCACACGCGTCTTCGACCGGTCCAGGACCATGACCAGGCCCGCGATGACCGCGAAGATCACCAGCGGGGCGAAGACGTACAGGCCCAGCGTCTCCCCGACACTGAGGCCCTTCCCGGGGTCGTCGCCGTCGTCGCGGGTCAGCGCGAGCGCGGGGGACGACATGAGCAGCATCATCAGCGTCGTACCGGCGGCCAGGGCGCCGGCGCGCAGGGCGTTCTTCTTGTCCACAGTGCAAAAGTAGCGAACGGCGGAACGGGCCGCGCGCCCGGGGTGCCGTACGAGCCGTCCCCGCACTAGCCGCCGCCCCGCAGCACCTCGAGGAGTGCCCGCAGCCGGGGCGACGCCGTCAGCTCCTCCAGGGTGACCGGGCGGCCCTCCGCGTCGGCGATCGGCAGCCGCCAGTTCGGGTACTGGTCCCAGGTCCCCGGCAGATTCTGCGGACGCCGGTCGCCGACCCCGTCCGGCAGCCAGACGCCCACCAGCCGGGCCGGGGTGCGCAGCAGGAAGCGGTGCACGGCCTGCACCTCCGCCTCCTCCGAGGGGACGCCGATGCCGCCGCCCGCCGGCTCCAGCAGGCCCAGCCGGGCCAGCAGCGCCAGCCACTCCCCGGTGTCCGCCGCGGCCTCCGCACGCTCCGTCTCCAGCGGCCGGGTCAGCAGGCCCAGCCGGTCGCGCAGCTCCACGTGCTCCCCGCTCAGCCGTGCCGCCGTGGACGGCAGGTCGTGCGTGGTGGCCGTCGCCAGACAGTCCGCCCGCCACCGCTCCGGCGGCAGGGGCTGCCCGTCGCCCTCCCAGTCCCGCTCGAACCACAGCACCGACGTGCCCAGCACCCCGCGTTCGCGCAGCGCCTCCCGCACCCCCGGCTCCACGGTGCCCAGGTCCTCGCCGATCACCACCGCCCCGGCCCGCGACGCCTCCAGCACCAGTACCGCGAGCATCGCCTCCGCGTCGTAGCGCACATACGCGCCCTGCGTCGGCGGCTCGCCCTGCGGCACCCACCACAGCCGGAACAGGCCCATCACATGGTCGATGCGCAGGGCGCCCGCGTACCGGAACAGCCCCCGCAGCAGCAGCCGGTACGGCGCGTAGCCCGACGCGGCCAGCCGGTCCGGGCGCCACGGCGGCAGCCCCCAGTCCTGCCCGCGCGCGTTGAACGCGTCCGGAGGCGCCCCGACCGACATGCCCGACGCGAAGAAGTCCTGCTGCGCCCAGGTGTCCGCGCCCTCGGGATGCACCCCGACCGCCAGGTCGTGGACGACCCCCACCGGCATCCCCGCCTCGCGCGCCGCCCGCTGCGCGGCGGTCAGCTGCGTGTCCGTCAGCCACGCCAGCCAGCAGTGGAAGTCGATACGGTCCGCCAGCTCGGCACGGGCCCGCACGGTGCCTTCCGAACGCGGGTCGCGCAGCTCCGGTGGCCACCGGCGCCAGTCCGCGCCGTGCACCTCCGCCAGCGCGCACCACGTGGCGTGGTCCTGCAGTGCCTGGCCCTGCCCGGCGAGGAAGTCGGCGTACGCCGCCCGCCGGCCCGGTCCGAGCGGCACCCGGCGCACCAGCTCCAGCGCCTCCCGCTTCAGCTCCCACACCGCGTCCCGGTCGATCAGCGCGCCCTTGTCCAGCACGGCCGCGCGCAGCCGCCCGGCCCGCTCCAGCAGCGCCGCGACCCGCTCCCGGTCCTCGACGTACGCGAACTCCGGCACGTCCTCCACCCGCAGATGCACCGGGTCGGGGAACCGGCGGGAGGAGGGCCGGTACGGGGACGGGTCGGTGGGCGCGCCCGGCACGGCCGCGTGCAACGGGTTGACCTGCACGAACCCCGCGCCCAGCGTCCGGCCCGCCCAGGCGGCCAGCTCACCGAGGTCACCCAGGTCGCCCATGCCCCAGGAACGCCGGGACAGCAGCGAGTACAGCTGCACCAGCAGCCCGTACGACCGTCCCGGCGGCGCCGGCAGCCGTGGCGGGGCCACCACCAGGTGGGCCTCGGCGGTGCGGCCGTCGGGCGCCGTGGCGGTCAGCCGGTGCACGCCGGGCGGCAGCCGGTCGACGGTGGAGCGGGCGCCCTGCTCGGTCTCGATGTGCCAGGACGCGCCCTGCTCGGCGTCGGTCTGCTCGGCCTCGATCTGCCAGGACGCGGCGCGCTCGGCGTCGAAGTGCCAGGTCTCGCCCTGCTCGGTCGCGATGCGCAGGGAGGTGCCCGGGGGCAGTGCGGTCAGGGCTCGCGGGGCGCTGCCGCTCCAGCAGACCACCGTCGGTGGCAGCAGCCGCTCGCGCAGTTCCCGCTCCCGCGCCTCCCGGGCGGCCCGGGTCGCCTCGGGGGTGCTCGCGTCGACGCCGAGCGCGGCCAGGACGCGGACCAGCGCGGCGGCGGAGGCGTGCTCCTCGCGGTCGGGTGAGGGGCGGTAGGACGGGGCGACGCCGTGCAGCTCGGCGAGCCGGGTCAGGTCCGCGCCGGGCGCGGCGTCGGGCGGCGGGACGGGAGCTGCCATCTACGGCCTCGGGTAGGTGGGGTCCGCTCCGGCGTCGGACTCGCTGGTCAGCGGCGCGGCGTCGGCCATCGGGGGTTCGCTGGTCAGGGGCTCGGCATCGGGCAGCGGCGGTTCGCTGGTCAGCGGGGTCTCGGCGCAGGCGCTCTCGGCGCTGAAGACGCAGAAGGGGGCGGGGTCGCGGTCGGCGACGGGGTCCGGCTGTGCGGGGATCCCCGGCGCCGAGCCGGGTTTGGACAGGGCCGAGAGCAGGAGATGTGCCGATGCGGCCACGGGGGCCTCCTTGTCGCGTGTGCCGGGTGCGGCGTCGTACGGGTTACGGCAGGCCTACCCAGCGGGCGCGACGGCAGACGTGCGGGGTGGAACTGGGTGCGTCGCGTCACCGGTCATATGCGTGCATGTTCCAGCAGATTCTGACATACGGGATGTTGCGCGCAGGGCTTACGCGCCCCCTCCGCGCCTCTTCCCGCCCCGCCCCTCCGCGCCTGTTCCCGCCCCCGCCCCTCAGCCCTCCGGCCACGCGCTGTGCGGGGCCGTCAGGTAGCGCTGGAGCGTGGGGCCCAGCCAGGCCACCAGTTCGTCGCGGGTCAGCGCCGTGACCGGCGGCATGCGCAGCACGTAGCGGGTGAGGGCGAGGCCCAGCATCTGGGTCGCGGCGAGCGCGGCACGGGCCGGCACCTGCTCGGGGTCGGGGCAGGCGGCGCGGGCGACGGGCAGCATCTGGTCGCGGAAGACGTCCTGCATGCGCTCGGCCCCGGCGGCGTTGGTCGTGCCGACCCGGAGCAGCGCGGTGAGCTGCTCGTTCTCCTCCCAGAGGGTGAGGAAGTGGGCCACGAGCGTGGCGCCGATCCGGTCGCGGGGCACCGCGGGCAGCTCGGACATCCTCAGGTCGATGGAGACGGCCGCGGCGAAGAGGCCCTCCTTGTTGCCGTAGTAGCGCATCACCATCGACGGGTCGATGCCGGCGTCCTTGGCGATGGCGCGGATGGTGGCGCGCTCGTACCCGTCGGTGGCGAAGCGCTCGCGGGCGGCGTCGAGGATCGCGGCGCGGGTGGCCTCGGAGCGGCGGGCCGTGGGGGTGGTGGCGCGGGTGGTGCCGGTGCCGGCGGCGCGGGCCGTGGGGGTCGTCTTGCTGTCGGGCATGTCAACGACTGTAGGTCAACATGTGTTGGCCAACAAGCGTTGACATCACTGCGCGACTGGCCCTACGTTGGTCAACGAGCGTTGGCCAACAGGTGTTGGCCAACAACCGCTGGCACAGGAGGCCAAGATGAACGGCACCACCGGCACCACGCACACGGGCACCACCGACGGCACCCCCGGCACCGTCCGCAACGTCATCGTCGTCGGCTCCGGCCCCACCGGCCTCCTCCTGGCCGGCGACCTCGCCACCGCCGGCATCCCGGTCACCGTCGTCGAGAAGCGCCCGCACAAGATCAGCAACCTCTCCCGCGCCTTCGTCCTGCACGCTCGCACCCTGGAGCAGCTCGACGCCCGCGGCCTCGCCGACGGCATCGAGGACGCCGGCCGCCCCCTGGACCGCCTGCGCCTCTTCGGCCGGCTCACCGTCGCGCTCGACACCCTCCCCTCCCGCTTCAACCACCTCCTCGTCATCCCGCAGTACGAGGTGGAGAAGGCACTGGAGCGGCGCGCCCTGGAGGCCGGGGTCGACTTCCGGCACGAGACCGAGGTGACCGGCCTCGCCCAGGACGCGGACGGCGTGACGCTGCGGGTCCGCACGGCCGCCGGCGAGGAGGAGCTGCGGGCCGCGTACGTCGTCGGCACCGACGGCATGCGCAGCGCCGTACGGGACGCGATCGGGCTGCCCTTCCCCGGGCACTCGGCGATCCGTTCCGTGGTGCTGGCGGACGTACGGCTGGCGGAGGAGCCGGCGAACCTGCTCACCGTCAACGCGGTGGGCGACGCCTTCGCCTTCCTCGCCCCGTTCGGCGACGGCTACTACCGCGTCATCGGCTGGCACCGCGGCCGCAACGTCCCCGACAGCGAGCCCCTCGACCTGGAGGAGATCAAGGAGATCACCCGGCTCGCCCTCGGCCGCGACTACGGCATGCACGACGCCCGCTGGATGTCGCGCTTCCACAGCGACGAACGCCAGGCCCCCGCGTACCGCGTCGGCCGCGTCTTCCTGGCCGGCGACGCCGCGCACGTGCACACCCCGGCCGGCGGCCAGGGCATGAACACCGGCCTGCAGGACGCGGCCAACCTCGGCTGGAAGCTCGCCCAGGTGCTGCACGGCCACGCCTCCGGCGCGCTGCTCGACACCTACGAGGCCGAGCGGCACCCGGTCGGCAGGTCGGTGCTGCGCAGCAGCGGCGGCATCGTCCGCATGGCGATGGCCAAGCGCCCCTGGACGCTCGCCCTGCGTGCCGCGCTGACCACCTTCCTCAACAACGCGGCGCCCGCCCGCCGCAAGGTGGTCGGCCAGCTCACCGGCATCGGCTACCGCTACCCGGCCCCGCGCGGCGCCCACCGCCTGACCGGCGCCCGCGTCCCCGACGTCGCCCTCGCCGGCGGCGGCCGCCTCTACGAGGCCCTGCGCGGCGGCCGTTTCGTCCTGATCACCCCGGAGCCGTACGAGGCCGAGCCCGCCCGCAAGGACCGTCTGACCGCCGCCCAGTGGGCCGGCGCCCGCCGCACCACCCTCCTGGTCCGCCCCGACGGCTACACGGCCTGGGCGTCGGACGACGCGACCCCGGCGGACATCGAGACGGCCCTGGCGGCCCACGTGGGCTGAGCGGCCCCGGCCGCACCCGCCCCGGCCGCGAGCCCGCCGCAGCGAGACGCGGATCACATCGGCGCCCGTGTCACAGGGGCGCCGGCTGTCTCGTCCCGTGGATGTAGCCACCCGGCGACCACGACCACACGGAGGGACCCACGATGGACGCCCGACTCGACCTCTTCGCCACCGAGACGGCCGGCAAGGCCTTCAAGCACTTCATGGGCGTCGGCAGGACGCTCAAGGGCTCGTCGCTGCCGGCCGCCACGCAGGAGCTGGTGGCGCTGCGGGTGAGCCAGATCAACGGCTGTGCCGTGTGCATCGACATGCACACCAAGGACGCCCTCGCGGCCGGCGAGTCGTCGGTGCGGCTGCACCTGGTGGCGGCCTGGCGGGAGGCCACCGTCTTCACCGAGGCCGAGCGGGCGGCGCTGGAGCTGGCCGAGCAGGGCACCCGGATCGGCGACGGGGCCGGCGGGGTCGACGACGCGCTCTGGGCGCGGGTCGCCGAGCACTACGACCAGGAGCAGCTGGCCGCGCTGGTGATGCTGGTGTCGTTCATGAACACGGTGAACCGGCTGAACATCATCACGCGGCAGCCCTGCGCCGGGGACTACGTGGCCGGCCAGTTCCACTGAGCCGGGCGCGGCCGGTGCCCCGGGTCGGGCATAGTGCTCCGGGCCGGGCACCCGCCGGCCGCGGGCGGAACGAGGGGGAGCAAGACGTGAGCAAGGTCGAGGAGTTCGAGGAGCTGCGGCCGCTGCTGTTCTCGATCGCCTACCGCATTCTCGGCAGCGTGAGCGAGGCCGAGGACGCGGTGCAGGAGACCTGGCTGCGCTACGACCTCTCCGGGACCCGGCCCGCCTCCACCAAGTCCTTCCTGTCGGCCACCGTCACCCGCATCGCGATCGACGTGCTGCGCTCCGCGCGGGTGCGGCGGGAGGAGTACACCGGGACCTGGCTGCCCGAGCCGCTGCTCGGCGACCCCTACCAGGACCCGGCGCGCTCCGCCGAGCTGGCCGACTCGGTGTCGATGGCGGCGCTGCTGCTCCTGGAGCGGCTCAGCCCGCTGGAGCGTGCCGTGTTCGTGCTGCGGGACGTGTTCGCGTTCGGGTTCGACGAGGTCGCCGCGGCGGTGGGCCGGTCGGAGGCGGCGTGCCGGCAGCTGCTGGTGCGGGCCCGGCGGCACATGCGGGAGGGGCGGCCGCGGTTCGCGGCGGACGAGCGGGAGCGCACCGAGCTGGCCGGGCGGTTCTTCGACGCGCTGAAGAACGGCGACGTGGCCGCACTGCGCGGCGTGCTGTCCGCCGATGTCGAACTGGTCGGCGACGGCGGCGGAAAGGCGCCGCAGCTGGCCCGGGCGGTCGTCGGCGCCGAGGGTGTGGCGCGGCTGCTCGCGGCGGTGTACCCGCTGATGGCCCGTATCGACGTGACGTTCGAGCCGCGGGAGGTCAACGGCGGTCCGGGCGCCGTCTTCCGCGACCGGGACGGCAGGGTGCTGCACGTCCTGGCGCTGGACGTGGCCGACGGGCGGATCCGCGCCGTCCGCTCGGTGCTCAACCCCGACAAGCTCGCCCACCTCGGCCCGGTCGCCGACGCCTGGGCCGTCGACGCCGAGCTGAAGCGGGTCCGGCGCGGTCTCGGCTGACGTACGGCGTGGTCTCAGCCGGCGTCGTCCAGCTGGTGGTCGGCCCAGACGTAGGTCTCCGGCAGCAGCTCGGCGACGGGCACGGCCCGCATCCGGTCGCCGTTGCCGACGATGACCCGCAGTGCCGGGAAGTAGTCGAACAGGACCTGGCGGCACCGGCCGCACGGCGGGACGACCCCGCGGTCGCGGTCGCCGACGGCGACGACGGTGTCGAGGTCGTAGGCGCCCTGGGCGGCCGCCGTGCCGATCAGGACCAGCTCCGCGCAGGGGCCGCCGGTGAAGTGGTAGGCGTTGACGGCGGTGACGATCCGGCCGTCCCGGGCGCGGGCCGCGGCGGCCATGGTGTGGTGGTCGCCCCGGCAGCGCGTGCGGGCCACCTCGGCCGCGGCCCCGACCAGTTCGTGGTCCACCGCGAGTGGCTGCGGGACGCTCATGCCGCCTGCCCCGTTCCCGCGAGCAGGTCCCGCAGCAGATCGGCGAGCTGCCCCACCCGTTCCTCGTCGAGGGCGGCGGTCAGGGCCTCCGTCTGCACGGCGAGGCCCGCGCCGACCGCCTCGTCGATCAGCCGCAGCCCCTCCTCGGTCAGCGTCACCTGGAGACCGCGCCGGTCGTGCGGGTCGGGGGAGCGGCGCAGCAGTCCGGCGCGTTCCAGCTTGTCCAGCCGGCCGGTCATACCGCCCGTGGTGAGCATGAGCGTCGCCGAGAGCTGGCGCGGCGAGAGGGTGTACGGCTCGCCGGCGCGGCGCAGGGTCGCCAGGACGTCGAACTCGCCGCGCGAGATGCCGAACCGGGCGTAGGCCTTCTCCACCCGGTCGCCCATGGTGCGCGAGAGCCGGTAGATGCGGCCGAAGACCTCCATCGCGCGGGTGTCGAGGTCGGGGCGCACGGCGGCCCACTGCTCGATGATCGCGTCGACCGGGTCCCGGGAGGCGGGGGGCTGAGGGTTCGAGGTCATGGGGCGAGTATCCGCACCGGTCGGCTCGGCCGCAAGAAAGTGGGTTCCGACTAAGTGCCTTGACTGTAAGTTGCTTAGCGCTAAGCTACTTCCTACCAAGCAACCGCAGCAGGGGGTCCACCGTGCAGAACGTGATCGACGTGCAGAACGCGCAGAAGCGGTCCGACCGCGCACCCGGTCGCTGGTCCCTGCCCGTCGCCGCCGCCGTCAACGGCGTCGGCACCGGCATGTACATCCCGTTCACGCTGGTGTTCTTCCACTACGTCACGGGCCTGTCCTTCACCGTCGTCGGCACGGTCCTCACCGTCACCGGCCTCGTGGGCCTCGCCGCACTCCCCGCCGCCGGGGCGGCCGTGGACCGGTACGGCGCCAAGCCCGTGCAGTACGTCCTCTACGGCGTCCGCGTCGCCGGCTTCGCGCTGTACCCCCTCGCCCACTCCCTGGCCGCCTTCGCCGCCGTCGCCCTGGTCACCGCGGCGGCCGACCGCGCCTTCCCCGCCGTGCAGCAGTCCCTGATCGGCGAGGTCGCGCGGGGCGCCGACCGCGACCGGCTGCAGGCCGCCACGCGCGCCCTGCAGAACGGCGGCAACGGCGCCGGCGCGCTGCTCGCCTCCCTCGTCATCGCCTTCGCCGGACCCACCGGCTACACCTGGGCCGCCTGGGGCAACGCCCTGTCCTTCGCCGTCGCCGCGCTCCTGCTGCGCCCGCTCAAGCCCCTCCGCGCCGCCGCCGCCCCGGCCCGGCGCCGCGCCGGGTACCGGCTCGTCCTCGCCGACCGGCCCTTCCTCGTCGTCACCGGCGCCAACTTCCTCAACGCGCTCAGCTACTCGGCCCTGTCGGTGCTCTTCCCGCTGTTCCTGCTGGAGTGGCTGCACGCCCCCGCGGCGCTCACCGGATCCGCGTTCACCGTCAACACCGTGCTGTGCGCGCTCGCCGGGGTGTACGTCGGCAGCCGCGTCCGGCGCGCCGGCGCCCGCCGGACCAGGCCCGCGGCCCTCGGCGGCACCCTGTTCTCCGCCGCGTTCGCCGCGCAGATCGTGCTCGGCACCGTACGCCCCGCCTCCGGTGCCGTCCTCGGCGTCGCCCTCGGTGCCGTGGTCGTCGTCTACACGCTCGGCGAGCTGATCCACAGCCCCGCCGCCGAGGTGCTCGCCGTGTCCGCGGCCCCGGAGGAGGCACGCGGCCGGTACATGGCCGCCTACCAGATCTCCTGGTCGCTGGCGAAGGCCGTGGCGCCCTCGCTGTTCACCGTCCTCTTCGCCGCGGACGGCCGGCTGCCCTGGGCCGTCCTGATCGTCACCTCCACCGTCGCCGCCGCCCTGCTCATCCGGGTCGAGCACCGCCTGCCCGCCGACGCGGTACGCCCCGTCCCGGTCACCGTCGCCCGCGGCGACGCCCCCGCCTCCACCGGCCACTCCGTCGCGGCCTGACGCCCGACAGCCACCCGAGGGACCCCGCCATGAACCGCACCGCCACCGTCCTGCTCACCGCCCTCGCCCCCGCCTCCTGGGGCACCACCTACGCCGTCACCACCGAGTTCCTGCCGCCCGACCGCCCCCTGTTCACCGCCCTGCTGCGGGCCCTGCCCGCCGGGCTGCTGCTCCTCGGCATCACCCGGGTGCTGCCCAAGGGCATCTGGTGGGGACGGGCGGCCGTGCTCGGCGCGCTGAACATCGGCGCCTTCTTCCCGCTGCTGTTCCTGTCCGCCTACCGGCTGCCCGGCGGCATGGCCGCCGTCGTCGGCTCGGCCGGACCCCTGTTCGTCGTCGGGCTCTCGGCGCTGCTGCTCGGGCAGCGGCCCACCGCACGGTCCGTCGTCACCGGGATCGTGGCCGCGTCCGGCGTCAGCCTGGTCGTGCTGAAGGCGGCCGGCGCCCTCGACGCGCTCGGCGTGGCCGCCGCCGTCGCCTCCACCGCCTCCATGTCGGCCGGCACCGTCCTGACCAAGCGGTGGGGCCGCCCCGACGGCGTCGGCCCGCTCGCCCTCACCGGCTGGCAGCTGACCGCCGGCGGCCTGCTCATCGCCCCGCTCGCCCTGCTGGTCGAGGGCGCCCCGCCCGCGCTGGACGGCCCCGCGATCGGCGGCTACCTCTACCTCGCGCTCGCCAACACCGCCGTCGGCTACTGGCTCTGGTTCCGCGGCATCGGCCGCCTCAGCGCCACCCAGGTCACCTTCCTCGGCCCGCTCTCCCCGCTGACCGCCGCCCTCGTCGGCTGGGCCGCGCTCGGCCAGAGCCTCACCCCGCTGCAACTGGCGGGCATGGCGCTGGCGTTCGGGGCGACGGTGGCGGGGCAGCTGGGCCGGCCGGGACAGCCGCCCGCGGGTGCCGCGCCCGTCAGAACGTTCAGTTTCCGCGAAAGGAATGCTCGAAAAGATTCGATGGACGTGACAGGTCCCGCGCTGCGACGGTAGGGCCCCACCCCCTCCCCGAAGGAGTTTCGTGGCCGTCGCCGCACCCCGCACCCACCTCACCCCCGTCCCGAGGGCAGCCGCCCTCGGGATCGGCTTCGCCGCCCTCGCCACCCTCGTCTGGTCCGGCAGCTTCGTCACCTCCCGGGCGCTCGGCGACAGCGTGCCCCCGGTGCAGCACGCCTTCTGGCGGTGGGTCGTCGCCCTGGCGGTCGTCGCCCCCTTCGGCGCCCGGCAGGCCTGGCGGCAGCGGCACCTGATCCGGCGCCACCTGGGCCACACCCTTCTCGCCTCCCTCCTCGGCGTCGCCGTCTACAACACCCTCGTCAACCAGGCCGGAGCGACCACCCCGGCCGCCAACATGGGCATGATCATGGCCGCGTCGCCGGTCCTGATGGCGCTGTACGAACGCGCCGCCGGAATCCGCCTCGGCGCCCGCCGCACCGCCGGACTGCTCACCGCCTGCGCGGGCGTGCTGCTGCTCGCCGGGCGCGGCGCCGGCGGACCCGCCCCCGGCGACCTGTGGATGATCGCCGCCGCCTGCTGCTTCGGCTCCTACAGCGCCCTGCTGCGCCGCCGCCCGGAAGGACTCGGCGGTACGGCCTTCCTGTTCACGACGTTCCTGCTGGGCACCGTGATGCTGCTGCCCGCCCAGGCCGTGAGCCTCGCCGTGCAGGGCGGCTTCACCCCGACGCCCGGCACGGTCCTGCCCCTGCTGTACGTCGGCGTGGTCTCCTCCGCGCTCGCCTTCTTCGCCTGGAACCGGGCGATCGCCCTCGTCGGCCCCGCCCGCGCCGGCGTCGTCTACTACCTCCAGCCCGTCTGCGTGGCCCTGCTCTCCTGGGCCCTGCTCGACGAGCCGCTGGGCTGGGCCCAGGCCGGCTGCATGGCGCTGATCCTCGGAGGGGTCGTCCTCGGCGCGGGACCCGCGCGCGCCGGAAAGTCCGCAGCCGGGCGCGCCGGAAAGTCCGGAGCCGGGCGCGCCTGAAGGCCCCGGAGCCGGGCCCCCTTACGCCGCCGCACAGCGCCCCCGACGCCGCCGTATAGGTTGCCCCCATGGCCGACCGGGACCGCTGGGACCTCCGCAAGCTGCACATCCTGCGCACCCTGCGCGAGCAGGGCACCGTCACCGCGACCGCCGAGGCGCTGCGGATGACCCCGTCGGCCGTGTCGCAGCAGCTCACCAACCTCGCCCGGCAGCTCGGCGTGCCGCTGCTGCGGGCCCGCGGCCGGCGTGTGGAACTCACCGACGCGGCCCGGCTCGTGCTGCGGCACGCCGAGGCCGTCTTCGAGCAACTGCAGCGCGCGGACGGCGAGTTGGCCGCCTACCTGCGCGGCGAGGCGGGCGAGGTGCGGGTCGGCGCGTTCTCCACGGCGGTGCCCGCCCTCGTCGTACCCGCCGTGCGCGGCCTGCGCGCGGCCCACCCCCAGGTGAGCGTGCGGGTCCGCGAGACCGAGGCGCAGGAGGCGTACGAGCTGCTGGCCGCCGGCGACGTCGACCTCGCGCTGTCCCTGGCCGCGCACGCCCCCACCACCGAGGACCGCCGCTTCCTGCTGGTGCCGCTGCTCGCCGACCCGCTGGACGTGGCCCTGTCCCGCGACCACCCGCTGGCCGCCGCGCCGGAGCTGCGGCTCGCCGACCTCGCCGCCGAACCGTGGATCTTCGGCGGCAGCGGGCCCTGGTCGGACATCACCCGGGGCGCCTGCGAGGCGGCCGGCTTCAGCCCCGTGCCCGCCCACTCGGCCGCCGGGTGGACCGCGATCCTCGCCATGGTGGAGGCCGGCATGGGCGTGGCGCTGGTGCCGCGCACCGCGGCCGGGCGCCGGGACGGCGTGGTCATGCGGGAACTGACCGCCGACCGGCCCGTGCGGCACGTCGTCGCCGCGGTGCGCAAGGGCGGCGAGGACGCGCCCGCGGTGGGGCGGGTGCTGGAGGCGCTCCGCGCGGTCGCCGCACCCGCGCACCCTTGACACACCACCCCTCACCTCGGGTGGGTCCGGGCGCGCTCTTGACCGCCCGAGCGGCCCCCGGGACGCTTGGCTGGATGCGGACATCGCGAACATCGCGGACATCGTCGTATCCCTCGGTCTCCCCGACGCACCACGCGCCGGTCTCCTCGACGCAGCACGCGCCGGTCTCCCCGGCGCCCCCGCCACCGGCCGCGCCGACCGCGGACGTCCCCGCCGCCCCGGCACCCAGGACCCCGGCCGCCCCGGCGCCGTACGCCCCGGTCGCCCCGGCCCGGCCGGCGGGCCGGGCACCCCGCGCCTCCGCCTCCCCGGCGCCGCGAGTGCCGTACCCGCCGCTCGACCTGCTGGAGGCGCGGGCCCGGGCGCTCGCCGCCGCCGCGCCCGGTGTCATACGGCTGCGGGTCGCCGGGACGAGCCGGGCCGGGCGCCCGCTGTGGCTGCTGTCCGCGGGGCACGGTGAACGGCAGCTGCTGACCGTCGCGGGCGCGCACGCCAACGAACCCGTCGGCGGCGCCTCCGCGCTCCGCCTGGCCCGTCTGCTCGCCCACCGGCCCGCGCTGCTGGACCGGCTCGACTGCACCTGGCACCTCCTGCTCTGCCTCGACCCGGACGGCGCCCGCCTCGCCCACGGCTGGCAGCCGGAGGAGCCGGCCCCCTCGCTGGAGGAATGCCATCTGCGCTGCTACCGGCCGGCGTTCGACCGGCAGCCGGAGTCACTGCCCGCGCCCGGCGACGACCGGCCGCCGCTGCCGGAGTCGGCGACACTGCTGCGGCTCCTCGACGACCTGCGGCCCGTCGTCCAGTTCACGCTGCACGGCATCGAGGTCGGCGGCGCCTTCACCATGCTGACCCGGCGCGTCCCCGGCGCCGCGTCCGCCTTCCGCGCGACCGCCGCCCGCCTCGGCGTCCCCCTCGACCACCACCCCTGCGACGGCCCCGACTGGCAGCTCGACCCGCCCGGTGTGCTGCACCTGCCCGCCGGCCGCGCCGCCGACCCCGACGACGCCGGCGAACGCGACCCCAGCGGCTACGTCGCCGGCAGCACCTGGCTGCACCCGCGCCGCCACGGCACGCTCACCGCGCTCGTCGAGGCGCCCGCCTGGGCCGTCCCCGCGGTGAGCGACGCCCGGCCCGCGGCCGACCCGCGCGGCGAGGTCGCCCGGTTGACCGGCATGCTGCTGCGGCGCACCCGGCTGCTCACCGACCTCCTCGCCGGCGCCCCCGACACCGATGTGCCCGAGGGCCTGGCCCCGCTGCGGGACGCCGCCCGGGAACTCCTCGCCATCGCCCCGGCCGTGGTCACCACCTGGACCGCCGAGGAGCACACCGGCTCCCGCGGCCACTTCGCCACCCTCGGGGTCGCCGCCCGCCGCATCCCGCTGCGCGCCGCCGCCATGATGCGCCGCGCCCTCGCCCCCACCGCCCCGCGCACCGCGGACGCGCTCGCCGGGCTGGTGCGCGAGTGGTGCGCGGAGATGACGAGGACGTACCGGCCGCTGTGGATCCCGGTGTCCGCGCAGACGGGCCTGCACGTGCGGACGATGCTCGACGTGGCGACCCGCCTGTGCACGACGCGGGACACCTGAGACCGGCGATCTGCCGGCGCACCGCACGGCACAGCTGAGGCCGGCGGTCTGTCTGCGCGCGGTACGGCACAGCTGAGGCCTGCGGTCTGCCGGCGCACGGCACGGCACAGCTGAGGCCGGCGGTCTGCCGGCGCACCGAAGGCACAGCCGACCGTGGCGGCCCGCCGCCGCACCACCGCACCGCCCGGGACGGCCGACCGGACCACGGACGCACCGCGGGCTGCCGACCGGTCCCCGGACGCACCGCGGGCGGGTGACCCGTCTGGGTCACCCGCCCGGTGTGCCGAGGCGCGCGTCGGCTACTCGGTCGCCGCCGCGTCCGCCGCCTGCGCCCGCAGCGCCCGCTCGACGCCCGCGCGGGACTCCGAGACCAGGCGGCGCAGGGCCGCGTTCGGCTCGGCCGACGCCAGCCAGGCGTCCGTGCGGTCCAGGGTGTCCTGGGACACCTGCACCGACGGGTAGAGGCCGATGGCGATCTGCTGGGCCATCTCGTGCGAGCGGGACTCCCAGATGTCCTTGACCACCTCGAAGTACCGGGCCGTGTACGGCGCGAGCAGCTCCCGCTGGTCGGTCTGCACGAAACCGCCGATCACGGCCTCCTGCACCGCGTTCGGCAGCTTGTCGGAGTCCACGACCGACGCCCACGCCTCCGCCTTGGCCTCCGGCGTCGGGCGCGCGGCGCGCGCGGTGGCGGCGTGCCGCTCACCGGCGGCGGTCCGGTCCCGCTCGTACTCGCCGGCGATCTCCGCCTCGTCGTACCGGCCGACGGCCGCGAGCCGCTGCACGAACGTCCAGCGCAGCTCGGTGTCGACGGCCAGGCCCTCGATCGTCTGCGTGCCGTCCAGCAGCCCCTCCAGCAGGTCCAGCTGCTCGGGCGTGCGGGCCGTCGCCGCGAACGCCCGCGCCCAGGCCAGCTGGTGGTCGCTGCCCGCCTCGGCGGCCCGGAGGTGGGCCAGCGTGGCGTCGGTCCAGCGGGCCAGCAGCGTCTCGCGGGCGGCCGGGTCGGCGTACAGGTCGATCGCCAGCTTCACCTGCCGGTGCAGCGACTGCACGACGCCGATGTCGGACTCCTTGCCGATGCCCGACAGCACCAGCGACAGGTAGTCGCGGGTGGCCAGCTCGGCGTCCCGGGTCATGTCCCAGGCCGACGCCCAGCACAGCGCCCGCGGCAGCGACGCCTCGAAGTCGCCGAGGTGCTCGGTGACCGTCCGCAGCGAGTCCTCGTCCAGGCGGACCTTGGCGTACGACAGGTCGTCGTCGTTGAGCAGCACCACCGCCGGCCGGCGCCGGCCCACCAGCTGCGGTACGGCGGTCAGCTCGCCGTCCACGTCCAGCTCGATCCGCTCGTCACGGACCAGCTTGCCGCTCGCCTCGTCCAGCTCGTACAGGCCCACCGCGATCCGGTGCGGGCGCAGCACCGGCTCGCCCTTGGCGCCGGCGGGCAGCGCGGGCGCCTCCTGCCGGATGCCGAAGGAGGTGACGACACCCTCGGCGTCCGTCTCGATCTCGGGGCGCAGGATGTTGATGCCGGCCGTCTCCAGCCACGCCTTCGACCAGGCCTTCAGATCGCGCCCGGAGGTCTCCTCCAGCGCGCCCAGCAGGTCGGACAGGCGCGTGTTGCCGTACGCGTGCCGCTTGAAGTAGGCCTGCACGCCGCGGAAGAACTCGTCCTCGCCGACGTACGCCACCAGCTGCTTCAGGACGGAGGCGCCCTTGGCGTACGTGATGCCGTCGAAGTTGACGAGCACGTCGTCCAGATCGCGGATGTCCGCCATGATCGGGTGGGTGGACGGCAGCTGGTCCTGCCGGTACGCCCAGGTCTTCATCGAGTTCGCGAACGTCGTCCACGAGTGCGGCCAGCGCGAGCCCGGCGCGGCGGCCTGGCAGGCGATGGACGTGTAGGTGGCGAACGACTCGTTCAGCCACAGGTCGTTCCACCACTCCATGGTGACCAGGTCGCCGAACCACATGTGGGCCAGCTCGTGCAGGATCGTCTCCGCCCGCACCTCGTACGCCGCGTCGGTCACCTTCGACCGGAAGACGTACTGGTCGCGGATGGTCACCGCGCCCGCGTTCTCCATCGCGCCCGCGTTGAACTCCGGCACGAACAGCTGGTCGTACTTCTCGAACGGGTACGCGAAGTCGAACTTCTCCTGGAACCAGTCGAAGCCCTGCCGGGTGACCTCGAAGATCGCGTCGGCGTCGAGGAACTCGGCCAGCGAGGGCCGGCAGTAGATGCCGAGCGGCACGGACTGCCCGTCCTTCTCGTACACGCTGTGCACCGAGTGGTACGGGCCGACGATCAGGGCCGTGATGTACGACGAGATCCGCGGCGTCGGCTCGAAGACCCACACGTTGTCCTGGGGCTCCGGGGTCGGCGAGTTGGACACCACGGTCCAGCCCTCGGGCGCCTTCACGGTGAACTGGAAGGTGGCCTTCAGGTCCGGCTGCTCGAAGGAGGCGAAGACCCGGCGGGCGTCCGGCACCTCGAACTGGGTGTACAGGTAGGCCTGGTTGTCGACCGGGTCGACGAACCGGTGCAGGCCCTCGCCCGTGTTGGTGTATTCGCAGTCCGCGACGACCCGCAGGATGTTGCGGCCCTCCAGCAGGCCGGGCAGGGCGATGCGGGAGTCCTGGAAGACCTCCGCCGGGTCCAGCGCGTCCCCGTTCAGGGTCACCTCGTGGACCGTGGGCGCCACCAGGTCGATGAAGGACGTGGCGCCTCCCCCACTCTCGGCTTCGCTCGAGCGGGAGGTGCCCCCACCGGCGACGTCGAAGCGCACCGTGGTCACGGACCGGTAGGTGCCGCCCTCCTGCGCGCCGGAGAGGTCGAGATCGATCTCGTACGAGTCAACGGTGAGCAGCTTCGCCCGCTGCTGCGCCTCTTCGCGAGTCAGGTTTGTGCCAGGCACGCGGTCATCTCCTCGTCATGTGTGGATTGCGCCATCCTTCCACGTGAGGTCCCGCTCGGGCGACGATCCTCCGGCGGCCACGGCCCGCGCCAGCGCCCGCACCGGCTCCGTCTCCCCGTCCCGGTGCCACACCAGGCCCAGCACCGAGTCGGGCAGCCCGTCCACGGGGACGAACACCACGTCCCGCCGCCGGTGGTAGACGGCCGTCGGCCGGCACAGCAGCATCGCCGCGCGGCCCGCGGCCACCTGCGACAGGCCCTCCTGGAGGGTCGTCACCTCGGGCCCGGGCACCGCCGACGGCGCCTGCGCGGCCCGCCAGTACGCGGGCGCGGGCGCGGCCGGCGTCACCAGCGGCACCGCCGCGACCTCCGCCGCCGACACCGCCGTACGGCCAGCGAAGGGGTGCCCGGCGCCGACCGCGACCGTCTGCCGCTGCCGGGGGAAGACCGCGCCCAGCACCAGGTCCGGCTCCTCGACCGGCAGCAGCACCGCCGCCGCGTCCACGGCACCCGAGCGCACCGCGCCGAACGGGTCGCTGTAGGGCAGCTCCACCAGGTCGGTGACGTACCCCGGATGCCGGTCCGTGAGCCGGCGGACCACCTCGGTCAGCCGGTCGTCGGCCGTCCCCTGGAAACCGAGGCGCAGCGTGCCCGCCACGCCCCGCGCCTCCGCGGCCGTCTCCGCGAGCGCCGCCGCCAGGCCGTCGTAGGCCGGACGCAGCCGCGCCAGGAACCGCTCGCCGAGCGGGGTCAGCGCGACCCGGCGGCTCGTGCGGTGCACCAGCCGGGCCCCCACCCGCCGCTCCAGCGACCGCAGCAGCTGGCTGACCCGGCTCTGCGACACGTACAGCCGCTCGCCCGCCCGCCCGAAGTGCAGCTCCTCGGCCAGTACCAGGAAGCACTCCAGTTCACGGATCTCCAGTCCCGGCACGCCCCTCGCCCCTCCCGCCCCGGCCGTCCGCCGTCGATGAGTCCTGCTCATGGAAGGTTGAGGAGATCGCCGTTGTTCCACCGGGGCGCCGGGCCGAAGGGTGAAGGGGTGTCCTCCACTCACCGTTTCGCCGGTCCCCTCTTCCTCGCCGCCGCCACCTTCTCCGTCGTCACCGGCGAGATGCTGCCGGTCGGCCTGCTCACCTCCCTCGGCGCCGGGCTCGGCGTCTCACCCGGCACCGCCGGACTCGCCGTCACCCTGCCCGGGCTGGTCGCCGCCGCGGCCTCGCTGCTGCTGCCGGTCGCCGTGCGGCGGGCCGACCGCCGCACCGTCCTCGCCGGGCTGCTGCTCCTGCTGGCCGCCGCGAACGTGCTCTGCGCGCTGGCCCCGCACCTCGCTGTCCTGCTCCTCGCCCGGGCCCTGGTCGGGGTGTGCATCGGCGGGGTGTGGGCGGTCGCGGCCGGGCTCGGACCGCGGCTGGTGCCGCCGGAGCGCGCCGCGCGGGCCACCGCCGTCGTCTTCAGCGGGATCGCCGTCGCCTCCGTGCTCGGCGTACCCGCCGGCACCTGGCTCGGCGCCCTGGCCGGCTGGCGCTGGGCCTTCGCCGCGCTCGCCGTGCTCTCCGCCGCCGTGGCGGGCGCGCTCGCCCTCGCGCTGCCGCCGCTGCCGCCCGAGGCGCCCGTACGGCTCGCCACCTTCCCGGACCTGCTGCGCACCCCGCCCGTACGGCGCGGGCTGCTGGCCGTCGCGCTGCTGGTCACCGGCCACTTCGCCGCGTACACCTACGTCCGCCCGGTGCTGGAGCGGGTGCCCGGGCTCGGTTCCGGCACGGTCAGCGCCCTGCTCCTCGCTTACGGCCTCGCCGGCGTCGCCGGCACCTTCACCGGCGGCGCCCTCGCCGCCCGCGACCCGCGGCGTGCGCTGCTCGCCATCGCCGCCGGGCTCGGCACGGTCGTCCTCGCCCTGGTCCCGGCAGGGGGCTCGCTTGCCGCGACGGCCGCCCTGCTCACCGTCTGGGGGCTGCTCTACGGCGGGGTCTCCGTCTCCGCCCAGAACCTGCTCTCGGGCGCCGCCCCGCAGGCCCGCGAGGCCGGCTCGGCCCTCTTCGCCGGCGTGTTCAACACGGCCATCGCGCTGGGCGCCCTCCTCGGCGGCCGGACGGCCGACAGCGGTGGCCCGGCCGCGGTGCTCGCCCTCGGCGGGGCGCTGGCCCTGCTCGCCGTACCGGCCGTCGCCCGCGCCCGGACACGACGTCCGAATCCCGCCGGTACCGGACGGGCGAGAGCGCGAGCCTGAGACCATGACCACCGAAACGAGCACCTACACCGCCCGTCCCATCCCGCCCGACGCCCTCGCCGAGCTGCGCGTCACCGACGACGCGGGCCGCGTCCCGTCCCCGCTCACCGACGACGAGGGCGGCGCCCCGCTGCGCTGCTGCCTGCGGCACAGCCGGGTCGGGGAGCGCATCACGCTGGTCTCGTACGCCCCGCTGCGCCGCTGGGCCGCCGAGACCGGCGCCCGGCCCGGGCCCTACGACGAACAGGGCCCCGTCTTCATCCACGCCGACGAGTGCCCGGGCCCGGAGGGTGACGGCCTCGCCTTCACCAACGCGCACCGCGTGCTGCGCCGCTACTCCGCCGACGGGCACATCCTCGGCGGCGAGCTGGTCGAGGAGGGCTTCGGCGAGCGCGAGGTGCAGAAAGCGTTCGACGACCCGGCCGTGGCACTGGTCCACGTCCGGGCCGTCGAGTACGGCTGCTTCTACTACGAGATCAGGAGGCCGTAGCCCCCCTGGCCCGTCAGCCCTTCAGCTCCGCGGCGACCAGCTCCGCGATCTGCACGGCGTTCAGCGCCGCGCCCTTGCGGAGGTTGTCGTTGGAGATGAACAGGGCGAGGCCGTTGTCCACCGTCTCGTCGCGGCGGATGCGGCCGACGTACGACGGGTCCTTGCCGGCCGCCTGCAGCGGAGTCGGGATGTCCGACAGCTCGACCCCGGGGGCGTCCTTCAGCAGCTCGGTCGCGCGCTCCGGGCTGATCGGGCGGGCGAACCGGGCGTTGACCTGGAGGGAGTGACCGGAGAAGACCGGCACGCGGACACAGGTGCCGGAGACCTTCAGACCGGGGATCTCCAGGATCTTGCGGGACTCGTTGCGCAGCTTCTGCTCCTCGTCGGTCTCGTTCAGACCGTCGTCGACGAGGTTCCCGGCGAAGGGCAGCACGTTGAAGGCGATGGTGCGCTTGTAGACGCCCGGCTCGGGGAAGTCCACGGCCTCGCCGTCGTGGGTGAGCTTGTCGGCGTCGGCGATCACCTTCTGCGCCTGGCCGTGCAGCTCGGCCACGCCCGCGAGCCCCGAACCGGACACGGCCTGGTAGGTGGCGACGACCAGCGCCTCCAGGCCGGCCTCGGCGTGCAGCGGCCGCAGGACCGGCATCGCGGCCATCGTCGTGCAGTTCGGGTTGGCGATGATGCCCTTGGGGCGGTTCGCGATCGCGTGCGGGTTGACCTCGGAGACCACCAGCGGCACCTCGGGGTCCTTGCGCCACGCCGAGGAGTTGTCGATCACGACGGCGCCCTGGGAGGCGACCTTCTCCGCCAGCGCCTTGGAGGTGGCGCCGCCCGCGGAGAACAGCACGATGTCCAGGCCGGTGTAGTCGGCGGTGGACGCGTCCTCCACCGTGACGCCGTCCAGCTCCGTGCCGGCGGAGCGGGCCGAGGCGAACAGCCGCAGCTCGTCGACCGGGAAGTTCCGCTCCTTGAGGATCCTGCGCATGACCGTGCCCACCTGACCGGTGGCTCCGACGATTCCGACCCTCACGGCGACTCCCTCTGCTTTCCCCACTTGACGGGCTTGTCCAACGAGGCTTTTCCATCATGCGGCCGACCCGGGCCCGCCTGTCCAATTCTTTGCGGCCGGTGCCCGAGGAATGGGACGCGCCGAGCCCGGCCCCGGTTCCGGAAATTTCCCCAGGACCCGTGCTGAGCTGCAGGAATTCATCCTCCGGGCGTCCCGCGCCGCAAGCTCGCCTGCCCACCGGGCCCTCGGCCACACGCGGTGTGACGTACGCCTCTCGGCCGTTGCCGGGACCCGGTGAACGTTCCGCCGGGCCGCGGCGTCGTAGGAGAAACACGGTGAGGGGGGTGGCTTGTGCTGCGCAGAAGAGCGAGGCGCGGCCCGCAGGCGTACGCCGCCGCGGCCGGCGATCCGCTGGACGCGGCGCAGGAACGCCGGGTGCGGGCGGTGCTCGCGCTCGGCGGGGTACCGCAGGCGGACCTGCCGGACGGGGTACAGCAGGTCCGTCTGCGGCTCCTGGAGCGGGCCGCGAGCGGCCGGGAGGCGCCGCGGGACGTCTCGGCGTGGGCGGCGGTCGTCGCCTCCAACCTGGCGATGGACTGGCACCGCGCCAAGCGCCGCCAGGAGCGGCTGGGGGAGCGCCTGGCCGCGCTGCGTCCGCCGGAGCACGTGCCGGGGGAGGGGGAGGACACCCGCCTGCTGTCCCTCGCCGTCGCCCAGGGCCTGGACGAGCTGCCCGACGCCCAGCGTCAGGTCCTCGTCCTGCGCTTCTACGCCGACCTGCCGGTGCGGTCCATCGCGGAGGAGCTGGGCGTGCCGGAGGGCACGGTCAAGAGCAGGCTGCACACGGCGGTCCGGGCCCTGCGGGCCCGCCTGCACGAGGACGAGGTGGTGTGACGTGACCGCCGGACACGACGACCGGGACGGCCTGGACGGCCAGGACGGCCTGGACCCCCTGCTGGCCGTGCTGATGGACGAGCCGGCGCCGCCGGGCGCCGACGCCGCGTACCTCGCCGGGCGCCGCGCGGCCGAGGCGGACGTGGCGCTGCTGCGCCGCGAGCTGACGGCCCTGGGCGACGCCCTGGCCGGACCGCCCGCCGCGCAGGACACGCCGGAGCAGCAACCGGCCCCCGTGCGGGCCGTACGCCCCGTGCGGCGCCGCCGGCTGCTGCCCGCCGCGCTCGGGCTCGCCGCGGCCGGTGCCGTGGTGACCCTGCTGGGCTGGCTGGTGGTGCAGACGGGCAACGGCACGGGAGGCGGCGACGACAGCGCCACCGGTGCCACCGCCTCGGACGCCAAGCCGGCCTTCGGGGGACGGTTCGACAACCCGGAGTACTTCGCCTGCGCCGCGCTGATCGCCGAGGGCGACGTGACGGACGTACGGCGGGTGCCGGGGGCCGCCGGGCACCGGGTCACCCTGCGCGTCACCCGGGCCTACAAGCCCGAGCGGACCGCGCCGACGGTGACCGTCACCGTCGAGGACGAGACCGCGCCCGCGCCCCGCGCCGGCGACCACGTCCTGGTGGGCCTCCAGCGCGAGGCCCTGATCGCCGACCTGTGGATCAGCGGCGAGACCGCCATCGCCCCGGAGCGGCAGACCCTCACCGACCAGCTGACGGCCGCCCAGGGCCTGCCCTGCCCGTGACGCGAAGGGCGGGCGCCCGGAACCCGGACGCCCGCCCCACAGCCGTACCCCTGGTGCTACGGGGTGACGGTGCCGATCTTCACGCTGCCGACGCCCGCGACCGTGCCGCGCGCGTTGACCAGCTGGACCTGGCCGAAGAACTCACGGCCCTCCGGCGCGGCCGCCGCGGCGGTGATGTTCGCGGACACCGAGGCGGACTCGCCCGTGCCCAGCTTCACCGGCGCCGCACCGTCGACGGTGACGGTGCCGAGCGAGGCGGAGAAGAACACGTCGCGGTAGTCGTACGCGGTGGAGCCGGCCGGGACCGCGTAGCCGGCGACCTCGATGGTGTACGTGCCGGCGGCCGGGTTGGCGACCGAGACGGCCTCCTCCGAGTCACCGTCGGCGGACTGCCCGACGACCGTGCCCGCGGCGTTCTTCACCGTCAGGTCCAGGTCGGCGGAGGCGTCCGAGACGTTGCCGATGGCGACGTCCAGGGACTTCGCGCCCTCGGGCACGACCACCGTGCTGACCTGCGTCTCGCCCTGCTTGATGGTCGGGCGGGCGTTCTTGGCGGAGCCGAGCGGGCCGCCGACCAGCTTGCCGTCGATCGCGGCGAACGCGTTGGTCACCTTCCAGGACGCGGCGACCGGCGTGCCGACCTTCGCCTCGGGCACCGTCACGGTCTCCGGGTCGAAGGCCGCGCCGAGCACGGCGACGTCCAGGGTGTACGGGTTGTCGAGCAGCGGCGAGGTGCGGCGCGCCTCGACCTCGACCTCCCACACGCCCGGCTGCGGGTCGGCGTAGGAGCGGACGTCCGGCTTGCAGCCGTTGCCGTCGAGGTAGTTGTTGTAGCAGTTCGGCGTCGACGTCGGGTCGACCGGGACGCCGTACGGGTGGATGGAGATGAACCGGGTCTGGCTCTTGTCCTTCAGCCCGCCGATCGCGACCTCCAGCGCCTTCGCGCCCTCGGGCACGGTCAGGAAGTACGACTGGCTGCTGTTGCGCTGCACGGTCGCCGACCGGGTGACGGTGTGGGCCACCGGCGTGGCGACCACGACCGTGGTCAGCACCTGCTTGTCGATGCCCTCGGTGCGCGGGTCGTCGACCTCCAGGATCGCGCTCTTGATGCCGGCCGAGCGCGGGTTCGCCTGCACCTTGACGGTGACCGGCTGGTTCAGCGGCAGCTTCACCTCGTCGTCGCCGACGATCCGGAAGGTGTCACCGGCGTTGTTCTCGAAGTGCAGCTCGTGCCGCAGCGCCTTGTCCGGGCCGGACGTACGGGTGATCGTCACGTCGTACGTCTTCTTCTGCCCGGCCTTCAGGCCGCCCTCGCGGTCGTAGAGGCCGGTGCCGAAGCCCGGCTCCTTCAGCGCGGCGTCGATCGCGGTGTCGACCGGGGCCTTGACCGTGTAGTCGTGGGCGGTGGCGCCGTCGACGATGGCGTCCCAGGCGTCCACGATGTTGATGCGGCCCGCGCCCTCCTCGTAGGCCTGGGTGCCCTTGATGTGGTCGGCGGTCGAGGTGAGCGCCGTGCGCAGCGTCGCCGGGGTGAGCGCGATGCCCTTCTGCTTGGCGGCGCTCAGCAGCAGCGCGCTGGCGCCCGCCGCCTGCGGGGAGGCCATCGAGGTGCCCTGGAGCATCGAGTAGCCGGCCGGGAGGCTGTAGCCCGCCTCGGCGACCGGGGAGCCCGGCAGCCAGGTCTGGGTGGTGTTGATCGCGGCGCCGGGCGCGGTCAGCGTCGGCGCGAAGCCGCCGTCCTCACGCGGGCCGCGCGAGGAGAACGGCATCATCGCGTACGACTTCTCCACGACCGAGCCGTAGTTGGCGGCCCAGGTCTGCTTGGAGATCGCCGCGCCGACCGAGATGACCTTGTCGGCCAGGCCGGGGTCGCCGATGGTGTTGGTGCCGGGGCCGGAGTTGCCCGCGGAGATCACCAGCTGGACGCCGTAGGTGTCGATGAGGCGCGTGTACAGCTCGGCGCGAGCGTTGTTGCCGTCGTTCAGCGCCGGCAGACCGCCGATCGACATGTTGACGATGTCGACGCCGCGGTTGGCGACCAGGTCGATCATGCCCTCGGTGAGGGCGACGTTGGTGCAGCCGCCGCTCCAGGTGCAGGCCCGGGAGGAGACGATCTTCGCGCCGGGGGCGGCGCCGTTCATCTTGCCGCCGAACAGGCCGTTGGCGGCGGTGATGCCGGCGACGTGGGTGCCGTGCTCGGACTCGATGACGCCGATGTTGACGTAGTCGGCCTTGGCGCCGGCCGCGTTGTAGACGACGTCCTTGCGGATCTCGACGACGAACGGCTGCCGCTCGACGACGTCCGTCGCCGGGTTGTCGGTGCCGAAGTACCCGACCTGGAAGCCGTCCTTGTACGGCTTCATCGCGGTGTCGTCGGTGAAGTCGTGGTTGTTGTTCAGGTCGACGCGGACCGTGCCGGCCGCCGCGTCGTACAGCACGCCCCACACGTCGGTGGTGTCGCCGTCGCGGTTGGCGTCGCCCTTGGCGTCACCGCCGGTGGTGGCGGCCTCGCTGAAGAGGTTGAAGCCGTAGTTCCCGGCGGGCGCGGTCCAGGTCTGGCCGCCCGCGGTGAAGGTGGGGCCGGCGACCTTGAGGGTCATCCGCCGCCAGGTGGCGTCGCCGTCGCTGACCGGGTCGGTCGCGGTGACCCAGTCGACGATCTTCCGCTCGCCGGTGGTGGTCTTCTGCAGCGCCGGGTGGCCGAGGTCCACGCCTGAGTCGAGGATGCCGATGGTGACGCCCCGGCCGTCCGCCTTCGGGTGCTCGGCGACGAAGTCGACGGCGCCCGTCTCGAAGGACGGGTTGTACGGGTTCTCGGCGGGCGTGTTCTTCCCCGGTGCCGGGTAGCTCGCCGTCGCGCCCTGGGCCGCCTTGGCGGTGTCCGCCGTCGGCGTCGGGTCGTCGAGCGGGATGTCCTGCTTGAGGTCGATCGCGTGGACCGAGGAGAGCTTCGCGGCGGCGGCGATGGCCGCGTCGGCCTTGCCGGTCGGGACGGTGGCCCGCACATAGCCGACCTTGTCGTAGGTGCGGCCCACGACACCGCCCTCGACGGCGTCGAGCTGCCCGGCGACCTGCTCGGTGCTGCCCGGAGCGGTCGCGATCATCATCGTGACGGTCTTGTCGCCGTCGGCCTTGGCGTCGACGAGCAGGTCGGCGTCGTCGGAACCGAGCTTGTCGGCGGCGGACTTGACGCCCGGGTCGGCCGCGGTGGGCGGGGTGTCCGCCGAGAAGGCCATGGGTATCGGGCCGGCCGCGGACAGCGCGGTCACGAGACCCGCGGCGGCGGCGATGCGCGCCACGCGTCTCGCGCCCGAGATCGGGGCGCGCTGGGGGGTGTGGGTCATCGGCATCCCTTGGAGGTAAAGGAACGTACGGACGAGCGCGCACAGCTTTACCCAAGGGATGAACCTTTGGGGAGAGTTGACCGAATCGAAATGGATGTATGGGGAAAACCCTTGGTCCTGTAAGTGCGTGGAGAGTGCTGCCGTCAGACCGCCCACGTGTGCGCTTTCGTGACTGTGAGGGGGCTTCGGCGCCTGACCCGTCGGGGTGTGGGGAGGGACGTCGGGTCGATGGGAACGGCAGTTCTTGCGTCGAATACGTGACCTTCCCGTGCGGTGGTCGTTGAGTGCGGTGACGGACGGTCTTCGGCACGGGGGTGGGGGTGACGTCGGTGCGTGGGCTGCGGGAGGTGGCGGCGCCGTTCGTGGTGCCTGGCCCCGCTGGGGTCGCGGTCAGGGACCGCCTCAAGGGCCTGACCTCCGACGACGAGAAGGTGCTCCGCCTGGTCGGTGACCACCTGGGCACGCTGGCCTCCCGCGATCTGAGGGTGCGGTGCGCGGACGGTCTGGAGCACGGCGCTGGCCGGTGGGCCGAGCGTAAGCGGGAGCTGACGGGTGAGTCGTCGTCGCGGTGGGCGGGCAGCATCACCAAGGCCACGCAGGATCAGTGGGGGTTGGCCAGGCGCGCCCAGGCCGCGCATATCCACAGCCTGGAGGCCGGGATCGGCACGATTCGGCGCCGGCTTTCGCTGCCGATCGGGGCCAGGGGGACGAAGAAGGCGGCGGGCGGCTACCGCAGCGAGCAGGAGTGGTTCGCCAAGTCGCGCCGCCTGCGGATGCTGGAAGACCGGCTGGAGCGGGCGCGGTCCGACCAGGAGGCCGGCCGGGTACGGGTAGTACGCGGCGGCAAACGGCTGCTGACCACCCGCCACCACCTTCAGCAGGCCCAACTCACCCAGCAGGAGTGGCGCCGCCGATGGGAAGCCTCCCGTCGCTTCCTACAGGCGGACGGCGAGAGCGGCAAGCGGTACGGCAATGAGACCATCCGGGTCAGCCCGGACGGACAGGTGAGCATCAAGCTTCCGGCCCCGCTCGCCCACCTCGCCAACACCGTGCACGGCCGCTACGTGCTGGCCGCCTGCGTCAGATTTGCGCACCGGGGCGAGACCTGGCGCGACCGCATCACGGCGAACCGGGCGGTGGCCTACCGCATCCACGAAGACACCGACCGGGGCCGCTGGTATCTGACCGCTTCCTGGACCATCCCCCCGGCCCGGGCCGTGCCCCTGGCCACCGCGCGGGCGAACGGCCTGATCGGCGTGGACACGAACGCCGATCACCTGGCTGCCTGGCGGCTCGATGAACACGGCAACCCGGTCGGTGCCCCGCGCCGCTTCGACTACGACCTCACGGGCACCGCCGCATACCGTGATGCACAGGTCCGCCACGCCCTCGTCCGTCTCCTGCACTGGGCCAGGCGACACCACCTGGCGATCGCCATCGAGGACCTGAACTTCACCGCCGAGACCACCCGGGAGAAACACGGCCGCCACAAACGCTTCCGCAAGTTGATCTCCAACATGCCCGTCAGCCGGCTGCGCGCCCGACTGGCGTCCATGGCCGCCGAACTCGGCATTCCCCTCGTGGCCGTCGATCCGGCCTACACCAGCCGCTGGGGCGCCAAGTACTGGCAAAAACCGCTTACCAGCAAGAACAGGAAGACCACCTGCCACGACGCAGCCGCCGTGGCGATCGGCAGGCGCGCCCTGGGGCACCCGATCCGGCGACGGACGACACCGCCCCCGCACGACCAGAGCGATCGTGCGGGGCATCGGACCGTCCAGGCCGCACCGGACACCCCAGGGCGTGAGGGACCCCGCCCCCGCACACCCGGACCATGGACACGATCCGTCGGTGCCGGACGCGGCGCGAACGCGGGCGACCAGAACACCCACCACCGTTCGGGGTGTTCGGCTGAGCATGAGTTCTGGCAACAGGACTCACTCCCGCCCAGCCTTTAGGAACGGTTTTTACCCTTCCTTCGCCCGGGCGTAGTGCCGGGACGCCTTGGCCCGGTTGCCGCAGACCGCCATCGAGCACCAGCGGCGGGTGCCGTTCCGCGAGGTGTCGAAGAAGTGCAGAATGCACGCTTCGTGCGCGCAGGAGCGGATCCGGTCCGGCGCGGTGGCCAGCAGCTGGAGGTAATCGCGGGCGGCGAGCCAGGCCGGCCCCCACGAGACGTCCTCGAACTCGGGCATCTCGCCCGGCCCTTCGGCGGTGAGCGTGGCCCGGATCCGGCCGTGCGCGAGGACGGCGTCGACGCGCGCGGCGCCCTCGGCGAAGGACCCGTCCACGGCCGTCTTCAGCGCGTCCCGCACCTCCAGGGTGTGCCGCAGGGTCGCCGCGTCGGCGGCGAACCGGTCCCGCAGCCCGTTCGCGGCCAGCCAGACCGCCAGCCCGTCGGTGTCGCGCAGCAGGTCCTGCACGGCCCCGTCCCGCATCCACCGCGTGTTGAGCAGGTCGAGCGCGAGCGGCTCACCGGTGAGGGGGCGCGGGTCCTGGGGGGTCGGGGACATGGCGGACTCCTTCCGTACTAACCGCTCAAGAGTACGTCACCGGTTGACGTCGCTCCGGCTAACCACTAACGTCACTTTCATCGGTTAGAGCACCTTGCCTGAAAGGGGCAGTCATGACCCTGCGCACCGGCCACATCGGCCTGAACGTCACCGACCTGGACCGCTCGCTCGCCTTCTACCGGGACGTGCTCGGCTTCGCCGTGCTCGGCGAGGGCAAGGAGGAGGGCCGGCGCTTCGCGTTCCTCGGGGAGGGCCCGGCCCCGGTGCTCACCCTCTGGCAGCAGGCCGAGGGGGCGTACGACAGCGGGCGCGCCGGACTGCACCACCTCGCGCTGGAGGCGGAGTCCATCGAGCGGGTCCGCGCCTACGAGGAGGCCCTGCGGGCGTACGGCGCCTCGTTCCAGTACGACGGCGTGGTCGCCCACCGCGAGGGCGCGGCCTCCGGCGGCATCTTCTTCCACGACCCGGACGGCACCCGGCTGGAGATCTACGCGCCGAGCGGCGCCGAAGAGGCTCCCGCCCCCAGCGAGGCCGCTCCGACCTGCGGATTCTTCTAGGCCATGGGCGTCTACCACGCCGGCTCGCGCGCCCTCCAGGACCGGCTGGGGGTGCGTGAGCGCGCCGACCACGTCGGCCGGTCCATCGGCCCGGACATCAAGACCGTCGCGGCCGCCTTCCTGGAGCTCCAGCCGCTGCTGCTGATCGGTGCCGCCGACCCGGCGGACGGGGCCGTCTGGGCGTCGGCGCTGACCGGGCCGCCCGGATTCGTGCGGGCGACGGGCCCGCACCGCATCGCCGTGGCGGGCGGGCTGCACCCGGCCGACCCGCTCGCCCCGGCGCTCGCCACCGACGGCACCCCCGTCGGCACGATCGCCCTCGACCCGCGCACCCGGCGCCGGATGCGCCTGAACGGCCGCCTGCACCCGACGGACCGGGGCTTCGCCGTCGACGCCGAGCAGGTCTTCGCCAACTGCCCGAAGTACATCCAGCGCAGGGAGAGCTACACCTGGGTCGCCGACCGCACCCCGGGCCCGGCCGTGACCGGCACCGAACTGACGCCGGGACAGCTGGCGTCCATCGCGGCGGCCGACACCTTCTTCCTCGCCACCGTCCACGGGAACGGCGCCGACGTCAGCCACCGCGGCGGCAACCCCGGCTTCGTGCGCGCCGTCTCCCCGCGCGAACTGACCTGGCCGGACTACCCCGGCAACGCCATGTTCCTCACCCTCGGCAACCTCGCCGCCGACCCGCGCGCCGGGCTGCTGTTCCCGGACTGGACGACCGGCACCACCCTCCAGCTCACCGGCGAGGCCCGCACCGCGTTCGACGCCGGCGGCGAGCGGACCGTGCGCTTCACCGTCCACCGGGTGATCGAGACCCCGTCCGCGCTCCCCCTGCGCTGGTCGGCGCCCGAATACTCACCTGCCAACCCGGAGCCGCCGCGCTAACTTGCCTGAAATGCGCGCAAAGTTGAGGGTGGCGGCCTACGCCGTGTGTGTCCGCGACGGACAGCTCCTGCTCGCCCGTTCACCCGCCCCCGACGGCACCCCCGAGTGGGTGCTGCCGGGCGGCGGCATGGAACACGGGGAGGACCCGCACGAGACCGTCGTACGGGAACTGGCCGAGGAGACCGGCTACCGCGTCGAGGTCACCGGCCTGCTCGGCGTCGACTCCTCCCGCCACGTCTGGCCCGCACGCCGCCCCTTCGACCGGGCCGTCGACCACCACGGGCTGCGGATCGTCTACGAGGGCCGGGTGGTCGGCGGCGACCTCGCCCACGAGGTGAACGGCTCCACCGACATGGCCGCCTGGCACGACCTGGACGCGGTGCCCGCACTGCGTCACATCCGCCTCGTCGACATCGCCCTGCGGCTGTGGCGGGAGCGGCCCGCGACCGGGCGGGTGTCCTGACCGGGTACCCCGGCGCATGAACACAAAGTGACCGGACTCCGGCCGCCCGACGAGCAGTCGGGGACGCCCGCGGGCGGCCGTGATCCACGTCCGACGATCGGCGTCGCCCGTTGCGGTGACGTTCACGCACAGGTCATCCCCGGTGCCAAGCATCCGACGTGAGCGGGACGTTCGCGTCCGCGACCGCCCGCGGCCACGTCCGCTGCGTCCGCACCCGGGGAGATCGCGCCATGCCGCGCACACGCTCCGTCACCGACCCCGAGCCGGGGTCCGCCCGCCACGCCGACCCCCGGCCGGGGGTCGCCCGCCGTACCGTCCTCGCCGCCGGGGCCGCCGTCTCCGCCTCGGTCGGCACCGGCTACGCCCTGCGCCCCACCGACAGCCAGGCGGCGCCCGCGCCCGCCGCCTCGCCCGGGCGGCGGCCCGCCGTACCGGCAGCCCGGCCCGCCGCCCCCCTCGCCCCCTACACCCGCGGCACCACCCTCGCCTCCGTCGCCACCGCCCCGGCCGGCCCCGCCTACCGCAGGCTCGGCAGCGGCCCCGGCTGGAAGCGGGTCGTCCGCGACGAGCCGGCCGCCGCAAGGACCGGCCGTGCCGGGCGCCGCACCACGCTCGCCGCGTTCGTCCAGCTCACCGACCTGCACGTGACCGACGCGCAGCACCCGCTGCGCCTGGAGTTCCTGCGCACCGCGCTGCCGCACGCCTGGCGCCCGCACGAGGCGCTCACCGTGCACGGCGCGATCGCCCTCGTCGAGCGGGTCAACGCGCTGCGCGCCGGCCCCGTCACCGGCAGCCCGCTGCGGTTCGTCGTCACCACCGGCGACAACACCGACAACAACGCCCGCAACGAGCTGGACTGGTACCTGACGGTGCTGAGCGGCGGCCGCGTCACCCCGAACTCCGGCGACCTGCGCCACTACGAGGGCGCGCTCAGCAGCGGCCTGAACCTGTACTGGCAGCCCGACTCCGCCGCCCGCGACGCCTACAAGCAGCGCGGCTTCCCCCACCTGCCCGGCTTCCTCACCGCCGCGACGCGCGAGGTGCGCAGCCCCGGCCTGCGGCTGCCCTGGTACTCCACCGTCGGCAACCACGACTCCATCCTCACCGGCTGCTTCGGCCACGGCGACAGCCACCTCACCGAGTTCGCCACCGGCGCCCGCAAGCTGTTCACCGTCACGCCCGCCGAGGCCCGCAGGCTCCAGCAGGCCATCAACGACGGCTCCGACCCCAAGGGCCTCGGCCTGCGCGACCTGCTCAAGGCCCACGCCCGCGATCTGCGCCCGGTCACCCCGGACGAGCGGCGCGCCTTCTACACCCCCGAGGAGCACGTCCGCGCCCACCTCGACCCCGCCCGCACCGGCCCCGGCCCCGTCGGCCACGGCTACACCGCCGCCAATCTCGCCGAGGGCACCCAGTACTACACCTTCCGCGTCTCCGACGACGTCCTCGGCATCAGCCTGGACACCACCGACGCCTACGGCACCTTCAGCGGCTCGGTCGGCGAGGCCCAGATGCGGTGGCTGGAGCGCACGCTCACCGCCCACCGCGACGAGTACGTGCTGGTTTTCAGCCACTACACCAGCCGCTCGATGCCCCCCGCGCAGAAGGACCCCGCCCGCCCCGACGAGCGCCGCTACAGCGGCGCCGACCTGCTCGACCTGCTCGGCCGCCACCGCAACGTCGTGGCCTGGATCAACGGGCACGAGCACCGCAACCGGATCACCGCCCACACCGGCGGCGCGCACCCCTTCTGGGAGGTCTCCACCGCCTCCCACATCGAGTTCCCGCAGCTCGCCCGCGTCATCGAGCTGACCGACAACCGCGACGGCACCCTCTCCCTGCACACCACCCTCGTCGAGTCCGCCGCCCCGCACCGCACCGACCACGCCGACCTCGGCCAGACCGGCCTCGCCGCCCTCTACCGGGAGCTGTCCTTCAACGCCAACGAGGGCTCGGTGAAACTGCTCGGGGACCCCGGGGACCGCAACACGGAGCTGCTGCTGCCGAAGGGCTGAAACACGCCCAACCGGGGAGAATCGAGGCAACCTCCGGCGGGCGTGCCGGGTTTCTCCCCGTGATCGCCACGATGACGATCGACCACGACGATGGGGGAAGACATGGCGGTACGAAAAGCTCTGGCGGGCGCGGCGGCACTCGTCGCGTCGGTGGCGCTCGCCGCGCCCGCCCTCGCAGCGGGCCCCGCGCACCACGACGCCACCCGCGCGGCGCTGCGCGCGGCCGTCGCGGACGGCGTGCCCGGCGTCACCGCGACGGTGACCGAGGGCCGCACCGGCTGGTCGGCCACGGAAGGCGTCGGCGACCTGCGCCGCGGCACGCCCCGCTCGACCGCCGACCGGTATCGCGTCGGCAGCGTCAGCAAGACCTTCGTCGCCACCGTCCTGCTCCAACTGGAGGCGGAGGGACGGCTCTCCCTGGACGACACGGTCGAGAAGTGGCTGCCCGGCGTGGTCCGGGGCCACGGCCACGACGGCCGCCGCGTCACGGTCCGGCAGCTGCTCAACCACACCAGCGGCATCTACGACTACACGAGGGACGACGGCTTCGTCCGGACCTACTTCCTCAAGGACGGCTTCCTCCAGCACCGCTACGACACCCTGCGGCCGCAGGAGCTGGTCGCCATCGCCATGTCCCACGAGCCGATCTTCGAGCCCGGCGAGTCCTGGACCTACTCCAACACCAACTACATCCTGGCCGGCATGATCGTCGAACGCGTCACCGGCCACTCCTACGGCGACGAGATCCGCCGCCGCGTCATCGCCCCGCTCGGCCTGCGGGGCACCTCGGTCCCCGGCACGCGGCCGACGCTGCCGCAGCCCAGCAGCCGCGCCTACGGCAAGCTCGCGAAGACGGCGACGGGCCCGACGTACGACGTGACGGAGCTGAACCCGTCCCTGGCGGGCGCGGCGGGCGAGATGATCTCCGACTCGGCCGACCTGAACCGCTTCTACCGCGCCCTCCTCGGCGGCCGTCTGCTGCCGCCCCGCCAGCTGGCGGAGATGAAGGACACGGTCGACACCGCGGGCCACCTGCCCGGCGTCCGCTACGGCCTCGGCCTCGCCGACCGCGAGCTCGGCTGCGGGGTGCATGTGTGGGGCCACAACGGCGGCATCCACGGCTCGGGCACCGACGCGGTCACCACCGAAGACGGTCGGCACGCGCTGGCCTTCAACTTCAACGCCGACTGGACCGGGGACAACGACGCCGTACTGGAGGCCGAGTTCTGCGACTAGCCGCCGATACGAGGAGGGGCCACCACCGCCCCCCTCCGGCGGTCGTGGCCCCTCCTCTCCCCTCCTGGCGTCCGCCCCGGTCCGTCACTACCGGGGCAGCACCACCACATAGGCGGCCGGGTCCCGGTCACCGGCCGCCATCAGGGCCGTACGGACCACCGTCGCCTGCTGCTCCATCGCGTCGCGCAGCTTCTTCGGGGTGATGTGGACGACCGTGATGCCGAGCCGCTCCAGCGTCTCCCGCTTGCGCGCGTACTCCGACCACATGGCGTCCTCGTCCTGCCGGGGGGCGCGCGTGTCCAGCTCGACCGCGACCGCCTGCTCCGGCCAGTACGCGTCCAGACCGCCCAGGTGCGGGCCGCCCGGCAGCCGCAGGTCCACGTTCCACACCGGGTCGGGCAGCCCGTACTCGCGGACCATCCGGTACAGCCGGTCCTCGGCGATCGCCCGGCCCTCCGCCAGCAGCGAGTCCACCGCGTCCACCACATGCGGCCGGCCCAGCAGCTTCGCCTCGTTCAATTCCCGCACGACCGCCGCCGGTTCGCAGTGCCCGCCGCGTACCGCCTCGGTCAGCAGCCGCCGTACGACGCCCGCGTCCGGCAGTTCGGCGACCGCGTCGGCCAGCGCGCGCGGGACCGGCGCCACCGGAACGCCCGTGACCTGCTGGGGCACCGGCAGGACCGGCGTGCGGATCACCCGCGCGCAGCCGATGGAGCGCAGCCGGCGCAGCCGCGGCACCAGGACGTCGATCCTCTCCAGGGAGAGCAGCGGGGGCGTGGAGGTGAAGCCGTGCAGGGTGAGCGCCGCCTGACCGGTGATCATCGCCTCCCGGTAGGCGGGCGGCGTGCCGTGCGGGTCCTCCGCGCCCGGCTGGGCCGGCACCCCCGCCGCCCCCGGCGTGCCCGACTCCCGTGCCGCGTACAGCAGCACCGCGTGCAGCCGCTCCTCGCTCGTGGGCGGGCCCGGGTGCAGCAGGACCACGCCGGGCAGCAGCTGCTGCCAGGCGCCGCCGGGACGGCACTGCTCGGTCAGCTCGGCGGTGGTCACGCCGTGCGTCCGCAGCTGCGCCACCGTCAGGACGCGCCGCCGGCCCGCGGCGAGGTGGCGAAGGGGGCGGGGGGAGGCCGGGGGGAGCGGGGTGTTGTGGTTCATGCCGCTGAGATTCCCGCGTCCGATCCGCCCCTTAACCGCTGTTACACGCCTGTCGACAAAAGCGGACAAGCCTGCACTAAAGGATGCGTGTTCGGATGCCGAGTAGGCGCGGAAAACCCCTGGTCCGAACGGGGTGGACCAGGGGTTACGGCTCCGATTGCCCGAATTTCGTAACGGTCACCGACCGCCCAGGCTCAGGCCAAAGGTCAGGCGGTTGCGGCCTCCGCGTCGCACGCCTGTCCGCGCAGCGCCCGCGCCAGGTCGTCCCGCGCCTCCAGCACCAGCCGGCGCAGCGCCGGGGCCGCGTCCTCGTGCGCCGCGAGCCAGGCGTCCGTCGCGGCAAGCGTCCCGGGGGAGTCCTGGAGGGACGGGAACAGACCGCGCACCACGTGGATGCCGATCTGGATCGACCGCTCGGCCCACACCCGCTCGATCGCCGCGAAGTACTTCTCCGCGTACGGCGCGATCAGGTCCCGCTGCGAGGACTGCGTGAAGCCCTCGATCGTCGCCTCGGTCAGCGCGTTGGACAGCGCGTCCGACTCCACGACCTGCGCCCACGCCTGCGCCTTGACCGCCTCGGACGGGCGGGCGGCCAGGCAGCGCACCTGGTGGCGCTTGCCGGAGGCGGTGTCGTCCCGGGCCAGCTCGGCGGCGAGGACCGCCTCGTCGGCGGCGCCGTGCGCGGCCAGCGGCTCCAGGAACGCCCAGCGCAGCTCCTGGTCCACCTCAAGGCCGTCGATCTTCTCGGTGCCGTCCAGCAGCGCCCGCAGCAGCGCCAGGTCCCCGGCGCCGGAGGCGACCGCCGCGAAGAACCGCGCCCAGGCCAGCTGGTGCTCGCTGCCCGGCCCGGCGGCGCGCAGCTCGCGCAGCGCGCCCTCCGCCAGCAGCCGGGCGCCGGTCTCCCGCCAGGCGGGGGCCGCGTAGTGGACGAGCGCCGACTGCGCCCAGGCGTGCAGCATCTGGAGCACGCCGATGTCGGACTCGCGGCCCGCGAACCGCAGCACCAGGCCGACGAAGTCCCGCGCCGGGAGCAGCGCGTCCCGGGTCAGGTTCCACAGCGCCGACCAGCACAGGGCGCGCGCGAGCGGGTCGGTGAGGTCGCCGAGGTGGGCCTTCAGCGTCTCCAGCGAGGTCTGGTCGAAGCGGGTCTTGCAGTAGGTGAGGTCGTCGTCGTTGACCAGGACCAGCTCCGGCGCCGCCGACCCGGCCAGCTCCGCCACCACCGTCCGCGCGCCCTCGACGTCCGTCTCGGCCCGCGCGTACCGCTCCAGCGTCCCGGCGGCGGTACGGCGGTACAGGCCGACGGCGACGCGGTGCGGGCGCAGCTCCGGGTGGGACTCCGGCGCCTCCTGCACGACGGCCACCTCCTCGACCAGCCCCTCGGCGTCCAGCAGCACCTGCGGGGTGAGGGAGTTGACGCCGGCGGTCTGCAGCCACGAGCGCGACCAGGCGGCCATGTCCCGGCCGCTGGTCTCCTCCAGCACCGACAGCAGGTCGGCGAGGCGTGTGTTGCCGTACGCGTGCCGCTTGAAGTAGCGGCGGGCGCCCTCCAGGAACGCCTCCTGTCCGGCGTACGCCACCAGCTGCTTGAGCACCGAGGCGCCCTTGGCATAGGTGATGCCGTCGAAGTTGAGCTTGGCGTCCTGCAGGTCGCGGATGTCGGCGGTGATCGGGTGCGTGGAGGGCAGCTGGTCGGCGCGGTAGGCCCAGGCCTTGCGGCGGTTGGCGAAGGTGATCCAGGCGTCCTGGAAGCGGGTCGCGCCGACGTTGGCGAAGGTGCCCATGAAGTCCGCGAAGGACTCCTTCAGCCACAGGTCGTCCCACCACACCATGGTGACCAGGTCGCCGAACCACATGTGCGCCATCTCGTGCAGGATGACGTTGGCCCGCGCCTCGTAGGACGCCTGCGTCACCTTGCCGCGGAAGATGTACTCCTCGCGGAAGGTCACCAGGCCCGGGTTCTCCATCGCGCCGAGGTTGTACTCGGGCACGAAGGCCTGGTCGTACTTGCCGAACGGGTACGGGTAGTCGAAGTGGTCGTGGAAGAAGTCCAGGCCCTGCTTGGTGACAAGGAAGACGTCGTCGGCGTCGAAGTAGGGCGCGAGGCCCTTGCGGCACATCGCACCGAGCGGGATCTCCAGCCGGGTGCCGTCCGCGAAGGTCCGCTCGTAGGTGTCGGTGACGTAGTGGTACGGCCCCGCGACCACGCACGTGATGTACGTCGAGATCGGCTTGGTCTCCGCGAACCGCCAGACGCCGTCCGTGAGCTGCCCGGTGCCGTTGCTCCACACCGTCCAGCCCTCCGGGGCGCGCACCTCGAAGCGGAAGGGCGCCTTCAGGTCAGGCTGCTCGAAGTTGGCGAAGACGCGGCGGGAGTCGGCCGGCTCGTACTGCGTGTACAGGTAGACCTCGCCGTCCTCGGGGTCGACGAAGCGGTGCAGGCCCTCGCCGGTGCGGGAGTACGCGCACTGCGCGTCGACGACCAGCTCGTTCTCGGCGGCGAGGTCGTCGAGGAGGATGCGCGCGCCGTCGAAGACCTGGCCCGGGTCGAGGTCCCTGCCGTTGAGCGAGACGGCGGTCACGCTCGGGGCGACCAGGTCGGCGAAGCTGCTCGCGCCCGGCTCGGCGCAGCGGAAGCGGATGGTGGTGACCGAACGGAAGGTGCGCGGCCCGTCGCCGTCCTGCTCGCCGACGGCGGAGCGCAGGTCGAGGGACACCTCGTACCCGTCGACGGACAGCAGTGCGGCCCGCTCCCGGGCCTCGTCACGGGACAGATTCTCACCGGGCACGGACGGTTCTCCCTCACGGCGTCTCGGATGCTGAACAGGACCGATCCTGCCATGTGCTCCTGACGCGGCACAGCGGGAAAACCCTCGCCGGGCAGTGGTCGGGGAGCCGGCGGGAATGGGCGGCGCGGCGTGTGTGTTCCCGCTCCGGAAGACGCTTACCGGTGAACCGTTCCTCCCGAGGAGAGACATGTCGGAGAAGACCCCCGTCGACTTCTGGTTCGACCCGCTGTGCCCGTGGGCCTGGATGACCTCGCGCTGGGTGCTGGAAGTGGAGAAGGTCCGCGACATCGAGGTCCGCTGGCATGTGATGAGCCTCGCCGTCCTCAACGAGAACAAGCTGGACGAGCTGCCCGAGCACTACCGGGAGATGCTCGCGACCAAGGCGTGGGGTCCGGTCCGCGTCGTCATCGCCGCGCAGGAGGAGCACGGCGCGGAGGTCCTCGGCGACCTGTACACCGCGCTCGGCACCCGCATCCACAACCAGGGCATGGGCCCGGAGAAGGAGGCGGTGGCCGCCGCCCTGAAGGACGTCGGCCTGCCCGACTCCCTCCTGGACCACTGGGACGACACCCCCTACGAGGAGCAGCTGCGCGCCTCCCACAAGGAGGGCATCGAGAAGGTCGGCCAGGACGTCGGCACCCCGGTCATCGCGGTCCCCGGCGCCGACGGCGAGCAGCTCGCCTTCTTCGGCCCGGTCGTCACCCCCGCCCCCAAGGGCGAGGAGGCGGCCCGCCTCTGGGACGGCACCCTGGCGGTCGCCTCGGTCCCCGGCTTCTACGAGATCAAGCGCACCCGCACGAAGGGCCCGGACTTCAGCAACCTGTAGTCCCGCCTCTCAGAACCCCTCGGGCAGATTGCCCCCCACCTGCCAGTTGTCCTTGCGCTGGACACGCCGGCACCCGGGGGTGGTGCAGCGGTGATAGGCCGACGGACGGAACTTCTCGTCCCGCTCGCTCGGATACCCGCTCACCACCCCCCGGGTGGCTGCGGCCTCGTCCTCCCGCAAGTCCCTGAAGTACCGCAGGGCCCCCTTACAGGTCGCATTGGGACACCGCACATCACCCATACAGACCTCCTCGACGGAAGAAGAGGAGCGTAGCCCCCACCTGCCGACCGTGACTCCGGAGCCGGCCCAGCGGGAGCCACTCTTCAAGACAAGATCCGTGGAAGGGGAACTTCCGTGGGTGTTAGCACTGTCATGAGACGTATGGGATGGGACGAGTGGCAGCAGTTGAAGGCGGATGCCATCGAGCGCCGGACCGCCGGGACGCAGATCGACAGTGCCGGCAGTTCAGGTAGTGGTGGCGCTGATCTAGTCGTCCACCAGGATGATCTCGGGGCGGTCGGGCACGAAGCCTTTTCTCTGTTCCAGCGTATGCGTGACAAGGTCGACATAGCGGGCGCCGGCGCTGACAGCGGGGGAAGCGGTACGTCTATGCAGGCAGCGACGGAATTGACCGCCCGCAAGTTCACCGCGGGTGCGGAGCTCTCCACGACGGTGGAGGTGTGGACTTCTCAGGTGAAGAGCGTTCTGCAGGCGTGTGCCCACATCTCCAATCACCTGGATTTCTCGCGCAAAACACACGCGCACGACGACGTCAAGATCGGTGTCCAGTTGAGGAACCGCGATGGGTCGGCCGTTCAGGCCTCCGTTCTCGGTAGCTACTTCCACTGACACCCGGGGGACAGCGTGGATTACAGCGACCTGTTGGAAGTCGACCTCGGCACGCTCCAGTCGGCAGTAACAACCTGGAAACAGGTCGTGACCGACTTGGCGGCATTCGCTGACGAAGCCCGAGACGGGATGCAGGCCAAATCCGACCGAGCCCGGTGGGCTGGTGTGAATGCTGATGTGACGCGTGAGTTCGTAACGAAGACCGCGAAGGAGATCGCGGATCTGCACCAGGAAGCGAAAAGTATCTGGAGCGTTCTTGACGACGCGCACAGCGAACTGGAGGCCCTTCAGCGCCGTGCCAAAGCTCTCACCCACGCGGCTGCCAAAGACGGGTTCGTCGTAACGGGTGGAGCAGACGGAACTGTCAAGGTGATGGAAGCGCAATGCACGGTCGAGGGCAGCGGGCAGAAGACGAAAGATCTGCTCCACTGGTACGCCGACACCCTGGCGTCAGTCGTCAGCCACGCAGCGGAGGTAGACGCGGCCCTGACCAGAGCACTGCGAGCGAGCCATGGGGGTGACCCGTCCAACGCAGGCCATGCGACTTACACTTCGCTCGACGAGGACATGTATCCGCGCGCGCAGAAGTTGGCCGGGCTCGGAGATGACGCGAATGAGGGGCAGCGTGCAGAGCTGCGCCGCTTGTGGCAGTCGCTCAGCCCTGAAGCCCGCGCTCGGCTGTGGGCCGAGCACAGAGATGACTTGCTTGCTGCCGGACTGCTCGATCCCCAGGCGAAGCGGGCCGCTGCTGACGATGGATCCGGTGCGTTCGACGTAAAAGACCCAGGCGCCGAGGACTACTGGATCCAGGCGCAGGCGGTCGCCATGGCTAACTCGGGTGACTTCATCGGTTACACGGATGCTGCTCGGCATATGGACCACTACCTCAACGGCACAGGAGAGACGCTCGATCTCGATGTTGACCGAATGCTCTCTGATGATCAGGCACTGCGACTGACTTCGCAGCAGTCCCTCCTCGACCACCAGGACGAGTGGCGTAGACAGGCGCTGGAAGCCTACGAAAGGTCCGGCGGGAAGCCTGTGGCCATACCGATCGAAACCCCAGGACAGGGCTATACACATAGTGACCGAAATTGGTACCTGGCAATCGGCAGAGGTATGACCAATACGACGGGCATGCTCACCGTTGTGCCTGGTGCAGACGGTAAGCCCAAGGTCTCACTCGATTACCAGGTCAACGTCTGGGACCGGTACAACTGGGACCCGGGCAAGCAGACTCCGATCGGGGGGACCGAGGTGACCGACGCTGACATGGCCCGGCTCCACACCACCGGTCTTGCCAAGGAATTCGACATGCGAGGCAGTGGTTCCGTGCAGCACTACGACCTGGGTTCGGGCTCGGGTGAGATTCCTGACCCGGTCGATCCGGGACGCGACGGCACCCGCACGGACATCGGGCGCAACGGAGATGCCAGGTGATGGTGAACCGCTCACGGGCCGTTATGGCCTTGTTGTCAGCTCTGTCCGCCCTCGCGCTCGCGGGATGCGGTGGCGGCACGGGCGGCGGTTCGCGGACGCAACAGGTCCCGTACTGGGCAGAGGGCGTCGGGTTCGCGCAGGTCGCTGAGGAGTTGGGGGTCCCCGTCCCTGCCGCGGCCACGGCCCGCAAGGGGGCCCGGCAGGTCGGGTTTCAGGACGACGTGCTGCTGCTGGCGTTCGTGCTGCCGGACCGGGACGTGAACGGCTTCATCGCCGCGCTGGCGCCGCAGGATCCGCTCGTGCACCGCGAGCGGGCGGTCGCCGACCCCGCCGGTTTCCACCCCACCACGCCCTTCGGGCACCTCGGGCTGCCCGAGCCCGAGACGCTCGACGGGGTGCTCGCGGGGCCCGTCTGCGCGCCCTGCGCCGGGAAGCTGGACGAGCTGGAGGTCGTCGTCGCGCCGCTGGGGGGCGGGCGCAGCCGGGTCTATCTCCGCGGGGTCGACTGATCGCGACAGCGGGAAGCCCCCGTGAGTCACGTCCTCACGGGGGCTTCTTTTATCCGCCTGCCACGTGAAGGGTGAGAAGACGATCACGAGGCAGGAGTCGGTGGGAGGTCAGGGGGTGAGCAGGAGGGGGTTCGGGTGGGACTTCGCCGCCGCGTGGCGGCGGGCGACGTCCTGCCAGTTGACGACCTGCCACATCGCCTCGATGAAGTCGACCTTCTGGTTGCGGTACTGCAGGTAGAAGGCGTGCTCCCAGGCGTCGAAGACCAGGATCGGGGTCGCGCCCTGGCCGACGTTGCCCTGGTGGTCGTAGACCTGCTCGACGATCAGCCGGCCGCTCAGCGGCTCGTACGCGAGGACGCCCCAGCCCGAGCCCTGGGTGGTCGCCGCCGCCTTGGAGAGCTGGGACTTGAAGGCCGCGAAGGAGCCGAAGGACTCCTTGATCGCCTCCGCCAGATCGCCCACCCCGTCGGCCGCCAGCGGCTCCCCGCCGCCCTCCTTCGGGCCGGTCATGTTCTGCCAGTAGATCGAGTGCAGGATGTGCCCGGAGAGGTGGAAGGCCAGGTTCTTCTCCAGGCCGTTGAGCGACCCCCACCGCTCCGCCTCCCGCGCCTCCGCCAGTTGCTCCAGCGTGTCGTTGGCGCCCTTCACATAGGCCGCGTGGTGCTTGTCGTGGTGCAGCTCGATGATCTCGGGGCTGATCACGGGCGCGAGCGCGGAGTAGTCGTAGGGCAGGTCAGGCAGCGTGTAGACGGGCATGGGGAGATCCCTCCGGCTGTTATTGCGAGTCATTCGCAATAACAAGCTAGCAGCAAAAAGCCCCTGTGTGGATCACACAGGGGCTTCTCGGAGAGGGAGGCGTCAGCGGCGGGCCCTCTGCCACGCGTAGCCGACCGCCGCCAGCGCCAGCGTCATCCCGCCGGTCGAGTACAGCTGCACCCGCGTGTCCGGCTCCCGCGCCATCAGTACGAACACCGCCGCCATCCCGGCCAGCGCCACCCACGTCAGCCACGGGTACGCCCACATCCGCACGACCAGCTTCCCGGGCGCCTCCCGCTCCAGCTGCCGCCGCAGCCGCAGCTGCGCCACCGCGATGAAGATCCAGACGACGAGGATCACCGCGCCGATCATGTTCAGCAGCCAGGAGAAGACGTCGTTCGGCCGCCAGTAGCTCAGCAGCACACAGACGAAGCCGACGACGCACGACACCAGCACCGCCACCCGCGGCACCCCACCGGACACCTTCGCCAGCACCTTCGGCCCCTGCCCGCGCGCCACCAGCGAGTAGGCGATCCGCGAGGAGCCGTAGATGTTGGCGTTCATCGCGCTCAGCAGCGCCACCAGCACGACCACGTTCATCAGCTGACCGGCGCCCGGGATCCCCAGCTCGTCCAGGGCGGCGACGTACGGGCCCTTCTCCACCACGGCCTTGGAGTCCCACGGCACGAGCGTGACGATGACCGCCATCGAGCCGATGTAGAACAGCGCGATCCGCCACATCGCGGTGCGCACCGCCCGCGCCACGCCCTGCACCGGGTTCTCCGACTCGGCCGCCGCGATGGTGACCGTCTCCAGACCGCCGTACGCGAAGACCGAGGCGAGCAGGCCGACGACCAGGCCCTCACCGCCGTTCGGCAGGAAGTCCGTCAGGTTCGACGTGCCGGGGGAGTCCGAGCCGGGCAGCACGCCCGCGATGGCCAGCACGCCCAGCACCAGGAACAGCGAGATCGCGCCGACCTTCAGTGCCGCGAACCAGAACTCGAACTCGCCGAAGTTCTTCACCGCCGCCAGGTTCGCCCCGCAGAAGACGACCATGAACAGCGCCACCCACGCCCACTCCGGCGTGCCCGGCAGCCACCCGGTGACGATCTTCGCGGCGCCGATGCCCTCCAGGCCGACCGCCGTGCACAGCAGCACCCAGAACGACCAGCCGGCGGTGAACCCCGCCCACGGCCCGATCGCCCGCTCGGCGTGCGCCGAGAAGGACCCCGACGACGGATACGCCGCCGACATCTCGCCCAGCATCCGCATCACGAGCATCACCAGGATGCCGGAGAGGGTGTAGGCGACGACGATCGACGGGCCGGCGGCGGCGATGCCCGCGCCGGATCCGACGAACAGGCCGGCGCCGATCACCCCGCCGAGGGCGATCATCGACAGGTGGCGCTGCTTGAGGCCGTGCGAGAGGGCGGCGCCCTCCGGCGCCTGCGGCTCCCGCGTCGGCGTGTCCGAGGTCGTGCTGCTGTGCATGGGGGTGGTTCTCCCGTGGGCAAGAGACGGGCAAAAACCCCGCCAGTCTGGGCGGCCCGTCCGCTCACCCGGACAGACCGCCCAGTATCCGGACGCCCCCCTTGCGGAGAGTGATCTTCCGGTTACCTCGCCTCCCTGTTACGCCGCCACGGGCGTGTAGTGCGAGGCGTCGCCCTCCACCGACCAGCTCTCCTTGCCCTCGATGCCCACCGGCACGTCACCGGCGACGGTCACCCGGTGCAGCCGGCGCGGCTGTCCGTCGTAGTTGTCGACGGCGTAGTGCTGGGTGATCCGGTTGTCGAACAGGACCAGCTCACCCTCCGCCCACCGGTGCCGCAGCACGTTCTCCGGGCGCGTGACGTACCCCTGGAGCAGGTCCAGCACCTTGCGGGACTCCCCGGCCGACAGGCCCACGATCCGCTGCGCGAACCCGCCGATGAACAGCCCCCTCTCCCCGGTCAGCGGGTGCACCCGCACCACGGGGTGGACCGTGCGGTACTTGATGGACGTGAACTGCGCGCGCTGCGCGGCCTTCTCCTCGTCGATCTCCTCCTCCGGTACGGCGTAGTCGTAGTCGTTGGTGTGCTCCGCCCACAGCCCGTCGGCGAACCGGCGCAGCGGCTCGGGCAGGTCGCGGTAGGCGGCGGCCGCGCTGGCGATCAGCGTCTCGCCGCCGTACGGCGGGATCGTCAGCGAGCGCAGGCTGGTGGCCTGCGGCGGGTTGAGGACGAAGGTGACGTCGGTGTGCCAGTGGTTGGCCCGGCCCCGCTCGCTGTCCACGGGCAGCACGTTCGGGGCGTCGTCGACGGCACCGACCGTCGGGTGCGCGGTGGTCAGGTCGCCGAAGTGGCGGACGAACGCCTGCTGGCCCGCGTCGTCCAGGCCGCGCGCGTCGAAGACCAGCGCCTTGTGGACGTTGAGCGCCTCCCGGACGGCCGTGACCTCCTCCGGGGCGAGCGGCCGGGTGATGTCGACGCCGGACACGCGGGCGCCGATGCGTGCGGTGACCTTGGTGATCTCCAGGGACATGGGACGGGTCCTCTCCTCGGGCGGGGGCTGCTCAGACAAGGGCTGCGGTGTACTGGTTGACGGGGCGCGGCAGGCCGTAGCGCTCGCGCAGGGTCCGCCGGGGGCCGTACTCGGTGCGGAACAGGCCGCGGGCGCGCAGGATCGGCACGACATGGTCGACGAAGGCGTCCAGGCCGGAGGGCAGCACCGCGGGCATGATGTTGAAGCCGTCCGCGGCGCCCCGGGTGAACCAGGTCTCGATGGTGTCGGCGACCTGCTCGGGCGTGCCGGCCAGGGTGAAGTGCCCGCGCCCGCCGCCGAGCCGCCCGATCAGCTGCCGCACGGTCAGCCGCTCGCGCCGGGCCAGTCCCACGACGAGCGTGTAGCGGCTCTTGGCGCCCTCGACGGCGTCCTCCGTCGGCAGGCCGGCGGGCAGCGGCGCGTCCAGCTCCAGCGTGCCCGGCGCGAGCTGGAGCAGGCTCTCCAGACGCTCCACGGCGTGCCGGTGCACGATGTGCTCCTCCAGCACCCGCTCCGCCTCCCGCGCCTCCGCCTCGGTGGAGCCGAGCACCGGCACGATGCCCGGCAGCACCTTCACGTGGTCGGGATCGCGGCCGGCCGCGGCGGTACGGGACTTCAGGTCGGCGTAGAACGCCTGCGCGTCGGCGAGGGTCTGCTGCGCCGTGAAGACCGCCTCCGCGTACCGGGCGGCGAACGCCTTGCCGTCCTCACTGGAGCCCGCCTGCACCAGCAGCGGGTGCCCCTGCGGACCGCGCGGCACGTTGAGCGCGCCCTCGACACCGAAGTACGTCCCGCGGTGCCGGGGCGGATGGATGCGGCGCTCGTCGCCCCAGACGCCGGCCTCCTTGTCGGCGACGACCGCGTCGTCCTCCCAGCTGTCCCACAGCTTGCGGGACACCTCGACGAACTCGGCGGCACGGGCGTACCGCTCGGCGTGCGCGGGCTCCTCGTCCAGGCCGAAGTTGCGGGCGGCCTCCCTCCCCGCGGTGGTGACGATGTTCCAGCCCGCCCGGCCCCCGCTGACGATGTCCAGCGAGGCGAACCTGCGGGCCAGGTTGTAGGGGGAGTTGTAGGAGGTGGACGCGGTGGCGATGAGGCCGATGTGCTCGGTGGCCGTCGCCAGCGCGGTCAGCAGGGTGAGCGGCTCCAGCGCGCCCGAGGGGCGCTGGCCCACGCTGTTCCACAGCTGGGGGCCGTCGGCGAGGAACAGCGAGTCGAAGGTGCCGCGCTCGGCGATCCGGGCCAGCCGGACGTGGTGCCCGAGGTCCACATGGGCGTACGGGTCGCTCTCCGGAAGCCGCCACGACGCCTCGTGGTGCCCGGTGTTCATCAGGAAGGCGTTCAGGTGCAGCTGCCGGGGATGTTCTCTGCTGGTCACTGGTGGTCCTCCGTCACGCCGAGCGCGGCGAGCAGCCGCTCCCGGTACTCCCCGAGCAGCGGGTCGCTGTACGAGCGCGGGTGCGGGCGGTCGATGGTCAGGTCGAGGCCGATGCGGCCCCCTTCGAGGACGAGCACGCGGTCGGCGAGCACGATCGCCTCGTTCACGTCGTGGGTGACGAGCAGCACCGACGGCCGGTGGCGCTCCCACAGCTCCCTCAGCAGGCCGTGCATCCGGATCCGGGTGAGCGCGTCCAGCGCCCCGAACGGCTCGTCGGCCAGCAGCAGTTCGGGTTCGCGGACCAGGGAGCGGGCGAGCGCCGCCCGCTGCGCCTCGCCGCCGGACAGCTCGCCGGGCCAGGACCGCTCCCGGCCCGCGAGGCCGACCTCGGCGAGCGCCTCACGGCCCTTGGCGGCGGCCTCCTTGCCGTCGGTGCCGAGCAGGACGTTGTCGAGGACGCGCCGCCAGGGCAGCAGCCGCGAGTCCTGGAACACCACCGACACCCGCTCGGGGGCGACGAGTTCACCACTGCCGGTCACCTCGTGGTCGAGGCCGGCGACCGCCCGCAGCAGCGTGCTCTTGCCGGAGCCGCTGTGCCCGAGCAGGGCGGTGAACTGCCCGGCGGGGATCTCCAGGTCGATGCCGTCGAGGACGGTCCGCCCGTCGAAGGAGCGGGTCAGCCCCCGCAACGAGACGGCCGGGCGGGTCAGTTGCTCAGTGTGCGGCGCCACGACAGCACCCTCCGTTCGACGATCCGGACCGCGCTGTCGGAGACCAGGCCGAAGACCCCGTAGACGAGCAGGCCGACGAGGATGACGTCCGACTGGCCGTAGTTCTGCGCCTGGAACATCAGATAGCCGAGCCCGCTGGTCGCGTTGATCTGCTCCAGGACGACCAGGCCCAGCCAGGAGCCGGTCACCCCGAGCCGCAGCCCGACGAAGAAGCCGGGCAGCGCGCCGGGGATCACGATCTGCCGGACGAAGGCCAGCCGGGACAGGCCCTGCACCTCGGCGAGTTCGACGAAGCGGTGGTCGATGCCGGACAGCGCGGCGTGCGTGTTGAGGTAGATGGGGATGTAGACGACGATCGCGATGATGGCGATCTTGAAGGTCTCCCCGATGCCCAGCCACAGGATGAACAGCGGGATCAGGCCGAGCGTCGGGATCGCCCGGTTGAGCTGCACAGAGCCGTCGATCAGCGCCTCCCCGACCCGGCTGAGGCCGGACACCAGGGCGAGGACGACACCGGCGGTCAGCCCGATGGCGAAACCGGCTCCGGCGCGCTGGAGCGAGGTGAGGATGTCGGTGGTGAGGGTGCCGTCCGTCCACAGGTGGACGCCGGTCCTCAGCACCGTCCAGGGCGCCGGGACCGCTCCCGGGTCCAGCCGTCCGGCGGCGGAGGCGGCGGCCCACACCGCGAGCAGCAGGGCCGGGCCGACCAGCCGGGAGGCGGGCAGCCGCCTGCCGGGGGCGAGGGAGCGGCGGCGCCTGCGGGCGGCCGGCGCCGTGACCGGGGCGAGGACGGGTGCGGTGGCGGCGGTGGTCGTGGTGGTCGTCATGGCCGTCACCTCCGGTATTCCGCGGGTACGGAACGGGCGGCGATGCCCTCGAAGCGGTGGTCGAACAGCGAGCCGACCTTGAACGGCTTGACGAAGCCGCCCTCGGCGAGCAGATCGGCTGTCTCCTGCTCCCAGCGGATCGCCTCGTCCCAGGTCGGCGGGAACAGCGGCTTGTTGGCGAGCGCGCTGATCGACTTCGCCTGCTGGAGCGTGAGGTTCTGCGTCCCCACGTAGAACTCCTCGTTCCAGATGTCGGGGTGCTCGTACTGCCACACCTGGCCCTGCGCCCACTGCGGGATGTACGCGGCGATCGCGGCGGCCTTCGCGCGGTCGTTCAGCACGGACACCGGCGCCCACAGCAGGTTGAGCAGGTCGACCACGTCGGTGGGGATGCTGTGGGCGCCCTTCGGGCCGTACTGCTTCAGGTACGCCGGTGCCTGCTGGTTGGCCAGCGGGGCGATGTCGACCTGCCCGGACTGCAGGGCGGTGAGGAACTGGTTGCTGGTCAGCGGCACCAGCTTCACGTCGTCGTAGGCCAGGCCCGCCTTCTTCAGCGCCCGCAGCAGCACAACGCCCTGCGCCTGCCCCTGCGAGAACGCGAGCTTCTTTCCCCGGAAGTCGGCGACCGACCGGATGTCGCTGCCGGGTTTCGTGGCGAAGAGGTAATTCGGCTTGCGGGTGATGTTGATCGCCACGATCTTCGCGGCGAATCCCTGGTAATGCGCCTGGATCGGCGGGATGCCCGCGTTGTTCGCGAGGTCCAGGGACTTGGCGCGGAAGGCGTTGATGACATCGGGGCCGGCGCCGATGTTCAGCCAGTTCGACACCTTGAAGGGCAGCGGCGGCAGTTTCGCCAGCTTGAACTGCAGTTGCTGCACGTTCTGGTACGAGGCGATGTTCAGGCTGGTGCCCGCCGGGACCTTGTCCAGCAGGGCGGCGGTCGAGGCGGCCTCGGTGGTGGCGGCGCTCGACTCGGCGCAGCCGCTGAGGCCGGCGACAGCGGCGGTGACACCGAGCACGGACGTGAGGAACAGCCTCCGGTCGAGACCGGGGGCAGCGGAGGACGGCATGGGAGAACTCCCTGGGATTTCACGCGGAAAGGCGGAACTGCGGAAAGACGGGAAGGCGGAGAGAAGGCGTGCGGAACCCCGGCGCGGAAGCGGCAGGAAAACGGGGCTGCAGGCAGGAGAAGTACGCGCTCCAGGCGCGTCAACGCGTCAGCAACAAAGGGTGCGACAGCTCATGGGAAGGATGGTCCCGGTCACGGATGACCCCTGTCAACATTCGAAGTTTCTGAATTAATTAAGGTCAGGTGACACGGCCAGCGGATCCCGGTAGAGCGCGTCGAGGGCGACCGCCCCGCCTGCCACGGCCAGCACCGAATCCGGGAAACTCGTCGGCAGCACGGACGCCGCCCGCTCCGCCCCGACCGCGGCGCGCAGCGCCTCCAGGCAGTCCTCGCGGTGGATCGAACCGATCTCGGTGACGACGACGGTCTCCGGGTTGAGGACGTCCAGCAGCAGCGCCACCGCCCGCCCCGTCATCCGGGCCCGCTCCACCAGCAGCCGTACCGCCACCGGATCGCCGGCCGCCGCCGCGCGCACCACGTGCACCGGGTTCACCCCGTCGGTGACGCCCGCCGCCCGGGCCCGCCGGCACAGCGTCCGCTCGCTCAACTCCGCCTGCAGGCAGCCTCTACGGCCGCAGCCGCACGGCTCCCCGCCGCCGGGCAGCGGAAGGTGGGCGATCGCGCCGGCCTGCGAGCGCGGCCCGTGGTGCACCTCGTCGTGGGTGGCGAACGCCGCGTCGACCACGTTGCCGGCGAACAGGTGCAGCACGCTGCGGCTGCCGCGAGCCCGTCCGAACAGCCGCTCCGCGTTGACCAGGGCCCGGGCGTGCCCGTCCACGTGGACCGGCAGCCCGGTGCGCTGCTGGAGCACTTCGTGCACGGGGACGTCCCGCCAGCCGAGCAGCGGATGGTCGACGATCGTGCCGGCCTCGTGGTCCACCCAGCCGCCGGCCGCGCAGCCGATGCCGAGGGCCCCGCTGCCGGGCGCCGAGGCCAGCAGTTCCGCCAGCGCGTCCGCGGCCCGGGCCAGCACCCGCACCGGGTCGGCCGGGTCGTGGGCCAGCTCGCGCCGTGCCACCACCCGGCCGCGCAGATCGAGCAGCGCGACCGTGGTGTACGGCACCGCCACGTGCACCCCGCCCACCACATGACGGCGGTCGTCCAGGTCGAGGGGCACGTGCGGGCGCCCCACGCCTCTTGCCTGCCGGGGCGCGGCGGCCTCCCGGATCAGGCCGCGCTCGGCGAACAGGGCGCAGTAGTCGGTCACCGACGCCGGCGACAGCCCGGTGAGCCGGGCTATGGTGCTGCGCGCCACCGGGCCGTGCTCCAGCACGGACCGCAGGATGACGCTCGCACTGGTGCGCCGCCGGTCACGGTCGGCGACCCGGGGGACGGTGGACAGGGGCAGGGGTGTCGCGGTACGGGGCATGGGCCACTTCCTCGGGAGCCGGTCCGACACTGCGCCGATTCGATCGGCGGGCCGGATCCGCTCCGCCCCGCCTCACACCGGACGGCGACAGGCGGCCGCACTCACGCGCCGCAGGTCGACATGGCGACGCGACGAGAAGTACCGGGCCTGGGCAACCATGCGGTCGAACCTAGCAAAGCGGCCGACGGCTGCCCAGACGCCGACCGACGGGCGAGACGGCCGTCTCACAGACGCCGCCTTTGGTGGAACCCCACAGCCGTCGGAACCACCCGACGGCCGGCCCCGGGTATCCCCGGCCACCTCACCGCAGTGACCGGTATCACGTCGAACCGGGTGTAACCCGCACGCGTTGTGCGAAGCCCACCATGGCGCCGATCCCGGCTTTGTCGGCGGCTGACGGTGATCGGCCGACGGCCGCCGGTATAGCGTCACGGTGTCCCCTGATCACCCATCCCCGCGGAGACCCCATGAGCACCGCCGCCACTCCCGTCCGCACCGGACAGGTCCTCGCCGACCTCCTCCCGGCCTCCCGCGTCCGCGACGCGGCCCTGGTCCTCGGTGGCGCCGCCCTCACCGGCCTCGCGGCCCAGATCTCCGTGCCGATCCCGGGCACCCCGGTGCCGGTGACCGGCCAGACCTTCGCCGCGCTGCTCGTCGGCACCTCCCTCGGCGCCGGCCGGGGCTTCCTCTCCCTCGCCCTGTACGCGCTCGCCGGCATCGCGGGAGTGCCGTGGTTCGCGGGCGGCGCCTCCGGCGCGGCGGCCCCGTCGTTCGGCTACGTCCTCGGCATGCTGCTCGCCGCGACCGTCGTGGGCGCGCTGGCCCGCCGCGGCGGCGACCGCAACGTGTGGCGCACGGCCGGCACGATGCTGCTCGGCGAGGCGATCATCTACGCCGTCGGCGTCCCGTACCTGGCCCTCGCCACCGGCATGACCGCCTCGGCCGCGATCGCCGCCGGCCTCACGCCGTTCCTGATCGGCGACGCCCTCAAGGCGGCCCTGGCGATGGGCCTGCTGCCGACCGCCTGGAAGCTGGTCGACAAGAAGTAACGCCCCGGGGGCAGCCCCAGGCAGCCCCCGCCGGAAAGCCCCGCAGCGGTGGAGTCCCCGCAGCCGGGCAGCCCCCGCATCACCCTCCGAAGAGGCCCGCCGGGTCGTACAGCGACCGCAGACCGGCGAGCCTCTTCGCCGTTTCCGGCTCGTGCAGGCCCTCGGTCCGGTCCCCGGAAACTCACCCCTGCGTGCGGCGCCGCCGCGCCCACGACATCCCTGCGGCCCCGGCGGCCACCAGCGCCGCCGCGGCCGCCCCGAGCGGGAGCGCGGCCCGGCCCACTCCGGTCTTCGGCAGCTGGTCGGCGCCCGGCGCGACCGGCCTGTTGTCGGTGCCGAGGAGGAGCGGGGTCGCGGGGGCGTCCGGCGACGGGTTCGTCGTACCGAACGGCACCGGGCCCTGCTGCCAGAACGTCTTCTTCCCGTCGCTGCTCTGGACGGGCAGGCAGATCCTTCCCCTCTTGCCCAGGTCGTAGGTGGCGTCGACGGTGTACGCCTTCGAGGCGCCGGGCTCGAGACGGCCGACCGCACAGCTGAAAGCGCTGTTCGAACCTTCCGGCAGATCCTTTGCGGCGAGTGCGGAACAGCCCTTGACGGAATGGACCTCAAGACCGTCGAATCCCACCACCAAAAGCCGGATGTCACCGCTGTCCTTGCTGCCCGCGTTCTTCACCGTCGCGGTAATCGTTGTTTTGTGCGAACTGTTGTCGACCGAGATCTTCTCCGGCAGCAGCGTGCTCAGTTCCACGCCCGCCGGTGCCGGGTCCACGGCCTTTCCCCCCTTACCGCTGCCGGGCCCCTGGTCATCGGCCCAGGTGGGTCCGGAAAGGATCACCACCGCCGAGAAAGCCGTCGTGACCAGCGCTCCCGCGACCGTCGTCGTACGACGAGAACTCATGTTCGTCCCCCTTGCGTCCCCCTGGACTGCGCCTGAATTCGCAGTACTTGAAGAGGTACCACAAGATTTCCCCGCACTATGCTGATACGGCGCGAACTGTGGCCGATATGTTTCACCGGGGGCGGTCGTCGAGGGGGTGCCACGGAATTGGTGGGAAATACGGGAGGCGGCGGGAACACGGGCCGGGGCGGTATTCCCGGGTTGCAGGTGGCGGGCCGTTATCGGCTGGTCGAGAGTATCGGCCAGGGGGGAATGGGACGGGTGTGGCTCGCGGTCGACGAAATACTGGACAGGCTGGTCGCCGTGAAGGAGATACGCATCGACGGCCCGGACGCCGAGGACGCGCGCACCCGGCGTGAGCGCACCCTGCGCGAGGCCCGGGCGACGGCCCGCATCGACCACCCGCACGTCGTCCGCGTCTACGACGTCGTGGACGAGGGCGAACTCCTGTGGATCGTCATGGAGTTGGTGGCGGGCCGCTCCCTGGAGCGCCTGACGGCCGAGCGGGGCGCCCTCGGCCCCCGCGAGGCGGCGCGGATCGGCCTCGGCCTGGTCGCGGCGCTGCGGCAGGTGCACGCGCGGGGCGTCCTGCACCGCGACATCAAACCCGGCAACGTCCTGGTCGACGCGGACGGCGACCGGGTCGTCCTCACCGACTTCGGTATCGCCGCCATCCAGGACGCCAAGGCGCTGACCATGGTCGGCATGCTGGTCGGCTCGCCCGACTACATGGCCCCCGAGCGCATCGCGGGCCGCCCGCAGGGCCCGCCGTCCGATCTGTGGTCCCTGGGCGCGACGCTCTGCGCGGCACTGGCGGGCCGCTCCCCGTTCTCCCGCGAGACGACCCTCGCGACCCTGCACGCGGTCTTGTACGAGGAGCCCGAACTGCCGGCCGCCGCAGGCCCGTTGCGGACGGTGCTGGCGGCCCTGCTGCACAAGGACCCGGCGGCCCGCCCGACCCTGGACGCCCTGGAGGAGGCCCTGCGGTCGGTGGCCGGCCCGGACCAACCCCCGACGGCACAGCCACCGGGGGAGCGGCCGGAGCCGGCAAGCGGGACGAACGGCCCCGCCGAGGCACCGGCGCCGGTCCTCCTGGACGCCTCACGACCCCAGCCCCCACCCGGAGTACGGGAAGAGCCCCCGCGGCCCCGACACCCGGGCGCGGCCACTGTCACCCCGGTCGCCCCTCACTCGGCGCCCACCGCGCCACGCCCCCACCCCGGCGTCTCCGACCCGCCCGCCGGGACCGACACCCGCACCCGGCGCCGTACGGCCCTCGTCGCGGCCGTCGGCGTCCTCACGGCCGCAGCGCTCGTGGCCGTCGCGGTGACCGTGCTGCCCGGGGACGGCCGGCCGTCGGCACAGGGCCACCACACCGCGGCCACCGCGGCATCGGCCCCCACGGCCCAGGACACCACCGCGTCGGCCGAGGCCACCGCCCCGTCGCCGTCCGCTCCCGCACCCACCGTCGCGGGCACCTCCCGGCCCCCCGCCCTGCCGCCCGGCGCGCACCGGGAGGCGGGCGGCTACGCGTGGGTCACGCCCTTGGGATGGCGCCGGGACGTGCGCACGGGCTCCGAGGTGCACTACACGTCCCCGGACGGGACACAGGAACTGGCGGCCAAGGCGTCACTGGCCCGGGGCCGCCTCATCGACACCTGGCGGCGCTCCGAGCGCGACGCCCGGCGCGGCCGGGAGTACCGCACGATCCGCCTGGAGGAGACGACGTACCGCGGGCACCCGGCGGTGGTGTGGGAGTACACCTTCACCCTGGACGGCGCCGCCTGGCACGCCCGCCTCCTCGGCTTCACCGAGGAAGGACGGACGTACCAGGTGAACACGTGGTACCGGCCGGGCGCCGAGAGCCGCGCGCTGCGGATCTACGAGGACGTGAAGGCCGGCTTCACCGTCCTCTAGTCGCTCACAGCTCGGCGCGCGCCTCCGCCCGGCCCTTGAGGACCTGCTGCTTCACCACGGCGATCACCAGCACCACCGCCGCCACGAGCAGCGACAGCAGCACCGTCTCCCGGCCGTCGTGCTCGGTGTCCGTGAGCATGTAGCCCAGCACGAACACGATCATCGCGGCCGTCGCCCACGTCAGGTACGGGTACAGCCACATCTTCACGACCAGCTTCTCCGGCGCCTCCCGCTGGATGATCTTCCGCATCCGCAGCTGCGAGAAGCAGATCACCAGCCACACGAACAGCGCGACCGCGCCGGAGGAGTTGAGCAGGAAGAGGAAGACCGTGTCGGGGAACTTGTAGTTGAAGAACACCGCCACGAAGCCGAAGACGACCGAGACGAGGATCGCCGTCTGCGGCACGCCCCGGCTCGTCGTCCGCGCGAACGCCTTGGGCGCGTCACCGCGCTGGCCGAGCGAGAACGCCATGCGGGAGGCCGTGTAGAGGCCGGAGTTGAGACAGGACAGCACCGACGTCAGCACGATGAAGTTCATGATCTGACCGGCGTGCGCGATGCCGAGGGAGTCCAGGGCGGCGACGTAGGAGCCCTCGTCGGCGATCGACTTGTCGTTCCACGGCAGCAGCGTGACCACCACCAGGATCGAGCCCAGGTAGAACACGGCGATACGCCAGATGATGCTGTTCGTCGACTTGGTGACGGCCCGCTGCGGGTCCTCCGACTCGCCGGCCGCCAGCGTGGCGATCTCGCTGCCCATGAAGGAGAAGACGACGAGCAGCACACCGGTGAGGATGGCGCCCGGTCCGTGCGGCAGGAAGCCGCCGTGGTCGGTCAGGTTGGACAGGCCCGCCTTGTCGCTGTCGACGCCGGGCAGGACACCGAAGACGGCCAGGCCGCCGATCACGATGAACGCGCCGATGGCGACGACCTTGATCCCGGCGAACCAGAACTCGAACTCGCCGTAGGAGCCGACGGAGACCAGGTTGGTGGCGGTGAGCACCACCATCACGATCAGGGCCCAGCCCCACTGCGGTACGGCGGGGATCCACCCTTCGAGGATCTTCGCGCCGGCGGTCGCCTCGACGGCGAGCACGACGACCCAGAAGAACCAGTACAGCCAGCCGATCGAGAAACCGGCCCACGGGCCGAGCGCGCGGTCGGCGTGCGCGGAGAAGGAACCGGAGGTCGGGTTGGCCGCGGACATCTCACCCAGCATCCGCATCACCAGCACCACGAGCGTGCCGACGAGGGCGTACGAGAGGAGGATGCCGGGACCTGCGGTGGCGATGCCGGAGCTGGACCCCACGAAGAGTCCGGCGCCGATCACACCGCCGATGGCGATCATCGACAGATGGCGGTTCTTGAGTCCTGCCTGGAGACCGGATCCGGAGTTCCCGGGATCACCGGTGCCTCCCTGGCCGTGTCCGGCCTTCGTGACGGTCGGCTGCGAGGTCATGGGACGGAATTCCTTTGCGCCGTTCGATCTTGTGGATCTTTCTCTCCCGTACGAGCGGTGTACGAGCCGGTCCAGTGAATCCGAGGTGACGGAATTCGTGAACCTCTGATTCCGTATTGTTAACTTGAGCTTTTCCTGAGGTTCTGTGGTCTTGCTCACACATTTCGGGCACACCACCCCGCCCTGCCGTCCGGCAGGTCCCATGTCACACTCATCCCATGCGCGTGTATCTCGGCTCGGACCATGCCGGCTTCGAACTCAAGAACCACCTCGTCGAATGGCTCAAGGCGGCGGGCCACGACCCCGTCGACTGCGGCCCGCACATCTACGACGCCCAGGACGACTACCCGCCCTTCTGCCTGCGCGCCGCGGAGCGCACGGCCGCGGACGACGGCGCCCTCGGCATCGTGATCGGCGGCTCCGGCAACGGCGAGCAGATCGCCGCCAACAAGGTCAAGGGCGTACGGGCGGCCCTCGCCTGGAGCGAGGAGACCGCGGCGCTCGGCCGCCAGCACAACAACGCCAACGTCGTCGCCGTCGGCGCGCGCATGCACACCCAGGAGGAGGCGACCAAGTTCGTCGAGGTCTTCCTGAACACGCCGTTCTCCGGCGACGAGCGCCACGTCCGCCGCATCGACATGCTCTCGTCCTACGAGACCACGGGTGAGCTGCCCGCCATCCCGGCGCACCACCCGCAGCAGGACTGACCGCGCCCGCACGGGCAGCCAGGCACCCGGGGCTGGAAGGGACACGCACCGTGCCGGAGGGGCACACGATTCACCGGCTGGCGTACGACTACGCCGCCCGCTTCTTCGGCACGGCCCCGCGGGTCACCAGCCCCCAGGGCAAGTTCTCCGACGCCGCCGACCTGCTCAGCGGCTCCCCGCTGACCGCCACCGAGGCCCACGGCAAACACCTGTTCCTGCGGTTCCGCGACGCCGACTGGGTCCACATCCACCTCGGCCTGTTCGGCAAGGTGGCCTTCGGCGACGCCCCCGCGCCCCCGCCCACCGACACCGTCCGCCTGCGCCTCGCGAACGACACGGCCTGGGCCGACCTGCGCGGACCCACCACCTGCGCCCTGATCACCGACGCCGAGAAGCGGGCGATACACGACCGCCTCGGCCCGGACCCGCTCCGCGAGGACCCCGACCCGGACGCGGCCTGGCGCCGCATCTCCCGCAGCCGTACGACGATCGCCGCGCTGCTCATGGACCAGAAGGTCGTCGCCGGCGTCGGCAACGTCTACCGCGCCGAGGTCCTCTTCCGGCACGGCATCGACCCCTACCGGCCGGGCAAGGACCTCACCCCCGCCGCATGGCAGGCGATCTGGACCGACCTGGCCGCCCTCATGCGCGAGGGCGTACGGCACAACCGCATCGACACCGTCCGCCCCGAACACACCCCCGAGGCGATGGGCCGCCCGCCCCGCGTCGACGACCACGGCGGCGAGGTGTACGTCTACCGCCGGGCCGCCCAGCCCTGCCACATCTGCGGCGACGAGATCCGCACCGCCGGCCTCGCCGCCCGCAACCTCTTCTGGTGCCCCACCTGCCAGAAGGCCTGAGGCCCGGCTAGGCCGTGTCTTTCGGATCACCCCGGGGCCGCGGGGCTTGGCACGCACATCTGCCGCGTTGTCGTCAGTCGCCGACGCGCCGCGTCGACTCCCTCCTCCGCCTTGCAGCTGCACGCACCAAGCCCCGCTCACCGGCACCACGAAGGCACCGCGCCCCCGAGTCGGGCTGATCCGAAAGACACGGCCTAGAAGCCGTGCGGCAGCCACGGGGCCACCGCCGAGCCGAACCCGACGGACGCCTCCGCCAGCGCGCCCCGCCGCAGCTCCCGCACCCGGCCCGCCGCCGCGAGCGCCGTGAGGGAGACGCCGCCGAGGTAGGCCGCGCCCAACTCCCGCACCGACAGGGCGAGATCCGCGGCATCCCGGGTGCGCTCGCAGGACGCGCCCTTCGCGTCGCCGGTCAGCCGCCAACGCCCCTCGTTCCACGGGCAGAAGGCGTCCTCGACCTCCAGCACCACATCCACCGGCACCTGGTACGTACGCGCCGCCAGCGCGGCCCCGACGTCCACCGGGCGGACGTACAGCGCGTCCCGCAGCCGCACCTGGCAGCGCCGGATGTCCGACACCTGGTACTGCCAGGCCTCGTCCACCGGACGGCCGTGCAGCTTCACCGTGCTCGTCAGGTCGACGCCGAACACGAACCGCCACAGCGCCGCCTCGGCCGCCGGGTCGAGCCCGTACAGCTCCTCCAGGAACACCGTGCCGTCGTGCCCGCTCGGCCCCCAGCCCAACTTGGTGCGGAACCGGGCGAATCCGACGACCTCGCCGTCCCGCTCCGCCACCACGCACTGCAGCGGCGACGCCCCGTCCCGCCCGTCCTCCGGATCCAGCAGACCCACCCGCTCCCAGCCCGGCCGGTGCCGGGCCAGCATCCCGGGCCTGCGCGGCACCGCAGCGGCGTACACCGCCTCGCACGCGTCGAGGGCGTCGGCGGGCGCCGCGTACCGCAGCCGTACGCCGTCCGTGCCGGGCGGCACCGACAGCGACACCCGCGCGGTGTCGATCTCCGCGCCGACCTGGAAGGTCCCCGCGCCGTACCCGAACCGGCCGTAGATCCCCGGCTCGGACGCGGTCAGCACCGCCAGCGGCTCCCCCCACCGCCGTACATCGTCCAGCTGCCGCCGCATCATCGACGTCAGCACCCCGCGCCGCCGGTGCGTCGCGGCCACGCTCACCATCGTGACGCCCGCCGCCGGGACCACCGCCCCGCCCGGCACGGTCATCCGGAACGAGAACGCCCCGGCCGTGCCCACGACCAGGTCCCCGTCCCAGGCTGCGACAAAGCGGTCGAACTCGGTCAGCTCCCGCCACAGCGCGCGCTCCTCGTCCGACTCCGTGGCCCCGCCGAAGGCCCGCAGCAGGTTGTCGTAGAACCGGTCCCAGTCGTCCTGCCGCAGCACCCGCAGCTCGGTCGCGGACCCCGCCGCCCAGTCAGTCGCCATGAACCATGCCTACCAGGGCCCTTGCGGACGGGCCAGGGAATTTCCCCCGGGCCCCCGCGCGCCGGCGGCACGTGAAGTTCACTGTGAAGTCGAACCTCGGACGGGGGACAAGTGGGACCTCCCGTGCCAAGCAGCTGGTCCGATGGATAGGGTCCCGAACTGATGGCAGCAGGACGAGAACGGCGCGCGGCGGCCGACACGTTCCCGGCCCGGTGGAAGATGCAGTGGCACCGGGTCCGCGTCGGCGTGCGCCGGTCCGCGGTCGACTACTTCCGTGGCGACGGCTCGGACTGGATCGCCCTCGCCGGACTCTTCCTCACCATCCCGCTCATCGCGGGCATGACCCTCGTCGACCCCGTCTGGTTCTCCCCGGCCGCGCTCGTGCTGCCCATCGTCGCCGGCGGCCTGCTGCTGCGCCCGGCCAGCCTGCTCGGCCTGTACGCGGCCGCCGCCACCGCCCTCATCGTGGAGTCGGTACGGCTCGGCCCCTACACCGAGGGGCCCTCCCGGGTCACCCCGGGCGTCGTCCTGGTCGTCGCCGCGTGCGGCTTCGTCGGCCTGCTCATCGCCCAGTTCCGCAGCCGCGTCGGCGTGCCCTGGCGGCGCGGCGGCACCATGCTCTTCGACCTGCGCGAACGCATCCGCGTCCAGAGCAAGCTGCCCCGGCTGCCGCGTGGCTGGCACCACGAGATGGCGCTGCGCCCGGCCGGCGGCCAGTCCTTCTCCGGCGACTTCGTCGTCGCCGCCCGCACCAACGGCGGCCGCACCCTGGAGGTCGTCCTCACCGACGTCTCCGGCAAGGGCATGGACGCCGGCTCCCGCGCCCTGCTGCTGTCCGGCGCCTTCGGCGGACTGCTGGGCTCCCTGCCCCCGCACGCCTTCCTGCCCGCCGCCAACGGCTATCTGCTCCGCCAGGAATGGGAGGAGGGCTTCGCCACCTCCATCCACCTCGTCCTGGACCTCGACTCCGGCGACTACGAGCTGTACTCCGCGGGCCACCCGCCCGGCCTCCAGCTCAGCGCGGGCAGCGGCCGCTGGGAGGAGAAGGCCGCCGAGGGCCCCCTCCTCGGGGTGTACGACGGCGCCCAGTTCGACCCGGTGAAGGGCTCCCTGCGCCCCGGTGACGTCCTGATGCTGTTCACCGACGGCCTCGTGGAGACCTCCGACCGCGACATCGTCGAGGGCATCGACCGGCTCACCGGCGAGGCCGACCGCTATGTCCCCGGCGGCTTCCACGGCGCCGCCTGGCACCTCATCGAGGCGGTCGCCAAGGACGTCAACGACGACCGGGCGCTGCTGCTGATCTGCCGAGAGGGCCCGACGGCCGCCGCGGCCCGCTGACCCCGCGCGGCGGCTGCCACACTGGGCCGATGACCGAGACCCCGAGGACCGGGACGTTGTCGCTCGCCGAGGTGGAGGCCGTCGCCCGCGCCGCGCACGCCGGCCAGACCGACAAGGCGGGGCGGCCGTACGCCGAGCACCTGCGGGCCGTCGCCGAGGGCGTGCGCGCCCGGGGCGGCGACGCCGAGCAGATCGCCGCGGCCTGGCTGCACGACGCCGTGGAGGACGACGCCCTGTCCGAGCAGTGGCTGGCAGATGCCGCGCTGACCCGTCGTACGAAGGACATCGTCCGCGCGGTCACCAAGCGGGGCGGCGAGCCGCCCGAGGCGTACGCCCGGCGCATCCTCGGCACCCCGGGCGCCCTCCTGGTGAAGGAGGCCGACCTGGCGCACAACGCGGACCCGGCCCGGCTCGCCGTCCTCGACGCGGCCACCCGCGCCCGGCTGACCGAGAAGTACGCCCGCATGCGCGCCCTGCTCGGCCTCGCCTGACGGCCGGCGTCAACTCGTCTCACTCCGCGGCGCCCTGAAGGACGAAACGTTCCCCCAGGTCAGACCGTCATCGGCGGTTCAGGCAGCGGCGGATGCGACCGACGATGTGTCACACGCCGCATGAGGTGGCCGGGTTGGTGGCACGATGGTCCTGCGGGGGTGTGCGGGGTGGCACCTCCGGGCCGGGAGAGCGGACCGACCGAGGGTGTGATCGATTGTGGCCATTTCACTGTCCGTCGTGCTGCTGTTGGCGATCATCCTGGTGGTGATGATCCGCGCGGGCTCCATCAAGGCCGGCCCCGCCATCGTGGCCGTCCTCTTCGGCTTCTTCCTGGCCTCGACCGGCATGGCCCCGTCGATCCAGCGCTTCCTCGACTCCATAGCGCAGTCGATCAACTCGATCAGCTTCTGACCCGCCCCGGACACGCCTCAGGGCCGGACCGAGAGGAGAACCTCCGGTCCGGCCCTGAGCCGTACAGAGCGGGCGACGGGAATCGAACCCGCGTAGCCAGTTTGGAAGACTGGGGCTCTACCATTGAGCTACGCCCGCACACAGTGCGCCGCAGGCCAGACGGGCCGCGGCACTGCAAGGCATCCTAGCGGGTCGCCCCCCGTCGCCGCACACCCCGTTTCCGCCCGCCGCGGCGGGCACGAAATGCGGCGGCCCCACTGCCTGCGGGCATGTACCCTACGTGTCGCACCAGACGGGGTGTGGCGCAGCTTGGTAGCGCGTCCGCTTTGGGAGCGGAAGGCCGTGGGTTCAAATCCCGCCACCCCGACCACCTGCTCGACCACCTGCTCCGCGATCTGGCGGTCATGTGGTCGACCACCTGCTCGAAGCCGCCCGGTCATCGCCCGCCCACCGCCCGATCACCGCGCGGGCTCCGTGAGTGATCGCCTTTTGGGCGGCTCGGCGGCTGCGGTTACTATGCAAGCTGCGCGCCCGTGTGTCTCACCCTCTGAAGTCCTCCGGGCGGCGAAATCCGCCGGGGCCGGTCTGGCTCCGGCAGAACCCGAGAAGTCAGCCACAAGGAGACCGAACCGTGAAGAGCGCCGTGGAGACCCTGAACCCGACCCGGGTTCGGCTCACTGTCGAGGTGCCCTTCGAGGAGCTCAAGGACAGCCTCGACGCGGCGTACAAGAAGATCAACCAGCAGGTCACGGTGAAGGGCTTCCGCAAGGGCAAGATCCCTGCCCGTGTCATCGACCAGCGGTTCGGTCGCGGCGCCGTGCTGGAGGAGGCCGTCAACGACGCGCTTCCCAAGTTCTACACGGAGGCGGTCAACGAGGCCGAGCTCTCCGTCCTGGGCCAGCCCGAGGTCGACATCACGGAGCTGAAGGACGGCGAGACGCTGAACTTCACCGCCGAGGTCGACATCCGCCCCGCCCTGGAGCTCCCCGAGGACTTCTCGTCCATCGAGGTCGAGGTCGACGCCGTCGAGGTGACCGACGAGGACGTCGAGAAGTCCGTCGAGCAGCTGCGTGAGCGCTTCGCCTCCACCACGCCGGTCGAGCGCGCCGCCGAGGACGGCGACGTCGTCACCGTCGACCTGGAGGCCAAGGTCGAGGGCGAGGTCCTCGAGGACGGCATCGCCAACGGTGTCTCCTACACCATCGGCTCCGGCGAGCTGCTCGACGGCATCGACGACGCCGTCAAGGGCCTGTCCGCCGGCGAGGAGGCCACCTTCACCTCCGAGCTGAAGGGCGGCTCCGCGGCCGGCAAGGAGGCCGAGGTCACCGTCAAGGTCACCCAGGTCGCCAAGCGTGAGCTGCCGGAGCTGGACGACGAGTTCGCGCAGCTCGCCTCCGAGTTCGACACCCTCGAGGAGCTGAAGGCGGACAGCCGCAAGCGCCTGGCGAACATGAAGCAGTACGACCAGGCCACGCAGGCCCAGGAGCGCGTCCTGGAGAAGCTGCTGGAGCTGGTCGAGGTGCCCGTCCCCGAGAAGCTCCTCGAGGACGAGATCAACACCCGCAAGCACAACCTGGAGCACCACCAGCTCGGCCAGATGGGCCTGACCCTCGACAAGTACCTGGAGATCCAGGGCAAGACCGCCGAGGAGTTCGAGACCGAGACCCGTGAGGCCGCGGTCAAGGGCATCAAGACCCAGTTCGTCCTCGACGAGCTGGTCAAGCGCGAGAAGCTCAACGTCAACCAGGAGGAGCTCACCGAGCACCTCATGCGCCGTGCCGCCTCCTCCGGCATGTCGCCCGACCAGTTCGCCCAGGCCGTCGTCGAGGGCGGCCAGGTGCCGCTGCTCGTCGGCGAGGTCGCCCGCGGCAAGGCCCTGGCCCTGGTCGTCGAGGCCGCCACGGTGAAGGACACCAACGGCGAGGTCATCGACCTGGACGACGAGGAGGAGACCGAGGCCACCGACGCCGAGGCCGCCGACTCCACGGAGTCCGCCGAGGAGAACACCGAGGCCTGAGCAGCCCTGCGGCGCCTCTGACGCACGTACGAGCGGGCCCCTGGGAGCTTTCCCGGGGGCCCGTCCGCATCCCCGGGCGCGGTGACCGACGCAAGGGGCGCGGGGAATTGCGCGACCCGCCACGACGGACCCGCGGCCCGACGACAAGCCCCGCCACCCCCGCGAACCGAACCCGGTCGGCCCCGCGGAGCGCTACGCCCCCGGCGAACACCGTCATTCCCGGGATTCCCCGAAGGGACCCGCGCGTTAGGGTCCATGAATACGAGGGCAGGGGAGTCTCCGAGATCGACTCCCGCCCCGCAGGGAAACGTGAGACGGCCCGGCGCCGTCGCAAGACGAGCAGGTGGATACGTGACGAATCTGATGCCCTCCGCCGCCGGCGAGCCTTCCATCGGCGGTGGCCTCGGCGACCATGTCTACAACCGGCTGCTCAACGAGCGGATCATCTTCCTCGGCCAGCCGGTCGACGACGACATCGCGAACAAGATCACCGCACAGCTGCTGCTCCTTGCCGCCGACCCGGACAAGGACATCTACCTGTACATCAACAGCCCCGGCGGTTCGATCACGGCCGGCATGGCGATCTACGACACCATGCAGTACATCAAGAACGACGTGGTGACGATCGCCATGGGCCTCGCGGCCTCCATGGGTCAGTTCCTGCTCAGCGCGGGCACCCCCGGCAAGCGCTTCGCGCTGCCCAATGCCGAGATCCTGATCCACCAGCCCTCCGCCGGCCTCGCCGGCTCGGCCTCGGACATCAAGATCCACGCCGAGCGGCTGCTGCACACCAAGAAGCGCATGGCCGAGCTCACGGCCCTGCACACCGGCCAGTCGGTCGAGCAGATCACCCGCGACTCGGACCGCGACCGCTGGTTCGACGCGTACGAGGCCAAGGAGTACGGCCTCATCGACGACGTGATCGCCACGGCCGCCGGCATGCCGGGCGGCGGCGGCACCGGGGCGGGCTCCTAAGGGCCCCCAGCGGCCCTCAGCGGCCCGCGCGGCCCTCGGTCGGCCCAGGAGGCCGGCCACGGCCCCTCCGGCCCCCGGGGACCCGCACCTGGACCCACACCGCCCCAGCCACCGCCCCAGCCCCTCTCAGGAGACACCGTGAACGACTTCCCCGGCAGCGGCCTCTACGACCGTACGCGCGCCGAGTACACCGGCCCGGCGGCCGAGTCCCGCTACGTCATCCCGCGCTTCGTGGAGCGCACCTCCCAGGGCATCCGCGAGTACGACCCGTACGCGAAGCTCTTCGAGGAGCGCGTGATCTTCCTCGGCGTCCAGATCGACGACGCCTCCGCCAACGACGTCATGGCGCAGCTGCTGTGCCTGGAGTCGATGGACCCCGACCGGGACATCTCGGTCTACATCAACAGCCCCGGCGGCTCCTTCACGGCGCTGACGGCGATCTACGACACGATGCAGTTCGTGAAGCCGGACATCCAGACGGTCTGCATGGGCCAGGCGGCCTCCGCCGCGGCCATCCTGCTGGCCGCCGGTACGCCGGGCAAGCGCATGGCCCTGCCGAACGCGCGCGTGCTGATCCACCAGCCCTACAGCGAGACCGGCCGCGGTCAGGTCTCCGACCTGGAGATCGCCGCGAACGAGATCCTGCGGATGCGCTCGCAGCTGGAGGAGATGCTGGCCAAGCACTCCACCACGCCGATCGAGAAGATCCGCGAGGACATCGAGCGCGACAAGATCCTCACGGCCGAGGACGCGCTGTCCTACGGCCTGATCGACCAGATCATCTCCACCCGGAAGATGAACAACGCCGCTGTCCGCTGACCGGACCGGTAATGTCTACCGCCCCTTGGTGCGGTCCACGTCAAAGTGAACCGTGCCAAGGGGGGCCCGAACGGGGGGCCCGGCAAGGTACCGTCGGACATAAGGCAGCACCAGGAGTCGCTGGACAGCAAGGTGTCCAGTCGTCTCCCAGGCGAAGGGGAAGCACACCGTGGCACGCATCGGTGACGGCGGCGATCTGCTCAAGTGCTCGTTCTGCGGCAAGAGCCAGAAGCAGGTCAAGAAGCTCATCGCAGGCCCCGGTGTGTACATCTGCGACGAGTGCATCGATCTCTGCAACGAGATCATCGAGGAGGAGCTGGCCGAGACCAGCGAGGTGCGCTGGGAGGAACTGCCCAAGCCCCGGGAGATCTACGAGTTCCTCGAGGGCTATGTGGTGGGCCAGGAAGCGGCCAAGAAGGCGCTCTCCGTCGCGGTGTACAACCACTACAAGCGCGTCCAGGCCGGCGAGAACGGCGGCGGCAGCAGCCGCGAGGACGCCATCGAGCTGGCGAAGTCCAACATCCTGCTGCTGGGCCCGACGGGTTCCGGCAAGACGCTCCTCGCGCAGACCCTGGCCCGCATGCTGAACGTCCCGTTCGCGATCGCGGACGCGACGGCGCTGACGGAGGCGGGCTATGTCGGCGAGGACGTCGAGAACATCCTGCTGAAGCTCATCCAGGCCGCGGACTACGACGTCAAGAAGGCCGAGACGGGCATCATCTACATCGACGAGATCGACAAGGTCGCCCGGAAGAGCGAAAACCCGTCGATCACGCGTGACGTCTCCGGCGAGGGCGTGCAGCAGGCCCTGCTGAAGATCCTGGAAGGCACCACGGCCTCGGTCCCGCCGCAGGGTGGCCGCAAGCACCCGCACCAGGAGTTCATCCAGATCGACACGACGAACGTGCTGTTCATCGTGGGCGGTGCCTTCGCCGGCCTGGAGAAGATCATCGAGTCCCGGGCGGGTGCGAAGGGCATCGGCTTCGGCGCGACGATCCGCTCCAAGCGGGAGCTGGAGTCCAAGGACCAGTTCGAGGACGTCATGCCGGAGGACCTGGTCAAGTTCGGCATGATCCCCGAGTTCATCGGCCGTCTGCCGGTGATCACCTCGGTCCACAACCTGGACCGCGAGGCCCTGCTGAAGATCCTCGTCGAGCCCCGCAACGCGCTCGTGAAGCAGTACCAGCGCCTGTTCGAACTCGACGGCGTGGAACTGGACTTCGAGCGCGAGGCCCTGGAGGCCATCGCCGACCAGGCCATCCTCCGCCAGACCGGCGCCCGCGGCCTGCGCGCCATCATGGAGGAAGTCCTCATGTCGGTGATGTACGAGGTCCCGTCCCGCAAGGACGTGGCCCGGGTCGTCATCACCCCGGACGTGGTCCACAACAACGTCAACCCGACCCTGATCCCCCGCGACGCGCGGGGCCGGGGCCCGGGCGAGCAGAAGACGGCCTGACGCCACCCACGACCCACACGAAGGGGCCCCGGTCGACCGACCGGGGCCCCTTTGTTGCGTCGGAAGGACCTTCGTTCAGAAGGCCGTACCGGTTGGTCCGACCGTTACCGACGCCCAGTTCGCCGACTCAGTGCGCGCGCTCGCACGCCGGCTGGGCGACGTCCCACTTGACGCCGATCTGGACAAGCCCATCGATGCAGAGGGGGTTGGCGGCCCAACCGAGCGGTAGGCGGATCGCCTTCTGGTTGCAAGCAGCCTTGACCTTGGGGCCTACCAGGTAGCCGTGATCTCTGACGTAGTCGAGGCATCCCCGGTAGCCGAGTGCCGACGCCGGAGTCGCGGTGACGATGGGCGTGATCATCGCAGCCGCCGTGATGCCCGCTGCAGCGAGAGCCCGAGTAACCCTCAGTGATTTCATCAACGTCCTCCCGTTTTTGATGTTGATGTCTGAGAGGGCCACCCAACCATGAAATCGAACACAGGTTCAATCCAGTTCGGCTCGCGTGGCTCGAACTGTGCGACGGGCTCGGGCGGTTGCTCAACCGGCCGAGCCCGTCGGTATCCGCGGAGATGTCAGGCCTTGACCCGGACCGCCTCGCGGAACTTGGCCGTGATGTCGGCCGCGGCCGCGGCGTCGGACTTCTTCTCCGCCATCATGTCGGCCAGGTTCATGGGCATGACCAGGCCCAGGGTGCTGTGGTCGCCCCAGGCGCAGTAGGTCACGTTCATCTCCTTCGGCCCCTCCTCGGAGGAGTCGGTGGGCTGCATCTTGGCGTCCTGGCACTTCAGGACGGCACCCTTGGCATTGTCGTACGACTTCGGCTCACCGATCATGGTGACCTTCACGTCGTCGTCCGCGTCCTTGCCGGACTCGCTCTTCATCTTGGCCAGGAAGGCGTCGACGACCGCTTCAGGGTCCTTGATCTCTCCGTAGACGCCACCGAACTTGATCATCTTCTGGGCCAGGGGGTTGTCCTTGTTGCCCGAGATGTAGGAGGCGCTGACGTCGGTGGGGTTCTTGACGCCCCACTTCTCGGCGTCCTTGATGTCCTCCTTCGTCATGGAGTCGTCGTCGCTGGCGTCCTTCTTGTAGTCGCCCAGGACGGTCTCCGGAGCCGTCAGCTTGTGCGGGCCGTCGTCCGCGATGTCCGAGCCGCTGCCGCTCCCACCGAGCACGAAGTACGCGCCGACCGCGATCGCCGCGACGACCGCCACCGCGCCGATGATCAGGCCCGTCTTCTTCTTGCCGCCGCCCGGGGCCGGGGGCTGCGGGACGGCGCCGTAGGGCTGCTGGCCGTAGGGGGCCTGGCCGTACGGGGGCTGCTGCGGCGGCACGCCCTGCGGGGCCTGCTGCGGGTAGCCGTACGCCGGCTGCGGGGCCTGCGGCTGCTGGGGGTAGCCGTAGCCGGGCTGGGGCGCCTGCGGCTGCTGGCCGTAAGGACCCGGCTGACCGTACGGTCCGGGCTGCTGGGGCTGCCCGCCGTACGGGCCCGGCTGGTTGTGACTCATTACTGGGTTCCCCTCCACATGCTTATGCGTACCTGACATCCTGGCCCAGCCACCGGCCCCGCACCGCACCGGGGGTAGCGACCGTTACAGAACAAACGCGTTTCGGGACAGGGTCGTGACGCCTCTAAACTGACCCCCGTGACCGAGAACGCTCAGCAGCAGCCACCAGCGCCCACCACAGAACTGCCGACCCAGTACGCGCCGGCCGATGTAGAGGGGCCGCTGTACGAGCGCTGGGTAGAGCGCGGTTACTTCGAGGCGGACGCCAAGAGCGACAAGCCGCCGTACACCATCGTCATCCCGCCGCCGAACGTCACCGGCAGCCTGCACCTGGGCCACGCCTTCGAGCACACGCTCATCGACGCGCTGACCCGCCGCAAGCGCATGCAGGGCTACGAGACGCTGTGGCAGCCCGGCATGGACCACGCCGGCATCGCCACGCAGAACGTCGTCGAGCGGGAACTGGCCAAGGAGGGCAAGTCCCGCCACGACCTCGGCCGTGAGGCGTTCGTCGAGCGCGTCTGGCAGTGGAAGGCCGAGTCCGGCGGCCAGATCAGCGGCCAGATGCGCCGCCTCGGCGACGGCGTCGCCTGGTCGCGCGAGCGCTTCACCATGGACGAGGGCCTCTCCCAGGCCGTCCAGACCATCTTCAAGCGGCTCTACGACGACGAGCTGATCTACCGCGCCGAGCGCATCATCAACTGGTGCCCGCGCTGTCTGACCGCCATTTCCGACATCGAGGTCGAGTACCAGGACGACGACGGCGAGCTGGTCTCCATCCGCTACGGCGAGGGCGAGGACTCCATCGTCGTCGCCACCACCCGCGCCGAGACGATGCTCGGTGACACCGCCGTCGCCGTCCACCCCGACGACGAGCGCTACAAGCACCTCGTCGGCCGCGAGATCGAGCTGCCGCTCACCGGCCGCCGTATCCCCGTCGTCGCGGACGAGCACGTCGATCCCGAGTTCGGCACCGGCGCCGTCAAGGTCACCCCGGCCCACGACCCGAACGACTTCGAGATCGGCCAGCGCCACGACCTGCCGTCCCTGACGGTCATGGACGAGCACGCCGTCATCACCGCGCACGGCCCCTTCCAGGGCCTGGACCGCCTGGAGGCCCGCTCCGCCATCGTCGCCGCGCTGCGCGCCGACGGCCGGATCGTCGCCGAGAAGCGGCCCTACGTCCACTCCGTCGGCCACTGCTCGCGCTGCAAGACCACCATCGAGCCGCGCCTGTCCATGCAGTGGTGGGTCAAGGTCGGCCCGCTCGCCAAGGCCGCCGGCGACGCCGTCCGCGAGGGCAAGGTCAAGATCCATCCGCAGGAGATGGAGAAGCGCTACTTCGACTGGGTCGACAACCTCCACGACTGGTGCATCTCGCGCCAGCTGTGGTGGGGCCACCGCATCCCGGTCTGGTACGGCCCGAACGGCGAGATCGTCTGCGTCGGCCCCGACGAGGAGGCGCCGAGCGGCGAGGGCTGGCACCAGGACACCGACGTCCTCGACACCTGGTTCTCCTCCGGACTGTGGCCGTTCTCCACGCTCGGCTGGCCCGAACAGACCGAGTCGCTCGCGAAGTTCTACCCGAACTCCGTCCTGGTCACCGGCTACGACATCCTCTTCTTCTGGGTCGCCCGGATGATGATGTTCGGCCTGTACGCGATGGACGGCACCCCGCCGTTCCACACCATCGCCCTGCACGGCATGGTCCGCGACCAGTTCGGCAAGAAGATGTCGAAGTCCTTCGGCAACGCGGTCAACCCGCTGGACTGGATGGACAAGTACGGCTCCGACGCGCTGCGCTTCACCCTCGCGCGCGGCGCCAACCCCGGTGTCGACGTGCCGATCGGCGAGGACTGGGTCCAGGGCTCGCGGAACTTCGCCAACAAGATCTGGAACGCCACCCGCTTCGCGCTGATGAACGGTGCGACGGTGGACGGCCCGCTGCCGGACGCGTCGAAGATGTCCCCGACCGACCGCTGGATCCTCTCCCGCCTGAACTCGGTCGTCGCCGAAGTCGACGCGTACTACGACGACTTCCAGTTCGCCAAGCTCTCCGACGCCCTGTTCCACTTCGCGTGGGACGAGGTCTTCGACTGGTACGTCGAGCTGTCGAAGACCACCTTCCAGGCGGGCGGCGAGGCCGCCGAGGTCTCCAAGCGCGTCCTCGGCGAGGTCCTGGACGTCACCCTGAAGCTGCTGCACCCGGTGGTCCCGTTCGTCACGGAGACGCTGTGGACGACCCTGACCGGCGGCGAGTCGATCGTCATCGCCGAGTGGCCGGCCGACAGCGGCTTCCGCGACGCGGCGGCCGAACGCGAGATCGAGACGCTCCAGTCGGTCATCACCGAGGTCCGCCGCTTCCGCGCCGACCAGGGTCTCCAGCCGGGCCAGCGGGTCCCCGCCCGCCTGACGCTGGACGGCACGGCGCTCGCCCCGCACGAGGCCGCCATCCGCCAGCTGCTGCGCCTGCAGCCGGAGGGCGAGGACTTCACGGCCACCGCGACCCTGCCGGTCGCGGGCGCCGAGGTGGCCCTGGACCTCTCCGGCACCATCGACGTGGCCGCCGAGCGCAAGCGCCTCGCGAAGGACCTGGCCGCCGCCGAGAAGGAGAAGGCCCAGGCCACCGCCAAGCTCGGCAACGAGGCGTTCCTCGCCAAGGCCCCGGACAACGTCGTGGAGAAGATCCGCGGCCGCCTGGCCAAGGCGGAGGAGGACATCACCCGCATCCGGTCCCAGCTGGAGCGCCTGCCGCAGGCGTGAGCGTTCGTACGCGGATGAAGGCCCCCGGAGCTGTGGCAGCTCCGGGGGCCTTCGGCCGTGTCTGTCACCGCCGCTCCGTAGACTGGGCTCCGTGAGCGACATCCCCGGCAACGACCAGCCCGACCCCCTCGACTCCTTCGACGAGATCATCGAAGCGGAGACCACCCGCGACCCCGACCTCGCCGTCATCGAGGCCGGCAGCCGCACCCTGCGCACCCAGGGCGGCCCGCCCGAGGCCGACGTGCCCGGCCGCCCCGAGGACCCCGAGGTCGACAAGGCGCTGCGCGAGGTCGAGGCCGAGCTGGCCACCCGCTGGGGCGAGACCAAGCTGGAGCCCTCCGTCGCCCGGATCGCCGCGCTCATGGACGTCCTGGGCGAGCCGCAGCGGTCGTACCCGTCGATCCACATCACGGGCACGAACGGCAAGACGTCCACCGCCCGCATGATCGAGGCCCTCCTCGGCGCCTTCGAGCTGCGCACCGGGCGGTACACGAGCCCGCACGTGCAGTCGATCACCGAGCGGATCAGCCTGGACGGCGCGCCGGTCTCGGCGGAGCGGTTCATCGAGACGTACCGCGACATCCAGCCGTACGTGGAGATGGTCGACTCCGCGCAGGAGTACCGCCTGTCGTTCTTCGAGGTGCTCACCGGCATGGCGTACGCGGCGTTCGCCGACGCGCCCGTCGACGTGGCCGTCGTCGAGGTCGGCATGGGCGGCTCCTGGGACGCCACCAACGTCATCGACGGGGATGTCGCCGTGGTGACCCCCATCGACCTGGACCACACCGACCGGCTCGGGGACACGACCGCCGCGATCGCCGGCGAGAAGTCCGGGATCATCAAGCAGGACGCGACCGTCATCCTGGCGCAGCAGCCGGTGGACGCCGCCCAGGTGCTGCTGAAGAAGGCCGTCGAGGTCGACGCCACGGTGGCCCGCGAGGGCCTGGAGTTCGGTGTCGTCGCCCGGCAGGTCGCCGTCGGCGGGCAGATGCTCACGCTGCGCGGCCTCGGCGGCGAGTACACCGAGGTGTACCTGCCGCTGCACGGCGCCCACCAGGCGCACAACGCGGCCGTGGCACTCGCCGCCGTCGAGGCGTTCTTCGGCGTGGGCGCCCAGCGCGCCGAGCCCCTGGACATCGACACGGTCCGCAAGGCGTTCGCGGCCGTCTCCTCGCCGGGCCGTCTGGAGGTCGTACGCCGCTCGCCGACCGTCGTGCTGGACGCCGCGCACAACCCGGCGGGCGCGCGGGTGACGGCCGAGGCGATCGGGGAGGCGTTCCAGTTCAGCCGGCTCGTCGGCGTGGTGGGCGCGAGCGGCGACAAGAACGTGCGGGGTCTGCTGGAGGCCTTCGAGCCGGTCTTCGCCGAGGTCGTCGTCACACAGAACTCCAGCCACCGCGCGATGGACGCCGACGAGCTGGCCGCGATCGCCGTCGAGGTGTTCGGCGAGGACCGCGTCCAGGTCGAGCCGCGGCTGCCGGACGCGCTGGAGGCCGCGATCACCCTCGCGGAGGAGGAGGGCGAGTTCGCGGGCGGCGGCGTGCTCGTCACCGGCTCCGTCATCACGGTGGGCGAGGCCCGCCTGCTCCTCGGGAAGGGCTGAGGTCACCCGTGCGTACGCTCTGTTCCTCGACGCTGATCGGCGAGTTCTTCCTCATCGGGTTCGCCGCGCTGGTCGCGATGAAGGACCCCGACCTGTCCACGACCACGGTGTGGACGGTCAGCGGCATCGCGATGCTGCTGTGCCTGCTGCTGTGCGGCATGGTCACCCGGCCGGGCGGTGTCGCGCTCGGCTGGGCGCTGCAGATCGCGCTGGTCGCGTCCGGGTTCTTCGTGCCGCTGATGTTCTTCATGGGCGTGGTGTTCGCGGCGCTGTGGTGGGCGTCGGTGCACTTCGGGCGGAAGGTCGACGAGGCGAAGGCGAGATTCGCCGCGCAGAGCGCCGCCGCCCCGTCCGGCGGCGGCTCCTCTACACCTGACGCTGTGTGACAGCGGGCACGACACGCCCTGTAACCTCGTCCCACCGCACACCGGCAGTAAGAAGGAGTCCTCCCGTGAGCCAGCGCACCCTCGTCCTCCTCAAGCCCGACGCCGTCCGTCGCGGCCTGACCGGCGAGATCATCAGCCGTATCGAGCGCAAGGCCGGCTGGCAGATCACCGCGCTGGAGCTGCGCTCGCTGGACCAGGACACGCTGGAGCAGCACTACGGCGAGCACAAGGGCAAGCCCTTCTACGAGCCGCTGGTGCAGTTCATGTCGTCCGGCCCGGTCGTCGCGATGATCGTCGAGGGGGAGCGGGTCATCGAGGGCGTGCGCCAGCTGGCCGGCCCGACCGACCCGATCGCCGCCGCGCCCGGCTCGATCCGCGGGGACTACGGCGTGATCGTCCGCGAGAACCTGATCCACGCCTCCGACTCCGAGGAGTCCGCCGAGCGCGAGGTGAAGATCTTCTTCCCGGGCCGCGCCTGAGACGCCACGCGAAGGTTCCGGGAATTTTTCTGAGGCACCGTCACCTCGGCCCGGATCCGGGCACTGGGACGGCCGTACGTTTTCGGCCGTCCCATTGGCATATGCGGTGCCGATCGGGGGAACGCGTGCCCCCGATGGGTCGTCTCCACAAGCGAGGGGGCCCGCCATCTGCTGACAATGGCGGAGACCCTCGCGCCGTGTTCGCGCAGGCGCCACTACGATGGAAGCCTGCACGTCACAGCACCCACCTCGCCGACCTGAAAAGCTCTCAAAAGCTCGTGGGAAGGCCAGACGAATCCTGATGGGGAACTCAATGTCGTTCATCGGCCGTGACATGGCTGTCGACCTCGGGACCGCCAACACGCTGGTGTACGTCAGGGGTCGCGGGATCGTACTCAACGAGCCGTCCGTCGTCGCGATCAACACCAACACCGGTGGCATTCTCGCGGTGGGCGCCGAAGCGAAGAAGATGATCGGGCGCACGCCCGGCAACATCGTTGCCGTGCGTCCGCTGAAGGACGGCGTGATCGCCGACTTCGAGATCACCGAGCGGATGCTCCGCTACTTCATTCTGAAGATCCACAAGCGGCGGTATCTCGCCCGGCCGCGTGTCGTCGTGTGCGTGCCCTCCGGTATCACCGGGGTGGAGCGCCGTGCCGTCATCGAGGCGTCGACCCAGGCCGGCGCCCGCCAGGTGCACATCATCGAGGAGCCCATGGCCGCGGCCATCGGCTCCGGCCTGCCGGTCCACGAGGCCACGGGCAACATGGTGGTGGACATCGGCGGCGGCACCACGGAGGTCGCGGTCATCTCCCTCGGCGGCATCGTCACCGCCCAGTCCATCCGCGTCGCGGGCGACGAGCTGGACAACGCGATCATCCAGCACATCAAGAAGGAGTACTCGCTCCTGCTGGGTGAGCGGACGGCCGAACAGATCAAGATCACGATCGGTTCGGCGTACGACCTCGACACCGACGAGCACACCGAAATCCGCGGCCGGGACCTCGTCTCCGGGCTGCCCAAGACGGTCGTCATCTCCGCGGCGGAGGTCCGCAAGGCGATCGAGGAGCCCGTCAACGCCATCGTCGACGCCGTGAAGACGACGCTCGACAAGTGTCCGCCGGAGCTGTCCGGCGACATCATGGACCGCGGAATCGTTCTGACCGGCGGCGGTGCGCTGCTGCGCGGTCTGGACGAGCGGCTGCGGCGGGAGACCGGCATGCCGATCCACATCGCGGAGGACCCGCTGGACAGCGTGGCGCTCGGCTCCGGCAAGTGCGTCGAGGAGTTCGAGGCGCTCCAGCAGGTGCTGGACGCCGCGCCGCGCAGATGACGTAACTCTTCGGTTCCGCCGTACGAGATGATCTCCTCTCGTGCGGCGGATCGTTGATATAGAGGCATAAGCTCCCAAAGCGAGGCCCCTGGGGGATGTCCTGGGGCCGTCGCATTCCTTGACCCGAATTCCTATGAGGAAGGGCACGGCCGCCGCACGTGAGGGACACACGAGAGAGCCGGCTGCTCCTGGTGCTGCTGATCGCCATCGCGTTCGCGCTGATCACGGTGGACATCCGCGGCGGTGAGGACTCCCCGGTCGACGGTGCCCGGCAGGCCGCGGCAGCGGTCTTCGGTCCGATCGAGAACGGCGTGTCGTCGGCGGTGAACCCGGTCGGCAACGCCGTCGAGGCGGTCCGCGACTCCGGCGACCGGCACGACCGGCTCGCCCGGCTGGAGAAGGAGAACGCGGCCCTCAAGGCGAAGCTCGGCAGCGACGACCGCAACCGCAGCCGCCTCAAGCAGCTCGACAAGATGCTGAAGATCGCCGGTGAGGGTCAGTACGGCATCAAGGGCGCCGAGGTCATCGCCATAGGAGCGGCCCAGGGCTTCTCCTGGACGATCACCATCGACATCGGCGCGAACGACGGCATCACCCGCGACATGACCGTCCTCAACGGCGACGGGCTCGTCGGCCGCGTCACCACCGTCGGCCCGAACACCTCCACCGTGCTCCTGGCCAACGACCCCGACTTCACCGTCGGCACCCGGATGGAGGGCAGCGACGAGCTGGGCTTCGCCTCCGGGCAGGGCGACCGTCCGCTGCGCGTGGAACTGCTGAACGGCAAGGCCGACGTCAAGAAGGGCGACCGGCTGGTCACCTTCGGCTCGCAGGCCGACAAGCCGTTCGTGCCCGGCGTCCCGGTCGGTGTCGTCTCCCGCGTCGACCCCTCCGGCGGCGACCTCACCCGCACGCTCTACGTCACGCCGTACGTCGCCTTCACCAAGCTCGACCTCGTCGGTGTCGTCGTCGAGGCGCCGAAGAAGGACCCGCGCGACACCGTCCTCCCGCCCAAGCCCAGGCCGACCCCGACGCCCACGGTCACCGTCACGGTCACGCCGGGCGCGACCGCGCCGGCCGACGGACAGCAGCAGGGCGACCAGTCGGCGGACGGACAGCAGCAGGGGCAGAACGACCCGTCCGTCCAGGGCGTGCAGCCCGGTGCGACCCAGCCGCCCAGCGGCGGCGACCAGCAGCAAGACGGCCAGCAAGAGCTGCAGTAGGAGCTGACTTCTTCCATGCGTGTCAACCGGATCCTGCTCTCCACGGCCCTGGTCGTCGTCGCCCTGGTGGTCCAGGTGAGCGTCCTCGCCCGCCTCCATCTGCCCGGCGCCGTCCCCGACCTGCTGCTGCTCACCGTTCTCGGCCTGGCCATGGTCTACGGCCACGTCGGCGGCGCCCTCATCGGCTTCGGCGCCGGACTCCTCGCCGACCTGGCCCCGCCCGCCGACCACGCGGCCGGCCGCTACGCGCTCGTGCTGTGTGTCATCGGCTACCTCGCCGGGCTGATCAAGCCGGAGACCGGCCAGGTCAGGTCGGCCACCGGGCCCATGGTCACGGTGGTCGCCGCCGCGATCGGCTCCACCCTGCTGTACGCCGGGGTCGGCGCCCTCGTCGGCGACACCGCCGCCCGCCATGTCGGCCTGCCCAGCCTGCTGTTCACGGCCGCCCTGTACGACCTGCTGCTCGCGCCCTTCGTGGTCCCCGGGATCATGGCGCTGGCCCGGCGCGCGGACAACGACCCGCTGGCCGAGACGAACTCCTCCGCCAAGGCCGCGGACATCTCCTCCGGGTGGGTGTCGGGCGGCACCGGCCTGAAGATCGGCGGGCAGCGCGGCGGGCTGCGGGTGAAGGTGGCCCGCGCGCGCAGCGCCCGTGCCGGGCGCATCAAGGGGGTGAAGCGGCTGTGACAGCGGTCCTTCAAGTGGTGGTGGGCCCGCGGAAGTTCACCGGAACGGGTGAGCGGGCGCGGAACCGGGCCGCGCGGCCCGGACGTTCACGACTCGAACGCTCACGACACCGCCGCGCACCTGAGTCCGCACCGCCGTCCGCGCACTGAAAGGGGGAGGCAGCCGCAGTGACCAACATCCCGGAGACCGGCCGGACGCCACGCGTCCAGATCCGGCTCGTCGTCATCCAGATCCTCGTCCTCTCCCTCCTCGGTACCCTCGGCGGGCGCCTGTGGTACCTCCAGATCCGCGAGGGCGCGGAGTACGCCAAGGAGGCGTCCGGCAACCACGTCCAGCAGGTCGTCGAGCCCGCCGTGCGCGGCTCGATCCTGGACGCGCGGGGCGTACCCCTCGCGGACAACGAGACGCGGCTCGTGGTCTCCGCCTCCCGCACCGACCTGCTGAAGCAGAAGGACGACGGCAAGGCGGTCCTCACCAAGCTCGCGGGCGTCCTCGGCATGGACCCGAAGGAGGTCATGCTGAAGGTCCGCCTGTGCGACGCGGAGACCCCCCAGCCCTGCTGGAACGGCTCGCCGTACCAGCCGATCCCCATCACCGACGAGGCCACCCCCAAGCAGGCCCTGCAGATCCGCGAGCGCTCCGAGGACTTCCCCGGCATCACCGCCGAGCCGGAGGCCGTGCGCCGCTACGCGAGCCCGGGCAAGTCCAACACCGCCCAGGTTCTCGGCTACCTCTCCCCGGTCACCGACGAGGAGATCCAGCAGGCCAAGGACACCGACTCGCCCTACCTGCGCTCCGACCAGGTCGGCCGCTCCGGCCTGGAGCGGCAGTACGACAAGCAGCTGCGCGGCAAGGCCGGCGTCACCCGCTACGAGGTGGACAACCTCGGACGGGTCATCGGCCAGGCCGAGGCCGACCCGGCCCAGCCCGGCGCCAACCTCGTCACCAGCATCGACGCCCGCGTGCAGCGCGTCGCGGAGTACGAGCTGAACCAGGCCATGAAGAAGGCCCGCGAGCAGTTCGACAAGATCACCGGCACCAACTACAAGGCCGACTCCGGCGCGGTCGTGGTGATGGAGGCCAGGACCGGCCGCATCGTCGCGATGGCCTCCGCCCCGACCTACGACCCGAACGTGTGGGTGGGCGGCATCTCCGCCAAGGACTACGCCAAGCTGACCGGCAAGGATTCCGACTACCCGCTGCTCAACAGGGCCATACAGGGTCAGGCGGCGCCCGGTTCGACGTTCAAGGTGGTCTCCACGGCCGCCGCGGTGGAAGCCGGGTACGACTTCGACGGCCGGTACCCCTGCACCAGCTCCTACTCGGTCGGCGGCCAGGTCTTCAACAACTTCGAGGGCGAGAGCTTCGGCCCGATCCCGCTCGGCCGGGCCCTGGAGGTCTCCTGCGACACCGTCTTCTACGGCCTCGCGCACAACGAGTGGAAGAAGGACGGCGGCATCAACCCGAAGAAGGGCCAGCCCAAGGACTTCTTCTTCAAGGCGGCCCACCAGTTCGGCCTCGGCAGGGAGACCGGCGTCGACCTGCCCAACGAGGTCACCGGCCGGGTTCCCGACCGCCAGTGGAAGGAGGACTACTGGAAGGCGAACAAGGACGCCTGGTGCCGCACGGGCAAGAAGGACGGCGACTACGTCGAGAAGATCGCCTACGAGAACTGCCTCGAAGGCAACAAGATGCGCGCCGGTGACGAGATCAACTACTCCATCGGCCAGGGCGACACCCTCGTCACGCCGATCCAGGAGGCCGTGATCTACGGCGCCCTCGCCAACGGCGGCACGATGCACGCGCCGACCGTCGGCAAGGCGGTCATCAGCGCCGACGGCAAGCACATCACCGAGATCAAGCCGAAGGTCACCGGCAGGCTGCCGATCAGCCAGGCCACCCTCAAGGGCATGGACGAGGCCCTGGCCGGCGTGGTCACCCGCGGTACGGCGGCCTGGAAGTTCCAGGGCTGGCCGCAGGACCAGATCGAGCTGCATGCCAAGACCGGTACGGCGGAGGTCTACGGCAAGCAGACCACGTCCTGGCTCGCCACGTACTCCAAGGACTACACGGTGATCATGACGATCGCCCAGGCCGGTACGGGTTCCGGAGCCTCCGGTGAGGCCGTGCGCAACATCTACAGCGCGATGTACGGCGTGCAGCCCGACGGCTCCATCGACACCAGGAAGGCGCTGCTGCCCACGCCGCAGAAGGGCCTGCCCAAGGTCCGCCCGGACGGCACCGTCGCCTCCCCGAAGATCTCCAAGGACCCCGCGAAGGACCTGCTGGAGATGCAGAAGGCGGCCGAGGACGGCGCGACCGCGTCGCCCGACGGGACGCAGCCCGGCGCCACCACGCCCACGCCCACCGCGGGCAACCGCGACACCCGCAGGCGACCGCGCAGGCGGGGAAGCCGGAGGACGCCCCGATGACCGGTGTGAACAGCTTCTCCGTCTCCGGGTACGGACCCGAGCGGGCCGGCTGGACCAGGCTCTTCGCCCGTGACTCGCTCACCCGGCGGCTGGACTGGCCGATCCTGCTGGCCTCCCTGGCCCTGTCCCTGATGGGCTCGCTGCTGGTGTACTCGGCGACCCGCAACCGCACCGAGCTGAACCAGGGCGACCCGTACTTCTTCCTGCTGCGGCACCTGATGAACCTCGGCATCGGGGTCGCCCTGATGATCGGCACGCTCTGCCTCGGCCACCGCGCCCTGCGCAACATCGTGCCGGTTCTCTACGGGCTGTCCGTGCTGCTGGCGCTGGTGGTGCTCACACCGCTCGGCGCCACGATCAACGGCCAGCGCAACTGGCTCGTCATCGGCGGCTTCTCCATCCAGCCCGCCGAGTTCCTCAAGGTCACGATCATCCTGGGCATGGCCATGATGCTGGCCGCACGGGTGGACGCCGGTGACAAGCTCTACCCCGACCACCGGACCGTCGCCCAGTCCCTGGGCCTGGCCGCCGTGCCCTGCCTGATCCTGCTGCTCATGCCCGACCTCGGCTCCATGCTGGCCATGGTCGCCATCGTCCTCGGCGTGCTGCTCGCCTCCGGCGCCTCCAACCGCTGGGTCTTCGGTCTGCTGGTCGCCGGCGCGGTCGGCTGCCTCGCCATCTGGCAGCTGCACATCCTGGACGAGTACCAGCTCAACCGGTTCGCCGCGTTCGCCAACCCCGACCTGGACCCGGCGGGCGTCGGCTACAACACCAACCAGGCCCGTATCGCGATCGGCTCCGGCGGCCTGATGGGCGCGGGCCTGTTCCACGGCTCGCAGACCACGGGCCAGTTCGTGCCCGAGCAGCAGACGGACTTCGTCTTCACCGTCGCCGGCGAGGAACTGGGCTTCGTCGGCGCGGGGCTGATCATCTTCCTGCTCGGCGTGGTGCTGTGGCGCGCCTGCCGCATCGCCCGCGACTCCACCGAGCTGTACGGCACGATCGTCGCCGCGGGCATCGTCGCCTGGTTCGCGTTCCAGTCGTTCGAGAACATCGGGATGACCCTCGGCATCATGCCGGTCACCGGTCTGCCGCTGCCGTTCGTGTCCTACGGCGGCTCGTCGATGTTCGCGGTGTGGATGGCGGTGGGACTGCTGCAGTCGATCAGAGTGCAGCGGCCGATGTCCGCGTGACCCCGGGAATCCGACCTGAGGAGGCATCATGCCGGGGACTGCTACCGAGGTCGTGGAGGCGGCGTTCCGTGCCTACTGGGGGCAGGACCGCGATGCCGCCCTCCCCCTGTACGCCGACGACTTCACCTTCACCAGCCCGAACGACGACCACATCGGCAAGGCGGACTTCTTCGAGCGTTGCTTCCCGACCGCCGACCGGTTCGTTCAGCAGCGGCTGCTGCACGTCATGCCGGCCGACGACGAGCTGGTCCTGGTGCTGTACGAGTACGAACTGACGACGGGCGGCCGGTACCGCAACATGGAGGCGATCACCGTGCGGGACGGGCTCATCCGCGAGGTGCAGGTCTTCTTCGGCGGACGGGTCTGACCCCGCGCACGGAGCGCGATCCGTGCCGCTCGGCGGACTCCGGCGGACTCTCGGAGGACGGCCGGCGCTGCCGCGGCCGGGCCGCTGCCGTTAGATTCGGCGCATGGCGCACACGCAACGCGAGATCGAGCGCAAGTACGAGGCGGGCGACGGCGGGCTGCCCGACCTGACCGGTGCCGCCGGGATCGCGACCGTACGCGACGAGGGCATCTCCGACCTGGACGCCACCTACTACGACACCGTCGACCGACGCCTCGCCGAGGCCTCGATCACCCTGCGCTGCCGCACCGGCGGCTCGGACGCCGGCTGGCACCTGAAGTTCCCGGTCGCCCCCGGCGTACGCGACGAGATCCGGGCACCCCTGAGCGAGGGCGTCCCCGCCGACCTCGCCGCCCTCGTCCGCTCCCGGGTCCGGGGCGCCGAGCTGGTGCCCCTGGTCCGGCTGCGCTCCCGGCGCGCGGTGTGCCACCTGCTCGACGCGGACGGCGGGCTGCTCGCCGAGGCGAGCGTGGACGCCGTCCGAGCCGAACGGCTCACCGGCGAGGGCGGCCGCGCCGAGTGGAGCGAGATCGAGATCGAGCTGGCCGAAGGCGGCGACCCCGCCTTCCTGGACCGCGTGGAGAAGCGGCTGCGCAAGGCCGGCGTACGGCCCTCCGCGTCCGCGTCCAAGCTCGCCCGTGCGCTGCAGGAGACGGCGCCCGCGGCGGAGGCGGCGCCGGGGGAGAAGCACGGGCAGCGGTCGGCCGGGCCGCCGGTGACCGCCGGGGACCACGTGCTGGCGTACCTGCGCACCCAGCGGGACGCCGTCGTCGCCTTCGACCCGGCCGTACGGCGGGACCTGCCCGACGCCGTGCACGACCTGCGCGTCGCCACCCGACGCCTGCGCGGCGTCCTGCGCAGCAGTGCCAAGGTCCTCGACCGCACGGTCACCGACCCGCTCCGCGCGGAGCTGAAGTGGCTCGCGGGCGAGCTGGGCGCCGACCGCGACCGTGAGGTCCTCACCGAACGCCTCACCGCCGCGGTCGCCGACCTCCCCGACAGCCTGGTGGTCGGCCCCGTCGGCACCCGCCTGGACACCTGGGACCGCTCCGCCCGCGCCGGCACCCGCCACGGTGTCCTCGCCGCTCTGGACAGCGATCGGTACCTCGCCCTGCTCGACGCCCTGGACGCGCTGCTCGCCGACCCGCCCCTGCGGCCGGCCGCCGCCCGCAAACCCGGGAAGGTGATCGCCAAGGCCGTACGCAAGGACTTCAAGAAGCTGTCGGCTCTCGTCGGGCAGGCCCTCGACCTGCCGCCCGGCCAGGAGCGCGACGGCGTTCTGCACGAGGCCCGCAAGAAGGCCAAGCGCACCCGGTACGCGGCCGAGGCCGCCGCCCCCGCCGTGGGGAAGCGGGCCGAGTACCTGGCCCGTGCGCTGAAGTCCCTGCAAGGCCTGCTCGGCGACCACCAGGACAGCGTCATGGCCCGCGACACCCTGCGCGACCTGGCCGACCAGGCCCACGCGGCGGGCGAGAGCGCCTTCACCTACGGGCTGCTGTACGGCAGGGAGGAACGCCGGGCGGAACGGGCGGAGGACGCCCTGCCGAAGCTGTGGGCGTCGATCGCGCGCGCGACCGCCCTGTGAGAGCCGCGGGCGTCCGGCCGGACGTACGGGGCGGTGCTTCGACCGGGTTACGCTAGATGGTCACCCCTGTCAGCTCACGAAGGTTCGTCGAGATGCCTGCCGAAACGCCCGCGGCCGCCGAGTCTGTGTTTCCGCAGCTCGAAGCTCTGCTCCCGCACGTGCAGAAGCCGATCCAGTACGTCGGCGGAGAGCTCAACTCCACGGTCAAGCCGTGGGAGTCCTGCGACGTCCGCTGGGCGCTGATGTACCCGGACGCGTACGAGGTCGGTCTGCCCAACCAGGGCGTCATGATCCTCTACGAGGTGCTCAACGAGCAGGAGGGCGTCCTCGCCGAGCGCACCTACAGCGTGTGGCCGGACCTGGAGGCGCTGATGCGGGAGCACGGCGTCCCGCAGTTCACCGTCGACAGCCACCGCCCGGTGAAGGCCTTCGACGTGCTCGGCCTCAGCTTCTCCACCGAGCTGGGCTACACCAACATGCTCACCGCCCTGGACCTCGCCGGCATCCCGCTGGAGGCGAAGGACCGCGGCCTGGACGACCCGATCGTCCTGGCCGGCGGGCACGCCGCGTTCAACCCGGAGCCGATCGCCGACTTCATCGACGCGGCCGTCATCGGCGACGGCGAGCAGGCCGTCCTCGACATGACGAAGATCATCCGCGAGTGGAAGGCGGAGGGCCGCCCCGGCGGCCGCGAGGAGGTGCTGCTGCGCCTGGCGAAGACGGGCGGGGTGTACATCCCGCGCTTCTACGACGTGGAGTACCTGCCGGACGGCCGGATCAGCCGGGTCGTACCGAACCGTTCGGGCGTGCCGTGGCGGGTGTCCAAGCACACCGTCATGGACCTGGACGAGTGGCCCTACCCGAAGCAGCCCCTCGTCCCGCTCGCCGAGACCGTGCACGAGCGGATGTCGGTGGAGATCTTCCGCGGCTGCACCCGCGGCTGCCGCTTCTGCCAGGCCGGCATGATCACCCGCCCGGTGCGCGAGCGCTCCATCACCGGCATCGGCGACATGGTCGAGAAGGGCCTGAAGGCGACGGGCTTCGAGGAGGTCGGCCTCCTGTCCCTGTCCTCCGCGGACCACTCGGAGATCGGCGACATCGCCAAGGGCCTCGCCGACCGCTACGAGGAAGACAAGATCGGCCTGTCCCTGCCCTCCACCCGCGTGGACGCCTTCAACGTCGACCTGGCGAACGAGCTGACCCGCAACGGCCGCCGCTCCGGTCTGACCTTCGCCCCCGAGGGCGGCTCCGAGCGCATGCGCAAGGTCATCAACAAGATGGTCTCGGAGGAGGACCTGATCCGCACGGTCGCGACGGCCTACGGCAACGGCTGGCGCCAGGTGAAGCTGTACTTCATGTGCGGCCTGCCCACCGAGACCGACGAGGACGTCCTCCAGATCGCCGACATGGCGACCCGCGTGATCCAGAAGGGCCGCGAGGTCTCCGGCTCCAACGACATCCGCTGCACGGTCTCCATCGGCGGCTTCGTCCCCAAGCCGCACACGCCCTTCCAGTGGGCGCCGCAGCTCTCGGCCGAGGAGACGGACGAGCGCCTGGCGAAGCTCCGCGACAAGATCCGCGGCGACAAGAAGTACGGCCGCTCGATCGGCTTCCGCTACCACGACGGCAAGCCCGGCATCGTCGAGGGCCTGCTCTCCCGCGGCGACCGCCGCATCGGCGCCGTGATCCGCGCGGTCTACGAGGACGGCGGCCGCTTCGACGGCTGGCGCGAGCACTTCTCGTACGACCGCTGGATGAACTGCGCCGAGAAGGCGCTGGCGCCGTACGGCGTCGACGTCGACTGGTACACCACCCGCGAGCGCACCTACGAGGAGGTCCTGCCCTGGGACCACCTCGACTCCGGCCTCGACAAGGACTGGCTGTGGGAGGACTGGCAGGACGCCCTCGACGAGACGGAGGTCGAGGACTGCCGCTGGACCCCGTGCTTCGACTGTGGCGTGTGCCCGGCGATGGACACCCAGATCCAGATCGGCCCGACGGGCAAGAAGCTCCTGCCCCTGACGGTGAAGAACGCGGCCCCGACACCCGCGGCCCAGGGTCACAGCCACTGACGGGTACACCGGCCTGACGCACCGAGCCCCCTTTCCCCGCCGGGAAGGGGGGTTCGTCGTTCCCGCTGTCGTCTCCCGGATGGCCGCGAGCCGCCGGGCGATCTAGCGTCGAACCATGCGCTCGCTCCACGGCGAGCCGGCCGTGGACACGGTGCCCGGCCTGACCGCCGGGCCGGTGGCACTGGCCTGGCTGACCCAGTTCCTGGTGGGCACCGACCTGTTCGTCGTCGCTCCGCTCCTCCCGCACATCGCCGCCTCCTTCGGCATCTCCCCGGCCGGGACGGGCCTGCTGGTCACCGCGTTCTCGGTCGCGTACGTGGTGGCCTCGCCGTTCGCCGGCTGGATCTCCGACCGCAGGGACCGCGCGACGGTCCTGGTCGTGGCGCTCGTCCTGTTCTCCGCGGCCAACGCCGGCACCGCCCTGGCACCGGGGCTGGGACTCCTCGTGGTGGCCCGGGTGGTGGCGGGGGCCGCCGCCGCGGCGACGGGACCCACCGTGTACGCCCTGGTCAGCACGCGTGCCCGGCCCCGGGCCCGGGCGCAGACGCTGGCCGTGGTGGGGTCGGGCCTGCTGACCGCCCTGTGGGTGGGCGCGCCGGCCGGGTCGCTGCTCGGACGGTACGCGGGCTGGCAGACCGCCTTCGTCATCCTGGCGGCGGGGACGCTGCTGCTGGCGGTCCCGCACGCCGTCGTCTGGCGCCGCCTGCCGGTCCCGGCGACCGCCGCACCGCCCCGCGAGCCGCGGCCGGGCCGTCCGCCCGGGACGGGCGTCGCGGTCGCCGCGGTCACGGTGACGACCCTGTGGGCCTTCTCGGTGTACAGCCTCTACACCTTCCTGGCGGTGGCCCTGCACGCCGACGGCAGGGCCACCGCCGTGACCTGGCTGCTGGTCGTCTACGGCGTCGGCGCCGTCCTCGGCGGTCAACTGGGCGGCCGGTTCGCAGACCGGGGCGACCCCGTGCGCGTCACCCGGACGGCGCTTGCTCTCACCGCGGCACTGGAAGCCGTCGTGGCCCTGGTGTTCTCCGCCACCTGGGCTCTGGCCTGCGCCCTCGGACTGTTCGCGGTGGCCGCCTACGCGTTCTTCCCCGCCCAGCAGCGCCATCTCGTCGACCTGTTCCCCGGGCGGGCGACCGCCCTGCTGTCGTGGAACAACAGCGCGCTCTTCGTCGGCCTGTCCCTGGCCGGCGCGGCGGGCGGGCCCGTCGTGCACGCCCTCGGCTATCCGGCGCTGCTGTACCTCGGGGCCGCCGTGGCGGTACCGGCGTGCCTCGTCGCCCGCGGCCGACCGCCGCGCACCCCCGGCAAGGAGGAACCACCATGACGCAGGCATCGGCTTCCGGGACGGCCGACGGCCCTCCCGGCCGCTACGGACAGGCCCTCTTCGACCCCGGCCACGCGCGCGAGGGGCAGCGCATCGACGACGCCGCCGTGGTCTACGACCCCGTCACCACCCGCAGGCTGCGGGACCTGGGAGCCGGACCGGGCCTGCGCTGCCTGGAGGTCGGGGCCGGCACCGGAACCGTGGCGGCCTGGCTGCTGCGGGAGGCCGGCGTCGCCGAGGTGGTCGCGCTGGACCGGGACACGGGCGCGCTCGCCGGGCTCACGCACCCCCGGCTGCGCGTCGTCACCGCCGACCTCACGGACGACGACCTGGACCTCGGCGCGTTCGACCTGATCCACGCCCGGTTCGTGCTGATGCACCTGCCCGAGCGGCGCCGCCTCGTCACCCGGCTCGCCGGCCTGCTCAACCCCGGGGGCCGCCTGCTGCTCGGCGACGCCGTCGAACTGCCCGACGGCCTCGACGCCTCCTCCGCCTACCGCCGGACCATGGACGCCATGTGGGAGGCGCTGCGCACCACGATCGGCACCGATCTGTCGACCGTGCCGGCCTACCCGCACTTCCTGCGGGAGGAGGGCCTGGTGGACGTCGCCGCGGAGCTGCACTGCCCGCCCCTCGTGCCGGGCGGCTCACTGGCGCGTTTCTGGGCGGGGACCTGGCAGCGGATGCGGTCCGCGCTGGAGGCCACCGGCCGGGTGGACGCCGCTGTCGTCGAGGAGGCGCTGGCGTATCTGTCCTCGCCCCGGCTCGCCGAACTCGCTCCGGGCATGCTGCTGGCCTGGGGACGACGGCGTACCGCGGACACCGCCGTCGACAAGCCGTGACGGCATCGCAATCCGTGCGGTGAATCCGGCGCGGCGGCGCCCGCGTCCTGACAGGTATGGAACCGCGGAAGACCCTGCCCCCGGACCGGCGGCCGGAAGGCTGCCTCGTCGTCGCTCTTCGGCTGCCCGTGCGGATCGTGGTCCTCGTGCTCGTCGTTCCGGTGCGCATGGTGTGGGACGCGCTCGTCGTCGCCGGGCGGGTCGTGCGGGACACCGTGCTGCGGCCGGTCGGGCGGGGGCTGCTGTGGCTCGGGCGGGCGGTGTTCGTGTGGCCGTTCGTGGCGCTGTGGCGGTGGGTCGTGGTGCCGGTCGGCAAGGCGCTCGGGTGGCTCGGGTACGTGCTGCTCGTCGTGCCGGCGGTCTGGCTGTACCGGTACGTCCTCACGCCGCTCGGGCACGCGGCCGCCTGGGTGTGCCGGGGGATCGGGGCGTCCTTCGTGTGGCTGTACGCGCGCGTGCTGACGCCGGTCGGGCATGCCGTGCTGTGGGCGCTCAAGGGGATCGGGGCGGTGTTCGCCGTCCTCGGGGGCGGGGCGTGGGCCGCCGTCACCTGGCTTGTGCGGTATCTCGTCGTCGTCCCCGCGCGGTGGGTGTACACCTGGCTGCTGCTGCCCGTGGCACGAGGGGTGGCCTGGGCGGTCCGGATGCTGGTGACCGGGGTCGGCGCCGTTCTGTACTGGACGGCACGGGTGCTGTTCGTGCTGCCCGCGCTCGCCCTGTGGCGCTGGGTGCTCGTGCCCGTCGGGCGGGTGCTCGCCGTCGTCGCGCGCGAGGTCGGGGAGGCGCTCGGGCACGCCTGGCGCGTCGCCGGACGGATCTCGCGCGCCGTCGGCCGGTTCCTCGGCACCCTCTTCCGGTGGATCTTCGTCGAGCCGGTCCGGTGGGTGTACCGCAGCGTGCTCACCCCCGTCGGACACGCCCTGCGCGCCGCCGTCCTCAGGCCCGCCGCCCAGGCCGCGCGCAGCGTCGGACGGGCCGTGCGGCAGACCCTGGCCGCGGCCCGGGACACCGCCCGGCAGACCCGCGCGGAACTGCGGCGCGCGCTGTTCGGCGCGCCCCGTGAGGTGGAACCGGCGGCCCGGCGGGAACCCGTCGGCCGCGACACACGTACTCTTGGTAGCAGTACGACCGCTCTCACGAAGGACTAGGACACTGGGCAAGCGACAGCCCGAAGGCCCGCCGCCCGCACCCGCGGTGCAGCGCATCCGACTGCGCTACACCAAGCGCGGCCGCCTCCGGTTCACCAGCCACCGTGACTTCCAGCGCGCCTTCGAGCGCGCGCTGCGCCGCGCCGAGGTGCCCATGGCGTACTCGGCGGGGTTCACGCCGCACCCGAAGGTGTCGTACGCCAATGCCGCACCCACCGGCACGGGCAGCGAGGCGGAGTACCTGGAGATCGCCCTCACACAGCACCGCGACCCGGAGACGCTCCGGATCCTCCTCGACGAGTCGCTGCCCGCCGGGCTCGACATCGTCGAGGCGGTCGAGGCCCGCACCTCCGGGCTCGCCGACCGGCTCACCGCCTCCGTCTGGGAGCTGCGGCTGGACGGCGTCGAGCCGGCGGACGCCGAGCGCGCGGTGGCGGCCTTCAACGCGGCCGGGACCGTCGAGGTCCAGCGCCTGACCAAGAACGGCATGCGCACCTTCGACGCCCGCCCCGCGGTCGTGAGCCTCGCGACAACCGCATCACCGGAAACACAGAGTTCGCAGGCTGATAGGCCGAGCGACCAGCCCTGTGCGATACTGCGGCTGGTTGTTCGGCACGTGACGCCTGCCGTACGACCCGACGACGTCCTGTCCGGTCTCCGCGCCGTGGCCGACCTGGCGCCGCCGGTCCCCGTAGCGGTGACCAGGCTGGCGCAGGGGCTGTTCGATGAAGAGACCGGCACGGTGACCGACCCGCTCGCGCCCGACCGCGAGGCAGCGGAGGCCCTTACGACGGCCGCCCCGGCTGCCGCCGCGACGGCGCCGGTGCCGGAAGGTTCCGCGTAGGGACGGACGTCGTAGCGCCGCCCTCGTACTCGGGAGCCACCTGGGTCGGGCAGCGCACCGACCAGAAGACTTTCGCCAGGCCGTACCGACAAGGCGTACGGAACCGGCGAGACAGGACACAGAGAGCTCCCGTGCGGCGCCCGCGCCCCGGACGGCGGCACACGCGCACAGCGCGAGCCGCGGACGTCACCGGCGGTCGATCCTCAGGATCGACGCCGGACCAGGTGCGGCGCCCGGGAGCCTGACGGGAGAAACGCCCGCATGCTCGAGCCGACCGAACCCACAGAGTCCTCCACGGGCTCCGAACTCAACACCCCCAGCGACACGCTGCCGCCGCGCCGGCGGCGCCGTGCCGCTTCCCGCCCGGCCGGTCCTCCGGCCGTGAGCACCTCCGACGCCCCCGTCGAGACGGTCGAGCCGGCCATACCGGCCGCTGCCGCCGACGAGATCGCGGAAGCCGTCGAGACGGAGGAGGCGCAGGCGGCCGAGGCCGCAGCGGCCGCCGCCGAGGCCGCGCCCGCCGGCCGGCCGCGCCGCCGGGCCACGCGCCGCGCCTCCTCGCCTGCCGGATCCCCGGCGGGCGCCGAGCCCGCGGAGACCGTCGTACCGGCCGCCGCCCCCGCCGCCCCGGCGGAGGAGCAGGCCGCCGAGGACACCGCGGTCACGGAGGAGCCCGCTCCGCGCCGCACCCGCCGCCGCGCCACGCGCCGCGTCACCTCGCCCACCGAGGCGCCCGCCGCCGAGGTCGTCGAGACCGCCGGGAGCAGCGCCGGCACGCCGGCCGCCGAGCCCGCCGCGCAGCCGGCCGCCGAGGTCGCCGACACCGCCGCGCTGCCCGCCGAGGCCGCTCCGGCCGAGGAGGCCCCCGCTCGCCGTACCCGCCGCCGGGCCACGCGCCGCGTGTCCGCGCCGGCCGGGGCGCCCACCGGGGCCGAAGAGGCCGCGGAGACCGCGGAAGCCACGGAGACCCCCGAGGCCGAGACCGAGCCCGAGATCGTGACGCCGGCCGCCGCCGAGGCGACCCCCGCCGCCGAGCCGGAGGCCGCCGAGGCCGAGGCCGCCCCCCGCCGTCGCCGCCGCGTCGTGCGCCGGGCCGCCGCTGCCGCCGGGGCACCCGCCACCGCCGAGCAGGCCGAGACCACTGAAGCCGCCGAGGCCTCGCGTGCCGTCGAGGCCACCGCCACCCCGGTGACCGCCGAGACGCCCGTCTCCGCCGGCGTCGAGACCGAGACCGCCGCCGTCACCGGCATCGCCGCCCCCGCCGAGCAGGCCCCCGCCGCCGAGGAGGGCGGCCCGCGCCGCCGTCGCCGGGTCTCCCGCAAGGCCGCGACCGGCTTCGCCGAGCCCGCGCGGCCGGCCGCCGAGGAGGCCGACGCGCCGCGCAAGCCCGCGCGTCCCGCAGTGGCCGTGTTCCAGGCGCCGGTGTTCACCGAGCCGAAGTTCCAGACGCCGGAGCGTGCCGCCGCGGAGGCCGCGGCCGAGGCCGAGGCATCCGTGACCGAGGAGCTGCCGGAGGAGCAGGCCGGCGGCCGCCGGCGCCGTCGCCGCCGGGGCGCCGGGTTCGGCGAGGAGCCCGAGACCGCCGCCGCCCAGCAGACCACCGCAGCCCCCGAGACCCCGGAGGCGGCCGAGCCCGTCGAGAGCGAGGAGGCCGAGGAGGCCACCGGTCTCGCCGAGGGCGAGGACGCCGAGGACGGCGAGGAGACCGGCTCGCGCCGTCGCCGCCGCCGGGGCGGCCGTCGCCGTCGCCGCGGCGAGGCCGCCGACAGCGAGGGCGGGGACACCGACGCCGAGGAGCTCGCCGCCGAGCAGGCCGAGCAGGACGCCGAGGACACCGCCGAGCAGGTCGAGGAAGACGCCGAGGACGGCGCGGAGGACTCCGCCCACGACTCCGACGAGGGCCGTGACGACCGTGACGAGCAGGGCGCCGGCGGCTCCGCCAGCAGCCGCCGCCGTCGCCGGCGCCGTCGCCGCGCCGGGGACGGCGCGGCCGAGGCCGAGCCGTCCGCCGACGACCCCGAGCGCACGGTCGTCAAGGTCCGCGAGCCGCGCCCGAAGAGCGAGCCGTCCGACGAGGTGCAGTCCATCAAGGGCTCCACGCGTCTGGAGGCGAAGAAGCAGCGCCGCCGCGAGGGCCGTGAGCAGGGCCGCCGCCGCGTGCCGATCATCACCGAGGCCGAGTTCCTGGCCCGCCGCGAGGCCGTCGAGCGCGTGATGGTGGTCCGCCAGCACGGCGACCGCACGCAGATCGGCGTCCTGGAGGACGGGGTGCTCGTCGAGCACTACGTCAACAAGGAGCAGGCCGTCTCGTACGTCGGCAACGTGTACCTGGGCAAGGTGCAGAACGTGCTGCCGTCGATGGAGGCCGCCTTCATCGACATCGGCAAGGGCCGCAACGCCGTCCTGTACGCCGGCGAGGTCAACTTCGAGGCCCTCGGCATGGGCAACGGCCCGCGCCGCATCGAGTCCGCCCTGAAGTCCGGCCAGTCCGTGCTCGTCCAGGTCACCAAGGACCCGATCGGGCACAAGGGCGCGCGTCTGACCAGCCAGGTCTCCCTCCCGGGCCGCTACCTCGTGTACGTCCCCGAGGGCTCCATGACCGGCATCAGCCGCAAGCTGCCCGACACCGAGCGGGCCCGGCTGAAGACCATCCTCAAGAAGATCGTCCCCGAGGACGCGGGCGTCATCGTGCGCACCGCCGCCGAGGGCGCGAGCGAGGACGAGCTGCGCCGGGACGTCGAGCGTCTGCAGGGGCAGTGGGAGGAGATCCAGAAGAAGGCGAAGAACGGCAGCAACGCGCCGACGCTGCTGTACGGCGAGCCGGACATGACCGTCCGTGTCGTCCGCGACATCTTCAACGAGGACTTCTCCAAGGTCATCGTCAGCGGTGACGACGCCTGGCAGACGATCCACGGCTACGTCTCCCACGTGGCGCCCGACCTCGCCGACCGCCTGCAGCGGTGGACGAGCGACGTCGACGTCTTCGCCACGTACCGGATCGACGAGCAGCTCGCCAAGGCGCTGGACCGCAAGGTCTGGCTGCCCAGCGGCGGTTCGCTGGTGATCGACCGGACCGAGGCGATGGTCGTCATCGACGTCAACACCGGCAAGTTCACCGGCCAGGGCGGCAACCTCGAGGAGACCGTCACCAGGAACAACCTGGAGGCGGCCGAGGAGATCGTCCGCCAGCTGCGGCTGCGCGACCTCGGCGGCATCATCGTCATCGACTTCATCGACATGGTCCTGGAGTCCAACCGCGATCTGGTGCTGCGGCGCCTGCTGGAGTGCCTGGGCCGCGACCGTACGAAGCACCAGGTGGCCGAGGTGACCTCGCTGGGCCTCGTGCAGATGACCCGCAAGCGGGTCGGCCAGGGCCTGCTGGAGTCGTTCTCGGAGACCTGCGTCCACTGCAACGGCCGCGGTGTCATCGTCCACATGGACCAGCCCAGCGCCCAGGGCGGTGGCGGCAAGCGCAAGAAGCGCGCCCGTGCCGGTGCCGGCGAGCACGAGCACGAGCACGAGGCCGCCGCGGCCGTGGAGCCGGCCGAGACCGCCGAGCAGGAGGCGGAGACCGAGGCCGAGGTCGTCGCGGAGGTGGCCGAGCCGGTCGCCCTGCCCGCGCCCGACTTCGCCCCGGACGAGGAGCTGTACAGCAGCGTCGCCGAGGCGGAGGCGGCCGCCGGCCGCCGTGGCCGCCGCCGGGCGGGCCGCCGGGCCTCCGCGCCCGCCGGTGCCCCGCGGGCCGAGGCACCGACCGCGCAGCGGGTGACCGCGCGGGAGGAGGCCGAGCGTCCGGTGCGGCGGGAGAGCGCCGAGGAGGCGCTCGCCGAGCCGGCCGCCGTCGAGGACGCCGTGGTCGCCGCACCCGAGGCTCCGGCCGCCGAGGCCCCCGCTGCCGAGGAAGCCGCGCCGAAGGGCCGTACCCGCCGTCGCGCCACCCGCAAGGTGACCGCGCCGGCCGGTTCGCCCGCCGGGGCGGAGGCGGCCGTGGTGACCGTCGCGGAGACGGCTCCCGTCGCCGAGGCGCCCGCCGAGGCGGCTTCCGTGGAGCAGGCCGAACCCGAGGCCCAGGCCGTCGCCGAGCCCGCCGCTCCGGCCCGTCCGCGGCGCCGCGCGGTCCGCAAGGCCACCGCGCCGACCGCGCCGGAGGAGGCCGCCGTCGTGGTCCTCCCGGCCGAGCCGAAGGCCGAGGCCCAGGAGGCCTCGGTCGCGGAGCAGGCCGCCAAGGAGGCCGAGCAGGCCCTCGTGGAGGCCAAGGAGGCCGCCGCCGAGGAGGCTGCCGGGGCCGAGGGCGCCGAGGCCGAGGGCGCCGAGGCTCCGGCCAAGAAGACGGCCGCCCGCAAGACGGCCAAGAAGGCCACGGCGAAGAAGGCCGCCACCAAGAAGACGGCGGCCAAGAAGACCGTGGCGAAGAAGGCGACGGCCAAGAAGGCGGCGAAGACCGCCAAGACGGCCACGGCCAAGAAGACGGCGAAGAAGACCGTCCCGGCCTCCGCCGACGAGAGCTGAGCCGTCAGGCTCACGGCACGAGGTGCGGCCGGTCTCCCCGAGACCGGCCGCACACCGCGTCACCGCCCGCGGGGCCCGGTTTGACCGTCTCGGCCGGGGCCCCGTACCCTAGACCGTCGGCGTGTCCACTGCACACGCCGTGCATCCCCGTAAACCTCTTCCTCCCGGTCACAGGGTTGGCCGGGAGAGGTCGCCCGTGTGTCACGGGCGGCTGGCCTGCGGGGGTCCGGTTCCCGAGCGAGAGAGTGAGATCCGCGTGTACGCCATCGTGCGCAGCGGTGGTCGCCAGCACAAGGTTGCTGTCGGCGACATCGTTGAGGTTGACAAGATTTCCACTGCCAAGGTTGGCGACACGGTCGAGCTCTCGACCCTGCTCGTTGTCGACGGCGACGCTGTGACCAGCGACCCGTGGGTGCTGGCCGGCATCAAGGTCCAGGCCGAGGTCGTGGACCACCACAAGGGCCAGAAGATCGACATTCTGCGCTACAAGAACAAGACCGGCTACCGCCGTCGTCAGGGCCACCGCCAGCAGTACACGGCGATCAAGGTCACGGCGATCCCCACGGCTGCGAAGTAAGGACTGAGGAGAGATGGCACACAAGAAGGGCGCATCGTCCACCCGGAACGGTCGCGACTCCAACGCCCAGCGGCTCGGCGTGAAGCGCTTCGGCGGTCAGGTCGTGAACGCCGGTGAGATCCTGGTCCGTCAGCGCGGCACCCACTTCCACCCGGGTGCGGGCGTGGGCCGTGGCGGCGACGACACGCTGTTCGCCCTGCAGGCCGGCGCGGTGCAGTTCGGCACCCACCGTGGCCGCAAGGTCGTGAACATCGTCCCGGTCGCCTGATCGGACACTTTCGCGAGGCGGACCTCACTTCCCGGTCGGGAAGGCGGGTCCGCCTTTCGCGTGTTACGTAAGAGACATTCCCGTACGTTTCTGGAGGCACTGAACCATGACCACCTTCGTGGACCGCGTCGAACTGCATGTCGCCGCGGGTAACGGAGGTCACGGCTGTGCCTCCGTCCACCGTGAGAAGTTCAAGCCGCTCGGCGGCCCGGACGGTGGCAACGGCGGGCGCGGCGGTGACGTCATCCTCACCGTCGACCAGTCCGTGACCACGCTGCTCGACTACCACCACTCGCCGCACCGCAAGGCCACCAACGGCAAGCCCGGCGAGGGCGGCAACCGCTCCGGCAAGGACGGCCAGGACCTGGTCCTGCCGGTGCCGGACGGCACGGTCGTGCTCGACAAGGCGGGCAACGTCCTCGCCGACCTGGTCGGCCACGGCACCTCGTACATCGCCGCCCAGGGCGGCCGGGGCGGCCTCGGCAACGCGGCTCTCGCCTCCGCCCGCCGCAAGGCGCCCGGCTTCGCGCTGCTGGGCGAGCCGGGGGACGTGCAGGACATCGTCCTGGAGCTGAAGACCGTCGCCGACGTGGCGCTGGTCGGCTACCCGAGCGCGGGCAAGTCCTCCCTCATCTCGGTGCTCTCCGCGGCCCGCCCGAAGATCGCCGACTACCCGTTCACCACGCTCGTGCCCAACCTGGGCGTGGTCACCAGCGGCTCCACCGTCTACACCGTCGCCGACGTGCCCGGCCTCATCCCGGGCGCCAGCGAGGGCAGGGGCCTGGGCCTGGAGTTCCTGCGGCACGTGGAGCGCTGCAGCGTCCTCGTGCACGTGCTGGACACGGCCACCCTGGAGTCGGAGCGCGACCCGGTCACCGACCTCGACGTCATCGAGGAGGAGCTGCGGCAGTACGGCGGCCTCGACAACCGTCCGCGTATCGTCGTCCTCAACAAGATCGACGTACCCGACGGGCGGGACCTCGCCGAGATGGTGCGGCCGGACCTGGAGGCGCGCGGCTACCGCGTCTTCGAGGTGTCCGCGGTGGCGCACACCGGCCTGAAGGAGCTGACGTACGCCCTCGGTGAGCTGGTGGCGAAGGCGCGGGCCGCGAAGCCCAAGGAGGAGGCCACCCGGATCGTCATCCGGCCGAAGGCCGTGGACGACGCGGGCTTCACCGTTACCCGCGAGGACGTGGGCGGCGAGCCGCTGTTCCGGGTTCGCGGCGAGAAGCCCGAGCGCTGGGTGCGGCAGACCGACTTCAACAACGACGAGGCCGTCGGCTATCTCGCCGACCGGCTCAACCGCCTCGGTGTCGAGGACGAGTTGATGAAGGCGGGCGCCCGCTCCGGCGACGGCGTGGCGATCGGTCCCGAGGAGAACGCGGTCGTCTTCGACTGGGAGCCGTCGGTGACGGCCGGTGCGGAGATGCTGGGCCGTCGCGGTGAGGACCACCGGTTCGAGGCGCCGCGTCCTGCGGTGCAGCGCCGCCGGGACCGGCAGGCCGAACGGGACGAGCTTGAGCAGGAGTTCGACGGCTTCGAGCCGTTCTGACACCCACGCTGACATGAGTGAGGGCCGGCCCCCGACGGGGGACCGGCCCTCACTCACATCCGGGTGCTCAGCGCTCCAGGAACGCGAACAGTTCCTCCCAGCGGTCGGTGATCGCCTGCGGCGAGAAGCGCTGCACGTTCTCCCGGGCCAGGTCGCCCATGCGGTCGCGCAGTTCCGCGTCGTCCATCAACCGGCCGAGCTGGCGGGCCAGTTCGGTGGTGTTGCCGAGGCGGGCGAGCAGGCCGTCCTCCTCGTCGTTGATGATCTCGCGGACGCCGGGCGCGCAGTCGAACGCCGCGCACGGCACGCCGGTGGCCATCGCCTCCAGCAGCGCCAGCGGGAATCCCTCACCACGCGAGGACTGCACGAAGACCGACGCGCCGTGCAGGGCGCCCACCACGTCGTCGGTCTGGCCCATCCACTCCACGGAGCCGTCCAGGCCGAGGCGGGTGCACTGGGCCTTGAGCATGGCCTCGTCGGGGCCGCCGCCGTAGATCCGCAGCCGCCAGCCCGGGTGCTTCGGCGCGACCTCGGCCCAGGTGTCCAGGAGCATGTCGATGCCCTTCTGGTGGCCGAGGCGGCCGATGCTGGCGACGACCTTCTCCGTCCGCGGGGACGCGGTCTCGGGCATCATCGGCAGCGGGTTCGGCATGAAGCCGACGTTGTTCAGGCCGCGGCCCACCCACAGGTCGGCGTCCTCCTGCGTGAGCAGCAGCAGGCGGTCGACGTCCTTGTAGTACTTCTGGACGCGCCCGAAGCGGGAGGAGCCCTTGGAGTACTCGTACGACTCGTGGCTCATGCCGATGACCGGGTGGCCGGCCGTGTCGGCGACGGCCACCCACTCCATGGCCCACACCTGCGTCACGATGATCATCGCGCCGGGGCGGGCGGCCCGGAAGATCGTCGACAGGCGCTCGGCCGCGGCCTTCATGCCCTCCTCGCGGGCCGCCTCACGGCGGCGGGCGGCGAGGTTGGCGCGGTCGCGCAGGGAGCGCGGCTGCCAGCGGCCGGGCGGGCGCTCGTCGTAGAGCGTCACGGTGTCGAACGGCGGGTTCTCGCCCAGGTCCATCGGGACCTCCGGCGGCGCGATGCCCACGATGGTCACCCGGTGCCCGCGCTCCGCGAAGAGCTCGGCCATCAGGGCCTGCCAGCGAGCAACACCGCCCAGCTCGTTGACCTCGTTGGCCACGAAGATGATGTCGCGCTGTGTCATCGGGCTTCTCCCTGGTCGCCGAAGAAGCGGTCGACGATCCGGGCGGCGGCATCGCCCCGGTCGTACTCACCGTACTGGGTCATGAATTCCTTGAGCCGCCCCTCGTGACCGGTCGCGAGGGCGTTGAGGTCCGACAGGGCCTCGAACAGCTCCTCCGCCGTGTCGACGACCGGGCCCGGCGCCTGCTCGCGCAGGTCGAAGTAGGTGCCGCGGCTGTTGTTGACGTAGTCGTCCCAGTCGTAGGTGAAGAACACCATCGGACGCTGCAGGAGCGAGTAGTCGAACATCACCGACGAGTAGTCCGTGATCATCACGTCCGACAGCAGCAGCACCGGGGTGATGTCGGGCTCGTTGCTGACGTTGACGACCCGGCCGGCCACCGACGGCGGCAGGGTGACGCTGTTGAGGTAGTGGGTGCGGATCAACAGCGTGAACCGGTCGCCGAAGCGCTCCGCGAACTCCTCCACGTCGAAGGGGAACTCGAAGTTGCGCACGCCACCGCCGGTCTTCGCGCGGAACGTCGGCGCGTACAGCACCACCGGCTTGTCGCGGCGGATGCCGAGCCGCTCGGCCAGCTCCTCGGCCGCCGGGTCGAGCGTCGCCGACTCACGCGCCCGCACCAGGGCGTCGTTGCGCGGGTAGCCGGTGCGCAGCAGCTTCTCCTCGGGCAGGCGGTAGGCCCGCGCGAGGGTCTTCTCGTCGTGCTCGCCGCGCACCACGAAGTGGTCGAAGCGGTCGATGGCCTTCTGGTAGGCCTGCTGCTCGTGCTCGGGCATGACCCGGTAGAACGGCTCGTCGAAGCCCATGCGCTTGAGCGCGGACCCGTGCCAGGTCTGGATGTACGTCGTCTCCGGACGCTTGGCGAGCTTCAGCGGGAAGCCCTGGTTGTCGACCCAGAACTCGGCCTGTGCCAGCGCCCTGAGGTACGGCCACGACCAGCGGCGCACCAGCTCGACGTCCTTGGGGAAGCCGGTCGGCTTCGCCCCGGCGTACGACCAGATCGCCTTGACCGGGATGCCCCGGCGCTTGATCTCCTCGTAGATCGCGCGCGGGCTGTCGCTGTACTGCTTGCCGAGGTGGCTCTCGAAGACCACCGTGCCCTTGCGGACCGGCAGCAGCTTGATCATCCGGTGGTAGGCGTCGATCTTCGTCGGGCCGGAGTTGAGGTCCTTGCGGACCGCGACTGCCTTGCGCAGCATCTTCTTCGCCGCCTCGGCGGGCGCGCTGTGCATGTTGTTCTGCACGAGCGCCGAGGTGCGCTGGGCCAGCTTGCCGTGCTGGGTGAGCCGGAAGGCGAGGTGGCCGTTGGCGGTGGCGTGCGGCTGGATGCGGTCGGCCATCATGCGGCCGAGCCGCGGCCGGATGCGGATCTCGCCGGCGCCCTCCAGGTCGGTCTGCCCGACGGTGAGCTTGCTGATGGTGGTCTCGCCGTCGACCTTCAGGTGCAGACGGACGTCCCACACGTCGTCGATGATGCCGACGGGACGCAGCTTCTGCGCCAGCGGGGCGACCGTCTCCCAGGTGATGGACTCGCCCTCGTGCCGGATCACCCGCACGGGGAAGCGGAACGACTGCAGGCTCTTGCGGCGGGCCCGGAACTCCAGCTCGCCCTCCAGCCGGGCGTCCGGCGCGACCACCCCGAGCGGGTTGACCAGCGCGCCCGCGAGGGCGACACCGGCCGGGTTCTCCGCGTACCGGGTGACCGCGTTGCGCAGGCTGAGCTTGTGCACCGGGCGGTCGTGGTAGCCGAGGTCGGTGACGTCGAGCACGGCGCGGCCCAGCGGGTCGTCCAGGTGCTGCTCGCACCAGAAGATCCGGCCGTCCTTCTGCACCAGCGGGCTGGAGACCTTGTGCTTGTTGGTGAGCGTGTCGATCGCCGGCATCAGGTGCTCCCAGTCCTCCCGCAGGAGGAGGTAGGCGCACAGCCGGTGGATCGGGGTCAGCTCCTCGTAGGCCTCCTCCGGGAAGTCCGCGATGTAGCCGCGGGCCATCTCGGCGAAGCGGTGCCGGTAGTCGTCGTCGAGGAACGGCAGGTCACGCAGGTACAGCACGAGGTCGTGCTTGAGGAACTTGCGGTCCTTGTGCAGCTTGAGGGCGTCGTGGCCCTCCGCGGCGAGGATCCGGTCGATCCGGCGGTGGATCTCCAGCCGGTCGGCGAAGTTGCGGATCTCGTTGCGCCGGTTGCTGATCGACTTCTCGGCGGCCTTCTCCACCACGTTCCAGTGGTAGACCGTGTTCGGGATCAGCGTGATCTTCGACGCGGCCAGGTAGGCCTGCGCGGAGAACAGCAGGTCCTCGTAGTGGATGCCGCGCGGGAACGTCAGGTTGTTCTCGAGCAGGAACTCACGGCGGTAGCACTTGTTGGTCGACAGGGTGTCGAAGACCATCAGGTCGGGGATCTCCGCCACCGAGTCGAAGGTGCGGGTCTCCTTGTACAGCCAGTGGTACCACTTCTGGGTCTTGCCGGTCCGGCTGTCGATGTGGACGCGGACGCACAGGCCGGACACCAGGTCGGCGCCGGTGCGCTCGGCCGCCTCCAGCATGTTGCGGCAGGCGTTGGGCTCCAGCGTGTCGTCGCTGTCGAGGAACATCACGTACCGGCCGCGGGCGACCTGGATGCCCTGGTTGCGGGGTTCGCCGCAGCCGCCGCTGTTCTCCGGCAGCTGGATCGCCCGTACCCGGTCCGAGGCGGCGGCCAGCCGCTGTGCGACGTCGAAGGAGCCGTCGGTGGAGTGGTCGTCGGCGACGATGACCTCGACGTTGTGAAGAGTCTGGTCGAGGACCGACTGCACCGCCGTCGGAAGACGTTCGGCGTCGTTGTAGACGATGACGACGACGCTGATGTCGGGCGTACTGTCGTGGTGCTGGGACACTGCAGCGGCTACCTCTGGTCAGTGGACGGTTATCGGGTCGGGCGCGGCCGGTATCGGCCCCGGGGGAGGTGCGGGGGTCCGCTCCTCCAGCGGTATGACGGGAGGCAGGTCCTCGGGGCTTTCTCCGAGGAAGACGCGCCGGACCACCCTCTCGGCTGCGTGTCCGTCGTCGAAATCACAGAAACGCTTCCTGAAGGCGGCCCGTGCCGCGGCGGCCTTGTCGTCGCGCCACGCCCCGGAGCCGAGCAGGCCGATCAGCTCGTCCTGCGTCGTGGCGACGGCACCCGGCGCCTCCTTCAGGATGTCGAAGTACGTGCCGCGCACGACCGAGTAGGTCTCCCAGTCGTCCGCGAAGATCACGATCGGGCGGTCGAGGTTGGCGTAGTCGAACATCGCGGAGGAGTAGTCCGTGATGAGACCGTCCGCGGCGAGATACAGCTGTTCGACCTCCGGGTGCCCGGAGACGTCGACGATCCGGCCGGCGGACTGCATGTCCGCGAGGCGCGGGGAGCTCTTGTAGAAGTAGTGGCCACGCACCAGCAGCGTCACGTCCGGACCGAGCCGCTCGGCGACCTTCGCCAGGTCCAGGCGCGGCACGAAGCTGTGCTGGTACTCGCGGTGCGTCGGCAGGTAGAGGAAGGCCGTGGTGCCCTCGGCCAGACCGAGGTCGGCACGGGCGCGGCGGACGTCCTCGGCGGTCGCCCGCAGCAGGATGTCGTTGCGCGGGTAGCCCGTCTCCAGGCTGGTGTACGCACACGGGTACACCCGCTCCCAGACGGCGGTGGAGAACCGGTTGGAGCTGATGCTGTAGTCCCAGCGGTCGCAGCGGCGCAGCAGCTTGTCGAAGTCCATGTCGGTGGAGGCCGGGTACTTCTGCTGGTCCAGGCCCATCGACTTCAGCGGCGTGCCGTGGTGCGTCTGCACATGGATCTGGCCCTCGCGCTTGACCACCGCGTCGGCCCAGTTCACGTTGTTGACGAGGTACTTGGCGCGGGCGAGCGCCGCCCAGTACTCGCGCGAGCCCACCGTCACGTAGTCCACGCCGGCCGGGACCTTGTCCACCGCGTCCGCGCGCACCGCCCACACCCGGCGGATGTGCGGGGCGAGCCGGCCCACCTCGGCGGCGATGGCCGCCGGGTTGCAGGTGACGCTGCGGTTCCAGTAGGCCGCGAACAGGGCGAGGTTGTCGTCCAGGGGCAGCCGCAGCTGGGAGTGGTAGAAGACGCCGAGCGCGCCGCGCCGGGAGCGGCTGATCGCGGCGGCGGCGCGGGTGCGGACCTTGCGGCGGACCGCGTTGGCGCGCAGCGCGCTGGACATCGCCATGTACGAACCCCGGTGCAGCAGCGCGTACTTGTGGCCCCACGGGCCGGCGGGCCGCTGGAAGTCCCCGGACAGCCGCTTGCGGTAGTCGGCAGAGGCCCGTTCGTAGAACTCGGCGCGCGCGGAGGCCGGCAGGCGGTCGGGGCGCTCCAGCAGGGTCAGGTAGTGGTTGGCCATCTTGCGGAACAACGGCTCGTGCCACTGGGCGAATTCGGGGTGTTCGTCCACGAACGCGAAGACACGGTCGTACTGCTCGAAGATGTCGAAGTGCTTGCGGCTGGTGGTCCGGAGGATGTTGCCGCCCTCCCGCCGCTGGCGGTAGTGCACGACCACCCGGTCGAGCACGGCGATGCGCTCGGCGCTGATCAGCGTGGAGAACGTCCAGGGGGCGTCCTCGTAGTAGCCGGGCGGGAAGGTGAAGCCCCAGCGCTCGACGAACTCGCGGCGGTAGGCCTTGTTCCAGACGATCTGCAGCAGCTCCAGCAGCCGCGGGCGGTCGGCCAGCCGGAAGACGTCCGGGCCCTCCTGCTTGAGCAGCTCGGCGCGGTTGTTGGGCTGGACGCGGCCGTCCCAGTAGGTGCGCGCGTAGTCGTAGACGAGGACGTCGGGGTCCCCGGTGGCCTCCAGGCGGGCCGCGATCGCCGACAGCGCCCCCTCGCTCAGCGTGTCGTCGCTGTCGAGGAACAGGACGTAGTCCCCGCGTGCCTGTTCCAGACCCGCGTTGCGCGCCGGGCCCAGCCCCACGTTCTCCGTGAGGTGGATCACACGAACGCGGGAGTCCCTGCGTGCGTACTCGTCGAAGATGGCCCCGGAGCCGTCCGGCGAGCAGTCGTTCACCCCGATCAGCTCGAAGTCCGAGAAGTCCTGCCCGAGGACGGAGTCAAGACACTCGGCGAGGTAGCCCTGCACCTTGTACGCAGGGACGATGAGGGAGAGTCGAGGCATCCTTACAACCTGTTCCGGGGGCTGGCCACGGGAGCGCGTGCGGGGTCACGGTCGCCCGCCGGCGGCCTGAGGGGGGCGCCGCAGTCCTCAGCGTAAAGGATTCACGTGGTGTTTCCGTGGGCGAGGTGGCGGGCCGGCCCGACGGCCGTGCGACAGTGCGGTTCCCCTTGTGAACGCGCGGTTCCTGTTCCGGGACACGGAATTCCTGGCGCATTGTTGCTTTATGTTCGTATCGCCCGATTCGATTTTCGCGCGGTGAGCGACGAGTCTGCATGCGTCGACCCCTCACAAAGGAGGCAACAGGATGAGCTGGCTGGTCACGGGCGGGGCCGGATACATCGGCGCGCATGTGGTGCGCGCCATGGTCGAGGGCGGTCAGTCCGTCGTCGTCTACGACGACCTGTCGACCGGCAGCGCCGACCGCGTGCCCTCCGGTGTGCCGCTGGTCGTCGGCAGCGTGCTGGACGCGGAGCCGCTGGAGCGGGCGATCCGTGACCACGGTGTCACCGGGGTCGTGCACATCGCGGCCAAGAAGCAGGTGGGGGAGTCGGTGGAGCGGCCGCTCCACTACTACCGGGAGAACGTCACCGGCCTGCAGACCCTGCTGGAGGTCATGGCCGCCACCGGGGTCGACCGGCTCGTCTTCTCCTCCTCCGCCGCCGTCTACGGCATGCCCGACGTGGACCTCGTCACGGAGGAGACCCCCTGTCTCCCGATGAGCCCCTACGGCGAGACCAAGCTGGTCGGCGAGTGGCTGATCAACGCCGCCGCCCGGGCCCACGGCCTGCGCGCCGCCTCCCTGCGCTACTTCAACGTCGCCGGCGCGGCCGCCCCCGAGCTCGCCGACACCGGCGTCTTCAACCTCGTGCCCATGGTCTTCGAGCGGCTGGAGGCCGGCGAGGCGCCACGCATCTTCGGCGACGACTACGCCACCCCCGACGGCACCTGCGTCCGTGACTACATCCACGTCCAGGACATCGCCTCCGCGCACCTCGCGGCGGCCGTCCGCCTGACCGACGCCGAGCCCGGCACCGCGCTGACCCTCAACGTCGGCCGGGGCGAGGGCAGCTCGGTCCGCGAGATGGTCGACCGCATCCTCAAGGTCACCGGCCGCGAGGACCTCGCCCCGGCCGTCACCGACCGCCGTCCCGGCGACCCGGCCCGCGTCGTCGCCTCCGCGGACCGCATCCGCGAGGAACTGGGCTGGTCGGCCCGGTACGACCTGGACGCGATGATCGACTCCGCCTGGCAGGGGTGGCGGCTGCGGCACGGCTGAGTGCCGCGCGGGGCTGTGGTCCGCGTACATCCGAGTGCCGCGCGGGGCTGTGGTCCGCGTACATCCGAGTGCCGGGCAGGGCTGTGATCCGCGTACGCCTGTGATCCGCGTCGCCTGACGAGGGGCCGCTCCGCTCGCCGAGCGGCCCGCCGTCCGCCGATCGGACCGTTCGGCGTGGGGTGGGTGTCTTCGCGTAGATTTCGGGGCAGGGCAGCCGGACCGGAGTGAGGGGACACGACCAAGGTGGCAGGGGCAAGGCAGGCCGTACGCGAGGCCCGCAGGATCGTCGTCAAGGTGGGCTCCTCCTCACTGACCACCGCGTCGGGCGGACTGGACGCCGACCGAGTCGACGCGCTCGTCGACGTCCTGGCCAAGAGCCGCAGCGGCGGGGAACACGAGATCGTCCTGGTCTCCTCCGGCGCCATCGCCGCCGGCCTGGCCCCGCTGGGCCTGCGCCGCCGCCCCAAGGACCTCGCCCGCCAGCAGGCCGCCGCCAGTGTCGGCCAGGGCCTGCTCGTCGCCCGCTACACCGCCTCCTTCGCCCGCTACGGCGTCCGCGTCGGCCAGATCCTGCTGACCAGCGACGACATGAGCCGGCGGGCCCACCACCGCAACGCCCAGCGCACCCTCGACCAGCTGCTCACCATGGGCGCGCTGCCGATCGTCAACGAGAACGACACCGTCGCCACCGACGAGATCCGCTTCGGCGACAACGACCGTCTCGCCGCCCTCGTCGCCCACCTCGTCCGCGCCGACCTGCTCGTCCTCCTCTCCGACGTGGACGGCGTCTACGACGGCGACCCCAGCAGGCCCGGCACCTCCCGGATAGCGGAGGTGCGCGGCCCGGAGGACCTCGCGCACGTCGAGATCGGCAGCGCGGGCAAGGCCGGTGTCGGCACCGGCGGCATGGTCACCAAGGTCGAGGCCGCCTCCATCGCCGCCGCGGCCGGCATCCCCGTGGTGCTGACCAGCGCCGTCCACGCGGCCGAGGCCCTGTCCGGCGGCGATACCGGCACCTTCTTCCATCCCACCGGCAAGCGTTCCGCCGACCGCCTGCTCTGGCTCCAGCACGCCTCCACCCCGCAGGGCGCCCTCACCCTGGACGACGGCGCCGTCCGCGCGGTGGTCGAGCGGCGCAAGTCGCTGCTGCCCGCCGGCATCGCCGCCGTCGAGGGCGAGTTCAGCGCGGGCGACCCGGTGGAGCTGCGGGACACCACGGGGCGCGCGGTGGCCCGCGGGCTCGTCAACTTCGACGCCAAGGAGATCCCCCGGCTGATCGGCCGCTCGACGCACGAACTGGCACGCGAACTCGGCCCGGAGTACGAACGCGAGGTCGTACACAGGGACGACCTCGTCCTCCTCCACCCGTAAACGGTGTCGAAACCTCCGCTCCCGGTGGGGGACGTTCCGTAAAACCGCCCCGCGAACCGGTACGGCCTGCTCAACTGTGTTCCAGGGGATGTGTTTCAGGCACGCATCCCGTACGGGCACTGGGAGAAGGAGGCCGTCGTGGCCGTCGTGAGACGAGTACGCCCTGGGGCTGCGGCGTCCCGCGCCGGCACGAGCGGGGCGTCCGGCGGCGGCGCGGACCGGGGCGCGCAGGGCGCGCGGGGCGCCCGCGCGGACGGTGAGGAGCGCGTCCTGAGCAGCGTGCCCGCCCCCGACGCCGGGTCCGGCGGCCACGGCACCCCCGAGGACCTGCCGCGTCTGTGGCACGTCACCCTCAGCGTCTCCGGCCGGGAGGTCCCGCTGACGGAGGTGCGGCGCGGCCTGGAGCAGCTCGCGCACGACCACCCGTTCCTGCTGACCAGCCGCTACGCGGGCGACCACGCCGAGATCCGCTACTGGGAGGAGGCCCGCGACCTGCACGACGCCGCCGCCGTCGCGCTGCGCCTGTGGGGCGAGCACCGCCGCACCGCCGGCCTGCCGCCGTGGGAGATCGTCGGCCTGGAGGTCATCGACCGCGAGACCTACCACCAGCGGGTCGCGGAGGGCTACGGCCCGCCACCGGCGGCACCGGTGGGCATCCAGCCCTTCTAGGCCCCTCCTGGTTGTCACAGGTCCGTGCGCGGGTGCCGGGCTTGTCACCCTTTGGGCCGTCTGTCTCGGGGTGTGGGACGAGCGCTGGACGCTCCTGTCCGGCGCACTACCCTTCCCTCATGACCACGCTCTCGCCGTACGACGCCATGTCCCCGGTCACCCAGGCCGCCTACCGTGCCAAGGCCGCCGCCGCGACGCTCGCGCCGGTGCCGCGGGCCGAGAAGGACGACGCGCTGCTCGCCATCGCGGACGCGCTGGAGGTCCGCACGAGCGAGATCGTCGAGGCCAACGCCCTGGACCTGGCCAAGGCCCGCGAGGGCGGCATGAGCGACGGCATGATCGACCGCCTCACGCTCACCCCGGAGCGGGTCCGCGCCATCGCCTCCGACGTGCGCGACGTCGCCGCCCTGCCCGACCCGGTCGGCGCGGTCGTCCGCGGCTCGACCCTGCCCAACGGCATCGACCTGCGCCAGATCCGCGTCCCGCTCGGCGTCGTCGGCATCATCTACGAGGGCCGCCCCAACGTCACCGTCGACGCCGCCGCCCTCTGCCTGAAGTCCGGCAACGCCGTCCTGCTCCGCGGCTCCTCCTCCGCGTACCAGTCGAACACCGCCCTGGTGCGCGTCCTGCGGGACGCCGTCGGCGGCGCCGGGCTGCCCGCCGACGCCATCCAGCTCGTCCCCGGCGAGAGCCGGGACAGCGTCCGCGAGCTGATGCGCGCCCGCGGCCTGGTCGACGTGCTGATCCCGCGCGGCGGCGCCTCGCTGATCAACACCGTCGTCCAGGAGTCCACCGTCCCGGTCATCGAGACCGGCACCGGCAACTGCCACGTCTACGTCGACGCGCAGGCCGACCTCGACATGGCCGTCGACATCCTGATCAACTCCAAGGCCCAGCGGGTCGGCGTCTGCAACGCCGCCGAGACCCTCCTCGTCCACCAGGACATCGCCGCCGAGTTCCTGCCCCGTGCGCTCGACGCCCTCGCCGACGCCGGCGTCACCGTGCACGCCGACGAGCGGGTGATGGCGTACGCCAAGGACTCCCGGGCCACCGTGGTCGAGGCCACGCCCGAGGACTGGGAGACGGAGTACCTGTCGTACGACATCGCCGCCGCCGTCGTCGACTCCCTGGACAAGGCCGTCGAGCACATCCGGCTGTGGACCTCCGGCCACACCGAGGCCATCGTCACCACCTCGCAGCAGGCCGCCCGCCGCTTCACCCAGCTGGTCGACTCGACCACGGTCGCGGTGAACGCCTCCACCCGCTTCACCGACGGCGGCCAGTTCGGCTTCGGCGCGGAGATCGGCATCTCCACGCAGAAGCTGCACGCCCGCGGCCCCATGGGCCTGCCGGAGCTGACCAGCACGAAGTACATCGTCACGGGCGACGGGCACGTACGCCGCTGAAACCATCCGCCCTACCGGCCGGTAGGGCGGATGAATTTCCATACCGTCTGCCCAAATTGACCCCCCAGGTCTACTCTGGATCCGTGCCGGAGGACGTGGGGGGTACGCCGTTCCCTGACGGCTGGGAGCCCGACGACGACCACGACCGCGGGGTGTCGGACGAAGAGTTCGCCTCCGTGGTCTTCGACGAGGCCTTCGTACGCGCGGCCACGGTCCACGAGCCCACCGCCGTCGAACGCCTCCTGGCAGCCGCCCAGGCCAGAGCGGAGGCCTCCGAGGCAGAGGCGGCCCGCCGCACCCGCGCCCGCGGCGAGCGCTACGACGACGGCTACGGCCCCGGCGGTTTCGGCCCGGACCCCGGCTACGACGACTTCGACGACGAGGACGCCGACGACGGCTACCCCTTCGACCGCCGCCACGGCTTCCTGGGCGCGTACGGCCGGCAGACCCGCTGGCACCGGCCCGTCGCCTGGATGCTCGCCCTCGTGATGGGCGTCGGCATGGTCGCGCTCGCCTTCGCCGCCGTCTACCGGGGCGCCTCCGGCGGCAGCCGCGACCGCGTCCCGCCGCCCGCCTCGACCGGGCTGGAACAGGGCACCCCGGCGGCTCCCTCCGCCTCCGCCGACTACTCCCCGCCGGCGGTCTCAGCGGTCCCTCGCACCCCCTGACCCGCCCGCGCCCGGCTGGTGAGAACCTGTCAGAAGTTGTCGTGTACCACGGCGTTTACCGGGGCTCCCCGAGACCTACCCTGAAGGTATGGGCGCGCCTGGAGAGCCACCTGAGGGGACACCCGAGGGAGCCCCCGGTGGTGGTGAGGACGAATACCGATCCGTCGTCTTCGACGAGTCGTTCGTCCGTGCTGCCCGCCTCCAGGAGTACTCCGCCGTGGAGCGGATGGCCGAGCACGCCCCCGCCGTCCGCCGCCGCCCGCCCCTGCACCGGGGTCTGTCCCGGCAGGCACTGGTCCTGGTGCTGCTGATCGCCGTCGCCTTCGGCACCGCGATCTACATGGGCGTACGGCACCCGTACTCCTCGCCGGCGGCCCGGCAGCCCGTCGAGCCCCTGCGCATGACCGTCATCCCGCTCGCCCCCGAGGTCAGGGTGCCCGGCGCCGCCGACGCCGAGTACCTGTTCGCGCACAGTCCGGCCGCCCAGTTCCGCATCGGCGCCGAGGGCATTCCGCTGCCCGCCTCACGGCGCACCGCGCACTTCTCCGACAGCCAGGTCGTCACCGCCCTGACCACCGCCAAGGACTACCTCGTGCGCTCCTCGCTCTACCCCGAGGTGCTCACCGGACAGCAGGTCCGCCCCGTGCGCGTGCTGCTCGACCCGGACCAACTCGACCAGTTCGACGAGAGCTTCACCCACCCGGCCGCCGACGGCCGGCACGCCCCCACCGGCTGGCTGGTCCGCTTCGACCCCGCCCGGGCCGAGCTGGCCGACCGCAAGATCCGCGTCCAGGGCACCCTGCAGGCCGCCGAGACCGACTCCGCCACCCTCGAGGTCACCGCCGACCACACCTTCGTCTACGCCCTGCGCCCGGCCGGCTCCGACGGCACGGACCGCGTCTCCCTGTTCACCGTCCGCCGCGAGCTGCAGTTCCGCTTCGACCGGGAGGACCTGCGCCTGCACCAGGCCCAGCTGGTCGTCTCCTACGTCCAGGCCGGGCCGCTGTCCTGCGCCGAGGACGCCACCAACCACCTGCGCCCGCTGCTCGCCGGCCAGACCGCGAAGAACGGCGGCCCGGCCGGGACCGACCCCTACGCCACGGGCAGCGCGACGGCCCTGTGCGGCACCCTGGCGACGAGCGCGCAGCCGAGGGTGTGAGCGGCGGCGCCACCTGGGCCCGCGCCCGGTGAGCGAGGGCGGTGCCCGGACCGGCGCCCGGTGCCGTAGGTCCTCGTCGTGTCAGTCCTCGTCGCTCGGCCGGTCCGTCGGCGGCCGGTCCGCCGGGGGCTCGTCCGCAGGGCGGTCCTTCGTCGTCGTACCGCCCGAGCCCGCCTGCCCCGCGGACCCCGCGAACCCGGCGAAGCCGCGCCGGACGCGGCCGCCCAGGTCGCCGGCCCCGCCCGCCAGGTCGGTGACCAGCTTCATCAGCGGGTCCTTCGACGTCTTGACGTGGGTGGCGTAGTGCGAGGCCGACTCACGGAAGGAGTCGGAGACCGAGGTGTCCTTGTCCTCGCTGCGCCGCGGGTAGTGGCCGTCCATGATCCGCTGGTAGTCCCGCGACTCCGACCACTTCTTCAGCTCGGCCGCCCGCACCGTGGTGAAGGGGTGCGAGCGCGGCATCACGTTCAGGATCTTCAGCACCGAGTCGCGCAGGTCGCCGCCCGCCTCGTACTCCTCGGCCTGCGCCAGGAACGCGTCCACGTTCATCTCGTGCAGATGGTTGCCGCCCGCGATCTTCATCAGGCCGCGCATCGACGCCCGGAGGTCCTGGCCCACCAGCAGCCCCGCCCGGTCGGCGGACAGCTCAGACTTGCGGAACCACTCCCGCAGCGCCGTCACGATCGCCATGACCGCCAGATTGCCCAGCGGGATCCACGCCACCCGGATGGCGAGGTTCGTCAGGAACAGCAGAACCGTCCGGTACACCGAGTGGCCCGACAGGGCGTGGCCCACCTCGTGCCCGATGACCGCCCGCATCTCCTCCTCGTCGAGCAGCTCGACGAGCCCCGTGGTGACCACGATGATCGGCTCGTCCAGGCCGATGCACATCGCGTTCGGCTGCGGGTCCTGGTTGACGTACATCGGCGGGACCTTCTCCAGGTCCAGGATGTAACAGGCGTCCCGCAGCATGTCGTTGAGGTGCGCGAACTGCTGGTCCGACACCCGCACCGAGTCGGACAGGAACAGCAGCCTGAGGCTCCGCTCGGGCAGCAGCCCGCTCAGCGCCTTGAACACCGTGTCGAACCCGCTCAGCTTGCGCAGCGCCACCAGGGCCGAGCGGTCCGCCGGATGCTCGTACGCACGCGAGGAGATCCCCGGGAAGCGCCTGCGCTGCCTGCTCGGCACCTGCGCGTGCCCGTTGTGCTCGTGGCCGTCGTCGGACATGTGGTCCCCCATGTGCGTCGGTGTGGCCGTCCTGCGGCCCTGTGCGCCCCCGAAGCCGGTCCCAGCCTAGGCGGAGTTACCGTGGACGGGCACCACACCGAAGGAGTCCCGTGCCATGGAGTACAACCCCGCAGCCGCCTGGCTCACCGAGGCCGCGAGCGCTGCCCAGCAACAGGGGTCGGGGTATCTGCTCCGGGTCGTCCTGATCGTGATGGTCGTCGGGTGCGTCCTGACCGCGTGGGTCCTGCTGCGGGGCTACAAGCGGAAGGACGACTGAGCCCCCGGGAAGGTTCCCCGTTGGCGGAGTCGGCGTGATCGCCGACGAGGCGCCCGCTTACGATGGGCCGACGTCTTTATCCCGCCCACACCGGATAGGTCCTGCCGAAGATGAGCTTCCACAGCGCCGCAGCCCAGTTGGTCACCCTTGCCGCCGAGGGCGAGGAGCACGGCGGCAACCACGAGAGCCTCAGCCCCTACGTCACCGGCGGCAGCGCGTTCCTCATCCTGCTGCTCCTGCTGTGGATCACCACCCGCTTCAACCGGGACCGCTGAGCCCGCCCCGGCGGCCCGTCCCGGCCGGTGCCGGGGAACTGGCGGCGAAGGCCCCCAGGCCGGGCCGGTAGGGTCTGCACGCATGGGAGAGCAGGACATGCCTACCGGTCCGGCGCACGACACGGAACAGAGCCCGGCCGCCCCGCCGTACCGCACGGCCGGCGCGGCGGGCCCGCACCACGTCCGGCGGCCGGTGTACGGCCCGGGCAGCGGCCCGTCCGGCGCGGGCAAGCGCCGCCTCGGCGTCATGGGCGGCACCTTCGACCCGATCCACCACGGGCACCTGGTGGCGGCCAGTGAGGTCGCCGCCCAGTTCCACCTGGACGAGGTCGTCTTCGTGCCGACCGGCGAGCCGTGGCAGAAGAGCCACCGCACGGTGTCCCCGGCCGAGGACCGCTACCTGATGACGGTCATCGCGACCGCCGAGAACCCGCAGTTCTCCGTGAGCCGCATCGACATCGACCGCGGCGGCCCCACGTACACCGTCGACACCCTGCGCGACCTGCGCGCCCTCAACCCCGACACCGACCTGTTCTTCATCACCGGAGCCGACGCGCTCGGCCAGATCCTGACCTGGCGGGACACCGAGGAACTCTTCTCCCTCGCGCACTTCATCGGGGTCACCCGGCCCGGACACCACCTCGACGACCCCGGCCTCCCGGAGGGCGGCGTCTCCCTCGTCGAGGTCCCCGCGCTCGCCATCTCCTCCACCGACTGCCGAGCGCGAGTCGCCAAGGGCGACCCCATCTGGTATCTGGTGCCGGACGGAGTCGTGCGCTACATCGACAAGCGCGAGCTGTACCGCGGCGAGTGAGCCGAGAGGGGCTACCGGTGAACGACCGATACGACGCGGGGGCCGCGGGGTACGGGGCCGACCAGTACGAGCTCGTCGGCTACGACGAGTACGGGCAGCCGGTCTACCGGCAGATCCCGGCCCAGCAGGCGCCGCAGCAGCAGCCGTACGACCCTTACGCACAGCAGGGCTACGGCTACGACCCGTACGCGACCGGCCGGCAGCAGCCGGTGCCCCCCTACGACCCCTACGCCACCGGCCACCAGCAGCCCGCCGGCTACGACCCCTACGGCGCCGCCCCCCAGCAGACCGGGTACGACCCCTACGGGCAGGCCGCGACCAGCGGGCAGCAGCCCCGGGTCGCCGAGCAGACGGCCTACATCCCGCAGCAGGCCGGCCCGGCCGGGGAGGACACGTCCGCGGCGCCCGCCGGGGCGGACGAACCGGAGTACCACACCGAGCAGTTCGCCTTCGTCGAGGAGCCCGACCAGGACTCCGAGGACGTCATCGACTGGCTGAAGTTCACCGAGAACCGCACCGAGCGCCGCGAGGAGGCCCGCCGCCGCGCCCGCAGCCGGATCATCGCCCTGCTCGTCGTCCTGGCCCTGGTCGCCGTCGGCGGGGTCGGCTACCTCTGGTACGCCGGGAAGCTGCCGGGCCTGTCCGACTCCGGCACCGACTCCGGCGGCAAGGCCGCCGTCGGCGCCCAGAAACGCGACGTGGTCGTCGTCCACCTGCACGACACCAAGCAGGGCGGCACCTCCACCGCGCTGCTCGTCGACAACACCACCACCAAGCAGGGCACCACCGTCCTGCTGCCCAACGCCCTCGCCCTCACCTCCGACGACGGCACCACCACGACCCTCGCCAAGTCCGTCGAGGACGACGGCTCCGGCGGCACCCGGGACGCGCTGAACTCCGTCCTCGGCACCGACATCCAGGGCACCTGGCGGCTGGACACCCCGTTCCTGCAGAACCTCGTCGACCTCGTCGGCAACATCGAGATCGACACCGACGCCGACGTGCCCGACCCCGACGCCAAGAAGAAGGGCGCCGCCCCCCTCGTCCACAAGGGCGCCGACCAGACCCTCAGCGGCAAGATGGCCGTCGCCTACGCCACCTACCGCGCCTCCGGCGAGTCGCAGAACGCCCAGCTGGAGCGGTTCGGCCAGGTCATGCAGGGCGTGCTGCGCAAGCTGTCCTCCGACCCGCAGGGCGCGACGGTCACCGTGCAGACGCTCGGGCAGATCCTCGACCCGTCCCTGTCCGACAAGGACCTCGGCGCCTTCCTCGCCAAGCTCGCCGACCTCGCCAAGGGCGGCGACTACAAGACCGCCCTGCTGCCCGTGCAGAACGACGGCACCCTGACCGCGCAGGCCAGTGACAGTGTCGTCAAGGACGTCCTCGGCGGCACCGCCAAGAGCCCCGACCAGAGCAGCGCCGTACGCGTCTCCGTGCAGAACGCCAGCGGTGTGCGCGACAACACCGAGAAGGCCCGCGTCGTCCTCCTCAACGGCGGCTTCACCTTCCTGGAGGCAGGCACCGGCACCGCCCGAGGCAGCTCCGAGGTCGTCTACACGGACCCCGCCGACCAGGAGAACGCCACCGAGGTCGCCAAGACCCTGGGCCTGCCCGCCGGCGCCGTCAAGAAGGGCAAGGTCTCCGGGAACGCCGACGTCACCGTGGTCCTCGGCCAGGACTACAAGCCGTCCTCGTCCTAGCCGGGCCGCGTGATCCGTTTATCGCGTGGGGGGTGCACGGCGGTCCGTGAGACCCTGGAGGACAAACGACCGCCGACGGAAAGCCTTGCAGTGACCGCAACCGACCGTTCCCTCGAGCTGATCAACACCGCCGCCCAGGCGGCCGCCGACAAGCTCGCGCACGACATCATCGCCTACGACGTCAGCGACGTGCTGTCGATCACGGACGCCTTCCTGCTGGCCTCCGCACCCAACGACCGCCAGGTCAAGGCCATCGTCGACGAGATCGAGGAGCGCCTGCTGAAGGAGCGCGGCGCCAAGCCGGTGCGCCGCGAAGGCGACCGCGAGGCCCGCTGGGTGCTGCTCGACTACGTCGACATCGTCGTCCACGTCCAGCACAGCGAGGAGCGCGTCTTCTACGCCCTGGAGCGGCTGTGGAAGGACTGCCCCGAGCTGGACCTGCCCGAGGACGCCAAGGCCACCCGCGGCAAGGCCGAGGAGCACGCCAAGCTGCAGGCCGCCGAGGAGGCGGCGGACCTGGGCGGTGAGTGGCGGTGAGCGCCACCGGTGAGGTGAGCACCGGCAAGGCGGGCCGGGGCCGCCGGATCATCCTGTGGCGCCACGGCCAGACCTCCTGGAACGTGGAGCGCCGCTTCCAGGGCACGACCGACGTCGAGCTCACCGAGACGGGCCTCGCCCAGGCCCGGCGCGCCGCCCGGCTGCTCGCCTCGCTGGGGCCCGACGCGATCGTCTCCTCCGACCTGCAGCGGGCCGCGCGCACCGCCGCCGAGCTGGCCTCCCTCACCGGGCTGGACGTCGCCCACGACGAGGCGCTGCGCGAGACGTACGCGGGCGTGTGGCAGGGCCTCACCCACGAGGAGATCGTCGAGCGCTACGGCGAGGAGTACGCCGCCTGGAAGCGGGGCGAGCCGGTGCGCCGCGGCGGCGGCGAACTGGAGAGCGAGGTCGCCGACCGCGCCGCCCCCGTCGTGCTGCGGCACGCCGAGAAGCTGCCCGACGACGGCACCCTCGTCGTCGTCAGCCACGGCGGCACCATCCGCACGACCATCGGCCGTCTCCTCGGCCTGGAGGGCCGGCACTGGGAGAGCCTCGGCGGCCTCTCCAACTGCTGCTGGTCCGTCCTCGGCGAGGGCGCCCGTGGCTGGCGCCTGCTGGAGCACAACGCCGGCACCCTGCCGGAACCGGTGCTCGGCGACGACGACTGACCGTCCCGCGGGCGGCCCGGACCCCGGATTTCACTTTCCGGCAGGTCGCAGGCTAAAGTTCTTCTTGTTCGCCCCGCCGAGCGGGAAGAACGTAAGGGGCTATAGCTCAGTTGGTAGAGCGCCTGCATGGCATGCAGGAGGTCAGGAGTTCAATTCTCCTTAGCTCCACTGATCGACACTCTGTTGAGTTGTCAAAGATCGGTAGTCGATGATCCCGTCCCCTCAGGGGGCGGGATTTTTCGTTGCCCAGACGCTCTCCCTCCGCTCCCGCAGCAGCGCCGTCCGCCGGGCCGTCTCCTCGTCGTCCGGGGTGTAGACCACGATCCGGCACTCCGGCATGCCGTTGACCGACAGCGACAGCGACGTCATCCGCAGCTCCCCGACGTCGACATGCCGGAAGACCTTCACTCGGCGCCCCGGCTGCGCCACATCGCCGCTCGCCCACAGCCGCGCGAACAGCGGGCTGGCCGCCGACAGCCGGCGTATGAAGTCCTCCCAGGCCGGCTCACCGGCATGCAGGCCGTACGCCGCGCGCAGGGTAGCCACCATCACCGGCAGCTCCTGGTCCCGGAAGACCAGCGGGCAGTCCCGCTCGTCCACGGTGAACAGCGTCCACATCGCGTTGCGCGGCAGGCCGGCCGATGGCCGGTCCGGGTAGAACAGCTCCCGGTAGGCGCAGTTGGCGGCCAGGACGTCGTACCGCGAGTTGTAGACCACCGCCGGGCGCGGGTCGAGGGCGTCGATGACGCCCTGGATCTCCGGGCCCACGCTCTGCGCGAGAGCCTCCGGCGCCGGGGAGTAGGGCACCTCGGCCAGGTGGTAGAGATGCTCCCGCTCCGGCGCGTCCAGGCGCAGGGTGCGCGCGACCGCGTCCAGCACCTGCGGCGAGGCGTTGATCGGGCGGCCCTGCTCCAGCCACGTGTACCAGGTCACGCCGACCCCCGAGAGCTGCGCGACCTCCTCCCGGCGCAGGCCCGGTGTCCGGCGTCGCAGTCCGGGCGGCATCCCGACGTCGGCCGGTGTCACCCGGGCGCGCCTGCTGCGCAGAAAGGCGGCCAGCTCCGGTCGGCGCCGCTGGGCCGTCCCCCGTGTAGTCGTCCCCATCGTCACGTCCCCCATCGTCGATGCCCGACTTGTCCCGTGCCAGGTGCTGTCAGTACCAGCATCAGCGGGCACTCGGCACCTGTATCGCGGTGCCGCCAGGCTCGACGGCATGACGGCAACTCCTCAGGCGGAGCCGGGCCTTGCGGCACCCGCTCCCGGACCTGCATCCAGTAAAGACCCCAGCACTGACAATCGCGGCCGACGCCTGCTCGCGCTGGTCCTGGCGGCCCAGTTCATGGCGCTGCTCGACGTCTTCATCGTGAACGTGGCGGCCCCCACGATCGGTTCCGACCTGCACGCCTCCGGCGCCGACCTCCAGCTGGTGATCGCCGGGTACACGATCACCTACTCGGTCCTGATGATCACCGGAGCCCGGCTGGGCGACCGGCTCGGCCACGCCCGGGTCCACCTCGCCGGGCTCGCCCTGTTCACGGCCGCCTCGCTCGCCTGCGGCCTGGCGCAGGGCGCGGACGAACTCATCGTCTTCCGGCTGGTGCAGGGCGCCGGATCGGCGCTGATGATCCCGCAGGTGCTCAGCCTCATCCAGCGCACCTTCACCGGCGAGGGGCGTGCGCGGGCGCTCGGCGTGTACTCGGCGGTCCTCGCCGTGGGCGCCGCGGCCGGGCAGGTGCTCGGCGGGATCCTGGTCGACGCCGACCTGTTCGGCACCGGCTGGCGGCCGGTTTTCCTGGTCAACGTGCCGGTGGGCGTCGTACTGCTGCTGCTCGGGCCGCGGGTCCTGCCGCTCGGCGGCGCGGCGGAGCGCGAGCGGTCGCGCGGGCTCGACGTGCCCGGCCTGCTCCTGCTCGGCGGCGCCGTGTCGCTGCTGACCGTGCCGCTGGTGCTGGGGCAGGAGGAGGACTGGCCGCTGTGGTCCTGGCTGTCGCTGGCCTCGTCCGCCGTCGTCTTCGGGCTGTTCTGCGGCTACGAGTCCCGGCTGGCCCGCCGTGGCGGCGCCCCGCTGATCGCGCCCCGCGTGCTGCGCCACCCCGGCATGGGGCTGTCCGTGCTGCGGATCCTGGCGGCCATGGCCGTCAACGGCGGGTTCCTCTTCGCGCTCACCCTGCACGTCCAGGGCGGCCTCGGCTACAGCGCGCTGCGCGCCGGCCTCACCTTCGCGCCGACCGCGGTCGTCTTCGGCGTGGTCGGCCTGACCTGGCGCCGCTGGCCCGCCTCCTGGCAGCGGGCGCTGATCCCGGCCGGGTTCGTGGTGGCCGCGCTCGGCGTCACGGGCGTCGGGCTGTCCTTCCACGGCGGCGGCGAGGGCGGCGCCGGGCTGTACCTGGCGTTCGCCGGGGTGGGCGTCGGGCTCGCGCTCGGCTTCGGTCCGACGCTCACCCGGGCGCTCGCCACGGTGCGGCCCGAGGACGCGGCCGACGCCAGCGGACTGCTCGCCACGGTCACCCAGCTCGGCCAGCTGATCGGCGTCGCCGCCTTCGGCACACTCTTCCTGAACCGGCTTGAGTCACTCGGGTCCCCGCAGGCGTATACCTCTGCGGAAGCACTTCTCACGTGCACGCTCGCGCTCGCCGCGGCGGCCGCCGTGGGCGCTGTGTCCGGACTGGTACTGAGGCGTCGCTGACCGTATTGGTCCGGCCGTGGCAGAATCAAACGGCCGGAAGGGGGCCGCGACCCGACGGGAGGGAGCAGTGATGCCTGCGAGCATCCTCGAAGAGGTCGGTGACCTCTTCGACGCACGCTGGACACGGGACACGGTGACCCGGCTCAGCTGCCCTTCCTGCGGATCCGCGCATGTCGCCCAGGTCCTCGGTGACAACGGCGGTATCTCCTACGTGTGCACGGCCTGCGGCCACAGCTGGAGCTGAGCGATGGGTGCACACAGGCGGAAGTGCGACTGGTGCGGCAGCGGCACCCCGATCGTGCGGGACATGGAGCCGGTCAACCCCGACTACCAGTACTGGTGCGAGGAATGCGCGCGGGCGCTGATCATAAAGGGCGACCCGATCGAGACGTACCGGGAGCTGGAGGGGGAGCCGATCTACGGCCGGCTCCTGGAGGAGCACTGCACGCTCAAGCGGTTCTACTCGTTCGTGACGGCGTGACGCCCGCCACCGAGAACCGATTTGGTGTTCACCCCCCGGGACCGTGTAATGTTGTCGTCGTCGCCGGGGGAACCGGGCGAAACCGCCGGGGAAACCCGGTGGGGCACAACAAGGGGCTATAGCTCAGTTGGTAGAGCGCCTGCATGGCATGCAGGAGGTCAGGAGTTCAATTCTCCTTAGCTCCACAGAAGTCGAGGGCGGGTCATCCGGACAGGATGGCCCGCCTTCGGCGTTCAGGGATCGTGTACGGCCGGACGGCCCGCCCCGCGCTCGGGGCGGGCCGTCCGGCGTTCCCGCTCAGCGGCCCAGTGCGCGCCGGCCGCGGCCCTGGGAGAGCACCGGCAGGTTGTTGCGTGTCTCGCCCTGCGCGCGCGTGTCCTCCTCGATGCGCAGCGCGAGCGCGGGGCAGCGGCGCACCGCGCGCAGCGCCTTCGCCTCCGCGTACTGGGGCACCTGCGCCTGCGCGACGGTCGGGAAGCCGTCCGCGCCGAGCTGGAAGACCTCGGGAAGGATGTCCGCGCACAGGCCGTGGCCCCGGCACAGCGTCCAGTCGACGTAGATCTTCTGACGGCTGGGGCCGGTCTCCTCGGCCGCTCCGCCGCCCGGAATGCCCGTAGGGGCCCTTCCCCCCTCGAAGAGCGGCAGAACGCCCTCCACGGGCCGTCCGCAGCCGTTTCCGAGGACGTGGGCGGCCAGGTCGTCGGTGAACGCCTTGATGGTCGACTCCAGGAACATCGCGGAGCCGTCCGGGTGCGAGCACGCGCCGCGCCGCTTGACGTTCCTGGCGACCTGCTTGAGCGCCTCCAGCGCGGCCGGACCGCCGCCGTTGAGGATGTCCTCCATGCCGCGCGCGGCGGCCGGCAGACCGAGGTAGCAGGGGCCGCACTGGCCCGCGCTCTCCTCCGCCAGCCACTGCGCCACCCGCAGCGACTCGCCCAGCGGGCAGGTCTCCTGACTGATCGGCAGGATCGCGCCGGCGCCCAGCGAACCGCCCACCGCGTCCAGCGAGTTGCGGGAGACGATCGCCTCGTTCACCGTCGCCGCGTCGATCCACTTGCCGTGGTAGCCGCCGGTCAGCACGCCCTGCGGCACCGGCGGGGCGCCGGCCAGCTGGAGCACGTAGCGCAGCGGCACGCCCGTGGGGACCTCGATCACCATCGGGCGGGCCACCGCGCCGGAGACCGTGAGCATGACGGTGCCGGGTTCGTCGTACAGGCCGGTGTTGCCGTAGCGCTCCGGGCCGATGCGGGCGGCGATCGCCAGCTGGGCGAACGTCTCGGCGTTCGACAGCAGCGTGGGCGCGCCGCCGACGCCGGTGACGGAGGCGCTGATCTTGCGGCCGGGCGGGATGGCCGGGCCGCCGTCGATCGAGCGGATGAGGGAGGCGGCGGCACCGGTGACCATGCGCACCGGATTGCGCTGCACGCGCGCGCGGAGCGCCGATCTGCGTCCGTTGCTCAGGCCGCGTTCGGCGAGCGCGGCCTCCATGGAGCGCTGCGTGGACTCCCGGGTGACCCCCACCACGAGCGTGCGGGCCCCGAGCGCCTCGGCGCACAGCAGGGCGCCGTCCAGGATGAGGTGCGGGGCACGGTTGATGAGGACCGTGTCCTTGCGGCAGGCCGGTTCGTCCTCGCTGCCGTTGACGACGACGACCGGCCGTACGCCGCGGCGGATCGCCGACTCGGCGACCGACCGCAGCTTCTTGTGGAAGGGGAAGCCCGCGCCGCCGCGGCCCCTGAGATTGATGCGCTCGGCGAGCTGCGCGAGCTGCTCGCCGCCCATCGGTTCGAGCGGCCCGTGCACCTTCAGGTGCATGGGCAGATCGAGCCGTTCGACAAGGTCGAAGCCCGACGTGAGCTGGGGAAGGCCGACCACGCGGACTTCGGGGACGTCGGGCAGGGCCTCGTTCACCTATAGCCTCCGGAAGGCATGTTCCAAGGTTCGCCCGAACCCGGGGCGTCGAAGGACGTGCCGGGGAATGGTTCGGTTGCGGGACCGCTGTTGTACGTGTCGTTCTGGTTGTACGTGCCGTAGCCGGGATTCGTCTCACCGGTGTCGTACAGGTCACGTCCGCCGTAGCCGTCGGCGCCCGGATTGCCGTAGGCCGGGATGGTGTATCCCGTGTCGGTCAGCGGGTCGTACGCCGACGGGGGAGCCTCGCCGACCGGCGGCGGGGACGGGATCGGCCAGCTGCCGGAGGCGCCGGCGCCGCTGTCGACGCGCGGGATCGCCTCCGTGGGCTGAAGGTCCAGCGGCACGTCCATGCGCGTGGTGGCGTCGGCGGTGAACTGCTGACCGCCACGCGCGCGTGAGGACACCGCGCGGTATGCGGCGGCGAAACCGGGGGCGGCGGACTGCTCGGGGGCCGGGGTGTCGTACGACGGCGCGGGGGCCTCGGCGTAGGGCGCTGCCGCGAACGGCGCCCCGGGTGCCCCGGCGTAGGGGGCCTCGGTGGGCCGCGGCGGGCGGCGGCCCTCGTAGCCGGGCAGGGCGGAGGCGGTCTCCGCCGTGCGGGACCGGCTCGCGTCGAGGTCGTCGCGGCCCGGCTTCTCCTCGGTTCCGAGGACGGCCATGACCCGGTCGGCGACCCGGCGCTTGACCGGCCGGGGGGCCGCCCGCAGCGCGAGGGCCGCCATGACGCCGAGCAGGGACAGGCCGTACAGGAAGACGAAGATCGGCTTGGCGGCGCGACCCGCGTAGAGTCCGTGGATCAGCGCGGCACACCAGGCCGGGTAGGCCAGCATGTGCATCGCCCGCCAGCGGGCCGCGACGGGCGCCGGGGAGGCGAAGGCGCTGCGCAGCGCCCCGGTCACGCCAACGAAGATCATCAGCAGACCGGCCAGGGAGCCGAGGCCGATCAGCCCGGCGCTGCCGGTGACGCCCAGGGAGAACGGGATCACCGCGGCGATCAGCTGGGTGTGGTCCAGGGCGAGCTTGACGGTGATGTGCAGCAGCAGGAACGCGATGGAGGCGACCGCGGTCGTGCGGTGCACCGCCTGGCCGACGATCCGCTGGCGCGTGTTGAGCAGCAGCCGGTCCTGGGCGACCAGGCCCCAGATCACCGAGCAGCTCAGCGAGACCAGGGAGAGCACGCCCGCGCCGAAGTTCAGGAAGTCGCGGAAGCGGTCACCTCCGACCAGCACGATCACGGGTATGAGCAGCAGAACGACAGCCGACGCCACCCCGTAGGCCGAGCGGCCGGGCCGGGGGAGCGAGCTGGTACTACGACGAGGGTTCATGGGGGCAACTCCGAGCAGTTCGGGTAAGCGGTCCCGCGCCGCACTCTAGGTCGCGCCGTACCGATCAGTACGAGGTTTCAGTTATTGCGTTGTTATCAAAGGACTATGCGGCCGTTGTGTTGTCCCTTAGAGGGTGTTACGCGGAGTAATCCTTGAACTCGGTTCAGCGGTGCGGGTCTGGACGCGTGTGTCGACTAGGCGTACGGAAGTCCTTCGCGGCTTGCTCAAGCGGTGCGGTACTCTGACGCCATGCGTGCCGTACGCCTTCTGCTTAGCGAGCCGCGCTGATCAGTACCGACCACCGGTGAGATGTGGTCGGAATCGGCGCGGCGTCCCCTCCTGTGCGAGGGGATTTTTCGTTTCTTGAGTGAAGCGCAGGCAGAGACGATCGATGGAGCTTTGAGGATCATGAGCGAGACGAACCCCGCTGCCGCTTCGGAGGTGGCCGCGCCGCACCGCTACACGGCCGCCATGGCCGCCGAGATCGAGGCACGCTGGCAGGACTTCTGGGACGCCGAGGGCACCTATGCCGCGCCCAACCCCAAGGGTGACCTGGCGGGCGACGCCGAGCTGGTCGCCAAGCCCAAGAAGTTCATCATGGACATGTTCCCGTACCCCTCGGGCGCGGGCCTCCATGTCGGCCACCCCCTGGGCTACATCGCCACCGACGTCTTCGCCCGCTTCCAGCGGATGACCGGCCACAACGTCCTGCACACCCTGGGCTTCGACGCCTTCGGCCTGCCCGCCGAGCAGTACGCCGTGCAGACCGGCACGCACCCGCGCGTGTCCACCGAGGCCAACATCGAGAACATGAAGGCCCAGCTGCGCCGGCTGGGCCTGGGCCACGACAAGCGCCGGTCCTTCGCCACGATCGACCCGGACTACTACAAGTGGACCCAGTGGATCTTCCTGCAGATCTTCAACTCCTGGTACGACGACGAGGCCGGGAAGGCCCGCCCCATCGCCGAGCTGATCGCCCGGTTCGAGTCCGGTGAGCGCCCCGTCCCGGGCACCACGCGCGCGTGGAGCGAACTGAGCGCCGCCGAGCGCGCCGACGTCCTGGGCGAGTACCGCCTGGCCTACGCCTCCGACGCGCCGGTCAACTGGTGCCCCGGCCTGGGCACCGTGCTGGCCAACGAGGAGGTCACCGCCGACGGCCGCTCCGAGCGCGGCAACTACCCGGTCTTCAAGGCCAAGCTGCGCCAGTGGAACATGCGCATCACCGCCTACGCCGACCGGCTGCTGGAGGACCTGGAGGAGCTGGACTGGCCCGAGGCCATCAAGCTGCAGCAGCGCAACTGGATCGGCCGCTCCGAGGGCGCCCGCGTCGACTTCCCGATCGACGGCGAGAAGATCACCGTCTTCACCACCCGCCCCGACACCCTGTTCGGCGCGACCTACATGGTGCTGGCCCCCGAGCACCCGCTGGTCGACAAGTTCACCCCGGCCGCCTGGCCGGAGGGCACCCACGACGTGTGGACCGGCGGCCACGCCACCCCCGCCGAGGCCGTCGCCGCCTACCGCGCGCAGGCCGCCGCCAAGTCCGACGTCGAGCGGCAGGCCGAGGCCAAGGACAAGACCGGTGTCTTCACCGGCGCGTTCGCCACCAACCCGGTCAACGGCGAGCGCATCCCCGTCTTCATCGCCGACTACGTCCTGATGGGCTACGGCACCGGCGCGATCATGGCCGTCCCCGCCCACGACACCCGCGACTTCGCCTTCGCCCGCGCCTTCGAACTGCCGATCCGCTGCGTGGTCGAGCCGAACGACGACCGCGGCACCGACCCGTCCACCTGGGACGACGCGTTCGCCTCCTACGACGCCAAGATCATCAACTCGGCCGGCGACGGCGTCTCCCTGGACGGCCTGGGCGTCACCGAGGCCAAGGCGCGCATCACCGAGTGGCTGGAGTCCCACGGCATCGGCGAGGGCACCGTCAACTTCCGCCTGCGCGACTGGCTGTTCAGCCGCCAGCGCTACTGGGGCGAGCCCTTCCCCATCGTCTACGACGAGGACGGCATCGCCCACGCGCTGCCCGAGTCGATGCTGCCGCTGGAACTGCCCGAGGTCGAGGACTACAGCCCGCGCACCTTCGACCCGGACGACGCCGACACCCAGCCCGAGACGCCGCTGTCGCGCAACGAGGAGTGGGTCAACGTCACCCTGGACCTGGGCGACGGGCCGAAGAAGTACCGGCGTGAGACCAACACCATGCCCAACTGGGCCGGCTCCTGCTGGTACGAGTTCCGTTACCTGGACCCGCACAACGGCGAGCGGCTGGTCGACCCCGAGATCGAGCAGTACTGGATGGGCCCGCGCGAGGGCCGGCCGCACGGCGGTGTCGACCTGTACGTCGGCGGCGCCGAGCACGCCGTGCTGCACCTGCTGTACGCGCGCTTCTGGTCCAAGGTCCTGTACGACCTGGGGCACGTCTCCTCCGCGGAGCCGTTCCACAAGCTGTTCAACCAGGGCATGATCCAGGCCTACGTCTACCGCGACAGCCGCGGCATCGCCGTGCCCGCCGCCGAGGTCGAGGAGCGCGACGGCGCCTACTGGTACCAGGGCGAGAAGGTCACCCGCCTGCTGGGCAAGATGGGCAAGTCCCTGAAGAACGCGGTGACCCCGGACGAGATCTGCGCCGAGTACGGCGCCGACACGCTGCGCCTGTACGAGATGGCCATGGGCCCGCTGGACGTCTCCCGCCCCTGGGACACGCGCGCGGTGGTCGGCCAGTTCCGGCTGCTGCAGCGGCTGTGGCGCAACATCGTCGACGAGGCCACCGGCGAGGTCACCGTCACCGACGCCGAGCCCGACGAGGACACGCTGCGCGCCCTGCACAAGGCGATCGACGGCGTCCGCGGCGACCTGGAGGGCATGCGGTTCAACACCGCCATCGCCAAGGTCACCGAGCTGAACAACCACCTGACCAAGGCGGGCGGCCCGGTGCCGCGGCCGGTGGCCGAGGCGCTGGTGCTGATGGTCGCGCCGCTGGCCCCGCACATCGCCGAGGAACTGTGGCGCAAGCTGGGGCACACCGACTCCGTCGTCCACCAGGACTTCCCGGTCGCCGACCCGGCGTACGTCGTCGACGAGACCGTGACCTGCGTCGTGCAGATCAAGGGCAAGGTCAAGGCGCGTCTGGAGGTGCCGCCGGCCATCTCCGAGGAGGAGCTGGAGAAGGTGGCGCTGGCCGACGAGAAGGTCGTCGCGGCCCTGGGCGGCGCCGGCATCCGCAAGGTGATCGTGCGGGCGCCGAAGCTGGTCAACATCGTCCCGGCGTAAGGGCCGGCCCGGGCGGCCACGGCACGCGCCGTCCGCCTCCGGGTGATCCCCTACGGGCAGGTTCGGGGTTTTTCTGGAACTCCGGGCCTGCCCGTTGCGTTTACCGTGGAAGAGCGGCGCGGCGTGTGCCGCGGTCCGGAGGAGGAGAGCCGTGGAAGCAGTTGTCGCCGTCTTCGCCCTGCTCTTCGTCCTCTTCCTGGGCCTCGGCGCGTACGCCACGGTCAAGGCGATCGGCGCCGCCAAGCGCGGTGTGGACCGCACCCTGACCCAGGCCCGCCGCACCGTCGAGGACCACACGCTGCGCGCCAAGTCGTTCGCCCAGCCCGGCCCCGTGGGCGAGATCGCCCAGCTCCGGCTCAAGCTGCGCACCTCCATGCGCGCCACCCAGGACGCGCTGCACGCGGGCGTGGCCGGTGACGAGTCCCTGAAGGAGTCCCTGGGCCTGTTCGAGCGGCTCAGTGCGCACGGCCACGAACTCGACGACGAGCTCAAGCGCCTGGAGTCCGAGCCGGACCGCGCGGCGCTCGCCGAGCGGCTGCCCGAGCTGCGCGAGCGCACCGAACGCATCACGCACTCGGCGGACTCGCTGCGCTGGGCGGCCCGTGACCGGGCCCGCCGCTTCGCCGACGACGACCTGGAGGCCCTGAGCGCCCAGATCGACGTGGAGGCCGGCGCCCTGCGCCACTGGACCACGGCCGAGCAGCCACCTCCGTCGTGGCCCGAGGCACCGCCCGCCGACGCGGCCACGGGACACCGCACCAGCTCCGAGGCCACCCGGCCGCACACCGAGGAAACCGCGGGCCGGCCCGCCATCACCCCGCCGACACCGCGGCAGACCTATTCCTGGCAGAAGAAGCCCCGGCCCGAGAGCACGACATGATCGCGCCACAGCCGGCCCGGGTCAGCGGGGTCGGACTGCCGCACACGCGCTACGCCAGGTAACCTCCAGCTCATGTCCCGCCATGTCGCGATCGTCACCGATTCAACGGCCTACCTGCCGCCGCGGACGATGGAGCGCCACGGCATCACAGCGGTGCCCCTGACCGTGGTACTCGGCGACCGGGCACTCGAAGAGGGCACCGAGATCTCGACCCGCTCGCTGGCCCAGGCGCTGCAGAAGCGACGCCCCGTCACCACCTCGCGGCCCAGCCCGCAGCAGTTCGCGGACACCTACCGCAAGGTCGCCGAGTCCGGCGCCACCGGCATCGTCTCCCTGCATCTGTCGGCCGAGCTGTCCGGAACCTACGACGCCGCCGTCGCCGCCGCCCGCGAGGCTCCGGTGCCCGTGCGGGTGGTCGATACCGGGATGATCGCCATGGCCCTCGGCTTCTGCGCGCTCGCCGCCGCCGAGACCGCGGAGACCGGCGGCACGCTCGACGAGGCGGTCACCGCCGCGGAGAAGCGCGCCTCGGGCACCTTCGCCTACTTTTACGTCGACACCCTGGACTATCTGCGCCGCGGCGGCCGGATCGGGGCGGCGCAGGCACTGCTCGGCTCGGCACTCGCGGTGAAACCCCTGCTGCAACTCGAAGGCGGCCGGATCGGGCCGCTGGAGAAGGTCCGTACGGCATCCCGGGCGATCGCCCGCCTGGAGGAGCTGGTGGCCGAGCGGGCCGGCGGCGCCCCCGTCGACATCGCCGTCCACCACCTCGCCGCCCCGGAACGCGCCGCGGCCCTCGCGGACCGGCTGCGGGCGCGGGTGCCGGGGCTGGCCGACCTGCATGTGAGCGAGGTCGGTGCGGTGATCGGGGCGCACACGGGGCCCGGGCTGCTGGGAGTTGTCGTCTCGCCGCGGTGAGACGGTGGCCGGGAGTCGTCCTCTCGCCGCGGTGACACGGACGCCGGTTCACCCGTACGGGTGGCGAAGTTATCCACAACTGGGCGGCTGTCCCCGGGAATTGAGCAAGATCATCGCGGATTGACGAAGTGCCGGATCCTCGTGGCATGGCACTTCGATCACGTTCACGCACAGCAGCGGCCACCAGCGGGCCGGGCCGGTTCCCCGCCTCCGACAGCCGCGTACGCCACCGGCGCCCTCGCATCCGGGCCGGCGCCCGGCAGCGGCAGGCGTCGGCCGAGGAGCTGCGGCGACGCGCGGAGGTGCTCTTCGCGCCGGGGCCGCAGGAGGGCCAACGCAGCGAAAGGTGGCGGGAGTCGGGCGCGGGCCCGCCTCCCGTCGAGCCACGGCCGTCGAGCGAGCCAGGGGCGGAGCCCCAGGTCGGGGCTGCCGGGACGGCTCCGGCCGGCCGCGCGGAGGGTGCCTGGCGGGCACGGGTCGGCCTGGCCGTCCGGGAGCGCATGCCGCTGTGGCTGCAGACCCGGTGCGGGCTGGAGCGACGAAGCGTGGTCGCGCTGACCGTGCTGCTGGTCGTCGCCGTGGGCTTCGCGGTGCAGCACTTCTGGAGCGGACGGACGCAGTCGGTGCAGGCGCCCGATGTGGTGCGGGCGGCGGCGCCCTACGGGGAGGAGGAAGCTGAGGGGTCCGACGGTGCAGGTGGCGCTGGCGGGGCTGGTGGCTCGCGCACCGGCGACGAGGCCGGGGCGGGGGCGGTTGCCGTCGGTGCGGTCGGGGGTGCGGGCGCCCCAGGGGTCGCCGCTTCCGCCGGTGCGGAGATCGTCGTGGACGTCAGCGGCAAGGTACGGCACCCCGGAATCCACCGTCTGCCGGCGGGCTCCCGGGTGGCGGACGCGCTGGAGGCGGCCGGCGGGGTGAAGCCCGGTACGGATGTGACGAGCCTCAACCGGGCCCGCTTCCTGGTGGACGGCGAGCAGGTGGTCGTCGGGGTTCCGGCCGTCGGCGGCGGGGCGGGCGCGCCGGCGGGCGGGGCGATGGCGGGACCGGCGAGCGGTGGCGCGGCGGCCGGGCCCTCGGTGCCCGTGTCCCTCAACACGGCCACCGTGGAGCAGCTCGACACGCTGCCCGGTGTGGGACCGGTGCTGGCACAGCACATCGTCGACTACCGCACCGAGCACGGCGGCTTCCGCTCGGTGGACGAACTGCGCGAGGTCAACGGCATCGGCGACCGCCGCTTCGCCGACCTGCGCAACCTGGTGCGGCCGTGAGCCGGGCCGGGCCCGAGGGGCCGGACCCGGGGCGGGGGACCATGGCACCGCGAAAGGAGGAGGAGCCCTCAGACCTGCACCAGGCGCCGCCGCCTGCCGGGCCGCCTGCTGGGCGGCAGGCCGGGCCGCCTGCCGGGCGGCATGCTGTGCACGCCGCTTCCGGGAAGCGACTGGGCGCGGCGCATCCGCGGCAGGAAGGACCGGCGGACCTGAGGCTCGTGCCGCCAGCGCTCGCGGCCTGGGCGACGGCGGCGTGGGCGCTGGACGCGCCGCCGGGGGCGGTCACGGGCCTGGTGATCACATGCGTTGTAGTGGCAGCCGGGCTGACATTGGTCCGGCGGCGAGGAGCGGGCGACGGCCCGCGGGGGAGTCGGAACGAAAAGGGGTGGACGCGGGCGACGGTCACCGCCGTGCTGCTGTGCACCGCCACGGCAGCCGTCTCGGCCGGGCTGCACGGGGCGGATCTGCGGCAGGGACCCGTGCCGGAGCTGGCCCGGCGGTACGCCACCGTGACCGCTGACGTGCAGGTCACCGCGGATCCACGGCTCACCCGGCCCCGGGTCACGGGCGACCGCGCGGCACCGCAGTCTGTGGTGCTGGAGGCCGAGGTCAGAGCGGTCCAGTCGGCGGGTGGGCAGCGGGTGGCGGTACGGACGCCGGTACTGGTCGTCGTGACGGCCGGGCGGAACGGGCCGCCGGGAGCAGTCGAGGGGCCCGGGCGTTCGCCGTGGCTGGGGCTGCTGCCGTCGACGCGGCTGCGCGTGACCGGCCGGCTCGCGCCGCCCGCGGTGGGCGGCGACCGGATCGCGGCCGTGGTGCGGGTACGCGACCGCGCGGCACCACGGATCGTGGGGGAGCCGTCGGGGGTGCAGCGGTTCGCGGGGCGGCTGAGGGCCGGGCTGCGGGACGCGACCGACGGTCTGCCGGGGGACGCGCGGGCGTTGCTGCCCGGGCTGGTCGTCGGGGATACGGCTCGGATCACGCCGGAGCTGGACGAGGCCTTCAAGGAGACCGATCTGGCGCATGTCCTGGCGGTCTCCGGAAGCAACCTCACCATCATCCTCGCGCTGCTCCTGGGGCCGCCGGGGCTCGCCCAGCGGGCCGAACGCCGGGGTGTCGCGCCCCGCCTCGGTCTCACGCTGCGGACGACGGCCGTGCTGGGCGGGGTGCTCACGCTCGGGTTCGTGCTCGTGTGCCGGCCCGACCCGAGTGTCCTGCGGGCGGCGGCCTGCGGAGGCGTCGCGCTGCTCGCGCTGGCCACGGGTCGACGCAGGTCGCTGCTGCCGGCGCTGGCGACGGCGGTGCTGCTGCTGGTGCTGTACGACCCGTGGCTGGCCCGCAGTTACGGCTTCCTGCTGTCCGTGCTGGCCACGGGAGCGCTGCTCACGCTGGCGCCGCGGTGGAGCGCCGCGCTGCGGCGGCGCCGGGTGCCGGCCCGGCTGGCGGAGGCGCTGGCCGCGGCGGGTGCCGCGCAGGCGGTGTGCGCTCCGGTGGTGGCGGTGCTGTCGGCGCGGGTGAGCCTGGTGGCGGTGCCGTGCAACCTGCTCGCGGAGTTCGCGGTCGCGCCGGCCACGGTGCTCGGGTTCGCGGCGCTGGCCTCCGCGCCGCTGGTGATGCCGGTGGCGAAGGCGCTGGCCTGGTGCGCGAGTTGGCCCGCCGGGTGGGTCGCCGCCATCGCGCGGGCTGGGGCCGGGCTGCCCGGTGGCGGTGTGGACTGGCCGGGCGGCTGGTGGGGGGCGCTGCTGCTCGGCTGCGTCACCGTGGCGGTCGTGCCGGCCGGGCGGAGACTGCTCGGGCATCCGTGGCTGTGCGGTGCCTGCGGACTGCTGCTTCTGCTGGCGGTGGTGCAGCCGCCCCCGCTGACCAGGGTGATCACGGGCTGGCCGCCGCCGGGCTGGCGGATGGTGATGTGCGACGTGGGGCAGGGGGACGCGGTGGTGCTCGCGGCGGGGGCGGGCACGGGCGTGGTGGTGGACGCCGGACCCGAGCCGAGACGGGTCGACCGGTGCCTGCACCGGCTCGGCATCACCCGGATCCCGCTGGTCGTGCTGACCCACTTCCACGCCGACCATGTGGCGGGGCTGCCGGGGGTGCTGCGCGGGCGGCAGGTCGGCGCGATCGAGACCACGGGCTTCGAAGAGCCCCCGGACCAGGTGGAGTTCGTACGGAGGGAGGCCGCGCGACGGAACATCCCCCTTGCCCGGGCCGCGGCAGGGGAGCGGCGACGGGTCGGCGGGGTCGACTGGGAGGTGCTGTGGCCGCCGGGCGGCGCGGCGGCGGCGTTCGCACCGGCACCGGACGGGCCGAACGACGCCAGCGTCACGCTGCTCGTGCGGTCGGGCGGGCTGCGGATGCTGCTGCTCGGCGATCTGGAACCGCCGGCCCAGCGGGCGCTGCTGAGATCACCGGCGGTCGCGTCGCTGGCCGGGGTGGACGTGCTGAAGGTGGCGCATCACGGTTCCGCGTACCAGGAGGCCGACCTGATACGGGTGGTGGCACCCCGGCTCGCGCTGGTGTCCGTGGGCGCGGACAACCCCTACGGCCATCCCGCGCCCGCCACGGTGGCGGCGCTGCGGGCGGTGGGCGCGGCGGTGTTGCGGACGGACCGGGACGGCACGCTTGCGGTCACGGGGGCGGACGGGCGGGTGGGGGTGGCGGCAGACTGAGGCCATGGACTCGGTCATGGACTCCGAACAGGTCGACGCCTATCTCCGCCGCCTGGGGGTCGAACAGACCCCGGCCCGGCCCACCGACGAGGTGTTGCGCGCACTGCATCTGCGCCATCTGTGCACCGTGCCCTTCGAGAACCTCTCGGTCCACCTCGGCGAGGAGATCGTGCTGGACGAGAAGCTGCTGGTGGACAAGGTGGTGGGGGCGCGGAGGGGAGGGTTCTGCTACGAACTGAACGGGGCGTTCGGGGCGTTGCTGGCCGCGCTGGGCTTCGAGGTGTCGCCGCTGGCGGCGCGGGTGTACGGGGAGGGGGAGCGGCTCGGGGTGCCGTACGACCACATGGCGCTGCGGGTGCGGACGGCGGACGGCGGTGACTGGCTGGCCGACGTGGGGTTCGGGGCGCACAGCCACTACCCGCTGCGGTTCGCGGAACGGGGCGAGCAGGAGGATCCGGGTGGTGTGTTCCGGATCGCGGAGGCGGGGCCGGACGCGGCCGGAGCGGGTGGCGGGGGAAGGGGGGAGGGGAGAGAGGGGAGCGACCTGGATGTCCTTCGGGACGGCGGGCGGCAGTACCGGCTGGAGGTGCGGCCCCGGGTGCTCGGTGACTTCGTGACCGGGGCCTGGTGGCACAGCACCTCTCCGCACTCCCACTTCATGCGGTCCCTCGTGTGCTCGCGGGTCACGGAGGACGGGGGGAGGGTGACGCTGAGCGGGCGGCGGCTCACGGTGACGGATCCGGGCGGCGGCCGGGAGGAGCGTGAACTGGGCGGGGACGAGGAGGTGTTGGCGGCGTACCGGGAGCTGTTCGGTATCGAGCTGGAACGGGTGCCGGTCGTGCGGAGCCGGAGCGGTGACGGCTGAGGGCTGCGGACCGAGGGCTGATCCCGCCGGATCGGGCAGGCCGTCCCCCAGGGGCAGGGGGGTTCCGGGCTGCCTGAGAATGGGGGCGTGAGCGATGTGAGACATGTGCTGGTGCTGCCCGACCGCGATGCCGCGGAGGAGGTCGTGGAGGCGCTTGGGGAGCGGTTCGGGGTGCGGGAGGAGCCGCAGGTCGTCCGGGACGCGCTGGCCGGGGAGGACGACGCGGAGGACGCGCAGTGGCTGGTGGTGCTGCGGGACGAGGACGCACGGCTGGACCCGGCGGAGCTGGACGCGTTCGCGGGGGAGTGGGACGGGTGGCGTGAGGAGCCGTGAGTGTGCGGTGCGGGGCGTTGGTGCGGGCCGGGGGTGGGTCGCGCGGCCCGGCGCTTGCGGGGTGCCGCTGCGCCCACCCGTGCCGCCCCAGCGGCACGACTGCCCGCAGCTAAGTCGGTAAGGAGCCCCGCTGCCCGCAGCTAAGTCGGTAACGGGTCTCGACTGCCCTAGCCAAGGCCACCGCCACCCCGTTGTCAGTCCCCCGTGCCATGCTTGTCCCGATGGCCAGGAAGACTGCTAGTGACGACCCTCTTGCTCCCGTGACGTTGGCCGTGGGGCAGGAGGACCTGCTGCTCGATCGTGCCGTGCGGGACGTGGTGGCTGCCGCCCGGGCCGCCGACGCCGACACGGACGTGCGGGAGCTGACCCCCGACCAGTTGCAGCCGGGCACGCTCGCCGAGCTGACCAGTCCTTCGCTGTTCGCCGAGCGCAAGGTCGTCGTCGTGCGCAACGCGCAGGACCTGTCGGCCGACACGATCAAGGACGTGAAGGCGTATCTCTCGGCGCCCGCCGAGGAGATCACGCTGGTGCTGCTGCACGCCGGCGGCGCCAAGGGCAAGGGGCTGCTGGACGCCGCGCGCAAGGCGGGGGCGCGGGAGGTGGCCTGCCCGAAGATGACCAAGCCGGCGGACCGGCTGGCGTTCGTGCGGCAGGAGTTCCGGGCCACCGGCCGCTCCGCCACCCCTGAGGCCTGCCAGGCGCTCGTCGACGCCATCGGCAGCGATCTGCGGGAGCTGGCGTCCGCGGTGTCGCAGCTGGTCGCGGACGTCGAGGGGACCATCGACGAGGCGGTCGTGGGGCGGTACTACACCGGCCGCGCCGAGGCCTCCAGCTTCACCGTCGCCGACCGGGCGGTGGAGGGGCGGGCCGCCGAGGCGCTGGAGGCGCTCAGGTGGTCGCTGGCCACCGGCGTGGCGCCCGTCATGATCACCAGTGCGCTCGCGCAGGGCGTGCGGGCCATCGGGAAGCTGTCCTCCGCGCGCGGCGGCCGGCCGGCCGACCTCGCCCGTGAGCTGGGCATGCCGCCGTGGAAGATCGACCGGGTCCGGCAGCAGATGCGGGGCTGGACGCCGGACGGGGTGGCGGCGGCGCTGCGGGCGGTGGCGGAGGCCGACGCGGGCGTCAAGGGTGGCGGCGACGACCCCGAGTACGCGCTGGAGAAGGCCGTCGTGACCATCGCGCGGGCCGCCCGTTCCAGAGGCCGATAGCGGCGCTGCGGAGGACAATCGGAGGCGCAGCCGTACATCGCCGAGCGACGGAGAGGTGGCGATCGCGATGGCTGAGCATCCGCACGCAGCGCTCGTCCGCAGGGGCTACGAGGCGTTCCAGCGCGGGGACATGGAGACCCTGCGCTCTCTGATGACCGGGGACTGTACGCACCACGTGCCCGGCTCCCACCCGTTGTCGGGCGACCACAAGGGCATCGACTCGATCCTGGACGGCTACTACGGCCGGCTCTACTCGGAGACGGGCGGCTCGTTCCAGGTCGACCTGCGCAACATCCTCGTCGACGGCCGGGGGCACGCGGTGTCCGTGCACCATGTCACGGCCGACCGGGGCGGGAAGCACCTGGACGAGATGGGCGGCATCGTCTTCCGGATCGTCGGCGACAAGATCACGGACCTGGACGAGTGCGTCACCGACATCGACATGAGCAACGACTTCTGGACGTGACACGGGGAGGACGGGACGCGGGAGCCGACCGCGCGGAGGCATGCCCAGGCTCGCGGGGGCAGGCCCAAGGCCAGCGGGGGCAAGCCGAAGACAGCGTGGGCATGCCGAAGGCCCCGGCGACCCGCCCTGGGGAAGGGCAGGGCGCCGGGGCCCGCGGATGAAGCCGATGGAGCCGCGCCCGCGTGGCGAACGCAGGCCGCGCGCGGCTCCGGGGTTGCCGGTCGGGGGCGGATGAGAGAGGGCCCGCCCGGGGTCCTTCCGGCGGTCAGATCAGCAGGTGTCAGCCCTTGAGGGACGCGACCTTCACAGCCAGCGCCGACTTCTTGTTGGCGGCCTGGTTCTTGTGGATGACGCCCTTGGAGACGGCCTTGTCCAGCGCACGCGCGGCAGCGCGCTGCAGCTCGACGGCCTTCTCGACGTCACCGGCGGCAGCGGCCTCGCGAGCCTTGCGGATCGCGGTCTTCAGAGACGACTTGACGGCCTTGTTGCGCAGCCGGGCCTTCTCGTTGGTCTTGATCCGCTTGATCTGGGACTTGATGTTCGCCACGAATGAGCCTTTTCAGGTTCAGGCACGGTCCAGCGGGGTCCCAGGGGATCCCGAGTCCCGTGCCAGGTGATTTCTTGGGGTCGTGCCTCGCGCTGAGAGGGCATGAGACACAGCCACCTACACTACCAGCGGCCCTCCGAGTGGCCCAAACCGGTCGCCGCACCCCGCCCGTGGGACCATGGAGGCTACGTATCGATCCGACCCGAGGCATAAGGCGCCTCAAGAGACAGGACCCTGCGTGCCCGCGACCCCTAACCATGTGCCCGAGCCGAGCCGTACCGACCCGGCTCTGATCCGCAATTTCTGCATCATCGCGCACATCGACCACGGCAAGTCCACGCTCGCCGACCGGATGCTCCAGCTGACCGGCGTGGTCGAGCAGCGGCAGATGCGTGCTCAGTACCTCGACCGGATGGACATCGAGCGCGAGCGCGGCATCACGATCAAGTCCCAGGCCGTGCGCCTGCCCTGGGCTCCGACCCACGACCCGGGCAACACGCACATCCTCAACATGATCGACACCCCGGGGCACGTCGACTTCACCTACGAGGTCTCGCGGTCGCTCGCCGCCTGCGAGGGGACCATCCTCCTCGTCGACGCCGCCCAGGGCATCGAGGCGCAGACCCTCGCCAACCTCTACCTGGCGATGGAGAACGACCTCACGATCATCCCCGTACTGAACAAGATCGACCTGCCGGCCGCGCAGCCCGAGAAGTTCGCCGAGGAGCTGGCCAACCTGGTCGGGTGCGAGCCGGGCGACGTGCTGAAGGTCTCCGCCAAGACGGGCCTCGGCGTCGAGGCGCTGCTGGACAAGGTCGTCCGGGAGATCCCGGCCCCGGTCGGCGTCGCCGACGCCCCGGCGCGCGCCATGATCTTCGACTCGGTCTACGACTCCTACCGCGGTGTCGTGACGTACGTCCGTGTCATCGACGGCCAGCTCAACAAGCGCGAGCGCATCAGGATGATGTCGACGGGCGCCACGCACGAGCTGCTGGAGATCGGGACGAACTCCCCGGAGATGCTCCCGGCCGACGGCCTCGGCGTCGGCGAGGTGGGCTATCTGATCACGGGTGTGAAGGACGTCCGCCAGTCGAAGGTCGGTGACACCGTCACCAGCCAGCAGAAGGGGGCCACGGAGGCGCTCGGGGGGTACAAGGACCCCAAGCCGATGGTGTTCTCCGGGCTGTACCCGCTGGACGGCTCCGACTACCCGGAGCTGCGCGAGGCCCTGGACAAGCTGCAGCTCAACGACGCCGCGCTGGTCTACGAGCCGGAGACCTCCGCCGCGCTCGGCTTCGGTTTCCGCGTGGGCTTCCTCGGCCTGCTGCACCTGGACGTGATCCGGGAGCGGCTGGAGCGCGAGTTCGGCCTCGACCTGATCGCCACCGCGCCGAACGTGGTCTACCGCGTGATCATGGAGGACGGCAGCGAGGTCGTCGTCACCAACCCGAGCGAGTTCCCCGAGGGCAAGATCGCCGAGGTGTACGAGCCGGTGGTGCGGGCGACCATCCTCGCGCCGTCGGAGTTCATCGGCGCGATCATGGAGCTGTGCCAGACCCGGCGCGGCACCATGCTCGGCATGGACTACCTCTCCGAGGACCGCGTGGAGATCCGCTACACGCTGCCCCTCGCGGAGATCGTCTTCGACTTCTTCGACCAGCTGAAGTCCAAGACGCGTGGCTACGCGTCGCTCGACTACGAGCCCACGGGCGAGCAGTCCAGCTCCCTGGTCAAGGTCGACATCCTGCTGCACGGCGACAAGGTGGACGCCTTCTCGGCGATCACCCACCGGGACCAGGCCTACGCCTACGGCGTCCGGCTCGTCGCCAAGCTGAAGGAGCTGATCCCGCGGCAGAACTTCGAGGTGCCCGTCCAGGCGGCCATCGGCTCGCGGGTCATCGCCCGCGAGACCATCCGCGCCATCCGCAAGGACGTCCTCGCCAAGTGCTACGGCGGTGACATCTCCCGTAAGCGGAAGCTGCTGGAGAAGCAGAAGGAAGGCAAGAAGCGGATGAAGATGGTGGGTTCCGTGGAGGTTCCGCAGGAGGCCTTCATCGCCGTCCTCTCCAGCGATGACAGCGCGGGGCCGGCCAAGGGCAAGAAGTAACCGCCGGTTACAGCAGGCCGGCCCGGCAAACCGGGCGCAACGGGGGCCCGTCGTACGAAAGTGCGGCGGGCCCCTCCGCATCTCACATCGGTATCGCGGGGGAAGTGACCGGGCGCGGCCCCTTACGCAGCGGGTGCTTGGCCCTTACCCTGATCCCTGCTCGATAGTTACTCGCGAGTTAAACAAGCTCTCGCGGGTAGGAACCAGCTGCACTGAGCCAGCCGCACTGCCGCGGGCCCCGGAGGATGTCGTGACCGACGCACAGACACTGATCGAGAACCGTCCGCCGTCCGTTGCGGGCCTCTTCCTGGACCGCGTGGCGGCCACCCCGGACGCCGAGGCCTACCGGTATCCGGTGCCGCCCGCCTCCGGCGAGGGCCCCGACGAGTGGAAGTCCCTGAGCTGGGCACAGGCGGCCGAGCGGGTCTACGCGATCGCCGCCGGCCTGATCGAGCTGGGCGTCCAGCCGGAGCAGCGCGTCGCGCTCGCCTCCGCCACCCGTCTGGAGTGGATCCTCGCCGACCTCGGCATCATGTGCGCCGGCGCCGCCACCACCACGGTCTACCCGCAGACCAACGCCGACGAGTCGGCGTACATCCTCTCCGACTCCGAGAGCCGGGTGCTGATCGCGGAGAACGCCGCCCAGCTCGCCAAGGCCGTCGAGAAGCGCGGCGAGCTGCCCGACCTCACCCACGTCGTGGTCGTCGACGCGACCGGCGTCGAGACCGGCGACTGGGTCCTCTCCCTCGCCGAGCTGGAGGAGCGCGGCGCCGCCCGCCTCAAGGAGGACCCCGACCTGGTCCGGGAGCGCGTCGGCAAGATCACCAAGGACCAGCTGGCCACCCTGATCTACACCTCCGGCACCACCGGCCGCCCCAAGGGTGTGCGGCTGCCGCACGACAACTGGTCGTACATGGCGAAGGCGATCGCCGCGACCGGCCTGATCAGCGGCGACGACGTGCAGTACCTGTGGCTGCCGCTCGCGCACGTCTTCGGCAAGGTGCTCACCTCCGGCCAGATCGAGGTCGGCCACGTCACCGCCGTCGACGGCCGCGTCGACAAGATCATCGAGAACCTGCCGGTCGTCCAGCCGACCTACATGGCCGCCGTCCCGCGCATCTTCGAGAAGGTCTACAACGGCGTCGCCGCCAAGGCCAAGGCGGGCGGCGCCGCCAAGTTCAAGATCTTCCAGTGGGCCTCCGAGGTCGCCCGCGAGTACGCCAAGGTCACCCAGGACAACTTCAAGCGCACCGGCAACCGCACCGCGCCCTTCGGCCTCGCCGCCAAGCACAAGGTCGCCGACGCGCTCGTCTTCGCCAAGATCCGCGAGGCCTTCGGCGGCAACCTGCGCGCCTGCGTCTCCGGCTCCGCCGCGCTCGCCCCCGAGATCGGCTACTTCTTCGCCGGCGCCGGCATCCACATCCTGGAGGGCTACGGCCTCACCGAGTCCTCCGCGGCCTCCTTCGTCAACCCCGGCGAGGCCTACCGCACCGGCACCGTCGGCAAGCCGCTGCCCGGCACCGAGGTCCGCATCGCCGACGACGGCGAGATCCTGCTGCGCGGCCCCGGCATCATGGAGGGCTACCACAAGCTGCCCGAGAAGACCGCCGAGGTGCTGGAGAGCGACGGCTGGTTCCACACCGGCGACATCGGCGAGCTATCCCCCGACGGCTACCTGCGCATCACCGACCGCAAGAAGGACCTCATCAAGACGTCCGGCGGCAAGTACATCGCGCCCGCCGAGGTCGAGGGACAGTTCAAGGCGGTGTGCCCCTACGTCTCCAACATCCTCGTGCACGGCGCCGACCGGAACTTCTGCACCGCGCTCATCGCCCTCGACGAGGTCGCCATCCTCGACTGGGCGAAGGAGAACGGGCTGGAGGGCAGGCCGTACGCCGAGGTCGTCGCCGCGCCCGCGACGGTCGCCCTCGTCCAGGGGTACGTCGACCAGCTCAACGAGGGTCTCCAGCGCTGGCAGACCATCAAGAAGTTCCGGCTGCTGCCGCGCGACCTCGACGTCGAGCACGGTGAGATCACGCCCAGCCTGAAGCTGAAGCGGCCGGTCGTGGAGCGGGAGTACAAGCACCTGCTCGACGAGATGTACGCCGGCACGCGCGAGGCGTAGGGGCCGCCCCGGCGCCGCCACGTCGCTTTTCCCCTTGCCCCCGGGTGCTCGAATCGGGTTCGGTTTCTGACCGTCTTCGAGCACCCGTGGTGCACGGTTCACATCCAGGACTGCCCTATTCGGTAACTCCCCGCTTATGAGCCTGGTCGGTCTGTCACCCTGTCGGCAGAAACCGAGACTCATTCGACTGTTCGGGAGCTGCCGATGGGGGTCGTTCCGACGCAACGGGACTCCGCTGCCCGTGCGGGCGACGCGTCCGCGCCCGGCACACGCGAGGCGACCCGGACGTACGCCACCCTGCCCGGCGGCTCCCTCGCCCCCGGCACCGCCCGCGACCTGGTCCGCGGCGCGCTGCGCGAGTGGGCCGAGCTGGGGCCGCCCGGCGCCCGGCACCTGACCGACCGGCTCGTCGAGGACGCGATACTCGTCGTCAGCGAACTCGTCACCAACGCCGTCGTCCACGCCGGCACCGACGTCGGCCTGCTGTGCCGGCTGGAGCCCGCCGGGCACGTCGTCGTCGAGGTCTCCGACCAGCACCCCGCGCACGCCCCGCGCGACGACGAGCCCGCACGGGCCGCGCAGGCCGTCCCGGCGTACGACACCCCCGAGTACGGCCGCGGCCTGCGCCTCGTCGCCACGCTCGCCGAGTCCTGGGGCATCACCTACCGGCGCGGCGCCAAGACGGTGTGGGCCCGGCTGTCCGCCGACGAGACCCGCACCGCCGACGACACCGCCGACGCCGACGCGGCCGTCGACGCCTCCGTCGGCGCCGCCCTGCACGTCGCCCGGGGACTCGCCGCCGAGCCCGGCCCCGGCGGGCGGGACCGGGAGTGGCTGGGGCGCGCCGCGCTGTCCTTCCTCGCCGAGGCCTCCGACCTGCTCGCCGGGCAGCTCGACGAGGACCTGGTCGCCGCGCTGACCGGCCAGCTGATCGTGCCCCGGCTCGCCGACTGGTGCGCCGTGTGGCTGGAGGACGAGATCACCGGCCGCGGGCGCTGGGGCGACGGCACGGGCGGCCTCGGACCGCGGCCGGCCCGGGTCTGGCACACCGACGAACACCTGGTCGAGGACCTGCGGCGGGCCCTGGAGAAGGACCCGCCCGACCCACCGGACGTCCTCAGCCCGGGCCCGGTGCCCTACCCGTGGCCGACGGCGGCCTTCGGACCGGCACCGGGCGACGCGGAGACCTCCCGGACCGACCGCCGCGCCGCCGTGGGGTGGACTGCGGCCGAAGATGCCGACCGTCGCGCCGCAGCCGGGTGGCCGGTGGCAGAGGAAGCCGACCGCCGTGCCGCCCTCGTCTCTGCGGCAGAGGAAGCCGACCGCCGTGGCTCCCTCGTCTCTGCGGCAGAGGAAGCCGACCGCCGCGCCACCCTCGTCTCTGCGGCCGAGGAAGCCGACCGCCGTGGCTCCCTCGTCTCTGCGGCAGAGGAAGCCGACCGCCGTGCCTCCGTCGCCTCGGCGGCAGAGAAAGCCGACCGCCGTGCCCCCTTCGCCTCGGCGGCCGAGGAGGCCGACCGTCGCGCCGCCACCGTCTCCGCCGACGAGGAAGCCGACCCTCACGCCGCGGGACGGCCGGTGCCCGGGGAGCCCGACGAGGGCGGCCGGGGCGTGGCCCGCCATGCCGGTGCCGCCCTCGCGTACCGGCTCGTCGCCGGAGGGCGGCCGCTCGGGACGCTCGTCATCGGACGGGCCGGGGTGCCGGGGTTCCCCGACGAGGTGACCGGGCTGGTGGAGGACCTCAGCCGCCGGGTCGCCCTCGCCATCGGCGCCGCCCGCCAGTACGCCCGGCAGGCCACCATCAGCGCCGTGCTCCAGCGCGGCCTGCTGCCTGGCGCGCTCCCCGAGATCCCCGGGGTGCGCAGCGCCCTCGTCCACGAGCCGTGCGACGTCGGCGGGCCCAGCGGCGACTTCTACGACCTCTTCCCGGCCGGCGACGGCCGCTGGTGCTTCGCCGTCGGCGACGTGCAGGGCAAGGGCCCCGAGGCGGCCGTCGTCATCGGCCTCGCCCGGCCCTGGCTGCGGCTGCTGGCCCGCGAGGGCTACGGCGTCGCCGATGTCCTCGACCGCCTCAACCAGCTCCTCCTCGACGACGCCACCGAGGCCGCCGACGCCGCCGCCCGCGTCCTGGCCGGACCGGCCGTCCCCGGCGACGGCCCGCAGAACCGCTTCCTCTCCCTCCTCTACGGCGAACTCGTGCCCTTCGACGGAGGCGTCCGCTGCACCCTCGCCTCCGCCGGGCACCCGCTGCCGCTGATCCTCGGCCCCGACGGCGGCGTACGGACCGCCGCCCGCCCGCAGACCCTGCTCGGCGTCGTCGAGGACGAGACGTACACCAGCGAGACCGTGGAGCTGCGCTCCGGCGACACCCTGCTCTGCGTCACCGACGGCGTCACCGAGCGGCGCTGCGGCTCCCGCCAGTTCGACGACGCCGACGGACTCGCCGGAGCGCTCGCCGACTGCGCCGGCCTCAGCGCCGAGCTGATCGCGGCGCGCATCCGCCGGCTGGTGCACGAGTTCGGCGGACAGCCCCCCGAGGACGATCTCGCCCTGCTGGTGCTCCAGGCGGAGTGACCGGGCCGCCGCGCCGGTGCTGGACAATGGAAGGCATGCCTTCCGCTCTCCCCGACGGCGAGCCCGTCCCCGCCGACGGCGCGCTGCCCCCGCACGCGCTCGCCGGGGCCGCCGACCGCCCGCTCGGCTTCTACCTGCATGTCCCCTACTGCGCCACCCGCTGCGGCTACTGCGACTTCAACACCTACACCGCCACCGAGCTGCGCGGCACCGGCGGCGTGCTCGCCTCGCGCGACAACTACGCCGACACCCTCACCGACGAGATCCGACTCGCCCGCAAGGTCCTCGGCGACGACCCGCGCCCGGTCCGCACGGTCTTCGTCGGCGGCGGCACCCCCACCCTGCTCGCCGCCGACGACCTCGTCCGCATGCTGGCGGCGATCCGCGACGAGTTCGGGCTGGCCGACGACGCCGAGATCACCACGGAGGCCAACCCGGAGTCCGTCGACCCCGCCTACCTGGCCACCCTGCGCGCCGGCGGCTTCAACCGGATCTCCTTCGGCATGCAGAGCGCCCGGCAGCACGTGCTGCGGATCCTCGACCGCACCCACACCCCCGGCCGCCCCGAGGCGTGCGTCGCCGAGGCCCGCGCGGCCGGCTTCGAGCACGTCAACCTCGACCTGATCTACGGCACCCCGGGGGAGAGCGACGACGACTGGCGGGCCTCGCTGGACGCGGCCGTCGGGGCGGGCCCGGACCACGTCAGCGCGTACGCGCTCATCGTGGAGGAGGGCACGCAGCTGGCCCGCCGCATCCGCCGGGGCGAGATCCCGATGACCGACGACGACGTACACGCCGACCGCTACCTGATCGCCGAGGAGACGCTGTCGGCGGCGGGCTTCGACTGGTACGAGGTCTCCAACTGGGCCACCTCCGAGGCCGGCCGCTGCCTGCACAACGAGCTGTACTGGCGGGGCGCCGACTGGTGGGGCGCGGGACCCGGCGCCCACTCGCACGTGGGCGGCGTGCGCTGGTGGAACGTCAAGCACCCGGGGGCGTACGCGGCGGCGCTGGCGGAGGGCCGCTCACCGGGCGCCGGGCGCGAGGTCCTGACGGACGAGGACCGGCGCGTGGAGCGGATCCTGCTGGAGCTGCGGCTGCGGGAGGGCGTACCGCTGTCGCTGCTGAAGGAGGAGGGCCGCGCGGCCTCCCGCCGCGCCCTGGCGGACGGGCTCCTTCAGGAGGGCCCGTACGAGGAGGGGCGGGCCGTGCTGACCCTGCGGGGGCGGCTGCTGGCGGACGCGGTGGTGCGGGACCTGGTGGACTGACCGACGCGCGAACTGCTGGACCGAGCGGCCACTCCGATCACTCCGCCGGTGCGCCGCCGGTGACGAAATCGATCAGTTCCTCCACCCGGCCCAGCAGCTCCGGCTCCAGGTCCTTGTACGACCGCACCCGCTTCAGGATCGCCTGCCACACCGCGCCCGTGTTCTCCGAAGGCCAGCCCAGCGCCCGGCACACCCCCGTCTTCCAGTCCTGGCCGCGCGGCACCGACGGCCACGCCGGGATGCCCAGCGACGACGGCTTCACCGCCTCCCAGATGTCGATGTACGGGTGGCCGACGACCATCGCGTGCTCGCTCGTCACCGACTCGGCGATCCGCCACTCCTTCGAGCCCGGCACGAGATGGTCCACCAGGACGCCAAGCCGGGCGTCCGGGCCGGGGGCGAAGGACTCCACGATCGCCGGGAGGTCGTCCACGCCCTCCAGGTACTCCACCACCACGCCCTCGATGCGCAGGTCGTCGCCCCACACCTTCTCGACCAGCTCGGCGTCGTGCCGGCCCTCCACGTAGATCCGCCCGGCGCGGGCCACCCGGGCCCGGGCGCCGGGCACGGCCACCGAGCCGGAGGCCGTACGGGACGGCCGTACCGGAGCCGTCGGGGCCGGCCTGACCAGGGTCACCGGCCGGCCCTCCAGCAGGAAGCCGCGCGGCTCCAGGGGGAACACGCGGTGCTTGCCGAAGCGGTCCTCCAGCGTGACCGTGCCCGCCTCGCAGCGGATCACCGCGCCGCAGAAGCCGGTGCCGGCCTCCTCCACCACCAGGCCGGGCTCCGCCGGCACCTCGGCGACCGGCTTCGGCCTCTTCCAGGGCGGGGTCAGATCGGGGGAGTACTGCCGCATTCGCACGACGATAGGAGAAGTCCTCCGCCGTCCCGGTGAGGATCAGCGCGACACGCCGAAGCGGGCCGCCAGCTCGTCGCGCTGCCGGCGCACGAACGCCGCGTCCACCACCGCCCCGTGCCCCGGCACGTACAGCGCGTCCTCGCCGCCCAGCGCCAGCAGCCGGTCCAGCGCGTCCGGCCAGTGGGCCGGTACGGCGTCCGGGCCCGCCTGCGGGTCGCCCGACTCCTCGACCAGGTCGCCGCAGAACACCACCTCCGGGTCGCCCGGCACCAGCACGGCCAGGTCGTGGGCGGTGTGCCCCGGGCCCACGTTCGCCAGCAGCACCTGCCGGCCACCGCCCAGGTCGAGCGTCCACTCACCCGACACCCCGTGCCGTACCGGCGGCAGCGCGTCCGCCGCCTCCTCGGCCGCGCGGGCGTCCAGGCCGTTGCGGACGGCGTCCGCGCGCAGCTCCTCGCGGTCACGCGCGCGGGCCAGCACCGCGTCGACGCCCACCGCGCCGTACACCTCAGCGCCCGCGCACGCCGCCGCCCCGAAGACGTGGTCGAAGTGGGGGTGGGTCAGCGCGAGATGGGTCACACGCCCGCCGCTCAACCGTTCGGCCTGAGTGCGCAGCCGGGCCCCCTCCGCCAGGCTCGACCCCGCGTCGATCAGCAGCGCCGTCCCGCCGCCCGTCACCAGGCCCGCCGTGCAGTCCCACACCGGCAGCCGGCACCGGCCGACCCCCGCCGCCAGCCGCTCCCAGCCCAGCTCTTCCCAAGTCACGCTCATACCGGGACGCTAGCCCTACCCACCGCCGGTACGGGACCGACCTTGCCCGCGGTGTACCCCACCGCCGTACACTGGGCCGGGGAAGTCTGGCACTCGCACGCGCAGAGTGCCAGGCGGGACGCAAGGGGAACGACTTCTGGAGGTGTGCGCGCGATGCTGAGTGAACGCAGGCTTCAGGTACTGCGCGCCATCGTCCAGGACTACGTCGGCACCGAGGAGCCCGTCGGCTCCAAGGCGCTGACGGAGCGGCACAACCTCGGCGTCTCCCCGGCCACGGTCCGCAACGACATGGCGGCCCTGGAGGACGAGGGGTACATCGCCCAGCCGCACACCAGCGCCGGGCGCATCCCCACCGACAAGGGCTACCGGCTGTTCGTCGACAAGCTCGCCGGTGTGAAGCCGATGAGCCCGCCCGAGCGCCGCGCCATCCAGAACTTCCTGGAGGGCGCCGTCGACCTCGACGACGTCGTCGCGCGGACGGTGCGGCTGCTCGCGCAGCTCACGCGGCAGGTCGCCGTGGTGCAGTACCCGTCGCTGACCCGTTCGACGGTGCGGCACGTGGAGCTGCTGTCGCTCGCCCCCGCGCGGGTGATGCTGGTGCTGATCACCGACACCGGCCGGGTCGAGCAGCGGCTGGTGGACTGCCCGGCGCCGTTCGGCGAGGCGTCCCTGGCGGACCTGCGGGCCCGGCTCAACAGCCGTGTCGCGGGCCGTCGCTTCACGGACGTCCCCCAGCTGGTGGAGGACCTGCCCGAGGCCTTCGAGGTCGAGGACCGCGGTACGGTCTCGACGGTGCTCTCCACCCTCCTGGAGACGCTCGTCGAGGAGAACGAGGAGCGGCTGATGATCGGCGGTACCGCCAATCTGACCCGCTTCGGACATGACTTCCCCCTCACGATCCGGCCCGTGCTCGAGGCGCTGGAGGAGCAGGTCGTGCTCCTGAAGCTGCTCGGCGAGGCGAAGGATCCGGGCGTGACCGTCCGTATCGGTCACGAGAACGCCCACGAAGGACTCAACTCCACGTCCGTCGTGTCGGTCGGCTACGGTTCGGGCGGCGAGGCGGTTGCCAAGCTCGGCGTGGTCGGACCGACCCGCATGGACTACCCGGGAACGATGGGAGCGGTACGCGCAGTGGCACGGTACGTCGGACAGATCCTGGCGGAGTCGTAGGTGGCCACGGACTACTACGCCGTACTCGGCGTGCGCCGCGACGCGTCGCAGGAAGAGATCAAGAAGGCCTTCCGGCGGCTCGCGCGCGAGCTGCACCCGGACGTCAACCCCGATCCGAAGACCCAGGAGCGGTTCAAGGAGATCAACGCCGCTTACGAGGTGCTGTCGGACCCGCAGAAGAAGCAGGTCTACGACCTCGGCGGCGACCCGCTGTCGCAGTCCGGCGGCGCCGGCGCGGGCGGCTTCGGGGCCGGCGGCTTCGGCAACTTCTCCGACATCATGGACGCCTTCTTCGGTACGGCGTCGCAGCGCGGGCCGAGGTCGCGGACGCGACGCGGCCAGGACGCGATGATCCGGATCGAGGTCGAGCTGGACGAGGCGGCCTTCGGGACGACCAAGGACATCCAGGTCGACACCGCGATCGTCTGCTCGACCTGCAACGGGGAGGGCGCCGCGCCCGGCACCTCCGCGCAGACCTGTGACATGTGCCGCGGCCGCGGTGAGGTGTCGCAGGTGACGCGGTCCTTCCTGGGGCAGGTCATGACCTCGCGGCCGTGCCCGCAGTGCCAGGGCTTCGGCACCGTCGTGCCGACCCCCTGCCCCGAGTGCGCCGGTGACGGCCGGGTGCGCTCGCGGCGCACGCTGACCGTGAAGATCCCCGCCGGTGTCGACAACGGCACCCGGATCCAGCTCGCCGGTGAGGGCGAGGTGGGGCCGGGTGGCGGTCCCGCCGGTGACCTGTACGTCGAGATCCATGAACTGCCGCACTCCGTGTTCCAGCGGCGCGGCGACGACCTGCACTGCACGGTCACCATCCCGATGACCGCGGCGGCGCTCGGCACCAAGGTGCCGCTGGAGACGCTGGACGGGATGGAGGAGGTCGACATCCGGCCCGGCACCCAGTCCGGGCAGTCGATCCCGCTGCACAACCGCGGCGTCACGCATCTGCGCGGCGGCGGCCGGGGCGACCTCATCGTCCACGTCGAGGTGCAGACGCCGAACAAGCTCGACCCCGAGCAGGAGCGGCTGCTGCGGGAGCTGGCCAAGCTGCGGGGCGAGGAGCGCCCGCAGGGGCAGTTCCAGCCCGGGCAGCAGGGGTTGTTCTCGCGGTTGAAGGACGCGTTCAACGGGCGCTGAGGGGCTTCTGCTTCCTTGGTTCTCACCCGACTTTCCCTTGGCCTATGCCAAGGGGAAGGCCCGATTCGGACTTGTTCGGAGTCCGTGACAACATGCGGTCATGTCCACCGCACTGACCGATCTCTTCCCCCACCCGATCGTGCAGGCGCCCATGGCGGGCGGGGTCTCCGTCCCCCAGCTCGCCGCCGCCGTGTGCGAGGCGGGCGGGCTCGGTTTCCTCGCCGCCGGGTACAAGACCGCCGACGGGATGTACCAGGAGATCAAGCAGCTGCGGAGCCTGACCGCCCGCCCCTTCGGCGTGAACCTCTTCCTGCCGCAGCCCGAGCACGCCGAGTCCGGCGCCGTCGAGCTGTACGCCCAGCAACTGGCCGGCGAGGCCACCTGGTACGACACCGAGCTGGGCGACCCGGAGAGCGGCCGCGACGACGGCTACGACGCCAAGCTCGCCGTGCTGCTGGACAATCCGGTGCCGGTGGTCTCCTTCCACTTCGGCGTGCCGAGCGCAGAGGCGCTCGAGGCGCTGCGGCGGGTCGGCACGTACACCCTCGTCACCGCCACCACCGCGGAGGAGGCCCTCGCCGTGCAGCGCGCCGGGGCCGACGCGGTGATCGCGCAGGGCGTCGAGGCCGGCGGGCACCAGGGCACCCACCGCGACGACCCCGAGACGGACGGCGGCGGGACCGGCCTGCTGTCGCTCGTCGCGCAGGTCCGCGAGACCGTGAGCATTCCGGTCGTCGCCGCCGGCGGCATCATGCGCGGCAGCCAGATCGCCGCGGTGCTGGCGGCCGGGGCCAGTGCCGCGCAGCTCGGTACGGCCTTCCTCGCCACGCCCGAGTCCGGCGCGCACGCGGTGCACAAGCGGGCGCTGGTCGATCCGCTGTTCGCGCGGACGGAGCTGACGCGGGCGTTCTCCGGGCGGCCCGCCCGGGGACTCGTCAACCGCTTCATGCGCGAGCACGGGCCGTACGCGCCCGCCGCGTACCCGGAGGTCCACCACCTGACCTCGCCGCTGCGGAAGGCTGCCGCCAAGGCGGGGGATCCGCAGGGGATGGCCCTGTGGGCCGGGCAGGGGCACCGGATGGCGCGGGAGCTGCCCGCGGGGCGGCTGGTCGAGGTGCTGGTCGGGGAGTTGGAGGCGGCGCGGACAGCGTTGTCGGGTGGACCGGGGCTGGGGTCGGGTGGACCGGGGTTGGGTTCCGGTGGACCGGGGCTGGGTTCCGGTGGATCGGGTCTGGGGTCGGGTGGACCGGGACTGGGGTCGGGTGGGCCAGGGCTGGGTTCCGGTGGGTCGGGGCTGGGGTCGGGTGGACCAGGGCTGGGTTCCGGTGGGTCGGGGCTGGGGTCCGGGTCGGGTCAGGGAGGGGTGCGATGACCGCGCCGGTGTTCGTTGTCGAGGAGTTGCCCGACGGGGCCGGGCGCGGGTTCGTGCTCGACGGGCCCGAGGGGCGGCACGCCGTGTCCGTGAAGCGGCTGCGGGCCGGGGAGGACGTGGTCCTCACCGACGGGGCCGGGCGGTGGGCCGAGGGCGTGGTCGCCGGGGTCGAGGGCAAGGACCGGCTCGTGGTGGACCTGCACGGGGTGCGGGAGGAGCCCGAGGAGGCTCCCCGGATCACCGTCGTGCAGGCCCTGCCCAAGGGCGACCGGGGTGAACTCGCCGTCGAGACCATGACCGAGGTCGGTGTCGACGCGATCGTGCCGTGGGCCGCCTCGCGCTGCATCACCCAGTGGAAGGGCGAGCGCGGGCTGAAGGCGCTCGGCAAGTGGCGGGCCACCGCGCGGGAGGCCGGGAAGCAGTCCCGGCGGGTGCGGTTCCCTTCGGTCGCGGACGCGGCGAGCACGCGACAGGTTGCCTCGCTTCTCGCCAAGGCGGACTTCGCGGCGGTGCTGCACGAGAGCGGCGACCGTCCGCTGGCCGCGGCCGAGCTGCCGGCGGGGGGTGACATCGTGCTCGTCGTCGGACCCGAGGGCGGGGTGTCGCCGGAGGAGCTGGCGGTGTTCGAGGAGGCCGGTGCGGTGGCCTACCGGCTGGGTCGTACGGTGTTGCGTACGTCGACCGCCGGTACGGCCGCGGCTGCGCTGCTGCTGGGGCGTACCGGGCGCTGGTCCTAATCTCTTCCGGGGAGCGTGTGCTGTGGAACTCGCCCAAGTACGGCTGCTGGTCACCGACTTCGCCGCGTGTTACCGGTTCTACGGTGAGGTGCTCGGGCTGAAGCCGCAGTCCGGGGCGAGCGAGGGGCCGTACGAGAAGTTCAGCCCCGCGGTGGGGTCCGCGGGGATCGCTCTGCAGGACCGGGCGATGATGGCGTCGGTGCTGGGGGAGTTGGGGGCGGCGGCTACGGGGTACCGGTCGCTGGTGGTGCTGCGGGTCGACGATCTGGACGCGTACTGCGAGGAGATCGTGGGGCGGGGGGCCGTGCTGGTGCACGGGCCTGCGGCGATGACGGACCGGATGCGGGTGGCTCATCTGAAGGACCCCGAGGGGAACTTGGTCGAGTTGCAGGAGTGGTTGTTGCTGCGGGGGTGACGTCGTTGTCGGGTGCGGGTGGGTGGGTGGTTGCTCGCGCAGTTCCCCGCGGTGTGCCTGCGGCGGCCTGTGCGGGTGGGTGGGTGGTTGCTCGCGCAGTTCCCCGCGCCCCTGAATGCCTGCGGCGGCCCGTTTCTGTGGGTGGGTGGCTGGTGTAGCGCCTACGGCTGGGGGGGTGGGTCGGGGCCGCGCCGGGGGGTATCCGTCCTCGGTGCGCCGCTGGGTACGGTCAAATTCGTGCCGTCTGTTTCCGGCGCCCGCTGCGGGCGGACACCCCCCGACACGTCCCCTCCTCGCCGTACGCGTCTACCGCCCGCCGTGGCTGCGGCAGGCCGCCCCGCTGGGCCGGCGCCCACCCGGCAGCGGCGGGCCGCACGCCGACCTAGCTGCGGGCGGCCGCACACATGGACGCCCCTCCGACGTAGCTGCGGGCAGTCGTGCCGCTGGGGCGGCACGGGTGGGCGCAGCGGCACCCCGCAAGCGCCGGGCTGCGCCGCCGACCCCCGGCCCGCGGCAGCGCGGGGTCACCCGATCGTGCCGATGGCTGTATGCGGCCTAGCCGTGTCGGCGGGGTGGTGGCAGGCTGCCGTGCATGGGGGTATTGAGGCGGATTCGGCGTCGGCCGGGCATCGTGGGTGCGGTCGGGCTCGTTGTCGTGGCCGTCGGTGGGGTCGTGGGATGTGATCCCGCCGGGCTCAGTGCCGTGACCGTGGCGTACACGACCGATCAGACCGCCACCGCGGAGCTGCAGCGGCGGCATGTCGATGTGCAGTGGCTCAACTGCAGGGGGAGTTACGGGAGTCGGGGGGCCACGCCGTCCGCGGGTGAGAACACCGTCGCCACCGTCGACTGTGAGGGGAAGACCCGTGACGGGAAGGACATCACCGTCACCGGGAGGGTGACGAAGGCCGTGTCCGGGTCCTGTGTGCGTGGTGATCTCGTCGCCAAGGTCGGTGGGAAGCAGTGGTTCCGCGTCAGTGGGCTCGGGAAGTGTGACGGGACGCCCTCGCCGGTGAAGCCGCCGGCCGGCGACACGCGGCCCGGACAGCCGACGGTCACCGTGACCGTCACCCGGACCGTGTGGTGCGAGGCCGACCCGCACTGCCGGCCCGTCGAGGGCAAGTGATCCGTTTCGCTGTGCCGGGGCGCCCGCGCTGCATAGGGTGATCGTGTGACACAGTCGCCCGCGTCCTACCTCCGGTTTCCGCATCTGCACGGCGATTCGGTGGCCTTCACCGCCGAGGACGACGTCTGGCTCGCGCCGCTCGACGGCGGCCGGGCCTGGCGGGTCAGCGCCGACAACGTGGCCGTGACCCTGCCGCGCATCTCGCCCGACGGCACCACCCTCGCCTGGACCTCCACCCGGGACGGCGCCCCCGAGGTGCATATCGCTCCCGTGGACGGCGGGCCTGCCAAGAGGCTGACGTATTGGGGTAGTTGGCGTACCCAGGTGCGTGGGTGGACGCCCGACGGGCGGGTGCTGGCCCTGACGACGTACGGCCATGCCAGCCTGCGGCGTACCTGGGCGTACGCCGTGCCGCTCGACGGCGGGCCCGCCGAGCGGTTGCCGTACGGGCCCGTCGGGGATGTCGCGTTCGGTCCGCACACCGTGCTGCTGTCCGCCGGTGGTCGCGACGCTGCGCACTGGAAGCGGTACCGCGGAGGTACGGCGGGCAAGTTGTGGATCGACCGGGGCGGGGAGGGGGAGTTCGTCCGGCTGCACGAGGGGGTCGGGGGGAACATCGAGTACCCCTCGTGGGTGGGGGAGCGGATCGCCTTCCTGTCCGATCACGAGGGGACCGGGGCGCTCTACTCGTCCCTTGCCGACGGGTCCGATCTGCGCCGGCACACTCCGCTGGGGTCCTTCTACGCCCGGCAGGCCTCCTCCGACGGGCGGCGTGTGGTGTACATGGCCGGGGGTGAGGTGTGGGTACTCGACGATCTCGACGGGAGTGAGCCTCGGCGGCTCGATGTGCGGCTCGGTGGGCCCCGCGTCGATCAGCAGCCCTACCCCGTCAACGCCGCTCGGTGGTTCTCCTCCGCCTCGCCCGATCACACCGCCCGTGGCAGTGCCGTGTGCGTGCGGGGCAGTGTCCACTGGGTCACCCATCGGGCCGGGCCCGCCCGGGCGCTGGCCGCCGAGCCGGGGGTGCGGGCGCGCCGGCCGCGCGCCTTCCGCGTCGACGGTGAGGACTGGGTCGTCTGGGTGACCGACGCCGAGGGGGACGACGCGCTGGAGTTCGCCCCGGCCGGCGGCCTCGCGCCCGGCGCCACCCCGCGGCGGATCGCGGCCGGTCAGCTCGGCCGGGTGCTCGACCTGGCGGTGGCGCCCGACGGGAGCCGGGCCGCCGTCGCCAGTCATGACGGGCGGGTTCTGCTCGTGGAGCGGGAGAGCGGGGAGGTACGGGAAGTCGACCGCAGTGAGGACGGGGATGTCTCCGGGCTCACCTTCTCGCCCGACTCCGTGTGGCTCGCCTGGGCCCATCCCGGGCCGCGCCCGCTCAGCCAGCTGAAGCTCGCCAACACCACCGACCTGTCGGTCACCGAGGCGACGCCGCTGCGGTTCCAGGACTACGCCCCCGCCTTCACGCTCGACGGCAAGCACCTGGCCTTCCTGTCCTCGCGGTCCTTCGATCCGATCTACGACGAGCACGTCTTCGATCTCGCGTTCCTGGAGACCTCGCGGCCTTACCTGATCACCCTGGCCGCCACCACTCCCTCGCCCTTCGGGCCGCAGCGGCACGGGCGGCCCTTCGACGCGCCGGAGAAGGACGAGACCCCGGAGGGCGAGAGCGGTCCCGCCACGCGGATCGACCTGGACGGACTCGCCGACCGGATCGTGCCGTTCCCCGTCGAGGCCGCCCGCTACTCCAACCTGCGCGCCGCCAAGGACGGTGTGCTGTGGCTGCGCCACCCGGTGCGGGGCGTGCTCGGCGCGTCCCGGGCGACGCCGGACGATCCCGACCCCAAGACCGAGCTGGAGCGCTACGACCTCGCCCAGCAGCGCCTGGAGCACCTCGCCTCCGACGCCGACCACTTCGAGGTCAGCGGCGACGGCAAGCGGCTGCTGCTGTGGGCCGACGACCGGCTGAGGGTCGTCCCCAGCGACCGGCGCGCCTCCGGCGACGACGACAGCGACAGCAACATCGGCGTGGATCTGTCCCGGGTCCGTCATCTGCTCGACCCCGCCGCCGAGTGGCGGCAGATGTACGAGGAGACCGGGCGGATCATGCGGGACAACTTCTGGCGCGCCGACATGGGCGGCGTCGACTGGGACGCGGTCCTCGACCGGTACCGGCCCGTGCTGGAGCGGGTCGCCACCCACGACGACCTCGTCGACCTGCTGTGGGAGGTGCAGGGCGAGCTGGGCACCTCGCATGCCTATGTGATGCCGCGCGGCAGCGCCGGCCACGGGCCCCGGCAGGGGCTCCTCGGCGCCGACATCTCGCGGCACGAGGACGGCCTGTGGCGCGTCGACCGGATCCTGCCCGCCGAGACCTCCGACCCCGCCGCCCGCTCCCCGCTCGCCGCGCCCGGCGTCGCCGTGCGGGCGGGCGACGCGATCGTCGCCGTCGGCGGACGCCCCGTCGACCCGGTGACCGGGCCCGGACCGCTGCTGGTCGGCACGGCGGGCAAGCCGATCGAGCTGACCGTCTCGCCCTCCGGCGGCGGCGACGTCCGGCACGCCGTCGTCGTCCCGGTCGCCGACGAGGAGCCGCTGCGGTACCACGCCTGGGTCGCCGACCGGCGGGCGTACGTCCACGAGAAGTCCGGCGGCCGGCTCGGCTATCTGCACGTGCCCGACATGCAGGCCCCCGGCTGGGCGCAGATCCACCGCGACCTGCGGGTCGAGGTCGCCCGCGAGGGGCTCGTCGTGGACGTCCGGGAGAACCGGGGCGGGCACACCTCGCAGCTCGTCATCGAGAAGCTGGCCCGGCGGATCGTCGGCTGGGACGTGCCGCGCGGCATGCGGCCCTTCAGCTATCCGCAGGACGCGCCCCGCGGGCCCGTCGTCGCCGTCGCCAACGAGTTCTCCGGCTCCGACGGTGACATCGTCAACGCCGCGATCAAGGCGCTCGGGCTCGGGCCGGTCGTCGGCACGCGCACCTGGGGCGGGGTCATCGGCATCGACAGCCGCTACCGGCTGGTCGACGGCACGCTCGTCACGCAGCCTAAGTACGCCATCTGGCTGGAGGGCGTCGAGTGGAGCGTGGAGAACCACGGCGTCGACCCCGACGTGGAGGTCGTCCAGCGGCCCCAGGACCACGCCGCCGGACGCGACCCGCAGCTCGACGAGGCCGTGCGGATCGCCCTGGAGGCGCTGGCGGAGACCCCGGCGAAGACGCCGCCCGCCCTGCCCTGACCGTCCGGGGGGCGTCGTGGCGCTCGATACGATGCCCCCGTAAGAGATCACCCCTGCGTCAGGAGGCACCGATGGCCGGAGAGCCACAGGACGACTGCCTGTTCTGCAAGATCGTCGCGGGCAGCATCCCGGCGACGATCGTGCGCGAGACGGAGACCACGGTCGCCTTCCGGGACATCAACCCGCAGGCGCCCACCCATGTGCTGGTGATCCCCAAGGCGCACCACACGGACGCCGCGGCCCTCGCCGCCGCCGCTCCCGAGCTCGCCGCCGACGTGCTGCGCGAGACCCAGGCGGTCGCCGACGAGGAGAAGCTCGACAGCTACCGCGTCGTCTTCAACACCGGCAGCGGCGCCGGCCAGACCGTCTGGCACGCGCACGCCCACGTCCTCGGCGGCCGTGGGCTGAACTGGCCCCCCGGGTAGGCGTCGTGTCCGTCCGCGAACTCGTCGTCCTCGGCACCGCGAGCCAGGTCCCCACCCGGCACCGCAACCACAACGGCTACCTGCTGCGCTGGGACGGCGAGGGCATCCTGTTCGACCCCGGCGAGGGCACCCAGCGGCAGATGCTGCGCGCCGGGGTCGCCGCCCACGACATCAACCGGATCTGCGTCACCCACTTCCACGGGGACCACTCGCTGGGCCTCGCGGGCGTGATCCAGCGGATCAACCTGGACAAGGTGCCGCACCAGGTCACCGCCCACTACCCGCGTTCCGGGCAGCGCTTCTTCGACCGGCTGCGGTACGCCACCGCCTACCGCGAGACCGTGGAGATCACCGAGGCGCCGGTCGCCGTGGACGGGGTCCTCGCCGACACCGGCGCCTACACGCTGACCGCCCACCGGCTCTCCCACCCCGTCGAGTCCTACGGCTACCGGCTCACCGAGCCCGACGGCCGCCGCATGCTGCCCGACCGGCTCGCCGCGCACGGCATCAAGGGGCCGGACGTGGGCCGCCTCCAGCGCGAGGGCCGGCTGGACGGCGTGGCGCTGGAGGACGTCAGCGAGGTGCGGCGCGGCCAGCGGTTCGCGTTCGTCATGGACACCCGGCTGTGCGACGGCGTGCACGCGCTGGCCGAGGGCTGCGACATGCTCGTCATCGAGTCGACGTTCCTCGACGAGGACGTCGAACTCGCCGAGGAGTTCGGTCATCTGACGGCCGGCCAGGCGGCGGGTGTGGCGCGGGACGCCGGGGTGCGGCATCTGGTGCTGACCCACTTCAGTCAGCGGTACACCGAGCCGGACGAGTTCGAGCGGCAGGCGCGGGCCGCCGGGTTCGAGGGCGAGCTGACCGTGGCGCAGGATCTGCTGCGGGTGCCGGTTCCGAAACGGCGGTAGAACGGCCGTACGATGCTTTGATGTCCCTCCCGAAAGCTGAACTGCACCTGCACATCGAAGGCACCCTGGAGCCCGAGCTGGCGTTCGAGCTGGCCGCGCGCAACGGGGTGACCCTGCCGTACGCCGACACCGACGCGCTGCGCGAGGCGTACCGGTTCGAGGACCTGCAGTCCTTCCTCGACCTGTACTACGAACTCATGGCCGTCCTGCGCACCGAGCAGGACTTCGCCGACCTCGCCGACGCCTATCTCGCCCGCGCCGCCGCGCAGGGCGTCCGGCACGCCGAGATCTTCTTCGACCCGCAGGCCCACACCAAGCGCGGTCTGGAGATCGGCACCGTCGTCGAGGGGCTGTGGCGGGCGCTGGGGCGCAGCGAGCAGACGCACGGCGTCTCCACCCGGCTGATCATGTGCTTCCTGCGCGACGACTCCGCCGAGTCGGCCCTTCAGACCCTGCGCGCGGCCGAGCCGTACCTCGACCGGATCACCGGCGTCGGGCTGGACTCGGCCGAGGTCGGGCACCCGCCGGCGAAGTTCCGCGAGGTGTACGAGCGTGCCGCCGCGCTCGGGCTGCGCCGCGTCGCGCACGCCGGCGAGGAGGGGCCGCCGGAGTACATCACCGAGGCGCTGGACGTGCTGGGGGTGGAGCGGGTCGACCACGGGCTGCGCTGCCTGGAGGACCCGGCGCTGGTCGAGCGGCTGGTGCGCGAGCGGGTCCCGCTCACCCTGTGCCCGCTGTCCAACGTGCGCCTGCGCGCGGTCGACACCCTCGCCGGCCACCCGCTGCCCGCCATGCTCGACGCGGGCCTGCTGTGCACGGTCAACTCCGACGACCCCGCCTACTTCGGCGGCTACGCGGGCGACAACTTCGACGCCGTACGGGACACCCTGGGCCTCGGCGAGGACCGGCTGCGGGAACTCGCCCGCAACTCCTTCCTCGCCTCCTTCCTGGAGGACGACGAGGAGCGCCGGGCCAGGTACCTCGCGGAGGTCGACGCCTATGTCTTCGCTCGTTCGCGTGAAGAAGACGGGGAACGTCACCCGGGGAGGTGAGAGGGGGACAAGGCGGTGCCGAGCGGGGCATAGGGTGCCGCGGTGACCTCCCAAACCACGACCTCCGAAACTACCGAGACGCGTATCGCGCGCTCCGCTGACCTCGGCTCGATCGCCGTCATGTCCTGGGCCCGTGAGGCCCCCGAGGGGACTGTCCCGTTCCTGCTCGCCTGTCCCCTCGGGGACGGTGACAAGGGCCCGGGGGCCGGGTCGGCCGCGGTCGCGCAGATGCTCGACTCCCTCGACCTCCCCCGGGACGGGCAGCTCGTCGACGGCACCAGCCGGCCCAGCATGCCGGTGACCCTGCTCGTCGTGCCGGGCGGCAGCGCCGTGCTCACCATGCCGTACGTCAACGCGCAGATCACCCCGTCCGAGGCGTGGCAGGACGCGGTCGCCGAGCGCGGCTTCGCGTGCCTCATCTTCACCACGCGCCCGTGGACGGGCGAGGACACCGACGACCCCGAGGCGATCGCCGCCTTCGCCAACGCCGAGGAGACCCTCCAGTCCGCGGCGAAGGTCGTCCTGCCCGTGCGCAGCCTGCGCGGCCACTGACCCGCCGGCGGCCGCCGGGCACCGCCGCCCGGCGGCCGTCAGCGCGCCGACGCCTGGGGGAGCGGGGCCGCGGCGGCCGTGTCGTAGGCGCCCCGGGCGGGCAGCGCGGGCGTCTCCAGCGGGATCTCCACGACCGGGATCTCCACCACCGGCAGGACCACCCGGCCGGCCCGCCGGGCCACCACGGTCATCGGGACGGCGACGACCAGCAGCCCCACCGCGAGCACCGCGCCCATCACCGGGAAACCCGCCCACGCCGACAGCAGACTGCCGGCCAGCGGACCGGCCGCCGTGCCCAGCGACGAGGCCGAGCCGGCGAGCACCGCCCAGCGGCCCCGCGGGTCGAGGGAGGCGGCGAGGCCGATCAGATACGACAGCACGATCGGGTAGCAGAGGTTCCAGGCGATCTCACCGGTAGCGAAGACCGGCAGGTCCGCGGCCGACGCGCTGAGCGCGATGCAGCCCGCGATGAGTACCGTGCCCGCGCCGACCGGCACCGCCCGGCCCAGCCGGGGCCCGATCGCGCCCGCGCCGAGCACGCCCAGCAGCCCGGCGCCGAGCGCCACCGCGAAGACCACGCCGACCGTGGCCTCGCTGAGGTGCGCCTGCCGCAGCCCGATCCGGCCGCTGACGCCCCACAGCGCGTTCTGCGCCAGGGACCAGCAGGGCATGGCCGCGACGAGGATCAGCCCGAGGGTGCGGTGGGGGAGCGGCGGGCGGCCGCCCTCCTGCCGGTGGGCGGCGGGCCCGTCGGCCGTACGGGCCGGCAGACGGCCCGTCAGCGGCCATATGGCCAGCGCCGTGAGGGCGATCGCGGCGAGCGGCTGCCCGTGCCCCGGGCCGAGGTGCGGGACCGTCAGGTACACGGCCCCCGCGAGGGCCGACACCCCGAGCAGGCCCAGCGTGGACGTGCGGTGGGGATCCCTCTGCGCGGCGATGCCGGTCGCGGCGACCGCGGTCACCGTGCCGGAGCCGAAGCCGCCGACCAGTGCGCCGGCGACGACGGCCGGGACGGCGTGGGTGAGCGCGGCGCCGCCGTAGCCGAGGGCGGCGAGGAGGAGCCCGGCGCGGGCGAGGGGCCGGGCGCCGATCCGGTCCACACGGGAGGCCAGCAGGAACCCCGCCGTCGCCGACGCCAGCAGCAGCGCGCTGCCGACCGCGCCCGCCTGAGTGGCGGTCAGCGGCAGGGCGGCGTCCAGGCGGCCGACGGTCGTCGGCAGCAGGTACGGGGCGAGGTAGCCGGCCGTGAACAGGGCGACCAGGGGCCAGGGCAGGGGGGAGCGGGGGGCGGACACGGGCGTTCCCAGGGCATGCGAAAGGAAGGGGGGAGAAGAGAGGGGGCGCAGGCCGTCGACGGACAAGAACGCGCGAGGAATTTGTATCAAGCACGCAGTGTGAGAAAAAGCGGGGCGTGTGTGATCTGAGTCACCCATTGGTTTGGGGCGGGGGAGCCAGGGGTAGGCGCCTCGCTTTTCGCGGCTGTCAGCGCCACTGGACGGTGCCGCCGCCGACGGGCGCCGTCGCCTCGATCCGGGCGCGGATCTCCCGCATCACGGCCACGATCCGCGCCTCGTGCTCCGGCGTCAGCCGGGCCACCGGCACCGAGCAGGACACCGCGTCCCGGGCGGGACGGTCGTAGCGCAGCGCGAAGCCGAAGCCGACGATGCCGGGCACGCCCTCCTCGCGGTCGATCGCATAACCGCGGGCGCGGACCTCGGCCAGATCGGCGGCGAGGGACTCCCGGGTGGTGTGCGTGCGCGGGGTGAGCGCCTCATAGGGGCCCTCGGGCAGCTCGCCGTCGGGGCGTTCGGCGAGCAGCGCCTTGCCCAGGGCGCCGGCGTGCGCGGGCAGCCGGCGGCCGACCCGGCTGATCGTGCGCAGGTACTCGTGCGACTCCCGCGTCGCCAGGTACGCCACGCTCCGGCCGTCCAGCCGGGCCAGGTGGATCGTCTCGCCGAGCGCGTCCGAGGCCTCGTCGAGATACGGCCGCACCAGCCGGACCCGCGGGTCGGAGTCGAGGTAGCCGGTGCCGGTCAGCAGTGCGCGCAGGCCGATGCCGTACAGCGAGCCGGTGAGGTCGGTGCGGACCCAGCCGTGCGCGATCAGGGTCTGCAGCAGCGCGTACATCGAGCTGCGCGGCACATCGAGCGCGTCCGCCAGCTCCTGCAGCCGGGCCGGCCGGTCCCCGCGCTCGGCCAGCAGCTCCAGCAGCTCCACCGTCCGCGCCGCGGACTTCACCTCACGGACGCCCCCTGTCTCGGACATGAGCCGATCGTAGACGGGGGTCCGCTCGCCTCGGCGCCCGCGGGCCATTGACGGTCGCTGTCCGTGTATATAACCTCCGTCTTCATACGTAGATGGCGTCTGTCTGGGGAGATGAGTGGGCGTGAGCCTCGCATCCGGTACGGCCCTTCGGATCGCCGGTGTCCGGCTGACGCCGGTCCTCGTCGCCGATCCGCCGCTGCTGAACACGCAGGGCGTCCACCAGCCGTACACCCCGCGGCTCATCGTGGAGGTGGAGACCGCCGACGGGATCACCGGCGTCGGCGAGACCTACGGCGACACCAAGTACCTGGAACTCGCCCGGCCCCTCGCCGACCGGCTGACGGGACATCAGGTCAGCGACCTGAACGGCCTGTTCCGGCTCGCCGACCAGGTCGCCGTGGACCGGTCCCGGATCTCCGGGCAGGTCGACGTGGGCGGGCTGCGCGGCGTGCAGACCGCCGACAAGCTGCGGCTGTCCGTCGCCTCCGCCTTCGAGGTCGCCTGCCTCGACGCCCTCGGCAAGGCCCTCGGCCTGCCCGTGCACGCCCTGCTCGGCGGCAAGGTGCGCGACGCCGTCGAGTACAGCGCCTACCTGTTCTACAAGTGGGACGGCCACCCGGCGGGCGTCGCCGCCGAGAAGGACGACTGGGGTGCCGCGCTCGACCCGGCCGGCATCGTCGCGCAGGCGCGGACCTTCACCGAGCGGTACGGCTTCACCTCCTTCAAGCTCAAGGGCGGTGTCTTCCCGCCCGAGGAGGAGATCGCCGCGATCCGCGCCCTCGCCGAGGCCTTCCCCGGACATCCGCTGCGGCTCGACCCCAACGGCGCCTGGAGCGTGCCCACCTCGGTGCGGGTGGCGCGGGAACTCGGCGACGTCCTGGAGTACCTGGAGGACCCCGCCCTCGGCACGCCCGCCATGGCCGAGGTGGCCCGGCAGACCGGGGTGCCGCTCGCCACCAACATGTGCGTGACGACCTTCGCCGAGATCCCGGAGGCCTTCACGAAGGGTGCCGTCCAGGTCGTCCTGTCCGACCACCACTACTGGGGCGGCCTGCGCAACACCCAGCAGCTCGCCGCGATCTGCCGCACCTTCGGCGTCGGCGTGTCCATGCACTCCAACACCCATCTGGGCATCTCGCTGGCCGCCATGACCCACGTGGCGTCGACCGTCCCCGACCTCCACCACGCCTGCGACTCCCACTACCCCTGGCAGGCGGAGGACGTCCTCACCGAGCGCCTGGTCTTCGACGGCGGCCGGGTCGCCGTACCGGACGCGCCGGGCCTCGGCGTCGAGCTCGACCAGGACCGGCTGCGCTTCCTGCACCGGCGGTGGCTCGACGACGACGGACGCCTGCGCGACCGCGACGACGCGGCCGCGATGCGCGTCGTCGAGCCGGAGTGGGTGACGCCGGCCGTGCCGCGCTGGTAGGAGGCCGGGCCGCGGGGCGGGCGGGGCGGCGCGGGCGGACCGTTGTCAGTGATGTGGTGCACACTGGCTGGAACCGCACCATGTCAGGGAGCGCACCGTGATCGCGTCCGCCTCGCCCGCCGGAAAGGGACCGGCCGGGACCGGAAGGGCCCCCCTCGGCAAGGGGCCGTCGCCCATCACCGAGGGACCGCAGCAGCAGGCCCAGGTCGACCCGCTCGCCGCCGTGCGCGCGCCCGGCGACCCGCCCTGGGACGTCTACCTCACGGGCACCGTCTTCCTCGACATCATCTTCACCGGGCTCGACTCCGCGCCGGTGCGCGGGACGGAGTCCTGGGCGCGCGGCATGGGGTCCAGCCCGGGCGGCGTGGCCAACATGGCGACGGCGCTGGCCCGGCTCGGCCTGCGGACGTCGCTCGCGGCGGCGTTCGGCGACGACCACTACGGCGAGTACTGCTGGGACGCGCTGGAGCAGGGCGAGGGCATCGACCTGTCCCAGTCGCGCACGGTCCCCGGCTGGCACTCCCCGGTCACCGTCTCCATGGCGTACGAGGGGGAGCGCACGATGGTCTCCCACGGGCACGAGCCGCCCCCCGAGGAGACCGCCCCCGACTGCCCGCCCCACGCGCGGGCCGCGGTCGCCTCGCTGGTGCCGGGGGAGCGGGCGCCGTGGATCGCCCAGGCCGCGGCCAAGGGCACGCGGATCTTCGCGGACGTCGGGTGGGACGACACCGGGGCGTGGGATCTGGCGGGGCTCGCCGATCTGGAGCACTGCGAGGCGTTCCTGCCCAACGCGGCGGAGGCGATGCGGTACACCGGCGCGGACTGCCCGCGTGCGGCGGCGCGGGCGCTGACCGCGTATGTGCCGGTCGCGGTCGTCACCCTCGGGGCGGAGGGGGCGTACGCGGTGGACCGGCGGACGGGGGAGACGGCGGAGGTGCCGGCGATCGCGGTGGAGGCGCTGGATCCGACGGGTGCGGGGGATGTGTTCGTGGCCGGCTTCGTCACCGGTACGCTCGCGGGCTGGCCGCTGGCGGACCGGCTGGCGTTCGCCGGGCTGACGGCGGCGTTGTCCGTGCAGGAGTTCGGGGGGTCGCTGTCGGCGCCGGGGTGGTCGGAGATCGCGGCGTGGTGGGAGAAGGTGCGGTCGGTCGACGGGCAGGAACCGGCTGCGCTGCGGCGGTACGCGTTCCTGTCGGGACTGCTGCCTCGGGGGGCGGTGCGGCCTTGGCCGCGGAGGCGGGCGGTTCCTACGATCGGGTTCGGGCGGTCGGCTTGAGCGGTGCCCTGTGCTGCGGCTGACCCGGGTGCGTTGAGGTGCCGTTGGCTCAGGGGCGCCCGGCGCTGGTGCGGGCGGCGCCGCCGGTCGGCTTGCCGGGTGCCCGGCGCTGGTGCGGGGCGGGGGTGGGTCGCGCGGCCCGGCGCTTACGGGGTGCCGCTGCGCCCACCCGTGCCGCCCCTAGCGGCACGACTGCCCGCAGCTAAGTCGGCGGGCGGCCTGGCGCTGTTGGGTGGGGCAGGGCTCTGGGGCACGACTGCCCGCAGCTAAGTCGGCGTGCGGGCCGCCGCTGCTGGGTGGGCGCCGCCCCAGCCGCACGACTGCCCGCAGCTGGGTGAGAGGGGCGGTCTCGGCCGCCCCTACGTGACCCGGGTCAGAAGCCCAGCTTGCGGAGCTGCTTCGGGTCTCGTTGCCAGTCCTTCGCGACCTTTACGTGCAGGTCCAGGAAGACCGGTGTGCCCAGCAGGGCCTCGATCTGGCGGCGGGACTTGATGCCGACCTCCTTCAGGCGCTTGCCCTTGGGGCCGATGATGATGCCCTTCTGGCTGGGGCGCTCGATGTAGAGGTTGGCGTGGATGTCGAGGAGGGGCTTGTCCGCCGGGCGGTCCTCGCGGGGCAGCATCTCCTCCACCACCACGGCGATGGAGTGCGGCAGCTCGTCCCGCACGCCCTCCAGCGCCGCCTCACGGATCAGCTCCGCGATCATGACCTGCTCGGGCTCGTCGGTGAGGTCGCCCTCGGGGTAGAGGGCGGGGCCCTCGGGCAGCATCGGGATCAGCAGGTCCGCCAGCAGGTCGACCTGCTGGTTGGCGGTCGCGGACACGGGGACGATCTCCGCCCACTCGATGCCCAGCTCCTTGCCCAGCTGGTCGATGGCGATCAGCTGCTCGGCGAGCGCCTTGGAGTCCACGAGGTCCGTCTTGGTGACGATGGCGACCTTCGGGGACTTCTTGATCCCCGCCAGCTCCTTGGCGATGAAGCGGTCGCCGGGGCCGATCTTCTCGTTGGCCGGGAGGCAGAACCCGATGACGTCGACCTCGGCCCAGGTCGTACGGACCACGTCGTTCAGCCGTTCGCCCAGCAGGGTGCGCGGCTTGTGCAGGCCGGGGGTGTCCACCAGGATCAGCTGGGCCTCCGGCCGGTGCACGATGCCGCGCACGGTGTGCCGGGTGGTCTGCGGCTGGTTGGCGGTGATCGCCACCTTCTGCCCGACGAGAGCGTTCGTGAGAGTGGACTTGCCCGCGTTGGGGCGGCCGACGAAACAGGCGAAGCCGGCGCGGTGGGCGGTCTCGGCCGGCTGGTCGGATGACTGGGTGCGAACGCTCATGCCGTTCATTGTCCCTGATCCAACAGACCCCGCCGTACCGAGGACCGTCACACGCCCGCCCGGTGAGCTTCCGGAAACCCGCACGCAACGAAACCTCACGGAAACACACCCGTACGCGACCGGAAACGCGCGCCGGTGACCCTCTGACGAGCCCCCGCACCGTTGGAGACAACCGTGACCCTCGCCGCAGCGCACGCCGACACCGGTGACACCGCCTGGCTGCTCGCCGCCACCGCACTCGTCCTGCTGATGACCCCGGGCCTCGCCCTGTTCTACGGCGGCATGGTCCGCACGAAGAGCGTCCTCAACATGCTGATGATGAGCTTCGTGTCGATCGCCCTGGTCACGGTGGTGTGGCTGGCGGCCGGCTACTCCCTCGCCTTCGGCGACGACACGGCCGCCGGGCTGATCGGCGGCCTGGACCACCTCGGGATGGAGGGCCTCGGCCCGGACAGCGTCCAGGGCACCGTGCCCACCGTCCTGTTCGCCACCTTCCAGCTCACCTTCGCCATCATCACCGCCGCGCTGGTCAGCGGCGCGATCGCGGACCGGGCGAAGTTCAGCGCGTGGCTGGTGTTCGTACCGGTGTGGGCACTGCTCGTATACGTTCCCGTCACGCACTGGGTGTGGGGTCCCGGCGGCTGGATCCTCGACAAGCTGGGCGCGCTGGACTTCGCGGGCGGACTGCCCGTCGAGATCACCTCCGGTGCCTCGGGACTCGCGCTGTGCCTGGTCCTCGGCCCGCGGCTCGGCTTCAAGAAGGACGCGATGCGCCCGCACAACCTGCCGATGGTGGTGCTCGGCGCGGGCCTGCTGTGGTTCGGCTGGTTCGGCTTCAACGCGGGCTCCGCGCTCGGCGCCAACGGCCTGGCCGCCTCCGCGTTCCTCAACACACTCGCCGCGGGCTGCACCGGCCTGCTCGGCTGGCTCTTCGTCGAGCAGAAGCGTGACGGCCACCCCACCACCCTGGGCGCCGCCTCCGGCGCGGTCGCGGGCCTGGTCGCGATCACCCCGTCCTGCGGCTCGGTCTCCCTGCTCGGCGCGCTGGCCGTCGGCCTCGCCGCCGGCGTCGTCTGCTCCTACGCGGTCAGCTGGAAGTTCAAGCTGAACTACGACGACTCCCTGGACGTCGTCGGCGTCCACCTCGTCGGCGGGATCATCGGCACCCTGCTGATCGGCCTGTTCGCGGAGAAGGCCATGACGGGCGGCACCGAGGGGCTGCTCTACGGCGGCGGGCTCACCCAGCTCGGCAAGCAGCTCGTGGCGGTGGTCGCCGTCGCCCTGTACGCCTTCGCCGTCACCTACGGGCTCGGCAAGGTCATCGACAGGACGCTCGGCTTCCGGGCGAGCGAGGAGCAGGAGCACACCGGCCTGGACCTTACGGTGCACGCCGAGACGGCGTACGATCACGGCGTCCTGGGGCACGGTGCCCCGGTCAGCTCCTCCGTCGTCCCCACCGCCCAGAAGGTCAAGAGCCAGGCATGAAGCTCATCACCGCGATCGTCAAGCCGTACCGCCTCGACGAGGTGAAGAACGCGCTCCAGGAGCTGGGCATCCAGGGCCTGACCGTGAGCGAGGCCAGCGGCTACGGCCGGCAGCGCGGCCACACCGAGGTGTACCGGGGCGCCGAGTACCAGGTCGACCTGGTGCCCAAGGTGCGCATCGAGGTCGTGGTGGAGGACGCCACCGCCGACGACGTCATCGACGCCATCGTCAAGGCCGCGCACACCGGCAAGATCGGCGACGGCAAGGTGTGGGCGCTGCCCGTCGACACGGTCGTCCGGGTCCGCACCGGAGAGCGCGGCCCCGACGCGCTGTAGGGGGTGTTCCGGGGCCGCGCCAGGTCAGCCCGCGGTGAGGGTCTGCCGTACCTCGCCGTCCGGACCGGCCACCAGCACCGGCGTGCCCGCCCCGCCCAGGTCGCGTACGGCGGCCAGGTCGTCGGCGGGCAGCGACTCCGCCTCGCTCACCACGGCCGCCGCCTCCAGCGACTTCGCGCCGGAGGCCACCGCCATCGCGACGGCCGTGCGCAGCGCGCTCAGCCGCAGCGACTCCAGCGCCACGGTCCCGGCGACATAGGTGCGTCCGGTGTCGTCGCGTACGGCCGCCCCCTCGGGCACACCGTTGCGGGCGCGGGCCGAGCGGGCCAGGGTGACGATCTTGCGGTCCTCGGGGTCGAGCGCGTTGCTGTCGGTCATGATCCGAGCATACGGACGGCCCGCGGGCGCGAGGCTCAGGGGCGGTCCAGCCGCAGCCGCTCGGCGCGGGGCAGGCCCGCCACCACCAGGTCGTAGGAGTCCTCGACCAGTTCGCGGACGAGCCGGTCGGGCAGGCCGCCGTCGACGGTGACCGTGTTCCAGTGCCGCTTGTTCATGTGCCAGCCCGGCACGATCAGGCCCGCGTGCTCGGAGCGCAGCCGGATCGCGTCCTCCGGGTCGCACTTGAGGTTGACCGTCAGGGGCCGCGCGTCCAGGTTCGCCAGGGCGAACATCTTGCCCAGCACCTTGAAGACCGAGGTCTCCGGGTTGAACGGGAAGTCCTCCACGACCGCGTTGAAGGACAGGCACAGGGCGCGCAGCTCCTTCGGCGTCACTCCGCCTTCGCCTCCTCCTGCGGCTCCCAGGCCGGGCCGACCGGCTCCGCGAGCACCGTGACGATCTTGTTGCGGCGGCCGGCCGCGTCCTCCGCCGTCAGCCGCAGCTCCCGTCCGTCGGGCAGCTCCACCACGGACGACGCGCCCGCGATGGGCACCCGGCCGAGCGCCTTGGCGAGCAGTCCGCCGACGGTCTCCACGTCCTCGTCGTCGTAGGCCTCCAGGCCGTACAGCTCGCCCAGGTCGCCGATGTCGAGGCGGGCGGTGACCCGGTAGCGGTCCTCGCCGAGGTCCTCCACGGGCGGCAGCTCCCGGTCGTACTCGTCGGTGATCTCGCCGACGATCTCCTCCAGGATGTCCTCGATGGTGACGATGCCGGCCGTGCCGCCGTACTCGTCGATGACGACGGCGACGTGGTTGCGCGACTTCTGCATCTCGCGCAGCAGGTCGCCCGCGTTCTTGGTGTCGGGCACGAAGAACGCCGGCCGCATCGCGGTGGAGACCAGCTCCGCCTCGGCGTCCCGGCTGATGTGCGTCTTGCGGGCCAGGTCCTTCAGGTACACGACGCCGACGATGTCGTCCTCGCTCTCGCCGGAGACCGGGATCCGGGAGAAACCGGAGCGCAGAGCGAGGCTCAGGGCCTGCCGGATGGTCTTGAACCGCTCGATGACGACGAGGTCGGTGCGCGGCACCATCACCTCACGGACGAGGGTGTCGCCCAGCTCGAACACCGAGTGCACCATGCGGCGCTCCTCGGCCTCGATCAGCGACTCCTTCTCCGCCAGGTCCACCAGCGCGCGCAGCTCCGCCTCGGAGGCGAACGGGCCGCGCCGGAAGCCCTTGCCGGGGGTGAGCGCGTTGCCGATGAGGATCAGCAGCGACGGGATAGGGCCCATCACGCGGGCCAGCGGCAGCAGCACGTACGCCGCCACCGTCGCCGTGTTGATCGGGTGCTGGCGGCCGATGGTGCGCGGGGAGACCCCCACCGCGACGTACGACACCAGCACCATCACGCCGATGGCGACGAGCAGCGCCTCGGTGGTGCCGTCGAACTCCTGCAGGCAGGCATAGGTGACGAGGGCCGCGGCGGCCATCTCGCAGGCCACGCGGACCAGCAGCGCCACGTTGAGATAGCGGGTGGGGTCGGCGGCCACCTGGGCGAGCTTGTCGCTGCCGCGGCGGCCGGACCGCTGGGCCTCCTCGGCGCGGAAGCTGGAGACCCGCGCCAGGCCCGCCTCCGCGCAGGCGGCGAGCCAGGCGACGACGACCAGGGCGATCGCGCCGAGGACGATCTGCGCACTCATGACCGCTTACGAGACGGTCGGCGCCGGCGACGGACCGGTCAGGCCCCGCTCGGCCCGCCAGCCGTCGACGATGGCCGCCTGCAGGCCGAACATCTCGGCCTTCTCGTCCGGCTCCTCGTGGTCGTACCCCAGCAGGTGCAGCACACCGTGGACGGTGAGCAGCTGCAGCTCCTCGTCCATGGTGTGCTGCGTGGGTGCTTCCTCGCCCTGCTTCTTGGCGACCTCCGGGCACAGCACGATGTCGCCGAGCAGCCCCTGCGGCGGCTCGTCGTCGTCCTTGGACGGCGGACGCAGCTCGTCCATCGGGAAGGACATGACATCCGTCGGCCCGGGCAGGTCCATCCACTGGATGTGCAGCTGCTCCATGGCGTCGGCGTCCACGACGATCACCGACAGTTCGGAGAGCGGGTGGATGCGCATCCGTGCCAGCGCGTAGCGGGCGATGTCGAGGATCGCCTGCTCGTCGACCTCGGTGCCTGACTCGTTGTTGACGTCGATCGACATGGTGCTGTGTGTGTCTACTTCCCCTTGTGCCCGGCCTTGCCCCGGCCGCCCTTGTGCGCGCCGTTCTCCGTGCCGTGCTTGCTGTCGTACTTCTCGTACGCGTCGACGATACGGCCGACCAGCTTGTGCCGGACGACATCGTGGGACGACAGCCGGGAGAAGTGGACGTCCTCGACGCCCTCCAGGATCTCCTGCACCTGCCGCAGACCGGACTTCTGCCCGTCGGGCAGGTCGACCTGCGTCACGTCACCCGTGATCACGATCTTCGAGTCGAAGCCGAGGCGGGTGAGGAACATCTTCATCTGCTCCGGCGAGGTGTTCTGGGCCTCGTCGAGGATGATGAAGGCGTCGTTCAGCGTGCGGCCGCGCATGTACGCCAGCGGCGCGACCTCGATCGTGCCCGCCGCCATCAGCCGCGGGATCGAGTCCGGGTCGAGCATGTCGTGCAGCGCGTCGTACAGCGGGCGCAGGTAGGGGTCGATCTTCTCGTAGAGCGTGCCGGGCAGGAAGCCGAGGCGCTCGCCGGCCTCGACCGCCGGGCGGGTCAGGATGATGCGGTTGACCTGCTTGGACTGCAGCGCCTGCACGGCCTTCGCCATCGCCAGGTAGGTCTTGCCGGTACCGGCCGGGCCGATGCCGAAGACGATCGTGTGCTTGTCGATCGCGTCGACGTACCGCTTCTGGTTCAGGGTCTTGGGGCGGATCGTGCGTCCGCGCGAGGACAGGATGTTCTGCGTGAGCACCTCGGCCGGTGTCTCCGCGGGACCCTTCCCGCCTTCGCTCGCCTTGAGCATGGCGATCGAGCGTTCCACTGCGTCCTCCGTCATCGGCTGCCCGGTGCGGAGCACCAGCATCATCTCTTCGAACACACGCGAGATCAGGGCGACGTCCACCGGGTCGCCGACGACGCTGATCTCATTGCCCCGGACATGGATGTCGGCCCCCGGGAAGGCCTTCTCGATCACACGCAGGAGAGAGTCGCCGGACCCCAGCACGGTCACCATGGGGTGCTGGGCGGGGACGGTGAACTGCGCTCTCGCCTGCCCCTGCGCGGGGGTGTGAGCTGCGGGTGTCTGAGTCATGGGCCGGCGTCGTACGCCTGCGGATCCTCCTCGTCACGGCCGCATAGCTGAGAGCGGCCTCGCACTGTCCAGAGTACGACGGGCCACTGACAAGCCCGTAGGGCTTTTCGGCGCGCGCATGCCGAACGCGCGCGGGCGCCGGCTCACGCCTCGCCGCCCACCCCGCTCGGCGACAGGTCCTGCAGCCCCACCACCCGCAGCAGCTGGAGCCGCTCGTGGGCCTCGGTGCCCGGCCGGGCCGAGTGGATGACCAGCAGCTGGTGGTGCTCGTGGCTGAGCAGCACCTCGCAGTCCAGGTCGAGCAGGCCGACCATCGGGTGCCGGAAGCGCTTGGTGGCCCGGTACCGCTGGGACACCTCGTGCTCGTCCCACAGCGCGGCGAACTCCTCGCTGCGCTCGCGCAGTTCCGCGACCAGCGCGGCCGGCTCCGGGTCGTCGGGGCGGGCCGCGGTCACCGCGCGCAGGGCCGCCACGTGCCCGCGCGCGTGGAAGGGCCGGTCCTCCTCCGGGAACAGCTCGCGGGCGGCCGGGTCCAGGAAGAACAGGCGGGCCAGGTTGCGGTCGCGCGGCGGCCGGGACATCACGTCGCCGACCAGCGCCTTCGCCAGCGCGTTCTGCGCGAGGACCTCGCCGGCGTCGGTCACCACCTGCGCCGGGGTGTCGTACAGCCGGTCCAGCACCAGCAGCAGCCCGGGCCGCACATGCGCCGACGCCGTCTCCCGGCGCGGCGGCTCCTCCCCGGTGAGGTGGAACAGGTGGTCGCGCTCGTCCTGGGTGAGGCGCAGGGCACGGGCCAGCGCGGTGAGCATCTGCCGGGACGGGCGCGGGCCGCGCGACTGCTCCAGGCGCGTGTAGTAGTCCACCGACATCCCGGCCAGCGAGGCCACCTCCTCCCGGCGCAAGCCGGGGGTGCGGCGGCGGGCGCCCGCGGTCAGGCCCACGTCGGACGGCTCCAGACGGGCGCGGCTGCGGCGGAGGAAGTCGGCGAGTTCGGCTCGGTTCACCCCTTAAGCCTGGGGCAGCGCGCCCGGCTTATCCAGGGACTGCCGGTCCCCTGATCGACGGGTCTCTCCCGGTGGCCGCCGCGCCGGCCGAGGCTGGGGTCAGCCAACGGGAGACCGGGAGGAACAGACGATGCTGACTTTGGTGACGGGTACGACGGGACAGGTAGGCCGGCGTTTCGTGCCGCGGCTGCTGGCGCAGGCCGGGCCGGGGGAGCAGGTGCGGGTGCTGGTGCGGGACGCGGCCCGCGGGGAGCGTTTCGCGGAGCTGGGCGCCGAGGTCGTCGTCGGTGACCTGCGGGACGCCGAGGCGCTGGGCAAGGCGGTGGCCGGGGCGGACGCGGTGGTGAACGTGGCCGCGGCCTTCCGCGGGGTGCCCGACGAGGAGGCGTGGGCCGTCAACCGGGACGCCGCAGCGGAGCTGGGCCGGGCCGCGCAGGCCGCCGGCGCGCGGCGGTTCGTGCAGGTCAGCACAGGGCTCGTGTACGGCACCGGGCGGGGCCGCCCGCTGACCGAGGAGGACGAGAGCCGGCCCGGCGGCGCGATGTGGGGCGCGTACCCGGAGTCGAAGGCGGCCGCCGAGCGGGAGCTGCTGGCGCTGGACGGCCTGGACGTGCGCATCGCCCGGCTGCCGTTCGTGTACGGCGAGGGCGATCCGCACCTGGCGCAGTCGCTGATGTGGGCGGCGCACTGGGCGGCGGTCCAGCGGCTGCACATGGGCCACCACGCGGACGTCGCGCAGGGCCTGCTGCGGCTGCTGTACGCGCCGGCGGTCCGCGGGCCGGTCCACAACATCGCCGACGACGCCCCGGTCACCGCGGTCGACCTGCACCAGATCAACGGCGCCGAGGTGCCCGAGGAGCTGTACACGCGCACGGACCCGGACCCGTGGCTGGCGGTCATGTCCACCGACAAGATCCGCCGCGACCTGGGCTACCGCCCGATCTTCCCGACCGTGTGGGCCACCCGGGACGCCGGGGCGCTGTGAGCGGCCGTCACCGCTGCGCGCGCAGCAGCTCCCGCAGCCAGGCGTACGACGCCTTCGGGGTCCGCTCCAGCGTGCCGAAGTCGACGTGCACCAGCCCGAAGCGGCGCGCGTAGCCCTCCGCCCACTCGAAGTTGTCCAGCAGCGACCACACGAAGTAGCCGCGCACGTCCACGCCGGCGGTGATCGCCCGGTGCAGGGCCCTGAGGTGGCCGTCGAGGTAGGCGATGCGGTCCTGGTCGTCGAGCCCGTCGTAGGAGCAGCCGTTCTCGGTGATGACGACGGGCGGCAGCCGGTCGCCGTACCGTTCCCGGAAGCCGGTGAGCAGCTCGGTGAGCGCGTCGGGTACGACGGGCCAGCCGAAGTCGGTCAGCGGGTGGCCCTCGATCTGGCGGAGCGAGAAGGGCAGCCCGTCGGGGACCCGGACACCGCCGAAGTCGGTCGCGGTGCCCTGCGGGGCACCCACCCGGGTCGGGGCGTAGTAGTTCACGCCGTAGAAGTCGAGCGGTTCGCCGATCGCCTCCAGGTCGGCCTGGACGTCCCCCGGCATCAGCTCGCCGAGGCCCTCCGGATAGCTGCCCAGCAGGACCGGGTCGGCGAAGAGGCGGTTCAGCAGCAGGTCGTAGAAGCCGGCCGCCTCCACATCGGCCGGTTCCTCGGAGGCCGGCCAGGTCGGGCCGTGCGAGTTGGCGATGCCGACGTCCCGCGCACCGGCCGCGCGTAGCGCCCGTACGGCGAGACCGTGGGCGAGGAGCTGGTGGTGGGCGGCCGGCAGGGCGTCGAAGAGGAGCCGCCTGCCGGGGGCGTGGACGCCGAGGGCGTGCCCGAGCAGGGTGTGCTCGGCGGGCTCGTTGAGGGTGATCCAGCGGTCGACGCGGTCGCCGAGCCGCCCGGCGACCGTGGCCACGTGGTCGGCGAAGCGGGACGCGGTGTCCCGGTGCAGCCAGTCCAGCTCGGCGGGCAGGTCCCAGTGGAAGAGCGTCGGCACCGGGCGGACGCCGGCCGCGCACAGCTCGTCGACCAGCCGGTCGTAGAAGTCGAGGCCGCCCGGGGAGGCGACCCGCGGCCAGGACACGGAGAAGCGGTACGCGTCCACGCCCAGGCCGGCGAGCAGGGCCACGTCCTCGCGGTAGCGGTGGTAGTGGTCGCAGGCGACCGCGGCCGTGGAGCCGTCCTTGATCCGGCCGGGCTCGGCCGTGAAGAGATCCCACACGGAGGGGGCGCGTTCGTCCGCGGCCCCCTCGATCTGGTGGGCCGAGGTGGACACGCCCCACACGAAGCCGGGCGGGAACGGGGGCATCGGATCCGTCGCCATGCGCGGATCATCCGTACCGGCGGTAACGGAAGTCAACGCCCCCGCACACAAAGGCGAATTACGCGCCTTCCTTCAGCACCCGGGAGATCAGCTCGCGCTGCTCCCCGGTCAGGTGGGGGTCCGCGCAGTACACCGTCTCGTCGTCCACGGTGATCCGGTACGCGAAGCCGTCGGGCACCCCGGCCGGCGGCGCGCCCCGGCCCGCGGCGACCGCCTGCCGGGCCAGGGCCCGCCACTCCCCGTCGTCCGGGCGGCCGGCGGTGTCCACCTCGCCGTACCGCTCGATGCCCGCGAAACCGCCCGTGCGCCTTACCGAAATCCGCATGCCCCCTGTCTAGTACGTGACCTACAGGGTGCGCACCCCCACCTGCTCCCAGGCCTTGCGCACCGCCTCGTGCTCGTCGCCGCCGTCGCCGTAGCGCGCGCGGGCCGCCTTGACGGTGAGGCCGGCGAAGTCGGCGAACAGGGCCTGCGGGCGCAATTCGCCGCCGGTGAGCACGTCGTACCAGATCTGCCCGGCCCGCTCCCAGGCGTGGCCGCCGAGCTGGGTGGCGGCCAGGTAGAAGGCGTGGTTCGGGATGCCGGAGTTGATGTGGACGCCGCCGTTGTCGCGGCCGGTGCGGACGTAGTCGTCCATGGTCGCGGGCTGCGGGTCCTTGCCGAGGACGTCGTCGTCGTAGGCCGAGCCGGGCTCCTTCATCGAGCGCAGGGCGACCCCGGTGACGCGCTCGGCGAGCAGGCCCGCGCCGATCAGCCAGTCGGCCTCGGCGGCGGTCTGGCCGAGCGAGTACTGCTTGATCAGCGAGCCGAACACGTCCGACATGGACTCGTTGAGCGCGCCCGGCTGGCCGTAGTACGTGAGGTTGGCCGTGTACTGGGTGACGCCGTGCGTCAGCTCGTGGCCGATCACGTCGATCGGCAGGGTGAAGTCGAGGAAGATCTCGCCGTCACCGTCGCCGAAGACCATCTGCTCGCCGTTCCAGAAGGCGTTGTTGTAGTCCTCGTCGTAGTGGACCGTGGCGTCCAGCGGGAGGCCGTCGCCGTCGATGGAGTGGCGGCCGTAGGCCTTCAGGAAGAGGTCGAAGGTGGCGCCGAGCCCCGCGTAGGCGCGGTTCACGGTGGCGTCCCGGCCGGGCTCCCCGCCCTCGCGGCGGACCTCGGTGCCGGGCAACGCGGTGCCGTGCCCGGCGTCGTAGATCGTGCGCAGCGGCTGGTCGGAGGGTGCCTTCGCCGCCGGGGCGGGGGCGAGGGCGAACTCGGTCGTCACGCGGCGCCGGCCGCGCAGCTCGCTGTCGCGCACCAGGGTGCGGTGGGCGGGACCGGAGAGAGCGGGGTCGTCGTTGCGCGCCAGCCTGTCGAGGATGTGCGGCGGGACGACGGTGCAGAAGACGGGCTCGAAGCCCCCGTGGGTCGTCATGCCCGGCACCCTTGCACTGCGTGATGCGGCTGTCACTACCTGCCACCATGATTGGTGAAATAGCCGGACAGTCACCGCCACGCACGGTGATGCCGTGGTAGGGCCGTGTGATGCCGCGCACCTTTTGTCCCGTATGGGCGTCGGGTCCCGCATACTGATACGGCCCCCCGCGCCCGGGGACGGCTCGGCTAGCATGCGGAGCATCATGCGTTTCGGGCTGCTTCTCCTTAGCTGCCGCGGCGAGGGCCTGTAGTCGAGGCCGACTCCCTCCCCGCGGAGCTTGGCGTTGCGTCGTCGGCCGTCCACTCGGACACCCCATGAGGAGCCTTCGCACCATGGCCAACCGCCAGCAGCCCAGCCCCATGCCGATCCACAAGTACGGCCGCTACGAGCAGGTCGACATCCCCGACCGCAGCTGGCCGAACCAGCGGATCACCGCAGCCCCGCGCTGGCTGTCGACCGATCTGCGGGACGGCAACCAGGCCCTGATCGACCCCATGTCGCCCGAGCGCAAGCGCCGGATGTTCGACCAGCTGGTCAAGATGGGCTACAAGGAGATCGAGGTCGGCTTCCCCGCCTCCGGCCAGACCGACTTCGACTTCGTGCGCTCCATCATCGAGGAGGAGGGCGCGATCCCCGAGGACGTGACCATCTCCGTCCTCACCCAGGCCCGCGAGGACCTGATCGAGCGGACCGTCGAGTCCCTGAAGGGCGCCCGCCGCGCCACGGTCCACCTGTACAACGCCACCGCCCCGGTCTTCCGCCGGGTCGTCTTCCGCGGCTCCAAGGACGACATCAAGCAGATCGCCGTCGACGGCACCCGCCTGGTGATGGAGTACGCCGAGAAGCTGCTGGGCCCGGAGACCGACTTCGGCTACCAGTACAGCCCGGAGATCTTCACCGACACCGAGCTGGACTTCGCGCTGGAGGTCTGCGAGGCGGTCATGGACGTCTGGCAGCCCGGCCCCGGCCGCGAGATCATCCTGAACCTGCCGGCCACGGTCGAGCGCTCCACGCCCTCCACCCACGCCGACCGCTTCGAGTGGATGCACCGCAACCTCTCCCGCCGCGAGTACGTCTGCCTGTCGGTCCACCCGCACAACGACCGCGGCACCGCCGTCGCCGCCGCCGAGCTGGCCCTGATGGCCGGCGCCGACCGCGTCGAGGGCTGCCTGTTCGGGCAGGGCGAGCGCACCGGCAACGTCGACCTGGTCACCCTGGGCATGAACCTGTTCTCGCAGGGCGTCGACCCGCAGATCGACTTCTCCGACATCGACGAGATCCGTCGTACGTGGGAGTACTGCAACCAGATGGAGGTCCACCCCCGCCACCCGTACGTGGGCGACCTGGTCTACACGTCCTTCTCCGGCTCCCACCAGGACGCCATCAAGAAGGGCTTCGACGCCATGGAGGCCGAGGCCAAGGCCAAGGGCGTCACGGTGGACGACATCGAGTGGGCCGTGCCGTACCTGCCGATCGACCCGAAGGACGTCGGCCGCTCCTACGAGGCGGTCATCCGCGTCAACTCGCAGTCCGGCAAGGGCGGTATCTCCTACGTCCTGAAGAACGACCACAAGCTCGACCTGCCGCGCCGGATGCAGATCGAGTTCTCCCGGCTCATCCAGGCGAAGACGGACGCCGAGGGCGGCGAGATCACGCCGAAGGAGATCTGGGAGGTCTTCCAGGACGAGTACCTGCCGAACCCGGACAACCCGTGGGGCCGCATCCAGGTCCGCACCGGGCAGTCCACCACCGACACCGACGGCGTGGACACGCTGACGGTCGAGGCCACGGTCGACGGCCAGGACACCGTCCTGACCGGTTCGGGCAACGGTCCCATCTCGGCCTTCTTCGACGCGCTGGAGTCCATCGGCATCGACGTACGCCTGCTGGACTACCAGGAGCACACGATGAGCGAGGGCGCCTCCGCGCAGGCCGCCTCGTACATCGAGTGCGCCATCGGGGACAAGGTGCTGTGGGGCATCGGCATCGACGCCAACACGACCCGGGCCTCGCTGAAGGCCGTTGTGTCCGCCGTCAACCGGGCGGCCCGCTGACACCGTGGGACAAGCCCCGCCCGCCGGCCTTCCGGTGGGCGGGGCCCTCTGTTTCCGGCCATTCCACCCCCCAGGTCACGGAAAGGTCTCGTCCTGGGTGCTGACTCGGCCTCACCGATGTGGCTAACATCACGCAAGCGCGGCGATGTTGCCGCCACGTTTCGCGGGAGGTGCGACGTGCTGCCAGGACGGGAACGTAACGGCCGTGCCACCAGGCTTTCGCGCATCCTGGGCACCCGTACCGCCTGGACACCCCTGGGCGACGGCGAGTTCTTCTGCCCGAGCTGCGGCGGCGACCGCAACTACCAGCGGCTCAGCGGACGCCGGCGGTTCACCCTGCTGGGCGTACCCGTGCTGCCGCGCGGCGAGACCGGGCCCGTCGTCGAGTGCGCCTCCTGCTGCCGCCACTTCGGGCCCGACGCCCTCGACCACCCCACCACCACCCGCTTCTCCGCGATGCTCCGCGACGCCGTCCACACCGTCGCCCTCGCCGTCCTGGCCGCGGGCGGCACCTCGTCGCGTACGGCCCTGGAGACGGCCGCGAGCGCCGTGCGCGCCGCGGGCCTCGGGGACTGCACCGAGGACCAGCTGGCCGCGCTCGTCGAGGCGCTGGCCCAGGACACCGGGCGGGTCCTCGGCGGGCCCTGCGGGGCCGGGCTGGCCATAGAGCTGCACGAGGCCCTGGACCCGCTCGCCCCGCACCTCGCGCCCGTCGGACGCGAATCGATTCTCCTGCAGGGCGCCCGGATCGCCCTCGCCGACGGGCCGTACACACCGGCCGAACGGGAGGCCCTCGCCACCGTCGGCGCGGCCCTCACCATCGACACCGACGACGTCACCCGCCTGCTGGCCGCGGCACGCACGCCGTCGTAGCCCGCCCGGCGGCACACACCCGGTGGCGGTACTCCCCGGCGTTACTCCCCAGGGAGTAACGTCGTCCTCCGGCCGCCCGCCGCAGTAGCCCCGAACTCGCCCTTCCGCGCGACGAATCCGCCCCCTCCCGACGGGAGTCTGGAACCGCATCCAGACAACCGTGCCGGAGGGAGGGCCCACTCATGGGGGCCGGACAGAGAACAGGTGGGCGGCGCCGGGCCGTTCCGTGGGTGATGCTCGCGCTGTGGGTGGGGATCCTCGCGTGCGCGTCGCCGTTCGCCTCGAAACTCGCCGACGTGCAGCACGACCGGGTCACCGACTACCTGCCCGCGAGCGCCGACTCCACGCAGGCGGCGAAGCTCCAGGAGAAGCTGCCGGGCGGCCAGACCACCGAACTGGTGCTCGTCTACCACCGGGACGGCGGCCTCACCCCCGCCGACCGCGCCACCGCCGCACGCCAGGTCACCGAGATCGCCGGCGCCCACGCGCTGACCGGCGGCACCCCGCAGGGCATCCCGTCGAAGGACGGCACGACCCTGATGTACCCCGTCGCCAGCAACGAGCCCGGCACCGACGAGAAGAAGCGCGACGCCCTCGTCGACGACGTCCGCGACGTCGCCCGCAGCCAGGACGGGCTGACCGTCGAGGTCGGCGGGCCCGGCGCACTCGCCACCGACGCCTCCAAGATCTACCAGTCCCTCGGCGGCCCCCTGCTCTACACCACGGTCGGCGTCGTCGCCGTCCTGCTCATTCTCATCTACCGCAGCCCCGTGCTGTGGCTGGTGCCGCTGGTCGTCGCCGGGATCGCCGACTACCTGTCGACCGGCGTCGCCTACGGCCTGCACCAGGCGTTCGGCACCACCGTCTCCGGGCAGAGCAGCGGCATCATGACGATCCTCGTCTTCGGCGCCGGCACCGACTACGCCCTGCTGCTGGTCTCCCGCTACCGCGAGGAGCTACGGCGCCACGAACGGCCGTACGACGCCATGCGGGTGGCGCTGCGCGGCTGCGGGCCCGCCGTCCTCGCCTCCTCCGGCACCGTCGCCGCCGGACTGCTGTGCCTGCTCGCCGCCGACCTCAACTCCAACCGGGCGATGGGCCCGCTCGGCACCGTCGGAGTGCTGTGCGCGCTCGCCGCCATGCTCACCCTGCTGCCCGCCCTGCTCGTCCTGTTCGGCCGCCGCGTCTTCTGGCCGCTGGTACCGGCCTACGGCAGCACGCCCAAGGTCCGCCGCTCCCTGTTCGCGGCGATGGGCAGCTCCGCCGGGCGGCGCCCGCGCACCGTCCTGCTCGGCGGTGTCCTCCTCCTCGGCGCGCTCGCCCTGGGCGCGCTCAACCTGCCCGGCGCGGTCAAGCAGCAGGACACCTTCGTCGACAAGCCCGAGTCCGTCGCCGCGCTGGAGACACTCGCCCGCGCCTACCCGGAGCACTCCGCGCAGCCCATCGACGTCCTCACCCCGGCGGGCGGCGCCGACACCGCCCTCACCACGATCCGCGGCGTCGACGGCGTGGACGACGCCCGCATCACGCGCACCGGCGGCGGCTGGACCGAGATCTCCGTCACCGCCTCCGCGCCGCCGCAGACCCCGGCCGAGACCCGCACCATCGAGCGGCTGCGGGACGAGCTGAAGGACTCCTACGTCGGCGGGCCCAGCGCCCAGCAGATCGACCTGAAGGACACCAACGCCCGCGACCGGCTCATCGTCGTCCCCCTCGTGCTGCTGTCGGTGCTGCTCATCCTCGTCGCCCTGCTGCGCTCGCTCGTCGCCCCGCTGATCCTCACCTTCGCCGTGGTCGCCGTGTGGGGCGCGGCACTGGGCCTCGGCGGGCTGGTGTTCGGGCCGCTGTTCGGCTTCGAGGGCACCGATCCGGGACTCGGCCTGCTGTCCTTCGTCTTCCTCGTCGCCCTCGGCGTCGACTACGGCATCTTCCTCATGCACCGGATGCGGGAGGAGTCCCTGCGGGGCGCCGAACCGTCCGCCGCCGCGCTGACCGCGCTGCGCACGACCGGCGGGGTCATCGCCTCCGCCGGGCTGGTGCTCGCGGCCACCTTCGCGGTGCTGATGAACATGGGCCTGGTGCAGCTCGTGGAACTCGGGTTCGTGATCTCCGTCGGAGTGCTGCTGGACACCTTCCTGGTCCGCACCTACCTGGTGACCAGCGCCGCCGTGGCCCTGGGCCGCACGGTGTGGTGGCCGGGACGGCTCTCCCGGGCACCGGAGACCGAAACCCCGCGGGTGCCCGAGCCGGTCTGAGGCAGGATGAGGCGCGGAGAGAGGAAGGGAGGAGCCGTGACCACGGATGGCACCGTCGCCGAACGGGTCCTGCGCGTCGTCCACGGCACACCCGGCACCGGCCGGGCGCCGCGCCCCTCCTCCCTCCGCGCCGACGCCCTGCTCGCCGCGGCCGCCGCCCTCCTCGCCGTCGTCCTCGGACTGCTCATGCACGACGGACGCCGCGAGGACGCGCTCGGCTGGTCCCTGCTGCTCGCCGCCCACGTCCCGCTCGTGTGGCGGCGACGACGGCCGCTGGCCGTCCTCTTCGCGGTGGCCTGCTGCGCCACCCCGTACCACGCCCTCGAATACACCCACAGCGCCGCCACCCCGGCGACCGTGATCGCCCTCTACACGGTCGCGGTGAGCGGCAGCGCCCGCCGCTCCCTGTACACCGGCCTGACGGTCATCGGCCTCACCGTCGTCGTCAACGCCAGTGTGAACCCGCAGCGCATCGGCGAGATCCTGCGGATCTCCGGCTGGATCGCCGCCGTCCTGCTGTTCGGCAGCTACGTCCGCGTCCACCGCGAGTACGTGGCCGCCGCCCTCGAACGCGCCGCACGCGCGGAGCGCACCCGCGAGGAGGAGGCCCGCCGCCGTGTCGCCGAGGAACGCCTGCGCATCGCCCGCGACCTGCACGACCTGCTCGCCCACAGCATCACCCTGATCGGCGTGCAGACCTCGGTCGCCGCGCATGTGCTGAACGCCGACCCCGAGCGGCTGGACCGGGCCGCCGTCGCCAAGGCCCTCGACGAGATCGCCGAGACCTGCCGCAGCGCGCGCGGTGAGCTGCGGACGACGCTGGAGGTGCTGCGCGACCAGGGGACCGGCGAGGTCCGGGGCCCGCTGCCCGGCCTGCACGGGCTGGCCGACCTGGCCGAGGCGGCCCGGGTGGCGGGCGCCGGGGTCGAGCTGGCGGTGACGGCCGGCGAGGTGCCGCCCGCGGTGGGCGCCGCCGCCTACCGCATCGTGCAGGAGGCGCTCACCAACGCCGTACGGCACGGCGGGCGGGACGACCTGACGGTGCGGGTGCGGGTGCACCGCGACGGGGCCGCCCTGCGGGTGCGGGTGACCGACGACGGCGCCGGCACCGGCGCCGGCACCCCGGGCTTCGGCCTCGTCGGCATGCGGGAGCGGGCCCGCAGCGTCGGCGGCACGCTGGAGGCGGGCCCGCTGCCCGGCCGGGGCTTCGAAGTGACCGCCGTACTGCCGCTGGAGGGAGCCGCGTGACCGCCGTACCGCCGCCGCTGGAGGGAGCCGCGTGACCGTCCGTGTCCTGCTCGCCGACGACCAGACCCTGGTCCGGGCCGCGTTCGCCATGCTCGTCGAGTCCGCCCCCGACATGGAGGTGGTGGGGCAGGCGGCGACCGGGCGGGAGGCGGTCGAGCTGGCCCGCCGCGAGCGCGCCGACCTGATCGTGATGGACATCCGCATGCCCGATCTGGACGGCATCGAGGCGACGCGGGTCATCGCCGCGGACGAGGACCTGGCCGGGGTGAAGGTCCTCGTGCTGACGACGTACGACACCGACGAGCACATCGTCGACGCGCTGCGCGCGGGCGCGTCCGGCTTCCTGGTGAAGGACACCCGCCCGGCCGACCTGCTCGACGCGATCCGCACGGTCGCCGCGGGGGAGGCGCTGCTGTCGCCCGGCCCGACGGCCCGTCTGATCGCCCGTTTCCTGCGCAACCCCGCGCCCCTGCCGTCGGCCGGCGGTCCCGAGTGCCTGTCCGACCGCGAGCGCGAGGTGCTGACCCTCGTCGCCCGCGGCCTGAACAACACGGAGATCGCCGAGGCCCTCGGCCTGAGCCCGCTCACCGCGAAGACCCACGTCAGCCGCATCATGGGCAAGGTCGGCGCCCGGGACCGGGCCCAACTGGTCATCGTGGCCTACGAGTCGGGGCTGGTGTCGCCGGGGGCGGTGTGAGGCGGGGTGCTCCGGCCGGGCCCGCGGGCTACTTCGCGGGGCGCCGCAGGAACAGGGCGGCCGTGAGCGCGGTGACCAGGACCAGGGCCGTGTCGACGGCGACGGCGGCGCGGATGCCGTGCAGGATCCCGGTGACGGTGGTGCCGGTCATCGCGCCGGTCGCGACGGCACTCATGACGGGTGTGCCCATGGTGATGCCGATCTGCTGGCTCATGGTGGCCAGGCCGGTCGCCATGCCCTGTTCGTGGTCGGGCAGGCCGCTGGTGGCGGTCACCATGAACCCGACGATGAGGAGCATGTTGCCGACGCCGCCGACGAAGGTCGCGGGCAGCAGCAGGGCCAGGCTGTCACGGTCGGTGCCCAGCCCCAGCAGGGCGGCCGTGGCGGCGGCCTGCACCAGGGCGCCGGTGACCAGGGCGGCGCGGGTGCCGGTACGGGCGATGACCCTGGGGGCGAGGGTGCCGCCCAGGACGGTGCCCAGGCCCAGGACGCCGAAGGACAGCCCGGCCGCGAGCGCGGAGAAGCCCAGGACCTGCTGGAGGTAGAGGGTCAGCAGGAAGACCAGCGAGGTCTCGGTGACGAAGGCGAGGACGCCGGCGATGTTCCCCCAGGCGACGGTGCGCCGGGCCAGCACGGTGACCGGAACGAGGGGGGCGCTGCCGGCCCGCTCGACGAAGTAGAACACCACCAGCAGGACCACACCCGCGGCCAGCACGGTCAGCGCGGCCGGCTCGGACCAGCCGTGCTCGCCGGCCCGGCTGAAGCCGTACACCACCGCCAGCAGGCCCAGGGTGACCGACAGGGCGCCGGGCAGGTCCAGGCGGGGACGGACCCGGGGGCGGGACTCGGCCAGCACCATCGGTGCGACGACCAGGACGGCCGCGGCCACGGGCACGTTGATCAGGAACGACCACCGCCAGGACAGCAGGTCCGTCAGGACGCCGCCGAGGATCGCGCCGGTGGTGAAACCGGCCGACATCAGCGCCCCGTTGAGGCCCAGGGCCCGCTCCCGCAGGGGGCCCACGGGGAAGGACGTGGTCAGCAGGGACAGCCCGGCCGGGGTGACCGCGGCGGTGGCCAGTCCTTGCAGGACGCGGGCGGCGATCAGCACCTCCGGGCCGGTGGCCAGACCGCCCGCCAGGGACGCGGCGCCCAGGACGGCCAGGCCGCCCAGGAACAGCCGGCGGCGGCCGAACAGGTCCGCGACCCGGCCGAACAGCAGGGTGAACCCGGCCGCGCACAGCGCGAACGCGGTCGCGATCCACTGCAGGTCCGCCAGCGAGAAGCCCAGCCCCTCACCGATCACCGGCAACGCCACGTTCAGGATGGAGAAGTCCACCGCCAGCATGAACTGCGCGACCAGCAGCACCACCAGCGTCAGCCGCATCCGCGGCGTCAACCGGTGCGGTGCGGCCTCCTCCCGCGCACCGGCCGGCCCGGCGGCGACCGTTCCCTCCGACACACCGTCCACAACAGACATGAGATTCCCTTCCGAGTCCCGTCGAGAGGCTTCGACGGAAGGAATCCTGCGACCGCCGCGGCGACCTACCCAGTCCCCGAAACGCACCCTTCACCCGCTGACGGGGCGCCGCTTGGGTAGTCAGAACAGGACCACCCGGCGCGGGAAGCAGCGGCCCCCCTGCGCCCGTTGCACCGAAGGCACGGGTACATGTCACCGCAGCACGGGATCACCGGAAGGGCCGCCGCCATGCCTGACTTCTCCGAACTGAGCGACTTCCTGCGCAGCCGCCGGGCCGCCCTGACCCCCGAGGAGATCGGGCTGCCGCAGTTCGCGGAGCGACGCCGGGTGCCGGGGCTGCGCCGCGAGGAGGTGGCGCTGGCGGCAGGACTGAGCGTCACCCACTACACCCGGCTGGAACAGGGCCGGATCAACCACGTCTCCGACTCCGTCCTCGACGCGATCGCCCGCACCCTGCGCCTGACCCCCGACGAGTACGGCCACCTCATGGACCTCGCCCGGCCGGAGACGGTCACCGCCCGCCGGGCCCGGCTCCCGCGCGCCGAGAGCGCCGAGCCGGGGGTGCGCCAGCTCATCGACACGTTCACGGACACCCCCGCCCTGGTCCTGGACCGCCGCAACGACGTCCTCGCCTGGAACGCGATGGGCCATCTGCTGCTGGGCATGCACCTGGACGCCGACGCCCCCGACCACCCCGCGCGCCGCCCCAACCTGACCCGGATGCTCTTCCTGGACGAGCGCACCCGCGCCCTCTACCCGCACTGGCAGGAGGAGGCCACCCTCGCGGTCGCCTCGCTGCGGCTCGTCGCCGGCCGCTACCCGCACGACAAGCAGCTCGCCGAGCTGGTCGGCGAACTCATCATGAACAGCGAGGAGTTCGCCGAACGCTGGGCCCGGCACCCGGTGCGCACCTGTGTCGCCGGCGTCAAGGAGATCGAGCACCCCCTGGTCGGCTCCATGGAGCTGTCCTTCCAGAGCCTGCTGGTCCCCGGCGAGTCCGGCCAGCGCGTGATCGCCTACACCGCCAGGGTCGGCACGGAGTCGGAGGCGGCGTTGCGGCTGCTCGCCTCCACGATCCGCGTGCCGAACACCGACCTGCCCATGTCCGTCGACTGACACAGTCAGAGAGCTGCCGGTCGCGCGGCTTTCAGGTGCCGATCCCCCCGCCGCTCAGGGAAGGGTCTTCTCGTACTCCTTGTCCCGGTCGGAGTCGTAGACGAGCTTGCCCGCCGCGTCGTAGCCCTTGACGTGCGGTGCCTTCGTGACCTGCTGGTGCAGCGTGCCGGACGCCACGAACCAGCCGTGGTCCAGCACCGCCTCGGCACTGCTGTCGCCGTAGGAGACGGTCACCCGGGCCACCGACGGCTGTACCGTGCCGACGATCCCCCAGCGGAAAGGCAGCTTCCAGTTGCCCTTGTCGAGGAAGGACTGCTGGTAGAGCTTGCCGCTGTTGATGTCCGGGTACACCGGGTGGGCCGCGTCCCCGGCCGTGCCGCCGACGCTGGTGTTCAGGCCCGGCTGCCCGTCGCGGATCGTGCAGATCAACCGGGTCTGCTGCGGCCGCTCCTTGACGGCGACGACATGGATGCCGTCACCGGGGGCGTTGGTGTCGCCGGTGCTGCGCATCGCCAGGATGATCCGGTACTCCGAGGCCCGGCCCAGGCCGCCCGTGCTGCGCGAGGGACTGTTCTTCGGCAGCGACTTGATCCTGTCCGCGTCGAAGGCGAGGCACTGCTCCAGCCCCCGCGTGGCCTGCGCGAAGCTGATGCCGTCCAGCAACTGACCCGGTGTGGCGGGCCGTTCCGGTCCGGACGGCGACGGCGCCGCCGGGGAGCCGGTGGACGCCTGGCCGTGCGGTGCGGTCGCCGACGGCCGGGGCGCGGCCGTGTCCGAGCCGCCCCTTCCGTCACCGCCCAGCGCGTACGCCCCCACCGGCAGCGCCGCCAGCACCGCGACCACCGCGCCGGCCGCCGCCGCGCGCCGCCGCCGCTCCAGCACGCCCCGCCGCCGGATCGCCGGATACGGCGCCGGCGACGGCCGGATCGTGTACGCGTCCTCGGCGAGCAGCTCGCGCATGCGCTCCTCGAAGCCGCCCCGCGCGTCCTGCGTGCCGCGCTCGTCCCGTCCGTCCCGTCCGCTGTCGTTCACCTGCCGCCTCCCTGCCCGCCTGCCACGGCCCCGCCCGCCAGCTGGACGAGCCCCGGATACGTACGCAACTTCGCCAGCCCCTTCGAGGCCTGGCTCTTGACCGTCCCCGGCGAGCAGCCGAGCGTGTCGGCCACCTCCGCCTCCGACAGGTCCTCCCAGTACCGCAGCACCACCACCGCGCGCTGCCGCGGCGGCAGTCCCGCCAGCGCCGTCATCAGCGCGCCCCGCTCGTCCGCCCAGGACGCCGCCTCGTCCCGCCCCGCCACCTCCGGGGGCGCCGCGGTCAGCGCCTCCGTGACGCGCCGCTTGCGGAAGCGGTCGCTGTTGCAGCTGACCAGCATCCGGCGCACGTACGCCTCCGGGTTGTCGGCCCGCGCCACCCGCCGCCACGACCGGAACGCCTTCGCCAGCGCCGTCTGTGTCAGATCCTCGGCGTGGTGGGCGTCGCCCGTGAGCAGATAGGCGGTCCGCACCAGGTGCGACCAGCGCGCCCGGACGAATTCCTGGAACCGCTCCTCTAGTTCGGCCTGCATCAAGCACCCTCCTCGCCCTCCAGACCACCGCCCGGCCGGAATCGGTTGCCCGGGAGACGGCATCGGGTTCGAATGGCCGGATGAGTGACGGACTTCTGTGGCGAGAGGGGCAGACCGGCGTGGTGCGGCTGCCGTCCGGGCGCCTGGTGCGGGGGCGGGGCCTGCGCCGCCCGCCCGACCCGGCGGCGCCCGATCCGACGTACGGCGTGTATCTGCTCGGCGGGCACCCCCCGGCAACCTCCTGGGAGTCGCGCTGGATCCGCTGGCCCGACTTCCGGCTGCCCGCGGACCGGGAGGCGGCCCGCGCGATCCTCACCGAGGCGTGGGAGCGGGCCGGCGACGGCCGGGTGGAGATCGCCTGCGGCGGTGGCCGGGGCCGCACCGGGACGGCCCTGGCCTGCCTGGCCGTCCTGGACGGCGTACCGGCCGAGCGGGCGGTGGACTACGTCCGCGCCCACTACCACCGGCGCGCGGTGGAGACACCCTGGCAGCGGCGGTACGTGCGCCGGTTCCGGTGAACCGGTGCCGGGCGGACTGCCCGCTGCCGGCGGCCTCAGCGGCAGAACAGATCTCCGCCGGGCCGCTCCCCGGTGGCCAGGAAGCGGGAGACCGTCCGGTCACCGCAGGCGGTTCCGTTGCCGAGGTAGGCGTCGTGGCCCGTGGAGTCGTTGACCACCATGACGGCCCGGTCGCCGAGCGCGGCGCGCAGCTTGCGGGCGCCGGACAGCGGGGTGGCCACGTCACGGGCGTTCTGTATGAGCAGGATGTTCGACGGGCCGCGGTCGGTGACCCGGAGCGGCGCCTCCCGCGGCGGCCACGGCCACGCGGCGCACACCATGGCGTTGCGCGGCATGCCCGCAGTCAGCGGGTGCTCGGCCCGGCTGCGCGCCACGTCCCGCTCGTAGGCGTCGGCCGTGCGGGGCCAGGCGGCGTCGTTGCACAGGGTGGCGGCGCCGACCGCCGTGTAGTTCTGCAGAGCCTCCTCGGGCGGGGACGGCGGCGCCGGCGGCAGCGTGCCCTTGTGGGCCGCCAGGATCAGCTGCGCCAGGGCGGGGAAGTCGTCGGGGTCGTAGAAGCTGTCCAGCATGGTCTGGCGCAGCACGTTGCCGTTCAGCTCCGGCGGGTTGGCGCCCGGCCAGGGGATGGGGTCGCGGTCCAGCCGCGCGGCGAGCCGCAGGAACATCGGCCGCACCTCGGCGGCGGTGCCGGCCAGCCGGTAGGGGTTGCCGGGCGCGGCCGCCCACGCGGCGAACTCGGGGAAGGTGTCCTCGACGCCCCGCTCGAACGCGGCGAGCCAGACGCGCTCCGCCCGCACCGGGTCCGGGTGGTCGTTGCTGTCCAGCACGATCCGGTCGGTGCGGTGGGGGAACATCTCGGCGTAGGCGGCGCCGATGTAGGTGCCGTAGGAGACGCCCCAGGCGGACAGCTTCCGTTCGCCGAGGGCGGCCCGGATGCGGTCGATGTCCCGGGCGTTGTTCTTCGTGCTGATGTGCCGCATCAGCTCGCCGCCGTTGCGCGCGCAGGCGTCCGACACACGGCGCGCGAAAGCCATGTTGGCGGCGACCGACCCGTCTGGGGCGGGCCAGGGGAGCAGCTTGGTCCGGGCGAGGTCGCCGCGGTCCAGCCCGCAGCTCACCGGCGTCGACGGGGCGTTGCCGCGCGGCGCGAAACCGATCAGGTCGTAGGCGTCCCGCACCGACTGCGGCATCCTGCGGCCCCGCTCCGAGGGATCACGCAGGCTGTCGCCGCCGGGACCGCCCGGGATCATCAGCAGGGCGCCCCGGCGGGCCGACGGCTTCTCGCTGGGGATCCGGGAGATCGCGATGTCGACGGTCCGCCCGCCGGGGTCGGCGTAGTCCATCGGCACCTCGACGGTGGCGCACTGCTGGCGGGGGTCGAGACCGCTGCCCTGGCACGCCGTCCAGCGCAGCGCCCCGGCCCCGGCGGAGCCGGATGCGGACGCGGACACGGGCACGGCGAGAGCCAGAGAGGCGGTGGTCGCGGCGAGGAGGGCTGCGCCCTTCGTCATCTGCTTCATACGAGCAGCCTGGCCGCCCCCGACGCACCGTCACATCCGGCTGGCCGCCGGGCCGTTGCGGGGGATTACTCCACCGTCGGGGTACGGTTCACAGCTTGAGCGACATCAGCAGCCGGTCCCCGCTGGGGCCGAAGTACGCCTCGTGTACCTCCCCCTCGGACGTGAACCCCAGCGAGCCGTACAGCGCGATCGCCGCGGTGTTCGCCGGTTCCACGGCCAGGCGGGCCTCCTCGACACCCTCGTCGCGCAGCCGCTCCAGCGCCTTGAGCAGCAGCCGTCGGGCCATCCCGCGGCCACGGTGTCCCTCGGCGACGGCGAGGCTGAGGCCCCAGGCTGCCGAGTTCGTGCGGCTGGTGGCGAACAGGATGTAGCCGATCAGTTCCTCGCCTTCGTAGAGGACGAACATATGGTCGCCGTGTGCGTCGAAAAGCTGACGCAGGACGAAGTACGGATAGGGATCGAAAGAGAAGACCGCGTTGTCGAGGCGGACCACGTCCGGAAGATCTTTTTCGCGGGCCGTGCGGATGAGCGGGGTGGGGCGAAGATCGGGCATTCGACCAGAATTGCCCTCCGGAGCGGGGCAGTTCAAGTCGACAGCCTTTCCGATCTTGGTACGGTGAGGCATGCATCTGGGATCACCCGGGAACGTGTCGCAGTTGAACAGGGAAGCTCCCTGGGACGCCTTCGACCCACAGGCGTACGTCGAGCACAACTACAAGACCGTGATCCAAGAGGACCGGGAGATCGTTTCGATCGTCCGCGCCCACTTCGCCGACCATTTCCGCACCCGTCCCGACCGTCCCGCCCGGGGCATCGACGTCGGGGCCGGGGCCAATCTCTATCCGGCCTTCACGATGCTGCCCTGGTGCGACGAGATCACCCTGCTCGACCGGTCCCCGCGCAATGAGCTCTACCTGCGGGCGCAACAGCAGTCCTACGACCCCGGATGGGACGCGTTCTGGGAACTGCTGTGCGCGGACGCAGCCTACGCCTCGCTTCCGGGTGGGCCGAGGAAGAGGTTCAGCGAGGTCACCCGGGTCAGGCGGGGCGACCTCTTCGCCCTGCGGGACAGGCGGGAACACTGGTCCGTCGGCACCATGTTCTTCGTCGCCGAATCCCTCTCCACGAGCCGCGACGAATTCCAGGAGGCCGTCGAATGCTTCCTGCTCGCCCTCACTCCCGGCGCGCCGTTCGCCGCCGCGTTCATGGAGCACTCCAGCGGGTACGACGTCGGTGCCACACATTTCCCCGCCTGCAATGTCGGCGAGGAGGAGATCGAGGCGGCGATCGCGGTCGACGCCGTGGGGATCTCGATGTTCCGGGTCGGGCAGCCCGACGCCGTACGCCCCGGTTACACGTCCATGATCGTGGCTTGCGGATTCCGCGGCACGGGTAGGTAGACATTCCCGAAGGGGCGATGCGACGCGATCTGTGAGGGGGCGCAGAGATTGCGGATCAAGCCACGCCAGCACCTGCTGGACATCTGGCAGGCGATCGCCCGCCATTCCTTTCACCACGGCCAATGGACGGCAGGCACCTGGGACGGCGAGAACAGCGTCGCCGACGCCGAAGGCCTGCTCTGCCTGCTCTACCCGGCCACGGAGTTACGGGCCTTCCGCCTTGACGACCCCGACAACACGGAGGAAGACGTCCTGCAGGCCCTGCGCAAGGCCGGCGGCCGGCTCGACCTCCCCGCCGGTGTCGTCGACGCCGCCGCCGAGTTCATGCGCACCCACACCGGCGACGACAAGTCACCCACCTTCGCGGGCGGCTACTTCTGCCCAGTCGACGACACGGCCGGGGAGATCACCGAAGCGCAGCGGCGGCTCGGAGTCGTGGACTCCTTCTCCATGTCGGTCACCCTGTGCCTGGCCACGCTCGGCTTCCTCAAGGGTTACGAGGTCAAGACCCGGCGCGACACCGTCCGCGAGACGATCGCCGAACTGCGCGAGGCCGCCAGAGTCCGGCTGACGGCCGCCATGGTGAACCTGCTGCGCTCCTTCACCGTCAGCGTCTTCGACGCCGACTCCGTCCAGGGCCGCACCCTCACCGACCTGCTCGGCGGGGACCGGCTCTCGCAGCGGCACGCGCTGCAGAGGTTCCAGCACCGCTTCGGGCCGCTGCGGGCGACCGTCACCGAAAGCCTCCACCTCGGCATCGACGTGGAGGAAGGGCTGCGGGACGACGACCGGTTCTTCGAGATCGGCTGGGCCTGGAGCGTCGTCCGGGACGCCCCCGCCGTCCAGCTCGACGAGGCGGTCGCCGCACGGCCCTACGGCGTCGCCGAGACGGTCGTCGCCCAGCCCGACGGCGTCGCCGACCCGGTGCCCTCCCTGTACTTCACCGTCGTCGCCCTCGACGGCATCCAGGACCTGTTCTCCGAGCGCACCCTGACCCTGGGCCTGCTCGACGCCCAGCAGCAGCAGCTCGCCGAGGCCCTCCGGCTGCGCTGGGAACTCACCCAGCAGTTCTGGTCCGGCCTCGCCCGCTTCGACCCCGACCGCTGGCCGCTGGAGGACATCCCCTGGCGGGCGACCGGGCAGCGGCTGGAGTCCGAGTACCTCTCCCTGTCCGTCGCCGCCATCCTCGTCCACGACCTGATGCGCCGCCGCGCCACCGACGACGACCTCGTGCGCGCCGTCGGCGTCATGGAACGTCTTGCCGAACGCGGCCGCATTACCAGCCGCATGGCCCACGACGACCCCATGATCCGGCTGCACGATCCCGGCGTCACCGTGCCGCTGCAGGGCAGCGAACGGCTCGGACCGCCCTTGCACTGGCGCGTGAACGACTTCTCGGCCCAGCTGCTGAAGCGGACCGTCCAACTGCGCACGCTCTCCCGCGGCAGCGTCGCGCACGACCGGCTGCTGCGGCTCGCCGAGGACGTCTTCGACCACGTCTGGCGACGCCGTATCCGCGACGGAGAGGGACTCGGCCTGTGGGACAACGTTCAGGCCGTCCACCCCGGCCCGGCCACCGGCGTACCGGCCCCTTCCACATCCCCTCCCGTCTCCTGGAGCATCACCGAGCGCGTCGTCGAGGCGATGGTCCAGGCCCATCACATGTACCGGCAGCCCCCGATCCGCAGCACCGGCGTGGCAGTGCTCGCACAGGCCCTGCTCAGCGAGGCCGCCCAGCTCCTCGGCGCTGAGCAGATGGAACCGGCACCCCGCGACGACGGCAAGCGCGGTCTGCAACTGCGCAGCATCGAGGCCAAACTGGGCCGCGCCCGCGGCCTGCTGGACGCGCAGCCCGGCACCGCGTGCGCGCTCGCCCTCGACGTCCTGGGCCAGCTCGACGCACTCGCCCGGGCCCGCGAGGCCGCCGACAGGGGAGCGTGAACCGTGCTGATCTTCGCCGCCTCCGACAAGGGAGGCACGGGCCGCTCCGTCACCGGCGCCAACCTCGCCTACCGCCGGGCGCTCGCCGGCGACCACGTCTGCTACCTCGACTTCGACTTCGGCTCGCCCACCGCCGCGGCCGTCTTCGACGTGCTCGACGCCCGCGCCGCCGCCGAGGACCGCGGACTGCACGCCTACCTCGCCGGAGAGGCCGGCGAACCGGCCCGCATCGACGTCTGGGCCCGCACCGAGCACCCGGTGCTGCGCGACCTGCCGCCCGGCACCGGCCGCCTCGAACTGTTCCCGGGCGACCTCAGCGGCGGCGAGTTCGCCGCGACCGGCGAGAACCTGCACCGGTGCGTCGACCTGCTGCTCCGGCTCGACGGCGAGTACGACCTGATCCTGGTCGACCTCAGCGCGGGCCGAAGCTACGCCGTCGACATGGTCCTCGCGGCCACCGCCCGGCCCGAGATGCGCGCCGTCGTCAGCCGCTGGCTGGTCTTCCACCGCTGGACCCGCCAGCATGTGACCGCCGCCGCCCACCTCGCCTTCGGCCCGCGCGGCATCGTCGCCGGCGGCGTCGCCCGCGGTCACGACGAGGACGCGCTGCGCGCCGGCGTCCGATTCGTCCGCTCCGGCGTACCCGATCTGGAGTCCCCGCTGTGGTCGCAGGTCACCCCCACCCAGTCCGCGTGGATGCGCAGGACCGACGAAGACCTCCGGCAGCTCGCCTCCGTCCTCGGCGCCGGCCACCGCACGGTGCTCGGCACGGTCCCGCTGGACCCGGTCCTGCAGTGGCGCGAGCAACTGATCACCGATGAGGACGTGGTCGTCAGCCAGATCGCGAACCGGGAGACCTGGGAGGCACTGGGGGAGCTGGCCCACCGCCTCACCGACGACAAGTGCTGGGAGCAGGCGTGAGCGAGGCCGTCTACCGCGAGACCGGCGCGCAGCCGCGCATCCATGCCCTGCCGCTCGCCCACCTCTCCCTGGAGCTGGGCCACCTGTACATGGAGGACTTCGAGGCCGGTCCCGAACGCCTGCGCGCCCACTTCGCCGAAGTGCGGATCTGGGCCGAGGCCGCGCGCGCCGCAGCCGCCCGCCGGATCGGCGAACGCCGCCCCCGCATCAGCACCTGCTTCCTCATCGACGACTACTTCACCCGCTTCTCCACCCCCGCCGAGATCGTTCCCCTCGTCCTCGCCGAGGCGGACCGGGCCGGCCTGGTCATCGACTACCTGGCCCGCGAATCCGGCTGCGCGAGCGCCGACCGGCTGGAACTCGCCGAGTCCGTCAGCCACCGCCTCGTCGAGTCACCGCCGCCCGGCAGCCACGGCGCGCGCCCGCCCGTCAGCCGCACCGGCTGGCTGGCCAACGGGCAGCGCACCCCCACCGCCGCCCGCAGCGCGATGGCGGAACTCGCCGAGTGGCAGCCGCCGCAGGAGACGGCCGCCCGCAACCATTCCGTCTTCGTCGACGTCGAGCTGTGGTCCGACCGGGACGGCGGGCGCCTGTGGTCCTGTCCTTTCCTGGCCGCCGTTTGGCAGCTGGCCCGCCTCGGCCTGCTCCGCCACCTCGGCGAGCCCGTCCTCACTCCGGCCCCCTGGACCGGCCGCGACTTCCCGCACGACTGGGACCGCCTGCCCCCACTGCTCCGGCTCCGCGACTCCGCCGCCCCCTTCAGCGCCTACCGCACCTGCACGCTCCTGCCGAACAGCTTCCTCGCCGTCGAGGACGCCGTCCGCGTCGTCCTCGACCAGGTCGACGTCGATGCCGGCGCGCTCGCACAAGTCGCCGACCGGTCCGCACGCGAGGGCGTCCCCGTGCCGGAACAGATCGCCCAGCGTGCCACGTACGTCTTCTACGAGGACCCCGCCGACCCGCCGCAGGGGAACTGACATGACCGCACCAGAGCCCCCCGCGCGACCGGTCCTCGTGTGTGGCGAGGTGCGCACCGGACTGCTGCCGTCCCTGCACGCACTGGACGTCCGGGCCGCCACCCAGCTGCTCAGGCTGCGCTCCGACGACCACGTCCTCGTCTCCGAGCGGCCCGTCCCGCGCGTCCTGTCACCCGAGATCCTCACCGGCGTGGACTGCCCGCTGCCGGCCGCCGGCGGCGCCAGGAACCGGGCCGTCGGCACGGTCGCCGCCCGCGCCGCCCTGACCTCCGGGCGGGTGCTGCAGACCACCGCGTACGTCTCCCTTCCGGCCACCGGCCCCGACGCGCGCCGCCCCTGGGGGCAGTACCTGGTACGGCCGGGCCTGGCCGAGCCGTTCGGCAGGCTGCCGGTGCGGGCGGTGGCCGAGGGCGTGCTGCGCGGCGCCCGGCGCGGAGAGCTGGACCTCGGGATCATCGCCGAGAACCTGTCGGCCCGGCTCGTGCGTCACCCTCTGCTGGACCACAGGACCCCGTTCAAGTCCCGTCGCACCCGCATGCGCTGGGTCGCGCGGCGGGTGCCCGAGGGCGACAAGGCGGCACTGGAGCGGTTCACCCTGGCCGAGGACGGGCTGCGGACCGTGGAACTACGGCTGCCGGACGGCGTGGCGGCCGCCGCGGCGGCCGGGATGTGCGAGGACCTGGCGCTGCACGACTGGCTGCTGACCACCCTCGCGCACATGCTCGACGACAGCCGGCTCGCCGCGGCGGACGGACCCGCGGCGGTCCTGGCGCTGCGCCCGGCCGTCGACCACCTGCTGCACCTGTGGATGCCCCGAGCCCACGTGGACCGGTCCCTGACCGCTGTCTGGGATGCGCTGGAAGAGGCACCCGGCTTCACCCGCCAGTGGCAGACGCAGGTCCAGCGCATCCGCGACCAACTCGCACTTCAGGCAATCCCGTTGCTGCACCGGGCGCTGTCCCCGAGCTGACCCGGCGACCCGACGAACCCGGAAGAGGCAGGCATGGACGAAGAGCCGGGAACCCCCGGTCCCGCGGCGGGCGGTCTGCGCATACCGCCCGTCGTGCTGAAGATCCTGGTGACGGTGTCCGTGGGCACGCTCACCTATGTCCTCACCAACCTCATCGACCAGTCCCAGGAACAGCTGTGGCAGCTCGCCCTGGCCGTCGTCATCGGTGGCGCCGTGCTGATCGTCCAGTACATGGTCGACTTCGAACAGCGGCTGGGCACGGTCGAGGTGGGGCAACAGCGCAGCGGGCGGCACATGGCGCAGCTGGTCGACCGGGGCTTCAGCCGGGTCAGCGAGGTGACGGAGTTGTTCACGGCGCTGGACGCTGCCGGGATGCCGTCCCACGAGGTCGCCCGGCTCGCAAGGAGCGCCGCGCAGGTGGGGGCTCACGGCGACGGCTTCCTGGAGAAGTTCGTCCAGGCCGAGATCACCCGGCTCGCCCGCATGGTGACGGAGCTCACCTCGCAGAGCGCCGACTGGCCCGGCGAGAACAACGACCTGCTCATCGAACTCACCCGATCCGCCCGCAAAAGCATCCACGCCACCAGCAGCTTCGTCGAGACGGCCTTCTGGGACACCGCGACCGCCGCCTACTACCTGGAGGTGCAGCGCGACGCGATCCAGGAACACGGCGTGGAGATCAAGCGGCTGTTCATGGTGAAGGACCGCGAGGGGCTCAACGACAAGCTGCGGCACATCCTCGAACTCCAGCAGGACGCGGGCATCGAGGTCGGGGTGGTCGTCCTGCCCGAGCTGCCGCCTCGCATCAGCGCGGGTGCGACGCTCGACGTCGTCATCTTCGACGAGGAGCTGTACTACGAGATCACCCACGACGTGCAGGGGCGCAACCCCAGCGCCCGGCTCGACGCCCACGGGGCGCAGGTCGCCCGCCGCATGAGCCGGTTCGGCCGGCTCTGGGACGCCCGCCTGCGGACGGACGCGGACTGACGGGGCAGACCGGCGGCCGAAGCCCGCACACCGCACCCCGCCGTACGGGACAATGGCCCCATGAGTCTGTTCCGCGACGACGGCATCGTGCTGCGCACCCAGAAGCTGGGTGAGGCGGACCGGATCATCACGCTGCTCACGCGGGGGCACGGAAGGGTGCGCGCCGTGGCCCGCGGGGTGCGCCGGACCAAGTCGAAGTTCGGCGCCCGCCTCGAACCGTTCTCCCACGTCGACGTGCAGTTCTTCGCGCGCGGCAGCGAGCTGGTCGGGCGCGGGCTGCCGCTGTGCACGCAGAGCGAGACCATCGCCCCGTACGGCGGCGGCATCGTCACCGACTACGCCCGCTACACCGCCGGGACGGCCATGCTGGAGACGGCCGAGCGGTTCACCGACCACGAGGGGGAGCCCGCCGTGCAGCAGTACCTGCTGCTGGTGGGCGCCCTGCGCACCCTCGCCCGCGGCGAGCACGCCCCGCACCTCGTCCTCGACGCCTTCCTGCTGCGCTCGCTCGCCGTCAACGGCTACGCGCCCAGCTTCAGCGACTGCGCGAAGTGCGGCATGCCGGGCCCGAACCGTTTCTTCTCCGTCGCCTCCGGAGGCTCCCTGTGCGTGGACTGCCGGGTGCCCGGTAGCGTCGTACCGTCGCCGCAGACGCTGGAGCTGCTCGGCGCGCTGCTCACGGGGGACTGGCAGACCGCGGACGCGTGCGAGCCGCGGTACGTCCGGGAGGGGAGCGGGCTGGTGTCCGCCTATCTGCACTGGCACCTGGAGCGCGGGCTGCGGTCGCTCCGGTACGTGGAAAAGTAAGGGAGACGAGAAACACATGGTCGTACGCGGGTTCCTCGGGCGGCAGCGCCGGGAGTACAGGACGCCTGAGCCGCACCCGTCCGGCGCGCGGCCGCCGAAGCTCCCCGGCGAGCTGGTCCCCAACCATGTGGCGATCGTCATGGACGGCAACGGCCGCTGGGCGAAGGAGCGGGGCCTGCCCCGCACCGAGGGGCACAAGGTCGGCGCCGAGCGCGTCCTCGACGTCCTCCAGGGCGCCATCGAGATGGGCGTCGGCGCGATCTCCCTGTACGCGTTCTCCACCGAGAACTGGAAGCGCTCGCCCGACGAGGTGCGCTTCCTGATGAACTTCAACCGCGACTTCATCCGCAAGACCCGCGACCAGCTCGACGAGCTGGGCATCCGGGTGCGCTGGGTGGGGCGGATGCCCAAGCTGTGGAAGTCGGTCGCCAAGGAGCTCCAGATCGCGCAGGAGCAGACCAAGGACAACGACCGGCTCACCCTGTACTTCTGCATGAACTACGGCGGCCGCGCCGAGATCGCCGACGCCGCGCAGGCCCTCGCCGAGGACATCCGCGCCGGCCGTCTCGACCCGTCCAAGGTCAACGAGAAGACGTTCGCGCGGTACCTTTACTACCCGGACATGCCGGACGTCGACCTGTTCCTGCGGCCCAGCGGCGAGCAGCGCACCTCCAACTACCTGCTGTGGCAGAGCGCGTACGCCGAGATGGTCTTCCAGGACGTGCTGTGGCCGGACTTCGACCGCCGCGACCTGTGGCGCGCGTGCCTGGAGTTCGCCTCCCGCGACCGCCGCTTCGGCGGCGCCATCCCCAACGAGGAACTGCTGGCCATGGAGGGCCGCCAGGAGTCCTGACCGGGGCCTTCACGATCCCGCCTCATGGTCGTGGACATGGGGCGGGACCCGGCCGCCGCGAGATGGAGACGTTCCCGGGGCTGCGGGGGAACCGCGCCCCGCCGGCCGCCGGTCTGCTCGCGGTCGCGGTGACGGCGGCCGTCGGCGGGCTGCTGCCGGCGACGGGTACCGACCGGCGGTACACCCCGCCCTGAGCCGCGCCGGACCTTCTCCGCTCGGCTCTTCCTGGCCTCCGCTCGGCCCTCCTGGGCCGGCCGCTCAGTCCTCGGCCGCGGCCGTCGCGCAGTCCGCGCAGGTGCCGAAGATCTCCACCGTGTGGGCCACGTTGACGTAGCCGTGCTCGGCCGCGATGGCCTCGGCCCACTTCTCCACCGCGGGGCCCTCCACCTCGACCGCCTTGCCGCAGGTACGGCAGACGAGGTGGTGGTGGTGTTCGCCGGTGGAGCAGCGGCGGTAGACGGACTCGCCGTCGGAGGTGCGCAGGACGTCGACCTCGCCGGCCTCGGCGAGGGACTGCAGGGTGCGGTAGACCGTGGTGAGCCCGACCGAGTCGCCCTTGTGCTTCAGCATGTCGTGCAGTTCCTGGGCGCTGCGGAACTCGTCGACCTCGTTCAGGGCCGCCGCCACGGCGGCACGCTGCCGAGTGGCGCGGCCCTTCACGGGCGGTCCAGCGGTCGTCACCGATGCCTCCTCACGTCTGCGGCTTGCCGGGCCATTCTGCCAGCCCGGTCTGTGCCCGGTCAGACGCCGAGCTCGTCGCCCGCGCCCCGGCTGGCCGGAATCGCGCACTCCACCGGGTCCCCGGCGGGCCCCGCGGCGGCCGCCGCCCGGGCGCGGCGGCGGGCCAGCGGCGCGGCGAGCGCGGTCAGCACGATGAACGCGGCGATGGTCAGCAGCACGATCGTCGCGCCGGGCGGCACGTCCTGGTAGTACGACGTGACGGTGCCGCCGATGGTCACCGTGACGCCGATCGCCACGGCGATGGCGAAGGTCGCGGCGAAGCTGCGGCTGAGCTGCTGGGCGGCGGCGACGGGGACGACCATGAGCGCGGACACCAGGATCAGGCCCACGACCCGCATGGCCACGGTGACGGTGACGGCCGCGGTGATCGCGGTGAGCAGGTTCAGCGCCCGCACCGGCAGGCCGGTGACCCGCGCGAACTCCTCGTCCAGGCTGACCGCGAACAGCTGCCGCCGCAGGCCCAGGGTGACCACGACGACGAACGCCGCGAGGAGCGAGATCGCCGTCACGTCAGACGGGGAGACCGTCGACAGCGAGCCGAACAGGTACGAGCTGAGGTTGGCGTTGGACCCGCCCGGCGTCAGGTTGACGAACATCACGCCGCCGGCCATGCCACCGTAGAAGAGCATCGCGAGGGCGATGTCGCCGCGGGTCTTGCCGTACCAGCGGATCAGCTCCATGAGGACCGCGCCGAGCGCGGAGACGGCGGTGGCCATCCACACCGGCGAGGCGTTCAGCAGGAAGCCGAGGCCGACGCCGGTCATGGCCACGTGCCCGATGCCGTCGCCCATCAGGGGCTGGCGGCGCTGCACGAGGTAGATACCGATGGCCGGGGCCGTGATGCCCACCAGTACGGCGGCCAGCAGGGCCCGCTGCATGAAGGCGTAGTCGAGGAGTTCCATCAGCTGAGCAGTCCCGTGCGGATCGGTTCGGCGCCCGCCGGAGCGTGCGGGTGGACGTGGTCGTGGCCGGGCAGCGCGTGCTGGCCGACGGCCTTCGGGGGCGGTCCGTCGTGCAGGACGCAGCCGTCGCGCAGGACGACCGCCCGGTCGATGAGGGGCTCAAGCGGGCCCAGTTCGTGCAGGACGAGCAGCACCGTCGCGCCGGCGGCGACCTGCTCGCGCAGGGTCTCGGCGAGCACTTCCTGGCTGGCCAGGTCGACGCCGGCCATCGGCTCGTCCATGATCAGCAGCTCGGGTTCGGAAGCGAGCGCGCGGGCGATGAGCACGCGCTGGTGCTGGCCGCCGGAGAGCGCGTCGACGGAGTCCCTGGCGCGGTCGGCCATGCCGACCAGCTCCAGCGCCCGGCGTACGGCGGCGTGGTCGGCCTTGCGCAGCACGCCGAAGCGGGCGCGGGAGAGCCGCCCGGAGGAGACCACCTCGGTCACCGTGGCGGGGACGCCGCCCGCGGCGGTGGTGCGCTGCGGGACGTACCCGACGCGGGCCCAGTCGCGGAACCGGCGCCGCGGGGTGCCGAACAGCTCGATCTCGCCCGCGCTGACCGGCACCTGGCCGATGACGCTGCGCACGGCGGTGGACTTGCCGGAGCCGTTGGCGCCGAGCAGGGCGACGACCTCGCCGCGGGAGACGGTGAGGTCGATGCCGCGCAGGACGGGCCGTGAGCCCAGCTCGGCGCGGACGCCGCTCAGGCGTATGACGGGCTCGGTCATGCCGTCCTCCACGGGGGTGCTCACTTGGTTCCCAGGGCGGTCCGCAGGGCCTTGAGGTTGGCCCGCATGACCTGGATGTAGTCGTCGCCGCGGGAGTGGTCGGTGATGCCCTCGACCGGGTCGAGGACGTCGGTCTTCAGGCCCGCGTCCTCGGCGATGGTCCTGGCCGTCTTGTCGCTGACGAGCGTCTCGTAGAAGACGGTGGAGACGCCGTCCGCCTTCGCCATCTTCTCCAGGTCCTTCACGCGCGCGGCGCTCGGCTCGGACTCCGGGTCGAGGCCGGAGATGGCCTCCTCGGTGAGGCCGTAGCGCTCGGCGAGGTAGCCGAAGGCGGCGTGGGTGGTGATGAAGGTCCTGGTCTTCGTGTGCGCGAGCCCGTTCTTGAACTCGGTGTTCAGGGCGTCGAGCCGGGCGACCAGGGCGGCGGTGTTCTTCTTGTAGTCGGCGGCGTGGTCGGGGTCGGCCTTCTCGAAGGCCTTGCCGACGCCCTCGGCGACCTCGGCGTACTTCACCGGGTCGAGCCAGATGTGGGGGTCCTTGCCGCCGGCTTCCTCGCCGTGCTCGTCGTCGTGCCCGGCGGCGTGACCGCCGACCTCGTTGCCGTGCTCCTCCAGCGAGGTCAGCCCGGCGGCGTCGATCTTGGTCTTGACCTCGGACTGGTCGACGGCCTTGTCGACGGCGGGCTGCAGGCCCTGGAGCCAGAGGACCGCGTCGGACTCCTGGAGCTGTGCGGTCTGCTTGGCGCTGATCTCCAGGTCGTGCGGCTCCTGGCCGGGCTCGGTGAGGCTGGTGACGTGCACATGGGGGCCGCCGATCTGCTCGGCGAGGTAGGCCATGGGATAGAAGGACGCGACGACGTCGAACTTGTCCGTGTTGCCCGCGGCGGCGCTGCCGGAGCAGGCGGAGAGGGTGGCGAGACCGAGGGCCGTGACCGCGGCCGTGGCCACCGTGGGTATGAGGCGTCGTCGTACGTTCATGACACTCATTTTCAACAAAACTGGAAACCGTTGTCAACAAGGTCTCGGGAGGCCCTTCGGGGCAAGGGGCGATTTGATTGAGGGGCAGCCTGCGCCGGTACCCTGAGGCATTCGCTGTGAAGCGCCTCGCTTCAACGCCCGTCGTCGTAATGAAGAGAGCACCGTGGCCGCCGACAAGATCGACACCATCGTCAGCCTGAGCAAGCGCCGTGGCTTCGTATTCCCCTGCAGTGAGATCTACGGCGGTCAGAAGGCCGCCTGGGACTACGGACCGCTGGGTGTCGAGCTCAAGGAGAACATCAAGCGCCAGTGGTGGCGCTACATGGTGACGTCGCGCGAGGACGTCGTCGGTATCGACTCGTCCGTGATCCTGGCCCCCGAGGTGTGGGTCGCCTCCGGCCACGTCGCCACCTTCACCGACCCGCTCACCGAGTGCACCTCCTGTCACAAGCGGTTCCGCGCGGACCACCTGGAGGAGGCCTACGAGGAGAAGAAGGGCCACGCCCCGGCGAACGGCCTCGCCGACATCAACTGCCCCAACTGCGGCACCAAGGGCCAGTTCACCGAGCCCAAGCAGTTCTCGGGTCTGCTCTCCACCCACCTCGGCCCGACCCAGGACTCCGGCGCCATCGCCTACCTGCGCCCCGAGACCGCCCAGGGCATCTTCACCAACTTCGCCCAGGTGCGGACCGCCTCGCGCCGCAAGCCGCCGTTCGGCATCGCGCAGATGGGCAAGTCCTTCCGCAACGAGATCACGCCGGGCAACTTCATCTTCCGCACCCGCGAGTTCGAGCAGATGGAGATGGAGTTCTTCGTCAAGCCGGGCGAGGACGAGCAGTGGCAGGAATACTGGATGGAGCAGCGCTGGAACTGGTACACCGGCCTGGGTCTCCGTGAGGAGAACATGCGGTGGTACGAGCACCCGAAGGAGAAGCTCTCCCACTACTCCAAGCGCACCGCCGACATCGAGTACCGCTTCCAGTTCGGCGGCAGTGAGTGGGGCGAGCTGGAGGGTGTCGCCAACCGCACTGACTACGACCTGAGCGCGCACTCCAAGGCCTCCGGCCAGGACCTCTCCTACCACGACCAGGAGACCGGCGAGCGCTGGACGCCGTACGTCATCGAGCCCGCGGCGGGTGTGGGCCGCACCATGCTGGCCTTCCTGCTCGACGCCTACGTCGAGGACGAGGCGCCCAACGCCAAGGGCAAGATGGAGAAGCGCACGGTGCTGCGCCTCGACCACCGCCTCGCCCCGGTGAAGGTGGCCGTCCTCCCGCTGTCCCGCAACGCGGAGCTGTCGCCGAAGGCGAAGGGCCTCGCCCAGGCGCTGCGGCAGAACTGGAACATCGAGTTCGACGACGCCGGCGCCATCGGCCGCCGCTACCGCCGCCAGGACGAGATCGGTACGCCGTTCTGTGTCACCGTCGACTTCGACACGCTCGAGGACAACGCGGTGACCGTGCGCGAGCGGGACTCGATGAAGCAGGAGCGCGTGTCGCTGGACCAGGTCGAGGGCTACCTCGCCGCCCGCCTGCTGGGCTGCTGAGACCTGCTGCCGGCGCCGTACCAGGGGGCTCCGCCCCCTGGACCCCCGGCCTGTCGCCCACCCACCACCCGACTCGGTCGGCTGGTGGGTGGGCGTTTTTTCGCCTGCTCTTTGGTCCTCTCAACCGAGCCGCCTTTGGCTCTGTCTCCTGGACCATTCCGCCGCCAGGGTGAGGGCATGAGCCTCGCCTTCCTCCTCACCACCCTGATCGTCGTCGTCACGCCGGGGACCGGCGTAGTCCACACCCTGGCCGCCGGGCTGGCCCACGGGCGCCGGGCCGGTGTCCTCGCGGCCTTCGCGAGCACGCTGGGGATCGTCCCGCACGTGCTGGCCACCGTCACCGGCCTCGCCGCGCTGCTGAACGCGAGCGCGACGGCCTTCCAGGTCCTCAAGTACGCCGGGGTCGCCTACCTCCTCCACATGGCGTGGGCGACGCTGCGGGACAAGGAGGCGATCAGCCTCGACACCTCCGGTGGCCCCGGCTCGGCGGGCCGGGTCATCGTCCGCGGCGTCCTGATCAACCTCCTCAACCCCAAGCTGACGATCTTCTTCGTCGCGTTCCTGCCGCAGTTCGTCGACCCGGCCGAGCCGCACGCCGTGCCCCGCATGCTCGCCCTCAGCGGCGTGTTCATGGCGGCGACGTTCGTGGTGTTCGCCGGGTACGGCGTCCTCGCCGCCGCGGTCCGCGGCCACATCACCTCCCGGCCCCGGGTGATGACCTGGCTGCGGCGCGGCTTCGCGGGGTCGTTCCTGGCGCTCGGCACCAAGCTGGCCCTCACGGCGCCGTGAGGCTCAACGCCCCTGCAGCGCCCTGACGTTGTCGCCGAAGGTCCAGTTCCGCGAGCCGTCCCAGTTGACCGACCAGGTCATCAGGCCCTTGAGGGCGCCGCCGTAGTGCCGCCAGGCCTCGGCGACCTGGGACGGCGCCAGGTAGCCGCCGCCCGCGCCGGACTGCGCGGGCAGGCCGGGCACCTGCTTGTCGTACGGCACCCTGATGGTCGTCCCCTGCACCACCAGGCCCCGGTTCAGGCAGTCTGTCTGGGCCACGAAACCGGCGACGGTGCCGGCGGCGTAGGAGTCGCCGGAGCAGCCGTACATGCTGCCGTTGTAGTACTGCATGTTGAGCCACCACAGGCGGCCGTTGTCGGCGTACTTCTTGATGATCGGCAGGTACGCGCCCCAGATGGAGCCGTAGGTGATGCTGCCGCCGGTCACGTACGCCGTCTCCGGGGCCATGGTGAGGCCGAAGTTCGCGGGCATCCGGGCGAGGACGCCGTCGATGATGCGGATCAGGTTGGCCTGGGACGCGGACAACTGGCCGATGCTGCCGCTGCCGACGAGGCCGGTCTCGATGTCGATGTCGATGCCGTCGAAGTTGTACTTCTGCAGGATCGGCACGATCGTCGCCACGAACCGGTCGGCGACGGCGGTGGAACTGAGGTCGATGCCGGCCGCCGCCCCGCCGATGGACAGCAGGATCGTCTGCCCCGCGGCCTTGGCCGCGCACATCTCCGCCGGGCTCGGCACCTTCACGCCGGTGTCCATGCCGTCCTCCCACAGCGCGGTGCCGTCGGAGCGGATGACGGGGAAGGCCGCGTTGACCACGTTGTAGCCGTGGGCGGCGATGCGGGTGTCGGTGATCGGGGTCCAGCCGAAGGGCGGATGGACGCCGTTGGCGGCGCCGTCCCAGTTCTCCCAGTAGCCCTGGAGGACCTTCCCGGCCGGCTTGGACTTCACCGCGCAGGTGTCGGCGGCGGAGGCCGGGGCGGCGGTGGGGAGCTGGGTGAGACAGGCGGTGGCGAGGGCGGCGGCGAGGAGCCGGAGCACACGGCGGATCATGCGGGCCTCCCGGTGGGGGTGCGGTGAGGTGTCGCAGACATGACACCCCTGAGCGTGACTCTGGTCCAGACCACAGTCAATAGGTCTGGACCAACCCAGCAGGACTAACAAGCATGGACTGACAGATATTGAAATCTGTCATCTGTCATGCCACAGTGGGGGCATGACGATGCACACGCGAACCCTCGGAACCGCCGGCCCCCAGGTCTCCGCCCTCGGCCTCGGCTGCATGGGCATGTCCGGGATGTACGGCGCCGCCGACCGCGACGAGTCGATCGCCACGATCCACGCCGCCCTGGACGCCGGCGTCACCCTGCTCGACACCGGCGACTTCTACGGCATGGGCCACAACGAGCTGCTGATCGCCGAAGCACTCCGTACCGCCCCCGCCGCCCTCCGCGACAACGCCCTGATCAGCGTGAAGTTCGGCGCCCTGCGGGACCCCGACGGCGGCTGGTCCGGCTTCGACGGGCGCCCGGCCGCCGTGAAGAACTTCGCCGCCTACTCGCTCCAGCGCCTCGGCGTCGACCACATCGACGTCTACCGTCCCTCCCGCCTCGACCCGGACGTGCCGATCGAGGAGACCGTCGGCGCGATCGCGGAGCTGGTGGAGAAGGGGTACGTCCGGCACATCGGCCTGAGCGAGGTCGGCGCCGACACGATCCGCCGGGCCGCCGCCACGGCCCCCATCGCCGACCTCCAGATCGAGTACGCGCTGGTCTCCCGCGGCCCCGAGCGGGACATCCTCCCGACCACCCGCGAGCTGGGCATCGCGATCACGGCGTACGGCGTCCTCTCGCGCGGCCTGATCTCCGGCCACTTCACGCCGGACCAGCAGTTCGCCGCGAACGACTTCCGGGCCTACTCGCCCCGCTTCCAGGGCGACAACTACCGGCACAACCTCACCCTCGTCGAGGCCCTGCGCAAGATCGCCGAGCAGAAGGGCGTCACGGTCGCGCAGATCGCCATCGCCTGGGTGCTCTCCCGCGGCGACGACATCGTCCCGCTGGTCGGCGCCCGCACCCGGGAGCGGCTGACCGAGTCCCTGGGCGCGCTGGACGTCACCCTGGACCGGGCCGACCTCGACGCCATCGACGAGGCGGTCCCGGCGGAGGCGGTGGCGGGCACCCGGTACGCCGCCGAGCAGATGGCGATGCTCGACAGCGAACGATGAACACCGCGCCGGGTACGGTCTAGGCCATGGCACCCACCGCTGAGACCCTGACCGCCGAACGCATCCTCGAAGCCACCGAGGAGGTGCTGCGCCGCCACGGCCCCGCGAAGGCGACCGTGGTGGACGTGGCCCGGGCGCTCGGGGTCAGCCACGGTAGTGTCTACCGGCACTTCCGCACGAAGGCCGCGCTGCGGGAGGCGGTGACGAAGCGGTGGCTGGACCGTACGTCGCAGGAGCTGTCCGGCATCGCGACCGACGCCTCGCGCGATCCCGAGACACGCCTGCGGGACTGGCTGGCGACGCTCTTCGCGGCGAAGCGGCGCAAGGCGGGGGATGATCCGGAGCTCTTCGCCACGTACATGGTCCTCACGGACGAGAGCGGCAGCGCGGTCGCCGACCATGTCGCCGACCTGACGGGCCAGCTCGCGCGGATCGTGGAGTCGGGCGTGGAGTCGGGCGCGTTCGCCTCGCCCGACCCGGCGAGGACGGCCCGCGCCCTGTTCCAGACGACGGGCCGCTTCCACGACCCCTGCTACGCGGGCGACTGGACCCGCCCCGACATCGAGACCGACTTCACCGCGGTACTGGACCTGCTGGTGCGAGGCCTGCGGACAAGCTGACCTGAAGGTGCCTGCACCTGGGCACCCGGCGCTGGTGCGGGCCGGGGGTGGGTCGCGCAGCCCGGCGCTTGCGGGGTGCCGCTGCGCCCACCCGTGCCGCCCCAGCGGCACGACTGCCCGCAGCTCAGCCGATGGCGGGCTGCAGTCGCCCACGGCGGGAAGGGGACGTGTCGGGGGGTGTCCGCCCGCAGCGGGCGCCGGAAAGAAGCGGCACAAATTTGACCGTACCCAGCGGCGCACCGAGGACGGATACCCCCCGGCGCGGCCCCGACCCACCCCCCAGCCGTAGGCGCTACACCAGCCACCCACCCACAGAAACGGGCCGCCGCAGGCATTCAGGGGCGCGGGGAACTGCGCGAGCAACCACCCACCCACCCGCACCAGCCGCCGCAGGCAACCGCCTCAGCCCACCACCCGCGGCAACCGCAAGCTCAACACCCCCGTCACCACAACCCCCACCCCCTGCACACCCAACGTCACCAGCAGAGCGTCCCGCATCCCCAGATGCGGGGTCAGCGACAGGAACAGCGTCCCCAGCGTCGCCACCCCCAACGCCAACGACGCCTGCTGCGTCGTCGACATCACGCCGCTGCCCACCCCGGCCCGCCCCGCCGGCACCTCGGACAGCACGACCCGGTAGATGACCGGCAGCTGCAGCGCCTGCCCGGCCCCCGCCACCGCCCCACCCGGCAGCAGCGCCACGACGCCCAGGTCCGGCCAGGACTGCCACGCGGCGAGCCCGATCAGCCCGAGCCCGATCCCCTGCAGCACCGCGCCCGCGCCGACGACCCGCGTCCCGTACCGCGCGACCAGCCGCGGCCCGGCCAGCGAGGTGAAGAAGAAGACCACCGCCAGCGGAGCCAGCGCCAGCCCGGCCGGCACGGGCCCGAGCCCGGCCCCCCGCTGCAGCGCCACGGCCACGACGAACATGAACCCGCTGAACCCGATCGAGAACGGCAGGATCATCACCAGCCCCCGCCGCAACGACACCAGCTCGAACAGACTCGGCGGCACGAGCGGCGTCCGCCCCCGCCGGTCGGCCCGGCGCTCCACCGCGTAGAAGGCACCCGCGGCCAGCGGAAACGCGGCGAGCGACAGCCACGTCCACAGCGGCCACCCCGCCGCCCGCCCCTCGGTCAGCGGCGCCAGCAGGGCGAGCAGCGCCACCGCGAGCAGCACGGTGCCGGGCCCGTCCACGGGTTCCGGCGCCTGCGACCGCGTCTCCGGCACGGTCCGCGCGGCGAGCACCAGCCCGAGCAGCACGACGGGCACGTTGACGAGGAACACCAGCCGCCACCCCGTACCCCACAGGTCCGCGGCGACGAGCAGCCCGCCGAGGATCTGGCCGGCCACCATGGACAGGCCGGCGGTGGCGCCGTACAGGCCCATGGCCTTGGCGCGGCGCGCCCCGGACGTGGCGGCCTGGATCGTGGCCAGCACCTGCGGCAGCATCGCCGCGGACGCGGCACCCTGCGCGACCCGGGCGGCGACGAGGCTCCAGGCGTCCGGCGCGAGCCCGCAGGCCAGCGAGGTCAGGCCGAACGCGGCCATGCCGCCGAGGAAGAACCGGCGCCGCCCGAAGAGGTCGCCGAGCCGCCCGCCGAGGACGAGCAGCACGGCGTAGGCGACGCCGTACCCGGCGACGACGAGTTCCAGGACGGACTCACCGGCGTGCAGGTCCCGGCCGATGGTCGGCAGGGCGACGTTGACGATGAAGAAGTCGACGAGCGGGAGCGCCGCGGCGAGCAGGACGGTGAACAGCCCGGCGCCGCTGAGCGCGGCGGACGGTCCGGGCCGGGAACGGACAGGACGTGAGGCTACGGTTTCGGTCACGCAACCGAGCCTGCGCGGCCGCCCAGCGGGGTACCAGAGTCTCCTTGTCCTGGTACAAGGAGCACCTGGAAACAGGATGCGCCTCCGGGCACCCTGGAACCATGACCACGCTGGCCCAGGAGAGAGAGTCTGCCCCCGCCCCCGAGATCCGCCGCCACGAACTCGCCGCCTTCCTCCGCAGCCGCCGCGAGCGCATCGCGCCCGAGCAGGTCGGCCTGCCCCGCGGCCGCCGGCGCCGTACCCCCGGGCTGCGGCGCGAGGAGGTCGCGCAGCTCTCCGCGGTCGGCGTCACCTGGTACACGTGGCTGGAGCAGGCCCGCGACATCCAGGTCTCGGTGCAGGTGCTGGACTCCCTGGCGCGTGCCCTGATGCTGGACGCGAGCGAGCGCGCGCACCTGTTCCAGCTGGCGGGCGCGGTGGACCCGTCCCCGGCGCAGAGCTGCCCCTCGGTCACACCGTCGGTGCGGGCCCTGCTGGAGCAGCTGGAGCCGGTGCCGGCGTCGGTCCAGAACGACCGGTACGACATCGTCGCCTACAACCGCACCTACGGTCAGCTGCTGTGCGACCTGGACACGGTGCCGCCCGAGGACCGCAACTGCCTGATCCTCTCCCACACCAACGACGACTGGCGCTCCTCGATCGTGCACCTGGAGGAGGCCCAGCGGCTGATGGCGGCCCGCTTCCGCGCGGCGATGGCGTCCCACCTGGGTGAGCCGGCCTGGAAGATGCTGCTGAACAGGCTGCGCGAGGCGTCCGCCGACTTCCGCGAGAACTGGGACCGCCACGAGGTGGTCGCGCACCGCACGAAGCGCAAGGAGTTCGTCAACCGCTACGTCGGCCGCCTAACCGTCGACCACACGGACCTGTGGCTGAACCCGGAGCTGGGGGCGCGGATGGTGACGTACGTGCCGGCGGACGAGGAGACCCGGGAGCGCCTGGAGAGGCTGCACGGGATCGCGCTGGCGAAGGCAGCGGGCGACCTCCCGGCGCCGAGCCCTCTTCAGGTGCCGAGCCCTCTTTAGCGGGGCTCGGTCGCGCCCACGGCCTCCCGGCCGGCGGCACCGCCGCCGGCCCCCTCCCCGTCCCCCAGCCGCGCAGCCGTCCGCTCCGCCGTCCCCCGAGCCCACCGCCCGCTGCTGAGCAGCCCCAGCCCGAGCACGGCCGCGCCGCAGCCCGCGAGGATCCACCAGCCGGGACGGGCGGCCGGGACGAACGTGTCCCGGTACGACGCCGAGGCCACGCCCGACGCCAGGACCGCGCCCACCACCGCGACGCCCAGGGTCTGCCCGAGCTGCCGGCTGGTGGAGGCGACCGCCGCCGCGACGCCCGCCTGGGCGCGGGGCATGCCGGAGACCGCCGTGTTGGTGATCGGCGCGTTGACGAAGCCGAAGCCGATGCCGAACAGGGCGTACCCGGCGAAGAGGGTGACGTTCGACGTCTGCGCCTCGAACGCCGCGAACAGCACCGCGCTCGCGGTCATCGCGACCCCCGCGACCAGCAGCGGCAGCCGCGGCCCCCGGCTGCCGACCAGCCGCCCGGACAGCGGGGCGCACAGGAAGGTCGGTACGGCCATCGGCAGCATCCACAGACCGGCGTGCAGGGCGCTCAGGCCGCGCACGTTCTGCAGGTACAGCGTGGACAGGAACAGGAAGCCGCCGAGCGCGGCGAAGGCGCTGATCGCGATGACGGTGGCGCCGCTGAACGGGGCGGAGCGGAAGAACCGCAGGTCGATGAGGGGCTCGGGGCGCCGGGGCTCGTACACGAGCAGCGCGAGCAGGGCCGCCGCGGCGACCGCCGCGAAGGGCAGGACGTGCGCGGTCCCCGACTCGGGCGCCTCGATGATGGCGTACGTCAGCGCACCGAACAGGGCGATGACGAGGACCTGGCCGACCGGGTCGGGGCGGCGGGCCCGGGGCGCGCGGGACTCGGGGACGAAGCGCAGCGTGAGCACCAGGGCGGCCAGGCCCACGGGCAGGTTGACCCAGAAGATCGAGCGCCAGCCGACGGACTCCACCAGCAGGCCCCCGACGAGCGGGCCCGCGGCCATGGAGATGCCGACGACCGCGCCCCACACGCCGATCGCGCGGGCGCGTTCCCGCGGGTCGGTGAAGGTGTTGGTGATGATCGACATGGCGACCGGGTTCAGCATGGAGCCGCCGACCGCCTGGACCATGCGGAAGGCGACCAGCCAGGACAGGCCGGGTGCGAGGGAGCACAGGACGGAGCCGGCCGTGAAGACGACCAGGCCGGCCATGAACACCCGCTTGCGGCCGACGCGGTCGGCGGTGGAGCCCGCGAGCATCAGCAGCGAGGCGAGCACCAGGGTGTAGGCGTCGATGGTCCACTGCAGCCCGGACGTCGTGGCGTGCAGGTCCTGCTGCATGGACGGCAGGGCGACGTTCAGGACGGTGTTGTCGAGGCTCACGATCAGCAGGCTCATGCAGCAGATCGCGAGGACGAGCAGGCGTCGGCGAGGGCTCAGCTCGGGCATGCGCTCCAGCGTACGCCGATTTCGATAGTGCGGCTAACTAATGGCCGCTGCATGATCGGGGTGCTCCGGAGGGAACACGGTCGAGGCGCCGCGGACCGATGGGTCAGAATGGGGGAATGCCCACGACCGCCACGGCCCTGAAGATCGGCCCGCACACCGTCCAGCCGCCCGTCGTGCTCGCCCCCATGGCGGGTATCACCAACGCGCCCTTCCGCACGCTGTGCCGGGAGTTCAGCGGCGGCAAGGGGCTGTTCGTCAGCGAGATGATCACCACCCGTGCGCTGGTCGAGCGCAACGAGAAGACGATGCAGCTGATCCACTTCGACGCGACGGAGAAGCCGCGCTCGATCCAGCTGTACGGCGTCGACCCGGCCACCGTCGGCAAGGCCGTCCGCATGATCGTCGAGGAGGACCTCGCCGACCACATCGACCTGAACTTCGGCTGCCCGGTCCCCAAGGTGACGCGCAAGGGCGGCGGATCCGCCCTGCCCTACAAGCGGAACCTGCTGCGGGCCATCCTCCGCGAGGCCGTCTCCGGCGCCGGCGACCTGCCGGTGACGATGAAGATGCGCAAGGGCATCGACGACGACCACCTCACCTACCTCGACGCCGGCCGCATCGCCGTCGAGGAGGGCGTCACCGCGATCGCCCTGCACGGCCGCACCACCGCGCAGCACTACGGCGGCACCGCCGACTGGGACGCCATCGCCCGCCTCAAGGAGCACGTCCCGGAGATCCCCGTGCTCGGCAACGGCGACATCTGGTCCGCCGAGGACGCGCTGCGCATGGTCCGCGAGACCGGCTGCGACGGCGTCGTCGTCGGCCGCGGCTGCCTCGGCCGGCCGTGGCTCTTCGCCGACCTGGTCGCCGCGTTCGAGGGCCGGACCGACGACTTCGTACGGCCCACCCTGCGCGAGGTCGCCGACGTCATGGTCCGGCACGCCACCCTGCTCGGCGAGTGGATCGGCGACGAGTCCAAGGGCGTCGTCGACTTCCGCAAGCACGTCGCCTGGTACCTCAAGGGCTTCGCCGTCGGCTCCGAGATGCGCAAGCGGCTCGCGATCACCTCCTCCCTGGAGGAACTGCGCGCCGGGCTCGACGAGCTGGACCTCGACCAGCCCTGGCCGGCCGGCGCCGACGGCCCGCGCGGCCGTACCTCCGGCAACAACCGCGTCGTCCTGCCCGACGGCTGGCTGAAGGACCCCTACGACTGCGCGGGTGTCACCGAGGACGCCGAGCTGGACACCTCCGGCGGCTGACCGGGACGCCGGCCGGCCCAGGTCAGCCGTTGCTGGGGTGCGGGGTGGAGCCGTACGCCGTCAGGAAGCGGTCGCGGAAGGCGTCCATCTTCCACACGGGCGCGTCGTGCGCCGGGCGCAGGCCGTCGCTCCACTTCCAGCCCGCGATCTTCTCCAGCACCTTCGGGTCCTTCGCGACGATCGCGACCGGCACGTCCCGGCTGGCGTGGTTGCCGCTGACCCGGGCGATGGGCTGGTGGTCGCCGAGGAAGACCAGGACGGTGTCGTCGGTGCCGTAGCGGGTGAGCCACTGGGTGAGGCTGGTCACCGAGTACTGGATCGTCTTGCCGTACTCCTCCTTGGAGCGCTGGGAGTCGGTGACGATGTCCCTCGGGTCGTTGCCCGCCTTCTGGATCGGGCCGAAGATCCGGCCGTCGCCCAGCTCGTCCCAGCCGACCAGCTTCGGGATCGGCGCCCACGGCTGGTGGCTGGAGGTCAGGATGATCTCCGACATCAGCGGCTTGTCGCGCTTGCGACCGTGCTCCAGCCGCTGGAACGCCTCCAGCGCGTACTGGTCCGGCATCGTCGACCAGGAGAACTTCGGCCCCCGGTAGCCCAGGTCGAAGGCGTCGTACAGCTTGTCCAGGCCGTAGTACCTCTGCTCCGGCCAGCCCTTCTGCACGCCCGGCATCACACCGACCGTGTCCCAGGCGCCGGTCTTCTGGAACACCTTCGTCAGCGGCAGGTGATCGCCGGAGGTGACGGTGCGGTAGCGGTTCTGGTTGTCGATCCACAGGCCCGACAGGAACGTGGAGTGGCCGAGCCAGCTGTTCCCGCCGTACGTCGCCGACGTCAGCCAGCCGCTCTTTGCGTGGAACCCGGCCTTCGCCAGCGCCTGGGTGCTCGCGTCGAGCGTGCGGTCGACGCCGGGCGCCATGACCGGGTCCTCGACGGCGCTGCGGCCGTAGCTCTCGATGAAGGTGAAGATCATGTCCTTGCCGCGCAGGTCCGGCACGAGCTGGGCGGGCGGCGTCGCGCCGAACGCGTCCGCCTTCGCCTCCTTCGCGAACGCCCGCTCGTCGCGGATGGTGTTCCGCACCGCCTCCTCGCGGTAGCGCACCATCGTGTACGCGTGCTGGGAGGCCACCGGAATGCCCGAGAACTGCACGTCCAGCGTCGAACACGTCATCCACACGGCGCTGAGCAGTAGCAACGCGCGCGTCGAGCGGGCCGGGTGGCGGCCGACGAGCCCGCCGACCCGCAGGGCCGCCCAGACCATCGCCGCCAGCAGTGCGGCGACCAGCGCGATCACGCCGACGGCCGCGAGCAGCGCGGTCGTGCCGCCCAGCGTGTCGGCGAGGTAGGACTGGGCGTCGTCCAGCAGCTGCCAGTCGAGGATCACGTTGAAGCTGCGGCCTAGGTACTCGTTGAAGCCGACGTCCATCAGGTTGAGCACCGTCAGCACACCGAGCCCCAGCCCGGCCACCGCCGCGACCCAGGGCCGCGCCCGGCGCGGCAGCGCGATCAGCACGGCCGCGCCGAGCAGCCCCTCCACCGGTATTCGGGTGAACATCGCCGCCTTGAACTGCTCGCTCTTGTTCGGCAGCAGCAGCGCGGACACCACCAGCGCGAACGCCAGCACGGTGACGGCGACCGACGCCACCTCGACGGTGCGGGGGTGCGCCTCCTTCCACCCCCGCCAGACCCGCAGGGGCCTGCGGACGGCGGTGAGGGTCAGGCGCGCCCGGGTCGTGGAGGTGTTCTCGGCAGCCGGTTCCGTCACCTCGATCGTGCTGGTGTCCTGGGCCACCCCGGGGTCCTTCCATACGCGGCGAGACGAGAGCGGCGGGCCCACGCAGGGAGGAGCAGCGCCCGCCACCCACCCGTACGTCCCGGCCGGGGTACCTGTTCAGCCGCCCCGGCCAGGCACAGGCAAACACCGGGCAAACGCCTGACCAAGGCGTCCGTGGTGCTACGCCCCGCCCACCGCCGTCAGCAGCGCCAGCGGCGCCGCGGCCGACCGCGACTCCCGGACGCACGCGTGCGGGTACGGCACCGGCTCCCCGTGCGTCTCCCGCCCGTACCCCGCGATGACCTCCGGCAGCCGGTGCCCCGCCGCCGTCGCCGCGTCCACCAGCCCGTGGGCCACCGCCCGCGCCTCGTCGTGCAGTCCGTACCGCGCCAGCCCCAGCGTGATCAGCGCGTTGTCGTGCGGCCACACCGACCCCCGGTGGTACGACAGCGGGTGGTACGCCGCCTGCCCCGCGGCCAGCGTCCGCACCCCCCACCCGGAGAAGAAGTCCGGCTCCAGCAGCCGCCGCCCGACCAGCTCGCCGTACTCCTTGTCGAGCAGCCCCGACCACAGCAGGTGCCCGGCGTCCGAGGCGAGCGCGTCGACCTGCCGGCCCTCGCCGTCCAGCGCGAGCGCCGGGAAGTCGTGGTCCGGCATCCAGAAGTCCCGCTGGAAGCGGTCCCGCAGGTCACCGGCGGCCTGCTCCAGCAGCGCCGCGTACGTCGCGTCCTCCCACACCGTCCGCGCCAGCCACGCCGTGCGCCGCAGCGCGTCGTAGGCGTACCCCTGCGCCCCCGCCGCCATCACCGGCCCGGTCGGCCGGGTGCCGTCGGCGGAGCAGATCGCGCCGGGGGAGTCCTTCCAGTTCTGGTTGGCGAGGCCGCCGCGGTCGGCGCGGTAGACGAGGTAGCCGCGGGAGGTCAGGCCCCCGTGGTCGAGCATCCAGCCGATCGCGGCGCGGGCGTGCCGCTCCAGCCGGCGGGCGGTCGCCGTGTCCCCGGTCTGCTCGACGTACGCGCCGAGCAGGACGAGGAAGAGCGGGGTGGCGTCGACGGAGCCGTAGTAGCGGCCGTAGGGCACCTGCCCGAAGTGGGCCAGCTCGCCGTGGCGCACCTCGTGCACGATCTTGCCCGGCTGGGCGACGGAGGCCGGCCCCGACTCGGTCGCCTGGGCCGCCGCCAGCGCCAGCAGGGTGGCGGCGGCCGGCTGGGGGCGGTAGGGGAGGGCGAAGAGGGAGGTGAGGAGGGCGTCGCGGCCCAGCAGGGTGAGGAACCAGGGCGCCCCGGCCGCGGGGACGCGCAGTTCCTCGCCGTCCGGGCCGGTCGCCGGGACCTGGAGCGCCGCGAGGTCGGCGAGGCCCCGCGCGCAGGCCGCGGCCAGCTCCGGCCAGCCGGTCGGGAAGGCCACGCCCTCCACGAACCGCCCCTCCAGCGCGAGGAGCTGCTCGGTGACGGACGCGGGGGAGCGGGGCACGCGCAGCGCCCGCTTCTCGCCGTGCGGCCGGGCCATCACCCGCACCGTCAGCTCCGCGGTGCCGTGCGGTTCCAGGTCGAGGGTCCACACCAGGCGGCGGGCGCCGGTGCCGGTCTCCTCCACGGCGTCCGGGACGGGCTCGGCCGTCACCGTCGTACAGGAACGCCACTCGCCCCGCCGGTAGGTGAACTCCAGCCCGTGGTCGAGGACCTGGCGGGAGCGTACGGCGCCGGACTTGGCGTAGGTGCGGTGGTCGGAGCGCAGCTCGAACTGGTCGGCGAAGTCGGCGTCGGCGGTGATGGCGAGCCGGACCGTGGTGCGCACCGGGCGGTTGCTGGTGACCCGCAGCAGGTCCACGAACGAGCCGTCGCCGACGGCCTGTTCGCGGAAGAGGGTGCAGGAGGGCGGTTCGTTGCGGCCGCCGCGCGGGACGAGCACGCAGCGCGCGATCTCGTCGCCGTCGGCGACGGGCGTCAGCTCCTCCGGCACCGCGCCGTCGACGGTCAGCTGCCAGCGGCTGAGGTGCCGGGCGTCGCGCACGAACAGCCCGTCCGGGAAGCGGCCGCCCCGCGCCCCGCTGATCTCGCCGCCGTCGCCGACGGTCGCGAACGTCCCGCCGTACACGAGCAGATGGTGTCGTTCCGTCATCCCCCATCCCCTCCCCTGACTGCCGGCCGGTCCGCGGCCGGCCTGACGTTGTGGCTGCGGGTGTGCAGCAGATCGAGCGTGAGGGCCGCGGTCCAGCTGAAGCCGGTCGCGCCGCACGCCTCGCCGGTGTACGGGTCGACGTACTCGGCGAAGTCCGAGGTCCCGGCGGTGGCGATGAGCGCGTCGGCGAGCGCGTCGGCCAGGGCCCGCTCGTCGTGCACGCGCAGGCCCCGCTCCACCAGCCAGGCGGTGTTGAACCAGGCCGGCCCCCGCCAGTAGCGGTGCGGGTCGAAGGCCTCGCCGAGCAGGTCGTAGCTGGGGACCAGCCGGGTGGTGGCGCCCAGCCCGAAGTGCGGGCCGGTGAGGGTGCCGACGAGCGCGGCCACCTTCTCGCGCGGCAGCGTCGGCAGCAGCAGCGGCACCAGGCCGGAGACGCCGCGCTCGCGGATCGGTTCGCCGGTGCGCACGTCCCGGCAGAAGAACATGCCCTCGGCCGGGTCCCACAGCCGTTCGACCAGCGCGTGGGTGAGCCGCTCGGCCCGCGCGTGCCGGGCGGTGCCCGGCGCGCCCAGCTCGTGCGCGATCCGCGCGAGCGCGTGCTCGGAGGCGACCAGCAGGGCGTTGAAGGCGGGGTCCTCGACGGCGAAGTCACCGGGGCCGTCGGCGTATCCACGGTCGCGGTAGTCGGCGGCCAGCCGCACGTACCGCCCGTAGTCCAGATCGGTCGGCCGGTCCTCGGCCGCCCCGTGGTCGAGGTCGGCACGCCGGAAGGAACGGGCGGGCGCCGGGGTGATCCGGGACAGGGGAAGATCCCAGCAGGGGCTGTTGTCCATGCCCTGCTCCCACGGGTGTACGACGGACACCAGGCCGCCCCCGCCCAGGTCACGCCGGTGCAGCAGATAGCGGTGCCAGGCCGCGAGCCGTGGGTAGACCCGGGCCAGGAAGCCGCGCGTCCGCGACAGCCACGGGTCGGCGCAGTGCACCAGCCACGCCGCCAGCGCGTGCACCGGTGGCTGCACGATGCCGGACGTCTGTACGGTGCGCGGGGCGCCCGCACCGCGACCGGCGGTGGCGGAGCGCCAGAAGTCGGGGCTGGGGAAGTACGCGTCGAGCGGGACGGAGGGGTTGAAGACGATGTGCGGGACGCGTCCGTCGCCCCACTGCGCCGCCAGCAGCGTCTCCAGTTCCGTCTGGGCCCGTAACGGCGAGCGGTGGCGCAGCCCGATGGCGATGAACGCCGAGTCCCACGACCACTGGTGCGGGTACAGCCCGCGCGAGGGGACCGTGGAGCTGCCCGTCCAGTTCTCCTCCAGCACTCGCCCGGCCCTGAGCTGCAGAGTGTCCGCCGCGGGCGGCGGATCGTATGCGATGTCACGCTCGGTGGGACGGGTGGTGAGCTGGACAGTGCGATCCACTCGGGACTCCCCGAAAGACGTCCGGCCGACGGGTTCGGCCGTGGCCACCGTTGGGTTACGTCTATTTAACACGCAAAACTCACTATGTAATGCAGGCTTGGGAAACACAAGGGGGTGCGCATGACCGGACAGCCCGGCAGGACGGGACGCGGCGGGAGCCAGGCGAGCGCCGGCGATCTGCTCGAACTCGTCCGCAGCGGACGCGCCACGACCCGGGGCGCGCTCCAGCAGGTGACGGGCCTGTCCCGGGCCACCGTCGGCCAGCGTCTGGAGCGGCTGTTCCGCGCGGGCTGGCTGCGCGAGGGCGCGGGCGGCCCGGTCGACTCGCCGCTCGGCGGCCGGCCGTCCATCACCCTGGAGTTCGACGACGAGCACGCCGTCGTCCTCGCCGCCGACCTGGACACCCGGCACGCCCGCGCGGCCCTGCTGACCCTGACCGGCGAGATCCTCGCCGAGCGCTCCGGCACGCTGGTCGTCGAGGACGGCCCCGACGTGGTGCTCGGCGCGCTGGGCGGCTGGTTCGCCGAGTTGCTGGAGCGGGCCGGGCACCGGGCGGGGGAGGTGTGCGGCATCGGCCTCGCGGTGCCGGGTCCGGTCGACAGCGAGACCGGCCGCGTGGTCCAGCCGCCGATCATGCCCGGCTGGGACGGCTACGACATAAGGGGCCGCCTCGCCCGCGCCTTCACCGAGCACACCGGCGCGGGCGCCGTCCCGGTCCTGGTCGACAACGACGCCAACCTGATGGCGTACGGCGAGCAGCGCACGGCGTACCCCGACTGCTCGGCGTTCGTGCTGGTGAAGGTCTCCACCGGCATAGGCGCGGGCGTGGTCGTGGACGGCTCGATCTACCGGGGCATCGACGGCGGCGCCGGGGACATCGGCCACATCCGGGTGCCGGAGGGCGCCGAGACGCTGTGCCGCTGCGGCTCCTACGGCTGTCTCGCCGCCGTGGCCAGCGGCGGCGCCGTGGCCCGGCGGCTGGGGGAGGCGGGTGTGCCGGCGGCGTCCGGCTCGGACGTACGGCGGCTGCTCGCGACCGGGCACCCGGAGGCGACGGGGCTCGCGCGGGAGGCGGGGCGCCGGGTCGGCGAGGTGCTGGCGACGGTGGTGACGCTGCTGAACCCGGGCGTCCTGATGATCGCCGGAGATCTGGCCGGAACACCCTTCGTGACAGGCGTGCGGGAACTGCTGTACCAGCGGGCGCTGCCGCGCTCGACGGCCCACCTGGAGGTGGTCACCTCGCGGCTGGGGGAGCGGGCCGGGCTGGTGGGGGCGGGTGCGCTGGTCGTGGAGTACCTGTACGCGCCGGAGCGGGCGGAGGAGCGGCTGCGGGCGCTCGGGGTGTGAATGGGGCGTTTCGCTCCGGATACTCGTCCGCATGGTGAAATCCGAGCCGGTGTGGCAGCGTGATTCTCGCCACCCCTGATCGGGGTAGCGCTCAGATGAGCGGTTGGTGGGCGACTGCACTTCTGGAAGGGGTGGCACTCAGTGCCACCTCTTGATCGTTCAGCGACTGAATAACAGACGTGCCAAAAGCCGCTCATGTGAGCGCCCGCTGATGTCTACGGGCGTTGATGCCTTCAAGAAGTGAACACAAGGTCCGCCGATCGCTTGCCAAGCCTTGACTTTCGATCCGCTGGCGGACGACCGGTTACGGGCGCATGACGCGCAAGTGGACGTACCCATGAGCCTTCGATCTGGGTATGTTCCTCGACGTCAGGGCAGCCACCGCGTCCTCGAGGAGTCGAGACCCGTGTCGGAAAACAAAGATCACCAGGGACCCGCGTCGGGCAACAGCGTTGAGGGCGTGAAGTTCGTTTACGACTTCACCGAGGGCAACAAGGACCTCAAGGACCTCCTCGGCGGCAAGGGCGCGAACCTCGCCGAGATGACGAACCTGGGCCTCCCCGTACCGCCCGGCTTCACCATCACCACGGAGGCCTGCAAGGTCTACCTGGACAGCGGCGAGGAGCCGGCGGCACTGCGTGACGAGGTGAGTGCGCACCTCGACGCGCTGGAGCAGCGCATGGGCAAGAAGCTCGGCCAGGCCGACAACCCCCTGCTGGTCTCGGTCCGCTCCGGCGCCAAGTTCTCCATGCCCGGCATGATGGACACGGTCCTCAACATCGGCCTGTCCGACAAGTCCGTGAAGGGTCTCGCCGAGCAGGCCGGCGACGAGCGCTTCGCCTGGGACTCCTACCGGCGCCTCATCCAGATGTTCGGCAAGACCGTCCTCGGCGTCGACGGCGACCTCTTCGAGGAGGCCCTCGACAAGGCCAAGGAGACCAAGAAGGTCACGGTCGACACCGACCTGGAGGCCGCCGACCTGAAGAAGCTGGTCACCACCTTCAAGAAGATCGTCAAGAAGGAGACCGGCCGGGACTTCCCGCAGGACCCGCGCGAGCAGATGGACCTCGCCATCCGCGCGGTCTTCGACTCCTGGAACGGCGACCGCGCCAAGCTCTACCGCCGCCAGGAGCGCATCCCCGGCGACCTCGGCACCGCGGTCAACGTCTGCTCGATGGTCTTCGGCAACCTCGGCCCCGACTCCGGCACGGGCGTGGCGTTCACGCGCGACCCCGCCAGCGGCCACCAGGGCGTCTACGGCGACTACCTCCAGAACGCGCAGGGCGAGGACGTGGTGGCGGGCATCCGCAACACGGTCCCGCTCGCGGACCTGGAGAAGATCGACAAGAAGTCGTACGACCAGCTCATGCAGATCATGGAGACCCTTGAGAACCACTACAAGGATCTCTGCGACATCGAGTTCACGATCGAGCGCGGCAAGCTGTGGATGCTGCAGACCCGCGTCGGCAAGCGCACGGCGGGCGCGGCCTTCCGCATCGCCACGCAGCTCGTCGACCAGGGCCTGATCGACGAGGCGGAGGCCCTCCAGCGGGTCACCGGCGCCCAGCTCGCCCAGCTGATGTTCCCCCGCTTCGACGAGGACGCGAAGGTCGAGCAGGTCGCGCGCGGCATCGCCGCCTCGCCGGGCGCCGCGGTCGGCAAGGCGGTCTTCGACTCGTACACCGCCGTCAAGTGGTCCCGCTCGGGCGAGAAGGTCATCCTGGTCCGCCGGGAGACCAACCCCGACGACCTCGACGGCATGATCGCGGCCGAGGGCATCCTGACCTCCCGCGGCGGCAAGACCTCCCACGCGGCCGTGGTCGCGCGCGGCATGGGCAAGACCTGTGTCTGCGGCGCGGAGGAGCTGGAGGTCGACACCAAGCGCCGCCGCATGACGGTCCCCGGCGGCCACGTCGTCGAGGAGGGCGACGTCATCTCCATCGACGGCTCCTCCGGCAAGGTGTACCTGGGCGAGGTCCCGGTGGTCCCCTCCCCGGTGGTGGAGTACTTCGAGGGCCGCATGCACCCGGGCGCCGACGACGCCGACGAGCTGGTCGAGGCCGTCCACCGCATGATGGCCTTCGCCGACCGCAAGCGCCGCCTGCGCGTACGCGCCAACGCCGACAACGCCGAGGACGCGCTGCGCGCCCGCCGCTTCGGTGCCCAGGGCATCGGCCTGTGCCGCACGGAGCACATGTTCCTCGGCGACCGGCGTGAGCTGGTGGAGCGCCTGATCCTGGCGGACACGGAGGAGGAGCGCGAGGCGTCCCTCAAGGCCCTGCTCCCCCTCCAGAAGAAGGACTTCGTCGAACTCTTCGAGGCGATGGACGGCCTCCCGGTCACGATCCGCCTCCTGGACCCCCCGCTGCACGAGTTCCTCCCCGACATCACGGAGCTGTCGGTCCGCGTGGCCCTGGCCGAGTCCCGCCAGGAGCCCCACGAGAACGACCTGCGCCTGCTCCAGGCGGTGCACCGGCTGCACGAGCAGAACCCGATGCTGGGCCTGCGCGGCGTCCGCCTCGGCCTGGTCATCCCCGGCCTGTTCACCATGCAGGTCCGCGCGATCGCGGAGGCCGCGGCCGAGCGCAAGGCGGCCAAGGGCGACCCGCGCGCCGAGATCATGATCCCGCTCGTCGGCACGGTGCAGGAGCTGGAGATCGTCCGCGAGGAGGCCGACAAGGTCATCGCGGAGGTCGAGGCGGCGTCCGGCACGCGGCTGAAGCTGGCGATCGGCACGATGATCGAACTCCCGCGGGCGGCGCTCACGGCCGGCCAGATCGCGGAGGCGGCGGAATTCTTCTCCTTCGGCACGAACGACCTGACCCAGACGGTGTGGGGATTCAGCCGTGACGATGTCGAGGCGTCTTTCTTCACCGCCTACCTGGAAAAGGGAATCTTCGGCGTATCGCCTTTCGAGACGATCGACAAGGACGGCGTCGGTTCCCTGGTGAAATCCGCCGCGGAAGCCGGCCGCCGTACGCGCCCCGATCTGAAACTCGGCGTCTGCGGCGAACACGGCGGTGACCCGGAATCCGTCCACTTCTTCCACGCGGTGGGCCTGGACTACGTCTCCTGCTCCCCCTTCCGCATCCCCGTGGCCCGCCTGGAGGCGGGCCGGGCGGCGACGCAGGCGGAGGGCAGCGACCACCGCTGAATTCCGGCCCGGCATTTATCCCCGGGCCGGCCGATAAACCCCGGGTCCGCTGTCTGTCACCCGACCCTCAACCGATCGACAGCGGCCCCGGACAACGAAGAGGGCGGCACCCTTGTGCGGGGGTGCCGCCCTTTCGGTTTTGCCTTTGGTTACCGGGGGGTTGGCTTGTTTTGGGGACGTTTCTGCAGGGGTGGGGGTCACCTGATGGGATGGCTGCAGCCGACTGATCGTTTCTCCTGGTGATCCTGCCGCTACGGTGCGTGCTCGACGGTGGTCGACGGGGCTACCGACGATTGAGAGGGCATGCATGAAGAAGGCACTGGTCGGGGCTGCGGCTGCTGGGCTGCTGCTGACGGCGTCGGGTACCGCGCTGGCCGCCTGGGCAGGAACGATCCCGAAACTGCACTCCCCAGGTGTCCAGTTCACGAACGGCACGTACAAGTTCAATCCGCCCAGCACCAACCACGGTGCCTTCGAGTGGCAAGGGCGGCTCGTCGACGCTGATGCGAACGACGGCCACAACGTCTACATGCTGGTCCGTATCGAGGCCCACGACTGGGTCCGCTACTACGGAAAGCAGAAGCGTGCGGTGGATATGCACCACTCCAATTGGGATGGGGCGCAGATGTATACCCACAAGGTGAAGCTCAAGGCATGTCGGGACCGGGGATCGCTGCACCCGGACAACTGCTCGCGGGTTCAGGGGTACACCAACCCCCGCGACCCCGGCAACTGAATCCCACCGCTCGCACTTCCCAGGGGAACAAGATCAATACGTCAGAAGTGCTGTCTGCGGAGGGCGTCGAACTGTTCTACGGCGAGACGCCCGCCGTCAGGCATGCGGAACTGCTGCTGCGCCGCGGTGAGGTCGCAGCGATCACCGGGCAGAGCGGCTCCGGTAAGTCCTCCTTGCTCTACTGCCTGGCGGGCGTGGTGCCCGTCGCCGACGGTGAGGTCCGTTTCGAGGGCCGCGTCCTCGGGCGCATGGACGACGAAGACCTCTGCACACTCCGCCGTGAGCGGTTCGGGTTCGTCTTCCAGTACGGCGAGTTGCTTCCGGAGCTGACCATCGAGGAGAACGCGGCTCTGCCGCTGCGCCTTCTCGGCCAGCGCAAGGGGCCGGCGCTGGCTGCCGCAGCTGAGGTCCTGGGCCGGCTCGGTCTCGGCAAGCTGCGCCGCCGTCGACCGTCGCAGCTTTCCGGAGGTCAGTGTCAACGGGTCGCTGTGGCGCGTGCCTTGGTCCACCAACCGGCCGTCGTGTTCGCGGACGAACCGACCGGCTCGCTCGACAGCACCAACGCTGCCGCCGTACTCAACGAGTTCCTGACGCTGGCGCGGTCCATGGGGACGGCCGTGGTGCTCGTCACCCACGACGAACAGGTGGCCGCCCAGGCGGACAGCCTCTACACGATGCGCGACGGAGTGCTCGTCCCCAGGGCTCGGGAGGCGACATGAAGGAGTTCCTTCTGGGGCTGCGCCTGCTGCTGGGGAGCGGCAGGGGCAATCGGGCGCGCTTTCTGCTCATGGTGATGGGCAGTGCAGTCGGTGTCTGCTGTCTGGCGGTCGTCCTCGCGATCCCGGGGCTTCTGGCGGCCCAGGATGCTCGTAAGGCGGCGCGTGAGCCTGACTGCTCGAACGGCCTCGGCGAGTGCACCGCCGAGCACGGAGCCGGGCTCGCGCTGACCAGGCTGGATCCGTACGGTGCGGACCCCCTCACACGGATCTTTGTCGCCCGGGGCGGCAAGCCCATTGCCCCTCCGCCTGGCCTGCGGGCCCTGCCCTTTCCCGGCGAGGTGGTCGTCTCACCACGTCTCCATGACGCACTTCGGCATGACCCCGGCCTGGCCAAGATGCTTCCCGGCCGGGAGGCGGGCATCATCGCCGCCCGTGGACTGGCTCACCCCGACGAGTTGTACGCCTACATCGGTGTCCGTCGAGACCAGATCAAGGGCGGTGGCCATCTCACCGCCTTCGGGGGCAGGCATACGGACTTCCCCACCGTGGAATCCTCCACGCTGGACATCTTGCGTTTCACCCTGTCGGGAATCGTCCTCCTGCCTCTCGCGGTCTATCTCTCGGTGTGCGCCAGGCTGTCCGCAGCCGCACGTGTCAGGCGGCTGGCCGCGCTGCGGCTGCTCGGACTGAGCAGACGGGGCCTGCAACGTGTCAATGCCGCGGAGACGGTCGTTGCAGCGTTCCTGGGGGCAGTCCTGGGGCTCGGTGGGTACTGGGTCGTCAACCAGCTCGTGTCCCGGATCGGCCTGCCAGGCTTCGACTGGTATCCGTCCGACGGGTCGCTTCCTTTCAGGGCCGTCGTTGTCTGTCTTCTCGGTTGCCCGGTGCTGGCCTGGTTCGTGAGCCGGTTCGGAGCAAAGAGGGCGGCGGACAATCCGCTGGCGGTGCGACGCAGTGCGGAGGTGAAGGCGCCCGCACTGTGGGGTTTGGTGCCACTGATCCCGGGGCTGGGCATCATCGTTGGCTACTGCGCGGTCGGAGCTGCCGGCCATGCGCCGAGCGACACCAAGCTCTCTTCCGTCCTCATGCCCGTCGCCGTCGTGCTGGTCGGTGCCGGGCTCGTGCTGACGTTGCCCGCCCTGTCGCGCGCCCTCGCCAGGAAGATCGCCGCAACCACCGGTTCGCTTACCCTCGGCATCGCCATGCGCCGCAACGAGGTGGAGCCCAGCGGAACTCTCCGCGTGGCCACCGGACTAGTGCTCCTCGTCTACGCCGCTTCGCTCACCCAGGGCGTCCTCATCGAACTGGACCAGGTGTCGAAGAACACCGCCCCGGTCCAGGCGTACAGCATCCAGCTTTCGGAGCTGACCGACGACAAACGACGAGCAGTCGGTGAAGTTCCCGGTGTCCGCACTCATATGGTCGAGGCCACGTCCTGGTCGGACAGCGATGCACCTGGTCCATTCCCTGCCATCCAGGCGGTCATCGCCACCTGCGGCCAACTGCGGGGCATGGCCTCGGTGCTGAAGGGGTGCGTGGAAGGCCGCCCGGCCCGGCTGATGGTTCCCGGCGACACCTACGACGACGCCAGCCGCCCGGGCGCCCGATTTCCGTTCCGCCTCGTCGACGATGACGGACGGCACAGGACCCTGACGGTCCAGGTGCCTCAGCAGACGGTCCACTACCAGGACGACGCCGTCACCCACACCGTCAGCAGCGGCACGGTGCTCATCCCGCCGTCCCTCCTCCCCGAAGGATTCCGCCCTGATTACGGGAGTCTGACGCTGCTCAGCGACTCGGCACCCCAGGTTGTGCGTTCGGTTCTCCAGGGCATCGCGGCCGTCGACCCCACCCTAGAAGTGGAGACTGAGGGCGTGGACATCGCCGCACTGCGACAGATCAGCGTCATCAAAACACTGCTCGGCGTCGGCATGGTCCTCGGCCTCGTCATCGGTGTCGCCGCCTATCTCGTCGCCGCCACCGACCGGGCCATGGAACGGAAGTCGCAGGTCACCGCTTTGTCCCTGCTCGGGGCCAGGCGGCGCACCCTCCGGGCCGTGCAAGTTGCTCAAGTGGTGTTGCCTCTTGTCGTCGGGCTGTTGCTTGCCGTCGTCACCGGTAAGGCCGCCGAGTCCAGTTATCTCGTCACCGGGGGCGGGAGCGTCTTCTGGGACGGGGACGGGGTGCCCTTGTTGTTGGCCAGTGCTGTGGGGGCCGTTGTCGTGGCCGCGCTCGGGGCCCTGCCGTTGATCGGGCGGCGGATCGATCCCGAGTTGATCCGGCGGGACTGAGGCGCGGCGCTACTCGCAGGCCACCCCGTCGCCGTCCCGGTCCAGTTGGCGGCTGTAGCCGGGGTCGCCCGCGTAGAGCGGGGTGGCGCCGGCGGCGCGGGCCTCCGAGCAGTTGGCGTAGGAGACCGAACCCCCGCTGCCGCCGCCGGTGGTGCCCGAGTACGAGTCGTCCGCCGCCGCGTCCGCCGTCACCGTCGTCGTGACCCGCACCGTCTCCGTGGCCGTCACCGTCGTCGCCGGTGCCGGCTTCGCCGACGCGGTCGCCGTCTGCGTCGCGGTGGTGGTCGCGGTCGTCGTCACCGTGACCGTCGGACGCGGGGACGCCGCCGCCGGCTTGGCGTCGTCCGTCGTCTTGCCGGCGCCGGAGCCGTCGTCGGAGGCGCCGATGCCCACCCCGAGGAAGAGGGTGACGGCCAGGGCCGGCAGGACGTAGCGCTTTCGCGCCCAGCGAGGGGTGGGGGTAGGGACCGGCGTGGTGTATGGGTTTGTCATGGTGGAGGTTCCCCCTTTGTGTGGTGCTTGAAGGGTGAACCTGAACCTAGACGGCCGGCTCCAGCCTTGTGCCGGTGTGATGGTTCTGTGATGAAGCTGACCATGCGTCAGGGCCCGGTCGGTGTCGTGCGTCAGTCCGACCGGGCCCCTGCGTGCTCGCTCAGGCGGTGCGTACCTCGTACGCCGTCACCCGTACCGCCTCGTCGTCCAGGCACTGCCCGGACGCCAGGTCGAAGCGCTGCTTGAGCAGCGGGCTGGCGACGAAGGGGCGGCCCTGGTGGGTGCCGGTCAGGCCGCGGGAGAGGACCGCCGCGCCCGTGAAGGGGTCACGGTTGTCGATGGCGTACAGCTCGCCCGCACGGTCGCGGAACAGGGCGACCTGGCGGCCGTCCGGCAGCAGGGCGGCCACGCCCCGGCCGGGGAGCAGATGGCTCAGGTCGCAGACCGTGAACCAGTCGTCGTCCAGGCGCAGCTGGACCTTCAGGTCGGTCGTCTCGAGTGCCAGGGTCATCGCTGGGCGCTTCCTTCCAGGACTTCTTCGGCAGGCCGCAGGCCGATGGTCAGCAGCGGCAGGTCGGGCTTGATCTGGTCGCGCTCGGGGACGAAGCCCACGACCGGGTCGGGGGTGTCGGGGGCGTTGATGAAGGACACGAAGCGGGCGAGCTTCTCGGGGTCGTTGATGGTCTCGGCCCACTCGTCGCGGTAGTGCGCGACGTGGGCCTGCATCAGCTGCTCCAGCTCGTCGCAGATGCCGAGGGAGTCGTGGACCACCACGTCCCGTACGTGGTCCAGGCCGCCCGGGATCCGCTCCAGCCAGGTCGAGGTGCGCTCCAGGCGGTCGGCCGTGCGGATGTAGAACATCAGGAAGCGGTCGATCAGGCGGATCAGTTCGGCGTCCGAGAGGTCCTGGGCCAGGAGATCGGCGTGACGGGGAGTCGCGCCGCCGTTGCCGCCGACGTACAGGTTCCAGCCGTTCGCCGTGGCGATGACGCCGAAGTCCTTCGACTGGGCCTCGGCGCACTCGCGCTGGCAGCCGGAGACCGCCGACTTCAGCTTGTGCGGGGAGCGCAGCCCCCGGTAGCGCAGCTCCAGGTCGATCGCCATGCGGACGGAGTCCTGCACGCCGTAGCGGCACCAGGTGGAGCCCACGCAGGACTTCACCGTGCGCAGCGCCTTGCCGTACGCGTGGCCGGACTCGAAGCCGGCGTCCACCAGGCGCGCCCAGATCAGCGGGAGTTGCTCGACGCGGGCGCCGAACATGTCGATGCGCTGGCCGCCGGTGATCTTCGTGTAGAGCCCGAAGTCGCGGGCGATCTCGCCGATCACGATCAGCTTCTCCGGGGTGATCTCACCGCCGGGGATGCGCGGGACGACGGAGTACGAGCCGTTCTTCTGCAGGTTGGCCAGGAAGTGGTCGTTGGTCTCCTGCAGGGCGGCCTGCTCGCCGTCGAGGACGTAGCCGCTCGCGCCGATCGCCGGGGCGAGGGAGGCGATGATCGAGGCGACGGCCGGCTTGCAGACGTCGCAGCCGTCGGTGCCGCGGGCGCTCTCGCGGCCGTAGCGGTCCAGCAGGTCCTGGTAGGAGTTGATGCGCAGGGCGAGGACGATCTCGTACAGCTCCTCGCGGGTCTGCGAGAAGCAGGCGCACAGGCCCTTGTCGACCTCCATGCCGGACGCCTCCAGCTCCGCGGTGACCAGCTGGCCCAGCACCTTCACGCAACTGCCGCAGCCGGTACCGGCCTTGGTGCACTTCTTCACCTCGGGCACGGTGGTGCACTGGTGGTCGGTCACCGCGCCGCGGATCGTGCCCTTGCTGACGTTGTGGCAGGAGCAGATGATCGCGTCGTCCGGCAGCGCGGACGGGCCGAGCTGGGCCGGGGCCCCCGCGCCGGCGGGCAGCACCAGCGCCTCCGGGGAGATCGGCGGGACCGAGCCGGTCAGCGCGCGCAGCGTGCCGTACGCCTCCGCGTCGCCGACCAGGATGCCGCCGAGCAGCGTGCCGTCTCGGCCGATGACCAGCTTCTTGTACAGGCCGGCACGGGAGTCGGAGTAGACGACGTCCAGGCAGTCCTCGGTGGTGCCGTGCGCGTCACCGAAGGACGCCACGTCCACGCCGAGCAGCTTCAGCTTCGTCGACAGGTCGGCGCCGGTGAAGGACGCCTCGTCGGCGGCGATGGTCGCGGCGGCCGTCGCGGCCTGCTCATAGCCGGGGGCGACCAGGCCGTACACCCGGCCGTCCGCGGCGAGCGCGCACTCGCCGATCGCGAAGACGTGCGGGTCGGTGACGGTGCGGCACTGCTCGTCGACCGCGATGCCGCCGCGCTCGCCGACCGCCAGGCCGCAGTCGCGGGCGAGCTGGTCGCGGGGGCGGACACCGGCGCTGAACACCACCATGCCGGCGCTCAGTTCGCTGCCGTCGGACAGCTTCATGCCGGTGACGGCGCCGTCCTCGCCGACCACGATCTCCTGCGTGCCCACCCCGGTGTGCACGCTCAGGCCCATGTCCTCGATGGTGCGCAGCAGCGCGGCGCCGCCGCCCTCGTCGACCTGCACCGGCATCAGCCGCGGCGCGAACTCCACGATGTGCGTCTCGATGCCGAGGCCCTTGAGCGCGCCGGCCGCCTCCAGGCCGAGCAGACCGCCGCCGACGACCGCGCCGACCTCGACCTTCTTGGCGTACTCCTCGATCGCGAGGAGGTCCTCGATCGTGCGGTACACGAAGCAGCCGTCGGCGTCCTTGTTCGGCACGGGCGGCACGAACGGGTAGGAGCCGGTGGCGAGGACGAGGGTGTCGTACGTGAAGACCTGCCCGGAGCGGGCCGTGACCGTCCTCGCCTCCCGGTCGACGCTCTCGGCCGGGTCGCCGACGTACAGCTCGATGCCGTGGTCCTTGATGAACTCCCTGTCCGTCAGGGACAGGTCCTCCGGGGTCTTGCCGGAGAAGTACGAGGTGAGCTGGACGCGGTCGTAGGCGGGACGCGGCTCCTCGCACAGCACGACCACGCGGTGCGTGGCGGTCAGGCCGCGCTCGGCGAGCGCTTCGAGGAAGCGCTGGCCGACCATGCCGTGGCCGACGAGCACGATCGTGGGGGTGGCCCCCAGGGTGGCGGTCATTCAGGAGCCTCCATCGTTGGTGAGCAGGTGGAGCAGAGGGCCGCCGTCGGAGGGGAGCGGCTCTGCTCCCTCCCAGGCGCGGGCGAGCGCGCCGACGGTGCCGAGTTCGCCGACGAGGACCCCGCCGACCAGGCGGTCGTCGCGGACGACGACCTTGCGGTAGGTGCCGCGGGTGTGGTCGGTGAGCTGCACGACGTCGTCGCCCGGCTGCGGGACGGTCTCGCCGAACGCGGCGAGGTCCAGGGAGTCCTGCCCGGTCAGCGTGAGCCGGGTCAGGGCGCGGGTGCCGGCGTAACGGGCGGAGGTGTTCCCCGCCAGCAGATCGGCGAGCACGTCGGCCTGTTCCAGCGCGGGTGCCGCCAGGCCGTAGACCGTGCCGTCGTGCTGGGCGCAGTCGCCGATGGCCCGGATGTGCGGGTCGGAGGTGCGCAGCTCGTCGTCGACGAGGACGCCCTTGTGCACGGCGAGCCCCGCCTCCTTGGCGAGACCGGCCCGCGGGTGCACCCCGCAGGCCAGCACGACGAGGTCGGCGTCGAGGGCGTAGCCGTCGGCCATCTCGACCGAGCGGACCGCGCCGCCGACGCAGCGCACGTCCCGTACCCGGCACTCGGTGTGGACCTCGACGCCGAGGTCGGTCAGGTGCCGCTTGACCAGCCGCGAGGCGCTCGGGTCCAGCTGACGCTCCATCAGCCGCTCGGACTGCTGGGCGAGCACGACCTGGGCGCCGCGCTGGGCGAGCGCGCGGGCGGCGGACACCCCGAGCAGTCCGCCGCCGATCACCACGGCCTTGGTGCCGGGCCGTACGGCCTTCGACAGGCCCAGGCAGTCGTCCATCGTGCGGAACGCGTGCACGCCCTCGGGCAGCACGTGGTCCGGCGTGAACAGGCCGCGCAGCGGCGGCAGGACCGGGTTGGAGCCGGTGGCCAGGACCAGCGTGCCGTAGGCGATCCGTGAACCGTCGGCGCAGCTCACGGTCCGCTCCACGCGGTCGATCCCGGTCACCCGGGCCCGGGTCAGCGCGGCCGGCGCGGGGAGGGCGATCACGTCCGGGCTGTAGCGTCCGGCCAGCACCTCGGCGAGCAGGACCCGGTTGTACGGCCGGTGCTCCTCCTCGCCGACGAGCAGCGCGGGCACGCCCAGCTCACCGAGTCGCCTGGCGAGCCGGACGCCCGCGAGGCCGGCGCCGATCACCACCACACGCGTATTCGAGGTCATGTCCAGGAGCCTGCGGTGCGGGTGTTTCCCGGTGGCATCGCATCTGTTTCCCGTGAGGAACGCTGCCCTCAGCGGGGTCGACAGGGGGGTGTGAGGGTTCGGGACGGGTGGCGGGAGGTGTCTGTGAGGTGGGGCGGCCCCCGGTGCGGGGTGGGGTTACCCGAACCCTTGGGATCCGTGGCGGCACCATCGTGTACGACGGGCGGGGCCGGGAGGCTGGGGGAACAGCCCACTTCCGACCAGGGGGAACAGCCATGGCCACCACTCACCTGTCCCGTCCCGCGAACGCCGCCCTCCTCGCCGTACGGCGGATCGTGCGGGAGCCGTTCACGGCCGCCGCGTGGCGGCGCACCGCCTACGCCGTCCTGGCCCTGCCGGCGGGCTTCGTCCCGGTGGGCCGGTGGCAGCGCGCGCTGCTGCGGAGGCTGCTCGGCGTCCGGGTGCCGGCCGGCGGCCGGGGCCGGCCGCTGCTGCACACGCTGGCCGCCACCCCGTTCAACCTGGTCGTCGCCGCCGTCACCCTGTACGGCTGGTCGCTGGTGCCGATGAACCTGGGCTGGCCGCTGCGCGTGGGCGACGACTACGCGTCCGCGTGGGGCGGGCCCACCTTCGCCGGGGCGTGGGCGTTCCACGCGGTGGTCGGGGGGCTCGGGTTCCTGCTGCTGATGCCGTGGCTGGTGCGGGGGATGACCGCCGTGCAGGCCCGGCTGGCGACCCGTGTCCTCGGCCGGGGCGGCAACCGGACCGGCGGGGGCCGGGCCTGACCGACGACGCACCCCCTAGGTTGACCGTCATGAGCCGCTCAGAGGCCCTGCCCGGCCGTCACCTCACCGCGCTGCCCGCCCTGCGCTCCCTCGCCGCCGCCCCCTTCGGCCGCCGGGCCCTCGCCGCCCTCCTCTACGCCCTCCTCGCCCTCCCGCTCGCCCTCGCCGGTTTCCTGCTGACGCTGGCCGGGCTGGCGGTGGGCGGTGTGCTGTCCGTGACCACGCTGGGCCTGTGGCTGCTGGCGGGGACGGTCCGCGGCGCTCAGGCGCTGGGCGCGGTGCAGCGGGCCCTGGCCCGGCGGCTGCTCGGCGTGGAGATCGACGCGCCGGTGCCGCCGCGAGCCCAGGGCCTCCTCGGCCGGCGGCGCGCGGCGCTCGCCGACCGGGCGGCCTGGCGGGCGGCCGGCTGCGCCCTGCTGACCCCGTTCACCGCCGTCCTCGGGTACGTCGCCGTCGTCCTCGGATACGTCTACGGCGTCCTGCTCACCCTCCACCCCCTGCTCGCCCCCGTGAACTACCGCACGGTCCACGAGCCCGACGGCACCACCCGGCACGTCTCCCTGGAGTTCTTCGGCCACCAGGTCGACACCTGGCCCCGCTGGCTGCTCCCGGTCGCCCTCGGCCTGCTGCTGCTCGCCGTCGCGCCCCACCTCGTCCGGCACGCGCTCACCCCGCACCGGGCCCTGCTGGCCGCGCTGCTCGGGCCGAGCGCCGCCGAGCGCCGTATCCGCGCGCTGGAGGAGACCCGGGCGCACGCCGTCGAGGACGCCGCCGCCACCCTGCGCCGGATCGAACGCGATCTGCACGACGGCACCCAGGCCCGTCTCGTCGGCCTCGCCATGCACCTCACCCTCATCCGCGAACTGGTCGGCGCCGGGGCCGAGCGCGAGCGCGTCCTGGCCGCCGTGGACACCGCGCGGGGCAACGCCACCCAGGCCATCGCCGACCTGCGCCACCTGGTCAAGGGCATCCACCCGCCCGTCCTCGACGAGGGGCTCCCCGCCGCCCTGGCCACCCTCACCGCCGACAGCGCGCTGCCCGCCACCCTCACCACCGACCTCCCGGCCCGCCCGAGCCCGGCCGTGGAGTCCATCGCCTACTTCTGCGCCGCCGAACTGCTCGCCAACGCGGTCAAGCACAGCGGCGCCGGGTCCGTCGGCATCTCGGTCACCGCCCGCGAGGGGCGGCTGCGGCTGACCGTCGCCGACGACGGCCACGGCGGCGCGGTGATCGGCGGCGGCTCCGGGCTCACCGGCCTGCTGGCCCGGATCCGCACCGTCGACGGCACACTGAGCTGCGACAGCCCGCCCGGAGGACCTACGGTGATCACCGTCGAACTGCCCACCACCTGACGTCGGGAGCCGTATGCGGGTCGTCATCGCCGAGGACTCGGCCATCCTGCGCGACGGGCTGGTCCAGCTGCTCCAGCTGCGGGAGGTGGAGGTGGCCGCGGCCGTCGCGGACGCCGACGCGCTGCTCGCCGCCGTCGCCGAGCACGCGCCCGACGTGGCCGTGGTCGACATCCGGCTGCCGCCCACCCAGACCGACGAGGGCGTCCGGGCGGCGGTCCGGCTGCGGGAGGACCACCCACGGACCGGAGTGCTCCTCTTCTCCCAGTACGTCGAGACGACCCACGCCTCCCGGCTGCTCGGGAACCCGGCCGGGTTCGGCTACCTGCTGAAGGAACGGGTCGTCGACATCGGGGAGTTCGTGGGCGCGCTGGAGCGGATCGCGGCCGGCGGCACCGCGCTCGACCCCGAGGTGGTCGCCCAGCTGTTCGGGGCGAGCCGGCGCCGCAGCGCGCTGGACGGGCTCACGCCCCGGGAGCGGGAGGTGCTGGCGCTGATGGCGGAGGGCCGCACCAACCACGCGATCGCGTCGGCGTTCACCGTCTCCGAACGCGCGGTGGAGAAACACATCGCCAACATCTTCACCAAGCTCGACCTGCCGCCCTCGGAGACCGGCCACCGGCGGGTGCTGGCGGTGCTGCGGTATCTGGAGAGCACCTAGGGACGCATCATGCCCGGCCCTCTTACCGGACCGGCAGTGCGGGCAGTGGGTGGGCGTTCTGGCGGACCAGCAGCTCCACCATCCCCGCCGTGTCCTCCTCCGCATGCCCGTCCGCCGCCCGGCGGCGCAGCAGGTCCAGGTACGGCAGCAGCAGCTCCGGGCTCACGCCCTGTTCCTGCGCCGTGCGCAAGAAGGCGGGGACGCCCGCCGCCTGCATGCCCACGCTGGAGAGGACGTTCTTCGTGTAGTCGCCGCTCTCCAGCCGCTCGGCGGTCGCGTGGGCCGCCGGGGCCATCGCGCCGAGCCACGACACCAGCCGCGGGGCGAGGTCGCGCGGGGCGACGTCCGTGCCGCGCAGCAGGGCGAAGGCGTGCAGGAGCCCGGCGAACATGCCGTTCATGGCGCTGAGCAGCGCCACGTCGTGCAGCGCGGCCAGACCGGGGTCTGTACCGACGTACTCGGTGCCGGCCACCGTGGCCAGCGCCGGCCGGTGCTCGTCGAACAGCTCGGCCGAGCCGCTGTAGAAGACGTACGCGCCGCTGTCCGGGTGACCGATCATCGGCGGTACGGCCATGATGCCGCCGTCGAGGAAACGGGCGCCGCGCGCGGTCGCCCAGCCGGCTCGGGAGCGCGCGTCACCCGGGGTGCCGGTGGTGAGGTTCACGAGGTCGCGGCCGGTCAGGTCGGCCCCGTCCAGTGCCGCGCCGACCGAGGGGTCGTCCAGCAGGCAGACGACGACGAGCCGGTTCGCCGAGACGGCGTCCGCGGCGCTCGGGGCGATCACCGCGCCGTCGGCGGCGAGCGGTTCGGCGCGGGAGGGGGTGCGGTTCCAGACGGTCACGGCGTGGCCGGCGGCCAGCCAGGCGCGGGCGAGGGCGGTGCCCATGGCGCCGGTGCCGAGGACGGTGAGCGGGGAAGGAGTGGTGGCGGTCATGGCGTTCACCCTCGTGGAGGGCGGATCACCTGCTCAAGTACGTACTTTCGAGTGGGTGGTTACCGCGACGGAAGCATCCAGGTGAGGGAGTGGGGCATGCCGATCGGGCGACGGGCAGGGGCGTACGTCTGCGGGATCGACGCGGCGATGGACGTCATCGGCGGGAAGTGGAAGGGGCTGATCCTGTGGGAGCTGGCGGCGCGGCCGTACCGGTTCGGTGAGCTGCGGCGCGCGGTGCCGGGCGTCACGGAGAAGGTGCTCGCCTCGCACCTGCGGGAGCTGGAGGCCGACGGCATCGTGCACCGCGAGGAGTACGACGCCGTGCCCCCGCACGTCGAGTACTCCCTCACCCCGCTCGGCGAGGACCTGAACCGGGCGCTCGCCCCGCTCGGGGAGTGGGGGCGGGTGAACCTGCTGGGCGGGGGGTCAGCGCCGGGCGCCGGTGAGGTGGGCGAAGACGACGACGTTGCCCTGGTAGCCGGTTGACCGGGAGTAGCCGCCGCCGCAGGTGATGACGCGCAACTCGGGGCGGTCGGCGGCGCCGTAGACCTTCTCGTCGGGGAAGTCCCGCGCCTCGTAGACCTCCACCGCGTCCACGGTGAACACGGCCGTGCCGCCGTCGCGCCGGTCGACCTCGATCGCGGCGCCCTTCTTCAGCGCGCCGAGGGAGTAGAACACGGCGGGGCCGTCGGCGTTGTCGACGTGCCCGGCGACGATCGCGGTGCCGCGCTCGCCGGGCGTGGTGCCGGCCTCGTACCAGCCGGCGAGGTTCTTCTTCTCCGCGGGCGGCACGTCGAGGCTGCCGGTGGGGGTGAGGCCGAGGCCGGTCAGGGGGGCGTTCACGCGGATCGCCGGGATGCGGATGCGGTCGGGCGGGGAGGGCGGCAGCGCGGGCGCCGACCGGCCGGTCCCGCCGGCGCCGCCCGTGCCGCCGGAGCGGTCCGTACGGGCCTCGGCGGGCGAGGGCTGCGGCGGGGCGTGCGTGTCCGTGGCGTTGTGCAGGAGCCAGGCGCCGGCGCACAGGGCGGTGAGCGTGACGGCCGCTATCGCGGTGTTGCCGGCCCGACCGGCACGACCGGCGAGACCGGCCCGACCGGCGAGACCGGCCCGCCCTGCCTGCGCGGCCCGCCCTACCCGCCCGGCCCGGCCCGCGCCACGCGTCCCGCGGGGTGCGCCCGCGCCGTGGCTGCGGCCGTTCTTCCCTGTCCCGCGCATGCGAACCCCTTCCCAGGCGGTGGTACCCCGTGCCCCCCTCCGGGCCGCGAGGGGCGTCGGACCCGGAGGGGGAGGGGACATGCGGTACCGGCGGACGGACAGCGGAGGGTGTCCGTCAGATCCCGTCGCCTCTCGCCCGGCGATGCAGGAGCCAGGTACCGCCCGCGGCGGCGACGGCGAGAGCCGCCACACCGGCCGCGGTCTGCACGGGGTCGGGGCCCAGAGCGCCGCCGACCCCCGTCTTCACACTTCCGCGCGGATAGATCTGCGCGCGGGTCGCCGAGGAGAGCGCCACGACCAGGTCGCCGTGCACCTCCCGGTCACCGTCGGCGCAGTCCGCGATGATCTCGTACGTCCCCGGCTGCGCGCTCGGCGGCACCCGGAACCGCCCGGCCGCCTCGCCCCCGCTTCCGGTCGGCGCCAGCGTGAACCGGCCGGCGCCGACCGCGCCGGCGTCGCCCGTGGCCGAGCCGCCGTCGCCGCAGGCCTCCGTGGTCACCGTGACGTCGGTGCCCGGCACGACGGTGGAGGGGGACACCTCCAGACCGCCGGTGTCCGCGCCGTACGCGGGCGCCGCGAGGCCGGCCGCGGCGGTGACGGCGAGCGCGGTACCGGTCAGCAGACGGACGGTACGTCGCATGGTGCTGCTCCCCAGAGTTCCTCGGTCTTGCCCCTGTCCCTACCGAGGTAAGTGGCAGCACGCCCCGACCGCTTGCTGAGGAACCGTCAGAAATGGGGTGAACGGGTGGCGACACACCCCCGCGGGACCGTGTTTGGGCAGGTCAGCGCCGCTGGCCAAGAGCACCGGGGAAGAGCACCCGAAGGGCGCAAGACGGCCGGTGAACGGGTGATCCCTCTACGCTCGGGCCGAGGGCGCGTCGGAAGGGGAGCTGTCGTGGCGTCGATCGAGGAGGCCGTCTGCTGGAGCGGTCCGGCGGTCTTCGTGCTCTGCACGCTGGGCCGGGCCGAAGCGCGCCTGGCCAAGGGCGCGTTCGACGTGTCCGGGATGCGGCCCGACCGGGTCGAGGTCTTCCGGCTCGCGTCGGACTGCTGGGCGCCGGGAGTCGTCGTGTGGGAGTACGACCTCGGCTTCGACGACGCCGGCCAGGGTTTCGTCCCGTACCTGACGCAGTGCCTGCGGACGGCGTCCCTCGGCGCGGAGGGCATCGCGTGGCTGGCCTTCGAGGGCACTTTCCACTTCGACCACCTCTTCACGGAGGACGTGGCCGAGCACATCTACGGCTACTGCGTGCCGGGAGGTGAGCCGCGGGTCACCTGGGACCACGACGTGCTGAAGGGCGAGGGGTGGAGGCGTGCCGTCGCAGAGGTGCGGGCGGTTCTGGAGGACGCCTTCCCGGCGGCCGGGCCGCAGTGAGGCAGGCGCAGTGAGGCAGGCCACGCAGTGAGGCCGGCCGCCCCGGTCGGTCGGGGCCGGGGCGGCCGGTCGTTCGGGCGGGCTCAGCCCACGTTCACCGCGCTCCAGGCCGCCGCGACCGCGTTGTACTCGGTGCTGCCGGTGCCGTAGAGGTCCTTCGCGGCGTTGAGGGTGGCCGTGCGGGCGGCCGCGTAGTTGGTGCCCGACGTCATGTAGACCGTCAGGGCGCGGTACCAGATCCGGCCGACCTTGTCCCGGCCGATGCCCGTGACCGTGGAGCCGTTGGCGGTCGGGGAGTCGTAGGCGACGCCGTTGATGGTCTTCGGGCCGCTGCCCTCGGCGAGCAGGTAGGCGAAGTGGTTGGCGACGCCGGAGGAGTAGTGGACGTCCAGGTTGCCGACCGTGCTGCTCCAGTAGTCGGCGGACTTGCCGTCCTTGGAGGGCTTGTCCATGAAGCGCAGGGCGGCCTTGCCGAAGCCGGGCTTCACGATCTTCTCGCCGATGAGGTAGTCCCCGGCGTCGGAAGCGCTGTTGGCGTACCACTCGACCATCGTGCCGAGGATGTCGGAGGTGGCCTCGTTCAGGCCGCCGGACTCGCCGGAGTACGTCAGCGCCGCCGTCTTCGACGTCACGCCGTGGGACATCTCGTGCCCGGCGACGTCGAGCGCGACCAGCGGGCCGAACGTCGTGCCGTCACCGTCGCCGTACGTCATGCAGAAGCAACTGTCGTCCCAGAAGGCGTTGTTGTAGTTGCTGCCGTAGTGCACGCGGTTGTACGAGCCCTTGCCGTCCCCGGCGATGCCGTTGCGGCCATGGACGTTCTTGTAGTAGTCCCAGGTCACGTTCGTGCCGTACTGCGCGTCGACGGCGGCGCTCGCCCGGTCGGACGTGGTGCCCGTGCCCCAGTGGTTGTCCGCGTCGGTGAAGACCGTCGAGGGGGCCCGGCTGAAGCAGATCCCGAGGAAGCACAGGTCCGTCTTGTTCGCCGCGTCGCCGGTGTAGGTGTTGCCCCGGGTCGGGTCCTTCAGCTGGTACGACGAGCCCGACAGGGTCGTCTCCAGCGGCACCGTGCCGCTGTACAGGGACGCGCCGTCGCCCGACGCCGACTCCAGGCTGTCCCAGGCGTCGATCTGCGCGCCGGACGCGGCGTCGGTGAGGACCGTGCGGGCCACCGGGTTGCCCTGCTCGTCCTGGGCGACGGCGTTGGTGCGCCAGGCCAGCCTCGGCGTGCCGTGCAGGGCGTCGACGATCAGCTCCGGCTTGGCGGTCAGCCTGCGCAGGGTCTCGCCGAGGTTCACCGCGCGCAGCGCGTTCGTCGCGAGGTCGGCGGCCCTCGGGGCGGAGACGGCCGGCGTGGTGGTCGCCAGGGAGATCGCGGCGCGGGTGGCGCGGGAGGCGCTGCGGTAGCTGCCGTCGGGCGCCAGGTGGACGACGAAGTCGCCGCCCAGGACGGGGAGTCGGTGGTAGGTGCGGTCGTAGCGGACGTGCTGGGTGCCGTCCGGGTCGACGATCACGTCCCGGACCTTCGTCTCCTGGCCGGCCGTCAGGCCGAGGGCACTCGCCCGGTCCTTCAGGACGTCCGTGGCGTTCTCGACCGCGGTGGCCCGGGTCGGTCTGTCGGCCGCGCCGGCGGTGGGGGAGAGCGCGGCGGCCAGCAGGGTGGCGGCGGTGGCCGCCACACCGGCGGTGGCGAGGCGGCGGGGGGTGCGGGAGGCGCGGGCCTGGTGGGGGGCGGAGGCGTGCGGCCGTATCCGAGTCATCGGTCTCCTCGGGGGAGGCGCCCTGGGGTGGGCGCGTGGGGGCGGCGCTGAGGTTGACTCAGATTTAAGAGGCCATGACATGTCATGTCCATAGCGCAAACGAGGAGGTGTGTGAGGGGCCAGAATCGGTTCTGTGAGACTCCCGTTCTTCGTCTACGGCACCCTGCGCCCCGGCGAGCCCAACCACGACGCCTTCCTGCGCGGCCGCACCCGCGCCGAGGAACCCGCCCTGCTCCGGGGCGCGGTGCTGTACGACGGCCCCGGCTACCCCTACGCCGTCGAGGAACCCGGCGGAACCGTCCGCGGCGAGCTGGTCACCGCCGTACCGGAGGCGTACGACGAACTCCTCACCGCGCTGGACCGGTTGGAGGAGTGCACGCCCGGCGGCGATCCGCGCGACCTGTACGCGCGCGTGCGCCGCGATGTCGTCCGCGCCGGCGACGGCACGCCCGTACCGGCCTGGGTGTACGTCGCCGCCCCCGCCGTCGCGGCCCGGCTGCGGGCGCACGGCAAGCTGATCGAGGGCGGGGACTGGGCCGCCCGCGGATGACCCCGCCGGGCCGGTTCCCTACTGCTGCGCCCGCACCGTCTCCACCCGCACCGCGCACACCTTGAACTCCGGCATCCGCGACGTCGGGTCCAGCGCCGGGTTGGTCAGGGTGTTGGCACGGCCCTCGCCCGGCCAGTGGAACGGCATGAACACCGTGTCGGGGCGGATCGCCGTGGTGATGCGGGCCGGCGCCACCGCGCGGCCCCGCCGGGACTGAACCGCCAGCAGGTCGCCCTCCGCCGCGCCCAGCCGGGCCGCGAGCCTCGGGTGCAGCTCGACGAAGGGGCCCGGCGCGGCCTTGTTCAGCTCGGCCACCCGGCGGGTCTGGGCGCCCGACTGGTACTGCGAGACCACCCGGCCCGTCGTCAGCAGCACCGGGTAGTCGTCGTCCGGCTCCTCGGCGGACGGGCGGTGCGCGACCGGGACGAAACGAGCCCGGCCGTCGGGGGTGGCGAAGCGGTCGAGGAAGAGACGGGGGGTGCCCGGGTGCGGCGCGGGGATCTCCTCTGCGAGGGCCTCGGAAGGCAGCGCGGATTCCTCCCGCGCGGGATCGTCGGAGGGCAGCGCGGCGTCCTCCCGCGCCGGGTCGTCGTCCGGCAGCACGGCGTCCAGCGCCGCGTCCTCGCCGTCGTACTCCCCGGCCGGAGCGGTCCCCTCCTCGCCCGCTCCAGGGTCCGGCGCCGGACACGGCCAGAACACCCCGTTCTCCTCCGCGAGCCGCCGGTACGTGATCCCGGAGTAGTCCGCCGCCCCGCCCGCGCTCGCCCGGCGCAGCTCCTCGAAGACCTCCTCGGCGTCGGTCGGGAAGCCCTTCTCCACGCCGAGGCGCGCCGCCAGCTCGTGCAGCACGTACAGGTCGCTGCGCACGCCCTCCGGCGGGGTGATCGCCTGCCGGCGCAGCAGCACCCGGCCCTCCAGGTTGGTCGTGGTGCCCGTCTCCTCCGCCCACTGCGTCACCGGCAGCACCACGTCCGCCAGCTCCGCCGTCTCCGACAGGACCACGTCGCACACCGCCAGGAAGTCCAGCGACCGCAGCCGCTCCTCGATGTGCGCGGCGCGCGGCGCCGACACCACCGGGTTGGACCCCATCAGCAGCAGCGCCTTCACGTCCCGGCCCAGCGCGTCCAGCAGCTCGTACGCGCTGCGCCCCGGCCCCGGCAGCGCATCCGGGTCGACGCCCCACACCTCGGCCACGTGCCGCCGCGCCTCGGGGTCGTCCAGCTTGCGGTAGCCGGGCAGCTGGTCGGCCTTCTGGCCGTGCTCGCGCCCACCCTGCCCGTTGCCCTGCCCGGTCAGGCAGCCGTACCCGGACAGCGGGCGGCCCGCCCGGCCGGTCGCCAGGCACAGGTTGATCCACGCGCCGACCGTGTCGGTGCCCTTGGCCTGCTGCTCGGGGCCGCGCGCGGTCAGCACCATCGCGGCCTCCGGCTCGCAGAACAGGCGCACCGCCTCCCGCAGCTCGGGAACGGACACCCCCGTGATCCGCTCCACGTACTCCGGCCAGTGCGCCATCGCCGCCGCCCGCGCCTCCTCCCAGCCGGACGTGCGCTCCTCGACGTAGGCCTGGTCGACCCGCCCCTCGGCCACCACCAGGTGCAGCATGCCGAGCGCGAGCGCGAGGTCGGTACCGGGGCGCGGGGCCAGGTGCAGGTCGGCCTGCTCGGCCGTCTTCGTGCGGCGCGGGTCGATGACGATCAGCGTGCCGCCGTTCTCGCGCAGCTCGGTGAAGTAGCGCAGCGACGGCGGCATCGTCTCGGCCGGGTTGGAGCCGACGAGGATCACACACCCCGTCCGCGGGATGTCCTTTAGCGGGAACGGCAGCCCCCGGTCCAGCCCGAACGCCTTCACCCCGGCCGCCGCCGCGGACGACATGCAGAACCGCCCGTTGTAGTCGATCTGCGAGGTGCCGAGCACCACCCGCGCGAACTTGCCCAGCGAGTACGCCTTCTCGTTGGTCAGCCCGCCGCCGCCGAACACACCCAGCGCGTCCGGACCGTGCTCCTCGCGCACCGACCCCAGCGCCCCGGCGATCCGGTCCAGCGCCTCCGGCCAGGTCGCGGGCACCAGCCGGCCCCCGGTGCGCACCAGCGGCGAGGTCAGGCGGACGCCCGACGACAGGACCTCCGGCGCGGTGCGGCCCTTCCCGCACAGCGCGCCCCGGTTCACCGGGAAGTCCGCGCGCTCCGTCAGCACCACCGTCCCGGCGGGGCCGTCGGCGGCGGGCGTCAGGTTCATCCCGCACTGCAGGGCGCAGTACGGGCAGTGCGTGGGCGTCGCGGTGTTCTGCATGCCCTTCAGCGTGCTTCGGCCGTGTTACGTGCCAGGACGGCCCCTGTTACGCGGCCGGGACACTGACCTCCCCGGCCCGCCGGCACCACGGTGAGGAGCCGGTCACCCGCCTGCCCCGCAGGTCACCCGGCCTCCGCGAGCGCCCGTTCCACCCCGGGCTCGTGCGGCCCGAGGAAGCGCGGGTCCGGCCGGAACAGGGCGTCCAGCGCCGCCTTGCCCGCCGCGAACACCTCCCGCGTGCCGCCGTAGTACCAGGTGGTGTCGTGCGTCTCGTCGACGCCCACGCCGTACGACGCGACACCCGCCGCCTCGCACAGCGCCACCGCCCGCCGGATGTGGAAGCCCTGGCTGATCAGCACCGCCCGGTCCACGCCGAAGATCTTCTTCGCCCGCACACAGGAGTCCCAGGTGTCGAAGCCCGCGTAGTCGCTCACGATCCGCCGGTCCGGCACACCGTGCCGGGTCAGATACGCCCGCATCGCGTCCGGCTCGTCGTAGTCCTCCCGGCTGTTGTCACCGGTCACCAGCACCACCTCGACCCGGCCCGCCCGGTACAGCGCGGCCGCCGCGTCCAGCCGGTGCGCGAGATACGGCGACGGCTCGCCCTGCCACAGACCCGCGCCGAAGACGACCGCCACCGCGGTGCGCGGCACGTCGGCGACGGTGCGCAGCCGGTCCCCGGTGGACAGCCGCAGCCAGGTCGCCGGCAGCAGCGCCAGCACGCACACCCCCATCACCGCCCGCACCAGCCGGCGCCGGCCGGCCCGGGTACGCGGCAGACGCGGTCGCCGTATCCTCACGCGGCCCCCTCCTCGAACGGTCCCGAACGTTCAGGACGCGCACGGAGAAGATCCGGTTCGCTCACACCGGCCGGAGCCCCGCCGTGAAGCCCCGGAAAATACCCGTCACGGCCAGGCAACGAGGGTGCAACCTGCCCCGGCCAGGATCGTCACATGAACCGGATCAGCACCCAGCCCGCCGACCGGCTCCGCCTGGTCCCCCCGGACGGCGGGCGCCGCCCCGGCCCTCCCGCGCTCGTCCTCGTCGCGCACGGCAGCCGCGACCCGCGCGCCCTGCACACGGTCCGCGCGCTGCTCGACGAGGTGCGCGCGCTGCGCCCCGCGCTGCCGGTGCACCTCGGCCACATCGAGCTGAACGCCCCGCTGCTCCCGGACACCCTCGCCGCCCTCGGCGACACCCCCTCCGTCCTGGTGCCGCTGCTGCTCGGCCGCGGCTACCACGTCAAGCAGGACATCCCCGAGATGGCCGCCGCCGCCCCCGGCCACGCGCGCGTGGCGGCCCCGCTCGGCCCGCACCCGCTGCTCGTGGACACCCTGTACGACCGCCTCACCGAGGCCGGCTGGCCCCCCGCCCCGAGCGAGGCCGAGCGCCGCACGAGCGCCGTCGTCCTCGCCGCGGCCGGCTCCCGCGACCCCGACTCCGCCGTCGACACCCGCCGCACGGCCCACCTCCTCGCCGACCGCCTCGGCGTGCCGGTGATCCCCGCGTACGCCTCCGCGGCGACCCCGACGGTGGACACCGCCGTACGCGCCCTGACGGCCAGGGGCCGCCACCGGATCGCCGTCGCCTCGTACTTCACGGCCCCCGGCCGCTTCGCCACGGAGTGCGCAGCGAAGTCCCCGTGGCTCGCGTCGGCCCCCCTGGGAGCACACCCGGCGATGGCCCGCCTGATCGTCCACAGATACGACCAGGTGCTTTCGATGCCGGTGAGGTCAGTGGCCTAAGGGGCGCGGGGAACTGCGCGAACAACCACATGCGGCCTTGAGTCGCGCGACAAGAGCACCCGGCGGACGAGCAGGCGTCCCGATTGTCACCCCCGCCCCGTACTGTCGAGACATGGCAGGCACCCCCTACGACGAGTACGGCGACGCAGACATCGAACGATGGGCCCCCGAACCCGACAAACGCCCCGGCCGCACCGCCTTCCAGCGCGACCGCGCCCGCATCCTGCACAGCGCGGCGCTCAGGAGGCTCGCCGGCAAGACCCAGGTCGTCGCCCCCGGCACCGTGAACCAGATGTGGGACGCCAGCCCCCGCACCCGCCTCACCCACTCCCTGGAATGCGCCCAGGTGGGACGCGAACTGGGCGCGGCCCTCGGCTGCGACCCCGATCTCGTCGAGGCGGCCTGCCTCTCCCACGACCTCGGCCACCCCCCGTTCGGCCACAACGGCGAGTCCGCGCTGAACGAGTTCGCGCAGGACTGCGGCGGCTTCGAGGGCAACGCCCAGTCACTGAGGCTGCTCACCCGCATCGAGCCCAAGCGGTTCACCCCGGAGGGCTCCGTCGGCCTCAACCTCACCCGCGCCGCCCTCGACGCGGCGACGAAGTACCCCTGGCCGCGCGGCGGCCACCCCACCGACCCGGCGTCGAGGAAGTTCGGGGTGTACGAGGACGACCGGCCCGTCTTCGACTGGGTCCGCAAGACCGCCCCCGGCACGCGCGCGTGCTTCGAGGCGCAGGTCATGGACTGGTCGGACGACGTGGCGTACTCGGTGCACGACGTGGAGGACGGCCTGCACGCGGGCCACATCGACCCCAACTGCCTGCACGCCGAGCCGGAGCGGCAGGAGATCTTCGCCGTCGCGGTCGGCCGGTACGTGCCGGCGGGCACCGACCCCGCCGAGCTGTCCGCCGCGCTCGACCGCCTCCAGGACCAGGAGTGGTGGCCGCACGGCTACGACGGCAGCGCGGTCGCCCAGGCCCGCCTGAAGGACGCCACCAGCCAGCTCATCGGCCGCTTCTGCCTGGCCGCCGAAGGCGCCACCCGCGCCGCGTACGGCACCGGGCGCCTGACCCGGTACGGCGCTGAACTCGTCGTGCCGTGGGAGACCCGCCTGGAGTGCGCCGTACTGAAGGCCGTCGCCGACCGGTACGTCATGCAGCGCGCCGAGCAGGAGCGGGTCCGCGCCGACCAGCGGATCGTCGTCGCCGAACTGGCCGAGGCGCTCACCGCCCGCGCACCCGACGGACTCGACCCGCAGTTCCGCACCCTGTTCGAACAGGCCGCCGACGACCGGGCCCGCAAACGGGTGATCGTCGACCAGATCGCCTCCCTCACCGACACGTCGGCGCGCTCGCTTCACGCGCGTCTGACGGGGCAGGGGAGAGACTGAACGGCACGTGTGCCGTTCGCCGGACGTCCGCCGGAAGGGAATGTGACCCTGCGTGGCCTGATCGGGCCACTCCCTCTTCCCCCCTCACGCTGCGTGCGGGACGCTCCCATGTGGCGGCACCCTTACGAGGAGGCATCAAGTGGTCGACGCGGATCAGACATTCGTCATCGTCGGAGGCGGCCTGGCCGGCGCGAAGGCGGCCGAGACGCTCCGGAGCGAGGGCTTCACCGGCCGCGTGATACTGATCTGCGACGAACGCGACCACCCCTACGAGCGCCCGCCGCTGTCCAAGGGCTACCTGCTGGGCAAGGAGGAACGCGACAGCGTCTTCGTGCACGAGCCCGCCTGGTACGCGCAGAACGACATCGAGCTGCACCTCGGCCAGACCGTCGACGCCATCGACCGCGCGGCGAAGACGGTCCGCTTCGGCGAGGACGGCACCGTCGTGCGCTACGACAAGCTGCTGCTCGCGACCGGCGCCGAACCGCGCCGGCTGGACATCCCGGGCACCGACCTGGCAGGCGTGCACCATCTGCGCCGCCTCTCCCACGCCGAACGCCTCAAGCACGTGCTCGCCGCGCTCGGCCGGGACAACGGCCACATCGTGATCGCGGGCGGCGGCTGGATCGGCCTGGAGGTCGCGGCGGCGGCCCGCGAGTACGGCGCCGAGGTCACCGTCGTCGAGCCGTCCCCGACCCCGCTGCACGGCGTCCTCGGCCCCGAGCTGGGCGCGCTCTTCGCCGAGCTGCACCGCGAGCACGGCGTGCGCTTCCACTTCGGCGCACGGCTCACCGAGATCGTCGGCCAGGACGGCATGGTGCTCGCCGCCCGCACCGACGACGGCGAGGAACACCCCGCGCACGACGTCCTCGCCGCGATCGGCGCGGCTCCGCGCACCGCGCTCGCGGAGGCAGCGGGGCTGGAGATCGCCGACCGGGCGTACGGCGGGGGCGTCCGCGTCGACGAACGGCTGCGCACCTCCGACCCCGACATCTTCGCCGCGGGTGACGTGGCGTCCTTCCCGCACGCCCTGTTCGACACCCGGGTGCGGGTGGAGCACTGGGCGAACGCGCTGAACGGCGGCCCGGCGGCGGCCCGCGCGATGCTCGGCCAGGACGTCACCTACGACCGGGTGCCCTACTTCTTCTCCGACCAGTACGACCTGGGCATGGAGTACAGCGGCTGGGCGCCGCCGGGGACGTACGACCAGGTGGTGATCCGCGGGGACGCGGGCAAGCGGGAGTTCATCGCGTTCTGGATGAAGGGCAACCGCGTCCTGGCCGGGATGAACGTGAACGTGTGGGACGTCACAGACCCGATCCAGCGGCTGATCCGCACCAAGGCGGAGGTGGACACCGAGGCCCTCGCCGACCCGCACGTGCCGCTGGACACCCTGGGCGGGTAGCCGCCGGCCTCCGCCGGGCCGGGGAGTGTCGGTGCGTCCCCGTAGAATCTCCACGTGGCAGGACGGATCAACGACGAGGACGTGAAGGCGGTACGGGACGCGGTCCCGATCGACGCCGTGGTGTCCGAGTACCTCCAGCTGCGCAACGCCGGCGGAGGCAACCTCAAGGGTCTCTGCCCGTTCCACGACGAGAAGTCGCCGTCCTTCCAGGTCAGCCCGAGCAAGGGACTCTTCCACTGCTTCGGCTGCCAGGAGGGCGGCGACACCATCACGTTCGTGATGAAGATCGACCACCTCTCCTTCTCCGAGGCGGTCGAACGCCTGGCCGCCCAGGCCGGCATCACCCTGCGCTACGAGGAGGGCGGCTACAACCCCGCCCACCAGCGCGGCGAGCGGATCCGCCTGGTAGAGGCCCACAAGATCGCCGCCGAGTGGTACGCGGAACAGCTCGCCACCAGCGCCGAGGCCGAGACCGGCCGCGTCTTCCTCGCCGAGCGCGGCTTCGACCAGTCCGCCGCCGTCCACTTCGGCGTCGGCTACAGCCCCCAGGGTTGGGACCACCTCGTGCGCCACCTGCGCGGCAAGGGCTTCAGCGACAAGGAGCTGATCCTCTCCGGTCTCGCCCAGGAGGGCCGCCGCGGCCCCATCGACCGCTTCCGCGGCCGCCTCATGTGGCCCATCCGCGACATCGGCGGCGACGTCGTCGGCTTCGGCGCCCGCAAGCTGTACGAGGCGGACAACGGCCCGAAGTACCTCAACACCCCCGACACGGCGATCTACAAGAAGTCGCAGGTCCTGTACGGCATCGACCTCGCCAAGCAGCACATCGCCAAGTCCAGCCGGGCCGTCGTCGTCGAGGGCTACACCGACGTCATGGCCTGCCACCTGGCCGGCGTCACCACCGCCATCGCCACCTGCGGCACCGCCTTCGGCGGCGACCACATCAAGATCCTGCGCCGGCTGCTGATGGACAACGGCTCCGCGCGCGTGATCTTCACCTTCGACGGCGACGCCGCCGGCCAGAAGGCCGCCCTGCGCGCCTTCGAGGACGACCAGAAGTTCGCCGCCGAGACGTACATCGCGATCGCACCCGACGGCATGGACCCGTGCGAGCTGCGCCTCGCCAAGGGCGACGAGGCCGTCGCCGACCTGGTCGAGCCGCGCACCCCGCTCTTCGAGTTCGCCCTGCGCCAGATCGTCTCCCGCTACGACCTCGACACGCCCGCCGGCCGGGCCGCCGCGCTCGACGAGGCAGCGCCGATCGTCGCGCGCATCAAGAACAGCGGCGCCCAGCACGAGGTCGCCGTCGAGCTGGCCGGCATGCTCGGCATCCTCGACACCCAGTTCGTCGTCAAGCGGGTGGCCCAGCTGGCCCGTTGGGCCCGCGAACGCGGCAACGGCGGCCGCGGACCGCAGGCCGACCGCCGGCCCCCGGAGCAGCAGTGGGCGCAGCCGGCGGCCCCCGCCGGGCCCCGCGGCCCCGCGCTGACCCTGCGCAACCCGGTCTACGCCACCGAGCGCGAGCTGCTCAAGCTCGCCCTCCAGCGCCCCGAGCTGGTCTCCCCGGCCTTCGACGCGTACGGCGTCGACGAGTTCACCGCCCCGCCCTACGCGGCCGTCCGCCAGGCCATCCTGGCCGCGGGCGGCGCCGAGTGGGGCGCGCGGGACCCGCAGGAGTACCTGGTCCGCGTCCGCGAGGCCGCCCCCGACGACACCGTCCGCGCGATGGTGACGGAGCTGGCGGTCGAGGCGATCCTGCGCAAGACGGTCGACGAGCAGTACGCGGGCGTGCAGCTGGTGACGGTCCGGCGGCGCGCGGTCGCCCGCCGCCTCGCCGACCTGCAGAGCCTGCTGACCCGGATCGGCAGCAGCGATCCCGCCCAGTCCGCGGCGGTGCAGAACGAGATGATGGTCCTCACCAGGTACGACCGCGCGCTGCAGGACGAGGGCCCGTCCGCGCTGTAGACGCGTCCTCGGGCGTCTCGCCGATCAGTCCTAGCTCCCCGTCACGTCCCGATCGCAAAAAGTCATCGCACGCCCCTCGTGGCGACGATGTGTCTTCCCCCACACTGGGTGCGGTGCCTGAGTCCCCGGAGCGCGGCCGATCCGTCCCCCACGGGTCGCACACCCCCGCGGTTCCGACCGACGCGTACGGGACGGACAGCGGCCTGGCCGCCGACTCCGCCCCCGAAGTACCGCTGCCGTACGCCTCAGCAGCGATCATCCTGGAGGTCGCCCCCGTGCAGACCCAGACCCTCACCCAGACCGACAGCAGCACCGCCGGCACGGAAGCGGACGCCGAGACCGACGTCCTCGTCGCGGTCCCGCCGCAGAACCATGTCGTGCACCACCCCGGGACGACGCCCGAGCCGGAGCCCGCCGAACCGCCCGCGGAGGAGCTGGTGGTCGTGGAGGAGGACCCCGAGCCGCCTCCCGCGCGCGTCGCCGAGACCGCCGGGCCGTCCTCGGACCTGTTCCGCCAGTACCTGCGGGAGATCGGCCGCATCCCGCTGCTCACCGCCGCAGAGGAGGTCGAACTCGCCCGCCGCGTCGAGGCCGGCCTGTTCGCCGAGGAGAAGCTGCGGATCGCCCCCGACCTGGACAGCCGGCTCGCCCTCGACCTGGACCGGCTCGTCGTCATGGGCCGCATGGCCAAGCGCCGCCTCATCGAGGCCAACCTGCGCCTGGTCGTCTCCGTCGCCAAGCGGTACGTCGGACGCGGCCTGACCATGCTGGACCTCGTCCAGGAGGGCAACCTCGGGCTGATCCGGGCCGTGGAGAAGTTCGACTACGCCCGCGGCTACAAGTTCTCCACCTACGCCACTTGGTGGATCCGCCAGGCCATGTCCCGGGCCCTCGCCGACCAGGCCCGCACCATCCGCGTGCCCGTGCACGTCGTCGAACTCATCAACCGGGTCGTCCGCGTCCAGCGCCGCATGCTCCAGGAACGCGGCTACGAGCCCACCCCCGAAGAGGTCGCCGCCCAGCTCGACCTGCCGCCCGAGCGGGTCGGCGAGGTGCTGCGCCTTGCCCAGGAACCGGTCTCGCTGCACGCGCCGGTGGGGGAGGAGGACGACGTCGCCCTCGGCGACCTCATCGAGGACGGCGACGCCGCCTCCCCGGTCGAGTCGGCGGCGTTCCTGCTGCTCAAGGAGCACCTGGAGGCCGTGCTCTCCACGCTCGGCGAGCGTGAGCGCAAGGTGGTCCAGCTGCGGTACGGGCTGGTCGACGGCCGCCCGCGCACCCTGGAGGAGATAGGGCGCATCTTCGGTGTCACCCGGGAGCGGATACGGCAGATCGAGTCCAAGACCCTGAACAAGCTCCGCGACCACGCGTACGCCGACCAGCTGCGGGGCTACCTGGACTGACGACAGGGCCGCTCACCGGCGGCGAGCGGCCCCACCGGGTCAGTCGACCTCGGCCACCGCCTGCGCGAACTGCGCCTTGTACAGCCGCGCGTACGCCCCGTCCGCCGCCAGCAGGTCCGCGTGCGCGCCCTGTTCGACGATCGAGCCGTTCTCCATGACGAGGATGGTGTCCGCGTCGCGGATGGTGGACAGCCGGTGCGCGATGACGAACGACGTGCGCCCGTGGGCGAGTTTCGCCATCGCCTTCTGGATCAGCACCTCGGTACGGGTGTCGACGGAGCTGGTCGCCTCGTCGAGCACCAGGATCACCGGGTCGGACAGGAACGCCCGCGCGATGGTGATGAGCTGCTTCTCACCGGCCGACACGCCCGAGCCCTCGTCGTCGATGACGGTGTCGTAGCCGTCGGGCAGGGTGCGGATGAACCGGTCGGCGTGGGCCGCCCGCGCCGCCTCCTCGATCTCCCCGCGGGTGACCTCGCGCGAGGCGCCGTAGGCGATGTTCTCCGCGATGGTGCCGCCGAACAGCCAGGTGTCCTGGAGCACCATGCCGATCCCGGCGCGCAAGTCGTCCCGGCTCATCCTCGCGACGTCGACGCCGTCGAGGGTGATGCGGCCGCCGGACACCTCGTAGAACCGCATCAGCAGGTTGACCAGCGTGGTCTTGCCGGCGCCGGTCGGGCCGACGATCGCGACCGTGTGGCCCGGCTCCACCTTCAGCGACAGGTCCTCGATGAGCGGCTTGTCGGGGTCGTAGCGGAACTGCACGTGCTCCAGCTCCACCCGCCCGCGCAGCTCCTTCGGCTTCTCCACGGGCACCGGGTCCGCCTCCTGCTCCTCCGCGTCCAGGAGTTCGAAGACCCGCTCGGCCGAGGCGACGCCCGACTGCACCAGGTTCGCCATCGAGGCGACCTGCGTCAGCGGCATCGAGAACTGCCGCGAGTACTGGATGAAGGCCTGCACGTCACCGATGGACAGCGCACCGGAGGCGACCCGCAGGCCGCCGACCACCGCGACCAGCACGTAGTTGATGTTCGACACGAACATCATCAGCGGCTGCATGATGCCGCTGTTGAACTGCGCCTTGAACCCGGCCTCGTACAGCGCCTCGTTCTGCTCGGCGAACTGCTGCGCCGACTCCTCCTGCCGGCCGAACACCTTCACCAGGGTGTGCCCGGTGTACATCTCCTCGATGTGCGCGTTCAGCGTGCCCGTGGAGCGCCACTGCTGCACGAAGTGCGGCTGCGACCGCTTGCCGACGCGCGTGGCGACCACGAACGACAGCGGCACGGTCACCAGCGCCACCAGCGCGAGGATCCAGGAGACGTAGAACATCATCGCGAGCACGCCGATGATGGTCAGCACCGAGTTGATGAGCTGGCCCATCGACTGCTGGAGGGTCTGCCCGATGTTGTCGATGTCGTTCGTCGCCCGCGACAGCACCTCACCGCGCTGCCGCTGGTCGAAGTACGACAGCGGAAGCCGCGACAGCTTCGTCTGCACGTCCTCGCGCATCCGGAACATCGTGCGGTTGACGGCCCGGTTGACCAGCCGCGTCGCCACCGCCATCAGCAGACCGGCGATCAGGAAGGTGCCGAGCGCCAGCAGCAGCACGTTCCCCACGGCCGTGAAGTCGATGCCCTTGCCCGGGGTGAAGTCGGTGCCGCGCAGCATGTCGGCGATGTCGCCGTCGCCGCGCTCCCGCATCGAGGCAAGCACCTCGTCCTTGGTGGCGCCGTCGGGCATCTGCCGCCCGATGATGCCCGCGAAGACCAGGTCGGTGGCCTTGCCGAGGATCTTCGGGCCGACCACGTTCAGTCCGACGCTGACGACCACACAGGCCAGCAGCGTGTAGAGGGTCACCCGCTCGGGTTTGAACCGGGCGACGAGCCGTTTGCCCGAGTTCTTGAAGTCCATCGAGCGGTTGTCGGGGCCGCCCCCGGCCATCATCCGCCCCATCGGCCCCGCCATCAGGCAGCCTCCGCTTCCGTGAGCTGGGAGAGCACGATCTCCCGGTAGGTCTCGTTGTCGGCCATCAGCTCGTGGTGCCGGCCCGTGCCGACGACGCGGCCCTCGTCGAGGACGACGATGCGGTCGGCGTCGCGGATGGTCGCCACGCGCTGGGCGACGATCACCACGGTCGCCTCGGCGGTCTCCTCGGCGAGCGCCGCACGCAGCGCCGCGTCGGTGGCGTAGTCCAGCGCGGAGAACGAGTCGTCGAAGAGGTAGATCTCCGGGCGCTGCACCAGCGTGCGGGCGATGGCGAGCCGCTGCCGCTGACCGCCGGAGACATTGGTGCCGCCCTGCGCGACGGGCGCGTCCAGGCCGCCCTCCAGCCGCTCGACGAAGCCCTTGGCCTGCGCCACCTCCAGCGCGTGCCACAGCTCCTCGTCCGTCGCGTCCGGGTTGCCGTACCGCAGGTTGGTCGCGACCGTCCCCGCGAACAGGTACGGCTTCTGCGGCACCAGCCCGACCGCCTTCGCCAGCAGCTTCGGGTCGAGGTCGGCGACGGCCACCCCGTCCACTAGCACCTCGCCCTCGGTCGCGTCGAACAGCCGGGGCACCAGCCCCAGCAGCGTCGACTTGCCGCTGCCGGTGGAGCCGATGACGGCGGTCACCTCGCCCGGCCGGGCGACCAGGTCGACGGCCTTCAGCACCGGTTCCTCGGCGCCCGGGTAGCGGAAGCCCGCGCCCCGCAGCTCCAGATGGCCGTGCCGGCGCAGCTCGGTCACCGGCGCGACGGGCGGCACGACGCTCGACTCCGTCGACAGCACCTCCTGGATCCGCTCGGCGCACACCTCCGCACGCGGCACCATCATGAACATGAAGGTGGCCATCATCACGGACATGACGATCTGCATCAGATAGGCGAGGAACGCCGTCAGGTCGCCGATCGCCATCTCACCGCTGTCGATGCGGTGCGCGCCGAACCACACCACGGCGATCGACGACAGGTTCACCACCGTCATCACCACGGGGAACATCAGCGCCAGCAAATTGCCGGTGCCCAGCGCCATCTCGGTCAGGTCGGTGTTGGACTTGCGGAAGCGCTGCTCCTCGTACTCGTCCCGCACGAACGCGCGGATGACACGGTTGCCGGTGATCTGCTCGCGCAGCACCCGGTTCACCGTGTCCAGGCGCACCTGCATGGCCCGGAACAGCGGCCGCAGCCGCCGCACGATCAGCGTCACGCAGATGCCGAGCACCGGCACGACGGCCACCAGCACGCCGGACAGCGGCACGTCCAGACCGAGCGCCAGCACGATGCCGCCGACACACATGATGGGCGCCGACACCATCAGCGTGAACGTCATCAGGGCCAGCATCTGGACCTGCTGCACGTCGTTCGTGGTGCGGGTGATCAGCGAGGGCGCGCCGAACTGACCCACCTCGCGCGCGGAGAAGGACTGCACCCGGTCGAAGACCGCGCCGCGGATGTCCCGGCCGAGCGCGGACGCCGTGCGGGCGCCGTAGTAGACGGCGCCGATGTTGCACACGACCTGCGCCAGCGAGATGCCGATCATCAGGGCGCCGAAGGACAGGATGTAGCCGGTGTCGCCGGTGACGACACCGTTGTCGATGATGTCCGCGTTCAGCGTGGGCAGGTAGAGGGTGGCGCAGGTCTGCAGGAACTGCAGCGCCACCAGCAGGGTGATGGGTTTCTTGTAGGGCCGGAGATAGGCCCGCAGAAGTCGTATGAGCACGCTCGGTCTCTCGGGAGTCGGCGGGTGGGACTCGGTCGATGGGGGCTGGGTCGGTTGCCCTTGGCCCCTATCGTCGGATACTCCACCCGCGTTACCTCAAGCGATTAAGCCGAGAGCAGTGCGCGGTACGACCGTATGAGTGCGCTTTGGGTGCGTTACGACCGGAATGCTCCCGGGTGGGTCTGCTCCCGCACCGACACGTACTGCTGGCGCACGGCCTGTCCCACCGCCAGCTCCTCGCCGGGCTCCAGCACCTGCGCCGCCGCGCCCTGCCACGGCGGCGGGGTCCGCGGGTCGAGGGTGCCCTGCGACACGCCGAGCGCCCACGCCGCCTGCCGGGCCGCGCCGATCGCCGCGTAGTCCGCGGGCTGCGGTACGACGACCTGCGCGCCGAACAGCGACGGCGCCGCCGCCTGCACCGCGGGCAGCTCGGCCGCCGCGCCCAGCAGGAAGATCCGCCGCACCTCCACGCCCCGCCCGCGCAGCACGTCCAGCGCGTCGCCGAGCCCGCACAGCATGCCCTCGAACGCGGCCCGCGCCAGATGCTCCGGCTTCATCGACTCCCTGCGCAGCCCGGCCAGCGTGCCCGCGGTGTGCGGCAGGTTCGGCGTGCGCTCACCCTCCAGGTAGGGCAGCAGCACCAGCCCGTGCGCCCCCGGCGTCGACTTCATCGCCAGATCCGACAGGCTCTCCAGATCCGGCAGCCCGAGCAGCTCGGCGGTGCCGCGCAGGGCGCGTACGGCGTTCAGGGTGGTGACGACCGGCAGGTGCATGCCGGTCGCGTCGGCCAGGGACGTGATCATCCCGGTGTTGTCCAGCAGCGGCTCGGGATGCACGGCCATCACGGAACCCGACGCGCCGAGCGACACGACGGCGTCCCCGACACCGATCCCCAGCCCGAACGCGGCGGCCATGGTCTCGCCCGTACCGGCGGAGATCAGCAGCCCCTCCGGCGTCGTACCGGCCGCGTCGGACGGCCCGATCACCTCGGGCAGCATCGCGTGGTGGCCGAGGGCCAGCTCGACCAGGTCGGGCCGGTAGCCGCCGGTCGCCGCCGACCAGTACCCGGTGCCGGAGGCCCCGCCCCGGTCGGTGGTCCGGCGCGCCGGGCGGCCGAGGAGCTGCCACACCAGCCAGTCGTGCGCCTGGAGCAGCACGGCCGTGCGCGCGGCGTTCTCCGGCTCGGCCCGGGCCAGCCAGCGCAGCTTCGTCACCGGCTGCCCGGCCTGTGGCACGCATCCCACGGCCTGCGCCCACGCCTCACGCCCGCCGAGTGCGTCCACCAGGTCGGCCGCCGCGACCTGCGCCCGCTTGTCGCCCCCGGTCATCGCCGGGCGCACGGTGGCGCCCTGCGCGTCCAGCGGCACGAGCGCGTTCTGCTGCGCGGACACGCCGATCGCCTGCACGCCCTCCAGCAGCCCGCCGCCGGCGGCCTCCCCGAGGGAGAGCAGCCAGGCCTGCGGATCGACGTCGCTGGGCCGGCCCTCCACCGGGTGCGGGGCGTAGCCCTGCCGTAGTACGGCACCGGTGTCCGTGTCGCAGACCACGATGCGTGTGAAGTCCGGTGAGCTGTCCAAGCCGGCGACTATCCCCATGCCTACAGATTCTGCCGTAGCGCCGCGCTTGCTCGGGCCGGGGGAGAGCGTAGAGGGCGTGCCCTACGTGTTGCTGGTGCCCCAGTCGTCGCTGCTGCCGCCGTTGTGGGTGGCGCGCTCGCGCAGGGTGCGGACGCGGCTGGCGACCGAGTCGGGCATGCGGTCGCCGACCTTCTCGCTGACCGCGTGGTACGCCTTGCCGGCGAACTGGCGGCCCTGCTGGGCGGCGGACTCGGCGGTGTTGCGGACAGCGGGGTTCTGCGCGACCTGGCGAGCGGACTTCAACAGCTGCTCGTACCGCTCGCGCCCGGCCTTCGTGCCGAGCACGTAACCCAGGGCGAGTCCGGCGATGAACGTGAGCCGGTAGCGCATGGCGGCCACCCTTTCCTAGCGTCGGTCTGCGGTGCGGCTTCGGTGCCGGGAGTACCGATTGGCGGAGCACCCCCCAGCTTGCGCTAATGTATGTGTCGCAGCGAGCGGGCGCCCCCTGGTGACTACCCGGGGAGGCACGTTCGATGCGAACGAGGCATTCCTCCGTAGCTCAATTGGCAGAGCAGCCGGCTGTTAACCGGCAGGTTACTGGTTCGAGTCCAGTCGGGGGAGCTCGGTCCTCCGTAGCTCAATTGGCAGAGCAGCCGGCTGTTAACCGGCAGGTTACTGGTTCGAGTCCAGTCGGGGGAGCACGGTGAACGAGGACCCCTTGGGGGTCCTTTTTCATGCCTGCGGGAACCGCCCGCGCGGCGGTGCTGTCCTCAAGGTCATGAAGGGCCGCACGAAGTCGAGCGTACGAGGCAGGAGATCGTATGACCGGCTATGCTGCGGCACACGGTGTGCACACGTGTACGCGACACGCCGCTATGGGGCGGTAGCTCAGCCGGTTAGAGCAGCGGACTCATAATCCGTCGGCCGTGGGTTCGAGTCCCACCCGCCCCACGACAGCGCTTTCGCTGCAGGAACGTTTTCACCTGCGCCGACACAAAGGCCCCCCGGTGTCCGGGGGGCCTTTGTCGTGAGAACGGGTCAGCCGGTGTGGCGGGACAGCGCCGTGCGCAGGGCCGTGCGGACCGGCTCCGGCGGGGGCGGCCCGTCGGGCTGGGCACCCTCGGTGAGCGCCGCGGCGACGAGGCGCAGCTTGGTGTTGGACAGCTGGGAGGCCTCCCGCAGGATCGCCCACGCCTCCTCCGAGGAGCAGCCGTGCGTGGCCATCAGGATGCCGCGCGCCTGGTCGATCACCGGGCGGGACGCGATCGCGTGCCGCAGCTGGTCGATCTCCTCCTGGAGCACCCGCAGCCGCTCCGCCCGCTCCAGCGACACCGGCGAGGCCTGCGGGGCGGGCTCCGCGACGCCGGCGTCGCCCCGGCCCGCCAGTTCCAGGATGCGGCGCGGCTGGTCGTTCCAGTTCCCGGTCTCCACCGCCACCCCGTGCCGGCGGGCGTGGTCGTACAGGACGTCCAGGAACTGCAACCCCGCGGTGTCCATGAACGTCACACCGGACATGTCCAGTTCGATACGGCGGGTCCCGGCCGGCAACGCGGCCAGCGTCTCGGCCAGCGGCCCGGTACAGCCGTACACCAGTTCCCCGCGTGGTCTGAGCCGCGCGCTGCCCGGTGCCGTAGGGCCTCCCTCGATCACCACCGTGCTCAGCCGTCCGGCCAGCGGTGGCACGGCCGCCGGCGCACCGGCCCGTTCCTCGGTCCCGCATCGGCGTTGTCCGACTGTCCTCACCTCGGTCCTCACGGCGTTGCGTGCCCCCTGCGTGTCACGACTCGGCGTCTTTCCTACCGGCGCGCGGGGCGGGGCGTCCGCCTCGCTGCTGGGAGTGCGCCTGCCCGCCGAACGGCGGCGTACACGTGGCGGGGTGTCAGCGGGTCCCAGGAGGGTAGGGGGACCGGCACGGGGGAGCAGTCGGGAGACAGGTGTGGACGGGGGCGACATGGAACGGGGTACGGAGACGGCAGCCGCGCTGACCGTGTGCCCGCTGCCCGGCGCGCCGGGCCTGAAAGCCACCGGCGAGGTCAGCCTCGGCACGTACGGCGTGTGGGAAGCGGCCCTGGACCGGGCGGTCCGCGAGGGCGCGGACGTATGCTGCGGTGGGTACGTCCTCGAACTGTCGGCGCTCACCTTCGTGGACGTCGGCGGGGCGGGTGCGCTGGCGGCCGCCGCTCGTCGGATGCCCGCCGGACGGCGTATCGTGCTCCACCGGCCGCCCCCCGCCCTGTGCAGGGTGCTGGAGATGTTCTGGCCCGACCATCCGGCGATCGAGGTGTCGAAGTCATGAGTGCCGCCGACCCCTTCGTGCATCCTGCCCTGTTCTACCGGGGCGAGTCCGAGTACCTGGCCGGCACCCTCTCCTTCGTACGTGCCGGGCTGGCCGCCGGTGAGCCCGTCGCCGTCGCCGTGCCCGGGGAGAACCTGGACCTGATCCGGGACGGGCTCGGTGACGAGGCCGCGGCCGTGCGGCTGCTGGACATGCGGGAGGCCGGGCGCAACCCCGGCCGCATCATCCCCGGCGTGCTGCGCGCCTTCGCCGACGCCCAGCCGGCCGACCGCCGGGTGCGCATCATCGGCGAGCCGATCTGGGCCGGGCGCAGCAGCACCGAGTACCCGGCCTGCGCCCAGCACGAGGCGCTGATCAACGCCGCGTTCCGGGGGCGTCCGGTGACCATCCTGTGCCCGTACGACGTGGACCGGCTGGACGAGCGGGTCCTCGCCGACGCGCACGCCACCCACCCCACCGTCATCCCCACCGGCTCCACCGAGGCGCTGGACAGCCCCGCGTACGCCCCGGACGAGGTCGTCGCCCGGTACAACGTGCCGTTGCCGGCCGCCCCGTCCGGCGTGCCGCCGTTCGCCTTCACCGCCGACGCGCTGTCCCCGGCCCGGCACCACGCCGTCGCCGAGGGCCAACGGCTCGGGCTGACCGGGGTCCGGCTGGACGACCTGGCGCTCGTCACCGCCGAGCTGACCACCAACAGCGTGGTGCACGGCGGGGGCTCGGGCACCCTGCGGGTGTGGGCCGAGGGCGGGTACGTGGTGTGCGAGGTCCGCGACTCGGGCCGGCTCACCGACCCGCTGGCCGGCCGCCGGCCCGTCCCGCGCGACCGGCGCGGCGGGCGCGGCCTGCTGCTGGTGAACCTCGTCTCCGACCTGGTCCGGATGCACACCGGCGACGAGGGCACGGCGGTCCGGGCCTACCTCTCCGCCTGACGCGGGCTCAGCCCCGGGCGGTGTCTCGCCGGTCGTGCCGGGGAGGCGGACGGGTCAGCCGGCCAGCGGGTCCAGGGTCAGCGGCTCGATCCGGCCCTCCAGCATGTAGCCGAGGCCCTGGACGGCGCACACGTCGGGGCGTTCCGCGATGTGCACCGGCATGCCGGTGGCCTGCCGCAGCATCTGGTCGAAGCCGGGCAGCAGCGCGCTGCCGCCGACCATCATGATGCCGCGGTCGGCGAGGTCGGCCACGAGGTCGGGCGGGCAGTCCCGCAGCACCTTGCCGATGCCGTCGAGGACGGCCGTCAGCGGGGTCTGGATGGCGTCGCGCACGGCCGCGGTGTCGATCTCCACGGAGCGGGCGAGGCCGGTCGCGACGTCCCGGCCGTGGATCTCCGTGGAGGCCGGGCCGTGCGGGGTGAGCCCGTTGCCGGACAGGGCGATCTGCAGCGGCCGTACCGACTGGCTGGGCAGCATCAGCTCGTGCTCGTGCCGCAGGTGCTGCACGATCGCGTGGTCGACGGCCTCGCCGCCCACCGGGATCCGCTCGGCGGTGACGATGGAGCCGAGGGAGAGCACCGCCACCTGGGTCGCGGCCGCCCCGCACACCATGATCATGGTGGCCTCGGGGCGCTCCACCGGCAGCCCGCAGCCGACGGCGGCGGCGATCAGCGTGTCGACCAGCTCCACGCGCCGCGCGCCGAGTCCGACGAGCGTCTCGATCGCGGCGCGCTGGGCGAGCGGGTCGGCGTCGTGCGGGGTGCAGGCGGCGGCCCGCAGGAACGGCTTGCGGCGCAGCTGGCGGCGGATCTTGTCGCCGATCAGGTGCCGCAGCATGCGCTGGGCCATCTCGATGTCGACGACGGTGCCGCCGGAGACGGGCCGGACGACGCGGATGTAGTGCGGGGTGCGGCCGGTCATCTTCTCGGCGAACTCGCCGACCGCGATGAGTGCGCCGGTGCGGGTGTTGACGGCGGCGGCGGACGGCTGGTCCACGACGAGCCCCGCCCCCTTGACGTAGACCCGCGTCCGCGCCGCCCCCAGGTCGACGGCGAAGTGGCAGCGGCGCAGCTGCTCCAGACTGGCGGTCATGGCAGGTCCTCCCGAGAGCGCAGACCGTGGCGGCGCCGCCGGTGTGGCGGGCCTGGCGGGTGGGCGGGCCGCCGGGTGGCGGCCTTTCTCGCATCGTGCGGGGGCCGCGGGGGCGCCGCCTGCTGGAGAGGGCCGGGCGGGGCGCCGCCGAATGGGGGTTTCGGGTGCTATGTCCGAAGTAGAGTTCAGGTAAGTGGTGCCAGGGTGACGGCGGGTCAGAGTGTGCGTACGGCGTCCAGCAGCGGCCGCAGCGAGGAGACGGTCAGATCGCACCCCGCCTCCCTGAGGCTCCGCTCCACCGCCGGATTGCGGGCCAGGCCCACACAGCGCAGGCCGAGCCGCTGGGCCGCCGCGACCTCCGCAGGCGAGGAGCTGACGAGCAGTCCGTTCGGCCCCGGACCGGTGGAGGCGTGGCCGATGGCGCCGGCCAGGCAGTGCGGGTCGGGCATGAGGCGCGTCAGGTCCTGATCCCGGCCGTGCACACCGGCGAGCGGCAGCCCGTACGGGTCGACATACCGGAGAACCGCCAGTTCGCACACGTCCGACACCACCGCGACCCGGCGCCCCGCCTCGTGCAGGGCCCGCACCAGCGCCACCGAGTTGTGGGTCGTCGGCGCGTCCGGCACGGCCCGCAGCTCGATCTCGTCCAGCCGCTGCCGCAGCAACGGCCCCAGCCGGTCCTGGGCGAACGCCCGCAGCACGTCCAGCGGGTGCACGAACGCCTCCCGCCCCGGCCCGGCCGGCAGCGGGCTGCCGCCGTCGGTGCGGTGCTCGGTGACGACCGACATCAGCTCCAGCACCGCCTCGCGCGCCGTCTGCGCCGAGTACAACCGGGCGATCGGCCCGTCGAAGCCGACCAGCACCGTCTCGGCACCGGCGAGCAGGTCCGGCAGCGCGGGCGTGGCCGGCGCGGACGGCTCCGGCAGCGGCAGCGGGCTGCCCTCCGGCGCGAGGATCACCGCGTACGACACCGACAGGCCCGGCACCGGCCAGCGGCCCACGCCCGTGTTCACCGCGCGCTGCGCCGCACCGGCCCGGCGCAGCGGATGGCGGCGGGTGATGCGGGAGGCCGACTCCAGCAGGTGGTCCAGGAGCGGCTGCGCCACCCGCTCGGTCTCCGACCGCACGAACGCCACCGCGTCCTCCACGTGCCAGAACAGCTCCACCGCGCCGGCGAAGGCGCCCTTGCCGGAGCTGGGCAGCGACACGCGGTAGCTGCTGTGCTGCGGGGTGAGGTCCACCTCGTAGTACGTCCGTGCGCCCGGCGGCTGTCCGTCGTACGGGTCGGCCGGGTTGAGCAGGGTCAGCGGGCCGTCGGGCCGGGTGTGCACGATCGCCGTCCGGCCGGGCGCGGGGACGCCGAGCCGGCGGAGGTCCTGCGTGATGAACGGGCCGCGCACCAGGTCCCGTTGCCCGCCGTCCTCCGTCAGCGGGCAGGACCAGGCGACGGGCGGTGTGTCGGGGCCGCCGTCGAGCAGCGGCTGGAAGCGGTGCGGGCCCTGCGCGGCGGAGCTGGCGGTGAACTGCTCGTAGAGGGTGGGGGAGACGGTGACGACGAGGGAGACGCGCAGCAGGCTCTCCGCCAGCCGGTCCCGGTCGGACGGCGGGTCGTCGTCCGACCAGAGCAGCACCCTGAGCCGCGGCTGCCCGGCCAGACCGGAGAGCACCTCGGGCAGGCCGCGCAGGATCGCCACCAGCACGGGCAGCAGGTACGTGCCGGGAGCGGTACGGACCTCGTAGCCGTCGTCGCGGACCCGCACGTCGTACTGGTCGGGGGTGAGGGCGCCGCGGGAGAGCATCTCGTGGACGGCGTACTCCAGGGTGATGCGGGCCTCCGGGTGGCCGGAGAGGTTCCCGTCGGCCAGGAAGGTGATCGTCGGCCGGGCCGGCGGTGGCGGAACCTCCAGGTCCAGGTGGTCGCGCAGGGCCCGCAGCCGGGTGCGGGCGGCGGCCGCGGCCGGTCCGGGGACGCCCTCCAAGGGGTCGCCGTAGAAGAGGGCACGTGCCTCGCCCAGGCGCTCGCTGTCCCGGATGGCCTCCTCAAGGAGACGGAGGTCGACATGGGCGTCGGGGACGTGCAGGGCCCAGCCGTCCGCGAGGTCGACCAGGGAGCCGTCGGCCACCACGCGGCGCAGCTCCAGCACCAGATCCGTGAGGTGCGGGAGCAGTTCGTCCGCCGGGGGCGGTTCCTCCCACAGCCCCTCGGCCAGCTCGGCCCGGGTGACCCGGCGGCCCTGCGCGTGCAGCAGCATGGACAGCAGGGCCAGGGCGCGCGGCGAGGGCGGCTCCAGCACCCGGTCACCGGCGCTGATCCGCGGCGGCCCGAGCAGGGTGAAGCTGCGCTCGGGTCCCCCGAAGGCGGTGTTGTCCTGGCCGACGGCCAGGCGGGCCGCCCGGGCCAGGTCGCCGGCGTGGATCAGCTCCAGGAGGCGCCGGTGGTCAGGCGGTACGACGACGTTGAGGGCCAGCTCCTTCAGCAGCGTGAGGAAGTCCTGCTCGTCCGACCGCGCGTCCTTGCCCCGGGCCTCCTCGCCGAGCGCGAACCGGCCGATCCGCACGGTGCCGTCGAATTCCAGCAGGAGGCCCGTGGGACCCCGCTGCCCGCGCACCAGCCCGCGGGCGTGCAGGGCGCGCAGGCCGCTCCAGCCCTGACCGACCAGGCGGGCGAAGGCCCGGAAGGACAGCCGGGGTATCGGGCCCGGGCACAGCTCGGCCAGGGTCACCCCGTCGACGAACTCCGTGACCAGGTAGGGGAGCCGGTCCTCCACGCCGTGGTCCAGCACCCGCACCACATGCGGATGGTCGATCCCGGACAGGGTCCGCGCCTGGTCGGCGAAGAGGGACGTGTCCCGCTGCTCGGGATACCGGTGGACCACGACCCGCCGCTCGGTCGTGACGTCCACCGCCTCCCACAACCGCAGCCCCGGCCCGCGCTGCCCCACCAGCCGGTACCGCCCGCCCACCAGCTGCCCGGCGGGATCGGCGCCGCCCAGCCGGCGTACCGTCTCCTCGCTGACCGTCGCGAACGCCGTGCCCCCCGGCCCGTCGCCCGGGCCGGCCGTCGCCTCGAACTCCCCGGCCGCCAGGCCCGCCCGCTCGTCGATCAGGCCGCCCACCTCGGCGAGGAACTCGCGGGTGCGGCCGCGGGCCGAACGCGGCAGGCTGCGCAGCAGCAGGTCGCGCACGCCGGGCCGGAAGTCGTAGGAGCCCGGCGGGCCCGGTACGGCCGTCAGCATGCCGCTGAGGATCACCTCCGCCAGATGCTGCGGCCGCGGCGCCCGCTCCACCGTGCGCTGCACCAGCCGCATCACCGGCAGCGACGGCACCCCCAGCGCCAGGTGCCCGGCGAGCCGGAACGCCTCCGGGGAGGCCGTCGCCCGGAACCGCAGCACCAGATCCTCCGCGCCGGACGCGGCGGGGTCGGGCGCCGGGTCGTCCGGGGGCCCGGGCACCGGCGGAAGCCAGGCCACCGCCGCGGGCGTACGCCCGCCGCCGACCGCGGCCACCAGCCGCGCCCAGTGGGCCAGCCAGGGCGCACCCGGCTCCAGCACCGGCAGGGGCAGCGCACCGGGCGGCGCGGGCGCGGCGTCGGGGTCGTACGGGGTGAAGGTCAGCGCGGCCGAGGGTGCCGCCGAGGCGGGGGACGTGAGCAGTCCGGGGCCGGCGGGCAGGGCGGTGCCGGCCCACAGGTGTTCGGGCAGCGGCTGTACGACGGCCACCGGCATCCGGGCCGACCAGTGCCGCAGGGTGCCGTACCAGCGCTCGCCCGCCGGGCCGGGCCGCCACTGCGGGCCCGTGCAGTCGCTGACGACCAGGGTGACGGTACGGCCGTCGCCGGGGTCGGGGACGTGCCGGGCGCGCCCGTCGGGGCCGGCCGGGTGGAGGGTGACCGTGCGGAACAGGCCCGACTGGGAGAGCAGGGCGTGCAGTTCGCGGACGAGCGGGCGCCAGACCGGCATGGTCGGGCCGGTGTCGTGCACCAGGTTCAGCCGCAGCCAGCGGTCGGGGGCGGGGCGCAGCACCGGCACCCACACCTCCGGGTCGGCGCCGAGGCGGGCGATGCGCTCGGCGGTGGCCCGCTCGTCCAGCACCCGGGTATGCGGCGACGGCACCCGGCGGCCCAGCGGGCGCAGCGCGCGCTGGAGCGCGAGCGGGCGGTGCAGCATGGGCGGTGCGGGCGCGAGCAGCGGACGGCCACCGCCGGGCGCCGCGCGGTCCGACGGGCGGGGCGCGGGCAGGCGCAGGGGGATCCGGTCGGTGTGGGCGGCGCCGGGGGACTGGGCCGGCAGGGGCGCTGGCGGGGCCTGCCCGGTGTGCGGGGACGGCGGCGGTACGGGCGGGCGCGCGGGGGCCGGCCCGGCGGTGCGCGCACCGGCGTCCGGGGTGTCCGCGGCACCCTCCTCCGACGCCAACTGCCCCGCCAGCCACAGCACCTCCGCCAGCTCCCGGGGCGTCGGCACGGCGTCCGCGGCGGCCGTCAGCAGGGCGGACAGCCGGTCCAGCGGAGCCGCTCCGGGGCCGCTGTCAGAAGCCATCGCCGTCCGCCGCCGCGCTCAGGTACGGCATCAGCTGTTCGGCCAGCTCGTCGCGCGAGGCCGGGTCCAGGCCCGCGACGCCGGTGAGGTACAGGGCGTTCAGCAGCTGGTCGGTGGCGAGTTCGCCGGACGAGGCGCGGGCCAGGAAGCGGGCGATCAGCGGTTCCGCCCCCTCGGCCGCCGGGCCCAGGTGGGCGCGGACGATGTCGGTGAGCTGGTCCCGCTCCGGTCGCCGCAGCCGCAGCCGGACGCAGCGGCGCAGGAAGGCGGGCGGGAACTCGCGCTCGCCGTTGCTGGTCAGCACGACGAACGGGAAGGCCCGGCAGCGCACCCGGCCCCGGGTCACGGTCACCGGCGTGTCCGTGCCGTCGGCGAGGACCTCCGCCGTGTCGGCCGAGCGGCGGGCGGCGCGGACCAGCTCGGGGATCTCGTACTGGCCCTCCTCCAGCACGTTCAGCAGGTCGTTCGGCAGGTCCAGGTCGCTCTTGTCGATCTCGTCGACGAGCAGGACCCGCGGCCGGGCGTAGGGGAGCAGGGCGGTGCCGAGCGGGCCGAGCCGCAGGTGGTCCTCGACGTCGGTGCGGGTGCCGGACACCTCCTCGCCGGGCCGGGCGGCGGCCTGGCGGGCCGCGTACAGCCGGGACAGCGGGTCGTACTGGTACAGGCCGTCGGCGAGGGTGCTGCGGCTGGTGATGTTCCAGCGCAGCACCGGGCCGAGCCGCAGCTCACGGGCGACCGCGTAGGCGAGGGAGGACTTGCCGGTGCCGGGCGGCCCGGTGACCAGCAGGGGGCGGCGCAGCACCAGTGCCGCGTTGACGAGCCGGACGCTCTCCGGGGTCGCCACGTACGTCCTCGCCCGGTGCACCCGGTCGGGGGAGACGGCCGCCTCGTCGTCGCCGTCGTGCGGCGCGGGCAGCACGGGGCCGCCGTCGAAGGCCCGCCAGGGCGGGGGCGGGGGCAGCTCGTCGATGCCGTCGTGCGGCGCGCTGTTGCCGGTGTACACGGACCAGTGCGGCATGGGGTGGTTCAACTCTCCGTTCTACGGCGCCGGTCAGCCCACCGGCGACCGGGCGGGGGCGGCGCCGCCGTGCGGGTCGGCGAAGATCCGGGGGTCGTCCCAGACCAGCTGGATGTCCCGCGCCCAGTGGCCGTCCTCCGTGTCGGCCTCCTCGCGTAAGTCGAGGATCCGGCGCGGGAGTTCGGCGGGCGGTACGGCGCCGAGGGCGGCGTCCAGCTCGTCGAGGAACGCCTTGCCCGAGCAGCCCTCCCCGCCCGCGCACCCCTCCGCCTCGCCCGCGCCGACGCAGCCGCGCCGCGACCACACGACGACGGGGGCGGGCGCGGTCAGCGAGGTGTCGAAGTGCGGCCGGGTGCGGGCGGCGCCGGGCGCGGCGGCGAAGGCGGCGAGGCAGGCGTCGGGCCGGCGCAGCCGCATCCGCAGCCGCCCGGGCTCCTCCGCGCCCCCGCACTCCACCCGGTGGGCGCGCGCCGCGGGCCAGGCGTCGAGCCGCATCCAGGCCCGGGTGAGCAGATGCCGGGTGCTGGCCTTGCGGCGGCTGTGGTCGGTGACGACGAGCGGGTGCACACAGCCGAGCGGGGTGGCGTCGTCCGCGGCCTTCTCCCACCGGTCGACCGGCCAGTCCAGCCAGTCGCGGGGCAGCGAGAACGCGATCAGTTCGTCGGCGCCGGGCGTGAGGTACCGGAACGCGGCCTCGATGCCCTCCTGCACCTGCGTCCGCAGCCGGGACTGCGGCACGGTGTCCGAGGCGACCGGATGGCGGCGGCCCCCGCTGTACGCGGACACCTCCACGCGGACCATGCCGTCCCCGGCGCCGCTGTGTCCCAGCTCGACCAGGATCGGCGCCCACTCCGGCGGGGCCGCACCGGTGACGGCCGGGACGTGCAGCAGTTCCTCCAGGCGGTCGGCGAACCGGGCCACCGTGCGGGCGGCGCCGGGCCCGTCCAGCTCGCACAGCACGAACAGCGCCGCCGACAGCAGCGAGTCGAAGCCCTCGTCGGGCGGCGGCGGGTCGAACGGGTCGGCCGCGGCCGTGTACAGCCGTACCGGATCGCAGTCGAGGCCGGCCCGGGCCGCCTTCTCCACCAGGGCGCGCAGCCGCGTCCGGTCGGCGGTGGTGTGGTCGGCCGTCGGCACCAGGCTCTCCAGGGCGGGCCAGTACCGGGCCATGACGTGGGTGGGCATCATCCGCCCGTTGCGCACGCCGCGGGTCCCGGACGCCGTGACCATGCCGACGACCTCGCCGGTGTCGGCGAGGGTGACCGCGGCCCCCGAGAAGCCGGGCGCGAGCGGCTGTCCGTCGAGCTGCCAGGCCTCCAGCTGGAGCCACTCCCGCTTGATCAGCTGGGGTGCGGTGATCCGGTACTCGGCGAGGGTGCCCTCGTCGTAGCCGTCCGGGTAGCCGTACACCACCAGTTTGCGCGGCGGTGTGCCGTACGCGGCGGCGGCCGGGGCGAGCGCGGCGGGCGCGAGCGGGACCGGCTCGGCCAGCCGCAGCACGGCGAGGTCGCCCAGGTCGGTGGCGCCGCCCGCCCAGCCGCCGTGCGCGACGACCCGGGCCGGCACGGTGGGGCAGCCGACGCCCTCGGTGAAGGTCACGGTCGGCGCGTCCCGGCCGAGCGCGACATGGGCGCAGGTCAGCACGGTGTCGGGGGTGACCAGGAAGCCCGCGCCGGCGATCCGGCCGCCGCACTCGATCCGCGCGTGCCACTCGGCACCGGCCGGTGGGGCGAACGGGCCGCCGGTCGGGGTGCCGGTCGGCGGGATGTGCGGGACGCCGGTCGGGGCGCCGGTCATGAGGCGGCGCCGGCCTCCCCGGCCGGCGGGGACCAGGTCAGCTTCACCACCAGATGTCCCTCCGCGGTGCCCTTGGCTATGATCGCGCCGGTCTCCGCGGACAGCTTCACCCCGAACTCGATCTCCACGCCGTCCGGCCGCAGCGTGCCGTCCCGGAAGACGCGCAGCGCGGACTCGGCCGCCGCCCGCACCCCCTCCAGGGCGCCCTCGAAGGTGCGCGCCGCCTGGACCGTGCCGTCGCCGCGGGCCACCAGCCGGGAGCCGCCGGCCTCCGCGGCCGCCTCGACCGCGACCACCGTGCCGTCGTCGGTCTTGAACTCCACCAGGTCTTCCACATCGCCCCCGTTGCCTCTCGCCCTGTGCATCTCCATTGTTACGGAAGGTACTTGGTGTTGTCGCGCGGCTAACCGGTCGGCGCGGCTGACCGGTCGGCGCGGCTGACCGGTCGGCGATGCCGAGCGGCCGGACCGGCGGGCGGTGGCGGGAACCCGCCAGGGCACGTTTCCGCCTCCTCCCGCCAACTCCCTTGCCCCGCAGGTCCCCTGAGACTCTTCGGACACGCGACGAAGAGAGGCCTGTATGCGCAGTGCACTTGTCAGACGCGGGGCGACCCTCCTGTCGGCCGGGCTCGTGCTCGCCCTGCTGCCGACGGGTACCGCGGTCGCCGACACCGCCCGGCCCGCCGAGCGCACCGCCGCCGCGAGCCGTACCGTCACCCTCGTCACCGGCGACAAGGTGACCGTCACCGACCTCGGCGGCGGCAGGCGGACCGTCTCCGTGGAGCGTCCCCGGGGCGCCACGGGGGCCGTGCGGACCCGGGTGGCGGACGGCGAGATCACCGTCGTACCGGACGAGGCCCTGCCGTATCTGCGGGCCGGGCGGCTCGACCGGCGGCTGTTCGACGTCAGCGGACTGATCCGGCAGGGCCTGACCGACGACCGCACCGCTGAGCTGCCGCTGATCGTCACCTACGGCAAGGGCGCGCGGGCGGCCGTCCCGGGCGGCGCCGAGCGGACGCGGGCGTTGCCGAGCGTGCGGGGCGCGGCCGTCGAGGCGGACAAGGGGCGCGGCTTCTGGCGGGCGGTGACCCGGCAGGCGGGCGTGGCGAAGGTGTGGCTGGACGCGCGGGTCACGGCCGACATGGCCGAAAGCAACGCCCAGATCGGCACCGGGGCGGCCTGGGACGCCGGGCTCACCGGCAAGGGCGTCACCGTCGCCGTCCTCGACACCGGCGTGGACCTGACCCATCCCGACCTCGCGGGCCGCGTCACCGCGACGCGCAGCTTCGTCGAGGGGCAGGAGGTCGCCGACCGCAACGGCCACGGCACGCACGTCACCTCCACGGTCGGCGGCAGCGGCGCCGCCTCCGACGGCGCCGAGCGGGGTGTGGCGCCGGGGGCGACGCTCGCCGTCGGCAAGGTGCTCTCCGACCAGGGTTCCGGCAGCGAGTCGCAGATCATCGCCGGCATGGAGTGGGCGGCCCGTGAGGTGCGCGCGCGGGTGATCTCGATGAGCCTCGGCTCGACGGAGCCCAGCGACGGCACCGATCCCATGGCGATGGCCGTGAACACCCTGTCCGCGGAGACGGGCGCCCTCTTCGTCGTCGCGGCCGGGAACACCGGCACCCCGTCCTCCATCGGCTCGCCCGGTGCCGCCGACGCCGCGCTCACCGTCGGCGCGGTCGACTCCGCCGACCGGGCGGCCTGGTTCACCAGCGCGGGCCCCCGCTCCGGCGACAACGCCCTCAAGCCCGACCTCGCCGCCCCCGGCGTCGGCATCCTCGCCGCCCGCTCAGGGCTCACCCCGGGCAGCGGCCCGTACACGTCCATGGACGGTACGTCGATGGCGACCCCGCACGTCGCGGGCGTGGCCGCGCTGCTCGCCGAGGAGCACCCCGACTGGACCGGCGCCCGGCTGAAGGACGCGCTGATGTCCACCTCGAAGCAACTCGACGCCTCCGCCTACCAGTTGGGCGCGGGACGGGTCAGTGTGCCGGACGCGGTCGGCGCGGCGGTCACCGCCACCGGCAGCGCGGACCTCGGCTTCTTCAGCTGGCCGTACAACGCGAACAAGCCCGTCACGCGCACCCTCACCTACACCAACTCCTCCGACGCCCCGGTCGAGTTGAAGCTGTCCGTCACCGGTCTGCCCGACGGCGTCGCCACCCTCGCCGACACCGCGCTGACCGTGCCCGCGCACGGCACCGCCGCCACCACCGTCACCGGCGACGGCACCCGGGCCCCCGTCGGCGAGAGCAGCGGGCGGATCCTCGCCGCCGACGCGCACGGCACCGTCCTCGCGCACACCGCGGTCGGGCTGGTGAAGGAGGAGGAGCGCTACACCCTCACCGTCCACGTCGCCGACCGCGACGGCACGCCCACCGCCGCCGACCTCGCCGTCCAGCGGCTCACCGAGGGCGTCGACCCCTTCCCCGCGCACGTCGGCGACTCCGGCACCCTCAAGCTGCGCCTCGCGCCCGGCACCTACAGCCTCACCTCCTTCCTCGACGTCCGCGGCAGCCACGGCGCCGACTCCCTCGGCCTCGGCTTCCTCGCCGCGCCCGAGGTCACCCTCGACCGGGACCGCGAGGTCACCCTCGACGGGCGGCGGCTGCGGGAGATCCGGGCCGCGGTCGACCGGCGCACCGAGACCCGGCAGCTGCTGATGGAGTACGACCGCACCGCGAACGGCTCCGACCTGTTCGACGCCGTGCAGGTACCGCTCGCGTACGACAGCGTCTTCGCCGCGCCCACCGACCAGGTCACCCAGGGCACCTTCGAGTACCGCACCGTGTGGCGGCTGGGCAAGCCGCTGCTGCAGGTCGGGGGCATCACCGAGGCAGTCGCGCAGAGCGGCGGCACGCTCACCGACGGACGGCTGCGGCTGCCGCTCGTCGACGCCGGGGACGGCGACTTCCCCGCGGACGCGCGCGGGAAGGCCGCCCTGGTCCGGCTCGCCGACGGCGCCGACCCGGTGGCCCTCGCGCAGGCCGCACAGGACGCGGGCGTGCGGGCGCTGTTCGTCACCGACGACCGGCCCGGACGGCTCACCGCCTGGTGGGGCGCCGACGACGGCACCGACCGACCGTTCCCCGTCGCCACAGTGAACAGCGCCGACGCCGGGCGGCTGCGCGCGGCCGGCCGGGTGGACGCGACCGTCACCGTGAACACGCCGTACGTGTACGACCTCGCCGAGGGCCACCCGGGCCGCATCCCGGACACCGACCTCACCTACGCGCCGGACGAGGGCCGACTCGCCGCCCTAGACGTGAAGTTCCACGCCGCCCGGCCCGTGCAGGGCGGTGAGTTCCGCTACTCGATCACCGGCACCTTCCCCATCGGCCTCGGCTTCAGCGAGCGCGTCGCCTACCCCGCCGAGCGCACCGACTACGTCTCCACCGGCCCCGGCCAGCTGTGGCACGAGTCGGTGACCGCCGCCGACGGCGCGCTGGAGGAGCGCAGCGGGCTCGTCGCCTACCGCGGCGGCACCCGTTCCGGGCTGAACTGGTTCCGGCCGGTGTGGCACCCGTGGCTCGGCACCGGCCTCGGCTGGGGCCAGCAGCGCACCGGGAACCAGCTCCGGTTCAACACGCCGGGCTGGGGCGACTCCGGGCCCGACCACACCGGCTTCGGCGACGTGTGGAGCGAGGAGAGCGGCCTGCGCCAGACCACCTCGGTGTACCTCGACGGGGAGCAGGCCGACCGGCGTACCGGCTCCGCCGCGTACGTGTGGGACGCGCCCGCCGACGAGCACACCTACACCCTCGTCACCGAGACCGCTCTGGACGCCGCCCGCTGGGGCCGCGCCACCGAGGGCCGCTCGGAGTGGACGTTCCGCTCCGCAGCCACGCCCGAGGACCGCGCCACGGTCCTGCCGCTGATCAACCTCGCCTACGACATCGGCACCGGCCTCACCGGGACGGTCCGCGCCGGCCACCGCCTGACGGTCGGCCTGCGCGCCTCCTACGTGGCGGGCGCCGCGGACACCGGGACGCTCGGCGGCGGGCGCCTGGAGGTGTCGTACGACGACGGGAAGACCTGGCGGGACGTGCCCCTGACCGGTACCGGCGCCTCCTGGCGGGGCGCGCTCACCGTGCCGCGCGACGCCGCCTCGGTCTCACTGCGGGCCTACGCCCGTGACGACCACGGCGGCCGGGTACAGCAGGAGATCCTGCGCGCGGCGGGTGTGAAGTAGCCGCCCGCGGATACACGAACGGCGGCGCCGCCTCCCTGGGACGGGGAGACGGCGCCGCTGTGTGCTGCTTCGGGCCTCGGTCCTCAGACCAGTCGGCCGATGAAGTGGACCAGGCCGGCGAGGACGTCGGTGAGCAGGTTCATGATCGTGCAACTCCTTGCAGTGGTACGTCGATGTGGGACCTGTGCGTCGGCTACGGTCTGCAGCCCGTCGCTCGCACACCGTAAGTATTCGTCAGTCCCAGGCGTCGCAGTAGCCCTCAGGGGTGACGATCACCTGTTCCGGGGAACATCTGATCCCCTGTTCGGATCACGCCGAGTTCCGCCAAGTCCTGCGGCCTGAGCCGGAGTTGGTCCGCCGTCTCCGCCACCCGCTCCGGCGGCCGCTTCAGGATCGCGGCGGCCAGTTCGGGTGCGATCACCGAGAAGTAGCTGTCCGGCGTGGCCCAGGTGCGGCCGGGCGCGGCGAGCGCCAGCGCGCCGCCGGAGCCGCCCTCGCCGATCAGCAGCGAGGTCACCGGCGTCCGCGCGGCCGCCACCGCCCCGAACAGGTCGGCGATCGCCGCGCCCGCCCCCTGCCGCTCGGCCTCCGCGTCGTTGGCCGCGCCCGGGGTGTCCACCAGCGTCAGCACCGGGATGCCGAGCCGGTCCGCCAGCCGCAGCAGCCGGGCGGCGGTCCGGTACCCGGCGGGCCGGGTCGCCGTGCCCGCCTGCGCGGCGTACGCGATCGTCCGCCCGTCCCGCTCCCCGAACCCGCACAGCATCCCCGGGTCCGTCCCGCCGCACCGGTCCCCGCTGATCGCGGCCCGCTCGGAGAAGTAGGCGTCCAAGTAGGCCCCGGCGCGGGGCCGTTCGGGCGCCCGGGCCCGGCGTACGGCGTCCCGCCCGGAGGCCGGCAGGTCCCGCGTGCCGAGCGGTTCCGGCACCGGCGCGGGCTCCCGCGACGGCCGCGTGAGCAGCCGCAGCCACCGGCCCAGCACCGCCCGCAGCTCCCCGGCCGGTACGACGGCGTCGGCGGCGCCCGCCGCGACCTGCGCCTCCGCCGTGTACGCGGCCGGGTCGGCGTCCGCCGGCCGCACCCGCGAGCCGGCGAAGCCGACCTGTGCGCCGGGCAGCGCGAGCACCACGTCGGCGCCCGCGCCGAGGGTGGCCCAGCCGCCGCCGGTCGTCGGGTCCCGCAGGACCGCGATCTGCGGCAGGCCCGCCTCCCGGGTGAGCGCCGCCTGCCGTGCCACCCGCTGGAGCTGGGTCAGCGCGAGCATGCCCTCCTGCATCCGGCTGCCGCCGGTCGCCACCAGCACCGCGACCGGCAGCCGGTGTTCCCGGGCGTGCGTGTGGGCCGCCTCCAGCCGGTCGCCGGTGCGTTCGCCGAGGGAGCCGCCGAGGAAGCCGAACTCGAAGGAGACCAGCACCGCGCGCGTGCCGTCGACGCTGCCCGTGCCGCAGACGACGGACTCCGACTCGCCGGTGCGCTCGGCGGCCCGGGCGCGAGCGGCGTCGTAACCGTCCCAGCCGAGCGGCCCGTCAGGGCCGGAATCCCCTGCCGGGTAGGGCAGTTCGGTGAAGTCGTCGGTGACGAGGGCGAGCGCGGCACGGGCGGACAGCCGCTCAGCCATGGGTCAGCGCCCGCTTCATGATCTTGCCCATGTCGTTGCGGGGCAGCGCGTCCAGGTAGCGGACGGTCCGGGGCCGCTTGTGCGGGGCGAGCCGGGCGGCGACATGGTCCGCCAACTCCTCCGCGCCGGGCGGGGCCTGTGGATCCACGGGCACGATCCAGGCGACGATCCGCTCACCCAGGTCCGCGTCCGGCTCCCCGGTGACCGCGGCCTCGCGCACCCCCGGATGCTCCAGCAGCGCGTTCTCGATCTCACCCGCGCCGATCTTGAACCCGCCGCTCTTGATCAGGTCGGTGGCCTTGCGCCCCACGATCCGCACATACCCGTCGGGCTCCCGCACCGCCATGTCCCCGGTGCGGAACCAGCCGTCCGCGGTGAACGCGGCGGCCGTCGCGTCGGGCCGGTTCAGGTACTCGGTGAACAGGTTCGGCCCGCGCACCTGGATTTCCCCGACGGTCTCCCCGTCGTACGCCGCGACGAGCGACCCGTCCTCCTCCACGAGCCGCAGCTCCACCCCCGGCAGCGGCACACCCACCGTCCCCGCCCGGGGCTCCCCGTCGGCGCGGACGCTGGTGTTCATCAGCGTCTCCGTCATGCCGTACCGCTCGATCACCCGCCGCCCGGTCGCCGCCGCGATCCGCTCGTGGTCGTGCACGGGCAGCGCCGCCGACCCGGACACCAGCAGCCGCGCCCCGGCGAGCGCCTTGGACAGCTCCGGGTCGCCGGGCAGTGCCTCGGCGAGCCGGTGGTACATGGTCGGCACGCCGAACAGCATGGTCGCGCCGCCGCCCAGCTCCCGGGCGACGCCCTCGGCGGTGAACCGGCCGAGGTGCCGCACCGAGCCCCCGCGCCGCAGCGGGCCCAGCACGCCCAGCACCAGCCCGTGCACATGGAACAGCGGCAGCCCGTGCACCAGCACGTCCGCGCCGGTCCACTGCCAGGCGTCGGCCAGCGCGTCCAGGGTCGCGGCGATCGCGCGGCGCGGGATCACGGCACCCTTGGGCGGGCCGGTCGTACCGGAGGTGTACACGACCAGCGCCGGGTCGCCGTCACCGGCGTCCCCGTCGTCGGGGCGGGGGCCGGCGGCGTCCACGTCGACATCGACGCGGGGCAGATCCCGCAGCGGCTCGGGCAGTTCGTCGCCGGGCGCGGCGAGCACCAGCGCCGGGGCGCTGTCGCGCAGGATGTGCGCCAGCTCCGCCGCGCCCGACTTCGGGTTGAGCGGTACGGCGGCCACCCCGGCCAGCAGGACGCCCACCACGCCGACGGCCGTCTCCAGCGAGGGCGTCGCCCACACGGCGACCCGGGCCCGCCCGCGCACCCGCTCGGCCACGGCCCCGGCCGCCGCCGCGAGCCGCGCGTACGACAGGGACCGGTCGCCGAACCGCAGGGCGACCTGGTCGCCGGGATCGTGGGTGAGGGAAGGGAAGAGGGACGACACGCGAGGACTCCTCGGGGACGACGGCAAGGACCAGGATCCGTCCTACCCCACGGCCAGCGCGATCCGTCGGCGCCGGAGGTTGATGCCGGTCACGTCGACGGTCAGCTCGTCGCCCACCGCGCAGGCCCGGTCGAGGAGTTCCCGCGGCACCAGCCCCTCCACGCCGTCGGCCACCTGCACGAACACCCCGATCGGGGCGACCTTGGTGACCCGCCCGCGGACCGTGCGCCCCAGGTTCTCGCGGGCGAACGCGAGCCACGGGTCCGGCTCCAGGGCCTTCAGCGACAGCCGCACCTGCCCACGCTCGACGTCGAAGGCCAGCACCTCGGCGGTGACCTCCTGCCCGACGCGGACCACCTCCTCCACGGCGTCGAAGCGGTGCCAGTCCAGCTCGGGGACGGCGGCGAACCCCTGGAGGGCGCCGGGCAGCTCCACGAACACCCCGAAGGGCGCGACGTGCGTCACGACCCCGCGCACCACGTCCCCGTGCTCCAGCCCCCGCCACTCGGTCTCGGTCCCGCGCATCCGGCACCGGCTGCCCACGAGCGCGGCGAGGTCGTCCGCCAGGCGGATCTCCGTCATGTCCAGCGCCCGGTGCTCCAGCCAGTACAGCCGGGCCGTGTCGACCTTCCCCTCGTGCAGCGGCGGCCACCCGGCCGACGGCGTGAAGTCGTCGAGGACCACCGTGCCGCCGGGGGCGAGGAGGCCGCTGACCTCGGCGGCCGGGTCGTGCGCGGTCTTGCCCTGCCCGCCGCCGTCCAGCACGAGCAGGTCGTACGGCCCGTCCTCGTGGATCCGCGTCCAGTCGCCGGTGAGCACGGTCACCCGGGGGTCCCCGGCGAACACCTCGGCCGCGACGCGCGCCCGCTCCGGGTCCCGTTCCGCGCTGACCAGCCGGACGTCCGCGCCCGCGCCGGAGGCGAGCCAGGCGAGACCGACGCCGTATCCGGTGCCGGTCTCGCCGATCACCGTCCGGGCGCCGCCCGCGAGGGCCTGGAGCAGCCGCCCGTGCTCGGGGCGGCAGGAGTACGGGAAGCCGTGCGCGCGGGCGGCGGCGACGGCCCGGGCGACGAGCGGGGGCAGGTGAGCGGGGTCGAGACGGGCGTGGGCATCGGTACCGGCGACAGACATGGGACCGATCCTGCCCCGGCCGCGCCCCTCACGCGGCGGCCTCCGCCACATCGGCGACGACACAGCTGATGTTGTCCGGCCCGCCGGCCGCGTGAGCGGCGGCGATCAGCTCCCGTACGGCGGTGCCCGGGTCGGCCGCGTCGGCGAGGAGGCCGTGCAGCCGGTCCTCGGCGACGACGCCGTACAGCCCGTCGGAGCACAGCAGGTAGCGGTCACCGGGACGCGCGTCGTGCAGCCGCAGGTCCGGGACGGCCGGGGGTTCCGCCCCGATGGCCCTGACCAGCAGGGAGCGCTGCGGGTGGCTGGCCGCCTCCGCCTCGGTCAGCCGCCCCTCGTCGACCATCGACTGCACCATCGTGTGGTCGTGGGTGATGCGGAACAGCTCCCCGTCGCGCAGCAGGTACGCCCGCGAGTCGCCGATGTGCACCAGCGCGAGCTGCCCGCCGCCGGTCCACAGCAGCGCGGTGAGCGTCGTGCCCGCCTCCTCGGGCCCGGTGGCGTCCCGCACGGCCTCCATCGCCCCGTGCAGGGCGTCCTCCAGCAGGTTCAGGACGCCGCCCGCGGGCGGCTCCGCGGCGTCCAGGAAGCGCAGCGCCTCCACGGCGGCGCTGCTCGCGGACCCGCCCGCCGGCCCGAACCCGTCGGCGACGGCGAGCAGCCGCGGCCCCGCGTGGGCGGTGTCCTGGTTGGCGGGCCGGACCAGGCCCCGGTCGGAGTGGGCGGAGCAGCGGAGTTCCAGCATGGTGGTGGTGTCCTTCCCCGGTACGGCGGCCGCCGGGTCGAGTTGCCCGACGAGGAACGCGGCGAGGTCGCGCCGTACGGCCGTCTCCGCCTCGACCCGCGCCCAGTAGGCGCGGATCTCCGCGGCGGCGGCGCCGGGCGGCAGCCGGACGACCTGGCGGATGCCGGCCAGCGGCATCCCCAGCCGCCGCAGCCAGGCCACCAGCCGGGCCTGCTCCAACTGGCCCGCGGCGTAGTAGCGGTAGCCGGTGTCCGGGTCCACGCGCGCGGGCCGCAGCAGCTCCAGCTCGTCGTAGAGCCTGAGCGCCTTCGGCGAGAGCCGGCAGGCGCGGGCGAAGGCGCCGATGGTGAGCATGCCGGGCTGTTGCGTGGAGTCCATGACCACCTCGACCTCGTGCCGCTGTTCCGCCACCGATGCTGGGGCTTCCCCTTCGGTGAAGGTCAAGCGGCCTGTCCCGGTTCCCGCGGGGCCGGTTAGCCTGCGGAGCGACCGCAGCCGTCCGAGGAGGACCGATCGTGCCCCGCATAGCCCTCGCCACGTACGACCCCGGAGCCGAGCCGAGCAAGGACCGCGACCTGCCGGTCCTGGTGGAGGCGCTGCGGGCGGCCGGCGCGGACGCCGTGGCGGCGCCCTGGGACGACCCCTCTCTCGACTGGACCGGCTTCGACCTGGTGGTGATCCGCTCGACCTGGGACTACAGCTGGAGGGCGGCGGAGTTCCTGGCGTGGGCCCACAAGGTGGGCACGGCGACGCGGCTGGCCAACCCGCCGGAGGTGATCCGCTGGAACACGGACAAGCGCTACCTCGGCGACCTGGCGGCGGCGGACGTCCCGGTCGTGCCGACGAGGTACGTGGCCCCGGGTGAGTCTCCCGCCCTCCCCACCGAGGGCGAGTACGTCGTGAAGCCCACGTCGGGCGCGGGCGCCCGCTATGCCGCCCGCTACACGCCGGACGGGCGGGAGACGGCGCGGCGGCACGTGGCCCGCCTCCACGAGGAGGGCCTGACGGCGATGATCCAGCCGTACCTCACGGCGATCGACACCACGGGCGAGCGCGCCCTGCAGTTCTTCGGCGGCCGGCTCCTGCACGCCAGCCGCAAGCGGGCGGTGCTGTCCCGGGAGACGGCCTACGACGCGCAGAAGGTCGCGCATCCCGGGCTGGAGGTGTGGCAACCGACAGCCGCCGAACTGGCCGTGGCCGAAAGGGCGCTGGCGGCCGTCCCCGGCGACCCGGCGCTGCTGTACGCGCGGGTGGACCTGGCGGACACGGAGGACGGCCGACCGTGCGTGATGGAACTGGAACTGGTCGAACCGAACCTGTTCCTGTTCCTGCACCCGGGGTCGGTGCCCCGGGTGGTGGAGGCGCTGCTGGAGGCGGCCCGGCCATAGCCGGACGGCCTGCCGGCAGGCGTACGGCCTAGTAGTACGTGTTGTCGTCCCACTTGGACTCGTCGCAGCCCAGGGCCGAGTCGCCCTCGAAGACGCAGACCTGGATGCGCAGGGCCCGGATGCCGCGGGTGTCCTGGAGGTCGGTCACCCACTCGCCCGTCGTGCCGGCGCCGGTGGTGACCTTGCGCCAGGCGTAACTCGTCACCACACGGTCAGGGGTGACGGACTGGACGCGGAGACGGACGTGGTGGCCGTCGGGGGCGCGGTCGAGGAGCTTGAGGTAGATGCGGTTGGCGGTGGTCTTGCTGGAGTAGTAGAAGTCGGCGCTGCCGTACGCGCCGCTGATCTGCTCGGAGACGCCGCCGGCCGACGCCGGGCCGGCGGAGAAGGCGAGGACGCCGACGGCGGCCGCGCCCACGGCGAGGACGCGGGCGAGCTTCTTCTTCAAGGTTCCCCCTGTGATCGGGATCCTGGTCGGGATCCGTACTGGTGGTCGACGAGCATCCTATGCCGACGGTGATCATGCTCAGGCCCGTCAACAGGTGGGCGCGGCACGCAGGTTCGGGCGTCGGTCAGCCGGCGACCGCCGTGCGCTGGAGCAGGCCCCAGGTGAACTCGGCGACCACCTCGTGCCGTACGCCCCGCGCGTCGGGGGCGGTGAAGGCGAGGCCCCAGCGGGTGGGTGCGGTGCCCTCCAGGGGGCGGGCCGGGGCGAAGGCGCGGGCCGCCTCGTCGACCGTGCAGGACCAGGGGGTCAGGTCGTCGAGGGTGCGGAGGGCGGGGGAGGGCGCCCCGGGGGCCCGGACCAGCCACTCGTTCCACACCGCGCCCCGCGGGCCGAGCGTCACCTCGAAGCGCAGGTCGGGCCAGAGGGGGAGCGGCCACCGCCACACCGCGCACTCCAGATCGCCGATCGCGCGCTTGCCCTCCGACTCCGGCGGCCCGAGCACCGACCGGTAGCGGCTCGCGGACGACCGTGCCCGCGGCGAGCGGACCATCGCCTGCCACCGCTTGTTGGCCTCCCGCATCTCCGTCAGGGACGCGCCCAGCTCCCGCCGGGCGTCCGCGACCAGGTCGGGACAGTGGTCGGCCATCCGGCGCAGCAGCACCAGCTGGAAGTCGGCGACGGTGAAGGGCGGCCGGGGGGCGGTGGGCGGCATGACCCCATCGTGGCGTACGACGGCGGCGTACGAGCCGCCCGCGGCCATTGCCCGGCGTGCCCGCGATGGCTAGCCTGTGTTCGTCATGCCGATCGCCTGTTGAAATCTCGAACGCAGGCGCCTCACACCACACAAGGGAGGGGGCCGGTCGTGGGACGACTCGTACCTGCCGTGACCCGGGCTCTCGACATTCTCGAGCTCTTCCTCGACGGGGACGGCACACTCTCCGCCCCCGACATCGTGCGCAAGCTCCAGCTGCCGCGCACCACCGTGCACGAGCTGGTCACCACGCTCGCCGCCCGCCAGTACATCGTCCCCGTGCCCGGCCAGCCCGGACGCTACCGGCTGGGCGTCCGCCCGTACCAGCTCGGCGCCCGTTACGCCGAGCAGCTCGACCTCGCCGCCGAGGGCCAGCAGGTCGCCCGCACGGTTGCCGAGACCTGCGACGAGACGGTCCACGTGGCCATCCTCGAAGGCACCGACGTCATCTACATCGCCAAGGTCGACTCCACGCACGCCGTCCGCATGGTGTCGGCCGCCGGCCGCCGCCTGCCCGCCCACTGCACCTCCGTCGGCAAGATGCTGCTCGCCTCCCTCCCCGAGCCGGAGCTCACCGCGCGCATCCCCGACGACGCCGAGCTGGCCGCGATGACCCCCAACAGCATCACCGAACCGGCCGCGCTGCGCGAGGCCCTCGCCGAGATCCGCACCCGCGGGATCGCCGTGGAGAGCCGCGAGTCCAACCCGGACGTCAGCTGCGTCGCCGCCCCGGTCCGCGACCGCACCGGCCAGGTCGTGGCCGCCCTGTCCATCTCCGTGCCGATGATCCGCTGGAGCGACGAGCGCCGCGCCGAGCTGGAGCAGCTCGCCGCGAAGGGCGCGGCCGACCTCTCCGAGCGCCTGGGCCACCGGAGCGTGGCATGACGGCGTACGAGGTCGCGGTACGGGCCGAGGCGACGCTCGGCGAGGGCCCCACCTGGGACCCGGCCACGGGCCGCCTGCTGTGGATCGACATCCTCTCCTCCCGCGTCCACACCTACGACCCCTCCTCCGGGCGGCGCACGGTCCGCACCACGGAGCAGCACGTCGGCGCGGTCAAGCCGCGGGCCGGCGGGGGGCTGGTGCTGAACCTGCGGGACGGGGTCGGCCTCCTCGACCCCGACGGCGCCTTCCGCTGGCTGCACCACGAGCCGGTGCCCGGCCGCCGCGCCAACGACGCCGCCGTCGCGCCCGACGGCTCGCTGTGGGCGGGCACGATGCGCTACGACGAGGCGCCCGGCGGCGGCACGCTGTCCCGGGTGGCCGGGGACGGGTCCGCGGAGGTGGTCCTCCCCTCCGTGACGGTCAGCAACGGCACGGGCTGGAGCCCCGACGGGCGGCTCATGTACTACATCGACACGCCGACCCGCCGGATCGACGTCTTCGACTGGTCCCCGGACGACGGCCGCGTGACCGGCCGCCGGCCGCTCGCGGAGATCGAGGAGGGCGCCGGCTTCCCCGACGGGCTCACCGTGGACGCGGACGGCTGCGTGTGGGTGGCGCTGTGGGACGGCGGCGCGGTACGCCGCTACACCCCCACCGGCCACCTGGACCGCACGATCACGCTGCCCACCCCGCGCGTCACGGCCTGCGCGTTCGGCGGCCCCGACCTGACCGACCTGTACATCACCACGGCCCGCGTCGGCCTCACGGTCCCCTCCCCGCTGTCGGGCTCCCTGCTGAGGGTGCCGGGCGCCGGTAAGGGGCTGCCGCACCCCGCGTTCAAGGGCTAGTGCGGTCCAGCTCCGCGAGGATCTTGCGCTCGGCCGGCGTCAGCGGCGGCCCCGCCAGCGGGGGCAGCAGCGGCCCGGCCAGCGCGGCCAGCACCGCGTCGGGCCGCAGCAGCCGGCCCGGTCCCCTCCGCATGCTCGTCACGTCCCACAACGCCCGCGCGGCGCCGGGCGACGAGGCGGCCGCGCCCGTCAGCCGGCGCGAATAGCCGGTGACGAGCCGGTCCGCGAGGCCGGGCCGGCCGCCGCGCACCTCCGGGAACCACACGTCCTGCCCGACCGCCGACGCCCACGCCGCCTCCACCACCCGGCCCGCCCGGCGCTGCACGCGCCGCGCCAGACCGGGCGCCGCCGGCCCCCCGCGCTCCAGCTCCCGCCTCAGCCCCGCGGCCCCGATCGCGGCCACCGCCATGCCCTGCCCGTACGCCGGGTTGAAGGTGGCCACCGCGTCCCCGAGGACGACCAGCCCCTCCGGCCACGCGCGCACCCGCTCCAGATAGCGGCGCGTGTTCTTCGTACTGCGGCTGACGTGCACGTCACCCAGCGGCTCCGCCCCGGAGACGAGCCGCCCGACGATCGGGTGCGGCAGGTCGAGCATGTACCGCAGGAAACCCTCCGCGTCCGCCGGGGGTTCCCCGCCGCGGGTCCCCGCCAGGCTCACCATCCAGCGCCCGCCCTCGATGGGCAGGACCATCCCGCTGCGCCCGGGACGGCCCCCGTACGGGTCGGCCTGCAGCACGGTCAGCGGGAAGTCCTCGGCACCGTCGGGCGTCCGGTACAGACGCGTGGCGTTGACGAGGCCGACGTCGATGCTCCGCTCCCGGATGCCGTGCACGCCGAGGCTCTCCAGCCACGTCACGATGCGCGAGCCCCGCCCGGCGGCGTCCACGACCAGGTCGGCGGCGAGTTCCGTCGCCGGGGCGGCGTCGTCCGCGCCGAGGACGGCCCGTACGCCGGTCACGCGGCTGCCGGAGGCGGCGAGTTCCACGGCCCGTCCCCGCTCGATCCGCACGCCGGGGCAGTGCTCCAGCACCAGGGCGCGCACCACCCAGTCCAGCAGCGCCCGGCTGCACGTCACCATGCGGGGCCCGCCGTCGCGCCAGCGGCGCAGCCACCCCTCCGTGGTGTACGCCAGCATGCCCGAGCCGAGCGCCACCTCGTGCGCGCCGGCGGCCAGCAGCGCCTCGCGCACCCCCCCGCCCGGTATCAGCTCCTCCATGGCGTCCAGGCCGCCGGGCATCAGCAGGTGGGCGTGCCGGCCCTGGGGCAGCCCCCTGCGGTGCTCCGGCCCCCCGGGCAGGTCGTCCCGCTCCACCACGAGCACCTCGTCCACGGCGGCCGACAACGCCGCCGCGGCGAGCATCCCGGCGAGGCCGGCTCCGACGACGACAGCTCTGTACGGCATGGGACTCCTTCAGTTCGGCGGACGCGGGCGCGTGGGGGCAAGTGCCGTGGGGGAGGTGGCACTTACCGTACTCGCAGGTCCGGCCGCGTCCAGGGGCAGCGCGGCAGCGCACGCGCCAGCTCCACCAGCCCGCTGGTGCCGGGGACCTCCGTCGCGTGCAGCCGGTACGGGCTCGGCGCGTCCAGCGGCTGCTCGTGCGCGGTGGCCCTGCGGGTGGCGGCGGCCAGCATCGCGGCCTCCGCGTCGATCCGGGCCTGGTGCGGAGAACGCCCGGCGCGCAACGCCTCGTCGAGGGCCCGCGTGCGGACGTCCTCGTCGAAGTACGGCGCCAGCGCGAGCAGCGCGTCGTGGATGGACACCTCCCGCCAGCGCAGCCGCTCCTGCGGCAGCCACCACCAGGCCGTCCTCGGCTGCGGCGCGGTGGAGGCGAAACGCACCGCGGACCACAGCGGCCCCAGCTCCCGGTGGTCGCCGAGACTCCGCCACTGCGCCACCGCCGCCGGCAGCAGCCTCGGCAGCACGAACCCGGCCGAGCAGATCAGCGCGGCGAGGGACGCCATCGGCGGGGCCACGGACGTGGACAGGAAGTCCAGGTCGTGCCCGGTCCAACGGGCCACGACCGCCGCGTACTTCGCCGCCTGGAAGCCCAGCAGATCCAGCAGCGCACCGGCCAGGATCAGCCGCAGCCCGGTCCGCAGCAGCCCGGTGACCGCGCGCCCCCACTTCACGCACACCGCGCACATCGCGAGCATGGCCGCGCTGTGCCCCAGCAGGTAGAGCAGGATCATCTCCCGCAGACCGGGCGTGGTCGCGTAGTAGGTGTCGAGGTCGGTGAGCCGCTCGGTGCGGGCGTCGCCGAGGGCGAACAGCACGACGATCGCCACGATCACCGCCCCGTAGGCGGCGACGCAGCGCAGCACCAGCCGGCGCACCTGTTCCCGGGGGCCGCCACGCCAGTTGACCAGCAGGATGAGCAGCGAGCAGCTGTACGCCGAGAGCATGCCGTACGTCAGCGGCGCACCGAAGTTGGGGATGCCCGTCAGGTCGTTGACCGTGGACAGCGTCAGCGGGGCCGCGCACACGAAGACGAGGGCGCCGAGGACGATCGCCGCGCAGGTGGAGACGGTCAGCGGGTCGCGCTGGGCGGTGCCCGGCCGCCGCCGGAAGAGCAGGACGGAGGAGAACCCGAAGACACAGGCCGCGAGATAGACCACGACGCTCATACCGGACGCACCTCGTTCACGCCGTTCACCCCGTTCGCCGCGTCGGCCCCGCGCAGCCGCCGGCGCAGGTCGGCGACGAGCGCGGACCCCCGCAGCGCGTCCGCGACGGCCACCAGGTCCACCGGGCCGGCCCCCGGGACACCGGACAGCCGCGGGAGCAGGCCGGCCTCGCGGGACGCCTCCGCGCCGACGGCTCCGAGAGCACCGGTCGTGGCGGCCGTTCCGCTGGTGCCGAGGACACCGGTGACGCCGACGCCAGCGGCCGCATCCGCGCCCTGCGCGCCGACCGGACCCGAGGACCCGGTACGCGCCGGCGCCGGCCACGCGGGGCCCCGTTCGCCGTCCCGGCGTTCGCCGTCGCGCAGGGCCGCCTCCGTGATGACCGCCGCCCAGGCCGTGGCCTCGGCCCGGGCCGGGTCGGCGGTCGCGCGCAGGGCGGCCTCGTGGGTCTCGGCGTACAGCAGCGGGTCCCAGGTGCCGTCCAGGTAGCCGAGCGCGTTCTGCACGCTGGTCTGGCGCCACATCAGCCGGGCGTGCGGGACGGACCAGCGCGGCCGGGGCAGCCGCAGGGCGTGCCGGGTCAGGACGCCGTCCAGTTCACGCTCCAGCGGCGCGAGACGCGCGTACGCCCGCCGGGCCCGGTGCCGCTCCGCGAGCCGCGGGCCGGTCAGCGGGACGAGGATGCCGACCGAGGTGAGCAGCGCGCCCAGCCCGGCCGCCGCCGGGGAGACGTTCGTGTCCAGCGCCGCCCAGTCCCGCCCGGACCAGCGGGCGGACACCGCGACGAGCTTGGCCGCGCTGAAGCCCGCGTTGCACAGCGTGCCCACGCCCAGCACGAGCAGGCCCGCGCGCAGCCATCCGGTCACCTGCCTCGCCCAGCCGAGCGCGGAGACCATCGTGACCGTGGCGGCGGTGAGGTGCGCGACCAGGTACAGCACGATCATCTCGGCGATGAACGGCGTCCTCGCGTAGTAGGTGTCCAGGTCGGTACGGCGCTCCACGGGCGCGTCGCCCAGCGTGAACGCCACCGCGATGCCGAGGATCACGCCCGCGTACGCGACGATCCAGCGGCGCGCGACCCGCCGTACCCCGGCCCCGCCCCGCCAGCGCACGATGAGCACCTGGGAGGCGGCGCCGTAGGCGGTGATCGCCGCGTAGGTGAGCGGCGCGGCGAGGTTCGGCACGCCGCTGAGCCGGTTCACCGCGCCGATGGTGGGCGGCGCGCCGAGGAAGAAGCACAGGCCGGCGAGGCACAGCACCGCGCAGATGGCCCGCAGGTACGGGTCGTGCCGGTGCCGGACCAGGTCCGGTGCCTTGACGGCCAGGCCGAGCCACAGCACGCCGCAGCTGACGTAGTTGGTCAGGCCGTTCATCGTCGTGTCCCCCGGTAGTTGAGCGCGGCCCCGATCCGCCCGGCGAGGTCCTGGGGGCCGTCGGTGCCGGCGGCGAACACCGAGTCGGGGGACGCCTCCAGCCAGGCCCGCAGCCGGCGGCCCATCAGCATGCCGAAACGGTCCGCCTCCTGTTCCTCGTCGAGGGTGAAGTCGGTGCGGGCGGCGACCGGGCGGGGCACGGCCGCGGCGGCCGGCGGCGACGGGGCGGGCTCCTCGTCGGCCCGGCGGTTCATGTGCCACACCTCGTGACAGAAGATCACGATCTGGTGCCACACCGCCGCCCGCCGGTCGACGACCACGATGTCCTGCCCCTCGCGCGCGAGCCACAGCCCGCTCGCCGTGTGCGGGGGGAAGACCTCGCGCTGGACGGTGACCTCGTGGCCGCGCCAGGCGGTCACGGAGTCGACGAGTGCGGCGAACAGCGTCTCCGGGTCCGTCGGGAGAGGTACTCGTATGGGGTCGATGAGGGCGTCGGCGAGCCGACGCATCTCCTTGCTCGTACGCCACGTACGCACTGTTCTCGGCACCGTCCTGATGTGCTCGTGGGGGGCATCTGTGCACTATCCCAAGGACCGGGGGGCCGCACTAGGCCCCTTGTGACGGGCCGGCCCCTGGCCGGGCGCCGGATCGAGGTCGGTGCCGCGGGCCATGGCGCGGGTGCGCACCTCCTGGAGGACGTCGGGGCGGCGCAGTGCCCGGGAGACCGCGCCGATCTCCCGGAGCAACCCGGCGGGGTCGACGCCCGTGCCGCCGGCGGCGGGGGCCGGTCCGTCGGGCCGTCCGCGGCGGCCGCCGGCGGCGTCCAGCAGGGTCACCGCCGCCGCGAGCGCCCGGGCCCGCTCCGGCGGGTGGCCGAGGGCGAGCGCGGCGTCCAGGGCCGCGCAGCGCAGGTCCTCGTCGAGGTCGCGGGCGAGCGGCAGCAGCACGTCGCGGATGAACGTCTCGCGCCGTACGAGCCGCAGCTCGGGCGCGGCCCGCAGTTCGAACGGCACCCCGGAACCGTGCACGGACCGCAGCAGCAGGTAGAGCGGGCGCAGTTCGCGGTGGGCGTGCCGGACCCGCCACCGTTCCCGCAGGTACTGCCCGAGGTGCGGCAGGATGAAGCCGACCGCGAGCAGCACGGCGGACAGCCCGGCGACCGGCGGTGCCGCGTCGGTGCTCAGCCGGTCGAGGTCGTGGCCGGTCCACCGGGCGCCCACGGCGGTCAGCTTGGCGGCGTCGAAGACGAGGTTGAGCGCGTAGCCGCCGGCGAGGAAGACCAGCCCCCAGCGCAGCCAGCCGTCGAGGCCGTCGGTGCGCACCCAGTTCCAGGTGAGCCGGTAGGTGAACAGCACGGCCACGCAGTGCGCGAGCAGGTAGAGCACGATCAGCTCGCGCATGAACGGCGTCGTGGCGTAGTAGGTGTCCAGGTCCCGCAGCCGCTCCACGGGCGCGTCGGCGAGCGCGAACAGCACCCACAGCGCGACGATGACGGCCGCGTAGGCGGTGACGACCAGGCGCCGGGCGCGGCGGGTGGCCGCCGAGTGCCCGGCCGGGCCGTTGCGCCAGGCGATGGTGAGCAGCAGGCAGGACGCGCAGAACGCGGTGAGCAGCGAGTACACCAGCGGGGCGGCGAAGTTGGGGATGCCGGTGACCCGGTTGGCCCAGGCGATCGTGGACGGCGCGACGCACACGAACACCGCGCACGCCAGCAGGAGCAGTCCGCCGACGGCCCGCAGCAGCGGGTCCTTCCACAGGCGCAGGATGGTGGGCAGTTTGACGGCGAGTGCGCAGCCCAGGACGAGCGTCGGGACCCACCAGAACGAGGTGTAGAAGTCGGTGACGAACGCCGACGGAGTGAGCGCCAGCCCTGCCAACCCGCCTCCTTCCTCCGCCGCGAGGTGCTCCGAGCGTACGGGGCCGAACGTGTCCGCGTCACTTTTCGGATCCGGCCCGCAAGTTCGTGCACGACCCATTGACGGGCACGCGCGGGCACCTTACGGTCCCGTTCGAAGTTACGAGCGCCATCCGAAATATCGAACGTCCATGTCCGAGTCGAACGTCCATGTCCGAGTCATACGTGGGCCGCAGATCCAGCACCGTTTCGAACAGTAAGGGCAGGCAATGGGACGACCTGGCCTGAATCGCAGGCACCTTCTGGCCACGGCGGGCGGCCTGGCCGTCGCGGGCAGCTTCGGCTTCGCCGCCCTCGGCACGGGCGCCGACGCCCTCGCCTCCTCCGCACGCACCCGCGTCCGCTACTGGAACCTCTTCAGCGGCGGCGACGGCGCCAACATGATCGCGATGCTGGACGCCTTCCGTAAGGAGACCCCCGGCATCGACGTGAAGGACTCCACCCTCCAGTGGGGCAACCCCTTCTACACCAAGCTGGCGATGGCCGCCGCCGGCAACCGCGCCCCCGAACTCGGCGTCATGCACCTCGGCCGGGTCGCGGGCTTCTCCCCGGGGCGGCTCCTCGACCCCTGGGACATGGACCTCCTCGCCAAGTACGGCGTACGGCAGGAGGACTACCACCCCGCGCTGTGGAACCGCGGCGTCATCGACGGCAAGCTCTACGCCCTGCCGCTCGACATCCACGTCCAGCTCTGCTTCTACCGCAAGGACGTGCTCCGCAAGGCCGGCCTGCTCGGCGACGACGGCCGGATGATCCCCGTCACCTCCACCACCGAGTGGTTCGACGTCCTGAAGAAGGCCCGGCAGGCCCAGAAGAAGGGCCTGCAGACGATCGGCCTGTGGACCAACGACCAGAACTTCCAGTGGTGGTTCTTCGTCGCCTTCTACACCCAGCTCGGCGGCACGTGGTTCGACGACGCCAACACAGACGTCACCTTCGACGCCGACAAGGCCACCCAGGTCCTGGAGTTCCTCCGGCGGCACGTCACCGACGGCTACGTCATCCCCGGCGCGCCCACCGGCGAACAGTTCATCAACGGCGCCCCCTTCACCTGGGAGGGCAACTGGTCCGTGCCGGTCTTCTCCGGCGCGAAGCTCGACTACGGCGCCACCCCGCTGCCGCCCGTCTTCGGCAGGCAGGCCACCCACGCCGAGTCCCACTCCTTCGTCCTGCCTCACCAGGCCGGCCGCGGCGGAGCGCCCAACGAGGCCGCCCACCGCCTCGCCGCCTACATCGTCCGCCACGCCCAGCAGTGGGCGGCCGGCGGCCACATCCCGGCGTACACCCCGACCCTGTCCACCGACGCGTACAAGAAGCTCACCCCGCAGAACGAGTACGTCCAGGCCATGGACCACCAGGCCACCGAACCCAAGGTGTGGTTCGCGGGCTCCACCGGCATCCTCGCCCAGGACCTCGGCCCGATCGTCGTCTCCTCGACCATGGGCTCCGCCAGGCCGGACGCCGCCGCACGGCGCATGAAGGACCGGCTCGCCACACTCCTCGCCTCGAAGAACCCGATGGACGGCCAGACCGCCGCGCAGGGAGGTGCGGTCGCATGACGACCAGCGCTCAGACCGTCATCGCCCCGGCCCGGGCCCGCACCGCCACGGCCACCGCGACCGTCCGCCGAAAGGAGGGCTTCCAGCACGGCGGCTGGTTCGTCGCCCCCTTCGTCGCCCTGTTCGCCCTCTTCGTGATCTGGCCGCTGCTGCGCGGCATCTGGCTCAGCTTCACCGACGCCAACATCTCCGGCGAGGGCGCGAGCTTCATCGGCCTCGACAACTACCGCGAGGCTCTCGACGACCCGATGATGTGGGACTCGCTGGGCCACAGCGCGTACTTCACCCTCCTCGTCGTGCCCTGCATCACCGTCCTCGCCTTCCTGCTCGCGATGCTCGCCCACCACATCGAACGCGGGAAATGGATCTGGCGGCTGTGCTTCTTCGCCCCGTTCCTGCTGCCGTCCACCGTCGCCGCCAACATGTGGCAGTGGCTGTTCACCCAGGGCATCGGCCTGTTCAACGAGACCCTCGGCATCGACACACCTTGGCTGACCGACAAGTCGTACGCCATGCTCGCCGTCGTCATCGAGACCCTGTGGTGGACGGTCGGCTTCAGCTTCCTGCTCTACCTGGCCGCCCTCCAGGGCATCCCCGCCCATCTGTACGAGGCGGCCAAGCTGGACGGCGCCAATGCCTGGCACCGCATGGTCCACATCACCCTGCCGATGCTGCGCACCATCACCGGCCTGGTCGTCGCGCTCCAGGTCCTCGCCTCGCTGCAACTGTTCGACCAGGCCGTCGTGATGATGGACTTCGGCCCCGGACCGGAGCTGAGCACCCGCTCCTTCGTTCAATACACCCTCGAACAGGGCTTCACCAGCTACCGCGTGGGCTACGCCTCCGCCGTCTCCATCATCTTCTTCGTGATCATCGCAGTCGTCGCCCTGGCGCGGATGTGGCTGCTGCGCACCCGTGAGGAGGCCACCCGATGAGCAGCACCCAGATCCGGCTCACCACCCGGACCCGCAGGCCCTGGACGCCCAGCCAGATCGTCCTGACCGCGCTCGGCGCCGTCGTCTCCGCCGTCTTCGTCGCGCCCGTCGCCGCCGCCCTGTTCACCTCGTTCAAGTCCGAGGCCGAGGCGGCCGAGATCCCGCCGCACTGGCTGCCCCAGGACTGGACGGGCCAGGCGTGGCAGGCCCTCTTCGAGACGGGCAACATCACCGACTGGTTCGTGAACTCGCTCGTCGTCTCGGTCTGCGTGACCACCGTCGTGCTGCTGGTCAGCGCCCTCGCCGGATACGGCTTCGCCCGCACCGAGTTCCGCGGCAAGTCCGTCCTCATGGGCGTCGTCATGTCCGGCCTGATGATCTCCCCGGCCGTCCTCGGCGTCCCGCTGTTCACCACCGTGCAGCAGATGGGGATGGTCGACACCTACTGGGGCATGATCCTGCCGCAGTGCGCGCCCGCCGCGATGGTCTACATCCTCTACAAGTTCTTCCAGGGCATCCCCCGCGAACTCGAAGAGGCCGCCTTCATCGACGGCGCCGGCCGCTGGCGGGTCTTCTTCACGATCATCCTGCCGCTGTCCCGGCCCTCCCTCGCCGCGGTCGGCATCTTCACCTTCATCGCCAGCTGGAACAACTTCCTCTGGCCGTACATGGTGACCAACAACCCCGACCTGATGACCATGCCGAACGGCATCGCGACCGTCATGAACTCCTACGGCATCCAGTGGGCCCAGCTCATGGCCGGCGGTCTGATGGCCGGACTGCCGCTGATCATCGTCTTCGTCTTCTTCCAGCGCCAGATCGTGGCGGGTGTCGCACACACCGGATTGGCAGGCCAGTGACCATGCGCACCACCCTCACGGCCGCGGCCACGGCCACCCTCATCGCCCTCACGCCCCACGCAGCCCAGGCGGCCGAGAGCTACCCCGACCCCCGCCCGATCACCGGCCAGGAGATCATCCACGACCCGACGGTGATCCGCCTCAAGTCCGGCGGCTACGCGGCCTACTCCACCGGCGGCGTCATCGGCGCCCGCCTGTCCACGGACGGCAGCCACTGGTCCGACGCCGGCAACGCCTTCGCCGAGCCCCCGGCCTGGTGGTACGAGTACAACGACACCGGCGACCCCTGGGCGCCGGACATCTCCTATCGCGACGGCGCGTACTGGCTGTACTACGGGGTTTCGTCATGGGGCACCAACCACTCGGCGATCGGCGTGGCCACCTCGCGGACCGGCCTGCCGGGCACCTGGACCGACCACGGCAAGGTCTTCACCTCCGAACGCACCGACCCCTGGAACGCCATCGACCCGGCCGTCGTCACGTCCCAGGGCCGGCTCTGGATGACCTTCGGCTCCTACTGGACCGGTATCCGCATGGTCGAGCTGGACCCGGAGACGGGCAAGGCCCTGCCGAACGCGACCGTCCACCACCTGGCGACCCGTCCCGACGCCCCGTACGCGATCGAAGGCCCGTACATCGTCAAGCACGGCCGCTACTACTACCTCTTCGCCTCCTACGACGCCTGCTGCTCGGGTGCCGACTCCACCTACAAGATCAAGGTGGGCCGCTCCACCTCCGTGACGGGCCCCTACACCGACAGCACGGGCAAGCCCCTCCTGGAGGGCGGCGGCGACCTCCTCCTCGCCGGCCACGGCCGCTACGTCGGCACCGGCGGCGAGTCGGTCTTCCGCGACCGGGGCCAGGACTGGCTGGCGTACCACTACTACGACGCGGACGACAACGGCACCCCGAAGCTGGGACTGAACAGGCTGAGCTGGAAAACGGGCTGGCCGGAACCGACCTAGGGGCGCGGGGCTGCATTGAATATGCGGCTCCGCCGCGTGAGCGCGACCAGACACGAACCACCCGCACATGCCGACGATTCACAAGCCACCCACCTCGAAAGGCGAACATGCGCACCGCCCGCTTCACCCTGGACCCCGCCTTCACCGTCGCCCAGGTCAACCCCCGCCTCTTCGGCTCCTTCGTCGAACACCTCGGCCGCTGCGTCTACACAGGCATCTTCGAACCCGGCCACCCCACCGCCGACGAGGCGGGCCTGCGCCAGGACGTCCTCGACCTGGTGCGCGAACTCGGCGTCACCGCCATCCGCTACCCCGGCGGCAACTTCGTCTCCGGCTACAAGTGGGAGGACTCCGTCGGCCCGGTCGAGGAGCGCCCCCGCCGCCTCGACCTGGCCTGGCGCTCCACGGAGACGAACCGTTTCGGCCTCTCGGAGTACATCGCCTTCCTGAAGAAGGTCGGCCCCCAGGCCGAGCCGATGATGGCGGTCAACCTCGGCACCCGCGGTGTCGCCGAGGCCCTGGAACTCCAGGAGTACGCCAACCACCCCTCCGGCACGGCCCTCTCGGACCTCCGCGTCGCCCACGGCGACAAGGACCCCTTCGGCATCCGCCTGTGGTGCCTCGGCAACGAGATGGACGGCCCCTGGCAGACCGGCCACAAGACGGCGGAGGAGTACGGCCGCATCGCCGCCGAGACGGCCCGCGCGATGCGCCAGATCGACCCCGGCGTCGAGCTGGTCGCCTGCGGCAGCTCCGGCCAGTCGATGCCGACCTTCGCCGAATGGGAGGCGACGGTCCTCGCCGAGACGTACGACCTGGTCGACTACATCTCCCTGCACGCCTACTACGAGCCCCTCGACGGCGACGTCGACTCCTTCCTCGCCTCCGCCGTGGACATGGAGTCGTTCATCGAGAACGTCGTCGCCACCTGCGACCACGTCGGGGCCCGTCTGAAGTCGAAGAAGAAGATCAACCTCTCCTTCGACGAGTGGAACGTCTGGTACCTCTCCCGCACCGAGGCCGAGGTCAGCGCCCTCGACTGGCCGGAGGCCCCGCGCCTGCTGGAGGACAACTACAGCGTCACCGACGCCGTGGTCTTCGGCTCGCTCCTCATCGCGCTGCTCCGGCACGCCGACCGCGTCACCGTGGCCTGCCTGGCCCAGCTGGTGAACGTCATCGCCCCGATCATGACCGAGCCGGGCGGCCCGGCCTGGCGGCAGACGACGTTCTTCCCCTTCGCGCAGGCCAGCCGGTACGGCCGCGGCGAGGTGCTGGACGTGCGGGTGGACTCGCCGACGTACGAGACGAAGAAGTACGGCGAGGCCGACCTGCTGCACGCCACCGCGGTCCGCGCCGAGGACGGCACGGTCACCGTCTTCGCGGTGAACCGCGGCCGCGCCGAGGCGCTGCCCCTGGAGGTGGCCCTCAACGGCCTCGGCCTCACCCGGGTCGTCGAGCACAGCGCCCTGGCCGACGCCGACCCGGACGCCCGGAACACCCTCGCCGAGCCCGAGCGGGTCGTCCCGCACGCGGTCGAGGGCACGAAGGTCACGGACGGCCGGCTCACCGCCGTACTGGAGCCGCTGTCCTGGAACGTGATCCGGCTGGCCTGACCCGGGGCTCCTCCACAATGGGCGCATGAGGATCTCGGCACGGGCGGACTACGCGGTACGGGCGGTACTGGAACTGGCCGTACGGCAGGGCGGCGGCGACCCCGTGAAGGCGGAGGCGATCGCCGCCGCCCAGGGCATCCCGCACAAGTTCCTCGAAGGGATCCTCGGCGACCTGCGCCGCGGCGGCATCGTGGACAGCCGCCGCGGCGGGGGCGGCGGCTACCGCCTCGCCCGTGACGCGTCCGCGATCACCGTCGCGGACGTCATCCGGGCGGTCGACGGCCCGATCGTCTCGGTCCGCGGCGAACGCCCGACGGCCCTGACGTACCAGGGCACGGCCGAACCCCTCCTGCCGCTGTGGATCGCCCTGCGCGCGAACGTCCGCAGGATCCTGGAGGGCGTCACCGTCGCCGACATCGCCGCGGACGCCCTCCCGGAACCGGTACGCCGCCTGGCGGCGGAACCGACGGCGTGGGAGAACCCGTAGCGACGCGGGCCGGTCAGCCGCGTCCGGCGCGCCTCAGCTCCCGCTCGACGGCCTGCACGCCTTCCCCGAGCGTCACCTTCTCCAGGCTGTCGTCCTCGTGCCGCCCGAACCGCTCGCCCTCGGCGAAGTCGTCGGTGGTGACCGTCTGCCCGCACCACTCGCCCTGCCCGACGACATGCCCGTCGAAGGGTACGACCCCGCCCTCGCCGATCCCCCGCCACGCGCCCCCGTCCCGGCGCAGGGCGAGGACGTACACGTGCCCGACCTCGATGCGCGGGGCGTCGCCGGTGACCTGAGGGACGAGCGCGCCGCCGGAACGCGGCTCCTTCCAGCCGGGAGCCGCCACGTCGACGGAGTCGCCGACGGCCGGATGACCGCGCAGCCGGGACTCGAAGAGCACGGACTCGCGCACGAGCGTCACGGTCCGCCGCACGTCGTACCGGTACGCCCCCACGGCCAGCTTCTCCCGCCCGCTCTCCCGCTCCCGCACGGCCCGCCCCACGACCACCACGTCGGCGTTCTCCACCCAGTCCCGGGCGCTCTCGGACGGCCACCGGTTGGCGGGCAGCCCGCACCCGTTGACGGTGTCGAGCCCGGACCACCCGACGACGACACCGGCGACCACGCCGGCGGCGGCGAGGGCGGCGAGGAGGATGCGCTGTCTGCTGACCATCGGATGATCTTGCTGCCCGGGCCCGTCGCACCTCCGTGGCGGAAGCCACACGTCCGGTCACAGGCCTGTCACAGCAGCGGGGAGTCGTGAGTGAACGACGGCAAGTGAATGGCCGGAGCGCGACCTTCACAGAAAGCGCACACCGCCCGCACAGTCCCATCGAACGCTTCAACACCCCCCACCGAACGGACGGTTGACCATGCCTGCCGGCCTTCTCCTGAGCGGAGCGCTCGCCGCGCTGCTCACCACCGCACTGCCGTCGTCCTCGCCGGTCTTCACCGACCCGCCCCCCGACAAGATCGTCATCAAGGTCGCCACGGTGAACGGCTCCGGCTGTCCCCAGGGCACGACGGCGGTGGCGGTCTCCGAGGACAACACCGCCTTCACCGTGACCTACAGCGACTACCTCGCCCAGGCGGGCGGGAACTCCGACCCCACGGCCTTCCGCAAGAACTGCCAGCTCAGCCTGGTCGTCCACGTCCCCGGCGGCTTCACGTACGCCATCGCCAGCGCGGACTACCGCGGCTTCGCGTCCCTGCAGCAGGGCGCGACGGCGGCGCAGAGGGCCTCCTACTACTTCCAGGGCTCCTCCCAGACCGCCTACCGCAACCACCCCCTCTCCGGCCCCTACAACGACAACTGGCAGGCCACGGACGAGACGGACTGGGCCCAACTGGTCTGGGCCCCCTGCGGAGTCCAGCGCAACTTCAACATCAACACGGAGCTGAGAGTCAACGCGGGCACGTCGGCCCCCGGCAAGGTCAGCTTCATGACGATGGACTCGACGGACGGCGACATCAGCACGGTGTACCACCTGGCATGGAAGGAGTGCGCACCGAAGGGAACGTCGGCTGGCTGAGTTGCCGTGGGGCCGCTCGCTTCTGGGCGATTGTCGTGCTGGAGCAGGGTGAGTCAAGGGCGCTCCACTCCGCTTGCGCTGCGTTCCGCGTCGCCTGACGGCGATCGGCCTGCCGGCCGCCCCTTGACACACCCCGCTCCAGCACGGGGGAGAAGCGAGCGAGCGGCCGGAGGGGAGCGGGGGGCCCGACCCCTTCGGGCCCTTGGCGGCGTTGACCTGTGGCTGTGGGCTGGGGGACGCGGTCGCGCCTCGCCTGCACGCCGGGACGGCTTGGCGGCTGACGGCCGGTGGTGGGTGGTGGGCCACCTTCGGGAGGGCTGATTGGCGGGAACCTTGCATGCGTGGGCCCTTGGGTCCGGGTGCGGGGCGGCGCACATGGAAGCTTCGTGCCGATAGCCGCCGATGGGCCCACCGGCCGTCAGCCGCCAAGCCTTCCCGGCGTGCTTGTGAGGTGCGGGCGCGCACACCTGCCACCGGCCGTCAGCCGCTAAGCCTTCCCGGCGTGCTGGCGAGGCGCGAGCGCGCATCCCTTACCGGCGGTGACTAGGCAGTGCCGGTAAGGGTGGGCTTGGCTCGGCCACCCGCTTTCCGGGCCGTCCGCTCGCTTCTTCCCCGTGCTGGAGCGGGCCGAGTCAAGGGTGGCCCGGAGGGCCATCGCCGCAGGCGACGCGGAGCGCCCTTTACTCGGGTCGCGGAAGCACGACACTGGCCGAGAAGCGGGCGGCCCGCGAACGCCGTGACACATGGGCGCGTTCCCGGGAGGGACTTCGGGCTGCGGCTGCTGGGAGGTCGTGGACCGCGTGCCGGGGCCCGGTAAGGCCGTCCGGGCCCAACTTCTGTTCGTGCGTGAACCATTGACGCGCAAGGGGTTCGATTCTACGGTCCCGTCCGATGACGCGACCGCTGTTCGATACCGCGAACAGAATCATCCCCACTGAAGGAGCGTCCCCCCATGAGCCGCACCGCCCTCAACAGGTCCCTGCTCGCCCTCCCCGCCGCAGTCCTCCTCGCCCTCGTGCCGACGACCGCCTCGGCCTACCCGAACCCCGGCACCGTCACCGGTGCCACCACCATCCACGACCCGTCCATGGTCCGTACCTCCAGCGGCCGTTACCTGCTGTACGGCACCGGCGGCGGGCTCTCCTACCGCACCTCCACCGACCGGATCGCCTTCAGCTCCGGCGCCGACGCGTTCTCGACCAGGCCCGGCTGGTGGGCGTCGTACAACACCGAGGCCTGGGCGCCGGACATCTCGTACCACGGCGGCAAGTACCTGATGTACTACGCCGTCTCCAAGTTCGGGTACAACACCTCGGCGATCGGGCTGGCCGGGTCCACCACCGGGCTGCCGGGCTCGTGGACGGACTACGGCATCGTCTACACCTCCACCACCTCCAGCGACTACAACGCCATCGACCCGAACCTCTTCGTCGACGACGACGGCAAGTGGTGGCTGTCCTTCGGCAGTTGGTGGACCGGCATCAAGATGATCCGCATCGATCCGGCCACCGGGAAGCAGTACGCCGGCAACACCACCCGGTACTCCCTCGCCTCCCGGCCCACCGGCACCAAGGCCGTCGAGGCGCCCTTCATCGTCAAGCGCAACGGCTACTACTACCTCTTCGCCTCGTACGACACCTGCTGCGCCGGCACCAGCTCCACCTACAAGGTCAAGGTCGGCCGCGCCACCAGCGTCACCGGGCCGTACTACGACAAGAACGGCGTCGCCCTGATGAACAACGGGGGGACCGCGGTGCTGGAGTCCCACGGCAGTGTCATCGGGCCCGGCGGGCAGTCGATCATGAAGGACGGCGACGGGGACCTGATCGTCTACCACTACTACGACGGCAACGACAACGGCACCCCTAAGCTCGGCATCAACCTGCTCAACTGGAGCAGCGGCTGGCCCGTCGCCTACTGAGGTGAAGAGGGCAAGGGGTGAGTGGAGGGCGGAGGGCGTGGAGGCGCTGGTCGAGTGGGCGCGGGACGCCCTGCGCGGTGGTACGGACGAGGTCGGTGTGTGCGTCGACCTGACCCGGCAGACCGGTGACGTCCGTACCGCCGCCCTCGCCACCTGTCTCGCCCTCGGCCTCGCGCGCGAGGAGGCGGAGCGGCGGCTGGACGCCGACGAGGCCGCGCTGCTCGTCGCGGAGTGCGTTCCCGGCGACGAGGAGGGCGTCGTCCTCCTTCTGCAGGCCGGGGGCCTCTTCGTCGTCGACCGGCGGCTCGGCCCGCGCGAGGAGCGGGTCCGGGAGCTGCTGGGCGCGGCGATCGCGGCCTACGGCAGGGGCGTGCCGAGCGGGTTCGCGGTCAGCCTCTCCCGGTGGCTGCGCGGCGGACAGCTCAGCCGGGCCTACCTCCAGCTCGCCTCCGACCGGCGGCGGGTCAGAGCCGACGGCGACCCGGCCGCGTACTGGGCGGCGCTCGTCGAGGCCGGGGAACTGCTGCCGGACGGCGACGGCATCGAGCCGGCCCGCGCCCACTGCCGGCGGATGGCCGCACAGCACGCGGCGCGCTGACCGCCTGGCCGGCCGACCGCACGCCCCGCCCTCTCAGCCCGCCTGGTCCATCCCCGCCGCGTTCGGCCAGGAGCCCGGGGTCGGCCAGCCCGTGGCCGGAGCCGGGGTGAGTCCGTTGGTGCCCCTCACCTGCGCGGCCGTCAGGCCTCCGCGGGCCGGTACACCCGGCGGCGTGAGACCGGCCGCGGCGGGCATCGGCTGAGGCGTCGGCGTCGGCGTCGGCATAGGCGTAGGCACGGGTACCGGCTGCGGTACCGGCGTAGGCATGGGTGTCGGCACCGGCGCGGGCGCCGGCACCGCCTGCGGCAACGGCTGCGACACCGCCGGCCCCGCCGACGCCGCCGGAGCCGACAGCGCCGCCGCTCCCGACACCGCCGCCAGCCCCGCCCCGTTCGTCGCGCTCACCAGCCGGTCCACCGCCGCCGTACCCGAGCTGTAGCTGGTCCCGTTGCCCAGCTCGGGTACGGCGGCTCCCCTCCTGGACGTCCCGTAGAGCACCTGTTCCAGGCCGGACACCAGGCGACGCACGTCCACCTGGGGGCGCACCACGAGCCGCAGGAAGCGACTGGACGAACCGATCTTGTTGCCGCACTCGCGGACCAGGATCCGGTGCTCGGTGAGCAGCCGGTCCCGCACCACGGTGCCCTCGGCGCCCACGGGCAGGCGCACGAAGAGGAAGTTGCCCTGGGAGGGGTAGACGGTCAGGCCGGGCAGCTCGGAGAGGCGGCTCGCCATCTCCAGGCGGTCCCGGCGCACCTGCGCGAGGCTCTGCGCGTACTCCGCGCCGTGCTCCTTCAGCATGAAGACGACGTACTCGGCGAAGGAGTTGAGGTTCCACTTGGGGAGCATGGAGCGGACGCGGCCGGCCAGCGCCGGGTTCGCCACCAGGTAGCCGAAGCGGATGCCGTGCAGGCCGAAGTTCTTGCCGAGGCTGCGCAGCACGATCACGTTGGGCCGCAGCATCGCCTCCTGCACCACCGACGGTTCCGCTTCCGCGTCGGCGAACTCCAGGAAGCTCTCGTCGATCACGACGAGGTCCCGGTCGGCCATCGCGTCCATGAACTGCACGACCGCGTGCTTGCGCAGATAGCCGCCGTCGGGGTTGTTGGGGTTGCAGATCACCACGGTCCGGGTGCCGCGCGTGCGGACGAAGTCGGCGTACTGCGCGAGGTCGAGGGCGAAGCCGCCGGCCTCCTGCAAGGGGAACATGTCGACCCGCTTGCCGGTCTCCATCGGCTGGTCGGTCCAGCGCCCGAAGGTGGGGACGGGCACGGCGAGGGACTCCCGGACCAGGAGGTGGTCGATCCAGGTGATCAGTTCCGTGGAGCCGTTGCCCATGGCCACGCACTGCGGGGGCAGCTGGAGCAGGCCGCACAGCTCGGCGGTGATGGTGTCGGCGCCGCTCGGGTAGTACGTGACGATGTCGCGCAGCCGCGCCGCCATCTCGTCGAACATCGCCGGGGTGGGGAAGTACGGGTTGCAGGGGATGCAGAAGTCGACCGGGCCGGAACCGTCGCCGCTCTCCCGGGTCAGCGCCGCCATCGACGGGCTGTGCGCAGCGGTGCCGCGGAAGAGCGAGGTGACGTTTCCGGCCAAGGCGACCTCCGTATGTGGGTGGCCCGTGCGGGGGAGCACGGGCCGCCCTTACATACGCCGGCCGGTGTGGCGGTGTTCAATCAACCGCGCCGACGGCCCCGTGAACACGCTCAGCTGCCGAACGTGTGCACCGTGCGCGTGCGGTACACCTGCCCCGGCCGCAGCACCGTCGACGGGAACGACGGGTGGTTCGGCGCGTCCGGGAAGTGCTGCGTCTCCAGGCAGAGCGCGTCGCCCTGCCGGTAGACCCGGCCGCTGGTGCCGGTCAGCGTGCCGTCGAGGAAGTTGCCCGAGTAGAACTGCAGGCCGGGCTCGTTCGTCGCGATCTTCAGGGAGCGGCCGGAGGACGGGTCGCGCAGGGTCGCCGCGTGCTCCGGCTTCGCGGTGATGCCCTTGTCCAGGACCCAGTTGTGGTCGAAGCCCTTGGCCATCACCTGCTGCTCGTGCCCGGCGCGGATGTCCCGGCCGATCGGCTTGGAGTGGCGGAAGTCGAAGGGCGTTCCGGCGACCTTCGCCAGTTCGCCGGTCGGGATGAGGCCGCTGTCGGTGGGGGTGTAGCGGGTGGCGGCGATCTGCAGCTCGTGGTCCTCGATGGTGCCGCTGCCCTCGCCGCCGAGGTTCCAGTAGACGTGGCTGGTGAGGTTGACGACGGTGGCCTTGTCGGTGGTGGCCTCGTAGTCGATGATCCAGTCGCCGTGCCGGGTGAGGGTGTACGTCACCTTCACCTTGAGCGTGCCCGGGTAGCCCATCTCACCGTCGACGCTGGTGTAGTGCAGGTGCAGGCCGACGCCGGAGCTGTCGGTGAAGGGCTCCACGTCCCACACCCGCTTGTCGAAGCCCTTCGCGCCGCCGTGCAGGCTGTTGTCGCCGTCGTTGACGGACAGCTGGTAGCTCTTGCCGTCCAGGGTGAACTGCCCCTTGCCGATGCGGTTGCCGTAGCGGCCGATCAGCGCGCCGAAGTACGGGCTGGACGCCACGTAGTCGTCGAGGTTGTCGAAGCCCGCCGACACGTTGGCGTACCGGCCGCGGCGGTCGGGGATCTCCAGGGACTGCACGATGCCGCCGTACGACAGCACCTTCAGCCGGGTGCCGCCGTTCTCCAGCGACCAGCGGTGCACCTTCGTCCCGTCGGCGAGCGTGCCGAAGAGTTCCTTCACCGGCTTCCTGCCCTTCGAGGACCCGGCCGGGGTCGCCTCGGCGGTGCCGCCGAGCGTCGTCGCGGCGAGGCCCGCCGCCGCGGCCGATGCGATGACCGTGCGTCTGTTCAGTTCCATGAGTGCGGCTCCTGAAAAGGGAGAGGGCCCCGCGTCCGCGGGGCCCTGGCTGACTTACGAACCGGACTTGCGCTTGTTCCACACGTCGAACCCGACCGCGGCCAGCAGGGCGAGGCCCTTGATGACCTGCTGCCAGTCGGTGCCGACGCTGAGGAGGTTCATGCCGTTGTTCAGCACGCCGAGGACGAGGCCGCCGATGATCGCGCCGAGGACGGTGCCGACACCGCCGCTCATGGACGCGCCACCGATGAACGACGAGGCGATCGCCTCGAGTTCGTAGTTGAGGCCGGCCTTCGGGGACGCCGCGTTCAGACGGGCGGCGATCGCCAGACCCGCCAGGGCCGCGAGCGCGCCCATGTTCAGGAAGACGAAGAAGGTGACCTTCTTGTCCTTCACGCCGGACAGCTTGGCCGCCGGCAGGTTGCCGCCGATCGCGTAGATGTGCCGGCCGAACACCGAGTTGCGCATGACGTAGCCGTAGCCGACCACCAGCGCGCCCAGGATCAGCAGGACGATCGGCGCTCCCTTGTAGCTGGCGAGCAGCATCGTGACCACGAGGATCGCGGCGACGATCGACACCAGCTTCAGCAGGAACAGGTTGAGCGGGACCACGTCCAGCGAGAACTCCCGCTGCCGCCTGCGGTCGCGGACCTCCTGGAAGACCGCGAAGACGATCAGGGCGAGGCCCAGCAGCAGGGTGAGGTTGTGGTAGTTGGTGTGCGGGCCGACCTCCGGCAGGAAGCCGTTGCCCATCTTCTGCAGGCCGTCCGGGAACGGGCCGAGGGTCTGGCCCTCCAGCAGGATCTCGGTGAACCCGCGGAAGATGAGCATGCCGGCGAGGGTGACGATGAACGACGGTATGCCGAGGTAGGCGATGAAGAACCCTTGCGCGGCGCCCGCCGCGGCACCGGCCAGCAGGCACAGGACGACGGCGACCGGCCAGGAGACGCCGTGTTCCACGGTCAGTACGGCCGCGAAGGCGCCGACGAACGCGGTCACCGATCCGACCGACAGGTCGATGTGCCCGGCGATGATCACCAGCATCATGCCGATCGCCAGGATCAGCACATAGCTGTTCTGCAGGACCAGGTTGGAGACGTTGCGCGGCAGCAGCAGGTCGCCGTCGGTCCACACCGCGAACACGGCGACGATCAGGCCGAGCGCCAGCAGCATGCCGTACTGCCGCATGTTGCGGCGCAGACCGCCGATCACCAGCTGGAGCAGGTTCTCACCCGCCGCGCCCCCGCTCCCGCCCGCGCCCGGCGGGGCGGCGGCCGGGCTCTTGGTCACTTCGGTGCTCATCGCGTTACCTCTTTGTCCTTCGTCATCTGGCGCATCAGCACTTCCTGCGTGGCCTCGGCCCGCGGGACCTCGCCCGTGAGCCGCCCGGCGGCCATGGTGTAGATGCGGTCGCACATGCCGAGCAGTTCGGGCAGCTCGGAGGAGATGAAGACGACCGCCTTGCCCTGCGCGGCGAGCTGGTCGATGACCGTGTAGATCTCGTACTTGGCGCCGACGTCGATACCGCGCGTGGGTTCGTCCAGGATCAGCACGTCGGGACCGGCGAAGATCCACTTGCTGAGGACGACCTTCTGCTGGTTGCCGCCGGACAGCTTGCCCACCGGTTCGAAGACGGTCGGCGCCTTGATGTTCATGGACTTGCGGTAGCCCTCGGCGACCTGCCGTTCCTCGTGCTCGTCGACGATCCCGCGTTTCGCCACCTTGCTCAGCGCGGTCAGCGAGATGTTGCGGTTGATGGTGTCGATGAGGTTGAGGCCGTAGTGCTTGCGGTCCTCGGTGACGTACGCGATGCCGTGCGCGACCGCCTCCGCGACGGTCCGGGTGCGGATCTCCTCGCCGTCCTTGAGGACCGTGCCGCCCGCGTACCGGCCGTAGGTGCGGCCGAAGACGCTCATCGCCAGCTCGGTGCGGCCGGCGCCCATCAGCCCGGCGATGCCGACGATCTCGCCGCGGCGCACCTCGATCGACACGTCGTCGACGACCTTGCGCTGCTGGTCGATCGGGTGGTGGACGGTCCAGTTGCGGATCTCCAGCGCCGGGGCGGCGCCTTCCTCCGGGTGGTGCGGGGTGCGGTCGGGGAAGCGGTTGTCGAGGTCGCGGCCGACCATGCCGCTGATGATGCGGTCCTCGGTGGTCTCCTCGGACTTCACGTCGAGCGTCTCGATGGACCGCCCGTCCCGGATGATCGTGACCGAGTCGGCGACCCTGCGGATCTCGTTCAGCTTGTGGGAGATGATGATCGAGGTGATGCCCTGGTCCTTCAACTGCAGGATCAGGTCGAGGAGTTTGCCGCTGTCCTCGTCGTTGAGCGCCGCGGTCGGCTCGTCGAGGATGAGCAGCTTCACCTTCTTCGACAGCGCCTTGGCGATCTCCACCAGCTGCTGCTTGCCGACGCCGATGTCGGCGACGCGGGTCTCGGGGTGCTCGTCGAGACCGACGCGGCGCAGCAGCTCGGTGGCGTGCCTGAGGGTGTCGTTCCAGTTGATGAAGCCGCGCGAGGCGTGCTCGTTGCCGAGGAAGATGTTCTCCGCGATCGACAGGAACGGCACGAGGGCCAGCTCCTGGTGGATGATCACGATGCCGTGTTCCTCGCTCGCGCGGATGTCCCTGAACCGGCAGACCTCTCCCTCGAAGAGGATCTCGCCCTCGTAGCTGCCGTGCGGATGGACGCCGGAGAGCACCTTCATCAAGGTCGACTTGCCGGCGCCGTTCTCCCCGCAGATGGCGTGGACCTCGCCCTGACGGACGGTCAGTGTGACGTCCGACAGCGCCTTGACACCGGGAAAGGTCTTGACGATCGAGCGCATTTCCAGGACGGGTCCCGCCATGGTCGTGCCTTCCAATCCTTGAGGGTGCCCGGTTACTTGAGCTGGTCCGCGGTGTAGTAGCCGCCGTCGACCAGGACCTTCTGGTAGTTGGTCTTGTCGACGCTGACCGGCTGGAGCAGGTAGGACGGGACGACCTTGGCGCCGTTGTCGTAGGACTTGGTGTCGTTGACCTCGGGCTTCTTGCCATTGAGGACGGCGTCGACCATGTTCGAGGCGACCTTGGCCAGCTGGCGGAGGTCCTTGTAGACGGTCTGCGTCTGCTGCCCGGCGATGATCGACTTCACCGAGGCCAGCTCGGCGTCCTGGCCGGTCAGCACGGGCAGCGCCTTGTTGCCGGAGCCGTAGCCGTCGGACTTCAGCGCCGAGAGGATGCCGATGGAGATGCCGTCGTACGGCGAGAGGACCGCGTCGACGTGCGCGCTCTTGTACGACTTGGTGAGGATGTCGTCCATGCGCCGCTGGGCGGTGGCGCCGTCCCAGCGCAGGGTGGTGACCTGGGTCAGCTCGGTCTGGCCGGAGCGGACGACGAGCTTCTTGCTGTCGATGTACGGCTTCAGGACGCTCATCGCGCCGTTGAAGAAGTACTTGGTGTTGTTGTCGTCGTTGGAGCCGGCGAACAGCTCGATGTTGAACGGGCCCTTGCCGCTCTTCAGGCCGAGCTTGTCGACGATGTAGTTCGCCTGGAGCTGTCCGACCTTCTCGTTGTCGAAGGAGGCGTAGTAGTCGACGTTGGGCGTGCCGAGGATGAGCCGGTCGTAGGCGATGACCGGGATGTTCGCTTCCTTGGCCTGCTGCAGGACGTTGCCCAGGGACTTGTTGTCGATCGCGGCGACGATGATCGCCTTGACGCCCTGGGTGATCAGGTTCTCGATCTGGGAGACCTGCTGGTCGGGGTCGTCCTCGCCGTAGACCAGCTTGGTCTTGTAGCCCTTGGACTCCAGGTCCTTCTTGACGTTGTTGCCGTCGGCGATCCAGCGCTCGGAGGACTTGGTCGGCATCGCGATGCCGATGGTGCCGCCCTTGGCGGACCCCGTGTCCTCCTTGCTGCCGCCCTCGCCGCTCTGGCCGCAGGCGGTCAGGGAGAGGGCGAGGGAAGCGGCTCCGGCTATGGCGGCGAGGGCGGCTCTGCGGTTGCGCATGGTCATCTTCCTTGATGTAGGAGCACGGCTTGGTCGGGCGGTGCGGCAACGCTGGGGGTGCGGTCGGTCGGGTGGGTCCCCGGGGTAGGTCGGCCGAACAGATGTGTGGGATTCTGTTGGGCTACGTCTGCTTCTGTGAAGGGGGCGTGTCCGAAAATTTATGAACGTGTTTCGAAGCGCTGGAGGGTTCCGGGCAGCCGCGACCCGAGCGGCGCCATGTCCCCGTCGGCCCCGTGCCGCGCCAGCAGGTCCAGCGCCAGCCGGCCCCGCCGCACCCGCTCCTTGGCGGTGGCCAGGGTCACGTCCCGCAGGTGGTGGCCGTACGGGTAGATGCCGGGCGCCTTGGACAGGCCGAACTTCAGGTAGAGCGGCGCCCCGCGCCGGATCAGCTCGGCGACCTCGTACATCCGCACATAGCCGCCGAGGTCGTCCGGCGCCTCGATGTACATGTCCATCGGGGCGGCCGACACCCGCCGGATCTCGCTGAGGTGATCCAGCGTCAGATCGCTCGGCACATTGACGGAGTCGGCGCCGAGCCGCTCGTAGACCGCGTAACTCGCCGGGTTCACCGGCCCGATGAGCGCGGAGACCTTCAGCGTGGTGTCGGCCGGGATGATGCCCTCGGTGCGCGCCCGGTGCAGCGTCCACAGCACACCCTCGTCGGCGACGAGCAGGCACTTCACACCCAGTTCCGTGGCCCGTACGGCGTCCTCGACGCACCCGGCGACGGCGTCGTGGCCGCGGGCACGCAGTCCGGCCCCGCGCGAGTCGGTACGGGTGGAGCCGCCGATGTCCCAGGTGCCGCGCGGCCCGGTGAACAGGCACAGCTCGATGTCACGCTCGGCGGTGGCCTCGATCATCTCGGTGATCTCGGCGTCGGTCAGCATCCACACGCCGCTGCCCTGGCTGATCCGGTGGATCGGCACATCGAGCCGCGAGGCCTCCTTCAGGACCACCGCGAGCGCCTCCGGACCCTCGCACGAGGGGATCTCGGTGCGCCAGCGGCCGCCGCCGGGGAAGGAGTGCGGCGAGGCGTCGGCGGGGTCCGGCGCGGGCGCGCCGAGACCGAGCGCGGCGAGCGCCTGCTCGCCGGGACGTCGGGCTGCCGTGGCGGAAGGGTCGGTCACAAGGTGTCCTTAGAGTCCTGGTGTTCGGTATGTCGGACGAGGTTCGTCACTTACGGCGTGCGGGGCTGGTGGTACGCCGGTACGGGGACCGTCAGGTCGTCCCCGTACCGGCGTACGTCTCGACGGACGTGCTGCCTACGGGTGCAGCAGAACCTTGCCCACCTTCGGGTCGCCGGACCCCACCAGCTCGATGGCCCGGGCGAACTCGGCGAGCGGCAGCTCGTGCGTGACCAGCGGACGCGGGTCCAGCAGCCCGGCGGCGAACACCCGGCAGGTGTGGGCCCAGGCTTCCGGCGGCGCCCCGAAGACGGTGTGCACCTCCAGCTGCCGTACGACGAGATCGGTCGGGTCGAGCCCGTCCGCGCCGGGCGCCGGGATACCCGTCAGCACCAGCCGGCCGCCGCGCCGCAGCAGGGCCGCGGCCGTGCGGGCCGCGTCGGCGGACCCGGCCGTCTCGACGACGACGTCGAAACCGCCGCCCGGCTCCTCGTCCTTGGTGCGGAAGTCCGTGGCGCCGAACTGCCGGGACAGCTCCTCGCGGTCCCGCCGCGTGCCGACCACCAGCAGCTCGCCCGGCGACGCGGCCCGCAGGAACTGCACGGCGAACATGCCGAGCGTCCCGGTGCCGACGACCGCGACCCGCTCACCGGGCCGGACGTTCGCCTTGAGCGCGGCGGCCGCGATACAGGCCGCCGGTTCCAGCAGCGCCGCCGCCGTCAGGTCGGCGTCGTCGGGCAGCACGTGCAGCAGCCGGGCCGGCAGGGTCAGCGTGGCGGCCATGGCCCCCGGCTGGGTGAACCCCGTCTCCTCGTACCCCGCGGTGCACAGCGTGGTGTCCCCGGCATGGCAGCGGTCGCAGACCTGGCAGTTGCGAAAACCCTCGCCGACCACCTTGCGCCCGACGAGCGACGCGGGCACCCCCGCGCCGACGGCCTCCACCGTGCCCGACCACTCGTGGCCGGGCGTGAGCGGGTAACGGACGTACCCCTCGGGCCGGTTGCCCTGGTACACCTCGCGGTCGCTGCCGCAGATCCCCGAGGCGTGCACCCGCACCAGCGCCTCGCCGGCCTCCGGCGGCCGGGGCTCGTGCGGCACCAGCCGGTGCTCGCCCGGCGCCTCGATGACGACGGCGGTGCTCACTTCTCGGTCGCCTTCGGCTGGCGCTTCTCCCAGCCCTCGGCCCACAGGTCGAAGTGGGCGCGCTGCTGCGGGAACTCGGCGGCGGCGTCGACGTCCAGCTCGACACCGAGGCCGGGCGCGTCGGACAGGTGGAAGCAGCCGTCCTCCGGGTTCACCTGGGGAGCGCCCTTGACGACCTTCTTGATCTCCGCGTCGGCGAAGTCGTTGAAGTGCTCCAGGATCTTGAAGTTCGGGGAGGTGAACCCGACCTGGAGGGAGGCCGCGGTGAGCACCGAGCCGCCCACGTTGTGCGGCGCGACCAGCATGTAGTGGGTCTCGGCGGTGGCGGCGAGCTTGCGGGTCTCCCAGATGCCGCCGATGTGGCCGACGTCCGGCTGGATGATGTCGACGGACTGGCTGTCGAACAGCTCGCGGAACTCGATCCGGTCGTGGATGCGCTCACCGGTGGCGACCGGGATGTCGACCTTGGCGGCGACCTTCTCCAGCGCCTTGAGGTTCTCCGGCGGCACCGGCTCCTCCAGCCACGCGGGCTTGAACGGCGCGAGCTCCTTGGCCAGGCGCACCGCGGTCGCGGGCGAGAACCGGCCGTGCATCTCCAGCATCAGCTCGGCGTCCGGGCCGATCGCGTCGCGCACGGCCTCGATGAGGGAGACGGCGTACAGGGTCTGCTGGTGGTCCAGCTCGAAGTGCCCGGTGCCGAAGGGGTCGATCTTCAGCGCCCGGTAGCCGCGCTCGATGACCCCGCGTGCGGCCTTGTGGTAGGCCTCGGGCGTCCGCTCGGTGGTGTACCAGCCGTTGGCGTAGGCCTTGACCTTGTCGGTCACCTTGCCGCCGAGCAGCTGCCACACCGGCACGCCGAGGGCCTTGCCCTTGATGTCCCAGCAGGCCATCTCGACGACGGCGATACCCGACATGACGATCTCGCCGGCCCGCCCGTAGTCGCCGTACTTCATCCGGCGGACCAGGTCCTCGACAGCGAACGGGTCCGAGCCGAGAATGTGGTTGACCTCGGCTTCCTTCAGGTAGCCGAGCAGAGCGTCGGTGTGGCCCAGCATCCGGGTCTCGCCGACTCCTGTGATCCCTTCGTCGGTGTGCACCTGGACGTACGTCAGGTTGCGCCAGGGCGTCCCGACCACGTGTGTGCTGATTCCGGTGATGCGCACGCTGTTGACCCCTCGTGAACGTCGGCTCGTGTTCGAAATTTCGTCACACGTTCGAAATGCTGGCGTGACAGTAAGGAGGGGGCGGCGGGCGTGTCAATGGGTGGCACACAGAACGCTTTCGACAGTTTTCGGCGTCCGTTTTTTCGAACGCCGCTTTCGCGCCGGTGCGGACGGGATGGGCGCGGATGGACCGGCTTGGCGCGCCCCGGCGCGCGCTCCCCCACACAACCTTCACAGGGGTGCCTAGGAACGGCACCGTTCGGGAACTTAGTCTTCCCGCGTCATGGACTTCTGCCACTCCTGCCACCGCCACCTCAACGGAGCCCTGGCCTGCCCGGGCTGCGGCATTCCCGTCGAACAGCTCCGTACGACCGGGTCGGGGGGATATGGCGGCGGATACGGCACGGAGAGCGGATACGCCGGATACGGCACCGGCCATGCGTACCCCGCGTACGACCAGCAGCCCGCCGAGCCGTACAGCGAGCCGTACGACTCCTACGACGCCGGCGCGGGCGGGGCCGACGGAGCCGCCGGGACCGCCGCGACGGCCGACGAGGACGCCACCGGCGGCCGTACCCCCGAAGAGGCCGCAGCGGGCGCGCAGGAGCCCTGGGAGGGCCGGGCGGCCGCGCGCCGCCGAGGGGGCAGGGGCGGCCGCCGGGGACGCGTACCGGACGCCCCGGAGGACGTGGACGACATCGAGGACGACGAGCCGGACTCCGCCGCCGCGGCCGCCAGCCGCCGTGACCGCAAGGCGGCGGCACACCGCCGGCGCCGCCGCCGCACGATCCTCGTCGCCGCCGGATTCGTCCTGGCGGCGGGCGGCCTGAGCCTCGCCGAACTCGGCATCGACGCGCCGGGCTTCTCGTCCCCGGAACCGGCGGCGGCCGACGGCGACACGACGGACGGCGGCGCCTCGGAGGCGCCGGAGCCGGGCGGCACGGACCCGGCCCGCCCCATCGACGACGTCCTCGGCACGAACGCCCCCGCGTCGGCCTCTGTGAAGGCCTCGGCCTCCGCGTCACCGTCGGTCTCGGCGTCCGCCACCGGCTCGGCGTCCCCGTCCCCGGACGGCACGGCGTCGTCGGCACCGCCCGCCACGGCCGAGGCGCCCGCGCCGACCACCACGTCCGACTCCTCCGGCGGCCGGCCCGACGAGACCCCGACCCCGACGGCCGAGCCGCCCACGACGACGCCCCCGGCCCCGGACCCGGAGCCGACGCAGACCTGCGACCGGTTCCTGTGGTGGTGCACCTAGAGGAACCCGTACCCGTACCTCAGCGGACCAGGCCGATCGCCTCGATCTCGATCATCCACTCCGGGTCGGCGAGCGAGGAGACCTCGACGAACGACTCCGCCAGGTGCGGCTCGTCCGGGAAGTGCTCGGCGCGCAGCCGGGCGTAGACGTCCTGCCGCGTGATGTCGGTGACGAACACGGTCGCCTTCACCGTGTCGGCGAGGCTGGAGCCCGCGTTCGTCAGCACCGTGGACAGGTTCGCGAGGGCCTGGCGGGCCTGCGCCTCGAAGTCCCCCACACCGACCGTGGCCCCCCGGTCGTCGATCGGGGCCTGGCCCGAGGTGAAGACCAGGTTCCCGACCCGGATGCCGAGCGAGATGCCGGCCGACTCGTACCAGTCGGGCTTCGCGGACACACGCACACGGTCGACGGCGGGCTGCGTTGCGGACATGACGATGACACTCCCTCAGATCGGTGTAATCCACGTCCGACAGCCACGGCGGGCCCTGATCCATTCCTGCGGGTCCGCGGCGGGCACTGACTCCGCCCGGTTGAGTCCGGCCGGTATCTCTCGCCGTACCGATCTCCAAGACCTCAGAATTGCGGAGGGGGTCACGGCACGCGCGAGCAGCGCACTCGGTGAGGAGAGCGGATGACGCAGGAGATCCACGGCACGGTCGCGGACGGGTTCGAGACGGCGCGGGAGGAGTTCGCCGCGTTCGTCGGCCGGGAACGCCCGGACTACGAGGGCCAGTTGTGCGCCTACGTGCACGGGCGCAAGGTCGTCGACCTGTGGGCGGGCGGGGACGCCCGTTCCCTCTACGGCGTGTACTCCTCGACAAAGGGCGCCGCGCACCTCGTGGTCGCCCTGCTGGTGCAGGACGGCACGCTGGAGCTGGACCGCAAGGTGACCTACTACTGGCCGGAGTTCGCCGCCGAGGGCAAGGGCGCGCTGACCCTGCGGGACCTGCTCGCGCACCGGGCCGGGCTGGTCGGGCTGGACGCCGGGTTCACCCGGGAGGAGCTGGCCGACGACCGGGCCATCGCCGAACGCCTCGCCGACCAGAAGCCGTTCTGGCGCCCCGGCACCGCCTTCGGCTACCACGCGCTGGTCATCGGCGCGCTGGCCGGTGAGGTGGTGCGCCGGGCCACCGGCCGCACGCTGCAGGAGATCTACGAGGACCGGGTCCGGGCGCCGTACGGGCTGGACTTCTACCTGGGGCTGCCCGAGGACGAGGAGCCGCGCTTCCGGTCCGTGCAGCCGATGCTGCCGACGCCGGAGCAGCAGGCCGCCATCGACGCCCGGCCGGACGGGCCGCACACGCTCGCCTCGATCGCCTTCAACACGCATGTGCCGGACCCGGGGAAGCTGGAGGACCACGCCAACTCCCGTGCCGTGCGCGCCAAGGGACCGGCCTCGGCGGGCGGGGTGGCGTCGGCGCGCGGTCTGGCCGGGATGTACGCGGCGATGATCAGCGAGGTGGACGGGCGTCCGCCGCTGCTGAAGCCGGACACGCTCGCCGAGTTCGGGCAGATCCACTCCACGGGTCACGACCTGGTGGGCCGCACCCACAAGTCCTTCGGGGTCGGCTTCCAGGCGACCGCCGACACCTGGTACCCGTTCCTGGGCGCCGGCGCGATCGGCCACAGCGGTGCCGTCGGCTCCCAGGGCTTCGCCGACCCGCGCAGCGGACTGGCCTACGGCTACACGCGGCGCCGGATGGCCTTTCCCGGGGGAGCGGCGCCGGAGAACACCGCACTGGTGAGGGCCGTGCACCGGGCGGCGCTCAGGCACGGCTGACCGCACCGCCCGGCGGACGGGAGCCGGGACTCAGACGAGCGTCACGGTGATGTTGCCGCGGGTCGCCTTGGAGTAGGGGCACACCTCGTGCGCCTTCTTGACCAGGCTCGCGGCCGTCTCCGCGTCCACGTTCGGGATGGTCGCGGAGATCTCCACGATGATCCCGAAGCCCTCGTCGTTCTTGCCGATGCCGACCTTGGCGGTCACCGTCGAGCCGGAGACGTCGGCGCCCTCCTGGCGGGCGACGACGCCCAGCGCGCCCTGGAAGCAGGCGCTGTAACCGGCGGCGAACAGCTGCTCCGGGTTGGTGCCGGCGCCGCTGCCGCCCATCTCGGCCGGCGGGTTCACGACGACGTCGAGCCGGCCGTCGTCGGTGGCGACCCGGCCGTCGCGGCCGTTCTCGGCGGTGGCGACGGCGGTGTACAGGACGTCGGACTGCGAAATGGGCATGCGGTTGTCTTCCTCCTCGGTCCGCCGCGACTCGCGCCCACGATCGACGGCGGATTTCGGAAAGAAGTTACCGCATGCCGGAAGCTCCCGGAAAGGTCCGGGCGGGCCGGACCCGGGACTCAGAGCTTGACGACCATCTTCCCGATGTTGTCGCCGCGCAGGACCCCGAGGAACGCCTCCAGGGTGTTCTCGACGCCCTCGACGACCGTCTCGCGGTACTTCAGCGCGCCCGAGGCGACCCACGGGGCGACCTCCTGCACGAACTGCGGCTGCAGGTCGTAGTGGTCCCCGACGAGGAAGCCCTCGATGCGGCCGCGGGTCTGGATCAGCCGGGCGAGGTTGCGCGGGCCGGGGGCGGGCTCGGTGTTGTTGTAGACGGAGATCATGCCGCAGACGGCGATCCGGCCGCCCTGGTTCAGCGACCCGATCGCCGCCTCCAGGTGGTCCCCGCCCACGTTGTCGAAGTAGACGTCGATGCCGTCCGGGGCGGCGGCCCGCAGCTGCTCGCTCACCGGCCCGTTCTTGTAGTTGAACGCGGCGTCGAAGCCGTACTCGTCCACCAGCAGCTTGACCTTCTCGTCCGAGCCGGCCGAGCCGATCACCCGCGAGGCGCCCTTGAGCTTGGCGATCTGGCCGACCTGGCTGCCCACGGCACCGGCGGCGCCGGAGACGAACACGGCGTCGCCCTCCTTGAAGGAGGCGGTGCGCAGCAGGCCCGCGTAGGCGGTCAGGCCGGTCATGCCGAGGACGCCGAGGTAGGCGGACAGGGGCACGTCACCGGACTCGACCTTGAGGGCGGGGACGGCGGTCGGGCCGACCTTGACGGCGTTCTTCGCGTCCACGACCGCGTACTCGCGCCAGCCGAGGAAGTGCAGGACGTGGTCGCCGGCGGCGATGCCCTCGGCGCGCGACTCGACGACCTCGCCGACCGCGCCGCCCTGCATGACCTTGCCCAGCTCGAACGGGGCGACGTACGACTTCGCGGCCGACATCCGGCCACGCATGTACGGGTCGACGGAGAGGTACTTGTTCCGGACCAGGACCTGTCCCTCGCCGGGCGTCGGCACCTCGGCCTCCACCAGGGCGAAGTCCTCCGGCTTGGGCCAGCCGACCGGGCGGGAGAGCAGGTGCCATTCGCGGTTGATCATGCCAGAGGCCTTTCCGATTTACTTCAGTACCTGAAACAACCATGCGCCTGAAAATTTCAGTTTGTCAAGTAACGGGGTATCCTGGATCCATGGCCACCCCGCACACCACCCGCCGCCCCGACGCCCTGACCCTGGAGGTCGTGGACCTCATCGGCTCGGTCGTGGCCCGCTACCACGAGGAGTACGAGGAGGCCGCCGCCGAGCACGCGCTGACCGGCGCCCAGGCCAAGCTCCTCGGCCTGCTCACGCTGGAGCCGCTGCCGATGCGCAAGCTGGCCCACAAGCTCAAGTGCGAGCCGTCCAACGTCACCGGCATAGTGGACCGCCTCGAAGCGCGCGGCCTGGTCGAGCGCCGCCCCGACCCCGCCGACCGCCGCGTCAAGGTCGCCGTCGCCACCGACGAGGGCCGCCGCATCGCCCGCACCCTGCGCGACTCCCTCCGCTTCGCCCGCGAGCCGCTCGCGGCCCTGACCGAGGAGGAGCGGCTGGCGCTGCGCGACCTGCTGCGCCGGATGCTGGGGGAGGACGCCGCGGACGCCGCCGTGGACCTGGGCGCTTCCGGCCGCTGAGCGGGGACGAGGCCCCCGCCGGCCGGCCGATAGAGTTTCCGCCATGCGTGATCTCGGGGCGGGTTTCGGTCATCTTCTCAAGGGGCAGCGCTGGGTGGCCCGGCACGGCAGGCAGTACGGATTCGGACTCCTGCCCGGGCTGATCACGCTCGTGCTCTACGCGGCGGCACTCGTCGCCCTCGCCCTGTGGGGCGAGGACGCCGTCGCCTGGGCGACGCCCTTCGCCGACGACTGGGACGGCCCCTGGCAGGGCCTCTTCCGCGGCTTCCTCACCGCCGTGCTGTTCGCGCTCGGGCTGCTCCTCGCCGTCCTCACCTTCACCGCCGTCACGCTGCTCATCGGCCAGCCCTTCTACGAGAGCCTGTCGGAGTCCGTCGACCGGGACGTGTCCCGGGACGGCACGGCACCCGTGTCGGCGCTGCCGCTCTGGCGTGAACTGTGGATCTCCGCGCGGGACAGCCTGCGCATCCTGGTCCGCGCCGGGATCTGGGGCGTGCTGCTGTTCGTGCTCGGCTTCGTGCCCGTCGCCGGGCAGACCGTCGTACCGGTGGTCGGCTTCTTCGTCACCGGCTTCTTCCTCACCGAGGAACTCACCGCCGTCGCCCTCCAGCGCCGCGGCGTCGAGCTGCGGGAACGGCTCGCCCTGCTCCGCTCCCGCAAGATGCTCGTCTGGGGCTTCGGCACGCCGCTCGGCCTCGCCTTCCTCGTCCCGTTCGTCGCCGTGTTCCTCATGCCGGGCGCGGTCGCCGGCGCCACGCTGCTCGCCCGCGAACTGCTCGGCGAGGAGACCGGGGGCGAGGGGACCGACGGCGACGAGGAGGACGGCGAGGACAACGGCGGCGAGGGGAACGGCGGAAGCGCTACGACCCTTCCGCGGCCGCCCGCAGGATCGCCCGCACCTGGGCGATGATGTCCAGCCGGTTGCGGACGAACTCCGGGTCCGTGACCGCGCCCGTCGCCGGATCGGTGTTGCCCGCCCCGAACTGCAGGACCGGCGTGTGCACATGGCCGCCGGGCAGGCGGTCGTGCAGGCCGAGCCGGTCGCGCAGCAGGGTCGCCCGGTAGGCGATCTCGTTGGACAGGTAGTCGCCCCCGCCGCCCGCCCGGGCCGTCGAGCCCGGCGTCGGGCCGTCCGGGCGGACCACCGGCGCGGTGCCGCCCGCCGGGATCTCCGTCACCGACGTGTTGTCGTACACCGGGAAACGGCCCGTGTCCGCCGCGACGATCCGCGCGTACGGCAGGGTCGTCGTCGTCCACTGCGGCTGCGAGGCCGGATCCGGCACCGGGATCGTCTCCGTCCGGCCGACGTTGTCGTTGTCGGGGAAGCCGCCCCGCCACGCCCCGTTGGTCCGCTCGATGTCGAAGCGGCCCACCCGGCCCTGGCTGACCGTGGTGAACAGGTCCACCCGGGGGAGCACCGGGCGCAGCGTCCGCTCCACCGCGCCGTCCGTGAAGTCCTGCCAGCGCACCGGGAACACCACCGTCTCCACCCGCGCCGGGCCGTCCGCCGTCTCGATCACCGTGCCGTCCAGGGCCAGGGCGCTCGCCCCGGACGGGTTGGAGATCCGCACGTCCCGGTCGAGGGTGAAGGGGTCGAACCCGGTCAGCAGGACACGTCGGACGCCGTCGGACGCCCTCCGGAGGCGGATGTCCGTCCGGCCCCGGGACGTGTCCTCCAACGCGTCGACGAGGGCCGCACGCTGACGGGCGTCGACCGCGAACCCGGGCTGCCGCAGCCGCAGTTCGCGCGTCAGCGCCAGCCGTGCCCAGTACAGCGGGCGGTCGTCGTCCCGGCTCAGGTCCCCGCCCGCCGGACCCCGGCCCTGCGCCCGGTCCACGGCCCGCCGCCACAACCGCGAGCCCTCCCGTACGACGACCCGGCGGGCCTGCGCGAAGGAGCGGGCCCGGTCCAGCGCGCGGGCGAACTCCGGTGCCACGGCGTCGAATCCGGACCGGCGCAGGATCTCCCGGGGCGCCGCCCGGTCCAGGCGCTGCTCCTCGACCGTGGGGGCGGGTGGCGCCTCGGCAGCCGCCGCGGTGGCCGGGGCCGGGGCGGTGAGCCCGGCGAGCAGGGCGAGAAGGAGCAGGCGGGTGCGAAGGCGGGGGGAACGCACGGGAGTCGGGGTCCTTCCGTCGCGGTGGGGCGCGTGGTGCGGGACGCGCGCAGTATCGCGTGACGGACGGGACGTGCGCCATGGGGCCTCACGTCGCCCAAGCGGCCCCGGGGGCGGGCGGGTTCGGGAGACGCTGCTTAGGGGCAGGCGGGTCAGGCGCGGGCGGGTTCAGGAGACGCGGCCCAGGGGCAGGCGGGTCAGGCGCAGGCGGGTTCAGGCCGGGATCCGCGCCGCCGCCTCCCGCAGCGCCTCGACGAACGCCCGCGCCGCCGCCGTCAGCGACCGGCCCCGGGCCGTCGCCGCGTACACCGCCCGGGCCGGCGCGCCCTCGTCCCGCACCCGCACCAGCGCCACGTCCGGGCGGACCGACGCGGCGGCCAGCGCCGGCACCAGCGTCACGCCGAGCCCGGCGGCGACATAGCCCTGCTTGGCGGTCCACTCGGCGACGACGTGCGCGATGCGCGGGCGGAACCCGGCCCGCAGCGCCGCGTCCAGCAGGGTGCCCTCGGGGCGCGGACCGCCGGAGATCCAGTCGGCGTCGGCGAGCCGGGACAGCGGCACGGGGGTCGTCGTACCGGCGAGGGGGTGATCGGCGGGGACGGCGACGTACAGGGACTCGTCGAGGAGGTGGTGCAGGGCGTGGCCGTCCAGCGGGGCACGGCCGGTCGTGGAGACGACCGCCAGGTCCAGGTGGCCCGCGGTCAGCCGGTCCAGCAGGGCGGGGGACAGGCCTTCCTCGCGGGAGACGCGGACACGGGGGTGCCGGGCGCGGAAGGCGGCCAGCGCGTGCGGGACCAGGGAGGCGTCGGCGGTGGCGAACGCGCCGAAGCGGAGCCGTCCGCCGGCCGCGTCGCGCAGGTCGGCCAGCTCGCGGGCGGCGGTGTGCAGCGCGCCGGTGACGGCCTCTGCGTGCGGGACGAGGACACGGCCGGCCTCGGTGAGCCGTACGCCCCGGGGCAGCCGGTCGAAGAGGGGGCCGCCGCCCAGGGCCGCTTCGAGGGAGGAGATCTGCCGGGACACCGCCGACTGGGTCCAGCCCAGCGAGCGGGCGGCCACCGTGAACGAGCCGTGCCGGGCCACCTCCAGAAAGACCCTCAGCCAGGCCGTGGACAGGTCGGGTCCGCCGCCCGGGGGAGGCGGAGAGGGCTGCGGGGAGGGCTGCGGGGACGACTGCCGGGAGGCATGCTGATCGTGCATGGCTGCCATGCTGGACATTCGCTTGTCGCATCGCAAGCCCGGGCCTAGCGTCGAGGACATGGAGAAGATCGCCTTCCTCGGGCTCGGTCACATGGGCGCGCCCATGGCCCGCCGGCTGCTCGCCGCCGGCCATCCGCTGACCGTCTGGAACCGCACCGCCGCCAAGGCCGGACCGCTCGTCGCCGAGGGTGCCGTGGCCGCCGGGTCGCCGGCCGAGGCGGTGCGCGGCGCCGACGTGGTGATCACGATGCTCGCCGACCCGGCGGCGCTCGGCGCGGTCGCCGACGCCGTCGCACCCGAACTGCCGCCCGGTGTGCGGTGGGTGGAGATGTCCACCGTCGGGCCCGACGCGGTGCGCGCGCTCGCCGCGCGGCTGCCGGACGGGGTGATGCTGGTCGACGCGCCGGTCATGGGCAGCACCGACCGGGCCGCCGACGGCACCCTCGGCATCCTCGCGGGCGGGGACGCGGGCCCCGTCGAGCACGTCCTGCGGCACCTCGGCACGGTCACCCGCACCGGGCCGCCCGGCTCGGGCGCCGCCCTCAAGCTCGTCCTCAACACGGCCGTCCTCGGCGGGGTCGCCGTCGTCGCGGAGGCGCTGCGGCTGGCCGACGCCCTCGGCGTGGTCGCCGGCACCGCCCGCACCGCCCTCGCCGGCAGCCCGCTCGGCGGCGCCACCGCCCGCGCCTTCGCCGAGGGCGTCCACTTCGAGACCGCGCTCGCCGCGAAGGACCTGGGCATCGCGGTCGAGGTCACCGAACTCCCCGTGGTCGAAGCGGTGTTGGCGCACCTGCGGCACGCCGCCCAGGACCCGGCCCTGGCCCGCGCGGACATCGCCCAGGCCGCCGCCCGCATCCGTACCCCCGACAGCCCGAGCAGGAGCGCCGCATGAAGGTCACCCTCGACAACCCAGCCTCCGCGCCCCAGCCGCTCAGCCCCTACTACTCCCAGGTCGCCCGGGTCGAACAGGCCGACGGCAGCGCCCTGTTGTTCGTTTCCGGGCAGATCGCCGAGGGCGCCACGCTCGCCGAGCAGAGCCGCGGCGTCTTCGAGACCCTCGACGCGCTGCTCCGCGCGCACGGCGGCAGCCTCGCCGACGTCGTCAACATCCGCACGTACCTCACGGACATCTCCCGGCTCGGCGAATACGGCGCCGTACGCCGCGAGTTCCTCACCGGCACCCCGCCGACCAGCATGACATTCGAGGTGCCGCGGCTGTTCCGGCCCGAGGCGCAGATCGAGGTCGAAGTGGTGGCCGCGCTGCCCGCCGGGTGATACTGCCGCGCATGAAGACAGCCAAGGCAGCCAATCTGGGGATACTCCTCCTCATCGAGCTCGGTGCCGTCGGGGCCGCCGCCTACTGGGGCGTCACCCTCGACGTGCCGGCCGCGCTCGCCTGGCTCCTCGGCCTCGCCGCGCCCGCCGTGCTGGTCGTGCTGTGGGGACTGTTCGGCTCGCCCAAGGCGCGCTACCGCACGCACGGGTCGGCCCGCGTCGGCTTCGAGCTGCTCTGGTTCGGCGCCGGGGTGGCCGCGCTGCTCGCCGCCGGGGCCACCGGCTGGGCGGTCGCCTTCGCGCTGCTGTGCGTCGCGAGCAAGACGCTCGCCGTGCGCTGGGGGCAGTGACCCGAGGCCTCGGTACGGCGGACGCGTGGACCTTTGTGAAGGGTTCGTACGAGATCCAGGTGGGCCGCTCTCTCACCGACCGCAGGCTCACCGCAGCCGTTAACGTCTGACCGGGACGACTTCCCCCCAAGACAGCCCCGGCCCGGGACCTGACCCCGGGCCGGGGCTCGTGACGTCCGCGGCGCATGTGGCAGACTCCCGGGCCGACGCGCAGCCGGTGACGGGGGACAGGACATGTATCCGCAGGGACAGCAAGGGCCGTATCAGCAGCCGCAGCAGCAGCCGTACGGGTACGGACAGCAGCCGTACCAGCCGTACCCGCCGCAGCCGCAGCCCTACGGACAGCAGCCGTACCAGCCCTACCCGCCGCAACAGCCGTACGGGCAGCAGCCGTACGCCCCGCAGCCCCAGGCCCCGCAGATGAGCCTCGGCGAAGGGCGGATGCAGATCGACCCGACGCTCAACGCCGGGCAGCGCGAGCTGGTCGTCAGGATCCAGCAGCAGTCGAAGATGTTCGCGATCGGCCTCGTCCTCGGCGTCCCGCTCACCTTCGGCGGCGCGCACTACGGCATCACCGAGAAGCCGGCCGGTTTCGCCGGCGCGGGCGTCGGGCTGCTCCTGATGGCCCTCGGCACCCTCGCCATGACGCGGATGCGCACCCTCCGGCAGCAGCTGCGGGTCATCACCCCGGACGCCTGGCGCTCCCCGGCCGCCCATCTGCCCGGCGCCCGCCAGGCCGCCACCCTCGCCGCCTACGTCAACGGCGTCCTGGCGCTGCTCTCCCTCGGCGCCGCGGTCTGGCTGCTGGTGAAGGGCGCCGGCTGGGGCGCGTACGGCAACTCCTTCGGCTTCGGCGCCCTCGTGCTCGGCGCGTCGATCCCGCTCGGCATGGGCCTGGCCGCCGCAAGCACGATCCCGCAGCTCCTGCAGGTCATCCCGGCCGGAGCCAAGGTGGGCCGCAGCCTGTACTCCATCCTCATGGTGCTCGGCGCGACCATGCTCATCAACGGGGTCAAGGGCGCCGACCCGGCCGGCCTGGCCGTCGGCGGCGCCGTCACCGCCGTCTGCCTGGGCGCCATGGCCCTGCTGGGCAGGGCCGCCAAGCGCATGCGGGGCGAGCAGGGCTGACCGGCGGCACGCCCACCGGCTAGCGCGCGCCGAAGCCGTACACCGTCTCCGAGCGGTACACCTCGCCCGGCCGCAGCACCGTGCCGGGGAACTCCGGCCGGTTCGGGGAGTCGGGGAAGTGCTGGGTCTCCAGTGCGACGCCCTCGTTCGGGGCGAACGGCTCGCCCAGGTGGTCGGCGGTGTACAGCTGCAGGCCCGGCTCGGTCGTCGCCACGGTCAGCACACGCCCGGACGCCGGGTCGAACAGCTCCGCCACCTCCACCGGCCGGTCGGTGACGCCCTTGTCCAGGACGAAGTTGTGGTCGTAGCCGGAGCCCGTCTTGCGGGGCGTACGGAAGTCGAAGCGGGTGCCGGTGACGTCCGCCAGCTCGCCCGTGGGGATGGCGGCGGCGTCGACGGGGGTGTAGCGGGAGGCGGCCAGCCGCAGCTCGTGCCCGCCCGCGTGACCGCCGCCCGACAGGTTGAAGTAGCTGTGGTTGGTGAGGTTCACCGGGGTCGGCGCGTCCGTGACGGCCTCGTAGGCCAGGTGCAGCGCGCCGGAGGCGTCCAGGGTGTACGTCGCCGTGACCTCCAGACGGCCCGGGAAGCCCTCCTCGCCGTGCGGGGAGACACGGCTGAGGCGCACCCCGTGCTCGACCGGTTCGACGTCCCACACGCGCTTGTCGAAGCCGCGCGCGCCGCCGTGCAGCAGGTTGGGCCCCTCGTTCGGCGCGAGCGCGTACGTCCGCCCGTCCAGGGTGAAGCGGGCGCCCGCGATCCGGTTGGCGTACCGCCCGACCAGCGCGCCGAGATACGGCTCCGGATGGGCGAGGTAGCCGTCCAGGTCCGGGAACCCCAGCACGACGTGCCCGGTCACGCCCTCCCGGTCCGGGGCCTCCACCGACTGCACGGTCCCGCCGTACGACAGCACCCGCACGCGCACGCCCGCGCGCTCCAGCGTCCACCGGTGGACCGGAGTGCGATCGGAAAGTGTGCCGAAAAGTTCGCTCATGGAGCAGACATTAGGACACGGGAGCCTCCGCGGTGACGGTGCGGTACGCGATCTCCGCCAGTCGGGCCTGCCCGTCGGTGCTCGGGTGGAACCAGTCCCAGTGGCTCAACTGGTCGGTGCCGAACCGGTAGGCGTACACCGCGCCGCCGTCGAAGCGGCAGTACCGGTCCTTGGCGCACACCTCCTCCAGCACCCCGTTGTAGGCCTCCACCCGCTGCTGCACCGTGTCCCGGCGCAGGTTCGCCGCCGCGTCCAGCGCGTCCGCGTCGCCCAGCATGGACGGGCAGATGCCCAGCTTCCAGATCTGCTTGCCCAGCGGGTTGGTACGGCCCTGTGACCACAGACGCTTCAGGTTCGGCACGCTCGCCACGTACACCTGCGTCCTCGGCGCGCCGGCGCGCAGTGTGCGCAGCGCCCGCTCGAACTGGGCGCGGAAGTCCGCCACCGGCGTCATCTGCGAGGTGGCGTCCCGGCAGGCGTCGTTGGCGCCCGCCATCACCGTCACCAACTGCGGCCTGCGCGCCGCCGCCCGCGCCATCTGGCCCGCCAGGTCGGCCATCCGGGCACCCGTCACCGCGTAGTTCCAGCTGTGCGTGGCCGCCCGCGCCTGACCCAGCAGACGCACCGCGAGGGAGTCGACGGCCGTGCTGGTGCCCGTCGCCCAGGACACCTCCGGGCAGTCCGACAGCACCGAGCAGGCGTCGAAACCGCGCGTGATCGAGTCCCCGACGGCCGCGATCGAGTCCGGGCTGCGGTTCCACGACGGCGTCGGACTCGCCGAAGGACGCGACGCCCGGTCCGGCCCGCCGGAGGACCCGGGGGAGTGGTCACCGGCCGCGTCGCACCCCGCGGCCCCCAGCACCACGGCCACCACGACGGCCAGCCCCGCCCGCGCCCGGCGGCTTGGTTTCCGCATCCCTGCTGACCCCCTCGGCCCCGACGACAGAACGCTCCCCTCCATGACAACGCGCGAGGGTTCCCCGGTCGTGCCGTGCAACGGCTCACACCCCCACAAGCGTCCCCCTGGGTGAATGGCGGAGGTTTCGGGGCACCGGGACCGACGGTACGTCACACTCCTCGCGCCGCCGCACGGTAGCCTCGCCATCAACGTGGCAGCCCTGCCGCCGCCGCTGTGCCAGCCTGCAAGACGACCCGCCTGCCCGGAGGTCCCGGTGACGACACGTGGAGTTCTGTACGTGCACTCCGCGCCGCGCGCGCTGTGCCCGCACGTCGAGTGGGCCGTCGCCGGGGTGCTCGGCACGCGCGTCAACCTCGACTGGATCCGGCAGCCCGCCGCGCCCGGCACCTGGCGCTCGGAGTTCTCCTGGCAGGGCGAGGCCGGCACCGCCTCCAAACTCGCCTCCGCGCTGCGCGGCTGGCACCTGCTGCGCTTCGAGGTCACCGCCGAGCCCTGCGCCACCGCCGAGGGCGAGCGCTACTCCTGCACCCCCGACCTCGGCATCTTCCACGCCGTCACCGGCATCCACGGCGACATCCTCATCCCCGAGGACCGCCTGCGCGCCGCCCTGCTGCGCAGCCAGCGCGGCGAGACCGACCTGGAGGCCGAGCTGTCCAAGCTGCTCGGCAAGCCCTGGGACGACGAACTGGAGCCCTTCCGCTACGCGGGCGAGGGCGCCCCGGTCCGCTGGCTGCACCAGGTGGTCTGACACACCGTCGCCGGAGTACGGAAGGGGCCCCACCTCGAAAGGTGGGGCCCCTTCACGCACGTACGAAGGTCGCTCAGATCGTGCGGAACGCCAGCACCACGTTGTGCCCACCGAACCCGAACGAGTCGTTCAGGGCCGCGATGCGGCCGTCGACGGGCAGTTTCCGCGCCTCGTCGCGCACGATGTCCGCGTCGACCTCGGGGTCGAGGGTGACCACATTGATGGTCGGCGGAGCCAGCCGGTGGTACAGGGCCAGCACCGACGCCACCGACTCGATGCCGCCCGCGCCGCCCAGCAGGTGACCGGTCATCGACTTGGTCGCCGAGATCGCCATGTGGTCGACATCCGAGCCGAAGGCCTTCCGCAGCGCCTTGATCTCACCGATGTCGCCCTGCGGCGTCGACGTCGCGTGCGCGTTGACGTGCACGATCTCCGCCGGGTCCAGGTCGGTGTTCTCCATCAGGTGCTGCAGCGCGGCCGCGATACCGGTGCCCGACGGCTCCGGCTGCGTGATGTGGTGCGCGTCGGCGGAGATGCCCTGGCCGACCGCCTCCACGTAGATCCGGGCCCCGCGCGCCCTGGCGTGCTCCTCCGACTCCAGCACGATCACTCCGGCGCCCTCACCGAGGACGAAGCCGTTGCGGTCGACGTCGAAGGGGCGCGAGGCGCCCTGCGGGTCGTCGTTGTTCTTCGACATCGCCATCATGTTGCCGAACGCGGCGATGGGCAGCGGGTGGATCGCCGCCTCCGTACCGCCGGCGACGACGACGTCGGCGCGGCCGGTGCGGATCATCTCGATGGCGTAGCCGATGGCCTCGGCGCCGGACGCGCACGCCGAGACGGGGGTGTGCACACCGGCCTGCGCACCCAGCTCGATGCCGACGTTGGCGGCCGGCGAGTTGGGCATCAGCATCGGCACGGTGTGCGGGGAGACCCGCCGCACACCCTTCTCGCGCAGGATGTCGTACTGGTCCAGCAGCGTGGTCACGCCGCCGATGCCGGAGGCGACGACCGCGCCCAGCCGGTGCGGGTCGACCGAGGCGTCCTCGCCGGCCCGGCCGGTGAACCCGGCGTCCTTCCACGCCTCCTGGGCCGCGATCAGCGCGAACTGCGCCGAGCGGTCCAGCTTGCGCGCCTGCGGGCGAGGGATGACCTCACCCGGGTCGACGGCGATCTGCGCGGCGATACGGACCGGCAGTTCCGCCGCCCATTCCTGCTCCAGCGGGCTGACGCCGGAACGACCGGCGATCAGACCCTCCCAGGTAGAGGCTGCGTCGCCACCCAGCGGTGTGGTTGCGCCGATACCGGTGACGACCACGGTGCGATTGGTCGGGCTCACGGGAAATCTTTCTCCAACGGATCAGAGGATCGAGCGGCGCCACCGCCGGGTGGCGGGGCCGGGGCTACCCGGCCCGTGACTCAGGCCTGGTGCTTGAGGATGTAGTCGGTCGCGTCGCCGACGGTCTTGAGGTTCTTGACGTCGTCGTCCGGGATCTTGACGTCGAAGCGCTCTTCGGCGGCGACGACGACCTCGACCATGGACAGCGAGTCGACGTCCAGGTCGTCGGTGAAGGACTTGTCCAGCTGGACGTCCTCAACCGGGATCCCGGCGATCTCGTTCACGATCTCGGCGAGACCGGCGACGATCTCTTCCTGAGTGGCGGCCATGTTGGCGCTCCTTCGTTGATATTCCTGAGGGTGTAGCGGTACCCACCGTGTCCGGACCGTGTGATCCGGCACGGAGTGCCTAGGGGAGAGTAACGACCGTCGCGGCGTACACGAGACCCGCCCCGAATCCGATGACGAGTGCGGTGTCGCCGCTCTTCGCCTCTCCGGTCGCCAGGAGCCGCTCCATCGCGAGCGGGATCGAGGCGGCCGAGGTGTTGCCGGTGGTGCGGATGTCACGGGCGACCGTGACCGACTCCGGCAGCTTGAGCGTCTTCGCCAGCGAGTCGATGATCCGCTCGTTGGCCTGGTGCGGAATGAAAACGTCCAGCTCGTCCGAGGTGATCCCGGCCGCGTCCAGCGCCTGCTGGGCGACCTTCGCCATCTCGAACACGGCCCAGCGGAAGACCGCCTGGCCCTCCTGGGTGATCGCCGGGAACCGCTCGACCACGCCCTCGCGGTAGTCGGTCCACGGCACGGTCTGCTTGATGGTCTCCGACTTGTCGCCCTCGGAGCCCCACACGGTCGGGCCGATCGCCGGCTCCTGCGAGGGGCCGACGACGACCGCGCCGGCGCCGTCACCGAACAGGAAGGCCGTCGCGCGGTCCTCCAGGTCGGTCAGGTCGCTCAGCCGCTCCACGCCGATGACCAGCACGTACTCCGCCGAACCCTCGACGATCATGCCCTTGGCGAGGGTGAGGCCGTAGCCGAAGCCGGCGCAGCCCGCCGAGATGTCGAAGGCCGCGGCCTTGTCCGTGCCCAGCTTGTCGGCGATCTCCGTCGCCACGGCGGGGGTCTGCTTGAAGTGCGTGACCGTCGAGACGATCACCGCGCCGACCTGCTCGGCGGAGATCCCGGCGTCGGCGATCGCCTTGCCGGACGCCTCGATCGACATCGCGGCGACGGTCTCCTCGTCGTTCGCCCAGTGCCGGGTCTGGATGCCCGAGCGCGAACGGATCCACTCGTCGGACGAGTCGATCTTCTCCAGGATCACCTCGTTGGGCACGACCCGGGTCGGGCGGTAGCCGCCGACACCGAGGATGCGCGCGTACGGGGCGCCCTTGCCGGCCTTGATCTTCGCCATGTTCGAATCGGCTCCTTGGGCGTCTCAGGCGTGCTCTGCGATGAGGTCGCGGGCCGCGTCGAGGTCGTCGGGGGTCTTCAGGGCCAGCGTCGCCACGCCCGGCAGGGCGCGCTTGGCGATCCCGGTGAGGGTGCCGCCCGGGCACACCTCGATGAGGGCGGTGACGCCCAGCTCCTGGAAGGTCTCCATGCACAGGTCCCAGCGGACCGGGTTGGCGACCTGGCCGACCAGGCGCGAGACGACCTCGTCGCCGGTCGCGACGGTCCGGCCGTCCTTGTTCGAGACGTACGTGACCTTCGGGTCGGCCGGCGTCAGGGCCTGCGCGGCCTCCGCCAGCTTGTCGACCGCGGGGGCCATGTGGTGCGTGTGGAAGGCGCCGGCGACCTTCAGTGCCACGACGCGGCGGACGCCCTCGGGCTTGTCCGTCTCCAGCGCGGCGAGCTGCTCCAGGGTGCCCGCGGCCACGATCTGACCGGCGCCGTTGACGTTGGCCGCGGTCAGGCCGAGCTTCTCCAGGTGCGGCAGCGTGGTCTCCGGGTCGCCGCCGAGCAGCGCCGACATGCCGGTCGGGGTGATCGCGGCGGCCTCCGCCATCGCCAGGCCGCGCTTGCGGACGAGGGTCAGCGCGGCGGTGTCGTCGAGGACGCCCGCGAACGCGGCCGCGGTGATCTCACCGACGCTGTGCCCGGCGACGGCACCGGGTGCCACCTCGCCGAGCGCGGCGGCGGACAGCAGCCCGGCGGCCACCAGCAGCGGCTGGGCCACCGCGGTGTCCCGGATCTCGTCCGCGTCGGCCTTCGTGCCGTAGTGGGCGAGGTCCAGTCCGATGGCGTCCGACCACGCGGCGACGCGGTCGGCGGCGCCGGGCAGGTCGAGCCAGGGAGTCAGGAAGCCGGGCGTCTGAGCGCCCTGGCCGGGAGCGACGAGTACGAACACTCTCACACTCTCTCTTGCAGACGGGCACGGCCGCCCGTGGGGACAAGGACGAAGAACACGAAGGGGTTTTGTGGACCCCCGACAAAGACTAGGTCTGGGGATCCCCGTCCACCAGACGCCCCAGGATCAGCGCGATGCGCAACGTGAACGCGGAGCGTACATCAGAAGGCGACCAGCCGGTGACATCTGTCACACGTCGGAGCCGGTAGCGCACGGTATTGGGGTGGACGAACAGCATCCGCGCCGCCCCCTCCAGGCTGCTCGCCTGCTCCAGGTAGACGCTCAGCGTCTCCAGCAGCGCCGAGCCCGCCTCCTCCAGCGGTCTGTAGATCTCCTCCACCAGCTGTTCGCGCGCGGTCGGATCACCGGCGATCGCGCGCTCCGGCAGCAGATCGTCCGCGAGAACCGGCCGCGGCGCGTCCTGCCAGGCCGAACACGCCTTCAGGCCCGCCGCCGCGGCCTGCGCGGACCGGGTCGCGGCCTGCAGGTCCGGTACGACCGGACCCGCCACCACCGGTCCCGCCGCGAACGGCCCGATCAGCGACTTCGCCACGGCGAGCGGATTGTCGCTGCCGCCCGCGATCACCACCAGACGGCTGCCGAGGACCCCGGTCAGCACCTGGAGCTTGGCGTGCCGGGCGGCACGGCGGATCGCCTCGACGGTCAGCTCGCTGTCCCCGTCGGGGGCCGTGCCCAGCACCACGCACACATGCTCCGGCGCGTTCCAGCCGAGCGCCGCGGCCCGGCTGACTGCGCCCTCGTCGGCCTCCCCGCTCAGCACGGCGTTGACGACCAGCGACTCAAGACGCGCGTCCCAGGCACCGCGTGCCTCGGCGGCCTGGGCGTACACCTGCGCGGTGGCGAAGGCGATCTCCCGGGCGTACACCAGCAGCGCCTCGCGCAGCACGCTCTCGTCGCCCGGCGCGGCCACCTCGTCGATGGCCGACTCCATCACCTCGATCGTGGTGCGCACCATCTCCACGGTCTGCCGCAGGGTGATCGCCCGGGTCAGCTCGCGCGGCGCCGTGCCGAAGACGTCCGTGGAGATCGCCTGCGGGGCGTCCGGGTGCCGGAACCACTCGGTGAACGCGGCGATGCCGGCCTGCGCGACCAGCCCGATCCAGGAACGGTTCTCCGGTGGCATGGCCCGGTACCACGGCAGCGTCTCGTCCATCCGCGCGATGGCCTGCGCGGCGAGGGACCCGGAGGACTTCTCCAGCCGCTTCAGGGTCGCGGAGTGCGGGTGGACGACATGCGCGGCGGCGCCGGGGTGGCGAGTTTCGGGTTCGGGCACGGGACAAGGGTGCCTTATCGGGACGGGGGCGTGTATGGCCGGGTGGCGGTCGCCCGCCCGCGGGGCGCCACGATCCACGGCCCGGCCCGGCTACCGTGGGGCCCGTGATGGTGGACGTGCAGCGAGCCGGTGAGCGGTATCCGGGGGGCGATCCGGCCGCCGGGATCGAGTCCCGGCACGCCTTTTCCTTCGGGCCGCACTACGACCCGGACAATCTCCGCTTCGGCGCGCTCATCGCCTGCAACGAGGAACGGCTGGCCCCCGGTGCCGGGTTCGACGAGCACCCGCACAGCCACACCGAGATCGTCACCTGGGTGGTGGAGGGCGAGCTGACCCACCGTGACTCGACGGGGCGGGAGAGCCTGGTGCGCGCCGGGGACCTGCAGCGGCTCAGCTCGGCGGCGGGCGTGCGGCACGTGGAGCGCAACGACGGCGACCGGCCCCTGACCTTCGTGCAGATGTGGCTGGCCCCGCTGACCCCGGGCGGCGACCCCTTCCACGAGGTCGTCCACGGCATCGCCGACTCCACCCCCTACGCCGTCCCGGAGGCCGGCGCGCTGCTCCACGTCCGCCGCCTCGGCGCGGGCGAGCGGACCGCCGTACCCGACGCGGCCCGGGTGTACGTCCATGTGGTGCGCGGCCGGGTCCTGGTGGGCGGCGAGGTGCTGGGCGCCGGGGACGCCGCGCGGGTCACCGGCGCCGAAGGGCTCGAACTGGCGGCCGAGACCGCCGCCGAGGCACTGGTGTGGGAGATGGCGGACTACTGACGGATCTCCGCCAGCACCGCCTCCGTGAACGCCGGCCAGGCCTCGATCGCCCACGGGCCGAACGCCCGGTCCGTCAGGGCCACGCAGGCCGCGCCCGCGTCCGGGTCGATCCACAGGAACGTACCGGACTGGCCGAAGTGCCCGAAGGTGCGCGGGGAGGACGACGCGCCCGTCCAGTGCGGGGACTTGCCGTCGCGGATCTCGAAGCCGAGGCCCCAGTCGTTGGGGTTCTGGTGGCCGTAGCCCGGCAGCACGCCCTTGGTGCCCGGGTACTGGACCGTCATCGCCTCGGCGACCGTGCGCGGGTCCAGCAGGCGCGGCGCCTGCACCTCCGCCGCGAACCGCAGCAGGTCCTCGACCGTCGACACGCCGTCCTTGGCGGGCGAGCCGTCCAGGGTGGTGTCCGCCATGCCGAGCGGCTCCAGCACCGCCTGCCGCAGGTACTCGGCGAACGGGATGTCCGTCGCCTTGGCCACGTGGTCGCCGAGCTGCTCGAAACCGGCGTTGGAGTACAGCCGCCGCTCGCCGGGCGCCGACATCACCCGGTGCTCGTCGAAGGCGAGGCCGGAGGTGTGGGCGAGGAGATGGCGGACCGTGGCGCCGGGCGGGCCGGCCGGCTCGTCCAGCTCGACCGCGCCCTCCTCGTACGCGACGAGCACGGCGTAGGCCGCGAGCGGCTTGGTGACCGAGGCCAGCGGGAAGCGCCGGCCGACGGGACCGTGCACCCCGAGCACACTGCCGTCGGCCCGTACGACACCCGCCGCGGCGGAGGGGACCGGCCAGTTCTCGATCGACGCGAGGCTGTTCAGCGACATGCCGTCGAGCCTAAGCGCTCACAGGCTCAGTTCCATCAAGGGGTCGGGTTTGCGCCCGAAGCCCAGCGACGCGTACAGCGGCTCCGCCTCGGCCGACGTGGTCAGCTGCACGTAGCCGGCGCCGCGGGCGCGGAACCAGTCCAGCAGTTCGCGCATGCACGCGCGCGCGTAGCCGCGGCGCCGCGCGTCCGGGTCGGTCGCCACGCTGAAGACGAAACCGGCCGTGCCCGTGGGGTGGCCCGCCCGTCCGATGCGGTACTCCAGCGTCCCCGCCACCAGCGCGGCCAGCGCCCCCGGCCGCTCGGGGTGGTCCACGACGAACGCCGCGAAGTCGCCCTCCGGGTCCGCCAGCCGCGCCCGCAGCACCGGCAGCGAGGCGGCGTGCCAGTCGGCGGGCCCCTCCGAGCGGACCGCCTCGATCATCACCTGACGCAGACGGAGCACTTCCGCGGCGTCCTCCGGCACAGCACGACGTACTAGGCTCATGCCGCCTACGGTACTTACATGTGGGGGTGTGAGTCTGCCGAATTCTCACCCGATCCGCTTGCTTGGAGTGCACTCCAAGGTCATAGCGTGGGGGACATGACGGTGATGCAGACCACGGCCACGGGCCTCACGCAGGCCGAGGAGACAGCCACCCGAACCGACATCTGCGCCGCCCCGCCGCCGCGCCACCCCCGGCCCGATGGCCAGGACCGCTACACCATCAGCGAGGTCGTCGCCTTCACCGGCCTGACCGCCCACACCCTGCGCTGGTACGAGCGGATCGGCCTGATGGACCACATCGACCGCTCGCACACCGGCCAGCGCCGCTACGCCAACCGCGACCTCGACTGGCTCGACCTCGTCGGCAAACTGCGCCTCACCGGCATGCCGGTCGCCGACATGGTGCGCTACGCCCAGCTGGTGCGCGAGGGCGACACCACCTACCAGGAGCGCCACGAGCTGCTGGAGGCGACCCGGCGGGACGTCCTGGCCCGGATCGCCGAACTCCACGACACGCTCGCGGTCCTCGACCGCAAGATCAGCTTCTACGCGGACGCCCAGCACGCCCGCGGTACCGAGAGGACACGATGACGCACGCCCCCCTCCCCACCGCCCGGCTCGGCTCCCACGGCCCCGAGGTCGGTGTCCAGGGACTCGGCTGCATGGGCATGAGCTTCGGCTACGGCCCCTCCGACGCACGGGAGTCCAGGGCCACCCTGGAGCGCGCCCTCGAACTGGGCGTCACCCTCTACGACACCGCCGACGCCTACGGGGCCGGCGACAACGAGCGCTTCCTGGCCCCGTTCCTCGCCGCGCACCGCGACGAGCTGGTCATCGCCACCAAGTTCGCCCTGTCGATCCCGCCGGACCGGCCCACCGAGCGCGTCATCCGCAACGACCCGCCCTACATCCGCCAGGCCGTCGAGGCCAGCCTGAAGCGCCTGGAGGTCGACGTGATCGACCTCTACTACATGCACCGGCGCGATGTGAACGTGCCGATCGAGGAGACCGTCGGCGTCATGGCCGAGCTGGTCCGCGAGGGCAAGGTCAAGCACCTCGGCCTCAGCGAGGTCACCGCCGCAGAGCTGCGCGCCGCGCACGCCGTGCACCCGATCGCCGCCGTGCAGTCGGAGTGGTCGCTGTTCAGCCGGGACATCGAGGCGAAGGTCGTGCCGGCCGCCGCCGAGCTGGGCGTCGCCCTCGTCCCTTACTCCCCGCTCGGCCGGGGCTTCCTCACCGGCTCCTTCGCCCGCGCCGAGGAGCTGACCGAGGGCGACTTCCGCCGCCAGCAGCCCCGCTTCACCGGCGAGAACGCGGCCGCCAACGCCGCCCTGCTGGAGCCCGTCCGCGCCGTCGCCGCCGCCCACGGCGCCTCCCTGGCGCAGATCGCCCTCGCCTGGGTCCAGCAGCGGGCCGAGGTGCACGGCCTGCCGGTGATCCCGATCCCGGGCACCCGCAGGCCGGGCCGGGTGGAGGAGAACGTGACGGCGGCGACGATCAGGCTGACGGAGGAGGAGCTGGGCCTGCTCGACCCGATCGCCGAGCAGGTGGCGGGCGGCCGGTACGCCGACATGGCGTTCACGTCCGCCGGGCGCGAGTAGCGGGGCCCGTCCCACGTGAGGGGCGGGATCGCCCCTCACAGCTCCGCCAGCAGCTCCGCCTTCTTCACGGAGAACTCCTCGTCGGTGACCAGCCCCGCCTGGTGCAGTTCCCCGAGATGCCGGATCCGCTCGGCGATGTCCGCGGGGTCCCGGCGCGCCACGGCCACCGCCGGGACCACCGCCGCCGCCCCGCGCGAGCGCACCGCGGCCAGCACCGCCGCGGCGAACGGCAGCGACTGGTGGACCGGCCCGTAGCCCAGCCCGAACACCACGGTCGACGGGTCCTGGTCGGGCTGCTGCGGCGCCGCCTCCCCGCGCAGCAGCCGCAGATGCCCCTCGAAGACCTCCGGGGAGCGCCACTCCACACCGCTCAGCTCGGTGACGGCGAAACTCTGGTCCCCGGCCTTCCACTTGGCCGACGACGCGCCCGTCCAGAACCAGCGGAAGCGGACGGTCGTCCCGTCGAAGGACGCCTTCCCGTCGTACGCCTTGAACGACAGCGGCACCTCAGGCGCGTCCACCAGGAACCGCTCCGCCGGCCCGGGCTCGCTCAGCCGGGCGCGCAGCTCGTCGGCGTAGTACTCGGCGAGGGTCTCCCGCTCGGCGGGCAGCACCAGCCGGTACGGATCGCAGGTCTCCTTCAGCTGCCCGTCGGCCGCCTCCATCAGCGGATCGGCGCCGGGCCGCGGACGGGCGTGCAGCACGACGGTGCCGCGCTTGCCCGGAGTGAGGGTCACCGCCTCGAACGCGGTGAGCGGCACCCGCCGCTCACCGAGGGCCTGGAAGAGCTTAGGTGTTCGAATCCCCCGTTCGTAGCGGATGAGCACGGAGTCGGACTCGAACTCCCAGGCGGCATGAAATCCGGCCAGTACGTCACCCATGCGGCTCATCGTATGCGGCACGTGCTCCTCCGTCGCCACCCTGCGCAGACCGCAGTTCCTGCTGTCTCTACGCGCGTTCGGCCATCGAGCTGCCGGGCAGACCGGCCCGGCACCTGTCATCGTTGTGGGCGCACTCCACCGCGTCGTATGCGCCGACCCCGATCTCCGCGAGGTTGCGCAGACTGTCCGTGCCCGGTTCGAAGTAGCCCGCGTGACCCCGGGCGTCCCGCGCCGATAGCACCCGGGCGCCGAACGCCGCCGACACCGGGTCCTCGCCGTGCCCCAGCCCGCCCAGCTCCAGATACGGCACGTCCTGCACCCAGTCGGTGGCGTCCCGCATCGCCCACACCCGCGCGGTGGTGCCCAGCCGGGCGGCCCGGGCGACCCGCATGCCGGGGCTCGCCGCCACGGCTATGTCGACGACCCGGCCGGGCATGCCTCGGGCCGCGACCCCGCACACCACCGAGCCGTAGCTGTGGCAGAACATCGACACCGGCGCCCGGCCCGGCAGCGCCCGCAGCAGGGCGTTCAGCCGTACGGCGCCGTCCTCCGCGCGCATCGCGGTCGCCGAGTCGATGCCGAGCCCGGCGGGGGAGGTGTAGTCGGCCCAGGCGATCACCGCCGTACGCGTCGCCGGGCTCGCCGCCCGCTCGGCCGCGTACAGCGACTGGGCCATGCCCACCGGGGCCGCGTACCGGCGGGTGGTGCGCTGGAAGGTCAGCAGATCGGTGTCGACACCGGGGACGATCACCGAGACCCGCTCCGCCGCGCCCAGGTCGCCGAAGACCTCCGCGGCCCGGCCCGAGCCCTCCGGATCGAAGGCGAGGATCTGGCGGCCGGCGGACATCATCGACTCGTAGCGGTGCATACGGCGGCCCGCCTCGCGCTGCCCGGCCGGGGAGAGCCGGGCGTCGTGCGTCCGCGCCCGCTCCACGTCCCGGGCCCGCCCGAGCGCGACCCGGTTGGCGCGGTAGCGCAGCTCGACCGGGGCGCCGTTCATGTTGCCGACCGCGAGCGGAAAGCGGCGGGCGAGTCCGGCGCGCTCCTCGGCGGTGAGCGAGGCGAAGAACCTGGCCAGGCGGCCGGGGGCCTCCTGCGGGTCCGGCAGTGGCCGCCCGTGGACGCTGCCGTGCTCCCACGCGGTGAGCGAGGCCTTCAGCGCGGGGGTCTCGCGGTGGTGGCGCAGCGCCGTCCACCCGGTGGTCGCCAGCATCACGAACACCACGGCCAGCGCCAGCAGTGCGCGCCAGACGTTGAGACTCGGGGAGGTGTCGAAGGAAGTCACTGGAAGGACACACTAGGAGAACGAGAGGGTCTCGCGTTAACCGAGTGACGGGGATCACGTTTCGATCAGGGAAGAGTCCCCGCGGAGGTTCGTGCGGGGGCGGTACGGCGATGATCTCAGCGGGTCCGCCAGTCCTCCGCAAGGGCCGGTCCCACCTGATCGAGGTACCGGGCGGTCAGCTCGCGGATCGCCGCCACGCCCATGTCCTCACCCGTGCTCCACTGCCGTTCCGTCACCCGGATCACGCCCGCGAACACGGCCACCACCAGCCGGGGCCGCGGGTCGGTGCGCACGTCCACGCCCTCGCGCTCGGCGAGGATCCGCGCGATGCGCTCCTCCACCTCCATCGACCGCCGCAGATGCGCGGCGAGCAGCACCGGCGTCGACTCGATCAGCCGGTACATGCGCAGGTACAGCTCCACCGGCACGACCGCCGAGACCGCCTCGCTCAGCCCGTCCCAGCCCTCGATCACCGCCTGCCGCAGCGCCTGCATCGGCGCCTCGTGCGGCGGGCGCGCCCGCACCGCCTCCACGAAGTGCGCCTCCGTCATCTCCTGGACGGCGAACGCGGCCTCCTCCTTGCTCGCGAAGTAGCGGAAGAACGTGCGCTGCGAGACGTCGACGGCCGCCGCGATGTCGTCCACGGTCGTCGCCTCGTACCCGCGGGTGGTGAACAGCTCCAGGGCCGCGCGCAGCAGCGCGTCCCGGGTGCGCTGCTTCTTGCGTTCACGCAGTGTTTCCATATGCGTCAGTATGCGTCAGTTACTGACTTGTGAATCTGTTTGTCAATTGTCAGTGGCTGTCACTAGCCTCGAACACATGACTAGTCAGACCACCGTCGACACCACGGGGCCGGGGGACAAGGCGTCATCAGCCCCGTCGGCTCCGCCGCAGGCCGCCGGGCTGCGCGGGCATCCCTGGTTCACCCTGATAACCGTGGCCGTCGGCGTCATGATGGTGGCCCTCGACGGCACCATCGTGGCGATCGCCAACCCGGCCATCCAGAAGGACCTCGGCGCCACCTTCGCGCAGGTCCAGTGGATCACCAACGGCTACTTCCTCGCCCTCGCCGTCTCCCTGATCACCGCGGGCAAGCTCGGCGACCGCTTCGGCCACCGCCAGACCTTCCTGATCGGCGTCGTCGGCTTCGCCGCCTCCTCCGGCGCGATCGGCCTGTCCGACAGCATCGCCCTGGTCGTCACCTTCCGCGTCTTCCAGGGCCTGTTCGGCGCGCTGCTCATGCCGGCCGCGCTCGGCCTGCTGCGGGCCACCTTCCCGGCCGACAAGCTCAACATGGCCATCGGCATCTGGGGCATGGTCATCGGCGCCTCCACCGCGGGCGGCCCGATCCTCGGCGGTGTGCTCGTCGAGCGCGTCAGCTGGCAGTCGGTGTTCTTCATCAACGTGCCCGTCGGCGTCCTCGCCCTCGTCCTCGGCGTGTGGATCCTGCTGGACCACCGGGCCGAGAACGCGCCGCGCTCCTTCGACCTGCTCGGCATCGCGCTGCTCTCCGCCGCGATGTTCTGCCTGGTCTGGGCGCTCATCAAGGCCCCCGACTGGGGCTGGGGCGCGGGCCGCACCTGGCTGTTCGTCGTGGCGTCCGTGGTCGGCTTCGCCCTCTTCGCGTTCTGGGAGACGCGGGTCAAGGAACCGCTGATCCCGCTCGGCCTGTTCCGCTCGGTGCCGTTGTCCGCCGGTGTCGTGCTGATGGTGCTCATGGCGATCGCCTTCATGGGCGGCCTGTTCTTCGTCACCTTCTACCTGCAGAACGTGCACGGCATGGGTCCCATCGACGCCGGCCTGCACCTGCTCCCGCTCACCGGCATGATGATCGTCGGCTCGCCGCTCGCGGGCGCGATGATCACCAAGCTCGGCCCGCGGGTGCCGTTGGCGGGCGGCATGGCCGCCACCGCGATCGCCATGTACGGCATGTCCACCCTCGACACGGACACCGGCAGCGGTGTCATGTCGCTGTGGTTCGCGCTCCTCGGCCTCGGGCTCGCGCCCGTCATGGTCGGCGCGACCGAGGTCATCGTCGGCAACGCGCCCATGGAGCTGTCCGGTGTGGCCGGCGGCCTCCAGCAGGCCGCGATGCAGATCGGCGGCAGCCTCGGTACGGCCGTGCTGGGCGCCGTGATGGCCTCCAAGGTCGACAGCGACCTGCCCGGCAACTGGAAGGACGCAGGCCTGCCGGCGCTCACCCCGGACCAGCTCGACAAGGCCTCCGAGGCGGTCCAGGTCGGCGTGCCACCGGTCGCGCCGGGGACACCGGCCGAGGTCGCGGCGAAGATCGCGGGCGTCGCGCACGACACGTTCATTTCCGGCATGAGCCTCGCGTCGCTCGTCGCGGCGGGGGTCGCCGTGGTGGCGGTGCTGGTCGCCTTCCTGACGAAGCGTGGGGAGAACGCGGAGGCGGGCGCGGGAGCGGCGCACATCTGACGCGCCGTCAAGGCAATTCCCCTATCAGGGTGAGAACGCTCAAGATTCCTCCCCTTCGGTGGGGCGGGCACGTCACAGTGGGTCAAGTCCTCCGGTACGGAATGTTCCTCGGGCACATTCCGTACGGCGGGGAGGACGGCCCGGGCTGCGGCGCGCTGCCGGAGGGGGACAGCGCGCCGAGGTCCGTGGCATACCTCGCGTGAGCCGGGTACCCGACTCCTTGAATCGACCCCGGGATTCAGGGAGTTGACGATGGCGAGCTTTGGACACGGCACGCGCAGGAACCCCCGCTCACGTGGCCGGACGTGGTCACGGACCGGGCCGGATCGCGCGACGCTCGGCATCGTCGGTGTCATCTGCGCCGTCGCCGGCTTCTTCGCGCTGGGGATCATCCTCGGGCCCGCGGCGATGGTCTGCGGCTGGCTCGCGATGAACCGCACCTGGTCGGGTTCACGGCCCTGGCAGGCCGTGGTCGCGCTGGTCCTGGGGGGCATCGACACGCTCCTGGCGGTCATCTGGCTGGCAGGGGCGGCGACGCCGGGCAACGGGTTGCTCTGACCCGGGCGCGCGGCGCCTCTGCGGGCGCGCGGGAGCTGGTCGCGCAGTTCCCCGCGCCCCTGCTGCCTGTGTGCAGTGCGGCGCCTGTGTTCATCGGCTGCCTGTGTTCAGTGGCTGCCTGTGTTCAGTGAGGCCCGTCCTCCACCGCCGCCGTCGGCACCGGCATCGTGCGGGACAGGGCCGCCACCTCCGCCCGCAGCGCCCGTACTTCCTCCGTCAGCGCGGCGATCGCCTCCGTCTGGCGCCGTTCCTCCACGTCGTCCTTCTCGAACCGCGCGATGAACCACGCCGCGATGTTCGCCGTGACGACACCCAGCAGCGCGATCCCCGCCAGCATCAGCCCCACCGCGAGCATCCGCCCCAGCCCGGTCGTCGGCGCGTGGTCCCCGTAGCCGACCGTGGTCATCGTCGTGAAGGACCACCACACGGCGTCACCCAGCGTCCGGATGTTCCCGTTCGGCGAGTCCCGCTCCACCGACAGCACCGCGAGCGAGCCGAACATCAGCAAACCGACGACCGCGCCGGCGACGTACGTCGTCAGGCGGATCTGCGACGCCATCCGGGCCCGCCGGCCCACCAGCATCAGCGTCGCCACCAGCCGCAGCAGCCGCAGCGGCTGGAGCAGGGGCAGGACGACCGCCGGCAGGTCCAGCCAGTGAGTGCGGACGAACTCCCAGCGGCGGCGCGCCAGCGTCAGCCGGACGATGTAGTCCACGGCGAACGCCCCCCACACCACCCACTCCACCACCGTGCAGGCGAGCGTCACCCGCCGCGACGCCGTGCTGTTCACGATCGGTACGGCGTACGCCACGGCGAACAGCACGGCCAGCACCAGCAGCGGCCGCTGGGTGCGCAACTCCCACCTGGCCTGCGCGGAAAGCTCCATGCCCTTACCCATGCCCAAAGCGTAAAGAAGGGGTAAGGGCGGTGGGTCCGAGACCACCGCCCTCACCCCGGCGCACTGCGGCTCAGGCCGCGCGCGGCGCTACGCGTCGCCCCCCGCCGCGCCCGGGTCCGCCGCCGTCACGTCCAGCAGCTGGTAGCGGTCGATCGCCTGCTTCAGCACCGAGCGGTCCACCTTGCCCTCGCGGGCCAGCTCGGTGAGCACCGCCACCACGATCGACTGCGCGTCGATGTGGAAGAAGCGGCGCGCCGCACCCCGCGTGTCGGCGAAGCCGAAGCCGTCCGCGCCCAGCGACTGGTACGTCCCCGGCACCCAGCGCGCGATCTGGTCCGGCACCGACCGCATCCAGTCGGACACCGCCACGAACGGTCCCTGCGCGCCCGACAGCTTCTGCGTCACGTACGGCACGCGCTGCTCCTCCTCCGGGTGCAGGAGGTTGTGCCGCTCCACCTCGACGGCGTCACGGCGCAGCTCGTTCCAGGACGTCGCCGACCAGACGGCGGCCCGGACGTTCCAGTCCTCGGCGAGGATCCGCTGCGCCTCCACGGCCCAGGGGACCGCCACGCCCGAGGCCATGATCTGGGCCGGGATCTCGCCCGCCGTGCCCTCGGAGAGGCGGTGGATGCCCTTCACGATGCCCTCGGCGTCCACGTTCTCCGGTTCGGCCGGGTGCTGGATCGGCTCGTTGTAGACCGTGAGGTAGTAGAAGACGTCCTCGCCGTGCGGATGCTCGGGCGAGCTGCCGTACATCCGGCGCAGGCCGTCCTGGACGATGTGCGCGATCTCGTACCCGTACGCCGGGTCGTAGGCCACGCACCCCGGGTTGGTCGAGGCCAGCAGCTGGGAGTGGCCGTCGGCGTGCTGCAGGCCCTCGCCGGTCAGGGTCGTGCGGCCAGCGGTCGCGCCCAGGACGAAACCGCGCGCCAGCTGGTCGGCCATCTGCCAGAACTGGTCGCCGGTCCGCTGGAAACCGAACATCGAGTAGAAGACGTAGACCGGGATCAGCGGCTCGCCGTGCGTCGCGTAGGCCGAGCCCGCCGCGATCAGGGACGCCGTGCAGCCCGCCTCCGAGATGCCGTCGTGCAGCATCTGGCCCGTCGGCGACTCCTTGTAGGCGAGGAGCAGGTCGCGGTCGACCGCCTCGTACTGCTGGCCCAGCGGGTTGTAGATCTTCGCACTCGGGAAGAAGGAGTCCATGCCGAACGTGCGGTACTCGTCCGGCGCGATCAGCACGAAGCGGTGGCCCAGTTCCTTGTCCCGCATCAGGTCCTTGAGCAGGCGCACGAAGGCCATGGTCGTGGCGATGGACTGCTGGCCCGAGCCCTTCTTCACCGTCGCGTACGTCTTGTCGTCGGGCAGCGGGAGCGGCTTGGAGCGGACCACACGGGTGGGCACGTAACCGCCGAGGCCGAGGCGGCGGTCGTGCATGTACTGGATCTCCTCCGAGTCCCGGCCCGGGTGGTAGTACGGCGGCAGGCCGCTCTCCAGCTCCTTGTCCGAGATCGGCAGGTGCAGCCGGTCGCGGAAGTGCTTCAGGTCGTCGACCGTCAGCTTCTTCATCTGGTGCGTGGCGTTGCGGCCCTCGAAGTTCGGGCCCAGCGTCCAGCCCTTGATCGTCTTGGCCAGGATGACCGTCGGCTGGCCCTTGTGCTCGACCGCCGCCTTGAACGCCGCGTAGATCTTGCGGTGGTCGTGACCGCCCCGGCCGAGGTGGAGGATCTGGTCGTCGGTCATGCCCTCGACCATCGCGCGCAGCCGGTGGTCGCCGCCGAAGAAGTGCTCGCGGATGTACGCGCCGGACTCGGTGGCGTACGTCTGGAACTGGCCGTCCGGCGTCGTGTTCATCTTGTTGACCAGGATCCCGTCGCGGTCCTGGGCGAGCAGCGGGTCCCAGGTGCGGTCCCAGATCAGCTTGATCACGTTCCAGCCGGCGCCGCGGAAGACCGACTCCAGCTCCTGGATGATCTTCCCGTTGCCGCGCACCGGACCGTCCAGGCGCTGCAGGTTGCAGTTGACGACGAAGGTCAGGTTGTCCAGGCCCTCGCGGGCCGCGATGGACAGCTGGCCCAGCGACTCCGGCTCGTCCATCTCACCGTCGCCGAGGAACGCCCAGACCTGGGAGCGCGAGGTGTCCGCGATACCGCGCGCGTGCATGTACCGGTTCATCCGCGCCTGGTAGATCGCACCGATCGGGCCGAGCCCCATCGACACCGTCGGGAACTCCCAGAAGTCCGGCATCGACCGGGGGTGCGGGTACGACGACAGCGCGTACGGCGCCTTCGACTTCTCCTGCCGGAAGCCGTCCAGGTGCTGCTCGCTGAGCCGGTCGAGCAGGTACGCGCGCGCGTAGATGCCCGGGGAGGCGTGCCCCTGGAAGAAGACCTGGTCGCCGCCGTCGCCCTCGTCCTTGCCGCGGAAGAAGTGGTTGAAGCCCACGTCGTACAGGGAGGCGGAGGAGGCGAAGGTGGCGATGTGACCGCCGACGCCGATGCCCGGGCGCTGGGCGCGGGAGACCATCACCGCGGCGTTCCAGCGGGTCGCGTTGAGGATCCTGCGCTCGATCTCCTCGTTGCCCGGGAAGAACGGCTCGTCCTTGGTGGCGATCGTGTTGACGTAGTCCGTGCTGCGCATCTCCGGCACGGCCACGCGCTTCGCACGGGCGCGTTCGATCAGCCGGAGCATCAGGTAGCGCGCCCGCTCCCGGCCGCGCTCGTCGATCGCGGCGTCGAGCGAGTCGAGCCACTCCTGGGTTTCCTCGGGGTCGAAGTCAGGAACCTGACTCGGAAGGCCGCCAATGATGATCGGGGTGCGATCTGATCCGGAAGCCACGCTGGTCCTTACCTGTCGGAGGGCGGGTGTGCAAGGCGGGTGTCATGGTTGCGGAGCGGTTGGCCGCTGTTCCCCATCGTGTACCTCGGGGCGGCAAACGTCATCTCTACCGCCAGGTATCCACGGAAGGTTCCCTATCCCGCAAACGGGGCAGAAAGGTGTGGTGTATGTCACTTTGTCCCGGGGCGGCGTTGCTGGAGTTGCGGCGACACGGCCGGGATCGTCACCGTTTCGGCGGTCTGAACCGCCGGGTACTTGCGCGATCCGCCCCGCCCGTGTGGACTACGCCCAATGCTTCGCGCACGCGCGTGGCTGAGTTATTCCCAAAGACATGATCAGGAGGCAACCCGTGAGCGCGACCGCGGACCACGCGGAGGAGCGGACGAACCCTGCCGCCAGGCTGGGGTTCCAGCCCGGGCAGGTGGTCCAGGAGATCGGCTACGACGACGACGTCGATCAGGAGCTCCGCGAGGCCATCGAGGAAGCCATCGAGGGCGACCTCATGGACGAGGACTACGACGACGTGGCCGACGCCGTTGTGCTGTGGTTCCGTGACGACGACGGCGACCTGACGGATGCGCTGGTGGATGCCACCACGTACATCGAAGAGGGCGGCGCGATCCTGCTCCTCACGCCGAAGACCGGCCGTGCGGGGTACGTGGAGCCGAGCGACATCTCGGAAGCCGCGACGACGGCGGGCCTGACGGCCTCCAAGAGCGTCAGCGTCGGCAAGGACTGGAGCGGCAGCCGCCTGGCGACGCCGAAGGCCGCCAAGGCCAAGCGGTGACACCCCGCTAGCGGGACGTCACCACGGGGCACCGCCCCCGCACCCCCTGCGGACGGGCCGGCCACTGCCCGGCCCGTCCGCAGGGCCTCGTCGCCCGCTGCGTAGGCTGTTCCCGGTTCTCACCCGAACAGCCCACGAAGGGACATCGACCCTCATGGCCATCCAGGTCGGCGACAAGGCCCCCGACTTCGAACTCAAGGACAACCACGGCGCCACCGTGAAGCTGTCCGACTTCCGCGGCAGCAAGAACGTCGTCCTGCTCTTCTACCCCTTCGCCTTCACCGGCGTGTGCACCGGCGAGCTGTGCGAGGTCCGCGACAACCTCCCGAAGTTCTCCGACCGCGACACCCAGGTGCTCGCCGTCTCCAACGACTCCATCCACACCCTGCGCGTCTTCGCCGAGCAGGAGGGCCTGGAGTACCCGCTGCTCAGCGACTTCTGGCCGCACGGCGAGGTCTCCCGCGCCTACGGCGTCTTCGCCGAGGACAAGGGCTGCGCGGTCCGCGGCACCTTCGTCATCGACAAGGAGGGCGTCGTCCGCTGGACCGTCGTCAACGCGCTGCCCGACGCCCGCGACCTGAACGAGTACGTCAAGGCGCTCGACACCCTGTGATTGTCCGGCCCCAGGGCCTGCGGAGGGCGGGAACCCGTCACTAGGATCGATGCGTTGATCCGATGACACAGCACGACGGGGCTCCCCGCCCCCGGACACCAATGGAGGACTCGTGGGAGTCAGCCTCAGCAAGGGCGGCAACGTATCGCTGACGAAGGAGGCCCCGGGCCTGACCGCGGTCATCGTGGGTCTGGGCTGGGACGTGCGGACCACCACCGGCACCGACTTCGACCTCGACGCCAGCGCACTGCTGCTGAACAACTCCGGCAAGGTCGCCAGCGACCAGCACTTCGTCTTCTTCAACAACCTCAAGAGCCCCGACGGCTCCGTCGAGCACACCGGTGACAACCTCACCGGTGAGGGCGAGGGCGACGACGAGCAGATCAAGGTCAACCTGGCGGGCGTCCCGGCCGACGTGGAGAAGATCGTCTTCCCGGTCTCGATCTACGACGCCGAGAACCGCCAGCAGTCCTTCGGCCAGGTGCGCAACGCGTTCATCCGCGTCGTCAACCAGGCCGGCGGCGCCGAGATCGCCCGTTACGACCTCAGCGAGGACGCCTCCACCGAGACCGCCATGGTCTTCGGCGAGCTGTACCGGCACGGCGCGGAGTGGAAGTTCCGCGCCATCGGCCAGGGCTACGCCTCGGGCCTGCGCGGCATCGCGCAGGACTTCGGCGTGAACGTCTGAGCCGTCCCGAAAGGGCCTCACCGTCCGGCGCCGCACGGTTTGCGTGCGGCGCCGGACGTGCAGGACAAGCACAGGAACACCGTCTCGGGGAGGGACAGCAACATGGGCGTCACGCTCGCCAAGGGAGGCAACGTCTCCCTGTCCAAGGCCGCGCCGAACCTCACTCAGGTGATGGTCGGCCTCGGCTGGGACGCACGCTCCACCACCGGAGCCCCCTTCGACCTCGACGCCAGCGCGCTGCTCCTCGGGGGCGACAACCGGGTCCTGGGCGACGAGTGGTTCGTCTTCTACAACCAGCTCAAGAGCCCCGACGGCTCCGTCGAGCACACCGGTGACAACCTCACCGGCGAGGGGGAGGGCGACGACGAGTCGATCCTGGTCGACCTGTCCAAGGTGCCCGCCCACTGCCAGAAGATCGTCTTCCCGGTCTCCATCCATATGGCCGATGAGCGCGGCCAGACTTTCGGCCAGGTCAGCAACGCCTTCATCCGGGTCGTCAACCAGGCCGACGGCCAGGAACTCGCGCGCTACGACCTGAGCGAGGACGCCTCCACCGAGACCGCCATGATCTTCGGCGAGGTCTACCGCTACCAGGGCGAGTGGAAGTTCCGCGCGGTCGGTCAGGGGTACGCGTCCGGTCTGCGCGGCATCGCCCTGGACTTCGGGGTGAACGTCTCGTAGCGCGATATGAGCAAAATCCCGGGGCCGGGTGGGGTGCGAACAGGGTCCGGCTAGACTCCGGCTTCAAAAGTTCGTAAAGCCGAGTGCGGCGCGGGGGAGACCCGTACTTACACGATTGGGTAGCCAGTGCTTCTGAAAACCTTCGGCTGGTCGTTCGCGGTCACCGCGCTCGGCCTGGTCGCAGCGGTCTTCTACGGGGGGTGGGAGGCCTTCGGCATCGTGGCGATCCTCTCCATCCTCGAGATCTCGCTGTCCTTCGACAACGCGGTCGTCAACGCCGGAATCCTGAAGAAGATGAACGCCTTCTGGCAGAAGATCTTCCTCACCGTCGGCGTCCTCATCGCGGTCTTCGGCATGCGGCTGGTCTTCCCCGTCGTGATCGTGGCGATCAGCGCCAAGATGGGCCCCATCGAGGCCGTCGACCTCGCGCTCAACAACAAGGACCGCTACCAGGAACTGGTCACCGACGCCCACCCGGCGATCGCCGCCTTCGGCGGCATGTTCCTGCTGATGATCTTCCTCGACTTCATCTTCGAGGACCGGGACATCCAGTGGCTGCGCTGGATCGAGCGGCCCCTGGCCAAGCTCGGCAAGGTCGACATGCTGTCGGTCTGCATCTCGCTGATCGTCCTGCTCATCACCTCCTTCACCTTCGCCACCCACGCCCACCAGCACGGCGGCGCCCACGTCGACAAGGCGCAGACGGTCCTCATCGCCGGCATCGCCGGCCTGATCACCTACATGGTCGTCGGCGGCCTGTCCGGCTACTTCGAGGACAAGCTGGAGGAAGAGGAGGAACGCGAGCACGAGCAGGAGGAGGAGGCCGAGCGCTCCGGCAAGCCACGCTCGGCGGTCAAGCTGGCCGGCCAGGCCGCGTTCTTCATGTTCCTCTACCTGGAGGTCCTGGACGCGTCGTTCTCCTTCGACGGCGTCATCGGCGCCTTCGCCATCACCAACGACATCGTCCTGATGGCCCTCGGCCTGGGCATCGGCGCCATGTACGTCCGGTCGCTCACCGTCTACCTGGTCCGCCAGGGCACCCTCGACGAGTACGTCTACCTGGAGCACGGCGCCCACTACGCCATCGGCGCCCTGGCCGTCCTGCTCCTGGTCACCATCCAGCACGAGATCAACGAGGTCATCACCGGCCTGATCGGCGTCGTCCTGATCGCCGCCTCCTTCTGGTCCTCCGTCCGCCGCAACCGCGCCCTGGCGGCCGCGGAGGGCGCGGGCACGGACGAGAAGACCGAGGTCTCGTCCGGGGTGTGACCGGCACCCGCGCGCGGGAACGCTTCGTGACGGGGCGGCCGCAGGAGGACGCATCCTCCTGCGGCCCCCCCGCCGGTCTTTTGACCGGCCTTACGCAGACAACTGAACCTGGGGGCGGGAATGGGCATCTTCGACGGACTGCGCGGCGGACGCTCCGCCGACTTCGACTCCGGCAGCGCGGCCACCAACGCCATCGAGCTGACCGCACGGCACCGGCAGGTCTCCCTCACCAAACAGGGCGCCGCCACCGGCAACCTCCGCATCAACCTGACCTGGCGGATGCGGACCTCCGACATCGGCGGAAACCGGCGCGAGAGCCTGCTGCGGCACCCGCTGAAGGCACTCAAGCCGCCGGAGGTCGTCGGACACAGCCAGAGCATGGTCAACGTCGACCTCGACCTGGGCTGCCTGTACGAACTCGCCGACGGCACCAAGGGCGTCGTCCAGCCCCTCGGCGGCCTCCTCGGCGACGTCAACGCACCGCCGTACGTCAAACTCAGCGGCGACGACCGGTTCGGCTCGGCCTCCGGCGAGACGATCTACGTCAACCTCGACCACCGCGAGAAGATCAAACGGCTCCTGGTCTTCGTCTACATCTACGACCAGACGCCCGCCTTCGACCGCACGCACGCCATCGTCACCCTCTACCCGAGCAACGGCCCCCGCATCGAGATCGGCCTGGACGAACGCCACCCCCAGGCCCGCTCCTGCGCCGTCGTCCTCATCGAGAACGTCAAGGACGAACTGATGGTCCGCCGCGAGGTGAAGTTCGTCTACGGCTTCCAGGCCGAACTGGACCGCCTCTACGGCTGGGGCCTGCAGTGGGGCCGCGGCTTCAAGAACCAGCCGGCCAGCGCCTGACCCGGCCGCCCGCCGCGGCGGCGGCACCGGGTCAGCGGCCGACGAACTGAGGCCCCTGCGGAGGCAGGTGGAACTCCGCGTCCGGGCCGGCCGCCGCCGGCGGGAAACCGTACGCCGGGGGCGCGCCCGCCGTCGCCGGCTGCGGATAGCCGTACGCGGACTGGGCGGCGGCCGGCTCCGGATAGCCGTAGGCGGGCTGCACCGGGGCCGTCGCCGCCGAGCTCGCGGCCTGCGCCGGAGCCGACGCCGCGGCCGTGGGCGCCGGCTGCGGGTAGCCGTAGCCCGGCTGGGCGGGCACCCCGGCCGGCTGGGCCGGGGACGTCGCCGGCAGCCGGGACGCGGACGCGGCGGGCGGCTGCTCCGGCGGCAGCGGCTGCGCGGGCTCCGGCGCGGACGGCTCCGCCGCCTCCGGCTCCGACTCGTCCACCGAGATGCCGAAGTCCGTCGCCAGCCCCTTCAGGCCGTTGGAGTAGCCCTCGCCCAGCGCCCGGAACTTCCAGCCCTCCCCGCGCCGGTACAGCTCACCGCAGATCAGCGCCGTCTCCTGCCCCGTCTCCGGCTTGATGTCGAACCACGCCAGCGGCTCACCCTCGGCGACCGACGCGTCGTACAGCACGATGCGCAGATCCCGTACCCGGTCGAACGTCACCCCGTCCGCCGACGCGACCAGCAGGATCTGCCCGACCTCGGCCTCCACCCCGGCCAGGTCCGTCTGGATCGTGTCGGTCAGGCCCTCGGCGACCCGCTTCTTGCCCAGCCGCCACACCTTCCCCGACGGATGCCGGGGCTGGTTGTAGAACACGAAGTCCTCGTCCGAGCGCACACGGCCCTGCGGGCCCAGCAGCAGCGCCGAGGCGTCGACGTCCGGCACACCCTGCCCCGGCGACCAGCGCAGCACGGCACGCACCGTGGCCGCCTCCAGCGGGACGTTCGACCCCTTCAGCATCGCGTGCGTCATGCCGTCATCCTGCCCTCTCGGTCCTGGTCACGACAACGCGGGGGGTGCACCGCCGACACAGCCCATCCCACGCTCCGTTACCGGAAATTCATGCCCGAAGGGAACTTCGGCCACGGGTCCCTACGTACTATTACCGGCCACCCATTCGCACATCGTCGGCCAACCCACAGGTCGGGCCCACATCCACCGGGGGAGTTCCATGCGTCATTTCGGGCACGTCGCCCCTGAGGTGCGCCGCCGCCTCTTCCACCAGGAGCCGTGCGCCTTCACCGCCGACTCCCCGGCCCGGCTGCTCGCCGCCGCCCTCGGCGCCACCCTGTACAGCCCCGCCACCCGGCCGCGCCTCGCCGACGACATCGTCAAGCAGGCCGCGGGCGGCGTCGTGTCGATGGTGCTGTGCCTGGAGGACTCCATCGGCGACGAGGACGTCGCCGAGGGCGAGGAGAACCTGGTCCGCCAGTTCGCCGACCTCGACACGCGCACGGGCACCGAGCTGCCCCTGCTGTTCATCCGCGTGCGCGCCCCCGCCCAGATCCCCGACCTCGTCGCCCGCCTCGGCCCCGCCGTGCGCCTGCTGTCCGGCTTCGTCCTGCCGAAGTTCACCGAGGAACGCGGCATCCCCTTCCTGGAGGCCCTCGCCACCGCCGAGGCCGCCTGCGGCCACCGCCTGTTCGCCATGCCGGTCCTCGAATCGCCCGAGCTGCTCTACCGCGAATCCCGGGTGGAGACCCTGGAGGGCATCTTCCGCGCCGTCGACAAGTACCGCGACCGCGTCCTCGCCCTCCGCCTCGGCGTCACCGACTTCTGCTCCTCCTACGGCCTGCGCAGAGCCCCCGACATGACGGCCTACGACGTCCAGATCGTCGCCTCCGTCATCTCCGACGTCGTCAACATGCTCGGCCGCGCCGACGGCACCGGCTTCACCGTGACCGGCCCCGTCTGGGAGTACTTCCGCGTCCCCGAGCGCCTTTTCAAGCCGATGTTGCGCACCAGCCCCTTCCTGGAGGGGCAGGCCGTCGAACTCCGCGAGAAACTGATCGAGCACGCCATGGACGGACTGCTGCGGGAGATCTCCCTGGACCACGCCAACGGCCTGCTCGGCAAGACCTGCATCCACCCCTCGCACGTCCCCGCGGTGCACGCGCTGTCGGTCGTCAGCCACGAGGAGTACAGCGACGCAGCCGACATCCTGCGCCCCGAGCGCGGCGGCGGGGGAGTGCTCAGGTCGCAGTACACGAACAAGATGAACGAGGTGAAGCCGCACCGCGCCTGGGCGGAGCGGACCATGCTGCGCGCGGAGGTGTTCGGCGTCGCGCACGAGGACGTGAGCTTCGTGGACCTGCTCGCCGCCGGCATCCCCCGCTGACCCCCACCTCACCACCTAGGGACTCATGAACAAGGCAGTGAACAACGGACCGTGGTCCGGCACCTGGGTCGCCGAGCGACTCGGGGTCGAACTCGTGGGCGACGACAACCTGACCGACCTGCTGGGGCTTGCCCTGCGCCGCAACCCCAAGCGGGCCCACCTGCTCGTGTCGAACGTCCTCGGCAAGCACGTCCCGCAGTCCCCGTCCGTCGTCTACGGCCACGGATTCACCCTCGGCCGCCGCGTCCGCGACCTCCTCGGCCCCGCCGAGGCCGCCCACGCCGTCGTCCTCGGCTACGCGGAGACCGCCACCGGCCTCGGCCACGCGGTCGCCGACGGCCTCGGCACCGCCCCCTGCCTGCACTCCACCCGCCGCCCCGTCCCCGGCCTCACCCCCGCCGGAGGCTTCGAGGAGTCCCACTCCCACGCCACCTCCCACCTGCTGCTCCCCGAGGACCCGGCCCTCCTCGCCGGCGACGGCCCGCTCGTCCTCGTCGACGACGAGTTCTCCACCGGCAACACGGTGCTCAACACCGTCCGCGACCTGCACGCCCGCTACCCGCGCACGCGGTACGTCGTCGTCGCCCTGGTCGACATGCGCTCGGCGGCCGACGCGGGCCGCCTGGAGGACTTCGCGCGGGAGATAGGCGCCCGGGTCGACCTGGTCACCGCCGCCTCCGGGACCGTCCGGCTGCCGGAGGGGGTGCTGGAGAAGGGACAGGAACTGGTGGCCCGGCACGAGCGGGGCCAGTCGAAGGCCCCGCGCCCGGCCTCCACGGACGCCCTCACGGCGGCCTCCCGCCCGGCCTCCGCCGACGCCGGCGCGGCGGCCTCCCGCCCGGCCTCCACGGACGCCCTCACGGCGACCCCCCGCCCGGCCTCCGCCGACGCCCTCACGGCGGCCCCGCACGGCCACCGCGTCACCCGTGTCGACCTCCACTGGCCCCGCGGCCTCCCCGACGGCGGACGCCACGGCTTCACCCCCGCGCACCGCGCCCGCCTGGAGCGCGCCCTGCCCGACATGGCCGCCCGCCTCGCCGAGGCCCTGCCGCCCGGCGCCCGCCGCGTCCACGTCCTCGGCTTCGAGGAACTGATGTACGCCCCGCTGCGCCTCGCCCGCGAACTGGAGCAGATAGCCGCCGGCACCGAGGTCCGCTTCTCCACCACCACCCGCTCACCCGTCCTCGCCGTCGACGACCCCGGCTACGCCATCCGCACCCGCCTGGTCTTCCCCGCCCACGACGACCCCGCCGACGGCCCCGGCGAGCGCTACGCCTACAACGTGGCCGGCGCCGGCTTCGACGCCGTCGTCGCCGTCGTCGACTCCGCCGCCGACACCCCCGCGCTGCACGCCCCCGACGGCCTCCTCGCCCAGCTCGCCGCCCACATCCCGCACGTCGTCCTCGCGGTCGTACCGTCGTACGTCCCCCACCCCGCGCACCAGCCCGAAAGGCCCGCCATGCTGCCCGAGCCCCTCCGCGGCCCCGCCTTCTCCAGTTACGCGCCCGAGGAGGTCGGCTGGCTGCTCCAGGACCTCTCGGACGTCACGCTGGAGGCGCCGACCGAGGAGCGCGAGGAGGCCATCCAGAGCGGCGGCGCCCACTACGCCGAGTCGCTGCCCGTCGAGTACCAGCCCAGCGAGCAGTACCAGGAGCTGTTCCACGCCGCCCTGCGCGAGTCCGCCACCCGCATCGCCCAGGCCGTCGGCGTCGTCACCGAGACCGTCATCACGGAGCGCTCCCCGCGCCCCGTGCTGGTCTCCCTCGCCCGCGCCGGCACCCCCGTCGGCATCCTCATGCGCCGCTGGGCCCGGCACCGGCACGGCCTCGACCTGCCGCACTACGCCGTCTCCATCGTCCGCGGCCGCGGCATCGACGCCAACGCCCTGCGCTGGCTCGCCGCCCACCACGACCCCGCCGACGTCGTCTTCGTCGACGGCTGGACCGGCAAGGGCGCCATCACCCGCGAACTCGCCGACGCCCTCGCCGAGTTCGAGGCCTCCGACGGCATCACCGGCTTCGATGCGGAGATCGCCGTCCTCGCCGACCCCGGCTCCTGCGTCCGCACCTACGGCACCCGCGAGGACTTCCTCATCCCCTCCGCCTGCCTCAACTCCACCGTCTCCGGCCTGATCTCCCGCACGGTCCTGCGCGCCGACCTGGTCGGCCCGCACGACTACCACGGCGCCAAGTTCTACCGCGAACTCGCGGGCGCCGACGTGTCGGTGGCCTTCCTCGACGCCGTCTCCGCCCGCTTCCCCGAGGTCGACGACGCCGTCGACGCCGCCGTCAAGGAACTCCAGGCCGGCGACCGCACCCCCACCTGGGAAGGATGGGCCGCCGTCGAACGCATCAGCGAGGAGTACGGCATCCACGACGTCAACCTCGTCAAGCCCGGCGTCGGCGAGACCACCCGCGTCCTGCTGCGCCGCGTCCCCTGGAAGATCCTCGCCCGCGCCGGGGCCGGCCCCGACCTCGACCACGTCCGCCTGCTCGCCGAACAGCGAGGCGTCCCCGTCGAGGAGGTCCCCGGCCTGCCCTACACCTGCGTCGGACTCATCCACCCCCAGTACACGCGCGGCGCGACCGGCGCCGACGGCAAGGCGGTGAACGTCTGATGCCGGTACTGGTGGCGAGCGACCTCGACCGGACGCTGATCTACTCCTCGGCCGCCCTGGCCCTGACCATGCCCGACGCCCGGGCACCCCGCCTGCTCTGCGTCGAGGTGCACGAGAGCAAGCCGCTGTCCTTCATGACCGAGACCGCGGCCCAGCTGCTGACCGACCTCGCCGACACGGCGGTCTTCGTGCCGACCACCACCCGCACCCGCAAGCAGTACCTGCGCATCAACCTGCCGGGCCCCGCACCGACGTACGCGATCTGCGCCAACGGCGGCCACCTCCTCGTCGACGGCGTCACCGACGCCGACTGGCACGCGGCCGTCACCGCCCGCCTCGCCGACGAGTGCGCACCGCTCACCGAGGTGCAGGACCACCTGCTGCGCACCGCCGACCCCGTGTGGGTCCGCAAGCACCGCGTCGCCGAGGACCTGTTCGCCTACCTCGTCGTCGAGCGGGAACTGCTGCCCGAGGAGTGGGTGAAGGAGCTGGCCGCCTGGGCGGAGACCCGCGGCTGGACGGTGTCGCTGCAGGGCCGCAAGATCTACGCCGTACCCAAGCCGCTCACCAAGAGCGCTGCCGTCCGCGAGGTGGCCCGCCGCACGGGCGCCGACCTCACCCTGGCGGCCGGCGACTCCCTCCTCGACGCCGACCTGCTGCTGGCGGCCGACCGGGGCTGGCGCCCCGGCCACGGCGAACTGGCCGACGTGGCCTGGACGGCACCCCAGATCAACGCACTGCCGGAGCGGGGAGTGCTGGCGGGGGAGAGGATCGTACGGGAGTTCCTGCGGGCGACGAGGAAGCCGGCCTAGCCGGGGCCCACACCTGGGCCCTGTCCGGCCTCAGGAACAGCAGCCACCACCACAGCAACCGCCTCCGCCCCCGGCCCGCGGCGCCGCGGCGGGGGCGGACGCCGTACCGCCGACCGCCACGGTCGACAGCAGCTTCACGGTGTCCTCGTGCCCGGAAGGGCACTGCGCGGGGGCGGACGACTCCGCCATGGGCCGGTTCAGTTCGAACGTGTCGCCGCAGGTACGGCAGCGGTAGTCATAGCGAGGCATGCGCACAGGTTAGACGAGCGCACCGGACCTCAGTGAGCCCCGTGGCCCCGCTCCTCCCGGATCAGCGCGACGACCCCCGCCACCGACTGCCGCACCGCCTCCGTCTCCGTCAGGAAGTGCCAGTAGTCGGGATGCCGCCCGCCCTCCAGCGACGCGACGGCCCGCTCCAGCCGGGCCACCGCGTCGTCCAGCGGCCGCGCGTGCCGGGGATCCGGCGTCGTACGCCCCGCCATCGCCAGCCGCTGCGCGTCCCGGATCGCGAACCGGGTCCGCTCGATCTCCTGCTGCGGGTCCTTCTGCACGGCGTTGAGCCGGGCGAGCCGGTCCCCGGCGGCCGACACGGCCTCGTCGGTGGCGTTCAGCAGCGCCCGCACGGTGGACAGCAGCGCCGTCGCGTCCGCCCAGCGCTGCCCGTCCCGGGCGGCCCGCGCCTCCGCCAGCTTCGCCTCGGCCTGCCGTACGTTCTCCGCGGCCAGCTCCGGCACCCCCTGCAGGTCCTGCCAGCAGGCCACCGTGAACCGCCGCCGCAGCTCGCTGAGGATCGGCTGCACCTGCTCGGCACGGGTGGTCAGCGCCTGCGCGCGCGTACGCAGCGACACCAGCCGGTGGTCGATCTCGGCGGCCCGCTCCGGCAGCCGCTCGGCCTCGGCGCGGATCGTCTCGGCCTCACGCGCGACCCGCTCCGCCCGCTCCAGCGTCGGCGCGACACCGTGCTGCCCGGCGCCCTGGTTCAACCGGGTCAGCTCGGGCGACAGCGCCGCCAGCCGGGCGGCGAGGTCGTCGGCCCTCAGCCCCGACTCCCGTACGGCGTCCAGGGCCCGGGTGGCCGCGAGCAGCGCCTGCCGGGCCCGCTCCACGGCCGGGGCCAGCCGCGCCAGCTGGGTCTCGGCCTTGCCGAGCAGCGGGCCGAGCCCCTCCCCGAACCGGTCCAGCTCCCGCTTGACCCGCTCCAACTCGTCCTGGGCGCCGGTCAGCTCGGTGCGCGCCCGCACGGCGGCGGAGGCCTCCAGGTCGTCCCGGTCCAGGTCGTGCGCGTCGACGGCCGCGATGTACCGCCGGCTGACCTCGTCGATGCGCCGCCCCAGCGCCTCGAAGTCGTCGACCGCGCGCCGCGCGGCGGGCGAGTCGTCGACCGCGTGGATCGTCTCGACGGAGATCCGCAGGTCGCGCTGGGCGGTGTCCAGCTCGTAGAAGGCAGCGGCGGCGGCGTCCTTGGCGGCCTGCGCCTCGGCACGCTGGCTGTCGGCCCGCCCGCCGAACCACCGCCGGGTGCCACCGCCGGCGAACGCGGCGGGCAGCGCGAGGGCGACGACGAGCGGCAGACCCATCAGGGCGAACGTGTCCCGCACGGCACGCGCGTACGAAACCGACGGCGACGAGTACGGCTGGTGCGCTGGTGTCGCCGTCACATCCCTCTCCCGTGCTGTGATCCGGCCCTGCCGGTGCCATTCTCCCACCGGTAAGGGACGAAAACACAGGCGGTTCAGTTCGCCGTGCGCACCGTGATCCCTCCGTCGCCGGTACGGACGTCGACGACATGCGCGCTGCTGTCGTCCCGCGGCACGGACACGTGCACCCCGCCGTCCCCGCTGTGCGTCGACACGCGGTAGGTGGCACGCGGCAGCGTGACGCTGACGGACCCGTCCCCGCTGACCGACTCCACCCGGTCCGGTACGACACTCAGCCGCACCCGCACCGAACCGTCACCGGTGCGCGTGCTGACGTCGCGCGAGGCGACCTCGGCCCGCACGGACCCGTCGCCGGTGCGCAGCGTCAGCGGCCCGCTGGTGTCGGTGACGTGCACGGACCCGTCCCCGGTACGGATGCTCAACGGATCCCGGAACCCCCGCGCCCGCACACTGCCGTCCCCGTCCTCGACCTTGACGGTGACACCGCGCGGCACCTCGATACGGTGCTTGGCCCCGCAGTCGGCGATGAATCCGGAGCAGTGCATCCGCAGCACCAACCGGTCGTCGTCCTTCATCGCCCAGGTCACCTCGGGCTCGTCCCCGATCACCACGGACCCCTCGAACCACCGGGTGACCCGGATCTTCCCCGAGGGGTTGCCGTCCGCGGCGACGATCTCCAGCGCGGAGTCGTCGGAGTCGACGGTGAGAGTCCCGCCGTGCAGCGCGAAACTCCGCTGCTCGGGCTCGTCGTCGTCACTCGCCGAGGCCCCGCACCCCACCACTCCGGCGGCCAGCACACCGACGACCCCCACAACGACCCCGCCCCGCCCGAAACGCCCCATGCCCCACTCCCCCTGACCGCCGAACCCACTGTCCGACTGCACCTTCGACGGTAGGGGCGGGGGGCGGACGGGGGGATCCGGTGGGCTCCCGGATCGGAGGTGGGGTTAGCCCCAGGTGGGGTGAGACATGGGGACGGGTGTTCCTCTTTCGAAAAGACGCGTGACCTTTCCCGTGAAGGGTCGTTGAGGTGTCCGAGGGGAGGGGGTGACGGGGTGAGCGGCTTGCGGGACCTGAGGGCGCCCTTCGTGGTGCCCGGGCCCACGGGCGTGGCGATCCGGGCGCGGCTGCGTGTCTCCCCCGCGGACGCGGCCGTACTGACCGCGGTGGGCACTTTTCTCGGTTCCCTGGCATCGAGGGACCTGGCCGCGAGGTGCCGTCAGGGGGCTGAGTCCGACGCGGCCTGCTGGGCGGCCCGCAAGCGGGAGCTGACCGGTCTCTCGTCGGCGCGCTGGGCGGGAAGCGTCACCAAAGCCGTCGACGACCAGTGGGCGCTCGCCAGGCGGGGGCAGGCCGCCGAGACGGGCCGGCTGCGAGGGCAGATCGACCGGATCGCGGCCAGGCTGGCACGGCCCCTGGGAGCCAAGGCCGACAAGGGAGCCGGACTGCCGCGTGGCTACGCCACCCGTGCGGAGTGGCACGCCAAGTCCCGCCGCCTCCACGCCCTGCGGACCCGGTTGGCCGTCGTGGAGGCCGAGTGGGCCGCGGGACGCGTGTCCGTCGTGCGCGGCGGCCGGAAGCTCGCCCGGCTGCGTCACCATGTGGACGAGGCGGGGCTGAGCCGGGAGACCTGGCGGGCGCGGTGGCGGTCCGCGCGGATGTTCCTCACCGCGGACGGGGAGACCGGCAAGCGCTGGGGCAACGAGACGATCCGCGTCACGGAGGAGGGACAGCTCTCGCTGAGACTTCCCGGGGCTCTGGCGCATCTGGCCAACGCTCCGCACGGACGCTACGTGCTGGACGCCGAGGTCACCTTCACGCACCGGGCGGGGGAGTGGAACGACCGGATCGCCGCCAACCGCTCGGTCGCGTACCGCATCCACCACGACGTCCAGCGCGGCCGCTGGTACCTGACGGCCTCATGGAAGCGCCCACTCGTGGCCGTGCTCCCGCTGCGGGCCGCCCTGACCCGTGGGGTGGTCGCGGTGGACATGAACGACGATCACCTGGCCGCCTGGTACCTGGACGTCCACGGCAATCCGGTGGGCGCGCCCCGCCGCTGGTTCTACGACCTGTCGGGCAGCGCCGAACACCGTGATGCCCAGATCCGGCACGCGCTGACGCGTCTGCTGCACTACGCCGGACGGTGCGGCGCCGCGGCCATCGCCATCGAGGACCTCGCCTTCACCGAGGGAGCAAGCCGCGAGCGGTACGGCCGCAACAAGCGGCTCCGCCGCCTGCTCTCCCGTTTCCCCACGGACAGGCTCAGGCGCCGACTGGTGGCCATGGCCGCGGAGCGCCAGGTGACGATCGTTGCCGTGGACCCGGCCTACACCCCGCGTTGGGGTGCCCAGCACTGGCAGCGGCCGCTGTCGACGGGCACCCGCAGGATCACTCGCCACGACGCCGCAGCCGTGGCGATCGGACGGCGCGCCCTCGGGCAGCCGATCCGGCGACGGACGGCACCGCCCCCGCACGACCGGAGAGATCGTGCGGGGCATCGGACCGTCCAGGCCGGGCCGGAGACCCGAGGGCGTGAGGGACCCCGCCCTCGCCCACCGGACCGCGGACGCGATCCGTGCCGCCCGGAGGCGACGTGAAAGCGGGCGACCGGCGTGCCCCGGACCGCTGGGGGTACGCGGTTGAGCATGCCGCCCTGGGAGCAGGGCGGATTGCCGCTCAACCTTCGGGAGCAGCCGCTCCTGCCCGCGAACCGTATGGGTTTGCGGGACAGCGCCCGGGACAATGTAGGCTGTCGGCTTGTCCCGGGTGCGTAGCTCAGTGGTAGAGCGCCTGCCTTACAAGCAGGATGTCGGCGGTTCGAAACCGTCCGCGCCCACCGTCCGTTGCGGCCCCCCGGAGATCTTTCCGGGGGGCCGTCGGCTTGGTGGGAGGGGCTAGCCGAGGGTGGCGGCGAGTTCTCCGTTCTCTGCTTCCTCGGCGGTCAGCTGGATGGTGCCGCGGTGGCTCACCTCCACCTTGTAGAACTTCTCGCCCTTCGGGACGTCGGGCACCGCGATGTCGAACTCGCAGGTGAAGTCGGTGTACCGGGACGTGCCGAGCTGTCCGGTGGCGATGACGTCGCCGGCCGCGCCGTACACCGTCACGCTGGTTCCCTCGGCGATGTCGTCGTAGCCGCTGTCCGAGGCGGCCGAGCATCCGTCGTCGGCGTCGGGGACGGCCCGCTCGGTGAGGGTGAAGGTGCCTTCGAGGGTGAACGTGGGCGGCTCACCGGGGCCGCTGTTCGCGCTGATGGCCCAGACGGCGCCCATGAGGCCGGCGCCGAGCGCGAGGCCGAGCACTCCGGCGGCGAGGGGGCTGAGCGGCTTTCGGGCGGTCGGCGGGGCCGGGGGCGGTGGCGGGATGGCGGGTGCGGGCGGAAACGGGTCGGTCATGGTCCCCCCAGGGCGTTCGGTGCGGGAGGCCCCGCCGTGTGCACGGCGGGGCGGTGCGGGAGTGTCTAGTTCCAGCCGCCGAGCAGACCCGAGCTCAGCTGGGCGTCGCAGATGTTGTAGCCGCCGGCCGCGTGGCCCTTCTTCGTCTCGCCGTCGACGGTGACCGAGCAGTTGATGTCTCCGGAGCCCTGGAGCTGCGCCATCACGTTGTAGTACATCGCCTTGTCGTCGAGGGGCAGCGTGGCCTCGAACTTGCCGTTCTTGAAGCTGCCCTGGCGGGTGTCGGAGTCGGAGCCGTAGGTGATGTCCAGCGGGCCGAGGGCACCGGCGGGGGCGGTGCCCCACACCTTGAAGACGACGACCTTCTTCTTGGCGTCGTCCTTCTTGGTGTCGTCGCTCTTCTTGCCGCTGTCGCTCTTCCCGGCGTCGCCGCCGCCGGCCGCCGGCTTCTTGGACTCGCCGGTCTTGGCCTGGCCCTCGGCCACGGCGGCCTTGTCCTTGCCGCCCTTGTCGTCCGAGTCGGAGCTGCCGCCCGCCACCCCGGCGATCACGGCGATCGCGATGACGCCGAGACAGCCGAGACCGGCGATCTTGCCCGCCTTGCGCTTCTTCGGCGGCACAGGAGCCTGGCCGGGAGCGCCGTAGGGCTGCTGCGGCTGCTGCGGGTACTGCTGAGTCACGTGTCCCCCAAGAGGTGTTTGTACATTGCATGTGTGCGACTGGTGAAGATCGAGTGAGGTTGCCTCGAACCGGGGAAAGTGACCGAACCGTGATCATGGGATCGTCGGCGTCCACTGACGGAGGCCTCCGCGAAGCGGTTGGCCGGCGGGCCCCCTAGCATGGCGGCGTGAACCGAGCCGAGCCGAGAGATCTGCAGCCGCGTGTGCGGTGGTGGCGGGTCGTCGGTGTGCTCGGGCTGCTGGCGGGGCTGTTCGCGATGCACGGGCTGGCGCCCGGCGGAGGGCTCGCCGGCGGGCATCCGCAGGGGCATGCCCGCCATGGGGTCGTCGCGGTGTCCATGGACGACGAGTGCGGCCATGACGGGCACGGCGGCGGGCATGCGCGGCATGCCGACGCGACCTGTGCCTCCGGGGCCGTGAGCGGCGGGCCGGTGCTGCCCGCGCTCGCCGTCGATCCGCTGGCCGCGCGCCAGGCCGTCGAGGCCCCGCGCTCCTACGCCGGCGACGCGCCCGAAGGGGGACGCGCCCCGCCTTCGCTGTCCGAACTCCAGCTGCTGCGGATATAGGCCGCCCGACCCGCACCGCGCCCTTCGAACGGTGCGGTGCCTCGCGTGCCGTCCATCCGTAGCAGCAACAGCAGGAGTTCGATCCCTATGAGCAACACCCGTACGCGTGTCCGCCGTGTCGGCCTGGCCGCCCTCGCCGTGAGCGCCGCGCTCACCCTCGCCGCCTGCGGTGGCGGGAGCGGGGGCCATGAAGAGCACGCCGCCCCGGCCCCGACCGCGAGCGCGGCGACCACGGCCGGGGCGCACAACGCCCAGGACGTCGCCTTCGCGCAGGGCATGATCCCGCACCACCGGCAGGCGCTCGACATGGCCGCCCTGGCCGCCGGCAAGGCGTCCTCGGCGCAGGTCAAGGACCTGGCGTCACGCATCCAGAAGGCGCAGGACCCCGAGATCAGGACCATGAGCGGCTGGCTGGAGGCCTGGGGCGAGGACGTCCCGCAGGCCGAAGGCTCCTCCATGCCGGGCATGGACCACTCCGCGCACACCGGCGGGCACTCCGCGATGCCCGGGATGATGGGCGACGAGGACATGGAGAAGCTGGAGAAGGCCTCCGGGAAGGCCTTCGACGCCATGTTCCTGACGATGATGATCGAGCATCACCAGGGCGCCGTGCAGATGGCCACGACCGAGAAGGCCAAGGGCCAGTACGGCCCCGCCAAGGCCATGGCCGGCGACATCGTCACCGCGCAGAACGCCGAGATCCAGGAGATGAGGAAGCTGCTCGGCCAGTAGGCCTCAGCCCTTCTCGTCCTCGGGTGGAGTCTCGTGCGCGTGCTTGAGCTGCGTACGGGCCTCCACCCGGTGCTCGACGGCCACCTCCGACCAGAAGCGGTGCGTGCTGACGAAGACGGCCAGTTCGTGCTCGCGCCGCCGCAGCTTCTCGACCTCGGCCTGCTCGTCCGCCGTCCAGCCGGGGGAGGCGGGCCGTTCGATCTTGCGCCAGCCGGCGTCGTCGCTGAAGCCGTCCAGGGGCTCGACCGACCAGGGGAGCCGCTTCAGCAGGGCCGACAGCTCGGCCCGGACCTGATGCAGCTCCTCCTGGCCGGCGCGGAGGTCACTGGGGAAGTCATAGGTCGTAGCCACGTGGCAATGCTACGCCTGTTCGATTTCCCGAGACGAGCTTCCCCGCCTGCTTCATCCGAACGTGTGTATGGGAACCCTTGTTCCTATGACGACGCGCCCAGCTCCGCGACCAACCGCGAGGTCACCGGTACGGCCACCCCGTGCCGCTCCGCCGCGCGGAGCAACGCCCCGCCGATCGCGTCGAGTTCCAGCGGGCGGCCCGCCTCCGCGTCCCGCAGCATGGACGACTTCGACTGCGCCGGGAAGGCGTCGTACCGGGCCAGCGCCCCCGCCGGATCCGCAGGCCCGCCGCAGGCCCCGCTCACCGCGGCGGCCTCCGCCACCAACGCCGTCAGCTCGTCGCGATACACGGTCCGCGCCTCGCCGATCGGGACGCTGTACCGCGTGGTCAGCAGCGCGAACGGCGCGAGGAACGCCATCTTCGCCCACAGCGCCGCCGCCTCGTCGTCCAGCACGCGGGTCACGGGACCGGCGTCCGACAGAGCCTCCGCCAGCGCCTCCAGCCGTCCCCTGGGCACGGTGTCCCCGGCCAGGTCGATCTCGGCGAACGGGCTGCCGTGTTCGATGACGCCGGGGGCGACGCGGGTGGACTCGACGCGGATCACGGCCGGGGCGACCTGATCGGCGGGGTAGCGGTCACGCAGGTACGCAGGATGCTCGACGCCGTTCAGGAACGGTACGACGAGAGCGTCACCGAGCGCCTTCGGCGGGACGCGGGTGAGGGCGGCGTCCAGGGTCGTGTGCTTGACGGCGACCAGGACGGCGTCGACGGGTTCGCGCAGCTCGCCGTCCGCCTCGACCGGGACGGTGAAATCGCCGAACCGGCCACTGCGGACGCGGATCCCCTGCGTGCGCAGGGTCTCGGCGGTGGCCTCGCCGGCCAGGCAGATCACGCGGTGTCCGGCCCGGGAGAGCAGGGCGGCGAGCAGGCCGCCGATGCCGCCGGGGCCGAGGACTGCGACGGTGAGGTTCTTCTTGCCCATGATGGCTCCTTCTTCTCGGTCGGCCCCGTACGTGGTGGCCGCCTCGTCGAAGATCATCGCGCACGGGGCGGGCGGTGCGGAAGACGGCGCGATTGTCAGTGGCGGGGTGGACACTGGGGGCATGTGCCGGAGCATCAAGACTCTTCGTCCGCCTGCGTTGCCCGAGGAGGCGACGGAGGAGGAGATTCGGGCCGCTGCGCTGCAGTACGTCAGGAAGGTGTCCGGCTTCCGGGCACCGGCCGCGCACAACCAGGAGGTGTTCGAACAGGCGGTGGAAGCCATCGCAGAGGCCACGGCGGAGCTGCTGGGTGGCCTGGAGATCCGGGGCGCTGTGGCGCGACGCTGACTACGCGGGCGGTGCGGAGCGGCTGGCCGGGGGCAAGGTGCCGTTGGCTTGAGGCGCACCCGGCACTGGTGCGGGCCGGGGGTGGGTCGCGCAGCCCGGCGCCAACGGGGTGCCGCTGCGCCCACCCGTGCCGCCCCAGCGGCACGACTGCCCGCAGCTAGGCGGATAGACGTCCCGCTGCTGGGTGGGCGCCGGCCCAGCGGTGCGGCTGCCCGCTACCCCAGCGGGGCGGTCCTGCCGCGGTCACGGCGGCCGGTAGACGCGTACGGCGAGCAGGGGACGTGTCGGGGGTGTCCGCCCGCAGCGGGCGGCGGAAACAGACGGTGCGAATTTGACCGTACCCAGCGGCGCACCGAGGACGGATACCCCCCGGCGCGGCCCCGACCCATCCACCGGCCGCAGGCGCTACATCAACCACCCACCCACCGAAACGGGCCGCCGCAGGCATATAGGGGCGCGGGGAACTGCGCGACCAGCCCCCACCCACCCGCAGACGCAGAGCCGCTACGCCTCCGCGGGACGCCTCCGCATCCAGTACCCCGCCCCCGCCCCCGCCGCGAACAGCGCCGCGAGCGACACCAGCGTCGCCAGCCACCGCGTCCCCAGCCAGTGCGCGCCGAAGTAACCGAGCGCCGTGCTGTACGCGGCCCAGGACAGGCCCGCCAGCGCCGACCAGGGAAGGAAGTCGCGGGCCCGCCGGTGCAGGACGCCCGCCGTGAAGGAGACCACCGACCGCCCGGCGGGAGCGAACCGCGCCAGGACGACCAGCGCCCCGCCACCCCGGGCCAGCGCCGCGCCGAGACGTTCCTGCGCGCTGCGCAGCCGGCGGGACCGGGCCAGCGCCCGGTCGAGGCGGGGGCCGCCGCGCCAGGCGAGCCGGTAGGCGACCAGGTCACCCACCACGGACGCCGTCGCCGCGGACAGGATCAGGAACAGCACGTCGGGGACATCACCCCGCGCCGCTCCCGATCCCGCGGCCGACCCCGCGGCCGCCGCCGTCGCCGCCGCGATGACGAGGACGCCGCTCGGCAGGATCGGCAGGAACACGTCCAGCAGCACCGAGACGGCGATCACCGCGTAGATCCATGGACTGGCGGTCAGTGCTCCGACCTGCCCCAGACTCTCCAGCACCGCTTACTCCCCGTTGGTCCCCCGTGGGCCGTACCGAGCCGCGGTGTCGCGGGGAGCGGCAGGAAGCGGCCTGTGACAGCCATACAGCGTACGCCCGAGCGGTGACGGATGGTTCACAGGGGCCTGCAGTGAGCAGTGTGGCGTGACGAGAGCAGTGTGGCGTGACGAGAGCAGTGTGCCGTTACGCCGAGCAGTGTCGCGTTACGACAGTGAGCAGTGTGGCGTCACGCCAGTCGCACCAGTCACGCAACCGCAGACGCCCGCGCGTCCGCATCCGCACCCGCGCCCGCGTCCCCGCCCCGCGAGGCGCCCAGCCGCCCCGCCACCACCCGGTCCAGCCCGAACGCCCCGGACCCGGTGAATATCAGCAGGAAGAACGCCCAGCAGAACATCGCCGACGCCTCACCGCCGTTCTGCAGGGGCCACAGCGCCATGGACTGGTGGACGTCGAAGTAGGCGTACGCCATCGACCCGGAGGCGAGGAGCGCCGCCGCGCGCGTGCCGAGGCCGAGCAGGACGAGGCCGCCGCAGACGAGCTGGATGACGGCGGCGTACCAGCCGGGCCACGTCCCGGCGGGGATCGTGCCGCCGTTGCCGCCCGCCGCGCCGCCGAGGACGCCGAAGAGCGAGGCGGCGCCGTGGCAGGCGAAGAGCAGGCCGGTGACGATGCGGAAGAGACCGAGGACATACGGCTGGGCGCTGTCGAGGCGTCCGGTCATGTGGGGGGCACTCCTTCGGTGCTGATGCGGACCGGTCCATGGGGAGGACGGCCCGGACGGTGGGGACGTCGGTACCGAGCGAGCGCCAGATTAGGCGTACCTAATTAATGCTTGCAAGTTCAACATTCAGCCATACCGGCCGCAACGTCCCGTCACTCCCGGCCTGTTCCAGCCCGAGCGTCGCCGCGCGCCCCCGCAGCGTCAGCGTCATCAACTGGTTCCCGAACCACGGCCCGCCGGTCCGCCGCCACGTCACCGCCGTCGGCGGGCACCCGGCGTGCCGGGCGAACCGGCGCCCCAGCGCCCGCGCCACCGCGCTCCAGCCGAAGCGGAAGCCCAGTCGGATCGACAGCGGGACGGAGTTGTGGACGGGGGAGCAGGTCAGCTGCAGGACGCGGGCGGCCGGGGCGAGGCCGTCGGCGGGCCAGGACGGCTCGGCGGCGTAGGCGTGGTGGACGTCGCCCGACAGCACGCACACCGTCGCCGGCCCGTCCGGCACCGACCCCGCCTCCGCGATCACCCCCGCCAGTGCGGCGAAGGACTCCGGGAACGCCGCCCAGTGCTCCAGATCGGCCCGCCGCCGCAGGCGCTCCCCGAAGCGGGCCCAGCGGGTGCCCTTGCGGCCCCGGCACAGCACCGCGTTCCACGCCTCCACGTCGTGCACGAGGTGGGGCAGCAGCCACGGCAGAGACGTACCGATCAGCAGGTGGTCGCAGGTGCCGGGCGCGTCCAGGGCCTGCGCGCGCAGCCAGGCCGCCTCCTCGGGGTGGAGCATCGCCCGCCGCTGCTCGTCCAGTACGCGCGCGGCCCGCGAGTCCACCATGAGCAGCCGTACGCGGCCGAAGTCGCGCCGGTAGCTCCAGCGCACGGAGGTGGGGTCGGCGTCGGCGCGGGTGGCGAAGGCGCGCAGCAGGTCGGTGGCGTCGGGGGTGTCGCGTACGGCGGCGTAGAGCGGGTCGGCGTCCAGTTCGGCGGGGGAGAGGTTGCCGAGGTGCTGGTGCACCCAGTACGACATCAGGCCGCTGACGATCCGCTCCTGCCACCAGTCGGTGGCGCGCATGTCGGCGAGCCAGGCGGCGGAGGTGTTCCAGTCGTCGACGACGTCGTGGTCGTCGAAGATCATGCAGCTCGGCACGGTGGACAGCAGCCAGCGCACCTCGGGGTCGAGCCAGGACTCGTAGTAGAGCCAGGTGTACTCCTCGTAGTCCGCGACCTCGCCGCCCGGCGGGTCGGACAGGCCGCGGCGGGCGTCGATGCGGCGCCGGACGGCCTCGGAGGTCTCGTCGGCGTACACCTGGTCCCCGAGGAGCACCAGCACGTCGGGGCGCTCGCCCCCGGGGTCGGCGGCGATCCGGGTCGCCAGCGCGTCCAGCGCGTCGGGTCCGACCGGGTCCGTCCCGCCGGCCGGAGGGGCGGCCCAGCGGCAGGAGCCGAAGGCGACGCGCACCACGTCGTCCGTGCCGGGGGCGTGGATCACGGAGGGTGGCAGCGGGGAGTCGGGCAGCGGCCAGACGCGGGTGCCGTCCAGCAGCACCTCGTACGCCGTCGCCGTACCGGCCGTCAGGCCGCTCACCGGCACCAGCGCGTAGTGGTGGCCCGCGACCTGGAAGGTGCGGGCCGTGCCGCCGGCGCCGTCGGCGCAGCGCACCTCGGCGGTGCACGGACGGCTCGTCTCGACCCAGACGGTCGCCGACGAGCCGTCGGTGTACCTCAGCAGCGGTCCCAGCCGCAGTCCGGCCATGCGTCCCTCCTCCGTCGCCCCGTACCGTACGGAACGACGGAGGCGGGCGGGGAGATGCCGCGCGTCAGCAGTTCGCCAGGTAGTTGGTGAGGGCGGTCTTCTCGGCGGAGTCGACGGAGAGGTCGTAGTAGTACTTCACCTGCACCCAGGCGCGGACGTAGGTGCAGCGGTAGGTGGTGCGCGACGGCATCCACGTGGCCGGGTCCTGGTCGCCCTTGGCCTGGTTGACGTCGTCGGTCACGGCGATCAGCTGCGGGCGGGTGAGGTCGTTGGCGAAGGCCTGCCGCTGCGCGGTGGTCCACTTGCTCGCGCCGGAGTCCCAGGCCTCGGCGAGCGGGACCAGGTGGTCGATGTCGAGGTCGGAGGCGGCGGTCCAGGTGGCGCCGTCGTAGGGGGAGTACCAGCTGCCGCTGGTGGCGGCGCAGGAGGAGTCGGTGACGACGTTCGTGCCGTCGCGCTTGAGGACGGTCTCGCGGGTGTTGCAGGTGCCGGAGATGGTGATCCAGTGCGGGAACAGGTCGCGGCTGTAGCCGGTGCGGTTCTCGGTGGCGACGGTGAGCTGGGAAAGGTAGCTGCGGGCGGTCGTGGCGCTGACCGGGGTGGGCAGCGCGGCGGAGGCGCCGGGGGCGTTGAAGAAGGCGGCGGAGGCTATGAGGCCGGTGACCGCGGCGGCTATGCTCAGCCGTCGACGCGCGTAGAACCTGGGCATGCGGAACTCCCTTGGGAAGTGGGGGTGTTGGAGCGCGAGCGCCTGAATGCTCGCCGCGCCGCGTTGCGGGGAGGTGTGCGTTCGGTGAGAAGTTAATGACGCGTACATGACACGGCAAGGCTCGTGACAAGACTCACACCACATCCCCGGCAAAACCTTTCATCCCGTACGATGGACGGCGTTGAAGGGGAGTAGCTCTTCGCCGGACCGTCGACATACTGCTCAGCCCAGGCTGGGCCGGCGCCCGGAGGTGGACCTTCGCGACCCGGTCGCGGACCCGCCAGCGAGACCTTCGGCAAGCAGTGCACGCCCGCGCCCCACGGCACGGGCGCCCATGTGTGCTGCCCTGCCGAGGTGTCTCCAGCGATGGTGATCGACAGCGCTCTCGGCGGGGTGGCCCCGACCGATTGAGGAACCTTGATCAGCCTGACCGTGACGGCGCTCGTCTTCGGCGTCGTCTTCCTCGCCGAACTGCCCGACAAGACCGCCCTCGCCGGCCTCGTCCTCGGCACCCGCTACCGCGCCTCCTACGTCTTCGCCGGCGTCGCCGCCGCGTTCGCGCTGCACGTCGCGCTGGCGGTGGCGGCGGGCAGCGTGCTGACGCTGCTGCCGCAGCAGCTCGTGCACGCGCTCACCGGTGTGCTCTTCCTCGGCGGCGCGGCGATGCTGCTGATGAAGAAGGACGAGGACGAGGAGGAGGTCCGCCGCCCGGAGAACCAGTCCTTCCTCAAGGTGGCCGGGGCCGGCTTCATGCTCATCCTGGTCGCGGAGTTCGGCGACCTGACGCAGATCATGACGGCCAACCTCGCGGCGCGCTACGACGATCCGCTCTCCGTCGGACTCGGCGCGGTGCTGGCGCTGTGGGCGGTGGCGGGCCTCGGCATCGTCGGCGGAAAGGCCCTGATGAAGCGGGTGCCCCTCGCGCTCATCACCAAGGTCGCGGCCCTGCTGATGCTCGCGCTCGGCGTGTGGAGCCTGTGGGAGGCGGTGACGGGCTGAGCACCGGCGGCCGAACGTCCGGTGAACAGTCCCGCGGGACGGTGGCGGATGCCCGCCCGATTTTGTACCGTGGAGAAACAAAGTGGCTCCCGCCCGTTTTCCCTGACCGGCGGGCGGGGCCGCCTTGTCCCCGCGGGAGGCGTCACGCGCCGTTCCCGCCCCCTCGCCCCTGGAGCTGCCGATGACGGCCACCGCCCCGTCCACCGTCCTGACCGCCCGCGCCCTGCTGCTCGACATGGACGGCACGCTCGTCAACTCCGACGCCGTCGTCGAACGCGTCTGGCGGCGCTGGGCCGAGCGGCACGGGCTGGACGGCGACGAGGTGCTGAAGGTCGTCCACGGGCGACAGGGGTACGCGTCGATGGCCGTCCTGCTGCCCGACCGGCCCATGGCGCAGAACCACGCCGAGAACGCGCGCCTGCTGGCGGAGGAGACGGCGGACATGGACGGCGTCGTGCCGGTGCCCGGGGCGCCGGAGTTCCTCTCCTTCCTGCGCACCGGCGGTGTGCCGCACGCCCTGGTCACCTCCGCCGACGTGGCCCTGTCCACGGCCCGGATGACCGCGGCGGGCCTGCCGCTGCCGGCGGTCCGCGTGACGGCCGAGTCCGTGGGCGCGAGCAAGCCGGACCCCGAGGGGTTCCTGAAGGGCGCGGCGGAACTGGGGGTCGCCCCCGCGGACTGCGTCGTCTTCGAGGACTCGGGGGCCGGGATCGCGGCGGGACGCTCCGCGGGCATGCGGGTCGTCGGCGTCGGCGACCGGGCCCGTGCGTACGGCCCGGACGCGTGGGTCCCCGACCTGACGGAACTCCGCCTGGAGACTGTCGGCCAGGGAGAGGTCCGACTGCACGTCGGCTGAAATTCCCTCTGAGGGGCGGTGCGCTTGCCCGGCGCGGGTGCGGGCCGGGGGCGAGACCAGTGGACCCCGCTGACGTGCCACCCGGCACTGAGGCGGGCCGGGGGTGGGTCGCGCAGCCCGGCGCTACGGGGGTGCCGCTGCGCCCACCCGTGCCGCCCCAGCGGCACGACTGCCCGCAGCTACGCAGGCATACGGCCCGCCGCTGCCGGGTGGGCGCCGGCCCAGCGGTGCGGCTGCCCGCAGCTAGGCCGGCGTGCGGCCCGCCGCTGCTGGGTGGGCGCCGGCTCAGCGGTGCGGCTGCCCGCTACCTCAGCGGGCTGGCCTCGCTGCCGCGGTCACGGCGGCGGGTAGACGCGTACGGCGGGAAGGGGACGTGTCGGGGGGTGTCCGCCCGCAGCGGGCGGCGGAAATTGGCGGTGCGGATTTGACCGACGTAGCGGCGCACCGAGGACGGATACCCCCCGGCGCGGCCCCGACTCACCCACCGGCCGGAGGCGCTACAGCAACCACCCACGGGCAGAAACGGGCCGCCGCAGGCATTCAGGGGCGCGGGGAACTGCGCGAGCAACCACCCACCCACCCGCACAGGCCGCCGCAGGCACACCGCGAGCAACCACCCACCCCCAGACTCACGGCTCCCGCGTCTCCGACTCCAGCATCCGGCGGGTCTCCGGCCCGTACACCCCCAGCTCGTCCGACCGCACCCCCCGCGCCCACTGATAGTTCCGCAACGCGTCCTCGACCTGACCGTTGAAGTTGCCGTTGGCGTCGCCGTTGTACAGGTACAACTGGCGCAGACGCAGCTGGAGTTCCACCACCTCCGGCCCCCGGTCCCCGCGCCGCAGCACCGGCCCGTCGGCGTACCGGCCGTCGTCAGGCGACCCCGTCTCCGTCGCCGTCAGGGTCGCCGCCGACACGGTGGGCTCCGCCGACCGCGACGGACTCCGGGACGCACTCGACGCCGAGGGCGAAGCACTGGAGGCCGACGGCGACGGCGAGGCGGGATCGGCGCTTGCCGAGGCCGAGGCCGACGGCGACGCGGACTCCGACGCGGCGGCCGACGCCGACCGCCCGGCCGTCGGCGAGGCCGTCCGCTCCTCCGCAGCACTCGTCGAAGACTCCGGCACGGCCGCCCGCACATCCTCCCCCGCCGCGGCCCCCCGCGACGGCGTGTCGTACGAGAACAGCCCACTGGCCAGCCCCGCCGCAGCCACGACCCCCACGACCGCCCCGGACACCCCGAGCAGCACGGTACGCCGCCGCCGCCGACCGCGCCGGCGCTGCTCGGCCCGCCCCCCGCCGTCGTACGAGTCCCGGTCCGTACCCTCCGCCTCGAACAACCGCAGGTCCGTCGCGCTCGGCGGCGCCACAGGAGGCGCCAGCGGCGTGGGAAGCGGGGACGCCGCGCCATCGGCCTCCACGGCACGCAGAGGCATGGTCTCCTCCACAGCCCCGACCGAACCCCCGGCCGAACCCCCGGCGGCACCCTCCCCCGAGCCCCCAGAGCCCCCAGAGCCGCCCGAGGCCCCCGAGCCCCCCGAGCCCCCCGAACCCCCCGCCCCCTCCAGCTCCACATACGGCCGTATCCGCAGCGGATCGAAGTCCTCCGCCGCCGCCTGCTCCACCGTCCGGGCGTCCCGCAGCGCGTCGGACGCGCGCTGGGTGCAGGCGCACGACGGGGTGCGGTCGGCCCCCCTCGGCGCCCCGCATTCCGGGCACTGGTGCGTATGCGACCCGGTCCCGCGTTCGTCCATGTGTTCGTCCCTCCCCATGCGAACTCCAGGGATTATGCCGACCCTCGACACACCGGGCCGCCGTGCACCCCGGAATACCGGCCTCCAACAGGACTCAAGAGGCCATAACGGGTCACACCGATGACGATGGAAGTCGACAGTGAAGGTCGGCAGAGGGAAGAGGGAACGGAGGTCACCCATGGCCGTGGAGGCAGACACCGGCCCGGCGGCAGCGGCATCGCAGCAGGAGCACGTTCCCGGGAACGTACTGGTCTCGATCGGCGCGCTGCTGCTCGGCATGCTGCTGGCCGCGCTCGACCAGACCATCGTCTCGACCGCGCTGCCCACCATCGTCAGCGACCTCGGCGGCCTGGAGCACCTGTCCTGGGTGGTCACGGCGTACATGCTCGCGTCGACGGCGGCGACGCCGCTGTGGGGCAAGCTCGGTGACCAGTACGGACGCAAGAGGCTGTTCCAGACGGCGATCGTGATCTTCCTGATCGGGTCCGCGCTGTGCGGCATGGCCCAGAACATGCCGCAGCTCATCGCCTTCCGCGCGCTGCAGGGCCTGGGCGGCGGCGGCCTGATGGTGCTGTCGATGGCGATCGTCGGCGACCTCGTACCGCCCCGCGAACGCGGCCGCTACCAGGGCCTGTTCGGCGCGGTCTTCGGCGCGACCAGCGTCCTAGGACCGCTGCTCGGCGGGCTGTTCACCGAGCATCTGAGCTGGCGCTGGGTGTTCTACGTCAACCTGCCCGTCGGCGTCGTCGCGCTCGCCGTCATCGCCGCCGTGCTGCACATCCCCCGCAAGACGACCCACCACGTCATCGACTACCTCGGCACCCTCCTCATCGCCTCGGTCGCCACCTGCCTGGTCCTCGTGGCGTCCCTCGGCGGCACGACCTGGGCCTGGGACTCGCCGCAGATCATCGGGCTCGCGGTGCTGGGCGTCGTCCTCGCCGTGGTGTTCACGGTGGTCGAACGACGCGCGGCCGAACCGGTCCTGCCGCTCAAGCTCTTCCGCATCCGCACCTTCACGCTCTCCGCGGTCATCAGCTTCATCGTCGGTTTCGCGATGTTCGGCGCGATGACCTACCTGCCGACGTTCCTCCAGGTCGTACGCGGCGTGACGCCGACGATGTCGGGCGTGCACATGCTGCCGATGGTGTTCGGGCTCCTCCTCAGCTCCACCCTCTCCGGGCAGATCGTCAGCCGCACCGGCCGCTGGAAGGTCTTCCCCATCGCGGGCACCGCCGTGACGGCCATCGGTCTGCTCCTCCTCCACCAACTGGACGAGAACAGCTCGACCGCCGAGATGAGTTCGTACTTCTTCGTCTTCGGACTCGGCCTCGGCCTGGTGATGCAGGTCCTCGTCCTCATCGTGCAGAACGCCGTCTCCTACGAGGATCTCGGCGTCGCCACCTCCGGCGCGACCTTCTTCCGCTCCATCGGCGCCTCCTTCGGCGTCGCCATCTTCGGCACGGTCTTCGCCAGTCGCCTCGGCGACAAGCTCACCGACGCCTTCCGCGGCGTGCGGCTGCCGCCCGGCATGTCGGCGGACGCGCTGGAGTCCGACCCGCGCGGCATCTCCTCCCTGCCGCCCGCGCTGCGCCCGGCGGCCCTGCACGCCTACGCCTCCTCCATCACCGACGTCTTCCTGTACGCCGCACCCGTCGCCGCCCTCGGCTTCGTCCTCGCCTGGTTCCTGAAGGAGGACCGGCTGCGCGCCTCGGTCACCGCGCCGGACGTCACCGAGACGCTGGCCAGCAACCCGGTGGAGCGGTCCTCGTACGACGAGGTGTGCCGCGCGCTGTCCGTGCTCGGCACCCGGGAGGGCCGCCGCGAGGTCTACCGGAAGATCACCGAACGGGCCGGCTACGACCTGCTGCCCGCGGCGAGCTGGCTGCTGCTGCGGATCAAGAAGTACGGCCAGGTGGAGCCGGCCCGTCTCGCCGAGGGCGGCCCGGTCCCGCTGCAGGTGGTCCTGGAGGCCGCCCGGCAGATCGAGGAGCGGCGCCTGGCCCGCCGCGACGGCGTGGACCTGGTCCTCACCGACGCCGGCCGCGCCACGGCGGCCCGGCTGGCGCAGGCCCGCGAGGAGTCGCTGGCCGAGCTGCTCGGCGACTGGTGGGGCACGGACCGGCCGACCGACCTGACGCAGCTGGTGCGGCTCCTCAACGACGAGCTGTGCGGCTCCCGGCAGGAGCGCCCGCAGGAGGCGAGGCCCCCGGCGAGGCTGTCCTGACCGCCCGGCTCAGGTCAGCCGCTTGCCGAACCAGTGCTCGGCGTACGGGTCGTCGTTGTGCGGCTCGGTCTCGGTGTAGCCGAGCCGCGCGTACAGGGCGCGGGCCTCGACGAGGTCGCTGCGGGTGTCCAGGACGATCCGCTCGGCGCCCAGCTCCCGCGCGGCCCGCTCGGCGGCGTCCACCAGCAGCGCCGCCCCGCCCCTGCCGCGCAGGGCGGGCAGCAGGAAGACCCGCTTCAGCTCGGCCGTCGCCGCGTCGAGCAGCCGTACGCCCGCGGTGCCGGCCGGCTCGCCGCCGTACCGCGCGACGAGCAGCCGCCCGTGCGGCGGGGCGAGGATGTCGCCGGACTCGGCGGCGATCTCCCGCTCCAGCTCGCCGGGGTCGGTACGGCGCCCCTCGTGCAGCAGGTACCAGCGGTCGCTGACCTCGGTGTAGTACGCCCGCCAGAGCGCGAGGGCGGCGGGCGAGCCGGGGGCTTCGGGGGCGATGGTCCAGGTGGGCATGGCGCCCATTGTCCGGAGCGGCGCGGCACCCGACGCAACCGAATATGGCCGCCCGCCGCCTGCCCGTCGTTTGCGGGCCGTGGTTCGGGCAACCCGTCCGGCTAACCGGCCCGCGGGGGGCCGGCCCCACTCCGGAAGGACGGTCCCATCCGGAGACGACCGGAAGGTATCCATGTCCACAGGCGTGATCATCGCTCTGATCGTGATCGTGGCGGCCGTCGTCCTGGTCGCCGCGGCCCTGATGCTGCTGCGGGCGCGCCGGCCGCATGCCGGCGGGAACCTGAAGCGGCGCTTCGGACCCGAGTACGACCGGACCGTGGCCCGGCACGACGGGGACGTCAAGGCCGCCGAACGGGAGCTGACCGAGCGGGTGCAGCGGCACGGCGCACTGCGCGAGCGTCCGCTGGAGCCCGCGGAGCGCGAACGGTACGAGGCCCGCTGGGCGGCCGCCCAGGAACGCTTCGTCGACGCGCCGCGCGAGGCGGTCGCCGAGGCGGACCGGCTGCTGGCCGAGGTGGCCGGCGCACGCGGCTTCCCGGACGGCGGGCAGTACGAGGAGCAGCTCGCCGCGCTCTCCGTGCACCACGCCGGTCATGTCGACGGCTACCGCCGGGTGCACCGGGTCGCCCGCCTGGGCGCCGGCGCCGACGGTGGCGCGCCGGGCACGGAGGAGATGCGCGAGGCGATGCTGGAGGCCCGGGCCCTCTTCGAGGACCTGCTCAAGCCGTCCGCGCAGGACACCGGCCGGCACCGCGCCGACCGGGACGAGGTACGGCAGACCCGGGACCGTGAGGCCGTCCCCGGCCGCCGGGGCCATCTGCCCTGGGGGCTGACGCACCGGCACGCGAAGGGGAGTTGATCGGCATGTCGGACGCTACCCGCCCGATCCGCGACCCGCTGGCCCCGCCCGCCGAGGGCACACCCGACGCCCGCGGCGAGACCGCGGTCGGCACGACGGCCCACGGCACGGCCACTGGCAGCCGGCCGACCACCGCCACCACCCCGGGCACGGGCACAGGCACAGGCACCGGCACGGACGCGGGCCGGGCCCGCCCCCACGGCTCGGAGACCCCGCTGCTCGCCCACGAGGAGTCGGAGGAGCTGGAGCAGCGACTGACGCAGGCGGTCACCCGCTTCGTCGACGGCCCGCGGGACGCCGTGGCGGAGGCCGACCGGGTGCTGGAGGAGATAGCCGACCGCTTCACCGAGGCGGTCACGAGGCGGCGCCGTACGCTCCGGACGACCTGGCAGAACACCGACGACGACGCCGGGGGCACCGCCGACACCGAACAGCTCAGGCTCGCCCTGCGCGACTACCGGGAACTGGCCCAGCGCCTGCTCGACGGCTGAGGACCACCCCGAGGATCACCGCGCCCGGCGCTCCCGCCACTGCCGTACGACCTCCTCGACGTCGTACGGCTTCATACCCAGCGGGGGCCCGGGCGGCGGTTTGAACATCATGTCGCGGATCTTGACGTTGACATCCGTGATGATCTTCCGCGCGATGCGCTCCGAGGGGGCGGCGATCGCCGCGACGAGGGCGTCCTCCGCCTCCTTGCGCAGGGCCAGTGTCGGCGGCAGCACGGAGATGCCCTCGCGGGCCAGCTTCCGCTTGATCCACCACTGCTCGTCGTAGTCGGCCTCGACGTCACTCGGGAGGGGCTTGCCCGCGCCCGGCAGGCGGTCGAACTCCCCACGCGCCGCCGCGTCCCTGATCTGCTTGTCGGTCCAGGAGTCGAAGCTCACCCCCGGTGGCTTTCGCTCGCTCATGCGGCCATTGTGCCGGACGGGGCGGGCCGGGGCGTCCTATCATGCGGCGGCGGAGATCCGATCCGGCCGCCGCACCGGACGCCACGTCACTTAGGGAGCGCACGTGCTCGAACTCACCATGGCCACCGTCTCCGGGACGGACGCGGGGGCCACGGCCGGCATGCTCATGGCCGACGCGCCGAGCGAGCCCGGCGCCGTGCTGCGGGTGGGCCGGGACAAGGCCGTGTGCCGGCTGGTGGCGCCGGAGGACTGGCTGTTCGTCTCGCGCGCGCACCTGGAGTTCGTGTGCGGACCGGACGGCACCTGGCAGCTGACGTGGCTGCGGGGCTCTCAGCCCGACCCGTCCTCCGAGGTCCGCCTGGTCATGGGCGAGTACGCGCAGCCGCTGGTGTACGGCGGGACGGTGCCGTTGCCGCGGGGCGGCGCGGGCGAGGTCGTGATCCAGGACCGCACGGGCCCGCGCAGCGTGAACGTCGGCTTCTACCACGAGGTCTGATCAGGCGAGCACCCGGGCGAGAGCGAACCCGTCGTACCCCTTGCTGCCCACGGTCTGGATCGCCGTACCGCTGAGCCGCGGGTGCGCGGCGATCAGCTCGATCGCGGCGCGGGTGCCCTGGATGTCGGGCTCGGTGCTGTCGCTGTCGGCGACGCGGCCGCCGCGGACCACGTTGTCGACGACGATCACGCTGCCCGCGCGGGTCAGGCGCAGCGCCCACTCGACGTAGTGGGCGTTGTTGGCCTTGTCCGCGTCGATGAAGACCAGGTCGAACGGAGGCGGGTTCTCGTCGGCGAGCTTGGGCAGCGACTCAAGGGCCGGGCCGACGCGCACCTCGACGACCTTGTCCAGGCCGGCGCGGGCGATGTTACGGGTGGCGATCTCGGCGTGCTTGGCGCTGTACTCCAGTGAGATCAGCCGGCCGTCGGCGGGAAGGGCACGGGCCAGCCAGATGGTGCTGTAGCCGCCGAGTGTGCCGATCTCCAGGATGGTGCGGGCGCCCTGCATCTCGGCGAGCAGCCGGAGCAGCTTGCCCTGCGGGGCGGTGACGTTGACGTGCGGCAACTGGGCGGCCTCGCTGTCGCGGAGGGCGGCCTGGAGGACGTCGTCGTCGGGTGCGAGGTGGCTGGAGAAGTAGAAGTCCACGTCGTCCCAGCGCTGCGAACTGCTCATGCCCACGGCCGCCCTTCGGTGCCTTGTCCCGTTTGCCGCGTCCAGGATTTCAGAGAAACGGGGGGATGGCGGGGTTCGGTCGTGAGTTGGTGCGCCGCTGCCGGGGGCGAGCACGATCGCCGTCGGCAGCTCGGCGCCCGGCGCTGGTGCGGGCCGGGGGTGGGTGGCGCAGCCCGGCGCTTGCGGGGTGCCGCTGCGCCCACCCGTGCCGCCCCAGCGGCACGACTGCCCGCAGCTAGGCGGATAGACGGCCCGCTGCTGGGTGGGCGCCGGCCCAGCGGGTCGGCTGCCCCGCAGCTAGGCGGACTGGCGGCCGCTGCTGGGTGGGCGCCGGCCCAGCGGTGCGGGTGCCCGCAGCTAAGTCGCGAGGCGGCGTCGGCTGCCCGCTACCCCAGCGGGGCGGCCTCGCTCCCGCAGCCACGGCGGCCGGTAGACGCGTACGGCGGGAAGGGGACGTGTCGGGGGGTGTCCGCCCGCAGCGGGCGCCGGAAAGAGAGGGTGCGGATTTGACCGTACCCAGCGGCGCACCGAGGACGGATACCCCCCGGCGCGGCCCCGACCCACCCACCGGGCAGATGGCGCTACACCAGCCACCCACCCACAGAAACGGGCCGCCGCAGGCATTCAGGGGCGCGGGGAACTGCGCGCCAAGCCCCCACCGGCCCGCACCTCATGCCGCCGGCGCAGACCCCGGCAGCGGCCGTCCCGCCGACTCCGCCATGTACCAGACCGCCACGCCACCGATCACAGCCGCGGCCATCATGTAGTACGCGGGCATCATCATGTTCCCCGTCGCCCCGATCAGCGCCGTCACCACCAGCGGCGTCGTCCCGCCGAACAGCGACACGGACACGTTGAACCCGATCGACAGCGACCCGTACCGCACCCGCGTCGGGAACAGCGCCGGCAGCGCCGACGGCATCGCCGCGGTGAAGCACACCAGCAGCAGCCCCAGCGCCCCCATGCCCAGCGCGACAGCGGCCAGGCTGCCCTCACGGATCAGCAGCAGCGCCGGCACGGACAGCACCAGGAAACCGGCGCACCCGGCCGCGATGACGGGACGCCGCCCGACCCGGTCGGTCAGGGCCCCGGCGAACGGCTGCACGATCATCATCAGCGCCATCACACCCAGCACGACCAGCAGCCCGTGCGTCTCGTCGTACTTCAGCTCGCTCGTCAGGTAGCTCGGCATGTACGACAGCAGCATGTAGTCGGTGACGTTGAAGACCAGCACCAGCCCGACACACAGCAGCAGCGCCTTCCACTGCCCGGCCACCATCTCCCGCAGCGGCACCTTCCGCCGAGCGGCCTGCGCGGCCTCCGCCTTCTCGACTTCCGCGGCGAACGCCGGCGTCTCCTCCAGCCGCATCCGCAGGTACAGCCCGATGATGCCCATCGGCCCGGCGATCAGGAACGGAACCCGCCACCCCCACGACAGCAGCGCGTCGTCGGACAGCAGCGCGGTCATCAGGGTGACCAGCCCCGCACCGCCGATGTACCCGGCGAGCGTGCCGAACTCCAGCCAGCTGCCGAGGAAGCCCCGCCGCTTGTCGGGGGCGTACTCGGCGATGAAGGTGGACGCGCCCGCGTACTCACCGCCCGTCGAGAACCCCTGCACCAGCCGCGCGGCGAGCAGCAGCAGCGGCGCGCCGACGCCGATCGCCCCGTACGACGGGATCAGGCCGATCGCGAAGGTGCCCGCGGCCATCATGATCATGGTCAGGGCGAGGACCTTCTGCCGGCCGACGCGGTCGCCCAGCGGGCCGAAGACCATGCCGCCGAGGGGACGGACGAGGAAGGCCGCGGCGAAGGCACCGAACGTGGACAGCAGCTGTGCGGTCGGGTTCCCGGACGGGAAGAAGACCTTGCCCAGGGTGACCGCGATGTAGCTGTAGACACCGAAGTCGAACCATTCCATCGCGTTGCCCAGCGCGGCGGCCTTCACGGCCCGCCTGACGAGCGCGGGGTCGGTGACGGTGGGCTCGGGTGCGGAGTGGACGGGTCGGACGGGTCGGACCGGTCCGACGGGTCGGACGGAGCGGACCTGCTGATCGGCCATTGCGGTACTCGGACTCGGCAAGACTTCGCTCGCCTGCCTTTCATCGGGAACAGGGACAAACAGCGACCATAGGAGCATCGGCGCCGGTAACGGGCCGTACCCGCATAGCTGCATACCGCACGGAAATGCGCCGCAAGCAGGGCCGGGCCGCTCCGCGCACCCCCGCGCTTCCCGCGCCGCCTGTGAGCCATCTCGCCCTCCGCAGGGGCGTCGCAAACCGTCGCGGACTATTGTCTTCCGGACAAAAGGAGAACCCGCGTCAGGTGTACAGGGGGTCGCCTGCGTCTCTGTCCGGGGGGCCCAGGCACGCCCTCACACTCCGCAGGGACGGGAGGCCGACGAGGCGTGGTGAATGCGCGGCACAGCGGGCAACCGGGGCAGGCGTTCGGAGCGACGGCCGTCGGTGCGGCCGGGGCGCGCCTGCGGGCGCTGCGGCTGGCCCTGTGGCTGGTGGCCGCCCTCCTCGCCGCCCGGCAGGTCGACGCCGTCCTCGGCAGCCCGCGCGGCGAGCGGCTGACCGACCTGGAGACCTGGGTCGGCCCGGAGGGCGTCCTGCACGTCAAGGGCTCGCTGTACGACTCCACCCGCTTCACCGGCACGCCCTTCGGCGGCCTCGTCCTCAAGCCCCTCACCCGGGCGGCCGAACAGGCCCTCGGCTGGGGCTGGACCTTCGGCACCCTGCTGCTGGTGGTCGCGCTCGGCCTGATCGCCGCCCGCGCGCTGCCGCAGCCGGTCAGCAGGCGCACCTCGCTGCTCGCCGCGCCTGTCGCGGTCAGCCTGCTGATGCTGTCGCTGCCGGTGCGCAACACGCTGTACCTGGGCCAGACCAGCATCATGCCGGTGCTGCTGGTGCTGGCCGGCTGCTTCGTCGTACGCGGCGAGCGGGCCGTCGGCCTGTGCGTGGGCGTCGCCGCCGCGCTGCAGCCGACGGTGCTGCTGTTCACGCCGCTGCTGTGGTTCACCGGCCGCCGTACCGCCGCCCTGTCGACCGGCGTGACGTTCGCCGCGTGCACGCTGGCCGCCTGGGTGGCGATGCCGCACGACTCCGCCGCCTACTGGGTGCACCACCTGGCGGGCGCGGGCCTCGGCGGTCCCGCCGACGACCTCGCCAACCAGTCCCTGCACGGCGCCCTGCTCCGGCTCGGTCTGGCCGGCCCGGCGGAGATCGCGCTGTTCCTGCTGCTGGGCGCCGCCGTGGCGGTGCTCGGCGTGCGCCGCGCCGTGCGCTTCGCCCGCGACGGGCAACTGCTCCTCGCGGTGGCGATCACCGGCTGCGCCGCCGTCGCGGTCTCGCCCACGGCCTGGCAGCACCAGCTGCTGTGGCTGCTGCTCGCGGTCGTCGGCCGGGTCGGCGGGCGGGCCTCCGACCGGTATGTGTGGCCGGTCGCGGTGATCCTGGTGATGACCCTGCCGGCGACGATGATGCTGCCGAACAAGCCGTTGTTCCAGCCGCTCATCGAGAACCTGGCGCTGCTCGCCGCGGTCGCCGCCGCCACGGCCGTGCCCTTCCTGTCCCGCACGTCCCCCTACTTCCGGGACCCCGTCCCCACCGAGTACGCCGCCCCGGTGCCCGCGCGGTGGCGGCACGTCCCTCTCGTACCGGCGCTGCGCCGCGTCCTGACCCGCCCCAACCTCCTCTTCGAGCTGCTGCTGATCCGCATCACGTACTCCGCGTACGCGCGGATCCGCCTCGCCGCCGCCGGCGACTCCAACAGCGCGGGCCGGCTCCGCGCGGAGCACCACGGGCAGCAGATCCTCGACCTCGAACGCTTCCTGCACCTGGACGTCGAGCACTGGGCGAACCACGCCGTCGTACGCACCCCGTGGCTGGAGGACTTCCTCAGCTTCTACTACGAGTCCTTCCACTTCGGCGTCCCGCTCGCCATCCTCGCCGTCCTGTACTGGCGGCGCCCCGTCGACTACCGCTGGGCCCGCTCGGCCATCGGCATCGCCACCGTGCTCGCCCTGGCCGGTTTCTGGCTGTACCCGCTCGCCCCGCCCCGCCTGATGCCCGGCCTCGGCATCGTCGACACGGTCAACGGCCCGCAGGACTTCACGCAGCCCGACTACGGCACCCTGACCGAGCTGACGAACCAGTACGCGGCGATGCCGTCGCTGCACTTCGGCTGGTCGCTGTGGTGCGGTCTGGTGATCCTGGTCCTCGCGCCCAAGTGGTGGATGAAGGCCCTCGGCCTGCTGCACCCCTTCTTCACGGTCTGCGCGATCGTCGGCACCGGCAACCACTGGGTGCTGGACGCGGTGGGCGGCGCGGCGGTGGTCGGGCTCGGCTTCGGGCTCACGTACCTCGTCCAGGGACCGCGGGCGAGTACGGCGGCCCGCCCGGCAAGGCCCAAGCCCGTTGCCGATACCGATGCCGATGCCGTCACCGATACCCATGCCGACGCCGGCGCCGAGGTCAGCAGCCCGCGCCCCGGCCGGGCAGGGAACCGTACTCCGAGCTGATCCGGTACGCGCCGGGCGCGTCCACGGTGAGCCGGGTGAACTCGCCGTCCCGGCTCAGGCAGCCCCCGTCCGCCCGCAACCACGGCGACCAGGCGATCCGTATCGTCACCGCGCCCGGCCGAGACACCCGCAGCCGCAGGTCGGCGCCGCTCGTGCGGACGACGCTGCCGGGCGCGGAGACCAGGGGGACGGCGTCCCGGACCCGGAAGACCCGCCAGTGGGCGTCCTGCCACACCGGCTCCAGCCAGTCGGGCCGCTCCTCGCGCACCAGCCGGGCCTCCTCCTCCGCGTATCCGTCGGGGCGGCCGAGCGGCAGGACGACGAACCCGACCGCCCACCGGTCCAGCCAGGCGCGGTAGGTGGCAGCGGAGAAGGTGCCGTCGTAGAAGAGGCGGGCGCGTTCCATGTCCAGCTGCCGGTTCCAGCCGCGGGCCAGGTTGACGTGCGGGGCGAGGGCGGCGGCCTCGCGGTGGTCGCGGGCCGGGACGGCCTCCACCCGGGTGCGGTCGGCGCCGAGGCCTTCCAGCGCGCGGACGACGGGCCGGGTGTCGGCCGCCCACGCCGGTACGGCGGTGTAGACGCGCAGGTCGTCGGCGGTCTTCTTGCCGACCCAGCCGACGGAGAAGACCAGCGCGACGACGAGCAGGGTCCGGGCGGCGCGCCGCGTCCGTTCCACGGTGAGCAGCGCGGCCAGCAGCACGGCGGGCGCGAACAGCTCGGCGAAACGCTCCACGTTCGTGCCGATGGGGGAGGGGAGGAGGTAGACGAGGACGGTTCCGGCCGCGTAGACCGCCCCGCCGATCCTGGCCACCCGCCAGCCGTGCGGCGCGAGCACGGTGACCGCCAGCCCCAGCACGACCGGCGGCCAGACCCGGGCGAGGGGCATCAGCTGCTCGCCGGTGAAGGGGAACAGCAGGGTCGTCGCCCCGACCACGGCAGTGGGCGGCACGAGCAGGGCGAGCGCCCGGCCCCGGTCCCGCACCAGCAGGAAGCCGCCGCCGACCACGGCCAGGAACAGCCCGGCGACCGGTGAGGCCATGGTGGCCAGGGCCGCGTACCCGGCGGCGAGGACCGTGCGCCGCTGTCCCGTGAGCAGGACGCAGCCCGCCAGCCCGAAGGCGACGCCCAGGGCGAAGGTGGTGCGGCCGGAGGCCACGTCGCACCACAGGGCGAGCGAGGCGAGCAGCGCGGGCCCCAGCGGCCGGCGGACCCCGGCCCGCCCGATCAGCACGGCCGCCGCCCAGGTGGCGGCCAGACCGGACAGGGCGGTGACGGTGCGCACGCCGAGGGCGGCCATCAGGTACGGCGAGACCAGGCTGTAGTTGGCGGTGTGCATGCCGCCGTACCAGAACAGGTTGTACGCCGATCCCCCGTGCCGCGCCGCGAACCCGGCCCACGCCTGCTGTGCCGCGAGGTCCCCGCCGCCGGTGGCGAGGACCGTCCACCACAGGACGTACAGGGGAAGCACGGGCAGGGTCGCGAGGAGGGGCACGCGGTGCCGGCCGCGGGGGAGGCGCAGGACCCGAAGGATACGGAGGCGCGGATTCCGGACGGAGGACGGGCCGGTGGCCCTCTCGGCGGGGGTGACGTCGGTCGGGGCCACGGTTGTCTAGACGCGCGCGCGGCGCCCGGCGTTCATCGCTCGGGCGCCTGCGCACACTCCGCGGGGAGTGCGGGGACGACGAAGGCGGCGGCCCGGGGGGAGGGGGCCGCCGCCGGTCAGGGGGCGTGCGGTGCGGCTCAGTACCAGCCGTTGGCCTGCCAGAAGTTCCAGGCGGCGACGGGGCTGCCGTAGCGGGAGTTCATGTAGTCCAGACCCCACTTGATCTGGGTGGCGGCGTTGGTCTTCCAGTCGGCGCCGGCCGAGGCCATCTTGGTGCCGGGCAGCGCCTGGACCAGGCCGTACGCGCCGGAGGAGGAGTTGGTGGCGTCGACGTCCCAGCCGCTCTCGTGCTCGACGATGTGGGAGAAGGCCTGGTACTGCGCGGCGTCCGGGATCATCTTGTGCGCGATCGCCTGGGCCTGGGCGGCCGAGTCCGCGGAGGCCGCCGCGGCGTGGGCGGGGGCCGCGGTCAGGGCCATGCCGGCGGTGGCGGCGGCCACGGCGGCGGTGGTGAGGACCTTCTTCGGGGCGGCGAGGCGGCGAACGATGCGGGAGACGGACACGGAGAACCTTTTCTTCGGGGACAGGGGCGTCCTGGCCGCGCGGGCGGCCCGGACATGCCGCGGCGCCGAGACCCTGGGGGGCACGTCGGCGCCGTGCGACGTCATCCAGAGAAACAGGCTCGGGAATCATCCGCAATGACCCCATTTACTAGTGGAGGCCGCATCCGTCACTTCTGTCGCCTGTGTGAGCCGGCTCTCAAACCGCAGGTCAGAGGCAGAAATGGCGAGGGCATGACAGCAGCTGTGGGGTACGGCCCCGCGTCGTAGGTGACGTGGGTCATGTGGGCCGGTTCACCGCCGGACCCCCGTCGGACCCCCTCCGGCTCACCCTTGGGACGCCTCGAATGTGACCGCCGTCTCGAACGCCGCCCGCCGCGTGGCCCGGCGTAGCGCCCGCAGCACCGCCGGGCCCAGCACCAGGGTGAGGACGACGGTGACGACCGCGCGGCCCAGGTCCCAGCCCATGGAGGTGGCCAGGCAGTACGCGACGAAACGGGCCAGGTTCGCGGTGACCGGCGCGTCCGCGGCGAAGGCGATCCCCGAGGCCAGGCCGCCCATGAAGGGCCAGCCCGCCATGTTCATCACCGTGCCGTAGGCGAAGGCGGCGAGGAAGCCGTAGCCGGCCAGCATCACCAGCTCCGCACGGCCCCGCAGCCGGTCCGGGCCGGGCAGCAGGCCCGCGCCCATCGTGAACCACCCCATCGCCAGCATCTGGAACGGCATCCACGGGCCCACCCCGCCGGTGAGCAGCGCCGACGCGAACATCGTCACCGAGCCCAGGACGAACCCGAAGCCGGGTCCGAGCACCCGGCCGCTGAGCACCATCAGGAAGAACATCGGCTCCAGGCCCGCCGTGCCCGCGCCGATCGGCCGCAGCGCCGCACCCGTCGCCGCCAGCACGCCGAGCATCGCCACCGCCTTCGGACCCAGGCCCGACTCGGAGATCGTCGCCGCGACCACCCCGACCAGCAGCACCAGCAGCCCCGCGAACAGCCACGGCGCGTCCTGCGCGTGCGCGGTCAGCCGCGAGCCGGGCGGCGCGAGGAACGGCCAGCCGAACGCCACCACGCCCACCGCACTCACCAGCACCAGCGCCGCCACCGAACGCGGCCCCAGCCGGATCGCCCGCGCCTGCCGGTCCGCCGGCCGATCGTCCCTCCGGCTCATCGCAGCGCCTCCCGCACCTGGGCCACGGTCAGCCACCGCTGCGGCGCCAGGATCTTCGTCACCTGCGGGGCGTAGGACGGCGACGACACCACGACGTCCGCGGTCGGACCGTCGGCGATCACCTCACCCTCGGCGAGCAGCACCACCCGGTCGGCCAGCTCGGCCGCCAGCTCCACGTCGTGCGTGGCCAGCACGATCGTGTGGCCGTCACGGGCGAGCCCGCGCAGGTGGGTGATCAGGCGGGCCTTGGCCGCGTAGTCCAGGCCGCGGGTCGGCTCGTCGAGCAGGACCAGCGGCGGGCGGGCCGTCAGGACCACCGCCAGGGCCAGGGCCAGCCGCTGTCCCTCGGAGAGGTCCCGCGGGTGCGTGCCGTCGGCCACGCCCGGCAGCAGCTCGGCGACCAGCGCGCGGCAGGTGCCGGGGGCGGCCTCCGCGTCCCGGTCGGCGGCGGCGCACTCGGCGGCCACGGTGTCGGCGTACAGCAGGTCCCGCGGCTCCTGCGGCACCAGGCCCACCCGGCGCACCAGCTCCCGCGGCGGCGTCCGGTACGGCTCCGCGCCGCCGACCCGCACCACGCCCGACGCGGGCTGCACCAGCCCGACCAGCGAGCCGAGCAGCGTCGACTTCCCGGCGCCGTTGCGTCCCATCAGGGCGACGGTCTCACCGGGGGCGAGGGCGAGATCCACCCGCCGCAGCGCCCGCACCCGGCCGCGCCGCACGGCGAGCCCGCGCACCTCGGCGACGGGGGAGGAGGCGGGGTCGGGCGCGGTGAGACGGGGCCGCCCGAGGAGACGGCGGGCCCGGCGGACGGACGGCGGAGGTGACGTGGGGGTGGGCAGGCGCACCGGTGCGGCGGCGGGGTCGGCGGAAGGCCCAGGGTCCTGGCGCTCCGCCAGGCGCTCCCGCAGGGCGCCCGCGCGCCGCCGGGCGTCCCGGACCGTCAGGGGCAGCGGCGACCAGCCGGCCAGCCGGCCCAGGCCGACGACCGGCGGGTACACCGGCGACACGGCCATCATCTCCGCCGGGGTGCCGAGGACCAGGGGTGCGCCGGGCGCGGGCAGGAGGGCGACCCGGTCGGCGTACTGCACGACCCGTTCCAGGCGGTGCTCGGCCATCAGGACGGTCGTGCCGAGGTCGTGCACCAGCCGCTGGACGACCGCGAGGACCTCCTCGGCCGCCGCCGGGTCCAGCGCGGAGGTCGGTTCGTCGAGCACGAGCACCCGGGGGTGCGGGGTGAGGACGGAACCGATGGCGACCCGCTGCTGCTGTCCGCCGGAGAGCGTGGCCAGCGGGCGGTCGCGCAGGCCCGCCAGCCCCAGCAGGTCCAGGGTCTCCTCGACGCGGCGCCGCATCACCTCCGGGGGCAGGCCGAGCGACTCCATGCCGTAGGCGAGTTCGTCCTCGACGGTGTCGGTGACGAAGTGCGACAGCGGGTCCTGGCCCACCGTGCCGACCACGTCGGCGAGTTCGCGTGGCTTGTGGGTACGGGTGTCGCGGCCGGCGACGGTGACGCGGCCGGCCAGGGTGCCGCCGGTGAAGTGCGGCACGAGACCGCTCACCGCGCCGAGCACGGTCGACTTGCCGACACCCGAGGGGCCGGCGAGGAGGACGAGTTCACCCTCCGGGACCTCGAAGTCGACGCCGCGGACGGTGGGTTCGGCGGCACCGTCGTACGTCACCGACACGTTCTCGAAACGGATCACGACGGGGGCTCCTCGGACGGGGAGGACTTGTAGGACTTGGAGGACTTGGAGGACTCGCGGGGGTCGGGGGACTCGGCGGGCTCGGCGCCGACCGCGGCCTGGATGCGGGCGGCGGGCCGGGCACGGGCGGCGGCGGGCGCGGCCGACTCCGCGCGGCCCGCGGACCGGGGTGACCGGCGGGGCTCGGCGTGGTCGGCGGCCTCGGACCGGACGGCGGGCTCGGCGGACCGGGAGGCCGCCGTCGGCTCCGCGCGGCCGGCCGGCGCGGCGAACGCCGGGAGCAGGCCCAGCAGGACCGCCGCCGCGGGCCACAGCGGCAGTGCGGGCGCGGTCAGCGGGACGACACCCGGGTGCAGTGCCGCCGGGTCGGCGGACGCGGCCAGGGTCAGCAGGGCGGCGACCGCGGCGCCCGACCCGGCGACCAGGCAGGCGCGCACGGTCCAGCGGTCGGGGCGGTAGCGGGTGCGGGGGGTGCGCCGGCCGCCGAGCCGCAGTCCCGCCAGCGCCGCCGCCAGCCCGGCCAGCAGGACCGGCAGGCCGTAGCCGCCGCCCGCCGCGGTGAGCAGCCCGTACGTGCCCGCGCACACGCCGAGCAGCCCGCCCAGGGTGAGCGCGGCCGTCGTACGGCGGACGGAGGCGGGGACGTCGGCGGTACGGCCGTACCCGCGCGAGTCCATCGCGGCGGCCAGCGCGACCGACCGCTCCAACGCCCCCTCCAGCACGGGCAGTCCGACCTGGAGCAGGCCCCGCACCCCGCGGTCCGGGCGCCCCCGCAGCCGGCGGGCGGCCCGCAGCCGCTGCACGTCCGCGACGAGGTTCGGGGCGAAGGTGAGGGCGACGACCACCGCGACGCCCGTCTCGTACAGCGCGCCGGGCAGCGTCTTCAGCAGCCGGGTCGGGGAGGCGAGGGCGTTCGCCGCGCCGACGCAGACCAGCAGCGTGGCGAGGCGCAGCGCGTCGTACGCGGCGAACAGCAGGCCCTCGGCGGTGACCCGGCCGCCCAGCCGGATGCCCTGCGCCCAGTGCGGCAGCGGCACCTCGGGGAGCGTGACGAGGACGTGGGTGCCCGGGATCGGGGAGCCGAGGACCACCGCGAACAGCAGGCGGACCAGCAGCACGGCGAGGCCCAGCTTGAGGAAGGCGCCGTAGGAGCGGGACCAGGGGGTGTCGGGCCGGCACGTCGTCACGACGTACGCCGAGACCGCGAGGAGCAGGGCGAGCAGCAGCGGGTTGGTGGTGCGGGTCGCGGCCGTGCCGAGCCCGAGCGCCCACAGCCACCAGGCGCCCGGGTGCACCCCGGCGTCACGCATCCCGGCGACGCCGCCCGGCCTGCCACACCGCGGCGCCCGCGAGGACGACGACGACCGCGCCGCCGGCGAGCAGCCCGACCGAGGGGCCGCCCTCCGACTTCTTCTCCGGTTTCGTCATACGGGACCCGCTGTCCGATGACACCTGCTCCCCGCACCCCCGCTGCGGATAGCCGGAGATGGCGCACAGCAGGGCGTTGGTGTCGTAGCGCAGCGGCTTGGCGACGGCGGCCAGTGCCTCGGCCGTCGTCGCGTCGGGGGCGACACGGGCGCAGGCCGTGCGCGGCGCGGGCGGGGTCTCCCCGGAGGGGGCGTCCGCGGCGGTGCCGAAGTCGAGGACGAGGGCGACGCGCTTGCTGCCCTCGCGGGCCGGCGTGCGCGCGCAGATCGCGTCGAAGTCCGCCGTACCGCGCGGCTGCGCGGCGTCGGCGGAGTCCTGGCTGACGGCGAAGCGGAAGCCCTGCACGGCGCCGTCGGCGGGGCGGGCGGTGGAGGGGCCCTCGGTGGCGTACGCCCACCGGCCGCCGTCGCGCTCCCAGAACGACCAGTACCGGTAACCGGTGGCGTGTGCCTGCGCCGCGCCTGCCAGCAGCAGGAACGCGGTCACCAGGAGAGCGGCGGCGCGGCGGGTCACAGCTGCGGGCCCTTGCGGCGGCCGCTCACCAGGAAGCCGATGCCGATACCGGCGACGAGGCACACGCCGACGAACCACCAGACGCCGAAGGGCGAGCCGTCGTCCTTCTTGTCCTTCTTGCCGGTGTCCTCCTGCGCGGTCGCCTTGGTCTGCGGGGCCGGGCCGGTCGCGGTCAGCTGGGCCACCAGGTCCTGCCCGCCGAAGCGGCGCGGGTCGGTGCCGGTGGCGTGCGCGGCGAAGATCAGCTGGGCGTAGGCGGCGGGGCCGCTCTGCCGCGCCCATCCGGCGGCGTTCTTCTCCAGCCAGGCCAGCGGCTGCCGGGCCTGGTCGGCGCCGCCCTGCGCGGCGAGCGCGACGACGGCGTCGGCGGTGTTGCCGTAGTCGGGCTGGTCGGTGGCGCCGGGCAGCGCGGAGACGAGGTGGCCGTCCTTCTTGACGGCCTGGGCGAGGTAGGCGGCACCGTTGGCGGCGGCCTGCGCGGGCGTGCGGGCGCCGTCGGAGCAGGCGGGCGCCGCCGTCTTCGCGGCGGGCCCGGCGACCAGGCCCTCGCCGAGGGTACCGAGCACGGCCGCGGCGGTCGCGTCGGCGTTGGCGGCGAGCTTGCCCGCCTTGTCCGGCTGGAAGGCGAACGCGCCGCCGTCCGCGCAGGGCAGGGCGAGCTTCAGCAGGGCGTCGGAGGGCGACTTGCCGTCCTTCCGCACGGTGTCGGGCTTCTCTCCTACGGCGGTGAGCGCGCCGACGACCACGGACGTGGAGTTGGCGTCACTGGCGCCGCCGGGGGTGTAGCCCCAGCCGCCGTCCTTGTTCTGCACCGACTTCAGCCAGGTGACCGCCTTGCCGGTCTGCGCGTCGTGCCCGCCGAGCGCGGCGAGGGCCTGCACGGCGGCGGCGGTGCTGTTGGTGTCGACCATCACCTTGGCGTCGCAGGCCTTGGCCGGGTCGGCGCGGAAGGCGGCGAACGCGCCGTTCGCGCACTGCTGTCCGGTCAGCCAGTCCACGGCCTTGGCGGCCGGCTCGACGCCCACGGTGTGCTGCGCGAGCAGGGCGAGGGACTGCCGCCACACACCGTCGTACGTCGGGTCGCCGCTGCCGAAGAGCCCGGACGGCTTGGCGACGGACGGGGACGGAGACGGGGACGCGGCGACGGCGGGCGCGGCGGCGGCGCCGACGACGGCGATGGCGGCCAGGGCCGCGGCACTGCGGCGGACGTTCATGATCGGCGGCTGCCTCTCCCTGTTGACGCGGGCAGGGCAGCACGGGAGGACGACCCCGGGCGGCTCTGCTCCGCAGACCTCGACGGTGCCGCGCGGCGGCGGACTGCCGACGCACGTGAGCCGGTCACGACCGCACGGGGCAATCCGGCTCGCCCCTTGTCTCCGGGGCTCACGGTTGCGGGTCAGCGCCGGAATTGCACCGGCTTTCCCCCGTACGGGTGTGATGACGACGCGGCCACTTTACCGGCCCGTAGGACAGGGGCTGCGGGGTGCCCGAGCGGGTGGATAGCTTCCTGCCATGCCGATACCGACGGGGAGACTGCTGGGCTCCGGCCGCAGCGCGGACGTGTACGCGATCGACGAGGCGTGGGTGGTGCGCCGCGACCGGGAGGGCTGGGGCGATGCCCTGGCCGAGGGGGCGGTGATGGAGTACGTGCGCGGGCACGGCTACCCGGTGCCGGAGGTGCGCCTCGCCGACTCCACCCGTACCGAGCTGGTGATGCGGCGCTTGACCGGCCCGACGATGCTCCAGGCGCTGGCGGCCGGCACGCTCACCGCCGAGGAGGCGGGCAGGCTCCTCGCCGGCCTGCTGCGCGCCCTGCACGCGATCCCGGGCCGCCGCCCCGGCACCCGCGTCCTCCACCTCGACCTCCACCCGGACAACGTGATCCTCACCGCCGAGGGCCCGCGGGTCATCGACTGGACGAACGCGGAGGACGGGGACCCGGGGCTGGACTGGGGCCTGTCCGCGGTGATCCTCGCCCAGGTCGCCGTCGGCGGTGCCGCGTTGGCCGCCCCGGCCCGCGCCATCCTGGCCGCCCTGTTGGCCGGCCCCTCCGCGCTCACGGGGGAGGGCCTGACGGCCGCCCGCGCCCGGCGGGCGGCCAACCCGACGATGAGCGCGGACGAAGTGGCGCTGCTCGCCGAGGCGGAGACCCTGATCCGCTCACTGACCGGCGCCTAGGGTTTTGCCTGTGCGTCCCCGGCGGCGCACGTGTGAGACTGCGGCCTTGCGAGGGTGATCGGTGGGGAGTGGGGGGGAAGCATGCGCAGGGTGGGGACGACGGCTGCCGTGACGGGCGCGGTGGTACTGATGCTGGCCGGTTGCGGTGGGGATGGTGGGGCGAAGGACGGGGGTGAGCCGACGGCGTCGGCGTCTCGCACGGCGGCCTCGCTGACGGTGGATGAGGTACGGCGGGACATCCGGGCGGCTGTGGCGACCGGGGGGTTCGAGCGGCTCACCTTCCCGGCGATCGACCCCGAGGTGTCGCACCGCACTCCCTGCATGGTGCTGGCCCGCGTCGACACCGCGGCTCCGCCGGAGCAGGCACCGCTCGACAAGCTCGTGGGCGAACTGAGGCTGCGCGGCTGGAAGGTGGTCGGCCCCGTCCCGACCGGGCAGGTACACGGCTTCGACTACGCCGGAGACAAGCGGCCCTGGATCCTGGACGTGTCGGCCGGTTCCCTGTCGAAGGAGCAGATGGCCGCCCGGATGCCGCCCGGGAAGAAGGACAAGGCCCAGTCCTTCACCGGCGTGATGATCGATGCGGTGGCGCGCGAATGTGGCGCATCAGCTCGGCCTCGGCCGTAGCGCTTGGCCGGGCCTCCCGCATGGCCGCCGCCGTGGCAGCCCTGGCGCTCGCGGGATGCGGCGGCGCTCAGGCGCCGTCGGAAGCAGCAGTGGACCGCGTCACCGTCCGCGCCGACACACTGGCCGCCCTCAAGGCCACCGGCGCCGGGCACCCCCACGTGGTGCCCGTACCGGAACCGGCCGCCCGACCCTGCACCGTCGTGGCCCTCCTGGCGACCCAAGAGGCACCCTGGGCCCAAGCCACCGCCCGGATCGCCGCCGTACTCACCGGGCGAGGGTGGCGGCGGCAGGGCGGTCCGCTGCGCGGCGACGAAGGCGTCTACACCCGCGCCGGCTGGCGGCTGGACGTCGGCACGGGTACCTGGCCGTACGCCCGCCTGCTGGATCTCGTGGCCGAGGAGCAACGCCCGGAGGGCGACACCTTCACCGGTGTGATCGCCTTCGCCCGGCGCGACGGCTGCCCGGCCGCCGCCCCCGGCTAAGACTCGTCGTCCGTCAGCTCGATCAGCCGGCACGCCGTCTCGATGTCCACCTTCACCTGGGCGATCGACGCCCGCCCGGACAGCCAGGTGATCAGGGCCGAGTGCCAGGTGTGCTCGATGACGCGGACCGCGGACAGCTGCTCGGGCGTAGGGCGCTCGCGGCCCATCGCGTCCAGGATGATCGCGGTGGTCTGCCGGGACACCTGGTCGACCTCGGGGGAGACGCTGCGGTCGGCGAAGGTCAGGGCGCGGACCATCGCGTCGGCGAGCTGCGGCTCCCGCTGGAGCGCGCGGAAGGCCCGCATCAGCGTCTCGGCGACCCGCTCGGCGGCCGAGTCGCCCGACGGCGGCCGTCTGCGCAGTGTGGCGTGCAGGTGCTCCAACTGGTCCTGCATGGTGGCGACCAGGAGGTGGATCTTGGAGGGGAAGTAGCGGTACAGCGTGCCCAGCGCCACCTGCGAGGCCTCCGCGACCTCCCGCATCTGCACCGCGTCGAAGCCACCCCGCCCGGCCAGCTGCGCGGTCGCCGCGAGGATGCGGCGGCGGCGTGCCTCCTGCCGCTCCGTCAGGGGTGCGGAGGCGGGCCGCGCGGCGGTGTCCGGCCTGGCTCTCGCGGGCGTGTCCGGCTTGGCTTCCGCAGGCATGGCGTCCCGTTCCGTGACAGTCGGTGAGGGGGGTGGCTGGGGCGGGTGATCGGTCCGATGATGACAGGCCGCGGCCGTGGCGTGAATCACCTGATCCACTGCTCACACGGAGGCTACCTGCCGGTAGATTCAGAGCCTCCTCGACGATCAAGTCTGAAACTTGTTCTAGATTAGCGTCCCGGCGTAATCTCGCGGGACAGAGCAGGCAGAGAGGGGCCCGGAGTGACCGCTGAGGCCAGTCGGACGGGGTCCCTTACGGACCTCGCCGCGGACGGCGAGCGACCGCTCGACATCGCGCTCCTGACCTACAAGGGAAACCCGTTCTGCGGCGGACAGGGCGTCTACGTGCGCCACCTCTCCCGCGAACTGGCCCGCCTCGGTCACCGCGTGGAGGTCATCGGCTCCCAGCCGTACCCCGTCCTCGACGACGGCGAGGACTACGCCGGCCGGCTCGCCCTCACCGAGCTGCCCAGCCTCGACCTCTACCGCCAGCCCGACCCCTTCCGCACCCCCAAGCGGGAGGAGTACCGGGACTGGATCGACTGCCTGGAGGTCGGCACCATGTGGACCGGCGGCTTCCCGGAGCCGCTGACGTTCTCGCTGCGCGCCCGCCGCCATCTCCGCGCCCGCCGCGGCGCGTTCGACGTCGTCCACGACAACCAGACCCTCGGGTACGGCCTGCTGGGTGACGTCGGCGCCCCGCTGGTGACGACGATCCACCACCCCATCACCGTGGACCGGCAGTTGGAGCTGGACGCCGCCGAGACCTGGCAGCGCCGCTACTCGGTGCGCCGCTGGTACGCCTTCACCCGCATGCAGAAGCGCGTCGCCCGCCGCCTCCCCTCGGTCCTGACCGTCTCCGGCACCTCCCGCCAGGAGATCGTCGACCACCTCGGCGTGCGCCCCGACCGCATCCACGTCGTCCACATCGGCGCCGACACCGACCTCTTCCGGCCGGACGCGTCGGTCCCGGTCGTGCCGGGCCGGATCGTCACCACCTCCAGCGCGGACGTGCCGCTGAAGGGCCTGGTCTTCCTCGTCGAGGCGCTGGCGAAGGTACGCACCGAGCAGCCCGACGCCCACCTCGTCGTCGTCGGCAAACGCCCCACCGAGGGCCCCGTCGCCCAGGCGATCGAGCGGTACGGCCTGGAAGGCGCCGTCGACTTCGTCAAGGGCATCTCCGACGCCGAACTCGTCGACCTGGTGCGCTCCGCCGAGGTCGCCTGCGTGCCCTCGCTGTACGAGGGGTTCTCGCTGCCCGCCGCCGAGGCCATGGCCACCGGCACGCCCCTGGTCGCCACCACCGGCGGCGCCATCCCCGAGGTGGCCGGACGCGACGGCGAGACCTGCCTCGCCGTACCGCCGGGCGACGCGGGCGCGCTGGCCGCCGCGCTCGGGAGACTGCTCGGCGACGCCGACCTGCGGGCCCGCCTCGGCGCCGCCGGACGCGAACGGGTGCTCAGTCACTTCACCTGGGCCCGGGCCGCCGAGGGCACCGTCGCCCGCTACCGCGAGGCCATCGCCCGCGCCGGGGGCACCCCGCGCACCCAGGCCCCGGCCGCTCCCGAAGCCACCTCCAGTGACACCGGTGTCTACTCCGAAAGCAGGGCCACGTGCTGACCGTCGACTTCTCCCGGTTCCCGCTCGCCCCGGGCGACCGCGTCCTGGACCTCGGCTGCGGGGCCGGCCGGCACGCCTTCGAGTGCTACCGGCGCGGCGCCCAGGTCGTGGCCCTCGACCGCAACGCCGAGGAGATCCGCGAGGTCGCCAAGTGGTTCGCCGCGATGAAGGAGGCCGGCGAGGCACCGGCGGGCGCCACCGCCACCGCGATGGAGGGCGACGCGCTCGCGCTGCCCTTCCCCGACGAGTCCTTCGACGTCGTCATCATCTCCGAAGTGATGGAGCACATCCCCGACGACAAGGGCGTCCTCGCCGAGATGGTCCGCGTGCTCAAGCCGGGCGGCCGCATCGCCGTCACCGTCCCGCGCTACGGCCCCGAGAAGGTCTGCTGGGCGCTGTCCGACGCCTACCACGAGGTCGAGGGCGGCCACATCCGCATCTACAAGGCCGACGAACTCCTCGCCAAGATGCGCGAGGCGGGCCTGAAGCCGTACGGCACCCACCACGCGCACGCCCTGCACTCGCCGTACTGGTGGCTGAAGTGCGCGTTCGGCGTCGACAACGACAAGGCGCTGCCGGTGCGGGCGTACCACAAGCTGCTGGTCTGGGACATCATGAAGAAGCCGCTGGCCACCCGGGTCGCCGAGCAGGCGCTCAACCCGCTCATCGGCAAGAGCTTCGTCGCCTACGCGACCAAGCCGCACCTGCCCGCGGTGGGCTCCCCCGCCGACGTCCCGACCGACGCCCCGGCGGGCGCCCGGTGACGACACCCCGCACGGAGCACCTGGTCCTGCCCGGGGTCCTCACCGCCGAGCAGGCCGCCGCGACCGTCGCCGGCATCCTGCGCGTGCAGCGCGAGGACGGCGCCATCCCCTGGTTCCGCGGGCACCACCTCGACCCGTGGGACCACGTCGAGGCCGCCATGGCCCTGGACACCGCGGGCGAACACACCGCGGCCGAGCGGGCGTACGACTGGCTGGCCCGGCACCAGAACGGCGACGGCTCCTGGTACGCGGCCTACGCCGACGGCGCCCACGACGACGTCACCGACCGGGGCCGCGAGACCAACTTCGTCGCCTACATCGCCGTAGGGGCGTGGCACCACTACCTGTCCACCGGCGACGACACCTTCCTCGACCGCATGTGGCCGACGGTGTACGCGGCGATCGAGTTCGTGCTGGGTCTGGAGCAGCCCGGCGGGCAGATCGGCTGGCGCCGCGACGACGACGGCACGCCCACCGCGGACGCCCTGCTGACCGGCTCGTCCTCCGTGTACCACGCGCTGCGCTGCGCGCTCGCGATCGCCGAGCAGCGCGAGGAGCCGCAGCCGGACTGGGAGCTGGCGGCCGGCGCGCTGCGGCACGCCATCCGCCGGCACCCCGAGCGGTTCCTGGACAAGGACCGCTACTCCATGGACTGGTACTACCCGGTCCTCGGCGGCGCGCTGACCGGTACGGAGGCCAAGTCCCGCATCGAGGAGAGCTGGGACCGCTTCGTCGTGCCCGGCCTCGGTGTGCGCTGCGTCGTCCCCAACCCGTGGGTGACGGGCGGCGAGTCCGCCGAACTCGCCCTCGCGCTGTGGGCGATGGGCGAGTCCGACCGCGCGCTGGACATCCTGCAGTCCATCCAGCACCTGCGGGACGAGGAGTCCGGCCTGTACTGGACGGGCTACGTCTTCGACGACGACGCCATATGGCCCCGCGAACTGACCACGTGGACGGCCGGTTCCCTCCTCCTCGCGGTCGCCGCGCTCGGCGGCCACGAGGCGACCTGCGCGGTCTTCGGAGGGGAGCGCCTGCCGCGGGGCCTGGACCCCGACTGCTGCCCGTGAGGCGTCGCCGGCCGGGTCAGTGCCGGGCCACCCGGTTGGCGATGGCGTGGCCGACGAACAGGTACACCACCGCGGCGAGGCCGTAGCCGGCGACCACGCGGGCCCACGCCTCGTCGAAGGTGAACAGGTCGTAGGACCAGCCGGCCAGCCAGCGGGCGGCGTCGTGAATGAACTGCACGAAGTCGTTCGCCCGGTTGGCGTCCAGCAGGTACATCAGGATCCACAGACCCAGGATGCCGGCCATCACGTCGGCGACGACCGCGATGACCGTCCCGGCCTGGTTCGCTCCGTTGCGATATCGAGGGGACATACCCGTCGGGTTGCCCCTCGTCCGCTCGTGAAACCTGAACGGGCGCGGCTCGGCGGCCGGTTGGCGCCCTCCCGTGCGACACGACGACGGCCCCCCGCCCGTGAGGGCGAGGGGCCGTGCAGCGGGGGCGGGTCAGCCGCGCTGGATGCCGGAGGTGTCCTGGAGGACGCCGCGGCGGCCGTCCTGGGTCTGCGCGATCAGGTTCGGGCCGCGCTGCTCGACCGCCAGGTACCAGGTGCCGGGCGCCAGTTCGGCGATCGGCGTGGGCGAGCCGTCCTCCGCGAACAGCGGACGGGGCACCGGCACGGCGAACCAGAACGGCGAGAAGTCCGCGGCCGGCTGCTGCGGCTGGGCGCCGTAGGGCTGCTGCGGGGCGGCGGGACCGGCCTGCGGCTGGCCGCCGTACGGCTGCTGCGGGGCACCCGGGTAGCCGTAACCACCGGGCGGCTGGGCGCCGTAGGGCTGCGGGGCCGGCGGGCGGGCCGCCGGGATCAGCGGGGCCTGCAGGGCGGCGACCAGCGGGGTCGCCACGGCCACGGCGGCCATGACCAGCGTGGCGATGAGGGCGAGGATCAGGCCGACGCCGGCGTCGGTCTTGTCCCGGACGCCGTCGAAGTTGTCGCCGCCGCCCGCCGGGTCGAAGATGTTGCCCAGCGCGCTCCACGCCGCGAACACCGCGAACGCCACACCGAACTGGGCCAGGTCGAGCCCCGCGACCTTCGGCGTCTGGGGCAGGCCGCGGGCGAGGACGATGAGCGCGGCGGCGATCAGACCCGCGAGGACGACCGAGAGGACCACCGGGCCGCTGCTCCACAGGCTGGGCAGGTCCACGCTGTCCGGGACGCCGTCGAACGAGTACAAATCGAGGAACGACGCGATGAACAGCAACACCGCTGCTCCGATCACCACGCCGTCGCCTCGAGTGAGGGAGCGGATATTCACTTCAGGTCCTTCGTAGGTCGTCTCGTCGTCGGAAGAGGCGTCGCCGTCACCATGTCGCCGTGAGGCCCGGTGTGAAGCGCGGGGGTGGCCCCTCATCGTAGGGACGACCTTATCGTCCGTCCGACGAGGCTGTCCGCCTGGATCAGCGCGTCGACCGCTACCCGCGCAGGAAACTCACGATTCCCTCAGAGATCCCTTGCGCCGCTTTCTGCCGCCAGGCGCCGCTGGTCAGCAGCGCCGCGTCCTTGCTATCGCGCATGTTGCCGCACTCGATGAACACCTTGGGAACCGTTGACAGATTGAGACCGCCCAGGTCCTTACGCGTGACGAGTCCGGTGCCGTCGCCGACGTAGTTGGAGGGTGCCGAGCCGGTGACGCGCACGAAGTTCCCGGCGATGCGGGCGCCCAGGTCCTGGGAGGGCCCGACGATGGGCCGGGTGTCGGCGGCGCCCGCGTGCACGGCCTCGGGCAGGATGACGTGGAAGCCGCGGTTGCCGGCGGCCGAGCCGTCGGCGTGGATCGACACGACGGCGTCCGCGTGCGCGGTGTTCCCGATGCGGGCCCGCTCGTCCACGCACGGCCCGTACGGTCGGTCCCCGTCCTGCGTCAGTTTCACCGTGGCGCCCTGCCGTTGCAGCAGGTCACGGAGGCGGTGGGCGACGTCGAGGGTGAAACGGGCCTCGGTGTAGCCGGAGTTGGTGGACGTGCCGGTGGTGTCGCACTCCTTGCGGTTGGTGCCGATGTCCACCTGGCGGTTGATGGCGGCCGTGTGCCGGAAGTTGCCCGGGTTGTGGCCGGGGTCGATGACGACGACCTTGCCCGCGAGCGGACCCCGGGCGGCGGCCCGGGACCGGCTGGGCGACGGACTCGCCGCGGGCGCCGTACCGGCCGTGGGCGGCGTACCGGCCGTAGGCGACGTGCCGGCCGTCGGCTTCTTGCCGTCGTCCCGGGCGGACGCGGAAGCGGACGGCGAGCCGGGCGCGCTGACGGCGGCCCCGCCCGCGTCACCGGGGGCGCCCACCGCCGCGTACACCGCCCAGCCCAGCAGGGCGCCCGGCACGAGCGCGGCGAGCGCCACGACGAGGGGGCGGCGGCGGGGACGGCGGGGCTGCGGGGGATCGAAGTCCGGGCCTACGTACGACACGGCAGCCACCCTAGCCGCCGGTCAGCGGTGTGGCAGGCCACCGGTCGGGGGCGGGTGCCCGCGGCCCCGGTTTCATCCGAACGGCACGCCGGCGTCGCCCGAAGCCGGGCGATGTGCCCAAAATCGCGGTGGTTCACCGCTTTTGTCCTCCGCTTGATCACCAGCAAAGGAGAACACTCATGCGCGTCATCACCAGAGTCCTCGCCGCCACCGCCATCGCCGGACTGACGGTCCTGGGCACGTCCGCGGCGGCGCAGGCCGCCCCGGCCGGCACCGACGGTGCCCTGTCCCATCCGTGCGACGACAGCGGCGCGTGCGCCGTGGGCACCGCGATCGGCTCGCCCGGCGTCCTGTCCGGCAACGTCATCCAGATCCCGATCGACCTCGACGTCAACGCCTGCGGCAACTCGATCAACGTGGTCGGCCTGCTCAACCCGGCGTTCGGCAACACCTGCGTCAACGACTGAGCGGGAGCCGTCCCGTACGTCAGATCCCGGCCCCGGTCCGCCTCAGCACCCGCAGCGACCCGGTCGCCGACACCTCCGTGAACGCGCCGGACTCCAGCGCCCGCAGGTAGACGCGGTAGGGCGCCTGGCCGGTGAACTCGTCGACGGGGTCGGGGAAGACGTCGTGGATGACGAGCACGCCACCCTCGGCGACATGCGGGGCCCAGCCCTCGTAGTCGGCGGTGGCGTGCTCGTCGGTGTGCCCGCCGTCGACGAACACCAGCCCGACCGGCGCCGCCCACACCTTCGCCACCTGCGGCGACCGCCCGACGACCGCGACGACGTGCTGCTCAAGGCCCGCCTTGTGCAGGGTCCGGCGGAAGGTGGGCAGCGTGTCCATCAGCCCGACCTCCGGGTCGACGGTCTCCGGGTCGTGGTACTCCCACCCCGGCTGCTGCTCCTCGCTGCCGCGGTGGTGGTCGACGGTCACCGCGACGACGCCGGCCGCCCGCGCGGCATCTGCGAGCAGGATCGTCGACCGCCCGCAGTACGTCCCCACCTCCAGCAACGGCAGCCCGAGCCGCCCGGCGGCCACAGCGGCGTCGTAGAGCGCGAGCCCCTCGTCCACGGGCATGAACCCCTTGGCGGCCTCGAACGCGGCCAGAATCTCGGGCTTGGGGGCGGCGGGCATAGCAGGGGCGCCTTCCGGTCGTACGGCACTGCGGACGCCCCACATGCTGCCGCACCCCCGGCCGAACTTGTCGGCAGGGGGTGCGGTGATGTCCCTGAAGGGGCGCGGGGAACTGCGCGACCAGCCCGAACGGCCGGGAAGCCGCCGAACCGCATCGGCGACCGGCCCCTCAGGCGCGCACAGCCTCCCCAGGCAACGAAAGATCCAGCTCGACAGCGCGCTCGTCCCCGGCATGCGTGGCGGAAGAAGCGTGCGGACCATGGCCGGAGGCCTTCGCCGCGACGACATACGGCCCCCCGGACGGCACCGCCAGCACGTACCGCCCCTCCTCGTCGGAGAGGGCGGAGCCGGCCCGCCGTCCCCGCCGGTCGATCAGCGTGACCTTGGCCCGGGCGACGGGCGCCCCGCCGGCGTCCAGCACGCGCCCGCGGAAGCCCCGCAGGACCTCCTCGGCGCGCTCCAGGTTGGCCTCCTCCTCGCTGCTGGCCCGCAGCCGCGGGGCCCGGTCCGGCTTCGGCAGGAACAGCGCCATGAGCAGGCCGACGGCGACCGCGGCCGTGGCGATGAGGAAGGAGACACGGAAGCCGTGCATGGTCGGCACGGCCACCCCGCCCACGTGGTCCGCGGTGTTCGCCAGCACCATGCCGATGACGGCGCTGGAGACGGACGTACCGATGGACCGCATCAGCGTGTTCAGGCCGTTCGCCGCGCCCGTCTCCGAGGCCGGGACCGCGCCGACGATCAGCGCGGGCAGCGAGGAGTAGGCGAGGCCGATGCCCACGCCGAGGACGACGGAGGTGAGCACCGTCTGCCAGGCGGCGTCCATCAGGCCGAGGCCGCCGCCGTAGCCGACGGCGATGACCAGCAGGCCGATGATGAGGGTGGCCTTGGGGCCGTACCTGGCGGACAGACGGGCGTACACCGGCGCGGTGAACATCATGGTCAGGCCCAGCGGGGCCACGCACAGACCGGCGACGACCATCGACTGCCCGAGGCCGTAGCCGGTGGCGGTGGGCAGCTGGAGCAGCTGGGGCAGGACCAGGGAGACGACGTAGAAGCTGACGCCGACCATGATCGAGGCCAGGTTGGTGAGCAGCACCTCGCGGCGGGCGGTGGTGCGCAGGTCGACGAGCGGGGCCTTGGTGCGCAGCTCGACGACGCCCCACCCGAGCAGCACCACGACCGCCGCGGCGAACAGGGCGAGCGTGGTGCCGGAGGACCAGCCCCAGTCGCTGCCCTTGGTGATCGGCAGCAGCAGGAGCACCAGGCCGGCCGAGAGGCCGAGCGCGCCGGGCAGGTCGAAGGAGCCCTCGGCGCGCATCGGGGACTCCGGTACGACGAGGAGGGTGAGGACGATGGAGAGCACGCCGAGACCGGCGGCGCCGTAGAAGAGGGCGTGCCAGTCGGTGTGCTGGGCGACCAGGGCCGCGGCGGGGAGCGCGAGGCCGCCGCCGACGCCGATGGACGAACTCATCAGTGCCATCGCCGAGCCGAGCTTCTCGCGCGGCAGCATGTCGCGCATCAGGCCGATGCCGAGCGGGATCGCGCCCATCGCGAAGCCCTGGAGGGTACGGCCGCCGATCATCAGCAGCAGGTTGCTGGTGACCGCGCTGACCAGGGCGCCGGCCACCATCACCGCGAGACTGAGGATCAGCATCCGCCGCTTGCCGTACAGGTCACCGAGGCGGCCCATGATCGGGGTCGCGACGGCGCCGGAGAGGAGGGTCGAGGTGAGGACCCAGGTGGCGTTGCTGGGCGAGGTGCCCAGCAGCTGCGGCAGGTCCTTGATGACCGGTACGAGCAGGGTCTGCATCACCGCGACCACGATGCCCGCGAAGGCGAGCACGGGGACGACGGCGGCCCCGCCCTCTCTGGGGGCGGGCCGGTCGGTCGACGTGAGCGTCATGGAGTGGGGCCTCCAGGCCAGGATCTTTTCGGTATGTGCAGCCTGAACCTCGTATGCACGGGCAACTATTCCGTTGCTTCGAGCCCCTAACGAATCCTTGACCGTCTCTTGACGAAAAGACCTAGGACCGCGGACCGGCACCCGCGTCGGACGAAAACCCGATGCAAGGGTCACAGAGCCACTGAGACCATGACTCGCATGCTCGACGCCGCAGACGCCGCCGCCCGCGCCCCCCGCCGCCCGGCCCCGCCCGCCTGGCTGGTGGTCACCCTGGCCTGCGCCGGACAGTTCCTCGTCGTCCTCGACGTGTCGGTCGTCAACACGGCCCTGCCGTCGATGCGCGCCGACCTCGGACTGAGCGACTCCGGGCTCCAGTGGGTGGTCAACGCCTACGCCATCGCCTTCGCCGGTTTCATGCTGCTCGGCGGCCGGGCCGGAGACCTCTACGGCCGCAAGCGCATGTTCCTGGTCGGCCTCGCCCTGTTCACCCTCGCTTCCCTCGGCGGCGGCCTCGCCCAGGACGGCTGGCAACTGCTGCTCGCCCGGGCCGTGCAGGGGCTCGGCGCGGCCGTACTGGCGCCCTCCACCCTGACGCTCCTCACCGCCGCCGTGCCCGAGGGCCCCGCCCGCGCCCGGGCCATCGCGACCTGGACAGCGGTCGGCGGAGGCGGCGGCGCCGCGGGCGGCCTCGTCGGCGGCGTCCTGGTCGACGCGCTGTCCTGGCGCTGGGTGCTGCTGATCAACGTGCCCATCGGCGCGGTCGTCCTGCTCGGCGCCCTGCGCTGGCTGCCGGAGAGCCGCGCCGGGGACCGCCGCCGCCTCGACCTGCCGGGCGCGGTCCTGGTGACGGCCGGGCTCGCCACCGTCGCCTACGGCATCTCGCAGACCGAGTCCGAGGGCTGGACCGCGCAGGCGACCCTGCTGCCGCTCGCGGCCGGGGCCGCGCTGATCGCGCTGTTCCTCGCCGTCGAGGCGCGCACGGCCGCCCCGCTCATGCCGCTGCGGCTGCTGCGGCTGCGGTCGGTGGCCTCCGCCAACACCGCGATGTTCCTCAGCGGCGCCGCCATGTTCTGCATGTGGTTCTTCATGACGCTCTACGCCCAGAACGTCCTCGGCTACAGCCCGCTGGAGGCCGGCGTCGCCCTCGTCCCCAGCTCCCTCGCCGTCGTCCTCGGCTCCAAACTGGCCCCACGCTTCATGCCGGTGGCCGGACCGCGAGTCGTCGCCGTCCTGGGAACGCTCGTCGCGGCGGCCGGCTTCGGCTGGCAGTCGACGATGAGCGCGCACGGCGACTACGTCACCGGGATCCTCGTGCCCGGCGTCCTGATGATGCTCGGCGCGGGCCTGGCGGCCACCCCGCTCGCCTCCCTCGCCACCTCGGGCGCGGCCCCCGAGGAGGCCGGACTGGTCTCCGGCCTCGTCAACACCTCCCGCACGATGGGCGGCTCGCTCGGCCTCGCCGTGATGTCCACCATCGCGGCGGCCCGCACGGCGGGCAGCACCACACCGCAGGCCCTGACCGACGGCTACGCCCTGGCCTTCCGCGCCTCCACGGCCGTCCTGCTGACCGGCGCCGTGCTGATGCTGCTGTGGCTGCCGCGTCCGCCGCGCACCGCGCCCGCCGGGGCGGCCGTCCCGCAGAAGGCGGGAAATTCGTCCGCGAGATGAGGCAACGGTCCGGGCCGCCCATGGACTCCTCTTGATATCCAGGAGGTGCCCATGGGGGATCGGAAACAGGCCGGGGACGAGGAGTTCCGGGCCTTTGTAGCAGGCCGCTGGCCGCGGCTGATGCGTACGGCATTTCTCCTCACGGGGGAGCAGCACGCCGCAGAGGACTTGGTCCAGTCGACCCTGGAAAAGGCCTACGTGGCCTGGCGCAGGGTCGGCTCGGCCGACGACCCGGAGGCGTATGTACGACGCGTCATGATCAACACGCACGCGCGCAGACACCGCCGGAAACTACGGGAGTTCCTCGCACCCCGCGACGACTCGGGGATCGCCCGCGAGGTGCCCGACAGCGGTGACCACATCTCCCGCGCCGAGGACCGCGGCCTGCTGCTGCAGGCCCTCGCCCAACTGCCCCCGCGGCAGCGGCAGGCGGTCGTCCTGCGCTACTGGGAGGACCTCACCGAGACCCAGGCCGCGGAGGCCATGGGCTGCTCGGTCGGCGCGGTGAAGAGCAATACGGCCAAGGGGATCGCGAAACTGCGCGCCATACCGGAACTGGCGGACACGGTGATGTACGGAGGGCGGAAGTGACCAACGCGAACCGGGAGTTCGACCACGGCATGACGGACCGGGACATCGCCTTCCTGCTCGCCGACGCGGCGAGCGCCGTCGAGATCGGTACGGCCCCGACCCAGGCGGTGATCCGCGGCGGCCGCCGCCGCAGAGCCCGCCGCTGGGCGGTCACCGCCGCCACCGCCGCCCTGGTGGCGGGCTCCACCGGCGCCCTCGCGGTGACCGCGCTGCCCGGCGACGGCGGCCACCGGGTGGCCCCGGCGACCCCGCCCGCGACGAGCGCCACGCCGGGCCCGGTGCTGCAACCCGACCCCACCACCCTGGCCACCGGCACCGACCAGGGCACGCCCTGGAAGGTCACCCTCGACGTGTGGCCCGCCCCGCGCGACGAGACCGAGGCCCAGACCCTGCTGGGCGCGATGACGACGTACGGCGAGTTCCCGGCCGACGTCCACAAGGCGTCCGACCTGGTCGGCAGAAGCGCCTACACCGTCCGCCAGAGCCACGGCGACGGCGACACGCTCGGCACGCCCGTCAGCGAGGGCCTGACCGCACCGGCCGACCGCATGGCCGGCACCGACCTCGACTCCGTCGCGGTCCCCCTGGACCCGGACACCCCCGGCCGCCCCCAGCGCCTGGTCGTCGGCCACGTCGCCCGCACCGCCCAGGAGGTGACCTGCACCTGGAAGAACGGCACCACCACCAAGGTCCACCGGGCCACGAGCACCGACATCAACTCCGACGACCAGACCATCCGCACACCCGCCACCTCCCCCTACGCCTGGTTCGTGTGCCTGGCCCCCGACGGGACGGCCTTCGAGTCGGTGGCGGTGACGCGGTAGGGGAGGCGACGGAGGGGGGAGGCGCAGCGCGGCCCGCCCTCCGGACGGACGACGCGACGTTGCGGGCGCGGCCTAGAGCCACCCCTGGCGGCGGGCCTCGCGCATGGCCTCCATGCGGTTGCGGGTGCCGGTCTTGCCGATGGCGGAGGAGAGGTAGTTGCGGACCGTGGACTCGGACAGGTGCAGCCGGGCGGCGATGTCGGCGACGGTCGCGCCGTCGGCGGAGGCCCGCAGGGCGTCGCACTCGCGGGCGGTGAGCGGGTTCGGACCGGCGCTGAGCGCGGCGGCGGCCAGGGCCGGGTCGATCACCGTCTCCCCGGTCAGCACCCGGCGGATCGCCACGGCCAGCTCCTCCACGGGCCCGTCCTTGACCAGGAAGCCTGCCGCACCGGCCTCCATGGCCCGCCGGAGATAGCCGGGCCGGCCGAACGTGGTCAGGATCAGCACCCGGCAGTCGGGCGCCTGGTCGCGCAGGTCGGCGGCCGCGTCCAGACCGCTGCGGCCCGGCAGTTCGATGTCGAGGAGGGCGACGTCGGGCCGGTGGGTCAGCGCGGCGTCCACGATCGCGTCACCCGCGCCCACCTGAGCCACCACCTCGATGTCCGGCTCCAAGCCGAGCAGCAGCGCCAGGGCCCCGCGCATCATGCCCTGGTCCTCGGCGAGCAGCACCCGGATGGACTTGCCGGGCCGGTGGTCTCGGGGCATCTCGTCGCTCACGGGCCAAGGGTAGGCCGCGAGGAGCGCGCGGGCGCCTGCCGTACGGCCCCGCCGTGTCCTCAGAAGTCGATCGCCGTCCCGTACAGCCGCTCCGCCTTCAGCCGCACGACCACCCGCCGCTCCTCCACCTGCCGGGCCAGCCACGCCTCCTCGTCCTGCGGCCGGGCGGACTCCGGCAGCATGGAGAGGAGTTCACGGCCCACGGCGTCCCCCGGGGCGGCGGTCACGTCGGAGACCTCGGCCGTGCCCTCGGCGACGGCGAAGGACCAGACGTCCGGACCCTGCACGTGGAGCGCCGCGCGCGGGTCGCGGCGCAGGTGGGCGACCTTGATGCGGTCGGCGGTGGTGGAGAAGCGCACGAGGCGGGCTTCCGGGTCCCAGCTGTAGACCATGGTCGTCAGGTGCGGGTGTCCGCTGCGTTTGGTGGTGGCGAGGGTGCCGAACTGCTGCCGGGAGAGCAGGTCCGACAGCGCCTCGTCGGAGAGGGCGCGGGCTGTGGGTTCCTGAGTCATGGCAGCGTCAACTCCGGGGCGGGCGTGGGCATTCCGGGGGCCTGGGGAGGGAGGGGAGGGGGAGGGGTGGGGCCCCCGGAGGACAGCTCGGCCTCTGAGCGGGGCCCCGCCTCCGCACCCGCCGTGTCCTGCGGCAGTTCCGCCGTCACCGTGAAGCCGCCGTGCGGTCCCGGGCCCGCGGTCAGGGTGCCGCCCGCTGCCGTGAGGCGTTCCCTCAGGCCCTTCAGGCCCGTGCCGCCGACCGCGGAGGGCGGGGCGCCGGCCGGGCCGTGTCCGTCGTCCGTCACCGTCAGGCGGACCCGGTCGGCGGCGCCGTGGACGGCGATCTCGCAGTGCCGGGCGCCGCTGTGCCGTACGGCGTTGGTGACCGCCTCGCGGACCACCCAGCCCAGCAGGGCCTCGGTGCGGGCGGACAGCGGCGCTCCCGAGCGGCGTACCGTCGGCTCGACACCGGCCGCGGTCAGCACGGAGCGGGCCCGGTCCACTTCGGTGGCCAGGCTGTTCTCGCGGTAGCCGGTGACCGCCTCGCGGATCTCGGTGAGCGCCTGCCGGCCCACCGACTCGATGTCGTTGATCTGGGCCAGGGAGGCGTCCAGGTCGCGCGGGGCGAGGCGGCGGGCCGCCTCCGACTTCACCACGATCACCGACAGGGTGTGGCCGAGCAGGTCGTGCAGATCGCGCGAGAAGCGCAGCCGCTCCTCCTCCACCGCGCGCCGGGCGAGTTCCTCGCGGGCGGCGCGCAGTTCGCGTACGGCCTCGGACAGGGAGAGGATCGCGGACGTCACCATCGTCGACAGGAACGTGCCGTAGAGGATGCCGATGCCGTCCCAGCCCTCCTTCACCCCGGCCACGGCCCCGGCGAGGACGGCGAGGCTCCAGCCCCACCGGCCGAGCCCCGGTCCGCGCAGCACGGCGCCCACCGCGAGGCCCAGCAGCGGGAAGAACAGCAGCCAGTTGCCGCCGTACCCGATGGCCAGGGCGCAGGTCAGCAGGGCCAGCAGGAGCAGTGCCACCCGGGTCGCCGGCGCGTCGCGCTTGCGCCGGTCGAAGGCGCGGAAGGCGAGGAAGACGTAGAGGGAGTTGAAGGTGAGGAGGCCCAGACCGCCGATCAAGGGGTTCGGGGTCTCGCCCTGGAAGAGGTTGGACAGCGAGCCCATCCCCATCAGCAGCCAGGGCAGCAGGGTGAAGCCGGTGGGCGGCGGGCCCGCATGCCGTTCCCGTTCACCGTGCGCCCGGCACGTCTTCCTCGACCGCAGCCCTCGCATACCCTCGCCCCCGTTCGGATGGACCTGTCGGAACCGTCGGCCACGAGCATCGCACCGCCCGCGCGCCGGGCGGCAGACACGGGCGTACGGACTCCGGCAGGACAAATGTCACGGCCGGCCTTCGAGACTCCAGGAGCCAGATGCCCATCGACGCAGCCCAGGCCCTCGCCGCCGGGCCCCGGACCAGCCGCATCTCCTGGACCGCCAAGGACGTCCAGCTCTACCACCTCGGCATCCGCGCCGGCGCCGACCCGGACGACCTGCGCTACACCCTGGAGGACCGGCTCCACGTCCTGCCCGCCTTCGCCACCGTCGCGGGCGGCGGGGCGCCGGGCGTGATCCGCGCGCTGTCGATGCCGGGCGTGGACGTCGACCTCGCGCGGGCGCTGCACGCCGGCCAGTCGCTCACCGTCCACCGGCCGTTGCCGGTACGGGCCACCGCGACGGCCACCTCACGGGTCACCGGCGTGTACGACAAGGGCACGGCGGCCGTGCTCGTGCTGCGTACCGAGGTCGCCGACGCCGACGGGCCGCTGTGGACGGAGGAGGCACGGACCTATGTGCGGGGCGAGGGCGGCTGGGGCGGCGAGCGCGGGCCGTCCGTGCGGGCGGACGTCCCCGCCGGGCCACCGGAGCAGACGGTGCGGCGCGCGGTGCGCGCGGACCAGGCCCTGCTCTACCGGCTCTCCGGCGACCTCAACCCCCTGCACGCCGACCCGGAGTTCGCGGCGCGCGCCGGGTTCGAGCGGCCCGTGCTGCACGGGCTGTGCACGTACGGCATGACGCTGAAGGCGGTCGTGGACACGCTGCTCGGCGGGGACGTGGCCCGGGTGCGGTCGTACGAGGCGCGGTTCACGGGGGTGGTGTATCCGGGGGAGACCCTGCGCATCCGCCTCTGGCGAGAGGGCGGCACCGGCGTCGTCCCGGCCGTGCGGGTCGCCGTGGGGGTGGTGGAGCGGGGGGACGCGCTCGTCCTGGACGGCACGGTTCTCCCGCACGGCTGACCGGCGAAGGGTGACGGCGGCGTGCTCCCGCAGGGCTGACGGCAAGGTTCTCCCGCAGGGCTGACATGCGGGACAGCGAGGGGCCCCGACCGTCGGGCGACGATCGGGGCCCCTGTGTTCGCTGCTCTGACCCGCCGTCAGGCCGCGGTGGTCTCGGCCTGCTCCGCCGGCTTGCGGTGTCGGCCGCGCGGGGCCGTCTCGGTCTCCTGCGTGGAGACCGGACCCCGGTGCCTGCCGTGCCCTGCGGACCCCTGGACCTCCATGTCCTGCGGCTGGGTCGTGGTGGCGTTGCTCATCGGAAGAACTCACCCCGTCAACATGATCATTCCTACAGCCGGGCGAGTTTAACCGGCGCACCTCGGCCCGAATCCAGCCGCACACGCCAACCGGCACTACTTCGTTACAAGTCGTCCCAACGGGGCCTCGCACAGCGGCACCGGACGCGGCGTCACCGGCTCGGACGGACCCTCGGACTCCGCCTCCGGGGAGAGGGGATCGACCTGCGCGCGCGGATCCGCCGGTACGGCCGGGTCCACCGGCAGAGCCGGGGATTCCCCCGGGACCGGCACCGCTTCCGGCACCGGCACCGGTACCACCGCCGGCGCCTCCACCCGGGCCAGCCCGCACGGCTCCTCCCCGGTCGCGTACGGCAGCAGCAGCACCCCCTCCGCGGTCCAGCGCCCCGCGCCCGGCAGCCAGCCGGGCGGGGCCACGAAGGCGTGCACCTGCCGTTCGGCCGGCCGCCACACGCCCACCCAGCGGCCGAACGGCCCGTCGACGCGCAGCGCCACCCCGCAGCCCTCCGGCGTCAGCACCTGCCCGGGCTGGATCGCGAACGGCGTCACCGTGCACCCGGGCATGCGCAGGCACTCCGCGAACCGCACCGGCAGCGTGCTGCCCAGCACCCCCCAGCCGAGCCGCGGCGCACCGGGGGAGGGGGCGTCGGAGGCGACGATCAGCAGGCCGCTGTCGGGGTCGGCGAGCAGCAGTCGGTCGTCGCTGTCCTCGGCGATCTGCAGCAGCGGCGACACCTCGCCGCCGCGCTCCAGGTCCACCACGACCGTCTTGGTCCGGCCGCCCGTCTCCCGGTCCAGCGCCAGCATCCGGCCGGTGTGGTCCAGCCACACGCCGCCCGAGCAGCGCCCGGGCAGCTCGGCGACCCGCTCGGGCCCGAAGGCGCCGCCCGCCACCAGCCACACCGTGCTGGAGCGCCGGCCCACGGCGAGGGCGTAGGCGCGTTCGCCGCCCGGCGCCGGGGGCAGCAGCCGCAGCAGGGTGCCGTCGTCGGGGCGTTCGACCGCGCCGAGCGGCAGCTCGCCGGTGCCCGGGCCGGTCGGGTAGAGGAGGGAGAAGGCGTGCCGGCCGGCGGCCAGCCGGTGGATCAGCACCCGGCCGTCGCCCATCGGCTGCACCTCGGTGCCGGGTTCCTCGGGCTGGTTGCCGGGCAGCGGCACGGCGTAGGGTTCGGGGCCGTCGAGCGTCCAGCGCTCGGGGAAGAGGGCGTCGCCCTCGCCGGCGAGGCGGGCCGCGTAGGCGCCGTCCACGGTGATCACCAGCCCCGGGGGTGGAGGGAAGCTCTCCTCTTGTGCCGCGGCGGGTTCGATCGCACAGGCCGTCATCGTTCGGTCACCTCCGGCGACGAAGCTAGTTTTCGCACGCACAGGCGTGGCATCGCTGGGCGCCGCCTTCACACATAAGGGTGGTGCAGAAGCGATTCACCTGAGGAAACCGGGGCGAATGTGCTGACCGGTACATCCCCCCGCACAGGCCCGCACACCGGTGGTCACGGCTGTACAGAGGGGCAGATCAGCCAGGTAGCCTTGCACCCGTGCCCCGTCTGTCTGAAGTCATCGCCGCGCTGGAGAACCTGTGGCCCGCCGAGCGGGCCGAGTCCTGGGACGCGGTCGGCACCGTCGCGGGCGACCCCGACCAGGAGGTCACGCGGGTCCTGTTCGCCGTCGATCCCGTGCAGGAGATCGTCGACGAGGCGGTGAAGCTGGGCGCCGACCTGCTCGTCACCCACCACCCGCTCTATCTGCGCGGTACGACGACCGTGGCGGCCTCCACCTTCAAGGGCCGGGTCGTGCACACCCTGATCAAGCACGACATCGCGCTGCACGTCGCCCACACCAACGCCGACACCGCCGACCCCGGCGTCTCCGACGCCCTGGCCGGCGCCCTCGACCTGCGCGTCGTACGGCCCCTGGTGCCGGACCCGGGCGACCCGGAGGGCCGCCGCGGCCTCGGCCGGATCTGCGAACTGGACCACCCGCTGCCGCTGCGCGAGTTCGCCGCCCGCGCCGCCGCCCGGCTGCCCGCCACCGCGCAGGGCATCCGCGTCGCCGGCGACCCGGAGGCGACGATCCGCACGGTCGCGGTGAGCGGCGGTTCCGGCGACAGCCTCTTCGACCAGGTCCGCGAGGCCGGCGTCGACGCCTTCCTCACCGCGGACCTGCGCCACCACCCGGCCTCCGAGGCCCGCGCCCACAGTCCCCTCGCGCTGCTCGACGCGGCGCACTGGGCCACCGAGTGGCCCTGGTGCGAGCTGGCCGCGAGCCAGCTCGACGAGATCTCCGACCGCCACGGCTGGGACCTGCGCGTCCACGTCTCGAAGACGGTCACCGACCCCTGGACCAGTCACTCCCCTTCACCTGGAGCCCCCAACTGAACGCCGCGCCCGCCGACCAGATCCGACTCCTCGACGTCCAGGCCCTCGACGTCCGCCTGCAGCAGCTCGCCCACAAGCGGAAGTCCCTGCCCGAGCACGCCGAGATCGAGTCGCTGACCAAGGACCTGACCCAGCTGCGCGACCTGCTCGTGGCCGCGCAGACCGAGGAGAGCGACACCGCCCGCGAGCAGACCAAGGCCGAGCAGGACGTGGACCAGGTGCGCCAGCGCGCCGCCCGCGACCAGCAGCGCCTGGACTCCGGCGCGGTCACCTCCCCCAAGGACCTGTCCAACCTGCAGCACGAGATCGCCTCCCTCGCCAAGCGGCAGGCCGATCTGGAGGACGTCGTCCTGGAGGTCATGGAGCGCCGCGAGTCCGCGCAGGCGCGGGTGGCCGAGCTGACCGAGCGCGTCGCCTCCGTCCAGGCGAAGATCGACGACGCGACCGGCCGCCGGGACGCCGCGTTCGAGGAGATCGACGGCGAGGCCGCCTCCGTCACCAAGGAGCGCGAGGTCGTCGCCGCCTCCGTCCCCGCGGACCTGCTGAAGCTGTACGACAAGCTGCGCGAGCAGCAGGGCGGCATCGGCGCGGCCAAGCTGTACGCGCGCACCTGCCAGGGCTGCCGGCAGGAGCTGGCCATCACCGAGCTGAACGAGATCCGCAAGGCCGCGCCGGACACGGTGGTGCGTTGCGAGAACTGCCGCCGCATCCTGGTCCGTACGGCCGAGTCGGGCCTGTAGGGAGCCGGTGGCGTGCGGGAGTTCATCGTCGAGGCCGACGGCGGGTCGCGGGGCAACCCGGGGCCCGCGGGCTACGGGTCCGTGGTGAAGGACGCGGCGACCGGCCAGACCCTCGCCGAGCGGGCCGAGTACATCGGTGTCGCCACGAACAACGTCGCCGAGTACCGCGGCCTGCTCGCCGGCCTGCGCGCCGCGCACGAGCTGGACCCGGCGGCCCCGGTGCACGTGCGAATGGACTCCAAGCTCGTCATCGAGCAGATGTCGGGCCGCTGGAAGATCAAGCACCCCGACATGAAGCCGCTCGCGGCGGAGGCGGCCCGGGTCTACCCGCCGGGGCAGGTCACCTACGAGTGGATCCCGCGCGAGCAGAACAAGCACGCCGACCGCCTCGCCAACGAGGCGATGGACGCCGGCAAGCGCGGCGAGCAGTGGGACCCGTCGGCGTCCCGCGCCGAGCTGGACGCCGTACGGGCGGCGGCACCGGCAGCACCGGCAGCACCGGCCGTACCGGAGCCGTCGGGTCCGCCCGGCGACGCCACCGCGGGCGCGGCCCGGGCGCGGGCGGCGCTGGCGGAGGGCCGGGCGCCGAAGGCGCAGGAGGAGAAGGCTCAGGAGCGGCAGCAGGCGGACGCGGGCGACAAGGCCGAGGCCGACGTACGCGCAGCCCGCACCACGGCCGCCACCACGGGGACGACCGCCACCACGGGGACGACCGCCCCCACGGGAACGGCCGCCAGCACGGGGACGACCGCCCCCACGGGGACGACCGCCACCCCCTCCGTCTCCGCCCCCGGCTGGAGCTCGGCCCCCGACCTCGGCGCCCCCGCCACCTTCGTGCTGCTCCGGCACGGCGAGACCCCGCTGACCCCCCAGAAGCGTTTCTCCGGTAGCGGCGGCACCGATCCCTCCCTCTCCGACATCGGCCGGGAGCAGGCCGAGCGGGTCGCCGCGGCGCTCGCCCGGCGCGGCACGATCCAGCACATCGTCACCTCGCCCCTCGCCCGCACCCGCGAGACCGCCGGGATCGTCGCCGCCCGCCTCGGCCTGGAGGTCACGGTCGAGGACGGGCTGCGCGAGACGGACTTCGGCGCCTGGGAGGGCCTGACCTTCGGCGAGGTCCGCGAGCGCCATCCGGACGACCTGAACGCCTGGCTCGCCTCCCCGGAGGCCGCGCCCACCGGTGGCGGGGAGAGCTTCGCGGAGACGGCGACGCGGATCGCCGCCGCACGCGACAAGCTGGTCGCGGCGTACGCCGGCCGCACGGTCCTGCTGGTCACCCACGTCACCCCGATCAAGACCCTGGTGCGGCTCGCCCTGGGCGCGCCGCCGGAGTCGCTGTTCCGGATGGAGCTGTCGGCGGCGTCGCTGTCGGTGGTGGCGTACTACGCCGACGGCAACGCCAGCCTCCGCCTGCTCAACGACACGGCACACCTGCGCTGACGCTCACCGCACACCCGCGCTGACCGCTCACCGCACACCTGGACCGACGCTCACCGCACCCCCGCCGTGAGCGTCGCCGCCTCCCGCGCCAGCCGCTCCACGCGCCCCCAGTCCCGTGCGGCGACCGCGTCCGCCGGGAGCATCCAACTGCCGCCGACACAGCCGACGTTGGGCAGGGCGAGGTAGTCGGGCGCGGTGTCCGGGCCGATGCCGCCCGTCGGGCAGAAGCGGGCCTGCGGCAGCGGCCCGGCCAGCGACCGCAGATACGCCGTACCGCCCGCCGCCTGCGCCGGGAAGAACTTCATCTCCCGTACCCCGCGCTCCAGCAGCGCCACGACCTCCGTCGCCGTGGACACCCCCGGCAGGAAGGGCACTCCGGCCCCGCGCATCGCCTCCAGCAGTACGTCCGTCCAGCCCGGGCTGACCAGGAACCGCGCCCCGGCCGCGACCGACTCGGCCACCTGCCCCGGCGTGAGGACCGTGCCCGCGCCGACCACGGCGTCCGGTACCGCGCCGGCGATCGCGCGGATCGACTCCAGCGCGGCCGGGGTCCGCAGGGTCACCTCGATCGCGGGCAGCCCTCCGGCGACGAGCGCCCGCGCGAGCGGTACGGCGTCGGCGGCGTCGTCCACGACGACCACGGGCAGGACGGGCGCGAGGTCCAGCACGGAGGCAGGCAGAGCAGCGGGCATGGCCTCATCCTGCCCGCGCTGTGCACAGTGCGCAAAGGTCATTGCATATGCTGCAACGCCCTGCGTGGGACGCTCAGTGGATCTCCTCCACGAGCACGTCCAGCGCCCATGGCTTCCCCGCCTTCCCGGGCGCCTCCGCCTCGACGGCGTACCCGAGATCCCGCAGCGCCGTCACCAGCTCGGCCGGCCCCTGCGGCGCGGCCCCGGCGGTCAGCAGGCTGCGCACGATCCGCCCCTTGGTCGCCTTGTTGAAGTGGCTGACGACCTTCCGGGTCGGCGCGTGCAGCACCCGTACGGTCGCCGTCCGCCCCGCCACCTCGCCCTTCGGCTTCCACGCCGCCGCGTACGCCGACGAGCGCAGGTCGAGGACCAGCCCCTCCCCGGCCGCCTCGGGCAGCACCTCGGCCATCGGTGCCCGCCAGTGCGCGGCCAGCGCGCCGAGCCCGGGCAGCTTCACGCCCATGGAGCAGCGGTAGGAGGGGATGCGGTCCGTCACCCGGACGGCACCCCACAGCCCCGAGAAGACAAGCAGCCACGCACCGGCCCGCCGCCGCGCCTCCTCGTCCAGGGCGGCGAGGCCGAGGGCGTCGTACAGCACCCCGGTGTAGATCTCGCCGGCGGGCCGGGCCCCGGCCTCGCGCAGCCCGGCGTTCTTGCCGACCTCCCCGCGCAGCCCCTCGCTGAGCCCCAGCACCTCCCGGGCCTTCTCCTCGTCCCCGGCGCACAGCTCGACCAGCTCCTCCAGCACGGCCGCGCGGGCGGCTGTGAGCCCCGGCAGCGACAGGGACTCCAGCGTCAGCGGGGCGCCGGTACCGGACGGGGCCTTGCCCTCGGAAGGCGGCAGAAGGACGAGCACGGGACTTCTCCTTGGTGAACGGGGACCGGGACAGCGTACGGCGTGCCGCCCCGCGTCCCCCGCCCTACGGTGGCGGTATGCCCCGACGCCCCCTCCATGTGACCGGCGCCCCCGAGGGCCCGCTGCTGACGGCGCTCGCCGCCCTGCGGGACAAGCTGCACGTCCCCGCCGGCTTCCCGCCCGACGTGCTCGCCGCGGCCGACGAGGCCGCCGCGCACCCCGTCCTCCCCGCGGAGGACGCCACCGACATCCCGTTCTTCACCATCGACCCGCCCGGCTCGCTCGACCTCGACCAGGCGATGCACCTGTCCCGGCAGGGCACCGGCTACCGCGTCCGGTACGCCATCGCCGACGTCGCCGCCTTCGTCGTACCCGACGGCCCGCTCGACCGGGAGGCCCACCACCGGGCGGTCACCCTCTACTTTCCCGACCTGCGGATCCCCCTGCACCCGCCGGTGCTCAGCGAGGGCGCCGCGAGCCTGCTGCCGGGGCAGACCCGGCCGGCCGCGGTGTGGACGATCGACCTGGACGCGAGCGGCGGCACGCTCGCCGTCGACGTGCGCCGCGCCCTGATCCGCAGCAAGCAGCGGCTCGACTACGACAGCGTGCAGAAGAAGATCGACGACGGGACGGCCGAGGAACCCCTGCTCCTGCTGAAGACGATCGGCCTGCTGCGCGAGCAGGTGGAGATCGCCCGCGGCGGCATCTCCCTGCGCGTCCCCGACCAGGAGATCGTCGAACACGACCACACCTACGAGCTGACCTACCGCGCCCCGCTCGCCGCCGACGGCTGGAACGCCCAGCTCTCCCTGCTCACCGGCATGGCCGCCGCCGAGCTGATGCTGGCGCACGGCACGGGCGTGCTGCGCACCCAGGTGCCCAAGCCCGGCAAGCTGGAGGAGCTGCACCACACCGCCGACGCGCTGCACATCGACTGGCCGCCGCACATGTCGTACGCGGAACGGGTGCGCACCCTCGACCCGTCCGTGCCCCGCGAGGCGGCGTTCCTCCAGGCCTGCACGGGCCTGATGAGACGCGCCGACTACACCGTCTTCCGGGACGGCCACCTGCCGCCGAACCCCGTGCACGCCTCCGTCGCCGCGCCCTACGCGCACTGCACGGCCCCGCTGCGCCGCCTGGTCGACCGCTACGCCACCGAGATCTGCCTCGCCGCCGTCGCCGGCCGGGAGCCACCCGAGTGGGTGCTCGCGGCTCTCGACGCCGTACCGGCCCGCATGAAGGAGGGCGGCGAGCGCGCGGGCGACATCGACGGCAAGTGCGTCGACCTGGTCGAGGCGGCCGTCCTGAAGGACCGGGTGGGCGAGATCTTCGAGGGCGTGGTCGTCAAACAGGGCAACCCCCCGGGCACGGGCACCGTCCAACTGGAGTCCCCCGCGGTCGTCGGCCCCGTCACCGGCATCACCGAGACGGACGTCGGCCGCCGCCTCCAGGTCCGCCTGACCCGCGCCGACATGGAAGTCCCGACGGTGAGCTTCGCGCTTGCGTGAACGCTTCAGTGCCCTCGTGTGCCGTCGTGTGCCACGATCGAGGGAACGGTTCCCGATCTCTCGGACAGGTGATCAGCCCATGTCCCAGTCTGGCGAGCGACCGAAGGAGGGGCGTGACATGACTGCCATGGCCCACGAGCCGCTCACGCAGGAGGAGGTCCTGCTGGAGGGCTTCCTCGCCCTGGACACGCCGGAGGGTTTCCGGGCGGAGCTGATCGAGGGGGAGATCGTTGTGACACCGCCGCCGGACGGGGAGCACGAGAAGTACATCAGCCGCATCGTGCGGCAGGTGATCAAGCTGTCCCGGACGGACATGGACTTCTCCGGCAACAAGGGACTGAGGCTGAGGAGCGGAGGGGGCTGCCCGAAGAGTCACGTGATCCCGGACGTCACGTTCGCGCCCTTCGACCTCGACCTCTTCGGGGGCGCGGAGTCCTGGATGCCGTGCGACGGCGTCGCCATGGTGCTGGAAGTGACGTCGGCCAGGCCGCAGGCCGACCGTGAGGCCAAGCGCCGTTGCTACGCACGAGGCGGAATCCCTCTGTACCTGCTGGCCGACCGCGACACGTCCCAGGTCACCCTCTTCAGCGACCCGGACAAGGACGACTACCGAGCGCTCACCACACGCCCCTTCGGGAAGCCGATCACCCTCCCCGAGCCCTTCGCCTTCGACCTGGACACCGCCGACCTCCTCTGAGACGCGCGGGAGTCAGCGCGCTGGAGCGGGCGCTCGCGGGCATGGAACGGCACGGGTAGGCGTTGCACCCTCCAGGACGACAGGGGGTGTACGGCATGGCGGACCAGGGACGCGAAGAGGCGCTGTGGACGCGGGCGCGGCTGGGGCGTTGCGGGCCCGCGCTCGACCTGCTGACCGCCCGCTTCGACCAGCACGTCTACGCGCCGCACGCGCACGACGAGTACACGGTCGGCGTCTGCGTCGGCGGCTCGGAGGTGATCGCGTACCGCGGCGGCCGGGTCCACGCGGGCCCCGGCTCGATCGTCGTCCTGGCCCCCGGCGAGATCCACACGGGCGGCCCGGCGACGACGACGGACGGCTACGCGTACCGCGCGCTGTACGCCGCACCGGACCTCCTCGCGGACGGCGTGCTGGGCGGCGGTGGCCTGCCGCACTTCCGTGAGGCGCTGATCGACGACCCGGAACTGGCCACGGCGCTGCGCCGGGCCCACTCGGAGACCGCCGCCTGCCCCGACCCCCTGGAGGCGGAGTCCCGGCTGCCCTGGCTGCTGACGGCCCTGGCCCGCCGCCACTCCACGGCACGCGCCACGAGCGACGCGGTCGCCGGCGCGGACGGCATAGCCAGGCAGGTCAGGGACCGTCTGGCCGACGAGCTGACCGACCCGCCGTCGCTGTCCGCCCTGGCCACCGAACTCGGCCTGTCCCGCTACCAGCTCCTGCGTGCCTTCCGTACGTCCGTGGGCGTCCCGCCGTACGCCTGGCTGGCGCAGCACCGGGTCACGCGGGCCCGGGCCCTGCTGGAGTCGGGACTGCGCCCGGCGGAGGTCGCGGGCCTGGTGGGCTTCGCCGACCAGGCGCATCTGACGCGGTGGTTCCGCCGGGTGCTGGGAGTGACCCCGGCGGCGTACCGCAACAGCGTTCAAGACGCGCGATGAACAGGTGGCCGAAACTCGGCCCATGACTGCACGCGGCTGGTTCCTCTTCTCCCTCATGGGAGTGATCTGGGGCATCCCCTATCTGATGATCAAGGTGGCGGTGGACGAGCTGTCCCCGTCGATGGTGGTGTTCGTCCGCTGCGCGGTGGGCGCGGCGCTCCTCCTCCCCTTCGCGCTCCGCCAGCCCGGCCTGGCACGGACCGTGGTGAGCCACTGGCGTCCGATGCTGGCCTTCGCGTGTATCGAGATCATCGGCCCGTGGTTCACGCTGACGGACGCCGAACGCCACCTGTCCAGCTCGACGGCGGGCCTGCTGATCGCCGGCGTGCCGATCGTCGGCGTGGCCCTGGCCCGCTACTTCGGCGCGACGGAACGCCTGGGGATACGGCGGCTGACGGGCCTGGCCCTGGGCCTGACCGGCGTCGTGGTCCTGACCCTCCCGCACCTGACCGGCGGCGACGCCCGCTCCCTCGCCGAGGTCCTGCTCACGGTGATCGGCTACGCGACGGCCCCCCTGATCGCCGCGCGCCACCTGAAGGACGTGCCGTCCCTGCACCTCACGGCCCCCTGCCTGGCCCTGGCGGCCCTGGTGTACGCCCCTGCCGCGGCGGCGACCTGGCCGTCGCAGACCCCGTCGGCGTCGGTCCTGGCGTCCCTGGCCGGCCTGGGCGTGATCTGCACGGCGGTGGCCTTCGTCGCCTTCCTGGAACTGATCAAGGAGGCGGGCCCGACGCGGGCGACGGTGATCACGTACGTCAACCCGGCGGTGGCGGTCGCGGCCGGCGCGCTTTTCCTGAACGAGGCCCTGACCGCGACGATCATCGCGGCGTTCGCCCTGATCCTGACGGGTTCGGTGCTGGCGACGGCCGCCGCCCCGACCGGGGTGTCCCGCCGGGTACGATGGTCCACACGGCAGACGAGCCGGGCGGACGGCCGCGTGGAGTCCCCTTGACGGGGGGCTTCCCGAGGAACGTCCGGGCTCCACAGGGCAGGGTGGTGGCTAACGGCCACCCGGGGTGACCCGCGGGACAGTGCCACAGAAAGCAGACCGCCCGGCGCTTCGGCGCAGGGTAAGGGTGAAACGGTGGTGTAAGAGACCACCAGTGCCCAGGGTGACCTGGGCAGCTAGGTAAACCCCACCCGGAGCAAGGTCAAAAGGAGCGCCTGGAAGGACACGAGGCGCTCTGCGCGGACGTTCGAGGGCTGCCCGCCCGAGTCCGCGGGTAGACCGCACGAGGCCGGCGGCAACGCCGGCCCTAGATGGATGGCCGTCGCCCGGCGCTCCGCGAGGAGCACCGGGAACAGAACCCGGCGTACAGCCCGACTCGTCTGCCGCTTCCCCCTTCTCTGCCGCCTCTCCCGTCTCCGCGGCCCCTCCGCCCAGCCTCTTCCCGCCACCAATGCAAACAGAACTGTCTGTTGATAAGACAAGCGGTGTGCGGTGAGAGCGGCGGCTTCGCAGGTCACTCGGCGGGGACCTGTGGTTTCTTCTCAGCCGTTGTTCGCGCGGTTGCCTGCTGATCTCTTCAAAACAGGCATGGTTGTATGGTTTATTTAAGTGCGGTGTCAGTAGGCACCCGCTCGCTCTCCAAGCCGTCGTACCGCAGTGATCAAGGGGCAAGCGCGATGCAGAAGCGGTCGCAGTCGACCCGTCAGGAACTCGTGTATGCCGCCGTGCAACTCATCGCGAACGGCCGCTTCGCCGACGCGGGCCTGGTCAACATCTGCAACACCGCCGGAGTGAGCCGGGGCGCGCTCTACCACCACTTCACGTCGATCGCGGAGCTGCTGGCCGAGGTCTACGCACAGGCCGAGAAGCGCGTCCTGGCGCTGGCCGACGACAGCTTCGCGTCGCGGGGCGCCGGGGCGCCGGCGCGTTTCGGCATCGCCCTGGGGAAGGCGCTGGCGGAGGATCAGCTGGTGCGCGCCGGGGTGCGGTTGGCGGCCGACGGTACCGACAGCCCTCCCCGGTTGAGGGAGGAGCTGCTGGCGCGGCTGCGCGAGGAGGTCCTCGGGGACGCCCCCGTCACCCCCGAGCGGGAAGTGCTGGCGGACCTGGCGGTGGTGGTCACCGCGGGACTGATCTCGCTCGGCTACACGGACACGACGTGGTGGCGCCCGGAGAGCACGCAGCGGATCTGGGACGCGCTGCTGCCGCTCTTCACGGACGCCGAACGGCGCTGAATCGGCGGGTTGTTGCCGATGTGGCAGCTGGGGGGCGGCTCAGGGCCGGGGGAGTGACGGCTGACCGCTCACGCGCCGACAGCCGCGGGTTCCGGCGCGGCCGCCGGCGCGGGCGGTGGCGTGACGCGCAGGTGGCCGATCATGCCGGGGCTGACGATGCCGGGCAGCAACAGCCGCCACATGGTGGTGACGCGCTCGGGAAGGTCCTTGCGGTTCGTGTAGACCTGCGACATCACCTGCATGCCGGTGAAGGAGCCGACGATCATCGTGGTGGCCTCCGTCAGGTCCAGGCCCGGCAGGGTCTCACCCTGCTCCCTCGCCTGCTCCAGCAGCCCGCGGATGGTGGCACTGGACTGCTCGTACGGCGTGTTGACCGGCCGGGTGAACGACGTGTCCTCCACGGCCAGGCGCACACTGGCGCGCAGGACCGGATCGCGCTGGAGCCGGTAGGCGAAGCCGAAGGTCAGGTCGATGATCGCCTGCATCTTGGTGCTGTCGTCGGGTGCGACGAGGGCCTCGCTGTGCGCCTCCAGCAGAGCCGCGGCGATGGCTTCCTTGGACGGGAAGTGGTGGTAGAGGGCACCGCGGGTCAGACCGCTCCGTGCCAGGATCTCGTTCGTGCTCGCGGCGTCGTAACCCCGCTCGTCGAACACCTCGGCCGCGGCCCTGAGAATCGCCCGCCGTGACCGCGTCCCGCGCTCCTGCTTCGCCATTCGTGATCCCTCGCACTCGCCGAAGAAAAAAGTATACCGACTTGTCTGCATCCTCGTGCAGACAGTTTCGGAGTCTCTCGGCGCGCGCTGGAGATCCGGTGGAATCGCCCGCGGGCGGGCCGGGCCGGCGGGACGGCGGCCTTCGCACAGGGTGGGGCCGCGGTCCGCCGCCCGCGTCGGCCGGTGCGCCCCGCTTGAGGTGCCGGGGCCGGGTTACGGGTTGCCCAGGCGGAACCCGACACCCCGGACCGTTACGATCCAGTCGCTGGACCCGAGCTTTCCGCGCAGGCTGCTGACGTGGGTGTCGATGGTGCGGCCCTTGTGCGACCAGGCGTCGTCCCAGACCTGGCTCATCAGCTGCCGCCGGGAGACCACGGCCCCCGGCTGGAGCGCGAGGATGCGCAGCAGGTCGAACTCCTTGCGGGTGAGGTCGACGGGACGGTCGTGCAGGGTCACCTTGCGGGCGACGGGGTCGATGCGCAGCGGGCCGTGCTCGATGACGCGGGACGTCCGGCTGGGGCGGACCCGGCGCATCACCGCTCCGATGCGGGCGAGCAGCTCGTGGAAGCCGTACGGCTTGACCATGTAGTCGTCCGCGCCGGCCTGGAGACCCAGCACCCGGTCCAGTTCGCTGCCGCGCTCGGTGACGGCGATGATCGGGGTGTCGCTCACCGCCCGGATGCCCCGGCAGACCTCCAGGCCGTCGAGGTCGGTCAGGTCCAGGTCCAGCAGGATGAGATCGACCTGGTGGTGGACCTGGAGCGCCTGGGTCCCGGTGGCCACGCTCTCCGCGCGATACCCCCTTCGGGTGAGGTTCTGGACCAGGGTCTTGGCCGCGCGTTCCTCCTCCTCCACGACGAGGACGCGCAGCGCCGCGTGCTCGACCGGCGCGTGCAGCCGAGGCGGGGTGGGGTGGCCGGGGTGGTGGGCGGAGTGCTCCCACCTGGTGCGAGCTCCTGGTGCGTCTGCTACCTGCCGGTTCATCTGCTCCCCCTGTACTCGGGCTGGCGACGGCCCTGTCAGATGTTTGTGATGGAAAACCAGGTGCTTGGCGAAGATACCAAACAGACTTGTCTGATTGTCAATGTAGGGCCCGCTGGGTGGGGGCGGGGCTGACACGCGCGTGTGAGCTGCGTGGATCTGTGATATGCCGCTTTTGCGTGTCGGATCGAGAGGGTCGCTCACTTTGCCAGATGCGCCACACTGTTCGGTGTAAGCAGGCAAGGTTGCCCGATCATGTATTTCGTTGCGTGATGCATCGATTACGGAACGATCACTTCCATCTGCGGTCGCCGAGCCGAATCCGTCCGCCGGGTGACGGGCTTCGAGTTTTTACTTGATTTACCCGACAGACCTGTCTGTATCTTATGGCTTGGTCAACGGGGGGCTGCTGCATGGCGCAGCAGTTTGCCCTCCCTGCACACACACAGAAGGGAGCGCACATCATGACCGCAATGCTCGACACCGCCCTCACCACGATCGTTCCGCGCCAGTACGTCCACCGTGCCGCGGTCTCCGAAGTCCTGCTCACCGGCTGGCAGGCGGCCGAGCAGGCCGACGCCTTCGTGGTGCGGGCGCAGTGGCCGCGCGGGCACGCCCTCTTCGCCCAGTCGGGCGGCTACCAGGACCCGCTGCTGCTCGTCGAATCGGTCCGGCAGATAGGGTCCCTGCTCTCGCACGCCGAGTACGAGGTGCCGTTCGGGCACCAGTTCCTCATGCTCGGCATAGGCTTCAGCGCCACCCGCGACATGTTCGTCGCGACGCCCGCCCCGACCGAGGTGGAACTGCACACCGTGTGCCGGGACATCGTCCGCCGGGGCAAGGCGCTCGCCGGCATGCGCTACGAGGTCACCGCCATGGTCGACGGAGTGGCCCTGGCCACCGCCTCGGCGGCCTTCAAGTGCACGGCTCCCGGCGTCTACCAGCGCCTGCGCGGGGACCGCCCCACCCGCGCGAACCGCCTCCCCGGCCTGCCGGTCGACCCGGCGCTGGTCGGCCGTACCGGCACCGAACACGTGGTCCTGTCGCAGGACGGCGCCTCCGGCAACCGCTGGGAGGTGCGCGCCGACACCGACCACCCCATCTTCTTCGACCACCCTGTCGACCACATCCCCGGCATGGTGCTCCTGGAGGCGGCGCGACAGGCCGCCCACGCCGCGACCGGCCTCACCGACGCCCTCGTCCTCGACCTGGACAGCTCCTTCGCCCGGTACGCCGAACTCGACGAGCCCTGCTACATCGAGGCGGACCCGCTCGGCGCCGACGACGGCGGCGACGTACAGGTACGGGTGCACGGGGTCCAGGGCCGGCAGACCGTCTTCACCGCACGCCTCGTGCTGCGGCCCCGCGCCTGATGGGCCGGCACCCGGGCCTCGGCGCGCCCCACGTCCTGGTCACCGGCGCGGCCGGCTTCATCGGCGCCCGCGTCGCCCGTGCGGCGGCCCGTCACGCCGGGCGGCTCACCCTGACCTCGTACCGCAGGCCGCCGGAGCCGGTCTCCGGCGCGGTCAGGACCGTCCGTGCCGATCTGGCGGACCCGGCGTCGCTGCGCGGACTGTGCGACGGCGTCGACGTCCTGCTGCACTGCGCCTCGCAGATCGGCGGCATGCCCGAGGCCAACGAGGCCGTCAACGCCCGCGGCACCGCGGCGCTCGTCGCCGAGGCGCGGCGCGCGGGCGTGGACCGCATCGTGTACGTCAGCACCGCCTCCGTGTACGGGCGCGGCACCTTCCGCCGCGCCCACCCCGGACAGCTCGCACGCCGCCCGCAGTCGCCGACCTCGCGGACGCGGGCCGCCGCCGAGGACGCCGTCCTCGCCGCCGGCGGGATCGTCGTACGCCCGCACGTGCTGTACGGCCCCGGCGACGAGTGGGTGATCCCCGGGCTCGGCCGGCTGCTGCGGGACCTCGGCGGCACGCCGACGGGGTGGACGTCACGGCACTCGGTCATCGCCGTGACCGAACTGGCCGCCCTGCTGGTCGGCGTGGGCCTCGCGCCGCGCGAGCGCCTGTCGGCGAGCGTCTACCACGCGGCGTACCCGGCCCCGGCCCCGGCGTCCGCCCTGCTGGAGGCCGCGGCCGGCTGCCTGGCGGCGCCGCCGCCCCGGCGGGAGCTGGACGTCGCGGAGGCCCGGGAGCTACTGGCGGGCGACGCCGCCGCCCTGCACACGCTGGACCTGCTGGCCACCGACCACTGGTTCGACAGTGAGCCCCTCTGGGCGGACCTGGGCCGGCTCCCCGGCCCGGGCTGGGACGCGGACTTCCCGCGCATGAAGGAGTGGTACCCGGCGCCGGCCGCGGCCTGAGCCGGGTACCGGGGACCGGCGGCCCGAACCGCCGACCATGTCCGGCAGTTGGACAGACAGCACCATCCGAAGGATCGGAATCCATGGAATACACCAAGCTCGGCCGCAGCGGACTGACCGTGTCCCGGCTCGTCCTGGGCACGATGAACTTCGGGACGCAGACACCCGAGGAGGACAGTCACGCGATCATGAGCCGCGCGCACGAGCACGGCATCAACTTCTTCGACACGGCCAACGTGTACGGCACGCGGCCGGGGGAGGTGTCCACCGAGGAGATCATGGGGCGGTGGTTCGCCTCCGGCGGCGGCCGGCGGGAGAGGACCGTCCTCGCCACCAAGGTCTACATCCCCACGGGCAGCTGGCCCAACGAGGGCTTCCTGTCCGCGCTGAACATCCGGCGCGCCTGCGAGGCGTCGCTGCGGCGCCTGCAGACCGACTACATCGACGTGTACCAGATGCACCACGTCGACCGGGACACGCCGTGGGAGGAGATCTGGGAGGCGTTCAGCGTCCTGCGCCAGCAGGGCAAGGTGCTGTACTTCGGTTCCTCCAACTTCGCCGGCTGGCACCTCGCCCAGGCGCAGGAGGCCGCCCGCGCCCGGCACTTCCTCGGGCTGGTGAGCGAGCAGTCCATGTACAACCTGATGACGCGCTGGGTCGAACTGGAGGTCCTGCCCGCCGCACGGCACTACGGCGTCGGCGTCATCCCGTGGGGGCCGCTGCACGGCGGCGTCCTCGGCGGCGTCCTGCGCAAGCAGAAGGAGGGCAGGACCGCCCGGGGCAGCACCGGCCGCTCGGTCGGCGTGCTCGCCCGGCACCGCGACACCATCGAGGCGTACGAGAAGCTGTGCGCCGACATCGGTGCGGACCCCGCCCACGTCGGACTGGCCTGGCTGCTCGCCCAGGAGGGTGTCACCGGGCCCATCATCGGCCCGCGGACCACCGAGCAGCTCGACAGCTCGCTGACCGCGCTGACGATCCGGCTCGACGACGCCACGCTGGCGAAGCTGGACGAACTGTTCCCGCCGCCCGGCCCGAACGGGGCACGGCCCGCTCCCGAGGCCTACGCCTGGTGAGCGTGCGAAAGCGCTGAACACCGCCGGGTGGGGGAGGCGTTCGACGCCCGCCTCACCCGGCTCTCCCCCCCGTCCGCACCGCGCCCCCGACGTGCCCGGAGCGAGGCCGCGGCGGACGGGGAGGCTGCCGCAACCATCCGTTCTCTCCCAGAAAAGAGACATCGTGCGCAAGGTGCTCATCGCCAACCGTGGCGAAATCGCTGTCCGCGTGGCCCGGGCCTGCCGGGACGCCGGGATCGCGAGCGTGGGGGTGTACGCGGACCCGGACCGGGAGGCGGTGCACGTCCGTGCGGTCGACGAGGCGTTCGGACTCGGCGGCGACACCCCGGCCTCCAGTTATCTGGTCATCGACAAGATCCTGAATGCCGCCCGGGAGTCGGGGGCGGACGCCGTCCATCCCGGTTACGGCTTCCTCTCCGAGAACGCGGAGTTCGCGCAGGCGGTCATCGACGCGGGTCTGATCTGGATCGGCCCGCCCCCGCAGGCCATCCGTGACCTGGGGGACAAGGTCGCCGCCCGGCACATCGCCCAGCGTGCCGGCGCCCCCCTGGTGGCCGGCACCCCGGACCCGGTCTCCGGCGCCGACGAGGTCGTCGCGTTCGCCAAGGAGCACGGCCTGCCCATCGCGATCAAGGCCGCCTTCGGTGGCGGCGGCCGCGGTCTGAAGGTCGCCCGCACCCTGGAGGAAGTCCCCGAGCTGTACGACTCCGCCGTGCGTGAGGCGGTCGCCGCGTTCGGGCGCGGGGAGTGCTTCGTCGAGCGCTACCTCGACAAGCCCCGCCACGTGGAGACGCAGTGCCTGGCGGACAAGCACGGCAACGTCGTCGTCGTCTCCACCCGTGACTGCTCGCTGCAGCGCCGCCACCAGAAGCTGGTCGAGGAGGCGCCGGCGCCGTTTTTGAACGAGGAGCAGGTCGCGGAGCTGTACCGGGCGTCGAAGGCGATCCTGAAGGAGGCCGGCTACGTCGGCGCCGGTACGGTGGAGTTCCTCGTCGGCCTGGACGGCACGATCTCCTTCCTGGAGGTCAACACCCGCCTGCAGGTCGAGCACCCGGTCACCGAGGAGGTCGCCGGCATCGACCTGGTGCGGGAGATGTTCCGCATCGCCGACGGCGAGGAACTCGGCTACGACGACCCGGTCCTGCGCGGGCACTCCTTCGAGTTCCGCATCAACGGCGAGGACCCCGGCCGCAACTTCCTGCCCGCCCCCGGCACGGTCACCCGCTTCGACGCCCCCTCGGGTCCGGGTGTGCGCCTGGACGCGGGTGTGGAGTCGGGCAGCGTGATCGGCCCGGCCTGGGACTCGCTGCTGGCCAAGCTGATCGTGACCGGCCGCACCCGCAAGGAGGCCCTGCAGCGCGCCGCGCGTGCGCTGGAGGAGTTCCAGGTCGAGGGCATGGCCACCGCCATCCCCTTCCACCGCGCGGTCGTGAAGGACCCCGCCTTCGCGCCGGAGCTGACCGGCTCGGCCGACCCGTTCACGGTCCACACCCGGTGGATCGAGACGGAGTTCGTCAACGACATCAAGCCCTTCGCCGCCCCCGCCGATGCCGAGGCGGAGGAGGAGGCGGGCCGCGAGACCGTCGTCGTCGAGGTCGGCGGCAAGCGTCTTGAGGTCTCCCTGCCCTCCAGCCTGGGCATGAGCCTGGCCCGTACCGGCCTGGCCGCCGGCGCCAAGCCCAAGCGGCGCGCGGCGAAGAAGTCCGGCCCGGTCGCCTCGGGCGACACCCTGACCTCGCCGATGCAGGGCACCATCGTGAAGATCGCGGTGGAAGAGGGCCAGGAGGTCAAGGAGGGCGACCTGATCGTCGTCCTGGAGGCCATGAAGATGGAACAGCCCCTCAACGCACACAAGTCCGGCACCATCAAGGGCCTGTCCGCCGAGGTCGGCGCCTCCCTCACCTCCGGCGCCGCCATCTGCGAGATCAAGGACTGAGTCCGACAGTCGCAGCACCAAGGGCTCCCGGCGATACGCCGGGAGCCCTCGTGCGATGTGGCCGGTCGTTCGCGGCGGGCCCGGCTAGGCCGCGCCCGCCCGGTGCTTGAGCGTCTCGTAGACGTCCGCCGCGTGGTAGTACGTGCGTCCCGACTGGCTGCGGCGCCGCCACTTCCGGGTGCTGGCGTGCCGGTAGACGCTGCCCGGCGGCATGGACCACAGCCGCGCTATGTCCGCGGCGGTCACCCAGCGCGTCTCGGGCTGCGGGGCCGCCGCGCCGGATCCGGGCCGGTCCTCGGCGTCCGCACCGGTCGGGGGCGTCGCTCCGGTCGTGTCGGTCGTACGGGTCATACCGGTCGTACCGGTCCGGTCGGTCGTACCGGTCGTGCCGGTCGTGTCGGTCGTGCCCGCGGTGGCACCCTTCGCCGACGCGGCGGCCCCGCCCAGCCGGCGGCTGAGCTGGAGCAGCTCGGGTCCGAACCAGCGGTGGGAACCGTCCGCCGTACACGTGATCGTGGCGGGCCACTTGGGGTGCTGGGGCCGTACGACCGCGGTCAGGCCGCCGGGGCAGCCCGGCTCCACGCACTCGCCTATGGGTATGCGCCGGCGCGTCACCGGGTCCATCACGCTGTGCGCCCGGCGCACCAACCGCGCCACCTCGGCGGACAGGTCACCGGCAGCGTCATGCCGCGCGAGCCATCCGCTGTGCCGGAGCAGGAACGCGGCGAGCGGGCCCACCGCCCGCCGCGGACCGGCCAGTCCCAGCTCCTCCACGACCAGCGTCGCCCAGGAGCCGAGCACGGCCAGGATCGACGAACGCACCTCGGCGGCCCAGGAGTTGAAGGGCGTGCCGGGCAGCGGACCGCCGGAGGTGCGCTCCGCACAGCGCTCGCCGCCGCTGCCGTCGAGGTGCCGTGCGCATTCCTCGTACAGCTCCGGCAGCCGGGTCAGGTCCCGCACCAGGTGGTCGTGGCACGGCCGGCACAACCGGGCACCCGGCTCGGCCGGCCGCCGGTCCCCGCCACCGTCCGCGCGACGGGCACAGCCGTGTCCGGCACAGGCCGTCGTCACCGCGGGCATACGGATGCTCCCCTGGTTCACCGCAACTCCTCCTAGTGGTCGCCCATGAACAGGGGAACGCTAATTCCGCAATTCTCGGGACGGCAAGGGCGGCAGAACCTCGCCTGTGCTTCGCGACGGAATTCAGAGAAATCCCGGAGGTTCTTTTCCGGCTTCTGACACGCCCGCCCCGTCATCTGCCGGATGACCTTTTTCTGACGACGTTTGACCGGGATCTGACATGGGATTCCTTGACCGGCCGACGGCGATCGAAGAAGCTTTGAGGCAGAGTCCACAGCCGTGTGCCCGAATCGTCTCGCACCGTGTGCGGCAGAGACCGACCTACCCCAAGGACGAGATGAATTCCCCTCGCGCCCGGACCTTCCAGTCCCTGACGATCCGCAACTTCCGCCTGTTCGCGGCGGGACAGCTCGTCTCCGTGGCCGGTACCTGGATGATGGTGGTCGCGCAGGACTGGCTCGTGCTCGCACTGACCGGTGATTCCGGGACCGCGCTGGGCATGGTGACGGCCTTTCAGTTCGCGCCCCTGCTGCTGTTCACCCTGCACGCGGGCGGCCTCGCCGACCGGTACGACAAGCGCCGGCTGCTGATCTGCGCGAACCTCACCTCGGGCGCGCTGGCCCTGTGCCTGGGCGTCCTGGTGCTGGCGGGCGTCGCCCGGCTGTGGCACGTCTGTCTCTTCGCCCTCGGGCTCGGCCTCGTCAACGCCGTCGAGGTGCCCACCCGGATGTCGTTCGTCAGCGAACTCGTCGGCGCCGACCTCCTGCCCAACGCGTCCGCGCTGAGCGCCGCGTACTTCAACGCCGCGCGCGTGGCCGGGCCCGCCGTCGCCGGCCTGCTGATCGGCTGGCTGGGCACGGGGGCCGTGATGCTGCTGAACGCGGTGAGCTATCTGGCGACGGTGGCCGCGCTGCGGGCGATGCGGCCGGGCGAACTGCACCGGGACGGGCGGCGCCCCGAGCGGGCACCCGTCCGTGACGGCCTGCGGCACACGGCGGCCCGTGCCGACCTGCTGCTGCCGATGGTCCTGGTGGCCGTCGTCGGCATGCTGGGCTTCAACTTCCAGCTCACCCTGCCCCTGCTCGCCAAGACGGTCTTCCACGCGCGGGCCTTCGACTTCGGCCTGCTCACGACGGCCTTCGCGGCGGGCTCCCTGCTCGCCGCGTTCGTCACCACGCACCGCCGCGGCCGGCCCCCGGCCGGTCTCGTGACCGGCTCGGCCCTCGCGTTCGGCGCGCTGGAGACCGCGGCCGGGCTCGCCCCGACCTACGCCACGGCCCTGGTGCTGCTGCTGGGCACCGGGTTCGGCGCGATCTACTTCGCGCAGGCCGCCAACCACCGGATCCAACTGGGCACCGACCCCGCCTACCGCGGCCGGGTGATGGCCCTCTACACCCTGGTCTTCCAGGGCACCACCCCGCTGGGCGCGCTGCTGATCGGCGCCCTCAGCGAACGGTTCGGCGCCCGCTCCGGCCTGCTGGCGGGCGGAGTGGCCACGCTCCTCGCCGCGTCCGCCGTGCTCGTCGCCCAACGGCGCGCCCGCCCCGCGGCCGCGGTCACCGGCAGGGCCGACGAGCCCAGCACCCGGACCTCCGGGGAACCGGCCCGCTGAACACGGGGCGGACGACCGGGCCGGGGTTACGACCGGACCAGGTGCATGACCGGACCGGCTGCTTGACCGGACCGGGTGTACGACCGAGGCGGTCGTACGTCCCGACCCGACGCGTCGGCCGTAGACCCCCGTCGGCCCCCGACCGCAGATGCCGCCGGCCCCCGGGCCGCCGACGCCGCCCGCCCCCCGGCCGTAGACCGGACCGCCCCCCGGCCGCAGACCCCGACCGGACACCCTCACCCGAGGACGCGGCCGCCCTCGGCCCGCCTTCCCGTCCGAACGCCACACGGAGGAACACACTCATGGCCATCCAGGAAGCAACGATCACCCGCACCCCCGCCGGCTCGGCCGAGGAACGGCAGGACGTCGTCCGGGCGGCCCGCGCCGTCTTCGCCCGGGAGGGCTGGACGCACAGCGGTGTCGCGGACATCGCCCGGGAGAGCGGCCTCGACGAGGCCACGGTCACGCACTACTTCCCGGACAAGGAACGGCTGCTGCTCACCGTCCTGCTGGAGGGCGCCGCCTCGGTCGCCGCCGCGCTGACGGTCATCGCGGAGAATCACCTCGCCGACGTCACCGACCTGGAGAAGGACCTGATCGCGCTCGGCCACGCCTGGCTGACCCCGCTGGCCGACTTCCCCGAGCACTTCGCCATCGTGCGCCACCTCGGCGCCGAGATCGCCGCCTGGCCGGCCGGCGTGGTGGAGATGTGGCGGACGGCCGGCCCCCGGCAGGCCACCCGTGAACTGGGCCGCCGCCTGGAGCGCCTCGCCGACCGGGGGCTGCTCGCCTTCGACGACAGCGACCACGCCGCCGAGCGCTTCATCCAGCTGGTCGCGGGCGGCGTCGTCCAGCGCTCCTTCCACGGCGCCCTGCCGCTCGCCGACTTCGAGACCGAGGCGCTCGTCGCCGCGGGTGTCGCGGACTTCGTGCGCCTGTACCGGCCGGGCGCCGGCCGCTGACCCGCGGCAGCCAGCCCGGCCCCGAACCACGAGAGAACCCTCGGGGAATCCCACGACCCACGGAGGAATCCGACCGACCCACGGAGGTGGGAGACACCATGGCCACACCGCACGACTCGATCCAGGCCCGGATCGACGAGCTGACCGAGATCAAGGAGGCAGCGCGGCTCGGCCCCGACCCGGCGGCCACCGAGCGCCAGCACAACAAGGGCAAGCTGACGGCGCACGAGCGGATCGCCCTGCTGCTGGACAAGGGCTCGTTCAACGAGGTGGAGCCGCTGCGCCGGCACCGGGCCACCGGCTTCGGACTGGAGGACAAGAAGCCGTACAGCGACGGCGTGGTGACCGGCTGGGGCACCGTGCACGGCCGCACCGTCTTCGTCTACGCCCACGACTTCCGCATCTTCGGCGGCGCGCTCGGCGAGGCCCACGCCCAGAAGATCCACAAGATCATGGACCTGGCCGAGGCGGCGGGCGCCCCGCTGGTCTCGCTCAACGACGGCGCCGGCGCCCGGATCCAGGAGGGCGTCACCGCGCTCGCCGGGTACGGCGGCATCTTCCAGCGCAACACCCGCTCCTCCGGCGTCATCCCGCAGATCTCCGTGATGCTCGGCCCGTGCGCGGGCGGCGCCGCCTACTCGCCCGCGCTGACCGACTTCGTCTTCATGGTCCGCGAGACCAGCCAGATGTTCATCACCGGGCCCGACGTCGTCAAGGCCGTCACCGGCGAGGAGATCACCCAGAACGGGCTCGGCGGGGCCGACGTCCACTCCACCACCTCGGGCGTCTCCCACTTCGCCTACGACACCGAGGAGGAGTGCCTGGAGGACGTCCGCTACCTGCTGTCGCTGCTGCCCGCCAACAACCGTGAGCTGGCGCCCGTCGAGCGGTCCGGCGACCCCGTCGACCGGGTCAACGACGCGCTGCTGGACCTCGTCCCGGCCGCCGCCGGGCAGTCGTACGACATCCGCGCGGTCATCGAGGAGGTCGTCGACGACGGCGAGTTCTTCGAGGTGCACCCGCTGTGGGCGACGAACATCGTGTGCGCGTTCGCCCGGCTCGACGGGCACGTCGTCGGCATCGTCGCCAACCAGCCCGCCGCCATGGCCGGCGTGCTGGACATCGAGGCCTCGGAGAAGGGCGCCCGCTTCGTGCAGTTCTGCGACGCCTTCAACATCCCGCTCGTCACCCTGGTCGACGTCCCCGGCTTCCTGCCCGGCGTGGACCAGGAGCACGACGGCATCATCCGGCGCGGCGCCAAGCTGCTGTACGCCTACTGCAACGCCACCGTGCCGCGTATCTCGCTGGTGCTGCGCAAGGCGTACGGCGGCGCGTACATCGTCATGGACTCCCGGTCCATCGGCGCCGACCTGGCCCTCGCCTGGCCGACCAACGAGATCGCGGTGATGGGCGCCGAGGGCGCCGCCAACGTCATCTTCCGCCGCGAGATCAACGCCGCGGAGGACCCGGAGGCGGTGCGCCGACAGCGCATCAAGGAGTACAAGAGCGAGCTGATGCACCCCTACTACGCGGCCGAGCGCGGGCTGATCGACGACGTCATCGACCCCCGCGAGACCCGCGCGGTGCTGATCCGTTCGCTGGAGATGCTGCGCGCCAAGCACGCGGACCTGCCCTCGCGGAAGCACGGTAACCCCCCGCAGTGACTCCTCTGTAGTTCTGGACGCGGATTTGACGTAAAGCCCCCCGATCAGCCTTGAAATCGGGGGAGTTGCCGAAGAAGATGGATGTCAGAGTCCGGAGCTTTGTCGCCGACGTTTTCGGCTGGACGCCCGCTCATCCTTTCTTCGGATCCTTCCGAGCCAGAAACCTTTCTCCGCCCCACGGCCTTTCGCGCCCTTTTCGGGACCGGACCACTTGGAGAAGAATCGCATGCACAGCAACCTGATCGTGGCCAGGATGGAGCCCGCCTCGGGCGCCCAGGTGGCCGAACTCTTCAGGGCGTTCGACGCCACGGAAATGCCGCACCTGATGGGCACCCGCCGGCGTCAGCTCTTCCACTACCGCGGTCTGTACTTCCACCTCCAGGACTTCGACACGGACAACGGTGGACAGCAGATCGAGGAAGCCAAGACCGACCCGCGCTTCATACGGATCAGCGAAGACCTGAAGCCGTTCATCGAGGCGTACGACCCGGCGACCTGGCGCTCGCCGGCCGATGCCATGGCGACCCGCTTCTACCACTGGGAGGCGGGCTCGTGACCGGCCGGCGCGTTGTCATCACGGGCCTGGAGGTGCTCGCCCCCGGCGGGGTGGGCACCGACGCGTTCTGGTCCCTGCTGAGCGAGGGCCGTACGGCGACCCGCGGGATCACCTTCTTCGACCCCTCGCCGTTCCGCTCCCGGGTCGCCGCCGAGATCGACTTCGATCCGGAGGCGCACGGACTGAGCCCGCAGGAGATCCGCCGGATGGACCGCGCGGGCCAGTTCGCCGTCGTCGCGGCCCGCGGCGCCGTCGCCGACAGCGGCCTCGACCTGACGGACCACGAGGCACACCGGGTCGGCGTCACCGTCGGCACCGCGGTCGGCGCCACCATGGGCCTCGACCAGGAGTACCGGGTCGTCAGCGACGGCGGCCGGCTGAACCTCGTCGACCACCACTACGCCGTCCCGCACCTGCACAACTACCTGGTGCCCAGCTCCTTCGCCGCCGAAGTGGCCTGGGCCGTCGGGGCGGAGGGCGCCAACGCGGTGGTGTCCACCGGCTGCACCTCCGGCATCGACTCCGTCGGCTACGCCGTCGAGCTGATCCGCGAGGGGACCGCGGACGTCATGGTCGCGGGCGCCACCGACGCCCCGATCTCGCCGATCACGATGGCGTGCTTCGACGCGATCCGGGCGACCACCCCGCGCCACGACGAACCCGAGCGCGCCTCCCGGCCGTTCGACAGCACCCGCAACGGGTTCGTGCTCGGCGAGGGCTCCGCCTTCTTCGTCCTGGAGGAGCTGGAGAGCGCCCGCCGGCGGGGCGCCCGCATCTACGCGGAGATCGCCGGCTACGCGACCCGCAGCAACGCCTACCACATGACCGGGCTCCGCCCCGACGGCGCCGAGATGGCCGAGGCCATCCGGGTCTCGCTCGACGAGGCGCGGCTGAACCCGGAGGACATCGACTACGTCAACGCGCACGGCTCGGGCACCAAGCAGAACGACCGGCACGAGACCGCCGCGTTCAAGAAGAGCCTGGGCGAGCACGCCTACCGGACGCCGGTCAGCTCCATCAAGTCGATGGTCGGCCACTCCCTCGGTGCCATCGGAGCCATCGAGATCGCCGCCTCGACGCTGGCCATGACGCATCACGTGGTGCCGCCCACGGCGAACCTGCACGCCCCCGATCCCGAATGCGATCTCGACTATGTGCCTCTCACCGCCCGCGAACACCGGACGGACGCCGTGCTGACCGTCGGCAGCGGCTTCGGAGGCTTCCAGAGCGCCATGGTGCTGGCCCGCCCGGAAAGGACCGCCGCATGAGCACCTCAGTCGTGGTGACCGGCCTGGGCGTGGTCGCGCCCAACGGCCTCGGCGCCGAGGAGTACTGGTCCGCGGCCCGTGTCGGCAAGAGCGGCATCGGCCGGCTGACCCGGTTCGACCCGACCCAGTACCCGGCCCGGCTCGCGGGCGAGATCCACGGGTTCGAGGCCGAGGAGTACCTGCCGAGCAAGCTGCTGCCGCAGACCGACCGCATGACCCGGCTCGCGCTCGTCGCCGCCGACTGGGCGCTGGAGGACGCCGGGGTGCGCCCGCAGGAGCTGCCCGCCTTCGACATGGGCGTGGTCACCTCCAGCGCCTCGGGCGGCTTCGAGTTCGGCCAGCGCGAGCTGGAGCGGCTGTGGAGCCAGGGCAGCGAGTACGTCAGCGCCTACCAGTCCTTCGCCTGGTTCTACGCCGTCAACAGCGGCCAGATCTCCATCCGGCACGGCATGAAGGGCCCGAGCGGCGTCGTCGTCAGCGAGCAGGCCGGCGGCCTGGACTGCCTCGCGCAGGCCCGCCGCCAGGTCCGCAAGGGCACGCCGCTGGTCGTCTCCGGGGCCGTCGACGCCTCGCTGTGCCCGTGGGGCTGGGTGGCCCAGATGACCAGCGGCCGGGTCACCACGAGCGAGGACCCGGCCGGCGCCTACGTGCCCTTCGACGACCGGGCGTCGGGCCATGTGCCCGGCGAGGGCGGTGCCCTCCTGGTCCTGGAGGGCAAGGAGGCCGCCCGTGCCCGCGGCGCGAAGGTGTACGGCGAGATCGCGGGGTACGGCGCGACGTTCGACCCGAAGCCGGGCAGCGGGCGTCCGTCCACGCTGCGCAAGGCGATCGAGACCGCGCTGGCCGACGCCGGTGTCGAGGCCCGTGACGTGGACGTCGTCTTCGCCGACGGCGCGGCCGTCCCGGAGCTGGACCGGATCGAGGCGGAGGCCCTGAACGAGGTCTTCGGCACGGGTCAGGTGGCCGTCACCGTCCCCAAGACGATGACCGGGGCCCTGTACTCGGCGGCGGGCGCGCTCGACGTCGCCACCGTCCTCCTCGCGATGGAGGAAGGCCTGATCCCGCCCACCATGAACACCGAGCCGGCCGAGCGGTACGGCCTGGACCTCGTCGCCGGCCACCCGCGGACCACCGAGGTGCGCACCGCGCTGGTCGTGGCCCGCGGCCAGGGGGGCTTCAACTCGGCGCTGGTCGTCCGCGCGGCCGACTGACCGGCCGCCCCGCCCCGGAGACCCGCGGCACGCGCCGGCCGGGACACACCCTCACCACCGGGCCCGCCGGCCCGGCAACCCACCCGCGCGCCGACCGGGAGACCGACCGCGCGCCGGCCCCGGGGCCTGCCGTGCACAGGCTCCGGGGCCCGTGGCGCACCGGACGGGAGCGCCCGGACTCCGACTCCCGCCGGGCGTCGACCGGGAGACCGACCGCGCGCCGGCCCCGGGGCCTGCCGTGCACAGGCCCCGGGGCCCGTCGCGCACCGGACGGGAGCGCCCGGACCCCGACTCCCGCCGCGCGCCGACCGGGAGACCGGCCGCGCGTCCGCCCCGAGGCCTGCCGTGCACAGGCTCCGGGGCCCGTGGCGCGCCGGACGGGAGCGCCCGGACCGCAACTCCCGCCGGGCGTCGGCCCCGGGGCCTGCCGTGCACAGGCCCCGGGGCCCGTCGCGCACCGCACCGGTGCGCCCGTACCGCAACTCCCGCCGCGCGCCGGCCCCGAGCCCCGCGCGTCGGACCACACCCCCCCACAGCGCGCCGGCCCGGACCCCCCACCGCGGCCGGGCCGGCACCCACCGGAAGCCGAAGCCGCTTCGGGTTCCGGCGCCAGGCCGTGCCGGAAGCCGAAGCCGAACCGAAAAGGAACAACCGTCATGGCCGAGCAGGTATTCACCCTCGACGACCTCCGCCGCATCCTCATCGAGGCGGCGGGCGACGACGAGTCCTACAACCTGGACGGAGACATCCTCGACACCGAGTTCGAGGAGCTGGGCTACGAGTCGCTGGCCCTGCTGGAGACCGGCGGCCGCATAGAGCGCGAGTACGGCATCTCGCTCGACGAGGAGGTGCTGAGCATCGCGAACACCCCGCGCCTGCTGATCGACACCGTCAACGCCGGTCTCGCCGCCCTGGTCTGATCCGTCCCTCCCGCCGGGCGGTGCCCCGCCGCCGCCCGGCGGACGCGTTCCCCAAGCCCCCAACCGACCACTGGAGACGACAGACATGTCAGAGCAGGAAAAGCGGGTCGCTCTCGTCACGGGAGCCACCAGCGGGATCGGCCTCGCCAGCGCCCGGCTGCTGGCCCAGCAGGGCCACCGGGTGTTCATCGGCGCCCGCAACGCCGACAACGTCGCGGCGACCGTGAAGGACCTGCAGGCCGAGGGCCTGGAGGTGGACGGCGCCACCGTCGACGTCCGCTCCGGCGACGAGGTCCGCGCCTTCGTCCAGGCCGCGGTCGACACCTTCGGCACCATCGACGTGCTGGTCAACAACGCGGGCCGCAGCGGCGGCGGCGTCACCGCCGACATCGACGACGAACTGTGGGCGGACGTCGTCGAGACCAACCTCACCAGCGTCTTCCGCGTGACCCGCGAGGTGCTCAACACCGGAGGGATGCGGCACAAGAGCCGCGGCCGGATCATCAACATCGCCTCGACCGCCGGCAAGCAGGGCGTGGTGCTCGGTGCGCCGTACTCGGCGTCCAAGCACGGCGTCGTCGGCTTCACCAAGGCGCTCGGCAACGAACTCGCGCCCACCGGCATCACCGTCAACGCCGTCTGCCCGGGCTACGTCGAGACCCCCATGGCCCAGCGCGTGCGCCAGGGCTACGCGGCCGCCTACGACACGACCGAGGACGCCATCCTGGAGAAGTTCCAGGCGAAGATCCCGCTCGGCCGTTACTCCACCCCCGAGGAGGTGGCCGGTCTCGTCGGCTACCTGGCGTCCGACACGGCGGCCTCCATCACGGCGCAGGCGCTCAACGTCTGCGGCGGACTCGGCAACTTCTGATCCCGGCCTCGAGGAGAGCTGATCATGACCATCCGTGAGGTCGAACACGAGATCACCGCGAAGGCCCCGGCCGAGACGGTGTACCGGCTGATCGCCGAGGTGGAGAACTGGCCGCGGATCTTCCCGCCGACCATCCACGTCGAGCACGTGGAGCGCGGCGAGCGCGACGAGCGCATACGGATCTGGGCCACCGCCAACGGCGAGCCGAAGAACTGGGCGTCGCGCCGCACCCTGGACCCGGACACCCTGCGGATCGACTTCCGGCAGGAGGTGTCCACCCCGCCGGTGGCGGCCATGGGCGGGGCCTGGATCATCGAGCCGCTGTCGGCGGACGAGTGCCGGATCCGGCTGCTGCACGACTACCGGGCGGTGGACGACGACCCCGCCGGACTCGCCTGGATCGACGAGGCCGTCGACCGCAACTCGCGCTCCGAGCTGGCCGCCCTGCGCACCAACGTCGAACGCGCCCACGCCGAGGCCGACCTGACGTTCTCCTTCGAGGACTCCGTCGAGATCGCCGGATCCGCCAAGGACGTCTACGACTTCATCAACGAGGCCGACCTGTGGGCCGAGCGGCTGCCGCACGTCGCCTCGGTACGGCTGACCGAGGACACCCCCGGCCTGCAGACCCTGGAGATGGACACCCGCGCCCGCGACGGCTCCGTCCACACCACGAAGTCGTACCGGGTGACGTTCCCGCACCACAAGATCGCCTACAAGCAGGTGACCCTCCCGGCGCTGATGACGCTGCACACCGGCTACTGGACGTTCACCGAGACCGACACCGGCGTCACGGCGTCCTCCCAGCACACCGTGACCCTCAACACCGCCAACATCGCCCGTGTCCTCGGCGAGGACGCCACCGTCGCCGACGCCCGCGCCTATGTGCGGGACGCGCTGAGCACCAACAGCAGGGCCACGCTCGGCCACGCGAAGGCCCATGCCGAGGCGCGGCGCTGAACCGGACGGCGCCGGTCGGACGGCCGGCTCCCCGCGTCGTCCCCTGGTCCCGGTGCTCCGCGAGGCACCGGAACTCTCGCTGTGGCTGCTGCGCTCACCGTCCCCGGACAGTGCCGCGGCAGCCCGGCTGGCGGTGCGCGAGCTGGACGACACGGAGGTGCGCCGGGCCGCGCTGTTCGTGCGGCCCGCGGACCGGGTGCAGTACCTGTCGGCGCACATCGCCCTGCGCCGGATCCTCGCGGCGACCACGGGCTGCCCGCCGGAGTCGCTGCGGCTGGGCCGCGAGCCCGGCCCGCTGCTCTCCCCCCGTACCAGCAGGCCCGTGCTGCGGCACCCGCCGGTGCCGGTGCACTTCTCGCTCTCGCACAGTCACGGGCTGATCCTCATCGGCACGGCCGCCTCGGCCGTCGGCGTTGACGTGCAGCGCACGCCGACGATCGAGGCGGTGCGGGTGGTGGGACCCGCGCTGCACCCGGCGGAGTGGCGGGAACTCCTCGCCCTCCCCGAACCGCGGCGACCGGCGGCCTTCGCGCAGCTGTGGACCCGCAAGGAGGCCTACCTCAAGGGCCTGGGCACCGGCCTGGTCCGTGGCCCGGCCCTGGACTACCTGGGGCTCGGCACCGACGCCGACGCCCCGCCCGGCCCGCCCGGCTGGATCGTCCGCGACGTCCTGGTCGGGCCGCATCACGCTGCTGCCGCCGCCCTGGCCGTCGCCGTGGAACCGCGCATCACGCTGCGCACGCTGCCGGTGGCGTGCCTGTACGACGGCGACGCGGGACTGCCGCTGTCCGCGGCCCCGCTACTTGCTCTGAGAAGGAGAGGTTCATGGACGCTTCGGTGGTCGTTGTTGGAGCGGGACCCGCCGGGCTGATGCTCGCCGGGGAACTCCGGCTCGCCGGAACCGACGTCACCGTGCTGGAACGCCATCCCCGCCGCACCGGCGAGTCACGGGGGATCGGCCTGACCATCGGCACCATGGAGGTGTTCGACCAGCGCGGACTCCTGGGCAGGCTCGGCCCCTACGAGACGAGCGGCATGGGGCACTTCGGCGGCGTGCCGCTGGACATGAGTGTCCTCGGGCGGGCCCACGAGGCCGCCCGCACGGTCCCGCAGTCGGTGACCGAGGAGGCCCTGGAGTCCTGGGCGCGCGACCTCGGCGCCGACATCCGGCGCGGACACGAGTTCGTGTCGTACGAGGACACGGGCGACGGACTGACCGTGACGGTCCGTCACCCGGGCGGCGAGGAGCGGATCCACACCCGCTACCTCGTCGGCTGCGACGGCGGGCGCAGCTCTGTGCGCAAGGCGGCGGGGTTCGACTTCCCCGGCACCGCCGCCACCACCGAGATGTTGCTGGCCGACGTGCGCGGAGTCGACCTGGAGCCGCGCATGACCGGCCAGCACGTCGGCGGCGGGTTCGTGATGGTCGCCAAGCTGGCCGGCGGCATCCACCGGCTCATCGTCGGCGAGCACGGCATACCGCCCCGCCGGCGCACCGAGCCGCCCGCCTTCGCCGAGGTCGCCGACCTGTGGAAGCGGCTCACGGGCGAGGACGTCTCGCACGCGGAGCCCGTCTGGGTCAGCGCCTTCGGCAACGCCACCCGGCAGGTCACCGAGTACCGGCGCGGCCGGGTCCTGCTCGCCGGCGACTCCGCGCACGTGCACCTGCCCGCGGGCGGGCAGGGCATGAACACCAGCGTCCAGGACGCGCACAACCTCGGCTGGAAACTCGCGGCGGTGCTGCGCGGGGACACCCCCGAGGAGCTGCTCGACACCTACCACGGCGAACGCCACGAGGTGGGCCGCGCCCTGCTCGCCAACACCCGCGCCCAGAGCCTGCTGGTGCTGGGCGGCGAGGAGGCCCAGCCGCTGCGTGACGTGCTGGCCGAGCTGATCGCCTACCCCGAGGTCACCCGGCACCTCGCGGCCAAGGTCAGCGGCCTGGACATCCGCTACGACGTCGGCGGCGGCACCCACCCGCTGCTCGGCCGGCGCATGCCGCACCTGCCGGTGACGACGGCGAGCGGGCCGACCAGCAGCACCGCGCTGCTGCGCACCGGGCGCGGGGTGCTCCTCGACCTGGAGGACAACGCCGTGCTGCGCCGCCGCGCGCACGCCTGGCGCGACCGCGTCGACGTCGTCACCGCCACCCCCGGCGCGCTGCCCGAGGACAGCCCGCTGGCCGGCACCGCCGCGGTGCTGCTGCGCCCCGACGGCTACGTCGCCTGGGCCGCACCCGGCAGCCACCGCGACCTGAACTCCGCCCTGACCCGCTGGTTCGGGCCGGGCCTGGGACGGCGCTGATGGCACGGCAGACACCCGACGCGGACGTCCTCGTCGTCGGCGCCGGACCCGTGGGGCTGTTCCTCGCGGCCGAGCTGCGCGCCGAGGGCGCCCACACCGTCGTACTGGAACGGCTTCCCGAGCCGACCGGAGAGTCGCGGGCCTCCGTCCTGCACGCCAGGACCATGGAGATCTTCGCCGACCGGGGCTTCCTGCCGAAGCTCGGCGAGCTGCCGCCCGTGGGCGCCGGCCACTTCGGCGGGCTGCGTCTGGACCTGGCCGACGCCGCCCCGGACCACCCGTACGCCGGGCAGTGGGAGTGCCTGCAGTACCACCTGGAGGCCGAACTCGAACGCCACGCCCGCGACCTGGGCGCCGACATCCGGCGCGGCCACACCCTCACCGGGCTGTCGCAGTCCGGCGACGGCGTCCGCGCCGAGGTGCGCCGGCCGGACGGCACCCGGTACACCCTCACGGCCGGCTACCTGGCCGGCTGCGACGGCGAACGCAGCACCGTGCGCGACCTCGCCGGCTTCGAACTCGCCGGGCACGAGGCGGACAAGGTGATGCTGCGCGCCGACATCGCGGGCGTCGAGCTGGACAACCGGCGCCTGCAGCGGTTCCCCGACGGCATCGCCACCGCCTACCGCAGGCCCGACGGCACCACCCGGCTGATGGTGCACCGGTTCGGCGAACAGCCCGCCGGCGAGGTGACCTTCGAGCAGGTCGTCACCGCGTGGGCGGCCGTGACCGGCGAGGACATCGGTCACGGACGGGCCCTGTGGCTCAACCGGTTCGACAACGCCTCCCGGCAGGTCACCGAGTACCGGCGCGGCCGGGTGCTGCTCGCCGGTGACGCCGCGCACCAGCAGATGCCGGTCGGCGGACAGGCCGTCAACCTCGGCCTGCAGGACGCGGCCAACCTCGGCTGGAAGCTCGCCCGGGTGGCCACCGGGCAGGCCCGGCTCGCACTGCTCGACACCTATCACGCCGAGCGGCACCCGGTCGGCGCGCGCACCCTCGCCCACATCCGGGCCCAGGCCCACCTGCTGTTCGGCACCGAGGAGGTCACCGCGCTCCGTGACGTCTTCGGCGAGCTGCTGGAGTTCGCCGGCGTCCGCCGCCACCTCGCCCGCGCGATCAGCGGCCTCGACGTCACGGAACAGCCCCGGCCCGACCGGCCGGCCGAGCCCGCGCCGCACACCGGCGGCCGGGCCCGGCCCCTCCGCCCGCACCCCTCGCACACCCACCCATCCGGAAGGTCAACCGTGGACAGGCTCACCGACAAGACCGCCCTCGTGACCGGTTCCAGCCGCGGCATCGGCAGGGCGACGGCGATCCGGCTCGCCCGCGAGGGCGCGCTGGTCGCGGTGCACTACACGGCCAACCAGGCGGCGGCCGAGGAGACCGTCGAACTCATCGAGAAGGAAGGCGGCAGCGCCTTCACCGTCCGCGCCGAACTCGGCGTCCCCGGCGACGTGCACGAACTCTTCCTCGGCCTCGAACGCGGCCTGAAGGAGCGCACCGGCGACACCCGCCTGGACATCCTGGTCAACAACGCGGCCGTCACCTCGACGGGCGCGGCGCCGGAGGACCTCACCCCCGAGGAGTTCGACCGCTACTTCGCCGTGAACGCCAAGGCGCCGTACTTCCTCGTGCAGCGCGCGATCGGGCAGATGCCCAGCGGCGGGCGCATCGTGAACATCACCTCGGGCGTCACCCGCACCGCCGTCCCCGACCAGCTGGCGTACGCCATGACCAAGGGCGCGATCGAGCAGCTCACCTTCCACCTGGCGCGGATCCTCGCCCCGCGCGGCATCACCATCAACAGCGTGGCGCCGGGCATCACGGACAACGGCAGCGCCCTCTTCGACAACCCCGAGGCCGTCAAGGCGATGGCCCAGCTGTCGGCCTTCAACCGGGTCGGCGAGGCCGGTGACGTCGCCGACGTCATCACCTTCCTCACCACCGACGAGGCCCGCTGGATCACGGGCGCCTTCATCGACGCCACCGGCGGCACCCTCAGCTGAGCCACCCGCACCCGTTTCCACCCGTGAGAGGGAGTCATGTCCGCCAAGACCCCCCGCTACGCCGTCGTCACCGGCGGCAACAAGGGCATCGGCCGCGAGATCGTCCGGCAGCTCGCCGAGCGCGGCCTGGTCGTCTACCTCGGCGCCCGCGACGAGCAGCGTGGCCGCGCCGCCGAGAGCGACCTGCGCGCCGACGGCCTCGACGTGCGGTTCCTGCACCTCGACGTCACCGACGACAAGAGCGTCGCCCTCGCCGCCGAACGGCTGCACGAGGAGGCAGGCGTCCTGCACGTCCTGGTCAACAACGCCGGCATCGGCGGCCCCATGCAGCCGCCCAGCGAGACCCCCACCGAGCAGGTGCGCACGGTCTACGAGACCAACGTGTTCGGCGTCATCACCGTCACCAACGCGCTGCTGCCCCTGCTGCGCCGGGCCGGTTCCGCCCGGATCGTCAACGTCAGCAGCGCCATCGGCTCCCTGTCGGCGGCGGCCGCGAACCACGACCCGACGGGCGTGCACCCGCCGGGCGAGTTCCCCGTCATGCTGTCGTACGCCACCTCCAAGAGCGCGCTCAACGCGGTCACCCTGACGTACGCCAACGAACTGCGCGGCACCGGCATCCTCGTCAACGCGGCCTCGCCGGGATTCGTCGCCACCGACATCAACGGGCACCACGGCGTGCTCACCCCGCAGCAGGGCGCACGCATCCCCGTGCTGCTGGCGACCCTCGGCGACGACGGGCCGACCGCCGCCTTCCTCGGCGAGGACGGCACCCCCGAGGGGCAGGTGCTGCCCTGGTGACCGGCGCCCTCCTCGACCCGCCCGCGGTGCGGGCCGGCTGGACGGCACGGCAGTGGACCAGGCTGCTGGTGCTGTCCGGCAACATGCTGCTGGACGCCGTCGAGGTGTCCGTCGTGCTGATCGCCCTGCCCGCCGTCGCCGCCCGGTACGGCCTCACGCCCTGGGGCGCCCAGTGGCTGATGAGCGGCTTCGCGCTCGGCTTCGCCGCGCTGCTGCTGCTCGGCCCGGCCCTGTGCGCCCGCATCGGGCGGCGGCGCGCCTACCTGGGCGCCATGCTGCTGTTCGTCCTCGCCTCCCTCGCGGGCGGCGTCGTCGACGGCCCGGCGCTCCTGGTGGCCGTCCGGGTGGTCAAGGGCTGCTGCGCGGCCCTGACCGCACCGATGGGCCTCGCCCTCATCAACGACCTGTTCCCCGAGGGTCCCGAGCGGCGGCGGGCGCTGTCGGTCTACTCGCTGTCCGGCGCGGCCGGCTTCACCGCCGGCCTGCTGCTCGCCGGTGCGCTGCTGGCGAGCGACTGGCGCTGGGTGTTCGTCTTCCCCGCGCCCGTCGCCCTGGTGCTGCTGGTGTGCGGGCTGTTCGTCCTGCCGCGCGGGCGGGGCGGCACCCCGCCCGGGCCGCCGCGCCCGGCGCTGCTGAAGCAGGGGGCGCTGCTGCGCTCCGCGCTGGGCGCCGCCTCGCTCAACGGCACCTACCAGGCCCTGCTGGTGCTGATGGTCTTCCAGATGCACGACGACTTTGGCTGGAGCGCCTGGCGGACCGCCCTCGCCCTGCTGCCCGCGTGCGTCCCGCTGGCGCTGACCGTCCCCTTCGCGGGCCGGTTCATCGCCCGGTACGGCACCCGCCGGCTCATCGCCGCCGGCGCGCTCTTCCCGCTCCTCGGCTACGGCCTCTGTCTGGCCCGGCCGGACGGCAGCCCGTACGCCGTCGGCACGCTGCCGGTCCTGCTGCTGGTCGAGGCGGGCTTCTGCTGCGCGTTCGTCGCCCTGAACGCGCAGGCGACGGCGGGCTTCGAGGCCGCCGACCGGGGCGCGGCGGTGTCGTTGTACCAGACGTGCGTCCAGCTCGGCGCCGCGGTGCTGCTGCCCCTGGTGGCGCTGCTCCTGACCCACGGCGACGGCCCCCGCCCCGCCCTGGCCCTCATCACGGCCGTAGGGGCCCTGGGCCTCGCCGCCGCCCTGGCACACCGCCCGGCCCGCAGCGGGCGGTGACCCGCACTCCGACCCGTTCACCACCCCACGCACGCCCTTCGCCCCCCACAGCTCACCCCCACCCCCCACGCCCACCACTCCACCTTCACCACCACGGAGGCATACCGACCATGGCCGACGTAGCGCACGAGAGCGCCCCGAACCCCGGCCCGATCATGGGGCTGATCCTCGGCGCCTGGCAGTCGCGCATGCTGCTGGCAGCCGTCGAGCACGACATCTTCACCGAACTGTCCAAGGGAGCGGCGACCTCCGCCGAACTGGCCGGGCGGATCGGCCTGGTGGAGCGCCCCACCAACGACCTGCTCGCCGGCCTCGCCCACCTCGGGCTGCTGGAGTCGGCGGACGGCACGTTCACCAACTCCGCCGTCGCCGACGCCTTCCTGGTCCGCGGCCGGCCCGCCTACCTCGGCGGCTACCTGCACTTCTGCGAGCAGGAGCTGAACCCGGCGTGGAACGGCCTGGCCGACTCGCTGCGCACCGGCCGGCCGCAGAACCGGGCCGCCGTGGAGGGCAACCCGTACGACACCCTGTACGCGGACGCCGACGCCACCGACGGCTTCCTGGACAGCATGGACCTGCTCAACGCGCCGATCGCGGCGGCCCTGAGCCGCTTCGACTGGAGCGGCTACACCTCCTTCGTCGACATCGGTGGCGCCCGCGGCAACTTCGCGCACCAGATCGTCACCCACAACCCCCACCTCAAGGGCGCCGTCTTCGACCTGCCGCCCCTGGAGCCGGCCTTTCGCCGGCACATGGACCGCCTCGGCGACACCCCGGCGCCGATCACCTTCCACGGCGGCGACTTCTTCAAGGACGACCTGCCCGCGGCCGACGTCCTGGTCTTCGGCCACGTGCTGCACAACTGGGGCGTCGACGACCGCGTGACGCTGCTGAAGCGGGCCTACGACGCGCTGAAGCCCGGCGGCGCCGTCTTCGTCTACGACCCGATGGCCGGCGGGCAGCAGCCGTCGATGCACGGCGCGCTGGCCGGTCTCACCATGCTCGTCTGGTCCCGCGGCGGCCACGAGTACACCGCCGACGAACTCCACGGCTGGCTGCGCGAGGCGGGCTTCTGGCCGGAGACCGTCGAGGTCGACGGCCTGCACGACGACGTCCTGGTCATCGGCCGCAAGGCCGAGTGACGCCCTTGGAACCCCAGGAGCCCACCATGCCCCGCACATCCGACACCCGGCCGGTCCTCGGCCGTCCCGACGCCACCGCAGCGCTGGTCGAGGAGGTCGTCGACGGCGACCCCGAGAAGCTGCGGGCCGCCACCGCCGCGGTCCTGCGGCACTGGGACTCCGCCGAGTGGCCGGCGGGCCTGCTGGCCGTGTCCCTGTTCACCGGCACCGACGACACGTCGCTGCTGGTCTACTCGCAGTGGTCGGCGCGCGCCGGGCACGGCGACGACCTGCCGGCGGCGTTCGACGCCCTGCGGCCCGACTGGCGGGCGCTGGGCTACACCCCCGGCGAGCCCCGGGTGTTCGAGCTGTACCGGCGGGTGCAGCCGGCCGTACTGCCCGATCCGCTGCCGCCCGTCGGGTGCTACCCGGCCGCGTTCTTCTCGATGAACGACGGCCAGACGGCCCGCGCCTGGGTCGACGGCCTGCTCGGCACCGAGGAGGAGACCATCGGCGAGGACCGCGCCTACCCCGGGGCCATCGCCGCCAACTTCCACGTATCGGCGGACGACTCGGGCATCTTCCTGTTGTCCGAGTGGGCCTCGGAGGCGGAGGCGCTGGTGCACATCAAGGCGGAGATCGAGCCGCTCCTGGAGTACATGGGGCAGGCCGAGGCCGGACCGGGCCGCCGCTACACCTTCCACGCCACCGCCGCCACGGCCGGCTGAGAACCACACAGACGAAGGACAGCATTGTGTCTACCCGCGAAGTCGTCTTCGGCTTCGGTGCGCACAGCACCATCGACCAGGGGCCGGAGCTGCTCGACATGGCCCGGCTGGCCGACCGCGAGGGGCTCGACCTCTTCTCCCTCTCCGACCACCCCTACATCGGCCAGCGCCTCGACGCGTACGCCACCGTCGGGTTCGTCCTCGGCCGCACCCAGCGGCTGGCCGGGTTCGCGAACGTGAGCAATGTGCCGCTGCGGCCCCCGGCCATGCTGGCGCGCACCGTGACCACGCTGTCCGCGCTCTCCGGCGGCCGTGTCGTGCTCGGCTTCGGCGCCGGCGGGCTGTGGGAGCGGATCGCCGACATGGGCCGGGAGCCGCTCACCCCGGGTGAGGCCGTCGAGGCCTTCGAGGAGGCGGTCGTCCTCATCCGGAAGCTGTGCGGCGGCGGCCCGCCGGTCACCTTCGAGGGCCGCCACTACCACGTGCGGCAGATCGAGCCCGCCCCGGTGCCCGCGCCGCCGGTGTGGACCGGGTCGGTGGGCCGCAAGTCCCTGGCCGCCACCGGCCGGGTGGCCGACGGCTGGATCCCCGGCCACGCCGCGGACTGGCTCAGCCCGCGCTACCGGGCCTCCCGGCCCGTCATCGACGAGGCGGCCAAGGCCGTGGGCCGCGACCCGCGCGAGGTCCGCACCATCTTCAACTTCCCCGGCCGGATCACCGACCGGCCGCTGTCCGTCACCCGCGACCCGGACGGCCGCTGGATCGGCGGCAGCGTCGAGCAGTGGGTGGAGGAGCTGACCGGAGCGGTCCTCGAACACGACGCGGGCGGCTTCATGCTCTTCTCGCCCCGCGGCGGCACCCCGGACATGGCCTCCCTCGGCCGCTGGGCCGGCCAGATCGTCCCGGCGGTCCGCGAGGCCGTCGCCCGGCACCGCGGCCAGTGACCTGCCGCGTCCCGTACCCCGGTTCTCCGAACCCCGTTTCACCCCCCAACTCACCCTGAATCACGAAGGGCTTTCCATGAGCAGGCTGAAGAACAAGACGGCACTCGTCACCGGCGCCAGCCGGGGCATCGGGCGCGGCATCGCGCTCCGGCTGGCCCAGGACGGGGCGCTCGTCGCGGTGAACTACTCGGCCAACGAGGCCGCGGCGAAGGAGACGGTGGCCCTCATCGAGGAGGCGGGCGGCCGTGCCTTCACCGTGCAGGCCGAACTGGGCAAGCCCGGCGCGGTGGAGCAGCTGCTGGCCGGCGTGGAGGCCGGGCTGGTCGAGCACACCGGCTCCCGGACGCTGGACATCCTCGTGAACAACGCAGCCGCCACCGGCTTCGCCGGGACCGGCCCCCACTCGGTCACCGAGGAGATCCTCGACAACTGCTACAACATCAACGCCAAGGCGCCGTTCCTGCTCATCCAGAAGGCACTGGACCTGATCCCCGACGGCGGCCACATCGTCAACGTCTCCTCCGGCGTCACGCACTCCGCGTTCCCGATCCAGATCGCCTACGCGATGAGCAAGGCCGCCCTGGAGCAGATCACGCTGCACATGGCCCCGGTCCTGGCGCCGCGGAACATCACCATCAACACGGTGGCCCCCGGCATCACCAACAACGGCGACCCGGTGTTCGAGGACCCCGAGGCGGTCAAGCAGATGGCCGCCCTGTCGGTGTTCAACCGGGTCGGCGAGGTGTCCGAGGTCGCCGACATCGTCGCGTTCGTCGCCTCCGACGAGGCCCGCTGGATCACCGGGGCGTTCGTCGACGCCACCGGCGGCACCCTTCTGCGCTGAGGAGCCCCGCATGCACAACGAGATTCAGTCGGCGGTGGGTTACGCCCACGCCAAGCCGGAGAAGGCGGAGGAGCTGCGTGACCTGCTCGTCTCCTTCGCCGAGCGGTCCCGTGCCGAGGAAGGCTGCCTGGGCAGCTGGATCAACCAGGACGCGGGCGACCCCCACCTCTTCGTCTTCTACGAGATCTGGGCGACGCGCAAGGACCTGGCCCGCCACCTGGCGCAGCCGTACATGAAGGAGTTCCTGGCCGGCCGGGACGAGTACCTGGCCAAGGAGCTGGAGGTGCGCCAGCTGCACCTGGCCGGCCCGGCCCCGGAGCCCGCGGAGCCCGCCGACCCGGCCGAGATGAACCAGCGGTACCTGGACGCCTACGCCGCCCGCGACATCGACGCGATCATGGCGGTCTACGCGCCCGGCGCCGCGGCCGTCTGGGAGCCCGGCAAGGCGGTCAGCGGTGCCGAACACCGGGCGGCCGTCGAGGAGTTCCTCAAGCGGGAGCCGAAGCTGTCCGCCGAGGTCCGCGAGAGCTACGTCGTCGGCGACACCGCCGCGCTCGTCGTCGACTGGAGCATCGAGGTGCCCGGCTCGCCCGAGATGACCGGCACCGGACGCGGGCTGGACGTCCTGCGGCGCAACGCCCGCGGCGAGTGGCGCTACATCATCACCAACCCGTTCGGGAGCCTGTGACATGAGGATCGAAGGCAGCGTGGCCGTCGTCACCGGTGCCGCGAGCGGTATCGGCAAGGCGATCGCGGAGCAGCTCGCCCTCGCCGGCGCCCGGGGCGTGGTCGTCTCCGACCTCGACGCCGAGGGCGCCGAGAAGGTGGCCGCCGGCATCGGCAGCGCGGCGCTGGCCGTCCAGGCCGACGTCGGCGAGGAGGCGTCCGTGCAGGCCCTCGTGGCCCGCGCCCGGGAACGGTTCGGCCAGGTGGACATCTTCGTCTCCAACGCCGGACTCACCGTCACGGGCAGCTACGACGCACCGGACGAGGACTGGAAGCGCGCGATGATCGTCAACATGATGTCGCACGTGTACGCCGCGCGTGCGGTGCTCCCGGCCATGCTGGAGGCCGGCCGGGGCCATCTCGTCCAGACGATCGCCGCGTGCGGTGTCCTCACCGCGTTCGGCGCGGCGCCCTACGTGGTCGCCAAGCAGGGCGCCGTGGCGTTCGCCGAGTACCTCGCCGTGGAGTACGGCGACCGGGGCATCGGCGTGTCGTGCCTGCTGCCCCAGGCGGTCAACACCCCGATGCTGGCCGCCAGCGTCAGCAGCAACGAGCAGCTGGCCCAGCTGAAGAAGAACTCCGAGGTGCTGGAGCCGGAGGACGTGGCGCGGGCCGCCCTCGCCGGCATCGAGGAGAACCGGCTGCACGTCTTCACCCACAAGGGGTCGGCGGAGTCCTTCCGGCAGCGTGCCGCGGACGCCGACGTGTGGGCGGCGCAGATGCGCGCCATCCGTCACGGCGGCCGCCCCTGACGCCTGACCGGGCCCGTCACCCGCGGGTGCGGGGCGCCCACACCGCGCCCCGCACCCGGCCCGCCCCGGCCCGCCACCCCCTCTCGTCCGGCTCACCGGCCGCCCTCGGCCGGCCCCCGCCCCGGCCGTCCCGCGTCTTTCCGTTTCCCTCGCCGTGCCCGGTTCCTGGCGCGCAGGAAGGAAAATCATGTCCGAGGAAAACCTTCAGCTGACCGTGATCATCGGTTCCTCCCGTGAGGGCCGCACCGGCCCGGCCGTCGCGCGCTGGTTCGTCGCGGAGGCCGAGTCCTGTGCCATGTTCGACGTCGACGTCCTGGACCTGGCCGGCGTCGAACTGCCGCTGTCCCTGACCCAGGACCCCGGGTCCGAGTCGGCCGAGCTGCTCGCCGCGGTCGGGGCACGCCTGGAGTCGGCGGACGCGTTCGTCGTCATCACCCCGGAGTACAACCACAGCTTCACCGCCCCGATGAAGAACCTGATCGACTGGCACCGCACCCCGTGGCAGGCCAAGCCGATCGGCTTCGTCTCCTACGGCGGCCTCTCCGGCGGTCTGCGCGCCGTGGAGCAGCTGCGCCAGGTCTTCGCCGAGCTGCACGCCGCCACCATCCGGGACACCGTCAGCTTCCACGGCGTCTGGCAGCACGTCGGCGAGGACGGCGTCCTGCGCGCCCCCGACGCGGCCGTCCCGGCCAAGGTCATGCTCGAAAAGCTCCAGTGGTGGGCGGCCGCGCTCAAGGACGCCCGCACCCTCCGCCCGTACGCCGCCTGATCCCCCCGCCCGCCGAGGTCTCCCCATGGACAAGCAGATACGCGTCACCGCCTTCGCCATGAACACCCCGACACACCTGTCGCCGGGCACCTGGCGCCACCCGGCGAGCCAGGGCCGCCGGTACAAGGACCTGAGTTACTGGACCGACCTGGCCAGGACGCTGGAACGCGGCCTGTTCGACGGGCTGTTCATCGCGGACGTGCTCGGCGCGTACGACGTGTACGCGGGCACCCCCGACGCGGCGCTGCGCGGAGGCGCCCAGGTCCCGGTGAACGACCCCATGATGCTGGTCTCCGCGATCGCGCACGTCACGCGGCACCTCGGGATCGCGGTCACCGCCTCCACGTCGTACGAGCACCCCTACCCGTTCGCCCGCCGCATGTCGACGCTGGACCACCTCACCGGTGGCCGCGTCGCCTGGAACATCGTCACCTCCTACCTGGACAGCGCCGCCCGCAACATCGGCCTCGACCGGCAGGTCGGACACGACGAGCGGTACGACATCGCGGACGAGTACCTGGAAGTCGTCTACAAGCTGTGGCAGGGCTCCTGGGAGGACGACGCGGTCCGGGCCGACGACCACTACGCGGACCCCGCGAAGATCCACCCGATCGCCCACGAAGGCCGCTGGTTCACGGTGCCGGGCATCCACCTGTGCGAGCCGTCCCCACAGCGCACCCCCCTGCTGTTCCAGGCCGGCACCTCGCACCGCGGCAAGGACTTCGCCGCGCGGCACGCCGAGGCCGTGTTCGCGGTGGCGCCGGAGGCGGCGATGCTCCGCAAGCAGGTCGAGGACCTGCGCGGCCGGGTCGCCGCGGCGGGCCGCGACCCGCACGACATCAAGGTGTTCAGCGGGTGCACGGTCATCACCGGCGAGACGGAGGCCGAGGCCCGGGCCAAGTACGACGAGTACCGCAGCCACATCGACCCCGAGGGCATGCTCGCGCTGTTCTCCGGCTGGCTCGGCTTCGACCTGTCCCCGTACGGCCTCGACGACCCGGTGCGGGTGGTGCCCAACCACGCCGTGCAGTCCATCGCCGAGACCCTCGGCCAGGGCGACTGGACCGTGCGCGACCTGCTGGAGCGGCTCGCGCTCGGCCATCCGCCGGTGATCGTCGGCGCACCGGACAAGGTCGCCGACGAGATCCAGCAGTGGATCGAGGAGACCGGCGCGGACGGACTGAACCTGGGCCATGTGGTCACGCCCTCGACCTACGAGGACTTCGTCGACCTCATCGTGCCCGAACTCCAGCGCCGCGGCGCCTACAAGACGCAGTACGCCGACGGCACGCTGCGCCACAAGTTCTTCGGCCGCGGGGACCGCCCGGCGCTCACTCACCCCGGTTCCCGGTACACCCACGCGGCGCTCGACTAGGGAGAGCACATGAGTTCCATCAGGGTGGAGGACGGCTACTTCACGCTGTTCAACATCTTTCACACCGACGGCCCCGAGGCGCAGCAGCTGCTGTTCGACCAGTGGCGCAGCCTGCCGCCGGCGCACACCCAGCCGGGTCTGGTCTCGGGCAACTTCCACCGCGGCTTCGACGGCGCCTCGGTGGTCAACTACGCCCAGTGGGAGAGCCGCGCCGCCTACGACGCCTTCATGAGCGAGCAGGCCACGCGGGGCCGGCTCGGCAGCGCCCTCGCCGTGTCCCGGCTGGACAGCATCGCCTGCGAGGTCGTCCACACCTGGGACCCGGCGCCCCGGATCTCGCTGGACCAGCCCTGGTACACCGTGGTGGTCGTCGTCAAGTCGGCTCCCGAGGACCAGGCCGAGGTCCTGAAAGAGATGACCTTCGATCCGCCGGAGCTGGCCGACACCCCGGGGTACGTCTCGCACGCCGTGCACCGGGGCCTGTCCGGCGAACACGTCGTCAAGTACGCCCAGTGGCGGGACGAGGAGAGCTTCCGCGCCTTCGTGAGCAGGCCGCAGGAGCCGTCCCCGCTGGACGAGCTGTCCGTCGAGGTCGAGCTGTACTTCGGCGAGATCGAGTACATCCGGGAGCGGTCGTGACCACCACAGCAACCTGGCCGGACGCGCGGGCGCTGCAGACCGCGGCCGACACGGCCGCCCGGCACGCGGCCGAGGCGGACACCGGCGGCAGGCTCGCCGACGCCACGGTGCGCGCCCTGGCCGAGGCCGGCTTCACCGCGGGGTTCGCACCCGTCGGGCAGGGCGGTGCCGGGGCCACCTTCACGCGGATGACGGACGCGGTGGCGGCGATCGGGGAGGGCTGCACCTCCGCCGCCTGGATCGCCTCGCTCTGGGCGTACAACGGGCGTTTCAGCGCCTACCTGCCCGAGGAGGGACAGCGGGAGGTCTGGGCCAAGGGGCCGGACACCCGGCTGGTCAGCTCGATGGTCGCGGCCGGCGTCGAGGCCGAGCCCGTGGACGGCGGCTGGCGGATCTCGGGCAGCTGGCTGTACGTCAGCGGCGTCGAGTTCGCCGACTGGGCGCTGGTCAGCTCGGCGCCCCCGCGCGAGGGCGACCGCACCATCAGGGTGTTCGCCGTGCCCCGGGACTCCTTCACGTACCGGGAGACCTGGTCGACGCTCGGCATGCGCGCCACCGGCAGCCACACCCTGGTCGTGGAGGAGGCGTTCGTACCGGAGTACCGGTCGTTCCTCTGGGACGACATGCGGCAGGGGAACCTGCCCGTGCCCGCGGCGAATTCCGGACACGATGGCGCGGACGGCTCGCATATACGGCCGAATTCCGGCACGCCTTCCTCGGCAGGCGCGGGATCATTTTCCGGACCGGCCTCCGCGTCGCTTTCCGCTACGCCTTCGGGCTCGGCCACCGGTCCGCTTTCCGGCGCCGAATCCGGATCGCTTTCCGGTGCGGACGCCGTGTCCGCCGTGCATTCCGCGCCGCTGTTCGCGGTGAACGGACTCACGTTCGCGGCGCCGATCCTCGGCGCGGCCCGGCAGGCCCTGCGCCTGGTCGAGGAGCATCTCGCCCAGCAGCCCAGCGGGGCACGCGCGGCGGCCCGCGAGTCGCACCGGATCGCCCTCGCCCGCGCGGCGGGGGAGATCGACGCGGCGGCGCTGCTGCTGGCCCGGGTCGCCGACACCGCCGACCGGGGCCTGCTCCGGGAGGACGGGGTGGCCGTGCGCAGCCACCGCGACAGCACGCTCGCGGTGGAACTCCTCGTCGGCGCGGTGGACCGGCTCTTCCGGGTGACCGGCACCCGGGGGCAGGCCACCTCCCACGCCATGCAGCGCATCTGGCGGGACGTCCACGGGGCCGGCTCGCACGCCGCGCTCCAGTTCGAGCCGGCGGCCCTCGCCTACACCCAGCGGCTCGTCGCCGCCTGACGCCCGCTCAGCCGCCGGGGGAGGCCTGGTCCGGCTCGGCGAAGACCGCCGGCACCTTGTGGTCCAGCACGATCCGGCCGAGCAGACCGGCCAGCGTGTCGCGCTCGGCCGGATCCAGGCCGGCCGGCAGCTCCTCGATGCGCCGGCAGGCCTCGGTGTAGAAGCGGTCGGCGAGCCGCGCGCCCCGCGGGGTGAGCGCCACCCGCACCGCGCGGCTGTCCCGCGGGTCCGGCTCACGCCGTACCAGGCCGTTGTTCTCCGTACGGTCCACCAGACCGGTCAGGCTCGACTTGGCCAGGCCCAGCATCGAGCACAGCTCGCCCATGCCGTAGGGCTGGGCCATCAGGACACACAGCAACTGACCCTGCTGCGGGGTGAGGCCGTCGTCGCGGGCCGCCTGGGCATACACGGCATGCACCAGGAACGAGGAGCGCACCAGCGCCGCCACCAGCCCCATCCCGCCGTCTTCACGCTTAGCCACGCGCGCAGCGTACCACGGAAAACCGGGAAAGTTCGCTGCCAGAACTATCAGGGATCTGTCAGAAATCCGCTGAACATTTCTCTGTAGTTGCTTAACAAAGATCTGTAGTTCTTGAAACTCTCATTGGTTGTGGTTCGTACTGCGAACCAGTACGTTCTCCACTCGAACCCGAAGCTTTTTCCTGGTCTCTGGAGTGTGAATCATGAGTCGTACAGTCGCTGTCGTCGGCGGTGGCTACGGGGGCGCCGCGGTGGCCAAGGCGCTGGAGTCCGAGGCCGACGTCGTCCTCATCGACCCCCGGGACGCGTTCGTGAACGTCGCGGGTTCGCTGCGCGCGGTGACCCAGCCCGACTGGGCGGCCAACATGTTCTACCCGTTCAGCACCCTGCTCACGAAGGGCAAGCTGGTCCGCGACCGGGCCGTCTCCGTCGACCCCGCCGGCGTCACGCTGTCCTCGGGCGAGCGCGTCGCCGCGGACTACGTCGTCCTGGCCACCGGCTCCAACTACCCCTACCCGGCCAACCCCACGGCCGACACGGTCACGGAGGCGCTGGAGGACTTCCGCCGCTCGCACAAGGAGCTGCGCCAGGCCGACAGGATCCTGATCCTCGGCGCCGGCCCCGTCGGCCTCGAACTCGCCGGTGAGATCAAGGAGATCTGGCCGGACAAGAAGGTCACCATCGTCGACCCGGCCACCGAGCTGCTGCCCGGCTTCAAGCCCGAGGTGGTCGAGGACCTGCGCGGCCAGCTCGACGCGCTCGGCGTCGAGGTGCGGCTCGGCAACAGCCTGACGGCCCAGCCGGGCACGGAGGCGGGCGTCGCCGGCTCCTTCACCGTCACCACCACCGACGGCGACGAGATCACCGCCGACGTCTGGTACCGCGCCTACGGCACCACCGTCAACAGCGGCTACCTCTCCGACGGCAAGCTCACCACCCTCACCCCGGCCGGCCAGGTCGAGGTGACGGAGAAGCTCAACGTCAAGGGCTACGACCACGTCTACGCCATCGGCGACCTGACCGACGTCGCGGAGAACAAGATGGCCGGCTTCGCGATGCAGCACGCCGAGGTCGTCGCCAAGAACATCATCGCCCAGATCAAGGGCGAGGAGCCGACGGCCACCTACCAGCCGCTGGGCTTCCCGATGATCCTGCTCCCGCTCGGCACCAAGGGTGGCGTGGGCCAGCTGCCCTCGCCGGACGGCCCGTTCGTCGCCCCGGCCTCCATGGTCTCCGAGTTCAAGGGCAGCGACCTGTTCACCGGCCGCTTCGTCGGCCAGTTCGGCCCCACCGCCGCCTCCTGATCCGACGCGGCCTCCCGGCCCGCCGCGCGAACGCCTCGGGTCCCACTGGAACTTCCCCCGGCCAGTGGACCCGGCGTTCGCGCGGCGTTCGTGTTTCCCGTGATCCCGGCCGCCGGCATCCACGCCGGCGGCCGTGGTGTGCGCGGCCCGGCCCGTTGCCGTAGCCGGCACCTGACTCAGGCACCTCCGCGCCGCGCCTTCCAGCCGTAGCCGCGGGCACAGCCGTCGCCATCGCCGCAGCCGTGGCCATCGCCGCAGCCGTCGCCATCGCCGCAGCCGTGGCCCGCGGCCTTCCGCCGTGGTGTCTGCCGCAGCTGTCCGGCCCTTCCGGCGGCTCCTCCGGCCCTTCCGGCCCCCCGGCCCGGCTCCTCCGGCTCCCGGCCCCCTTTGCCCCGGCCCCGCCGCGCGCATCGTTGCCGTCCGGCAGCTTCCCTCCCCCCACTCATCGGCGTCCCACGCCGCGTCCTCACCTTCCCGGAGACACCCATGTCACCTTCCGCATCCGCGGACCACACAGCCGTACCGGCTTCCGCAGAGACGTTCCTGCGTATCGAGAAGGGCAGCCCCGACGCCACGGAACTCGCCGCGCTCACCTCGGTGCTGCTCGCCCGTGCGGCCGTCCTGGCGAACGCGGACGAGGAGACGGAGCAGACACCCCGCCGCACCGCGGGCTGGCGCCGCCTCGAACGGCGCTCGCGCGCCGGCACGCCCCGCAGCTGGCGCGACGACACGCGCCGCTGATGGGGCACGCGCCAGGCCGGGCCCGCGTCCGTCTCCCCGCCCGGAAACCCCGCAGCCCTCGGAGGTGTTGATCCATGTCCCAGCCGTCGCCCGCCGACGCCTCCCCGGTCCGTGACATCACCCTCGACGCCGACGGCATCCCCCTCTCCGGTCTCCTCGCCGAAGCGCGGCACGGCCCGCCCAGGGCCGTCGTGGTCGCGGTGCACGGCGGCGGCATGTCCGCGGGCTACTTCCACAGCCAGGTCCGCCCCGGCCTCTCCCTGCTCACCCTCGGCGCCGACCTCGGCTACACGGTCCTCGCCATCGACCGCCCCGGCTACGGCAGTTCGGCCGCCTGGCTGCCCCGCGGCCAGACCCTCGCCGACCAGGCGGCGACCTTCCACGACGCCCTCGAATCCTTCGCGGCCACGCACGACACCGGCGCCGGCCTCTTCGTCGTAGCGCACTCCAACGGTGGCAAGCTCGCCCTCGCCGCAGCCGCCGAGGAGCGCGGCGGCACCCTGCTCGGCCTGGACATCTCCGGCCTCGGCTGCCGGCTCGCCGTGCGCAGGGACCAACTCCCGGGACTGAACGGGCACGGCGACTGGCGGCGCCACTGGGGCTCGCTGCGCCTGTACCCGCCGGACGCCTTCCGGCAGGGCCGTCACCTGATCTCCCCGGTGCCCGAACTGGAGGCGCAGGAGGGCCCGTCGTGGCCCCGGATGTATCCGGACATCGCCCGCAGGGTGCGGACGCCCGTCCGTTTCACCTTCGCCGAGCAGGAGCAATGGTGGCGGTTCGACGACGAGGCCGTGGCCGCGCTCAGGGAACCGCTGGTCGCGCCGAAGGTGCTCGTCGACCACCAGCCGGACGCCGGACACAACCTCAGCCTCGGCTGGGCGGCCCGCACCTACCACCTCAAGGCGCTCGGCTTCCTCGAGGACTGCCTGCTCGCCAGGGACGCGGCACCGGCCCATCCACGCCTGCGGCAGCGCGAGCCGATCGCCGCATCCTGAGCCGGCCCTGAGCCCGCCCTGACCCGGCCCACAGACCACCCGTCCGCCCCCCTCCAGCCGCCGCGCCCACCCGATCGGAGAACACCACACCGAACACCACACCACCGGAAGACAGGCACAGCAGATGACCATCGACACCCTTGAACCGGAGCTGGTGTCCCACCGCCAGACCCCGGACGAGCCCCAGCCCGTGGCCGCACAGCCCGTCGTCGTGCGCCCCGCGCTCCTCGCGGGGGAGGAGCACGAAGCGCCGGACCCGTGGATCTTCCGCGGCACCGACTGAACCGGCCACGGGCGTACCCACCGCCGTCATCACCACCCCTTCGCCACCCACCACCCAGGAGAGACATGTCCCGCCGCCTGTTCACCTCGGAGTCCGTGACCGAGGGCCATCCCGACAAGATCGCGGACCAGATCAGCGACGCGATCCTCGACGAACTCCTGCGCCAGGACCCCACCTCGCGCGTAGCCGTGGAAACCCTGATCACCACCGGCCAGGTGCACATCGCCGGCGAGGTGACGACGGCCGGGTACGCCGACATCGCCGCGCTCGTCCGCGAGACGATCCTGAGGATCGGCTACGACTCCTCCGCCAAGGGCTTCGACGGCGCCTCCTGCGGCGTCTCCGTCTCCCTCGGCGCCCAGTCCCCGGACATCGCACAGGGCGTGGACGCCGCGTACGAGGCCCGGGTCGAGGGCGACGACGACGAGCTGGACAAGCAGGGCGCCGGCGACCAGGGCCTGATGTTCGGTTACGCCACCGACGAGACGCCCACGCTGATGCCGCTGCCGATCGAGCTGGCGCACCGCCTGTCCCGCCGTCTCGCCGAGGTCCGCAAGGACGGCACGCTCCCCTACCTGCGCCCCGACGGCAAGACCCAGGTCACCATCGAGTACCTGGGCAACCGCCCGGTCCGCCTGGACACCGTCGTCGTCTCCTCCCAGCACGCCCCCGGCATCGACCTGGACGGGCTGCTCGTCCCCGACATCCGCACGCACGTGGTGGAACCCGTGCTGAACGCGCTGGCCGAGGACGACATCAAACTGGAGACCGAGGACCACCGCCTGCTGGTCAACCCGACCGGCCGCTTCGAGATCGGCGGTCCGATGGGCGACGCGGGCCTGACCGGCCGCAAGATCATCATCGACACGTACGGCGGGTACGCCCGGCACGGCGGCGGCGCCTTCTCCGGCAAGGACCCGTCCAAGGTGGACCGCTCGGCGGCGTACGCGATGCGCTGGGTCGCCAAGAACGTCGTCGCCGCGGGCCTCGCCTCGCGCTGCGAGGTGCAGGTCGCGTACGCCATCGGCAAGGCCGAGCCCGTCGGCCTGTTCGTGGAGACCTTCGGCACCGGCACCGTCGCGCAGGAGCGGATCGAGCGGGCCATCGCCGAGGTCTTCGACCTGCGGCCGGCCGCGATCATCCGCGACCTGGACCTGCTGCGCCCGATCTACGCGCAGACGGCCGCCTACGGCCACTTCGGCCGCGAGCTGCCCGACTTCACCTGGGAGCGCACCGACCGGGCCGAGGCACTCAAGGCCGCCGCGGGCGTCTGACGCCTCCCCACGCAGGAAACACACAGCCCCCTCCCCAGCCGGCCGGGTGGCCGGCCGACGCCGGCCACCCGCCAGGAGTGCAGGAGTTCAAGTGCGTATCGCGGTGACAGGATCCATCGCCACCGACCATCTCATGGTCTTCCCCGGCCGGTTCGCCGACCAGCTCCTCCCGGACCGGCTCGCCCGCGTCTCCCTGTCCTTCCTGGTCGACGCCCTGGAGGTGCGCCGGGGCGGAGTCGCGGCCAACATCGCCTACGGCCTCGGCAGCCTCGGTCTCGACCCCCTGCTGGTCGGGGCCGTGGGCAGCGACTTCGCGGAGTACGCGGTCTGGCTCAAGGACCACGGCGTCGACACCGGCGCCGTACAGATCTCCGCCGAGCGGGCGACCGCGCGGTTCATGTGCATCACCGACGAGGACGCCAACCAGATCGCCTCGTTCTACGCGGGCGCCATGCAGGAGGCCCGCGACATCGACCTGGGGCGGGTGCTCGCCGGCCGCCCGCTGCCCGACCTGGTCCTCGTCGGCCCCAACGACCCGGAGGCGATGCTCCGGCACACCCGCGAGTGCCGGGCCCTCGGCCTGTCCTTCGCCGCCGACCCCTCCCAGCAGCTCGCCCGCCTCACCGGCGCGCAGGCGCGCGACCTGGTGACCGGCGCCCGCTGGCTCTTCACGAACGAGTACGAGGCCGCCCTGCTCCTCGAACGCACCGGCTGGGACCACGACGACGTCCTCACCCGCGTCGGCGCCTGGATCACGACCCTGGGCGGCGACGGCGTGCGCGTCGAGAGCGCCGGCGAACCCCCGCTCACCGTCCCGGCCGTCCCCGACACGCCGGTCACGGATCCGACCGGCGTCGGTGACGCCTTCCGGGCCGGCTTCCTCGCCGCCCTCAGCCGCCGGCTCCCGCTGCCCGCCGCCGCCCGGCTGGGCTGCGTGGTGGCGTCGGCGGCCCTCGCCACGGTCGGCTCGCAGGCCTACCGCATCGACCCTGAGCACCTCCTGACCACCGCCGCACGCGCCTACGGCGCCGACGCGGCCCGAGAACTCGCCCCGGCCCTGGACGGCACGCCATGACACCATCCCGCAGCGCAGACCTCCGCGAGGCGCTCGCCACCCGTGTGGTGGTAGCCGACGGTGCCATGGGCACCATGCTCCAGGCGCAGGAGCCCAGCATGGAGGACTTCCAGCAGCTGGAGGGCTGCAACGAGGTCCTCAACGTCACCCGCCCGGACATCGTCCGCTCGGTCCACGCGGCGTACTTCGACGCCGGTGTGGACTGCGTGGAGACCAACACCTTCGGCGCCAACCATGCCGCGCTGGGGGAGTACGGCATCACCGAGCGCATCTTCGAACTGTCCGAGGCGGGCGCCCGTATCGCCCGCGAGACGGCCGACGACTTCACCCGGCGGACCGGCCGGCAGCGGTGGGTCCTGGGCTCGATGGGCCCCGGCACAAAGCTGCCCACCCTCGGCCACACCACCTTCGCCGCGATCCGCGACGCCTATCAGCGCAACGCCGAGGGTCTCGTCACGGGCGGCGCGGACGCCCTGCTCGTGGAGACGGCCCAGGACCTGCTGCAGGCCAAGGCGGCGCTCCTCGGCGCCCGCCGGGCCCTGGACGCCCTCGGCGCGGACCTGCCGCTGATCTGCTCCGTGACGGTGGAGACCACGGGCACGATGCTGCTCGGCTCGGAGATCGGTGCGGCGCTGACGGCGCTGGAGCCGCTCGGCATCGACATGATCGGCCTGAACTGCGCCACCGGCCCCGCCGAGATGAGCGAGCACCTGCGTCATCTCTCCCACCATGCGGGCATCTTGTTGTCGTGCATGCCGAACGCCGGCCTGCCCGCCCTCACCAAGGAAGGCGCCCGGTACCCCCTGACCCCGGCCGAACTCGCCGATGCCCAGGAAGGGTTCGTCCGCGAGTACGGGGTGTCCCTGGTGGGCGGTTGCTGCGGCACGACTCCTGAGCATCTGCGCCAGGTGGTGGAGCGGGTGCGGGGGCTGTCCCCGGCCGAGCGCGATCCGCGACCGGAGCCGGGTGCGGCTTCCCTCTACCAGAGTGTCCCGTTCCGTCAGGACACCTCCTACCTGGCGATCGGTGAGCGCACCAACGCGAACGGGTCGAAGAAGTTCCGTGAGGCGATGCTGGAGGGCCGCTGGGACGACTGTGTGGAGATGGCCCGGGAGCAGATCCGTGAGGGCGCGCACATGCTCGATCTGTGCGTGGACTACGTCGGCCGTGACGGCGTGGCGGACATGGAGGAGCTGGCCGGCCGGTTCGCGACCGCCTCGACGCTGCCGGTCGTGCTGGACTCCACCGAGGTGGAGGTGATCCGGGCCGGGCTGGAGAAGCTGGGCGGCCGGGCGGTGATCAACTCGGTGAACTACGAGGACGGCGACGGCCCGGAGTCCCGTTTCGCCCGGGTGACGGCGCTGGCCCGGGAGCACGGGGCGGCGTTGATCGCGCTGACCATCGACGAGGAGGGCCAGGCCCGCACGGCGGAGAAGAAGGTCGAGATCGCGGAGCGGTTGATCGCGGACCTGACCGGGAACTGGGGGATCCGGGAGGAGGACATCCTCGTCGACTGCCTGACCTTCACGATCTGCACGGGTCAGGAGGAGTCCCGCAAGGACGGCATCGCCACGATCGAGGGCATCCGCGAGCTGAAGCGCCGGCATCCGAACGTGCAGACCACCCTGGGTCTGTCGAACATCTCCTTCGGCCTGAACCCGGCCGCCCGCATCCTGCTGAACTCGGTTTTCTTGGACGAGTGTGTGAAGGCGGGGCTGGATTCGGCGATCGTGCACGCCTCGAAGATCCTGCCGATCGCCCGGTTCGACGAGGAGCAGGTGCAGACCGCCCTCGATCTGATCTACGACCGTCGCCGTGAGGGCTATGACCCGCTGCAGAAGCTGATGCAGTTGTTCGAGGGTGCCACCGCCAAGTCGCTGAAGGCCTCGAAGGCGCAGGAGCTGGCGGCGCTGCCGCTGGAGGAGCGCCTGAAGCGGCGCATCATCGACGGTGAGAAGAACGGCCTGGAGGCCGACCTGGACGAGGCCCTCGCCGCGCGTCCGGCGCTGGAGATCGTCAACGAGGTGCTGCTGGACGGCATGAAGGTGGTCGGTGAGCTGTTCGGCTCCGGCCAGATGCAGCTGCCGTTCGTCCTGCAGTCCGCCGAGGTGATGAAGACCGCGGTCGCCTATCTCGAACCCCACATGGAGAAGACCGACGAGGCCGGCAAGGGCACCATCGTGCTCGCCACCGTGCGCGGCGACGTCCACGACATCGGCAAGAACCTGGTCGACATCATCCTGTCCAACAACGGCTACAACGTGGTCAACCTCGGCATCAAGCAGCCGGTCTCGGCGATCCTGGAGGCCGCCCAGGAGCACAACGCCGACGTGATCGGCATGTCCGGGCTGCTGGTGAAGTCCACCGTGATCATGAAGGAGAACCTGGAGGAGCTCAACGCCCGCGGCCTGGCCGCCGACTACCCGGTCATCCTCGGCGGCGCCGCGCTGACCCGCGCGTATGTGGAGCAGGACCTGCACGAGATCTACCAGGGCGAGGTCCGCTACGCCCGGGACGCCTTCGAGGGGCTGCGGCTGATGGACGCCCTGATCGGCGTCAAGCGCGGCGTCCCGGGTGCGGTCCTGCCGGAGCTGAAGCAGCGCCGGGTGCGGCCGACCGCGCAGGCGGTGGTGGAGGAGCGGCCGGAGGAGGGGCATGTCCGCTCGGACGTGGCCACGGACAACCCGGTGCCCGCCCCGCCGTTCTTCGGCACCCGCGTGATCAAGGGCATCCAGCTCAAGGAGTACGCCTCCTGGCTCGACGAGACGGCACTGTTCCGTGGTCAGTGGGGCCTGACGAAGGACCTGGTGGAGACGGAGGGCCGGCCCAGGCTGCGCGGCCTGCTGGACCGGCTGCAGACGGAGAACCTGCTGGAGGCGGCCGTCGTCTACGGCTACTTCCGCTGCGTGTCGAAGAACGACGACCTGATCATCCTGGACGAGGCGGGCAACGAGCGCACCCGCTTCACCTTCCCGCGTCAGCGCCGCGGCCGCCGGCTCTGCCTGGCCGACTTCTTCCGCCCGGAGGAGTCCGGCGAGACCGACGTCGTCGGCCTGCAGGTGGTCACCGTGGGCTCCCGGATCGGCGAGGAGACCGCGCGGCTGTTCGAGGCCGACGCCTACCGCGAGTACCTCGAACTGCACGGCCTGTCCGTCCAGCTCGCCGAGGCCCTCGCCGAGTACTGGCACGCCCGCGTGCGGCAGGAACTCGGCATCGCGGGCGCCGACCCGGACGCGCTCGACGGCATGTTCCGCACGGAGTACCAGGGCTGCCGCTACTCGCTCGGCTACCCGGCCTGCCCCGACCTGGAGGACCGCGCGAAGATCGCCGAGCTGCTCCAGCCCGAGCGGATCGGCGTCCACCTGTCGGAGGAGTTCCAGCTCCACCCCGAGCAGTCCACCGACGCCATCGTCGTCCATCACCCCGAGGCCGGCTACTTCAACGCGGGAGGCGGACGGGCATGACCACCTTCTCCTTCGAGTTCTTCCCGCCGAAGAGCGAGCAGGGCGAACGCGTCCTCTGGGAGGCGATCCGCCGGGTGGAGACGCTGCACCCCGACTTCGTCTCCGTCACCTACGGCGCGGGCGGGTCGTCGCGTGACCGGACGGTGGCCGTGACCCGCCGCATCGCCGCCGAGACCACCCTGCGCCCGGTCGCGCACCTCACGGCGGTCGGGCACTCGGTGGCCGAACTGCGCCACATCATCGGCCAGTACGCCGACGCCGGCGTGCGGGACGTCCTCGCCCTGCGCGGGGATCCGCCCGGGGACCCCAAGGGTCCCTGGACCCCGCACCCGGACGGGTTCACGCACGCCTGGCAGCTCGTCGAACTCGTGCGGTCCCTCGGGGACTTCACCATCGGCGTGGCGGCGTTCCCGGAGATGCACCCGCGCTCGCCCGACTGGGAGTCCGACATCCGGCACTTCGTCGCCAAGTGCCGGGCGGGTGCCGACTACGCCATCACGCAGATGTTCTTCCACGTCGAGGACTACCTGCGGCTGCGCGACCGGGTCGCGGCCGCGGGCTGCGACATCCCGATCATCCCGGAGATCATGCCGGCCACCGACTACCGGCAGATCCGCCGCTTCGCCGAACTCTCCGACGCGGCCTTCCCCGAGGACCTGGCCCGGCGGCTGCACGCCGCGCGCGGCAACCCGGCGGCCGGTCACCGCATCGGCGTGGAGTACGCCACCGCCATGGCCGAGCGCCTGCTCGCCGAGGGCGCCCCCGGACTGCACTACATCACCCTCAACAAGTCCACCGCCGCCCTGGACATCCACCGCACCCTCCAGATCCCAAGGAGCGTCAGTGTCCGCTGACTTCACGGACTTCAAGGTCGCCGACCTCTCCCTGGCCGAGTTCGGCCGCAAGGAGATCACCCTCGCCGAGCACGAGATGCCGGGCCTGATGGCGATCCGCAAGGAGTACGCCGAGGCACAGCCCCTCAAGGGCGCACGCATCACCGGTTCGCTGCACATGACGGTGCAGACGGCCGTCCTGATCGAGACCCTGGTCGCGCTGGGCGCTCAGGTCCGCTGGGCGTCCTGCAACATCTTCTCCACCCAGGACCACGCCGCCGCCGCGATCGCCGCCGCCGGCATTCCGGTGTTCGCCTGGAAGGGCGAGACGCTGGAGGAGTACTGGTGGTGCACGGAGCAGGCGCTGACCTGGCCGAACACCCCCACCGGCGGCCCGAACATGATCCTGGACGACGGCGGTGACGCCACCCTCCTGGTCCACAAGGGCGTCGAGTACCAGAAGACCGGAGAGCTCCCCCCTGCCGACAACGAGGAACTCGCCGTCGTCCGCGCGCTGCTGGAGGCCGGCACCCTGGACTGGACGCAGCTCGCGTCCGAGATCCGCGGTGTGACCGAGGAGACCACGACGGGTGTGCACCGCCTGTACGAGATGCAGCGTGACGGTGTCCTGCTGTTCCCGGCGATCAACGTGAACGACGCCGTGACGAAGTCGAAGTTCGACAACAAGTACGGCTGCCGTCACTCGCTGATCGACGGCATCAACCGGGCCACCGACGTCCTGATCGGTGGCAAGACCGCGGTCGTCTGCGGCTACGGCGACGTCGGCAAGGGCTGCGCGGAGTCGCTGCGGGGCCAGGGCGCCCGCGTCATCGTCACGGAGATCGACCCGATCTGCGCGCTGCAGGCGGCGATGGACGGCTACCAGGTCACCACGCTGGACGAGGTCATCGACAAGGCCGACATCTTCATCACCACGACCGGCAACAAGGACATCATCATGGCCTCGGACATGGCCAAGATGAAGCACCAGGCCATCGTCGGGAACATCGGTCACTTCGACAACGAGATCGACATGGCCGGCCTGGCGAAGATCCCGGGCATCGTCAAGGACGAGGTCAAGCCGCAGGTCCACACCTGGACCTTCCCCGACGGCAAGGTGATCA
>NZ_BNBR01000005.1:0-586463 GCF_014656055.1 Streptomyces griseosporeus
AGCACGCCGCCAGCGTTCGTCCTGAGCCAGGATCAAACTCTCCGTGAATGTTTACCGGTAATCCGGTCGACACCACGAGAGCGGAACAGTCAGGCGGAATAGGCCCGACCGTTCACAGCGTCCTCGCTGTGTTTTTTCAAAGGAACCTCGACCATCGGAAACCCGATGGACGGGGTATCAACATATCTGGCGTTGACTTTTGGCACGCTGTTGAGTTCTCAAGGAACGGTCGCTTCCTTTGTACTCACCCTCTCGGGCTTTCCTCCGGGCGCTTCCCTTCGGTCTTGCGTTTCCGACTCTATCAGATCTTTTCTCGATCCGATTTCCTCGGTGCTTTCCAGGTTCCCGCTCTCGCGTTTCCCTTTCCGGCGGTTCCGACTCTATCAGATCCTTTCGGCGTCTGATTCCCAGTCAGAGGGGCTTGTCCTCCCGGCTGTTGGGCCGTTCCGACGTGTCCAACCTTAGCGGATCCGCTCGGCGATGCCCAATCGGGCTACCGAGTCCCTATTCGAATTGAATTCGGGCAAGCCGAAATCAACCCCGTCAGGAGATCTTGCCAATGGTTGTGTGCCGCAGTGCGGCGGAAGGTGCTGTCGCAGAACCGTTACGGCTCCGCGGCAACCCGAAGAACCTTACGGATCGGACCGGGGCGTGTCAAGCGGCCCCTGTCAACATCTTTTGGGCACCGCCGGTCGACGTCAGTCGAGGTCGGTGAGACGGCCGCCGGCGTCGGGCTGGGCGTGCTCCACGCGGCGCAGGAGACGGGTGAGGACCTCGCCGAGGGCGGTGCGCTCTGCGGGGGTGAGGTCCTGGAGGAGGTCCTCCTCGAAGACGGTGGCGAGGCGCATGGCCTCCAGCCACTTCTCGCGGCCCTCGGGGGTCAGCTCCACGATCACGCGCACGCGGTTGGACTCGTCGCGCTCCCGCGTGACCAGGCCCTCGCCGACCATGCGGTCGATGCGGTGGGTCATCGCGGCCGGCGTGAGGCCGAGGCGCTTGGCGAGATCGCTCGGGCCCATGCGGTAGGGAGCGCCGGAGAGGACGAGGGCCTTGAGGACCTCCCACTCGGCGTTGCTGATGCCGAGGGCGGCGGTCTGGCGGCCGTAGGCGACGTTCATACGGCGGTTCAGCCGGGACAGTGCCGACACGATCTTCTCGACCTGTGGGTCGAGGTCCTGGAACTCGCGCTGGTACGCGGCGATCTGCTCTTCGAGTGTCGGCTCGGCGCCGAGTGTGCCGGGGGAGTCGCCCATGGCCGAAGTATCGCACGACCCTCCTTTGCGTTGAAGTCCTTCACTATGTACTCTTTAGATTCGAAGTTTAGCTTCGAAGTCTTCATACCTAACTAGTGAGAGAGGTGAACGTGACCAGGGCGATGGGCGCAGCGATGCGCCGGATCCACGTGGGCAACGCACTCAGCGCGTTCGGGCTCGGCTTCACGGTCCCCTACCTGTACGTCTATGTGGCGCAGGTGCGGGGCCTTGGTGCCATGACAGCGGGGACGGTCCTCGCCGTCTTCGCCGTGGCCGCGCTGATCGTGCTGCCGTTCGCCGGGCGGGCCATCGTCCGGCGGGGCCCGCTGCCGGTCCTGCTCGCCGCCCTGGTCACGGCCGCCGTGGGGGCGCTGAGCCTGGGGCTCGCGGGCAGCGCCGTAACCGTGCTGGGGTCGGCCGCGCTGCTCGGGGCGGGGCAGGCCGTGATGCAGCCGGCGCTGGCGACGATGATCGTGGACTGCTCGACCGCCGACACGCGGTCGCGGGCCTTCGCGATGCAGTTCTTCCTGCAGAACCTCGGGCTCGGCGTCGGTGGACTGATCGGCGGGCACCTGGTGGACACGACGCGGGTGTCGTCGTTCACGCTGCTGTTCGCGATCGAGGCGGCGATGTTCCTGCTGCTGGTCGTGGTGATGACGACGGTGCGGATGCCGCACTCGCCGCGCTTCGAGGAGGCGCCGGGGCGGTCGGCCAAGGGGAGCTGGAAGCAGCTGCTGGGCAACCGGGCCATGGTGCAGCTGTGCGTGCTCGGCTTTGTCCTCTTCTTCGCCTGCTACGGACAGTTCGAGTCCGGGCTGAGCGCCTACGGCGTCGAGGCCGCCGGGATCTCCACGTCCGCGCTGGGCTCGGCGCTCGCCGCGAACACCGGGATGATCGTGATCGCGCAGTTCGTGGTGCTGCGGTTCGTGGAGCGACGCCGCCGTACGCGCGTGATCGCGGCCGTGGGGCTGATCTGGGCCGTGGCGTGGCTGGCGGCGGGGTACGCGGGGCTGGGGCACGGGAGCCGGGAGATGGCGACGGCTGCCTTCGTCTCCACGTACGCGCTGTTCGGGCTGGGTGAAGCGATGCTGTCGCCGACGGTGGCTCCGCTGGTGGCGGACCTCGCGCCGGAGGGGATGGCGGGGCAGTACAACTCGGCCTTCGCCCTGGTGAAGCAGTTGGCGCTGGCCGTGGGGCCGGCGGTGGGCGGGCCGATGGGTGCCTCGCTGCACGCGCCGTACATCGTGACGTTCCTGCTGTTCTCGCTGGGGATCAGTGTCCTTGCGATGCGGTTGGGGCGGGGGCTGACGGTGGCACAGGACCAGCCGTGGTCCGCCCGCAGCCGCGTCGTCACCCGAGGCGGCACGACCCCGATCCCAGCCGAGGCCAGCTGAGCCCCCATTGCAACGCACCCGGCGCTGCAGCTGGGCGGGGGCGGGCGGCGCGACCCGGCGTTGGCGGGGTGCCGCTGCGCCCACCCGTGCCGCCCCAGCGGCACGACTGCCCGCAGCTAAGTCGGCGGGGCGGCCCGGTGCGGCTGCCCGCAGCTCAGCCGATGACGCGGTGCAGCCGCCCGCGGCGAGCAGGGGACGTGTCGGGGGGTGTCCGCCCGCAGCGGGCGCCGGAAAAAGAGGGTGCCAATTTGACCGTACCCAGCGGCGCACCGAGGACGGATACCCCCCGGCGCGGCCCCGACCCACCCCCCACCGGAAGGCGCTAGACCAGCCACCCACGCACCCGCGCGGGCCGCCGCAGGCATATAGGGGCGCGGGGAACTGCGCGACCAGCCGACCACCCACCCGCACCCTCACGACGGCAGAGCGAACTCGCACCACACCGCCTTCCCACCCCCCGGCGTCCTCCGCGACCCCCAGTTGGACGCGATCGTCGCCACGATCGCGATCCCCCGCCCCGACTCGTCCCCCGGCTCCGCCCGCCGCCGCCGCGGCAGGTGGTCGTCCCCGTCCGTGACCTCGATGATCAGCCTCCGGTCGGTGCGCCGCAGCCGCAACCGCATGGGCGGCGTCCCGTGCTGCAGCGAGTTCGCGACCAGCTCGCTCGCCGCCAGCACCCCCAGATCATGCAGTTCCACAGGGAACCGCCAGCTGGTCAGCACGCCGGAGGCGAACGCACGGGCGCGCGGTGCCGCCTCCACCCCGCCCAGAAGCTCCAGCGCGGCGTTCCGGAACAGCTCCCCGTCGGCCCCCGTACGGGCCGGATGCTGCAGCACCAGCACCGCCACGTCGTCGTCGTGGTCGGCGGTGACCCCGGCCGAGCGGACCAGCCGGTCGCAGACGACCTGCGGTGTGCCCGTGGCCCCGGCGAGGGCGCGTTCCAGCGCGGCGATGCCTTCGTCGAGGTCCTCGTTGCGCCGCTCGACCAGTCCGTCGGTGTACAGCACGGCTGTCGAGCCGGGCCCGAGCGGCACCGATCCGGACGCGTGCATCCAGCCACCGGTGCCGAGCGGAGGCCCGGTGGGCTCGTCGGCGCGCAGCACCGTGCCGTTCTCGTCGCGGACGAGGATCGGCAGATGCCCGGCGGAGGCGTACATCAGCCGTCCCTCGTTCGGGTCGTGGATGGCGTAGACGCAGGTGGCGATCTGGTTGGCGTCGATCTCCGTGGCGAGGCCGTCCAGCAGTTGCAGTACCTCGTGCGGCGGCAGGTCCAGCCGGGCGTAGGCGCGCACGGCCGTCCGCAGCTGCCCCATGACGGCCGCGGCGCGCACCCCGCGGCCCATGACGTCGCCGATGACCAGCGCCGTACGTCCGCCGCCGAGGGTGATGACGTCGTACCAGTCGCCGCCGACGGCGGCTTCGGTGCCGCCGGGCTGGTAGGTGGCGGCGATGCGCAGGTCGTCGGGTTGTTCGAGTTCCTGCGGGAGCAGGGAGCGCTGGAGGGTGACCGCGGTCTCGCGCTGGCGGCGTTCGCTGGCGCGCAGTCGTTCGGCGGCTTCGGCGTGGTCGGTGACGTCGGTGGCGAAGACGAGGACTCCGGGGCCGGCGCCGGCGTCTTCGGCGACGGGGGTGCAGGTGAAGGTGTAGGAGCGTCCGTCGGTGGCCTTGCGGGACTTCAGGGTGCGCGGCTTGCCGCTGCGGAGCACCTGGTCGAGCAGCGGCAGCAGGCCGAGTTCCTTCAGTTCGGGGAGGGCCTCGGCGGCGGGCCGGCCGACGGGTCGTGCGCCGAAGGCCGCCGCGTAGGCGTCGTTGATGTGGGCGAGGCGGTGGTCGGGGCCGTGGACGAGGGCGACGAGGGCCGGTACGCGGTCGAGGACTCCGCGGACGGGGAGTTCGTCGACGGCGGGGACCGGCGACGTGTCCTCGGTGATCGGTTGGGTGCGGGCCGCGGGCACCGCGCCGTCGCTCCGCCGGTCCGTGGTGACCGGCTCGGTCCGCGCCGCGGCGCGGCGCTGTGTTCCGGGGAGCCGGGCGCTCCAGCGCGTGAAGTTCACGAATCCTTGCCTCGTGTAGTCGTCGTCGGCCGGCTCCGGGGCCCGGCGTGGGCGCCGGGGTGTGCTCCGGCGGGGGCTCCGGCGTGGGCGCCGGCCGGGGCTTGAACGGCCCGGCGGCGGTGGCCGCACATTGTTGCAGCACCCGGGACATGCAGCACTGGAAAGAAGCGCACTTGGGAACAGCCTCTGGGTTCGCGGACGGGGGGCGGCCCGCCCGGGCTCGGGGACCAGTCTGGCAGGGTGGCCGTCCGGCCCGGCGGGCGCCGGATGCCGTGCGGCCGGGGACCTGGCCGGCGTCCGTACGCCACCGGCCGGTGGGCCGGCAGCCGGTACCCGTCAGACGCCGGGGCGGCCGGTGGAGTTCCTGGGTCCGGTCAGGACGACCCCTTCGGGTCGTCCCTCGGACCGGTCTTCGGATTGTCCGATCCGCCTGAAGGCTTTCCACCGGCAGCCAGTTCGAACTCCGCACGGGGATGTTCGAGCGAGCCGAGGGAGACGATCTCCCTCTTGAAGAGTCCCGCGAGGGTCCACTCGGCCAGCACGCGCGCCTTGCGGTTGAACGTGGGGATGCGGCTGAGGTGGTAGGTGCGGTGCATGAACCACGCCGGGTAGCCCTTGAGCTTGCGGCCGTAGACGTGGGCGACGCCCTTGTGGAAGCCGAGGGAGGCGACCGAGCCGGCGTACTTGTGGGAGTACGACTGGAGGGGCTCGCCGCGCAGGGAGCGGGTGATGTTGTCGGCGAGGACCTTGGCCTGGCGCACGGCGTGCTGGGCGTTGGGCGCGGTCGTGGCTCCGGGCTCGGAGGCGGTGACGTCGGGGACGGCGGCGGCGTCTCCGGCGGCCCACGCGTGCGTGGTGCCCTCGACGGTCAGCTGCGGGGTGCAGCGCAGGCGGCCCCGGGCGTCGAGCGGCAGGTCGGTCGCAGCGAGCACCGGATGGGGTTTGACGCCGGCGGTCCACACGACCGTACGGGTGGGGAAGCGGGCGCCGTCGCTGAGGACGGCGACGCGGTTGAGGCAGGACTCCAGGCGGGTGTTCAGGCGTACGTCGATGTTGCGGCGGCGCAGCTCGGAGACGGTGTAGCGGCCGAGGTCGGCGCCGACCTCGGGGAGGATGCGGTCAGAGGCCTCGACGAGGATCCACTTCATGTCCTCGGGGCGGACGTTGTGGTAGTAGCGCGCGGCGTAGCGGGCCATGTCCTCCAGCTCGCCGAGGGCCTCCACTCCGGCGAAGCCGCCGCCGACGAAGACGAAGGTGAGGGCGGCGTCGCGGATCTCGGGGTCGCGGGTGGAGGAGGCGATGTCCATCTGTTCGACGACGTGGTTGCGCAGGCCGATGGCCTCCTCGACGGTCTTGAAGCCGATGCCGTGGTCGGCAAGGCCGGGGACGGGGAGGGTGCGCGCGATGGAGCCGGGGGCGAGAACCAGCTCGTCGTAGGCCAGGTGCTCGGGCGGCAGGCCCTTCTCGGTGGTGGCGAGGGTGGCGACGGTGGCGGTGCGGGCGGCGTGGTCGACGGCGGTGGCCTCGCCGATGACGATGCGGCAGTCGGGCAGGACGCGGCGCAGCGGTACGACGACGTGGCGCGGGGAGATGTTGCCGGCCGCGGCCTCCGGGAGGAACGGCTGATAGGTCATGTACGGGTCGGGCGTGACGACCGTGATCTCGGCGGTGCCCTCCTTCAGCTCCCGTTTCAGGCTCCGCTGGAGGCGCAGGGCCGTGTACATCCCGACGTAGCCGCCGCCGACAACGAGAATGCGCGCACGTTCCTTCACCATCCCATGACGCACCCGGCGCTGCTGTTTGTCCACAGCCCCGACAATTTGTGTGACCGCGTGCCGGGGATGCGCGGAGTTGGCCGAAACGTCGGAGTGCGGGGAAGGTGTGCAGGTCAGGGGTGTGCGCCGGGGTGCGGGGAGGGGGGCAAAGAGGACGTATGCGCCGCGTACTCCGATCGGGGGGCGCTCCGTGCGGAACCTGCCCCTTCTGAATTGACTCCCTCTCAACTATGTTCGTGTGTCGACGGGGTGTAGGGGGAGGCGCTCATCGGGTCCGCGACGGGCGGGCCCGGGCACGCGAGGCTTGTTCCGCACGCCTGGCATTTCCAAGGGGAGAGTCTCCGGGGGGAGACGTCATTACCGGGGGATCGTTTATGCACATTCAGGACTCTCATTGGTCGTCCGCGTCCGCCCTCGCCACGGGCGGCGGGACACCGATAGCGGCGGCGGGCAACGGACGCGGGGACAGTGCGCGGTCGACACCGCTGCGGGTGGACGCCCAGCGCAATCTGGAGCATGTGCTGCGGGCGGCGCGCGAGGTCTTCGGCGAGCTGGGGTACGGCGCGCCGATGGAGGACGTGGCACGCCGCGCCCGCGTGGGTGTGGGCACGGTGTACCGGCGCTTCCCGAGCAAGGACGTCCTGGTGCGGCGGATAGCCGAGGAGGAGACCTCTCGGCTGACCGACCAGGCGCGGGCGGCTCTGGGCCAGGAGGACGAGCCGTGGTCGGCGCTGTCGCGCTTCCTGCGCACGTCGGTCGCGTCGGGCGCGGGGCGGCTGCTGCCGCCGCAGATACTGCGCGTCGGGGTCGCCGAGGAGCAGACCGGCTCCGCGACGGGCGCGGCGGGCGACGAGGCGCGGGTGCCGCAGCAGCGGAGCCAGCCGGGCGGCGGCGAGCTGCGCTTGGTGCCCGACCAGGGCGCGCCGGCACCGCAGGACGACGCGGGGTCGGCGGAGCTGCTGGAGGTCGTGGGCCAGCTGGTGGAGCGGGCGCGGGCGGCGGGTGAGCTGCGGCCGGACGTGTCGGTGGCGGACGTCCTGCTGGTGATCGCGACGGCGGCGCCCTCGCTGCCGGACGCGGCACAGCAGGCGGCGGCGTCGGCGCGGCTGCTGGACATCCTGCTGGAGGGGCTGCGCTCGCGGCCCGCGTGAGCGTCCCGTGACGGGGTCCGTGACCGGTGATGTCCGGACGAGGTGACGGTGGGGTGTGGGCGGGCTCGCGGCCCGCACCCGACCGCGTCCGCGGTGTCCCCGCCCGCACCCCGACTCTCATCTCCGGGGAGTCAGTTGGTCCTTCCCCGTTCGAGTGAGGGTTAGTACTGAGTTCCGGTGGATCCCCTCGGACGAGTGGATGAGACACTCCGCCGGCTCCTGGCCGAAAGCCGGTGTGGCACTCTGACCCGGTGGTCGGGACGGGTCGGGCAGGCGGCGGGGGCAGAACGCGATGAGCTCTGACGGGGGCGAGAAGTCACTCGGTGACAGCGCGGAGACCGCGGAGACCGGCGACCTGGCCTCACCGCAGGTGCCGGCCCAGCGAGAGTGGCGTGCGGACAGCGTGCTGCCACCGCCGCGCGACATACCGCCGTCCGACGCGGACCTCATCGGGCGGATGCGCTCGGGCGACGACAGCGCGTACGAGGAGCTGTACCGGCGGCACGCCGAGGCCGTCCGCCGCTACGCCCGCACCTGCTGCCGGGACGCCGACACCGCCGACGACCTCACCGCCGAGGTCTTCGCCCGCATGCTGCAGGCGGTACGCGGCGGCTCCGGCCCCGAGTACGCCGTACGCGCCTATCTGCTCACCTCCGTCCGGCGGGTCGCCGCGCACTGGACCCAGTCGGCGCGGCGCGAGCAGCTCGTCGACGACTTCGCCCTGTTCGCCGCGCAGGCCGCGCGCTCGTCGGAGATGTCCGACGACGACACGCTCGAACTGGGCGCGGACGTGCGGGCCATGCACGAGGCCGAGCAGTCCATGGCGATGCAGGCATTCCGGTCGCTGCCGGAGCGGTGGCAGGCCGTGCTGTGGCACACCGAGATCGAGGACGAGTCGCCCAGCGAGGTCGCGGTCCTGTTCGGGCTCGACGCCAACGGCACGCGCGTGCTCGCCAGCCGGGCGCGTGAGGGCCTGAAGCAGGCCTACCTCCAGGCCCATGTCTCCACCACCCTCGCCGGCGACGAGGAGTGCGCCCGCTGGGCCGACCAGCTCGGCGGCTGGGCCCGCCGCAAGCTGCGCACCCGCGCCGAGCGGGGCCTGCGCAAGCACCTGGAGGAGTGCGCCCGGTGCCGGCTGGCCGCCAGCCAGATCGAGGAGGTCGCCGGCTCCATCCCCGCCGTGGTGCCGGTCGCCGTCATCGGCTGGTTCGGTGCCGCCGGGTACGCCAAGGCGCTCGGGCTCATCGCGGGCGGTGCCGGGGCCGGGGCGGCGGGTGCCGCGGGTGCCGCCGCGGCGGCCGGCGGCTCGTCCGGCGGTGCGGGCGGCGGAGCGGTGGCCTCGGAGGGGCTGGGCGCGCCGGTGAAGGCCGGTGTCGCCGCGGGTGTGGTCGCGGTGGCCGCCGCCGCGGTGGCGCTCGCGCTGGCCGGCAGCGACAGCACGCCGAAGAAGCCGGTGGCCGCCCCGCCGTCGTCCGCGCCCGTGGTCCGGCCGGCACCGCCGGCGCCGACGCCCACCCCGACCCCGACGCCGCCCCCGCCCGCGCCGGTGGTGCTGAAGCCGACCCCCACGCCCACGCCGACCCCCAGCCCGACACCGAAGCCGAAGCCGACCCCCACACCGACACCGACGCCGACGCCCACCCCCACGCCGAGCCCGACCCCGACCCCGACGCCCACTCCCCCTCCGGCGCCGGTCGTCTACCAGGTCAGCGAGCTGTCGTACGACGTCGGCGGCGACGGCACCGCGCCGGAGATCCGGCTCGCCGAGAGCAGCTGGGTGTGGCAGCGGTACGGGCTGTCCGTCGCCGACAAGACGTACACGCGCGGCGTCACCGTGCACGGAGACTCCTCCGTCACCGTCGACCTCAACCGCTCCTGCACCTCCTACGACGCCCTCGTCGGCGTCGACGACATGACGCTGAAGCTCGGCAAGGTCTCCTTCTCCGTCTACGCCGACGGCGAGCGGCTGTGGCAGTCGGGGACGGTCAAGGGCGGGGACGCGGCCGTGCCCGTACATGTCGACGTCACCGGCCGCCAGACCGTACGGCTGGTGGTCGAACCGCACAACCACCTCGACACCGTGGCCCTCGGCGACTGGGTGGAGTCGCGGTTCACCTGCTCCTGACCGGGACGGGGTGGTCGCGCACCACCTCGTCCAGCTCGCGGGCGACGGCGTCCGCGGTGAGGGACGCGCCCCGGGCGTACTCGGCGTCGTAGCGCTCCCGCCCGAGGGCGGCGCGGGCGGCGGCCTCGGCGCGCTCGGCGCCCGCGCGCTCGGGCATGGGGCGGGGATGGCCGCCGCGCAGCCGGGTCGCCGCGCCCAGCAGCCGGGCCGCGCGGACGCCGTCGCCGAGGTCGGCGAGCAGGGTCGCGGCGATGTCCACGGGCGCGGAGACGACCGTCTCGGCGCACCGCTTGTCCACCGCCTCGCGGAAGGCGACGACCAGGACCGGCAGGGCGTGCGCCGGACCGGACTCGGCGGCCTCGACCAGGGCGCCCACCCCGTGCGTCCACACCGTGAACTGCGGGGGCGGCGCGGAGCGCGCCATCTCCGACCTGACCTGCTCGTACAGCTCCCGCGCGCGGGCGACGTCCTTGTCGTCCAGGGCCATCTGGGCGCGCATCAGCAGCAGGAACGCCTTGGCGTCCGCCACGCCGTACCGGTCGATGGCGGCGGCCGACTCGTCCAGGGCGGCCCGCGCGGCCGTACGGTCGCCCGCGCGGTAGGCGATCTCGCCGAGCCGGGCGAGGAGGAAGGGCGACTCGGCGTACGCGCCGACCTCGTAGGCGAGGCGGAGCGCCTCCCGGTACTCCCGCTCGGCCTCCGTGAAGCGGCCGCGGGCCATGGCGGCCTCACCGGCCGCGCTGCACGCCTGGGCGCGCATCCAGCGGTCGCCGACGCGGCGGCTGTACGTGCGCAGCTCGGCGAGGTCGTCGTCGATGCCCTCCATGCCGCCCGGGGAGTCGACGATCATGTGGGCGCGGATCATCAGGGCGACGCCGATCTCCCAGTCGCCACCGTGGGCGCGGCAGTGGGCGAGAGCACGGTCGGTGACCGCGCGCAGGTCGGGACCCTCGCCCGGGTAGTAGGCGGTCAGCGGCCAGACGATGCCCGGCATGCGGGCCGCGTGGGGGCCGCCGCGCGCGTAGTGGCCCCGCACCCGGTCGACGTACCGCTGCAGGCGCTCCTCGGCCGGAAGGGAGCTGATCAGGGCCAGCTCGCTGCGGTAGAAGAGGTGCAGCATCCGCAGGTCCATGCGCAGGGCGTGGCGCGGGTGGCGGACCTCGCCGTCCGCAGCGGCGAGGAAGGCCTCCACGATGTCGGACGCGTCCTGATGGTCGCCCGAAGGCCCGTCGTGGTCGATGCCCTCCTCCCCGGCGTCCAGGGCGATGCCGAGCCGCAGGGCGCGGGTGACCCAGGCGAGGCCCTCGCGGCGGTAGTTGCGCAGCCACCAGAACCAGCCCATGGCGACGCACAGCGCCCCGGCCTCCTCCTCGTCGCCGGCGGTCAGGGACCGGTGCAGGGCCGCGCGGATGTTGTCCAGCTCGGTCTCCAGGCGGGCGATCCACGGCAGTTGCTCCCTCGACCGCAGCCGGGGCTCGGCCTCCTCCAGCAGGGCGCGCACCCAGGCGCGGTGGCGGCGCTCGGCGGCGGCGCGCAGCCCGGGGACCTCGGCGGCGCGCTCGACGGCGTACTCGTGGATGGTCTCCAGCATGCGGTAGCGCATGCCGGGGGTGCCGTCCTGCCCGTACGGGGACGTGTACGGGGAGGCGACGACCAGGGACTTGTCGACGAGCGCGCCGACGAGGTCGGCGACCGGGCCGGTGCACACGGCCTCCGCCGCCGCGAGGTCCCAGCCGCCCGCGAAGACGGACAGCTCGCGCAGCGCGGTCCGCTCCGCCTCGTCGAGCAGGTCCCAGGACCAGTCGACGACGGCGCGCAGGGTCTGCTGGCGGGGCAGCACCGTGCGGCTTCCGGAGGTGAGGAGGCGGAAGCGGTCGTCGAGGCGGTCGGCGATCTGCCGGGGGGTCAGCAGCCGCAGCCGGGCGGCCGCCAGCTCGATGGCGAGCGGCAGCCCGTCGAGGCGCCGGCAGATCTCCGCGACGGCCTCCTCGTCGCGGAGCACGTCACCGGCGTCGGGACGGACGGCGGCGGCGCGCTCCGTGAAGAGGCGGTGCGCCTGGTCGGGCTGGAGAGGTTCGACGGGGCGCACGGACTCGCCGGGGACACCCAGGGGTTCACGGCTGGTGGCGAGGATCGTGAGCCCCGGGCAGCGGGTCAGGAGCGTCTCGGCGAGGTCGGCTGCCGCGCCGATGACGTGCTCGCAGTTGTCAAGGATCAGGAGTTGGCTGCGCGGGGCGCAGTACTCGACGAGCAGGGCCACCGGGTCGTCCTGCGGGAGCGCCAGCTCGCTGGCCAGCAGCACGGTCTCGCGCAGACCGAGCGCGTTGACCACCGCGCCCGGCACCGCCTCCGGCCGGTCGAGCGGCGCCAGCTCGACGAGCCATGCCTGGGGGACGCCGGCCGCGGCCTCCTCGGCGAGGCGGGTCTTCCCCGATCCGCCCGGACCGGTGAGCGTGACGAGGCGGGCCCTGTGCAGTTCGGAACGGATGGCGGCGAGTTCGGGTTCCCGGCCGACGAAGGAAGTGAGCCGGGGCCGGAGATTGCCGGTACGGACGGGCGGCCGGCTCGGCGCCGGCGACTCCTCCTGCCTCAGCAACTCGGCATGCAGCGCGCGAAGCTCAGACCCCGGATCAGCCCCCAGCCCCTCGGCAAGAGTGCGGCGGACGCTCTCGTACGCGGCGAGCGCGTCCGCCGTCCGGCCGGTGTCCCGCAGGGCGCGCAGGAGCAGCACGTGCAGGGGTTCGTCGTACGGGTGCGCCGCGGTCAGCTCCGTCAGCTCCGGTACGACGTCGTGGGCGCGGCCCAGCCGCAGATACGCCTCGGCGCGCGCCCGGGACGCCTCCAGGCGCAGCGCCTCGGGGCGGGCGGCGGCGGTGCGGTCGGGGAGGTCGGCGAGGGCGGGGCCGTGCCAGAGAGCGAGGGCCTGGTCGAGGGTGCGGGCGGCGGTGGCGGGGTCGTCGCGGGCGATGGCGGTGCCCTGGCGCACGAGCCGCTCGAACACGTGCAGGTCGACGTCGTCTTCGGTCGCGGCGAGCCGGTAGCCGCCCGGTTCGGAGGCGACGGCGTCCCTGCCGAGGGTGCGGCGGAGCCTTGCGACGAGCGCCTGCAGCGCGGCGGGGGCGTCCTGGGGCGGGTCGTCCGCCCAGACCTCCGCGATCAGCGTCTCCGGGGCGGTGACGCGGCCCGGCCGCAGGGCGAGGGCGGCGAGCAGCGCCCGCAGGCGGGGGCCGCCGGTGTTCACGGCGTGGCCGTGCTCGTCCTCTGCCTGGGTGACGCCCAGAATTCTGTACCGCACCGGGTCATTGTCGCTGGGGGTGGGGGGAGGGGCACGGGGGTTCGATACGGCGGTTTCTCTGACGGGTCGTTCGTCACGGTACGGCACTGCAGCACCGACCTGGACCGACGCACCCGGCGCTGGTGCGGGCCGGGGGTGGGTGGCGCAGCCCGGCGCTAGCGGGGTGCCGCTGCGCCCACCCGTGCCGCCCCAGCGGCACGACTGCCCGCAGCTACGCAGGGATACGGCCCGGCGGTGCGGCTGCCCGCGGCTACGCAGGCCTGCGGCCCTTGTACCGCCGTTGCTGGGTGGGCGCCGGCCCAGCGGTGCGGCCGCCCGCAGCTACGCAGGGAGACGGCCCGGCGGTGCGGCTCCCGCGGCCACGCAGGCCGACGGCCCTCGTACCACCGCTGCCGGGTCGGCGCCGACCCAGCGGTGGGGCTGCCTGCTACCCCAGCGGGGCGGCCCTGCCGCAGCCGCGGCGGCCGGTAGACGCGTACGGCGGGAAGGGGACGTGTCGGGGGGTGTCCGCCCGCAGCGGGCGCCGAAAAGTGGCGGCACGAATTTGACCGTACGCAGCGGCGCACCGAGGACGGATACCCCCCGGCGCGGCCCCGACCCACCCACCAGCACAACGCGCTACACCAGCCACCCACCCACCGAAACGGGCCGCCGCAGGCATTCAGGGGCGCGGGGAACTGCGCGAGCAACCACCCACCCACCCGCACCGGCCGCCGCAGGCACGCCGCGGGGAACTGCGCGAGCAACCACCCACCCACCCGCAGGCGAAGCACAACCCCTCAAACCAGCCTCCGCACCGCCTCCACCTCCGCCACCCCCCGAGCAATCCCCGCCGGCACAGCCCGCGCCCGCGCCGGCGTCCCCGTCCAGCACGTCCCCCGTCGCGCCAGCAGTCGCCGCAGCCACAGCTCCAGGGAGACCAGATCCGCCAGCCCGTCCAGCGGCAACGGCTCCCCCGCCGCCGCCCCCCGCACCGCCTTGCGCACGACCCGCGCCTCCACCAGCCCCGCCTCCGCGAGCAGCGGCGTGTCGAAGAGGTCCAGCAGCGAGTCGGCAGACACCCGCAGCCCCGTCCGCGCGGCCGCGGCCGAGGGCGCGTGGGAGGGGGCGCCCCACCCGGGCGGCAACTCGGTGACCCCGGCCCCCTTCAGCACCGTACGGAGGATCTCCGCCCGCGCCCCGGGCCGCACCCGCAGCGTCTCCGGCAGGGCCCGGCACGCCCGGACGACCTGGTTGTCGAGGAACGGCGCGTGCAGCCGCTGCGAGCGGATCTCCGCCGCCTGTTCCAGGATCCGCAGGTCGGCCGCATGCCGCGCCAGCGCCGCACGCGCGCGGTAGTCACCCGGCCGCTGCCCTGGCCCGACGCCCGACCGCGCCGACGCCTGCTGAAGGCGAACCGATACTTCAGCGAGCGCCTCTCCGGTCAGCCAGCGCGCCGCGGGCCCGGGTCTGGCCCAGGTGAGCGCCGCGAGGGAGGCCCCGACCGCACCGCCGGGCTCGTCGAACCGCTGGTGCAGCAGCCGCTCGGCCAGCACCTCCAGTCCGGCCCGGTAGGGCGTGCGGGCGAGCCGGCGTGCGGCGGCGTACACGCGCGCGGGGACGAGCACGGAGCCGTCGGCCTTGGCGAGCGCGGCGACGGGCCGGACCAGGTGCCGCCGCTTGCGGTCCATCAACAGGTCGGCGAGGCGCGCCGGGTGGGCGTCGAGGACCTGCCGGGCGCCGGAGCCGATGAAGTGGTCGGCGCTGCCGGACATCAGCCGCGCGCGGTGCCGGGCGGCCGTCACCAGGGAGGGCCCGGGCTCGTCGGTGAGCGGCCCGTCCAGGTCGGCGTACGGCAGGACCTCCTCGCCGCCGGTGACGACGACGTGGTGCAGCCGGGGGTTGGCGGCGAGCGCGCCGGCCCGCTCCAGCTCGGCCTCCCGCCCGCTGACGGCGAGGTCGTTGAAGGTGACGGCCAGCAGGCGTTCCCCGGCGCCGGTGCCGTGCCCGAGCAGCGTCCCCGGCATGCCGGGCAGGCCTGCGGCGAGCAGGGCCAGGGTGCCCGAGGCGGGCCCGCCGGAGAGGTCGGCGCCGATACCGGGAACCGGCATCCCGCGCGCCGCGCGGCGTTCGGCGGGTCCCATCCCCGGCACCGGCCCGGGGTCGATGTCCGGCACGTGCCGTGGCGCGGACAGCCGGGCGCGCACCGCCTCGACGAGCGCGTCGCGCACACCGTCCACGGCGCTGTCCGGGTCGGCCGGGGGCGCCGCGACCGCGAGGGAGGCGACGGGCTCGTACCCGGCGATCTCGCGCGCCCCGGCGCGCAGGATCAGCGCATGCCCCGGCGGAATGCGCTGCACGCCGGCGTACGGGGTGGAGTCCTGGACGGCGGCCGGCACGTCGGGGGCGGCGAGCAGTGCGGCGAGGTGTCCGAAGTCGAGGTTGGCCTCGATGAGGTCGGCGAGGGGCAGCGCGGCGGTGGCGTAGGCGGTGCCGCCCGCCCACGGGGTGTAGAACACCGGGCGCGCGCCGGCGAGGTCGCCGCAGACGGTGACGCGGCGGCCGACCTGGACGACGGCGGTGTAACTGCCGGGCCAGGCGGTCAGATGGCGCAGGGCGCCGCCGCGCGCGGCGAACAGGGCGACGCGCAGCTGTTCGTCGCTGGCGCCGCACAGCCCGAGGACGGCGATGCGGGTCTCGGGGTCGGCCTGGACGACGCGGACCTCGTCGGGCCGCCAGTCGCCGACCGCCCACAGCGGGTCGGGGTCGCCCCACAACAGGTGGGAGCCGACCGGGTGCACGGTCTCGCCGTCGTATCCGGTGGCGCCGGCGGAGCCGATCTCGGCGGCCCTCGCGGCGGTGCTGCTCCATCCCACCAACCACCGCATCGACGCCTCCACAGGTTGTGGACAACCCTGCACCGTAGGAACGGTTCACATGCTGCCACGAAGAACGCGTCTCAGAGAGGCGGCGGAGCCGCTCGCGCGTCGGCGGGTCCGCCCGCGCACCGAAGCCCCGGCGATACGAATGCGCCCCCGATACGCTCCCCCAGAACGCCCTGTGCGCCCTCAACTCCCGTGGTGGGAGCGGGTATCGGGCCTCGCAACAGGGGGTCGACTTTCGGCCAAATCGGCGGCCGGTGACGTTCGCCGGTACGCGCGCGCGTGCGGCACGCACACGCTCCGTACACATCTGGCGAGGGCTCAACGGAGGCCGGAACGCGCGCAGTCCGGGAGACGTGGCCGCCTCCCGGACCGTTCCGCCGCCCGCGGGGATGAAGGCGGCGGTGTCCCCCAGCCCACTGGATCCAGTACAGCGGGCCGACCCACGCACCGCCCATGGAACCGCTCCCCCGATGGCCGGAGAAGAGCGCACGCACGGGCGCACGGCCACACACCGGGAGCGCGCCGCAACGGTGCGTGCAGGGCCCCGTACTTCCGTACGGGCCACAATCCCGCCATCCGGAACAAAGCCCCTTAACGCTTGGGATCCGGCGAACTACGCTGGGTTTACGAATGCCGCATGGTTATGCCAGCGCGGCAGCCGTCTGTGTCGAGGGGTGGCGCATGTCCAGGGAGCAACGCGGGCCGAACGAAAAACTCGGCGCCGTTCTCGCCCTCGCGGGAATCAGCAACGCAGGACTCGCCCGGCGCGTCAACGACCTTGGCGCCCAGCGGGGACTGACTCTTCGCTACGACAAGACGTCGGTGGCGCGCTGGGTGTCGAAGGGCATGGTGCCGCAGGGTGCGGCGCCGCACCTCATCGCCGCGGCCATCGGCCAGAAGCTCGGCCGTCCCGTGCCGCTGCACGAGATCGGCCTGGCGGACGCGGACCCCGCGCCCGAAGTGGGCCTGGCCTTCCCGCGCGACGTCGGGCAGGCGGTGCGGTCGGCGACCGAGCTGTACCGCCTCGACCTCGCCGGGCGCCGCGCCGGCTCCGGCGGCATCTGGCAGTCGCTCGCCGGGTCGTTCGCAGTGAGCGCATACGCAACGCCCGCCTCGCGCTGGCTGATAACCCCGGCCGACAGCTCGGTGGCGCGCGAGGCCGGCCCGGCGGAAGGCTCCGGCGCACCGATCAAAGTCGGCCACAGCGATGTGCAGAAGCTGCGGGAGGCCGCAGAGGACGCCAGGCGCTGGGACTCCAAGTACGGGGGCGGCGACTGGCGTTCGTCGATGGTGCCGGAGTGTCTGCGCGTGGAGGCCGCGCCGCTGCTGCTCGGCTCCTACTCCGACGAGGTCGGCCGGGCCCTGTTCGGCGCCGCGGCCGAACTGACCCGGCTGGCCGGGTGGATGGCGTTCGACACGGGCCAGCAGGAGGCCGCGCAGCGGTACTACATCCAGGCGCTGCGGCTCGCCCGCGCGGCGGCCGACGTCCCGCTCGGCGGGTACGTGCTGGCGTCGATGTCCCTGCAGGCGACCTACCGCGGCTTCGGCGACGAGGGCGTCGACCTGGCGCAGGCCGCGCTGGAGCGCAACCGGGGCCTGGCCACCGCGCGGACGATGAGCTTCTTCCGCCTCGTCGAGGCACGCGCGCACGCCCGCGCGGGGGACGCGCAGGCGGCCGGCGCGGCACTGAAGGCGGCCGAGAGCTGGCTGGAGCGCGCCCGGCCCGGCGACAACGACCCGTCCTGGCTCGGCTTCTACTCCTACGACCGGTTCGCCGCGGACGCCGCCGAGTGCTACCGCGACCTGAAGGCACCCCGGCAGGTGCGCCGCTTCACCGAGCAGGCCCTGTCGAAGCCGACGGAGGAGTTCGTCCGCTCGCACGGGCTGCGGCTGGTCGTCTCCGCGGTCGCCGAGCTGGAGTCCGGCAACCTGGACGCGGCCTGCGAGCAGGGCGTGCGGGCGGTGGAGGTCGCGGGCCGCATCTCGTCGGCGCGCACCACGGAGTACGTGAAGGACCTCCTGCACCGGCTGGAGCCGTACGGCGACGAGCCGCGGGTGGTGGAGCTGCGGGAGCGGGCGAGGCCCCTGCTGGCCCCGGCCTAGCCGGGCACGCCCCCGGGCGGGGCGCCGCCTCCCGCCGCGTTTGAAGGCGATGTCAGTGGCGCAGTGCACTATCGATGCGGGAGGTGGTGCACGTGCGGCAGCAGGGCGCGTACGACGGGGACGTGCTGGTCGTCGGCGGCGGCATCGTCGGGCTGTCCACCGCGTACGCGATCACGCGCGCCGCGCCGGGCACCCGGGTGACGGTGCTGGAGAAGGAGCCGGGCCCGGCCCGGCACCAGACGGGCCGCAACAGCGGCGTCATCCACAGCGGGATCTACTACCGGCCGGGCTCGCTGAAGGCGCGGTACGCGGTGCGGGGCGCCGCCGAGATGGTCAAGTTCTGCGCGGAGTACGGCATCGCGCACGCCGTCACCGGCAAGCTGATCGTCGCCACCGACCGGGACGAGCTGCCCCGCCTGCACGCCCTGGTCCAGCGCGGCCGGGAGAACGGCATACCGGTGCGGGAGCTGGGCGCCGCGCAGATCGCGGAGTACGAGCCGGAGGTGCGCGGCCTGGCCGCGATCCACGTCGGCACGACCGGGATCTGCGACTACACGGCCGTGGCCCGGCAGCTCGCCGAGGCCTCCGGCGCGGACATCCGGTACGGGGCGCGGGTCGTGCGGATCGACCGGCGGCCGGAGCGGGGTGTCGCCGTGCGGCTCGCGGACGGCGACATCGTCCGCGCGCGGGTGCTGGTGAACTGCGCGGGGCTGTACTGCGACGAGATCGCGCGGCTGACCGGGGACGACCCACAGGTGCGGATCGTGCCGTTCCGCGGCGAGTACTACGAGCTGGCGCGGCCCGAGCTGGTGCGGGGCCTGGTGTACCCGGTGCCGGACCCGGCGTTCCCGTTCCTCGGGGTGCATCTGACCCGCGGCATCGACGGCGGCGTGCACCTCGGGCCGAACGCGGTGCCGGCACTGGCCCGGGAGGGGTACGGCTGGGGGGTCGTACGGCCGCGGGAGGCGCTTGCGACGGCGGCGTGGCCGGGCTCGTGGCGCATCGCGCGGCGGCACTGGCGGTACGGCGCCGGGGAGCTGCGCCGGTCGCTGTCCAAGGGGGCGTTCACGGAGGCGGTGCGGCGCATGCTGCCGGCGGTGCGGGAGGGGGACCTGGTACCGGCGCCGGCGGGGGTGCGGGCGCAGGCCGTGCTGCGGGACGGCACGCTGGTCGACGACTTCCTGATCAAGGAGGGGCCCCGCACAGTCCATGTGCTGAACGCGCCCTCACCTGCGGCGACGGCGTCGCTGCCGATCGGCAGGGAGGTCGCGCGCAGGGCGCTGGCGGCCCTGGGGGCGGCATGAGGGGCGGCGGCGGGCGTCTCCGCGCGGCGGACGTTCGCCGTAAAATCGATCCCACTGTGTCTGATTCCCTGAGCACCCCCGACGCCCCCCAGCCCGCCACCGGCGGTGAGTGGTCCTCCCATCACCCCGGTGTGTCCGTGCGGCACACCCGGGCCAAGGGGGAGCCGCGGTTCCCGGACGGGCCGAAGGCCGATCCGGCCGGGTCGCACTTCGAGCGGCGGATCCGCAGCTTCCAGCCGCGGCGCAGCCGGGTGACGGCCGGGCAGGCGGACGCGCTGCAGCGGCTGTGGCCCAAGTGGGGGCTCGACATCGACGGGCAGCGCACCCTGGACCTGCCGGAGCTGTTCGGGAACGACAACCCGGTCGTGCTGGAGATCGGCTTCGGCATGGGCGAGGCCACCGCGCAGATGGCGGCGGCCGACCCGGGGACGAACATCCTCGCCGTGGACGTGCACACCCCCGGCCAGGGCAATCTGCTGAATCTCGCCGACCAGGGCGGCATGGCGAACGTCCGGGTCGCCAACGGCGACGCGATCATCCTGCTGCGCGAGATGCTCACCCCGGACTCGCTCGACGGGCTGCGCGTCTTCTTCCCCGACCCCTGGCCGAAGAAGCGGCACCACAAGCGGCGGCTCATCCAGCCGGAGTTCCTCACGCTCGCCGCGACCCGGCTGAAGCCGGGGGCGATCGTGCACTGCGCCACCGACTGGGAGCCGTACGCCGAGCAGATGCTCGAGGTGCTCACCGCGCACCCGGACTTCGAGAACACGCAGCCCGGCGGCGGTTTCGCGCCACGGCCCGAGTTCCGGCCGCTGACCCGTTTCGAGGGGCAGGGCCTGGACAAGGGACATGTCGTGAACGACTTGCTCTTCCGTCGCGTACAGCACCACAACCACCCTCCCACCAGCGCCTGACCGCCCGCGCGTGCCCCGCGCGTGCCGCCCGTGCCCCGGGCCGGCGGCGCGATACGCCGTCACGGGCGGCGTACCTACCTCGTTAGGGTCGATGCCGTGGCCAGCCATCTCCCGCACCCGACGCAACCGCCGTACCCGCCGTACCCGCCGCACCCCGGCGAGGGCGCCGGGCCGGCCGGCGGGGCGTTGCGGCACGCGCACTGGTGGCAGCGCAGCTGGGTCCGTTACGGGGCGCTGATCACCCTGCTGGCGCTGTCCGGGCTGGTCATCCTGGCGCTGGTGCGGGAACAGACCGGCACGGAGGGCTTCCTGGTCGGTCTCGGGCTGGCCGTGCTGCCGGTGCCGCTGCTCATCGCCGCGTTCCGCTGGCTGGACCGGGTGGAGCCGGGCCCCTGGCGGAACCTGGTGTTCGCGTTCGCCTGGGGGGCGTGCGCGGCGGCACTCATAGCCATCGTCGCGAACAGCTTCGCGACCAGATGGATAGCGACCTCCACCGCCGACCCCGTCGGCGCGGACACCCTCGGCGCCACGGTCGTCGCGCCGATCGTGGAGGAGTCCGCCAAGGCCGCCGCGGTCCTGCTCCTCTTCCTCTTCCGGCGGCGGGACTTCACCGGGCTCGTCGACGGCGTGGTGATCGCGGGGATCACCGCCACCGGCTTCGCCTTCACCGAGAACATCCTCTACCTGGGCACCGCCTTCGGCACCGACCAGGACACCGGCTACAGCGGCATCGCCTCCGTCACCGCGGCGACCTTCTTCGTGCGCATCGTCATGTCGCCGTTCGCGCACCCCCTGTTCACGGTGCTGACCGGCATCGGCTTCGGCGTCGCCGCGCTCTCCGGCGAGCGCCAGCACGTGCGGCGCGTCCTGCTCCCGCTGTCCGGACTGCTCCTGGCGATGGGCATGCACGCCCTGTGGAACGGCTCGGCGACCTTCGGCCCGCTCGGCTTCTTCGCCGTGTACGGCGCGTTCATGGTGCCCGCGTTCGGGCTGCTGACCTGGCTGGTGATCTGGACCCGGCAGCGCGAGCTGCGCACGGTCCGCGAGGAACTGCCCGCGTACGTGGTGGCCGGCTGGCTGACCCCGGGCGAGCCGTACGCGCTGGGCTCGATGAAGGCCCGGCGGATGGCCCGCGAGTACGCGCGGCGGCACCTGGGCAAGCCGGCCGCGCGGGCGGTGGCGCAGTACGAGGCGTTCGCGACGTCCCTGGCGTTCCTGCGGCACCGGGGGCGGCGCGGGCGGGCGAGCGCCGACTTCGTCGTACGGGAGCGGGAGCTGCTGCACGAGCTGTGGGCGCGGCGGGACGTGGCCCGCCCGGCGCTGGAGTACGCGGCCCGGGCGGCCGCACCGGCGTGGCCGGCGATGCCGTACGCCTACGGGCCGGTGCAGTGGGCCGGGCAGGGCCCGGGACACGCGCCCGGACACGGCCCGGTCCAGATGCCCGCGGGGCCCGTGCACGGGCCGGCGCACGGGCCGGCGATGCCGTACCACCCCGCGTACAACCCGTACCGGATGTAGCCGGGAGCGGTCCGGAGGCGGGTCGGGGCGCTCCGGCACCGCCGAATCTTTCGGGTACGGCGGTTACGCCGACGCCTCCGTCAGCCGCGTCAGCTCCGCGTCCGTCAGCGTCAGTTCCGCCACCCCCAGCAGCGCCGGCAGCTGCTCGACCGTACGGGCGGAGGCGATGGGCGCGGCGACCGTGGGCCGGGCGGCGAGCCAGGCGAGGGCCACGGTGGCGACCGGGGCGTCATGGGCCTCGGCGATCTCGTCGAGGGCGGCGAGGACCTTGCGTCCGCGCTCGGTCTCCAGGTGCCGCGCGGCACCGCCCGCCCGCGCGCTCCGCACCGTCGTACCGGGGCGGTACTTGCCGGTGAGGAAGCCGGAGGCCAGCGCGTAGTACGGCACGGCGGACAGGCCCTCGCGGTCGGCGAGGTCCTGCAGGGCGCCCTCGTAGGTGTCGCGGGAGACCAGGTTGTAGTGCGGCTGGAGGGCGACGTACCGGGCGAGGCCCTCGCGGTCGGAGAACTCCAGTGACTCCCGCAGACGCTCCGCGGAGATGTTGGAGGCGGCGATCTGCCGCACCTTGCCGGCCTTCACCAGCTCGTCGAGGGCGCCGATGATCTCCTCGACCGGCACCTCGGGCTTGTCGTAGTGGGTGTAGTACAGGTCGATGTGGTCGGTGCCCAGGCGGCGCAGCGAGGCGTCGGCGGCGGCCTTGATGTTGGCGGCGCTCAGGCCCTGGAACTCGGGGTGCTGGCTGACCTTGGTCGCGACGATCACCTCGGAGCGGTTGCCGCGGGCCTTGAGCCACTTGCCGAGGATGGTCTCGGACTCCCCGCCCCGGTTGCCGTCGGCCCACGCCGAGTAGACGTCGGCGGTGTCGACGAAGTTGCCGCCGGCGGCGGTGTAGGCGTCGAGGACGGCGAAGGAGGCCGCCTCGTCGGCGGTCCAGCCGAAGACGTTGCCGCCGAGGGCGAGCGGGAAGACCTCGAGGTCGGAGGAGCCGAGCTTGCGCAGAGAAGTCATGCTCCCTTACAACCCGCGCGCCCCGGGCGTGCATTCCTCGCGCACGGGTACAAGGGAAGAACTCCCGGCGGCACGAGGAACCGGCAGCCCTGACGTCGGGGGGTTGCCGTCAGGACCGCCGGGGATCGCGGAGCCGTGCTCGGGCGGGAGGGCTGGGACGCCCTCAGATCGAGGGCTGGGACACCCTCATGTCGAGGGCCGGGACACCCTCATGTCGAGGGCCGGGACACCCTCCGGTCAGGGAGTGAGGCCCTTGTCGCGCAGCCACGCCATCGGGTCGATGCCGCCGGCCTGGCCGTCGGGGTGGACCTCCAGGTGCAGGTGCGGCCCGGTGACGTTGCCGGTGGCGCCCACGCGGCCGATGACATCGCCGGTGGCGACCTTCTGGCCGACGCTGACGCTGATCGACGACTGGTGGCAGAACCACAGCTCGGTGCCGTCGTCGAGGGTGAGGATCGTGCGGTAGCCGTAGGAGCCGGCCCAGCCCGCCTCGGTGATGGTGCCGGTGTGGACGGCCTTGATGAGCGTGCCGGTGGGGGCGGCGAAGTCCAGGCCGGTGTGGTAGCCGGAGGACCACATCGAGCCGGCCTGCCCGAAGGTGGAGGTGATGGTGTACGAGGAGGTCGGCAGCGTGTACTGGCGGGCCAGTTCGGCGAGCCGCTCGGCCTCGGCCTTCTTCGCGGCCTCCTCCTCCGCCGCCTTCTTCGCGGCGGCGGCCTCCTCGGCGGCCTTCTTCTCGGCCGCGGCGGCCGCCTCCTGCGCCTGCTTGGCGAGGGCGGCCTCGGTCGCGGCCTGCGCCTTGGTGTCGACCTGGACCTGCTGCTGCTCGGCCTGGGCCATGATCCGGGTGCGCAGCGCCTCACCGGCGTCGGCGGTGGTGGCGGTGCCGGTGTCCTCGCTGTCGGCGGCGACGGCGGTGCCGCCGATGTCGCTGAGCGGGGTGGCGGCGGTCTCGGCGGCGGGCTCGTCGTCGGAGATCAGGGAGCCGACGTTGGGCAGGTCGGGCAGCGAGATGGAGACGGGCGGCTTGCCGGTCTGCGCGCTGGCCATGCCGCCCGCGCCGACGGCGGCGATGACGCCGACGCCGAGGACGGTGGAGCTGCGGGCGAGTCCGCCGCGCTGCTTGGCGACGCGGTGCCGGCCGCGGACGGGACGGATGGACTCCTCGGTGGGGTTCCATTCCTCCCACGGGCCCTCGTCGGTGCGGTAGCTGCCGTAGCCGAAGGTCTCGGGTTGCTGCTGGCTCGGCATGGACGGGGCTGCGGGGGCAGGCCGGTTGGACGCCACGCGGGCGTACTCCTTTCCTTCCGTCTCGCCTACCGGGTTAGCTGACGGGTTCGGAGCAGGAAGGTCTCCTACGCGCGTACACGGGAGCCGTCGAAGGACGGCGGCATACGCGCGATTCACCCCAGAAACGGTGGTTCCCCGGTTCCCAATGGGATTCGGCGCGTGAGCACGGAGCCGCCTCTTGTGACGGCTGGGACGACCGCGCTGCGTTATCGAACGTTAATAGACCCGGAGGTCGGATTCCAAGCCGTTCGGCTTGATCATTAACTTTTCCGGCCAGGACTTACGTGCCATGACGGTCGCAAACCGGGCGAGTTGACCCCGCCTCAGACACGGCCCGTGAACTGACGGTGTGTCAGTTGTTATGCGCAGGGCGGTTGTCCGTGCACACACAGTGACCCTCACGGTCGTCGTACGGCGAGCAGCGCCATGTCGTCGGTCAGGTGACCACCCGAGTGCCGGCGTACGTCCCGGGAGACGGCGGCGAGCAGGGCGCGCGGGTCGCGGAAGGTGCGGCCCTCCAGCCGCTCCTCCAGGTCATAGAACCGGCCGTGCGGGTCGCGGGTCTCGGTGACGCCGTCGGTGTACAGCAGCAGGGTGGCACCGCCGGGGAAGTCGGCCCGGTCGGCGTGGTCGGGCCAGGCGCCGAGTTCGGCCATCCCGAGCGGCAGCGCGGGCCGGCTGGACAGCAGCGGCCGTACCGTGCCGTCGGCGTACAGCAGCAGGGGCGGCGGATGGCCGCGGTTGAGGACGCGTACGGTGCCGTCGCCGTGCGGAAGCTCGGCGAGGACGGCGGTGGTGAACCCCTCGAAGGCGTCGATGCCGTCCCGCCGGGTGCCCTCGCGGGCCAGCGCCCGCTCCAGCCGCTGGGCGACCGCCTCCAGCGTGGCCTCCTGCTCGGCGGCCTCCCGGAACGCGCCGATCACCACGGCCACGGCGGCCACCGCGCCCATGCCCTTGCCGCGCACGTCCCCGACGACGAGCCGGACGCCGTGCGGGCTGTCCTGCACCGTGTACAGGTCGCCGCCGATGAAGGCGTCGGCCTGGGCGGCCTCGTACCGCGCCGCGATCTGGAAGCCGCCGATGCGCTCGGCGGGCTCGGGCAGGACGGCGCGCTGCGCGGCCTCGGCGATCTCGCGGGCGGAGGCGAGCTGCTCGCTGCTGCGCCGCACCAGGGAGTTGATCAGCACGGCGAGCACGGACACGGTCGAGACGGTGACCGTCTCCGTGATCGCGTCGGCCTCGCCGATGATGCCGAGCCGGAGGTGGACGAGGACGACGAGGACGACGGTGACGACGCCGGTGAGGATGGTGCCGCGGCGCGAGTAGAGCGGCGCGGCGACCAGGGGCGCGGCGGTGAAGAAGGGGGCCGCGGTGAACGCCGACGGGGTGGTGGAGTCGTAGACGGCACCGGCGACGAGCAGCAGCGCGGGGAGCAGCCGTACGAACGTACGGGCGTAGGAGATGCGCCGGCCCTCGTGCTCGGCGGGCGGCGGGGCGTGCGGGGGCGGGCCGGGGACGGCGGGATCGGTGCCGGGCGGCCCATCGTCCGTCATGTCATCAGGCCGCACGCTCGTCTCCATGGATTCCGTCCCGTCCGTCCAGGGTTCCGGGAGCGGGGGCGGGAGGCGAGCGGGGAGGGCCGAGCGGATGACGGACGCGGGGCGCTCAGGACGCGACCGTCCCGGTCAGGCGAAACAAACCGAGGACCGTAAAAAACACCCGAGGGCCGTAAAAACAACCGAGGACCGCAAAAACAACCGAGGGCCGGAAACCTTTCGGTTTCCGGCCCTCGGCCTTCAGTAGCGGGGACAGGATTTGAACCTGCGACCTCTGGGTTATGAGCCCAGCGAGCTACCGAGCTGCTCCACCCCGCGTCGTTGTGACTCCAGTGTACGCCATGCGCGGGACTGGTCGCGAACGGGTTGAATCAGGGGCGCGGCGACGGGCTGCGGGACCTGGCCGGACAGGCCGGTGAGCGGCAGGTCGGCGAGCGGCAGGGTGTGCTGGGTCTGGAGGACCTTGGCGCGCAGGTAGCGGACGTTGTGCGGGGTGGTGAAGACGCCGGTCGGAACGCGGTCGCGCACGTCGATGCCGAGGCCGCGGAGCTGGTCGGCCTTGTCGGGGTTGTTGGAGAGCAGGTCGAGCCGGTCGATGCCGAGGGCGCGGAGCATCTGGGCCGCCGCGGTGTAGTCGCGGGCGTCCTCGGGCAGGCCGAGGGCGGCGTTGGCCTCGTAGGTGTCGAGGCCCTGGTCCTGGAGGGCGTACGCGTCGAGCTTGTTGTAGAGGCCGATGCCGCGGCCCTCCTGGCGGAGGTAGAGCAGGACGCCGCCGTGGTCGGCGATGCGTTCGACGGCCTCGCGGAGCTGGGGGCCGCAGTCGCAGCGGGCGGAGCCGAAGACGTCGCCGGTCAGGCACTCGGAGTGGAGCCGCACGAGGGGGACGGCGCCGTCGGGCTCCCCGAGGACGACGGCGAGGTGTTCCTGCCCGTCGACGAGGCCGTGGAAGGTGACGAGGTCGGCGTCGACGCGGTAGCCGTCGGCGAAGCGCAGCGGGACCCGGACGCGGGCGCGCGGCGTGGCGGCGGGGACATCGAGGGGGTCGGCCATGCGGGTTCTCCGGCTTCCGTGTCGTCCTGCTTCTGCTGCGGACTCGCCTGCTTCAGATTTGAAGCAGATCCATGGAAAGCACCCTACTCATGCTTCAAAGTTGAAGCAATGAATGAGAGGAAGCTCACGAACGGGAGTTCAGGAACAGGGGGGCGGCGAGGACCGGCGCCGCCAGGGCACGTCATCGGCGGCCGGCCGGGCCCCGTCCTCCCCCTCCAGCGCCCGCGTGATCCGCCCGCAGATCTCCTCCAGCTGCCCGACCTGCTCCTCGCTCAGATGGTCGAAGAGCGCGGCGCGTACGGTTTCCACATGGCCGGGAGCCGCCCGCTCCACCTCGGCCATGCCCTCGTCGGTCAGTACGGCGATGCTGCCCCGCTTGTCCGACCGGCAGCTCTCGCGCCGCACCAGACCGTCCTTCTCCAGCCGGTTCACGGCGTAGGTGAGCCGGCTGCGGGTGATCTTCAGCGCTTCGGCGAGGTCGGTCATCCGCAGCTGCCGTCCGGGTGCCTCGGAGAGGGTGGCGAGGATGGAGTAGTACAGGTGTGGCATGCCGGCGTCCTGCTGGAGCTGCCGGTCCAGCGCGTCCTCCAGGAGGTGCGTCGCGGCGATGTACGCGCGCCAGGCGCGCTGCTCCTCGGGCGTGAGCCAGCGGGTCGTCATGCCGCCAGTGTAAGTTTGTTTCAAACTTGAACCAAGCCCGGCCAAGTCACCGCCTCTGTAGCCCTGTGAGTGGAGCGCGCCGATGCCGTACCCGTACGTCCTGCTGTCCGCCGCCGTCTCCCTCGACGGCTACCTGGACGACACCGGCCCCGAGCGCCTGCTGCTCTCGAGCCCGGCCGACTTCGACCGGGTCGACGAGGTGCGCGCGTTGGTCGACGCCATCCTGATCGGCGCCGGCACGATCCGCGCCGACAACCCGCGCCTGCTGGTCAACTCGGCCGAGCGACGCGCCGCCCGGATCGCGGCGGGCCGCCCCGAGTACCCCCTGAAGATCACCGTCTCGGCCTCCGGCGACCTGGACCCGACGGCGAACTTCTGGCACACAGGCGGCCAGAAGCTCCTCTGTACGACGGACCAGGGCGCCGAACGGGCCGCCCGCACCGGCATCACCGACCACGCGGACGTCGTCCCCCTCGGCGCCGAGCTGGACTGGCGCCGCCTGCTGGAACACCTGCACGACGTGCGGGGCGTACGGCGGCTGATGGTCGAGGGCGGCGGCACGATCCACACCCAACTGCTGCTGGAGGAACTGGCCGACGAACTCCACCTCGTCCTCGCCCCCCTCCTCGTCGGCGACCCGAAGGCCCCCCGCCTCTTCGGCCCCGGCGCCTACCAGACGGGCCGCCTGCGCCTGCTGGAGACCCGGCGGATCGAGGACGTCGTCCTCACGCGCTACGTACCGACCGCCCCCGGAAAGGCCGACCGGGTCACCCCCGCCGACCGCCACTGGCTCGCCCTCGCCTGCGACCTGGCCGCCCTGTGCCCGCCCTCCGACACCGCCTTCAGCGTGGGCGCGGTGGTCGTCGCCGCCGACGGCACGGAACTGGCCCGCGGCCACTCCCGGGAGGCCGGCGACCCGGTGGTCCACGCCGAGGAGGCGGCCCTGGCGAAGATCGCCCCCGACGACCCCCGCCTGCCGTCCGCCACCGTCTACAGCAGCCTGGAACCCTGCGCCCACCGCGCCTCCCGCCCCCTGCCCTGCGCCCGCCTGATCCTGGCGGCCGGCGTCCGCCGCGTCGTGACGGCCTGGCGCGAACCGGACACCTTCGTACCCTCGGCCGACGGCACCGGAACACTGACCGCCGAGGGCGCGGAGGTCGTCGTACTCCCGGAGTACGAGGAGCGGGCGAAGGCACCGAACGGGCATCTGCTGGGCTGAGAACCGGGCAGCCCGACAGGTGGGATCCCGGACCGCGCTTCCCCGGGCCTCTGCCGGACCGCGCTTCCCGGGACCGAAGTTCCCGGATCGTTCAGCCGTGTGCTCGTGCGGTGAGGTAGGGGTCCTGGCGAAGGACTTCGCGGCTGCCCAGCAGCGTGCCGGCCGCCAGGCCGACCGCAGGCAGCACGAGCGCCGCGAAGGCCCAGGCCGGCCCCGGCAGGGCGTCCGAGAGGGTGATCGGCAGTCCGAGCGCATCGCTGAGCGGGCGGGCCAGGGCGAGGGAGACGGCGGTGCCGACGGCGACGCCGGCCACGCCTGCGGCGGCGCCGGTGAGGGCGGCTTCGCCGAGCAGGACCCGGCGCAGCTCGGGCCGGCCGGAACCGAGGATGCGCAGCACGGCGAACTGGCCGATCCTCGCCCGCGTGCTGTCCGCGGCCCGGACCATGCCGAGCCCGGCAGCGGCCAGGGCGAGGACGAGCACCCCGACGCGCATGCCGAGATCCGCGGCGCCGAACAGACCCGGCAGCGAGCGGACCCGGTCGGACACCGGAGAGGCCGAGAACCCGTCGGCCTGCAACGCCTCGGTGACACCGGCCACCTGTTTCTGGTGCGCCACCACGACGACGGCGGACTGCGCCCCTCCCCTGTCACGGAACACGCCGGGATCCTGGCCCGCCCGGGCCGCGGCCAGCAGGGCGGCCGTGCCCTCGGCGAGGTAGGCCACGCCCGGCCCGTCGGCCTGCCAGGCGGGGTCGTACAGGGCGGCGACCTTCAGGGTGATCGCGGCGGTCGTCCCGGACGCGGCCCCTGTCGCCTTGGTGTACCCGAAGGTGACAGACCTGCCGAGCAGGGGTGTGAAGTCGGTTCCCTGCGCTGAGGCGGGCAGGACGACCTCGTCCGTGCCCAGCTCCGCGGGGATCCTGCCGCGGGTGACCGGCAGGTCGTCAGCCGGGGTCAGGGTATGGCTGGTCAGGTCGTACGTCCCGTCCTCCTTGGCGTACAGCACGGACGAATAGTCGGCGACGACGCGACGGACGCCCGGCACGCTGCCGGCCGTACGCAGGGCCGCGGTGGTCAGCGGGCGGACCGAGGCATCCCCCTCGAAGGACGAGAGCTCGATCTGGGTGAGTCCGCCCGACCTCAGCACGTCCCGCTCGACGGCCCCCGCGGCCCCCGCCGCCACACCGGCGGAGGTGGTCAGCAAGGCGGCCAGCACAGTGAGGGTCGGCAACGCCCGGCGCAGGGAACGTCCGTCGCGCTTCCAGGTGTGCAGGCTCCAACCGCTCATCCCAGGTTCTCCTTGCGCGCGTTCTCCTTCGGCGTCGCTGACAGCACTCCCCCGTCCAGCAGGAACCGCCGGTCGCAGGTCGAGGCGATCGCCGCGTCATGGGTGACGAGCAGCACGGCCGCGCCCCGGTCGGCGCAGGAACGCAGTGAGGTCATGACGGCCTGGGCGGTCGCGGGGTCGAGGCCGGAGGTCGGTTCGTCGGCCAGGATGAGCACCGGCTGCTTGACGGCTGCTCGCGCGACGGCGATCCGTTGCCGCTGACCGCCGGAGAGTTCGGTCACCGGGGAGTCGGCCAGGTCCTTCATTCCGAGGTCGCCGAGCAGGTCACGGGCCGTCGTCCGGTGCCGGCCGAGACGAGGCCCGAAGGCGGCGGCGACGTTCTCCCAGGCGTTGAGGAACGGCAGCAGCCCCAGGTCCTGCAGGACGATGCCGATCGAGCGGCGCCGCAGAAGGTCACGCTCGGCAGGGGTCAGCGAGCGGGTGTCCGTCCCGGTGATGTGCAGGGTGCCCGCGGTGGGCGAGAGGATCAGTCCGAGGAGGGCGAGCAGTGTGCTCTTGCCCGACCCCGACGGGCCCTCGACGGTGGCCGTCTCCCCCGCTTCGAGGGTGAGGTCCGCGCGCGTCAGGCCGCTGCCGGACGCGTAGCGGAAGGACAGGCCCTCGGCTGCGGCCGCGGGCGGGGAGGCGGTGTTCATGGGGCGTGGGTCCTTCCGGGCGGGAGGGGAGACTGCGGGCCGGGTCGGGGCGGTTCAGGCAAGGAGGTAGTACGCGGCTCTGGTGCCGTCGGCGGTGGCGGCGCCGCCCGGGGAGGTGGCGTACAGGTCCGGATGCCGGGCATCGCGGTAGCGCTCCAGCAGGCGGGGGATGGCGTCCCACAGCGACTGCGGGATGTTCTGGGCGGAGGCGAGGGCCGCCTGGACCGCGTCGGACGCGGTCAGCAGGTCGCCGTCCTCCAGCGCCTTCCGTGCCCGGGCGGCGAGATCGGCTCCCATGGTGAGCCTCTCCGCCTGAGCGGCACAGCCCGCGTCGGCCAGAACCACCACGACACGCAGCGCACGCGGGGAGAGCGTGCCGGCCCTTTCCTCCGGCAAGTCGACGGATGTGCGCGGGCAGCCCAGGCCGAACTCCGCACGCGCCGCCATGGCGCCGTACCAGGAACGCTGGTTGCCGGTGTTGAGCCGGGCCGGTACCTCGAGTCGCGCCGCCTCCTTCGCGCCTTTGTCGGCCTGTGGCCCGCATGCCAGGGCTAGGCGGTGGCAGGCCATGGCGAGCAGGATCCGGTCGGAGGGCTCGATGGCGGGGTCCCGGCCCAGGCGCCGCAGGCTCTTCTTCAGCCAGGCGGGGGTGCGGTCCTGCTGCGCGGCGGCGGTGAGGGCACGGGCGGCGTTGTACGTGGCGGTGAGCGTGCCCAGTTGGGCCGGTGACTTGTCGACGAGTCCGTCGGCCCGGATGTCGCCCCGTGGGGCGGGCAGTTGTCGCGACGCCTCCGGGCCGGCCTGTCCGTGCTCGGCCAGATGCGCGGGGGAGGTGAGCGCACGGCGGACCATCCAGCGGGTCTGGGGGTCGGAGTCGCGCAGTGAGGGCAGCAGGCACGCGCGGGTCCGCTCCGGCACTTGGCCGCGCAACAGGGCCAGTGCGGCCCGTTGCAGGGGGTCCAGCCGCTCACAGTCAGCGTCGCCGAGGAGCGCGCCGGCGTCCCGCAGGGCCCGCGTCGCCTGGGCCCGGACGCCGACGGCCCGCAGTGCGTCGACGGCGTTCAGCACCGGTACGGCTTCGGCGGTGCGCGCCGTGTCCGCCGCGAGACGGTCCAGGCGGGCGCGGTCCACCTCGTGGTCACGGTCCAGGCAGGTCAGCGTCTGCAGGAAGGCGGCCCGCGTGGCGAGCGAGGTCGGCGGATCGTCCCCGGGATCCGGGGCCCGCAGATAGGCGAGGGCCTCGCTCTCCGCCTCCTCCCGGATCCCGGCCCGCTCCAAAACCTGTGCGGCGTCGGCAGCGACGACCGCATCGGGCTCTTTGGCCGCCCCCAGCGCGAGACACACGTAGTACGCCCGCCAGGCAGGGGTGTCGAGTCCATCGGTACGGGCGAGATCCGCCAGCGCGTCGGCACGGACCGCGGGAAGCGCGTCGACGCGGTGCCCGACGGAGAGCGCTGCCTCCAGGCGCCCGTACGCCGTGGGATACAGCGCCGGATCGTGTCCGACCTCGGTACGGGTCGCGCGGACCAGGTCGTTCGCCCCGCGCAGGGCGTCAAGTTGCTCTGCCAGGGCGCCGCCGGGCGGGGTGGGCCGGTCCACCGACCCGCCGTTGGTCATCACGACGCCCAGGGCCGCCGCGGCGATCGCCACCGCACCGGCCGTCATCAGGCGGCCTCTGCGGCCCGGCCGCTCAGGGCGAAGGCTGAGATTCATACGGTTCCTCGAGCACTGGGCGCGGCGAGGCCGCCCCCACAGGCGTCGTCCCGCCACGACGGTCCGCCGTTCAGTCGTTGGCGCACGCCGAAGCGAACGCCTTGACCCCGGACTTGAAGGCTCCGCCGTCGGAGCAGGTGGTGATGCTGGTGTTGAGCGAACCGCCCGGATCGGCGATGCCACTGATGTCGGCGATCCACGTGTTCTCGTTGGTCCAGGACACCTGGCGGGAGTTCTCGCTGACGTACGTCCCGCTGGGGCTCAGGGAGAGCGTGGCCTGCCAGCCGTTGGCCTTCACCGTGGCCGTATTGGTGATCTTGCTGACGTTGTACGCCTTGCGGCCCTTCATGACCTTGGTGGACGTCTTGAACGAGCACTTGTCTGCGTAGACGTTGCAGTGCCAGGCGTTGACCACGACCTTCGCGCGCGTGCCGGGCAGCGGCGTCGACGCGGTGTCCGAGATCGCCATGGTCGGCATTGCCGATCCCGCCACCAGAACCGTGACGAGCCCGGCGGTCAGCAAGGTCTTCTTCACTTGTCTCTCCCCGTATCCATGGCAGCGACACCCGGGTCGCATGTCCCCCAGCAAGGACTGCTGACCCTAAATGCCGAGCCAAGCACGGAGAGTGACCAAAAAGTGCGCGTCGACGGCGGTCCGGACGGCCGCGATCACAGAAGCGAGACGTTACGCCTTCGCCGGTCATGCCCGGCACGGACCGCTGGAAGGCTCCGATCCAGCCACCCGGGAGCCGTCCCGGTTCACTCGTAAGCAGGTACCGGACTTACCGCGCCGCCCCGGAAACGACACAGCGCCCGAGCCGACCGAAGTCGGCCCGGGCGCCGGGTGGAGCGTAGGCCCTGTGGGACTCGAACCCACAACCAATGGATTAAAAGTCCACTGCTCTGCCAATTGAGCTAAGGGCCCAGGCGATGTTGCCTCCCCGAGCATAGCCGGACGAGGCCGTGTCGCCGATCGGGTATCGGGGACACGGCCCGTCGGATGCCCGGAAGGCGGAGGAAAGACGGGGAAGGCGGTGTACGGGTCAGGAATCCGCCGGTTCAGGTGTTCCGCGGGCCGCCTCCCGGGACCTCGCGCGGGCGGGGTCGGGGTGGAGGAACCAGTGGCGGGCCGACGTCAGCCACCAGGCTCCGGCGAAGGCGAGGACGGCCAGGACGGCGACCGGGGCGTAGTTGAACGTCTCCCAGGTGACCGGGGATACCTGGGGGAGCATGAACAGCACGGTGATGGCCGCGACCCAGGCCACCGACACCACCCCGACCACTCCCGACCAGCGGCCCAGGTGCCAGGGCCCCCGTTCGAAGGACGCGCCCTTGCGCACCCGCAGCAGGGTCGGGACGACGTACGCGATGTAGAGGCCGATGACCGCGATGGAGGTCACGGCCGCGTACGCCGTGACGTTGATCAGGTAGGGCAGGCCGAGGGCCAGCGCGCCGCCCGCGGCCAGCCAGACCGCCGCGACGGGCGTGCGGGTGCGGGGGCTGACCGTGTGCCAGACGCGGGAGAAGGGGAGCGCGCCGTCGCGTGAGAAGGCGTAGATCATGCGGCTGTTGGCGGTGACCGACGCCATGCCGCAGAACAGCTGCGCGCCGATCACGACGAGCAGGAGCAGCTTGCCGGCCGTGGCGCCCAGGGCGTCCAGCAGGATCTGCGCGGGCGGCGCGCCCGTCGGGGACGCGAGGGCGCCGTCGTAGGACTGGATGGCGAACGTGAAGCCGAGCAGGAGGACGAACCCGGCGATCCACGACGTCCAGATGGAACGGACGATGCCGCGCGGGCCGGCGGTCGCCGCGTCGTGCGTCTCCTCGGTCATGTGGGCGGAGGCGTCGTAGCCGGTGAAGGTGTACTGCGCCATGAGCAGGCCGAGGAGGACGACGTACGGGCCGCTGCCCCAGCCCGTGTTGTTCACGAACTCGCCGAACACGAAGGACGCGGACTGGTGGTGGTCGGGGACGAGGGCGAGCGCGCCGACGATGACGGCGACGCCGAGGACGTGCCACCACACGCTGACGCTGTTGAGGAGGGCCACGATCCGCACGCCGAAGGTGTTCAGCAGGCCGTGCAGGAGCAGGATCGCGGCGAAGAGGAGGATCGTGCGGCCGGGGGTGACCCGGAACCCGAACTGCAGGTTCAGGTACGCCCCCAGGAAGCTCGCCGCGCCGAAGTCGATGCCGGCGGTCACGGCGACCTGCCCGAGGACGTTGAACCAGCCCGTGAACCACGCCCACGCGGCGGCGCTGCGCGGCGGTGCCAGCCGGTGCGCCCAGAAGTACAGGCCGGCCGAGGTCGGGTACGCCGAGCAGATCTCGGCCATCGACAGGCCGACGAAGAGGGTCATCAGGCCGACCGCCACCCAGCCCCAGGTGATCACGGCGGGGCCGCCGGTGTTCATGCCGAAGAGGTAGAGGGTCAGGCAGCCCGACAGGACCGAGATGATCGTAAAGGAGACCGCGTAGTTGGCGAACGCGGACATACGGCGGGCCAGCACCTGGGTGTAGCCGAGCTGGGCCAGCCGTTCCTCGTCGGACAGACCTGAAGGTGGACCGCTCGCGTCGCGACTGCTCGCATCCTTTGTCATGCCCCCAGCGATTCCCTCGCCGGGGGCGTGACATGCGTCACAGTCTGGCCAACGCGGCTAGAACAGGCCCTTGTACCCCTGCCAACCGGTCCCGATCTGGACCCGGGCGCCGAAGGAGCCCCGCCCGTTCCCGGCGTTGCAGAAGAGGTTGCCGGCGCTGTCCCGCTCGACCAGGTCGTCCCGGCCGTCACCGGTGATGTCGCCGACCCCGACGATGGCGTTGTAGCCGTTGCCCCACTTGGTGAAGACCTGGACGCGGTCCTTCAACAGGCCGTTGCCGAGGCCGTCGTACCGCCACAGCGTGCCCGCCCTGTCGCGGGCGAGGACGTCGCCGCGGCCGTCGCCGGTCAGGTCCCCGGCGCCGACGACGTGCGTGTAGCCCGTCCACGCGGTGCGGATCGTCCTCGGCCAGGCCAGCGTGCCGTCGCTCTTCGCCGCGAAGAGGTGGATGTCACCCGTGGAGGACTTCCTGGCCAGCAGATCGGGCCGGCCGTCCCCGGTCAGGTCCCCGGGCGAGGTCAGCACGTTGTACTGCCCGTACCCCGTACCGATCTTCACGTACGGCATCGTCGGCGCGGGCGCCTTGCCGCACGGCACCTTGTAGCCGCGCAGCGAGCCGTCGGGCATGCGGACGAGGACGTCGCTGCAGAAGTCGCCGTTGAGGTCCCCGAAGGGAACGGCGACGGTGGACGTGGACCAGCCGCCGGCGGTCACCTTCCAGCCGAAGGTCCCTGCCCCGGTGCCCTGCTGGAAGGTGAGGCCGCCGGAGGAGTTGAGGGTGAGGAGGTCGCCTATGCCGTCGGGCAGGGACGAGCCGCCGACGTGATCGCGCCACACCGCCGTGCCGCCTGTGAGGCGTACCGTGCCGGACTGCACCAGAGCGCTGCCCTGGCCGTCCTGCGGCTGGGCCGTGAGCCTCCAGGTGTAGGAGCCGTTGGGCAGAAGCGCACCAGCCGCGTCGCGGCCGTCCCACGTCGTGGCGATCGAGTAGACGGCCGCACCGCCCGCACGGGTGGCCACCGCGCGGCCCGTGGCGCGGTCGAGGATCTCCACCTTCCAGGAGGCGGCCGGCTCGGACAGCCACCACTCGGCGCGCCAGGGAACGGGCGTCGCGTCCGAGTCCACCACCGAGGACACATACCGGTACGGGGAGCCCAGCGGCGCCACCGGCCGGCCGGTCCGCAGCACGCGCACGATCTGGTCCGGCCGGTGGAACGCGAGATCACCGGTGCGAGGATCGAACGCCGACATCACGTTGCCCGCGGCGGACCACTGCCGGACCGCCGTCCCGGACTGCAACCCGTAGACGGCCAGTTCCTCCGGGGACGACTCGACGAGGACGCCGTCGCCGAGATGCACCTGCCCGCTGTCGGGGACCGGGGTGTTCCGCTTCGACTGGAGGTCGTAGACACCCGAGACGTACGGGGTGTTCGTCACGTAGCACCGCCAGTACAGCCACCGGCCGACGGATTGCAGGTCGATCACCTGACGGCACGCGTCGCCCACCCGGAACGACGTCAGCGCCGCCCCGGTACGGGCGTCCTCGGCGGTCACCCGGTCGCCGTCCGACGTCCACAGGGTCGTTCCCCAGATCGTGCCGAGCCGGTACGGCTCCTTGTGCACGACCCGTCCGGAGTCGATGTCGACGACGCGCAGCTCCTTGCTGCCGCCCACTGGCGTTCCCGCCACCAGCAGCAGGTTCTCGGAGACCCCCACGATCCGGCTCTGGTCCGCGCTGTCGTTGTAGGAGTCCTGGAGCCCCGTCTCCACCGGGGTACCGGGGAATGTCCCGCCCTTGCCGACGACGTACATCTCGGGCCGCCACTGATCGCCGACACGCGTCATCCCGCGGTACACGGTCCGGCCGTCTCCCGTGGCATACAGCTCGGGGCACAGCGGCTCGATGCTGCTGCACTCGTGGTACGGGACGTTCAGTCCGCCCACCTGCGACCGATCGCCGTATCCCGGCCCGTCCGCGGTGAGGGGGCGCACATACCCATACGTGGCGCCGTCGCCGTACTCCAGGGTCCGCACCGTGCCGTGATCCACCGTCAGCCGCTGCACCAGCATCGGCACCGGCGGGAGGCGGAGCACACGCCGGGTGTACGGACTGCCGTCCGGCCCGGCGGTGATGGACTGGTAGCCGTAGTCCTCCGCGGACTGGCCGCCGACGATCTGGACGCCCCCGTCCGGCCTCACGGCGACCTGGTCCACGGCCGCCCGGGCCAGAAGCGTCCTCTCCTGGGAACCGTCGAAGGGGACGGCCACGACCTTCCACACCGAGGCCGAGTCGGACCGCTGCCCGAGCGTGGCGTCGTAGCGCCCCACGACGAGGGCATCGCCGACCACGCCCAGGATCCTCGCGCCGTCCTTCAGACTGACCTGGACCTCTCGCACCGGCGCGTCGAACCGGCCCTGCTCATAGAGGCGTACGCCCCCTGCCTGCGGAGTGACCAGATGAAACGCGGTCACCGCCGAGTTGGCGTACACCGTGCCGAGCGGCAGAGGCGTGGCCTCGGCCGTCTCGAAATCGATCCAGGCGAACTGGACGGAGGGCTGCTCGGGCACAGACACGCGCAGGAGAGCCCCGTGTACGCCGGCATCGGGATTGCCGTGGAAGTAGGCACCGTCAGGGAAGCCCGTGACACGGCGGTCCACCGTCGTCCCGTTCTCACCGGTCAGCAGATGCAGCTCGCTGTAGGTGAACCCGTCCGGACGCTTCCCGCCGAGGGCCAGCACCGTGCTTCCGACGGTCTTGTCGTACCTCTGACCGACCGGGACAGTGACCTTGGTGGTCTCGTCGGTGGCCATGTTCCGCAGCAGGACGTCGCCGGTACCGCTCACGGGCGGCATCGCCACCACGTCCGATGCCGCGCCGTAGTAGCCCATCCGGCCATAAGGCTCTGTGCCTGGAAACGTGCGCGTCGAACCGTCCGCCCCCGTCCACACCATCCCCGTGGCGCGGACGTAGTGCAGAAACCCGGACGAGCCGGCGGTCGAGAGCCTCCCGTCACGTGGCGTCACCTGCATGGTCGCAGGGATGGTGATCTCGCTGTACGTCCCCGGGTCGGCCGACGCCACCCCCGGGGCCGCAGGTCCGATGAACTGCGGCAGAGACACCGCTGCGACAACGGCGACGCCCCTTAGACGTCTGAACGCACGACGAACCGTTTGACGAGCCAAGAAGACCCTCCCCGGAGAAAGAGACGGACCGGACTCTCCCGCCCTGCGGGTCCCCGGCCCCCCGGCCGCCCCGTCCGTCTCGCAAGTCGGCTGATCTTACAGGGTCTTCACAGGTGCGCCGACGCCCGGAAACGGCGAAGCGCCGTGACCCCGAACAGGGTCACGGCGCTTCGCACTGCTACGCCTTCGCGTCAGCCGTTGCGCTTCCAGCGCGGCTTGTCCTCGCGGCGCCCGAAGGAGCCGCCACCGCGGTGGTCGTCACGGCGGCCGTACGGACGCTCGTGGCCGCCGGAGCGGAAGCCGGGACGGTCGTCACGGCGGTCGCGGTTGAACGGACGGTCGCCGGCGCGGTGACCACCACGGTCGTCACGGCGGAAGCCACCCCGGTCGTCGCGACGCTCGAAACCGCCACGGTCGTCACGGCGCTCGAAACCGCCACGGGCACCACGGTCGCCGTCACGACGGTCGGTACGGTCGTCACGGCGGAAACCGCCCCGGTCGTCACGACGCTCGAAACCGCCACGGGCACCGGACGCGCCACGGTCGTCGCGGCGGAAACCGCCACGGTCGTCACGGCGGTCGTCACGACGCTCGAAACCGCCACGGGCACCACGGTCACCGGCACCACGGTCGTCGCGGCGGAAGCCACCACGGTCGTCACGGCGGTCGTCACGACGCTCGAAACCGCCCCGCGCGCCACGGTCACCGTCACGACGGTCGTCGCGGCGGAAGCCGCCACGGTCGTCACGGTCCCGGCGGAAACCGCCACGGTCCCCGCCCCGGTCACGGTCGCGGTCACCCCGGTTGAACGGACGCCGCTCGTCACGGTCACCCCGCTCCGCACGGTCCACGTCCGCCGCGGCCGGCTGCTCCGGCACCGAGATCTCCACGGCCTCCGCCGCCGCCTCGGCAGCCGCCTCGACCGCCACGACCGGGTCCTCGCCCCGCTCCCGCGCGACCCGCGCGACCAGCCGGTCGGCCTCCTCGCGCAGCTCGGCGGCGCGACGCTGCGCGCGCTCCAGCTGCTTGGCGAGCTGGGCCACCTCACGCTCGGCCTGCGTGGCGGCGTTGCCCGCCGACTCGGCCTGCACCTCGGTCATCGAACGGGCGCCGGTGATCTCGGCGACCTCCGGGTCGAAGGCCGCGCCGCCCTGGATGATGTGCCGGGCCGCGTCGACGCCGGCGTCCTCCATCAGGCGGAAGATCTGACGCCGCTGGTGCGGCAGGGACAGGGAGACGACCGTGCCGGTACGGCCCGCGCGGGCGGTACGGCCGGCGCGGTGCAGGTAGTCCTTGTGGTCACCGGCCGGGTCCACGTTCAGCACCAGGTCGATGCCGTCGACGTGGATACCGCGGGCGGCGACGTCGGTGGCGACCAGGACGTTGACGTAACCGTCCTTGAAGTCCGCCAGCGTCCGGGTACGGGCGCCCTGGGTCATGCCGCCGTGCAGCGCGTCCGCCTTCACGCCCGCGTCGCGCAGCTGCTCGGCGACACGGTCGGCGCCCAGCTGGGTGCGGACGAAGATGATGGTGCGGCCCTTGCGGGAGGCGATCGCCGCGGTGACCGGCGCCTTGTCCTTCGGCTTCACGATCAGGATGTGGTGCGACATGGTCGTCACCGCGCCCTGCGCCGCGTCCACCTCGTGGCTGACCGGGTCGTTCAGGTAGCGGTCGACCAGGGTCTTGATCTCGTTCTCCATGGTCGCGGAGAACAGCATCCGCTGACCGCCGGCCGGGACCTGGTCGAGCAGCTCGGTGACCTCGGGCAGGAAGCCCAGGTCGGACATCTGGTCGGCCTCGTCCAGGACGGCGACCTCGACGTCCTCCAGGGAGCAGGCGCCGCGGTTGATGATGTCGCGCAGCCGGCCCGGCGTGGCGACGAGGACGTCGACGCCGCGCTCCAGGGCGTAGATCTGGTTGCCCATCGACGTACCGCCGCAGACGACCTTCATCTTCAGGCCGAGCTGGTCGCCGTACGGCTGGAGCGCGTCCGCGACCTGCATCGCCAGCTCACGGGTCGGCGTGAGGATGACCGCGCGCGGACGGTGCTTCTCGGTGCGGCCGCCGGCCAGCCGGGCCAGCGTCGGCAGACCGAAGGAGAGGGTCTTGCCGGAGCCGGTACGGCCACGGCCCAGGATGTCCTTGCCGGCCAGGGCGTCCGGGATGGTCGCGGCCTGGATCGGGAAGGGGGTGGTCACGCCGTTCTGCGCGAGCTTGCGCACGACGCCCTCGGGCAGACCGAGGTCGGCGAAGGTGATCTCGGGGGTCTCCTCGACGCCCGCGGCCTCGGCGGCCTCGGACTCGAAGCCCTCGACCGTCTCGACGGCCTCGACGGCCTCGACGGCCTCGGTGGTCTCCGCGACCTCGACGACGTGATCAGTGCTGGAAATGGACATGCGTAAGCGAAACCTTCCGGAGTCTCGTCGGCACGCGCCCGTCAACTCCGTGTTCGCATTACGACCGCCTCGATGCGGTTCCGCCACGGCAAAGGAGAGTACGCGCCACACGGCGCGCTCTGCGTTGGCGCCGGGCAAATGGGATCAAACGATCTACCACCATACGCACCCACCACCCCTGAACGCAAACCGGCCCCCTGACCAGCAGCGAAGCACCCACCCCGGAGCAGCTCACACGCCGTGAACGTCACGCCGGCGCCCCCGCCGCCGGAGCCGGCTCCCGCTCGGTCAGCTGCGGCCCCGGCTCCCCGTGCGCCGACGACGACGGCTCGGCGGACGGCGCCGGCGGCGACACCGACGGCTCCGGAGAAGCCGGCGGGGGCGGCGGCTCCGGCGACGGCTCCGCCTTCGTCGGCGACGGCTCCGCCCGGGTCGGCGACGGCACCCCCGGCCGCGGCGACCCGCCCGGCCGCGCCACGGCCGACGCACTCGCGCTCACCCGCGCCGACGGCGACACCGACGGGGACGCCGACTCCCCGCCCTTGGCATCCTCACCGTCCGCCCCACGCCCGTGCGCGTGCCCGCCCCGGCCCCCGGCACCCCCCGACCCGACCGCACCACCCGCGTCCGCCGGCCCGCCGTCGGGCTCCGCACCGCCCCGCTCCCCCGCCGAGTGCGACGGCCGGGCCTGGCTGCCGTCGTCCCCCACACTCATACAGCCGGCGGCCGCGGCGACGGCCATGACCGTGGCGGCCAGGCGGACGGGTACGTACAAGGGGCGCACGAGCCACCTCCGGGAGTGAGAAAGAGTCGACGTGCCCAACTCCCGCCGCCCGCAAGAGGACACGCGCCCCGCGTTCACACCCCCGTCAGCCGTACCCCAGCGCGTGCAGCCGCGCGTCGTCGATCCCGAAGTGATGCGCGATCTCGTGCACCACGGTGACCTCCGTCTCCGCGACGACGTCCTCCCGCGTCTCGCACATGCGCAGCGTCGGACCCCGGTAGATCGTGATCCGGTCCGGCAGCACACCCGCGTACCACTCCCCGCGCTCCGTGAGCGGAGTCCCCTCGTACAGCCCGAGCAGCTCCGGATCGTCGGCGGGCGGTTCGTCCTCGACGAACACCGCCACGTTGTCCATCAGCCGCGTCAGCTCCGGCGGGATCCGGTCCAGCGCCTCGGCGACCAGCTCCTCGAACTCCTCGCGCGTCATCTCCAGCACACCGCCATTGTCCGGTACTCAACCGCCGTACGAGCCGCAACAGCCGTACAGAGACATACAGAGACATACGGCCGTCCGCATCCCCACGCATGCCCCCACACCCACCCGGGCATACGGCACCAATGGCCCGCGTCCCCGTCGCAGCCCGGAACCGCATGACCGCACTACGCAAGCCCCGCACGACAGGCAAGGCAGGCAGGACACTCACCCTCACCCCACGCCCCCACCCCCTCGCCCACGCCGGCGGACTCGTCGCCGTCGTCCTGCTGGGCGCCTGGCTCGGCCTGCTCATCGTCGGCAACGTGCGCGTCCCCGTCGGCCCCATGGACACGACGATGACGCTACGGCCCTCCCTCACCGGCGGCACGAAGATCAACGTCTCCCCGCTCGGCGCCCTCCACCTCGACAGCCACGTCGCCCCGGTCCGCCTCGACGTCAACGTCGACCAGCTCGACCCCACCCGCTCCCAGGCCCTCGTCGACCACCCCGAACGCCTCGCCGGCCTCCAGGACGAGGTCACCCGGGACGTCGAACACGGCACCCTCGACCTCGCCCTGCGCTCCTGCGCCGCCGTCGTCACCGGCGCCACGGCCCTCGGCCTCGCCGTCTACCGCCGCCCACGCCCGGCCCTCGCCGCAGGAGGCCTGGCCCTCACCCTCCTCGCAGCGTCCGGAGCGACGGCGTACGCCACCTGGAACCCCAAGTCCGTCCTCGAACCCCGCTTCTCCGGCCTGCTCTCCTCCGCCCCCTCCCTCGTCGGCAACGCCCGCAGCATCGTCACGGAATTCGACGTCTACCAGAAGGAACTCGCCCGCCTGGTCACGAACGTGACCAAGCTGTACGACGTCACCTCCACCCTCCCCGCCTACCGCCCCGACCCCACCACCATCCGCGTCCTGCACGTCTCCGACATCCACCTCAACCCGGCCAGCTGGAAGATCATCGGCTCGCTCGTCCAGCAGTACGACGTCAACGTCATCGTCGACTCCGGCGACACCATGGACCACGGCACCGCCGCCGAGAACGGCTTCCTCGACCCCATCCCCGACCTGGGCGCCCCCTACGTCTGGGTACGCGGCAACCACGACTCCGCCCTCACCCAGCGCTACCTCCAGGGCCTGAAGAACGTGCACGTCCTCGACGACGGCCACGCCGTCACCGTCGCCGGAGTGCGCTTCGCCGGCATCGGCGACCCCCAGTACACCCCCGACCGCTCCACCGTCCCCGGCGGCGACGCGGCGAACGAACTGGCCGGACTGCGCCTGGCCTCCGCCCTGCGCGACCAGAAAGCGGCCGGCACCCCCGTGGACATCGCCGTCGCCCACGAACCGGCGGCCGCCCGCCAGACCGACGGCGAAGTCCCCCTCGTCCTCGCGGGCCACATCCACCACGAGGACATGGAGGTCATGGAGCACGGCACCCGCCTGCGCGTCGAGGGCTCCACCGGCGGCAGCGGACTGCGCGCGGTGGAGGGCAAGCACCCCGACCCGATCGAGGCGTCGATCCTCTACCTCGACCGCGACACCCGCCGCCTCCAGGCCTGGGACGAGATCCGCCTGGGCGGCCTCGGCCTGACAACAGCCGAGGTCAGCCGCCACCTGGTCCAGGAGAACCAGCCCGGCGCGACCCCCTCGCCAAGCCCTTCCTCCCCCTCCCCGAGCCCCTCACCCTGACCGCCCCCGTAAACCGTTTTGGCGATACCTCCCGCCATCCCATATGCTTCTCACGTCCCCGACGCGCTGAGAAGCGCCCAGGCGGGCCGATAGCCCTCATCGTCTAGCGGCCTAGGACGCCGCCCTTTCAAGGCGGTAGCACGGGTTCGAATCCCGTTGGGGGCACGCGTGACCGTGTGCGACACTGTCGTACACAACAGCTTGGTCCTGTGGAGCAGTTTGGAGTGCTCGCCACCCTGTCAAGGTGGAGGCCGCGGGTTCAAATCCCGTCAGGACCGCGAAGGCCTTGCAAAAGGCCTTTACGGCTGGGTAGCTCAGTTGGTACGAGCGTCCGACTGAAAATCGGAAGGTCGCCGGTTCGACCCCGGCCCCAGCCACAGCAAAGGCCCCGATCTTCGGATCGGGGCCTTGTTGTTTGTGTGTGGTGGGTCATGCTCGCGTACGAGCGATCGCGTCCGCTAGCCGAGAGCTGGCTCTCCGGCTTGCAGCTCGCCTGCGCCGATGGCTTCGGCGGGGCGGCGCATCCAGCCCTACGCGAGAAGCGTGAGGGCAGGGACCTGTGACTCGGCCCCGCGGGCCCACGTCGCCCAGCCGCGCCGGCCGATGACGTGGGACGCGTTCAGGTCCGCGTGCTCAACGAAGCCGCAGTTCCTGCAAGTGAAGATGGCCTGGCTGGGCCGGTTGCGTTTGTCGATGTGGTGGCAGCGGGAGCACTCCTGGCTGGTGTACGCCGGACTGACATGCACCAGGGGTACTCCGGCCCGGCGCGCCTTGTAGGTGATGAAGGCGGCTAGCTGGCCGAAGGCCCAGGAGTTGATCGTGACGCGTTGGGGCTTTTTCAGCCGGGCCCGTTCGCGGATGCCGCTCAGGTTTTCGAGGGCGATGCCGCGGCCGGTGCGTTGAGCCTCCGCCACGATGTGCTTGCTGATCTTGTGGTTGATGTCTCGGGTGCGTCGGGCTTCCTTGCCGGCGTGCCGTTTGGCCCGGCGTTTCGCGGACCGTGTGCCTTTCTTCTGGAGCCGGCTGCGCAGGGTGCGGTCGTTTTCGCGGGTGCGGTTGAGGCGGCGTCCGCTGTGGCGGTTGCCGGTGGAGGTGGTGGCGATGTTGGCGATGCCGAGGTCGACGCCGATGAAGCCGCTGGGGGCGGGGTTCTCAGGGGCTTCGGGGATGTCGAGGGTGGCGAGCAGGTACCAGCTGCCGTTGTGGTGGGTCAGGTCGGATTCGCCCTGGCGGTATTGGGCGAGCAGTCGCAGTTGGTCGTCCTGGCCGGTGTAGGGGAGGCGTTTGATGCGGCCTGTGACGGTCCAGATGGAGACGGTCCGCTGTGGTGTCTGCCAGGAGAGCATGCGGTCGTCGTAGGGCTGGGCGGCGTCGGCGCGGAAGGTGATGGGTTTGCTGGTGGCCTGGTGGTGTCGGCGTGATCCGGGACGTCCCAGGTTTCCGGCTTTGAGGTTGCCTTTGAGGGCGGTGTAGGCGTCGCTGGTCTTTTTGATGCAGTGCTGGGCTGCCTGGGCGCCGAGTCGCCATGTTTGCTTGATGCCGGTGTAGGTGAGGGTGCGCAGTTCGCGGTTGTTGGTGGTGCCGGTGGTGAAGGCGACGGCGGATACCTCGTTGGCGGCCGCGTTGCAGGCGTGCAGGGTTGCGTGCAGTGCCGAGGCCTGTTCTGGCGTGGGCAGCAGTTTGACCCGTACGACGATCTTCACGAACGAGGACTCTAGGTTCGGACTGGCGTTCTCCCGATGGTTATGCCGTTTGTTCACCTTTTTGAGTGATGTGATCGATCCGGTGTTCGGCGTGCACGGGGAACTGTTCGGCCCGGTAGTTTGGCGGCCGTTGTCGGACGGGGATCGGGGGACGTCGTGGGGCGTAGTGAGGCTCGGGGTGGACGGGGCGGGGACGTCGAGCGGCAGCGGGCTCGATATGGGCTGCTGGCTGTGCTCGGGAGCAATCTGGCGATCGTGGTGGTCGCGGTGTTCGGGGTGTGGCAGCTCGGTGGGGACAAGGCGGTGATCGTGGGCGTGTTGACCACTGCGTTCACCGCGATCAGTGGGGTGACCACGGCGTATCTGGGGATCAAGGCCGTGTCCAACACCGCGCAGAACATCGCGCTCGGTAGCGGGCCGGGGCGGCCTCAGGGAGTCGGGGTCGACGCGGTGCCGGCTCAGCGGGGGCCTGAGGCGTCGGGCGGCTGAGGGCTGAGGCGTCGGGCGGCTGAGGGGTGAGCGGCTGAGGGGTGGGCAAAAGCGTTCGCCAGGGATTTGGCGGGGATGAGATCCTGGATTGCGTATGTCTACGCACCCTGCCCCCGCCCTCGGCGCCCTCGCCCCCCGTCTGACCGAGTTGTCGTTGCGTGATGCGCATCGGCTCGGGCGGAGGCTCGAAGGTGCGCGCAAGATCCGTAAGCCGGAGGCGCGTGCCGCCGTTCTCGCCGAGATCGAGGCGGAGATCGCCAAGGGCGAGGAGCGGATGAGTGCCCGGCGTGGCCGGGTTCCGGCCGTGTCCTATCCGGAGCAGTTGCCGGTCAGCCAGAGGAAGGACGCGATCGCGGAGGCCATCCGTGATCATCAGGTCGTCATCGTCGCTGGTGAGACCGGGTCCGGGAAGACCACGCAGATTCCCAAGATCTGTCTGGAGCTGGGGCGCGGTGTGCGCGGGATGATCGGGCACACGCAGCCTCGGCGGATCGCCGCGCGTACGGTCGCGGAGCGGGTCGCGGAGGAGTTGCGGACGCCTCTCGGGGAGGCGGTCGGCTGGAAGGTGCGGTTCACCGATCAGGTGGACCCGGAGGCCACGTTCATCAAGCTGATGACGGACGGCATCCTGCTCGCCGAGATCCAGACCGACCGTGAGCTGCGCGCCTACGACACGATCATCATCGACGAGGCGCACGAGCGGTCCCTGAACATCGATTTCCTGCTCGGGTATCTCGCCCAGCTGCTGCCCAAGCGGCCGGACCTGAAGGTCGTCATCACCTCGGCGACGATCGATCCGGAGCGTTTCTCGCGGCATTTCGGGGACGCGCCGATCATCGAGGTGAGCGGTCGGACGTATCCGGTGGAGGTGCGGTACCGGCCGCTGCTGGAGGAGGACGGGGACGACGCCGACCGGGACCAGATCACGGCGATCTGCGATGCCGTGGAGGAGCTGCAGGCGGAGGGGCCGGGGGACATTCTCGTGTTCCTCTCCGGTGAGCGGGAGATCCGGGACACGGCGGACGCGCTGAACAAGAAGCAGTACCGGTTCACGGAGGTGCTGCCGCTGTACGCGCGGTTGTCGCACGCGGAGCAGCACCGGGTGTTCCAGCCGCACACGGGGCGGCGGATCGTGCTGGCGACGAACGTGGCGGAGACGTCGCTGACCGTCCCGGGTATCAAGTACGTCATCGACCCGGGTTTCGCCCGGATCAGCCGGTACAGCCATCGCACCAAGGTGCAGCGGCTGCCGATCGAGCCGGTGTCGCAGGCGAGCGCCAACCAGCGCAAGGGCCGCTGCGGGCGGACGAGCGACGGTATCTGTATCCGGCTGTACAGCGAGGAGGACTTCCTCGCGCGGCCGGAGTTCACGGATGCCGAGATCCTGCGCACCAATCTGGCCTCGGTGATCCTGCAGATGACCGCCGCCGGTCTCGGTGACATCGAGAAGTTCCCCTTCATCGATCCGCCGGACCACCGCAACATCCGCGACGGTGTGCAGTTGCTGCAGGAGCTGGGCGCGCTGGATCCGGCGCAGAAGGACCCGCGCAAGCGGCTCACCGACACCGGCCGGAAGCTGGCGCAGCTGCCCGTGGACCCGCGGCTGGCCCGGATGGTGCTGGAGGCCGACCGGAACGGCTGTGTGCGTGAGGTCATGGTGATAGCCGCCGCGCTGTCCATCCAGGATCCGCGGGAGCGTCCGGCCGAGAAGCAGACGCAGGCGGATCAGCAGCACGCCCGGTTCAAGGACGAGACGAGCGACTTCCTCGCGTATCTGAATCTGTGGCGGTACGTCCGGGAGCAGCAGAAGGAGCGCGGGTCGAGTTCCTTCCGGCGGATGTGCAAGCAGGAGTATCTGAACTTCCTGCGGATCCGTGAGTGGCAGGACATCTATACGCAGCTGCGGACCGTCGCCAAGCAGATGGGCATCCATCTGAACGAGGACGACGCCCCGGCCGACCGGGTGCATGTGTCCCTCCTGGCCGGTCTGCTGTCCCACATCGGGATGAAGGACGTCAAGGACGGCAACAAGAACGAGTACCTGGGTGCCCGCAACGCCAAGTTCGCGATCTTCCCGGGTTCGGCGCTGTTCAGGAAGCAGCCGAAGTTCGTGATGTCGGCGGAGCTGGTGGAGACGTCGCGGCTGTGGGCGCGGGTCAACGCGAAGATCGAGCCGGAGTGGGTGGAGCCGCTCGCGCAGCACCTGGTGAAGCGGACGTATTCGGAGCCGCACTGGGAGAAGGACCAGGCCGCGGTGATGGCGTACGAGAAGGTGACGCTGTACGGCGTGCCGATCGTGGCGCAGCGGAAGGTGAACTACGGGCGGATCGACCCGGAGGTCAGCCGTGAGCTGTTCATCCGGAACGCGCTGGTGGAGGGTGACTGGCGGACGCACCACAAGTTCTTCGCGGACAACCGCCGGCTGCTGAGCGAGGTGGAGGAGCTCGAGCACCGGGCGCGGCGGCGGGACATCGTCGTGGACGACGAGACGCTGTTCGACTTCTACGACCAGCGGGTGCCCGAACACGTCGTGTCGGGTGCGCACTTCGACTCCTGGTGGAAGCGGAAGCGGCAGGAGCAGCCGGAGTTCCTGGACTTCGAGCGGGAGATGCTGATCCGTGAGTCGGCGGAGGCGGTCACCAAGGCCGACTATCCGGACTCGTGGCGGCAGGGGCAGCTGAAGTTCCGGGTGACGTACCAGTTCGAGCCGGGTGCGGACGCGGACGGTGTGACGGTCCATGTTCCGTTGCAGGTGCTGAACCAGGTCACGGACGAGGGGTTCGACTGGCAGATCCCGGGGTTGCGGGAGGAGCTGGTCACGGAGCTGATCCGGTCGCTGCCGAAGCCGATCCGGCGTAACTATGTGCCGGCGCCGAACTTCGCCAAGCGGTTCCTGGACGCGGCGGTGCCGCTGCGGGAGCCGCTCACGACGGCCATGGCGCGTGAGCTGAAGCGGATGGTGGGGGTGCCGTTCGAGGCGGAGGACTTCGACTGGGCGAAGGTCCCCGACCATTTGAAGATCACGTTCCGGATCGTCGACGAGCGGCGCCGGAAGCTGGCGGAGGACAAGGACCTGGAGGCGCTGAAGCTGCGGCTGAAGCCGAAGGCGCGCAAGGCGCTGTCGCAGGCGGCCGCGGCGACGGCGTCCCGGGAGGGCGGGGAGTCGCTGGAGCGCCGGGGGCTGACCGACTGGACGATCGGCACGCTGACGCGGGTCTTCGAGACGCGTCGGGCCGGTCAGCCGGTGAAGGCGTACCCGGCGCTGGTCGACGACGGCGACACGGTCTCCGTACGGCTCTTCGACACGGAGGCCGAGCAGGCGGAGGCGATGTGGAAGGGCACGCGGCGGCTGATCCTGCGGAACATCCCGGTCAACCCCGCGAAGTTCGCGTCCGAGAAGCTGACGAACGCGCAGAAGCTCGCTCTGTCGGCGAATCCGCACGGTTCGATCCAGGCGTTGTTCGACGACTGCGCGATGGCGGCGGCGGACAAGCTGATCGGTGACTTCGGCGGGCCGGCGTGGGACGAGGAGTCGTACCGGAAGCTGTACGACAAGGTGCGTGCGGAGATCGTCGACACGACCGTGCGGACGGTGGGGGCGGTGCAGCAGGTGCTGGCGGCCTGGCAGGCCTGTGAGCGCCGTCTGAAGGCCGTACGCAGCCCGGCGCTGCTGCCGAACCTGACGGATGTGCGGCAGCAGCTGGACGCGCTGGTGAAGCCGGGCTTCGTGACGGAGGCGGGGATCGGGCGGCTGCCGCATCTGATGCGGTATCTGGTCGCGGCGGACCGGCGGCTGCAGCAGATGCCGACGGGCGTCCAGCGGGACACCACCCGCATGGAGAAGGTCCGGGAGATGCAGGACGAGTACGCGTGGCTGCTGGAGCAGCTGCCGCCGGGGCGGCCGGTGCCGCAGCAGGTGCTGGACATCCGCTGGATGATCGAGGAGCTGCGGGTCAGCTATTTCGCGCACGCGCTGGGTACGGCGTATCCCGTGTCGGACAAGCGGATCGTGAAGGCGATCGACGCGGCCGCGCCGTGATCATGTCGGCACGGAGGGTGAGTTCGACCAGGGGGCTCACCCTCCTGTACAGTCCTTCTCGCAGCGCAACGCAGGAAAGCGCCGCAGCTCCTGGTCCTGTGGAGCAGTTTGGAGTGCTCGCCACCCTGTCAAGGTGGAGGCCGCGGGTTCAAATCCCGTCAGGACCGCAGTGAGAGAGCCCGGATCGGATGATCCGGGCTCTCTTTGTGTGTGCGGCGCTGTCAGGGCGTGTGGAGGGGCGTCAGGGCACGTGGCGCGCCGTGGATGCGCCCCCGGTGGCGTCGGGCCGTCTTGACGGCGTCACATTCGCCCAGTACCCCAGAAGCAGGGCCCGCTCCCCCTCAGGCCCGCCGGAGGTGGCGTATGGCGGCATCGGTCAGGCACGAGACGCGGGCGTTGCTCCGCGCGCATCTGTCGGCCGCGTCGTCGTACGGGCATCTGACCCGTCACTGTCCGATCTGCCGGCACCTGCTGCGGCTGGCGATGGACGCGCCTCCGCAGACGCAGCAGCCGCCGCAGACGCAGCAGACACCGCAGGCGCCGCAGACACCGCAGAGCGCGCCGGCGGCCGAGGGCGCCGCGGAGGACCAAGGTCATTAGCGCACGGCGGCGGAACGCAACAAGGACTCTGGCATGTGACGGGAGTCACCGCATGAGTTTTTGAAAGCGGGGTTCTTACCGCGTTCCTACAACTGGTCGATTTAATATGTGCAATTGCACCCCTGTCAGGCGTGCTCCCCAGACTCCGACAAGGCCGCTCACAGGGGCGCCCCAGCGACCACCCCGGGCACACAAAAAAGATCGCGCTGGACCCGGCGGAGTCCAGCGCGATCGACGACGCACCCTGTGTCGCTGTGCGGGCGTGGGGCCTGTTGGGGCAGTCCCCGCGTCGCTTGGAGCTGTGGTTTCGGGCTGCTACGGCTGGTTGGGGGACCTGCCGCCGGCCCGGCTATTGAGTTGTCAGGCCTCGCTGCGCTGCTGCGGAATGCCCGCGAGCAGGGCGCGGACCTCGGCCTCGCGGTAGCGGCGGTGGCCACCGAGCGTGCGGATCGACGTGAGCTTCCCGGCCTTCGCCCACCGCGTGACCGTCTTGGGGTCGACGCGGAACATGCTGGCGACCTCAGCCGGGGTCAGCAGCGGCTCGGCTTCAGGGGTGCGAGCGGTCATGAGCGGCCTCCTCGGGAGAACCGAACCTTCTCGGTTCTTTCCTCTAAATTCTGCACCTTGACCCGCGTTGCCCGAAATGGCGGACGCGAGTCGAGTCGGTTATAGGACGAACGGCTTGTCCTCGGCACTACAACTACACCATCTGTCCAGCCGCGTCGGCCAAACCGATGGAATTGCCCTCCCAGGTGTTCATCAGCGACGGAAGCCGATGGACCATGCCATAGCGGACAGTCACGCCACTGTGACGATCAGTCACAGGACAATCAGGAGCCACCAGACCCCCCAAAGCGTGCAATGCTGAGATTCCGCCCACAGCGGAGCATAGTTGGGCGGACAGAGCCCTCCCCGGACTCCTTGTCCTATTTTGGCACGAGGAGGGGCAAGACATGCAAGGTGCCCGTACGTGCGGTCTGTCACGCTTGACGCAGCTTGACTCAAACGCCCGGATCGGGACCTACGCCCCATCAGCTCCTCGAAGTGCGGTAGACCGTACGCGGTTACGGGCGTCCCAGGCCGTGACCTACATCACTCCCGTCACGGGCTCTGGCGGATCGTCAGTTCGCCGACCGCAGGTCCCGCACCGCGCGCCAGCGCTCCACCAGCCGCCCGTACGCCTCGCCGGCCGCCACCCCGTCGCCGTGCCGCAGCGCCTCGATGCCCTCGGCCACGTCGGCCGCCGAGTGGTCGTCCTCCAACGCCCCCGCCGGCAGGGCGTGCACCAGGCCGCCGTAGTCCAACTCCACTACCGAGCGCGGGTGGAACTCCTCCAGCCAGCGCCCGACGTCCACCAGGCCCTCGATCAGCGGCCCCTCGTCGACGGCGTCCTTCAGCGTCCTGAGCGCCCGCGCGACCCGGCGCCGCGCCTGCACCATCGGGGTGCGGTAGCGCAGCATCGGCGGGATCTCCCCGGAGCCCTTGTCGAACCGCCGCTCCGCGTCGGAGACCAGCACGAACCAGTTCAGCGGCACCTGCCAGGTCGCCGTCCTGATCCACGGCCGCGCGTCCGGGTTGCGCTCCAGCCAGCGCTCGTAGTCCTGCGCGGTCTGCCGGCGCACCACCTCCGGCAGTACGGCGTCCAGCACCGGCCCCGGCAGTTCGTCCGCCAGCTCCCCGAGCGCCTGCCAGCCGCGCAGCCGGGTGCGCCACGGGCACACGCACAGCACCCCGTCGGCCTCCAGCACGAAGGCGTCCCCGCTCTCGTGCACCGGCACGGCCACGGGCGGGGTGGGCAGCAGGTCGGCGAGTGAACGGCGCAGCTCGTCCTGGTAGGAGGGCAGGTCGCGGCGGCGGGCGTAGCGCGCCCAGTGGCCGCGCTCGGGCTCGGCGAAGGCGGCCAGCGGCTCGTACACGCGCAGATAGCTCGCGTACGGCACGATCACCGAGGACACCTTGGGCACGCCTGCTCCCTCCCCCGCCGACCGCCGGGGAAACCTGCCGGGCCGTCCGGCCGCCGGGCCGGAAATCTGTGCAAATCGTCGCACGGCAGTCCCCCGTGAGGGGGTGATCCCCACCACTGCTCGGCCGGCGGCCGGAGCAAGGTCTACTCTCATGCCACGGTCCCCGCCACCCGCACGGGGAGCCGCTCCCCACCCGCCGCTACTTACTCAGGAGTCACCACAGTGACCGACGTAACCGGCGCATCTGCTGATGTCCTGCACACCCTGTTCCAGTCGGACCAGGGGGGCCATGAGCAGGTCGTGCTCTGCCAGGACCGCGCGAGCGGCCTGAAGGCCGTCATCGCCCTCCACTCCACCGCCCTCGGCCCCGCGCTGGGCGGTACGCGCTTCTACCCGTACGCGACCGAGGCCGAGGCCGTCGCCGACGCCCTGAACCTCGCGCGCGGCATGTCGTACAAAAACGCCATGGCCGGGCTGGACCACGGCGGCGGCAAGGCCGTGATCATCGGTGACCCCGAGCGGGACAAGACCGAGGAGCTGCTGCTCGCCTACGGCCGCATGGTCGCCTCGCTCGGCGGCCGGTACGTCACCGCCTGCGACGTCGGCACCTACGTCGCCGACATGGACGTCGTGGCCCGCGAGTGCCGCTGGACCACGGGCCGCTCCCCGGAGAACGGCGGCGCCGGCGACTCCTCCGTGCTCACCGCCTTCGGCGTCTACCAGGGCATGCGCGCCTCCGCGCAGCACCTGTGGGGCGACCCGTCGCTGCGCGCCAAGCGGGTCGGCATCGCCGGTGTCGGCAAGGTCGGGCACCACCTGGTCGAGCACCTGGTGGCGGAGGGCGCCGAGGTCTTCGTGACCGACGTGCGCGAGGAAGCGGTGCGCCGGATCACCGAGCGCCACCGCGACGTGATGGCCGTCCGCGACACCGAGGCGCTGATCCGGGTCGAGGGCCTGGACATCTACGCCCCGTGCGCGCTCGGCGGCGCGCTGAACGACGCCACCGTGCCGGTGCTGACCGCGAAGGTGGTGTGCGGCGCCGCCAACAACCAGCTCGCCCACCCGGGTGTGGAGAAGGACCTCGCCGACCGCGGGATCCTCTACGCGCCGGACTACGTGGTGAACGCGGGCGGTGTCATCCAGGTCGCCGACGAGCTGCACGGCTTCGACTTCGACCGGTGCAAGGCGAAGGCGTCGAAGATCTACGACACCACGCTCGCCATATTCGCACGTGCGAAGGAAGACGGGATTCCGCCGGCCGCCGCGGCCGACCGGATCGCCGAGCAGCGCATGGCCGACGCGGCCGCGGCACGCACGCGCTGACCCTCCGCGGCGGTACCCGCCGGTCGCCGGTTAGAGAGAACTCTCACTTCGACCGGCGGGTCGTCCGCCAATAAGTGGTTAAAATCGCCACTGACCAGCGAGGACAGGGCGCCTCGAGGGTCCTGTGCACACGCGGCTCCTGCGGGCGACGTACCGTATGGGCGCGGGCTCAGGTACCGTGGAAGCCCTACGGACGGGCTCTCTATGGAGAGACCGTTCTAGATCATGAACGCGTGTCAACCTGGGGCCGTCGAGCCCCGTCGTTGAGGGGGTCGAGCCATGGGGCGCGGCCGGGCCAAGGCCAAGCAGACGAAGGTCGCCCGCCAGCTGAAGTACAACAGCGGTGGGACGGACCTCGCACGCCTGGCCGAGGAGCTGGGCGCATCGACGTCGAACCAGTCGCCGAACGGCGACCGCTTCGAGGAAGATGAGCACGACGACGACTTGTACGCACGGTACGCCGACCTCTACGACGAGGACGACGACGAAGACGAGGACGAGGATTCCTCTCGACACCGTCGCGGCGCGTGATGCCAGCGGCTTAGCCGAGTCTTCACCCGGTCCGGTTCACCACCGGACCGGGTTTCGTGCTGCCCGCACGGGCCTCCGGCCCGCCGGTTACGCGTAGTCGCCGACCAGCTCGGCGCCGGTGGTGTGCTCGCCGCGGGCGGTGATCTCACCGGCCACCCAGGCGTCCACACCGCGGTCCGCGAGGGTGGTGAGGGCCACGTCCACCGACTCCTCGGGGACGATCGCCATCATGCCGACGCCCATGTTGAGGGTCTTCTCCAGTTCCAGGCGCTCGACGCTGCCGGTGCGGCCGACGAGGTCGAAGACCGGGGCGGGGGTCCAGGTGGAGCGGTCGACCACGGCGTGCAGGCCGTCCGGGATCACCCGGGCGAGGTTGGCCGCGAGGCCGCCGCCGGTGATGTGGCTGTACGCGTGCACGTCCGCCGTACGGGTGAGCGCCAGGCAGTCCAGGGAGTAGATCTTCGTGGGCTCCAGCAGCTCCTCGCCGAGGGTGCGGCCCAGTTCCTCGATGTGCGCGTCGAGGGCGAGACCGGCCTGGTTCAGCAGGACGTGCCGCACCAGCGAGTACCCGTTGGAGTGAAGACCGGAGGACGCCATCGCGATGACGGCGTCGCCCTCGCGGATGCGGTCCGGGCCGAGCAGCCGGTCGGCCTCCACGACGCCCGTACCGGCGCCGGCGACGTCGAAGTCGTCCGGGCCGAGCAGGCCGGGGTGCTCGGCCGTCTCGCCGCCGACCAGGGCGCAGCCGGCGAGGACGCAGCCCTCGGCGATGCCCTTGACGATGGCGGCGACCCGCTCGGGGTGGACCTTGCCGACGCAGATGTAGTCGGTCATGAACAGCGGCTCGGCGCCGCACACCACGATGTCGTCCATGACCATGGCGACCAGGTCGTGGCCGATGGTGTCGTAGACGCCCAGCTGCCGTGCGATGTCGACCTTGGTGCCGACGCCGTCGGTGGCGGAGGCGAGGAGGGGGCGCTCGTAGTTCTTCAGCGCGGAGGCGTCGAAGAGGCCGGCGAAGCCGCCGAGGCCGCCGAGGACCTCGGGGCGCTGCGTCTTCTTCACCCACTCCTTCATCAGCTCGACGGCGCGGTCGCCCGCCTCGATGTCGACGCCCGCGGCTGCGTAGCTGGCACCAGTTGTCTCAGACATGGCTAAGGAGAACTTTCGTGTCGTACAGCAGGTATGGCGGGCTGACTAGGGGCGGCGGATCGCGTCGGCGGCGGCCGTCGCGGCCGGGCCGGCGGCCAGCTCGGTCTCCAGCAGCTGCTTGCCGAGCAGCTCCGGGTCGGGCAGCTCCATCGGGTACTCGCCGTCGAAGCAGGCGCGGCACAGGTTCGGCTTGGCGATGGTGGTCGCCTCGATCATGCCGTCGATGGAGATGTACGCCAGGGAGTCGGCGCCGAGCGAGGTGCCGATCTCCTCGATGGTCATGCCGTTGGCGATGAGCTCGGCGCGGGTGGCGAAGTCGATGCCGAAGAAGCAGGGCCACTTCACGGGCGGCGAGGAGATCCGGATGTGGACCTCGGCGGCGCCCGCCTCGCGCAGCATGCGGACCAGGGCCCGCTGGGTGTTGCCGCGGACGATGGAGTCGTCGACGACGACCAGGCGCTTGCCCTTGATGACTTCCTTCAGCGGGTTCAGCTTCAGGCGGATGCCCAGCTGCCGGATGGTCTGCGAGGGCTGGATGAACGTACGGCCGACGTACGCGTTCTTGACCAGGCCGGCGCCGAAGGGGATACCGGAGGCCTCCGCGTAGCCGATGGCGGCCGGGGTGCCGGATTCCGGGGTCGGTATGACGAGGTCCGCCTCGACCGGGGCCTCCTTCGCCAGGCGGCGGCCCATCTCCACGCGGGAGAGGTACACGTTCCGGCCGGCGATGTCGGTGTCCGGGCGGGCCAGGTACACGTACTCGAAGACGCAGCCCTTGGGCTTCGCTTCCGCGAATCGAGAGGTGCGCAGGCCGTTCTCGTCGATGGCGACGAACTCGCCCGGCTCGATCTCGCGCACGTAAGAGGCGCCGCAGATGTCGAGGGCGGCGGACTCGGAGGCGACGACCCAGCCGCGTTCCAGACGGCCGAGGACCAGCGGGCGGATGCCCTGCGGGTCACGGGCGGCGTAGAGCGTGTGCTCGTCCATGAAGACGAGGCTGAAGGCGCCCCGGACCTGCGGCAGGACCGCGTGCGCGGCCTCCTCCACGGTCAGCGGCTTGCCGTCCTCGTCGACCTGGGCGGCCAGCAGGGCCGTCAGCAGGTCGGTGTCGTTGGTCGCCGCGACCCGGCCGGAGCGGCTGGGGTTGTCGTCCGGCAGCTCCGCGACCATCTCGGCGAGCTGGGCCGTGTTGACCAGGTTGCCGTTGTGGCCGAGCGCGATGGAGCCCTGCGCGGTGGCGCGGAACGTCGGCTGGGCGTTCTCCCACACGGAGGCGCCGGTGGTCGAGTAGCGGGCGTGTCCGACCGCGATGTGACCCTGGAGCGAGCCGAGCGAGGTCTCGTCGAAGACCTGGGAGACCAGGCCCATGTCCTTGAAGACGAGGATCTGGGAGCCGTTGCTGACCGCGATTCCCGCGGATTCCTGGCCCCGATGCTGGAGGGCGTAGAGCCCGAAGTACGTGAGCTTGGCGACCTCTTCGCCCGGAGCCCAGACACCGAAGACGCCACACGCGTCCTGGGGGCCTTTCTCGCCGGGGAGCAGGTCGTGGTTGAGTCGTCCGTCACCACGTGGCACGCCACCGAGTGTAGGCGAGATCGACCACTGGTCCGAATTGGGGACGGCGGCCGGTAAAGGATCACTTCCGCGGCACGGCTTGGATGATCGTTCCGTTTGCGCAGGTCAGGGTGAGGGTGTCGTGCTGGATGCGGTACTTGAGCGCACTGTTGAAGACGCCGAGCAGGGTCCGCTCGGTGCGCATGAGTGAGGCGTCGCACATCATTCGGGTCGTGGTGGGCGACCCGAGGGTGATATGTCCGTCGCGGACGGTGGCGGTGGCGCTGAAGTGGTTGCAGCCGAGCCGTCCGCCGGCCTTCCCGGTGGCGGGGTCGAGGCGCAGACGGGCGGTGCCGGCGGGGTGTTCGGTGCCGGCGTGGGTGGTGATGCTGTCGATGCGCCAGTCGGTGCCGGTGAGCTGTGGTTCGGGGCTGACGGTGCCGCTGCCGGGGCGCTGTCCCGCGTGCTCGCTTCCGCAGGCCGCCACCAGCGGGACGAGCACGGCGGCGGCGACGAGGGCCTTGCGCTGCTGATGCCTGTCCATGCCCCTTGGACGGGGCGGTGGAGCGGGAGGTTCCGTCAGGCCAGCAGGGGCAGCAGCGCGCTGAGGTCGGCCCGCTCGCCACTGGCGCTGACCTTCGCCTGTGCGACGGCCTCCTGCCAGGTCAGCCGGCCCGTCGCCAGCCGGATCCAGGTCAGCGGGTCGGTCTCGACGACGTTGGGCGGGGTGCCGCGGGTGTGCCGGGGGCCCGCGACGCACTGCACGACGGCGTACGGCGGGATCCGCACCTCGGTGGCGCCGCCGGGCGCCTTGGCGGCGAGGGCGTCGGCGAGGAGCCGGGTGCAGGCGGCAAGGGCCTGCCGGTCCAGGGGGACGTCCAGGCCGGGCACGGCGGCGTTCAGGTCGTCGGTGTGGACGACGAGTTCGACGGTCCGGGTGACCAGGTAGTCGTCGAGGGTCAGCGCGCCCCCGCTGGTCGCGAGCAGCCGGGTGCCGGGGTGGGCGGCCAGGTCGGCGGTGAAGCGGTCCTCGGCGGCGGCGAGGTAGGCGTCCGGGTCGGGGTGCTCCTCGGCGAGCCGGCGGGCGAAGCCGGCGATGTCCGGCGCCTCGGCGGCGATCGCGGCCGGCCAGGCGGCCAGGGAGCCGTCCGCCTTCGCGGGCTCGGGCAGCTCGACGAGCCGGGACAGCGCCCGCAGCACCATGCCGAGGTGCGCCACCAGGTCCCGCACGGTCCAGTCGCCGAGCCGGGTGGGCAGCGCGAGTTGCTCGGGGCCGAGGGTGCGGACGGCGTCCCGCACGTGCCCGAACTGGGCGTGGACGGCGGTACGGGTCTTGGCGGGGTCGTAGCGGCGGGGGCGCTTGGCGGCGGGCGGCATGGGGGTGACCCTAGCGTCCGTCTCCGGCGCGTTCGTGCCCGCCGTACGCGGTCAGCCGCCGGTGGTGCCGTCGCGGTCCGGCCGGAAATCCGCGGCGGGAGGGAAGGTCACCTGGGTGCAGCCGCGGCGTTCGACCACGTCGTCGACGTAGGCGCGGAAGACCTTCGCCATCTCCGGTGCCATCAGCCGGTCGTAGCTGTAGGCGATGGTCATGGAGTGGATCTGGGGCTGCCCGCGGCAGACGGACGAGGCGAACCAGACGGGTTCCTCCCTGCTGCGGCCCGCCTTGCCCGGTTCGGCGGGCTCGGGGGCTTCGTCGAAGTCGGTGGACGTCAGCTGCACGTGCTTCGCGTCCTCGCCGGAGTAGGTGTGCAGGGAGACGAACCACTGGCCCGGGCGCCTCGGTTCCACGGGCAGGTCGTGGTCATCGGCGCTGGACAGGTACAGCCCCGAGGCCCGGCCCTCGCTGAGCACCAGGGCGCACCTCTCGTCCCACAGCCGGGCGTCGGTGCGGCTCTCCAGGACCAGGTCCGGGTAACGGCTCTGCCGGGCGTAGCCGGCCTTCCCGTACCAGGCACAGGTGCCCTGGGCGCGGGCGGCCGGGACGGGCCCTTCGGTCAGGGCCGGGACGTGTTCGGGCGCCGGGGGCAGACGGTCGGCGCACCCCAGCCGTCCGGCGAGGTTGTTGGCGGTGCGTACGGCCGTGTCGGCGAGGACGTCCCGGTCGTGGGCGCTGAGCTGGCCCTTGTCGGTGAAGGGCGGGCCGGGGTCGTACAGCTCGGCGCGCGCCCACAGGGCCTTGACGGGCCGGCCGCTCGCCCTGCCCTCGGGACAGGGCAGCTGGACCACGACGCCGGAGTCCGTGACCAGGCCCGCGATCCCCGAGCCGAGCGGCTGGGCGGGGTAGGTCCGGTGGCCGAAGGGGTCGACGAGTTCCTGCCACGGGTCGTCGGCGACCGTCGCGGACTCCGGCGGCAGCACCCCGACCGCGCCGGTGAAGAACCAGCGCTCACCGCTGTCGGTGCCGTACTTCTCCCCGGCCTCGCTGCTGAAGATCTCGCAGTCCTGGCCGGCTGCCAGGTCGTTCAGCTGGATGGTGCCCTCGTCGGCCTGCCGGTGCTCGATGGTGCCGCCCGCCGGGGACAGCGCGAGCACGCGTCCGGCCGGCACGAGGCCCGCGCAGGCCTCGTCTATCTGCCGTCTGGCGTCCCAGACCTGCCAGATCACCCGGCCGCTCCAGACGGTGCCGACCACGGCCGCGAGACACAGCAGGACGTTCACCGATGTGCGTACGCCGTCCGGGATCCGCACCGCTCCCCCTCGACTCCCGCCGCCGTGGCGGCTCGTGCCGCCGTCCGCCGCTGACCGTCGTCGAAGGTATCAACCGGCCCGGTCGCGCACGAAGGCCCCGCCCGTCGGAACGGGCGGGGCCTTCGGTGTCGTACGAGCGGCGTTACTTCAGCAGCGCCGGGATCGTCTCCTCGTGGGCCGTGCGCAGCTCCTCCAGGGACAGCTCGAACTCGCCCTGCAGCTCGACGCTGTCGCCGTCCACGACGCCGACGCGGGTGGCGGGCAGGCCGCGCGCACCGCACATGTCGTTGAAGCGGACCTCCTCCGAGCGCGGCACCGCGACGATCGCGCGGCCCGCCGACTCGGAGAACAGGAAGGTGAACGCGTCCAGACCGTCCGGGACGATCAGGCGGGCGCCCTTGTTCCCGAGCAGCGCCGACTCGACCACGGCCTGGATCAGACCGCCGTCGGACAGGTCGTGCGCGGAGTCGATCATGCCGTCGCGGGAGGCGGCGATCAGGATCTCGGCGAGCAGCCGCTCGCGCTCCAGGTCGACCTGCGGCGGAAGGCCGCCGAGGTGGTCGTGGATCACCTGGGACCAGGCCGAGCCGCCGAACTCCTCACGCGTGTCGCCGAGCAGGTAGAGGAGCTGGCCCTCTTCCTGGAAGGCGACCGGCGTGCGGCGGGCCACGTCGTCGATGACGCCGAGGACCGCGACGACCGGGGTCGGGTGGATGGCGGCCTCGCCGGTCTGGTTGTACAGCGAGACGTTGCCGCCGGTCACCGGGGTCCCCAGCTGCTGGCAGCCGTCGGCGAGGCCGCGCACGGCCTCCGCGAACTGCCACATGACCGCCGGGTCCTCCGGCGAGCCGAAGTTCAGGCAGTCGGAGACGGCGAGGGGCTTGGCGCCGGTGGTGGCGACGTTGCGGTACGCCTCCGCCAGGGCCAGCTGCGCGCCCGTGTACGGGTCGAGCTTGGCGTACCGGCCGTTGCCGTCCGTGGCGATCGCCACGCCGAGGCCGGTCTCCTCGTCGATGCGGATCATGCCGGAGTCCTCGGGCTGGGCGAGGACGGTGTTGCCCTGCACGAAGTGGTCGTACTGGGACGTGATCCACTTCTTGGACGCCTGGTTCGGGGAGGCGACCAGCTTCAGGACCTGGTCCTTCAGCTCCTCGCTCGTCGCCGGGCGGGGCAGCTTGTTCGCGTCGTCGGCCTGCAGTTCGTCCTGCCAGGACGGGCGGGCGTACGGGCGCTCGTAGGTCGGGCCCTCGTGGGCGACCGTGCGCGGGTCGACGTCGACGATCTTCTCGCCGTGCCAGAAGATCTCCAGGCGGTCGCCGTCGGTCACCTCACCGATGACGGTGGCGATGACGTCCCACTTCTCGCAGATCTCCAGGAAGCGGTCGACCTTCTCCGGCTCGACGACGGCGCACATGCGCTCCTGCGACTCGCTCATGAGGATCTCCTCCGGCGAGAGCGTGGAGTCGCGCAGCGGTACGTCGTCGAGGATGACGCGCATGCCGCCGGAGCCGTTGGACGCCAGCTCGCTGGTGGCGCAGGAGATGCCGGCCGCGCCCAGGTCCTGGATGCCGACGACCAGCTTCTCCTTGAAGGCCTCCAGGGTGCACTCGATGAGGAGCTTCTCCTGGAAGGGGTCGCCGACCTGGACGGCCGGACGCTTCGAGGGCTTCGCGTCGTCGAAGGTCTCGGAGGCGAGGATGGACGCGCCGCCGATGCCGTCGCCGCCGGTGCGGGCGCCGTACATGATGACCTTGTTGCCCGCGCCGGACGCCTTGGCGAGGTGGATGTCCTCGTGCCGCATCACACCGATGCAGCCGGCGTTGACCAGCGGGTTGCCCTGGTAGCAGGGGTCGAAGACGACCTCGCCGCCGATGTTGGGCAGGCCCAGGCAGTTGCCGTAGCCGCCGATGCCGGCGACGACGCCGGGCAGGACGCGCTTGGTGTCGGGGTGGTCGGCGGCGCCCATGCGCAGCGGGTCGACGACCGCGACCGGGCGGGCGCCCATGGCGATGATGTCGCGGACGATGCCGCCGACGCCCGTGGCCGCGCCCTGGTAGGGCTCGACGTACGACGGGTGGTTGTGCGACTCGACCTTGAAGGTGACCGCGTAGCCCTGGCCGACGTCGACGACGCCGGCGTTCTCGCCGATGCCGACGAGCAGGGCGTCGCTCTCGGGGGCCTTCTCGCCGAACTGGCGGAGGTGGACCTTGGAGGACTTGTACGAGCAGTGCTCGGACCACATGACCGAGTACATGGCCAGCTCGGCGCCGGTGGGGCGGCGGCCGAGGATCTCGACCACGCGCTCGTACTCGTCCTTCTTCAGGCCGAGTTCGGCCCAGGGCAGCTCGACGTCGGGGGTCGCGGCCGCGTGCTCGACCGTGTCCAGAGGCGTCCGGCTCATGCGTTGACCAGCTTCTTGAGGATCGAGGTGAAGAAGGGGAGACCGTCGGTGCGGCCGGTGCCGATGAGCGGCTCCACGGCGTGCTCCGGGTGCGGCATCAGGCCCACGACGTTGCCGGCCTCGTTGGTGATGCCGGCGATGTCCCGCAGGGACCCGTTGGGGTTGAAGTCCAGGTAGCGGAAGACGACCCGGCCCTCCGCCTCCAGCATGTCGAGGGTGCGCTCGTCGGCGACGTACCGCCCGTCCATGTTCTTCAGCGGGATGTGGATCTCCTGGCCCTGCTCGTAGTCCACGGTCCAGGCCGTGTCCGCGTTCTCCACCCGCAGCTTCTGGTCGCGGCAGATGAAGTGCAGGTGGTCGTTGCCGAGCATGCCGCCGGGCAGCAGGTGGGCCTCGGTGAGGATCTGGAAGCCGTTGCAGATGCCGAGGACCGGCAGGCCGGCCTTCGCCTGCTCGATGACGGTCTCCATCACCGGCGAGAAGCGGGAGATGGCCCCGGCGCGCAGATAGTCGCCGTAGGAGAAACCGCCGGGCAGGACCACGGCGTCGACCTGGTGGAGGTTCTTGTCCTTGTGCCACAGGGCGACGGGTTCGGCGCCCGCGAGGCGGATCGCGCGCTGCGTGTCCCGGTCGTCGAGAGATCCCGGGAAAGTGACGACGCCGATACGAGCGGTCACTTCGCTGCCTCCGCGACTTCCTCGACCTTGACGGTGAAGTCCTCGATCACGGTGTTGGCGAGGAAGGACTCCGCAAGATCGTGAATGCGGGCGAGGGCGGCCTCGTCGACCGGACCCTCAACTTCCAGTTCGAATCGCTTTCCCTGGCGGACGTCCGAGATCCCTTCGAAACCCAGACGCGGCAGCGCACGCTGGACCGCCTGGCCCTGGGGGTCGAGGATCTCCGGCTTGAGCATGACGTCGACTACGACGCGTGCCACTGGCACTCCCGGTGTGTGGTGCTGAGCAGGTTCCTTCAGACTACCCGCACAAAATTTCTACGCGCGTCGACTTGTAGGAAACTACGTGAGTGGCGTCACGATCAGGCATCGACGGCGGTGTTCACGGAAATTTCCGGGAAAGATCCGTGATCGGTGCCCCATACCTATTGCGCGAGGGACACGCGGGGAGATTTAGTCGAGCTTCACTTTGCATTGGCGGGCACTGTACAAATGAATTGGAACGTGCCGTACGAAGGGACCGATATTCGTGGCGCAGAAGGTCGTGGTCACGCTCTTTGACGACATCGACGGCTCGGAAGCGGCGGAGACGATCGCCTTCGGACTCGACGGCAAGTCGTACGAGATCGACCTGAATGAAGCCAATGCCAGGAAACTCCGCACGGCGCTCGCGCCGTACGTGGAGGCCGGCCGCAAGCGGTCGAAGTCCGGCAAGGCGTACCAGCAGACGGAGGTCGCCCCCGACCCGGCGGCCGTCCGCGCCTGGGCCCAGGCCAACAAGATGGACGTCCCGGCCCGCGGCCGCATCCCCAAGAAGGTCTACGAGGCGTTCGCCGCGGCCCGTTGAGACCCCGGGAGCCTGCCCCCAGGGAGCGTCAGAGGGCCCTGGGGACAGGCGACTTGCGCAACCCCCCTGCTGATCGGCTAATGTCTGGAGCACGCCGCCGGGCGGGGCCGAAAAGCCCAGGCCACGGAGGTTGTGCGGGTGTAGTTCAGTAGTAGAACAGCCCCCTTCCAGGGGGAAGGCGCAGTGTGCGATTCCTGTCACCCGCTCCGCACCGCCGGTCCGGACCACTCATGGGGGGTCCCCCCTGCTCGAGCTTGTCGAGAGCTTGGGGGAGGATCAGGTAGGCTGGTGCCCGCACCGATCGGTGGGAGCCGGTCGGCGGCAATGCGGACGTAGCTCAGTTGGTAGAGCGCAACCTTGCCAAGGTTGAGGTCGCGAGTTCGAGCCTCGTCGTCCGCTCGGGAATGAGACCCCGGTCCTCAGGGACCGGGGTCTTTTCGTTGTGCCGTGCCCTGTCCGGCCCGGCTTTGCGCTGCGGCTTTCTGACATTTGTCATGAGCGGCGATGACAGCGCGCACTGCCGCCGCCCGTCGGGCGCCGGGACGCTGGAACCATGAACGCGAACGAACACGATCACGTGATCGAGGTCACCGACCTGCGGCGTGTGTACGGGGGCGGGTTCGAGGCGGTGCGCGGCATCACGTTCCACGTGAAACGCGGCGAGGTCTTCGCGCTGCTCGGGACGAACGGCGCCGGCAAGACCTCCACCGTGGAACTGCTGGAGGGGCTGGCCCGGCCGGCCGGGGGCCGCGTCCGGGTCCTCGGGCACGACCCCTTCACCGACCGGGCCGCCGTACGGCCGCGCACCGGGGTGATGCTGCAGGAGGGCGGCTTCCCCGCCGAGCTGACCGTCGCCGAGACCGCGCGGATGTGGGCGGGGTGCGTCAGCGGGGCACGGCCGTACGCGGACGTGCTGGACCTGGTCGGGCTGGCGGGGAAGGCCGGCGTGCGGGTCAAGCAGCTGTCCGGCGGTGAGCGGCGGCGCCTCGACCTCGCGCTCGCCCTGCTCGGCGACCCCGAGGTGCTGTTCCTGGACGAGCCGACGACCGGGCTGGACGCCGAGGGCCGCCGGGACACCTGGGAGCTGGTGCGGGCCCTGCGCGACGCGGGCACCACCGTGCTGCTGACCACGCACTACCTGGAGGAGGCCGAGGGCCTCGCCGACCGGCTGGCGATCCTCCACGAGGGGCGCATCGCCGCTTCCGGCACCCCGGCCGAGGTCACGGCGGCTCAGCCGGCCCGGATCTCCTTCGAGCTGCCCGAGGGGTACTTCGTCGGGGACCTGCCGCCGCTGGACACGCTGGGGGTCCTCACGCACGAGGTCGACGGCCGCGTCGTACGGCTGCGCACACGGGAGCTGCAACGCGCGGCGACCGGGGTGCTGGTGTGGGCCGAGCGGGCCGGGGTGGAGCTGCGGCGGCTCGATGTGCGGTCGGCGTCGCTGGAGGAGGCGTTCCTGGGGATCGCGCGGGAGGCGTCGGCCGAGGCCGACGCGCGCGGAGAGGCGGTGGCGGCATGAGCGCCGGGACGATCGGCCGGGGCACCACGCCGGCGGGCCGGATGGCCGCGCTCGCGCGGGCCGAGGTCACCCTGCTCGGGCGGAGCAAGGGCACGTTGTTCGCGGCGATGTTCGTGCCCCTGGCGCTGCCGTTCAGCATGCGCTCGGCGGCCCAGGAGATGGACCTGCGGGGGGCCGGGCTCAGCGTCGGCACCGTCGTACTGCCGGCGGCGCTCGGCGTCTCCCTGCTGTTCGCCGTGTACGCCACGCTGGTCGGCGTCTTCGTCGCCCGCCGCGAGGAACTCGTCCTCAAGCGGCTGCGCACCGGCGAACTGCGGGACGTTGAGATCCTCGCCGGGTCGGCGCTGCCCGCGGTGGCGACGGCGGTCGTGCAGTCGGCGGTACTGGCCGCCGGCTGTGCCGTCCTGCTCGACGTGCACGCGCCCCGGGCCGCGTACTACGTCGTCCCGGGCTATCTGCTGGGCGTGGTGATGTGCGCCGCGCTCGCCGCGGTCACCGCGTCCTGGAGCCGCAGCACCGAGAGCGCGCAGGTCACGACCATGCCGTTCATCCTGCTGTCGCTGACCGGCTCGGGGCTCGTGGTGCCGCTGGAGGTGATGCCGGACCGGCTCGCCTCCGTGTGCGAGGTGCTGCCGCTGACGTCGGTGATCACGCTGCTGCGGGGCGGCTGGAACGGCAGCCTGACCGCGGGCGATGCGCTGACCGCGCTGGTGACGGCACTGGCCTGGACGGCGGCCGCGGTGTTTGCTGTACGGCGGTGGTTCCGGTGGGAGCCCCGGCGCTGACCACGCCGACAACGAGCAGGGGAGGACGCGGTGTTCGGCCGGATACGGGGGTGGCAGCGGCGCCACTGGCGGGAGCGCAGCAAGGCCGAGCGGGTGGAGCTGCAGTCCCTGATCACCTGGTACTGCACCACCTGGTTCTTCTACGGCAGCTGGCTGGTGCTGCCCGCGGTCGGCGGGGTGCGGCACACCACCGGCGCGCTGGTCCTCGGCGGGTTGCTGGTGGCGGTGGGCGCGCTGCAGTGCGTGTGGGCCAACCGGCTCACACGGCCCGCGCTCGACCACTACCTCGGCCGGCGGAAGCTGCCCGCACGGCAGCTGACCGTCCCGACCGTGCTGCTGGGCCTGGCCCTCGCGCTCCTCGTGGCCCTGCAGGCGACGGACTCGGCCGACTTCGTGGCCTGCAGGCTGCTGCTGGGAGCCGTCCTCCTGGCGTACGGCGTGGTCTACGCCCTCCTCGTGCCGATGCCGGTGGCCCTGCGGCGGGGCGGCGTGCTGTGCGGGGTGTGCATGGCCCTGTCCGCTCTGACCGGAAGCGCTGCCGTCGAGGTGCTCCTGACCGGTGTCGTGGCCGCCTTCGGGGTGCTGTTCTCGCTGCTCGCCGCGCGCTGCGGGGCCTGGACGCTGTCCGTGCTGTGGGAGGCCGAGCACGCCCGGGAGGTCGAGGCGCGGCTCGCGGTCGCCGAGGAGCGGCTGCGGTTCGGGCGGGATCTGCACGACGTGATGGGGCGCAACCTCGCGGTCATCGCGCTCAAGAGCGAGCTGGCCGTGCAGCTGGCGCGGCGGGGGCGGCCGGAGGCCGTGGAGCAGATGATCGAGGTGCAGCGGATCGCGCAGGACTCCCAGCGGGAGGTCCGGGACGTCGTACGCGGCTACCGGGAGGCCGACCTCGGAGTCGAACTCGCCGGTGCGCAGGGCGTGCTGACGGCCGCGGGGATCGACTGCGAGGTGGCCGGGGAGACGGCCGGGCTGCCCGCCGAGGTGCAGTCGGCGCTGGGCTGGGTGGTGCGCGAGGCGACAACCAACGTGCTGCGGCACGGGGACGCGCGGCGCTGCACGGTGGGGCTGACGGTGCATGAGGGGCATGCGGTGCTGACGGTGGAGAACGACGGGGCGGACGCCGTCGTCGGGAGCGGCGGTTCGGGGCTGGTCGGGCTGCGGGAGCGGCTCGCGGCGGTCGACGGGACGCTGACCGCGGGTCCGGTCGGGGACGGGGGGTTCCGGGTGGTGGCGGAGGTGCCGGTGGCTGTGGTGGTGGAGGGGGCTGGGGGGTCCCGGGTGCGGACGGGGAAGGCCGGGGTGCCTGCCGGGGACGCAAGGAGGCGGGTCGGCGAGGCCGGGGCAGGGGTGCCTGCCGGGGACGCCGGGACGCGGGCCGGTGACTCCGAGGTTCCGTCGGGGGCCGTCATATGACCGTGCGGGTGTTGCTCGCCGACGACGAGCACCTGATCAGGGGCGCGCTGGCCGCGCTGCTCGCGCTGGAGGACGACCTGGTGGTCGTCGCGGAGGCGGCGAGCGGGCCGGAGGCGCTCGCGATGGCACGGGCGCACCAGCCGGACGTCGCCGTGCTCGACCTGCAGATGCCCGGCGCGGACGGTGTGAGAGTCGCCACATCCCTGCGGGCCGAACTGCCCGGCTGCCAGGTGCTGATCGTGACCAGCCACGGCCGGCCGGGGCATCTGAAGCGGGCCCTCGCGGCCGGTGTGCGGGGGTTCGTCCCCAAGACGGTCAGCGCCCAGCGGCTCGCGGAGATCATCCGGACCGTCCAGGCCGGAAACCGCTACGTCGACCCCGAGTTGGCGGCCGACGCGATCTCCGCCGGGGACTCGCCGCTGACCGCCCGTGAGGCCGAGGTGCTGGAACTCGCCGCCGACGGCGCGCCCGTCGCGGAGATCGCCGAGCGGGCCGCGCTGTCCCCGGGGACCGTGCGGAACTACCTCTCCTCGGCCGTGTCCAAGCTGGGCGCGGAGAACCGGCACACGGCAGTGCGTCTCGCGCGCGAGCGAGGTTGGGTATAGTTGCTCTCGCGCCACGGCGCAGTGCGGACGTAGCTCAGTTGGTAGAGCGCAACCTTGCCAAGGTTGAGGTCGCCGGTTCGAGCCCGGTCGTCCGCTCCAGAACGAAAGGCCCGGTCGATACGACCGGGCCTTTCGCATGCCGTTCGCGCATGCCGCATGCCCTGTGTCCGCCCGTCGGGCCCCCGGTCGGTGCCGGGGGCCTTTCGTGTGCGGGTCACGACCAGGGCGTGCCCGTCAGACGCTCGTACGCCTCGGCGTACTTGGCGCGGGTCGCCTCGACGACCTTCTCCGGCAGAGGGGGCGGGGGCTGCTCGCTCTTGCGGTCCCAGCCGGACTCGGCCGACGTCAGCCAGTCACGGACGTACTGCTTGTCGTACGACGGCTGGGCGCGGCCCGGCTGCCACTGGTCGGCCGGCCAGAAGCGGGAGGAGTCCGGGGTGAGGACCTCGTCGGCCAGGACCAGCTGCTCGCCCTCGAAGCCGAACTCGAACTTGGTGTCCGCGAGGATGATGCCGCGGTCGCGGGCGATGTCGCGGGCCCGGGAGTACACGGCGAGGGTCGCCTGGCGCAGCTGGGCGGCGGTGTCGGCGCCGACCTGGCGGGCGACCTCCTCGTAGGAGACGTTCTCGTCGTGCTCGCCGACCTCGGCCTTGGTGGCCGGGGTGAAGATCGGGGCGGGCAGCTCGGAGCCGTCGACGAGGCCTTCGGGGAGGGCGAGGCCGCAGACCGTACGCGACTCGTCGTACTCGAGGAGGCCGGAGCCGGTGAGGTAGCCGCGGGCGACGCACTCGACCGGGACCATGTTCAGCGACTTGCAGACCAGGGTGCGGCCGGCCCAGTCGGCGGGGGCGCCCGGGGGCAGCTCGGTGGACAGGACGTGGTTCGGGATCAGGTCGGAGAGCCGGTCGAACCACCACAGGGAGAGCTGGGTGAGGATGCGGCCCTTGTCGGGGATCTCGCTCTGCAGCACCCAGTCGTAGGCGGACATGCGGTCGCTGGCGACCATCACGAGGTCGCCCGCCTCGTTGCGGTACAGGTCGCGCACCTTGCCGGTGTGCAGATGTACCAGGCCCGGCACCTGGATCGGTTCGGGCTTTTCGACGAATCCGGACACGGTTCCTCCCCGTGGTTCTGTCCAATGGCTCGATTCTCCCGTATGCGGAGCATCGGCGTCGGTCCGGGGTCGTCGGTGGGCCGGGGGCCCGTCCGCGGTCAGTCGCGTTTGCAGATGCGGTCGAGGAGGTTGGCGGTGGCGCGCTGGATCCTCAGGTCGACGTGGCCGGGCCGGTCGAGGGCGGGCGACCAGGCGAACGTTCCGGACGCGAAGACCCAGGCGCCGGACGGGGCGCGGTAGAGGGAGGTCTCCTGGTGGCGGAGGGCGCCGTCCGCGTCGGTGTACGGGGAGTGGGCGAGCAGGATGCGCTCGTCGTGCTCGGGCAGCGGGGCGCGCGGGAAGTAGCGGTCGGCCTCGCCCGCGACCAGGCCGTCGATCTCGTCGCCCTCGTGGGCGCCGGTGGCGTCCCACAGCCAGTGGTCGGCGTTGCGGACGATCAGCGGGTGCGGTTCGGGCACCTGGCCCTGGTACTGGATGCCGACCAGCTGCTGCTCGGGGCGGTCGATCTCGCGCCAGAGCACGGGCTTGCCGGGGCCCCTGCGCTTGCGGCAGGTCAGCAGCCGATCCGGCACGCCGGACGGGGAGGGGGCCAGCTCCACCTGCCAGTACAGGGTGTTGGCGGAGAGGAAGACCAGGGAGGTGCCGTGGTCGCGGGCGCGTTCGACGGTGCGACGCATCGCGGTCGACCAGTACTCGTCGTGCCCGGGGAAGACCAGGCCGCGGTAGCGGGTGGGGTCCACGTGGCCGCCGTGCAGGTCGCGGGCGTCGGCGTAGGCGAGGTCGTAGCCGTAGCGCTCGGCCCAGCGGATGAAGTCATAGGCGTGGCCGACGTGCAGCGGCAGGCCCGCGCCCGCGTAGGGGCGGTCGAAGGAGACGGTGGTCGCGGCGTCGCGCTCGCCGAGGAGGCGGCCGTCGTCGTCCCAGGCGTGGTAGAGGCTGGCGCCGGTGCGGCCGTCCTCCGGATAGAGGTTGTACGCCTGCCAGGTGACGTCGGGCAGGAGCAGCAGCAGGTCGGCCGGGCGGTCGTCGCGGACGGTGAAGGGGATGTGGGAGCGGTAGCGGCCGTCGGCGGTGGTCAGGACGGCGACGTAGGCGCCGATGGACCAGTACGAGGGGACCTGCAGCCGCCAGGACAGCCACCAGTGGTGGCAGGAGACCGTGCGGTCGGCGGCGAGCGGGGGCGGCTGGACGATGCCGGAGAGCCGCGGACTGGTGATGATCTTGGTGGCGCCGTCGCCGCCGTAGTGGCCGATGCGGTACACGTCGACGGTGAACTCCTGCGGCGGATTCACGGTGACGTGGAAGTCGACGGCCCCGCCGGGGGCGACCGCGCCGGTGGAGATGAAGCCCTTGATCTGCTGGTGCACGTCGTCGGCGGAGCGCAGGCCGCCGCCGGTCGCGCCGGCGCCGCGGGGGGCGGGGACGCGCGGGGTGCGGGGTCCCTGGCCGGGGTCCGGGGCAGGGTCGACGTACCAGGGGACGACCTGGCCGGTGTCGTCGAAGTACGTCTCACCGCCGCGCAGCCAGGGGACGGGGCCCTGCCCGAAGGGGTCCGTCACGGCGTGCGCCAGCGCCCCCGACTCCCAGCGGCGGATCTGCTCCGGACCCATGGTCGCTCCCCTCCCTCACGCCCCCGTGTCCTATGTCGTCAGCCCATGCCATGCGCGTGAACGGTCCAAGCACATCACATTACGCACGCATGCTGTCACTATTCGTTGCGAATTGGCCGAAAGTGGAAGCGCCAGCTCCGGTCTCCGGTGTCCCGGCCCTGGTCAGACCAGGCGGACGGGCTTCTCCGGACGTATGCCCGAGGCGGTCAGCCACTCCCGCAGCGGGGACGGGTCGCCGTCCTCGGTCAGGCTGAGCACCCGGGGGGTGAGATCGGCGGCGCGTTCCCCGGCGAGCAGCAGGGTCGGGCCGTCGAGCCAGTCGAGGCCGGGGGTGGCGCCCGCGGTGTCCATCGCGGCGCAGCACACCATCGCCGTCACATGGTCGGCGAGGATCTCGCGCGGGGTGCGCGGCGGCTGGAGGGGGAACAGCGGCAGCGCCCCGTCGTCCCACAGCTCGCTGCCGGGGCCGGCGTCCCCGCCGCCCGGGCGGGCGGCCGGCGCGGCGGCCTCCTCGCGGGCCAGCTCGGCGCTGAGCCCCTCGGCGAGGGCGGCGGCGCGGGGGTTCTCGGCGTGCGGCGCCGGCGGGCCCGACAGGTGGGCGAGGACCCGGGCGAGGGTGGGGGCGGCGGGGTCGGGGGCGGTCTCGGGGGCGGCGGGGCCCGTGCCGTGGAGGGGGCCGGGTGCGGCCGGGTCGGTCCTGCCGCCCGTGCTGTGGCCGGTGGTGTCGCGGATGCCGAGGGTGTCCAGGACGCGGTGCAGGCGGGCGGCGTCGCTGCGCCACTTGCGGTCGACGACCTCCTCCGGATAGTCGTCCCAGTCCACCGGCGCCCAGTCCGGGCCGGCCTCCGCCGGTCCGCCGTGGAAGAGGCGGGCGGCCAGCAGCGAGGCGGCCTCGTCGACCAGGCCGGGCTCCTCCAGCAGATCGCAGGCGGGACGCTCGCCCAGCCGGGAGGCGAACCCCTCGGCCAGCCGGTCCCGGCGGGACAGCTCGGTCAGCGCCGCCACCACGCCCGCGTCCAGCCGGGCGGGCCAGCGGCCCATCCGCCAGGCGGGCAGCGCGACCCGGGTCAGCAGCCGGTCCCAGCCCGCGTACGCCAGCCCGACCTGCTCCTGGGCGACGATCCGCAGGCCGTAGTCCACGGCCTGTGCGCGCTCCGCGGCCGCCGCCGCGACCCCGCGCTCCATCTCCGCCGCGTGCTCCCGGCAGCTGCGCAGCAGCAGCCGGGCCACCCAGCCCAGCCCCGCGCACACCGTGCGGGTCAGCACGCAGCGGCCGGGCGCCGAGGCCACCGCCACCGTGGCGTCCAGGCCCCGCACGAAACGGCGGGCGGCCGCTATGTCCGGGTGGGCGGACGGGCCCGTACCGGCGACGACCGGGGCGAGGACCGCGCGCAGCTCGCCGACGCGCATCCACCACAGGAAGGGCGAGCCGATGACCAGCACCGTGGCCGCCGTACGGCGGTGGGGGTGGCCGCGGCCCAGGGAGGCGAGGTCACCGCCGGGGGCCCGCTGGTCGTGGGGCGTCCTGGCCGGCGGGCCGTGCGGCGGGTGGGTGCGGTCCTCCAGCCAGCTGTCGCAGTCCGGGGTGAGCGCTATGGCGGAGGGCGCCGGGACGTCGAGGCGGTCGGCGAGGTCACGCACCATCCGGTACAGATCGGGGGCCGACTCCTCGCTGACCGGGACCGTCGGACTGACGGCGGGCCGGGCCCGCGCGACCACCAGGGCGACGCCCGCGGCGGCCAGCAGGACGAGCAGCGCGACCCCGGACACCACCCAGCGGGCGGCATCCCAGCCCGGGCCCACGAGGTGCCCGGTGCTGCCGCCGGCCAGCAGGATCACGGCGGCGGCGGCCGGCAGCAGCGCCACGGCCAGCGCCCGTCCGCGGATGCGCAGCACCGCCAGCGCCCGGGACCGCGCGGCGTGCGCGCCCGCCTCCACACCCATACCGGTCATGACCGGACCTCACCCCCTCCCCCGTGTCCTGGTGCTGCCTGTCCTGGTCTTGCTCACTCCCCCACTGTGGCACCCGCCACTGACATCGCAATGCCGGTGGGCCAAGTGCCGGAACGCTGCGCCGCACCCTAGTTGGGGCCCCGGCCCCCGTCAGCCGGATGGACGATCGGTCACTCGATGGAATGGCTTTGGTCAGAGGTGGATGACGGACGGCAAGGATCAGGCCCCGGTTCCGGAACGGATACGGCCCCGGTTCCAGGAACGGACCAGGCCCCGGTTCCTGAGACGGATCCGGGGCCTGGGGGGTTCAGTCGGGGCGGGCTCGGGGCGTCAGGCGTCCGCCGCCGCCTTCGCCGCGATGTCCGTGCGGTGCTGGGAGCCGTCGAGGCGGATGCGGCCGACCGCGGCGTACGCCCGTTCCCGGGCCTGGGTGAGGTCCTTGCCGGTGGCGGTGACGGACAGGACGCGGCCGCCCGCGCTGACGACGTCGTCGCCCTCGCGGCGGGTCCCGGCGTGCAGCACGTAGGCGTGCGGGGCGTCCTGGGCGGCGACCTCGTCGAGGCCGGTGATCGGGTCGCCGGTGCGCGGGGTGCCCGGGTAGTTGTGGGAGGCGACGACCACGGTGACCGCGGCGTCCTCGCTCCAGCGCAGCGGCTCCAGGTCGGCGAGGGTGCCGGTGGCGGCGGCCCTCAGCACACCGGCCAGCGGGGTCTTCAGACGGGCGAGGACGACCTGGGTCTCGGGGTCGCCGAAGCGGGCGTTGAACTCGATGACCCGCACGCCGCGCGAGGTGATGGCGAGGCCGGCGTAGAGCAGCCCGGAGAAGGGGGTGCCGCGGCGGCGCAGCTCGTCGACGGTCGGCTGCAGGACCGTCTGCAGCACCTCCTCGACCAGCTTGGGGTCGGCCCAGGGCAGCGGCGAGTACGCGCCCATGCCGCCGGTGTTGGGGCCCTCGTCGTTGTCGAGGGCGCGCTTGAAGTCCTGCGCGGGCTGGAGCGGGACGACTGTCTGGCCGTCGGTGACGGCGAACAGGGAGACCTCGGGGCCGTCGAGGAACTCCTCGATGACGACGCGGTCGCAGGCGGCGGCGTGCGCCTTGGCGGCCTCCAGGTCGTCGGTGACGACGACGCCCTTGCCGGCGGCGAGCCCGTCGTCCTTGACGACGTACGGCGCCCCGAAGGCGTCGAGGGCCTCGGCGGCCTCCTCGGCGGTGGTGCAGACGTAGGAGCGGGCGGTGGGGACACCGGCCGCGGCCATCACGTCCTTGGCGAACGCCTTGGAGCCCTCCAGCTGGGCGGCCTCCTTGGACGGGCCGAACACCGGGATGCCCGCCTCGCGCACGGCGTCGGCGACACCGGCGACCAGCGGGGCCTCCGGGCCGACGACGACGAGGTCGGCGCCCAGCTCCGTGGCCAGCGCGGCCACCGCGGCACCGTCCAGGGCGTCGACCTGGTGCAGCTCGGCGACCTCGGCGATGCCGGCGTTGCCGGGCGCGCAGTGCAGCGCGGTGACGGCGGGGTCGAGGGACAGAGAGCGGCACAGGGCGTGTTCGCGGGCGCCGCTGCCGATGACGAGGACGTTCACGGGGTCAGCCTAACGGGAGCGGGCGGCACGGGATTGTGCGGGCTTCCGAAGGGGCCGGGGCCGGGCTGTCGTACGTTCCTCCGAAACCGGCTCCGGGCGGGCGTCCCGCTACTCGTTGGTGAACTCCTCCACGACCGTCGCGCCCAGCTCCCGCACGATCAGCTCGTGGCCGGAGAGGGCCGACTCGTTGAGGTCGGGGTCGTCGTCCTCGGGGGTGTCGTCCTCGGGCGCGACGGCGTACGACGGCTCGGGGGCGGCCGGCTGCGGAGCCGGGGACGCCGGGGCGGGCGCGGAGGCATGCGGGGCCGCCGTCGGCGCGGAGGCGCCGTGCGGGGCGGAGGGCGCGGGTGCCGCCGGGCGGGGCGCGGCGGGGGCGGCGACACCGCCGCCGTACCCGGAGGCGCCCGGGGAGCCGCCGTGGCCGGAGGGGCCGCCGTAGCCGCCGCCTCCGCCGAAGCCGCCGGACGGGGCGGGGGCCGAGCCGCCGGACGGGTCGACGACCGCCTCGATCTTCCAGTGCACGTTGAACTGCTCGGCCAGCGCCTGCCGCAGCACGTCCTCGCTGCCGCTGCCCGAGAAGTTGTCTCGGGCGCCGGCGTTGACGAAGCCGAGCTGGAGGGTGGTGCCGTCGAAGCCGGTCACCTGGGCGTTCTGGCTGAGCAGGATCCAGGTGAAGCGGCGGCGGTTCTTCACCGCCTCCAGGATGTTCGGCCACAGGGAACGCGGGTCCAGGCCGCCGGAGGGGGCGGGCGCGGGGGCCGAGGGTGCCGCGGCGGGCGCGGGGGCCGGAGTGGGCTGGGGACGGGCGGTGCCGGCCCCGGCCGAGGCCGGAGGGGTCGCGGAGGGGGCGGGGGTCCCGGGGGTCCCGGGGGCTCCGGGTGCGCCTGGGGTGGTCGCGGGGCGGGCGCCGCCGCCGCCCGCCGGGGCCGCCGTGGGCCAGCCGCCGGGGCGCCGGCCGCCTCCCGCGGGGGCGGCGGTGGGCCAGGCGCCGGGGGCGGCAGCGGCAGCTGTGGGCTGTTCGGCGACGGGGGCCGGGGCGGGCGCGGGGGCAGGCGCGGGCGCGGGCGCGGGGACGGTCGTACCGCCGCCGCCCGGACCCTCGGGGGCGGCCGGGACACCGACGGGCGCCCCGGAAGGCGCACCGCCAGGCACTCCACCGGGGCCCGCGCCGGGACCCCCGGCAGGCACTCCGCCGGAGCCGGTGCCGGCGTCTCCGCCGGGCGCACCCGCCCCGCCCCCGGACGACCGCACGGCGGCCCGGGCCGCGGCGGCTCCGCCGCCCGGCGGGACCGGCGCGCCCCCGGCGGCGGCGGGAGCGAAGCCACCGGCGGCGGGGCCGTGCGCGGCGGGCGCCGGGCCGTGGGCCTCGGGGCCGGGCACGTACCCCATGGCGGGCAGGCCGGTGCCCGCCGAGAAGTGCACGCCGCGCTCGATGCGGTCGAGGCGGGCCATGACGGAGCGCTCGTCGCCGTAGGCGGCGGGCAGCAGCACGCGCGCGCAGATCAGTTCGAGCTGGAGGCGGGGCGAGGTGGCGCCGCGCATCTCGGTGAGGCCCTCGTTGACCAGGTCGGCGGCGCGGCTCAGCTCGGCCGCGCCGAAGGACCGCGCCTGGGCCTGCATCCGCTCGATGACGTCGGCGGGGGCGTCGATGAGGCCCTTCTCGGCGGCGTCCGGCACAGCGGCGAGGATGACCAGGTCGCGCAGCCGCTCCAGCAGGTCGGCGACGAAGCGGCGCGGGTCGTTGCCGCCCTCGATGACGCGGTCGACGACCTCGAAGGCGGCGGCGCCGTCACCGGAGGCGAACGCCTCGACGACGGAGTCGAGCAGGGAGCCGTCGGTGTAGCCGAGCAGGGCGGTGGCCATGGCATACGTCACACCGTCCTCGCCGGCGCCGGCGAGGAGCTGGTCCATGACGGACATGGAGTCACGCACGGACCCGGCGCCGGCGCGCACGACGAGCGGCAGCACGCCGTCCTCGACGGGGATCTTCTCCTTCTGGCACACCTCGGCGAGGTAGTCCCGCAGGGTGCCGGGCGGCACCAGCCGGAAGGGGTAGTGGTGGGTCCGCGACCGGATGGTGCCGATGACCTTCTCGGGCTCGGTGGTCGCGAAGATGAACTTCAGATGCTCCGGGGGCTCCTCGACGACCTTCAGCAGCGCGTTGAAACCGGCCGACGTGACCATGTGGGCCTCGTCGATGATGTAGATCTTGTACCGGCTGGAGGCGGGGCCGAAGAAGGCCTTCTCCCGCAGCTCACGGGCGTCGTCGACACCACCGTGGGACGCGGCGTCGATCTCGATGACGTCGATGGAACCCGGCCCGTTGCGCGCCAGGTCGCGGCAGGACTGGCACTCGCCGCAGGGGGTCGGGGTGGGGCCCTGCTCGCAGTTCAGGCAGCGGGCCAGGATGCGGGCGCTGGTCGTCTTGCCGCAGCCGCGCGGACCACTGAACAGGTACGCGTGATTGACCCGGTTGTTCCGCAGCGCCTGCTGCAACGGGTCGGTGACATGCTCCTGCCCGATGACCTCGGCGAACGACTCCGGGCGATAGCGGCGGTACAGCGCGAGAGACGACACGCTTACGAGGTTATAGGCGCCCACTGACAATCCGGACGGCCCGGAACGTGACCCGGAACGCAAGCGCCCCCCACGCACCCGCCAGAGCCGACCTACCCTTGCTGCCTTCCGGCCCTGGGGGAGTTCAGTCAGATAGCGCCGCGTGAGGGGCTTCGCACAGCCTACCCGATCCCGACCGGGGGGATCGAGTTCGCGAGCACTCCCCTCGGTCATGTAATGTTTCCGGCGGAGGATTCGCCTAGAGGCCTAGGGCGCACGCTTGGAAAGCGTGTTGGGGGCAACCCCTCACGAGTTCGAATCTCGTATCCTCCGCCAGCCCTGAGGGCCGGACCACATCGGTGGTCCGGCCCTCAGGCGTTTTCCCCTCCCGCTTCGCGCTACTTGAAGTTGACCACCTGCGGGGTGCCGGTCGCCGGCTTCTGGACCTTGAACGACTTCGTGTACGTGTGGATCTCGTCGTCGCTGTCCACGCAGGCGATCTTGGCCGTGGCGTTGACGCCGTTCTTCGGGATCCCGGTGACCTTGAGCCCGTACTCCTCGACCGGGTCGTCCCCGGGCAGGTCGTCCGAGCCGGCCTTTCCCTTCTGCGGCGTGACCGTGATCTTGTCCGGGACGACGTCGTCGCCGAACCGGGCACAGCTCACGGTTCCCTTGAGGTTCACTTTGGTCGCGGCGTGGGCCGTGCCCGTCGCCACGACAGGGGCGGCGAGAGCCAGTGAGGCCACGACCGCGACCGAGCCGAGTGTCTTCTTCCTGCTGCTGCTGAGATTGCGCATGGCGGACTCCCACTCGCCGGCGCCGTCTGGCGACTTCACGAGTTTCGGGCGTTATCGGGCGATTCCGACACTAGTCAGCTCATATCACTCTGTCCACTTGTGCACCAGTCATCCCAACCAGCACTCAGGTCACCAGCCGCCGCTCCTTCGCCACCGCCACCGCGCCCGCCCGGGTGTCGACGCCGAGCTTGTCGTAGATGCGGCGCAGGTGCGTCTTGACGGTGGCCTCGCTGATGTGGAGTTCGCGGGCGATGTCCCGGTTGCCGAGGCCACGGGCGAGGTGGGTGAGGATGTCCAGCTCGCGCGGGGTGAGCGCGGGCAGCGGGCTGCGCATCCGGGCCATGACCCGCCCGGCGACCGGCGCCGACAGCGCCGTACGGCCCTGCGCGGCGGCGTGGATCGCGGCGAACAGCTCCTCCGGGCGCTCGGCCTTCAGCAGGTAGCCGGTCGCGCCCGCCTCGATGGCGCGGGTGATGTCCGCGTCGGTGTCGTAGGTGGTGAGGACCAGGACGTACGGGGCGGGGTGTCCGGCGGTGAGGCGGCGGGTGGTCTCCACGCCGTCGATGCCCTCGCCGAGCTGGAGGTCCATCAGGACGACGTCGGGGCGGAGCTTGCGCGTCATGGCGATGGCCTCCTCGCCGCTGCCCGCCTCGCCGACCACCTCGATGCCCGGCGCGCTGCCGAGGAGGGCGAGCAGGCCGGCGCGGACCACGGCGTGGTCGTCGCAGAGGAGGATGCGGACGGGGGCGGCGGGACGCTCTGTCATGAGGGGGGCTCCAGGGGGATGGCTGCCGAGACGACCGTGCCCTCGCCCGGCGCCGACTCCACGGTCAGCGTGCCGCCGAGCTGGCGCAGCCGGGCGCGGATCGCGGGCAGGCCGTGGCCGCGGCCGGCTGCGGACGGGGCGGTGGCGGCACCGGTGCCCCGGGGATCAGCGGGGTCGAAGCCGCGGCCGTCGTCGGCCACGTCCAGCACGATCTGGTCGTCGAGGCAGGTCAGGGTGACGGTGGCGGTGCTCGCGCCGGCGTGCTCGCGGACGTTGGCGAGGGCGCCCTGCGCGATCCGCAGCAGCGCCGACTCCACCAGCGCGGGCAGCGGCGCGGCCGGGCTGCCCTCGGTGTGGACGCGGACGGTGAGGGTGCCGCTCGACTCGCGGTCGGCGACCGCCCGCAGCGCCTGCTCCAGACCGCCGCCCCCGGCCAGGTCGGCGGGGGTCAGGTCGTGCACGAACCGGCGGGCCTCGGCGAGGTTGCTCTCGGCGATCGACGCCGCCGTGCGGACGTGGGTGCGCGCGGCCGCCGGGTCGCTCTCCCACACGCGGTCGGCGGCCTGGAGCAGCATGCGCTGGCTGGACAGGCCCTGGGCGAGGGTGTCGTGGATCTCGCGGGCGAGCCGTTCGCGTTCGGCGAGGGTGCCCTCGCGGCGTTCGGTGGCGGCCAGGTCGCGGCGGGTGCGGACCAGGTCGTCGATCAGCTCGCGCTGCCGGTGCGCCTGGCGTTCCATGGCCACGAACACCGCGGTCGCCACCGCCGCCACGGCCGGCGGCGCCAGCAGCACGTTCGGGTCGGCCCAGCCCGCCAGCTCCAGCTGGGCGGCGACGGCGAGCGCGGTGAGCAGGGCGACGAGGGCGACGGCGGCGCGGGCGGGCAGGGTGCGCAGACCGGTGTAGAAGAGGGGCACCGCGCTCCAGGCGAAGCTCGGCGCGAGCACGACGAGGACCGCCCAGCCGGCGACGACCGCGGCCAGCCAGGCCAGGCGGCGGGCGGTGAGGCGGGCGCCGAGCGCGGGGCCGAGGACGTACAGCGCGGCGAGCAGGACGCTGAGCGCGACCACCCAGGGAGTGCGGGGCTCGCCGGGATGGCGGAGCAGGAAGCGGGCCAGGGAGGCGCCGAGCAGCACGAAGAACGCCGTGTGCATGATCACTGCGAGGGTGCGGCGGTCGTCCCGGGTGCGGCGGTCGTCGCCGTCGCCGTCGTGGGGCGCGGTCATCTGTCCTCCCCTCCCGCGGCAGCTGCTGAACTGGGCAAACACCCTCATTGTTCCCTGGCCGCGGGGGGTCGGGGGTCATCCGATCGGCTGACCCCGGCAGTCGGACCGGTTCAGGGCGCGATGCGGACCGGCCGGGTCACGCTCACCTGGTCCACCTCCGACACGCGCACGGTGACCTTCATGGTCCAGGTGCCGGGCAGCGGCAGGGTCACGGCGTCGGCGGCCCAGTAGCCGCCGCGGTCGGTGACGCGCGCGTCGAGCGGGCCGAGCTGCCGGTCCGGCAGGGTGAAGGAGACCCGCAGCTCGGGCACGGTGGCGAAGCCGCCGTCGGGGCCGTAGACCACGGCCTCGACCGCGTTGTCGCCGGTACGGCCGGGGGTCAGCGTGACCTGCACGGTGCCGCGGGCGCCCGCCACGGCGAACGGGACGCGGGTGACGGAGGCGCCGGGCAGCGCGCCGGCGGGGGCGGTGGTCGCCGCGGCTTCCGCTTCCGCGCGGCCCGGCAGGGTCGTGGTCAGGACGGTGGTGATCACGAGGACGAGTACGCCGATCAGCGTCTCGGCGACGACGGAACGCCTCAGGGCGGTGGCGGCCGCCGGTCGCCGCCCCTGGGCCGGGGCCGCGCCCGGGGGTGTCGGTCCTCGGTGCGCCGCCGGTTCGGCGGGGCGGGCGGGGCGGGCTCCGCCGGGCGCGTCCCCTTCCCGCCGTGCGCGGCTGCCGGCCGCCGTGAGTTCCGGTTCCGGGTGTTCCTCCGGTACGGCGTCGGCCGGCGCCGCCCGTTCCTGGTGTTCCTCCGGTGCCACCGACCCCCGGGTCTCCGCCGCTACGGCGTCGGCCGACGACGCCAGCCGTGCCGTCCACCCACGGGACAGCGCCGCCACCGTCAGCAGCAGCGCGACCGCCGCCAGCTTGGCCAGCAGGATCCTGCCGTACGCCGTACCCGTGAGAGCCGGCCACGAGCCCAGGCCCCGCCAGGACTGGTAGACGCCGGTCACCGCCAGGACGGCGACGCAGGCGAGGGCGAGGCGGGAGAAGCGGGCCGGTACGACGGCCGGGATCGGACGGGCCGGGTGCAGGAGCGTCAGCAGGCACACCAGGCCGCCCAGCCACACCGCCATGGCCAGCAGGTGCAGTACCGCCGACGCCATCGCCACCGGCACCTGCGGCCCCGCCGACGCGTGCTCGGCCGACGCCCAGGTCAGCGCCAGCGCGACGGCGAGGACCGGGCCCGCCGTCCGCAGCGCGCGCGGGCGGCGGGGCAGGAGAGCCACCGCGCCCAGCAGCGCCAGCCGGGCCGCGAGCGCCTGGCCGGGGCGGGTGGTGAGAGTGCGGGCGAGGCCGCCGGGGTCGAGCGCGGCCGACGGGCCCTCGCCGGTCTCGTAGGGGGCCCGCAGCAGCAGGAGCGCGGTGGTCGCGGCCAGCAGCAGCCACCAGCCGGTGCGCGCCACGCGCCGCAGGACGGGCTCGGCGGTGTCCGGTGGGCGGCACACCGCGAGGAACACCGCCGTACCGATGAGCAGGGCCGCTCCGCCGTACGCCGTGTAGCGGGCGAGGTCGAACAACGTGCCGGTGGCCGGGTCCTCCGCCGGTGCGGTGGCGGGGGCCGCGACGGCCGGGCTGGGGGCGCCGACGGAGAAGGTGAAGGCGCCGGAGACCGGGTGGCTGTCGGCGGAGACGACGCGCCAGGCCACGGTGTACGTGCCCCGGCCGAGCGTGGCGGGCAGGGTGACGCGGGCGGTGTCCGCGCGGCCGTCGGCGTGACCGGGCGGGCCGGTGCGCAGGCGGTGGCCGTCGGGGTCGTAGACGCGGAAGGAGCCGTCGAGCAGGCCCACGGACTCGGTGAAGGTGAGGGTGAGGGCGCGGGGAGCCGTCCTGAGGACGGTGCCGTCGGCGGGGTCCGTGGCGCGCAGGGCCGCGTGGGCCGAGGCGGGGGCGGCGCCGCCGAGGAGGAAGAGGACCAGCAGGGTGCCGAGCAGCACCAGTCGCGGAAGCCGGTGTCCGTCGTCCCGTCGTGCCACGTCACTTCCCCGCTGTCGCCCGCCGCTGCTCCCCTTCCATACGGACGCGGGGCGGCGGTTGCTCACTCACCACGTCGGCCGGGCCGACACCCCTCCGTCCACCACCAGGTCGTGGCCGCTGACCCAGGACGCGAGCGGTGAGGCGAGGAAGACGCAGGCGTCGCCGACGTCCCGGGGGCGGCCCAGCCGGCCGAGCGGGGCCGCCCGCTGCCAGCGGCCCACCCCGTCGGGCCAGTCCTCGGCGAGGCCGTCCCGTTCGATGAGGCCGGGGGAGACGGTGTTGACGCGGATGCCGTACGGCCCGTACTCCAGCGCCGCCGCGCGGGCGTGCTGGACGACGGCCGCCTTCGCGGCGGCGTAGTGGGCGTGCCCGGGGGCGGGTTGGCGGGCCTCGATGGAGGCGATGTGGGTGATGCTGCCGCCGCCGGTGTCCCGCATGAGCGCGGCGGCGGCCTGGGTGCAGGCGAAGACGCTGGTCAGGTCGGTGTCGACGACGTGCCGCCAGGCGTCGGCGGTCATGCCGGGCAGGTCCTGCACGGGCTGGACGCCGGCGTTGTTGACCAGCGCGGTGAGCCGTCCGCCGGCCCAGTCGGCGGCCTCGTGCACCAGCCGGTGGCAGGCGTCCTCGTCGGTCAGCTCGGCGCGCAGGACGACGGCCCGGCCGCCCGCCTCGTGGATCGCGGCGGCCGTCGCCCGCGCCGGCCCGACCGCCGTACGGCAGTGCAGGGCGACGGCGGCGCCCTCCTCGGCCAGGCGCAGGGCGATGCCGCGGCCGATGCCGCCGCCCGCGCCGGTGACGAGGGCGGTCTGTCCGTGCAGGAGCGTCATGGACGGCACAGTTCCATGATCCTGGCCGCCTGTCCGGGATAGCGCGCCGTCAGCTCGGCCGCGTCGCCGTGCTCGTAGTCGGCGTAGGTGAAGCCGGGGGCCATGGTGCAGCCGAAGAAGGTCCAGGCGCCGCCGTCGGCGACCCGCCCGCCCATCCAGGTCCCGGCGGGCACCGTGTACTGGACGTGCTGTCCGGCGCGCGGGTCCGGGCCGAGCACGGCGGTGCGGGCGGTGCCGTCGGGGGCGAGGAGCAGCAGCTCCAGCGGGTCGCCCAGATAGTGGTGCCAGATCTCGTCGGTGGGCAGCCGGTGCAGGGCGGAGAAGTCGTCGGCGGTGAGCAGGACGACGATCGCCGAGCCCGCGGGCCGTCCGTCCGGCCCCTCGGGGCCCGCCCAGGTACGGCGGAACAGCCCGCCCTCGCGGGGCAGGGGCTCCAGGGCGTAGTGCGCAACCAGCTCCTCCGGGGTCACGCCGGAAAGGCTACCTCCCGGCGCAGGAAGGCGAGTTGGGCCTGCTTCTCCGGCAAGTACACGTCCGGCAGGTCGATCTCGGGCAGGACGACGCGGGGGCCCTTCTCGAAGCCCTGCCGCAGCATGCGGGCGATCGCCTTCTCGTTGCGCACGTCCGGGTCGACGACGATCCGCCGCCGGCCCAGGCCGAGCAGGACGTGCGTGGCGATGACGGTGATCAGGGCGGCCGTCCAGCCGGGCCGCGGGCCGTCCGGTCCGGCGGGGGCGAGGAGCAGGTGGATGCCGAGGTCGCCGGGCTGTACGTCGTAGCACTCGCCGACGCGGTCGGCGGCGGGCTCGTACGTCTGGAGCAGGGCCGCGGGTTCGCCGTCGCGCTCGACGAGGAAGGCGTGGTGGGTGTCGAGGGTGTCCAGGTGGGCGTATATCTCCTCCACTTGGGCGCGGGTGAGGCCGTTCATGCCCCAGAACGCGGCGCGTTCCTCGCTGACCCAGCGGTGGACCACGCCGGCGTCGGCGTGCGCGTCCAGCGGCAGGACGCGGACGGTGCCGAAGCCGTCGACGGCCTGCTCGTGGACGGGGGTGCGGGCGGCGGGGCCCTCGGGGGTGCGGGGCTCAGACATCGGTCTCCTTGACATCGGTCTCCTTCGTGAGCTGGTCCCAGTCGGTGACGACGGGCACGAGTTCTCCCGCGAGCCACAGCGGGAGCTGGTCGTGGTGGTGCGGTGAACGGGGGTCGCCGGCCGCGCCGAACGGCACGATCCAGCGGCTGTTCGCGCGGTCGGCCAGGTCCCACACGTAGCGGGCGGCGGGGCCGCGCGCGGCGCGGTCGGTGACGCCGGGCACGGCGGAGGTGCACAGCACGCAGTCGTGGTCGCCGGAGAGCGCGGGCGGCTCGTGGCAGGGGTCGCCGGCGGAGGGCGCCTGGTCCGCGGGCCGGCCGGCGAGGGCCCGCCAGGGGGCGAGGCGGTGGGTGTCGCCCCAGGGGCCGGGCGGGGCGGCCGCGGCCACCTCCTCGACGGCGGCGCGGATCTCGGCCCGGCGGTCGATGCCGTACAACTCGTCGGCCCTCAGCAGGTGTTCGAGGGCGAAGCCGATACGCGGGGTGAGGGCGAGCCAGGGCTGGAAGACCTCGGGGTGGGCGGGCGGGGTGGTGAGGGGGGCGAAGGCGGGGTGGGCGGCGAGGCGGCGTACGACGGCCGAGCGCACCGCCGCGTACAGCGCCGCGTCCGCGCTGTCCGCGTCCATCCGGCGGTCCCAGGCGAGCAGGCGTTCCCTGATCCGGGTGGCTGCCGGGCCGAGGCCGTCCAGGGCGGCGAGGTGGTCCAGCAGGGGTGCGCAGGAGGCCAGGTGGGTGTCGGTGTGGACGGCGGCCATGGCGTCGGCGGACCAGGTGCGTCGCGCGTCGAGCAGGGCGCGGATGCGGTCGGCGCGGTGGGGCGGGGCGAACTCGACGCCGAGGGGGGCGGCCGGGCCGCGCTGGTTGGCCATGACGGCGAGGCCGTCGGTGAGGCCGGCGCGGGGCATCTCGTGCCAGCCGGTCCACTCGTGACCGGGCTCCCAGGCGGGCACGGGGTGGAGCCGGTTGGCGCGCGCCCGCGCGGGCACCTTCCCGGCGACCCGGTGCAGGAGGCCGCCGTCGGTGTCGGCGGCCTGGACGACGTTGACCGGCTCGGCCCAGCGGTCCAGGGCGCGATCCACGTCGGCGACGGTGCGGGCGCGCAGCAGCGGCAGCAGCGCGCCGAAGCCGAGGTCGGCGGTGACGCGGGGCGGGGTGCGCAGGCTGAGGGCCTGGGGAGTGCCGTCATCGAGGCCTTCGGGGCCGCCGGAGACGATGGGGCCGCGGTCGGTCTCGATGACCTCGACCTCGACGGGTGCCTCCCCGGCGACCTGGACGGTCTCGGTGTGGCGGGTGGCGCGGTGCCAGCGTCCGTCGGGGCCGAGCGCCTCGACGCCGGCGCCGGTGCGGCGCAGCCGCTCACGGTAGAGGTCCTGGTAGTCGGCCATGGCGTTGGTGATGGCCCAGGCGACGGACCCGGCGTGGCCGAAGTGGGCGAGGCCGGGGACGCCCGGGACGGCGAGGCCCACGACGTCGAACTCGTCGCAGGCCAGGCGTATCTGCTGGTAGACGCCGGGGTCCTCGATGAAGCGGTGCGGGTCGCCGGCGATGACGGGCTGCCCGGTGGTGGTGCGGTCGCCGGCCAGGAGCCAGCCGTTGCTGCCGGAGGTGCCGGGGCCGTCGGCGGCGAACAGGCCGGCCGCCCGCGGCCCCAGGTGCCGTATCGCCTCCTCGCGCCAGAGCTTGGCGGGGAACCCGGCGAACAGGATGTGCGCGGCGAGCCAGACGCCGAGCGGAATCCACGGCTCCCAGCGGCCCGGGGCGAGGCCGGTCGCGGCGAACTCGGGGGCGTCGGTGTGCGGGAGGGCGTCGTTGACGCCGTCGACGTAGGCCCGGACCCAGTCGGCGGTCTCGGGGTCGTTCTCCCGCAGGGCGGTCCAGCAGCGGCGTGCGGTGTCGGCGAGCCGGGCGCGGCGGGCGAAGCGGTCCCAGGGCAGGGCGCCGGGGCCGAGGAAGGCGGCCGAGGTGCCCTGCAGGCGGTGCCGTTCGACCTCCAGCTGCCAGGCCCGGTCGCGGGCGGTCACCAGGCCCTGGGCGTGGGCGAGGGAGCGGGCGCTGTCCGCGCGCAGGTGCGGGATGCCCCAGGCATCGCGGTGGATCTCGGTGGTCACCCTGTACTGCCCCTCTGTGCTTTCACGTGCGCACGCCTTTAGGTTAGGCTCACCTAACTTTTTTCGGGATGGTACTTGAAGCGTGAAGGAGCGCCATGGGGCAGGGGCACGGTTGGCAGGGCACGGTCCTGAAGCTGCTGCGGGCGAAGGACTTCACCTTCACCGTCACCGGCGGCGAGGACGTCACCGCGGACTACCGCCGGTTGCACCTCACCGACGGCGGCATGCTCGCGGCGACCGGCGTCCACCCGACGATGTGGGTCCGGCTCTGGTTCGACCACGACGGCAAGCCGCACCAGCGGGCCTACACGCTCGTCGACCCCGACCCGTCCGCCGGCACCTTCAGCCTGGAGTTCGCCCTGCACGAGGGTCGCGCGAGCGACTGGGCTCGGACGGTACGGCCCGGCGACACCATCGAGGCGACCGTCCACGGCACGGGCTTCGAACCCCCCGAGCCGGCGCCCTCCCACCTGATCGCGGCAGGCGACCCGGCGTCCCTGCCGGCGGTCAACTCCCTGCTGGACGCGTTCCCCGCGACCCCGGCGACGGTGTTCTTCGAGGGCGACCCGGCCGGCCTCCCCCTGCGCACCGACCCGGCCCGGCACGACGTACGGCCCGTGCCGCGCCAGGACGCCGGAGCGCACCTGGTGGCCGAGGTGAGGAAAGCGCTCCCGGCCCTGCTCACCGGGGCGGGCCCGGACCCGTACGTCTGGATCGCCTGCGACACCGCCACCACCCGCGCCCTGACCGCGTACGTCCGCAAGGAACTGGGCGTCCCCAAGCACCGGCTGCACGCCCTCGGGTACTGGCGCGCGACCTGAGGCGGGGCGCGGGATCATCGACGCATGGACGTCACCCTGCACCTCGCCCAGGATCCCGCCGCCGACGAACTGCTCGGCCGGTCACCGCTCGCCGCGCTGGTCGGGATGCTGCTCGACCAGCAGATCCCGATGGAGTGGGCGTTCAAGGGCCCCCGCACGATCGCGGACCGCATGGGCGCCGACGACCTCGACGCCCACGACATCGCCGCGCAGGACCCGGAGGCCTTCGCCGCGCTGCTGTCGGAGAAGCCGGCCGTGCACCGCTACCCCGGGTCGATGGCCAAGCGGATCCAGCAGCTGTGCCAGTACCTCGTCGAGCACTACGACGGCAACGCCGAGCTGGTCTGGAAGGGCGTCGACGACGGCCGCGAACTCCTCCGCCGCCTGGAGGCCCTCCCCGGCTTCGGCAAGCAGAAGGCCCAGATCTTCCTCGCCCTCCTCGGCAAGCAGCTCGGCGTCCGCCCGACGGGCTGGCGCGAGGCGGCCGGCTCCTACGGCGACCCCGGCTCCCACCGCTCGATCGCGGACATCACGGGCCCGGACTCCCTGACGAAGGTCCGCGCGCACAAACAGGAGATGAAGGCGGCGGCGAAAGCGAAGAAGGGGTAGGCGGGGGCGGGGTGGGTCGCGCCGCCCCGGGTCGGCTCCCCGGCACCGAACGGCCCGCCCCGGCTGGCGCCCCCGCCCCGCGCGGTTTCAGCTGGTCGCATGACCGACGTCCCCACCGGCTCCCCCTGGGGCCCGGACCACGACGACCGCCGGATCCACGAGCAGCAGCACACGGCGACCCAGCACAGCCCCCGCGAACCGGAACCCGCTTTCGAGGGCCCCCTGCACGCCCTCTCCCGCGCCGCCTGGCAGGTCGTGCTGCTCACCGGCATCGCCTCGCTCGTCCTGGGCGTCCTGGTACTGGTCTGGCCCGGCGCTTCCCTCCTCGCCGCAGGCGTCCTCTTCGGCGTCTACCTCGTGATCAGCGGCGTCTTCCAGCTCGTCGCCGCGTTCGGCACGCACCGCACGACCTCCCTGCGCGTCCTCGCCTTCATCAGCGGCGCGCTGTCGATCGTCCTCGGCCTGTTCTGCTTCCGCGGGCCCATGCAGTCGGTCCTGCTGCTCGCCCTGTGGATCGGCATCGGCTGGCTGATCCGCGGCATCACCCAGACCCTGGCCGCCGCCTCCGACCCGGCCATGCCCGCCCGGGGCTGGCAGATCTTCCTCGGGATCGTCTCCGCCCTCGCCGGCATCGTCCTGATCGACTCCCCCTTCGAGTCGGTCGCGGTCCTCACCCTCGTCGGCGGCATCTGGCTGATCGCGGTCGGCGTCGTCGAGATCGTCACGGCCGTACGGATCCGGGGCCGGGCCCGGCAGGTCCCGCACCAGCTGTGACCGGCGCCCCGACCCCCCTGGTCCGAACGGGCGTATTCCCGGCGTGGCACGCCACCGCCGCGCCGCCCGCGGGGAGATGACCTGACGTGAGCCGCGTACCACGAGCCGTACCGCGCAGCCGGACCTGGCTGCGGGTGCTCGTGCTGCTGCTCGCCCTGCTGGTGCCGGGCGCACACGCGGGCCTCACCGCCGCGGCGCCCCTCGCCGCCCCGGCCCCGGTCGCCGAGACCGCCGAGCACGACCTCACCGAGACCGTCGCCCTGCGCACCCCCGCCCGCCCGGCACCCCGCACCGCCGCGCCCCTGCGCCCCTGCCCGCTCCCGGCGGCCCCGGTTCCCGACGGCACCGGCGGCCGCCGTACGGCCGTACCGTCCCGTGCCCCGCACGCCCCGCCCGCGCCGCGCTCCGTGGTCCTGCGCTGCTGACCGACGCCTGTTCCCCCAGGTCAACGGTCCGTACGACGCAAGGAGCAGCACCATGCCCACCGACCCCTACGCCGTCCTGCGCGCCCTCCTTCGCGCCGAGGCCCAGCGCAGCGTGCCCAAGCCGGACTCCGCACCCAAGCCGCAGGAGCAGCCGCGGCAGGACCACGAACGCTGAGGCACCCCGGCGGAGGCGGTGGCCCCCACCGCCTCCGCCGCCTACCCCTCCGCCGCCTACCGCCTGCGCCGCCGGGCCGTGCCGAAGAGCGAGCGGGTGATCTCCCGGCCGAGCTGCATACCTACCGACCGGGCCAGCGACTTGAACATGCCGCTGCCGACGACCTGCTCGACGACCGAGGGACGCTCCTCCTCCCGGCCCTCCGGCCGTGCGGCCTCCCGTCTCGGCGGAGCCGGCGCCTCCCGCGCCTCCCGCGCCTCCGGCGTCTCCTGCGCTGCGCGCGCCGTCAGCTTCTCGTACGCCGATTCCCTGTCCACAGCCTGTGCATAGCGCGCGTACAGCGGCGACGACCGCACCGCCCGGTCCAGCTCCGCCGCGTCCACCGGGGCCATCAGGGACGCGGGGGCGCGCAGCCGGGTCGCGGCGACCGGCGTCGGGGCGCCCTTCTCGCTCAGCACCGTCACCACGGCCTCGCCCGTGCCCATCCCCGTGAGCAGTTCCTCCAGGTCGTACGGGGAGTCGGGGAAGGTCCGCACGGTCGCCTTCAGCGCCTTCTCGTCGTCGGGCGTGAAGGCCCTGAGCGCGTGCTGGACGCGGTTGCCGAGCTGGCCGAGGACGTCGGCGGGTACGTCCTTCGGGGTCTGCGTCACGAAGAACACGCCGACCCCTTTCGAGCGAATCAGCCGGACGGTCTGCGTCAGGGACTCAAGGAACGCCTTCGACGCGCCGTTGAACAGCAGATGCGCCTCGTCGAAGAAGAACACCAGCTTGGGCTTGTCGAGGTCGCCGGCCTCGGGCAGGTCGTGGAAGAGGTCCGCGAGCAGCCACATCAGGAACGTCGAGAACAGCTGCGGCCTGTCCTGCACGGCGGGCAGCTCCAGCACCGACAGGATCCCGCGGCCGTCGGGCGCGGTGCGCAGCAGCTCGGCGGTGTCGAACTCGGGCTCGCCGAAGAACGCCCCCATGCCCTGCGCCTCGAAGGCCGTCAGCGACCGCAGGATCACTCCGGCCGTCGCGGAGGACAGGCCGCCGATGGACTTCAGTTCCGCCTTGCCCTCGTCGGAGGTGAGGAAGGCGACCACCGCGCGCAGGTCCTTCAGGTCGACCAGCTCCAGGCCCTTGCTGTCGGCGTAGTGGAAGACCAGGCCGAGGGACTGCTCCTGGGTCTGGTTGAGCTGGAGCACCTTCGCCAGCAGCAGCGGTCCGAAGCTGGTCACGGTCGCCCGGACGGGGATGCCGTGGCCGAGCCCGCCGAGCGCGTAGAACTCGGCGGGGCAGCCGGCGGGCGCCCACTCCTGGCCCACCTCGGCCGCCCGCGACCTGACCTTGTCGTTCGGCAGGCCGGGCGCGCTGACGCCGGACAGGTCGCCCTTGATGTCGGCGAGGAACACCGGCACGCCGTGCGCCGAGAGCTGTTCGGCGATCAGCTGGAGCGTCTTGGTCTTGCCGGTGCCGGTGGCGCCCGCGACCAGGCCGTGCCGGTTGAGCATGGGGAGGGGGATACGCACCGGTGCGCCGGGATGGCACGTTCCGTCCCAGATCAGGGCGCCGAGGTCCAGGGCCGGACCGGTGAAGCGGTAACCGGAGGCGATCCGCTCGATGATCTCTTCGGGCTGCCCGCCGGGCCGCTCGCTGCCGCTCATGAACCGACCCCTCTTTCCGGTTTGCCCCGCTTGCTGGCGACTTTTCCAGCGTCGCACTCCGTCTCCGCGGCTGCGCCCGGAAGCCCTTGACCGGTAGGCTTTCCGTGTGATCTTCAAGCGCATCGGAAACGGCCGGCCGTACCCCGACCACGGCCGGGAGAGCACCCGGCAGTGGGCGGACGTCGCGCCGCGCCCGGTCCGCCTCGATCAGCTGGTGACCACCAAGCAGCAGCTCGACCTGGAGACCCTGCTCGCCGAGGACTCCACGTTCTACGGCGACCTCTTCGCGCACGTCGTGAAGTGGCAGGGCGACCTGTACCTGGAGGACGGGCTGCACCGGGCGGTCCGCGCCGCGCTCCAGCAGCGCCAGGTGCTGCACGCGCGCGTGCTCGAACTGGACTGAGCCGCCCCGACCGAGCCGGACCGGACCGTGCCCACGGGTAACGGTTTGGCCCTTTCGGGTTCTCTCGGGCGCCGTCGAATGATCATCTAGTAGGCACGGCCGCCCGGGCGCACTACGCTGCGCCCATGAGCATGCTGACTCCCCCCGGCATGGGCGGGAAGTACCGGATCACGGGGGACAAGTACCCGCGGATGCGCCGCCCCCGACGCCGCGGCAGGCTCGTGCTGCTGACCGTGGCCTGCGTCGCCCTCCTCGGCGTGATCGGCTGGGGCACGCTGCAGCTCATCGACGTCTTCACCGGCGACGGACGGAAGGCCTCCGCGGCCGGTTCCACGGCCGGCTGCATCACGAAGACCACGGCCTCGTCCACCGCGCCCGCCGCCGCGCCGCTCGCGCCGGGCCGGATCACCGTCAACGTCCTCAACGCCACACCCCGCGCCGGCCTGGCCAAGCAGACCGCCGACGAACTGAAGAAACGTGGCTTCCGGATCGGTCAGGTCGGCAACGCCAGCAAGGAGTACGACAAGAAGGTCCCCGGCACGGGCGTGCTGCTCGGACCCGCGTCCGCCCTCGGCACCTCGCTGCCGGTGCTCGCCACGCAGCTGCCCGGCGCCGAGCGCCGCACCGACGCCGCCCGCAAGGGCGACGCCGTCGACCTGATCATCGGCACCGGCTTCAAGTCCCTGGCCGCCAAGCCGGACGCCGACCGCGCACTGGCCCTGCTGGCCCGTCCGCAGCCGACGCCGACCGCCCAGAAGAAGAGCTGCTGAGGCCCGTAGGAGACCTCTGAGGGGTTACTCGGCGGCGCCGTAGAGGCGGTCGCCCGCGTCGCCCAGGCCCGGGATGATGTAGCCGTGCTCGTTGAGGTGGTCGTCGACCGCCGCCGTGACCACGGTGACCGGCGTGCCGGCCAGCTCCCGCTCCATCACCTCGACGCCCTCCGGCGCGGCGAGCAGCACCACGGCCGTCACGTCGTCCGCGCCCCGCTCGATCAGCTCGCGGATCGCCGCGACCAGCGTGCCGCCCGTCGCCAGCATCGGGTCGAGCACGTAGACCTGGCGTCCGGACAGGTCCTCCGGCATGCGCGTGGCGTAGGTGGAGGCCTGCAGCGTCTCCTCGTTGCGGATCATGCCGAGGAAGCCCACCTCGGCGGTCGGCAGCAGCCGCATCATGCCGTCCAGCATGCCGAGCCCGGCGCGCAGGATCGGCACCACCAGCGGGCGGGGACGGGCCAGCTTCACGCCGGTGGTCCGCGCGACGGGCGTCTGGATGTCGACGGCCTCGGTGCGCACGTCCCGCGTGGCCTCGTACGCGAGCAGGGTGACCAGCTCGTCGGCGAGACGGCGGAAGGTCGCGGAGTCGGTGCGCTGGTCGCGCAGCGTGGTGAGCTTGTGGGCGACCAGGGGGTGGTCGACGACGTGGAGACGCATGTCCACAACAGTAACCGGGCCGGATGGGCCCGGCGTCCCCACACAGCGTGAGCCCTTCCGCATCGATCTGGACATTCGGTGGCGTCGAACCGCCCATCGGAGGGAAGGTGGTGGGGACGGAGCGGGGGTGGTGTGCCTGATGCCTGACCTGTCTGATCGAGATGTCCCGGACCGGGGCGACGACGCCGGCCGCGGAGCCGGCGGCCCGCCCCAGGAGAGCGACGCCGAGCGGCGGCGCCGCCGCGCCCGGTTCCTGCGGGAGCTGGCCGAGGCCCGCGCGCTGCGCGACCGGGTCCAGCCGCGACGCGCCAAGACGGCCCGGCTGCGCCACGCGATGCGCATGCGGACGTTCCGCTGGTAGGTGTCGCACGGGCGGACGTGCGGGGAGGCGGCAAAACCCGCGTACGATCCGCAGGTGGCGGCGACGAGTTGTGCTGGTGGGTCGGCCGCGGGCGTGCGCGGCGTGTGGTCGCAGCTGTCGTTCACGTCCGGGCAGAACTGCCGGACACAGGGAGCCGAAGACGTCCCCTGAACGCCTTGTTTCTGCCACGATTCCGAGTGGGTGGGGCTCGGAGCCCGAGCTTTCCCACCCGCAACCTCCGCCGGGGGGACCCCCAACCGGCACGCCTATGACCAGTGGGAGAGTCACGGTGTACTTCGCCGCACTGCTCGCGCGCACCGAAGACGGGTGGGAAGCGAGCGACACAGAGCTCGACGATGTGGAGACCCTGTCGGATCTGGCCGACCTGGCCCGGGAAGCCTCTCCCGACGAGGACACGGTGCTCGTGCTGATCGAGCAGGAGGACGCCTGGTTCGGCGTCGTCCGCGTGGACGGCGAGGAGGACCCGCGGGTCTTCGTCTCGAACGCCGCCGTCGCCGCCCGTAGCTCCTACGGTGAGCTGCTGCTCACCGACGAACTGCTGGGCCGGGAGCCCGGCGACGACGACGCCGCCGACCTGGACTCCCTCGACCTCGACGGGACCGAGGACGGCGAGCCCGAGGACGGGTCCGAGCCCGCCGACGGCGACCTGGACGGCGGCACCGAGGTGCCGCACGGCCCGGTCGGCGACCGGCAGATCCTCGACGACCTCGGGGTCAGCGAGAAGGACCTGCTGGCCCTGCAGGGCGACGCGCTCTCCGAGATCGCCGACGCGCTGGGCGCCTCCGACATCCTGGAGGCCGTCCGCTGACCGTCCCGGACACCCCCAGCAGCCCACCGGACCCGGTACGCGACCGCTGGCGGGCCGCGATGCGGCTCGCCCTCGACCAGGCGGCGCTGGCCGTCCGGGGCGGTGACGTGCCCGTCGGCGCCGTCGTCCTGGCCCCGGACGGCACCACCGTGCTCGCCTCGGGGCACAACGAACGCGAGGCGAGCGGCGACCCGACCGGACACGCGGAGATCCTCGCGATCCGCCGGGCCGCCGAGAAGACCGGCGAGTGGCGGCTGACCGGCTGCACGCTCGTCGTCACCCTCGAACCCTGCACGATGTGCGCGGGCGCGATCGTGCAGTCCCGGGTGGACCGGGTCGTCTACGGCGCCCGCGACGACAAGGCGGGCGCGGCCGGCTCCCTCTGGGACGTCGTACGCGACCGCCGGCTCAACCACCGGCCCGAGGTGATCGAGGGCGTCCTCGCGGACGAGTGCGCCCGCGTCCTCACCGACTTCTTCCGCACCCGCTGACGGGCCCCGGATACCGATTTCGAACCAGGGCCCGGCGTGCTGTAAGGTCTCCCTCGGTAGCGTGTCCGAGCGGCCGAAGGAGCTCGCCTCGAAAGCGAGTGTGGCGCAAGTCACCGAGGGTTCAAATCCCTCCGCTACCGCTTGGACGAAGGGTCCGGTTCCTCGAACCGGGCCCTTCGTGCATGAGGCGTCGCCTTCCCCGTCAGTCCCCGTCAGTCCCCGTCCGTGCCGAGGTGCGCTCGCGCGACCGACACCGGTACGCACATCCGCCACGCGTCGGTGACCAGCTCCGCCAGTTCGTCCGCGCCCAGTGCGGCCAGGCGGGCCTCGGCCCAGTGGTAGCGCAGGTCCGAGGCGCGGCTGGGCAGGGAGAACTTCTCCGGGGCCGAGGCGACCAGGGCGGCGCGCTCCTCCTTCGGGAAGGCGAAGCCGAGGACGGTCTCGTCGCGGGAGAGGGCGAGGTAGACGATGCGGCCGATGCGGAACTTCACGCGGTCGTGGATCAGGTGCTCCTCGGTGCGGGGGAGCGCGAGCGCGAGACGGCGTACGTCGTCGACGGTGGCCATGGGTTCACCGTACGCGGGGTGGCCGCTCGCGAAGGGCCCGGCCCTGAAAAGACCTTGAGGCATGGATCATTGGTCCTTAAATAGCACTGGTCGTTACACTCGCGGCCGGTAGCCGGGCAGAACAGGGGAGGCCGCAGTGGCGGTGAACGCGAAGAAGATCGCCGTCTATGTGCTCGTGGTCTTCGCTCTGTACGTGATCATCACCGACCCGGCCAAGGCCGCCGACTACGTCCAGATAGGGTTCGAGGGCATATCGGACGCCGCCAAGGCCATCGGCGACTTCATGACGTGGATCGCCGACGGGGGCAAGAGCTGACCCTGACCCGGGAGTACCCATGATCCGCCACCTCGTCCTCTTCAAGCTCAACGAGGGCGTCGACCGCGACGACCCGCGCGTGCAGAAGGGCTACGAGGCCTTCCGCGCCCTTCCCGGCAAGATCGACGAGATCCGCCACTGGGAGCTGGGCTGGAACTTCAGCGACCGCCCCATCGCGTACGACTTCGCCATCAACTCCGCGTTCGAGGACACCGACGCGCTGCGCCGCTACGTGGAGCACCCCGAGCACCAGGCGGGCGTCGCCCTGTGGCGGGAGTTCGCCACGTGGGTGATTGCCGACTACGAGTTCTGACACCCACGCGTTTCCCAGGCCGGCAGCGCCGCAGCCCTCCGCCGTGACGGCGGAGGGTTTTTTCTTGCTCTACAGGCGCCTTTGTACGTCAACACGTTGTTTTGCGGTGCTTGCACACAGTGCACATGTCTTGTGATGCTATGACCGCTTTTGACGGATGAGTTGACCGATCGAATGAGGTGGCGTTGACCGTGTCGGCCAGTACTGCGCCGCCCCAGGAGGCCGCGGCGACCACCCCGCAGCGCAGCCGCGGCGCCGACACCCGGGCGCTCACACAGGTGCTCTTCGCCCAGCTCAAGGAACTCCAGCCGGGTACGCCGGAGCACAACCGGGTGCGCGGGGCGCTGATCGAGGCCAACCTCCCGCTCGTGCGCTACGCCGCGGCCCGCTTCCGCTCCCGCAACGAACCGATGGAGGACGTCGTCCAGGTCGGCACCATCGGGCTGATCAACGCCATCGACCGCTTCGACCCGGACCGGGGCGTGCAGTTCCCGACCTTCGCCATGCCCACGGTCGTCGGCGAGATCAAGCGGTACTTCCGGGACAACGTCCGCACGGTCCACGTCCCGCGCCGGCTGCACGAGCTGTGGGTGCAGGTCAACAGCGCGACCGAGGACCTCACCACGGCCCACGGCCGCTCCCCCTCGACCGCCGAGATCGCCGAGCGGCTGCGGATCAGCGAGGAGGAGGTGCTCTCCTGCATCGAGGCCGGACGGTCGTACCACGCCACCTCGCTGGAGGCCGCGCAGGAGGGCGACGGGCTGCCGGGGCTGCTGGACCGGCTCGGCTACGAGGACCCCGCGCTGGACGGCGTGGAGCACCGCGATCTGGTCCGGCATCTGCTGGTGCAGCTCCCCGAGCGGGAGCAGCGCATCCTCCTGCTGCGGTACTACAGCAATCTGACCCAGTCTCAGATCAGCGCCGAACTCGGCGTCTCCCAGATGCACGTGTCGCGGCTACTGGCGCGTAGCTTCCAGCGGCTGCGATCCGCAAACAGGATCGACGCGTAACCGCTGCGAGCGAATCGCTCACCAGGGTCTTTCTCGGCGGTTCAGGGCTGATAGACCCTCAGACCCCCTTCTTCCAGGGCGGATTCGCGTCTTGGATGTCGACATGTCACTACAGCGTGTTGCCGACATGTGACATTCTGCCGGAAGTGCGTTTGCCGTGGCTCCGGCTCCGGTATTCAGGTGAAGGCTGGCGTTCCTCCCGTGGGGGCGTTCGCCACGACCGTCCCGCGACCCAGAGGGGGTGGCATGTCCGCAGACCAGGGCAGCTCGAAGGTGGTGCTCACGCTCACGAAGGGCGAGAGCGCGCCGGAGACGCTCGACGCTCTCGACTCCATCGACGAGGTCTCGGCCCTGGCGGCTCCGCCGGCCCCGGCCGCCCCGCCCGCCGTCGAGACCATCGCCGAATCCGCCGCCGAAGCCATCGTCGAGACCGCGGCCGAGGCCATCGTCGAGACGGCCGCCGAGGCCATCGCCGAGAGTGCCGCCGAGGCCATCGCCGAGAGCGTCGCCGGGGCGATCGCCGAGAGCGTCGCCGGCGCCATCGACACCCGCACGCTGTCCCGCTCCCTGTTCCTGCGGCTCGCCGCGCTCGACGAGGACAGCCCCGAGCGGGCGTACGTCCGTGACACGCTCATCGAGCTGAACCTGCCGCTGGTGCGGTACGCCGCCGCGCGGTTCCGGTCGCGCAACGAGCCGATGGAGGACATCGTCCAGGTCGGCACCATCGGGCTGATCAAGGCGATCGACCGGTTCGACTGCGAACGGGGCGTGGAGTTCCCGACGTTCGCGATGCCGACCGTCGTCGGGGAGATCAAGCGGTTCTTCCGGGACACGTCGTGGTCGGTGCGGGTGCCCCGGCGGCTGCAGGAGCTGCGGCTCGCGCTGACCAAGGCGAGCGACGAGCTGTCGCAGAAGCTGGACCGGTCGCCGACCGTCACCGAACTCGCCGCCGTGCTGGGCGTGTCCGAGGAGGACGTCGTCGACGGGCTCGCCGTGGGCAACGCCTACACCGCGTCCTCGCTGGACTCGCCCGCGCCGGAGGACGACGGCGGGGAGGGGTCGCTGGCGGACCGGCTAGGGTACGAGGACACGGCCCTGGAGGGCGTGGAGTACCGGGAGTCGCTGAAGCCGCTGCTGGCGAAGCTGCCGCCGCGGGAGCGGAGGATCATCATGCTGCGGTTCTTCGCGAACATGACGCAGTCGCAGATCGGGGAGGAAGTCGGGATCTCGCAGATGCATGTGTCGCGGCTGCTGACGCGGACGTTGGCGCAGCTGCGGGAGGGGCTCATCTCGGACTGAGCATTCTCTGTTTCTTCGGGTGCGGGTGGGTGGGGGGCTGGTCGCGCAGTTCCCCGCGCCCCTATATGCCTGCGGCAGCCCGTTGCGGTTGCGTTGTGGCGTGCGTAGCGCCTACGGCGGGTGGTGGGGTCGGGGCCGCGCCGGGGGGTATCCGTCCTCGGTGCGCCGCTGCGTCGGTCAAATCCGCACCGCTTCTTTACGGCGCCCGCTGCGGGCGGACACCCCCCGACACGTCCCCTTCCCGCCGTACGCGTCTACCGGCCGTCGCAGCTGCGGGCAGCCGCTCTCCGACTTAGCTGCGGGCAGTCGTGCCGCTGGGGCGATGGGGGTCCCCCCTGCTCGAGCGAAGCCGAGAGCTTGGGGGAGGGTGGGCGCAGCGGCACCCCGTTAGCGCCGGGCCGCGCGACCCACCCCCGGCCCGCACCAGCGCCGGGTGCGAAGGTGGTGTCGGTTACTTCAGGGCCAGCCAGGCCACCGCTGCGATGATCGCCACGGCGGCCACCACGCCCACGATCAGGCCGACGCGCGGGCCCGAGGAGGTCTGCTGCTGCGGGGTCTGGGGGGCCTCGTCGACGAAGGCGCGGAACATCTGGGTGCTGCCGGCGGGGTCGTAGTTGCCCTGGGGGCCCTGGGTGTTAGCCATGGCCCGAGACACTAGCGAATCCGGCGGTGCCGCCCAAGTGCGGGGCGGACCCCTGCCGTACCTGTGCCCACCTGGGTGTTTACGGTCGCAATACTTGCCTTTGCCAAGTTTTTAGGCCAAGGGCTTCCCGGATATTTGCCTGCGGCAACCAAACACCTCTATGGTTGCCCTAAGCAACAAACACGGGAGGCGTGATGGCCGCACAGGCGCAGTACGAGGAGCTGATCCGTCAGTTCAGCGCCTTCGGTGCCGTGAAAAGGGAGATCGGACGCATCCTGCCGTCCGACTGCCCGAGCGGCTCCGCGGCCGTCCTGACGCTGCTCGGCCGTTACGGCGACATGCGCATGAGCAAGCTCGCCGACCTGCTGGCCGTGGACATGTCGGTCACCAGCCGCCATGTCGCCCACGTCGCCGAGCGGGGCTGGATCGAACGCTCCCCCGACCCGGCGGACAAGCGCTCACGCATCGTGCGTCTGACACCGGAGGGCGAACGCAAGCTCGACGAGATGTCCCGGGAGACGACCCGGCTCCTCTCCGAGCGGCTCGCCGACTGGAGCGACGAGGAGGTCGCCCAGCTCACCCGGCTCATGACCCGGCTGCGCGCCAGCTTCGACGACTGCCGCGACCGCGGCCCCCTGCGGCCGCCGCCTCCCGGACTCGTACCGACCACCCGTACACCCGCAAGCACGTAAGTAAAGGAAGCCCATGGCAACGACCACACCAGCCGGTGTGCGGGCTCATGCCAAGCACGGGGGAGGCTCCCACGGCTCCGCCGGCGGCCACGCTCCGATGACGCACCGGCAGATCATGGAGGCGCTCTCCGGGCTGCTGCTCGGCATGTTCGCCGCCATCCTGTCCTCCACGATCGTCTCCAACGCCCTGCCCGAGATCATCACGGACCTCGGCGGCGGACAGAGCGCGTACACCTGGGTCGTGACCGCCGCGCTGCTGGCGATGACGGCCTCCACCCCGCTGTGGGGCAAGCTCGCCGACCTGGTCAGCAAGAAGGCGCTCGTCCAGATAGCCCTGGTCATCTACATCGCGGGCTCGGTCGTCGCCGGTCTCGCGCAGAACCCGGGCATGCTGATCGGCGCCCGTGTCATCCAGGGTCTCGGCGCCGGCGGTCTGACCGCGCTGGCCCAGATCATCATGGCCGCGATGATCTCGCCGCGGGAGCGCGGCCGTTACTCCGGCTACCTGGGCGCCACCTTCGCCGTCGCCACCGTCGGCGGCCCCCTGGTCGGCGGTGTCATCACCGACACCGACTGGCTCGGCTGGCGCTGGTGCCTGTACGTCGGTGTGCCGTTCGCGCTGATCGCCCTGCTGGTGCTGCAGAAGACGCTGCACCTGCCGGAGAGCAAGCGCAAGGTGAAGGTCGACTGGCTGGGCGCGTTCTTCATCACCGCCGCGGTCTCCCTGCTGCTGGTCTGGGTGACCTTCGCCGACGACAAGTACGACTGGCTGTCCTGGCAGACCTACACCATGGTCGGCGGCGCGCTCCTGCTGGCGCTCGTCTTCCTGTTCGTGGAGAGCAAGGCCGCCGAGCCGATCATCCCGCTGCACCTGTTCCGGAACCGCACCATCGCGCTGGCCTCCGTGGCCTCGCTGTTCGTCGGTATCGCGATGTTCGCGGGGACCGTGTTCTTCAGCCAGTACTTCCAGCTGGCCCGGGACAAGTCCCCCACCATGTCGGGCGTCATGACCATCCCGATGATCGCCGGCCTGTTCGTCTCGTCGACCGTGTCCGGCCAGGTCATCACCAAGACCGGCAAGTGGAAGGCCTGGCTGGTCACCGGTGGTGTGCTGCTGACCGCCGGTCTGGGGCTGCTCGGCACCATGCGGTACGACACCGACTACTGGAAGATCGCCCTCTTCATGGCGGTCATGGGCCTCGGCATCGGCATGATGATGCAGAACCTCGTCCTGTCCACGCAGAACCAGGTCGCCCCGCACGAACTCGGCGCCGCCAGCTCGGTCGTCACCTTCTTCCGCTCCCTCGGCGGTGCGGTCGGCGTCTCCGCGCTCGGCTCCGTGATGGCGACCCGGATCGCCCACTACGCCAAGGACACCATCGGGCAGCTCAGCCCGCAGGAGCAGATGGCCGCCGCCAAGGCGTCCGGCAGCAGCCAGCTGCCCGACATGGACGCGCTGCCCACCGGCATCCGCAACTGGCTGGAGAGCGCCTACGGGCACGGCATCGCCGACATCTTCCTGTACGTCGCCCCGATCGCGTTCCTCGCCTTCCTCGTGACGCTGTTCATCAAGGAGGTCCCGCTGCGCACCACCGGCGCCCTCGCCCAGGCCGCCGAGGCCAACGCCGAGGCCGCGGCCCCCGCCGCGCCCATTCCCGCCGAGGCCGCCGTCACCCCGGCCGCCGACAAGACCCCCAGCTGGGCCACCGCCGAGCCGGAGGCCGCCGACGAGGAGGGATCCGTGCCCGCAGGTTCCGGCATCCCGGTCCGCGGCTTCGTCCGCGGCGCCGAGAGCGCGCCCGTCCCGCAGGCCGCCGTCACGCTGATCTCGCTGACCGGCCGCCAGCTGGGCCGCTCGGTCGCCCAGGCCGACGGCTCCTACGCCGTCGACGCGCCGGGCGCGGGATCGTACGTCCTGATCGCCTCCGCCGACGGCTTCCAGCCGCAGGCCTCGACGATCGTCGTGAACGACGAGCCCGTCGCGTACGACGTCCTGCTCAGCGGCACCAGCGGCCTGACCGGTGTCGTCCGCGCCGCCGAGTCCGCGCAGCCGGTGCAGGACGCGATGGTCATCGTGACCGATGTGCGCGGTGATCTGCTGGCCACCGGCAGCACCGGTGAGCAGGGCGAGTTCGCCTTCACCGAGCTGGTGCCGGGCACCGTCACCGTCGCGGTGAACGCCGCCGGCTTCCGGCCGCGGGCCCTGCCCGTGGAGATCGGCGGCACCGGTGTCACCCGCGTCGAGGTCGACCTCGACGCCGGCGCCCAGGTGCAGGGTGTCGTCCGGGCGCCGCACGGCCCGCTGGCCGACGCGCGGGTGACCCTGGTCGACGCCGCCGGCAACGTCGTCGGCACCGCCACCACCGGCGCCGACGGGGCGTACGCCTTCACCGACCTGGACAGCGGCGAGTACACCGTCATCGCGACGGGCTACCCGCCGGTGGCCACCGCCCTCACCGTGGCCGGCCGTGGAACCGACGGCCACGACATCGAACTCGCCCACCCCGGCGAGTAGTTCCGACCCCGGCCCGTGGCGGGCAGGCGCGCTCTGAGCGGAGGGCGCGCCCCCGCCGCGGGCCGGATCCATACGACCGGTTTATCACCCCTTCACGGGGCCTTCGCAGGGAGAGAAAACGGGATGGGACTGACCGCGAGGATCCGCACCCAGGACGGATGGGCCGTGTCGCACGCGGTCGTCACGGTGACCGACACGACCGGCACGCAGGTGGTGCGCGCCGAGGCCGACGCGGAGGGCGCCGTACGGGACACCACGGAGCTGGCGCCGGGCGCGTACACCGTCATCGTCACCGCCGTGGGCTACGCACCGGCCGCCGCCGGCGCGCTCGTCACCGCGAGCGGCCGCGCCGAGGTCGGCACGGTCACCCTGGCCCGGCAGGGCGGCACCGAGCTGCCCCCGCCCGGCCCCTGGACCGTCGACCCGGCCCACTCCACGGTCGGCGCGGTCGCCCAGCACCTGGGCATCTCCAGTGTGCGCGGCCGGTTCACCGACTACACCGCGTCGCTCGAGATCGCCCCGGACGACGTCACCAAGTCCCGTGTGGAGGCGGTGATCCGGGCCGCCTCCATCGACACCGGCAACGGTATGCGCGACGAGCACCTGCGGTCGGCCGACTTCCTCGACGTGGAGCGGTTCCCGGAGATCACCTACCGGTCCACCGGCCTGACCGCCGTCGGCGCCGACCGCTGGACCGTCCACGGCGAGCTGGGCCTGCACGGCGTCGTACGGCCCGTCGACCTCGACCTCGCCTACCTCGGCACCGGCGCCGACCCGTGGGGCGGCACCCGCGCCGCCTTCCGGGCCACGACCGAACTCCACCGCGACGACTTCGCCATGAACTACAACCAGGTCGTCCAGGCGGGCATCGCCGCCATCGGCACCACCCTCAAGGTCGAGCTGGAGATCCAGGCCGTGCAGGGCGGGACACTCCCGCAGGCGTAGGCACCGCAGGGTCAGGCAGCGGCGGCCGGGGACGCCTAGGCTGCGGTGCATGGCACCGAACATCGCGACGAACACCCGCGTATCGCTCGACGAGCTGCTGGACTTCGTACGCCCCCGGCACCGGGCCCTGCTGCTGACCCGGCGGGCCGACGGCAGCCCCCAGGCCTCCCCGCTGACCTGCGGGGTCGACGACTCGGGGCGGATCGTCGTCTCCACCTACCCGGAGCGCGCCAAGACCCGGAACGCCAAGCGGGACGCACGGGTCGGCATCGTCGTGCTGAGCGACGAGTGGAACGGGCCCTGGGTGCAGATCGACGGGACCGCCGAGGTCATCGACTCCCCCGACTCCGTCGAGCCGCTCGTGGAGTACTACCGGAACATCGCCGGGGAGCACCCCGACTGGGACGAGTACCGCGCGGCCATGGTCAAGCAGGGCAAGTCGATCATCCGGATCACGCCGGAGCGGTGGGGGCCGGTGGCCACCGGAGGCTTCCCGGCGCGGCTCGTCGAGAACGAGGGCTAGCCTCGCTCCACCATCGCCTCGATGCCCGCCACCAGCAGGTCCAGGGCGTAGGCGAAGTCCCGTTCCATCATCTCCGTGACCGTGTCACCGCCGCGGGCCTCCATGATCGCCCTGGACTCCTGGAGGACCTCGGCGGTGGTCGGCGCCTCGGTCGCCACCGCCATCGCGTGCCGGAAGTACTCGTCCCTGGTCATCCCCAGGGCCGCGCTGCGCGTGTTGAAGTGGCCCTCCAGCGTGCCGTAGCCGTACACGAACTGGAAGACGGCGGCGATCGCGCTGGTGATGCGGTGGGCGGGGATCCCCGTGCGGCGGACGACCTGCTGCACCACCCGGGAGAACGCCAGGTTGTTGGGCCCGATGCCGAGGAACCTGCCCATCAGAGGCGACACCCACGAGTGCCGCGCCAGCACCCGCCGGTACTGCGTCGCCAGATCCCGCAGCTGGTCACGCCAGTCCTGGCCGGCGGCCTCCGGGTCGGGCAGCTTCAGCTCCCCGAAGACCGCGTCGAGGGCGAGTTCGAGCAGGTCGTCCTTGGTGTCGACGTACCAGTACACGGACATCGCGGTCACGTTCAGCTCGGCCGCCAGCCGGCGCATGGAGAAGCTGTCCAGGCCCTCGGCGTCCAGCAGCCGCACGGTCACCTCGGTGATCCGTTCCCGGTCCAGGCCGGAGGGCTGTCCGCCGCCGCGTCCCCGCCGCGCCCTGCCCTCCAGCCAGACGCTGGTCCGGGCGCTCTTCGTGGCCCGCCGGCCTGACGTGGACATAGGCACAACCTTCCTCGGCTTCTCAACGACGATCATGCCAGCGCCCCGGGGGGCCGACCGCATACGGCCGCAGCCGCACGACTACCCAGCCCCGCGGCCCGTTAGGCGGCCCGCTCCGCCCGTTGACGCGGTGAGGAGCGGGCCGGCGATGTCGTCCATCAGCACGGTGAGTCGTACACCGTCCGTGTGTCAGCCGGTCGCCTTCCGTGTGAGGTCGTAGAAGGTGGCCGAGCCGGCCGTCACCTTCTTGAACGTGGCCTCCGCCCAGGCGGTGATCTGCGCCGATGTGCCGTTCCCTGCGCCGCCCATGCCACCGCCGCCGGTGCCGCTCGCGATGAAGTAGTGGATCTTCCCTTCCTCGACGTACTTCTTGAACTGGGCCAGGGTCGGCGACGGGTCCGTGCCGTTGAAGCCGCCGATCGCCATGACCGGCTTGCCGGTGGAGAGCTGGTAACTCGCCGCGTTCTGGCTGCCGATGGCCGCCGCGGCCCAGGTGTAGTCGTCGGCGTCCGTGCTCACGAGCTTCTTGGCCTGCGCGTCGACGCTGGCGCCGTTGAGGAGACCGCCCATGCCGCCGGCGCGACCCATGCCGCCGCCCTCGCCGGGGGCGCCGCCGGGGAAGCCCTGGGCACCTTGGCCCTGCTGGCCCTGCTGGCCTTGCTGGCCCTGCTGACCCTGCTGGCCTGGCATGCCTCCGCCGGGGAAGCCGCCCGTGCCACCAGTGCCACCGGTTCCGCCGGTTCCGCCGGGGAAGCCCTGCTGCCCCTGCGCGTTGCCGTTGCCGCCGTTCTGCTGCCCCGGGAAGCCGTTGCCGCCGCCCGGGAAGCCGCCCCGCATGCCGCCGCCGGGGCCGCCCCGGCCGCCCATCATGCTCGCGCCCGCCGGACCGGCGGTGACGATCGACCCGCTGTGGCCCTCCGCCAGCGTGCTCAGGGTGTACGCGGTCGGACCGGCCAGCGCCGCCGCCACGCTCACGGCCGCCGCGGCGAACGCGAGCTGCCGGGTGATCCGGCCCGCGAAGACCAGCCCCAGCGCGCCCACCAGACCGCCGACCAGCACCAGCCACCTCAGCCAGGGCAGATAGTCCGGGGTGCGGTTGAGCAGGACGTATCCCCAGGCCGCGGCGGCCACCGCGGACGCGGCGAGGGCGAGCGCGGCCCATGTCTCCTTCCGCTTCTCCCACAGCAGCCCGGCGCCCATGCCGACCACGGCGGCCAGGTAGGGCGCGAGGGCGACGGTGTAGTACTGGTGGAAGATGCCCGCCATGTAGCTGAAGACGACGGCCGTCATCAGCAGCGAGCCGCCCCACACCAGGAACGCGCCCCGCGTCACCGACGTACGGCGCGCCTTCCGCGTCGCCCACAGCGCCGCCGCCAGCAGGATCAGCGCGGCCGGCAGCAGCCAGGAGATCTGGCCGCCGATCTCGGAGTTGAACATCCGGTCCCAGCCGGTCTCACCCCACTGGCCGCCCCCCTGGCCGCCGCCACCGCCGCCGACACTGCCGGTCTCGTCGCCGTTGAGGCGGCCGAGGCCGTTGTAGCCGAAGGTCAGCTCCAGGAAGGAGTTGTTCTGCGAGCCGCCGATGTACGGGCGGGACGAGGCCGGCCACAGCTCGACGATCGCGACCCACCAGCCGCCCGCCACGACCAGCGCGACGGTGGCCAGGGCCAGTTGGCCCAGCCGCTTCCGCACGGGCACCGGCGCGCAGACGGCGTAGACGAGGGCCAGCGGCGGCAGGATCAGGAACGCCTGGAGCGTCTTGGCGAGGAACGCGAAACCGATCGCCACCCCGGCCCACACCAGCCACTTGGTCCGGCCGTCCTCCAGCGCCCGGACGACGAGGTAGCAGGCGGTCGCCATCAGCAGCGCCAGCATCGCGTCCGGGTTGTTGAAGCGGAACATCAGCGCCGCGACCGGCGTGAGCGCCAGCACGGCACCGGCGAGCAGTCCGGCGCCCGCGCTGAACCGGCGCCGTACCGCCGCGTAGACGACGGCCACCGTGGCGACGCCCATCAGCACCTCGGGGACGAGGATCGCCCACGAGTTCAGGCCGAAGAGCCGCACCGACAGCGCCATCGGCCACAGTGAGGCCGGGGGCTTGTCGACGGTGATGGCGTTGGCCGCGTCCAGCGAGCCGAAGAAGAACGCCTTCCAGCTCTGGCTGCCCGCCTGCACGGCCGCCGAGTAGAAGGAGTTGGCGTAGCCGGAGGCGCCCAGGTCGTACACGTACAGCAGCCCGGTGACGAGCAGCAGGGCGAGCAGCGCCGGGCGCGCCCAGCGGGGGTCCTCGGGCCGGCCGCGCCACAGCCGTCCCGGCGCGGTCCGCCGGGCGGCCGGGTCCGCGGGGGGCGCGGTGGGCGGCGGACCCCAGCCGGCGGTCTGGTCGACGTGGGTGGTCATCGCGTTTCCCTCGGGTCGGTGTCGTGCGGGCGCACCGGCTGCAGGTGCAGGGTGCTGTCCCGCCAGGCGGGGTCGTGGGGGGCGGAGGAGCTGTGGGCAGTGCGGCAGGGAGAGCCGTACGAAGCGCCGTACGACGTGCTGTACGGGCTTTGCGCGACGACGGTGGGGCGGGGCCCGGGCTCCGGGTGCCGCCGGTCGCCGTCCTCCCGGCGCTCCGGGAACACCCAGGCGCGGAAGAGCAGGAACCGCAGGACGGTCGCGGCGAGGTTTGCGGCGACGAGGACCGCCAGCTCGGTGGAGTGCGCGGGGTCGGCGGTGGCCGCGTCCAGCGCGGCGAGCGAGCCGCTGGTCAGCGCGAGGCCGATACCGAAGACGACCAGGCCCTGCGCCTGGTGCCGGACGGCCCCGCCGCGCCCGCGCACACCGAAGGTCAGGCGCCGGTTGGCGGCGGTGTTGGCGACGGCGGAGACGAGCAGGGCGAGCGCGTTGGCGGTCTGCGGGCCAGCGAAGGAGCGGAAGAGGCTGTAGAGCAGCAGGTAGAAGAGGGTGGACAGGGCGCCGACCACGCAGAACCCGACGAGCTGGCGGGCCAGTCCGGTCGGTACGTCCTTGATCTCGCGATCGCGCGGGTCGTCGCCGAAGGGACGCGCGAGCCGGTCCAGCGGCAGCGAACCGGTGGCCAGGGCCCTGCCGACCCGCCACACGCCCTTGAGGTCGTCGGTGGCGGTGCGGACGATGTGCACGGTGGAGTCGGGGTCGTCGACCCAGTCGACGGGCACCTCGTGGATCCGCAGGCCCGCGCGTTCGGCGAGCACCAGCATCTCGGTGTCGAAGAACCAGCCCGTGTCCTCCACCAGCGGCAGCAGCACCTGGGCGACGTCCTTGCGGATCGCCTTGAACCCGCACTGGGCGTCGGAGAAACGGGCCTGGAGCGAGCCGCGCAGGATGAGGTTGTACGAGCGGGAGATGAACTCCCGCTTGGCGCCCCGCACGACCCGGCTGCTGCGGCTGAGCCGGGAGCCGATCGCCAGGTCCGAGTGGCCGGAGATCAGCGGCGCCACCAGCGGCAGCAGGGCGTTGAGGTCGGTGGACAGGTCGACGTCCATGTAGGCGAGGACCGGCGCGTCGGAGGCGGACCACACCGCCCGCAGGGCGCGGCCCCGGCCCTTCTGCTCCAGCCGGACGTGGGTGACCTCGGGGATCTCCGTCTCCAGCCGCGCCGCCACCTGCGGCGTGGTGTCCGTCGAGGCGTTGTCCGCGATGGTGATGCGGAAGGGGTAGGGGAAGGTGCGCGCGAGGTGCTCGTGCAGGCGGCGCACGCACGGCTGGAGGTCCTTCTCCTCGTTGTAGACGGGGACCACTACGTCCAGAACAGGCGTACCGGCTGCCGCGGCCGGGAGGTGCTCCCGCGCCGGCAGGGTGCCGGGAGAAGAGTCGGTTCGCATGCGAACGACTGTCGTCAGACGCCCTGTTGCACCCATGTGGTGGCGCTGTGCTGTGCCTGTGAGTCGAGGAGCCGGTGCGTCAGGGGCCGGTCCGTCAGGGTCGGGAACTGGTGGTGGGCCACGGGCGCGAGCGCGGGCAGGTGCACGGTGAACACGGTCCGGCCGGGCACGCTGTCGACGGTCACGGCGCCGCCGTGGGCGCTCGCCACGGCCTGCACGATGGCGAGGCCCAGCCCGGTCGAGCCGGTGGCGCGCGAGCGTGCCGAGTCGCCGCGGGCGAACCGTTCGAAGACGCGCGGGAGCAGGTCGGGCGGGATGCCGGGCCCGTTGTCCTCGACGTCGACGCACAGCCACGGCCCGCCGGTGCGCACCCGCGCGGTCACGGTCGTACCGGGCGGGGTGTGCGTGCGGGCGTTGGCGAGCAGGTTGACCAGCACCTGCTGGAGCCGGGCCGCGTCCGCGCGGACCGGCGCGGGCTCGTCGGGGATCTCCAGCCGCCACACGTGGTCGCGTCCGGCGGCGCGCGCGTCGCTGACCGTGTCGATGACGAGGGGGACGAGGTCGGTCTCCTCGAACTGCAGCGGACGGCCCGCGTCCAGCCGGGCCAGCAGCAGCAGGTCCTCCACCAGCAGGGTCATCCGCCCGGCCTCGGACTCGATCCGCCCGAGGGCGTGCCGGGTGTCGGGGCCGACCTGCTCGCGCCCGCGCCGGGTCAGCTCGGCGTACCCGCGGATGGAGGCGAGCGGGGTTCTCAGCTCGTGGCTGGCGTCGGCGACGAACTGCCGTACCCGGGTCTCGCTCTGCTGGCGGGCGTGCAGCGCGCCGTGGACGTGGTCGAGCATGCGGTTGAGCGCGGCGCCGACCTGCCCGACCTCGGTGTGCGGGTCGCACTCGGACTCCGGGACGCGCTCGCTGAGGTTCACCTCGCCGGAGTGCAGGGGCAGTTCGGAGACGCGGGTGGCGGTGGCCGCGACCCGGCGCAGGGGGCGGGTGGCGACGCCGACCAGCACGTACCCGGCGATGGCGGCGGCGACCAGGCCGGCGGTGGTGACGCTGACCTCGACGAGGACGAGGGTGGAGACGGTGCTGGTGACGTCGTCGGTGGGGAGGGCGACGTAGTACGACTCGGCGCCGTCGGGTGTGGTGACGTACTGGGCCTGGTACGCGCCGAGTCCCGGCACGTCCACGGAGTGCGGGCGTTCGTCCTTCGGGACGGAGGCGATCGCCGTCTTCTGCGCGGCGGTCAGTGCGACGGCGTCCATCTTCTTGAAGGCGCCGTTGCTGTCGTTGGTGCGCTCGGCGACGGCCGCGCTGGTGATGCCGCCGCTCTCGACGTAGGCAGCGATGGTCCTGGGCAGCGTCGGCCCCTGGGTGACGAGCCGGTCGATCTTGTCGTCCGCCGTCAGGGCGGTCTGTCCGAGGCCGTCCGGCCGGTCCATCATGTGGCCGCCCGCCGCCCGCATGGCGACATCGTGGACCTTCTCGTTCAGCTGGTCGATGAGGTGCTGCCGCAGGGCGAGCGTGGTGACCGTGCCGATCACCGTGCACACGACGGCGATCAGCGTCACGGCGGCGACGACGAGCCGCGTCCGCAGCGTGCGCGGCTGCCGGCTCCGCGCTCGCGTGTGCCCTCCTCGCGTACGCGGCCGTCGTCGTCCGCTCATGACACGGCGGGCTTGATGAGATATCCGGCGCCGCGCCGGGTGTGGATCATCGGCTCGCGCCCGGCGTCGATCTTCCGCCGCAGGTAGGAGATGTACAGCTCGACGACGTTGGCCTGGCCGCCGAAGTCGTAGGACCACACGCGGTCGAGGATCTGCGCCTTGCTGAGCACGCGCCGCGGGTTGCGCATGAGGAAGCGGAGCAGTTCGAACTCGGTGGCGGTGAGGTGGATGTTCTCACCGCCCCGGGACACCTCGTGACTGTCCTCGTCGAGCATGAGGTCACCGACGACGAGGACGGAGTCCGAGCGCCGGTCGGCCGCCCCGGACCGCCGGATCAGCCCGCGCAGCCGCGCGACGACCTCTTCCAGGGAGAACGGCTTGGTGACGTAGTCGTCCCCGCCCGCGGTGAGCCCGGCGATACGGTCCTCGACCGCGTCCTTGGCCGTGAGGAACAGGACGGGCACGTCGGGCAGCTCGCGGCGCAGCCGCCCGAGGACGGTCAGGCCGTCCATGTCGGGCAGCATCATGTCGAGCACGACGGCGTCGGGCCGGAACTCCCGCGCGGTCTGTACGGCACCGTGGCCGTCCCCCGCGGTGCGGATCTGCCAGCCTTCGTACCGCAGCGCCATGGACAGCAGCTCGGTGATCGACAGCTCGTCGTCCACCACAAGCACCCGGACGGGGCTCCCGTCCGGCCTCAGCAGTTCGGTGCGCCCCTGGGGCGAGGTCGTGGTCATGCTCGACACGATGTCCGGGGGCTCTGAGAGGAGGCTTTCGGCAGTCTGTGATTTCCCTGAGAAACACACAGGCTCTTCTCAGGCGGCTCCTGGGAAGCGGAAGCGACGCCTGGTCGGTCAGGTCCGGTCGGTCACGCCGGGTCGGTCACGCCCGGTCGGTCACGCCGTCGTGGGCCTGCGGAAGGTGTGGCTGTGCTCGACGCGGGCGATGTGCAGGGAGTACCGCTCGTACCACTGCTGCCGGCCGCGCTCCTTGGCGGCCACGTGCTCGGCGTCCCGCCGCCACCGCTCGATCCCTTCCAGGTCCCTGAAGTAGGCGACGCTGATGGCGAGCCCGCCGGGGGTACGGGCAGAGTCCTCGCCTATGTACCCCGGGATGTCCCGCACCAAGGCGCCGAGACGGTCGGCGGTTTCGGCGTAGCCGGACTGGTCGGGGGTGGGGAGGGAGGTGAACACAGCGACGTAATAAGGGGGTTCGGCGGCCGGGACGGGGGTGGGGGTGGTGACAGGGGTGGTGACAGGCGTGGAGACAGGGGTGGGGACATCGGCCGTGATGGAAGTGGGGACGGTGATCGGGTGATCGCTCATGACGCCAACGGTGGCCGGTGACCGGCGGCCGGATCCAGGGTGATTGCCGAAAGGGATCCGTGCGGGATCCAAGTCTTTACCCGGGGGTGGTCGGCGCGCGCTCGCTGCCCGGGCGGGCGGACGCCAGGGGTGCTCGGCGCTCGCCCGCTGCCCGGGCGGGGGACTCGCGGTCTCAGAACAACTCGTCCTGCGCATGGGCGGCGGGAGCCGGGAACGGCCGTACGGGAAAGGCGACCCGCCCGCCCGCCACGGGGCCACTCACCGGACCGCTCACCGAGCCACTCATTGGCCCGCTCACCGGGCAGCTCACCGGTTCGCTCACCGGGACGATCCCCCACCCGGTCATCAGCCGCGTGTCGAGGACGACGACGGAGCCGTCCCCGGTCCGCAGGTGTAGATCCGGCCCGGCGACGGCGACGAGCCGTCCGCTGACGGCACCCCCGGCGACCAGCTCGGTGATCTCCCCCACGGCGGCGGGGGCGGCGTCCAGCCCGAAGGCACGGAGGTGATCGACGGGCCGGAACGGCTCCGGCGCGAGCGACTCGGGCCAGCCGGCGAGAGCGACGGCGCGGCCGTGCAGCGTGCCGATCTCCGCCGCCCGCTCTTCCTCGGTCGCGGGCAGCGCGGCCCGTACGGCACGCTTCTCGGCGTACGGGATCCGGTCGGGTACGCCGAGCGCCGCCCGCAGCATCTCCTCGGCCCGCCGCGCCGCCATCAGCGGGCCGACCCCGAGCCAGCTGAAACAGACGGCGCCCTGTTCCAGGAGCCGGGCGGAACCGCGCTCCAGGGCGGTGATGCCGACCTTGACCAGGCCGGGACCGAACCAGGCGAGGTACACGTGGTACGGCCGCGGGTCGTCGGCCACCGTGTCGGCGGCCACGGAGTGGGCCCGCTCCAGCCGGGCGCACTCCTCGCACCGCGCGCCGGTACTGCGCGCCGACACCTCGACCCGCCGGGGACAGGCATGCCCACGGGCCCCGACACACACCCGTCGGCCCCCGTCCTCCACCCCAAAGGTGACGGTCTTGCCCCAGGTCAGTGGGGTTTTCCGCGCCCCGTTCCAGACCAACTCGGGCCTCACGGTTTCGCCCGCGGACCATCGCAGGCCAGTGCAGTGCCATGTCTGTGCCATCACTCGTGAGGGTAGGGCGTGGCACTGACAGCGCCGGCGGTCGGCGAAGCCGGTGTAGATTGCCGAACGGCCCGAAGCCGCAAGTTTGAGTTGCGACTTCGGGCCACCAGCGTCTGGTCTGCCGGACCCTCCGGCTTCCTCCCTCGCTACGGCAGCGTGTACACCGCCGCACCGTCATCCGCGGGAGCGGTCGGCCACGCGGTCGAGGGTGTCGGCGATGCGGGTGAGGGCGTCGGCCATGGAGGACTGGAGGTCGTTGCTGCGGCGCAGAGACTCCGTGCCACGCTCAAGATGCTCTGTGGCTCGCTCCATCAACGCGATGCGCCTCGCCTGCGCCGCCACGAGTTGCTCGTCCGCCCGGATGTTCCGCTCCTCCAGCCGCACGATCACATCGACGGCCTCCTGCGGCATGACGTAGGCCGTGCCACCGCCCGGCGGGGGCTGCACGGGGGCGGGGTCGAGGCTGTAGGAGCCGTCGCGCTGGAGGGTGGCGATGACGTCGGAGACCCAGGCCTTGAAGGGTGCGCATTCGGGCTTGGTGCACCCGTTGACGAGCTGGATGAGCCCCTTGAGGTTCACCATCTTCATCGACCTTTGTAGCCGGTGACCTGCAAGTTTGCTCAAGGTGTCGCTCCTAGCGACACCTTGTGCAATCTCGTCCAGCCGGGATTGCCAGTCTGCAGCCACCCGCTTTCGCAAAGCGTCCCGCGTGTTTGCGTAGCCGAGATGGCCCGCCACATCCACCGCCGGAAACCAGTGCTCCCCATCCGGCAGAGTCAGCCTCCGCACCCGCGCCCCCGTCGCCGCGAACACGAAGTCGTTCACGTCGATCGCGTCCTGCCGCTGCGCCGCCGATCCGTTCGGCGGCATGTTGTTCTGCTCGTACATCGAGCATCACCTCCTGCGCCGGAAGCTAGGGACGCGGTACCCCAACTGCCCCACACATCCGGCACATTCACTCGAAAGTGAACAGAAGTATCGATTCACCACCGCCACTCTCCCCCGGAGACGATCCGCAACCGAACGAGGTCCCCCTATCCTGAAGGCATGACCGCCATGTCCCCCGACCGCATCGAACCCGACCTCTCCTTCCTCCTCGACCGTACGAGCCACGTCCTGCGCACCCGGATGACCGCCGCCCTCGCGGTGATCGGCCTGACCCCCCGCATGCACTGTGTCCTCGTGCACGCCATGGAGGAGGAGCGCACGCAGATCCAGTTGGCGGAGATCGGCGACATGGACAAGACCACGATGGTGGCCACGGTCGACGCCCTGGAGAAGGCCGGCCTGGCCGAGCGGCGGGCGTCGAGCGCGGACCGCAGGGCCCGGATCATCGCGGTGACACCCAAGGGCGCGAAGCTCGCCAAGCGCAGCCAGGAGATCGTCGACCGGGTGCACCGGGAAGCGCTGGACGCCCTGCCCAAGACGCAGCGCGAGACGTTCCTGAAGGCGATGAACCGCCTGGTCACGGGCCACCTGGGCACTCCCGTGGAGGCCCCGCCGCAGGCGGCGCGCCGAAGGCGCCAGCGAGCGAAGTAACCCCTCCTCCCCGCACCGCCCGCCAGGGCGGCAGTCCGCAATTATCGTCTACAACAAAACTATCTGCTACGGTCGTTACCGCTGGCTCCACTGCCGGCCGCACTCGGACAGGGGGACGACCGCATGTCTGCGACGACGCACGGACAGAGCACCAGGACCACGGATACCGACAGATCACGGAACGCCGAGGCGAACGCCCGTGATCACCGCGACCACCGCACCCTCGCCCTCGCGGTCATAGCCACGGGGATGCTCATGATCATCCTGGACGGCAGCATCGTGACCGTCGCGATGCCCGCCATCCAGCAGGACCTCGGCTTCACCCCGGTCGGCCTGAGCTGGGTCGTCAACGCCTACCTGATCGCGTTCGGCAGCCTGCTCCTGCTGGCCGGCCGCCTGGGCGACCTGCTGGGCCGCAAGCGCATGTTCCTCGCGGGCACCGCGGTCTTCACGGCCGCGTCCCTGCTCGCCGGGGCGGCGACCTCACCCGCCGTCCTGATCGGCGCCCGTTTCCTCCAGGGCGTGGGCAGCGCCATGGCCTCGGCGGTCGGGCTCGGCATCCTCGTGACGCTCTTCCCGCAGCCGCGCGAACGGTCCCGGGCGATCGCCGTGTTCAGCTTCACCGGCGCCGCCGGGGCGTCGATCGGCCAGGTCCTGGGCGGGGTGCTCACCGATGCGCTGAACTGGCACTGGATCTTCTTCATCAACCTGCCCATCGGCGCGGCGGCCCTGGCGATCGGCGCGGCCGTCCTGCCGGGCGATCGCGGACTGGGTCTGCGGGCGGGCGCCGACGTCCTGGGCGCGCTGCTGGTGACGGCGGGCCTCATGCTCGGCATCTACACCGTCGTACAGGTCGAACACACCGGCTGGACCAGCCCCCGCACCCTCACCCTCGGCGCCGTGGCCCTGCTCCTGCTCGCCGCGTTCGTCGTCCGCCAAGCCAGGGCGCGCACCCCCCTGATGCCCCTCCGCCTGCTGCGCTCCCGCAACGTCGTCGGCGCGAACCTGGTGCAGATGCTGATGGTGGCGGCGCTGTTCTCCTTCCAGATCCTGGTCGCGCTGCACCTCCAGAAGGTCCTCGGCTACGGCGCGGCCAAGACGGGTCTGGCGATGCTCCCGGCGGCGGTCGTGATCGGCGCGGTATCCCTGGGCGTATCGGCCCGCCTGAACGCCCGCTTCGGAGAACGGCGCGTCCTGCTCGCGGGCCTGCTGCTCCTCTCGGCCCTGCTGGCCCTGCTGACCCGCCTCCCCGCGAACGCGCACTACCTCACGGACCTGTTCCCGGTCTTCCTGCTCGCCGCCGGCTTCGGCCTGGCCCTGCCCGCACTGACCTCGCTGGGCATGTCCTCGGCGAGCGAGGACGACGCGGGCCTGGCGTCGGGCCTGTTCAACACGACACAGCAGATCGGCATGGCGGCGGGCGTGGCGGTCCTCTCCACCCTGGCGGCCGCCCGCACCGACCACCGCCTGACCGAGGGCCACTCCCTCCCCACGGCCCTCACATCCGGCTACCACCTGGCTTTCGCCACCGGCACGGCTCTCCTCCTCGCCGCGTTCACCGCGACCTGGACGATCCTGCGCACCGGGGGTCGCTAGGCAGCCCACCTGGCTCCGGAAGTGACCGACCACTGGGAGGGGTTGTTCGAGCTACCCCTCCCGGATGGTCATTCCGCCGCTTCGGCCCCGCCCTCCGCGAACGCGACGCGGCACCGCTCCACCTGGTCGGCCACCTGCTCCATGAACCAGCGCATGATCTCGTAGGGCACGACGCGCTCCTCGGAGCCGCAGACGCGGACGGTCGGCTCCAGCCCCGGATCCTCATCCGGGACGAGCGCTGCCAGCAGAGCCGCACCGGGCAAGTAGTCCATGCCCGCCCCAGGCACAGCCTCGCTCAACTCCACGGCCCACGCATCGTCGGGCAAGGCGTAGTGGAACAGGACGGCATAGTGACGCCCCGCGTGCTCCCGCAGCTCCCATGGCATAACGGCAGGCTGCCACACCGTCCGCACGGGAGTCGTCCGGGTGCCCCACTCCCACCCGGCCACCCGGCCACCCGGCCACAGCTCGCCCTCGCCTCGCGGGACATCTCTCAGAACGTGATCCAGTCGGCCCACCCGAAGGTGAACCTGTACGCGGCCCGCGCCGCGCCCCACCCCCGCCTGCCCGCCAGAAAAGCCCCAGCCAGAGCGACGACGAACAGCGCGGCGAAGGCTCCGGCGATGATCACCCCGGACTTGGGCGACCAGACCACCCCCACAAGCACACTCGCCAAGGCCACAAGTGCCAGGCCCATGTGCGCGATGGGCAGTTCCGCCCGGAACACCTCCCGTGCCGCGGCACGTGACGCCCGCAGATCCGCGTGGTAGCGGTCTCTCGCCGCATCAGGATCGGCGTGCGGCCCTTCCGGCCATTGCTGGATCACCGGCACCCACCTCCGGCACCACGGATCGCCATCACGAGTCCATGCTGACTGCTACACGGCACTGGCGGAACGCCCCTGCAACGCAAGAGGCCCCGGATCTCTCCGGGGCCTCTGCTCTGTGTGCACTCGGCAGGATTCGAACCTGCAACCTTCTGATCCGTAGTCAGATGCTCTATCCGTTAAGCTACGAGTGCTTGTTTTCTGTTTTTCTGCCTTCGCTCCCGGCCCTTCCGGCCCGCTCGCGGCGACAGGAAGAACATTACATGACTGCCGTCGACATGTGAAATCCGATTCCGCCAGGCCGTCTGACCTGCGAAAACACCGATTCGAGGGGTGGGGGCGGAGGGAGCGGGCGGAGAGGGGAACGACGAAGCCCCGGTCCTGGGGACCGGGGCTTCGGGGATCTCGCGCGGAGGCGGAGGGATTTGAACCCTCGATGGGCTTTAAGGCCCAAACCGCATTAGCAGTGCGGCGCCATAGACCGGACTAGGCGACGCCTCCAGCACAGCCGCTCGCGCGAGCGCGAGTGGTGCGTGCAGATGATGACACAGTCGAGCGTCGTGCCACCAATCGGCTCCCACGGTACTAGGCAGGCAGCCCTCAGGGCAAAGCCCTTCGCTGGTGGGCGGGGGGCGTGGCGCAACGTCCGGGGGCGGGGAGCGTTAGGCAGGGCATGCCTCATATCCGCAGCAATGCCCCGCGCCGTCCTGCCCGCGCCCCGCGGCCGGTACGCCGGCTGATCCTCGGCACCGCCGCCTCCCTCGTCTCCGCAGCCTCGCTCGTCACGCACCCGGCCCTCGCCGCCGCTTCCACCGCGTCCCCCTCCGCCGCTCCCCTCGCGCCGCCGCCCGTGCGCGACGAGGACCGGGCCGCCGGCGATCACCTGGTCGTGCGGGTCGAGCACGCGGGGGAAGGGAGGGACGGGGTGTATGAGGTGTACTGCAACCCCATGGGCGGCAGTCACCCCGACCTCGCCGGAGCCTGCCGGGCCGTGGAGCGGAACACCCGGTGGGGCAGCGAGCCCTTCGCGCCCGTGGCCGACGGCAGCGTCTGCACCATGCAGTACGGCGGTCCCGCCACCGCCCACGTCACCGGGACCTGGGCCGGGCGGCCCGTCGACGCGGCGTTCGAGCGGGGCAACGGGTGCGAGATCGGCCGCTGGGACCGGTTCGTGCCGCTGCTGCCCGACCTGGACGGCGCCGCCCCCGGCGCACAGACGGCGTGAACCTGCCGTAACGGCCACGCGCCTGCCCCGTACCGGCGGCCACGCACCTGCGACGCATCCGTCCCGCACCTTCCGCGCACCTGCCGCTTCCGGCCGCGAGGGCGCCCGCACCGGCGGCATGGGAGTCCGCACCGGCGGCGTGGGCGCCCGTATCGCCGTAGATACGGTCACACGTTCTACGTCACTTCCTCGTGCGACCTCCCTCGCATCCACCGCCCCGGGCACAACCGCTGCGCTTAGACTCCCTCGCGTGACACGTCGCGGGCCGGTTGGCAAGATGGCCCGAGCGGTCGGCAAAGTGCGGTAACAGGGAGGAAGCGTCTCGTGAGCAGCAGGCCACCCCGAGGCGCTGCTCGCCTCGCAGCCATACTCGACGCGCTCCCCGACGCGTTGGTGCTGGTCAACGCCAACGGGACCGTCGTCAACGCCAACGCCATCGCCCTGGAGGCCTTCGAGGCGCCGGGCACCGCGCTCGTCGGGCGCGGGCTGCTGGACCTGTTGCCGCAGTTCGACTCCAAGCTGATCCCGGGTTCTATGCGGCGCCCCGACCACATCGACCCCCGCGCCCGCACCAAGCCGACCCGCATGATCGCGCGGCGCACCGACGGCACCGAGTTCCCCGTCGAGGTCACCAGCGCCAACCTGGAGAACAGCCAGCAGACCTACGACTCCTACGGCTACAGCGGCGACGAGCTGCTGATGCTCGTCGTCCGCGACCTGTCCGGCACCATCGACACCGAGGCCGAACTGGCCCGCTCGCAGCGGCAGACCGAGATGATCCTGCGGGCCGCCTCCGAGGGCGTCGTCGGCACGGACACCGACGGCCGGATCGTCCTCGTCAACCCGGCCGCCGCGCAGATACTGGGCTACCGGGCCAGCGACCTCGGCGGCAAGGAGCTGCACACCCTCGTCCTGCACTCGCGGGCCGACGGCTCGCCGTTCCCGTACGACGATTCCGCGCTCGCCGACACCCTGCGCTCCGGGCGCAAGCACCGGGTGCGCGGGCAGGTGCTGTGGTCCAAGAGCGGCGACAAGGTGCCCGTCGACCTGACCACCGCGCCCGTGCGCGACGGTGACCAGCTCGTCGGCGCGGTCATGACCTTCCTCGACCGGCGGCCGTACGACGCGGTCGTCGAGGAGAAGGAGGCCGCGGAGAAGCGGCACGCCGAGGAGCTGGAGCGGCTCTCCGAGGAACACGCCTCCGACCTCACCGCCCTGCGTCAGCAGCACGTCACCGAGCTGGAGGAGCTGCACGAGAAGCACGCGGAGGAGATCGCCGCGGCCGACGAGCGCTACGCCGCGCTCGGCGAGCGCGAGAAGGACCGCTACGAGGCGCTGGCCGCCCGGCACGAGCAGCTGCTGACCCTGCTCGGCACCTCCCTGCGCGGCCCCCTCGACGAGCTGCGCCGCGAACTGTCCGCGCTCGCCGCGGACGACGCCGGGCAGCTGTGGCCCGAGGCCAACCAGGTCCTGCACCACCTGTCGGCCGGCTACTCGCGCATCACCACCCTCATCGACAACGTCCTCGCCTACCAGCGGCTCGACGCCGACGGGCAGGCGGTCTCCCGGGCCAGGGTGATGCTGGACGCCGTCGTCGCCGCCGGCGTCGACGGGGCCGTGGAGCTGATCGGTCCCGGGCGGGTGCAGTTCGCGGTGCACGCGCCGCCCATCGAGGCCGAGGTCGACCCGCAGCGTCTCGCCGTCGCCCTCGCGCACCTCGTCGCGGACGTCGCCGGCGTCGACGCGACCGGCAACGCGCCCGTCTCCGCGGGCGGTTACATGGACAACACCGTCGTCGTCGCGGCGGCGCAGCGCGGCGAGGTCGTCCGCATCGAGGTGCGCGGGCCGTACGCCGGCGGGGACCCGGTGCACCAGCCCATCGTCCGCGGGATCGTGCGGGCGCACGGAGGTGTGCTCCAGACGCACGAGGTGCCGGGGATGAGTGGCAGCGCGTACGTCCTGGAGGTGCCGATCGGCGGGGGCGCCGGGGCCGTCACGGCCGAGGCCGCCGCGGACGGCGCGGTCGCCGCCGGGACTCCCGTCGAGGCTCCGGCCCACGGCTCCGAGGGCGGCGAGGCCGGCGGACGGCGGCGGGCCAGGCGGGCATCCGTGGACGCCTTCCTCGACAGTGATGAGCAGGGTGGGACTGCCGGTACCGGTGATGCCGCCGGTTCCGGTGGTACGGCCGTCGAGGCCGCGCCTCCCACCGGTCGCCGTCGGCGGCGGGCCGCCGCCCCGGCCGCGGAGTTGCCGCCCGAGGCTCCTGAGGCGCCCGAGGCCCCTGAGGCGCCGGCCGGCACCGAGGTGGCCGTCTCCGGTGGTACGGGACGCAGGCGCCGCGCGATCGAGCCCGCCGCCCCCGCCGCCCCGGGGGCCCCGGCGGAGGGCGCCGTCGTCACCGCCGACGAGCACGCCGCGGGTGCCGCCGCGGTGGGTACGGGGCTGGGCGGGACCGTTCCGCCGCAGGGGGTGCCCGCGTCCGGCGGACGCCGCGCCCGGCGCGCCGACGGCCAGGCCGTGGACCCCGCCGGGCAGCAGCACGCGCTGCCGCCCGCACTGCCCGCGCCGGGCGCGGAGGGCGCGGAGGGCGCGCCGGCGTCCGAGCAGTCCCAGCCGACGGGGCGTCGCCGGCGTGCGCTGGCCGCCGCGGCGGAACGCGCCGCCGCGCAGGAGGCCGGACCGCGCACCGTCTTCGCCCTGCCGCCGGCCGACGCCGACCGGCCGGTGGGTGCGGGGGAGGCGACCGGGGCGGATGCCGTCGGGGTCGTCGGTGAGACGTCCGGTGCCGGTACGGCGACCGGCGCGGTGCCCGTGCCGGGGGCGCCGGGCGCGCCCGCCATGCCGGGTGCCGGTCCTGCCGCACCGGGCCCGAGTCCTGCCGTACCGGGAGCGCCGGGCATGCCAGGTGCCGGTCCTGCGGCACCGGGAGTGCCGGGCGCGCCCGCCATGCCAGGTGCCGGTCCTGCCGTACCGGGAGCGCCGGGCATGCCTGTCGCGCCGGGCGCGGGTCCCGCCGTACCGGCTCCCGGTCCCGCCGTACCGGCTCCCGGTCCCGCCGTGCCAGGTCCGGGTCCCGCCGTACCGCCTTCCGGGGCGCACGGTGACCCCGCCGCCGACCACGGCCGCCATGACGCCGTACCCCACGACCAGAGCGCGGACCACACCCCACCGCAGCCGCATCCCACCGCTGCGCCGACCGGGCGGCGGCGGCGTGCCGTGGCCGGTGGGCCGGGGGAGGTGCCGCAGGCCGGGGTGGTTCCGACGGTTCCGGCGCAGGGGGTGGCCGGGCAGCAGGCGGGTGCGTCGCTTCCGGGGCAGCAGGTCGTCATGGCGCCGGGGCAGCCGATCGCCCCCGTGCCGGGACAGCCTTCCGTACCCCTCGCCGCGCAGGTCCCGGCGCAGGCCGGTGCGCCCGCGCAGGTGCCGGGTCCGCAGCCGGTGCCCGCCCAGGGTCTGCCCGCGGCTCAGGCCGCGGCACCGCAGCCTCCCGCAGCTCAGGCCGCCGCACCGCAGCCGCCCGCAGCCCAGGTCGGGCCCCCGCCCGCCCCCGCCGAGCACCCCTCCGGGCACGTCCATGTGCCCCCGCAGGCGGGCGTACCCGGGCCGCTCCCGCAGAGTGGCGCGCCCGGTCCGCTCCCCCTCCCCGCCGAAGCGCCGGCGGCCCCGCCGCAGGGCACGTCCGCCCCGCTGCCGCCGACCAGCACCCCGAGCACGGGCACGCCTCTCCCCCCGGAGAACCCGATGCCCGCCGGGTCCCGCCCCGCGCACCCGCTGCCCACCGAGGCGGCCGGGGCCGCGGCGGACCCCGGTTCGACGCAGGGGCGGGCGATCAGCGTGCGGACGCTGGGGCAGGGCGTGCCGTTCACCCGGCAGGCCGCCCAGGTGCAGCAGCCCGGCCCGGCCGGGGCGACCCCGCCCCCGCAGACGCCGGGCGGCGGCGGACGGCGGCGCAAGCTGGGCACGCCCCCGGACCCGGCGGCCCGGCCGCACCCGTCCGCCGAGCAGACGCCGGCCGCCGCCCAGCCCTCCCCGCAGCAGCCACCGCAAGCCCAGCCCGCGCAGCCCTCCCTCCCCGGTCAGCTGCGGCTCGCTCCCGGGACCGAGGGGGCCGGACGGTCGTACGCCATAGGGGCTCCGGACGAGAACGCGGCCGAGGGGCCCGAGCCGCTCGACGGGCCCGGCGGTGCCGTGGAGGTCGCGGATACCCCGCGCCCGCAGCCGATGGACGACGAGCTGCCGCCGGAGCCGCTGGACAATCCGCGCCGGCTGCTGGTGTGGCCGGCGCCGGACGTGAGCACGCAGCAGGCGCTCAGCGACCGCGGCTACCGGCCGGTCATCGTGCACTCGCGCGAGGAGGTCGACGCGCAGATCGCGGCGTTCCCGGCGGCGCTCTTCGTGGACCCGCTGACCGGGCCGATCACGCGGACCGCGCTGCAGTCGCTGCGGCAGGCGGCGGTCGCGGCCGAGGTGCCGGTGATGGTGACGGCCGGGCTGGGGCAGGCGACGCGGGAGGCGGCGTACGGCGCCGATCCCGCCGTGCTGCTGAAGGCGCTGGCGCCGCGCGACAGCGAGCAGCATCCGCCGCGGGTGCTGCTCATCGAGGAGCACGCGGAGATCGCGCTGGCGCTGACGGCGACGCTGGAGCGGCGCGGGATGCAGGTGGCGCGGGCCGCGAGCGACGCGGACGCGGTGGCGCTGGCGGGGCAGTTCCGGCCGAACCTGGTCGTGATGGACCTGATGCAGGTGCACCGGCGGCGGGCCGGGATCGTGGACTGGCTGCGGGCGAACGGGCAGCTCAACCGCACCCCGCTGGTCGTCTACACGGCGGCCGTCGACCCGGCGGACCTGCCGCGGCTGGCCTCCGGCGAGACGGTGCTCTTCCTCGCCGAGCGGTCGACCAGCCCGGAGGTGCAGGCGCGGATCGTGGATCTGCTGGCCCGCATCGGCACGAACTGAGATACCGGACTGCGCCTACGTGGCGACCAGCCGGCGGGCCGCCTCCTTCACCGAGGCGCGCAGCCGGCTGCGGTCGGTGTCGTCCGGGCCGACCAGGATGCGGCTCATCTGCGGCACGACGGCCGTCCAGTTGGCCACCGCGATCAGCAGGAACAGCAGGTCGCCGGGGGCGAAGGCGTCGGTGATCACGCCGCGTTCCTGGGCGTCGCGGACGGCGGCGACCTTGCGGGCGTAGTGGTCCTGGCGGGCGGCCTCGTCGGGGAGGTCGGCGGTGCCGTACTCGATGCCCTCCCAGAAGAGCAGGCGCAGGAACTCGGGGTGGGCGGCGTGGTAGTCCATCAGGCGGTCGATCCAGCCCTCGATGTCGTCCGGGTCGACCGGGACGGAGGCGGCGAGGTCGACCAGGCTGCGGCCGAGGACCTGGGTGAACAGCTCCTGCTTGTTGCCGAAGTAGGCGTAGATCAGCTGCTTGTTGGCCTTGGCCTGGCCCGCGATGCGGTCGATGCGGGCGCCCGCGATGCCGTGGCGGGCGAACTCGGCGACCGCCGCCTCGAAGATCCGGGCCTTGGTGGCCTCGGGGTCTCTGACTGCCATGGGAGCAGCGTACCGCCGTAACCAACCAACTGTTTGGTTGACAGGGAATCGACGGGCGGCGCAGAGTGTTGGGCCTATCACCAACCAACCAGTTAGTTGCTAGAGCCGGCTCGAAGGAGTCCGTCACTCATGCCGTCCCCAGCCCCGTCCCGAGCCACGACCAGGACCCCGGCGATGACCGTCGCCGCGCCGCAGCGGGCGGACCGCCGGTCCACCCTCTTCCTCCTCCTCATCGCCGTCTGCACCGCCGTCACGGCCGCCAACATCTACCTCGCGGCGCCGCTCCTCCCGCTCATCGCCCGGGACAACGGCACGACCGCCTCGGCCGTCGCCTGGATCGCCTCGGTCGCGCAGCTCGGCTACGCCGTCGGCCTGCTCTTCTTCGCCCCGCTCGGCGACAGCGCGAACCGGCGCCGGCTGGTCGGCGGGCTGACCGTGGTCACCACGGTCGCGCTGGTCGCGGCGGCCGTCGCGCCGGGTACGGGGGCGCTGGCGGTGGCGGTGTTCGTGGCCGCCGCGGCGACCGTCATCCCTCAGCTGCTCGTGCCGCTGGTCGCCCAGCGCGCCCCGGCCGAGCGCCGGGCCCGGCATGTCGCCGCGGTCATCGCCGGCCTGTTCACCGGCATCGTCGCCGCCCGGGTGGTCGGCGGGCTGGCCGGGCAGGCGTTCGGCTGGCGCTGGGTCTTCGCGGGCTCGGCCGTCCTCACCCTCGTGCTGGGCCTGGCCACGGCCGTGGTCCTGCCCTCCGAGCACCGCCCGCGCACGGGCTCGCTGCTCTCCGGCATCGCCGCGCTGCCCGGCCTGATGCGCCGCTCGCCGGACCTGTGGCGGGCGTGCCTGCGCCAGGCGGGCATGTTCGGTGCGTGGAGCGCGCTGTGGACGTCGCTGGCGCTGCTGCTGACGGGTCCGGCGTACGGCCTGTCCACCGCGACGGCCGGCCTGTTCGGCCTGTTCGGCCTCGCGTCGAGCGCCGTCGCTCCGCTGGCCGGCGGTCTGGTGGACCGGTTCGGCGCGCAGAAGGTCGTACGGTCGGCGTATCTGCTGGCCGCGGTGTCCGTGCCGCTGTTCTGGCTGGGCGGGCACGTGATGGCGGCGCTGTGGGTGGCGGCGCTGGCGATCCACGCGGCGCTGGTCGCCTCCCACGTCGCCAACCAGACCCTCGCCCTGACGACCACCTCCACTCCGGCCGCCGCCAACACGGCGTACGTCGTCAGCGGCTTCGCGGGCGGCGCCCTCGCCTCCCTGCTCGCGGGGCCGGCCTTCGGCCACTTCGGCTGGGGCGGGGTGTGCGCGGTGGCGGGGCTGTGGCTGGTGATCGGATGGGGGGCGACCGCGGTACGACGGTGAGCCGAGACCGAACTGCCGCACGGACGCCGCCTGTCGGCTACCTGGCCGGAACCGGCCGCCCATAACATGCGCTGCGCGCGCCGCCCGGGGAGGCGGCGCGCGGTCCGTTCATGAGGGGGGTTCTTCCGTGTTCGTCCTGTCCGTGCTGCTGCTCATAACGGCGGTTGTGCTGTTCGTCGCGGGCCGTGGCCGCACCCCGGCCAGAAACTGGCGGCTGTGGGCCTGGGTCAGCGCCGCCGGGGGGCTGCTGGCGGGGCTGTACGCCTGCGTGTACGTGGTGAGCGCGTACGAGGTCGGCGTGCCGGTCACGTTCGGGAAAATCGGTTCACCACTGCCGTCGGGGGTCCACTTCAAGTCACCGTTCACCGACGTCACGTCCTTCTCGACGCGCCCGGTCGACCTGAACCTGAACGACAAGGAGACGGTCGAGGTCCGCTCCTCGCAGGGCGGGGTGCTGTACGCGGACGTCACCATCAAGTGGGCCGTGGTGCCGGCGAAGGCGGTCGCGCTCTACCGGCTGGCGGGCAGCCAGGACGCGATCGAGCAGCGGCTGGTGCTGCCGGACAGCCGCGAGATCGTCCGCAACGTCTTCGCGCGCCACACCAGCGAGGAGGGCTATGCCTCCGCGCGTGAGCGGATCGGCGCGGAGATCGAGAGCGCGGTCAAGGAGCGGCTGGCGTCGCGGGGGATCGACGTCACGGCCGTGAACCTGCGCAATGTGAAGCCGTCGGAGAAGCTCCAGGAGCAGATCGACAAGAAGATCCAGCAGGAGCAGGCCACCGAGCGGGCCGTGGAGGCGTCCCGCACGGCCAAGGCGGAGGCGGAACGCAAGCGCATCGAGGCGGAGGGCACGGCCCGCGCCAACGAGATCGTCGCCAGGTCCCTCACCGACAAGGTCCTCTACAACCAGTGCCTGGAGGCCTACCGCGAGGCCGCCAGATCCCACCCGGTGTACGCGGTGCCGTGCGGGACGGGGGCCGGGGGGACGCCGGTGATCGTGGACGGCACGAAGAACTGAGGCGGGGTCGGAGCGAAGGTTGCAGGCGGGGGACGCTCGCCTGGGCCTTTGCGCGGCCCGGGTGAGGGCTTCGCTCCGATCACCGCGCTGCGCTCCGGCTCACCTCCGCAGGGCGAACGGCCCCCGGCAGTCGCCAGGGGCCGTGCCGCCGTGGACGCGGGCGTCAGAGCTGTGTGACGTCCAGCGTGCCCTCCGCGTACTTCCTGCGCAGCACCTTCTTGTCGAACTTGCCCACCGACGTCTTCGGCACCGCCTCGATCACCGTCCAGCGCTCCGGCAGCTGCCACTTGGCGATGTGGGCCTCGTCGGCGAGGAAGGCGCGCAGGGCGGTGAAGTCGGTGGTCGCGCCCTCCTTCAGCACGACGGTCGCCAGCGGGCGTTCGCCCCACTTGTCGTCCGGGACCGCGACGACCGCCGCCTCGGCCACGTCCGGGTGGGACATGAGCGCGTTCTCCAGCTCGACCGAGGAGATCCACTCGCCACCGGACTTGATGACGTCCTTGGCGCGGTCGGTGAGGGTGAGGAAGCCGTCGGGGGAGATGGTGCCGACGTCGCCCGTCTTCAGCCAGCCGTCCTCGCTGAACTTGTCGGCGGGGCGCAGCGGTTCGCCGTCGGGGCCGTTGTAGTACGCGCCCGCGATCCACGGCCCGCGCACCTCCAGCTCGCCCGCCGACTCGCCGTCCCAGGGGAGGCGTTCGCCGCCGGGGCCGGTCAGCCGGGCCTCGACGCCGGCGGGGAAGCGGCCCTGGGTGAGGCGGTAGGCGAACTCCTCGTCGGTGCCGACCACATGGGCCGGCGGGCGGGCCACCGTGCCGAGCGGCGAGGTCTCCGTCATGCCCCAGGCGTGGCAGACCCGCATGCCGAGCTTGTCGAACGCCTCCATCAGCGACGGCGGACAGGCCGAGCCGCCGATGGTGACCTGGGTCAGGGAGGAGACGTCGCGGGGGCGGGCGGTCAGCTCGCCGAGCAGGCCCTGCCAGATGGTGGGGACGGCCGCGGCGTGCGTGGGCCGCTCCTTCTCGATCATCTCGGCGAGCGGCGCGGGCTGCAGGAAGCGGTCCGGCATCAGCAGGTTCACGCCGGTCATGAAGGTCGCGTGCGGCAGGCCCCAGGCGTTGACGTGGAACTGCGGTACGACGACCAGCGAGGTGTCCTGGTCGGTCAGGCCCATCGACTGGGCCATGTTGACCTGCATGGAGTGCAGGTAGATCGAGCGGTGGCTGTAGACCACGCCCTTGGGGTCGCCGGTCGTGCCGGAGGTGTAGCACATGGCCGCCGCCTGCCGCTCGTCCAGCTCGGGCCAGTCGTACGCGTCGGGCTTCCCGGCGAGCAGGTCCTCGTACTCGTGCACCTGTACGGTCGCGTCCGCCAGCAGCGCGCGGTCGCCGGGGCCGGTGACGACGACGTGCTCGACCGTCTTCAGGTGCGGCAGCAGCGGGGCGAGCAGCGGCAGCAGCGAGCCGTTGACGATCACGACCCGGTCCGCGGCGTGGTCGACGATCCACGCGAGCTGCTCGGCGGGCAGGCGCAGGTTGAGGGTGTGCAGGACCGCGCCCATGGAGGGGATCGCGAAGTACGCCTCGACGTGCTCGGCGTTGTTCCACATGAGGGTGGCGACGCGGTCGTCATCGCGGACGCCCAGGTCCTCGCGCAGGGCGTGGGCCAGGCGGGCGGCGCGGGCGCCGATCTCGGCGTAGGAGCGGCGGTGCGGCTCGGCCTCGCCCGTCCAGGTGATGACCTGCGAGGTGCCGTGGATGCGTGACCCGTGGGTCAGGATCCTCGAGATCAGCAGCGGTACGTCCTGCATGGTGCTCTGCACGGCGTCCTCCATGGCGACATTGCCTACGCGGCGGTAGCGGGTTGCGCTGATTCTGCGCACATACCGCGCGGTATGTCACTAGGGAGCGATGATCGATCACCGCACATCAAGGGGCACGAAGGCCCACTACCGAACAAGCCCCAGCTCAGGGTCGTCTCTCAGCTTGCCCAGCGCGCGCGACACCGCCGACTTCACCGTGCCGATCGACACGCCGAGCACCTCCGCCGTCTGGGCCTCGCTGAGATCCTCGTAGTAGCGGAGCACGACCATCGCCCGCTGCCGGGCCGGCAGTTTCATGATCGCCCGCCACATCGCGTCGTGCAGCGCCTGTCGCTCGGCGGGGTCGCCCTCGCCCGGCACCGGCTCCGGCTCGGGCAGCTCGTCGGTGGCGAACTCGTCGACCTTGCGCTTGCGCCACTGCGAGGTGCGGGTGTTCACCAGCGCGCGGCGCACATAGCCGTCGAGGGCCCGGTGGTCCTCGATCCGCTCCCAGGCGACGTACGTCTTGGTGAGCGCGGTCTGGAGCAGGTCCTCCGCGTCGCTGGCGTTCGCCGTGAGCGTGCGGGCGGTCCGCAGCAGCACCGGCCGGCGGGCCCGGACGTACGACGAGAAGGACGGGTAGGGGCCGTTCCGCGTCGCCGGGGCAGCGGCCGTCGAAGCGCTGGTGCAGACGGGTGTGGTCATGGCTCCACGCTAGGAGCGGGGGGCCGGGCCGGGGATCGGCCGCAGGTGCCGAAGCGGCGTCCGCCTCAGGTTGTAGGGGTGGGGCTGGCTGCACCTCCTGTAGGTGGAGGAGGAGCCGGGGCGTACTGCGGGTTTACCCCTGGGGGTGTACCGGGCGGGGCGCCGGACGGGTACCCACGACGGCTGAAGCCACCGCACACGCCCGCGCGGCGGCGCCGAAGCACCGCCGCGCGGACTGTGATTCCCTTGTCACCCCACAGAGCGCACCTCGCGGAGTAGGTTCCCCTCCTTTCGCCTCACCACCACAGCGGCGAGAAGCTGACCGCCACGTTCTCGTTGCCCTGGTTGACGGCCGTGAAGGCCGAGCCGTTGACCTGCGCGGTATTGCTCTGGTTCGAGGCTCCCGAGCCGACCGCCTGCTGTTGTGTGGTCGACGAGTTGCCGTTGTTGGCTCCGCCGACGCCGCTGCCGACGATGCCCTGGGCCGCGTTGGTGACGGTCGCGCTCGATCCGTTGTCCGCGAACGCGCCGTTGTCCGCCGTGGCGACACCGGAGAAGAGCGCGGCGGCCAGCGGGAGGGCGGAGACGGTGGCGAGAACGCGGGCGGTACGGATGCTTGCCATGGTGTGTTCCTCCAGAACCAGTCACTCACCGGCTTGGTGAGCCGGCATCGTCAAGTACGGCTGTTTCCGAGGCAGTTGGCCGACCGCCTCGGTTCCTCGGTGCTGTGCACGACGTCGCGAGACCAGAGTTGCCCACCGAATCCCCGGCGAACCACCCCGGAAGCCGCAATTCGCCCTCAAGCGTGAGGACAAGTCGATAAACCCCTTTGCGCGGCATTGCGCCACCGGAACCCCCGACTCAGGACAGGTGGGCCGGATCGGCCCAAGGGCCGCAAGGGGTGAACCGTTCCGGCACATTTCCGGCCAATGTCCCCGCCCCGGCGTGCCGCGCCCGCCACCTCTTCCCTTCTTCGAACAGGCGTACGAAAATATCTCCATGGCCACCACCGACCGGCAGGCCAGGACGCTGGCCCTCGCCCACGCGCTGTCAGCCGCCGAGCGCGGCCTGGCCGTCATCCCCCTGTCCCGGACGAAGCTCCCGGCCCTGCGCTCCCCGCACCGCGACGACCCCGACGCCCCGCTCTGCCACGGCGAGTGCGGCCGCTTCGGACACGGCGTGTACGACGCCTCCACCGACCCCGCGCGGATCAGGGAACTGTTCGCCGCCGCGCCCTGGGCCACCGGCTACGGCATCGCCTGCGGCCTGCCCCCGCCCCATCTGATCGGCGTCGACCTGGACACCAAGTCCGGCACGGACTCCTCGGCGGCCCTGCGCGAGCTGGCGCTGCGCCATCTGTTCACCATCCCGCCCACGGTCGTCGTCCTCACCCCCTCCGGCGGCCGGCACCTGTGGCTGACCGGCCCGGCGGACACGGCCGTCCCCAATTCCGCCGGTCGCCTCGCTCCCGGCATCGACATCCGGGGCGCCGGCGGCTACCTCGTCGGCCCCGGCTCCCGCACCGCCCACGGCGTGTACACCACCGCTCCGGGTACGGCCCACCTCGCCCCGGCGCCCTGCCCGCCGTCCCTGCTCCGGCTGCTGCTGCCCCCGCCGCGCGCGGAGCACCCCGCCCGCCCGTCCACGGCGGTACACGGCCAGGGTCTCGTCCAGTTCGTCCTCGGCGCGCACGAGGGGCAGCGCAACACCCGCCTGTTCTGGGCCGCTTGCCGCGCCTACGAGAACGGCATCGGCCCCGCCCTGCTGGCCCCGCTGATCGACGCGGCCGTCGACACGGGCCTGACGGAACGCGAGGCGAGGGCGACGATCGCCTCGGCGGCCCGCCTGACGGGCCACCGTCCGTGAGCCGGGCGGGGGCGGCGTTCACGCCGGTGTGACGTTTCTTGATCTTCCCGCGCTCCTGCACCGGGGCCGGAACCGCCGGCCCCGCGCACCCCGGGAGGACCCAAGTGCTTCTGAAACGTGCCGTGTTGACGGCCGGGATCGTCATGGCGACCGCCCTGCCGGCGGCCGGGACCGCCATGGCCGGACCGACGGCCACGGCCGGCCACATCACCGCCACCGACTCCTCCACCGGCGCCCCCGCGCTGGTCGCCCTCGACCCGGCGGACGGCACCGTCGTCGCGACCCTCGCGCAGAACGCCGAGGACGGCGTGCTGTCCCCGAAGGGCTCCTCGGTGGCGTACGTCCAGCGCGCCACCACCTGCGTCCCGCAGACCGAGGGCTGCGTGTACCCCCGGGACCTGGTCCTCGCCAAGGCCGACGGCAGCGACCGGCACGTCCTGGTCCAGGGCATCGCCCCCGAGACCGGCGAGGCCCCCTACGTCGGCCACCCCGACTGGTCCCCCGACGGCAAGCGGCTCGTCTACGACAGCCCGCGCGGCCTGGAGTGGATCAACACCGACGGCACGGGCCAGGAGGTCCTCACCCCGGCGGCCGGCCCGGGCACCTTCTCCCCCGACGGCAAGAGCATCGCCTTCGTCCGCACGACCTCGTACGAGACGGCGGACGGCGGCTGGGAGCAGTCCCGGGACGTCTGGACCCTGGACACCACCACCCGCGCCCTCCGCCAGATCACCACGACCCACGACGCAGTACAGGCCCCGGTCGACTGGTCCCCCGACGGCACCCGCATCGCCTACGCCACCACGAACGGCCTGAGCGTCGCGGACGTCCCCTCCGGCACGACCACCCCCCTCCAGCCCACCTGGACCACCCCGCTGACGGGCGTCCGGTCCCCGGTCTTCTCCCCCGACGGCACCCGCATCGCCTTCTCGGCCACGGACACCTTCACGTACACGACGAACACGTACACCACCGCCGCCACCCCCACCGGAACCCCCCAACTCCTGCGCTCCCCGTCGGCAACCCCGACGGACTGGCTGAACAGGTAGCCGCCGCCCCCGGACACACGAACGGCCCCCGACCAGACTGCTGGTCGGGGGCCGTTCCCACTGCCGATCACGCGGTGGGTGTGGGATTTGAACCCACGGTGACTCGCGCCACGACGGTTTTCAAGACCGTTCCCTTAGGCCGCTCGGGCAACCCACCTCGCCCCGCGCCCACCAGGGACGGAGCGGGTACAGCGTACCGGTCAGTTGTCGCCCGTGCGGGAGCCGAGGGTCAGTTCCACGGTGTGGGTCCTGCCCGCGCGTTCGTAGGTGATGGTGACCTTGTCGCCGGGCTTGTGGGTCCAGATCTCGCCGATCAGGGTCGGGCCCGAGTCGATGACGTGGTCGTCGAGCTTGGTGATGACGTCGCCGGGCTTCAGGCCGGCCTGGGCCGCGGGGCCGCCGGGCTCGACGGAGGCGGCGCCGCCCGCGCCCTGCTCGGTGATCTTCGCGCCGCCGGAGGACTCCTCCAGGGAGACCGACGCGCCGATCTTGGCGTAGACGGGCTTGCCGGTCTTGATCAGCTGCTGGGCGACGTACTTGGCCTGGTTGATCGGGATGGCGAAGCCCAGGCCGATCGAGCCGGACTGGCCGGAGCCGAGGCCGCCGCTGCCGGTGGACTGGATCGCCGAGTTGATGCCGATGACATTGCCCTGGGCGTCCAGCAGGGGGCCGCCGGAGTTGCCCGGGTTGATCGAGGCGTCGGTCTGCAGGGCGCTCATGTACGACGCCTGGCTGCCGGAGCCGTCGCTGGAGGCGACCGGGCGGTTCTTGGCGCTGATGATGCCCGTCGTCACCGTGTTCGACAGGCCGAAGGGTGCGCCGATCGCGATGGTGCTGTCGCCGACCGCGACCTTGTCGGAGTCGCCGAGGGTGAGCGGCTTGAGGTTCGACGGCGCGTTCTTGAGCTTGATGACCGCCACGTCGTACCCCTGCGCGTGGCCGACGACCTCGGCGTCGTACTTGCGGCCGTCCGGGAACGTCGCCGTCAGCTTGCCGCCGTCCACGGCGTCCGCCACCACGTGGTTGTTGGTGACGATGTGGCCCTGCTTGTCGAAGACGAACCCGGTGCCCGTGCCGCCCTCGCCGTTGGTGGACTCGGCCTCGATGGTGACCGTGCTCGGCAGGGCCTTCGCCGCGACGCCGGCGACCGTGCCGGGGTCGCGCTTGACGTCGCCGCCGCTGGTCGACGCGGAGACGGTCGTGGAGCCGCTGTCGTCGTTGCCCTTGGCGAGCTGGTAGCCGATGCCGCCGCCCAGGCCGCCCGCGACGAGCGCGGCCACCAGGACCGCCGCGACGAGTCCGCCGCGGCCGGGCTTCCTGGGCGCGGGCTGCGGCGCGTACGACGCTCCCCAGCCGGTGCCCGCGCCGGAGCCGCCGTCGCCGTACGCGGGCGTGCCGGGCGGCGGCGGGGGCGGCCAGGCCCCGTGCGGGGCGGGGGAGGGCGAGGGGGTGGTGGCGGTCGCGGGGGCCGGCTGGGCGTCCGGGCCCGGCGGCGTCCCGTAGGCCGGCTGGTGGGGCTGCTGCGACTGCTGGTCCGCGCCCGCCTGGGCGTGCGTCGCGTCGGACGGCTGCTCGGGTCCGGCGGTGGGCTGCTGCGAGGGCGTTGCTTGAGAGGCCACCGGCACGGGGGGTGCGGACGGGGCCTGGGGTACCGCGGTGCCCTCGTTCTCGGTGCTCACAGCTCTTCTCCTCGATCCACGGCTGTCGTTGTCGGTCGCACTCGGTCACGCTCGTTCACGCTTGTCGTCGACCCGGCGCGCTGCAGCTGTGCATGTGCTTTTGTATGCCGTCAGCTTTTCCCACGGGCCGTCAGAGCACCATAAGCGGTGCCTGTGGGTCCGCGGGCATTCTTTATATAGGATCTTTGCCGCATATCGGACGCACCTCGTGGTGCGTCAGCACCCCCTCGGCCCCACGCCTGCCCGCTCCCGGTGGCACCATGACGCGGTGACCCACGCACGACAGCACCACATCCAGGTCGTCGCCCACCGGGGAGCCTCCGAGGACGCCCCCGAACACACCCTGGCCGCGTACCGGAAGGCGATCGAGGACGGGGCGGACGCCCTCGAGTGCGACGTACGGCTGACCGCGGACGGCCACCTCGTGTGCGTGCACGACCGCCGCGTCAACCGCACCTCCAACGGCCGCGGCGCGGTCTCCGCGCTGGAGCTCGCCGACCTCGCCGCGCTCGACTTCGGCTCCTGGAAGACGCGGGAGGCCTGGCGCGGCCGCGACGAGGAGCCCGACTGGGAGCACCGGCCGGAGGACCTGGAGGCCACCTCCGTCCTCACCCTGGAGCGGCTGCTCGAACTCGTCGCCGACGCCGGGCGCCGCGTGGAGCTGGCCATCGAGACCAAGCACCCCACCCGCTGGGCGGGACAGGTCGAGGAGCGGCTGCTGCACCTGCTGAAACGGTTCGGGCTGGACGCGCCCGCCTCGGCCGCCCGGTCGCAGGTGCGGGTCATGAGCTTCTCGGCGCGCTCGCTGCACCGCGTGCGTGCCGCCTCGCCGACGCTGCCGACGGTCTATCTCATGCAGTTCGTCTCCCCGCGGTTGCGCGACGGGCGGCTGCCCGCCGGGGTGCGCATCGCGGGCCCGTCGATCCGGATCGTGCGCAACCACCCGGCCTACGTCGAACGCCTGAAGAAGGCGGGGCACCAGGTGCACGTGTGGACGGTCAACGAGCCGGCCGACGTGGACCTGTGCGCCCGGCTGGGCGTCGACGCCATCATCACCAACCGCCCGCGCGCGGTGTTGGACCGGCTCGGCCGCTGACCCCACACAGGCCCCGGCGGTCACCCGGGCATCACCTGTCACGCGGTCACACGGGGTGCTCCGGCGCGTTCGAACCGTAAACGATCGGTGTGAATGCGTCACCCAGCGTGCATTGGCCGGTTTCCGGTACAGGCCAATGGGGCATCGACCCATTGGCGTGGGGCGAAGGAGGTCTCGGGGGTGGCGTTGGTGGTGGCACAGGAGGTGCCCACGTCGTCGAGCATGGCCGTACCCCATGGCCCTGCGGGCGTGGGGAAAGCAAGACACCGGATGCGCGATCAGTTGCGCAGGAACGGCGTGGCGGAATCGGTCATCGACGATGCCGTACTGATCCTTTCCGAACTCTTGAGCAATGCGTGCAAACACGGCCGTCCGCTGGGGGACGCCCTCGCCGGGGACGGCGACGTCCGGGCCGCCTGGCGCGTGGACCCGACCGGCAGACTCGTCGTCGAGGTGACGGACGGTGGCGGGCCGACCCGCCCTGCCCCGGCCACCCCGTCGGTCACCGCGCACGGCGGGCGCGGGCTCAGCATCGTCACGGCACTGGCCGACGACTGGGGGGTACGGGACGACGTCCACGGCGAGGTCACGGTGTGGGTCGTCGTCCACGAGGACGTGTACGACCCGGACGCGGGCCACCGGCGCCATGACTTCGCCGCCCGTGTGGCGGCCCCGTCGGTGGCGTCCATGCCGGACCTGGACTTCACGGACGCCTTCGACGACCTGGACTGAGCCGCGGAACGGGACCGGACCCACGGACCCGGACCGACCCACGGACCGGTCCGCACCCAGGGCCACGGCGTTGTCCACAACCCGTGCCCCGTCCACAGGTTCCCGTCGACCCTGGCCGGAACGGCTAGGCTCCCGCCGTACCAGACGAGCCGTACCCGGGAGACACCCACGATGGCCAAGAAGCGACCCCAGACGAAGGCCAAGCGCCCGCAGATCACGGACGGGGAGATCCCGGTCGTCGGCGCTCGCGAGCCCTGCCCCTGCGGCAGCGGCCGGCGGTACAAGGCATGCCACGGCCGGGCCGCGGCACAGGCCGCGACCGAGCTGGTGCACCGTCCGTTCGAGGGGCTGCCCGGCGAGTGCGACTGGGTGGCGCTGCGCGAACTCGTCCCCGCCGCCACGGCCGAGCTGACCCTGAAGGACGGACTGCCCGAGGGCGTGCCGTCGGTGACGCTCGCGACCGTGCTGCCGATGGCCTGGCCGGCGCTGCGCCGCGACGACGGCTCGGTCCTGCTCGGCCTGCAGAACGACACGGCGTCGGGCGACATCAGCCGCGACCTCGCCGACACGCTCCAGCGAGCGCTCACCACGGAACCGGGCACTCCGGTCCAGGGCCGGCGCGCTCCGGCCGACGGTCCGCGGCTGCAGGACCTGATCGACCTGGACAGCGCTTTCGAGCCAGTTGTGCACAGCGGCTTCGAGTTCTGGGTCCCGGACGCGGAGAACGCGACGCCGGAGGTGACCGCCTCCCTGGAGCGGGCCAACGCCGCGGCCATCCCGACCGTGCGGCTGACCGGTGTCGACGCGGCCTACTGGTGCGAGACGCCGGACAAGAACCACCTGCGCTGGGTCATGCCGCACCCGGAGGAGCAGCTGCTGGACGCCCTCGCGCGGCTGCACGCCGCGGGCACCTCCAGCCTCGGCGAGGGCACCCGGCTGGTGGGCTCCTTCCGGGCGCACGGGCTGACGGTGCCGGTGTGGGACCTGCCCGGTTCGGTCGGCGCGGAGGAGATCGAGAAGCCGGCGGCCGAGTTCGCCGAGCGGCTGGCCGCCGCCCTGGCCACGGACGCCCCGCTGACCCCGGACGAGCGCCGGGCCCGCGGCGGCCTCACCAACCGGCAGGTCACGCTCAGCTGACGGCCGCCCGCTCCCGGCTGGTCCTCCGGGCGTCCCGATGACGGGGCGACCGGTCGGTTTCGGCGCCCCTCAGAAGGTGACTCCGGTCACAACTCGCTTGCTTCACAAGGGAGTCGGTGACCGGAGAACTCCGGCGCCACCCCCTCGGACGGTGTCCGAATAGGCGGGGGAGACATGAGATCGAATTTGCATGGGGCCGATCTCTTGTTACCGTTCCAGTAGCCCGGTTGCTGGTGCATCCCCCGTCGCCAGCAACCGGGTCTTTTCATGCCTGGGCTGACCTTTACAGAGTGACGTGAAGTGTCAACTGCCTGTGTGCGCCGGTGAATTGCTGCCGACCCGCAACAGCAGCGGTCCGCTCCCGCCGGCCTCCGCGAATTCGGTGATCGCCGTGTACGCGTCCGGCCGCCCCCGTGTCGGCTCCCGGGGCGTGTCGCACACCTCCGGCTCGTCCTCCGCGGCGACCGCGCAGCGCATCTGCACCGTCCGCCCCTGCGGCTCCATGAGGCTGAGTACGGCGTCCAGGGCGCGGCCGGTCGCGTTGCGGTAGTAGGTGCGCGCCCAGGTGTCCGTGCCCTGCGTCAGCACGCAGGTCTGCGCCTCGATGCCGTCGGGCGAGGTGAGTTCCGGGCCGCAGCGGGCGGCGGTGGCCAGGCCCAGGCCGAGCAGGTAGGGGGAGTCCGAGCCGGCCGGCGTCGGGGCGGAGGGCTGCCGGGCGGGCGGCTGCCCGGAGGACGGCTGCCGGGCGGGCGGCTGGCCCGAGGACGGCTGCCGGAGGGACGGCCCGTCCGAGGAGGCCTTCTCGTCCCCGTCGCCGTACACCCCGCTGCGCCCCGCCGCGGGCGCCACCGTGCGTTTCTCGTCGCCCGGCTGCCCCGCGGAGGCCACGGCCAGTGGCAGGGCGACAACGCAGGCCGCGGCGCCCGCGAGGGCGAGGAGGCGAAGGTTCATGGCAAGGGAAGATAACGAGCGCGCGCACGGCAGCCCTTCCGTGCGCGCCCGACACCCCTACAACTCGGGCGCGCTCACACCCGTACGAGTGAGGGCCTCGACGACCGCGTCCACCACGGCCTCCACATCGGGCACCCACGGCGAGGCCGAGCCGGGCAGCGGTGCGCGTTCCCAGCGGATGGTGCCGAGGCCGGTCTCGGACGGGGGCAGCGCGAGATAGCCGCCCTCGCCGTGGAAGCGCAGGGAGCCGGGCACGAAGTCCTGGGCGTACAGCAGTTCGCCCAACTGCTCCATGGAGTAGGGGCGCACGAGGATCGACCAGCGTGCCGGTGTGGCGACGACCGGGCCCAGGCGCATGCCCTTGCGGTCGAGCGCGGCGAGCGCGCGGGCGGCCGGCAGGGCCGGCAGGCTCACCGCGCACGGCGCCGTGCCGCCGGTGGCGAGGATGATCGGCGCCGTCGGCCGGTTGGTCCACCACCAGCGCACCATGCGCTCGTCCGCGGTGGCGGCGAGGAGGCCGGGTTCGAAGGGGTGGGCGCCGGGGACCGTGCACTCCGGGTCGGGGCAGCCGCAGCGGGAGTGCCCCTGCGGGTCGGCCGCCACACCGGGCAGTACGGGCCATCGCCACTGCGTGGCGAAGGTGAGGGCCGCGCTGATCAACTCAGGCCCGCCGCCCTTCCGCTGGGACAGACGCCTGCGTCGCCTTCCGAGGATCTCGCGCATGAGCGCTCGTTCCTTTCCGTTGCACGCCTGGCAACACCGTGGGTCCACATCACACCATGTGTCGATCACTTCACTGTGCGTACCTGTTGGCGCATCACACCCCCGCGCCGGGCAGGGGGAACCCCTCATGGGTCGAGCGTTGCAGCTCCCGCGGCCGCTCGGCCCTCGTGCGTCTCTCGCTCAGTCAATGGTGCTTCTGCCCGAGCATGGGCGTGGCGTGGGGTGGCGAAGTATGGCGTTTTGCTGTCGCGCGTACTTCTCTTCGCCTCCGCCACGGGAGGATGGGGCACGGTCGTCGGTGGCTAGGACGCCCGGTTCGGTCACCAGGTTCCGGGTGGCCCCAACCACCCCTGGTCCTCACCGAGTACGTACCCATCACGACCGTTGTGACGCTCCGTGGAGCAAGCCCAGTCGACCGCAATCACCCGTTACCCGAGGCAGTTTTAAGCCAACTTTGCTATTCCGCAAGGGGTTACCGCCGGGAGCCTTGAAACGTCCCGACCGCCCCACGGACACCAGGAATCCCAGCAGGACAATGCTGGACATCCCCTCACGAGTGCGTGTACATGTGGAGACACTGCTAGCGGCGCAGAATGACATGGGGGTTTGCGATGCTTTTGAGCAATACGCACCGGTCGGAAAGCCGGACGCCATGAATGCCCCTCACCCTTCGAAAGTGGCCGGAATCGATTCAACGGTGCCCGCCCCCGCCCACACTGTCGCGCCCGCGACGACCGCGCCCGCAGGTTCCCCGGTCCCCCCGCCGCACGCCCCCGGCGCCCTGCTCCAGGACCGTCTCGCCGGCTGGGTCTCCGACCTCACGACCCTGCACGAACTCACCGAACGCCTGGCCCGCACGGACGCGCTCGACGGCGCGCTCCAGGAGGTGCTGCGCGCCGGAGCCGCCCTGGTCGGCGCCCGCCGCGGGCTCGTCGTCCTGGAACCGGCCGACGGGCTCGGCCCCGACACCACCATCGGCCTCGGCCTCGCCCGCGCCGACCTCGGCCACATCGAGACCGTCCCGCGCAGCGCCCTGTCCTACGGCCGCATCCTGGAGGGACTGCCCGGCTGCGACGGCGCCGTCGCCGAGCCGGACCTGTTCGCCGCGGACGGGCTCGACCCCCGCCACCGCGAGGTGGCCGCCCGCCTCGGCTACGCCGCCAGCTACGCCCTCCCGCTGACCACCGGGACCGCCGGCCGCCTCGGCGCCGCCGTCTGGCTCTACGACGAGCCCGCCGAGCCCAGCGAGCGCCAACAGCACCTGATCGGTCTGTACGCCCGCCACGCCGCCGAACACCTCGCGCGCCTGCTGGAGGTGGAGCGCACGCGCGCGTCCATGCGGACGATGAGCGAGGAACTGCTGCCCTCCCGGCTGCCCCGCGTCTCCGGCATCCAGCTCGCCGCCCGGCACCGCACCGGGCCGCGCGGCGGCGGCGACTGGTACGACGCGCTGCCGCTGCCGGACGCGGCCCTCGGCCTCGCCGTCGGCGCGGTCACCGGCTCCGGCCCGAGCGCCGTCGCCGCGATGGGCCGGCTGCGGGCGTCGCTGCGGGCGTACGCCGTGATGGAGGGCGAGGACCCGGTCGCCGTCCTGTCCGACCTGGAGCTGCTGCTGCGGCTGACCGAGCCGGCCCGCTCGGCGACCGCGCTGTTCGCCTACTGCGAGCCCGCGCTGCGCAAGATCACCCTGGCGGGGGCCGGGCACTGCCCGCCGCTGGTCGTGGGTGAGCGGCGCACGGAGTTCGTCGAGACGTCCGTGTCCGCCCCGCTGGGCATGCTCGCCTGCTGGGAGGCGCCCAGCGTGGAGCTGACGGCCGAGCCCGGCGAAACGGTGCTGCTCTACACCGACGGGCTGCTGCACCGTACCGGCGACCCCGTCGACCGGGCCTTCGCGCGGCTGCACGCCGCGGCGGCCGGGGTGCCGAGGGCGCTCAGGCAGGACCCGGACGCGATCGCCGGGCACGTGCTGCGGACGGTGCTGCCGGACGGGCTGGACGCGGCGGACTCCGAGGAGGACGTGGTGCTGCTGGCGGCGCGGTTCGAGTAGCCGAGGTGTCGGAGATGTAACAGGCCCTTCGCCCCGGTGCCCCCTTCTGTACGACCGTACGATGGACGTGGTCCAGTGCCGTACCCAAGGAGGATGACCGTGGCGGAAGAGCTCCCGGAGACCCCGGAGACCTCGGAGGAAGAGCCGATCAAGCAGCGGAAGAACGGACTGTACCCGGGCGTGTCCGACGAGCTTGCCGAGAACATGAAGTCCGGCTGGGCCGACACCGAGCTGCGCGACCTGCAGCCGATCGCCCAGGCCGCCGAGACCGCCGCCCGCCGCGCCGCGCTGTCCGCGCGCTTCCCCGGCGAGCGCCTGGTGATCCCCGCGGGCAACCTGAAGGTGCGGTCGAACGACACGGAGTACCCCTTCCGTGCCTCCGTCGAGTACGCGTACCTCACCGGCAACCAGACCGAGGACGGCGTCCTCGTCCTGGAGCCCAAGGGCGACGGCCACGAGCCCACGATCTACCTCCTGCCCCGCTCCGACCGGGAGAACGGCGAGTTCTGGCTCTCCGGCCAGGGCGAGCTGTGGGTCGGCCGCCGCCACTCCCTGACCGAGGCGGAGAAGCTGTACGGCATCCCCGCCTCCGACGTGCGCGAGCTGCCCGGCAAGCTGCGCGAGGCCACCGGCCCGGTCCGCGTCGTGCGCGGCCACGACGCCGGCATCGAGGCCGCGCTGACCGACAAGGTCACCGCCGAGCGAGACGAGGAGCTGCGCGTCTTCCTCTCCGAGGCCCGCCTGGTCAAGGACGACTTCGAGATCGGCGAGCTGCAGAAGGCCGTCGACTCGACCGTGCGCGGCTTCGAGGACGTCGTGAAGGTCCTCGACAAGGCCGAGGCGACGAGCGAGCGCTACATCGAGGGCACGTTCTTCCTCCGCGCGCGCGTCGAGGGCAACGACGTCGGCTACGGCACGATCGCCGCGGCCGGCCCGCACGCCTGCACGCTGCACTGGGTGCGCAACGACGGCCCCGTCCGCTCCGGCGACCTGCTGCTGCTGGACGCCGGCGTCGAGACGCACACGTACTACACCGCCGACGTCACCCGCACCCTGCCGGTCAACGGCCGGTTCAGCGACATCCAGCGGAAGATTTACGACGCGGTGTACGAGGCGCAGGAGGCCGGCATCGCGGCGGTCAAGCCGGGCGCCAAGTACCGGGACTTCCACGACGCGGCCCAGCGGGTGCTCGCCGAGAGGCTCGTCGAGTGGGGCCTGGTCGAGGGGCCGGTCGAGCGGGTGCTGGAGCTGGGCCTGCAGCGCCGGTGGACGCTGCACGGCACCGGTCACATGCTCGGCATGGACGTCCACGACTGCGCCGCCGCGCGGACCGAGACGTACGTGGACGGCGTCCTGGAGCCGGGCATGTGCCTCACCGTCGAGCCGGGGCTGTACTTCCAGGCCGACGACCTGACCGTGCCGGAGGAGTACCGGGGGATCGGCGTGCGGATCGAGGACGACATCCTGGTGACGGAGGACGGGAACCGGAACCTGTCCGCCGCGCTGCCTCGCCGTTCCGACGAGGTCGAGGCGTGGATGGCGTCGCTGCGGTAACGCTGACGTCGTGAGTGATGGCCGGGTACCGGTGGGGTGCCCGGCCTTTCGTCGCGGGCTGACGGGTGCCGGGCCGTTCGTGCGGTCTCCGCGCCCCTGGGGGGAGTCGGTGTGGACCTGCATGTCGAGCTGGACGGGGCCGACGGCCGGCGGGCCGGGCTGGAGCGGGCCCTTCGGGAGGCCGTGCGGGACGGGCGGCTCGCGCCGGGTGAGCGGTTGCCGGCGACGCGGGCGCTCGCCGTCGAGCTGGGGATCTCGCGGAACACCGTGAAGGCGGCGTACGACCAGCTGGTCGCCGAGGGATACCTGACCGCCCGGCAGGGCTCGGGCACCCGGGTCGCCTCGCTGCCCGCCGAGGACGCCGCGGCACCACAGGCGGCGGCACGCGCGCGTGCCCCGCGTTTCGATCTGCGGCCCGGCAGCCCGGACGTCGGGGCGTTCCCGGCCGCTGCCTGGGTGCGGGCGCTGCGCCGGGCCATCGCGGCGGCCCCCTCACTGGCGTACGACTACGGCGACCCGCGCGGGCGCCTCGAACTGCGGCAGGCGCTGTCGGGGTATCTGGGGCGCGCGCGGGGTGTCATCGCGCCCCCGGAGCGGATCGTCGTCACCTCCGGGTACGTGCAGGGGCTGGCGCTGCTGACCCGGGTGCTGGACGGCGCGACCGTGGCCATGGAGGACCCGGGGCTGCCCTTCCACCGGGAGGTCGTCCGGCGCAACGGCGGCACGGTGGTGCCGGTGCCGGTCGACGAGCGGGGCGCCCGCGCCGAGGGGCTGGGGGAGGCGTCGGCCGTCGTGGTCACGCCCGCGCACCAGTACCCGACGGGCGTGACCCTGCACCCCGAGCGGCGGCGGGCGCTGACCGACTGGGCACGCGCGCGTGGCGGGCTGATCGTCGAGGACGACTACGACGGGGAGTTCCGTTACGACCGCCAGCCCGTCGGCGCGCTCCAGGGCATGGCGCCGGGGCAGGTGGCGTACCTGGGGACGGCGTCCAAGACGCTCGGGCCGGGGCTGCGGCTGGGCTGGATGGTGCTGCCGCCGCACCTGGTCGACGCGGTCGCCGACGCCAAGCTGCACAGCGACCACCACACCGAGTCGATCGGCCAGCTGGCCCTCGCCGAACTGATCGACAGCCACGCCTACGACCGTCATGTGCGGGCCTGCCGGCTGCGCTACCGGCGCCGCCGCGACCAGCTCCTGGACCGGCTCGGCGGCCGGCGGGGCGTGCGCGGTGTCGCGGCCGGGCTGCACGCGCTGGTGGAGGTCGCCGACGAGAAGGAGGTCCTGGCCCGGGCCGAGGCGGAGGGGCTCGCGCTGGGGTGCCTGGGGGAGCACTGGCACGCTCCGGGCGGGCCCGGCGCGGAGCGTCCGCAGGGGATCGTCGTCGGGTACGGCACGCCGCGGGAACGGGCGTACCCGGAGGCGCTGGAGGTGCTGGCACGGGTGCTGAACTCGGCCGCCGGTTCCTCGTCCTGACTGCGGATCACGGTCCGACTCCCTAGAATCGGGGCCACACGAGGGTGTGGTGACGGGGGGTTCGGTGTGGCACGCGACGGGCACGACGAGAGTTTCCTGGATCTGGCCGACGCCATCGACGTGCTGCGCGCCCAGTTGTCGGAGGCCCAGCGCCGGGGCCAGGACTCGCCGTTGCGGTTCGTGCTCGGGGAGATCACCGCGGAGTTCGAGGTCGAGCTGGTGCGCTCGCGGAACGGCGGCGGGGCGCTGCGGTTCGGGGTCGTGGAGGCCAACGCCCGCGGCGAGCGCAGCGCGCGGTCGGTGCAGCGGGTGACGCTGCGGCTCAACCCCGAGCAGCGCGGCGGCGGTTCCGTGGCCGTCGGCGACACCGAGTGAGCCGGGCGTCCGGGGCGGGCCGATGCAGGAGCAGCAGGTCGTCAAGGTCCGCGGGACGGGCTTCGGCAGCGGCTATCTGATCGCGCCGCGGCTGGTGCTGACCGCCGCCCATCTGGTGCCGGAGGTGGCCGGCGAGGCGGAGGTCGTCCTTCCCGAGACGTCGGCCCGGGTGGCCGCGGTCGTACGGTGGCGCCGGCTCGACGCGGACCATGTCGTGGACGCCGCGCTGCTGGAGATCCCCGCCGGCCGGGACTGGCCCGTGCCCCCGTCGCTGCGCGGCGCGTACGGCCGGCGGCCGCAGCGCTGGGGGCGGTGCGTGACGGGCGGCACCGAGCTGAGCGTCGTGGCGACCGGCTTCCCCCGGCAGCAGCGCGCCCGGGACGAGCGGAACCCCGAGGTGGTCGTCCGGGACCGGGAGGAGCTGAAGGGGCGGATCCGGCCGCACGGAGGCGCAGGGAACTTCGAGATCCTCGACGACATGGGCCTGCTGGCCTTCGACACCGCGGAACTCGACGCGGCCACCGCCGCCGGGACCACCGCCTGGTCCGGGATGTCGGGCGCGGCCGTCTTCCCCGAGAAGGAGGACCTGCTGCTCGGCCTGGTGACCGAGGACCGGCGGCCGGGTCAGGGCACCCGGCTGCGCTACACCCGCAGCGAGGACCTGCTGGCCTGCGACGCCTTCCGGGCGGTGGTCCACGAGGTCACCTCGGTCGAACCGCAGTGCGAAGCGGTGGAGCTGGCGCATTTGCTGGAGCCGGCGCCGCCGCAGCGCGCGGTGGCCTCGCCCAGCATGCTGCTGCGCGCCGACGCCGAGGTGGTGTCCTTCCACGGCCGGCAGGACACCCTCGACGACCTGACGCGCTGGTGTCTGACGGACCCGGACGGCCTGCCCGCGGTGTGCGTGCTCACCGCGCCCGGCGGGCAGGGCAAGACCCGTCTGGCGCGGCGGCTGATGGCGCAGCTGCGCGGGCGCGGCTGGGTCGCCGGACAGGTGGTGCGCGAGCCGGGCGACCTGCGGGTGCTGCGGACCGTCCAGCATCCGCTGCTGCTGGTCGTCGACTACGCGGAGACCCGGCCCGAGTTGGTGGGGCGGCTGGAGGAGCACGCCCGGCACATCCGGCACCCGGTGCGGCTGCTACTGCTCGCCCGCTCGGCCGGCTCCTGGCAGGACACGGTACGGGCCCGGGTGACCGGCTCCGTCCACACCATCCGCCTGCACGCGCTGAGCCCGGACGCCGGCGAGCGGGAGCGGGCGTTCCGGACGGCGGCCCGTGACCTCGCCCGCCGGCTGGCCGAGGTGACCGGCAGGGCGGACATCGACTGGTCCCGGATCGCCGAGACCGTCCCGGCGCCCCGGCGGCGCGGGGCCACCGGCGCGGAGACGGCCCTGACGCTGCAGATGGAGGCCCTGCTGGCGCTGCTGCGCCAGGTGCCGGTCGACCGGTCGGGCGACGACACGCCCGAGGACCAGCTGCTGCGGCACGAGCACCGGTACTGGCAGGACACCGCCCGCGGCATCGGCCTGGGGCCGCGCGTGGACCGGGTGCTCGCCCCGGCCGTTGCGGCCGCCGCGCTGTGCCCGGCGCAGGACGAGGACGAGGCCTGCCGGACCGTCACCCGTCTGCTGCCCGAGCCGCTGCGGGAGGTGGCCGGGGACCTCGCCTTCTGGCTGTGCGAGCTGTATCCCCCGTCCGACGACCGCTACTGGGGGCCACTGGAGCCCGACCGGGTCGCCGAGCACCATGCGTCCGCGCTGATCAGGCAGGACGCGGGGCTGCTGCGGAGACTGTTCGGCGGGGCTCCGGACCACCAGCGCGCCCACACGCTGACCGTGCTGGCCCGCGCGGCGGTGGCCCACGCCAACGACGGTCACGCCGACCGGGCGCAGGCCGTCGTCGGCCGGCTGCGGGAGACGCTGCGCACGGTCCCCGCCGAAGCGCCGCTGACGGTCGGTCTGCTGCGCGGGCACGCCGACACGCTGCCGGAGCAGTCGCATCTGCTGCGTGAGTACGCGCTCGACGTGGCCCGCGAGCTGGACCGGCTGTGCGACGGGGCGCCGGAGGACTCCCCGCGAGCCCGGCGTGACCGCGCCTGGGCCCGGCACCATCTCGCCCTGCGGCATCTGGCCGTCGGGAACTGGGAGGAGGCCCGGCGGGCGGCCGAGGACGCGGTGGCGCTGTGCGAGCGGGCGGCGGCCGACGGGGCGACCGGCACCCGGACCGAGTGGGCCGACGCGCTGCTGGTGCTGTCCGAGGCCTGCCTCAAGGCCGGGCACCTGACCCAGGCGCACCGCACCGGGGAGCGGGCGCTCGGCCTGTACCGCGCGCTGGTCGAGGAGGACGGGCCGGAACAGGAGCGCCGCGAGCACGGGCTGGTGCGGGCGCTGGTGAACCAGTCGTACGTCGTCTGGCAGCTCGACCCCGACTCGGTCTCCTTCGACCAGGTCGGCAGGTCCGACGAGCACACCGAGGAGGCGGTGCGGCGCGCCCGGGAGCTGGCGGACCGCCACCCCGACCTGGACCCGCTGCTGCTGCACAAGACGCTGGTGGCGCGCGGCACGAACCTGTGGCGTTTCCGGCGCGGCACCGAAGCCCTGACGATGAGCGAGGAGGCCGTCGACAACGCCCGCAGGCTGGCGGCGGAGAACCCCGACGCCTACACGGCGGACCTCGCCCGGGCCCTGATGGGCCTGGCGGTCGACTACAACGCCGCCTCCCGGCCCCGGGGCGAGGCCATGGCGCTGGAACGCGAGGCGATCGCACTGCTGGAGCCCCTGGCCCGGGACCTCCCCGGCGTCCACGGCCCCAACCTGGCGCAACTGCTGCTCAACGTCTCCCACGACCAGCGCGCGGACGACCCCGAGGGGGCCCGGGCGTCCATCGAACAGGCGATCACGATCCGGCGCTCGCTGGCCGACGGCACGGCGGAGGCGGTCCGGGTGAGGGGCACCGGCGAGGCCGGCGGCCTCCCCGAGTCCGCGCCGCCGAGCGGTACCGGCCTCCCCGAGCCGGGCAGCACCGGCACCGGCACCGGCACCCCCGAGGGCGTACCCGCCGGTGGTGTCGGTGTGCCCGAGCTGGCCCGGGCCGTCAGCGCGCTCGGCTATCTGGAGGCGGACGCTGGGAACGACCTGGAGGCGGTGGAGCACTTCGAGGAGGCGCTGCGGCTGTACGCGCTGGCACCGCTCCCGCTCAGCGCGAGCGCGCTGCACGCCCGCTCCGGCACCGCGTCCGCGCTCGCGCTGGCCTACGACGCGCTGGACCGCCCGGCGCGGGCGCAGGCCGTCCTCACCCAGGCGCTCGACATCCGGCACCGCCTCTTCGAGTACGCCCCCAGCCTCTACACGCAGGGGTACGCCGCCACCCTGCACGACGGCTCCGACCTGTACCGCCGGCACGCCCGGCACGCCGCCGTCCGCGTCCTGCTGCGCCAGGCCCTGCCGCACTACCGCCGGCTGGCCCGCGAGGACGCCGGGGACGACCGGGACGGCGCCGAGGGCCGCGAGGGGCTGGCGTTCTGCCTGCACGACCTGGGCACGAGCTACCTGGCGGGCTGGGGGCTGACGGCTCCCCGGGCCGTTCCGCTGCTGCGCGAGGCGTACGAGCTGCGGCGGGACCTGGCCGCCGAGGACGCGCGGCACGAGGTCTTCCTGGCCGACACCTGCGGGCAGCTCGCCCGGGCCCTGACGTTGACGAGCCGCTTCCGGGAGGCCGTACCCGTGGCCGGACACGAGGTGCGCCTGCGGGAGAAGCTGCTCGTCACGGACCGGGCAGGCCAGGAGAAGGCCCACTGCTTCGCCCTGCTCCGGCTGGCCGAGTCCCGGGCCGCGGCGGGGTACGCAAACGCCGCCTGGCGCACCGCGCTGGCGGCGGAGAGGGCCTGCCGGGCGCTGACGGACCACCCCGGTCTGTCCCCCGCGCAGCGGGCCGGCCTGCTCCACGGGCTGGCCCGGGCACTGCACCTGTGCGGGCGCGGACACTGGCACCGGGCCGTGCGCGCGGTGGAACCGGCGCGGCGGGCCGTCGACATCCGCCGGGACCTGTGGGACCGCGACCCGAGCAGTGACGACAGCGGGCTGCGCTGGTCGCTGCGGTTGCTCACGACGATCCTCGACAGCGTCGGCCGGCACGACGAGGCCCGCGCCGCCGTTCTCGCACAAAGGAGTGTGCCGTCATGACCTCACCCGGCCAGGAGGAGCGGACCGAGTCGCCGGAGGACATCCGGCGCGAGGAGGAAGAGGCCGCCCGCGCGGAGGAGTTGTTCTACGGGAACGTCAACGAGTTCGTCACCGAGCGGCTGGCGTACCTGCTGACCCCGCCCACCCCGGCATCCGGCCGGGCGTGGTGCCCGGAGTGGTACCGGCACGCCCAGGCGCTGTCCCGGCTGGACGCGCTGTGGCGGGCCTGGGAGATGCTGCGCTTCGACTCCGCCCTCGGCATGTCGAACTGGTGGCTGCACCACGCGGACCCGCACTGGCGTGCCCTGACCGACCCGGTCACCGGTCCGTTCGCGCACTGCGCGGACGGCCACCGCGATCCCGAACCGCTGCCGCTCGCGACGCCGCCCGACGGACTCTTCGTCGACCAGCGGCGGTCCGAGGCCCGCGACCCCTTCGCCCTCGACTGAGCGCCCCCGCGACCAGGGGGTGTCACACCGCCACGAGCGGCGCGTCCTCGCGCCACTTGAGGATCTTGTCGAAGCTCACCACCGCGCCGCCCCGGCCCCCCGGCCGGCTGGCGATGTGGACGTGGTCGGCGAGCTGGCGGATCAGGTGCAGGCCGCGGCCGTGCTCGGCGTCCTCGTGCGGGGCGCGCGTGCCGCGCGGGTCGGCGGGGGCGAAGCCCGGGCCGGAGTCGGTGACCTCGATCCGGCACATCTCGCCGTCGAGGTAGGCGGTGACGCGGTAGGCGCCGGCGCCGCCGGACGCGGTGCCGCCGCCGTGCTCGACGGCGTTGGCGCAGGCCTCGGTGAGGGCGACGGAGAGGTCGTAGGAGATGTCGGGGTCGACGCCCGCCGTCTCCATGGTGCCGAGCAGCAGGCGCCGGGCCAGCGGCACGCTCGCAGCCTCGCGCCGCAGATGGAGTGACCACCAGATGCTCATGCTCCAGCCTCCTGGCCGCGGCTCGACATACCGTTACGTATTGCCGCCCGTACCCTTGCGTAAGCCCGGAATTGACGTGATGCCGCCCATATGGGGGATGCGCCGACCGTGGCAAACGGTGTATGTGGTGCGGGAATGGGCCAGGCGGGTGCCGGTCGTACCAGAACATGATCTTCCGGTCGTACGGCAGTTCGCGGACCTGCCGCCCGGGGCCGGGGCGGGCAGTGGGATGATGGGGCCGCCATGACTGCCCCCCACGCACGTCCGTGCGCGCGCTCCGCGCGCGCGGGACGCGAACTGCGCCTGCTGCGGGCCGCGGTGTTCGCCGCGGTCTGCGTCGTGCTGGCCGCGTGCGGGCACACGCTCGCCTCCTGCGCCACGGTTCCGCTGTGGTCGCTGGGCGCGGGCTTCCTCGGGGCCCTGGTGGTCGTGGTGCCGCTCGCGGGACGCGAGCGGTCGCTGCCCGGGATCGTGGCGCTGCTCGCCCTCGGTCAGACCGTGCTGCACGCGCTGTTCGGGCTGGGCCAGCACACCGCCGGCACGGCGGGATCCGCGGGCACGGCGGCGGCCTCCGCCTCCGACGGCTCGCTCGTCGCGCAGGCCGCGCGGCTGGTGTGCGGGGCCACCGCCGCGCAGCTCAGCCCGGTCCAGGCACAGCGGATCCTCGCCGACGCGCGCGTGACGCCGACGGCGATGCACCATCCGGCGGACGCCCTGTCCACCAGCCCGGACTCCATGGCGTCCCTGCTGCCGTCCCTGCCGATGCTGCTCGGCCACGTCCTCGCGGCGCTCGCCGCGGGCTGGCTGCTGCGCCACGGCGACCTGGCCCTGCTGCGCCTGGCCGGTCTGGCCGCGCTGTCCGCGCGGGAGGTCGCCGACGGGGCGCTCGTACGGTCCCTGCGCGCCGCGCTCGCCCTGGTGCGCGCCCTGCTCGCCGGGCTGCCGGCCGCGCCGCAGCACGGGCCGCGCCTGCCGCGCACCGAGTGGCTCGCGCCGCGCAGACCGGCCGCCGCCGCACTCCAGCACACGGTGATCCGGCGCGGCCCGCCGGCCGCCGCCTTCGACCTCGCCGCCTGACGCGCCGCGACCACCGCACCGAGAGAGCCGAAGAGGACTCCAGGGGGCCGCGCCGTTGTGCGGCACGCGCGTGTGCGTGCGTATTCCTCCACGCGTCGTGCGTATCCCTACAGCAGTCCCCAACTGACCAAGTCGGACTCACTCGAAGTGGAGTGCTGCCTTCCATGAAGGTTTCCCGTCTCGCCGTCACCGGCGCCCTCGCCGCCACGGCCGTCCTCGCGCTGTCCTCCCCCGCCCTCGCGCACGTCTCCGTGCAGCCCGAGGGAGCGGCCGCCAAGGGCGGTTACGCCGTCGTCGACTTCAAGGTGCCCAACGAGCGTGACAACGCCTCGACGACCAAGCTCGAGGTGACCCTCCCGACCGACCACCCGCTGGCCTCGGTGATGCCGCAGCCGGTCGACGGCTGGAACGTCGAGGTCACCAAGTCGAAGCTGGCCAAGCCGCTGGAGATGCACGGCGAGAAGATCACCGAGGCGGTGTCCAAGGTGACCTGGACCGCCACCGGCAAGGGCATCCAGCCGGGCTACTTCCAGAAGTTCCCGCTCTCCGTCGGCAAGCTGCCCGAGGACACCGACCAGCTCGTCTTCAAGGCGATCCAGACGTACGACAACAAGGAGGTCGTCCGCTGGATCGAGGTCCCGCAGGAGGGCCAGGACGAGCCGGAGAACCCCGCCCCCGTGCTGACCCTGTCCGCGGCCGCCGACGACGAGCACGGACACGGCGCCGCCGGGGCCGAGGACTCCTCCGGCAAGGACTCGGACGACGCCGCGAAGACGTCGGCGACCACCGAGGCCGCCGAGGACGACCACACCGACACCACCGCCCGCGTCCTCGGTGTCGTGGGCATCGTCGCCGGCGTGGCGGGCGTGGCGTACGGCGTCCTCGCCGGCCGCCGCCGCAGCGCCGCCTGACGCCTCCCGCCCCGGCCGCGCGCAGGGGCCGTACCGCCCGCTCGACGGGCGCGGCCCCTGCGCGCACCGGATCCGCACCTATCTGGGACTTTTCTCCATGCGCAAGAAGACGTTCGCCGCGGCGGCCCTGCTCGCCGCCGCCTCCCTCACCCTCTCCGCCTGCGGCAGCGGCGGCGACGACTCCGGACCCGTCGCCGTGGTCTCCGAGGAGTCCGACTCGGGCAAGGCCGTCACCGTCCTCGACCGGCCGTTCGAGAAGCCGGACCTGGTCCTGACCGACACCCAGGGCAAGAAGTACGACCTCCGCAAGGAGACGCACGGCCGGCCCACCCTGATCTACTTCGGATACACCCACTGCCCCGACGTGTGCCCGCTGACGATGAACAACCTCGCCGTCGCCAAGAAGCACCTGCCGCAGGCCGAGCAGGACAAGCTGCGGATCGTGTTCGTCACCACCGACCCCGAGCGGGACACCCCCGCCGCGCTCGGCACCTGGCTGAAGGGCATCGACTCCCAGGTCGTCGGCCTCACCGGCGACTTCGCCACCATCCAGGCCGGCGCGCGCACCCTGGGCATCACCATCGAGGCGCCGCACAAGGACAAGAACGGCAAGATCGTCTCCACCCACGGCACGCAGGTCATCGGCTTCTCCCCGAAGACCGACGGCGGCTATCTGCTGTACGGCGAGGACGCCACCGTCGAGGACTACACCCACGACCTTCCCCTGATCATCAAGGGAGAGAAGCCGTGAGGCGTACGGCCGCCGTGAGGCGTACGGCGGCCTCCGCCGCGGCCCTGGCCGGGGCACTGCTGCTCGCGGGCTGCGGCTCCGGCGACGACGGCGCGGCCGACCTGTCGGTCAGCGGCGCCTACATGCCGCAGCCGGTCTCCGACATGGCCGCGGGCTTCCTGACCGTCGCCAACGACGGCGGCGCCGCGGACCGGCTGACCTCCGTCACCAGCGACGTCGCGGGCAGCGTCACCCTCCACGAGACCGTCGGCACCTCGATGCGGGAGGCGGCCTCCCTGGAGGTGCCCGCGCACGGCCGGCTCGTCTTCCGCAGCGGCGGCAGCCACCTGATGTTCGAGATGCTCAAGCGCAAGCCGAAGCAGGGTGAGACCGTCGACGTCGAACTGCACTTCGCCGAGTCCGGCACCGTGAAGGTCGCCATACCCGTCAAGCCGGCGACCTACCGGCCGGCCGACGGCCACTGAGGGAGGGGACCCACGTGACGCAGACCATCGCCCCCCGCGCGCGGAACCTGGTGCTGCTGCTCCTGGCCGTCGTCGGCGCCCTGCTCGCCGCCGCCGCGCCGGCCTCCGCGCACGCCGCGCTGACCGGCAGCGACCCCCGGCAGGGGGCGGTGGTCCAGCGGGCCCCCGAGCAGGTCTCCCTGACCTTCTCCGAGAAGGTCGCCATGGGCGACGACTCCCTGCGCGTCCTCGACCCCAAGGGCACCCGCGTCGACGCCGGCGACCCCACCGAGGTGAGCGGCACGACGTACGCCGTGAAGCTGCACGGCGGGCTGCCCGACGGCACCTACACCGTGACCTACCAGGTCGTCTCCGCGGACAGCCACCCCGTCGCGGGCGCCTACACGTTCTCCATCGGCGCCCCCTCCGCCACCACCGTCACCGTCACCGGCCAGGAGGCCGGCGGCGGCCTGGTCGGCGGGCTCTACGGCTTCGGGCGGTACGTCTCCTACGCCGGGTTCATCGTGCTGGTCGGCGGCGCCGCCTTCGTGCTCGCCTGCTGGCCGGCCGGGTCCGGCGTGCGCGCCGTGCAGCGGCTCGTCGTCTCCGGCTGGGTCGCGCTGACCGCCGCCACGCTGTGGCTGCTGCTCCTGCGCGGCTCCTACACCACCTCCGGCAAGGCCGCCGACATCCTCGACCTGGACCTCCTCGGCCAGGTCCTGCAGACCAAGACCGGCGCCGCCCTGGTCTCCCGGCTGCTGCTGCTCGCCGCGGCCGCGCTGTTCATCGCCGTGCTGTTCGGCGCCTGGGACAAGCGGGAGGCCGAGGAGAAACGCGACCTCACCTTCGGGCTCGCCGTCGGCGGCGGGGTGGTGGCCGCGGGGCTCGCCGCCAGCTGGGCCATGGCCGAGCACGCCTCGACCGGCCTCCAGCCCGGCATCGCCATGCCCGTCGACGTCCTCCACCTGCTCGCCGTCGCCGCCTGGCTCGGCGGACTGACCGCGCTCCTCGTCGCCCTGTACCGGGCGCCCGCGGGCACCCCGGTCGCCGCGTCCGCCGTACGCCGCTTCTCCGCCGTCGCCTTCGGCAGCGTCGCCACCCTCGCCGCCACCGGCGTCTACCAGTCCTGGCGGCAGCTCGGCTCCTGGTCGGCCTTCACCGGCACCCGCTACGGCCAGCTGCTCCTCGTCAAGATCGGGCTGGTGGCCCTGCTCGTCGGGATCGCGTGGATCTCCCGGCGGTGGACGGCGCGGCTGCGGGACGGGGGGCGCGAGGAGGTGCCGGCCGAGGGGGACGCCGACGCCGACGCGCAGGCAGACACCGGGGACGAGACGGTGGACGAGGCTGTGGCCGCGCGTTCCGGCAGCCGGAACGGTGCCGTGGGCGGCGGCACCCAGGGCAAGGCCGCGCCGGCGGGCTCGGGAACGGAGGGCGGTCCCGTCACGGCGGGCAGGGACGCCGAGGGCGGTCCCGCCACCGGCCCCACCGCGGCCACCGGCGCCGACGACCCCCGGCGTGCCGCCCAGCTCGCCCGGCAGCGAGCCGCGATGGACGCGGCACGGCAGCGCCGGGAGCGGGACGCGGATCCCGACCGGTCCGGGCTGCGGCGCTCGGTGCTCGCCGAGGCGTGCGTCGCCGTCGTCCTGCTCGCCGTCACGACCGCGCTGACGCAGACCGAACCGGGGCGCACGGAAGAGGCCGCCAAGGCGGCGACCTCGGCGGCTGCCTCCTCCTCGTCCGGTGTCGCCTCCGGCGCGCTCACCCTGGACATGCCCTTCGACACCGGCGGCCAGGACGGCAAGGGCGTCGTCAGCATCGACCTCGACCCCGCGCGCGTGGGCGCCAACGAGATGCACGTCTACGTCACCCGCCCCAACGGCCGTGCCTTCGACGTCCCCGAGGTCAAGGTCGCCTTCACCCTCGAAGCGAAGGACATCGGGCCGCTGCCCGTCGTCCCCGACCACATCACCACCGGACACTGGTCGGCGAGCGGAGTGCAGCTCCCCGTCGCCGGCGACTGGAAGGTCGCCGTGACCGTACGGACCTCCGACGTCGACCAGGTGACCGTCGCCAAGAACGCGCAGATCGGCTGAACCGCACCATGACCGAACAGTCCGTCCCCGAGGCCCGCACCCCCGCCGACGCCGCCGCCGACCGCGCCCCGCAGGGCGTGTCCCGGCGGGCGCTGCTCGGCACCGCCGGCGCCACCGGGCTCGTGCTCGGCGCGGCCGGTGCCGCCGTGGGATACGCCGCCGCGCCCGCGTCGGCCACGCCACTCACCTCGCTGGGCTCGGGCCGGGCGATGTTTCACGGGAAACATCAGCCCGGCATCACCGACGGCCTCCAGGCCCACGGCCATCTCGTCGCCTTCGACCTGGCCGCGGGCGCGGGCCGCAAGGAGGCAGCCGCGCTGCTGCGCCGCTGGTCGCAGACGGCCGAGCGGCTGATGGCGGGTGAGCCGGCCCCGCACGGCGACACGGACGTCGCCCGGGACGCCGGCCCGTCGTCGCTGACGATCACCTTCGGGTTCGGGCACAGCTTCTTCGCCCGGACCGGGCTGGAGAAGCAGCGGCCGCTCGCCCTGGATCCGCTGCCGGACTTCTCCTCCGACCGGCTCGACAAGGCCCGCAGCAACGGTGACCTGTGGGTGCAGATCGGCGCGGACGACGCCCTCGTCGCCTTCCACGCGCTGCGCGCGATCCAGAAGGAGGCGGGCGGGGCGGCCCGGGTGCGCTGGCAGATGAACGGCTTCAACCGGTCGCCGGGCGCCACCGCCCACCCGATGACCGCGCGCAACCTCATGGGGCAGATCGACGGCACCCGCAATCCGAAGCCGGCCGACGCCGACTTCGACCGGCGGATCTTCGTCCCGGAGAACGGCGAGCCCGCCTGGATGGCGAACGGCTCCTACGCCGTCGTACGCCGCATCCGCATGCTTCTCGACGACTGGGAGCGGTTGCCGGTCTCCGAGCAGGAGAACGTCATCGGGCGCCGCAAGTCCGACGGGGCGCCGCTGTCCGGCGGGACCGAGACGACCGAGATGGACCTGGAGAAGACCGACGCCAACGGTGACCTGGTCGTCCCGGTCAACGCGCACGCCCGGATCACCCGGCCCGACCAGAACGGCGGTGCGGCGATGCTGCGGCGGCCGTTCTCGTACCACGACGGCATCGACGCCGACGGGACGCCGGACGCGGGGCTGCTGTTCATCTGCTGGCAGGCCGATCCGCTGCGCGGCTTCGTGCCGGTGCAGCGGAAGCTGGACCGGGGGGACGCGCTGTCGCGGTTCGTCCGGCACGAGGCGAGCGGGCTGTTCGCGGTGCCGGGCGGCGCGGCGGAGGGGGAGTATGTGGGGCAGCGGCTGCTGGAGGGGTGAAACGACACGGCGGTGTGCGTCCGCCGCCGTTCCAAACCACCCGGTCGAGTGGCTCTGCCGGGACACGCGGGCCGTGCGTCCGTGGGCCCATTAGGGTGAAGCCATGCCAGCGAGCTATGCGTACCTCGGCCCCGAGGGCACCTTCACCGAAGTCGCCCTGCGCACCCTTCCCGAGGCGGCCACGCGGGAGCTGATCCCGTACGTGTCCGTGCAGTCCGCGCTGGACGCGGTGCGCGTCGGGGAGGCCGAGGCCGCGTTCGTGCCGATCGAGAACTCCGTCGAGGGCGGTATCACCACCACCCTCGACGAGCTGGTCGCGGGCGCCCCGCTGATGATCTACCGCGAGGTGCTGCTGTCGATCACCTTCGCGCTGCTGGTGCGGCCCGGCACCAAGCTGTCGGACATCAAGACGGTCTCCGCCCACCCGGCCGCCCAGTCGCAGGTGCGCAACTGGCTGCGCGCGCATCTGCCGGACGCGGACTGGGAGTCGGCCGCCTCGAACGCGGACGCGGCCCGGCTGGTCCAGGAGGGCCGGTACGACGCCGCGTTCGCCGGTGAGTTCGCCGCCGCCCGGTACGGACTGGAGGCGCTGGAGACCGGCATCCACGACTTCCCGGAGACCGCGCAGACCCGGTTCGTGCTGGTGGGGCGTCCGGCCCGGCCCGCGGCGCCGACCGGCGCGGACAAGACGTCGGTCGTGCTGTGGCAGCGCGACGACCACCCCGGTGGGCTGCGCGACCTGCTGGGCGAATTCGCCACCCGCGGGATCAACCTGATGCTGCTCCAGTCCCGCCCGACCGGCGCCGGCATCGGGAACTACTGCTTCTGCATCGACGCCGAGGGGCACATCGCCGACCGCCGGGTCGCGGAGGCGCTGATGGGGCTGAAGCGGATCTGCCTGGAGGTGCGGTTCCTCGGCTCGTATCCGCGCGCGGACGTCCGGCCCGGGGAGACCGAGCCGCCGCGGCCCGGGACGTCGGACGAGGAGTTCGTGTCGGCGGCGGACTGGGTGGCGCGCTGTCAGGACGGCCGTTTCTAGCCATCCGGGGCGTCGCGGCGGCCTGTCCTACCTGCATATTTAAGTTATCCACAGGAGTTATCCACAGGCGACTGTCTCGACCTGGGGACAAGTCGACTCAGAAGCGCGAGTCAGTCGACAAATCGCCCCTCAGGCCCTCGATGCGCCCCTCGCCCCGCAGGTCACACTTCGTCCACCTGTTTCCTTTACTCCATCCTTTGGAGCGAACGCTTTCCACTCGAAAGTGCGGATAAAAGAGGTTTGCGCCGGGAATCCTAAGGACCCGACTCGATCGCGGAGTGATCAATTCCGCAATCCACAGATCTTTCTCACACCCTGTGGATAACTTCTCGGAAGCTGTGGAACTCTGTGGACAACAGCGAGCCCAAGTCCCGTTCTCCACAAGGAAATCGAGTCAACGCGCGGCCTCGGGCATGCCCCGTCCCAGGGAGTGGGACACTCTCCCTTGACCGGCCCGCCCCCGTCCCGTGCACGGTCGGCAATTCCGTCATAACGGTCCGTACGGGGTGACTCCGGTAAGCCGGCCGTGGCGTCGCGAATAGGGAGTCGTGAGCGCGGACGCCGCACCGGTAGCCTTGACCGCGTGATTGACCTTCGTCTGCTCCGTGAGGACCCCGACCGTGTGCGCGCGTCCCAGCGCGCCCGTGGAGAGGACGTCGCGCTCGTCGACTCCCTCCTGTCTGCCGACGAGCGGCGCAGGTCCTCCGGCGTCCGCTTCGACGAGCTGCGCAACGAGCAGAAGTCGCTCGGCAAGCTCATCCCCAAGGCCTCGGCCGAGGAGAAGGCCGACCTGCTCAAGCGGGCCGAACAGCTCAAGGCCGACGTCAAGGCCGCCGAGGCCGAGCGCGACGCCGCCGACGCCGAGACCCAGGAGCTGCTGCTCCAGCTCGGCAACCTCGTCCACCCCGACGTCCCCGTCGGCGGCGAGGAGGACTTCGTCACGCTGGAGACGCACGGCGAGATCCGCGACTTCGCCGCCGAGGGCTTCGAGCCCAAGGACCACCTGGAACTCGGCACGCTGCTCGGCGCGATCGACGTCGAGCGCGGCGCGAAGGTCTCCGGCTCCCGCTTCTACTTCCTCACCGGCGTCGGCGCCCTGCTGGAGCTGGCCCTGGTGAACGCGGCCCTGGCCCAGGCGACGGCCGCCGGCTTCACGCCGATGCTCACTCCGGCGCTGGTGCGCCCGCAGTCGATGGCCGGCACCGGCTTCCTCGGCCAGGCCGCGCAGGACGTCTACCACCTCGACAAGGACGACCTGTACCTGGTCGGCACCTCCGAGGTGCCGCTGGCGGCCTACCACATGGACGAGATCCTCGACGCCGACCAGCTGCCGCTGCGCTACGCGGGCTTCTCCCCCTGCTTCCGCCGCGAGGCCGGCTCGCACGGCAAGGACACCCGGGGCATCTTCCGCGTGCACCAGTTCGACAAGGTCGAGATGTTCTCGTACGTGAAGCCCGAGGACTCCCAGGCCGAGCACCAGCGGCTGCTGGAGTGGGAGAAGCAGTGGCTGACCTCGCTGGAGCTGCCGTTCCGCGTGATCGACGTGGCCTCGGCCGACCTCGGCGCCTCGGCCGCCCGTAAGTTCGACTGCGAGGCGTGGATCCCGACGCAGGGCAAGTACCGCGAGCTGACCTCGACCTCGGACTGCACCGAGTTCCAGTCCCGCCGGCTGTCGATCCGCGTCCGCGAGGACAAGAAGGTCCGCCCGCTGGCCACGCTCAACGGCACGCTGTGCGCCGTACCGCGGACGATCGTGGCGATCCTGGAGAACCACCAGCAGGCCGACGGCTCGGTGCGCGTCCCCGAGGTGCTGCGGCCGTACCTGGGCGGCCGGGAGGTCCTGGAGCCGGTGGCCAAGTGAGTTTCCCGTACGGGCTCGTCGCCACCGACCTCGACGGGACGCTCCTGCGCTCCGACGAGTCGGTCTCGCAGCGCACCCGTGAGGCGCTCGCCGCGGCCACCGCGGCGGGCGCCGCCCACATCGTCGTCACCGGCCGCGCGGCCCCCTGGACCCGGCACATCCTCGACGACCTCGGCTACGACGGACTCGCCGTCTGCGCCCAGGGCGCCCAGGTGTACCACGCCGGGGAGCGCCGTCTGCTGACGTCGGTCACCCTGGACCGGCAGCTGGCCGGCGTGGCCCTCGCGAAGATCGAGGCGGAGGTCGGGCCGCTGTATCTGGCGGCGAGCCGGGACGGCCTGGACGGCGAGGTCCTCGTCGGCCCGGGGTACGCGCTGACCGGTGCGCTGCCCGCGACCCCGTTCGCGGACGCGTCCGATCTGTGGAGCGCCCCGCTGAACAAGATCTACATCCAGCACCCCGAGCTGTCGGACGACGAGCTGGCCGAGGCGGCCCGCCGCGCCGCGGGCGGTTTCGTGAGCGTCGCGATGGCCGGCGCGGGCATCGTGGAACTGCTCCCGCTCGGCCTGTCGAAGGCCACGGGACTGTCCCTGGCGGCACGCCGCCTGGGCATGAAGGCCGCCGACACGATCGCCTTCGGCGATATGCCGAACGACATCCCGATGTTCGCCTGGGCGGCGCGGGGGGTGGCCATGGCCAACGCCCACGAGGAGCTGAAGGCGGTCGCCGACGAGGTCACGTCCTCCAACGAGGAGGACGGGATCGCGGTGGTACTGGAGCGGTTGCTGGCGTAGCCGGGGTCGCGCCGTGGGGCGTATGGCCGTTGCCGGGTGCGGGTGAGTGGTGGGCTGGTCGCGCAGTTCCCCGCGCCCCTTACGGCACCGCAGCCCCGTCGGCGGCAAGTGGACCAGCCACCAACCCACCCGTACCCGACAACGCACCGCACCCCAACGGCGCGCCCCCACCCAGCCCCAGTGGCAACGTCTCGCGGAGGATGCACGGATCGAACGTGCGCGGGGTCACCCCCGACCACGGCTTAGCAAGCCGGTGCCTTACCACTCGGCCAATCCTCCGGGTGGGCGGCCCACGCGAGAGCGACATCGCGTGCTCGAAGCGGCCGCCCCGGGCAGCTCCCCGTGCGGGGCGGGCTCCACGGAGAGGTAACGGCTACTCCGGTGCCCGCCGCGGGCTGCCCTGTCGGGAGCTGGACGTACTGCCGTGCATGGACATCGTCCCGCTCCTCTCCCAGTCGGTGACGCCGGGCCGCGGGGCCCGGCGGGTGGACACCGGTAACTGTGCCGGTACGACGCCTTGGACGCCACCGAATTTCGAGCAGCCGTTCGGACGCGACCGGGGCAGTCGAGCCCCGTCACTCCTCCCCGGCCAGCGTCAGCGACCGCAGCCGCTGCCCCGCGTACCACGTGGCCAGTACCGTCACCGCGACCAGCAGCACCGTCGCCGTCGTCAGGCCCACGTCGGAGGTGACGAGGTCCCCGCCGGCGACCTTGTGGGCGACCGCGAGGGACCACTGCTGGACGCTGAGGGTGCGCGCGCCGGCCACGAGGGAGCCGAACAGCGCCTCCCAGACCAGGGCGTAGACGAGCCCGAAGACCACCGCGTGGCGGGAGACCGTGCCGAGGAGCAGGAACAGCGCCGCGTAGGCGATGGACGCGACGAGGGCGGCCACCGTGTAGGCGACGGCGATCTGCTGGCCGTTGCCGTTCAGGATCAGCCCGGCGATCAGCGTCGGGACCGCCGAGAAGGCCATCGTCACGCCGATCGCCACGATCAGCTTGGTGAAGATGATCGTCGGCCGCTTGACCGGCTTGGACAGCAGGTACACCACGGAACCGTCGTCGATCTCCGGCCCGATCGCGCCGGTGCCCGCGATGACACCGATGATCGGCACCATGGTGGCGAGCGCGAACCCGCCGAGGACGTTCACCGCGGTCTGGTCGTCGGCTCCGGTCAGCCCGCGCACCGCCACGGCGATCACGACGAGCAGCAGCGGCAGCGCGCCGAGGATGAGGGCGCGGCGACGGCCGAGCAGGGCCCGGTAGGTGAGCCGGGCGACAGTGGGGTCGTACATCTTCGGCCTCCTACGCCGCGACCAGATACGAGAACACGGATTCGAGGGACTCGTCGGACGGCGAGACCGTCAGCAGCCGGATGCCGTGGGCCTTGGCGACCCGGGGCAGCAGGGCGGTGAAGCGGGCGAAGTCGACGGCCTGGACGCGCAGCGCGCCCTCGGCGTGGTCGACCTCGATGCCGGACGTCGACGGGTCGGCGATCAGCGCGGCGGCGAGGGCCCGGTCGTCGCTGGAGCGGACCAGGTAGCGGTGCGGGCGGTCGGTCATCAGCCGGCGGATCCGCCGGAAGTCGCCGCTGGCGGCGTGCCGGCCGGCCACGATCACCTCGATGTGCCAGGCGAGCTGCTCGACCTCCTCCAGGATGTGCGAGGAGAACAGCACGGTACGGCCCTCGTCGCCCATGCGCCTCAGCAGCTCCATCAGCTGCATGCGCTGGCGCGGGTCCATGCCGTTGAACGGCTCGTCGAGCAGCAGCAGCGACGGGTCGTGCACGAGGGCGCTGGCCATCTTCACGCGCTGCCGCATGCCCTTGGAGTACGTGGCGATCTTGCGGTCCTGGGCGTACTCCATCTCGACCGTCGCCAGGGCGCGTTGGGCGGCGCGGGCGTCGAGGCCGTGCAACTCCGCGTTGGCGACGACGAATTCGCGGCCGGTGAGGAAGTCGTACATCGCCTCCCGCTCGGGGACGATGCCGATGTGCTTGTAGATCTCCTCGTTGCGCCACACGGGCTGCCCGTCGAGGGTGACGGTGCCGGTGGAGGGGGCGAGGAAGCCGCCCATCATGTTGATGAGGGTGGACTTCCCGGCGCCGTTGGGGCCGAGCAGGCCGGTGACGCCCGGGCCGATCGTCATGGTGATGTCGTTGACGGCGACCACGTTGCCGAACCAGCGGGAGACATGGTCGAGAGAGAGCGTGGTCACAGTCCCACCTTCTTGTAGCGGCGCAGCAGCAGGCCGTACGCCGCGGCGATCAGGCCCAGGACGACGAGGACGTACACGGCCCCCTGCCCGTCGGACGGGGCCTGTCCGCCGGGGAAGGCGGAGTGCGCGCCGAGGAACGCCGACTGCACGCCGTCGATGAGCGTGACCGGCGAGAACAGTCCGAGCCAGGCGATCGCGCCGGTGCTGTCCTGCTCGTAGGCGATGGCCTGGACGACGGAGACCGCGCCGTAGGAGATGGTCAGTACGGCGATGACGGCGGCGATGCCGAAGCCGCGCCGCGGGGTGACGGAGGCGATGACCAGGCCGATGCCGGCGAAGAGCAGCGAGAGCAGTGCCACGGAGACGAGTCCCTGTGCGAATCCCTTGGTCTGGTCGGCGAAGTCGAGCTTGGCGAGCAGCGCGCCCACGTACAGCACGACCAGCGGCGCCCCGGTGAGCAGGAACATCGCGGAGGCCAGCGCGGCGAACTTGGCGCGGACGTAGTCGGCGGTCTCGATCGGCCGGGAGAAGTACAGCGGCACGGTCTTGAAGCGCAGGTCGCGCGAGACGGACTGGGGTGCCTGGGAGGCGACGTACAGGCTGATGACGGCCTGCATGATGATCGCGTAGCGCGTGTAGTCGACCGGCAGGTCCTTGGCCTTGGTGGCGACGGCGACCGCGACCATGATGGCCGCGGGCACGCACATCACCACGAACAGCAGCATCGGCAGCACCTTGGACTTCACCGAGCGGCCGAGGCCGTAGGCGCCGCGCAGTGACTGCGAGTACAGCGAGCGGCGGGCGTAGGCGCGGCCGAGGCGGGGGCCGTCGTAGGTGCGGTAGCCGATGTCGTGGATGCGGGTCTGGTCTCCCGGCCCGGTGGCCAGGTACTGCTCAACCGCCATGGACGGCCTCCTCCTTCCGCTGCTCGTCGCGCCGGTCGTCGGCGCTGGTGAAGACTTCCGCGATGTGGTGCCGGCGCTGCTCCATGCGGACCAGGCCGAGGCCGAGGTCGGCGACGAGGTCGCGGACCAGGTCGTAGGTCTCCTCGCCGTCCGCGGTGAGCAGCAAGGTGTGGCCGGCGCCGGGCAGGCCGCTGCCGTCCTGGACGGTCACCCCGCGCGCGTGCAGCGCCTCGCGCATCGCGCGGGTGCCGTCGGGGTGTTCGTCGGTGTCGGTGACCTCGACGGCGAGGGTGGTGGTGGTCTGCGTGAAGTCGGTGGTGGAGCTGGAGCGCAGCAGCTTGCCGCCGTCGATGACGACGACGTGGTCGCAGGTGCGTTCCAGTTCGCCGAGCAGGTGCGAGGTGACCAGCACGGAGATGCCGAAGTCGGTGTGGATGCGGCGGATGAGGCCGAGCATCTCGTCGCGGCCGACGGGGTCGAGGCCGTTGGTCGGCTCGTCCAGGAAGACCAGTTGCGGGTCGTGCACGAGGGCCTGGGCGAGCTTGACGCGCTGCTTCATGCCGGTGGAGTAGCCGCCGATGGGGCGGTAGCGCTCCTCGTACAGGCCGACGTGGCGCAGGGTGTCCGCGGTGCGCTCGCGGGCCGCGGCGGGCGGCAGGCCGGACATGCGGGCCATGTGCACGACGAACTCGGTGGCCGAGACGTCGGGCGGCAGGCAGTCGTGCTCCGGCATGTAGCCGACCCGCTCGCGGATGGCGGCGCCGTGGCCGGCGACGTCGAGTCCGAGCACCTCGGCACGGCCCTCCGAGGCCGGGGACAGGCCCAGCAGGATCTTGATGAGGGTGGACTTGCCGGCGCCGTTGGCGCCGACGAGTCCCGTCACACCGGGTCCGATGTCCACGGACAGCCGGTCGAGTGCGGTCACCCGGGGGAACCGCTTGCTCAGGCTTTCGGTCGCGATCACAGTCACGTTCTCGAAGGTAGTGACGCACGCCACGGAAATCGTCAGACCGGAGAGCCGTCTTGGCCTCACTCTCCGGTCGTACGGGGCCCTAGGGGATGCCGTACCCGAGAGTTACGGAGCCCCGTTCCGACCGCCCTCCCGAGCCCCGTTCCGAACTGCCCTCCCGAGCCCCGTCCCGACCGGCCTATTGACGACGCGTCTAACAACTGCCACATTCGCTGAAGTCAAGTTACGGGCGCGTAGCGCAGTCGGCGAGACAGGTGGGCGTGGGTATGACGACGGCAGTGGCAGGGGGGCGGGCCTCCGCGGACCTGGCGGGGTTCCGGCGCGTACAGCGCCTCGCCTACGAGTGCGCCAAGGCGGTCGCGGCCCGCCTGCGTCCGGGCGTGACCGAGCGGGAGGCGGCCCGTATGCAACGCGAATGGCTGCGCGAGCGGGGCGTGAGCGACTGGTTCCACATGCCGTTCGCCTGGTTCGGGGACCGGACGGCGTTCGTGGACTTCCGGGTGCCGCTGCAGTTCTTCCCGACCAGCCGGCGGCTGGAGCCCGGAATGCCGTTCATCCTGGACATGGCCCCCGTGTACGAGGGGTACACCGCCGACATCGGCTACTCGGGGTCGCTCGGCCCGAACCCGCTGCAGCACCGGCTGATGGCCGACCTGGAGGCGCACCGCGAGCTGATCCTGCGCGAGGTGCGCGAGCGGCGGTCGCTGCGCGAGATCTACGAGGACGTGGACCGGCTCATGGTGCGCCAGGGGTACGCCAACCGGCACCGCGCCTATCCGTTCGGGGTGATCGCGCACAAGGTCGACCGGGTGCGCGAGCGACGCTTCTCGCCCCGGCTGTTCGGGTTCGGCACGCAGGCGCTGAAGGGGCTGGCGAGTGACGCGCTGCACGGCCACCGCGAGGGCTGGTCGCCGCTGTGGTCGCCGTACCGCTTCTCCGACCATCCGCCGCGGCCGGGGCTGTGGGCGGTCGAGCCGCACCTCGGGTTCCGGGGGACGGGCGCGAAGTTCGAGGAGATCCTCGTCGTCACCGACTCGCGGGACCCCGAGGAGAGCGCCTTCTGGCTGGACGACGACCTGCCGCACGTACGGCGCTGGGCGGAGGACGAGTGACATGGATGGGTACGGGAGTGCGCGGGACGGAGGGCCGATGACGCTGCAGGGTGCGCGCGAGCGCTGGGTGCGGACCGGTGGGGTCGAGCTGTGCGTCGCCGAGCTGGGCGATCCCGCGCGGCCGACGGTGGTGCTGGTCCACGGCTACCCGGACAGCAAGGAGGTGTGGTCGGAGGTCGCCGCCCGGCTGGCCGGCCGGTTCCACGTCGTCCTGTACGACGTCCGGGGCCACGGCCGCTCCTCGGCGCCGCGGCCGCTGCGCGGCGGTTTCACGCTGGAGAAGCTGACGGACGACTTCCTGGCCGTCGTGGACGCGGTCAGCCCCGGCCGGCCGGTGCATCTGGTCGGCCACGACTGGGGCTCGGTGCAGAGCTGGGAGTTCGTGACGGTCAAGCGCACCGAGGGCAGGATCGCCTCCTTCACCTCCATGTCGGGGCCGTCCCTGGACCACTTCGGCCACTGGATCAACAAGCGCGTGCAGCGGCCCACTCCGCGCCGCGTCGGCCAACTCCTCGGCCAGGGCGCCAAGTCCTGGTACGTCTACCTGCTGCACACCCCCAAGCTGCCCGAACTCGCCTGGCGGGGACCGCTCGGCAAGCGCTGGCCGCGCCTGTTGGAGCGCGTGGAGAAGGTGCCCCCCGGCGACTACCCGACCTCCTCGCTGCCCGAAGACGCGGCGCACGGCGTTTGGTTGTACCGCGACAACGTCCGAGCCCGGCTGCGCAGGCCCCGCACGGACGCGTACGCGCACGCGCCCGTGCAGCTCATCACGCCGGCCGGGGACGCGTTTCTGTCGGAGCGCCTGTACGACGAACTGGAGCTGTGGGCTCCCCGGTTGACTCGTCGGACGCTCCCGGCCGGGCACTGGATCCCGCGGACCCGGCCCGACCAGGTCAGCGCCTGGATCGAGGAGTTCGTGACGAGCGTGGAAGGCGGCCGGCCCCGACCCGAGGCGTCCGGGCGGTACTCCGACCGCTTCGGCGGGCAACTGGTGCTGGTCACCGGGGCGGGCAGCGGCATCGGGCGGGCCACGGCGTTCGCCTTCGCCGAGGCCGGAGCGCGCGTGGTGGCCGTCGACCGGGATCCGGAAAGCGCCGTCAGGACCGCCGAGTTGGCCCGCCTGCTCGGCGCGCCCGAGGCCTGGGCGGAGACGGTCGACGTCACGGACGAGCAGGCGATGGAGAAGCTCGCGGAGAAGGTCCGCACCGAACTCGGCGTCGTCGACGTGCTGGTGAACAACGCGGGCATCGGCCTGTCCGGCGGTTTCTTCGACACGACGACGGACGACTGGCGTGCCGTCCTCGACGTCAACCTGTGGGGGGTCATCCACGGCTGCCGCGTCTTCGGCAAGCAGATGTCCGAGCGTGGCCAGGGCGGCCACATCGTCAACATCGCCTCGGCGGCGGCCTATCAGCCCTCCCGCGCGTTGCCCGCGTACAGCACGTCGAAGGCGGCGGTGCTGATGCTGTCCGAGTGCCTGCGCGCCGAACTCGCCGGTGAGGACATCGGAGTTACGGCGCTCTGTCCGGGACTCGTCAACACGAACATCACCTCGACGGCACGCTTCGCGGGCGTTGACTCGGAGGAGGAGGCCCGCCGCCAGAAGCGCACCGCCCGTCTCTACGGACTGCGCAACTACCCGCCGGAGAGGGTCGCTGACGCCGTCCTGCGGGCCGTCGTGCGCAACGAGGCCGTGGTGCCGGTGACGCCGGAGGCGCGTGCGGCGCATGTGCTCTCGCGTTTTTCTCCAAGGGTCTTGAGGGCGCTGGCGCGGATGAGGCCCCCGGTGTAGCTGAGTTGGCGCGTCACTGCTGAACTGATGTGGCGTCAGGGAGACTTGACGAACTTCCTTGTGTCGGCGGCCGGTTGTCCACAGTTGCGCCAACTCGGCTGTGGATAACCGCTGTTGTTTGTGGACCAAACCTTCGACCCAAAACAAAATGCGTGATCCTCGTCTCTCCCCTCATGCTGAGGGGATGGACGAAAGACGCACCGTGAAGGTGTCGAAGTACCTCTCGAAGCATCTGCGTCACCAGCCGGACCGGATCGGGATCACCCTCGACGAGGGCGGCTGGGTCGAGATCGACACCCTGATCGCGGCGGCCGCGTCCCACGGCTTCCGGTTCGCCCGGGAAGAACTCGACCACGTGGTGGCCACCAACGACAAGAAGCGGTTCGCCGTCGACGGCACCCGGATCCGCGCCAGCCAGGGGCACAGCGTCGACGTGGACCTGGGCCTTCCGGCGGCGACCCCGCCGCCGTATCTCTACCACGGCACCGTCGCCCGCCACCTGGACGCGATCCGCGCCGAGGGGCTGCGGCCGATGAACCGGCACGCCGTGCACCTGTCCGCCGACCGGGAGACCGCCACCCGGGTCGGCGCCCGCCGCGGGCGGCCCGTGGTGCTCGCCGTGGACGCCGGGGCGATGCACCGCGACGGCCACGTGTTCCACGTCAGCGCCAACGGGGTGTGGCTGACCGAGGCGGTGCCCGCGCGCTACCTGCGCTTTCCGGGGCCGCACTGAGTCGGGGAGCAGAAGGGGGCTACAGCGGGGATCCGCTGTACGGCAGGATCAGTGGTATGGACCATTTGCCCAGCACCGAGGCCGCCGTCACCGCCCTGCGGGACCTGGCCCGCGCATACGCGCGCGAGATCGAGGTCAGCCATGACATCGGCGCCGATCTGACCTCCCGCCGCAGCGCCGCGGGCGTCGGCGTCGTCAGCGACCCCGACGGCTCGCTCCCGCACGAGGCCTACGTCGAGTTCGGCGGGCTCCCCCGGGTCAGCGTCCGGCTCTACCCCGACGACGACGCGCTCATCACCGTCGAGGGCGTCGAGTGCCCCGACGTGGCCCGCGACGACGTGCCCGCCTTCCTCCGCTCCCTCTTCGACGGTCTCGCCTTCGTCCGGGGGCGCCGGTTCCCGCCCGGCTACTTCCTCGTCGTACCGCTGCCGGGGGACCGGACGCACAAGGAGTACGTGCCCGCGGTCACGCTCACGCCGTGGCTGAGCGGCCGCGTACGGTGACGAGCGAGCGCGCACGGTGACGGGCGGCCGCGTACGGTGACCAGGCGGGCCGTGTTTCACGTGAAACACTTTCGGCCGCTTACGCTCGATGCATGAGTCTGCGTCTGAGCACCGTGATCCTGCCCTACCGCCGCTGGCACGAAGGCGCCCGTTCGGCCTGGATGCGGGCCGAGCAGCTCGGCTTCCACACGGCGTACACCTATGACCACCTCACCTGGCGCAGCTTCCGTGACGGGCCCTGGTTCGGCGCGATCCCGACGCTGACGGCTGCGGCGTCCGTGACCGAGCGGCTGCGGCTGGGCACGCTGGTCACCTCGCCGAACTTCCGGCACCCGGTGACCCTCGCCAAGGAACTGATCTCCCTCGACGACATCTCCGGCGGCCGCATCACCCTCGGCATCGGCGCGGGCGGCACCGGCTTCGACGCCACCGCGCTCGGCCAGGAGGCGTGGAGCCCGCGGGAGCGCGCCGACCGGCTGGCCGAGTTCGTTCCGCTGCTGGACCGGCTGCTGACCGAGGACACGGTGTCGCACGAGGGCTCCTTCTACTCGGCGCAGGAGGCCCGCAACGTCCCCGGCTGCCTGCAGCGGCCCCGGCTGCCCTTCGCGGTGGCCGCCACGGGTCCGCGCGGGATGCGGCTGGCCGCCCGGTACGGGCAGGCGTGGGTGACCACCGGTGACCCCAAGCTGTACGAGGAGGGCACCCCCGAGCAGTCCGTCGAGGCCCTGCGCGGGCAGCTCGGCAAGCTCGCCGACGCGTGTGCGGCGATCGACCGGGACGTGGCCGGCATCGACAAGATCCTCCTCACCGGTTTCACCCCGGACCGCGGGCGCCCGCTGGAGTCCCTGGACGCGTTCGTGGACTTCGCCGGGCGCCACAAGGAGCTGGGGTTCACCGAGATCGTCATCCACTGGCCCATCCCCGACTCCGTCTTCGCCGCCGACGAGAAGGTCTTCGAGCGGATCGCCATGGAGGGCCTCGCGCAGCTGGGCTGATCCGGCCGGGTCCGGTCGGGTTCGGCTGTGGGGTAATCCCTCAGATGTGCGGACTTCCGCACGGGCGTGCAGGCATATGCGGGAGAATGGCCGGGTGACCTCAGCGACTCGACAGCCCGAGACCCCGGCCTCCACTGTTCCGCCGCGACTGATCGCCACCGACCTGGACGGCACCCTGCTGCGCGACGACAAGTCGGTGTCCGCGCGCACGGTCGCCGCACTGGCCGCGGCGGAGGAGGCCGGTATCGAGGTCTTCTTCGTCACCGGCCGCCCGGCCCGCTGGATGGACGTCGTCAGCGACCACGTCCACGGCCACGGCCTGGCGATCTGCGGCAACGGCGCCGCCGTGGTCGACCTGCACGGCGGCCCCGGCGCCCACCGCTTCGTGAAGGTGCGCGAGCTGGCCAGGGAGAACGCGCTGGACGCCGTACGGCTGCTGCGCGACGCCGCACCGGGCACGGTGTACGCGATCGAGCAGACGTACGGCTTCAACCAGGAGCCGGACTACCCCAAGCTGCACATGGAGGTCCCGGACATCCTGCTGTCGGCCGAGGAGCTGCTGGGCCCCGACGGGCCGCTGCCCGACGAGCCGGTGCTGAAGATCCTCGCCTACCACCCCACCCTCGACCCGGACGCCTTCCTGACGCTGGCCCGCCTGGCCCTCGGCGACCGCGCCAACGTCACCCGCTCCAGCCCCAGCGCCCTGCTGGAGATCAGCGGCCCCGGCGTCTCCAAGGCGAGCACGCTCGCCCTGTGCTGCGCCGAGCGCGGTATCTCCCACGAGCAGGTCGTCGCCTTCGGGGACATGCCCAACGACGTCGAGATGCTGACCTGGGCCGGCCGCTCGTACGCCATGGGCAACGCCCACCCGGACGTCATCGCGGCGGCCTCGGGGCGGACCGTCGCCAACAACGAGGACGGCGTGGCGGTCGTGATCGAGCGGCTGCTGGCGGAGCTGCCGTAGCCGGCCGGTGGCGGCCGGCCGTCGGTCAGCCCACCTGCACACCGCGTTCGGCCAGCCAGGGCAGCGGGTCCAGCGCCGAGCCCATCTCGGGCGTGACCCGCACCTCGAAGTGCAGGTGCGGTCCGGTGGAGTTGCCGCTCGTGCCGGACTGCCCGACCCACTGCCCGGCCAGCACCCGCTCCCCCTGGTCGACGGTGACGGCGGCGAGATGGGCGTACTGCGTGTAGTAGCCGCCCGGGTGCTGCACCACGACCTCGATGCCGAAGGCGCCCCCGCAGGACACCCGCACCACGCGGCCCGCGCCGACCGCCCGCACGGGCGTGCCGATCGGCACGGCGAAGTCCTGCCCCGTGTGCCGGTGCGCCCACCGGGCACCTCCGCTGCCGAAGCCCGCCGACAGCTCGTACGACTCCACGGGCGCCACCCACGCGCGCGTGCCGTCGACCGGCGGCTGGTCGAGCCGTACGGCGCCCCGGCAGCTGCCCGCCGCGACGGAGACGTCGGCCTGCCCCTGCAACTGCCGGCGGGCCTGCTCCAGCTTGTCGTCGATCTCCTGCTTCAGCACGGTGAGTTCGGTGTTGTGCCGCTCCAGCGCCTGCCAGGCGGACCGCGCCTTCGCCTGGTCTGCCCGGAGCCTCGCCTCGGCCCGCCGGCTCTTGTCGATGGCGTTGTTCACGGCCAGCTGCGCCTGCGAGAAGACCTGCCGGCCGCGCATCAGCTGGTCGGGGGTGTCGGCGAGGATGATCTGCGCGGTCAGCGGCAGTCCGCCACCGCTGCGGTACTGGGCCCGCGCGATCCGTCCCAGGTCCTCGTGGAGCGCGGCGATCTCCCTCCGCTCGCGCTCCAGCAGTCCCTCGTAGCGCTCGGCCTGCGCCCGCTGCACCTCCGCGTCCCGCCGCCCCGCCTCGTACCGCTGCGTCGCCACCTCCGCGTCCCGGTACAGCCGCGCCACCTGCGCGCTGATGCCCTCGCCCGCCCCGTCGCCGGGGCCGTCGCCCGGCTCGCCGTCGGCCGACGTGGGGCGCGCCGCCAGGAGCGCCAGCGCGCACAGCAGTGCCGGAACGAGCAGGGGATGACGGCGAGATGAGCGCATGTCAGCGATCGTGGCCCCACTCGCCCGGCCGGGTCCTGTTCGAGTCGTACGCACGGGGGACGCGACGCCACGGATGGCGCAAAAGTGTGCCTGGTCGGCATGTCTGACGATCCGTCGGCCGGGTGCGCTCAGGCCACGAGCAGTCCTTCCGCCTCCGCCTCGCGCTCGGCCATCCGCCGCAGGGGCCCGTCCACGGCCGACAGCTCGGCGTAGGAGCCGCGCTGCACGATCCGCCCCGCGTCCAGGACCAACACCTCGTCCACTGCTTCAAGCCCCGCCAGCCGGTGCGTGATGAGCAGGGTCGTACGGCCCTCCGTCGCGGCCAGCAAGTCGGCGGTGAGCGCGTCGGCGGTCGGCAGGTCGAGGTGCTCGGCCGGCTCGTCCAGCACCAGGACGGGGAAGTCCGCGAGCAGCGCCCGGGCCAGCGCGAGCCGCTGCCGCTGGCCGCCCGACAGCCGGGCCCCGTGCTCGCCGACCAGTGTGTCCAGCCCGTCCGGCAGGCTGTCGGCCCACTCCAGCAGCCGGGCCCGCGCGAGCGCCGCGCGCAGCTCCTCCTCCGTGGCGTCCTTCTTCGCCAGCAGCAGGTTCTCGCGCACCGAACTGTCGAAGAGGTGCGCGTCCTGCGCGCACAGCCCGACCAGCCGCCGCACGTCGTCGCCGTCGAGCGCGTCCGCGTCGACGCCGCCCAGCGTGTAGGTGCCGGCGTCCGCGTCCAGGAAGCGCAGCAGCACCTGCGCGAGCGTCGTCTTGCCCGACCCCGACGGCCCGACGACGGCGACCCTGCGGCCCCGGGTGAGGGTCAGGTCGACGCCGGCGAGGGCGTCGCGCTCCTGCCCGGCGTGGCGGGCGGTCAGCCCCTCGACGACGACCGGGAAGGGCACCGCCGGTGCGGCGCCGGGCCGCGCCGGTTCGCGTACCGGCTCGGGGGAGTCCAGGACGTCGTACACGCGCTCCGCGCTCTTGCCCACCCGCTGCCGGTACTGCGCGGCGAGCGGCATCCCGAGCACGGCCTCGAAGGCGGCCAGGGGAGTGAGCACGACGACGGCCATGAGGACGCCGTCCAGCCGGCCATCGGCGACCGCCCGCGCCCCGACCAGCGCGGCCGCGGCGACGGTCAGGCCCGAGACCAGGGCGGTGAGGCCGTCGCCGAGGGCGGTGGCCGTGGCGGTGCGCGAGGCGATCCGGGTGAGCGCGGTGTCGGCGCGGCGCGCCTCGGCGGTCCGCGCGGACAGGGCGCCCGCGACGGTCAGTTCGGCGGTGCCCGTGAGCAGGTCGGTGACCCGGGTGGCGAGACTTCCGCGGGCCGGGGCCAGCCGGCGCTCGGCACGCCGGGCCACCGCGCCCGTCAGGAGCGGTACGCCGGCGCCGGCCGCGAGCAGTCCGGCCGCGAGCACCGCTCCGGCCTCGGGCAGCAGCCATGCGGTGAAGCCGACGGACGCGGCGGAGACCACCACGGCGGCACCCGCGGGCAGCAGCCAGCGCAGCCAGTAGTCCTGCAGGGCGTCGACGTCCGCCACCAGCCGCGACAGCAGGTCGCCCCGACGGGTGCCGCGCAGCCCCGCGGGCGCTAGCCGCTCCAGGCGGCGGTAGACGGCCACCCGGGTGTCGGCCAGCATCCGCAGCACGGCGTCGTGTGAGACGAGCCGCTCGGTGTAGCGGAACACGGCCCGCCCGATACCGAAGGCCCGCGTCGCCGTCACGGCCACCATCAGGTACAGCACGGGCGGCTGCTGCGAGGCACGCGAGATCAGCCAGCCGGAGGTGCCCATGAGCCCCACCGCACTGCCGAGCGCGAGGCTCCCCAGCAGCAGCGCCAGCACCAGCCGCCCGCGCCGCGCACCGGACATGGCCCGGACCCGGCCGAGAACACCGGAGGCGGCCAGGAGGGGAGCCGGGGTGGACTCGGGGGCGCGGGCAGGTTCCGGTGCGGGGGTGGCCCGCTCTGCCGAGGGCGCCGGGGCGGGGACGGCCGCGGTGGGAGCGCCGGACGCGTGCGCGGCCGTGACCGTCGCCGTGGCCGCCGGTGCCTCGGCGCCCGTCAACCGCACGACCCGGTCCGCCGCCGCGAGGAGCGCCGGGCGGTGCACCACGAGGAGGACCGTGCGGCCGACGGCCAGCCGCCGGACCGCCTCGACGACCTCCGCCTCGGTCCGGCCGTCCAGCGCGGCGGTCGGCTCGTCGAGGAGCAGCACCGGCCGGTCCGCGAGGAACGCACGGGCCAGCGCCAGCCGCTGCCGCTGACCGGCGGACAGCCCGGCGCCGTCCTCGCCGAGCACCGTCCGCGCGCCCTCGGGCAGCGCGTCGACGAACTCCAGCGCTCCGGCGTCCGCGAGGGCCTGCCGTACGGCGGTGTCGTCGGCGTCGGGACGCGCCAGCCGTATGTTCTCCGCGATGGTCCCGGCGTACAGGTGAGGGCGCTGCGGCACCCAGGCGATCCGCGACCGCCACTGCTCCAGGTCGAGGTCGGCGAGATCGGCTCCCCCGATGCGCACCCGCCCCTCGGCCGGCCGGACGAAGCCCAGCAGCACGTGCAGCAGCGTCGACTTGCCGGCGCCGCTGGGGCCGACGAGTGCCACCGTCTCCCCCGGCTCCACGGAGAACGACGCCTTCGTCACCGCGTCCGCGGACCGGCCGGGGTAGCGGACCGTCACGCCCTCGACGGCGATGCCGCCCGTGGGCACGGCGGCCGTGCCCGACTCCGGCAGGGGCGCCTCCAGCACGGCGAAGATCTCCTCCGCCGCGGCCAGTCCCTCGGCCGCCGCGTGGTACTGCGCGCCGACCTGCCGCAGCGGCAGATACGCCTCGGGCGCCAGCACGAGGACGACCAGTCCGTCGTAGAGGTCCATCTCGCCATGGACGAGCCGCATGCCGATGGTCACGGCGACCAGCGCCACCGAGAGCGTGGACAGCAGCTCCAGCGCGAAGGAGGAGAGGAAGGCGATCCGCAGCGTGCGCAGGGTGGCCTGGCGGTACTCGCCGGTGATGCGACGGATCGACTCGGCCTGCGCCTTGGCCCGCCCGAAGACCTTCAGGGTGGGCAGCCCCGCGACCACGTCGAGGAAGTGCCCCGAGAGCCGGGAGAGCAGCCGCCACTGGCGGTCCATCCGGGCCTGGGTGGCCCAGCCGATCAGCACCATGAAGACGGGGATCAGCGGCAGCGTGGCGACGATGATGGCGGCCGAGACCCAGTCCTCGGTGACGATCCGCGCCAGCACCGCCACCGGCACGACCACGGCGAGGCCCAGCTGCGGCAGGTAGCGGGAGAAGTAGTCGTCCAGCGCGTCGATGCCACGGGTGGCCAGGGTGACCAGGGATCCGGTGCGCTGGCCGCTGAGCCAGCCCGGGCCCAGCCGGGACGCCCGCTCCAGCAGGCGGCCGCGCAGCTCCGACTTGACCGCGGCGCTGGCCCGGTGGGCGGCGAGTTCGGTGAACCAGGCGACCAGGGCACGGCCGCCGGCGACGGCGACCAGAAGCAGCAGGGGAGTGCGGAGGGCGGAAACCGACAGGCCGTGCTGGAAGGCACCGACCACGACCTCGGCGATCAGCATGGCCTGCGCGATGACCAGGCCGGCACCGAGCGCGCCCAGGCCGACGACCGCGGCCAGGAAGAGGCGAGTGGCGCGAGCGTGGCGGAGAAGGCGCGGGTCGATCGGTTTCACGTGAAACAGGCCCTTCGGTCCAGAGGGGTGTGTTTCACGTGAAACACACCCCGGTCGGACTCAGTGTGCGGCTTCGGCGATGTGCTGCGTACCGATGCGCTTACGGAAGACCCAGTAGGTCCAGCCCTGGTAGAGCAGCACCAGCGGCGTGGCGATGCCGGCACACCAGGTCATGATCTTCAGGGTGTACGGGCTCGACGAGGCGTTGGTGACCGTGAGGCTCCACTCCTCGTTCAGCGTAGACGGCATGACGTTCGGGAAGAGCGTCAGGAACAGCATCGCGACGGTGGCCACGATGGTGATGCCGGACAGGGCGAACGACCAGCCTTCCCGCCCGGCCTGATTGGCCGCCAGGGCGGCGACCAGCGCGGCGACCGCGACGACCAGCGCGACCAGGCTCTTGGCGTCACCGCTGTCGAGCTGCGTCCAGCCCAGGAACAGCAGCGCCAGCACAGCGGTGGCGAGGCCGACCTTGAACGCCAGCGTCCGCGCCCGCTCCCGGATCTCCCCGACGGTCTTGAGCGCCGTGAACACCGCGCCGTGGAAGGTGAAGAGCGTCAGCGTCACCAGGCCGCCGAGCAGCGCGTACGGGTTGAGCAGGTCCCAGAGGTTCCCGACGTACTCCAGGTTCCGGTCGATCTTGACGCCTCGCACGAGGTTGCCGAAGGCCACGCCCCACAGGAAGGCGGGGATGAGCGAGGACCAGAAGATCGCCGTCTCCCAGTTGCGCTGCCAGTTCTCCTCGGGCCGCTTCGCCCGGTACTCGAAGGCGACACCGCGCACGATCAGGCAGACCAGGATGACCAGCAGCGGCAGGTAGAAGCCGGAGAAGAGCGTGGCGTACCACTCGGGGAAGGCGGCGAAGGTCGCGCCGCCCGCGGTGAGCAGCCAGACCTCGTTGCCGTCCCAGACCGGGCCGATCGTGTTGATCAGCACGCGCCGCTCGGGCCGGTTGCGGGCGAGCAGCCGGGTGAGGACGCCGACCCCGAAGTCGAATCCCTCCAGGAAGAAGTAGCCGGTCCACAGGACGGCGATCAGGACGAACCAGACGTCGTGCAGTTCCATGACTGTGCAGCTCCCTCGGCCTAGTACGAGAAGGCCATCGGCTTGTCGGCGTCACGGGTGTCGCCGCCGATCTTCGTGGGCGGGTTCAGGTCGGCCTCGGTCAGCTCGGGCGGGCCGGCCTTGACGTACTTGGCGAGCAGCTTGACCTCGACGACCGCGAGGATCGCGTACAGCGCGGTGAAGACGAGCATCGAGGTGAGGACCTCGCCCTGGGAGACACCGGGGGAGACCGCGTCGCGGGTCTGCAGGACGCCGTAGACGACCCACGGCTGGCGGCCCATCTCGGTGAAGATCCAGCCCCAGGAGTTGGCGATCAGCGGGAAGGCCAGGGTCCAGATCGCGATGCGCCAGTACCAGGTGGTGAGCTTCGGGCTGAGCGCCTTGTTCTTGAAGAGCACCAGGTGCGGGATCTCGTCCTCAGCGACCCGCAGGTGCTGCGGCAGCAGGAACTTCTTGCGGGTCAGCCACAGTCCCGCCATGCCGATGGCGAAGGACGCCATGCCGAAGCCGATCATCCAGCGGAAGCCCCAGAAGGTGACCGGGATGTTGGGCCGGTAGTCGCCGGGCCCGAACTTCTCCTGCTCGGCCTTGTTGACGTCGTTGATGCCGGGGACGTACGAGGTGAAGTCGTCGTTGGCGAGGAAGGACAGCAGGCCGGGGATCTCGATGGCCACGCTGTTGTGGCCCTTCTCGACGTCGCCGTAGGCGAAGATCGAGAACGGTGCGGGCTTCTCGCCGTCCCACAGGGCCTCGGCCGCGGCCATCTTCATCGGCTGCTGCTTGAACATGACCTTGCCGAGGACGTCCCCGCTGACCGCGGTGAGCAGGCCGGCGACGACCACGGTCACCAGGCCGAGCCGCAGCGAGGTCTTCATCTCCCGGATGTGCTTCTTGCGGGCCAGGTGGAAGGCGGCGATGCCGACCATGAAGGCGCCGCCGGTCAGGAAGGCCGCGGAGAGGGTGTGGAAGGCCTGGCTGAGCGCGGTGTTCTGGGTGAGCACCGCCCAGAAGTCGGTGAGTTCGGCGCGCCCCTTCTCCTGGTTGATCCGGTAGCCGACCGGGTGCTGCATCCAGGAGTTCGCCGCGAGGATGAAGTAGGCCGACAGGATCGTGCCGAGGGAGACCATCCAGATGCAGGCGAGATGGATCTTCTTCGGCAGCTTGTCCCAGCCGAAGATCCACAGGCCGATGAAGGTCGACTCGAAGAAGAAGGCGATCAGGGCCTCGAAGGCGAGCGGCGCCCCGAAGATGTCGCCGACGAAGCGCGAGTAGTCCGACCAGTTCATGCCGAACTGGAACTCCTGCACGATGCCGGTGACGACACCCATCGCGATGTTGATCAGGAAGAGCTTGCCCCAGAACTTGGTCGCCCTGAGGTACTTCTCCTTCTCCGTGCGCACCCACGCGGTCTGCAGGCCAGCGGTGAGGGCGGCGAGGGAGATGGTCAGGGGGACGAACAGGAAGTGGTAGACGGTGGTGATGCCGAACTGCCAGCGCGCCAGTGTCTCGGGCGCCAAAGCCAGGTCCACGTCGTCTCTCCTTACCTCGCCGTGGTGCAGCGGCAGCTTTGCCCCTTATGTCACACACAACTGCGGATCAACCGGGACACGATTGTGAACGCGTTCACATTCACAAGCCATTATGACGCACTGATTTTCGGCCCTCGAAGGGGGGTCCCCCCTTGACCTTCCCGGCACCCTCTTGGCAGCAAGTTCAACATCTTGTTGAATTGCGCGGCATGCAGACGCACAGCACACGCATCCGGATCTCCTGGCCCGCGGGGCACCTCACCGCGGCCCTCGACGACACCCCGACCACCCAGGCGCTCGCCAAGGCGCTGCCGCTGGTCTCCGTCGCTCGCACCTGGGGAGAGGAGGTCTACTTCGACACCGGCGTCGCCGTTTCACGTGAAACCGACGCCCGTCAGGTCGTCGAGCCGGGCACGGTCGCCTTCTGGACCGACGGCGACGCCCTGGCCCTCCCCTACGGCCCCACGCCGATCTCCCGCGGCGACGAGTGCCGCCTCGCGAGCCCCTGCAACATCCTCGGCCGGCTCGACGGCGACCCCCGCCTGCTGGCGACGGTCCGCGACGGGGATCCGGTGCGGGTGGAGCTGGTGACGGACTGAGCCGGTCCGTCACGCGCCCGCCGTGCCCGCGGACCCCGTGAAACGACCGACGGGCCCCACGCCGTACCCGTGGAGCCCGCCAGTGCCGCGCATGCCGCGGAGAAGCCGGTGAAGCGCTAGAGGTCCTTGCGGAAGCCCTCCGCCGCCTTCAGGAAGATGTCGTTCGCCTCGGTCTCACCGATCGTGACCCGCACACCCTCGCCGGGGAACGGCCGGACCACCACACCTGCCTGCTCACACGCCTGAGCGAAGGCGACCGTGCGCTCCCCCAGCCGCAGCCACACGAAGTTGGCCTGGGTGTCGGGCACCGTCCAGCCCTGCGCCCGCAGCGCGTCCACCACCCGGGTGCGCTCGCACACCAGCGAGCCGACCCGCCCGAGCAGCTCGTCCTCCGCGCGCAGCGAGGCGACCGCCGCGTCCTGCGCCAGCTGGCTCACACCGAAGGGCACCGCCGTCTTGCGCAGCGCCGCCGCCACCGGCTCATGGGCGATCGCGAAGCCGACCCGCAGCCCGGCGAGGCCGTACGCCTTGGAGAACGTACGCAGCACGCAGACGTTCGGGCGGTCCCGGTACAGCTCCACACCGTCGGGCACCTCGGCGTCGCGGACGAACTCGCGGTAGGCCTCGTCCAGCACGACCAGAACATCACTCGGCACCCGGTCCAGGAACCGCTCCAGCTCGGCCCGCTTCACGACCGTTCCGGTGGGGTTGTTGGGGTTGCAGACGAAGATCAGGCGCGTCCGGTCGGTGACGGCGTCGGCCATCGCGTCGAGGTCGTGCACATCACCCGAGGTCAGCGGCACCTGAACCGACCGCGCCCCGCTGATCTGCGTGATGATCGGGTACGCCTCGAAGGAGCGCCAGGCGTAGATGACCTCGTCGCCCGGGCCGGCGGTCGCCTGGAGCAGCTGCTGGGCGACGCCGACCGAGCCGGTGCCGGTGGCGAGGTGGGCGAGCGGGACGCCGAAGCGCTCCGACAGCTCGTTCATCAGGCCGGTGCAGGCCATGTCCGGGTAGCGGTTGAAGTCGCAGGCCGCCGCGCTCACGCTCTCCAGCACGCCGGGCAGCGGCGGATACGGGTTCTCGTTGGAGGACAGCTTGTACGCCACCGGCCCACCGGCCGCGGCCGGCTTGCCCGGCTTGTAGGTGGGGATCCCCTCCAGCTCGGCGCGCAGCTTGGGGCTCGTCTCGCTCACCGCAGTCCTCCTCGCGACCCCCGGCGGCCCCGTCACCGCCGCCGGCATTCCAATACTGCTCACCTTATGAGGATTCGGCTCTCCTGCGTACAGGTGCGCGGAAAACCCGGCGCCCCGGCGACCGCCCGGGCCGCCTCGGATCCCCCTCAGCGGTCCGTCGGCGCCTCGTCCGCAGACAACCTCATCCGCCCCACTGACATCAGGGGCAACACCGTATGAAGCCACACGAAGGCGTGGGAATCGGGGGGCGCGCCACACATATATCTACGCGCCGGTGGCTCACGCCGTGGCGCGCATCCCTCGTGCAGGTGAGTTGAGACCTCTTCGAGACATCGGGCACTTGGCAGGCCCATGCGCGCGGACACGCCACGTCCGAGCATAAACCGGCACAAGTTCCTTGTATTCAGAGGTATTTGACGGGCCAACACCTTGCAGAAACGTGCCTGTCAACGCCTGCATATGCGTCCGCCCTACCCCACCGCATGAGCCCTACTATCGGCTCGCCATGACAGCAGCAGGGAAGCATCAGGTGAGCCGCGCGGAAACCTCACGCCGAGGAAGCCGGCCGGGACGAGCGGGCATCAGGGACGTGGCCGCCGCCGCCGGAGTGTCCATCACGACCGTCTCGGATGCCCTGAACGGCAAGGGCCGGCTCCCTGATGCCACCCGACGCCATGTGCGGGAAGTCGCCGACCGGCTGGGCTACCGCCCGTCGGCGGCGGCCCGCACCCTCCGTACCGGCAAGTCCGGCCTCATCGGCCTGACCGTCACGACGTACGGGGATGAACCTTTCACCTTCACCGAGTTCGCGTACTTCGCCGAGATGGCCCGGGCCGCCACCTCCGCCGCGCTCGCCCGCGGCTACGCGCTGGTGATCCTGCCCGCGACCTCGCGCCACGACGTGTGGTCGAACGTCGCGCTCGACGGCACCGTCGTCATCGACCCGTCCGACCAGGACCCGGTCGTCAGCGAGCTGGTCCGCCAGGGTTTACCGGTCGTCTCCGACGGCCGCCCGGCCGGCTCGCTCCCGGTCACCGCCTGGGTCGACAACGACCACGAGGCCGCCGTCCTCGGCATCCTCGACCACCTCGCCGAGGCTGGCGCCCGCCGGATCGGCCTGCTCACCGGCACCACGACGGACACCTACACCCACCTGTCGACCACCGCCTACCTGCGCTGGTGCGAGCGGGTGGGCCAGGACCCCGTCTACGAGGCCTACCCGGCGCACGACCCCTGCGCGGGTGCCGTCGCCGCCGACCGGCTGCTCGCCCGGCCCGACCGGCCCGACGCCGTCTACGGCCTGTTCGACCCCAACGGCACCGACCTGCTCGCCGCCGCCCGCCGCTACGGCCTGCGCGTCCCCGACGACCTGCTGCTGGTCTGCTGCAGCGAGTCCACCGTGTACGCCAACACCGAGCCGCCGATCACCACCCTGTCGCTGAAGCCGCGGCGCATCGGCACGGCCGTGGTGCAGCTGCTCATCGACGCCATCGAAGGCGTGGAGTCGGACCAGCCGGTCGAGCAGGTGATACCGACGGAGCTGATCATCCGCACGTCCTCGCAGCGCCGCCCGCCCCGTACGACGGTCAGCCCGCCGCGCACCCCGGAGCGGTAGGAGCGGTTCCCCGGCAGAAACCGGGGAGCCGGGGGTTTGGCGCGGGGAGCCGGGCCGGCAAGGGCGGCGCCCGGGTGACATCGCGGCGCCGGGGCGACCGGCGGGCCGGGCGGCCGGTCAGCGGGGTCAGCAGGTCGTCACCCGAGAGGGAAAGCCCTTCCCAAAAGGGGCGAATGCCGCGGTGAACTGGAGTCTTGCTCCGATTCACCACCCCTGGGTCATCACACGGCACGATCCGCATTCCTATGATGGGCCCACGACACCGCGGGCCGCTGCGACCAGGCAGTCCGATGCGGTGCAGATGCGGCGCGATGGTGGAGGGGTCGATGACTCAGGGGGCCGGTCAGGGACCCGAGGTGGAGCGGACGGCGACGCTGCGCGACTTCCGGGTGCCCGCGTACGTCCACGAGACCGGTCCGTACGCCCACAGCTCCCTTCCCGGCGAGCCCGTCAGGCCCGTCGAGGAGCCGGGGGACCTCCCGGAGGGGTACACCCCCACCCAGCGCGATCTGCCCGTCATCAATCGGGGTGACACGGTCCAGGTGACGGTGGACCCCGCCACCGCCCCCGCCGCGCCGGCGCCGCAGCCGGCCGCCGGTCCGGGCCCCCTGTTCGTCGTCGGCGATGTGCACGGCTACCTGGACGAGCTGATCGCCGCGCTCCAGGAGAAGGGGCTCGTCGACGCCTCCGGCCAGTGGTGCGCGGGCACCGCCCGGCTGTGGTTCCTCGGCGACTTCACCGACCGCGGCCCCGACGGCATCGGCGTCATCGACCTCGTGATGCGGCTGTCCGCCGAGGCCGCCGCTGCGGGCGGCTACTGCAAGGCCCTCATGGGCAACCACGAGCTGCTGCTGCTGGGCGCCAAGCGGTTCGGCGACACTCCCGTCAACTCCGGCGCGGGCACCGCCACCTTCCAGGCGGCCTGGCTGCTCAACGGTGGCCAGAAGACCGACATGGACCGCCTCCAGGACCACCACCTGCAGTGGATGGCCCGCCTGGACGCACTCACCGAGACCGACGGCCATCTGCTCGTCCACTCGGACACCACCGCCTACCTCGACTACGGCAGCTCGATCGAAGAGGTCAACGACACCGTCCGCGAGACTCTCACCCGCAACGACGCCGACGAGGTCTGGGACCTCTTCCGCAAGTTCACCAAGCGCTTCGCCTTCCGTGACGAGGGCGGCGCCGACGCCGTGCGCTCGCTGCTCGACACCTACGGCGGCACCCGCATCGTCCACGGCCACAGCCCCATCCCGTACCTGCTCGGCGAGGTGGGCTCCGAGGACGGCGAGGACGGCACCGGCCCGGTCGTGGAGGGCCCGCACGTCTACGCCGACGGCCTCGCCATCGCCATGGACGGCGGAGTGACCATGGCCGGAAAGCTGCTGGTCCAGCAACTTCCGCTGGATATCTGAGCGTTCACCGGGCGGGCATCTCCCCGCCCGGAGCGATCACCGGCGGTGCAGGCCCGGGGCGAATTTGTGGAAACCCCCTGTCACGGCACGGCGTGACCGCTCTACCATCGGCTTATCCGTAGCAGGCTCCCCTCCGTTTCTGCCCGACGGCTCGTTCGTCATGCGAGCCCCAAGCCCTACGGAGCATCGGGGGATGCACATGAACAGCGTTCCGCAGCACCTGCTGAGTGAGGACCGCCAGGAGTACGAGCGGCTCCTCGACAAGGCGCTGCGCTCCGCACCACACCGCCCGGAATTGGCCGCCGTCGGACAGCGGCTCAACTCCGAACAACTGCGCACCATGGCACTCAACGCCACCGCCCTCATCACGGTGGCCGCGGCGACCGAGTACCAGCACTACGTGAAGGTCCGCGAGGAACTGCGCCACCCGGCGCCGGCCGCCCCCTCGTCCCCTGCCACGTCCGACTCCGCGGAGCCGGGCGCGGGCGGCGCGACCGTCCTCGCCGCCACCGTGGGCGAGGTCGCCGAGACGGCGGGCGCGGGCGCCGTGGCCGTCGTCGCGGTCCTGGCACCGGTCCTCGCCGGAACCGCCGCGGCGATCTTCCTGCTCGTCGGCTACATCCTGAAGATGCTCGACCCGCAGCCGGCCTTCGCCCGGACCATGCTCACCGCCGGCTGGGCGTTCGGCGCCCTGACCGCGGCCTCGATCCTCGTCGCCACGGTCGGACTGCTGATCACCGCCCTACGCAACCGGCCCCCGCTCGACGCCGGACCCTACGGCGAACTGCACGAGGAGGTGGCCCGGGCCAGGGACGCCTGGCGGGAGGCCCTGCTGGAACGGGGCATCATGCCGTTCCTGCGGGAGGCCCTGGCCGACCCCGGTACGACGCCCACCGCGCACCGTACGACCCCGTCCGTGCCGAACAACCGCATCCCGCGCCTGGGCTACGACCGCCCGGGCTTCACCAGTCCCGACGACGGCCCGGCAGCGGGCCCTCGCCCGAGCTTCACGAGCCCCGACTACAGCGGTCCGGGCTTCGGGGGGCCGGAGCACCAGCCGGAATAGCCCCTCGGCTTGCGCCCCCGCTCATGGAGAGCGCAGGCCGGGTGAACCACCGCCCCGCACGCGACTGACCGGGCAGCGAACCGGCAGCCGCGTGAGCGGCGGGGCAGGGACTACGGCCTGACAGCGGATCAGTTGCCGCTGGGTCAGTCCGCTATGGGCAGATACACGCGGTTGCCCGCGGCCGCGAACTCCTTCGACTTCTGTGCCATGCCCTCCTCGATCTCGTTCTTGGTGGAGCCGTGCTCGCGGCGGATGTCCTGCGAGATCTTCATCGAGCAGAACTTCGGCCCGCACATCGAGCAGAAATGGGCCGTCTTGGCCGGCTCCGCCGGCAGGGTCTCGTCGTGGAACTCCCGTGCCGTGTCCGGGTCCAGCGCGAGGTTGAACTGGTCCTCCCACCGGAACTCGAACCGGGCGTCGGACAGCGCGTCGTCCCACTCCTGCGCACCTGGGTGCCCCTTGGCGAGGTCGGCTGCGTGGGCGGCGATCTTGTAGGTGATGACGCCGGTCTTGACGTCGTCACGGTTGGGCAGGCCCAAGTGCTCCTTGGGCGTGACGTAGCAGAGCATGGCCGTGCCCCACCAGGCGATCATCGCGGCACCGATGCCGGAGGTGATGTGGTCGTACGCCGGCGCGACGTCCGTGGTCAGCGGGCCGAGCGTATAGAACGGAGCTTCATCGCAGATCTCCTGCTGAAGGTCGATGTTCTCCTTGATCTTGTGCATCGGGACGTGACCGGGGCCCTCGATCATCGTCTGTACGTCAAAACGCCTGGCGATCCGGTTGAGTTCCCCGAGCGTGCGCAGTTCCGCGAACTGCGCCTCGTCGTTGGCGTCGGCGATCGAACCGGGCCTGAGGCCGTCACCGAGGGAGTAGGTGACGTCGTAGGCGGCGAGGATCTCGCAGAGTTCCTCGAAGTTCTCGTACAGGAACGATTCCTTGTGGTGGGCCAGGCACCAGGCCGCCATGATGGAGCCGCCGCGCGAGACGATGCCGGTCTTGCGGTTGGCCGTGAGCGGCACGTACGCCAGACGCACGCCGGCGTGGACGGTCATGTAGTCCACGCCCTGCTCGGCCTGCTCGATGACCGTGTCCTTGTAGATCTCCCAGGTCAGCTCCTCGGCCTTGCCGTCGACCTTCTCCAGCGCCTGGTAGAGCGGGACGGTGCCGATCGGCACGGGGGAGTTGCGCAGCACCCACTCGCGGGTGGTGTGGATGTTGCGGCCGGTGGACAGGTCCATGACCGTGTCGGCACCCCAACGGGTCGCCCAGGTCATCTTCTCGACCTCCTCCTCGATGGAGGACGTCACGGCCGAGTTGCCGATGTTGGCGTTGACCTTCACCAGGAAGCGCTTGCCGATGATCATCGGCTCGATCTCCGGGTGGTTCACGTTCGCGGGAAGCACGGCCCGGCCCGCCGCGATCTCCTCCCGGACGACCTCCGGAGAGACGTTCTCCCGGATGGCCACGAACTCCATCTCGGGCGTGATCTCCCCGCGGCGCGCGTACGCGAGCTGGGTGACGGCCTTGCCGTCGCGGCTGCGGCGGGGCTGGCGCGGACGCCCGGGGAAGACGGCGTCGAGGTTGCGCAGTCCGCCACGCGGCGAGGTGTGCTTGATCCCGTCGTCCTCGGGACGGACGGGACGACCCGCGTACTCCTCGGTGTCGCCGCGGGCGACGATCCAGTTCTCCCGCAGCGGCGTCAGGCCCCTGCGGACGTCGGTCTCGACGAGTGGATCGGTGTACGGGCCTGAAGTGTCGTACAGCGTGACCGACTGCCCGTTGGTGAGATGCACCTGACGGACCGGCACCCGAACGTCGGGGCGTGAGCCCTCGACGTACGCCTTGTGCCAGCCGATGGACTTCCCGGCCTCCTGGGACTTCTCGTCCTGAACGGAGGCAGGCGTGCGTGCGTCCTTGTTGGTCATGAGACCTACTCCCTACGCCGGCATTACCCGGTAACAGGTTCGGCGGTCGACGCAGCGGTTTCCGTCTGCCGACGTTTCGTGGGGAACGTCACTCGTTTCCGGTGATGTTCCACGTGAAACATGGCTGGGACGGAGGTCAGCGCCCTCTCAGCCCGGTGCTCCGAGCTCCCGCGTGTGCAAAGGTGCCTCCACGCTAGCGTCAATTCGGGCGCGGTGAACAGAGGGCCCCCCTCGTTCTTGCGATGATCGGTCGGTGACCATGCCACACCAGCCCCCGTATCCCCCTGCCGAGCCGACCCACCAGGAAGCGGGCTCGGGCGGCCACAGCCACGGTCACTCCCACAGTCATGGCCCGGCCGCGCCCGTCTCCCGGCATCTGCGCAAGGTCATCGCGGCCGTGCTCATCCCGTTCGCGGCGGCGGTGCTGATCGGGCTCGCCGTGCTGTGGCCCGGAGGAGCGCCCGCGCACGAGCGCACCGGTGTCGGCTTCGACCGTCAGACGCAGCAGGCGACGGTCACCCGGGTCGACGAGGTGAGCTGCAGCTCCGTCAACGCCTCGGGCGCCACCCCGACCGGCGACACCTCCACCGCCGAGGGCTCCTCCGCCCAGCAGCAGGCCAACGGCACCTGCAAGAAGGTGACGATCCGGGTCGACACCGGCAAGGACAAGGGCCGTACGTTCACCGAGATCGTGCAGCCGGACCAGACCCGTCAGCTGCACGAGGGCCAGAAGGTCGTGGTCGCCTACGAGCCCTCCGCGCCGAAGGACCTCCAGTACTCGGTCACCGATGTCGACCGAGGCTTCCCGATGGCGCTGCTGGCCGGCATCTTCGCGCTCGCCGTCGTGGTGGTCGGGCGGCTCAGGGGCGTGATGGCGCTGGTCGCGCTGGCCATCAGCTTCCTGGTGCTCAACTTCTTCATCCTGCCGGCGATCCTCCAGGGCTCGAACCCGCTGATCGTGGCGGTGGTCGGGGCGAGCGCCATCATGCTGATCGCCCTGTACCTGTGCCACGGTCTGTCGGCCCGTACATCCGTGGCCGTGCTCGGCACTCTTGTCTCGCTGCTGCTGATCGGTGTCCTGGGTTCGCTGTTCATCGGCTGGGCGGCCCTCACCGGCAACACCGACGACAACACCGGCCTGATCCACGGCCTGTACCCGTCGATCGACATGAGCGGTCTGCTGCTCGCCGGCGTCATCATCGGCTCGCTCGGCGTGCTGGACGATGTGACGGTCACCCAGACCTCCGCGGTATGGGAGCTGCACGAGGCGAATCCGTCGATGGGCTGGCGGGGGCTGTACCGGGCGGGCATCCGGATCGGGCGCGACCACATCGCGTCCGTGGTCAACACGCTGGTCCTGGCCTACGCGGGCGCGGCGCTGCCGCTGCTGCTGCTCTTCTCGATCGCGCAGAGCAGCGTGGGGACCGTCGCCAACAGTGAGCTGGTCGCGGAGGAGATCGTCCGCACCCTGATCGGCTCGATCGGTCTGGTCGCCTCTGTGCCCGTCACGACGGCGCTGGCGGCTCTGGTGGTGTCGGCCGACCGTCCGGGTCCGGACACCCCGGGCACGGCAGCGGCCACCGGCCCGGCGCCCGCGCGTGGTGGCCGGGGGCGTCGGCGCAAGCGCTGACCAGACGCCGGACCGCCGCCACCGGCTTCACGTCTCCACCTCTGGCGCGCCCGGGGAAAGAAGCGTTCCTGCTTCCTCGCACCTGCGAGGAAGCGTTACGCCAGCCGTCCTGCCGTAACGCTTCAGCCCGCGCTCTGCTCCTCCGCCAGGATGCGGTCCAGCGCCTCGTCGAGGTGGGCGTCGAAGTCGGCGAGGGCGCCCTCCTGCCCGAGCGGCACCAGCTTGTCGGTGCGGTCGAGGAAGGCCACCAGCGGGGCCGACGAGGAGCGGAAGAGGGCCTGGTCGCTGCCGACCTGAAGCCGGATCAGCACCTCGCTCAGGGCGTCGGGCTCCACGGGTGACACCCGCACATCGCCCTCGCCGCAGGGCCGCCCCAACCCGTCGATCAGCAACTCGCGCCCGAACGCCCAGGTCACCGGGGCGTCACCGGGCAGGTGGAAGGTCAGCCGCACGGCGTAGGGATCACAGATCTCGTAGCGCAACTCCACCGGGATACGGAAGGAGAGCTCCTCGGAGACGAGGAAGCTCATCATGACCTCTGCCTGGACTGCCTGTGCGGACTCGCGCATCGCTACCCCGTCATTTGCCGTCGACTGGCGGGAAGAACCCCTTGACACTACGGGAATCTTGCTGAAAGTACACGAGAGATCACAAGGAGTGAGTTTTCAGATACTGATAGAGATCGCGATCGTGCCGAGCAGCCGTCCCACTTCGTCCTGCAACGCGCGGGCGGCGGGCAGCAGTCGGTCGGCCTGGTCGTAGGGCAGGGAGATCGCCATCGTCGCCGCCGTGGTGCCCACGGTGAGGGGGATGGCCGCGCACGCGGTCCCCACGGCGTACTCCTGCCGTTCGATCACCGGCTCCATCCGCCGCATCCGCGCCAGACGCCGCAGGAACGTGCCGTTGTCGGACACGGTGTACGGGGTGATGGCCTGGACGGGATACCGGTCGAGGTGGTCACGGCGCGCGTCCTCGTCCAACTGGGAGAGCAGGCACTGGCCGATGGCGTGCGCGTGGCCGGTCTCCCGGAAGTCTGCCCACTCCTCGACCGCCGGGTTGCCCGGCGTGTCCGAGACGCACATGACCTCGATCTCGCCCTCCCGGTACTGGGCGTAGTAGACGGGGACACCGATGGAATCCCGCCAGTGCGCGAGTGCCTCGACCAGCGTGCTGCGACGTTTCTGCGCCGCCGCGTCGCTGCTCAGCCGCTCGGCCGCGTCACCGAGGAAGAACAGGCCTTTCTCCCGGCGCAGATAGCCCTCGTGGACGAGGGTGCGCAGCAGGTGGTAGGCCGTGGGCAGGGCCAGTCCGGTGGTCCGGGCCAGGTGTTTGGCGGTGGCGCCGTGCTCGTGCGCGGCGACGGTCTCCAGCAGGCGCATCGCCCGCTGGACCGAGCTGATCAGGGTCGTCGCGGCGGGCTGCTGCCCGGCGGGGTCCGAGGAGGCGCTCCGCTGCTGTGGGGGTGCGGAGCCGAACGGCTGCGCGGGGGGTGCGTGCCGTTCCGCGGGGGCGGTGTCGACCGTGGCCAAGGGTCACTCCCGGTGCGAGGGGGGAGCCCGTGCGGGGAACACGGGTGCGGGGGTGTACGCCGCGCGGGGCGTCCTCCCCGCGTCGGGTTCCGGACTTTAACCGTCCCCCGCCGCTTCCAGCCCGCCTGTCCGGAAAACTTCCCCCGGCCGAGGGACCCAGTGCTCGCTGTCGCTGATCAGCGGTCAGCGAGCGCACCCACGCGAGCCCCTGCGAGCGAACCTCACCAGTCGCTGCGTGACGCGGAGTTCGAGGTGAACTTCCGCACGATGTAGATCAGTCCGCCGACCAGGGCGACGAAGACCAGCGCCTTGAACAGCAGGCCGATCACGAAGCCCACGACGGTCGCGATCACGCCCCCGAACACGACCAGAGCGATGACCGGCACCGCGATCCACTTCACCCACCACGGCAGTCCCGCGAAAATCTCCCGCATCGCCCTCGCCCAACCTCTCCGCCCGTGCTGTGCCGGGCCACCGAACCCGGCACCGGCCGGGCATCGTTCATGTCCTGCCTCCGATGCTAGGGCGGGGGCAGGGGCCGGCGGGGGCCTCGCATCCCTTGTCTCCCCCTGACCGAACCCCTAGGGAACCCCGAGACCCCGGGTCAGCTCTCGGGCGGAGAGAACACCACGAGGACCCTGAGGTCCTCGCTGATGTGGTGGAACTTGTGGGCGACGCCGGCGGGCACGTAGACCACGCTGCCGCGCGCCACCTCGGTCGTCTCCAGTCCGACGGTGAGCGAGGCCCGGCCGCTGACGACGACGTACACCTCGTCCTGCTGGTGCGGCTTCTGCGGGTCGTGGTCGCCGGCGTCGAGCGCGTACAAGCCGACCGACATGTTCCGTTCCCGCAGGAACTGCAGATAAGCACCGTCGTTGGCGGCGCGCTCCGCCTCCAGTTCGTCCAGCCGGAATGCCTTCATTCCTGTTTGCCGCCCTCGCTCACTGCTCATGGCCGATTTCGTCTGCCACGATCAGACACATGAAGAATTTCGTAGTCAAGACGATCGCCAACGCGGGTGCTCTGGCGGTCGCCGTATGGCTGCTCGACAAGATCACCCTGACCGGGGACAGCACCGGCAAGAAGGTCGGCACGCTGATTCTCGTCGCCCTCGTCTTCGGCCTGGTCAACTCCGTGGTCAAGCCGATCGTGAAGGTGCTCACCTTCCCCCTGTTCATCCTCACGCTGGGCCTGTTCACCCTCGTCGTGAACGCGCTCATGCTGCTGCTGACCTCGTGGGTGTGCGACAAGGCCGACCTGAGCTTCCACGTGGACGGCTTCTGGACCGCCGTACTCGGCGGCCTGATCATCTCGATCGTCTCCTGGGCCCTCAACGTCGTCCTGCCCGACGGAGACTGAACCTCATGACCTACCGCGTCTGCTTCGTCTGCACCGGCAACATCTGCCGCTCCCCGATGGCCGAGTCCGTCTTCCACGCGCGCGTGGTGGAGGCCGGACTCGGCGGCCTGGTCGAGGTCGACAGCGCCGGAACCGGCGGCTGGCACGAGGGCGAGGGCGCCGACCCGCGCACCGTCTCCGTCCTGGAGGAGGCCGGTTACGCCATCGACCACACCGCCCGCCAGTTCCGGCCGTCCTGGTTCTCCCGCCTCGACCTGGTGATCGCGCTGGACTCGGGCCACCTCAAGGCGCTGCGCCGGCTGGCCCCCACCGAGGAGGACGCGGCGAAGGTGCGTCTGCTGCGCTCCTACGACCCGGTGGCCGGGGCCGACCTCGACGTGCCCGACCCCTACTACGGGGGCGTGGACGGCTTCGAGGAGTGCCTTGAGATGGTGGAGGCGGCGAGCGCAGGTCTGCTCGCCGCGGTACGCGAGCACGTGGAAGGACGAGCGGCATGAGCGACACGACGCCGGGCGACGGCAGCAGCGGTACGGGAGAGGGCACGCGCGCGGTACGGGCCGGGCTGCCCGAACCGGTCAAGCACGAGCCCACTCTCCCGGGCCCGGTCTTCGCCGCGCACTTCCACCTCCCGGGCGACCCCACCGGCCCCTACACCTACGGCCGGGACGAGAACCCGACCTGGACGCTGCTGGAGCAGGCGATCGGCGATCTGGAGGCCCCCGGGGCGGACGGCGTCGAGACGCTGGTCTTCGCCTCCGGCATGGCCGCCATCTCCTCGGTGATCTTCTCCCAGCTGCACGCCGGTGACGCGGTCGTCCTGCCCAGCGACGGCTACCAGGTGCTGCCCCTGGTCCGCGCCCAGCTGGAGGCGTACGGCATCGAGGTGCGCACCGCGCCGACCGGCGGCGACGCCCAGCTGGAGGTCCTGGACGGCGCGAAGCTGCTGTGGATCGAGTCCCCGTCCAACCCGGGGCTGGACGTCTGCGACATCCGGCGCATGGTCGAGGCGGCCCACGCGCGGGGCGCGCTCGTCGCCGTCGACAACACGCTCGCCACCCCGCTCGGGCAGCGGCCGCTGGAGCTGGGCGCCGACTTCTCCGTGGCCAGCGGCACCAAGCAGCTCACCGGGCACGGGGACATCCTGCTGGGGTACGTCACCGGCCGCGCGGGCGAGGCCATGACGGCCGTACGCCGCTGGCGCAAGATCATCGGGGCGATCCCGGGTCCCATGGAGGCCTGGCTCGCACACCGGTCCATCGCCACGCTCGCGCTGCGCGTCGACCGGCAGGACGCCACGGCGCTGAAGGTGGCGGAGGCGCTGCGGAGCCACCCGGACGTCACCGGGCTGCGCTACCCCGGGCTGCCCGACGACCCCTCCCACAAGATCGCCTCGCAGCAGATGCAGCGCTTCGGCTGTGTCGTCTCCTTCGTGCTGCCCTCACGGGAACGCGCCGACGCCTTCCTCGACGCGCTGCGGCTGGTCGACGACGCCACGAGCTTCGGCGGGGTGCGTTCCACCGCCGAACGGCGCGGACGCTGGGGCGGTGACGCCGTGCCGGAAGGCTTCATCCGGCTGTCGGTCGGTGCGGAGGACCCCGAGGATCTGGTGGCCGACGTGCTGCGCGCGCTCGAGGAGTCCGCGCTCTGACGGCCTCCCGGACGCCTCGCAGGGGTCCGGCTACGCACATCGGACGGTCCGAGCCTCCCCCCTCGTGGCTCGGACCGTCCTGCGGTTCCGCGCGCGAAGAACCGCGCGAACAAGGCTAGTTGACTCTGTGTCAGTGTCCAATCACAGTAGCGACAGAGACCTATCGACTTATTTATAGTTGGGCACGGCCGGGGGGCCTGGGGGAAAGGCGGCGAAAGGGGAGGGCCTGCCATGGATCTGGCCTTGCTGCGCACCTTCGTGACCGTGCACCGGGCCGGCTCCTTCACCCGCGCCGCGGCCCTGCTCGGGCTCTCCCAGCCGGCCGTCACCTCCCAGATCCGCACCCTGGAGCGGCAGCTGGGCCGCCCTCTCTTCCTGCGGCAGGCCCGCGGAGTGACCCCGACGACCATCGGCGACGAACTCGCGCACAAGGCGGCCCCTCATCTGGACGCACTGGTGGAGATCACCGAGACCGGCCTCGACGAGGAGTCCTCCTCACGGACGCTGCATCTGGCAGGCCCGCCCGAGTTCACGGCCGAGCGGGCACTGCCCGTCCTCACCGAACTGACCGGCGACGACGGCCGGCGCCTCACGCTGCGCACCTCCTTCGGCACCGCCGAGGAGACGCTGGAGGGTCTGGCGGCCGGACATCACGACCTGGTCATCAGCACGGCACGCCCCCGCGGCACCCTGCTCACCGCGACCGCCCTGTGCGACGAGGAGCACGTCCTGGTCGCCGCCCCGCACTGGGCCGAGCAGCTCGGCGCCACGAGCTTCCCCTGCAAGGACATACCGTCCCTGGAGAACGTCCCCGTCGTCGAGGTGCACGAGTCGCTTCCATTCGTCTCCCGCTACTGGGCGTCGGTCTTCGACTGCCGGCCCACGGCCTCGGGTGCCGTCATCGTTCCCGACCTGCGCGCCGTTCTGGCGTGCGCGGTCGCGGGCGCCGGGCTCGCGGTACTGCCGCGCTATCTCTGCGCCGCGGCCCTGGAGCGCGGGGACATCGTCGCCCTGCATGATCCGGCGGTGCCGCCGCTGCGCACATACTTCCTGGTGGTGCGCACCGGCACCCTCGCGCTGCCACACATCGCCCGTGCCCACGACTGGCTGCTGCACGCGGCGGCCGACTGGTGCTGACGCCGTCACGCGACGAGCTCGTCCGGTCACCTTTCGCGACGTTTCACGTGGAACATGCCGGGATGTTTCACGTGGAACCTGAGGGGCCACATTTCTCCCATGACCGTCCGACCCGTGGTCAAGCGCACCGCGCGCGCCGTTCTGCTGGACGGCAACGACCTCATCCTGATCAAGCGCACCAAGCCCGGAGTGGATCCCTACTGGGTGACGCCCGGTGGCGGGGTCGAGCCGGGAGATCCCACCGTCGTCGACGCCCTGCACCGCGAGGTGTACGAGGAACTGGGCGCCAAGATCACCGATGTCGTGCCCTGCTTCGTCGACACCGTCGAGCACATCGGTGAGGACGGCGGTGCGACCGGCGTCAAGGTCCAGCACTTCTTCGTCTGCCGACTGGAGTCCATGGACCCATCCCTGCGCCACGGCCCCGAGGTGGACGAGCCGGCGGGCGAGTACGAGATCGTCCGGGTGCCGTTCACCCGCGTCGGAATCGCCTCCGTCCACCTGGTGCCCCTCTCGCTGCGTCACTACCTGGACGGCAACATCGAGGGCGTCCGCGCCATGCACGCCCCCGACCTCGGCTGAACGTCCTCCGCCTTGGGCTGACCGCCCCCGGGCCGGTGTTTCACGTGAAACGTCCGGTACCTGGCCACCGGGTGTGCGCAGGGCCACGGCATGGCCAAAAGCACGTGTCTCTCTCCGGAAACAGGTGGACGCCGAGGGTCCTCGTCGGACAGCCTGACCTGCGTGCCGACTGCTTCCCCCGCCGCTCTGCCCATCCGCCGTCTGACGCTTCGCGATCTCACCGCCTGCGCGGACCTGTCCGAAGACCGAGGATGGCCGCGCGAGGAACACAAGTGGGGATTCCTCCTCACCTCAGGGACGGGGTACGGCATCGACGATCCGGCCGGCGGACTGGTCAGCGCCTGCGTCGTCACCCGGTACGGCCCGCAGGAGCGGCCTGACCTCGGCGCCATCGGGATGGTGCTGGTCGCCGAGCGGTACGCCCGCCAGGGCATCGGCCGTCGCATGATGCGCCAGGTCCTCGCCGACCTGAGCCCCACACCCCTGACCCTGCACGCCACCCCGTACGGCCGCCCGCTGTACGAGGAGCTGGGCTTCAAGGTCACCGGCCGGGCGGAGATGATCCGAGGGCACTTCACCCCGGACGGCAGCGAGGCGGGCGTGGCCACCCGGGCCGCCACCGCCGAGGACCTGGCCGCGATCCTCCGCCTCGACGAGGAGGTCGTCGGCACCGACCGCACCCACATCGTCACCCGGCTGCCCGCCTTCGCCGACCTGCTGCACATCGCCGAGGAGGACGGCCGGGTCACCGGCTACGCGGCCGCCTGGCCCAACATGGACACCCATGTCGTCGGCCCGCTGATCGCCCGGGACACCCGCACCGCGAAGGCACTGCTGACCTCGCTCGCCGCCCGTACCGACCGGCCGCTGCGCACCGACATCGACGTACGGCACGAAGAGCTGCTGAGCTGGGCGAAATCCCGCGGTCTGGAATCCGTCGCCTACAACGCCGTCATGGCCTACGGCATCACGGAACTGCCCGGCGACTGGCGGCGGCGGTTCGCCCCGGTGACGGTGGCGGCGGTCTGACACCCGCGCTGCTTGCGCGCGCATGCTATATGCCACCGCCGTTTATTGCGTGACTGCTCTACCCTGGATGTCAGCCGCTCCGGGACGAAGGAAACGCCATGACAGCGACGGACCCCGCGCTCACCGCCCTCGCCCAGGGCTGGTGCGCCCTCTCCCTGCTCCACGGCAGGATCGAGGCGCACATCGAACGCGCCCTCCAGGCCGGACACGACCTGAGCGTGCGCGAGTACTCCCTGCTCGACGTGCTCAGCCGCCAGCACGACGGTGACGGCGGCCACCTGCAGATGAAGCAGGTCGCCGACGCGGTCGTCCTGAGCCAGAGCGCCACGACCCGGCTCGTCACGCGCCTTGAGGACCGCGGTCTGCTGGAGCGGTACCTGTGCCCCACCGACCGCCGCGGCATCTACACCAACGTCACCGAGGCCGGCCTCAAGCTCCTCCAGGAGGCGCGGCCCACCAACGACCGGGCGTTGCGCGAAGCCCTGGACGAAGCGGCCAAGGACCCCGAACTCGCCCCGCTCGTCAGGGTGGTGGAGTCCCTGGACGTGCCCGCCCGCAAGGTGCCCGCATAGGGTGCGGGCATGGGAGACCTTGTCATACGTCCGGCCACCGACGACGACATCCCGGCGATCGTCGCCATGCTGGCGGACGACCCACTCGGCGCGCAGCGCGAGTCACGGGACGACCTGACGCCGTACCGTACGGCGCTGAAACGGCTCAGCGGTGATCCGCACCAGCACCTGGTCGTGGCGGTACGGGGGGACCGCGTCGTCGGCACCCTCCAGCTCACGATCATCCCGGGGCTGTCACGGCGCGGCTCCACCCGGTCGATCATCGAGGGCGTCCGGATCCACGCCGACGAGCGGGGCAGCGGGCTGGGCACCCGGCTCATCGAGTGGGCTGTGGAGACCTCCCGTAGCGAGGGCTGCCGGCTGGTGCAGCTGACCTCGGACAAGACCCGCACCGACGCCCACCGGTTCTACGAGCGTCTTGGCTTCGAGGCCTCGCACCTCGGCTTCAAACTCTCGCTCTGACGGCGCCCCGTTCTGATCACGTCCGAAGGGGCTGTTTCACGTGAAACAGCCCCTGCCGTCCTGCGGTCTATCCGATGCCCCGCCATCCCGCAGGGTCCACGCCGCCGGGTACCGCGGCCCGGTCGTCGTAGGGCTCCCGTGTGAAGACGAAGGTGCCCAGGTCGAGGTGGTCCACGGTCCCGTCGTCACGCCGGACGACTCGCAGCAGCTCGCCGGCGAAGTAGCCCTCCAGCCCCGTCCAGGTGCCGTCGCCGTTGGGCTGCAGCCGCGTCCGCCGGCCGGTACCGGACAGCGGTTCCAGGGAGAACAGACCGTCGGCGGTCAGGCGCAGAGCGAACCCGTTCGTGCCCCAGTACCAGGGGCCCGCCAGCTCCAGCGTGGCCGGATCGACGTCCCGCAGCGGCCGCCACGGCTCGGGGATACGGGGCTCGGCATCGGCGACGATCCGCACCAGATCGGCGGCGACCGTGAACACCGGGCATCCGGAGGTGCAGTTGGTCAGCACCACCGCCGCGACATCGTCCTCCACACCGATGATCAGGCCCGCCAGGAAACCCGGCACCGAACCGCTGTGGCCGACGAGCAGGCGCCCGTCGCGGTGCAGGATCTGCATCCCGAGGCCGTAGGTCGCGCCGTCGCCGAGGTCCGCGGCCTCGGCGGGTGCCGCCGGCGTCCGCATCTCCCGAACGCTCCGCTCACTCAGCACCCGGTCGTCCCCCCGGGCCAGGAAGGCGGCGAAGCGTGCCAGGTCACCGGTGGTCGACCAGAGCTGACCGGCCGGCTCCATCCGCCCGTAGTCCTCGGTGGGCTCCGGCAGCATCACATCGGCCCACGGGTGCACCGCCCAGCCACCCGCGTGCGGCGCCTGCGGTCGCACGCTCGTGCGTTCCAAGCCCAGGGGTTCGAGCACTTCTCGCCGAAGTACCTCCTCCCAGGGCGCGCCGCGCAGCTCCTCGACGAGGGCTCCCAGCAGGGTGTAGCCGGTGTTCGAGTAGTGGAACCGGCGGCCGACCGGATGCCGGTGCGGCTGTTCACCCAGGACGTCCGCCAGCTCGGGGCGGAGCGTGCCGGGTGTGCGCTCCCACCACGGTCCCGTCGACTCCGCCGCCAGACCACCGGTGTGCGCGAGCAGGTCGGCGATGGTCGCCTCCCCCGCGCCGGTGCCCGGCAGATGCTTCTTCAGCGGATCGCCGAGGTCGATCAGCCCCTCGTCGCGCAGTCGCAGCACGAGCACGGCGGTGAAGGTCTTGGTGATCGAACCGATCCGGTACTGCGTGTTCTCGTCCGGGGCGTGCCCCTCCACCGACGTCCGCGCACCGTCCCACACCCGCTGCCCGCCCCGTACGACGGCCGCCGCCAGCGACGGGGTGCGCCCTTCGCTCTGGGCCACGGCGACTCGGTGCAGCAGCGCACGGCGGGTGGCGGGAAGCAGCTCTTGCTGAGAAGTCGTCATGGGCCCAGTCCACCCTGGTCCGTGCCCGCGCGTCGAGCGCATTCCGCCCGCCGCGGCCGCGGCGGTGGCCGCTCGGCCACCGGCCCGGGCGTCAGGTCTGCGCCATGTCCACGAATCGGGAGTAGTGGCCCTGGAAGGCCACGGTGATCGTGGCCGTCGGGCCGTTTCGGTGCTTGGCCACGATCAGGTCGGCCTCGCCCGCGCGCGGTGACTCCTTCTCGTAGGCGTCCTCGCGGTGCAGCAGGATGACCATGTCGGCGTCCTGCTCGATGGAGCCGGACTCACGCAGGTCCGAGACCATCGGCTTCTTGTCCGTGCGCTGCTCGGGGCCACGGTTGAGCTGGGAGAGCGCGATGACCGGGAGCTCCAGCTCCTTGGCGAGCAGCTTGAGGTTTCGGGACATGTCCGAGACCTCCTGCTGGCGGCTCTCGGCGCGCTTGGAGCCGCCGGACTGCATCAGCTGGAGGTAGTCGATGACGACGAGCCGCAGGTCGTTGCGCTGCTTCAGACGGCGGCACTTGGCGCGGATCTCCATCATCGACAGGTTCGGGGAGTCGTCGATGTAGAGGGGGGCGGCGGAGACGTCCGGCATCCGGCGGGCCAGACGCGTCCAGTCCTCGTCGGTCATCGTGCCCGAGCGCATGTGGTGCAGGGCGACGCGGGCCTCGGCGGACAGCAGACGCATCGCGATCTCGTTGCGGCCCATCTCCAGCGAGAAGATGACGCTCGGCAGGTTGTGCTTGATCGCCGCGGCTCGCGCGAAGTCCAGCGCGAGCGTCGACTTGCCCATCGCGGGGCGGGCGGCGATGACGATCATCTGGCCGGGGTGCAGGCCGTTGGTGAGGGAGTCGAAGTCGGTGAAGCCGGTGGGCACGCCGGTCATCTCGCCGCTGCGCGAGCCGATCGCCTCGATCTCGTCGAGGGCGCCCTCCATGATGTCGCCGAGCGGCAGGTAGTCCTCGCTGGTGCGCTGCTCGGTGACGGCGTAGATCTCCGCCTGGGCGCGGTTGACGATCTCGTCGACGTCGTCGTCGGCGGCGTATCCCATCTGCGTGATACGCGTGCCCGCCTCGACCAGCCGGCGCAGGACCGCGCGCTCGTGCACGATCTCCGCGTAGTACTCGGCGTTGGCGGCGGTCGGCACGGTCTGGACGAGGGTGTGCAGATACGCGGCGCCGCCGACCTTGTTGATCTCGCCTCGCTTGGTCAGCTCGGCGGCGATCGTGATGGGGTCGGCCGGCTCGCCCTTGGCGTAGACGTCGAGGATCGCCTGGAAGATCGTCTCGTGGGCGGGCTTGTAGAAGTCGTGGTCCTTGAGGATCTCTACGACGTCGGCGATGGCGTCCTTGGACAGCAGCATGCCGCCGAGGACCGACTGCTCGGCTTCGAGGTCCTGCGGCGGGACACGCTCGAAGGCGGACCCTCCGCCGTCCCATGCGCCGCTCTCCCGGCCGCGGTCGTGCTGCTCGTCGCGGCCCCGGCCGCCGTCGCCGCGCCGGCGGGAAGCGGGCAGACGATCGCTGGGACCGCTGTCGGCCCACGGGTCGTCCAAGGGCTCGGAAATGCTCACCGAGCCACCTCCTCCCGTCCGCCGAGCGGACCTCGCCGCGCCCCTCTTTTCTACGGCACGGCACTGACAAATGAGAGGCCCAACTCCGGTTCGGCCGCGCCGGTTTTGCGACGTTTGGAAAACCGGCGCACGGAGCGGGCGCCGGACCACGGTAGGCCCGCGGGCACCGTCAGCCAATCTGGTTATCCACAGGGCATGTGGACGACGGCCCGGATGCTGTGGAGAACTCCGCAAAACCTGTGCACGACCCGGTGGACAGCGCTGTGAACAAGCTCGCTCGCCTCCTGAGAAAGCGCCGCTGACCTGCGCTTTCAACATCCACCGGCTGTGCAGAAGAAAAAGTTTCCCGGTCGGCTCAAGATCACTTCGAGCACTGTGCACAAGGACACGCACACAGAGGCGAAGTAAGGGTCACTTAGCAGTTGCACGTCTTACCTGTGGATGGATAGATTGGTGCTCATGACACAGGCTCCCGCGACCCCCAAAGCTGCCCGGCGACGGCACGACCGCGAGATCGTCGCGCTGGCCGTCCCGGCCTTCGGCGCGCTCGTCGCCGAGCCGCTCTTCGTCATGGCCGACAGTGCGATCGTCGGCCATCTCGGCACCGCCCAGCTCGCCGGGCTCGGCGTCGCCTCCGCCCTGCTGACGACCGCCGTCAGCGTCTTCGTCTTCCTCGCCTACGCCACCACGGCGGCCGTCGCCCGCCGCGTCGGCGCCGGCGATCTCCCGGCCGCGATCCGCCAGGGCATGGACGGCATCTGGCTCGCCCTGCTGCTGGGCGCCGCCGTCATCGCCGTCACCCTGCCCGCCGCCCCCGGCATCGTCGACCTCTTCGGCGCGTCCTCCACAGCGGCTCCGTACGCCACCACCTATCTGCGGATCTCCTCGCTCGGCATCCCGGCCATGCTCGTCGTGCTCGCGGCGACCGGCGTCCTGCGCGGACTCCAGGACACGAGGACACCGCTCTACGTCGCGATCGCGGGCTTCGTCGCCAACGCCGCGCTCAATGCCGTCCTCGTCTACGGCGCCGACCTGGGCATCGCGGGCTCGGCCTGGGGCACGGTCATCGCCCAGTGCGGCATGGCCGCCGTCTACCTCACGGTGGTCGTACGCGGCGCCCGTCGGCACGGCGCCTCGCTGCGCCCCGACGCCGCGGGGATACGCGCCTCCGCACAGGCCGGCGTACCGCTCCTGGTCCGCACGCTCTCCCTGCGGGCCATCCTGATGATCGCCACGGCCGTCGCCGCCCGGCTCGGTGACGCCGACATCGCCGCCCACCAGATCATCCTGTCGCTGTGGAGCCTGCTGGCCTTCGCCCTCGACGCCATCGCCATCGCGGGACAGGCGATCATCGGACGGTACCTGGGGGCCGGTGACACGCAGGGCGCCCGAGACGCCTGCCGCCGCATGGTGGAGTGGGGCGTCGCCGTCGGCGTCGTCCTGGGCGTCCTCGTCGTCCTCGCCCGGCCGCTGTTCCTGCCGCTGTTCACGAGTGACTCCGCGGTGACGGACGCGGCACTGCCCGCCCTGGTCATCGTGGCGCTCTCCCAGCCGGTCTCCGGCATCGTCTTCGTCCTCGACGGCGTCCTCATGGGCGCGGGCGACGGGCCGTACCTCGCGTGGGCGATGCTGATCACGCTGGCCGTCTTCACCCCGGTCGCCCTGCTCGTGCCGACGCTGGGCGGCGGGCTGACCGCCCTGTGGGCCGCCATGACGCTGATGATGCTCGTACGGATGGTGACGCTGTGGCTGCGCAGCCGCTCGGGCCGGTGGCTGGTCACGGGGGCGACGCGCTGACCGTTCCTCACGGGCGACCCGCTGACCGTTTCACGTGAAACACGACGCGGGCACAGGAAGCTGACACGAAAAGGGGCCGCATCCCGGAAGGATGCGGCCCCTTTCACTGGCTCAAGCGAGCGCAGCGATCACGCGGCGGTCAGGCCGCGACGACCTCGATGTTGACCTTGGCGGCAACCTCGGGGTGCAGACGCACGGACGTCTCGTGGGCGCCCAGGGTCTTGATCGGCGCGCCGAGCTCGATGCGGCGCTTGTCGACCTCGGGACCGCCGGCGGCCTTGATCGCGGAAGCGACGTCGGCCGGGGTGACGGAACCGAAGAGACGGCCGGCGTCGCCGGAGCGAACGGCCAGACGGACCTTCACACCCTCGAGCTGGGCCTTGATCTGGTTGGCCTGCTCGATGGTCTGGATCTCGTGGATCTTGCGAGCACGACGGATCTGCTCGACGTCCTTCTCGCCACCCTTGGTCCAACGGATCGCGAAGTTCCGCGGGATCAGGTAGTTGCGAGCGTAGCCGTCCTTGACGTCGACGACGTCGCCCGCGGCACCGAGGCCGGAGACCTCGTGGGTGAGGATGATCTTCATGAGTCGGTCACCCTTCCCTTAGCGCGCGGTGGACGTGTAGGGCAGCAGCGCCATCTCACGGCTGTTCTTGACGGCCGTGGCGACGTCACGCTGGTGCTGCGTGCAGTTGCCGGTCACGCGGCGGGCACGGATCTTGCCGCGGTCGGAAATGAACTTCCGCAGCATGTTCGTGTCCTTGTAGTCCACGTACGTGACCTTGTCCTTGCAGAAAGCGCAGACCTTCTTCTTCGGCTTGCGCACAGGCGGCTTCGCCATGGTGATTCTCCTGTGTGATCAAGAAGTTTGGGTACGACCCGCCCTCGACCGTGCCGGGCCCGGAACACCGGGCCGGTGGGCCTAGAAGGGGGGCTCGTCCGAGTAGCCGCCGCCACCGCCGCTGCCGCCGGAGCCACCGCCCCAGCCGCCGCCCTGGTTGCCACCGGCGGGAGCGCCGGTCGCCCAGGGGTCGTCGGCGGGAGCGCCGCCGCCCTGCGGGGCACCGCCGGGGCCGCCACCCCAGCCGCCGCCCTGCTGGCCGCCACCGCCACCGCCGCTGTAGCCACCCTGGCCGCCGCGACCGGCGGTCTTGGTGACCTTGGCCGTGGCATTGCGCAGGCTGGGGCCGACTTCCTCGACGTCCAGCTCGTAGACCGTGCGCTTGACGCCCTCACGGTCCTCGTAGGACCGCTGCTTCAGCCGGCCCTGCACGATGACGCGCATGCCTCGCTGGAGCGACTCGGCGACGTTCTCCGCCGCCTGACGCCAGACCGAGCAGGTCAGGAACAGGCTCTCGCCGTCCTTCCACTCGTTGGTCTGACGGTCGAAGGTGCGGGGAGTGGACGCGATACGGAACTTCGCGACCGCCGCACCGGAAGGGGTGAAGCGCAGCTCGGGGTCGTCGACAAGATTGCCGATGACCGTGATGACGGTCTCGCCTGCCATGGGGGAACCTCTCGGCGGGTTTGCTGCTGGCTGCTGGTGGTGCTGCTACTCGAGACCCGAGATCAGCTGAGCGGGGAAGCTCAGTGGGTCTCGGGACGGAGGACCTTGGTCCGGAGGACCGACTCGTTCAGGTTCATCTGGCGGTCGAGCTCCTTGACGACCGCAGGCTCGGCCTGCAGGTCGATGACCGAGTAGATGCCCTCGGGCTTCTTCTTGATCTCGTACGCGAGACGACGACGGCCCCAGGTGTCGACCTTCTCCACCTTGCCGTTGCCCTCACGGACGACGGAGAGGAAGTTCTCGATCAGGGGGGCGACAGCGCGCTCCTCCAGATCGGGGTCGAGGATGACCATCACCTCGTAGTGACGCATGTGGAACCCACCTCCTTTGGACTCAGCGGCCACGGTCGTTCCGTGGCAGGAGGGTTGTGATGCGTACGCAACGGTATCGGCCACCACTGACAATCGGGGGGCTCCGCGGGGATTCCCGTCGGGATCCCCCTCCGTGGCCTGGGCAGACACCGGTGCAGACGGTACAGAGTACCCGCACACCGGCTTCCGGTTGAAATCCGGCCCCCAGGACCGTCAATCTGTACACATCGGGTGTGTATGGCGCTACGATGCGCCGCCTTCCGCAGGAGGTGCCCTATGGCACAGGCATTGCGACCCAACACCGCCGGAGGCCTCTTCGCCACGGACGGCAAGCCCCATCCCCTCCAGGACGCCCTGCTCGCGGTGACCCTGGTGCTGGGCATCACGTCCTTCGTCACCGCGATGTTCCACAGCCTGCACCTGCTCAGCTCCTGGACGGGGCTGGTGGGCATCCTCACGGGTGCGTACGGCCAGTGGATCTCGGAGACGACCCGCGAACGCTTCGGCCTCATTCTGGGCCTCGGTGCCTCAGGGGTCGGCTTCTTCCTGGGCATGGCGCACGGCGGCCTCTTCGGCGGGCTCTTCTGACCCACCAGGGCCCCACCAGCACCCCACGAAGACCCCACCAGGACCTCACCGGGGTCCCCCGGGCGGCCCACCATGACCTCCCCCGGACCCCACCGGAACCCGCCCGGCCGCCCGGCGACCGGGCGAAGGTTCCGTCCGCCCAGTCGGGGCGCGCGCACGGCGCAGTAGGCTTCGGCGCGAGAGCCGGAGCCCCTGAACCCATGGGGACACACCAGCCCGAGGAGCGCCCCGACATGAGTCTGACCCTGAGGACCATCAGCCGTGAGCAGCATCTGGCCTACATCCAGAGCCTGCCGTCGGCGAGTCACATGCAGGTCCCGGCCTGGGCGGACGTCAAGGCGGAGTGGCGTTCGGAGAACCTCGGATGGTTCGACAAGTCCGGCCAGCTGGTCGGCGTGGGCCTGGTCCTCTACCGGCAGCTGCCGAAGATCAAGCGCTACCTCGCCTACCTGCCCGAGGGCCCGGTCATCAACTGGTTCGCGCCGAATCTGCAGGAATGGATCGAGCCGATGCTGGCGCACCTGAAGCAGCAGGGCGCCTTCTCCGTGAAGATGGGCCCGCCGGTGATCATCCGGCGCTGGAACGCCGACACCATCAAGAAGGGCATCCAGGACCAGGACGTGAAGCGCCTGCGCGACCTGGAGGCCGACTTCATCGAGCCGCGCGCCTTCGAGGTGTCCGACAAGCTGCGCCGTATGGGCTGGCAGCAGGGCGAGGACGGCGGCGCCGGCTTCGGCGACGTGCAGCCGCGCTACGTCTTCCAGGTGCCGCTCGCCAACCGGTCCCTGGAAGAGGTCCACAAGAACTTCAACCAGCTGTGGCGGCGCAACATCAAGAAGGCCGAGAAGGCCGGCGTCGAGGTCGTCCAGGGCGGCTACCACGACCTGGAGGAGTGGCAGCGGCTGTACGAGATCACGGCCGTGCGCGACCACTTCCGGCCCCGCCCGCTGTCGTACTTCCAGCGCATGTGGACGGCCCTCAACAGCGAGGACCCCAACCGCATGCGGCTGTACTTCGCACGGCACAACGGCGTGAACCTCGCCGCGGCGACGATGCTGGTCGTCGGCGGCCACGTCTGGTACTCCTACGGCGCCTCCGACAACATCGGCCGTGAGGTCCGCCCGTCGAACGCCATGCAGTGGACGATGCTGCGCGACGCGTACGCGCTCGGCGCCACCGTCTACGACCTGCGCGGCATCTCCGACTCGCTGGACGAGACCGACCACCTCTTCGGCCTGATCCAGTTCAAGGTCGGCACCGGCGGGCAGGCGGCCGAGTACCTCGGCGAGTGGGACTTCCCGCTGAACAAGCTGCTGCACAAGGCGCTCGACATCTACATGTCGCGTCGCTGAGCCGTCGCACTCCCTCACCTCCCTAGACCGCTAAGACCAGAAAGGTTCCAGGTCCGGCCATGGCGCTCACGCTCTACGTCGACACCGCGCGCTGGCGGGCGCACCACAAGCACGTGCAGGAGCAGTTCCCCGGGCTCGTCCCGGTCTGCAAGGGCAACGGCTACGGCTTCGGGCACGAGCGGCTGGCCGAGGAGGCCACGCGGCTGGGTGCGGACCTGCTCGCCGTCGGCACGACGTACGAGGCCGCCCGGATCAAGGACTACTTCGGCGGCGACCTGCTGGTGCTGACGCCGTACCGGCGCGGCGAGGAGCCGGTGCCGCTGCCGGACCGGGTCATCCGCTCGGTGTCGTCGATCGACGGCGTGTACGGCCTGGTCGGTGCCCGTGTGGTCATCGAGGTGATGTCCTCGATGAAGCGGCACGGCATCAGCGAGCAGGACCTGGCGCAGCTGCACGCCGCCATAGAGAACGTGCGCCTGGAGGGCTTCGCCATCCACCTGCCGCTGGACCGCACCGACGGCTCGGACGCCGTCGAGGAGGTCATCGGCTGGATGGACCGGCTGCGGGCCGCCCGGCTGCCGCTGCACACGATGTTCGTCAGCCACCTCAAGGCCGAGGAACTCCACCGGCTCCAGCAGCAGTTCCCGCAGACCCGCTTCCGCGCCCGGATCGGCACCCGGCTGTGGCTCGGCGACCACGAGGCCACCGAGTACCGCGGTGCCGTCCTGGACGTCACGCGCGTCTCCAAGGGCGACCGGTTCGGCTACCGGCAGCAGAAGGCGGCCTCCGACGGCTTCCTGGTGGTCGTGGCGGGCGGTACGTCGCACGGGGTGGGCCTGGAGGCCCCGAAGGCGATGCACGGCGTCATGCCGCGCGCCAAGGGCGTCGCCCGCGCCGGCCTCGCGACGGTGAACCGGAACCTGTCGCCGTTCGTCTGGGCGGGCAAGCAGCGCTGGTTCGCCGAGCCGCCGCACATGCAGGTGTCGATCCTGTTCGTGCCGTCCGACGCCGAGGAGCCGAAGGTCGGCGACGAGCTGGTGGCCCATTTGCGGCACACCACCACGCAGTTCGACCGGATCGTGGACCGCTGAGCGGACGCCGCACAGCGCGAAGGCCGTACTCGGAGACCTCCGGGTACGGCCTTCTGCGTCGGGCTTCTACGACGCCACGGACGCTGTTCGCTCAGAGCGAACGGCCGCTCGATGTGCCGGTGTCCGGCAGCGTGCCCTTCTCCTGGCCGCCCCATTCCACCTGGGGGCCCTCGTAATGGGCCGCGTGCCGGGGCGGATGGGCCGCGGCACCGAGCACGAACCTGTCCTCCGCTCCGTCGAGGACACCGCCCGAGGGGTCGTCGTCCCCGGCCCGGCGGACCACGTCCCGCTCCGGCATGAGGATGTCGCGCACCACGACCGCGCACAGGTACAGCGTGCCCAGCAGATGCACGCCGATCGCCCAGTGGTAGCCGTCGGTCGGCAGTCCCTTGTGGGCGTCGCCGCTGGTCGTGTAGGCGAGGTACATCCAGATCCCGAGGAAGTACGCCACCTCACAGGCCTGCCAGATCAGGAAGTCCCGCCACTTGGGCCGGGCGAGCACGGCCAGCGGGACCATCCACAGCACGTACTGCGGCGAGTAGACCTTGTTGGTGAGGATGAACGCCGCCACGATCAGGAAGGCCAGCTGGGCGAAGCGCGGCCGGCGCGGCGCGGTGAACGTGAGGACGGCGATGCCCACGCAGCACAGCAGCATCAGCAGTGTGGCGAGGGTGTTGACGGTGTCCGTGGTGAGCGGGTCGCTGGAGTTCTGGGCGAGGATCAGCCAGAAGGAGCCGAAGTCGACGCCCCGTTCCTGGCTGAAGCGGTAGAACTTCGACCAGCCCTCGAACGCGAAGAGCATCACGGGCAGGTTCACCACGAGCCACGCCACGGCCGCGCCGGCGACCGCCTTGCCGAAGTCCCGCCACTTGCCCGCACGCCAGCACAGCACGAGCAGCGGGCCGAGCAGGAAGACGGGATAGAGCTTGGCGGCCGTGGCCAGGCCCAGCAGGACGCCGAAGGCGAGCGAGCGGCCGCGGGCCCACATCAGCATCGCCGCGGCCGTCAGGGCGACCGCCAGCAGGTCCCAGTTGATGGTGGCGGTGAGCGCGAAGGCAGGCGCAAGGGCGACCAGCAGACCGTCCCAGGGGCGCCGGGCGTGCGTGCGGGTGACACAGACCGCGATGACGGCCGCGCAGGCCATCAGCATCCCGGCGTTGGCCATCCAGTACCACTTCTCCTGGTGCTGGATGCTGCCGCCGTCGGGGGTCAGCCAGGCGGCCACCTCCATGAACACACCGGTCAGCACCGGGTACTCGAGGTAGTCCATGTCGCCGGGCAGCTTGTCGAAGTACGGCACGAGCCCGTCGGCGAAGCCACGCCCCTGGTACAGGTGCGGGATGTCCGAGTAGCAGGCGTGCGTGTACTGGGAGCTGGCGCCGAAGAACCAGGCGCCGTTGTAGCAGGGCGCCTTCTGGACCAGCCCGAGAGCGAACACGCCGATCGCCACGAGCGCAATGATCCGCACGGGCGTCCACCACGACGTCCCGGTCAGGGCGCGCCGCCCGAGGGGACCACCGATCAGCTCACTGCCGGCCGCGGCCACCGCATCGTCCGTGGTGGGCCGCACCGGTTCGGACTCCTGCACGCGCATCGGCGTCGATTCTGCACTGGGCATGGGGCACATCCTGCCGTACGAGGCTGGGAATACGCCGAGGGCCGCCGCACCGAAGTCGGTGCGGCGGCCCTCGTTTCACGTGAAACACGCAGATGCTCCGCGTCCAGATGTTTCACGTGAAACACCCATGGGGGGCGACAAGGCGCCTATCCGGTCGATCCTCCGAAGAGGCCGCCGTTGCCGTTGCCCTTGGTACTGCCGTCGGACGCGGTCGGGCTCGGTGAGGTGCTCACCCCGCCGTCCGTGCCTCCGGCGTCCGTACCGCCGGTGTCCGTGCCGCCGGTCGTGGTCGGGTCCTCACACTTCCAGGACCAGCCGCTGCACGTCTCGCTGGCCGACGGTTCGGGCTTGCCCTTGGTCGCGCTCGGCGTCGGGGTAGGCGAGGGGCTTTCCTCCTCCTCCGACTCCGTGGCGGAGGGAGTGGGCGTCGGGCTCGGCGAGGGGTTGATGATCTCGCCGAGGGGTTCGGCCTCGGGGAAGGGCTCCGGGTCGCCGTAGCTCTCCTCCGCCTTGACCATGTAGTCCCTCCAGACCTGCGCCGGGATGTCACCACCGTGGATGGAGGGGACACCACCGGTGCCGTTCATGGAGAGCAGCTCGCCCTTGGCAGGGTCGGTGCGGAACAGGGTGACGGCCGTCGACAGCTCGCGGGTGTAGCCGACGAACCACGCCGACTTGTTCTTGTCGGTCGTACCCGTCTTGCCGGCCACCGGGAAGCCGATGTCGGAGATCTTCTCCTTGGCCGTGCCGTTCTTGACCACGTTCTCCAGGACGTCGGTCACATTGTTGGCAATGTTGGCTTCCAGAGCTTGGGAGCCCTTGGGCTTGTCGAAGCCGGGCTGCGGCACTCCGTCCTTCTCGACCTTCCAGACCGAGTACGGCTCGAAGTGCTCGCCTTCAGCCGAGAAGGTCGCGTAGGCGTCGGCCATGCGGATGGCGCTGGGGGTCGAGGTGCCGAGCGAGAAGGACACGTTGTTGAGGTTGCCCTTGTCGAAGGACTCCTCCTTGATGCCGATCGCCTCTGCCGTCTTGCGGGTCTTGCTCAGACCCACGTCGATGCCGAGCTGGGCGAACGGCGTGTTGATCGACTGCTCCATGGCCTTCTTGAGCGTGACCATGCCCCAGGCCTTGGTGCCCTCGTTCTTCTGCCGGAAGGGCTTGCCGTCGTTGCCCATGATCGGGTCGCCCTGCTGGTTCTTGATCACCACCAGGTCGTTGCCGTTGTACCGGGCCATGGGCGACAGCGGCTCGCCACCCGTCTGGTAGGTGCCGTACTGCATGGCGGAGGCCAGCACGATCGGCTTCCAGGTCGAGCCGACCGGGACACCCGTGGTGTTGGCGTTGTTCGTGTAGTGGCCCTTGTCGAAGCCCTCACCGCCGTAGAGCGCGACGATCGCACCGGTCTTCGGATCGACGGACGCGGCGCCGAACTGGACGTACTTGTCCAGCTCCGGACGTTCCTTGAGGTCGAGGAAGCTCTTCTGCGTCTTCTTGACGGCCGCCTCGAGCTGCTGGACCTTCTTCTTGTCGAAGGTCGTGTAGATCCGGTAGCCGCCCCGATCGAGCTGGTCGGCCGTCAGGCCGAGCTTCTTCGCCGCGTACTCCTTGGCGATGTCCACGAGGTAGCCGGTCTGCCCGGTCAGGGAAGAGCTCTTCGGCTTGAGCTTCGGGAACGTCGTGATCTTGGCGCGCTCGGACTGGGGCATCCGGCCCACCTCGACCATGCGGTCGAGGATCCAGGTCCAGCGTTCCTTGGCTCGCGCGGTATTCGCCTCAGGGGTGGCGTTGGAACCGACACCGCCGTCGGGGTTGTAGAGGTTCGGGCCCTTCAGGACAGAGGCGAGGAAGACACACTGCTCGGGGGTCAGGTCCTCGGCGTCCACACCGAAGTACGCCTGGGCGGCGGCCTGGATTCCGTAGGCGTTGCGGCCGAAGTAGGCGGTGTTCAGATAGCCCGCGAGGATGTCGTCCTTCTTCATCTGCGAGCCGACCTTGATGGAGATGAACAGCTCCCGGAACTTCCGGGTGACCGTCTGCTCCTGGCTCAGGTACGTGTTCTTCACGAACTGCTGGGTGATGGTGGAGCCACCCTGCGTCTCCCCGCCCCGCGCCATGTTCGTCAGGGCCCGCGCGATGCCCATCGGGTCGACGCCCTTGTCCGTGTAGAACGAGGCGTTCTCGGCGGCGACCACGGCGTTCTTCATGGTCTTCGGGATCTTGTCGTTGGTGACGATCTGACGGTTGGCCTGTCCGCCCGTCGCCGCCATCTGCGTCTTGTCGGACCAGTAGAAGACGTTGTTCTGCGCCAGCGCCGTGTCGTTCGGGTTGGGCACGGTCACCATCGCGTACCCGATCCCCGCCACCGCCACCAGGCTCCCGATGAAGCCCAGGAACAGGCCAGAGACCAGCTTCCAGGACGGCATCCAGCGGCGCCAGCCGTACTTGCCCGCGCGCGGGTAGTCGATGAACCGCTTGCGGCCGGGCGCCGCGGCACCGCGTCCCCGTCCCGCGGGCGGGGCGCCGCGCCGGCCCCCGCGTCCCGGGTCCGCCGCTCTGCGGCGGCCGCCTGCGCTCCTCTGTGCCGCGCGCCGGGCTTCGGCCCGGCCGCCGTACGGGCGCTCCTCGCCTCCCGGCTCGTAGGAATCCGGCCCGTACGAGCCGGACGGAGACCCGGTGGCGCCTCGCGGTGCCGCACGGCGGCCGGAGGACGAGCCGGACTGGCCACGTCGGGCCGCGGCACGTCCGCCTCCCTGCGGCTGCGGCGGTTTGCGACGGTGCTCGCTCATCGAACGATTACTCCTCGGGCAGGCGCACCCTTGCGCGCCTGGAAACGGCGGCTGGTTTCCGGTCCCCCCGAAGTACGGATGCGGCTGGACCCGCACTCACCCGTACTGCACCGAGGACGAGGACGTCCTCGTGTGTCACTCGGTTCCCGGTGGTGTGCATGGCCCACAGACTACGCACCGCCAAAACCCGCCGAGCCCAGAAGTTCACCCCAAATCAGGCAACTTGCCGCCGACGAATCGGTGATGTGATCCCGTTCACCGGTCTCCCTCTTGTCGCACCCGGAAGGCCGTTCTATCGTCGTGATGTATCGAGTCGATACATCAGCGCGAGATAAGTGTGGGCGAGACGAGAGGAGGCGACCATGAGCCGGCGATCCGGGATCCTTGAGTTCGCCGTACTCGGCCTGCTCCGCGAATCTCCGATGCACGGCTATGAGCTGCGCAAACGACTCAATACGTCACTGGGCGTGTTCCGCGCGTTCAGCTACGGGACGCTGTACCCCTGCCTCAAGACGCTGGTCGCCAACGGCTGGTTGATCGAGGAGCAGGGCACCGGTCCCGAGGCCACCGCTCCGCTCGCGGGGCGGCGTGCGAAGATCGTGTACCGGTTGACAGCGGAAGGTAAGGAGCACTTCGAGGAGCTCCTGTCCCAGACGGGGCCCGACGCGTACGAGGACGAGACCTTCGCCGCCCGCTTCGCCTTCTTCGGGCAGACCTCGCGCGACGTGCGCATGCGCGTGCTGGAGGGCCGCCGCAGCCGGCTGGAGGAGCGGCTGGAGAAGATGCGTGCCTCGCTGGCACGCACGCGTGAGCGCCTCGACGACTACACGCTCGAGCTCCAGCGCCACGGGATGGAGTCCGTGGAGCGCGAAGTGCGCTGGCTGAACGAGCTCATCGAGAGCGAGCGGGCCGGCCGGGACCTGAAGGGTTCCGCCACCGGGGGGCCCGCTCAGCAGGACACCACAACTGGAGCGACGGGCGTCCTGCCCCGGCCCGGGGACGATCCCCGGCCGGATACGCCCGACGACACCGCCACGTGAGCGCCCATTCAGGGCCTCACTCGTACACACAGGGAGCAACCGGAATGGGTTCGGTTCGCGTAGCCATCGTCGGCGTGGGCAACTGCGCCGCGTCGCTGGTACAGGGAGTCGAGTACTACAAGGACGCCGACCCGGCGTCCAAGGTGCCGGGCCTGATGCACGTCCAGTTCGGCGACTACCACGTCAAGGACGTCGAGTTCGTCGCGGCCTTCGACGTGGACGCCAAGAAGGTCGGCCTCGACCTCGCGGACGCGATCGGCGCCTCCGAGAACAACACCATCAAGATCTGCGACGTCCCCACCACCGGTGTGACGGTCCAGCGCGGTCACACCCTCGACGGCCTCGGCAAGTACTACCGCGAGACCATCGAGGAGTCCGCCGAGGAGCCGGTCGACGTCGTCCAGGTCCTGAAGGACAAGCAGGTCGACGTGCTCGTCTGCTACCTGCCCGTGGGTTCCGAGGACGCGGCGAAGTTCTACGCCCAGTGCGCCATCGACGCCAAGGTCGCCTTCGTCAACGCCCTTCCGGTCTTCATCGCCGGCACGAAGGAGTGGGCGGACAAGTTCACCGAGGCGGGCGTCCCGATCGTCGGTGACGACATCAAGTCGCAGGTCGGCGCCACCATCACGCACCGCGTGATGGCGAAGCTGTTCGAGGACCGCGGTGTCATCCTCGACCGCACCATGCAGCTGAACGTCGGCGGCAACATGGACTTCAAGAACATGCTCGAGCGCGAGCGCCTGGAGTCCAAGAAGATCTCCAAGACGCAGGCCGTCACCTCCCAGATCCCCGACCGGGACCTCGGCGAGAAGAACGTCCACATCGGCCCGTCCGACTACGTCGCGTGGCTCGACGACCGCAAGTGGGCCTACGTCCGCCTGGAGGGTCGCGCGTTCGGCGACGTCCCGCTGAACCTGGAGTACAAGCTCGAGGTGTGGGACTCCCCGAACTCCGCGGGTGTCATCATCGACGCCCTGCGCGCCGCGAAGATCGCCAAGGACCGCGGCATCGGCGGCCCGATCCTTTCGGCGTCCTCGTACTTCATGAAGTCCCCGCCGGTGCAGTACTTCGACGACGAGGCCCGCGAGAACGTCGAGAAGTTCATCCGCGGCGAGGTCGAGCGCTGACCGCGCGCTGAACGCTCCTGCCAGGGCTGAGAAGGTCCCCGGGGTTCATGCCCCGGGGACCTTCCCGTATGTGAGGCTGTGCCGCATGGCCGTCGTCCGCGATCTTCGTGTCCTGCTCCGCTTCCGGGACTTCCGGCGGCTGCTCGTGGTACGGCTGCTCTCCCAGGGCGCCGACGGCGTCTACCAGGTCGGCCTCGCGACCTACGTCGTCTTCTCCCCGGAGAAGCAGACGTCCCCGGCCGCGATCGCCTCCGCGATGGCGGTGCTGCTGCTGCCGTACTCACTGGTCGGGCCCTTCGCCGGAGTCCTGCTGGACCGCTGGCGGCGCCGGCAGGTCCTCGTGTACGGCAATCTGCTGCGGGCCCTGCTGGCGACGGTGACGGCGGTGCTGATCGCCGCCCAGGTTCCCGACTGGCTGTTCTACGTCTCCGCGCTGTGCGTCACCGCGGTCAACCGGTTCGTCCTGGCGGGCCTGTCCGCCGCGCTGCCGCGGGTGGTGGACGCCGAGCGACTGGTGATGGCCAACTCCCTGTCGCCGACGGCCGGGACACTCGCCGCGGTCGCGGGTGGGGGCCTGGCCTTCGTGGTACGGCTGCTGGTCTCGGACTCCGACGCGGCCGTGGTGCTGCTGGGAGCCGTCCTGTACCTGTGCGCCCTGCTGGCCTCCCTGCGCATGGCGCCCGGACTCCTCGGTCCCGACCGGGCGTTGGTACGGCCGCGGATGGCGGACGCGCTGCGCGGCACCGCCCGGGGTCTGGCGGGCGGCGTACGGCATCTCGCGGAGCCGGCGCGGCGGCAGGCCGCCTGGACGCTGGCCGCGATGACGCTGATGCGGTTCTGCTACGGCGCCCTGACCGTCCTGCTGCTGATGCTGTGCCGCTACGCCTGGTCGCACGACACAGAGCGGGGGCTGGCGCTGCTGGGCCTCGCGGTGGGCGTCTCCGGGGCGGGGTTCTTCGCGGCGGCCGTGGTGACCCCGGCGGCGGCCGGCCGGCTCGGGCCGGTGCGCTGGATGGTGGTGTGCGCCGCCGCCGCGGCAGTGCTGGAGCCCGCGCTGGGCCTTCCGTTCGCCGAAGTGCCGGGTCTCGTGGCGGCGTTCGTGCTGGGGATCGTCACGCAGGGCGCGAAGATCGCCACCGATACGGTCGTGCAGGCATCGGTGGACGACGCCTACCGCGGCCGGATCTTCTCCGTTTACGACGTGCTGTTCAACGTCGCCTTCGTGGGCGCCGCCGCGGTGGCCGCCGTCATGCTTCCGCCTGACGGACGCTCAGTCGCGCTCGTCGTCGGGGTCGCCGCTGTTTACGGAGCGATTGCCCTGACTTTGGCACGTTTTGATCCTCGGTGAGTGTCACATCAGGGCCACAGAGTTGCGACGGGAAAGCAAAGTGGCAGGAGGGACCCAGTAACTTACGTGGGTCTTATTTCGCGCCATGCGCACCCACGTTCTAGGGGGACCCCCGAAGTGACCACTCCGCCGACCCAGGGCCAGAACCCGTACGGCCAGACGCCTCCCCCGCCCGCGGGCTACGGCCAGCCGGCAGTCCCCCCGCAGGGCGCCCCCGCTCCGTACGCCCCGTTCCCGAACCAGGGCGCCCCGATGGGCGGCGCGCCCGTCCCGCCGGCGCCTCCGGCCCGCCGGGGCGGCAAGAAGGTCTTCAAGGTCCTCGCGGGTGTCGTCGTCGCCGTCATCGTCGCGCTGCTGAAGTTCGGCGGCATCTTCGGCATCACCTGGTTCGCCAGCCGGGACGACGCGGAGACCACCTCCGTGGGTTCGTGCATGCACAACAAGGGCAACGACAGTGACCCGGACCTCGAAGAGGTCGACTGCTCCGCCAGCAACGCGCAGTACAAGGTCGTCGAGAAGTTCAACTTCACCAGCGACAGCAGCAAGTGCGAGACCGTCAAGGACGCCACGATCTCCTACTACCAGAGCGGCGGCGGCCACAGCGTCGTGCTCTGCCTGAAGGAAGTCAAGTAAGGCCTGCACTGAACGGCTGAGGGTGGTGTTTCACGTGAAACACCACCCTCAGCCGTTCTCGAAACCGCGCACCACGGGGTCATGTTTCACGTGAAACATGACCCCGTTTCACACCTCAGCTCTGCTCCGCCCACCACTCCTTGAGCGCCGCCACCGCCTGGTCGTGCTCCATCGGCCCGTGCTCCAAGCGCATCTCCAGCATGTGCTTGTACGCCTGGCCGACCAGCGGGCCCGGACGGAGGTCCAGGATCTCCATGATCTGGTTGCCGTCGAGGTCGGGGCGGATGGAGTCGAGCTCCTCCTGCTCCTGGAGCTGGGCGATGCGCTCCTCCAGGCCGTCGTAGGCGCGGGAGAGCGCGGCGGCCTTGCGCTTGTTGCGGGTCGTGCAATCGGAACGGGTCAGCTTGTGCAGGCGGTCCAGCAGCGGGCCCGCGTCCCGGACGTAGCGGCGGACCGCGGAGTCCGTCCACTCACCCGTGCCGTAGCCGTGGAAGCGCAGGTGCAGCTCGACGAGGCGCGAGACGTTCTTGACCAGTTCGTTGGAGTACTTCAGCGCCGTCATGCGCTTCTTGGTCATCTTCGCGCCGACCACCTCGTGGTGGTGGAAGGAGACCCGGCCGTCCTTCTCGAAGCGACGGGTGCGCGGCTTGCCGATGTCGTGCAGCAGGGCGGCGAGCCGCAGGGTGAGGTCGGGGCCGTCCTCCTCCAGCGCGATCGCCTGCTCCAGGACGATCAGGGTGTGCTCGTAGACGTCCTTGTGCCGGTGGTGCTCGTCGCTCTCCAGCCGCAGCGCCGGCAGCTCGGGCAGCACCCGGTCGGCGAGACCGGTGTCGACCAGCAGGGTCAGGCCCTTGCGGGGGTGGGCGGAGAGGATCAGCTTGTTCAGCTCGTCCCGGACCCGCTCGGCCGAGACGATCTCGATCCGCTCGGCCATCTCCGTCATCGCCGTGACGACCTCGGGCGCGACCTCGAAGTCGAGCTGGGCGGCGAACCGCGCTGCCCGCATCATCCGCAGCGGGTCGTCGGAGAAGGACTCCTCCGGGGTGCCAGGGGTGCGCAGTACACGGGCCGCCAGGTCGTCCAGGCCGCCGTGCGGGTCGACGAACTCCTTCTCGGGCAGCGCCACGGCCATCGCGTTGACGGTGAAGTCGCGGCGGACCAGGTCCTCCTCGATGGAGTCGCCGTAGGACACCTCCGGCTTGCGCGAGGTGCGGTCGTAGGCCTCCGACCGATAGGTGGTGATCTCGATCTGGTAGCCCTGCTTCTGCGCGCCGACCGTGCCGAAGGCGATCCCGACCTCCCAGACCGCGTCCGCCCAGGGCCGCACGATCTTCAGGACGTCCTCGGGGCGGGCGTCCGTGGTGAAGTCCAGGTCGTTGCCGAGCCGGCCGAGCAGCGCGTCGCGGACCGAGCCGCCGACGAGGGCGAGTGAGAAACCGGCCTGCTGGAAGCGGCGGGCGAGGTCGTCGGCGACAGGGGCGACCCGCAGCAGTTCGCTCACCGCGCGCTGCTGCGCCTGGCTCAGGGCAGTGGGAGTGTCTTCATTGGCGTTCGGCACAACAGAAGAGGGTACGTGCCCCGCACGGGGTGGGCTTCCTCATATAAAGACGTACGGACACCTGCGCCGATAGGTCCACAAGGGCAGCGCTTGCCCCGTACGCCACCGCTCCTCTTTATAGGGGCACATACGGGACGGGCCGCCGAGCGCCCCGATCTTGTGGCACGGTCCGCGGCACTTCCCCTCAGCGCGCATCGTTACCATGCGTGGACGCACATTCCGACGACCACTGACGACGACGAGGGACGGGCGAGCGCGTGGCCGAGGCGGCAGACTTCCAGGGGACGAGTCCCTCACCTGCCCGCCGGTGGCTCCGGCGTACCGGAGCACTGCTGGCCGGCGCACCCCTGCTCGCCGGGCTGCTCCAGCTGCCCGCCGCCCCGCCCGCCGACGCCGCGGGCCCGAGCGCCGCGCAGGCCGTCAGCGGCTCGCGCACGGTGTCGGTCGCTGTGGACTCGCTCACCCCGAGCGTCCTCGGTGAAGGCGACACCCTCACCGTCTCGGGCACGGTCACCAACAACGGCAAGCGGCCCGTCACCGACGCCCATGTGGGCCTGCGGGTGGGTCCGGAGCTCGACACCCGCTCGGAGATCGACTCCGCGTCCGAGCGCAGCGGCTACGTTCCGGGTGCCGACGGCCCGGAGGTGGGCGGCAAGTACGTCGCGAAGATCGCCAAGCTCACTCCGGGGGTCGCGCAGCCGTTCAGCATCTCCGTCCCGGTGGACAAGCTGGACCTCGGGGACGACGGCGTATACCAGCTCGCCGTGTCGCTGTCCGGCCAGACGTCCGCACAGCAGTGGGAGCAGGTGCTCGGCATCCAGCGGACCTTCCTGCCCTGGCACCCCGACGAGGCCGACACCAGGACGAAGACCACCGTCCTGTGGCCGCTGATCTCCACCGTCCACATGACGGCCGAGACGGGTCCCGGCGAGCAGCAGACGCCGGTCTTCCTCGACGACGACCTGGCCACGGAGATCTCCCCGGGCGGCCGGCTGGACCAGATGGTGTCGCAGGGGCGGGACCTCGACGTCACCTGGGTGATCGACCCGGACCTGCTGGCCTCGGTCGACGCGATGACGCGCAACTACCGGGTGCGCAGCGACGGCGACACCACGGCAGGCACCAACCAGGCGGTCGCCAAGCGGTGGCTCGCCGCGCTGCAGCAGGCGGTGGCCGGCAAGGAGGTCGTCGCGCTGCCGTTCGCCGACCCGGACCTGGCCTCGCTCGCCCACCACGGCACGAGCGTCACGGGCTCGCTCAGCCAGCTCAAGGCGGCCTCCGACGTCGCGGCCGTCACCGTGGAGACGGTGCTGCACGTGACTCCGAGCACCGACTTCGCCTGGCCGGTCGAGGGCGCCGTCGACCCCTCCATCGTCAAGGTCGCGACCTCCGCCGGAGCCGACAAGGTCATCGCGCGCAGCGACAGCCTGAAGGAGACCGGCGGGCTGACGTACACGCCGTCGGCGGCCCGGCCCATCGGCGGCGGCACCACGGCCGTCGTCGCGGACGCCCGGCTGTCCACGGCGTTCCAGGGCGACCTGACGACGGCGTCCGCCGCCACGCTGGCCGTGCAGAAGTTCCTGGCGCAGAGCCTGGCGCTGAACCTGCAGACGAGCAAGCAGCGCAGCATCGTCGTCGCCCCCCAGCGCATGCCGACCGGCGAACAGACCCAGGCCTTGGCCAGCGCGCTGACCGCCCTGGAGGGCGGCGGCTGGTCGCAGGCACAGGGGCTCACCGCCGCGGCCAAGGCGAAGCCGGACCCGGACGCCACCAGGAAGGTGCCGTCCGGCTCGGCGTACCGTTCCGCGCTGCGCAAGCAGCAGCTGCCGCGGTCGGCCTTCCAGCAGATCGCGACGACGCAGGACAAGCTGCAGAACTTCCAGCAGATCCTCACCGACGAGTCCCGGGTCGTGACCCCCTTCGGGCGGGCCATGAACCGTGAGATGTCCACGTCGTGGCGGGGCCGCTCCACCGACGCGAGCGCCTTCCGCCAGGATGTGGAGACGCACCTCGGCACACTCGCCGACCAGGTCGGGCTGATCCCGAAGTCCGACACCAAGCTGTCCGGGCGCACCGCCACCATCCCGGTCACCGTGCAGAACAACCTGGTGCAGGGCGTGGACCACCTGGTGCTGCGGCTCACCTCCACCAACTCCACCCGCCTGAAGATCGGCGGGAACGCCTACCAGGAGCAGCAGATCGCGGTCTCCGGCGGGCACGCCCAGACGGTGAAGTTCACCACGTCCGCCAACGTCAACGGCCAGACCACGGTGATCGCCCAGCTGTACACGGAGGACGGCCGGCCGTACGGCGACCGGGTCACCTTCGACGTGAAGGTCACCGAGATCACGGCCGCGGTGATGCTGGTCATCGGCGGCGGTGTCCTGCTGCTCGTCCTCGCCGGCTTCCGTATGTACACCCAGCGCAAGCGCGCCGCCGCCCGCGAGGCCGAGGGCGACGGCGGCCCCGAGGGACAGGGCGAGGCCGTGAGCGCCCCGGAGAACCGGGAAGAGCCCGGAGACCGTCCCGATGAGGAGTCCGGCACGGACGCGCGGGCAGGCGACCCGCAGCAGCCGAGTGACCCGGCGCCGGACACCGCAGCGGAAAGCGCCGACCCGTCCGGCACGGGTGAGAGAGTGGACCGTTGAGGATGTCGTGGCCGGACGGCCCGGGACGATGAGGTGGGGTAACCATGAACGCGCCGTACGACGGTGACCGCGGCCAGGCCGCGGGCAGCTCGGGCTACCCCGAGGGCCCGCCGCCCGAGCAGGGCCAGGTACCGCCGCAGCACCCGGCGGACATGTACCTCCAGGACGCCTTCGACCAGGACCCCTACCGGGCGCAGGACCTCTCCGCCCAGGACCCGGTCGCCGAGGCGCTCTACGACCGCGCCGCGCACCCTCCGCCGCCCCCGGGCACCTACCCGCCGCCGCAGGCGCTGTACGGGCAGCCCGCGCAGTCGCCGTACGCACCGGACCCGCAGGTGTGGGCGCAGACCCCGGCACCCGAGCCGGACGGCGCCACCCAGTACCTGCCCTACGGCGACGACCCGCGGACCACGCAGTACGTGGGCGTCGACGACCTGGTCAGCCAGGCGGGCGAGGAACGGCACGAGCCGGACGCCTTCGCGCACCTCTTCCGCGACCAGCAGCAGTCCGGCACCCGCCCGGTACCGGACTCCCCGCAGGTCCCGGGCCCGGCGGCGGCCCCCGGCGGGCCGGAGCAGGTGCCCCAGCACCAGGTCCCGCCGCCCGTGGACGACCGGACCATGAACCTCGGCACCGTGGAGAGCGCGGACCCGGCGGCCTCCGCCGCACCGGCCGCTGCCGCGCCGAAGAAGGCGGGACGCGCCGCAGGCCTGCTGAAGTCCAGCGCGGTGATGGCGGCCGGCACGATGGTCTCCCGCCTCACCGGCTTCATCCGCTCCGCGCTGATCGTCTCCGCGCTCGGCGTCGGCCTGCTCGGCGACACCTTCCAGGTCGCCTACCAGCTGCCGACGATGATCTACATCCTCACCGTCGGCGGCGGCCTGAACTCGGTGTTCGTGCCGCAGCTGGTGCGCGCCATGAAGGAGGACGAGGACGGCGGCGAGGCCTACGCCAACCGGCTGCTGACGCTGGTGATGGTGGCGCTCGGGCTGCTGACCGTCGCCGCGGTCTTCGCCGCGCCGGTCCTGATCCGCCTGCTGTCGGACTCGGTGGCCAGCGACCCGGCCGCCAACGAGGTCGGCGTCACCTTCGTCCAGTACTTCCTGCCGTCCATCTTCTTCATGGGCGTCCATGTGGTGATGGGGCAGGTCCTCAACGCGCGCGGCAAGTTCGGCGCGATGATGTGGACGCCGGTCCTGAACAACATCGTCATCATCGTGACGCTGGGCATGTTCATCTGGGTCTACGGCACCGCCGCCGACTCCGGCATGAAGGTCACCAGCATCCCGCCGGAGGGGCAGCGCCTCCTCGGCGTCGGCGTGCTGCTCGGCCTGGTCGTGCAGGCCCTGGCGATGATCCCGTACCTCCGGGAGACCGGCTTCCGGCTGCGGCTGCGGTTCGACTGGAAGGGCCACGGCCTGGGCAAGGCCGTCACGCTCGCCAAGTGGACCTTCCTCTTCGTCCTGGCCAACCAGGCCGGCGCGCTGGTCGTCTCCCAGCTGTCCACCTCGGCCGGCAAGGCGTCCCCCGTCGACGGCACCGGCTTCGCCGCCTACGCCAACGCCCAGCTGATCTGGGGCCTGCCGCAGGCCATCATCACGGTGTCGCTGATGGCGGCCCTGCTGCCGCGGATCTCCCGCTCGGCCGCCGAGGGCGACGCGGGCGCCGTCCGGGACGACATCTCGCAGGGCCTGCGCACCACGGCCGTCGCGATCGTGCCCATCGCCTTCGGCTTCGTCGCGCTCGGCATCCCGATGTGCACGCTGATCTTCGGCACCTCGGGCACCAGCGAGGCCACCAACATGGGCTACATGCTGATGGCCTTCGCCCTCGGCCTGATCCCCTACTCCGTGCAGTACGTCGTCCTGCGCGCCTTCTACGCCTACGAAGACACCCGCACCCCCTTCTACAACACGGTCATCGTGGCCGCGGTGAACGCGAGCGCCTCGGCGCTGTGCTACTTCGTGCTGCCCTCGCGCTGGGCCGTGGTCGGCATGGCCGCCGCCTACGGCCTGGCCTACGCCATCGGTGTCGGCGTCGCCTGGAACCGCCTGCGCAAGCGGCTCGGCGGCGACCTGGACGGCGCCCGCGTCCTGCGCACCTACGCCCGCCTGTGCATCGCCTCCGTGCCGGCCGCCGCGCTCAGCGGCGCCGCCTGCTACGGCATCGGGCACACCCTCGGCCAGGGCGTCGCTGGCTCGTTCGCCGCGCTGCTGGTCGGCGGGGCGCTCCTGCTCGGCATCTTCTTCGTGGCCGCCCGCCGTATGCGTATCGAGGAGCTGAACTCGCTCGTCGGCATGGTGCGCGGCCGTCTGGGACGCTGAGAGGGGGGCAGGCGCACAACCAACGACCGCACTCGCGTGTCGTGCAGAGCGGCGGACTGTGGGCACAATTGGTTTCGGCGTCGGACGGCGCGCTAGGTGTCGCACGGCGCGCAATGGATGGGGAGGCAGGAACGACGGTGGCGGAACGGAGTACGGCTGCCGTCGACGTGGCAGACAACAGCGGCGACGAGCCGCTGACCGCACAGGCGGACCAGTCCACGGCCGACGGGGTGGCCAAGAACCGGGAGCGGGACACGGACAACGACGAGGCACAGGGGAGTGGCGGGACGCAGGGTCCCGGGAAGGCCTCACCGCCCGAGCTGCACAGCGGCCACAAGCTCGCCAGACGCTACCGGCTCGAAGAGTGCGTCACCCGTCTGGACGGATTCAGCAGTTGGCGCGCGGTCGACGAGAAACTGCGGCGCGCCGTCGGCGTCCACATCCTGCCCGCCGACCACGCACGGGCCCGTACCGTGCTGGCCGCCGCACGCTCCTCCGCGCTGCTCGGCGACCCGCGGTTCGTGCAGGTGCTGGACGCCGTCGAGGAGAACGACCTCGTCTACGTCGTCCACGAGTGGCTGCCGGACGCCACCGAGCTGACGACGCTCCTCGCGGCCGGGCCGCTGGAGCCGCACGACGCCTACCAGATGGTCAGTCAGCTCTCCGCCGCCATGGCCGCGGCCCATCGCGAGGGTCTGTCCCATCTGCGGCTGAACCCCAATGCCGTACTGCGCACCTCCACCGGCCAGTGGCGCATCCGCGGGCTGGCCGTGAACGCCGCGCTGCGCGGTGTCACCTCGACCAGCCCGCAGCGCACCGACACCGAGGCGATCGGCGCCCTGCTGTACGCGGCGCTGACCCAGCGCTGGCCGTACGAGAACGACGCCTACGGCCTGTCCGGCCTGCCGAAGGACCTCGGCCTGATCCCGCCGGACCAGGTCCGCGCCGGAGTGCACCGCGGACTGTCGGAGCTGGCGATGCGCGCGCTCGCCAACGACGGCGCCACCGCCTCCCGGCACGAGGCGCCGTGCACGACGCCGGAGGAGCTGGTGAAGGCGATCGGGGAGATGCCCCGCATCCGCCCGCCGGAGCCGGCGTTCACCGCGCCGCCGGAGTACCAGCGCACCACGTACCAGCAGGGCACCTACGGCCGTCCCGCGCCGCACCCCGGGGTCACCCAGCCGGTGCCCGCCCCGCCGCCCCCGCTGCAGAGCCGCACCGGCAAGGCGCTGAAGTGGGCCGTCTCCGCGCTGCTCATCGCCGCCCTGGGACTGGGCAGCTGGCAGCTCGCCGACGCGCTGATGGACCAGGGCAGGTCCGACGACACGAATCAGACGCAGACGACGGACGGCAACGACAAGAACGGCGACCAGATCCGCCCGGCCAAGCCGATCTCCATCCAGAGCGCGCAGGAGTACGTGGCCGAGGGGTCCGCGCAGGCCCCGGAGGACGTGGGCAACACCTACGACGGCGACAGCTCCACGTTCTGGCGCACCAAGCGGTACAACGAGGGTCCGAAGCTGGCGCCCTACAAGCCCGGCGTGGGCATCGTCTACGACCTCGGCTCGCCGCAGGAGGTCTCGGGCGTGTCGATAGGGCTCAGGTACCCGGGTGACCACACGACGGTCCACCTGTACGCCACGGACTCCCTGTCGCCGTCGTCGCCCGTCGACTCCGCGAAGGAGATCGGAACCGCCACCACGAGCGGAACCTCTCTCACGGTGAAGGCGTCGAAGAAGCTCAAGACGCAGTACGTGCTGCTGTGGATCACTGATGTGCCGCAGGCACCCCAGGACGACTTCAGCAGCGCCGGTTACAAGCAGGCCGTCACCGACGTGAAGTTCACGGGCTGACATCTCACCGAAGGGGGAGGGGGCCGATGGCGGAGGGCGCCGGACACGACGGGCTGAGCGATCAGGAGCTGCTCGCCCGGCACGTCGACGGGGATCCCGACGCCTTCGGTGAGATCGTCCGGCGTCACCGCGACCGGCTGTGGGCGGTGGCGCTGCGGACGCTGGGGGACCGCGAGGAGGCCGCCGACGCGGTGCAGGACGCCCTCGTCTCCGCCTACCGGGCCGCCCACACCTTCCGCGGTCAGTCGGCCGTCACGACCTGGCTGCACCGCATCACGGTGAACGCCTGCCTCGACCGCGCCCGCAAGGCCGCCTCCCGCAAGACCTCCCCCGTCGACGACACCGAACGCCTGGAGCAGTTGCTGGAGCCGCACGAGTCGGCCTCCGCGCCGGCCGAGCGCAACGACCTCCACCGCCAGCTGCTGGAAGCGCTCGGCACGCTCCCGCCGGATCAGCGGGCCGCCCTCGTCCTCGTCGACATGCAGGGCTACCCGGTCGCCGAGGCCGCCCGTGTCCTCGATGTGCCGACGGGCACCGTCAAGAGCCGCTGCGCCCGGGGCAGAGCCCGGCTGCTGCCACTGCTCACCCATCTGCGGCCGGAAAGCACCGGAGAGACGGACCGAACGGGCGAAGAACGGAACCGGGCGCAGGGGACATCCGTCCCACCCGCAGCGGGACCGCACGACACAGGTCCCCGCGATCCAGGACCGAACGACTCAGCTGCAGTCAAGGGCGGAGGTGGGCGAGCGTGACATCGACGACGGACATGGCCGGGCACCCGGACGTCACCGAGATCTCCGACCTCGCCGAAGGGCTGCTCCCACCGTCCCGCACCGCCGATGTACGGCGGCACCTGGACGCCTGCGAGCTGTGCGCGGACGTCCACGCCTCCCTGGAGGAGATCCGCGGGCTGCTGGGCACCCTGCCGGGCCCGCCCCGGATGCCGGACGACGTCGCGCACCGCATCGACGCCGCTCTCGCCGCGGAGGCGCTGCTCGACGCCACCGCTCCCGGACCCGCGGAGCCCGCGGACACCGCTCACGAGGCGGTCAGCGCCGCCGCCGTGGGTGACCGCGCTCATGTTTCACGTGAAACATCGGCCCCGGACCGCCCCTCGGGACGCCCCCGCACCGCCGGCACCGGCCCGGGTCGCAAGGAGCGGACCCGGCGCGGGCGCCGGAAGGTCGCCGTTCTGAGCACCGTGCTCGGTGCCGCCGCAGTGGGCCTCGGGACCGTGCTGGTCACCTCGCTGACCGGTGGTGGCTCCGGCACCGCCAAGGCGCCGCAGACGACCACCGCGGACACCTTCGCCCGGGGCACCCTCCAGCGTCAGGTGACCGACCTCCTCGCGCAGAACGCGGAAACCGGCGGCTCTCGCGCCCCCCGCAGCCTCGGCATCGAGTCCGACACCGGCGGTCCCCGGGTCTACCGGCAGCTCACCGTTCCGGAGTGCGTGCAGAAGGGCATCGGCCGCAAGGACGCGGCCCTCGCCACCGAGGAAGGCACCTACCAGGGCACCGACGCCCTGCTCGTCGTGCTGCCCGAGACAGGGAACAGCGGCCGGGTCACCGCCTACATCGTGGACGCGACCTGCGTGAAGGATCCCTCCTCGGCCGACAGCGCCAAGGTCCTGCTGAAGAACTCCTACCCGCGTCCCTGAGCGTCACAGGCGTGGTCACCGCACGGCGTGGTATCCCGTACGGTGACCGTCCGCCGTGTGCCCGGACACAGTGGGAATGCGCGCCCCTTAGGATCCGTTGGGTGGGGTGAGAGTTCTGACAGGGGCTCCCACCGGCCGTACGACGCAGTCCAGAGACGAGGAATCAAGCCGTGAGCGACGTCCGTAACGTGATCATCATCGGCTCCGGGCCCGCCGGGTACACGGCGGCGCTCTACACCGCGCGCGCGTCGCTGAAGCCGCTGGTCTTCGAAGGGGCGGTCACCGCGGGTGGCGCCCTGATGAACACCACCGAGGTGGAGAACTTCCCGGGCTTCCGTGACGGCATCATGGGCCCCGAGCTCATGGACAACATGCGGGCGCAGGCGGAGCGCTTCGGCGCCGAGCTCGTCCCGGACGACGTCGTCTCCGTGGACCTCACCGGTGAGATCAAGACCGTCACGGACACCGCCGGCACCGTCCACCGCGCGAAGGCCGTGATCGTCACGACCGGTTCCCAGCACCGCAAGCTCGGTCTGCCCAACGAGGACGCGCTCTCCGGCCGGGGCGTCTCCTGGTGCGCGACCTGTGACGGCTTCTTCTTCAAGGACCAGGACATCGCCGTGATCGGCGGCGGCGACACCGCGATGGAGGAGGCCACCTTCCTCTCCCGCTTCGCCAAGTCCGTCACCGTGGTCCACCGCCGGGACACCCTGCGCGCCTCCAAGGCGATGCAGGAGCGCGCCTTCGCCGACCCGAAGATCAAGTTTGTCTGGGACAGCGAGGTCGCCGAGGTCCAGGGCGACCAGAAGCTCGCCGGTCTGAAGCTGCGCAACGTCAAGACGGGCGAACTCTCGGACCTGGCGGTCACCGGCCTGTTCATCGCGATCGGCCACGACCCGCGCACCGAGCTGTTCAAGGGCCAGCTGGACCTGGACGAGGAGGGCTACCTGAAGGTCGCCGCTCCCTCCACCCGGACCAACCTCACCGGTGTCTTCGCCGCGGGTGACGTCGTCGACCACACCTACCGTCAGGCCATCACCGCGGCCGGCACCGGCTGCTCCGCCGCCCTCGACGCCGAGCGGTTCCTCGCCGCTCTGGGCGACAGCGAGCAGCAGGCCGAGCCCGAGAAGACCTCTGTCTGACCCCCCCCCAACCCGCCCCACGCACCAACAGTTAAGGAGCCCGCCGTGGCCGGCACCCTCAAGAACGTGACCGACGACACCTTCGAGCAGGACGTCCTGAAGAGCGACAAGCCCGTCCTGGTGGACTTCTGGGCCGCCTGGTGCGGTCCGTGCCGTCAGATCGCGCCGTCCCTGGAGGCGATCGCCGCCGAGTACGGCGACAAGATCGAGGTCGTCAAGCTGAACATCGACGAGAACCCGGGCACGGCGGCCAAGTACGGCGTGATGTCCATCCCGACGCTGAACGTCTACCAGAACGGCGAGGTCGCCAAGACCATCGTCGGCGCCAAGCCGAAGGCCGCGATCGTCCGCGACCTCGAGGACTTCATCGCCGAGTGACGTTTCACGTGAAACACGAAGGGGCCGACCCACCCGGGTCGGCCCCTTTGCGTTACAGCGGTCGCAGGGCCGGCTCCTTCTGCACCGCGCCCAGCAGCCGGTCCAGCGCCATCTCCACGTCCTCCTTCCAGGACAGCGTGGAGCGCAGCTCCAGCCGCAGCCGGGGATGGACGGGATGCTGGCGCACCGTCTTGAAGCCCACGGCGAGCAGATGGTCGGCGGGCAGCAGACAGGCGGGCTCCTTCCATCGGGCGTCGCCGAACGCCTCGATCGCCTTGAAGCCCCGGCGCAGCAGATCCTTCGCGACCGTCTGCACCATCACCCGGCCCAGTCCCTGCCCCTGGTAGCCCGGCATGATGAAGCCGGTGATCAGCTGCACGGCGTCCGGTGAGACCGGGCTCGTCGGGAACGCCGCCGAGCGCGGGACGTAGGCGGGCGGTGCGTAGAGCACGAAGCCGACGGGGACGTCATCGACGTAGACGACCCGTCCGCAGGAGCCCCAGTCCAGCAGGACGGCGGAGATCCAGGACTCCTTCTCCAGTGCCGATGTACCGGCCTTGATCGCGGCTTCGCCGCTGACCGGGTCCAGCTCCCAGAAGACGCACGCGCGACAGCGCTGGGGAAGGTCCTCAAGGTTGTCCAGCGTGAGCGGTACGAGCCGACGGCCCATGAAGGCTGTTCCTCGCTTCCCTCGCCCGCTGTTCTGCGGGCGGCTGTCAGAGCACCCGATCGCATCGTATCCACGAAGCGATTCCCTCCATACCCGCTGAAAGCAAAGAGCGGGCCGTGTTCCGGTACACACCGGACACGGCCCGCTCCGGCCCGCATCAGTCGTCGGAGTCGTCCGGCCCCGAGTCCTTAAGGGTCTGCAGGACCTGGCCCTCGCCCGGGGCGAGGGTGCTGAGGATGCGCTCCAGGTCCTCCACCGACGCGAACTCGACAGTGATCTTGCCCTTCTTCTGTCCGAGGTCGACCTTCACCCGCGTCTCGAACCGGTCCGACAGCCGGGACGCCAGGTCGTTGAGGGCGGGGGAGATCCGGGCACCGGCGCGCGGCTTCCTGGTCCGGGGGGCCTTCTGCTCCCGCGACCCCATCAGGGTCACGATCTCCTCGACCGACCGCACGGAGAGCCCCTCGGCGACGATCCGCTTGGCGAGCCGGTCCTGCTCCTCCGGGTCCTCGATGCCGACCAGCGCCCGGGCGTGCCCCGCCGACAGCACGCCGGCGGCGACACGGAGCTGGATCGTGGACGACAGCTTCAGCAGCCGCAGCGTGTTGCTGATCTGGGGGCGCGACCGGCCGATGCGCTCCGCCAGCTGATCATGCGTGCAGTTGAAGTCCTTCAGAAGCTGGTCGTAGGCGTTCGCCTCTTCGATCGGGTTGAGCTGCGCCCGGTGGAGGTTCTCCAGGAGCGCGTCCACGAGCATCTTGTCGTCGTCCGTGTGCCGGACGATCGCCGGGATGCTCTCCAGCCCCAGCTTCTTGCAGGCGCGGAAGCGGCGCTCGCCCATGATGAGCTCGTAGCTGCCGGGCTGTACCTGGCGGACTACGACCGGCTGGAGAAGCCCGAACTCGCGGATGGAGACGATCAGCTCTTCCAGGGCGTCCTCGTCGAACACCTCACGCGGCTGATGCGGGTTGGGCGCGATGGCGTCCAGCGGGACCTCGGCGAAGTGGGCCCCCACGGGAGGTGCGGGCACTGCGGGAGCCGAGGGCTCCTCTGTTTCACGTGAAACAGGCGCCAGCGTGGCCACCTTCGCCGCGGCCACCCCGCGTTCGGCCGTCAGCGTCGGAACGCCGGACGGAGACGTGGACGCTCCGCCTCCCAGCGCCGTCGCAGCCGGGGTCTTCTCTGTCGGGGCAGCGGGAATCAGTGCGCCAAGACCTCGACCCAGCCCCCTCCGTCGCTCACTCACTGGATCCCCTCCACCATGTTCGGGTTGCTCTGTGCGCCGATATGGGCGTGGAGCGCGTCATAGCTGACGCCGACGCCCTTCAGCGCGATCTCTCGTGCGGCCTCAAGATAGGAGAGGGCGCCGCTCGATCCTGGATCGTAGGTCAGCACCGTCTGCCCGTAGCTCGGCGCCTCGGAGATACGGACGGAGCGGGGAATGCTCGTCCGCAGCACCTCGTCACCGAAGTGGGTGCGCACCTCTTCCGCGACCTGGGACGCCAGACGCGTCCGGCCGTCGTACATGGTGAGCAGGATGGTCGACACATGCAGTGTGGGGTTGAGGTGCCCCCGCACCAGGTCGACATTGCGCAGCAGCTGGCCCAGGCCCTCCAGCGCGTAGTACTCGCACTGGATGGGGATGAGCACTTCCTGGCCCGCCACCAGCGCGTTGACCGTCAGCAGGCCGAGCGAGGGCGGGCAGTCGATGAGGATGTAGTCCAGCGGCTGCTCGTAGGCCTGGATGGCCCGCTGGAGCCGGCTCTCGCGGGCCACCAGGGACACCAGCTCGATCTCCGCACCCGCCAGGTCGATCGTGGCGGGGGCGCAGAAGAGGCCCTCGACGTCGACGACCGGCTGGACGACCTCCGACAGCGGCTTGCTCTCCACCAACACGTCGTAGATGGACGGAACTTCGGCGTGGTGGTCGATACCCAGAGCGGTGGAGGCATTGCCCTGCGGATCGAGGTCGACCACCAGGACCCGGCTCCCGTGCAGGGCCAGGGAAGCGGCAAGGTTGACGGTCGTCGTCGTCTTGCCGACACCGCCCTTCTGGTTGGCGACCACGATGATGCGGGTCTGCTCGGGTCGCGGGAGACCCTCGCCGGCGCGGCCCAGTGCCTCCACCGCGAGTTGGGCCGCACGACCGATCGGGGTGTCGTCCATCGGGGGCGGTGTTTCACGTGAAACATCCTCCCCCGTCGACTCGGTACGGGGACCGGGGACCGGATCGGTCATCGGTCCCGCGATGTTGGCGTCGGACCGCAAGGATTCACTCTCCTCGACTTCAGGCTCGCAATGAACAGAGCCTCGCATGTCTTCGGGGTCGTGAGCCAGTGAGCCCTTGTCTTCTGTGGAGAAATCCACCTCTGTGGACAACTCCGTGCCCCTCATGGGGGACGGAGACTCCGCGTCTGACGCCCGATCAAGGGAGCCGAGGGGCTTACGGTCGCGGGGGTCGGCCGCGGCGCGGCCCCGACTGATGATGCCGTGCAGCAGTGAGCGACGTTTCACGTGAAACACGATGCACAGCAGCCGAGGCCGAACTGTCGCGACACTCCGTCATGCGTAGGTTGGGCAGCTTATGTGGAGTACGACGCTCAGCGACGGCGCCGAGCCCGGCCCGTCCGGGCCGCCTTGGCCCGCTTGGCCGCGAAGCGCACACCGCCGGGGCTCTCCCCGACCTCGACCCGCACGACCGTGGACTGCGGATCGACCACGCCCTCCCCGACATGCAGGATCGACGTCTCCACCGCCCCCAGCTTGCTCAGCGCCGTCGCCGCGGCCTTCAGCTCCTCCTCGGCCGTGTCGCCCTTGAGGGCGAGCATCTCGCCGTAGGGCCGCAGCAGCGGGATGCCCCAGGTGGCCAGCCGGTCCAGCGGTGCCACCGCGCGCGCCGTCACCACATGGACCGGGGGCAGCTTGCCCATGACCTCCTCGGCACGGCCGCGGACGACGGTGACATGGTCCAGCCCCAGCAGCTCCACGACCTCGGTGAGGAAGTTGGTGCGGCGCAGCAGCGGCTCCAGCAGCGTGATCTTCAGGTCCTCGCGGACCAGGGCCAGGGGGATGCCGGGCAGACCGGCACCGGAGCCGACATCGCACACGGTGACGCCCTCGGGGACGACCTCCGAGAGCACCGCGCAGTTCAGCAGGTGCCGCTCCCACAGGCGGGGCACCTCCCGCGGGCCGATGAGCCCGCGCCGCACTCCCGCCTCCGCCAGGAGCTCGGCGTATCGGACCGCATCCGTGAAGCGATCACCGAATACGTCGCGCGCCTGCTCGGGCGCAGGGGGAAGCTCCGCTGCCTCCGTCACGGGGACCGTCCTTCCGTACCGCATCAGCGCGTTGCGCGCCGACCACCAGAACTACAGGCTGACAAAGTTCGGCCCCGCCTGCGCAACAGACGGGGCCGGGGATGACTACGTACCGAATCAGTTGGGCAGCACGACGACGAAGCGCTGCGGCTCCTCGCCCTCGGACTCGCTGCGCAGCCCCGCGGCCTTGACCGCGTCGTGCACGACCTTCCGCTCGAACGGGGTCATCGGCTTGAGCCGCTTGGGCTCACCGCTGCTCTTGACCTCGGCGGCGGCCTTGGCGCCCAGCTCGGACAGCTCGGAGCGCTTCTGGGCGCGGTACCCGGCGATGTCCAGCATCAGCCGGCTGCGGTCACCGGTTTCCCGGTGCACGGCGAGCCGGGTCAGCTCCTGCAGCGCCTCCAGCACCTCGCCGTCCCGCCCGACCAGCTTCTGCAGGTCGCGGCTGCCCGTGTCGCTGATGATCGACACGGAGGCACGGTCGGCTTCGACGTCCATGTCGATGTCGCCGTCGAGGTCGGCGATGTCCAGCAGACCCTCGAGGTAGTCCGCCGCGATCTCGCCCTCCTGCTCCAGGCGGGTCAGGGTGTCTGCACCCTCGGCGGAGGTGGTGCCTTCCGTCACGGGATGGGCTCCTTCTTACTTCTTGGACGGGGACTTGGGGCGCTGCGGACCGCCCTTGCGCTGGCCGGACTGGGCCTTGCTTCGGGTGCCGTTGCCGGGCTTCTTGTCGGCGGCGCCGGGCTTGGCGTCCTGGGGCTCGTCGGACTTGCTCAGCGACGTCGGGGACGACGCGGACGAGGCCGACGAGGCGGCGGTCGAGCCGGTGCCGCCGGGGGTGGTGCCCGACTGGCGCTTGGACTTCGGCTGGCGCTTGGGCTGCTGGCGCTTCGGCGTCCCGGCCGTGGTGGTCGGCGTACCGTCCTCGGTCTGCACGGCGGCCTGGGTCTCGCTGCGGATCACGGAGCCGTCGGCCTGGGCGGCCAGGCCGGCCTTGTTCAGGCCGTTGATGAACTTGCGCTCGAACTCGTTGCGGTCGCGGCCCTTGGCGACGATCGCCTTGATGATCGTGCGCTCGCTGCGCTTGCGCGCCTTGCCGTGGTGCGTGACGTGCTTGTACAGGCGCTCCAGGTAGGCGGCCTGAGCCTTGGAACCCGGGGTCGGGTTGTTGCGGATGACGTACATCTGCTGGCCCATGGTCCACACGTTGGTGGTCAGCCAGTAGACGAGGACACCGACGGGGAAGTTGATGCCGAAGACGGCGAAGATGACCGGGAAGACGTACATCAGCATCTTCTGCTGCTGCATGAACGGCGTCTTCACGGTGGTGTCGACGTTCTTCGTCATCAGCTGGCGCTGGGTGAAGAACTGCGACGCCGACATCAGGACGATCATGACGGCGGTGACGACGCGGACGTCGGTCAGCGTGGCGCCGAGGGCCTCCACCTTGGCCTGGCCGTCCATGAACTTCGCGGCCAGCGGGGCACCGAAGATGTGGGCCTGCCGGGCGCTGGCGAGCAGCTGATCGTCGATGACGCCGATCGTCTTGCCCGTCGCGATGCCGTTGAGGACGTGGTACAGGGCGAAGAAGAACGGGGACTGCGCCAGGATGGGAAGGCACGAGGAGAGCGGGTTGGTGCCCGTCTCCTTGTACAGCTTCATCATCTCTTCGGACTGGCGCTGCTTGTCGTTCTTGTAGCGCTCCTGGATCTTCTTCATCTCCGGCTGGAGCGTCTGCATCGCGCGCGTCGCCTTGATCTGCTTCACGAAGAGCGGGATCAGGCAGATGCGGATCAGGATCACCAGAGACACGATGGACAGGCCCCAGGCCCACCCGGTGTCAGGGCCGAAGATCGCGCCGTACACCTTGTGGAACTGGACGATGACCCATGAGACGGGCCAGGTGATGAAACTGAAGAGGCTGGCAATCGTGTCCACTAATCATGCTCCTTGGGCATGGGACGAGGTCTCTGCGGCCGGGCTCGAAGGGATCTCCCCGTCGGTGGCCGGTTCGGCGGCACAGGGCCCGCCCCTGCGTGCACGCCAGGCGTCACGCAGCATTTCGTGCCACCGCGGACGCTTGCGCGGCGGAACATGGTCCACACCGCCCGGCGACCACGGGTTGCACCGCAGAATGCGCCAGGCGGTAAGTGCTGTCCCCTTGATCGCGCCGTGCCGGTCGATCGCCGTGTAGCCGTAGTGGGAGCACGAGGGGTAGTACTTGCACACCGGCCCGAGCAGTGGACTGATCGTCCACTGGTACAGCTTGATCAGAGCCAGCAGCGGGTACTTCATCGCGCGCCCCCTCCCAGCAGCCGCCCCAGGGCGGCATCCAGGTCTCGGGCCAGCTGTCCGTGGTCGGCGTCACCCGCACCGGGCAGCGCTCGTACGACTACCAGGCTACCGGGGGGCAGCCGGTCGATCCGGTCCCGCATCAGGTGACGCAGTCTGCGCTTCACCGTGTTGCGGACGACGGCACCTCCCACGGCCTTGCTCACGACGAAACCCGCACGCGTCGGGGGAGCGCTCTCCCCTGGCGCGTGCGGGTCCGTGGCACCGCTACGAAGGTGGACGACGAGGAGCGGGCGGCCGGCCCGGCGACCCCGTCGTACCGCGGTCGCGAAGTCCTCGCGCCGCCTCAGCCGGTTCTCGGTGGGCAGCACGACGTCATGACCTGACCGGGATCAGGCGGACAGACGGGCGCGACCCTTGCTACGGCGGGACGCGAGAATCGCGCGGCCGGCACGGGTGCGCATACGCAGCCGGAAGCCGTGGGTCTTCGCGCGACGACGGTTGTTCGGCTGGAAGGTGCGCTTGCTCACTCGGGGGCTCCAGAAGAAATCGGTGGTGGCGGGGTGCCGTCCTGGCTGTCACCGTGCGCCCACGAGTAGCTCGCAGTTACGCCCGAGTGCACCGCTTTCCGATCACCTAGAGCGATCTGTGCCCATCGGAGGCAGGCGGCAGCAGCCATCGACAACTCGACCTGGTTACGGTACGCGCGGCTACGCCATCCGGTCAAACCAGGGGTCACCGGGAGACACTATCCACAGGCTGGGGACAACAACTTGAACCCTACCCGCCGCGCTGACTACCGTGGCTGAACTCCGATTCGTTCCCTTGTCCCCAACCACCCGATTCACATCCCGACCCCATCCCCGAACCACACGTTCGAGGGACCTGTGAGAGAGCGTGCCCTGTGGCTGACGTACCTGCCGATCTTGCCGCAGTGTGGCCACGCGTACTGGAGCAGCTTCTCGGGGAGGGCCGCGGCCAGGGGGTCGAGGGCAGGGACGAGCACTGGCTGCGGCGCACCCAGCCGCTCGCGCTGGTCGCCGACACGGCCCTGCTCGCCGTACCGAACGAGTTCGCGAAGGGCGTACTGGAGGGCCGGCTGGCGCCGGTCGTCAGCGACAGCCTGAGCCGTGAGTGCGGGCGTCCGATCCGCATCGCGATCACCGTCGACGACTCGGCGGGCGAGCCCCCGGCCCCGCCCGCGCCCCCGGCCCAGCAGTCCCCGCGCTACGAGGACCAGCAGCCGCGGTACGAGGAGCAGCCGCCGCCGCGCTACGAGGAGCAGCCCGAGCTGCCCTCGTACGACAGCCCGTACGAGGGGTACGGCCGCCACCGCGCCGAGCCGCTCCCCGGCCGCGACGACCGTCCCGGCCCCCGGCAGGAACGGGCCGAGCGGCCGGACCGTCCCGACCTGCCCGGCGGGCGCGGCGACCAGCTGCCGACGGCCCGGCCGGCCTACCCGTCGGAGTACCAGCGCCCCGAGCCGGGCGCCTGGCCGCGCACGCAGGACGACTACGGCTGGCAGCAGCAGCGCCTGGGCTTCCCCGAGCGCGACCCGTACGCCTCCCCGTCCTCGCAGGACGGCTACGGCGACTCCTACGGCCCGCAGGACTCGTACACCCCCGCGCCGGACTACCGCGCGCCGTCGCCGGAGCGCGCCGAGCGCCCGCCGTACGAGCAGCAGCGCCCCGACTACGACACCTCACGCGGTGAGTACGAGCCGCAGCGCGGCGACTACGACAAGCGGGACTACGAGCCGCGTGACTACGACAAGCGGGACTACGACCAGCGGGACGGCGCCCGCCGTGAGCTGCCGGAGCCGCCGGGCGGTTCCGGGCAGGTGCACCGCGGCGGCCCCGTCGGCCCGAACCTGCCCACCACGGGTGCGCCCGGTCCGCTGGCGGCACAGCCCGCGCCGGCGACCGGACCCGGTGAGCCGACCGCGCGGCTGAACCCGAAGTACCTCTTCGACACGTTCGTCATCGGCGCCTCCAACCGCTTCGCGCACGCCGCCGCGGTCGCGGTGGCCGAGGCGCCGGCGAAGGCGTACAACCCGCTGTTCATCTACGGGGAGTCGGGGCTCGGCAAGACGCATCTGCTGCACGCCATCGGGCACTACGCGCGCAGCCTGTACCCCGGCACGCGCGTGCGGTACGTGAGCTCGGAGGAGTTCACCAACGAGTTCATCAACTCCATCCGCGACGGCAAGGGCGACAGCTTCCGCAAGCGCTACCGCGAGATGGACATCCTGCTCGTCGACGACATCCAGTTCCTGGCGGACAAGGAGTCGACGCAGGAGGAGTTCTTCCACACCTTCAACACGCTCCACAACGCGAACAAGCAGATCGTGCTGTCCAGCGACCGGCCGCCCAAGCAGCTGGTGACGCTGGAGGACCGGCTGCGGAACCGTTTCGAGTGGGGTCTGATCACCGACGTGCAGCCGCCGGAGCTGGAGACGCGGATCGCGATCCTGCGCAAGAAGGCGGTGCAGGAGCAGCTGAACGCCCCGCCGGAGGTGCTGGAGTTCATCGCGTCGCGGATCTCGCGGAACATCCGTGAGCTGGAGGGCGCGCTGATCCGGGTGACGGCGTTCGCCTCGCTCAACCGGCAGCCGGTGGACCTGGGCCTGACGGAGATCGTCCTGAAGGACCTGATCCCGGGCGGGGACGACTCGGCGCCGGAGATCACCTCGACGGCCATCATGAGCGCCACCGCGGACTACTTCGGGCTGACGGTGGAGGACCTGTGCGGCACCTCGCGCGGGCGGGCGCTGGTCACGGCCCGGCAGATCGCGATGTACCTGTGCCGTGAGCTGACGGATCTGTCGCTGCCGAAGATCGGCGCGCTGTTCGGCGGCCGGGACCACACGACGGTCATGCACGCGGACCGCAAGATCCGCAATCTGATGGCCGAGCGGCGCTCCATCTACAACCAGGTGACGGAGCTAACCAACCGCATCAAGAACGGCTGACACGCGCGCGATACGGCTCTGAAGGCGCCCTCGGGATCCGTCCCGGGGGCGCTTTTCGTCGCCGGGGCGGGCTCCCGCCGTGCACACGCGTGCCATCCGCTGTTCGAATAACTGCCGGGTTACGGCCTCTCTCCACAGATTCGGCGACTTTCTCGCGTCCACAGACTGGGGACCGCCGAGTTGTCCAGACGGGCGTCCACAGGGGCAGGCAGCCGGGGCCGTCCGGGCAGGTCAGAGGGGTGTGGATTCGTGGACGAACGATCTCCACAGACTGTGGACAACGCCGTGATCCACAAGCTGTGCACGGAGTTGTCCACGGGCAACCCACAGGTTCGGGCCGCTTGTCCCCAGTGATCGGCGACTTCTCCACATGACTGTCCACTGTTCGGCAACGCGACGCCCCCGGTCACCGGGCCGAGTGAAAGCCGTCACACGAGGGTGCCGGATTGGGGTGTGGGAAACGTGGGTAAACCTGGGGACGCAGCTGGGGAGAACTGCCCTCGACCTGTGGGCGGTGTGTGCAGAACTTTCCGTTCTCCACAGAGACCCCGGGTTGTCCACCGGCTCCGCCCACAGGGGCAGTGGACAAAATTCCGGCGCTGAGCTGGGCAAACGTGGTTATCCACGGTATCCACAGGCCCTACTACTACGAACAACTAGAGAGAGCCCGGAAATCGTTTGGAAGCGGGTCCTGTGCACAACTCGGCGCATCGGGCCCGGCTGCCCCTTCGAGCGACTTGACCCCGACAGGCACCTACTGTCAGTGCGGTGCGTCAGACTGGTCCCCGGTGTTCTTCCCGTCCCAGGAGGCGGTGACACCGAGTCGGAGGACTCAGTAGCAACAGCAGGAGGCGGCTTACGGTGAAGATCCGGGTGGAACGCGACGTACTCGCGGAGGCAGTGGCCTGGGCGGCACGCAGCCTCCCGGCCCGTCCGCCGGCGCCTGTGCTCGCCGGCCTCCTGCTGAAGGCCGAGGACGGCCAGCTGAGCCTGTCCAGCTTCGACTACGAGGTCTCCGCGCGGGTCAGCGTCGAGGCCGAGGTCGAGGAGGAGGGCACGGTCCTGGTCTCCGGCCGCCTGCTCGCCGACATCTCGCGGGCGCTGCCCAACCGTCCGGTGGAGATTTCCACAGACGGTGTACGGGCGACCGTCGTCTGCGGGTCGTCCCGGTTCACACTGCACACCCTCCCTGTGGAGGAGTACCCGGCGCTGCCGCAGATGCCGAACGCCACGGGCACCGTCCCCGGCGAGGTCTTCTCCGCCGCCGTCCAGCAGGTGGCCATCGCCGCCGGCCGCGACGACACGCTGCCGGTGCTGACCGGTGTGCGCATCGAGATCGAGGGCGACACGGTCACGCTCGCCTCCACCGACCGCTACCGCTTCGCGGTCCGCGAGTTCCTGTGGAAGCCGGAGAACCCGGAGGCGTCCGCGGTCGCCCTGGTGCCCGCCAAGACGCTTCTGGACACCGCCAAGTCGCTGGGCGCCGGTGACAGCGTCACGCTGGCGCTGTCGGGCTCCGGCGCGGGCGAGGGCCTGATCGGTTTCGAGGGCGCCGGACGGCGGACGACGACCCGGCTGCTGGAGGGCGACCTCCCGAAGTACCGGACGCTGTTCCCGACGGAGTTCAACAGCGTGGCGACGATCGAGACGGCGCCGTTCGTCGAGGCCGTCAAGCGTGTGGCGCTGGTCGCCGAGCGGAACACCCCGGTGCGGCTCAGCTTCGAGCAGGGCGTGCTCATCCTGGAGGCCGGCTCCAGCGACGACGCACAGGCTGTGGAAAGGGTCGACGCGCAGCTGGACGGCGACGACATCTCGATCGCCTTCAACCCGACCTTCCTGCTGGACGGTCTGAGCGCGATCGACTCCCCGGTGGCCCAGCTGTCGTTCACGACGTCGACGAAGCCGGCGCTGCTGTCCGGGAAGCCGGGCGTGGACGCCGAGGCGGACGAGGCGTACAAGTACCTGATCATGCCGGTGCGGCTGAGCGGCTGAGCCGGTTCGCGCGGTTCCCGCCGGTCCACAGGCTGTGGACCGGCGGGGCGGTGAATCCCCAGGTGAGCGGCCACGTTTGAGCGCGTATGCCCACAGCTGTGCGGGACCGTCCGGGTTTAGGCTCGGGCAGGGGTACGAGGGTGCCCCGGGGGTGCCACGGCGCCCCGTACGCCACACAGCGACCTAAGGAACACAACTGATGGAGCTCGGTCTCGTCGGCCTCGGCAAGATGGGCGGCAACATGCGCGAGCGGATCCGCCGCGCGGGCCACACCGTCATCGGATACGACCGCAACCCGGACGTCGCGGATGTCCACAGCCTGGAGGAGCTTGTGGGCAAGCTCTCCGCTCCGCGCGTGGTGTGGGTGATGGTCCCGGCCGGCGAGCCCACCCAGTCCACGATCGACCGGCTCGCCGAGCTGCTGGAGCCCGGTGACGTGGTCGTGGACGGCGGCAACTCCCGCTGGACGGACGACGAGAGGCACGCCGAGGAGCTGGCCGCCAAGGGCATAGGCTTCGTCGACTGCGGCGTCTCCGGCGGCGTGTGGGGCCTGGAGAACGGCTACGCGCTCATGTACGGCGGCGACGCGGAGAACGTCGCCAAGGTGCAGCCGGTCTTCGACGCGCTCAAGCCGGAGGGCGACTTCGGCTCGGTGCACGCGGGCAAGGTCGGCGCGGGCCACTTCGCGAAGATGGTCCACAACGGCATCGAGTACGCGATGATGCAGGCCTACGCCGAGGGCTGGGAGCTGCTGGAGAAGGTCGACTCCGTGGAGAACGTCCGCGAGGTCTTCCGCTCCTGGCAGGAGGGCACCGTCATCCGCTCCTGGCTGCTCGACCTGGCGGTGAACGCCCTCGACGAGGACGAGCATCTGGACGCGCTGCGGGGTTATGCACAGGACTCGGGTGAGGGACGCTGGACTGTGGAGGCCGCGATCGACAACGCGGTGCCGCTGCCGGCGATCACCGCGTCGCTGTTCGCGCGGTTCGCCTCCCGTCAGGAGGACTCGCCGCAGATGAAGATGATCGCGGCGCTGCGGAACCAGTTCGGCGGCCACGCGGTCGAGAAGAAGTAATCGGCACACGAAGGACATGGGTGGAGGTCGGCGTACGACCATGCACGTCACGCATCTGTCGCTGGCCGACTTCCGCTCCTACGCCCGGGTCGAGGTCCCGCTGGACCCGGGCGTCACGGCCTTCGTCGGCCCGAACGGGCAGGGCAAGACCAACCTCGTCGAGGCGGTCGGCTATCTCGCCACCCTCGGCAGCCACCGCGTCGCCTCCGACGCCCCCCTGGTCCGCATGGGCGCCGACCGGGCGGTCATCCGGGCGCAGGTCCGCCAGGGCGAGCGGCAGCAGCTGATCGAGCTGGAGCTGAACCCGGGCAGGGCGAACCGCGCCCGCATCAACCGGTCCTCGCAGGTCAGGCCCCGGGACGTACTGGGGATCGTACGGACCGTGCTGTTCGCGCCGGAGGACCTCGCGCTGGTCAAGGGCGATCCCGGGGAGCGGCGGCGCTTCCTCGACGAGCTGATCACCGCCCGCTCCCCGCGCATGGCGGGGGTGCGCTCGGACTACGAGCGGGTCCTCAAGCAGCGCAACACCCTGCTGAAGAGCGCGGCCCTCGCCCGCCGGCACGGTGGCCGCTCGATGGACCTGTCGACGCTCGACGTGTGGGACCAGCATCTGGCCCGCGCGGGCGCGGAGCTGCTCGCGCAGCGGCTCGATCTGATCGCGGCGCTGCAGCCGCTGGCCGACAAGGCGTACGAGCAGCTGGCCCCGGGCGGTGGCCCGGTCGGGCTGGAGTACAAGCCGTCGGCGCCCGGTGAGGCGCACACCCGCGAGGAGCTGTACGGGCAGCTGACGGCGGCGCTCGCCGAGGCCCGCAAGCAGGAGATCGAGCGGGGCGTGACGCTGGTCGGCCCGCACCGGGACGACCTGGTGCTGAAGCTGGGCCAGCTGCCCGCCAAGGGGTACGCCTCGCACGGCGAGTCCTGGTCGTACGCGCTCGCGCTGCGGCTGGCCTCCTACGACCTGCTGCGCGCCGAGGGCAACGAGCCGATGCTGGTGCTGGACGACGTCTTCGCGGAGCTGGACGCGCGGCGCCGGGAGCGGCTGGCGGAGCTGGTGGCGCCCGGCGAGCAGGTGCTGGTGACGGCCGCGGTCGACGACGACGTACCCGAGGTGCTGGCCGGGGCGCGGTACGCGGTGTCCGGCGGGACGGTGGAGCGCGTATGAGCGGTGACGAGACGGGACGCGGCAAGGCCCCCGGCGCCGCGGGCGGCCGCGGTGAGGCCTCCGACTCCGCGGCGGGACGCGGCAGGACCCCCGAGCCCTCCGGTGTCGACCTCGCGCGCGTGGCGCTGCGGGCGGCGAAGGAGGCGGCACGCGCGCGTGGGGACGCGGCGCAGCAGAAGAAGCAGGCGTGGCGCGGCGGGCTGCGCTCCGGCGCGCGCGCGGACGGGCGCGACCCGATGGCGCTGGGCGCCGCGATCAACCGGCTGATCACCGAGCGGGGCTGGGAGGCGCCGGCCGCGGTGGGCGGGGTAATGGGCCGCTGGCCGGAGATCGTCGGCGAGGACGTGGCCAAGCACTGCGAGCCGGAGCGGTACGACGAGGACGAGCGGGTGCTGGTCGTGCGCTGTGACTCCACGGCGTGGGCGACGAACCTGCGGCTGCTGGCGCCGACGCTGGTCGCGCGGCTCAACGAGGACCTGGGGCACGGCCGGGTCCGCATGATCAAGGTGCAGGGGCCGGGCGGCCCGGTGCGCCGGTACGGGCCCCTGCGGGCGCCCGGCAGCGGTGGGCCCGACGACTCCTACAGGTGACGTACGTCACGTGCTGCGGGGTGCCGTGACGGGGGTCGTCGCACGCCCGTACAAGCTGGCGAATCCCGACCTGACTCCCAAGTAGCAAAGGGTTGACAGCTCGAAGCGCTGAGTGCCGCTGTGAGCCTCTTGGAGCCCCCATCCGCATATCGGGAGTCGGCCGAGACCGGTTCAGGGCGCCACATGCGGACTCAGGTACCGGCAAACCCCCATCAGTGTCAGTGCTACCGGTAGACTGGAAGACAATCCCGCCCCAATGTGGGGACCGCCCGGGAAACGCTGAGCAACGCTGATCAAGGCTTACCAACGCACCATGCCGCAGCCGCTCCGGCAACCGCCGACGAGCCCGGCTCGTGCTGTGCCAGAAAGGGCGCTTCGTGGCCGATTCCGGCAACCCCAACGAGAACATCCCGTCCACCGACGAAGGCGCGACCGCCGCGAGCGACACCTCGAACAACGAGGTCGCGGCGGCCTCGTACGACGCCAGCGCCATCACCGTCCTCGAGGGTCTGGACGCGGTCCGCAAGCGACCCGGCATGTACATCGGCTCGACCGGCGAGCGCGGACTGCACCACCTCGTGTACGAGGTCGTCGACAACTCCGTCGACGAGGCGCTGGCCGGTTACGCGGACACCATCGACGTGACGATCCTCCCCGACGGCGGGGTGCGCGTCGTCGACAACGGCCGTGGCATCCCCGTGGGCATCGTGCCCTCCGAGGGCAAGCCGGCCGTCGAGGTCGTGCTGACGGTGCTGCACGCGGGCGGCAAGTTCGGCGGCGGTGGGTACGCGGTCTCCGGTGGTCTGCACGGCGTGGGCGTGTCCGTCGTGAACGCCCTGTCCAGCAAGGTGGCGGTCGAGGTCAGGACCGACGGCCACCGCTGGACGCAGGACTACAAGATGGGCGTCCCGACCGCGCCGCTGGCCCAGCACGAGGCGACGCAGGAGACCGGCACCTCGGTCACCTTCTGGGCCGACCCCGACATCTTCGAGACCACCGAGTACTCCTTCGAGACGCTGTCGCGGCGTTTCCAGGAGATGGCGTTCCTCAACAAGGGCCTGACGATCAAGCTCACCGACGAGCGCGAGTCGGCGAAGGCCACGGCCGGGGCGGACGAGGCGGGCGCCGACGAGAAGGACGAGGCCAAGACCGTCACGTACCACTACGAGGGCGGCATCGTCGACTTCGTGAAGTACCTCAACGCCCGCAAGGGCGACGTCGTCCACCCCACGATCATCGGGCTGGAGGCGGAGGACAAGGACAAGAGCCTGTCCCTCGAGGTCGCGATGCAGTGGAACAGCGGCTACAGCGAGGGCGTGTACTCCTTCGCCAACATCATCCACACCCATGAGGGCGGCACCCACGAAGAGGGCTTCCGCGCCGCGCTGACGTCCCTGATCAACAAGTACGCGCGCGACAAGAAGCTGCTGCGGGAGAAGGACGACAACCTCACCGGTGACGACATCCGCGAGGGCCTGACCGCGATCATCTCGGTCAAGCTGAGCGAGCCGCAGTTCGAGGGCCAGACCAAGACCAAGCTGGGCAACACGGAGGCGAAGACCTTCGTGCAGAAGGCGGTCTACGAGCACCTCAACGACTGGCTGGACCGCAACCCGAACGAGGCCGCGGACATCGTCCGCAAGGGCATCCAGGCGGCCACCGCGCGCGTGGCGGCCCGCAAGGCGCGCGATCTGACCCGCCGCAAGGGCCTGCTGGAGACGGCGTCCCTGCCGGGCAAGCTCTCCGACTGCCAGTCCAACGACCCCACCAAGTGCGAGATCTTCATCGTCGAGGGTGACTCCGCCGGCGGCTCGGCCAAGTCCGGCCGCAACCCGGAGTACCAGGCGATCCTCCCGATCCGCGGCAAGATCCTCAATGTCGAGAAGGCGCGCATCGACAAGATCCTGCAGAACCAGGAGATCCAGGCGCTGATCTCCGCGTTCGGCACGGGCGTGCACGAGGACTTCGACATCGAGAAGCTCCGCTATCACAAGATCATCCTGATGGCGGACGCCGACGTCGACGGCCAGCACATCAACACCCTGCTGCTGACCTTCCTGTTCCGCTTCATGCGGCCGCTGGTCGAGGCCGGGCACGTGTTCCTGTCGCGTCCCCCGCTGTACAAGATCAAGTGGGGCAAGGACGACGTCGAGTACGCCTACTCCGACCGCGAGCGCGACGCGCTGCTGGAGCTGGGCCGCCAGCGGGGCAAGCGGGTGCGCGAGGACTCCATCCAGCGCTTCAAGGGTCTCGGTGAGATGAACGCCGAGGAGCTGCGCGTGACGACGATGGACCAGGAGCACCGGGTCCTCGGCCAGGTCACCCTCGACGACGCCGCGCAGGCCGACGAGCTGTTCTCGGTCCTGATGGGCGAGGACGTCGAGGCGCGCCGGCAGTTCATCCAGCGCAACGCCAAGGACGTCCGCTTCCTCGACATCTGAGTCGGTCTCAGCTGACCGCACAGGGAAGGATCTTCACCAGCAATGACCGACGAGAACACTCCCGTCACGGCCGAGGGCGACGGCGCCATCGCCCAGCGTGTCGAGCCCGTCGGGCTCGAGACGGAGATGCAGCGCTCCTACCTCGACTACGCGATGTCCGTCATCGTCTCGCGTGCGCTGCCCGACGTCCGGGACGGCCTCAAGCCCGTCCACCGCCGGGTGCTGTACGCGATGTACGACGGCGGCTACCGCCCCGAGCGCGGCTTCTACAAGTGCGCCCGTGTCGTCGGCGACGTCATGGGCAACTACCACCCGCACGGCGACTCCTCGATCTACGACGCGCTGGTGCGCCTCGCCCAGCCGTGGTCGATGCGGATGCCGCTGGTGGACTCCAACGGCAACTTCGGCTCCCCGGGCAACGACCCGGCGGCGGCGATGCGCTACACCGAGTGCAAGATGGCGCCGCTGTCGATGGAGATGGTCCGCGACATCGACGAGGAGACCGTCGACTTCACGGACAACTACGACGGCCGCTCCCAGGAGCCGACCGTCCTGCCGTCGCGCTTCCCGAACCTGCTGATCAACGGCTCGGCCGGTATCGCGGTCGGTATGGCGACGAACATCCCGCCGCACAACCTGCGCGAGGTCGCCGCCGGCGCCCAGTGGTACCTGGAGAACCCCGAGGCCTCGCACGAGGAGCTGCTGGACGCGCTCATCGAGCGGATCAAGGGCCCGGACTTCCCGACCGGCGCGCTGGTCGTCGGCCGCAAGGGCATCGAGGAGGCCTACCGCACGGGCCGCGGCTCGATCACCATGCGCGCGGTGGTCGAGGTCGAGGAGATCCAGAACCGCCAGTGCCTGGTGGTGACGGAGCTGCCGTACCAGGTGAACCCCGACAACCTGGCGCAGAAGATCGCCGACCTGGTGAAGGACGGCAAGATCGGCGGCATCGCCGACGTCCGCGACGAGACGTCCTCCCGCACGGGCCAGCGCCTGGTCATCGTCCTCAAGCGGGACGCGGTCGCCAAGGTCGTGCTGAACAACCTGTACAAGCACACCGACCTGCAGACCAACTTCGGCGCCAACATGCTGGCGCTGGTCGACGGCGTGCCGCGCACGCTGTCCCTTGACGCGTTCATCCGCCACTGGGTGACGCACCAGATCGAGGTCATCGTCCGCCGTACGCGCTTCCGGCTGCGCAAGGCCGAGGAGCGGGCGCACATCCTGCGCGGCCTGCTGAAGGCCCTGGACGCCATCGACGAGGTCATCGCGCTGATCCGGCGCAGCGACACCGTCGAGATCGCGCGTACGGGCCTGATGGGCCTGCTGGAGATCGACGAGATCCAGGCCAACGCCATCCTCGAGATGCAGCTGCGGCGCCTCGCGGCCCTGGAGCGGCAGAAGATCGTCCAGGAGCACGACGAGCTCCAGGCGAAGATCAACGAGTACAACCAGATCCTCGCCTCGCCGGTCCGCCAGCGCGGCATCGTCAGCGAGGAGCTGGCCGCGATCGTCGAGAAGTACGGCGACGACCGCAAGACCATGCTGGTGCCCTACGACGGCGACATGTCCATGGAGGACCTGATCGCCGAGGAGGACATCGTCGTCACGGTCACCCGCGGCGGTTACATCAAGCGGACCAAGACCGACGACTACCGGGCGCAGAAGCGCGGCGGCAAGGGCGTGCGCGGGGCAAAGCTGAAGGAAGACGACATCGTCGACCACTTCTTCGTCTCCACCACCCACCACTGGCTGCTGTTCTTCACCAACAAGGGCCGGGTGTACCGGGCGAAGGCATACGAGCTGCCGGACGCCGGCCGGGACGCGCGCGGTCAGCACGTGGCCAACCTGCTGGCCTTCCAGCCGGACGAGGCGATCGCCGAGATCCTCGCGATCCGCGACTACGAGGCGGCGCCCTACCTGGTCCTGGCGACCAAGGCGGGTCTGGTGAAGAAGACGCCGCTGAAGGACTACGACTCGCCGCGCGCGGGCGGTGTCATCGCCATCAACCTGCGTGAGCGGGAGGACGGCAGCGACGACGAGCTGATCGGCGCGGAGCTGGTCTCGTCCGACGACGACCTGCTGCTGATCAGCAGGAAGGCGCAGTCGATCAGGTTCACCGCCACGGACGACACGCTGCGGCCGATGGGCCGCGCCACCTCGGGTGTCAAGGGCATGAGTTTCCGTGAGGGAGACGAACTGCTCTCGATGAATGTGGTGCGACCCGGTACGTTCGTGTTCACTGCCACCGACGGTGGGTACGCGAAGCGGACCCGCGTCGACGAGTACCGCGTCCAGGGCCGCGGCGGCCTCGGCATCAAGGCCGCCAAGATCGTGGAGGACCGCGGGTCACTGGTCGGTGCGCTGGTGGTCGAGGAGACCGACGAGATCCTCGCCATCACACTCTCGGGCGGTGTGATTCGTACGCGAGTCAACGAGGTCAGGGAGACGGGCCGTGACACCATGGGCGTCCAACTGATCAACCTGGGCAAGCGCGATGCCGTCGTCGGTATCGCCCGTAACGCCGAGGCGGGCCGCGAGGCGGAGGAAGTCGACGGCGATCTGGCCGTGGACGACACCGACGCCGAGGGTGCCGCTGCCACCGGCACGGACGAGGGTGAGGCGCCCTCGGCCGAGTAGCACCGAGGAGTGAGTCAACGTGAGCGGAGCCACGGGCGCCGGACCGGCCGGTACCAGTACGGGGACGGACGGCGGCGGCCGTGGCTCCGCCGCGCAGGCCACACCTGCGAGCGACCCGCACACCACCAATCTGAAAGCGGTCAAGCCGTCTGCGGCCGACTCGCCTGACACGCATGGATCCCAGGGGGGAACTGTGACGGACACCCGAGGCCAGCAGGCGCAGGCGGCGTCGCCCCTGCCGGGCGAGCGCCAGCCGCAGCAGCCGGCCGGGCCGTACCACCCGCCGCAGGCCTACCCGGCGCAGGAGGGCCAGGCACAGACCGGCACCGTGCGCCGGCCGCGCACCGGGGCCCGTACGACGCCCCGGGTGCGCAAGGCGCGCCTGCGGGTGGCCAAGGCCGACCCGTGGTCGGTGATGAAGGTCAGCTTCCTGCTCTCCATCGCGCTGGGCATCTGCACGATCGTCGCGGCGGCGGTGCTGTGGATGGTCATGGACGCCATGGGGGTCTTCTCCACGGTCGGCGGCACGATCTCGGAGGCGACGGGCTCGAACGAGTCGAACGGCTTCGACCTCCAGTCGTTCCTGTCCCTCCCCCACGTCCTGATGTTCACGACGATCATCGCGGTCATCGACGTCGTCCTCGCGACGGCGCTGGCGACGCTCGGCGCGTTCATCTACAACCTCTCCGCCGGCTTCGTCGGCGGCGTCGAGCTGACCCTCGCCGAGGACGAGTGAGCCGGCCCACGGGCCCCGGGGGTATCGATTTTGGGACTGACGGTCCCGTGCGCTAATCTTCAGGAGTCAGCGCGCGGGACACACACCGCAGAGCGCGGCGGGGCTATAGCTCAGTTGGTTAGAGCGCATCCCTGATAAGGATGAGGTCACAGGTTCAAATCCTGTTAGCCCCACAGCCTGAAAGAACCCCGGTCCTGTAGGACCGGGGTTCTTTCGTGTTCAGGTGCGGCGGCGGCGTATTGCCAGCAGGGTCGCGCCCAGGGTGACTGCTGCGGCGGCTGTTGTGGCCAGCAGGGGGGTGGCGGGGGTGCCCGTGGCGGCCATGGAGCCGGTCGGCGGGGTCTCGCCGGGGGGCGTCGACGGGGTGGGGGCCGTGGTGGGCGTCACCGACGGGGACGGGGTCGAGGTCGGGGTCGGGGACGGAGACGGCGTGGGGCTGGTGGAGGGGGTTGGGGTGCCCGTGATGTCGGCGGTGATCGGGGCCGTGTTGTTGGTCAGGTCCGGGTCCTTCAGCTTGTCGTCCGGGTAGACGAGCTTCGCCGAGCCCTGCGCGCCCTCGACCTTCTTGTCGAAGCGGACCCGCAGGTACGCCCAGTCGTGGATGCGGCAGGTGATGGTGTGGCCGTCCGCCGCGTAGTTGCAGAGGTCTTCCTCGGTCTGCTCGCCCGGTTGTGTCGGGTAGAGGCTGACGCCCTCCGGCAGGGTCACCTCCACCCGCATCTGCCGCTCCAGGTCCAGCCCGTCGGCGCCGTCGTACAGCTCCCATGGGTTGTCCGGGCCGAGGCTCTGCGGGTAGGGCACCCGTATCTCGGTGACCTTGCCGAGCTTGCCCTTGAGCGTGATCGGCTGCTGCTTCCAGTCGGTCTGCCAGTCGCCGGCGGAGATGAACGGCAGGGAGCCGTAGGGCTGCTGTGCGGCGCTCGCGGGGACCGGCTTCAGGCCGAGGACGCGGCCGGTGCCACGGGTGCCCTTGTCCCAGTCGCGGGGCGGGTTGCCCAGCGGGAAGAGGGCGTAGTAGTAGCGGCCCTTGACCCGGCAGCAGGGGTCCGTCGCGCCGCTGAAGACGCCGTCCGTGGTGTAGGCGGTGCCGGGGGCCAGGTCGGTGTCGAACCAGCAGTAGGCGGAGGCGCCGGCGCCGATGTAGGTGCGGTAGTAGCAGTTGCTGTACCGCTCCCCCGTGAAGTCCTGGTCGGAGAGGCCGACGTGCAGCAGGACGCCGTCCGGCACCGGGACCTGGCCGACGTTGCCGATCACCGGCGACAGGTCGGGGAACCGGCCGCGCTCGGAGTCCGGGATGGTGTACGACGCGTGCGCGCCGTAGCGGGGCTCCGGCTTGCCGTTGAAGACGCGGCGGGTGTGCTCCGCGGAACCGGCGTTGGAACTGGTGACGCTCTCCTTGATGCTGCCGATCTCGCCGAGCGGGACGCCCTTGGCCGAGCGCAGGAGGAAGGGTCTGAGCAGGCCCGAGCCGGTGAAGTCCTGGTGGGCGCAGGTGACGACCCAGTCGGTGCGGTGACAGTCACGGTCCAGCCGGTCGACGGTGACCTTGTCCTTCAGCGAGGAGAGGTCGTACACGATCTCGACGTCGCGGACCTCGGCCCCGACGGAGTCCACCCTCAGCTCGGTCACGTAGTCGTTGGACGTGTTCTCCGCGCCGTCCGGGGGGAGGAAGTAGAACTCCCTGGGGTTGTCCACCTGGAGCTTGAGTTGCGGTGCGTCGGCGGCGACCGCCGTTCCCGTGGCCGCCGTACCGGCCGTGGCGAGCAGCCCCGCGGCCGCCGCGGATATGAGCGTCCGTCTGAAACGCACTGAAGCGTCCCCCTGTTCGGCCCTGTGCCGGGCGATCGGTGAGTCCTTCTGCCACGTACAGGGACTGCTGGGGTCCGCGAGAAGTTGTAGAGGGCCGACGAGGCGAGGAAGAAAGGCTGGACACACGGCGACGGCCCGGCTGCTCGGGTGAGCTGCCGGGCCGTTTTCCGCGTGCAGGACTGCTGTACGCAAGTCGCCGTCCGGGGTGCTGGGCGCTGCCTCAGCGCTGGAGCGGGACTCTGGGCGCGGTCGCGGTGAGGGTGTCGCAGGGGGCGTCGGGCGCCGGGGCGGCGTCGTCGGCGGGGACGGTCGCGGTGGCCGCGTCGGCGTCGGGGAGCGGACGGTGCCGGCAGCTGGGGGACTTGCCGTGGGCCTCCGCGTGGATGCGCTGCTTCATCGTGGGGGGCAGGGCCCGGGCGTGGGACCAGGGGGACCGGGACCAGGGGGACTGGGCCGGGATGGTCACCTGTGGACTCTCGGCCTCACCGGTGCCGCTGTTGCGGGCCGGCTCGGTCTGCGCTACCGCCGCGGTGGCGGTCGTGGTGATCAGTCCGAGCGCCGTGCACAGCGCGAGGAAGGCGGTGACGATGACGGTCCACAGCTGCTTGACCTGGTTCCGGGCCATGATCCCCTCACTTTCGGGTTGGGCGATTTGCGTACTTTCCTCATGATGTGTATGGGGGTCGCGAAGTGGGGGACCGACGCTCGTGGCGCGTCGATGTTCCGATGAACACCACTCGGATGGACGTACAGGCCCAAGAGAGCCGCCGATGGAGGGGTCCTGAGCAGGGCCGGAGGGATTTGGTCCCCTTCTACGGCGGTGAGGAGAGGGGCAGTTGGAGCTCGGATCCCAGGTCACCGTTGGATATCGGCCGGTGTGTATAGTCGGGCGCCAGAGGTCCCCTACGTCAAGGAAAGACGAGGTCGCGCGGTGAAGAAGCTTCTCCTGGTCGCACTGGCCGCCATCGGCGGGCTCCTCGTGTACCGCCAGATCCAGGCGGATCGCGCCGAGCAGGATCTGTGGACGGAGGCGACTGACTCCGTGCCCACGGGTTCGTGAGTACCGACACCAGAATCTGAAACAGGCCCCGACCGCCGCAGCGGTCGGGGTTTTGTGCAGCTTCGGCCGGGACGAGGGGGTGCGCGTCGTGGGGCGGTACAGGGCGAACGCGGTGGTGCGCGGGGGCGTGGCGGCCGCGGTGGCGGGAGCGCTGGTGGCCGGAGTCCCGGCGTCGGCGGGCGCGGCGGGTCCCGGCGGGTACGGCTTCGATCCGGCCGGCCGCCGGCTGAGCGCCGCGACGACCACCTCCGCCGCCGGGCTCCTCGAACCCGGCGGGACCTACCGCTCCTCACTGCCGACCGAGGGCAGGACGTACTACCGCCTCGCCCTGGACGCCACGTCCACCGCGTACGTCGCCGTCACCGCCGTCCCCCCGTCCGGCGCCGACGTCGCCGTCACCGACGGCATCCGGGTCGCCCTCCAGGACGCCGACGGGCACTACTGCTCGACCGACACCGCGAGCGTCGGCGCCGCGCGCAGCCCGCGGCCGGTCACGGCGTGGGGGACGCGTGAGGCGGGCAACGGCAGGCCTGCCTGTCAGGACGCGGGCACGTACTACGTCGTCGTCGAGCGTCTGCGCTCGTCTTCCTCCTCTTCCTCCTCATCTCCCTTTTCCTCTTCCGCCTGGGAGCTGGAGCTGACCGCCGCCGTCGAGGCGCCGCTGAAGGAGGCCGGTCCGACGACCGCGCCCGGGACGGAGGCCTCCGCCTCGACTCCGCCCCTGGCGGGGCCGGCCCGGAAACGGCCGGGCGGGAACGGCTTCGCCGGGGCGGCCGTCGTCGGCCAGGGCGTCTGGAGCGACACCCTCACCACCGGCCGGACCCTCTTCTACAAGGTGCCCGTCGACTGGGGACAGCGGCTCTCCGTCACCGCCGAGCTGGGCAGCGCGCCCGACGACGCGAGCGGGCTGGTCGCCGGAGCGCTGGGTCTCTCCCTCTACAACCCGGCGCGCGTCCCGGTCGACGACGCCACGGTCTCCTACGGCGGCAGCCAGAAGTCCGCCGCGCTGGACGACCTGCCGCCGGTGCGGTACCGCAACCGCTACGCCGTCCACGACGAGGTGAGCGGCATGCGCTTCGCCGGCACCTACTACCTCGCCGTCCATCTGTCCGAGCGGGTCGCCGAGCGGTTCGGCGCCGGCCCGTTCGACCTGACCCTGCGCGTGCGGGTCGCGGGCGCGGAGCGGCAGCCGGGGCCCGGGTACGCCGGGGAGTCCACCCCCGCCGACACCTTCCGGGTCACCGACGAGGAGCGCCGGGCCGCCGCGCTCGGGGGCGGCGGCTTCGCGGGCGGCGTGACGGGCGGGTCCTCGGGCGGGGCGGACGCGGGTGGGGGTACGGCGATGAAGGCGCTCGCCGCGGGCGGGATCGGCGCCGGGACCCTGCTGCTGGCGGTGCTCGGCGGGTGGACGCTCGTGGCCCGGCGCCGGGCCGGCTCCGCGGCGGCTCAGACCCGGGTCAGCGCCCAGAACCCGACGGCGTAGCAGGCCAGCGCGAGCAGCAGCAGCGGCACCGCGATACCGGCGGGCGGCCCCGGCCGGCGCCTGCGGGCGTGCGCGGCCCGGGGCGTCTGCGCGGGCGGATCCTGAGGTGTGCCGGGCGTGCCGACTGGGCCGGGCGTGGGGGGTGCCTGGAGCGGCGCGGGCGGCACGTACGGGTTCGGGGCCGTGTACGTCGCCGTGGAGGCGCCGTAGGTGGGGTGGCCGCCGTACGCGGGATGGGCGCCGTAAGGGGGTGCCGGTGGGGCGGACGGCGGCCGAGGGGTGGGGGTCGGCGTGGGCGGCGGGGTCGGGGCCGGCGGAGGCGCGGGCGCGGATGGGGACGGGGTCGGGGAGGCGGGGTCCGCGGCGGCCCCCTGGGGCGCGATGCGCTGCACGTCGGTCGGCCCTGTCCCGTCGCTCCGCGCGCCGCGGGCCGCATTCTCCGGTCCGTCCGGGCCGTAGCCCTGCGGTAACGGGCCGATCTGGTCGAAGATCTCGATCAGTTCGTCGTCGGGGCCCGGCTCCGGGAGGAGTTCGACGGCCGCGGCGAGGGCCTTGCGCGCGCCCGTCGCCGTACGGAAGCGGGCCGCCGGGTCGGGCTGGAGCAGGGTGGCCACGACCTGCCAGAGCGGCTCGGGTATGCCCTTGGGGGCGCCCGGGGTGCCGTGGTCGGCGAAGTACTGGATGAGGGCCTTGGCGTCCGGGCGGGCGCCCTCCAGCAGGTACAGGGCGACCAGGCCGACCGCGAACAGGTCGGCCGGGAAGTCCGGTTCGGCGCCCAGCAGCTGCTCGGGGGCGAGGTAACCCGGCGTCCCCACCACGAGGTTGGTCTCGGTCAGGCGCGGTTCGCCCAGCCGCATGGCGATGCCGAAGTCGGAGAGCCGCAGCCGGGGGCGGCGGGTTCCGGTGGCTTCCAGCAGCACGTTGGCGGGCTTGATGTCGCGGTGGACGACGCCCTCGGCGTGTACGGCGGCCAGGCCCGCCAGCAGCTGGTCGAGGAGCGTGCAGACGAAGAGCGGGGGCAACGGGCCGTAGTCGCCGACGAGATGGACCAGTGAGCCGCCGGTGACGAGGTCCATGGTGAACAGGACCTTGTCGTCGTCGGCGGCCCAGCTGGCGGGGGCGAGCACGTGCGGGTGGTCGATGCGCAGGGCCTGCTCGCGGACGAAGCGCAGCAAGGAGTGCGCGTCGCTCTGCTGGAGGACCTTGGCGGCCACGTACCGGCGGCGGCGGTGGTCCCAGGCGCGCCAGACGGCGCCGACGCCGCCGCGTCCGATCGGGTCGACCAGTTCGTACCGGCCGGCGAACACCTCACCCATCGCTGTGCGCTGCTCCTCCCCCTGCGACAGCCGCCGGCCCCCCGGCCGGCGGCCCCGGTTCAGCTCTGGTGGGACTGGTAGTGCGCCACCGCGTCGGAGGTGCGGCCGGCGCCGTACACCCGGAGGAACTCGGCGAGTTCGGGGTGGGTCGGGGCCAGGGTGTCCGCGGCCTGGAGGATGTCACCGGCGGCGGCCACCGACCGCAGCAGCGACTGGATCTCGCGGACCACCCGCTTGACCGTGGGCGCGCCCGAGCTGTTCGTCGTGTGGGTGGTGTTGCTGAGCACCGAGCCGCCCTGCGACCGCTTGATCTCGTCCATCCGCTCGGTGGCCTCGGCCGCGCTCACGCTGCCGTCCGCGACCTGTGCCGCCAGCTCCTGGAGCAGCTGCACCCGCTGCACCACCGCCGGATTGCCGATCTTGGCCCGCTGACCGCTCATCAGCTGGGACAGCATCGGTGCCGACAGTCCCAGTACCCCCGCCAGACGCGCCTGGTTGAGCCCCAGGTCGTCGATGAGCTTACGGAAGAGCGCCCCCAACGGCTCCCCGTACCAGTTCCGCTGCAGTTCCCGCGCTCTCGCGGTCGCTTCCTGCTGTGCGGCGTCCATTGCGTCTCCCCATCGCTTCCCCAAAAACCGTGGCTTCGCTGTAGCGAACCACGCCGTGCATCTTACGGAGCGTGGTCGTGTGCGGGGACCCCCAATCTTTTTGTGAGATACGGGGGGCGACCGGGTAGTCTGGTCCGAGGCAGCCGCCGGGACAGGGTTCTTCCCGGCGGACACTTGCCTTCCGGGGCCTTAGCTCAGTTGGTAGAGCGCCGTCTTTGCATGGCGGATGTCAGGGGTTCGACTCCCCTAGGCTCCACACCCCTTGAACGCCCTCTGACCTGTGGAAAACGGGTTCAGGGGGCGTTTTTGCTGCCTCCTGATACCTTCACCAAGGAAGAAACATCCTCAAAGAAGAGGCTTCGGGTGCCGGGTCGTCTGTGGCGGGCGGACGTCACCACGTGAGGGCGTCGTCCAGGTCCTGCTGCCAGTACGTGACGCGGAGCGAGTCGTCGACGAAGACGCCCTGCGCGGGCAGCGGCGGGGTCGCCGCCGCACCGACGCTGCCGGAGCCCGACGGTCCGTAGAAGTGGACGCTCAGGGACTTCTCCGTGTGCCCGTGGGCGCCGCTGCCGTCGGCGGCGGACAGCAGCACGGCCGCGTAACCGGACTCGCCCGGCGCGAGCGTGACGACGGCCTGCGGGTGGGACTCCTCGACGACCGGCGGTACGGCCTGCGCCTCGCCGAAGCGGACGGCCGGGTAGGCGTAGAGGTGGCAGGGGCTGGATCCCGTGTTGGTGACCGTGAGGAGCATGTGGTTCACGGGCCGGTTCAGCGGGGCGGCGACCGTCTTGAGGGTGGAGCCCTCGCACGTGACGGGCTTGCCCGCGGAGGCCGGGGGCTTGGCCGGGTTCTTGGCCGCGGGCTCGGACGGGTGCTGTGCCGTGGGCTTCGAGGCGGGCGCGGAGGCGGAGGAGCCGGTGCCCGTGCCGGTGCCGGTGCCGGACGACGAGGGCGCGGTCGGGGCCGACGTGGTCGGGGCGGTCGGCGTCGGCCTGGAGGCGCTCGGGGCGGCGCCCTCGTCGGTGACGCCCGTGCCGTCGCCGTTGCACGCGGTCAGGGTCAGCGCGGCGAGGGCGACGCTCGCGGCGGCGGTGAGAAGTCGGGTGCGGGAGTTCCGGATCGTGGACATGAAGTCGAGCCCTTTCGGTGTTCCGTTGCTGGGAATGCTTGGATGACCGGAGCTTGTGACGTGATCCGTCCCAGCCGCCACAGCCGGCCGGCAATCAGGGATGCTGGAACGCTGAAACAGGCTCTGACCAGGGGAAATGACCGTCCCCTGGAACGCCGGACTGGGACGCGGGGGGATGGAGGACATGGTGTCCGGGGGCTTGGAGGACGGGTTCGCCGCGCTGCTGCGGGAGTTGAAGGACCGTTCGGGACTCAGCTACGGGGCGCTCGCCAAGCGGCTGCACATGAGCACGTCGACGCTGCACCGGTACTGCAACGGCGCCGCCGTACCGAACGAGTACGCACCGGTCGAACGCCTCGCCCGGGTGTGCCGGGCGACGCCCGAGGAGCTGGTGGAACTGCACCGCCGCTGGGTGCTCGCGGACGCGGCACGGGGGCGGGGCGCGGAACGGACCGAGCCGAGCCGGCCGCCGGCGCCGACCGGGACTCCGGTCCCGCCCCAGCCCCCGGCCACTCCAGAGCCAGTGGCCCCGGCCTCGGACCCTGCCCCGGACACCCCCGTTGTCGAGACGACCCCGTCTCCCGCGTCCCCGCCCCGGCGTCGTCGTCCCGTCTGGCTCGCCGCCGCCTCCGCGGTCGTCGTGCTGGGTGCCGTAGGACTGGCCCTGCACCCGTTCGCCGGACCGGGCCGGGGCGATGACGGTGACCGGCAGGCGGCCGGCGCCACAGCCGGTGCCGCCCCCGGTTCCCCCGCCGGTGGCGCCGGTACGGCCGGATCCCGGACGCCGTCGCCGTCCGCCACCCCCTCGCCGTCCCCGTCGGCCGGCGGCACGAGCCGCGGGCCGTCCGCCCGGCCCTCCGCCTCCGCCGCCGCCTCGGCCCCCGCCTCCCCCTCCGCCGGAAGCGCGGGGGACACCACCGCCGTACCGCTCGCCGTCGGCGTGCGCCCCTACGTCTACGTCAGCCCCTGCAGCCAGCACTTCCTCGTCGACAGCGAGCCCCAGCAGGTCGGTCCGCCCGCCGGCGAGCAGGACGCCAGGCGCTTTGCCGACGCGTACGGCGCGGTCTCCTCCGATGAGCAGCGGATCGCCGTGACCGTGCAGGGCACCGGGAAGGACACCGTCGTGCTGCAGGCCCTCCATGTGCGGGTCGTCGCCAAGGGCGCGCCGCTCGCCTGGAACGACTACTCGATGGGCGTCGGCTGCGGCGGCGACGTCCAGACCGAGTCCTTCGACATCGACCTCGACAGCGGCAGCCCCACGGTCGCCGTCGGGAGCGCCCGCCGGGACTTCCCCTACAAGGTCAGCGAATCCGACCCCGAGGTCTTCTACATCACCGCCCGCACCAGGGCGCACGACGTGCGCTGGGAACTCGCTCTCGACTGGTCCAGCGGCCCCCGCCACGGCACGATCCGCATCGACAACCGGGGTGTCCCGTTCCGTACGAGCGCCGGTGCCGGCAGGCCGGGTTACGACTATCCGCTGGGCGGCGGCGAATGGATCCCCCGCGTGCAGTGACACCGCTCACAGCCAGCGTCAAGATCACTTAATGTCCTTGGTACTCGCTGGGCTGGAACGGTTCCCCCCGCTACTTTTGAGGCTGCCGCTTCTGGCCCGGCGGTGCGCCGGAATGCGGTGTCTTCGGTGTAACTGCCCCGTTCGTTGCGGGGGGCACGTAGGAGGGGGACCAGTGCCTTATCCGGCTGCAGCGCAGTTTCTGCGAACAGCGATTCCCGACATCATCCGCGCCTATCAGAGCGCACTCAGGGCCGTCCGCAGTCCGCTGGCCACACGCAAGGAAGCGTGGCCGAAGTGCCGGGACCAGGCGCAGGCGATCGTCGAGGACTGTGTGATCGCCCTGACCGGCAAGCAACCGCCGGCGCCCGCCGAGGCCCGGCGCTATTCGCATCTCGTCGGCGTCGACCGGGCCACGCAAGGGATCGCCGTGGCGGAATCCGTCCGCGCGGTCGACATCCTGTGGAGCGCGATGCAACCCGCCGTCCGCAGCGCGGTGCAATGCGAAGCGGCGGCCCGGCGGACTGCCGCGCTCCTGCTGATCAGCACGGTATTCCGGGCGAGTTCGGGAAGCCGGCTCTACGCCGGTGCCGTCGGCTACGGCGACGCCGTGCCCCGGCTGTCCGAGGACGTTGCGGACGAGAACGCCGGTGCCGAGGCCACGGGCGAGACGCCGGTGGAGTCGCCGGCCTGCGCGGGGCTGTCGCAGCGCGAGAAGCAGGTGCTGGAGCGGGTCGCGCGGGCGATGACCAACAGTCAGATAGCGCGGGACCTCGGCATCGAGACGGCGACCGTGAAGCGGCACCTGAACAACATCTACGCCAAGCTCCAGGCGGACTCCCGGATCGACGCCATCAACAAGGCCTACGGCCGGCGCTGAGTCACCGGCCGGGGGCGCCGTCGTGCACCGCGCGGCGCCCCCTCGGCCCGGCTCAGGCCGGCCAGCGGTCCAGCAGCAGCACGGCCACCATCACCAGGTTCGCCGTGTACTGGGTGCGCATGAAGGCGCGGTAGGCGCTGCGCCGGGTGCGCTTGTCGGCGTTGTCGACGCGGGCCGTGCGGACGATCTGCGTCACCACGCACACCGCGCCCACCGCCACCGGGACCATCGCGACGAGGATCGACTGCGCCCACAGCAGCGCCGCCAGGACCGCGGCCGTACCGACGCTGAGTGCCCCCGCCGCACCCAGCGCCCGTGCCGGCCGTGCCCCGTACCGCACCGCGACGGTACGGCGGCCGCCGGTGGCGTCCCCGTCCACATCGCTCAGGTCCTTGACCACCGAGCCCACCATCGCCATCCACGCGCTCATCACGGTGGCGAACACCAGCCCCGCCGTGTCCAGTTCACCTCCGGCGGTCGCGGCGCCGCCCGCGAACGACGTCCAGCCGAGGCCGAACACCACCAGCGCGCACGCGGTGCTCCAGCGCTTCGCCGGGAAAGGCGGCGCGGAATAGATCCAGCCGAGCAGCAGGAAAGCGGCGATCCAGAGGGTGAGGCCGGGGACGAATTGTGCCAGCGCGAGAGCGCCCAGTGCCGTGCCCGCCGTGATGAATGCCGCGGGTCTTTCCGGCAGATCTCCCCGCGCGATCGGACGGACGGAACCGTTCGCGCGGTCCTCCTTGACGTCCATCACGCCATTGATGAGATAGGCGGCGATCACGGCGAGCCACCAGGCGAGGGTTCCGGCGGCCAACTGGGCCGGGCTCGCGCCGTGCTGGCGGGTGGAGAATGCGGCGCCCAGTGCGTACCGCAGAAGAAAGACGATCTGAACAGTAGGTCGCGCCTCGATCAGGGAAAGACGTGCATAACGAAAGATGAAGTGAGGCTGCGCCTTGGGAATGCGTATTCCGTTCGTTATCTCGGCCACGGCCGTCACATTACGAGGCCGCCCGGCGCCCGGCGGGGCCTCTGCACCCTAGGGTGCATCCCCCGCAATACCTCCCCCGGTCCTCCTGTGGTCCTTTGGGTGCAGTGGGGCCGCCACAGCCCCGGTCCCGCCCCTCGCGGCCGTAACCATGACGGCATGGCAACCGGCGAAGACCCAAGGGGAGGTGGGCCATGGTGGACGTGATCGTCGCGGGCGGCGGCCCGGTCGGACTGATGCTGGCGTGCGAGCTGCGGCTGGCCGGAGTGGACGTGCTGGTGCTGGACCGGCTCGCCGAGCGCGTACCGCACTCCAAGGCGCTCGGCATGCACGCGCGGACCCTGGAGGTGCTGGACCAGCGGGGCCTCGTGGACCGCTTCCTGGAGGGCCACAAGCGGGCGCCGGCCACGCACTTCGCCGGGCTGCGGCCGCTGGAGTTCGACGCGTCCGACACCCGGCACCCGTACATGCTGCTCATCCCGCAGGCGCACACCGAGCGGCTGCTCGCCGAGCGGGCCGCCGAGCTGGGCGTGCGGATCCGGTACGGCACCGAGGTCACCGGCCTCGCCCAGGACGCCGACGGCGTCGACGTCGAGGTCGCGGGAGGTGAGCGGCTGCGGGCGCGGTTCCTGGCCGGCTGCGACGGCAGCCGCAGCACCGTGCGCCGGGTGCTCGGCGTGGGCTTCCCCGGCACGCCGGCCACGGTCACGGCGATGATCGCCGACGTGTCCCTGGACGAGCCCCCGGCCCAGCCGAGGCTGCTGGCCCGCTTCCCGGGCGGGCAGGCCGGGGTGCTGGAGTACGCGCCGGGCCGGTACCGGGCGATGACCATCCAGTACGACACCCCGTACGACCCGGTGGCCGACGGGGACAACCCGGTGACCTTCGAGGAGTTCCGGGAGGTCTTCCGGGCCATCGCCGGCACCGACCACGGCATGCGGGACCCGCTGTGGGTCTCCCGGTTCGGCGACGCGGCCCGGCAGGCCGACCGCTACCGGGTCGGCCGGGTCTTCCTGGCGGGCGACGCCGCGCACATCCACAACCCGTCCGGCGGGCAGGGCCTGAACCTCGGCATGCAGGACGCGGTCAACCTCGGCTGGAAGCTGGCCGCGGTGGTGCGCGGGCAGGCCCCGCAGGAGCTGCTGGACACGTACCACGACGAGCGGCACCCGATCGGTGCGCGCGTCCTGCAGAACACGCACGCGCAGGTCGCGCTGAGCCGGCCCGGGCACGCGGTGGACGCGCTGCGCGAGCTGTTCGCCGAGCTGATCCGCATCGACGAGGTGAACGACCGGCTCACCCGCATGATCAGCGCCCTCGACGTGCGCTACCCGGTCGCCGGCGCCCACCCGCTGACCGGGGCGCGCATGCCGGACGTGGACCTCAAGACGGCCGACGGTGACACGCGCCTGTACCCCCTGCTGCACTCCGGCCGGGGCGTGCTGCTCGACCTCGCCGACGACGCGGCGCTGCGTACGACCGCCCGCGGCTGGGCCGACCGCGTCGACCTGGTGCCGGCGCACGGCGCGGACCCGCGGCTGGACGGGGTGGCGGCGGTGCTGGTGCGGCCCGACGGCCATGTGGCCTGGGCGGCCCCGACCGACGTGACCTTGCCGGACGCGCTGACGACCTGGTTCGGCCCGGCGCGCGGGGCGCGGTGATGGCTCCGGTCCCCGAAGGCTGCCTCATGGACCCGTCCCCGGAGGCCACCTCATGAGCCTCATCCCCGAGAGCCACCTGGACCTGCTCCGGCGGCCCCTGTTCGTCCACCTGGCGACGGTCCGTCCCGACGGCGGTCCGCAGGTGAACCCGATGTGGTGCTCCTGGGACGGCACGCACCTGCGCTTCACCAGCACCAGGACCCGCTTCAAGTTCCGCAACGTGACGGCCGATCCGCGGGTCGCGGTGTCCGTGCACGACCCCGACGAGCCGTACCGCTATCTGGAGATCCGCGGGGTCGTCGAGCGGATCGACGACGACTCCTCCGGCGCGTTCTTCTTCCGACTGGCCGAGCGGTACGGCCGGGAGCTGGGCGGGCGGCTGCCGCCGGACGTGCGGGAGCGGGTGGTGTACGTGGTCCGGCCGACGGCCGTCAGCCACCAGTGACGAGCCCGGCCAGCACCTCGTCCACCGTCCGTACGGCGGCCCCGGCTCCCGCCAACTCGCCGAGGACCGCGTCCTGTTCCGCGGCCGTGACCGTGGCCGTGGCGTCGGAGACGACGGTGACCGCGAGGCCCGAGGCGAGCGCCGTCCGGGCGGTGGCGGCGACGCCGTGGGCCGTGGACAGGCCGGCGAGCACCACCCCGGTGACGCCGCTCGCGGCGAGATGCGCGGCGAGGCCGGTGCCCTCGAAGGCGTCGAGGCCGTGTTTGGTGACCAGCAGGTCGTCCGGGCCGGGCGCGCACCGCTCGTGCAGCTGGTTGGCCGGCGCGTCCGGTCCGCCGTCGGCGCCGTCGGCCCGCAGATAGCGCACGTGGATCACAGGGGCGAAAGCCGCGCGGAGCCGGGCGCAGGCGTCGACGACGTCGGACGCCGGCCGGGGCTGCCAGGCGTGCATTTCCAGAATCCAGTGCTGCAGGTCGATGAGTATCAGCGCGGTGCGTGAGTCCGCAGTGAACTGTGCGTCCGTCATGGGCCCGGACGGTAGCAGAAACACGTCCGGAATCGGCCACTGCACCCTTGGGTGCAGTTCCGTTCCGGGCCCCCGGAAGTCCCCCTACGGTAGTTCTCGCGGTCGACGAAAACGCGTACCGAACCCGGAAGGAAAAGAACACGTATGAAGCTCAGGGCGGATCGTCTGGAACGGCTCGGGAATTACTTTTCCCGGCTGACGGACGAGGGAAAGATTCCCGGCTGGTCGGCCATGGTCTCGCAGCACGGAGAGACGGTCCACGAATCGTCGGGCGGAATGGCGAACATCGCCGCCGGAATACCGATGACGGCGGACAGCATTTTCCGCACCTGGTCGCTGAGCAAGCCGATGACCTCGGTGGCGTTCATGCGGCTCGTCGAGGAGGGCCTCGTCGGCCTGAACGACCCGGTGGCGGACTACCTGCCGGCCTTCCGCGACCAGCGGGTCTACCGTGCCGGACTGCCGGCGGCCCCGATCACCGAGGGCCTGGTCGAGCCGATGCGGATGTGGCACCTGCTGACCCACACCGCGGGCCTCGGCTACGGCGCCCACCAGTCGCACGCCGTGGACACGCTGTACGTCAACGACGGCTACACGGTGGAGCCCCCGGCCGGCACCGGCCTGGCCGAGGCCGTCGAGAAGTGGGCGGCCTTCCCGCTGCGCTTCCAGCCCGGCACCGCCTGGAACTACGGCGTGAGCACGGACGTCCTCGGCCGGGTCATCGAGGTGGTGTCCGGCAAGCGCCTCGACGAGTACATGCGGGAGTCGTTCTTCGAGCCGCTCGGCCTGAAGGACTCCGGCTTTTGGGTGGAGGCGCGCAACAAGGACCGGTACGCCGAGATCTACACCCCCACCGCCGACGGCGGCATCGAGCACAACCCGGCCGCCAGCGCGTACCCGACCGAGGCGCCGCTGTTCCTGTCGGGCGGCGGCGGCATCTACACCACGGTCGCCGACTACATGAAGTTCCTGAACATGCTGGCGAACGGCGGCCGCGTCGGGCACGGCTCCGACCACTACCTGTCCCCGCTGACGGTGGAGTCGATCCGCAGCAACCACCTGCCGCGGAACGTCACCCTCGGCTCCGGCTTCGGCAGCTGGGGGGTGCCCGCGGTCAACGAGCTGATGCCGGCGGCCGGGTTCGGACTGGGCTTCATGACCGTCCAGCAGCCGCAGGAGGCGCATCTGCTGACGCGGGAGGGCGAGTTCTTCTGGCTCTCCATGAGCAGCGCCAACTTCTTCGTCGACCCCGCGTCCGGCGTCTGCGCCCTGGTCTCGCCCCAGCTGTACCCCTCCCGCACCCTCCCGATCACCAACCGCCTGCGGCAGTTCGTCTACCAGGCCTATTGCTGACCCGAGGTGAGCCGATGACTACGAGCACCATGCCGATGCCGGTCGAGGTCTCGCTCAGATGGGGCGACGTGGACTCCTACGGCCACGTCAACAACTGCGAGATCGTACGGATTATCGAGGAAGCCCGGATGCGGTGGCTCATGTCGAGCGGCGTGTTCGACGGGGAGACCGCGGTGGTCGCGGCCCATGAGATCGGATATCTGCGACCGCTCCGGTACTCGCTCGACCCGGTCGATGTCGAGGTGTGGACATCGAATGTCCGGCGGTCCAGCTTCGAGTTCAACTTCAGGATCCTGAACAGCGACCGGCAGGTGAGCGTCAAGGCCGTCAGCCGGATGGTGATGTTCGACCTGGAAAAGCAGGAGAGCTACGCCATCGGCCCGCGCCTGCGCGGATTTCTGACCGCGGCCTGCGGCGAACGCCTCTGATGCCTGCCGGTGAATTCCCCGGCCCTTCCCTTCCCCCCCTTCCGAGCGAGAAAGTCGAAGGAATCCTCCATGTCGACCGTGGTTTCGAAAGCACCCCCACGCGAAGCGCAATCGACCATGGGCACGCTGGGGCTGACCATCGTCCTGGTCACCGCGGCGCTGACGATGATCGACGCGGCCATCGTCAACGTGGCCCTGCCGTCGATCCAGGCCACCCTGCACACCGACGCCTCGGTGTCGCAGTTCGTGGTCAGCGGCTATGTCATCGCCTACGCCATCCTGCTGGTCCTGGGCGGCAAGCTCGGTGACCGCCACGGCCGCCGGCGCCTGCTCCAGATCGGCGTCCTGGCCTTCACGCTGACCTCGCTGGCCTGCGGGCTCGCCCCCAGCATCGAGTTCCTGATCGTCGCCCGGGCCCTGCAGGGCGCCTCGGCCGCGTTCCTGCTGCCGCAGGCGCTGTCGACGATCCAGACGTCCCTGGCGGAGTCGGCCAAGACCCGGGCCATCGGCCTGTACGGCGCGATCGGCGGCCTGTCGGCCGCGGCCGGGCAGCTGCTCGGCGGCGTCCTGGTCTGGGCGGACATCGCGGGCCTGGACTGGCGGCCCATCTTCCTGGTGAACGTGCCGCTGGGCATCCTGGCGCTGATCGGCGCGCAGACCCACGTCCCCGACACCAAGGCGGCCGGCGGGCAGTCCATGGACGTCGGCGGCACGGTGCTGCTGGGCGTTGCGGTGCTCGCGCTGCTCATCCCGCTCAGCGTCGGGCGGCAGGCCCACTGGGCGCTGTGGTGCTGGCTGCTGATCGCGGTCGCGGTGGTCGCCGGGGTGGCGCTGTGGCGCTACGAGCGCCGGCTGGAGCAGCAGGGCCGCACCCCGCTGATCCCGCCCTCGCTGGTGCGGATGCGTCCGGTCAACCGCGGTCTGCTCATCCTCGGTGGCGGGTTCCTGGTCTTCAGCGGCTTCTCCTTCGCGGTGCCGCTGGCGCTGCAGGACGGCAACGGCATGAGCGCGGTGGAGTCGGGTCTGTCGGTGGCCCCGCTGGCGGTGGGCGCCTTCCTCGGTTCGCTGCGCGCCCCGAAGCTCATGGCGAAGGTCGGCATGCGCACCGTGCAGGTCGGCGCGGTCGTCCAGATCGCCGGTCTGGCGCTGCTGATCGCGGCGGCCCGGCTGTGGTGGCCGCACATCCGCTTCTACGAGCTGGTCGTCGCGATGTTCCTGGTCGGCGTCGGCAACGGGCTGTTCATCCCGCCGGTGTTCCGCACGATCCTGTCCTCCCTGCCGCCGGACCAGGCAGGCGCCGGCAGCGGCATCATGTCGACCACCCAGCAGACCTCGGTCGCCGTCGGTACGGCGGTGCTCGGCCAGGTGTTCATCACCTTCGCCTCGGGCGGCGACATGAACCTGGGCTTCGTCGCGGTGACCGCGACCTACCTCGTGGTCGGCGTGCTGATCTGCCTCTTCGGCGGCGCGGCCCTCACCCAGAAGACCGGCGACTGACCGGTCCCTCCTTCACCCCCTAGGCCCCACGGCCAACGGCAGGAAGAGACAGCCATGTTGATAGGCGACCTGTATCTCAACGGGTGCGCGGTGTCCTACCCGACGACGCGCGTCCCCGTGAGCGAGGCCCTGGCGCGGGGCCTGATCCGCGACGCCGACGAGACCCTCGGCGACCCGGCGGTGCCCGTCTTCGAGGAGAGCGCCCCGGCCGCCGACCTCGCCGTCGACGCCCTGCGCCGGTCGCTGAAGTCGACCGGCACGGACGCGGCCGACGTGGACGTGCTGATCCAGTGCGGGTGGTGGCACCAGGGCTACGACATCTGGAGCGCGGCGCACTACGTCGCGCACCAGGTCGGGGCGCTGGGCGCCGTACCGATGAACCTCTCGCAGGGCTGCAACGCCCCCATGGCGGCGCTCGAACTGACCGTGCGGGCGATGCGGGCCGACTCCGCGATCCGGGTCGGTGCCGTCACGACGGCCGACGCCATGCGGTTCCCGCAGGTGGACCGCTGGAACCTCAACTACGGCTGTGTGCACGGCGACGCGGGCACCGCGTGGCTGGTGGCGCGCGAGCCGGCCGGACCGCACGCCTTCCGCGTCCTGTCGGTCGCCAGCAAGGCGGCGCCCGAGCTGGAGATGATGAACCGCGCCGGGCTCGCCCCGACCCCCGGCCCCGCGCTGCGCGAGGGCGGCACGGTCGACCTGAAGGCGGCCAAGAAGGCGTACCTCACCGAGTTCGGCATGGACGGCTTCATCGGCCGCTCCCGCGACTGCCTGACCGGCAGCGTGCGCCAGGCGCTGGACGAGGCCGGGCTGGACGGCAGCGAGCGCCGTATCCGGGCGGTGTCGGTGCCCCGGCTCAGCGGCAAGATCTTCGAGACCGTCTACCGGGCGCAGCTCGCCCCCTTCTTCGGCGAGGACAAGCTGCGCTGGTGGGGCGACCGCACGGCACACCTCGGGGTCGCCGACGTCGGCGCCAACATCGAGGACACCGCCGCCGAACTGCCCCTGGAGCCCGGCGACATCACCGTCGTGGTGAACGCGGGCGGCGGCTACACGTGGTCCTGCCTGGTCCTGGAGCACGCCGCCTGAGCCGGCCCGCACAGGGCCCCACGTACCACCCCTCCCTCCCCATCACCGTAATCACTCGGAATCACTCGAAACAACCCAAGGAGACAGCATCATGACGATCACCCAGGTGTCTGACGAGACCGTCCGTACCACCACCCTCGACATCATCGTCGACGAGCTGGAGCTGGACGTCGAACCGGAGGAGGTCGACCTCAAGGCCGACCTGATCGAGGTGTACGGCGCCGACTCGCTCGGCCTGATACAGGTCCTCGCCCGCGTCAACAAGCAGCTCGGCATCCGCGTGCCCCGCGAGAAGGCCGTCGACCTGCGCACGGTCGAGCTGCTGATCCAGCAGATCCTCGACATCCGCGACGGCAAGGACGGCGACCAGTGACGCGCGCACGCCGGGTCGTGGTGACCGGCCTCGGCTGCGTGAGCAGCATCGGCACCGGGGTCCAGGAGTTCACCGAGGGCATCAAGGCCGGTCTGAGCGGCATCTCCGAGATCACGTCCTTCGACAGCGGCGACTTCCCGGCCCGGCTGGCCGGTGAGGTGCAGGGGTTCGACCCCGCCGGGATCGTCCGGAACATCGACGTCGAGCAGTGGGGCCGTACCGCGCACTTCGCGGCCGCGGCCGCCCGGCTGGCGCTGGACGACTCCGGTCTCGAACTGGACGAGGAGAGCCGGGCGACGGCGGGCGCGATCATCGGCACCACCAACGGGGAGGCGCCCTCCGTCGACACCCTGACCCAGCAGTGGCTGGACGGCGGCCCGAGCACGCTCTCCGCCGACCTGGTCCGCAAGGTCCCGGCCGGCAACATCGCCGCCGCGGCCGCCGAGGAACTGGGCCTGTACGGCGAGACCGTCGTCATCCCGACGGCGTGCTCGGCCGCCAACTACGCCATCGGCAGCGCCGCCGACAAGATCATCGCCGGTGAGGCGGACGTGATGGTGGCCGGCGGCGCGGACAGCGTGAACCGGTTCACGCACGCCGGGTTCCTCAGCCTCGGCGCGGTGGCCGACGGGGTGCCCCGGCCGTTCGACCAGGACCGTTCGGGCATCGTCACCGCCGAGGGCGGCGCGGTGCTGGTCCTGGAGGAGCTGGAGCACGCCCGGGCGCGCGGCGCGCACATCTACGCCGAGCTGCTCGGCTACGGGCTCAGCTGCGACGCCCACCACATCGTGCACCCGGACGCCGAGTCCATCGCGACCTGCATCCGCCGGGCGCACACCAACTCGGGCATCGTCGCCGAGGACGTGGACTACATCTGCGCCCACGGCACCGGCACGCCGACCAACGACATCACCGAGGTCACCGCGACCCGGCTGGTGTTCGGCGACGAGCACCCGCCGATGAGCTCCATCAAGTCGATGCTCGGGCACACCATGGGCGCGGCCAGCGGCTTCGGCGCGATCGCCTGCTGCAAGGCGATCGAGGACGCCTTCCTGCCGCCCACCATCAACCTGCGCACCGTCGACCCGGCCTTCGGCGAGGGCATCGACTTCGTCGGCGGCGGGGCGAAGGCGGCCGCGGTGCGGGTGGCGCAGAACCACGGCTTCGCGTTCGGCGGCAACAACGCCATCACCATTTTCGGCGCCTATGCCGACCGCGAGCCGGTCGGCGCGGGGGAGGGACCGCGATGACCGTCACGCAGCAGCCGTACGACACCGGGCAGCCGGCCGGCACCGGGGAACTGCGGATCTCCGGGGTGTCCGTGCTGTCCGCGGCCGGCGTCGGCCTGGACGCCCTGCGCGACCGGCTGCGCGGCCCGGAGCCGGTCCTGGGCGGCGACGAGCCGTGCGCCTCGGACGCCGCCGACTACGCGGGCCTGCCCGGCCGGGTCGCGGCGGTGCCCGACTTCAAGATCACCGACTATGTGCCGCGCAAGGGCACGAAGAACCTGGACCGCACCACCCGTCTCGGCCTCGCCGCCAGCACCCTGCTCAAGCGGGAACTGAGCGAGCGGACCGAGATCCCCGAGGCGTCCTGGGAGGCCACCGGGATCGCCATGGGCACGGTCGTGGGCAGCCTGCGCAGCAGCGTCGAACTGGACGTCGACATCCTCCAGGGCCAGGGCACCGACCTGGTCAACCCGGCGGTCTTCCCCAACACCACGATGAACTGCTGCGCCAGCCAGATCGCCATCTGGCACACCTTCCGCGGCCCCAACTCCACCCTGGCCAACGGCACCGTCAGCGCGCTGTCCGCGCTGCGGTACGCGGCCCGGCTGATCCGCTGCGGGCACGCCGGGCGGATGCTGGTCGGCGGCGTGGAGGAGCTGTCGCCGCACACCGCGTGGGGCACCCGGCTGAAGAAGGAGGTGCAGGAGTCGGTCCCGGTCGGCGAGGGCGCGGCGCTGGTCGCGCTGGAGCCCGCGGGACCGGACGCGCCGCCCGCGCTGGCCACGGTGACGGCGTGCGAGGTGCTGTTCGCCCGGGAGCGCACGCAGGCCGGGTACGCCGAGGCGCTGGGCCGTGCCGTCGACCGGGCGCGGCAGGCCGCCGAGGCCGCCGGGACCGGCGTCGAGCTGGTCCTGCCCGGCACTGTCGGAACGTTCCTGCAGGGTGCGGAGGAGTCGGTCCTGGACCGGTTCGACGCCGAGCGCGTGGACGTGCGGGCCGCGGTCGGCGAGTGCGGCGGCGCCCTGGGCGCCATGCAGCTCGCCGCCGCGGTGGCCCTCGGCCGGCCCGGCACGGGCGTGCTGATCACCGGCATCGACGAGTCCGGGGCGGTGGCCGCTGCCGTGCTCACCATCGGGGAGCGCGCATGACCACCGCGACCACGGCCACCGCGGCCGACGTGACCGCGACCGCGGGGACCCGGGTGCGCCGGGACCTCGTCCACCGTGCCCACGAGCAGGAGGTCCTGGTCTCCCCGCCCTGGCGGGAGCCGGACGGCGGCTACGGCAGCAGGACCGTCACCGCCGGCATCAGCGACTACTACCGCGACCACCCCGTCCCGCACCGGCTGGACGCCCTGCTGCTGATCGAGGCCTGCCGCCAGGCGGCGCTCAGCGCGGCGCACGCGTTCGAGGGCCTGTCGGAGAACATCGCGTTCTTCTTCAACTCGATCGACATGGAGATCACCGATCCCGGGCAATTGGCGGCGGCCGACGAGGAGCTGACGATCCGTTCGGAGTTCGAGCGGCTCCGGCTGCGCGGCGACGGCTCGCCGAAGCAGATCACGTACACCCAGTACGGCACCGACACCTCGGGCCGGAAACTGGTGCGGACGTCGATGGCGGTGCAGGGCCTGCCCAAGGACCGCTACCCGGAGCTGCGGGCCTATCAGCGCGGCGGCTCCCCCGCGCCGACGACCGCGGCGCTGCGCTCCGGCCAGGTGCGGCGCGCCGACCTCGGCGCTCCGGCCAGTGTGGCCCGTACCCGCGTCGAGAACGTGGCGATCGCCGGGGTGCGGGCCGAGGCCGGGGTCCGCGTCGCGGACCTCGCACCGGACCTGGCCAACGCCGCCCTCTTCGACCACGACTACGACCACTTCCCGGCGATGGTCCTCATCGAGGCGGGCCGCCAGCTGGCGCTGTCCGGCACGGACCGGCCGGCCGGGCACGTGGTGACCGCGGTGCGCGCCGCCTTCGAGCACTTCGCGGAGCTGGACGCGCCGATCCGGCTGGAGGCCCGGCAGGGCGAGCGATGGGTGGACGTGGACTGCGTCCAGGACGGCCTGGTCGTCACCCGCATGGCGTTCGCTCTCTCGCCGGCCCCCGCGGGGGAGGCGTGATGCGGCCCGCGATCTGGACCGACTTCCGCGGGGTGCTCACCCCGCCCCTGCGGGAGGGGCTGCGCGCCTACTGCGTGGGCAAGGAGTTCACGCCCGCCCAGCTCGGGCAGTGCCTGCGCGCGATCGCCGACCGGTACGGCTGTCCCGACGGGATGGCCGTGCTGGACTCCGGGATCCTCTCGGAGCGGCAGTGGGCGGCGGAGATCGAGCGGGAGCTGGCCGGCCGGTTCGGCCTCACCGCCGACCTCTCCCGCCTCGGCTCCGAGTGGTGGAGCGACCGCCGGGTCGACAGCGTGTGGCTGGCCGCGCTGCGCCGGTGGCGGCAGGCGGGCGCGTTCGTCGGGCTGGTCTCCAACCTGCCCGTCGACTGGAAGCCGTACTTCACCGCCTTCCTGGACTGGGACGGGCTGTTCGACGACGTCCTGCTGTCCTGCGACACCGGGGCCCGCAAACCCGACGCGGCCCTGTTCCGCCTCGCCGAGTCCCGCACCGGCCTGCCGCCCGAGGCCCACGTCCTCGTCGACGACCTCGACGCCAACGTGACCGGCGCGCGGCGGGCCGGCTGGACCGGTGTGACCGGCGGCGGTGAGCACACGCCGGCCGCCGTCGAGCGGATCGACGCCCTGGTGGGCGCCGCCGCACCCCGAAACCACCCCCCGGTGCGCATCGGCGCACCCCACCAAGGAGCAGGACGATGACGAGTCGATCGGTGTTCGTGACGGGAGCCAGCCGGGGCATCGGCGAGGCCATCGCGAAGGAACTGAACAAGCAGGGATACCGCGTGGTGGGCACCGCCCGCACCACCCGCCCGGAGCTGGAGGGCGTCGAGTTCGTCGCGTGCGACGTGCGCGACCCGGAGTCCGTGCGCACGGCGGTCGAGCAGGCCCGGGAGATCCTCGGCGAGATCGACATCGTCGTGAACTGCGCCGGCATCATGAACGACGGCCCGCTGCTCACCCAGACCCAGGAGGGCGTGCAGAGCGTCCTCGACACCAACCTCAACGGCTCCATCAACGTGGTCCGCGAGACCGTGCCGGACATGATGGCCAACAAGTGGGGACGCCTGGTGTTCGTCTCCTCGATCGTGGCGCTGTGGGGCTCGCCGGGCCAGACCAACTACTCGGCGTCCAAGAGCGGCCTGATCGGCCTTGCCCGCTCGCTGGCCTGGGAACTCGGCCGCGCCGGGATCACCTCTAACGTGGTGCTGCCCGGCCTGATCGAGACCGACATGATCTCCGGTCTGACCGAGCGGCGCCGCAAGGAGATCATCTCCCAGACGGCCCTGCGCCGCACCGGCACCCCCGAGGAGGTGGCCGCCCTGGTCGCCTTCCTCGTCTCGGAGGAGGCCGGGTTCATCACGGGCGCGTCGATCCCGATCGGCGGCGGCGTCGGCATGGGACTGTGATGAGTACGACGACCTATCCCGTACGGCCCGGCGCGCGCCGTATGCCCCTGGTGGCCGTGGACGACGTCCGGGCGGCCGGCAAGGGCTTCGTCGGCCGCAAGACGATCGACCCCGGTGACCCCTATCTGCGCGGTCACTTCCCGTCCCTGACGGTGTATCCGGGGGTGTTCCTGGTCGAGAGCCTCCAGCAGATGCTGGAGGTGCACCTGGACGGGGCGCTCGGCGGCGTCGAGCTGGTGGAGCTGGGCTCGGTCCGGTTCAGCCGGCCGGCGCTGGCCGGGGACGAGGTGGTCATCGAGGCCGAGGTCGACGGCGACCGCGACCGGCTGGTCACCAAGGCCACGTGCAGCAGCGGCGGGCAGCGCCTCGCCCGCATCACGGCGACCTGGCGGTGCCGGCCATGACGACCACGACGTATCCCGACCCCGCCGACCTGCTGCCCTACGGCCACCCCGCGCTCCAGGTCGACCGGATCGTGCGGCACGAGCCGGGCGCGCTGGAGGCCGTGAAGGCCGTGACCTACCACGAGCTGGACGCCCACGTCGGCGACTCCCGGCCGGGCCGGTTCCCCGCCAGCCTCACCCTGGAGTCGTTCCTCCAGGCCTGCGGGCTGCTGCTGATGCGGGAGACGGCCGACGCCGGCCCGGACGCCCGCCCGCTGCTGATCTTCGGCTCGGCGCGCGGGGTCCGGGTCACCGGCGCCGCCCGAGCCGGTGAACTGCTCGTCCACTCGGTGGAGTTGGTCGACCGCGACGAGGAGACGGCCACCTTCACGGGCGTCTCCCGGGCCGGGGACGGCCGCACGGTCGTGGAGGTCGACCGTGCCATCACCCTGCTGCGCCCGGCCGGCTCGCTCGACGGCACCGGCCGCTGAGCGCCCCCTTCTTCCGCGTGCCCCCTCGCGCACGCCCCCAGGCGCGCTCCTCTTACGCGCGCGCCCCAACGTGCGCCCCTCTTACACGCGCGCCCCCCACACGTGACGGAACGAAACGGAGGATTCCGTGGTGCACCACTTTGTCGTGACCGCCCCCGGCCAGGGCGTCCAGCGGCCGGGGATGCTCGACCCCTGGCTGGACGCCGTCCCCGGGGCCCGGGCCCTCGTCGACGACTGGTCGCGGGCCGCCGGCCTGGACCTGGTCGAGGCCGGCCGGGATGCCGCGCTGCTCGCGGACACGGCCGTCGCCCAGCCGCTGATCGTCGCCGCCTCGCTGCTCGCGCACCGGCTGCTGCGCGAGCGGCTGCCGCTCGCCGCCGACGAGGTGCTGTTCGCGGGCCACTCGGTCGGTGAGCTGGCCGCGGCGGCCGGTGCCGGCTACCTCAGCCCGCGGGACGCGGTGGCCCTCGCCCGGGTGCGCGGCGCGGCGATGTCCGCGGCGTGCGCGCTCGCCCCGACCGGCATGGCCGCGGTGATGCCGGGCCGGCGGGCGGGCGCCTCCGACGAGGAGATCGTCGCCGCGGTCGCCGCGGCCGGGCTGACGGTGGCCAACTTCAACGGCAGCCACCAGTTCGTCGCGGCCGGCCCGGCGGACCGCGTCGAGGCGCTCGCCGAGGAGCCGCCGCCCGGCACCCGGGTCGCGCCGCTCAACGTCGCGGGCGCCTTCCACACCGAGGCGATGGCGCCCGCGGTGGAGACGTTCGCCCGCGCCATCGCCGGGGTGCGGATCGCGCGGTCCGCCTCCGCGATGGTCGCCAACGGCGACGGCGCCCTGCTGACCGGCCCGGAGGACCTGCGGCGCCGGCTGATCACGCAGATCACCTCGCCGGTCCGCTGGGACCTGTGTACGGAGACGATCGCCCGCCTGGCGCCGGACGCCCTGCACCTCGAACTGGCCCCGGCCGGACCGCTCACCCGGCTGCTGGGCCGGGCCCGGCCCGAGGCGCGGGCCGTGGCGCTGGGGCTGCCGGAGGACATCGACCGGGCGGTGGCCGAGGCCGCCGAGCGTCCCCTGGCGGGCGCGCGATGAACACGCCGGACGGGAACGGGCAGGGACGGACAGGAACGGGGAGCACCGCATGCGCAGCGCCGTCGAGGAGCTGACCAGCCTCAAACGCGAGATCACCGAGGGCCCGGACGCCGCCGCCACCCGGCGGCAGCGCGACAAGGGCAAGCTGACCGTGCGGGAGCGCATCGCACTGCTCCTGGACGAGGGGTCGTTCCACGAGGTTGAGCCGCTGCGCCGGCACCGCGCGCAGGGCTTCGGCCTGGAGCGCCGGCGCCCCCACACCGACGGTGTGGTCACCGGCTGGGGCACGGTCGAGGGCCGTACGGTCTTCGTCTACGCGCACGACTTCCGCATCTTCGGCGGCGCCCTCGGCGAGGCGCACGCCGAGAAGATCCACAAGATCATGGACATGGCCATCGCGGCCGGGGCGCCGCTGGTGTCGCTGAACGACGGCGCGGGCGCCCGCATCCAGGAGGGCGTCACCGCCCTCGCCGGCTACGGCGGCATCTTCACCCGCAACACCCGGGCGTCCGGAGTGATCCCGCAGATCAGCGTGATGCTCGGCCCGTGCGCGGGCGGCGCCGCCTACAGCCCGGCGCTGACCGACTTCGTGTTCATGGTCCGGGACACCTCGCAGATGTTCATCACCGGCCCCGACGTGGTGAAGGCGGTGACCGGCGAGGAGATCAGCCAGAACGGCCTCGGCGGCGCCGACGTCCACGCGGAGACCTCCGGCGTGTGCCACTTCGCGTACGACGACGAGGAGACCTGCCTCGCCGAGGTGCGCTACCTGCTCTCCCTCCTCCCGCAGAACAACCGCGAGCGTCCCCCGGCCGCACCATCCGGCGACCCGGCCGACCGCCGCTGCGAGGAACTGCTCGACCTGGTCCCGGCCGACGGCAACCGGCCGTACGACATGCGCCGGGTGATCGAGTCGCTCGTCGACGACGGGGACTACCTGGAGGTGCACGAGCGCTGGGCCACCAACGTCCTCGTCGCCCTGGCCCGGCTCGACGGGCAGGTCGTCGGCATCGTCGCCAACCAGCCGCAGTCGCTGGCCGGCGTGCTGGACATCAACGCGTCGGAGAAGGCCGCGCGTTTCGTGCAGATGTGCGATGCCTTCAACATCCCGATCGTGACGCTCCTCGACGTCCCCGGCTTCCTGCCGGGCGTCGACCAGGAGCACGGCGGCATCATCCGGCACGGCGCGAAGCTGCTCTACGCCTACTGCAACGCCACGGTCCCGCGCATCCAGCTGATCCTGCGCAAGGCGTACGGCGGTGCCTACATCGTCATGGACTCCCGCTCGGTCGGCGCCGACCTGTCGTACGCCTGGCCGACGAACGAGATCGCCGTCATGGGCGCGGAGGGCGCCGCGAACGTCATCTTCCGCCGCCAGATCGCCGGCGCCGACGACCCGGAGGCGATGCGGGCACGGATGGTCAAGGAGTACAAGGCCGAGCTGATGCACCCCTATTACGCCGCCGAGCGGGGCCTGGTCGACGACGTGATCGACCCCGCCGAGACCCGGCAGGTGCTGATCCGCTCCCTGCACATGCTGCGGACCAAGCACGCCGACCTGCCCTCCCGCAAGCACGGCAACCCGCCCCAGTGAACCTGCCTCCCCCTGAACGGAGTTGATCCCGGTGACTTCCGCGACCCCTCTGGTCCGCGTGGAACGCGGCCATGCCTCCGACGACGAACTCGCCGCCCTCACCGTCGTCCTGCTCTCCCGTACGACCGCCCCCGCCCCCGCCGCCGGGCCGACCGCCCCGGCCGTCCCCCTGTGGGACCGCCCGGAGCGCAACGCTCCCTACCGCCCGCCGGTCAGCTGGCGCCGCTAGCCGCGCGGGGAGAGGGAGGGAGACGGACATGGACGGTACGCACCACGGGCGCCCGGCACCGGCCGGCCCGCACCGCACACCCCCCGAGCAGCCGGGACCCCCGCGCGCGCTGCTCGCCGGGGAGGAGGAACGCGGCGACGAGCCGCACATCGAGCGCGGAATCGACTGACCGGCGATGACGGCCCGACAGCACACCGACGTCCTGCCCCGCCCGTCCCCCGCCACCGCGCTGATGGCCTCCCTGCTGCCCGCGCGGGCGGTGGCCGCGGAGGCCTTCGGGGACGGGCACGACGAGGACTGGTTCGGGCAGCTCCTCCCGGCCGAGGCGCGGCTGATGGCGGGTGCGGGGGAGAAACGGCGACGGGACTTCGCGGGGGTACGGGTGTGCGCCCAGCGCGCGCTGCGCACCCTCGGGCACGCACCGGTGCCCCTGCTGCCCGGACCGCGCGGCGAGCCCCGCTGGCCGGACGGGGTCGTCGGCTCCCTGACGCACTGCGCCGGCTACCGGGCGGCGGTGGTCGCCCGCCCCGGACCCGGCCTGGCCGGGGTGGGCATCGACGCCGAGCCGCACGCCCCGCTGGACGCCGACGTCCTGGAGATGGTCGCGAGCCCCGCCGAGCGGGCCCACCTGGCGCTGCTCGCGCGCACCCGGCCGGGGGTGCACTGGGGCCGCCTGCTGTTCTGCGTGAAGGAGGCCGTCTTCAAGGCGTGGTACCCGGCGGCCCGCTGCGAGCTGGGCTTCCTGGAAGCGGACGTGAGATTCACGGCGGACGGCCCGCACAGCGCGGACGGCAGGTACGGCACCGACGGCATGCACGGCATCGTCACGGCCACGCTGACCCGGGCGGGCCCGTTCGCCACGGTCTCCGGCCGCTGGCGGGTCGCCGGGGGAGTGATCGCGACGGCGGTCGTGATCTGACCCGGCACGAGAGCAACACCGACGATGGAGGAAGAAAAGAAATGCGTCTTGCCGACAGCCCCGGCGTGGAGTGCGCGGCGGAGATCGCCGCCGACCCGCAGCGCGTGTGGGAGCTGGTCTCGGACATCGCCACCTCGGCCCGGCACAGCCCCGAACTGCAGGAGGTGGAGTGGCTGGACGGGGCCGACGGGCCGGCGGTCGGCGCGTGCTTCGCCGGCCGCAACCGCAACAGCGGACTGGGCGAGTGGCGCACGGTCAGCCGGATCACCCGGATGTCACGGCCGCACGTCTTTGAGTGGGAGGTCGTCCACTACAACGACCGCCGGCACGGCGAGCCGCTCGCGGTGTGGACGTACACCCTGGAACCCCTCGCGGACGGCTCCGGCACGCTCGTGCGGCACGGGATGCGCATCGGCTCCGCCCGCGGACCGCTGCACGACGTGGTCGAGCTGCACCCGGAGCGGGAGGAGCAGATCGTCACCGGCCGGCTGGCCCTGCTGCGCGCCGGCATCCAGACGACGCTGGCAGGCCTCAGGGCCGAGGCGGAGGGACGGCTGGTGTGAACCCCGGGGGACCCCGGGGGGTGTCCTCAGGCCTGTGCGGCGGCGCGCCGGACGGCGAAGTTGCGGGCCGAGCGCTCGTGCAGGGCGATGCCGACGGACACCGACACGTTCAGGGACTCCGTGGAGCTGAGCATCGGGATGGACACCGTGCCCGCCGACGCCTCCTGGAACAGGCCCGACGGGCCGCCCTTCTCGCTGCCGAAGACCAGCGCCATGCGGTCGGCGCGGTCCCCGAGGTCCTTCACCCCGAGGTCGCCGTCGGCGTCCAGCACCATCAGCGCGATGTCGTTGTCCCGCAGGAAGGAGACGGCCTCCTCGCGGTCGGCGAGGACGACGGGCAGGGAGAAGACGTAGCCGCGGCTCGCCCGCAGCAGCCGCCGGTCGGCGATGGTGGCGAGGTCGCTGTCGACCAGGACGATGCCCGCGGCGCCGAGCGCCAGCGAGGTCCGCACGATGGCGCCGATGTTGCCGACGATCTTCACACCGTCGAGGACGACGACGTCGCCGCCGCGCTCGGCGATGTCCGCCAGCCGGGCCGGCCGCGGCACGCGCGCGATGCCGAAGACCTTCGCCTTGCGCTCGGCCTTGAACAACTGGTTCACGATCGACACGTCGATCAGCCGGACCGGGATCTCCCGCTGCCGGCACAGGTCGAGCAGGGCGGGGTCGAGCGGCGTACCGCTGGAGCCGTACACCTCGATGAACTGCACACCGGCCCTGATGCACTCCATCAGCGGCTCGGTGTCCTCGATCAGCGTCGTCTTGATGCTGGCCCGCGAATGCTTCGTGACGTCGATGATTCTCTGCACCGCGGGGTCAGAGGCATTCGTGATGATGGCGGGCTCAGTCATGCGCGCAGTCTAGTGGCCGGGAGCCTGCGCCCCCGGCCACCAGAGCGGCGGTGCGGTGTCAGGCCTGGTCGTCGCGCTTGGCCGCCTCCTCGGCGGCCTCCTTGGCCTGGACCTCCGGGTCCAGTACGGCCTCGGCGCTGCCGTCGACCGAGGTCAGACGGCCCGACTCAGGCACTTCCGTGGCCTCCGGCGGCTCGACGAGCCAGTCCGGGTTGGCCTGCTTGTCCCACCACTTCCATGCGGCGAACGCCCCGCCCGCGACCAGACCCAGCACGGCCAGCATCCGCACGGCGCGGCCGGTCCTGGCCCGCCGTTCGTGCTTGCGGACCAGCTTCTGGATGTCCTCGGCGGTCACCTGGCCGCGCAGGGCGACCAGAGCGGCGGCGGCACGTGTGGCGGCCTCGTCACGGACGGGTCCGGCGGCGGCCACCGCCTGCTCGATCATCGGCCGGGAGTAGTCGGCGGCCTGCCGTGCGGCCTTGCGGGTGCGCAGGGCCGCCTCCTGTGCGGCGAGCTCCACCTTCGGCGGCACATGGGTGCGGGCCTGCTCCAGCCGGGGCGCGAGATGGGCGCCGTACTGGACGCGGGCCTGTTCGGCGGCCAGCGTCACCTTGGGCGCAAGCCGTACGCGTGCCTCGTGCGCGTAGTGCGCGGCCCTCTCCTTGGCCGTGTCGGCGTAGGGCGCCACCACTTCCGCGGCGTGCAGCACGCTGTCCTTCGCCGAACCGGTCGCGGCGCGCACGCTGTCGATGCGGGTCACGGGTTCCTCCTCCTCGGTGGCGTACGGTAATTCGACTTTCCACCCTTTTGCGGATCATGCCTGCACCGGAGCCGCGGGGCATGCGGGGAGGGGCATACGGGTGCAGACGGGTCATCAAGGTGCTTGTCGTCGACAATGCCACGGATCGGCCCCGCGCGCCCCCGTCCCGGGCCGACTCGTCCGCGCTTTCCGCCGACCGCACGACGGCGTGCGAGGATCGGGGGATCACAGGAGGACAACGGAAGGCACATCGTGGCCGAGCAGCTCTACGCCACTCTGAGGACCAACCACGGCGACATCCGGATCCGGCTCTTCCCGCACCACGCGCCCGCCACGGTCCGGAACTTCGTCGAGCTGGCGCAGGGGGAGCGGGAGTGGACCCACCCCGCGACCGGCGCGAAGACGACGGCTCCGCTGTACGACGGCACGGTCTTCCACCGGGTGATGAGCGGCTTCATGATCCAGGGCGGCGATCCGCTGGGCAACGGCACCGGCGATCCCGGCTACCAGTTCAAGGACGAGTTCCACCCCGACCTGCGCTTCGACCGGCCGTACCTGCTGGCCATGGCCAACGCCGGGCCGGGGACCAACGGCTCGCAGTTCTTCATCACCGTCGCTCCCACCGCCTGGCTGAACCGCAAGCACACCATCTTCGGCGAGGTCGCGGACGCGGCCGGGCGGAAGGTCGTGGACGCCATCGTCTCCGTCCCGACCAACCCACGCACCCACCGTCCGGTGGAGGACGTGGTGATCGAGTCGGTGGCCGTGGAGACCCGCGAGGGCTGACCCGGTCCGCCGGGGAACCATTTGCCCCGCTCGTCCGTAAGGACGGTGGGGTGCCTCCTCTTGCCGGACGGCGCCCCGTGACCACCGACGACCTGGGGGGATCTCATGGAGCAGGCTCCCGGCGGCAGCCGGCCGGAGGCGCGGACGCCGCCTACCTGCTACCGCCACCCGGACCGCGAGACGGGCATCCGCTGCACGCGCTGCGACCGCCCGATCTGCCCGGAGTGCATGGTGAACGCCTCGGTCGGCTTCCAGTGCCCGGACTGCGTGCGCGGCACCTCGGGCGGCGGCCCGTCCCCGGCGGCGGCGCGGCCGCGCACGATCGCGGGGGGCTCGGTGAGCGCGGATCCCCGCCTGGTCACCAAGGTCCTCATCGGGATCAACCTCGCCGTCTTCATCGCCGTGCAGGTCAGCAAGACGGTGCTGAACGACGTGGTGCTCATCGGCGCCTGGCCGCCTGCCCCGTTCCACCCCACCGAGGGGGTGGCCGGCGGGGAGTGGTGGCGGATGGTGACGAGCATGTTCGCCCACGAGGCCGTCTGGCACTTCGCCTTCAACATGCTCGGCCTGTGGTGGCTGGGCGGCCCGCTGGAGGCGGCGCTCGGCCGTGCCCGCTATCTCGCGCTGTACTTCACCTCGGGCCTGGCAGGCAGCGCGCTCACCTATCTGCTGGCCTCGCCCAGCTCGGCCACCCTCGGCGCCTCCGGCGCCATCTTCGGCCTCTTCGGCGCGACGGCCGTCCTCATGCGCCGCCTGAACTACGACATGCGGCCGATCATCGCGCTGCTGGTGATCAACCTGATCTTCACCTTCGGGTGGTCGATCATCGCCTGGCAGGCCCACATCGGTGGCCTGGTCGCCGGCGTGGTCGTGGGCTACGCGATGGTGCACGCCCCGCGTGATCGGCGCGCGCTGGTGCAGTACGGCACCTGTGCGCTGGTGCTCGCCGCGGTCGTTCTGGTCACCCTGTTGAGGACGGCCCAGCTCACCTGAGCGGCCCGTTGTCCACAGGCCGTGGCGAATCTTGTGCACAGCGTGCGGGAACAGGTGTGCCCCCTGCCGACGAGCCGCGTTTCCGCAGGTCAGGCAGGGGGCGAACAAGCTTTCGAGTGGGGCGCCCGATCGGTACTTCCGTCACACCGGCGTCAACCGCCGAGAGGTTATCCACAGATCGTCGTTCTTTTATCCCCATGGTGTGGACGGGATCTGTGGATAACTCAGCGCATACCCCTGGGCAGGGCTACTTCCACTGCGTGGAGACACCGAATCCGGCGGCGATGAAGCCGAAGCCGACCACGATGTTCCAGTTGTTCAGGCTGTCGATGGGCAGAGAGCCGTCGGTGACGTAGAAGACGACGATCCAGGCCAGACCGATCAGGAACATCGCCAGCATGACCGGGGCGACCCAGCCGCGGTTCTCCAGCTTGATCGCGGCCGCCTGCTTGGCCGGCGGCGGCGTGTAGTCGGCCTTCTTGCGGATACGTGACTTCGGCACGAGGGTCTCTCCTGTCGATGCGCTGCGTGGCCGCGCAGGGAACGGGGTCGGGGGACACTGAGCACTCCCCCGGGCGTCCGTTAGCGTAGTGCTTCCGTGGCGCCGAAGGAGATAAGGGTACGTTGAGCAATTCTGCCGACTCCCCCCAGCCGGGATCCAGTGCCGCCCACCGGGGCGGCTTCCGTCCCGTCCGCGTGCTCACGGTGGCCGTCTTCGCTCTCGCGGGCCTCCTTTTCTTCACCAGTTTCCAAACGGCCAAGGGCACCAATATCCGTACGGATACGTCCTTGTTGAAGCTTTCCGACCTCATCCAGGAGCGCAGCCGCAAGAACAAGGAACTGGACGACTCCAACGCCGTGCTCCGCGACGACGTCGAGGCCCTCGCCGGACGCGACAACGGCAGCACCAAGGCCGACGACGACCGGCTCACCGCCCTGGAGAAGAGCGCCGGCGCCCGGAAGCTCACCGGCGAGGCGATCACGGTCACCCTGAACGACGCCCCGCCGAACGCCACCGCCAAGCTGCCCGGCTACCCCGAGCCGCAACCCGACTACCTGGTCATCCACCAGCAGGACCTGCAGGCCGTGGTGAACGCGCTGTGGCAGGGCGGCGCCAAGGGCATCAAGGTCATGGACCAGCGGCTGATCTCCACCAGCGCCGTGCGCTGCGTCGGCAACACCCTGATCCTCCAGGGCCGCGTCTACTCGCCGCCGTACAAGATCCAGGCGGTCGGTGACCCGGACCGGCTCCAGCAGGCGCTCGCGGACTCCCCGGCGATCCAGAACTACATGGTGTACGTGAACGTGTACGGCCTCGGCTGGAAGGTCACCGAGGACGGCACCGTGACCCTGCCCGGCTACACCGGCACCCTGGACCTGCACTACGCCCAGCCCGTGCGGTGACACCCCACCCACCCTGTGGACACAGGCCAACGGAAGGCGCCGCGCCGTTAGTCTGGTGGCGGTACGGCGTGAGTGTGGTGCCGTGGGCTACGGAAGGGACGGCATGTACGGCTGGATCTGGCGGCATCTGCCGGGAAACGCCTGGATCAAGGCGCTGACCTCGATCGTGCTGGTCCTGGCCGTGGTCTACGTCCTGTTCCAGTACGTCTTCCCGTGGGCCGAACCGCTGCTTCCCTTCAACGATGTGACGGTGGACAACTCGTGAGCGCGCGCATCCTCGTCGTCGACAACTACGACAGCTTCGTCTTCAACCTGGTCCAGTACCTCTACCAGCTCGGGGCCGAGTGCGAGGTCCTGCGCAACGACGAGGTGTCGACGGCCCATGCCAACGACGGCTTCGACGGCGTCCTGCTCTCGCCCGGCCCCGGCAAGCCGGAGGAGGCGGGCGTCTGCATCGACATGGTCCGCCACTGCGCCGCCACCGGCGTCCCCGTCTTCGGCGTCTGCCTGGGCATGCAGTCGATGCAGGTGGCGTACGGCGGTGTGGTGGACCGCGCGCCGGAGCTGCTGCACGGCAAGACCTCGCTGGTCGAGCACGAGGGCCGGGGCGTCTTCGCCGGACTGCCCTCGCCCTTCACCGCGACCCGCTACCACTCCCTGGCCGCCGAGCCGCCGACCGTGCCCGCCGAGCTGGAGGTCACCGCCCGCACCCGCGACGGCATCATCATGGGCCTGCGCCACCGCGAACTCCCCGTGGAGGGCGTGCAGTTCCACCCCGAGTCGGTGCTCACCGAGCACGGGCACCGGATGCTGGCCAACTGGCTGGCCGAGTGCGGCGACGAGGGTGCCGTGGCGAGGTCTGCGGGGCTCGCCCCGGTGGTGGGCAGGGCCACGGCGTGACCGCGCTGCGCCCCGAGCGCGAGGACTCGTACGGCCCGACGCCGTACGAGCCCTACGGCACGACGTCGTACGGGGCGCAGGACGGGACGTACGGCGACGAGGCGTACGGGGACGGGACGTACCCGGACGAAGAGCACGGCGACGGGACGTACGACCCGTATGTGCCCCCCGCCGACGACGAGACGATGGCGCTGCGGGTGCCGCCGCCCCCCGGCAGCGGCTCCATAGCCGCCTCTGACGCCCCATCCGCCTCAGCGGCCACCGGAGTCACCCCCGGCGGCCGTGCGGCCCGCAGAAAGGCCGCCAAGCGCCGCCGCGGCCGTCACGGCGGCCCCGCCCAGGCCGACCCGCCGGCGGAGGAGAAGCCACCGGCCCCCCTCTCCCGGGTCGAGGCCCGCCGGCAGGCCCGGGCGCGCAAACCCGGCGCGGGGGTCGTCGTCAGCCGGGCCATCGGCGAGCTGTTCATCACGACCGGCGTGCTGATGCTGCTGTTCGTCACCTACCAGCTGTGGTGGACGAACGTGCGGGCCCACGCGCAGGCCGGCAAGGAGGCCAGCGACCTCCAGCAGGAGTGGGCGGACGGCCGGCGCAACCCGGGGGTGTTCGCGCCCGGGCAGGGCTTCGCCATCCTGTACATCCCCAAGCTCGACGTGGTGGTGCCCATCGCCGAGGGCGTCAGCAACAAGAAGGTCCTGGACAAGGGCATGGTCGGCCACTACGGCCAGGATCCGCTGAAGACCGCGATGCCCGGCGACAAGACCGGGAACTTCGGCCTGGCGGGCCACCGCAACACCCACGGCGAGCCGTTCCGCTACATCAACCGGCTCCAGCCCGGCGACGAGGTCGTCGTCGAGACCCAGGACACCTACTACGTCTACAAGACGACGTCGACGCTGCCGGTGACCTCGCCGAGCAACGTCTCCGTCCTCGACCCCGTCCCCAGGGGCTCCGGCTTCACCGCCCCCGGCCGCTACATCACCCTCACCACCTGCACGCCGGAGTTCACCAGCAAGTACCGGCTGATCGTCTGGGGCAAGATGGTCGAGGAACGGCCGCGCAGCAAGGGCAAGCCGGATGCGCTCGTCAGTTAAGGGCAGATAACAGTGGCAGCGACCGCAGAGGACACCGACACGTCCCCTCCCCCCTCCCCCCGGCGCCGCCGCGGCACCGGCCGGATCGCGATGACCGTCAGCGTCCTCGGTGAACTCCTCATCACGGCGGGCCTGGTGCTCGGCCTGTTCGTCGTCTACTCCCTGTGGTGGACGAACGTCATCGCCGACCGGGCGGCAAACCGGCAGGCCGACAAGGTCCGCGACCACTGGGCGCAGGGCGACGGCGGCACGGGCGGGCCGGGCGCCCTGGACACCAAGGACGGCATCGGCTTCCTGCACGTGCCCGCCATGAAAAACGGCGAGGTCCTGGTCGAGAAGGGCACCTCCACCAAGGTCCTCAACGACGGCGTGGCCGGCTACTACACCGACCCGGTCAAGGCCGTCCTGCCCACCTCGGGCAAGGAGGGCAACTTCTCCCTCGCCGCGCACCGCGACGGCCACGGCGCGAAGTTCCACAACATCGACAAGCTGAAGAAGGGCGACCCGATCGTCTTCGAGACGAAGGACAAGTGGTACGTCTACAAGGTCTACGCCGTCCTTCCCGAGACCTCGAAGTACAACGTGGACGTCCTCGCCCAGGTCCCGAAGGAGTCCGGCAAGAAGAAGCCGGGCCACTACATCACCCTGACGACCTGCACCCCGGTCTTCACGAGCCGCTACCGGTACGTGGTCTGGGGCGAACTGGTCCGCGTCGACCAGGTCGACAGCGAGCGCACCGAGCCGGCGGAACTGCGCTGAGCCGAGCACGACGGAGCCCCGGCATCCTTGGACTGGATGCCGGGGCTCGGTCGTGTGCGCGGGGCGCCGGTCAGCCGAAGAGGCCGCCGCCGTTGTCGCCGTTGTTGTTGCCGCCGCCCCCGCCGAAGTCGACGGTGGTCAGCGTGACCGTCTGGCTCGCCGGGTCGGCCGGCGTGCCGCCCTGCGGGTCCTGGTTGATCACGATCGCCTTGTCGTCCTGGCTGCCGAGCACGTTGATGTTGTTGAAGCCGGCGTCCTGGAGGGCCTTCCGGGCGTCCTTCAGCGGCTGGTTGCGGACCGTCGGGACGGGCGTCTGCTGCTGCTGGAACTTGCCGACCTTGATCTGGACCTCGGAGCCCTTCTTGACCTCCGTGCCCGGGGACGGGTCGGTGCCGATGACCTTGCCGTCCTGGTCCTGACTGGTGACCTGGGTCTCGACGCAGGTGCCGACGAGATCGTTGGCGACCATGCGGGCCTTGGCGTCGTCACAGGACAGGCCGTTGGAGACGTCCGGCACGGTCGTGGTGGCCGGGGCCACCGCCACCGTCAGGGTGATCTTCGAGCCCTTCTCCAGCTCGGTGTCGCCCTTGGGGTCCTGGTCGATGACGACACCGGGCGTCTGGTCGGACTCCTCGGACTTCTTCTCGACCTCGAAGCCCTTCTCCTCCAGCCGGGCCTTGGCCTTCTCGAAGGACAGCCCCTGGACGTCCGGCACGGGCAGCTTGGGAGCGCCCGTCGACACCGTGAGGGTGACCGTGTCGCCCTTCTTGACCTCCGTCTTGAAGGCGGGGTCCTGCTTGCAGACGTTGTTCAGGGGCTGGTTCTCGCAGGGCTCCTTCTTGATCGTCACCTTCAGGTCGGAGTTGACCGCCTGCTTCCGTGCGTCGTCCACGGTCAGGCCCACGAAATTCGGCACCGGCACGGTGTCGTTGCCCGCACCCCCGCCGCTGGTGATCCACTTGCCGATCAGCACCGCGCCGACGAGGACCAGGACCGCCGCCACGACCAGCAGGATCGTGGAGGCGTTGGACTTCTTCTGGCGGCGCCGGTCGGGGCGGTCGTCGTAGCCGTAGCCCCCGTCGTCGGGGTTCATCGGCGGCAGCATCGTCGTCGCCCCGGCGGCCGCGCCCGGCTCCGCGCGCAGGGCGGTCGTCGGCTGGTCGTCGGGGTAGCCGCCGTAGCCGACCGAGCCCATCGCCGCGGCCGCGCCGACCGGCTGCCCGTCGAGGCACGCCTCGATGTCGGCGCGCATCTCGTCGGCCGACTGGTAGCGGTAGTTGGGGTCCTTGACGAGGGCCTTCAGCACGATCGCGTCCATCTCGGGCGTGATCTCCGGGTCGAAGACCGAAGGCGCCTGAGGCTCCTCGCGCACGTGCTGGTAGGCGACCGCCACCGGCGAGTCGCCGACGAACGGCGGGCGCACCGTCAGCAGCTCGTACAGCAGACAGCCCGTGGAGTACAGGTCGGACCGCGCGTCCACCTGCTCGCCCTTGGCCTGCTCCGGGGAGAGGTACTGGGCGGTGCCGATGACCGCGGCCGTCTGGGTCATGGTCATGCCGGCGTCGCCCATGGCGCGGGCGATGCCGAAGTCCATCACCTTGACCTGGCCGGTGCGCGTCAGCATGACGTTGGCCGGCTTGATGTCGCGGTGGACGATGCCGTTGCGGTGCGCGTACTCCAGGCCCTGGAGGATGCCGATGGTCATCTCCATCGCGCGCTCGGGCAGCAGCTTGCGGCCGCTGTGCAGCAGCTCGCGCAGCGTGGAGCCGTCGACGTACTCCATGACGATGTACGGGATCGAGACCCCGTCGATGTAGTCCTCGCCCGTGTCGTAGACCGCGACGATCGCGGGATGGTTGAGCGAGGCGGCCGACTGGGCCTCCCGGCGGAACCGGGCCTGGAAGGACGGGTCGCGCGCGAGGTCCGCACGCAGGGTCTTCACCGCCACCTGGCGCCCGAGGCGGGTGTCATGCGCGAGGTAGACCTCCGCCATGCCACCACGGCCGAGCACCTGGCCCAGCTCGTACCGGCCGCCGAGGCGACGCGGCTCTTCCATAGCTTCCTACCAGCCCTCTCCGTCGGTCCCGGCCGACACGTGTGTGCGGCCGGAGGCTGCCGTCCGGGCATACCGTACCCGGCTCCGTTTGTGTGACCTGGCCAAGCCCGTCACCCGATACAGGACCGGTATCGCAACGTGCATCGATGTGGAGGTGACGTGAGCGGTCTCACTTCTTGGCGTTGATCACCGCCTGCATCACCTTCTTCGCGATCGGGGCCGCGAGACCGCCACCGGAGATGTCACCGCGGTTGGCGTTCTCGTCCTCGATCACGACCGCCACGGCCACCGGCGAGCTGCCGTCGGCCACCTTGGCGTAGGAGATGAACCAGGCGTAGGGGTTCTCGCTGTTGTCGACACCGTGCTGGGCGGTACCGGTCTTGCCGCCCACCGTGACGCCGTCGATCTGGGCCCTGGTGCCCGTGCCCTCCTTGACGACCGTCTCCATCATCGACTGCAGGATCTGCGCGTTCTTCGAGGACAGCGGCTGGCTCAGCTCCTGCGGCTCGGTCTGCGCGACGGTGTCGAGGTTCGACGACTGGAGCTTGTCGACCATGTACGGCTTCATCAGCTTGCCGTCGTTGGCGACCGCGGAGGCGACCATGGCCATCTGCAGCGGCGTCGCGGCGGTCTCGAACTGGCCGATGGAGCTGAGGGCGGTCTGCGGGCGGTCCATCTTCTCGGGGAAGACGGAGGCGCTGGAGCGCACCGGCGTGAACTGCTCGGCGTTGAAGCCGAACTTCTCCGCCTCGGCGATCATCTTGTCCTTGCCGAGGTCCGAGCCGATCTTGCCGAAGACCGTGTTGCAGGACACTCGCAGCGCCTCCCGCATGGTGGCGTTCTTGCAGGGGATGTTGCCCTCGTTCTTCAGCTCGGTCGTGGTGGTCGGCAGGGTCCACGGCAGCGGCGAGTCCGTCGCGGTGTCCGCGTCCGGGTAGAGGTTGTTCTCCAGCGCCGCGGCGGCCGTGACCACCTTGAACGTCGAGCCCGGCGGGTAGGTCTCGCGCAGCGCCCGGTTCAGCATCGGGTCGTCGGGGTTGTACTTCTTCTGCAGCTTCTTCCAGGCCTCGGCGTCGTCGTTGGAGTTCCCGGCGAACACCGACGGGTCGTACGACGGGTAGGAGGCCAGCGCCAGGATCTTGCCGGTCGACGGCTCAAGGGCGACGACAGCGCCCTTGGCGCCCCGGGCCTTCAGGCCGTTGTACGCGGCCTTCTGGGCGTCGGCGTTCAGGGTGGTGACGACGTTGCCGCCCTGCTTCTGCTTGCCGGTGACCATGTCGAGGGTGTTGCGGAAGAACAGCCGGTCGTCGTTGCCGGTGAGGATGCCGTCTTCCAGGTTCTCCAGCTGGTTGGCGCCGAAGGCCTGCGAGGCGTACCCGGTGACCGGCGCCCACATCGCGCCGTCCTTGTAGGTGCGCTTGAACTCCAGGTCGTTCAGGCCGGACTTGCTGGTCTTGGCGGACCCGGTGACCGGGTCGCCGTCGACGACGATGTCGCCGCGCGGGGTGGAGTAGCGGGCGATCGTGACACGGCGGTTGTTGTCGTCCGTCGCCAGGGAGTCGGACTTGACGTACTGCAGCCAGTTGTCCCGCAGGAGCAGGGTCAGGACCAGCAGGCCGCAGAAGATCGCGATCCGGCGCAGGGGCTTGTTCATGACGGGCGGACCACCTGGGTCATCTCGGCGTCGGGGTTGGTGGCGGGGGCGGGGGCCGGGCGGCGCGCGGTGTCGCTGATCCGGATCAGGATGCCGACCAGGGCCCAGTTGGCGATGACGGAGGAACCGCCGTACGCCAGGAAGGGCATCGTCATACCGGTGAGCGGGATGAGGCCCATCACACCGCCGGCGACGACGAACACCTGCAGCGCGAAGGCGCCCGACAGGCCGATGGCCAGCAGCTTGCCGAAGGGGTCGCGGGCGGCGAGGGCGGTGCGCACGCCGCGCTCCACGATCAGCCCGTAGATCAGCAGGATCGCCATGATCCCGGCGAGGCCCAGCTCCTCGCCGAAGGTGGCGAGGATGAAGTCGGAGTTGGCGGCGAACCGGATCAGGTCGGAGTGGCCCTGGCCGAGGCCGGTGCCCAGGGTGCCGCCGGAGCCGAACGCCCACAGCGCCTGCATGGCCTGCTCGGAGTGGCCGGGGATGCCCTGCCGGGAGAGCGTGTACTCCTTCATCGGGTCGAGCCAGGCGTCCACGCGCTGCTGGATGTGCGGCTCGAAGGAGGCCACGCCGACGGCGCCGGCGGCGGACATCAGCAGACCGAAGACGATCCAGCTGGTCCGCTCGGTGGCGACGTACAGCATGATCACGAACATGCCGAAGAACAGCAGCGAGGTGCCGAGGTCGGTCTCGAAGACCAGGATGAGGATCGAGATCGCCCAGACGACCAGGATCGGGCCGAGGTCACGGCCGCGCGGCAGGTACAGCCCCATGAAGCGGCGGCTGGCGAGCGCGAGCGCATCCCGCTTCACCATCAGGTAGCCGGCGAAGAAGATCGCCAGGACGATCTTGGCGAACTCACCGGGCTGGATGGAGAAACCGGCGACGGAGATCCAGATCTTGGCGCCGTAGATGTTCTGGCCGAGGCCCGGCACGAGCGGCAGCAGCAGCAGGAACAGCGCGCCCACCATGGAGATGTAGGTGTAGCGCTGCAGGACCCGGTGGTCCTTGAGGAAGATCAGCACGGCGATGAACAGGGCGATGCCCATCGCGGTGTACATCAGCTGCCGGGGCGCCGCAGTGCCCGCCTGCTTGATCGACTGCAGCAGCTTGGACTGGTCGAGGCGCCAGATGACGACGAGCCCGAGCCCGTTGAGCAGCGTGGCCAGCGGCAGCAGCAGCGGGTCCGCGTACGGCGCGAACTTGCGGACGACGAGATGGCCGACGCCGGCCAGCAGACCGAGGCCGAGGCCGTAGGCCAGCAGCCCGGAGGGCACCTCGTCGTTGATGGCGAGCCCGACGTTGGCGTAGGCGAAGACCGGGATGGCGACGGCGAACACCAGCAGCGCGAGCTCGGTGTTGCGCCGGCTCGGCGTGCCGATCGAGCCGATCGTGGACGTGTGGTGCGTCGGCGAGTTGGTGGTACTGCTCATCGTGTGACGGGGCCTCTCACGGCTTGCCTACTGCGTACCGCAGTTCGAGACGACCTTCTGCTCCTCCTCCGAGAGGGTGGGGCCGGGGTTGGGCGTCGCGGTCGGGGACGGTGAGGTGGACGGGGACGACGGGGTCTTGGGGGTCGCGCTCACCGACGGGCTCGGTGATGCCTTGGACGTGAGGGAGGCGGGAGTGGTTCCCGTGGTGCCTCCGGCCTGGCCCTGGCCCGTCTGGGCGTTCTTCTCGTTCTCCGCGGTGCGCCGCTCGGCCTGCTTGCGGCAGGCGGAGGCCTGCACGGCGAGGTCGTCGATCTTCCGCTGCGCGGTGGCGAGGTCGCCCTCGGCGATCGTGTTCTTGACCTGCTTCTGCCAGTACGGCGGCAGGTACTTGAGTTCGATCTCGGGGTGGTCCTTCTCCAGCTCCGACAGCGACACCCAGGCGAGGTCCTGGCTGATGCCGCGGTAGAGCGCGACATGGTCGTCGTTGGTGCCGACGTAGTACTGGGTCCGGGTCCACCGGTAGCCGCCGTAGAGCCCGCCGCCGACGACGGCGAGCACGAGGGCGGTGTACAGCGATCTCTTCAGCCACTTGCGGCCGGTCCGCGGCTTTTCGAAGTCCTCGTCGGAGTAGGCGCCGAAGCTGCCGGCCGGGATGAAGCCGGTGGTGTCGCCGGAGCCGGGCGGCCCGAACTCGCCGCCCCCGCCGCCCTGGCGGCCGAGGCCGGAGGCACGGCCGGCCGGGGTCTGCATGATGCCGTTGTCGTGCGGCTGGTGCTGGTTCTCGGCGACCGCGCCGACCACGACCGGGGTGTCGGACAGCTGCCCGGCGAGGGTGTCCCCGGTGTCCAGGTCGAGGACGTCGGCGACGATCACGGTGATGTTGTCCGGGCCGCCGCCGCGCAACGCGAGCTGGATCAGCTCCTGCACGGTCTCCTGCGGACCCTGGTAGCTGGCGAGGGTGTCCTCCATCGTCTGGTGGGAGACGACCCCGGACAGCCCGTCGGAGCAGATCAGATAGCGGTCGCCGGCCCGCACCTCGCGGATCGACAGGTCGGGCTCGACGTGGTCGCCGCTGCCGAGGGCCCGCATGAGCAGCGACCGCTGCGGGTGCGTGGTCGCCTCCTCCTCGGTGATGCGGCCCTCGTCGACCAGCCGCTGCACCCAGGTGTGGTCCTGGGTGATCTGGGTGAGGACGCCGTCGCGCAGCAGGTAGGCGCGCGAGTCGCCGACGTGCACCAGGCCGAGCCGCTGCCCGGTCCACAGCAGCGCCGTCAGCGTGGTGCCCATGCCCTCCAGCGAGGGGTCGTCCTCGACCATCTGGCGCAGCTGGTCGTTGGCCCGCTGTACGGCGGTGCCGAGCGCGGTGAGGATGTCGGAGCCGGGGACGTCGTCGTCGAGGGCGACGATGGTGGAGATCACCTCGGAGGAGGCGACCTCGCCGGCGGCCTGGCCGCCCATGCCGTCGGCGATCGCGAGCAGCCGCGGCCCGGCGTAACCGGAGTCCTCGTTGCCCTCGCGGATCATCCCCTTGTGCGATCCGGCGGCGAAGCGCAGTGACAGACTCATGCCCACCTCGCCCGTCGGCTCCGCATGCAGCCGGTCGTGTCGAGCCACACTGCCCACCCTCCGGTCGGGAGCGCGCCGGGGTGCTGGGTGTGGCCCGCCTCCGCGTGCTCGCTCCGCTCGCGCTCATTCATGACGTAGCACTACTTCCGCAGCTCGATGACGGTCTTGCCGATGCGGATCGGCGCGCCCAGCGGGATCGGCGTGGGAGTCGTCAGCCGCGTTCGGTCGAGGTACGTGCCGTTGGTGGAACCGAGGTCCTCGACGATCCACTGGCCGTCGCGGTCCGGGTAGATCCTGGCATGGCGGCTGGAGGCGTAGTCGTCGTCCAGCACGATCGTGCTGTCGTGCGCCCGGCCCAGCGTGATGGTCTGGCCCTGCAGCGCGACGGTGGTGCCGGTGAGGGTGCCCTCGGTCACGACGAGCTTGGTCGGCGCGTTACGGCGCTGGCGGCCGCCGGCCGGCTGCTGGCGCTGCGGCGGCGGCGCCTGCCGCGCGGCGGTCTGCTGCTGCGGGCGTCCGGCGTCCCGGCGTCCGGCCCGCTGCGCTGAGCGCTGCGTGACACGCGTACCGAACAGGTCGCTGCGGATGACCTGCACGGCCACGATCACGAACAGCCACAGGACGGCCAGGAAACCCAGCCGCATGACCGTGAGGGTCAGCTCTGACATTGCCCCCGCTTCACCCTTCGGCTTGCCTATAGATAACGGTGGTGCTGCCCACGACGATCCGCGAGCCGTCGCGGAGCGTAGCGCGGGTGGTGTGCTGCCCGTCCACCACGATGCCGTTGGTGGAGCCGAGATCCTGGATCGTCGAGGGCGTTCCGGTCCGGATCTCGCAGTGCCTGCGGCTCACGCCGGGGTCGTCGATCCGCACGTCGGCGTCGGTGCTGCGGCCCAGCACCAGCGTCGGGCGGGAGATCTGGTGGCGGGCACCGTTGATCTCGATCCAGTAGCGGGTGCGTCCGCCGGGCATCGGGCCGGGCGGGGGGCCCGCGGGGGGCCGCTGCGGGGCGGCCGGCTGCGGGTAGCCGTAGCCGCCCGCGCCGGGCGGCGGCGCGGCGGGCATGGGCGGGGCGCCGGCGGGCGCCGCGGCGGGCGGGTAGCCGTAGCCGCCGGGCCGCGGGGGTGCGGCGGCCGGTCCGGCGCCGGGCGACGCCTGCTGGTTGGTGGAGGAGGCGAGCGTACGGCTGCGCACGCGGTACAGGCCGGTGTCGAGGTCGTCGGCCTTCTCCAGGTGGACCTTGATCGGGCCCATGAAGGTGTACCGCTGCTGCTTGGCGTAGTCGCGCACCATGCCGGCCAGCTCGTCGCCGAGCTGCCCGGAGTAGGGGCTGAGCCGCTCGTAGTCGGGCGCGCTCAGCTCCACGATGAAGTCGTTGGGGACGACCGTGCGGTCGCGGTTCCAGATGGTGGCGTTGTTGTCGCACTCGCGCTGGAGCGCTCCCGCGATCTCCACGGGCTGGACCTCGGACTTGAAGACCTTGGCGAAGGTGCCGTTGACCAGACCTTCGAGACGCTGCTCGAATTTCTTCAGGACTCCCATGGGGCACCTCCTCCGTCGATCCTGCCGTCCTGCTCCCCGCGGTGCGGGTACTGCCTTGCCTGGTACTGCTTACTGATCGTATCCACGCGCCGGTGAATCGGCTGGTTCCCCCTGCCCGGCCCGGCCGACGGGTGTCGACGCCCTCTCACGTACCCCCTTGCGCGTACTTCTGCCCAGGATCGTAGAGGCGGCCGCAAACCAGTGTCCCGCACCTGACTGTGGACCTGGTCCGGCTCCCGGGGGGACGGCCGGGAACGGTACGAGGTTGATACGCGGCCGGGGCGGGGCCGAGACGGTCGGGACCGCCCCCGCCTGCGGGGGGCGGGGGAAGGGATGTGAATCCACCCCGTCCGGCGTGCTAATGTTCTGCATGTCGGAAGGCGCCAGCCCCCCAGGGGAAGCCCGGAAGACACACCCAATGCGCGGGTGGCGGAATAGGCAGACGCGCTGGATTCAGGTTCCAGTGCCCGCAAGGGCGTGGGGGTTCAACTCCCCCCTCGCGCACCAGCCGGAAGCCCCCAGGTCTCGGACCTGGGGGCTTCCGCGTTGTCGGGCCCCCCACCTGAGCGCTGTTCAGACCCCGGTGGTGTGAGGCATTTCTCAGTCGGCCAGGGCGATCCGCTCCACGCGCGGCTCGGCGATCGTGCGGTAGTCCTCGGTGTTCAGGGCGAGGGAGCGGTCGAGGCGGGCCGCGTTGAAGAAGAACTCCTCGTGCGTCAGCAGCTCCGGGTCGACGATCAGCTCCAGCCGCTCGTCGAAGGAGAACGGCAGGATCGTGCCGCTGGCCGAGCCCGCCAGGTCCTCGGCGATCTCCTGCGAGGCGAACGCGGCGTACGTGCCGCCGTACAGCGCCTTCACCGCGGCCAGGTCGACCCGCTTGTCGCCGGGGACGACGACCAGGGCGAACCGCTTCTCCTTCTTGCCGATCTTGACCATCGCGACGATGCACTTGGCCGCCTGCGCCAGGTCGTGCCCGCGCAGCCGGCTCACGGCCTCGGTGGCGCCCTCCGGGGCGTGCTCGACGACCCGGTAGGCGGCGCCGCGCTCGTCGAGGAGGGCGAGCAGCTTGTCGTAGGTCTCGTGGTCGGGCATGCGGTTCCCCTGCTGAGTGAGGTCGGCTCCGGGCGGGTCGACCCTATCCGGCCCGCGGGCGGCGGGGTTGTCCCCAACCGGGGGGTTGTCCACAGCGACTGACGTGTTTCGGCCACCGGCGGTACGGTCGGCACGCGTCGATGTTCGTCCCGGTGCGCGGGCACGTGTGCGCGGGTGAGTGCGGGGGAGGCGGTCCTGATGGACGAGGTGCAAGCGGGGCCTGTGACGGGCGGGCGGCTGCCCAGGGTGCGGGGCTTCGCCGCGTGGCCGGCCGGGGCGGGCGCGTCGCCCAAGGAGGAGGGCAAGGCGCTGCGGCGCCGGGTGCCGCGGCGGGCGCACGCCGGGCTCGACCTCGACACCTCGCGCCCCGACGCGGTGAGCGCGGTCGAGGAGTCCGGCCGGGGCCGGCTGCCCGAGCTGACGCCGATCCGGGTGGGCCGGATGGCGGCGACGCCGTTCGCGTTCCTGCGCGGCTCGGCGGGGCTGATGGCGTACGACCTGGCCCGCACCCCCGTCACCGGGATCCGCGCCCAGATATGCGGCGACGCCCACGCCGCCAACTTCGGTCTGTACGGCGACGCCCGCGGCGGCCTGGTCATCGACCTGAACGACTTCGACGAGACGGTGCCCGGCCCCTGGGAGTGGGACCTCAAGCGGCTCGCCGCCTCCCTCGTCCTCGCGGCCCGTGAGGCCGGCGCCGACGAGGACACCTGCCGGGCGGCGGCGTACGACGCGGTCGGCGCCTACCGGCGCACCATGCGGCTGCTGGCCAGGCTGCCGGTGCTGGACGCGTGGAACGCGATCGCCGACGAGGAGCTGGTCTCCCACACCGACGCGCACGACCTGGTGGGCACCCTGGAGCGGGTCTCGGAGAAGGCGCGGGCCAACACCAGCGGCCGGTTCGCGGCGAAGTCGACCGAGCCCACCGAGGACGGCGGCCGCCGCTTCGTCGACGCGCCTCCGGTGCTGCGCCGGGTGCCCGACGAGGAGGCCGCGGCGGTGGCCCGGTCGCTGGAGGAGTACGTCGGCACGCTGCCGGAGGACCGCCTGCCGCTGCTCGCCCGGTACGCGGTGCACGACGTGGCGTTCCGCGTCGTCGGCACCGGCAGCGTCGGCACCCGGTCGTACGTGGTGCTGCTGCTCGACCACCGCGGTGAGCCGCTGGTGCTCCAGGTGAAGGAGGCGCGGCCGTCGGCGCTCGTGCCGCACCTGGCCACCGCCGGCTTCGACGTGCCGTCCGTCGGCCACGAGGGCCGGCGGGTGGTGCTCGGGCAGCAGACGATGCAGGTCGTCAGCGACACCCTGCTGGGCTGGACGACCGTCGACGGGCGCCCCTTCCAGGTGCGGCAGTTCCGCAACCGCAAGGGCAGCGTCGACCCGGCCGCGCTGGCCGCCGACCAGATCGACGACTACGGCCGCATGACCGGCGCCCTGCTGGCCCGCGCCCACGCGCACAGCGCCGACCCGCGCCTGATCGCCGGCTACTGCGGCAAGAACGACGAACTGGACGAGGCCGTCGCCGCCTTCGCCGTCGCCTGCGCCGACCGCACGGAGGCGGACCACGCGGACCTGGTGAAGGCGGTGCGGGAGGGACGTATCGCGGCGGAGGCGGGGGTGTGACGGCGCTTGCCGGGGTGGTCCGGCCGGGGCTTACGCTGATCGGATGACGACCCCGGACAGTGAGCGGCCGCGGCCCGAGGAGCGGCTGGAGCGGGCCGTGCGGGCCGCCGAGCAGGCGCTCATCGAGTACGAGATCGCCGTGGAGACCTTCCGCGTCGAGGTGGAGAACTTCTCCCGGCTGCACCACCAGAAGCTCGGCCCGATGTACGCCCGGCTGGAGGAGCTGGACGCCCGGATCGCGGAGGCGCGGGCCGCGCGCACCGGCGACCCGGAGGACCTGCGGCGGGCCGAGGAGCTGCGCGCCCGGCTGCTGCCGATGCCGGAGGTCGAGGAGCTGTTCCACGGCTGGATGGACGGCGAGGGCCTGTTCCCGGAGGCCGCGGCGATGCTCACCGAGCAGCCGGTGCGGCCCCCGCAGCGGGTCCGGCCCAGCGAGGAGGCCCGGCGGCTCTACCGGGACCTGGCCCGCAAGGCCCACCCCGACCTCGCGCAGGAGGAGGGCGAGCGCAAGCGGCGCGAGGAGTTCCTCACCCGCGTCAACGCCGCCTACGCCCGCGGCGACGAGGCGGAGCTGCGGGAGCTGACCGAGGAGTGGGCGGCGGGGCCGGCGCCGAAGGAGACCGGGCCGACTCCGACCGAGGAGCTGTACGCCCGTCTGGAGTGGCTGGACCGGCGCAAGGAGCTGCTCACCACCGTCCAGCGGGAGCTGGAGGAGAGCGCCATCGGCTCCATGCTGCGGCTCGCCCCGGAGGACCCCGACCGCCTGCTGGAGGAGATCGCGGAGAAGCTGCTCGCCGACGTCTCCGCGCGGGAGGCCGAGCTGGCGGAGCTGGTGGGACAGGCGGGGCAGTCGGGAGAAGCGGGACAGGCGTAGGACGGGCGTCGGACCGGCTGGTGCGGGCTTGCGGTGTGCGGCCCGGGGCGGGCGGTGCGTCCGGTAGCGTCGGGGGCATGGTTTTCGGAGCTGGTGTGCCCACGGTCGCGGTCGACGAGGTCAAGGACGACGACTTCCTGCTGGACGTCCGCGAGGACGACGAGTGGCAGGCGGGCCACGCCCAGGGGGCGCTGCACATCCCGATCAGCGAGTTCGTGGCCCGGTACGGCGAGCTGACCGAGGCGGCGCCGCAGGACGGCCGTATCCACGTCATCTGCCGGTCCGGCGGCCGGTCCGCGCAGGTCACGATGTACCTGGTCCAGCAGGGCATCGACGCGGTCAACGTCGACGGCGGCATGCAGGTGTGGCAGGCGGCGGGCCGCCCGGTGGTGACCGACGAGGGGCAGCCCGGGCACGTCCTGTAGGCGCCCGCCGACGCCGTGACCGGCCCGGGGGTGTGCCGGACGCGCGAGCCTGAGTACCGTGCCGTGCGCAGGACGAGACCGGAATCGGGGAACGGGGCGGAATGGACGCGTACGGCGGACACGGCACGCAGGACGGAGGCGCGGAGGTCCCCCGGCCGGACCCCGCACCCCGCCCGGGACCGGGAGGCGCCGCTCCGGCGGACGCGGCCCCCGTGACGGAAGAGGCGCCCACCGCACCGGCCGAGGCGCCCCCGTCCCCGCCCCGCACGGGTGTCGCCGCGCTCTCCCCGCGCTACCAGATCGGCGCCGCCGTGGCGCTCGCGGTCGTGGCGGTCGCGGTGTGCGTGCACATAGGCATGGTGTTCCTGCACGTCGCCCCGTCGAACACGGTCACCAAGGCGCACGGCGAGGCGATCGACGAATGGATCTACCCGGAGTTCGAGCAGAACTGGAAGCTGTTCGCGCCCAACCCGCTCCAGCAGAACATCGCCGTCGAGGTCCGCGCCGAGGTGCGCACGGCGGACGGTGAGACCCGCACCACCGGCTGGTACGACCTGTCCGCCGAGGACGGCCGCGCCATCGACGGCAACCCGCTGCCGAGCCACACACAGCAGAACGAGCTGCGCCGCGCCTTCGACTTCTTCACCAACACGCACAACGCCGACGGCCGCCCGGTGGGCGTGCGCGGCACGCTGTCCGAGACGTATCTGCGCCGGATCGTGCTGCTGCGCCTGGACCGCGACGGCGCGGCCGGCCCCGGCGGGGACGTCCGGCGGATCCAGGTCCGCTCCCGCTCGACCGCCGTGCCGCCGCCCTCGTGGAGCCGTGAGCGGGTCTCGCTGAAGCCGGTGTACCGGACGATGCCCTGGTGGGACGTCCCCGCGGCCGGGAACACGACGCAGGCGCGGGCGGCAGCCGCGGGGGGTGCGCGGTGAACCGGTTCTCCCTGACCCTCTCCACCGCCATCGCCCGTGTCACCGAGGCGGCCCGCGCGCCCTACCAGTCGGCCGTGATCCGCATCGGCTTCGCGACGACCTGGCTGCTGTTCCTGCTGCGCGAGTTCCCGCACCGCGCGGAGCTGTACGGCCCCGACGGCCCGTGGAGCTGGGACCTCGCCCAGCAGCTGCTCGGCATGAACCACGCCTTCACCGTGCTGATGTGGTCGGACAGCCGCATGTGGTTCGAGACGGTGTACGCCCTCGCCGTGGCCGCCGCCGCGCTGCTGGCCCTCGGCTGGCGCACCCGCACGGCGTCGGTGCTGTTCATGGTGGGGGTGCTGTCCCTGCAGAACCGCAGCGTCTTCATGGGTGACGGCGGCGACAACGTCCTGCACCTGATGTCGGTCTACCTGGTCTTCACGCGCTGCGGGCAGGTGTGGTCGCTGGACGCGCGCCGGGCGCGCCGGCGGGACGCGGCACGCGCGCGGGGCGAGCTGGCCGTGGACCGGGTGGGGCCCGCGCTGTGGGCGGCGTCCGGGGTGGTGCTGGTCGCGGCCACGGCGCTGGGCCGGTTCGACGGGCAGGAGTGGCTGGTGCCGTCGCTGCTGTGGGCGGCGTGGGCGGCGCAGGCCGCCTGGTGGCTGGCCGGCCGGTTCCGCCGCAGCCCCCAGCCGCGGATCCTGCTCGACGTGATCACCAACATGCTGCACAACGGCGCCCTGCTGGTGATCATGGCGGAGGCCTGTCTGATCTACGCGACGGCCGGCTGGTACAAGATCCAGGGCTCGCGCTGGCAGGACGGCACCGCCGTCTACTACCCGCTCCACCTGGACTACTTCTCGCCCTGGCCGGCGCTCGGCGACCTGCTGGCGGCGAGCGGGATCATGGTGATGCTGGTGACGTACGGCACGGTCGCCGCGCAGGTCGCCTTCCCGTTCACGCTGTTCAACCGGCGGGTGAAGAACGTCCTGCTGGCGATGATGATGGTCGAGCACGCGGCGATCGCGGTCGTCCTCGGGCTGCCGTTCTTCTCGCTGGCGATGATCGCGGCGGACGCGGTGTTCCTGCCGACCCCGTTCCTGCGCCGCCTGGGTTCGCTGGCGGCCCGCGCGGCCGGCCGTGTGTCCGGGCGGCCCGGTACGGCCAGGGTCCCCGGCCCGCGCGCCCCGCAGCCGGCCGAGCAGCCGCAGGTGGGCTCGCCCATGTGAGCCCCGGCTCGCCTGCGTGAGCCGCGGCCGCGCTCCGTAGGCTGCACGGCATGACCGACCCCGTACGCGACGGGCAGCGCGATCCCGTGAACGTCTGGCGGCGCCTCGCCGGCACCGCGGTGCTGCTCGACGGTTTCCACGCCCTCAAGCACGCCCTGCGCTTCGGCGCCGAGGTGCCGGTGGCGGTCGCCGTCGACCGGGACGCGGCACTCGCCCTCGCCGACGAGCTGGCCCCCGACGTGCGCGAGGCGCTTGAGGCGCTGCTGACCGAGGTGCCGCAGGCCTCGTACGCCGCCCTGGTGCCGCGTCCGCACCCGACCGGGGTGGCCGCGCTCGCCGTACGGCCCTCCCGTGAGGCGGGGCTGGCGCGGCTGCGGCGGCTGCCGCGCACCGCGCCCGTCGTCGTCCTGGACCAGCCGCGCAACCTCGGCAACGCGGGCGCGGTGATCCGGCTCGCGGCCGGCTTCGGCGCGACCGGCGTCGTCACCACCGGCACCCTCGACCCCTGGCACCCCACCGTGGTCCGGGGCGGCGCGGGCCTGCACTTCGCGACGGCGGTGGAGCGCCTGGACGTCGCGGAGCTGCCGCCCGGGCCGGTGTTCGCGCTGGATCCCGAGGGCGAGGACATCCGGGGCGTGCGGCTCCCGGACGACGCGCTGCTGGCGTTCGGCAGCGAGCGCAGCGGTCTGTCACCCGAACTGCGGGCCCGGGCCGACCACTTGCTGTCGCTGCCGATGCGCCCTCAGGTCTCCAGCTACAACCTGGCGACGAGCGTGGCGATGACGCTCTACCACTGGAGCCTGGCCGGGGCCCGCCCCAGGGCCTGAGGTCAGGCTTCCCGGCGCACCTCCACCACACGGAAGCGGTTGGCGACGAACGCCCCGTCGCACAGCGCCGCGTTGGCCGCCGGGTTGCCGCCCGAGCCGTGGAAGTCGGAGAAGGCCGCGGTCTGGTTGACGTACACCCCGCCGGTGAGGTTGAGGGACAGCTGGGCCGCCTCCTCCAGGCAGACCTCCTGCACGGCCTGCTCGACGTCCTCGTCGGTGGTGTACGCGCCGACCGTCATCGCGCCCTTCTCGCGGATCGTGCGCCGCAGCAGCTCCACCGCGTCGTTGACGGAGTCGACGGCGACGGCGAAGGAGACCGGGCCGAAGCACTCGCTCATGTAGGCGGCCTCGGCGTCCGGCTTGGCGCCGTCCAGCTTGACGATGACGGGCGTGCGCACGACCGCTCCCGGGAACTCCGGGTTGGTGATCTCGCGGGAGGCGAGCGCGACCTCGCCGAGCCCGGCGGCGGCCTCCAGGCGGGCCTTGACGTCGGGGTTCACGATCGCGCCGAGCAGGGCGTTGGCGCGGGCGTCGTCGCCGAGCAGCCCGTCGACCGCCTTCGCCAGATCGGCGGTCACCTCGTCGAAGGTCTTCGGGCCCTGGTCGGTGCGGATGCCGTCGCGGGGGATGACCAGGTTCTGCGGGGTGGTGCACATCTGGCCGCTGTACAGCGACAGCGAGAACGCCAGGTTGGACAGCATGCCCTTGTAGTCGGCCGTGGACTGCACGAGGACGGTGTTGACGCCGGCCTTCTCCGTGTACACCTGCGCCTGGCGGGCGTTGGCCTCCAGCCAGTCGCCGAACTCGGTCGAGCCGGTGTAGTCGATGATGCGGATCTCGGGGCGGGTGGCGAGCGTCTTGGCGATGCCCTCGCCGGGCCGCTCGACGGCCAGCGCCACCAGGTTCGGGTCGAATCCGGCCTCGGTGAGCACCTGGCGGGCGACCTGCACGGTCAGCGCGAGCGGCAGCACCGCGCGCGGGTGGGGCTTGACCAGGACCGCGTTGCCGGTGGCGAGGGAGGCGAACAGGCCCGGGTAGCCGTTCCACGTCGGGAAGGTGTTGCAGCCGATGACCAGGCCGATGCCGCGCGGGACGGGCGTGAACTGCTTGGTCATGGCGAGCGGGTCGCGCTTGCCCTGCGGCTTGGTCCACTCCGCGGTGTCGGGGGTGCGGACCTGCTCCACGTACGCGTACGCCACCGCTTCCAGGCCGCGGTCCTGCGCGTGCGGGCCGCCCGCCTGGAACGCCATCATGAACGCCTGGCCGGAGGTGTGCATGACCGCGTGCGCGAACTCGTGCGTGCGGTCGCTGATGCGCTTGAGGATCTCCAGGCAGACCACCGCGCGGATCTCCGCGCCCGCGTCCCGCCAGGCCTTCTGGCCCGCGCGCATGGCCGGCAGCAGCACGTCGAGGTCGGCGTGCGGGTACTCCACGCCCAGCTCGATGCCGTACGGCGACACCTCGCCGCCGACCCAGTCGTCCGTGCCGGGCTGGCCGAGGTCGAGACGGGTGCCGAGCAGGGCGTCGAAGGCGGCCTTGCCCGCCGCCGCGTCCAGGCTGCCGTTCTCCCCGTAGGCCTTCGGGTGCTCGGGGTGCGGGGACCAGTACGCGCGGGTGCGGATCGCCTCCAGCGCCTGGTCGAGGGTGGGCCGGTGCTTGGCGATCAGCTCGTGGGCGGTCAGTTCGGCGGCCATGCGGGACCAACTCCTCGTCTTGCGAACTCTCCGTCGAGTTCATGACCTGGGCGAATGATGGGCAAGAACAGCCAGTCAGAGTTAGAGTAACCGAACGATCGGTCGGGACAAGGGGGCCTGCCGCATCTGTGGAAAACCCCGTGCGGGAGGATCGCGGACATGACAGCACTCGACCTCAGCAGCCCCGTGGCCGTCGTCGGCACCGGCACCATGGGCCAGGGCATCGCCCAGGTCGCGCTGGTCGCCGGTCATCCCGTACGGCTGTACGACGCCGTCCCCGGGCGGGCCCGTGACGCGGCCGACGCGATCGGCGCCCGCCTCGACCGGCTCGTCGAGAAGGACCGGCTCACCGCCGCCGACCGGGACGCCGCCCGCGCCCGTCTGACCCCCGCCGGGTCCCTCGCGGAGCTGGCCGACTGCGCCCTGGTCGTCGAGGCCGTCCTGGAGCGGCTGGACGTCAAGCAGGAGCTGTTCCGCGAGCTGGAGGACATCGTCTCCGAGGACTGCCTGCTCGCCACCAACACCTCCTCCCTGTCGGTCACCGCGATCGGCGGCGCGCTGCGCCACCCCGGCCGCTTCGTCGGCCTGCACTTCTTCAACCCGGCGCCGCTGCTGCCGCTGGTCGAGGTCGTCTCCGGTTTCGCCACCGACGTCACCTCCGCCACGCGCGCGTACGAGACCGCCCGCGCCTGGGGCAAGACGCCGGTCGCCTGCGCGGACACCCCGGGCTTCATCGTGAACCGCATCGCCCGGCCCTTCTACGCCGAGGCGTTCGCGGTGTACGAGTCCCAGGGCGCCGACCCCGCCACCATCGACGCCGTGCTGCGCGAGTGCGGCGGCTTCCGCATGGGCGCCTTCGAGCTGACCGACCTGATCGGGCAGGACGTCAACGAGTCCGTCACGCACTCGGTGTGGCAGTCCTTCTTCCAGGACGTGCGTTTCGCCCCCTCGCTCGCCCAGCGGCGCCTGGTGGAGTCCGGCCGGCTCGGCCGCAAGAGCGGGCAGGGCTGGTACGACTACCGCGACGGCGCCGAGCGGCCCGAGCCGCACACCGCGGAGAAGCGGCCGGCGCCCGCGTACGTCGTCGCCGAGGGCGACCTCGGACCGGCGGGGGAGCTGCTCGCGATGGCCCGGGAGGCGGGCGTCCAGGTCCGCGAGGAGGACGAGGACAACGGCACCCGTCTGGTGCTGCCCAGCGGCGGCGAGCTGGTCCTCGCGGACGGGCAGACCTCGGTGGAGTTCCGCGACGTCGTCTACTTCGACCTCGCCCTGGACTACCGCCGCGCCACCCGCATCGCCCTGTCCGCCTGCCAGGACACCTCCCCGCAGGTGCTCGCCGAGGCCATCGGCTTCTTCCAGGCCCTCGGCAAGGACGTCAGCGTCATCGGGGACGTCCCCGGCATGATCGTCGCCCGTACGGTCGCCCGGATCGTCGACCTCGCGCACGACGCCGTCGCCAAGGGCGTGGCCACCGAGGAGGACATCGACACGGCGATGCGGCTGGGCGTCAACTACCCGCTGGGTCCCTTCGAGTGGAGCCGCCGGGTCGGCGCCACCCGGGTGCACGACCTGCTGGAGGAGCTGAACCTGCGCGACCCGTCGGGCCGTTACGCGCCCTCGCTCGCGCTGTACCGCCACGCGCACGCCGCCGACCCGCGGGAGGGCACCCCATGACCACCGCCAAGCGCGACACGTACACCCCGGAGACCCTGCTCTCCGTCGCCGTGCAGGTCTTCAACGAGCGCGGCTACGACGGCACCTCCATGGAGCACCTGTCGAAGGCCGCCGGCATCTCCAAGTCGTCGATCTACCACCATGTGGCGGGCAAGGAGGAGCTGCTGAAGCGGGCCGTCAGCCGGGCGCTGGACGAGCTGTTCGCCATCCTCGACGAGGAGCCCGCGCGCGTGGGACGCGCCGCGGACCGCCTGGAGTACGTCGTGCGGCGCATGGTCGAGGTGCTCATCGCCGAACTGCCGTACGTGACGCTGCTGCTGCGGGTGCGCGGCAACACCGGCACGGAGCGGTGGGCGCTGGACCGGCGCCGGGACTTCGACCACCGCGTGGCGGAGCTGCTGAAGGCCGCCGCCGCGGACGGGGACGTCCGCGGGGACGTGGAGGTGCGGCTCGCCACCCGGCTGGTCTTCGGCATGATCAACTCCATCGTGGAGTGGTACCGGCCGGACGGCCGCGGCATGAGCGAGCGGGAAGTGGCCGAGGCGGTGGCCCACCTGGTCTTCGGAGGGCTGCGCAGGGCTTCCTAGAGGGCTCTGGGGGGCTGCGCAGGGTGTCCTGGAGGGCTCTGGGTGTGAGTACGCGCGCGTGGCCGGTCTGAGTACGTCCGCCGATGTGCCGGCCGGCCCGCCGGTGATGGGCTGGGCGCATGATCCGGACCGCCGAACGCCACGCCACCTGGTGGCGGGCCCCCCTCGTCGCCTCCTCGCTCGCCGTGCCCTTCCTCCTCCTGGAGTACCGCTGGTTCGCCTCCCAGGGGGAGAGCGGCGCCTTCGGAGGCCTGCTCTACTGATCCTTCGGGCTGCTCGCGTTCTCCTGGCTGCTGCCGCACCGCAGGTCCCTGCGGGCCCCGCGGATGCTGGCCGCCGGCGTCGCGCTCGGTCTGTCGCTGCTGCCCATGCTGTGGGTGATGGTCGCCGTCGCGGTGCTGCCCGCCGACGCCTGACGCCTCAGCCCTGCGGTTCCAGGTCCTCCTCCTCGAAGACCAGCAGCGTGCGGGTGCTCAGCACCTCGGGGATGGCCTGGAGACGGGTGAGGACCAGTTCGCGCAGGGCGCGGTTGTCGCTGGTGTGTACCAGCAGGAGCACATCGAAGTCGCCGCCGACCAGGGCGATGTGGGAGGCGCCGGGCAACTGGCGCAGCTGCTCGCGGACCGTGCGCCAGGAGTTCTGGACGATCTTCAGGGTGATATACGCGGATGTGCCCTGACCTGCGCGTTCATGGTTGACGCGGGCGCTGAAACCGCGGATGACCCCGTCCTCGATGAGGCGGTTGATCCGCGCGTAGGCGTTGGCCCGGGAGACGTGCACCCGCTCGGCCACCGACCGTATCGACGCGCGGCCGTCGGCCTGGAGCATCCGCAGGATGTCCTCGTCGATCGCGTCCAGCGGGCGCGGTGCGGGCAGCGGCGCGCCGCCGTCCGGGCCCTCGGCCATTTGTTCAGATGCCACGTCCCCCCGCCTCTCTCCCATGGACGTCCTGCGTTCATTGCAGGCTGTGGAGAACCGTTTGTCCACAGCCTGAGGCCGCCTGTAGCCAAAATGTGCCGACGACCGAACAATCGGTAGGTGAGGCGCATCACAGACGCTGCGCCTTCAGCCGCTCCCACCAGGAGGTGCCGTCATGACGGTCATGGAGCAGCGCGGCGCTTACCAGCCCGCGCCGCCGCCCGCCTGGCAGCCCCGCACGGACCCCGCGCCGCTGCTGCCCGACCCCGAGCCCCACCGCGTCCTCGGCACCGAGGCGGCGGCCAAGGCCGACCCCGCGCTGCTGCGCACCCTGTACACCCAGCTGGTGCGCGGCCGTCGCTACAACGCGCAGGCCACCGCCCTCACCAAGCAGGGCCGCCTCGCCGTCTACCCCTCCAGCACCGGCCAGGAGGCCTGCGAGGTCGCCGCCGCGCTCGCGCTGAAGGAACAGGACTGGCTCTTCCCCAGCTACCGGGACACGCTCGCCGCGGTCGCGCGCGGCGTGGACCCGGTGGAGGCGCTCACCCTGCTCCGCGGTGACTGGCACACCGGCTACGACCCCTACGAGCACCGCGTGGCCCCCCTCAGCACGCCGCTCGCCACCCAGCTCCCGCACGCCGTCGGCCTCGCCCACGCCGCCCGCCTCAAGGGCGACGACGTCGTCGCGCTGGCCATGGTCGGCGACGGCGGCACCAGCGAGGGCGACTTCCACGAGGCGCTGAACTTCGCCGCCGTCTGGCAGGCCCCCGTCGTCTTCCTCGTGCAGAACAACGGCTTCGCGATCTCCGTGCCGCTCGCCAAGCAGACCGCCGCCCCCTCCCTGGCCCACAAGGCCGTCGGGTACGGCATGCCGGGCCGCCTGGTCGACGGCAACGACGCCGCGGCCGTGCACGAGGTCCTGACCGACGCCGTGCGGCACGCGCGTGCGGGCGGCGGACCCACCCTGGTGGAGGCCATCACCTACCGCGTCGACGCGCACACCAACGCCGACGACGCCACCCGCTACCGCGGCTCCGCCGAGGTCGACGCCTGGCGCGACCACGACCCGATCCTGCTGCTTGAGCGCGAGCTGACCGAGCGCGGCCTGCTCGACGAGGACGGCGTCGCCGCCGCCCGCCAGGACGCGGAGACCTTCGCCGCCGCCCTGCGCGAGCGCATGAACCAGGACCCGGTGCTCGACCCGATGGATCTCTTCGCCCACGTCTACGCCGAGCCCACGCCGCAGCTGCTGGAGCAGCGGGCGCAGTTGCGCGCCGAGCTGGAGGCCGAGCAGACCGACCGGGAAGGGGCCCACGGATGACGACCGTCGCCGTCAAGCCGGCCACCATGGCGCAGGCGCTCACCCGCGCCATGCGCGACGCGATGGCCGCCGACCCCGCCGTCCACGTGATGGGCGAGGACGTCGGCACCCTCGGCGGTGTCTTCCGCGTCACCGACGGCCTCGCCAAGGAGTTCGGCGAGGACCGCTGCACCGACACCCCGCTCGCCGAGGCCGGCATCCTCGGCACCGCCGTCGGCATGGCCATGTACGGGCTGCGCCCGGTCGTGGAGATGCAGTTCGACGCCTTCGCCTACCCGGCGTTCGAGCAGCTCATCAGCCATGTCTCGCGGATGCGCAACCGCACCCGCGGCAAGATGCCGCTGCCGATCACCGTCCGCGTGCCCTACGGCGGCGGCATCGGCGGCGTCGAGCACCACAGCGACTCCTCCGAGGCGTACTACATGGCGACTCCGGGGCTCCATGTCGTCACGCCCGCGACCGTCGCCGACGCCTACGGCCTGCTGCGCGCCGCCATCGCCTCCGACGACCCGGTCGTCTTCCTCGAACCCAAGCGCCTGTACTGGTCGAAGGACTCCTGGAACCCCGAGGAGCCCACGCCCGTCGAGCCGATCGGCCGCGCGGTGGTGCGCCGCACGGGCCGCAGCGCCACGCTGATCACGTACGGCCCGTCGGTGCCGGTCTGCCTGGAGGCCGCCGAGGCCGCCCAGGCGGAGGGCTGGGACCTGGAGGTCGTCGACCTGCGCTCCCTGGTGCCGTTCGACGACGAGACGGTCTGCGCGTCGGTGCGGCGCACCGGGCGCGCGGTCGTCGTCCACGAGTCGGGCGGCTTCGGCGGCCCCGGCGGTGAGATCGCGGCACGGGTGACCGAGCGCTGCTTCCACCACCTGGAGGCGCCGGTGCTGCGCGTGGCCGGGTTCGACATCCCCTACCCGCCGCCGATGCTGGAGAGGCACCATCTTCCCGGCGTCGACCGGATCCTGGACGCCGTGGCGCGTCTGCAATGGGAGGCCGAAGGCTGATGGCACAGGTGCTGGAGTTCAAGCTCCCCGACCTCGGGGAGGGGCTGACCGAGGCCGAGATCGTGCGCTGGCTGGTGCAGGTCGGTGACGTCGTCGCCGTCGACCAGCCGGTCGTCGAGGTCGAGACGGCCAAGGCGATGGTCGAGGTGCCCTGCCCCTACGGCGGTGTGGTCACCGCCCGCTTCGGCGAGGAGGGCGAGGAACTGCCCGTCGGGGCGCCCCTGCTGACGGTGGCGGTCGGCGCACCGGCCGACGGCGGGCCCGGCCTTCCGGACGCCGGCACGGGCACGGGCACGTCCACCGCTGCGGGCACGGGCGCCGGGACACCGGCTCCGGGCAGCGGCGCGGGCAAGGGCTCGGCGGAGGGCTCCGGCAACGTCCTCGTCGGCTACGGCACGGGCGCGCCCCCGGCCCGGCGCCGCCGCGTCCGGCCCACCGCGCTCACGTCCGCCGCTTCGGGCACGCCCGGCGCGTCGGCGGGCGGCACCTCGGGTGCGGCGACTTCGGCCAACGGCAGTTCCCCTGCCGCCACGGCCCCCGCCGCCCCCGCCGCGCGGGTCACCGCCCCGGCGCCGGCCACCGTCGGCACCGCGCCCGGCGAGGGCCCGGTCCCGGTGATCTCGCCGCTCGTGCGGCGGCTCGCCCGCGAGAACGGCCTGGACCTGCGCGAACTGCACGGTTCGGGACCCGACGGGCTGATCCTGCGGGCGGACGTGGAGTACGCGCTGCGGGCCGCCGCGGGCCGCGCCCAGGCCCCGCAGCCCGCCGCCGCGCCCGCCGCGCACCCGGCCCCGCAGCCGCAGCCGTCCGCTGCCGCGGCCCGGCCGTCCTCCGCCCCCACGGGCGGCGTCCGCGTGCCGCTCAAGGGCGTCCGCGGCGCCGTCGCCGACAAGCTGTCCCGCAGCCGCCGGGAGATCCCGGACGCCACCTGCTGGGTGGACGCCGACGCGACGGAACTGATGCGCGCCAGGACCGCGATGAACGCCGCCGGGGGACCGAAGATCTCCCTGCTGGCGCTGCTGGCCCGCATCTGCACGGCCGCCCTGGCCCGCTACCCCGAGCTGAACTCCTTCGTCGACACCGAGGCCAGGGAGGTCGTCCAGCTCGACCACGTGCACCTCGGGTTCGCCGCGCAGACCGAGCGGGGCCTGGTCGTGCCCGTCGTCCGGGACGCGCACGCCCGCGACGCCGAGTCGCTGACCGCGGAGTTCGCCCGGCTCACCGAGGCCGCCCGGGACGGCCGGCTCACCCCGGCCGAACTGACCGGCGGGACCTTCACGCTGAACAACTACGGCGTGTTCGGCGTCGACGGCTCCACGCCGATCGTCAACCACCCCGAGGCCGCCATGCTCGGCGTCGGCCGCATCGTCCCCAAGCCGTGGGTGCACGAAGGCGAGCTGGCCGTCCGGCAGGTCGTCCAGCTGTCGCTCACCTTCGACCACCGGGTGTGCGACGGCGGCACCGCCGGCGGGTTCCTGCGCCATGTCGCGGACTGCGTCGAACAGCCGGCGGTGCTGCTGCGGACCCTGTGAGGGCCGTCCGGCCTGGTGAGGGCCGTCCGGCCCGCTGAGTCCGGGCCGCCGCTGCCTCCGCCGCTTCCCGTCCGTGCCCCCGCATCACGTCCGATCGCGGGGGCACGCATACTCGGGGGGTGACCTCGCCCGCGCCCCCGGATCCCGCCGGCCACGACGACGCGTCCGCCTACGACGCCGTCGTCCTCGCCGGCGGTGGAGCCCGGCGGCTCGGCGGCGCGGACAAGCCCGCCGTGCGGGTGGGCGGCCGGGCGCTGCTCGACCGCGTCCTCGCCGCCTGCGCCGACGCCGCCACCACCGTCGTGGTGGCCGCGCCCCGCCCCACCGCCCGGCCGGTGCGCTGGACCCGCGAGGAACCGCCCGGCGGGGGCCCGCTCGCCGCCCTCGACGCCGGCCTGCGGCACACCACCGCCGAGCGGGTCGTCGTCCTCTCCGCCGACCTGCCCTTCCTCGCCGCGCCGACCGTACGGCGGCTGCTGGCCGCCCTGGACGCCACCGGCGCCGACGGCGCGCTGCTCACCGACGGCGACGGCCGCGACCAGCCCCTCGTCGCCGCCTACCGCGGCCCGGCGCTGCGCCGGGGCCTCGCCGCGCTCACCGCGGAGCACACCGCACTGACCGGCCTGCCGCTGCGCCGGCTGACCGCCGGCCTCGACCTCACCCGCGTCCCGGACCCCGTGGCCTCCTTCGACTGCGACACCTGGGACGACATCGCCACCGCCAGGCAACGCATCAGGGAGCATGGGCACGTGCTGGATGAATGGATTTCCGCAGTCAAGGACGAGCTGGGCATCGACCTCGACGTCGACACCAAGGTGCTGCTCGACCTCGCCCGGGACGCCGCCCACGGCGTGGCCCGGCCCGCGGCCCCGCTGACCACCTTCCTCGTCGGGTACGCCGCCGCGCGCGCCGAGGGCGGCCCCGAGGCCGTCGCCGACGCCGCCCGCAAGACCGCCGCGCTCGCCCGGCGCTGGGCCGAGGAGTCCGCCGCCGCCAAGACCGACGCGGCCCCCGACGCCACGCCCGACACCCGTCCGGACGCCGGATGACCGCCCCGGACGTCCGGGGCGGCCAGGACGCCGGGGACTTCGACGTCGAGGAGGTGCTCGCCCTCGTGAAGGACAGCCGTGCGCCCGCCGGCCGCCGCACCCCCGGTGACCCCGGCCCCGCCCCGGCCCCAGCGCACCCCGGCACCGGACACGCGGCTTCCGGGCCCTCCCACGAGCGCCACCGCGCCACTCCCTGGCCCGAGGCCCGGGCCGTCGCCGCCCGCGCCGGACGCCGGCGCGCCGCCCACCGCGCCCCGGTCGCCGTGCCGCTCGACGCCGCCCTCGGTCTCACCCTGGCCGCCCCCCTGGCCGCGCTCACCGACCTGCCGTCCTTCGACACCTCCGCGATGGACGGCTGGGCCGTCGCAGGACCCGGTCCCTGGACGGTCCGGGACGCCGGGGTGCTCGCCGGGCACGCGGCGCCCGAGCCCCTCGCCGACGGCGAGGCCGTCCGCATCGCCACCGGCGCCCGCATCCCGCCCGACACCACGTCCGTCCTGCGCAGCGAGCACGGCCGCACCGACGACGCCGGCCGCCTGCACGCCACCCGGGACGTCGGCCACGGCCAGGACATCCGCCCCCGTGGCCAGGAGTGCCGCAGCGGTGAACACCTGCTGCCCGCCGGCACGCTCGTCACCCCGGCCGTCCTCGGCCTCGCCGCGGCCGCCGGATACGACACCTTGACCGCCGTACCCCGCCCCCGCGTCGACGTCCTCGTCCTCGGCGACGAACTGCTCACCGAGGGCCTGCCGCACGACGGGCTCATCCGCGACGCGCTCGGCCCCCTGCTGCCGCCGTGGCTGCGCGCCCTGGGCGCCGAGGTCACCGCCGTCCGCCGGATCGGTGACGACGCCGACGCCCTCCACCAGGCCGTCACCGGCTCCACCGCCGACCTGGTCGTCACCACCGGCGGCACCGCCGCCGGTCCGGTCGACCACGTCCATCCGATCCTCGGGCGCATCGGTGCCGAGCTGCTGGTCGACGGGGTGAAGGTGCGTCCCGGCCACCCCATGCTGCTCGCCCGGATCGACGACGACCGCCACCTTGTGGGCCTGCCCGGCAATCCCCTCGCCGCCGTCTCCGGCCTGCTCACGCTCGCCGAGCCCCTGCTGCGCGCACTCGCCGCGCGCCCCGCGGCGGAGCCGTACGCGCTGCCGCTGAAGGAGGCGGTGCACGGGCACCCCTACGACACCCGGCTGATCCCCGTCGTCCTGCGCGGCGGCCGGGCGGCCCCGCTGCACTACAACGGCCCGGCGATGCTGCGGGGTATCGCGGCGGCGGACGCCCTCGCGGTCGTACCGCCGGGCGGGGCCCGGCCGGGTCAGGAAGTGGAACTTCTCGACCTGCCGTGGGCATCGGCCGGGCCCGGCGCCCGTTTCACGTGAAACACCGCCATCCGGGCGTGTTTCACGTGAAACATCACCCCTCGTCGGGCGTCACCGCCCGGGTCACGGTGATGACCCGGTCCCCCGGCCGCAGTTCGGTCAGCCGGGGATCGGTGTAGTCCAGCAGTCGCATGTCGCGGACCACGGCGACCACCAGGTCCGCGCAGGCGCGCGGCGACTGCCCCGCCTCCTCGGCGGTCACCGGGCGCTCGACCAGGTCGAGTCCGGTGCCGAGGGTCATGAGGTCCTCCAGCGTCCGGGCCACCGTCGGGCTCACCATCGACACCCCCAGCAGCCGGCCGGCCGAGCTGGAGGTGGTGATGACGGTGTCGGCACCGGACTGCTTCAGCAGCGGCGCGTTCTCGTCCTCCCGGACGGCGGCGGCGATCGTGGCCCGCCGGTTGAGCTGACGGGCGGTGAGCGTGACCAGGGTCGCGGTGTCGTCGCGCTGCGGAGCGACGATGACGCGGGCGGCGCGCGGCAGTTCGGCCTTCAGCAGGGTCTCGGAGCGGGTGGCGTCGCCGGTCACCGAGACCAGCCCGTCGTCGGAGGCGGCCGTCGCCGTCTTGCGCTGGGCGTCGACGACGACGATCCGCTCCCTCGGGATGCCCTGTCCGACCAGGGTCTCGACGGCATGGCGGCCCTTGGTGCCGTAGCCGATGACCACGACATGGTCCTGGATGCGGGCCCGCCAGCGATGGATGCGGACCTGCTGGCGGGTGCGCTCGGTGAGCACCTCCAGCGTGGTGCCGACCAGGATGATCAGGAACAGCACGCGCAGCGGGGTGATGACGAGGATGTTGGTGAGCCGCGCCGCGTCACCGACCGGGGTGATGTCGCCGTAGCCGGTGGTGGAGAGGGTGACGGTGGCGTAGTAGGCCGCGTCGAGCAGATCGACCGAGCCGTCGGAGCTGTCCCGGTAACCGGCGTGGTCGGCGTAGACGATGGCCGTGGTGGCGACCAGCACGAGCAGGGCGAGCGCCAGGCGCCGCAGCACCTGCAGCAGCGGCGGGGTGGCCGACTGTGTCGGTATCACGATGGAGCGGCCCGCCTCGACGTCGTCGCGGGCCTCGCTGCGCGAGCGGTACCAGACGGACCGCAGCGGGGAGATCCTCCCCACGCCCTGCGCCGGTCGCTGCTCGTCCTTCATCGTCGTGGCCCCCTGCCGTGTGATCCGTGCGGACGGCACCATGGTTGCCGACGGAGACCGCTCCGTCGGGACACAACACATCGGGAGGTCCACTGTGCGCGACCACACCGTCGTCGTCGGCTTCGGCACCAAGGGCCGGTCCGCGACCCGTGCCGTCTGCGCGGCGGGGCTGCGCAAGGACCGCATCGTGGTGGTCGACCCGAGCGCGAAGACGGTCGAGGCGGCGACCGCCGAGGGCTACACGGGCGTGGTCGGCGACGGCACCCGCACCGACGTCCTGCGGCGGGCCGAGGTGCACCGGGCGGGCCGGGTCATCATCGCGACGCAGCGCGACGACACGGCCGTCCTGGTGGCCCTGACGGCCCGCCAGCTCAACGCCGAGGCGACCATCGTGGCCGCGGTGCGGGAGGAGGAGAACGCGCCGCTGCTGAAGCAGTCCGGCGCCGACGAGGTCATCACGGGCGCCGGGGCGGCCGGACGGCTGCTCGGGCTGTCCGTCCTCAGTCCGTCGGCAGGCCTGGTCATGGAGGACCTCATCCAGCAGGGCAGCGGGCTGGACCTGATCGAACGCCCCGTCACCAAGGCGGAGGCGGGCCGCAGCCCGCGCGAGACGGCCGACCTGGTGGTGAGCGTCGTCCGCGGGCACCGGGTGCTCGACTACGACGACCCGGCCGTCGGCGTCCTGGAGCCGACCGACCGGGTGATCGCGATCGTCCGGGCGCCGGAACCGGAGCCGCCGCGGCCAGGTGTCACCCTGTCCTGAGCGCCTGCCGCGGGCCCTGCTTCCGTGCAGGGGCGCGCCTCCGTGCAGGGGTGTGCCTCCGTGCCGCGCGCCCTACTTCCGGTTGTACAGCCGCATCGTCACCGGCCCGAACACCACCACGAACAGCCCGGCCCACCCCAGCGACCAGGCGACCTCGTCGGCCGGCCAGTCCCCGGCCATCAGCCCGCGCACCGCGGACGACAGATGGGTCACCGGGCTGTTGTTGACGAACGCCTGCAGCCAGCCCGGCATGGTGCGCGGGTCGACGAAGACGTTGGACAGGAAGGTCAGCGGGAAGATCACCATCATGCTGACGCCCATCACCGACTTCTCGGTGCGCAGCAGCAGCCCGAACATCGTCCAGATCCAGGAGAACGCGAACGAGAACAGCACCAGCAGCGCGATCCCGGCGAGGACCCCGCCGGCCCCGCCGCCTGGCCGGTAGCCGAGGACCAGACCGACGCTGAGCATCACCACGGACGCGATCGTGTACCGCAGGGCGTCGCCGAGGAGATAGCCGACCATGGGCGCCGGCCGCCACACGGGCAGGCTGCGGAACCGGTCGAAGACGCCCTTCTCGATGTCGGTGTTGACGGAGACTCCGGTGTACATCGTGATCATCACGACCGACATCACCAGGATGCCCGGCAGCAGGAACTGGATGTACTCCTTCGGGGAGCCGGCCAGGGCGCCCCCGAACAGGTACGTGTACATCAGCACCATCATGATCGGGAACGCGGTGACGTCGAAGAGCTGCTCGGGGACGTGCTTGATCTTGAGGACGGCCCGCCAGCCGAAGGTGAGGGACGCCGAGAGCGCGCTCGGCCGCGGCGGCCGCTCGCCGGCGACCAGCAGCGCGGCGAGCGACTCGGCGCTGACGGGGGCGAGGTCCTTGGTCCCGGTCGTGGCCGTGGTGCTCACGCCGCCACCTCCTCGGAGTCGTGGGTGCCGTGTCCGGTGAGGGCGAGGAAGACCTCGTCCAGGCTGGGCTGGCCCAGCGAGAAGTCGTCGACGGTGATCCCGGTCGCGGCGAGTTCGCCGAGCGCGCGGGCGGCCTGCCCGGCCGCGCCGTCGTCGCCCGCCGCCGCCCCGAGCCGGGCCGTCAGCGCCACGGGGTCGGGCTCCTCCTGCACGGCGGCGCCCAGGGCGCGGCGCAGCACCTCGGCGGCGCGGGGCCGTTGTGCCGGGTCGCGCAGCCGCAGATGGACCGAGCCGGCGCCCACGGACGCCTTCAGCTCGCCCTTCGTGCCCTCGGCGATGACCCGCCCCCGGTCGATCACGGCGATCCGGGACGCCAGCCGGTCCGCCTCGTCGAGGTACTGCGTGGTCAGCAGCACCGTCGTGCCCTGGGCGACCACCGCGCGGACGATCTCCCACACCTGGTTGCGGCTGCGCGGGTCCAGACCGGTCGTCGGCTCGTCGAGGAAGAGCAGGTCGGGCGTGTTCAGGATCGACGCGGCGATGTCCAGCCGGCGCCGCATGCCGCCCGAGTAGTGCTTGACCTGCCGGCCCGCCGCCTCAGCCAGCCCGAACGCCGCCAGCAGCCGCTCACCGCGCGCCCGGGCGCCCTTCTTGCCGTGGCCGAGGAGCCGGCCGAGCAGCACCAGGTTCTCCATGCCGGTGAGGTCCTCGTCCACGGAGGCGTACTGCCCGGTCAGGCTGACCCGGCCGCGGACCTCGTCCGCCTCGCGCACCACGTCACGGCCGAAGACGTGCGCCTCGCCGGCGTCCGGCCGCAGCAGCGTGGCGAGCATCTTCACGGTGGTGGTCTTCCCGGCCCCGTTCGGACCGAGGACGCCGTACACCGTGCCGGCCGGCACGGCCAGGTCGACGCCGTCGACCGCGCGCGTCGCGCCGAACGTCTTCACCAGGCCCGCGGTCTCGATGGCCAGGTCGGCGGTCTGCTGGCTCATGGCAGGTGTCCTTCCGGCGTGCTCATGGCGTGCTCCCGGGCTCCGGGCGATGCTCCGGCCGGGCGGGGAGGCAGTGCTCCGGCCGTGTCCGGCACTCGCAGGGGAAGACCTTCACCGTCGCGCGAAATCATCGGTGATCGCACACCTTTTTCACCCGGCGCGAGGGGTAGCGTCACGCACATGCATGCGATCACGATTCCCGAACCCGGTGGTCCCGAGGCGCTGGTGTGGGCGGAGGTCCCCGACCCGGTGCCCGGCGAGGGAGAGGTCCTGGTCGACGTGGCGGCCAGCGCCGTCAACCGGGCCGACATCCTCCAGCGGCAGGGCTTCTACGACCCGCCGCCCGGCACCTCCCCCTACCCCGGCCTGGAGGTCTCCGGCCGGGTCGCCGCGCTCGGCCCCGGCGTCTCCGGCTGGGCCGTCGGCGACGAGGTGTGCGCGCTGCTCTCCGGCGGGGGCTACGCCGAGAAGGTCGCCGTCCCGGCCGGGCAGCTGCTCCCCCTGCCCAAGGGCGTCGGTCTCGTCCGCGCGGCCGCGCTGCCCGAGGTGGTCTGCACGGTCTGGTCCAACGTGTTCATGGTCGCCCACCTGCGCCCCGGCGAGACGCTGCTCGTGCACGGCGGCTCCAGCGGCATCGGCACGATGGCGATCCAGCTCGCCAAGGCCGTCGGCGCCAAGGTCGCCGTCACCGCGGGCACGAAGGAGAAGCTGGCGTACTGCGCCGAGCTGGGCGCCGACATCCTGATCAACTACCGGGAGCAGGACTTCGTCGCCGAGCTGATGAAGGCCACCGACGGTGCCGGCGCCGACGTCATCCTGGACAACATGGGCGCCAAGTACCTGGACCGCAACGTCCAGGCGCTCGCCGTCAGCGGCCGGCTGGCCATCATCGGTATGCAGGGCGGGGTGAAGGGCGAGCTGAACATCGGCGCGCTGATGCGCAAGCGCGCCGCGATCAGCGCGACGACGCTGCGGGCCCGCCCGCTGGAGGAGAAGGCGGCGATCGTCGCGGCCGTCCGCGAACACGTGTGGCCGCTGCTCGACGCCGGGCACGTCCGCCCCGTCGTCGACCGCGAACTGCCGATGACCGAGGCCGGCGAGGCCCACTCGGTGGTGGAGGCCAGCGGCCACGTCGGCAAGGTCCTCCTGGTCACGCCGTAACACCGCGTCGGCCCCGGCCCTGCGGCGCGTCACCCGCGCCGCAGCCGCAGACCCGCGAACGCGCAGGCCAGGCCGAGCCCGATCAGCACCAGTCCGCTGCCCAGCGGCAGGATCCGCAGCACGGGTTCGGCGGCCTGCCCGGCCGGTACGGCGGCCTGCGGTGCGCGGGTCGGCGCACCGGACCCCGGCGGCTGCGCGGGCTGGGAGGGCTGCCCGGAGGGCACGGTGTCCGCGCCCTGCGGCTCCTCGCCCTCCCCCGCCTCGTCGGCGCGACCGGGCTCGTCGGCCTCGTCGGCGGCACCGCCACCGTCCTCGGCCTCCTCGTCCGGCACCTGCTCCTCGTCGGCGGGGGCCGGTTCCTCCGACGCCGGACGTCCCGGCCGCAGCCGGCCCTCGCCGGCCCGGCTCCCGGCGCGGGAGGGCTCGGCGGAGGGCCCGGGAGGCGCGGGCCTGCCGGGATGCGAGGAGCCGTACGCCGAGCCGGAGCCGTACGACGACTCCGAGCCGTGCGACGACTCCGAGCCGTGCGACGCACTGGCGTCGTGGGAGGGCGCTCCCGGGCGGCCGGCGTCCTCGCCCCGCGGACGGGACGACTCGGACCGCTCCTCGGCCCGGCCCCGTTCCTCCGTCCGGCCCCGCTCGTCGCGGTCCCGGTCACCGTCCTCCGAGGCGCGCACCGGCGCGTCGTACACCGCCACGGCCACAGCCGGAGCGGCGGAGTACGCCGTCTGTACCCCCGTCAGCATCAGCGCAGCCGCCCCCAGTGCCGCCGCTCTCGGCAGCACGAGCCCTGTTTTCCGCAGCCGTCGTGTGGGTGCCACAGGACAAGGCTCACACTCCCTCCCTCTCCCGGCATTCCGGACTCCGCCGACAGGGCGAGGATCCCGGCGACCGTGACATGAACGTGCCGTACGAAAACGGTGGATCAGCCGCCGCCGGGGGCACCACGGTGATGAGGTACAGGGGTGCGAGAGAATGTGGGCATGGAGATGCCGAGGAACGAACGGTCGCCGGAGAACCCCCAGAGGATCCTGGTCGTGGGCCAGGACGGCATGGCACTCGGTGGCGTCGATGGCGACGAGGACTCCCACGAGACGCCGCTGACGGAACAGGTCGAGCAGCCGGCCAAGGTCATGCGGATCGGCAGCATGATCAAGCAGCTGCTCGAAGAGGTCCGCGTGGCTCCGCTCGACGAGGCGAGCCGGGTCCGGCTCAAGGAGATCCACGCCAGCTCGGTGAAGGAGCTGGAGGACGGTCTGGCCCCGGAGCTGGTGGAGGAGCTGGAGCGGCTGTCGCTGCCGTTCACCGACGACGCCACCCCCTCCGACGCGGAACTGCGCATCGCGCAGGCCCAGTTGGTGGGCTGGCTGGAGGGGCTCTTCCACGGGATCCAGACCACGCTGTTCGCCCAGCAGATGGCCGCGCGCGCCCAGCTGGAGCAGATGCGCCGCGCCCTCCCGCCCGGCGTCGGCTCCGACGGCCAGGACGACCCGCGCGCGGGCGGCCGCCAGGGCGGCCCGTACTTGTAAGCCGTACGCGGGCCTCGCGGAGGCAGGACACACGAAGGGCCCGGCGGATTGCCGCCAGGCCCTTCCGTATGACCGGGGCCGGGGTCAGGCCGGCGGGTTGCCCGACGACACGCTGACCTGGATCTCGACGTCCTGCGGGTCGACCTCCGTGCCGGGCTTCGGGAACTGGTTGATGACCGCGCCCTCGCCGTAGACGTTCTCGTCCACGGTCGTCGTCTTGATCTTCCAGCCAGCCGCCGACATGCACGCCTTGACCGAGGCGATGTACTTGTACCGGAAGTCCGGCACCTCGATCTTGTCGGGGTCGTCGTACCCCTCCTTGGGCTCGGAGCACTCGCTGGTGTCGATCGTGCGCGAGGTGTCCGGGCCGCGGTAGCCGGCCGCGTGGGACGCCGATGGGGAGGCGTTGTCGGAGCCCGCGTCGGAGCCGCCGTCGTCGCCGCGCATCGACAGGGCCGCGATCAGGCCGACGACCGCGATCACCGCGACCACGGCCGAGCCGACGATCACCGGCCGGCTGCTGCGGCCGCCGCCCTGCGGGGACGAGGGCCCGGGCTGCGGGTTCAGGGTGTACGGCGGCGGGGTGGCCGCGCCGCCCTGCTGGGCGTACTGCGCCGGGCTCGGCGTCGGGTAGCCGCCCTGCTGCGGGTAGCCGTAGGCCGGCGAGGGCGCCGGCGCCGGGGTGCTGTACGGGTTCGGGGCGGGCGCCGGGGTCGGCTGGTACGGCGTCTGGACGCCCTGCTGTGGCGGGTGCGTGGTCTGGCCGACCGGCGGGAACACCGCCGAGCCGACGCCCGAGCCGCTCTGCGTGGGCGCGCCGGGCACGATGCTCGGCGGGGCCGCCTGGAAGGAGGCCGCCACGCGCAGGCACTCGTCGCGCATCGACTCGGCCGTCGGGAACCGCTCGTTCGGGTTCTTCTTCAGCGCGCGGGCGACCAGCGCGTCCACCGCCGGCGGCAGCGAGCGGTTGATCGAGGAGGGGACCGGCGGCTCCTCCTGCACGTGCGCGTACGCGATCGCCAGCGGGGAGTCCGCGTCGAACGGCAGCCGCCCGGTGACCAGCTGGAACAGCATGATGCCGACGGAGTAGAGGTCGCTGCGCGCGTCCACCCCGCGGCCGAGCGCCTGCTCCGGCGAGAGGTACTGCGGGGTGCCGACGACCATGCCGGTCTGCGTCATCGACGTGACACCGGACTGCATGGCGCGCGCGATGCCGAAGTCCATGACCTTGACCACGCCGCGCTTGGTCATCATCACGTTGCCCGGCTTGATGTCGCGGTGGACCAGCCCCATCTCGTGGCTGATCTCCAGCGCGGCGAGCACGTCCGCGGTGATCTTCAGCGCCTTGTCGGCGGGCATCGCGCCCTGCTGCTGGATGTCCTCGGCGAGCACCGAGCCGAGCGGGCGGCCCTCGACGTACTCCATGACGATGTACGGCATCGTCGAGCCGTCGAGGTCGTCCTCGCCGGTGTCGAAGACGGACACGATGTTGGTGTGCGTGAGCTTGGCCACGGCCTGCGCCTCGCGCCGGAACCGCTCGCGGAAGGCCTGTTCGCGGCCGAGTTCGGTGTGCAGCGTCTTGATGGCGACCTGCCGGTCGAGCACGGCGTCGTAGGCGAGGTGCACCGAGGCCATGCCGCCCTCGCCGAGCAAGTCGCGCAGCTGGTAGCGGCCGTTGGCCAGCGCCCGCCCCGCATACCGGCCCTGTGCGCCGTCCTGGCTCATCTTCTGCGTCCCCCATCGGCCGGCCGTCAGGCGCTTGCTGGCGTTGATCGAAAGTGCTATTCCCGGCCAAGTCTGCCGGAGGGCACTGACACGTCAAGCTCGGTGCCCGTTCCGTGACCGTACGCGAAAGAAGCGTCGCGGAAGCGTTACAGCGGGCGTACGGCCGGTACACGGAATTTGCACGAGTGGAGGCCTTGACGCTTTGATGGCCGGTCCGGCTCCTGTCCGGTCCGGGCACCCTTCCCGCACCGGCGCCTTGCGCGGAGGCTGTAGCGTGGCCGACGGAGACCGTAACAACACCGCGCGCACCGCGGGCAGAAACGACGGCGAGGACTGATGGCACAGCAGCAGCGCGCTCAGGGCCCGTCCGACCCCGAGGCGACTGGCGGCGGGATGTCAGACGCGCCGGAGATGTGGGGTAACGGCGGACTTGTCGGGGACGGCCGGTACCGGCTCACCGGCAGACTCGGCCGGGGCGGCATGGCCGAGGTGTTCGCGGCCGAGGACGTACGTCTCGGCCGCACGGTGGCGGTGAAGCTGCTGCGCGCCGACCTCGCCGAGGACCCGGTCTCCAAGGCCCGCTTCACGCGCGAGGCCCAGTCGGTGGCCGGCCTCAACCACCACGCGATCGTCGCCGTGTACGACTCCGGTGAGGACGTCGTGGGCGGCCAGAGCGTGCCGTACATCGTGATGGAGCTGGTCGAGGGCCGCACCATCCGCGACCTGCTGATGAACGCCGAGGCGCCGGGGCCCGAGCAGGCCCTGATCATCGTCTCCGGTGTGCTGGAGGCGCTCGCCTACTCGCACCAGCACGGCATCGTGCACCGCGACATCAAGCCGGCCAACGTCATCATCACCAACACCGGCGCGGTGAAGGTGATGGACTTCGGCATCGCCCGCGCGCTGCACGGCGCGTCGACGACGATGACGCAGACCGGCATGGTGATGGGCACCCCGCAGTACCTCTCCCCGGAGCAGGCGCTCGGCAAGGCCGTCGACCACCGCTCCGACCTGTACGCGACGGGCTGCCTGCTGTACGAACTGCTCGCGCTGCGGCCGCCGTTCACCGGCGAGACCCCGCTGTCGGTGGTCTACCAGCACGTCCAGGACATCCCGACGCCGCCCTCGGAGGTCTCCGACGGCTCCCCGCCGGAGCTGGACGGCCTCGTCATGCGCTCCCTCGCCAAGGAGCCCGACGACCGCTTCCAGACGGCCGAGGAGATGCGCGGACTGGTCCAGTACGCGCTGCAGATGCTCTACGAGGCGGGCGGCCACACCGGCACCTGGAACACCGGCCCCGTCGACATGCACGACGGCCGGCACACCCCCGCCGCCGGTTTCGCCGGCACGCAGGTGCTGCCGCACCCCGGCGACGGCGCCGGTACGACCGCGATCCCGCAGCCGATCCTGCCCGCCGGGTACGGCAGCGGCGACGACGGCGGCTTCGAGGGGCACGGCAACAAGGGCAGCGGCCGGGGCAAGCTGTGGATCCTCGCCGTCCTCGCGGTGATCGCGATCGCGGCGGGCGTGGCGCTGGCGCTGAAGGACTCCGGCGGCCACGGCGGCGGCCCGAAGACCACCCCGACGCCCACGGTCTCCCGCTCCACCGCCGAGGAGTCGCCGACTCCGACGCCGAGCGACGAGACGGCCGACCAGAACACCGGCGGCTCGACGGACGACGGGTCCGGCTGGGGCGACGAGAACACGTGGACGCCGTCGCAGGAGCCGTCGTACACGCCGTCCCCGTCGTACACCGAGCCGACGGACGAGCCGACGCGCACCCAGCCGACCGACACGGAGCCGACGGACACCCAGCCGACCGACACCGAGCCGACGGACACCCAGCCGAGTGCCAGCCAGCCGACGGACGGCGGCGGCACTCTGGAGGGCGTCACCAACGGCGGCGCCGACGGCGGCGCCCACTAGCCGGGCCCGCCGCCTCCCGGCCCGCCTCCCCGTCCCGGCTCACTCCGCGAACGCGGCGCACACCGCGTCGTACTCCCGTGTCCACCACACGGCGAGCGCGGAGGCGGCCGGGAACTGGCAGTCGGCGCGGGTGTCGCCGCGTTCGTAGTGCCAGCGCAGCATCCAGAAGTCGTTCAGGCGTTCCCACCACACGCGGTGCACGGCCGCGGCCAGCTCCGAGGGCGTGGCCCCGGCCGCGCGCCGGTACGCGCGCGCGTACGCCCGTACCTTCGGGAGGTCGAGCGTGCCGGAGGGCCGTACGAAGAAGATCGCGGCGGCGCGTACGGCCTCCTCGGCGCGGGGCTGTACGCCCAGCCGGTCCCAGTCGACGATCGCGGCGGGGGCGTCGTCGCGGTACAGCAGGTTGAACGGGTGGAAGTCGCCGTGCACCCAGCCCACCGGACCGCCGCGCGGCGGCCTGCGGTCGGCGTGCCGTTCCAGCAGGTCACGGCGTTCCAGCAGCCGGTGCCTGGCCAGGTCGTCGAAGGCGTCGGCCGGGTGGTGGCGGCGGACCCGGGCGAGCAGGTCGTCGATGAGCGCGAAGGTGTCGGCGGGGTCGGCGCTCTCCACGGGATGGGGGCTCGTGGCGGGCCGGGTGCGCCCCTTCGGCGGCATCACGCGCTCCAGGCAGGCGTGCACGGCGCCCAGGAGCGCCCCGAGGCGCGCGCTCTCCCCGCGGGTGAGCTGGCCGCCGTGGCGGTGGCGGCCGTCGATCCACGGGTGCAGCGCGTAGGCGTGGCCGCCGACGACGGCGACCGTGCGGCCGTCGCGGTCGGCCAGCGGCGGGGCGACCGGGACGCCCAGGTCGGCCAGGCGCTGGGTGGCGCGGTGCCGGCGCTCCAGGGCGTCCGGGTCGGCGCTGTCGGGGTCGACGTGGTGTTTGAGGAAGTAGCGGCCGCGGGTGGTGCACAGGCGGTAGCCGCGGTTCAACAGCCCCTGGTCGACGGGTTCGCAGGTGAGTGCGGAGCCGGCGGCGTACCGGCTCAACAGGGCGCCTAATGGGGGCGCGTGAGGCAGAGGGGGTGGTACACACGGTCGCGGCACGCGCCCGATGCTAGGGCACGATTCGAGGCCCTGAGCTGGGCGTTGTCACAGGCAGTCATAACCGATCGCAGAACGTGCTCGAACCGCCGTCGAAGGCCCTCACCGAGGCCCCGCCGCCTCCCGAAGAAAAACAATGATTTATGCCCTCACGCGCACGCGGTCAGTGTCACACAGCTCCTGTGACCGCGCTCTCGGTGACCTTTCGGCGGACTCTTCCCGTGACCTGGTTCACCGGGATAACGTGCCTTTGCTCCGGCCCCCTGCAAGGCTGTGACCAGGAAGAGTTCCCGCAGATCTCGATTTACTTGGAAATCCAAGCAAAATCGCAGGTCAGGTGGGGTTTCACAGAAATGTGGAGCACTGGGTAACGTGCCTTTTGCAGGGCGCTCGCCGGGGCACCTGTCACGCCTGTTTCCCGACCGAGCCGCACCCACCCCGTGCGCCCCAGGGCAAGCAGGTGAGCCGCACTGGCACCCGGCGAACCCGGGATGCCGGACCGACGGAGGAGCACACGTGACCGTGGAGAGCACTGCCGCGCGCAAGCCGCGACGCAGCGCCGGTACCAAAAGCACGGCCGGCAAGCGCACGACCGCGAGGAAGCCGGAGAACAGCGAGCCGGAGCTCGTACAGCTGCTGACGCCCGAGGGCAAGCGCGTCAAGAACGCCGAATACGACGCCTACGTCGACGGCATCACCCCCGATGAGCTGCGCGGCCTGTACCGCGACATGGTGCTCACCCGCCGCTTCGACGCCGAGGCGACCTCCCTCCAGCGCCAGGGCGAGCTGGGCCTGTGGGCCTCGCTGCTCGGCCAGGAGGCCGCCCAGATCGGCTCCGGCCGGGCCACCCGCGAGGACGACTACGTCTTCCCGACCTACCGCGAGCACGGCGTCGCCTGGTGCCGCGGGGTCGACCCGACCAACCTGCTCGGCATGTTCCGCGGCGTGAACAACGGCGGCTGGGACCCCAACGGCAACAACTTCCACCTGTACACGATCGTCATCGGCTCCCAGGCGCTGCACGCCACCGGCTACGCGATGGGCGTCGCCAAGGACGGCGCCGACAGCGCGGTCATCGCCTACTTCGGCGACGGCGCCTCCAGCCAGGGCGACGTGAGCGAGGCGTTCAACTTCGCCGCCGTCTACAACGCGCCGGTCGTGTTCTTCTGCCAGAACAACCAGTGGGCGATCTCGGAGTCCAACGAGAAGCAGACCCGCGTCCCCCTCTACCAGCGCGCCCAGGGCTTCGGCTTCCCCGGCGTCCGCGTCGACGGCAACGACGTCCTCGCGTCCCTCGCGGTCACCCGCTGGGCGCTGGAGCGGGCACGGCGCGGTGAGGGGCCGGCCCTGATCGAGGCCTGGACCTACCGCATGGGCGCCCACACCACCTCCGACGACCCCAGCCGCTACCGCGGTGACGAGGAGCGCGTCGCCTGGGAGGCCAAGGACCCGATCCTGCGGCTTCGCCGGTACCTGGAGGCCTCAAACCACGCGGACGAGGGATTCTTCGCGGAACTCGAGGCCGAGAGCGAAGCGTTGGGCAAGCGAGTGCGTGAGGCGGTCCGTGCCATGCCGGACCCGGACCACTTCGCCATCTTCGAGAACGTGTACGCGGACGGGCACGCGCTCGTCGACGAGGAGCGCGCGCAGTTCGCCGCCTACCAGGCGTCGTTCGCCGACGCAGAGGGGGTCTGATCATGGCAGCGGAGAAGATGGCCCTGGCCAAGGCGATCAACGAGTCGCTGCGCCGTGCCCTGGAGACGGACCCGAAGGTCGTCGTCATGGGCGAGGACGTCGGCAAGCTCGGCGGTGTCTTCCGGGTCACCGACGGTCTGCAGAAGGACTTCGGCGAGGAGCGGGTGATCGACACCCCGCTCGCCGAGTCGGGCATCGTCGGCACCGCGATCGGCCTGGCGCTGCGCGGCTACCGCCCGGTGGTGGAGATCCAGTTCGACGGCTTCGTCTTCCCGGCGTACGACCAGATCGTCACGCAGCTCGCGAAGATGCACGCCCGCTCGCTGGGCAAGGTCAAGCTGCCGGTCGTCGTGCGCATCCCCTACGGCGGCGGCATCGGCGCCGTCGAGCACCACAGCGAGTCCCCGGAGTCGCTGTTCGCGCACGTGGCGGGCCTGAAGATCGTCACCCCGTCGAACGCGTCCGACGCGTACTGGATGATGCAGCAGGCCATCCAGAGCGACGACCCGGTGATCTTCTTCGAGCCGAAGCGGCGCTACTGGGACAAGGGCGAGGTCAACACCGAGGCGATCCCCGGCCCGCTGCACAAGGCCCGGGTGGTCCGCGAGGGCACCGACCTGACGCTCGCGGCGTACGGCCCGATGGTGAAGCTCTGCCAGGAGGCCGCGGACGCGGCCGCCGAGGAGGGCAAGAACCTGGAGGTCCTGGACCTGCGCTCGGTCAGCCCGCTCGACTTCGACTCCCTGCAGGCCTCGGTGGAGAAGACCCGCCGCCTGGTCGTGGTGCACGAGGCGCCGGTGTTCTTCGGCTCGGGCGCGGAGATCGCCGCGCGTATCACCGAGCGCTGCTTCTACCACCTGGAGGCCCCGGTGCTCAGGGTCGGCGGCTACCACGCGCCGTACCCGCCGGCGCGGCTGGAGGAGGAGTACCTGCCCAGCCTGGACCGGGTGCTGGATGCCGTCGACCGCGCTCTGGCGTACTGAGGAGAGGGTCGTGACGACGATGACGGACGCGTCCGTACGCGAGTTCAAGATGCCGGACGTGGGCGAGGGGCTCACGGAGGCGGAGATCCTCAAGTGGTACGTGCAGCCGGGTGACACCGTCACCGACGGCCAGGTGGTGTGCGAGGTCGAGACGGCCAAGGCGGCCGTCGAACTGCCCATCCCCTACGACGGTGTGGTGCGCGCCCTGCACTTCCCCGAGGGCACCACCGTCGACGTGGGCACGTCGATCATCGCGATCGACGTGTCGGGCGGCTCGGCCCCGGCGGCCGAGGAGCCGGCGGCTCCCGCCCCGGCCGTGGAGGAGCCGGCGGAGGAGGCCCCGCAGGGCCGCCAGCCGGTCCTGGTGGGCTACGGCGTGGCCGCGTCCTCCACCAAGCGCCGCCCCCGCAAGACGGCCCCGGCCGCGCAGGAACCGGCGGCGGCCGCCGTCCAGGCGGAGCTGAACGGGCACGGGCACGCCCCGGCGCCGCTGGAGGACCGTCCGCGCCCGCTGGCCAAGCCGCCGGTGCGCAAGCTGGCCAAGGACCTCGGCGTCGACCTGACGACGGTCGTCCCGACCGGCCCGGACGGCATCATCACCCGCGAAGACGTCCACAAGGCGGCGGCCCCGCAGCAGGCCCCGGCGCCCGAGGCCCCGACGGCACCCGTCACCCAGCCCGTGCCCGCCGCCGCTCCCGCCGCGTCGTACGACACCGCGCGCGAGACCCGCATCCCGGTCAAGGGCGTGCGCAAGGCGACGGCGGCGGCGATGGTCGGGTCGGCGTTCACCGCGCCGCACGTGACGGAGTTCGTCACCGTGGACGTGACGCGCACGATGAAGCTGGTCGAGGAGCTGAAGCAGGACAAGGAGTTCGCGGGCCGGCGCGTGAACCCGCTCCTGCTGATCGCGAAGGCGCTGCTGCTGGCGATCCGCCGCAACCCGGACATCAACGCGTCCTGGGACGAGGCGGCGCAGGAGATCGTGGTCAAGCACTACGTGAACCTGGGCATCGCGGCGGCCACCCCGCGCGGCCTGATCGTCCCGAACATCAAGGACGCGCACGCCAAGACCCTGCCCGAGCTGGCCGACGCCCTGTCGGACCTGGTCGCGACGGCCCGCGAGGGCAAGACGTCCCCCGCGGCGATGCAGGGCGGCACGGTGACCATCACCAACGTCGGCGTCTTCGGCGTCGACACCGGCACGCCGATCCTCAACCCCGGCGAGTCGGCGATCCTCGCGGTCGGCGCGATCAAGCTCCAGCCGTGGGTCCACAAGGGCAAGGTGAAGCCCCGCCAGGTCACCACGCTGGCCCTGTCCTTCGACCACCGCCTGGTCGACGGCGAACTGGGCTCGAAGGTCCTGGCCGACGTGGCAGCCATCCTGGAACAGCCGAAACGCCTGATGACCTGGGCGTGACGCCCGGGCAACGAACGGGGCCCGCCACCGTGGTTCAGCCACGGTGGCGGGCCCCGTCGTCGTCCCGTTGCGGGATCAGCCCAGGCGGGCGAAGCCGTAGTTCAGGAGCTTGGTGGCGTCTGTGGCTCGCTGGGTGGTGGAGGTGGAGGCGAGGACCGTGCCGATGACCGTCTTGCCGTTGCGGGTCGCGGCGAAGACCAGGCAGTACTTGGCCTCGGGGCCGGAGCCGGTCTTCACGCCGATGGCGCCGCTGTAGCTGGACAACAGGGTGTTGGTGTTGGTCCAGGCGCCCATCGTGCGGGTGCTGCCCGTCTTGGTGATGGTCTTCGCCGTGTACTTCTTCGTCTTGACGATCGTGCGGAAGGTGGAGTTCTTCATCGCACTGCTCGCGATCTTCGTCAGGTCGCGCGGCGTCGAGTAGTTGGAGCCGTTGCCGATGCCGTCGAAGGAGTCGAAGTGGGTGTTCTTCAGGCCCAGGCTCCTCGCGGTGGTGTTCATCTTGCCGATGAACGACTTCACGCGCGCGGCCCGCGTGGTGCCGGAGCCGAACTTGTCGGCGAGGGCGTACGCGGCGTCGCAGCCGGACGGCAGCATCAGGCCGTACAGCAGCTGGCGGACGGTGACCTTGTCGCCCACGATCAGGTGGGCCTGGGAGGCGTTCTTCGACACCACGTAGTCGCTGTACGCCTTCTGGATGGTGACCTTGGCGTCCAGGTTGAGGTTCGGCTGCGACAGCACGACCTTCGCGGTCATGATCTTCGTCGTGGAGCCGGTGGAGCGGCGCGTGTCGGCGTACTTGGTGTACAGCGACGCGCCGTTGGCGTCGTTCATGACGTAGCCGCCCTTGGCGGCGATGGACGGCGTCGTGACGGCCTGCGCGGGCGCCGCGGCGACGGCGCCGGTGGCGAGCATCGCGCCCGCGGTGAGGGTGACCGCGGCGGCTCTGCGCAGACGTGCGCCCTGGGTGCCGTACATGGCATTAATCAACGGAGTTACCCCGATTTGAGTCGAAATGCCCCTGAAAAGCGGCCCAGTTGAGGGGAAGGCTGGTCGGGCCGCATGTGTGTGACTCGTATCCGGCGCGGATGGTTGCGCTGGGAGACCGGGGAAATCAAGGGAATCGCGGAAGATCGCCGGGGCGGGTGAAACGACGTCCGTATCGTGGACGGGCATCGCTGATGCGTACGTGTTGTATCTATGCTGTCGGCATGCCAGCAGCCGCCCCGACCGCACCCGCCGACCGGCCCGCCCCCGTGAAGCAGCCCCCCGCCGCCGACCGCGTCTACAGCCACGTCAAGCAGGGCGTCCTCGACCGCCGCTACGAGGGCGGCACCCTCCTCACCGAGGGCGAGCTGGCCGAGGCCGTCGGCGTCTCCCGCACGCCCGTGCGCGAGGCGCTGCTGCGGCTGGAGGTGGAGGGGCTGATCAAGCTCTACCCGAAGAAGGGCGCCCTGGTCCTGCCCGTCTCCGCGCAGGAGATCGCCGACGTCGTCGAGACCCGCCTGCTGGTCGAGGAACACGCCGCCCGCAAGGCCGTACCCGCCCCCGCCGGGCTGATCGAGCGCCTGGAGGAGCTGCTCGCGAAGCAGAAGGCGCAGGCCGCCGCCGGTGACCTCGCCGCCGCGGCCGTCACCGACCGCTGCTTCCACGCCGAGATCGTCCGCAGCGGCGGCAACGAGATCCTCTCCCGGCTCTACGACCAGCTCCGCGACCGCCAGCTGCGGATGGGCGTCGCCGTCATGCACTCCCACCCCGACCGCATCGCCAAGACCCTCGCCGAGCACGAGGAGATCCTCGCGGCGCTGCGCTCCGGCGACGCCGAGGCGGCCGTCGGCGTCGTCCACCGGCACGTCGGCTGGTTCTCCCACCTGGCCCGCGGGGAGGTGCGATGAGCTCCGCCTCGTCCGCCCCGTGCGGCGCCCTGCCCGGCGATCCGCCCGGCGGCCGGCGCGCGATCGCCATGTGGGGCATCGGCGTCTCGGTCTACTTCGTCGCCGTCATCTTCCGGACCTCGCTCGGCGTCGCGGGACTGGACGCCGTCGAGCGCTTCGACGTCGGCGCCTCCGCCCTGTCCACCTTCTCCATCCTCCAGCTGCTGGTCTACGCCGGGATGCAGATACCCGTCGGCCTCCTCGTCGACCGGCTCGGCACCAAGAAGGTCCTGGCCCTCGGCACGGTGCTGTTCACGGCCGGCCAGCTCGGCTTCGCCTTCTCCCCGTCGTACGGCACCGCCCTCGCCTCCCGCGCGCTGCTCGGCTGCGGTGACGCGCTGACCTTCATCAGCGTGCTGCGGCTGGGCGGGCGCTGGTTCCCGGCCCGGCGCGGCCCGCTCGTCGCCCAGCTCGCCGGGCTCGTCGGCATGGCCGGCAACCTCGTCTCCACGCTGCTGCTCGCCCGGCTGCTGCACGGCGTCGGCTGGACCGCGGCGTTCGGCGGCAGCGCGCTGGCCGGGGCCGTGGTGCTGGTGCTGGTGTTCCTCTTCCTGAAGGACCACCCCGAGGGCCACGAGCCCGCGCCGGTGCCGCACCAGGGCGCCGCGTACGTACGGCGGCAGATCGCCGCCTCCTGGCGGGAGCCGGGGACGCGGCTGGGCCTGTGGGTGCACTTCACCACCCAGTTCCCGGCGATGGTGTTCCTGCTGCTGTGGGGCCTGCCGTTCCTCGTCGAGGCGCAGGGGCTGAGCCGGGCCACGGCCGGTGAACTGCTCACCCTGGTCGTGCTGTCCAACATGGTCGTCGGCCTCGTCTACGGCCAGATCGTCGCCCGGCACCACGAGGCCCGGCTGCCGCTGGCGCTCGGCACCGTGGCCGCCACGGCGCTGCTGTGGGCGGTGACGCTCGGCTGGTCCGCGCTGGCCTCCGCCGACCGGGCGCCGATGTGGCTGCTGCTCACGCTGTGCGTGGTGCTCGGGGCGTGCGGGCCGGCGTCCATGATCGGCTTCGACTTCGCGCGGCCCGCGAACCCGCCGGAGCGGCAGGGCACCGCGTCCGGGATCACGAACATGGGCGGCTTCGTCGCCTCCATGACGACGCTGTTCGCGGTGGGCGTGCTGCTGGACGCGACCGGCGACGACTACACCGTCGCGTTCTCCGCCGTGTTCGTGCTCCAGGCGGTCGGCGTCAGCCAGATCCTGCGGCTGCGCCGGCGGGCGGCCCGCAGGGAGCGGGAGCGGCTGGTGGCGAGCCGGGTGGAGACGGTGCACGTCCCGGCGTAGGCGAGGCGGCAGGTCGCGCCACGGCGACACCGAGAAGCCGGTCGGCCGGTACCGGTCGGCCGGTCAGCCGGTCACGGCGTCACCGTGAAGTTGCGCAGGATCGCCGACGTCAGGTCCGGGTCGCCCTCCACCTTCAGCCGGTCCGCCGCCTGGTCCGGGGTGATACGGCCGCACGCCAGCCGGACGTACGTCTCCCAGTCCATGGTGAGCGCGGCCGCCGGGCCGAGCGCGGGGGCCGTCTCCAGCGTGCCGCGGCCCTGGAAGTCGATGCGGATCGTGCGCAGGAACTCCACCGGGCCGTGCACATCGAAGACGACCGCCGAACTGCGGGGCGCCTGCGCCCGCTCGGCCACCACGTGCGGCAGGGCGTCGAGGAGCACGTCCCGCGCCACGTGCGCGCCGGGGGAGTCGAGGTTGCCCGGACGGCCGAGAGCGGTGCGCAGGTCCTGCTCGTGCACCCACACGTCGAACGCGTGGTTGCGCATCGACTCCTCCAGCGTCAGCTCGGTGCCGAGCGGGCCGCGCACCTTGGTGCCCGGGTCGCGGGAGTCGTTCCGCAGCTGGCGGTTGCGGCGGATGATCGTGTACTCCAGCTCGGACGTCATCTCCGGCGCCGTGTGGTGGCGGCGCACGTCGACCTGCATCTCCATGTAGCGCTGGTGGTCGTTGGTGACGTGGAACAGGTCCCGCGGCAGGGTGTGGATCGGGCGCGGGTCGCCGAGCATCTCGCAGTCCAGGCCGATGACATGCGACACGATGTCGCGCACCGACCAGCCCGGGCACGGCGTACGGCGGTTCCAGTCTGCCTCGACCAGCGGCTGCACCAGCTCGGATATCGCTTCGACGGAGTGGGTCCAGGCATCGGCGTAGGGCTGGAGAGTGGGATGCAGACTCACGGAACGGGACCCCTCGGCGGTCGGTACACGGGCAGGTTGTGGCGGCGTTGCCAGCGGGAGGCGGCACACTCGGCGGGTGTCTCGAAACGCTAAGTTACGCTGCTCTGAGGCACCCCGGCAGTGCTTTCGTGTGACGATCGTAGGCCTGTGTGGACATCCGTGTGGACGCCCTCGGGGACGGTTCGAGGCCAGGACGGTGGTACTGTGCGCGCTTCCCTCATCCAGATCGCCGTAAGCGAGGACGAATCGGTCGACTCGCGGCGGGAGCGGGCCGCCGCGCTGGTGCGGGAGCAGGCGGGGTCGGCCGACCTCGTCGTCCTGCCCGAGCTGTGGACCACCGGGGCCTTCGCCTATGAGCAGTTCGGCGCGGAGGCGGAGCCGCTGCGGGGGCCGACGTACGAGGCGATGGCCGGGGCGGCCGCCGATGCCGGGGTGTGGCTGCATGCCGGGTCCGTTCCCGAGCGGGACGCCGAGGGGGCGCTGTACAACACGTCGCTCGTCTTCTCTCCTTCCGGTGAGCTGGCCGCCTCCTACCGCAAGATCCACCGCTTCGGCTTCGACAAGGGTGAGGCCGTGCTGATGGGGGCGGGGCGGGAGCTGGTGACGGTGCGTCTGCCGTCGACGACGCTGGGACTGGCCACCTGTTACGACCTCCGTTTCCCTGAACTCTTCCGTGGGCTTGTCGACGGTGGTGCCGAGGTGCTGGTGATTCCGGCGGGGTGGCCGGAGCGGCGGCGGGGGCACTGGACGCTGCTGGCCCGGGCGCGGGCGGTGGAGAACCAGGCGTTCGTCCTTGCGTGTGGAACGGCTGGGACGCATGCGGGAGTTCCGCAGGCGGGTCACTCGATCGTGGTGGATCCGTGGGGGGAGGTGCTGGGGGAGGCCGGGGCCGGTGAGGAGGTGCTGCGGGTGTCCTTCGACGCCGGGAAGGTGGGGGTGACGCGGGAACAGTTCCCGGCGCTGAAGGATCGGGTGTTGGGGGTCGCGGCGCCGCGTCGGTGACGTGTGCCGGTCGGCGTCGGTGCGGGCCGGGGGTGGGTCGCGCGGCCCGGCGCTACGGGGTGCCGCTGCGCCCACCCGTGCCGCCCCTGGCGGCACGACTGCCCGCAGCTACGCAGGCGATCAGTCGTCCTCGTCTGATTTTTCCGCCAGTTGGATGACGCACACCGCCACCGCGATCAGCAGCGCCGGGTCCGCGTCGTCGCGGACGACGTCGAGGCCGTAGGTGTCGCGGACGTGGAGCCAGCGGCGGGAGATGACGGCGAGGAGTTCGCCGTCGTACTCGATGGCGAACTCGCGGTCGAGGATCTTGCCGCTGACGTCGAGTTCCGTGCCGTCGACGAGGGAGACGCGGTAGTGGTTGCGGAGCAGCGAGAGGCGTTTGCGGCGGATCCGCGCCAGCGGCTCCCCGTCCCGCTCGATGACCATGGTGTCGCGCAGCGCGAACATCTTCTGGTGGACGTCGATCAGCACGCGGCCCTGCGTGTCCTTCAGCTCGAAGGTGTCCCGCAGCCGCATCGCCTTGCCGTCGACGAGGAACACCTTCTCGCCGCGGTCGTCCTCGATCCAGTAGTCGTCGCCGATGCCGAGAAGCCGTTCCCGTACGAGGTATCTCATGGATTCACCGCTTCCCCGGCGGCCGTGCCGAAACGCCGCCGGTAGGCCGACGGGCTGAGCCCCGTCTCGCGGCGCAGCCGCGCCCGCAGGTTGGCCGCCGTACCGAGGCCGCTGCGGGCCGCGACCACGTCGAGCCGTTCCTCGCCGCGTTCGATGAGCCGCCGGGCGAGGGTGACACGCTCGCCGATCAGCCAGGCCAGCGGCGTCGTACCGAGCTGGGCGCGGAAGCGCCGGTGGAGCGTGGCGGGGCTGACCCGCGCGCGGGCCGCCAGGTCGGCCACGGTCAGCGGCTGGTCGAGGCGTTCCTGCGCCCAGGACAGCACCGGCCCCAGCGACTCGTCCCGCACCTCGGGCACCGGCCGCTCCACGAACTGCCGCTGCCCGCCGTCCCGGTGGGCGGCGAAGACCAGCCGGCGGGAGACCTGGTTGGCGATCTCGGCGCCGTGGTCCTGCCGCCAGATGTGCAGCCCCAGGTCGAGCGCGGCGGCGCTCCCGGCGGCGGTCAGCACGTCGCCCTCGTCGACGAACAGCACGTCCGGTTCCAGCAGCACCTTGGGATGCAGCTCCCGGAAGTCCTGCTCCCAGCGCCAGTGCGTGGTGGCCCGCCGCCCGTCCAGCAGCCCCGCCTCGGCGAGCGCGAACGTGCCGGTGCAGAAGCTGACGACGCGTGCGCCCCGCGCGTGCGTGCGGCGGATGGCGTCCAGGACGGCGGGGACGCGCGGGACGACGTTGTCGGGCCGGCCCGGCACGACGAGCGTGTCGGCCTCGTCCACGGCGTCCAGAGAGGGCACCCCGGTCAGGGTGAAGAACCCGTGGTTCATCCGCACCACGCCGTCCGGCGCGCACAGCGTCACCTCGTACGCGGGCCGCTCCAGGCCCAGCTCGGGGCGGGGCAGCCCGAACAGTTCGGTCGCGACACCGACCTCGAACGGGTTGGTCCCCGTGTCGACGATCACCGCGACCCGGTGGGTGCGCGCCGGTTGAGAGGATCCTTGCGGCATGTGCGATTTCTAGCACTCGTCCGCCGGGCGCGCCGCCCCCAGGATGGCGGCATGAACAGCGAACCGCACTCCGGGCCGGTCTCCGAGCCGATCTCCCTGGCCTCCGCGCTCGGCTCCTTCACCGAGCAGTGGAGCCCGCGCATCGTCACCGCCGTCAACGACTACGACGTCCGCGTCGCGAAGGTCGAGGGCGACCATGTCTGGCACGTCCACGACCACACCGACGAGTTCTTCCTGGTCCTGAGCGGCGAGCTGCGCATCGGCCTGCGGGAGGCGGCCGGTGAGCGCACCGTCGTGCTCCCCCGTGGCTCGGTCTTCACCGTCCCCCGCGGCACCGAGCACAAGCCGTACGCGCCCGTGCCCACCGAGATCCTGCTCTTCGAACCCACCGGCACGCTCACCGTCGGCGACCGCCACGAGGACGTGCCCGACCACGTGGACGCGACGACCGGTCATGCGCTGACCTGAGCGTGGTGAACATGGCGGAACGGGGCGGGCGATTGACGTGATCGTGGATTGTGCTGCCGCCTGGGCTGCCGTGACATAGACGGCATGGAAAGCCCAAGCCCCCGTTTAGAGCCCGAGGACGCCTCCGACGCCGCCGAGTTCGTCGAGCTGATGCGGGTGGCGAAGGAGCGGTCCGGACTGACCTACCGGGAGCTGGAGGCCCGGGCGGCGGCCCACGGTGACGTCCTGGCCAAGAGCACGCTCGCCAACGCGCTGGCCCGGGACGCCCTGCCCCGGGCCGACCTCGTGGCCGCCTTCGTACGGGCCTGCGAGGGCGAGGACCGGGTGCCCGCATGGCTGGCCGCCCGCGACCGCCTCGCCCTGCCCGCCCGGCTCGTCGCGGGCCCGGCGGGCAGCCCAGGCACCGCTGGCACCCCGGGCACCGCGGGTGCTCCGGCCGCCCCCCGCACGGCCGGAGCACCCGGCGGTGACCCCCGCCCGGGCGGTGCGACCGGACCCTCCCCCGAAGATCCGGCCGCACGTCGCACACCGCGACTGCCGCCCCTGCCGCGGTTGTGGCGCCGTATCCCCCGAGCCTGGCGCCTGCCGCTCGCCGCCGTCGCCGTGGTCACCGGCCTCCTGCTGGCGGCACTCGGCGCGCGGGAGCTGACGGACCCCGGCACCACGGCGACGGCCGGCGCGGCCCGCGGCACGGCGAGCACGGCCCCACCCGTGCTGCCGCGCGGCCCAGTGCGGATCCGGCCGGTCCGCTCCCCCGCGCTGTGCCTGACCGACGGCTTCACCCGGGACGGCCGCTACGACTCCCAGGTGGCCGTGCACCGGACCTGCGCGCAGGCCGTGCCGCCCGTCACCGAGCTGGTGCCGGCCGGCGACGGCACGTACCGCCTGAGCTTCCGGCACCCGAAGCACGGCGTCGGCTGCCTGGCCGAGCTGACCGGCGAGCGGCTCGCGGGCCTGCTGGAGCCGCGGAACGACTGCTCCTCCGCGACCCGCTTCCGCGTCCTGCGGGCCGCGTCACCGTCCCCCTCGTCGCCGGCGACGCCCTCCTCGTCAGCCGCCCCCCAGTCGTACGTGCTCACCGTCGACACCCACCGATGCCTGGGAGCCGCAGACCCGGACGCGGGACCCGGCACCGAGGCGGTCGTCCAGACGTGCGACGGCTCGGCGGCCCAGCGGTACCTGATCGCTGCCGCGAAGGGCTGAGCCGCCCCGACGGCAGGTCAGCAGCGGGACGTGGCCCCGCCGTTGCTGAGATAGGCGTCGTAGATCCAGCCCAGGCTGCTGCCGTTGGCGTCGCGCACCCAGGTCCAGGTGTTGCCGTAGTCGTTGACGACGTAGCAGTCGTAGGTGACGCGGGCGCCCTCGGACACGTATCCGACGGTCGTGCAGGCTCCGTACGGGCCCGTGTGGACGGCGGCGCTGCCGGACTTGGTGACGGTCCCGGAGCCGGAGTCGTAGTCGTGGTGCGGCCAGTACGCGTTGCCGCAGGTGACCGCGGCGGCCCCGGACCCGGCCGCCTGGGCGGCGGGTGCGGCGAGGCCGCCCACGACGAGGGCCGCGCCGGCGAGGGTGCCCAGCAGGGCATGACGAACACGCATGCGTTCACTCCTGAAGTCGCTGTTATGGACTGCCCCGGACCGGATCGGTCGGAACGGACTGGATCGGTCGGACCGGACCGGATCGATCGGACCGGTCGGCCGGGGCGCCCCAGACGCTGCCAGCGCCCCGCCACCCCCGACAACGGATTCCCCGTGTCCCGGACAGTCCCGGACAACCACGGCCCGCCCCACCTGCGAGGACAGCCCGGCGCCCCGCAGGGGCTGGCACCCTTGACCCATGACCCGCCCCACACCCCGCCGCGGCGCCCGCGTCCGCGCCCCCGGACTGTCCGGCACAGGCGGCTGGCTCAACACGGGCGGCGAGGAGCTGACGCTCGCCGGGCTGCGGGGGCGGATCGTCGTACTCGACTTCTGGACCTTCTGCTGCGTCAACTGCCTGCACGCGATCGACGAGCTGCGCGAGCTGGAGGCGAAGCACCCGGACACCGTGGTGGTGATCGGCGTGCACTCGCCGAAGTTCCCGCACGAGACCGAGCACGCGGCGGTGGCGGACGCCGTGGAGCGGTACGGCGTCACGCACCCGGTGCTCGACGACCCGGAGCTGGCGACCTGGCAGCAGTACGCCGTGCGGGCCTGGCCGACGCTGGTCGTGGTGGACCCGGAGGGGTACGTCGTCGCCCAGTACGCCGGTGAAGGGCATGTGCCCGCCATCGAGCGGCTCGTGCGGAAGCTGGAGGCGGAACACGCGGCCAAGGGGACGCTGCGGCGCGGCGACGGGCCGTACGCGGCGCCGGAGCCCGCCCCGACCACCCTGCGCTTCCCCGGCAAGGCGGTCGTCCTGCCGTCGGGGACCTTCCTGGTCAGCGACACCACCCGGCACCAGCTGGTGGAGCTGGAGGCGGACGGGGAGAGCGTCGTACGGCGCTTCGGCTCGGGTGCGCGCGGGTTCGCCGACGGGCCGGCCGACCGGGCCTCCTTCAACGAGCCGCAGGGCCTCGCCCTCCTCGACGACGGCTCGGTCGTCGTCGCCGACACCGTGAACCACGCCCTGCGCCGCCTCGACCCCGCGAGCGGCGAGGTGACGACGCTCGCAGGCACCGGCCGCCCGTGGCGGCGGGGCAGCCCGACGTCCGGGCCCGCCCACCGGGCCGACCTGTCCTCGCCGTGGGACGTGGCCTGGTGGCAGGGGCGGGTGTGGATCGCGATGGCGGGCGTGCACCAGCTGTGGGCGTACGACCCGGGGGAGCGGACGGTCGCCGTCACCGCCGGTACGACCGACGAGGGGCTGGTCGACGGGCCGGGCGCCGAGGCCCTGTTCGCGCAGCCCTCGGGGCTCGCCGCGACGCCGGAGCGGCTGTGGCTCGCCGACTCGGAGTCGTCCGCGCTGCGCTGGGTGGAGCCCGACGGCAGCGTCCGCACCGCCGCCGGCACCGGCCTGTTCGCCTTCGGACACCGCGACGGCACCGCGGGCCAGGCGCTCTTCCAGCACCCGTTGGGGGTGACGGCGCTGCCCGACGGCTCGGTGGCGGTGTGCGACACCTACAACCACGCCCTGCGCCGGTACGACCCCGCCACCGGCGAGGTGACGACCCTCGCCACGGATCTGCGGGAGCCGAGCGACGCGGTGCTCGTCGGCGGGGACATCGTGGTCGTGGAGTCGGCCCGGCACCGGCTGACCCGCCTGCGGCTGCCGGAGGAGGTGCTGAGGACGGCGGCGGTCGCCGGCCGCACCCGGTGCGAGGTGATGGAGGTCGCGCCGGGCAGCAGCCTGCTTCTGGACGTGGTCTTCCACGCGCCGCCCGGTCAGAAGCCGGACACCCGGTACGGCCCCGCGACGCGGCTCCTGGTCTCCGCCACGCCGCCCGCGCTGCTGCGCAAGGGCGAGGGCGCGGGCATCGATCTCGCCCGCGCCCTCGAACTCGACCCCGCCGTCGGGCGGGGCGTCCTGCATGTGTCGGCCGTGGCCGCGTCCTGTGACGACGACCCCGACGCCGTGCACCCGGCCTGCCGCCTCCACCGTCGGGACTGGGACGTCCCGGTCCGGCTCACCGAGGGTGGCGCGGACCGGCTGCCCCTGGTCCTGGCAGGTGGAGACGGCCGGGGGTGGGGTCAGACGCCGTAGCCGTCGCTGTACCCGTCCCGGGTGTGATGGTGGTGGGTCCGCTCCTCTTCGATGACCGGCGTGGCGGGCGGCACGACGACCCGGCGGCGCCGGGCGATGCCGCTGAAGGTCGCGACGCCGATCAGGCCGACGGCCATCAGGATGACGCCGACGAGGGTGACGTTGACTCCCTCCACGTGCCAGTCGGTCGCGAACGCGAGGATGGCTCCCACGGCGATGAGAAGTATGCAGCCGCCGAGGCCCATGAGTAGTCGCCTCCCTGTCCGGTCTTAGCGGTGCAACCCGTGTACCCGGCCGGACAGCTCCCATGCAGGCGCCGCGGGTTGACTATCCCTCCAGGAACGCCACCAGCGCGTTCGCCAGCAGATGCGGGTCGTCCACGCCGCACAACTCCCGCGCGCTGTGCATGGAGAGGATCGCCACGCCGATGTCGACCGTGCGGATGCCGTGCCGGGCCGCGGTGATGGGGCCGATCGTGGTGCCGCAGGGCATGGAGTTGTTGGAGACGAAGGACTGGAAGGGCACCTGGGCCTTCTCGCAGGCCGCCGCCCAGATCGCGCGGCCCGAACCGTCGGTCGCGTAGCGGTTGTTGACGTTGACCTTGAGGATGGGGCCGCCGTTGACGCGCGGGTGGTGCGTCGGGTCGTGCCGCTCGGCGTAGTTGGGGTGGACGGCGTGCCCGGTGTCGGAGGACAGGCAGACCGTGCCCGCGAAGGAGCGGGCCCGGTCCTCGTAGGTGCCGCCGCGCGCGAACACCGAGCGGGTCAGCACGTCGCCGAGGAGCGGGCCGTCGGCGCCGGTGTCGGACTGCGAGCCGTTCTCCTCGTGGTCGAAGGCGGCCAGGACCGGGATGTACGGCAGGTCGTCGCGTCCGGCCACCGCGGCCAGCGCCGCCACCGCCGCGTGCACCGACAGCAGGTTGTCCATGCGCGGACCGGCGACGAGTTCGCGGTCGCGGCCCAGGTGGGCGGGGGGTTCCACGGAGTGGACCATCAGGTCCCAGCCGGTGACCTCGCCGGACGGCAGCCCGGCCTCCTCCTCCAGGAAGGCGATCAGGTCGCCGTCGCGCACGTCGTCGCCGAGGCCCCACACGGGCTGGAGGTGGCGCTGCTTGTCGAGCTTGAGGCCCTCGGCGGTGACCGAGCGGTCCAGGTGGATGGCGAGCTGCGGCACGCGCAGCAGCGGCCGGTCGACGTTCACCAGGCGGGTGGAGCCGTCCCGCAGGGTGAGCCGGCCGGCCAGGCCCAGGTCGCGGTCGAGCCAGGAGTTCAGCAGGGGCCCGCCGTAGATCTCGACGGCGACCTGACGCCAGCCGTGCGCCCCCGCGTCGGGCAGCGGCTTGACGCGCAGGTTGGGGGAGTCGGTGTGCGCGCCGACGATCCGGTACGGCGTGTGGGGGGCGGCGCCCTCGGGGACGTACCAGGCCACGATCGCGCCGCCGCGCAGCACGTACTTGCCGCCGCTCGTCCCGTCCCAGGCGTCCGTCTCGGCGACCTGCCGGAACCCTGCCTTCTCCAGCCGCTGCGCGGCGTTCGCCACGGCGTGGTACGGCGACGGGCAGGCCGCCAGGAAGGTCATCAGGTCGTCGGTGTGGCCGCGGTCGAAGCGGGCTGGTTCGCTCATGGGGTTCACCTTAACGACGGACGAGGGCCCGCTCCCGGCCGTGGGAGCGGGCCCTCGTAAGAAGAGTGTGGAGGACTAGAACGCGGCCTCGTCCAGCTCCATCAGGTCCAGGTCGACGCCCTCGGCGATCTTGCGGGCGCAGGTGACGCCGGGCAGGACGTTCGCGGCGAAGAACTTGGCCGCGGCGATCTTGCCGGTGTAGAAGACCTTGTCCTTGGCGGAGGCCGTCGGCAGCTTCTCGGCGGCGATCGCGGCGCCCTTGAGCAGCAGGTAGCCGACGACGACGTCACCGGAGGCCATGAGCAGACGGGTGGTGTTCAGGCCCACCTTGTAGATGTTCTTGGTGTCCTGCTCGGTGGCGGCGAGGTCGGTCAGCATCACACCGACGATCGCCTCCAGCTCCACGGCGGCCTTGGCCAGGTGCTCGCGGGCGCCCGCCAGCTCCTCGCCGCCGGTGCCGAGGGCGAGGAACTTCTTGATGTCCTCGGCGAGGGAGTTCAGGGCCGCGCCCTGGTTGCGGACGATCTTCCGGAAGAAGAAGTCCTGGCCCTGGATGGCCGTGGTGCCCTCGTACAGGGTGTCGATCTTGGAGTCGCGGATGTACTGCTCGATCGGGTACTCCTGCAGGAAGCCGGAGCCGCCGAAGGTCTGCAGCGACTGGGCGAGCAGCTCGTAGGCCTTCTCGGAGCCGTAGCCCTTGACGATCGGCAGGAGCAGGTCGTTCAGCGCGTGCTCGGTCTTGGCGTCCTCGCCGTTCGCCTCCTTGATCTGGATGGCGTCCTGGATCGAGGCGGTGTACATCACCAGGGCGCGCATGCCCTCCGCGTACGCCTTCTGCGTCATCAGGGAGCGGCGCACGTCGGGGTGGTGGGTGATGGTGACCTTGGGCGCGGTCTTGTCCATGAAGTTGGCCAGATCCGGGCCCTGGACGCGCTCCTTGGCGTACTCCAGCGCGTTGAGGTAGCCGGTGGACAGCGTGGAGATCGCCTTCGTGCCGACCATCATGCGGGCGAACTCGATGATGCGGAACATCTGGCGGATGCCGTCGTGCTTGTCGCCGATCAGCCAGCCCTTGGCGGGGTGCTTGTCGCCGAAGGTCATCTCGCACGTGTTGGAGGCCTTCAGGCCCATCTTGTGCTCGACGTTGGTGGCGTAGACGCCGTTGCGCTCGCCCAGCTCGCCGGTCTCGAAGTCGAAGAGGTACTTCGGGACGAGGAAGAGGGACAGGCCCTTGGTGCCGGGGCCGGCGCCCTCGGGGCGCGCCAGCACGTAGTGGAGGATGTTCTCCGACATGTCGTGCTCACCGGAGGTGATGAAGCGCTTCACGCCCTCGATGTGCCAGGAGCCGTCCTCCTGCTGCACGGCCTTGGTGCGGCCGGCGCCCACGTCCGAGCCGGCGTCCGGCTCGGTGAGGACCATGGTGGAGCCCCACTGCTTCTCGACGGCGATCTTGGCGATGTGCTTCTGGACCTCGTTGCCCTCGTCGAAGAGGATGCCGGCGAACGCCGGGCCGGAGGAGTACATCCACACGGCCGGGTTGGCGCCCAGGATCAGCTCGGCGTAGGCCCAGATCAGGGAGCGCGGCGAGGTGGTGCCGCCGATCTCCTCGGGGATGCCGAGGCGCCAGTACTCGGAGTCCATGAAGGCCTGGTAGCTCTTCTTGAAGGACGCGGGGACCGGCGCGGTGTTGGTCTCCGGGTCGAAGACCGGCGGGTTGCGGTCGGCGTCGGTGAAGGACGCGGCCAGCTCGTTCTCGGAGAGGCGGGTCAGCTCCTCCAGGACGCTCTTGGCGGTCTCGACGTCCATCTCCTCGAACGGACCCGAGCCGTAGACCTTGTCGCGGCCGAGTACTTCGAAGAGGTTGAACTCGATGTCGCGGAGATTCGACTTGTAGTGCCCCATGGCGACGGCTCCCGGCTCCGTAGAGAGATCGGCGAGGCACTGGATCCTCGCGCTAGTTCACGTACCAACAAGTAGCTACGATGATGCTACCCGTCAGTAATAAGACGCAACCCCGAACCGGCCATCTGTGACTCGTTACTCTTTGGGCCATGTACGGCTACGAACAGAACGTCGGTGCTCAGCAGCAGTACGCCGCGCCCCAGCAGCCGATGTCCGGCGGCTACGGGCAGCAGCCGCCGCTGTACCCCGAGCCGTCCCCGCCCTCGCTCGCGGACGCGGTGCGCGCCTTCACCACCGGTCAGATGTCCGCCGAGGACTTCCAGCAGATCTTCGCCACCTCGAAGGTGTACTGCCCGCGCGGTGACACCCCCGGCTTCCTCGCCCTGCACAACACCCAGCAGCCGGTGATCCCCATGTTCACCTCGCTGAAGGAGCTGCGCCGGTACGCGGGCAAGGAGTCCAAGTACTTCGTGATCACGGGCGCGGAGGTCATCGACCTGCTCCCGACCGGGTACGGCTTCGTCCTCGACATGGAGGGCGAGCACCGCATGGTCTTCGATGCGAAGGCCGTCGAGCAGATGGTCGAGTTCGCGATGCGGCGGATGTACGGCTGATCCCTTGCAGGGCTGACGCCGTGTAGGGCTGATCACAGCAGGTCGGAAGGCCTGCTTCCGGTCGTTGCCGGCGCCTAGGGTGCGCGCGTGACCTCGATCGACACGCTTGCGGTCCTCCGCGGCCGGTGGCGTTCCGCCGCCCGGCTCACCGCCGGTGGCGAGCTGCTGCTCGACGCCCCCGCGCTGCGCCGCCGTATCCCGCTGACCGCCGTGGACCGGGTGGGCGCCGACGGCCCCGCCGGCCGCACGCTCACCGTCGTCCTGGCCGCCGAGCCGGGCCGGCCGCCGGTGGCCCACTCCCTCCCCGCGCGGAATCCCGCCGCCGTCCGGGCCTTCGTCGACGCCGTGCGCCAGGTGCTGCCCGCGCGGCCGTCGGACGGGCCCGGGGCGGTGACCGAGGAGCGGCCGAAGCGGCTGACCGCCCCGCGCCGGCCGCTGTGGTGGTGGCTTGTGGCGGCCGCGTACCTGCTGGTCGCCGCCGGTCTCCTGGCCCGGGGGCGCGACGCGCTCGCCGGCTGGCTGCTGAGCCCCCTGGTGCTCGCCCCGGGAGGGGTGGCCGTGGTGGGCGGCGTGGAGCTGGCGCGGCAGGGCTGGGGGCTGCGGGTGCGTGGCCGGACCACCGAGGGGCGCCTGGTGCGGTCGTACGCCGTCCATGGCGCCGACGAGCCGTCCGAGCTGCACGTCTACCACTACGTCGACGAGCAGGGCCTCGCGCGGGAGTGGCGCGGGCCGGGCAGCGGCGCCCAGCGGGTGGAGATCCGCTACGACCCCAGGGAGCCCGGCGTCGCGGTCCTCGGCCGGTCGGGGACCGGGCGGCTGCTCGGGGGAATCGCGTTCGCGCTGGTGGTCGGGGGTGCGCTGATCGGCATCGGCGCGGCGATCGCGTCACCGGCGCTGTGGGCCGTGGTCGGGTGAGGGGCCGGGCCGGGCGGGCGAAAGTGCGCGGCGGCCCGGGAATGTACGGGCACCCCTCCTCGTTGGGGTGACAAGAAGTTCAACGCTCAACTAAACTGGGCGTAGACCGAGGAGGTACCCATGCCTGCAGTGACCGTCGAGAACCCGCTGACGCTGCCCCGCGTGACCGCACCCGCCGACGCCGTGGCACGTCCCGTGCTCGCGGTCACGACCGCGCCGGGCGGCTTCGAGGGCGAGGGATTCCCGGTGCGCCGGGCGTTCGCCGGGATCAACTACCGCTACCTCGACCCGTTCATCATGATGGACCAGATGGGCGAGGTGGAGTACGCGCCGGGCGAGCCCAAGGGCACCCCCTGGCACCCCCACCGGGGCTTCGAGACCGTCACCTACATCATCGACGGCGTCTTCGACCACCAGGACTCCAACGGCGGTGGCGGCACCATCACCAACGGCGACACCCAGTGGATGACGGCGGGCGCGGGCCTGCTGCACATCGAGGCCCCGCCGGAGCACCTGGTCGTCTCGGGCGGCCTCTTCCACGGCCTGCAGCTGTGGGTGAACCTCCCGGCCAAGGACAAGATGATGGCCCCGCGCTACCAGGACATCCGGGCCGGCAGCGTCCAGCTGCTCACCTCCCCCGACGGCGGCGCGCTGCTGCGCGTCATCGCCGGCGAGCTGGACGGCCACCAGGGCCCCGGCATCACCCACACGCCAATCACGATGATCCACGCGACGCTGGCACCCGGCGCGGAGATCACGCTGCCGTGGCGGGAGGACTTCAACGGCCTCGCGTACGTGCTGGCCGGCCGCGGCACGGTGGGCGCCGAGCGGCGCCCGGTCCAGCTCGGCCAGACCGCGGTCTTCGGCAACGGCGGCTCGCTGACCGTCCGCGCGGACGAGAAGCAGGACTCCCACACGCCCGACCTGGAGGTCGTCCTCCTCGGCGGACAGCCCATCCGGGAGCCCATGGCCCACTACGGCCCGTTCGTGATGAACACCAAGGACGAGCTGATGCAGGCCTTCGAGGACTTCCAGAAGGGCCGCCTGGGCACGATCCCGGCCGTGCACGGCATGACGGAGGCGGGCCCCGAGGCCTGACCCCCGCCGCGCCGCGGTCCTGACGCGGCGTCACCCGAGCGGGCTGTCCTGCCAGGACAGCCCGCTCGGCGCGTGATCGGCTGGAGCCGTGCAGCTCCTCCCCGACCCCGCCCGCCGTCTCGCCGCCTGGTGCGCCCTGCTGCTGCTCGTCGCCGGGGTCGGCTGGGTCGCCGTCCGGCTGTGCGCGGAGCTGCGTACGGCGGTGACGCCGGTGCTGCTCGCGCTGCTCGGCACGGCCCTGCTCGGGCCGTTCCACCGGCGGCTGGTCAAGGCCAGGGTCAACCGGTCCGTCGCGGCGGCCGTGACCTGCGTGGCCGTCGTCGCCGTCGTCGGCGGCGCCGTCTACATCGTCGTCGCCGCGCTCGTCGACACCGGCGATGAGATCGTCAGCTCGCTGAAGGACGCCGCCGACGCCGTCGCCGAGCACTTCGGGGCGGCCGGCACCTCCCTGCACGACGTCGCCTCCAACGCCCGGGAGCTGCTCGGCAAGTTCGGCGGGACCGCCGCCTCCGGTGTCCTCAGCGGCGTCAGCGTCGTCGGCGAGACCATCGCCATGGCCGTCCTCGCGCTGCTGCTCGTCTTCTTCTTCCTGCGGGACGCCGACAAGGCCGCCGGCACCCTGCGCGCGTTCGCGCCCGGCGGCTCCGCCGACACCCTGGAGGCCATCGCGCGGCGCGCCTTCCACGCCGTCGAGGGCTTCATGCGCGGCACCACCCTCATCGCCCTCATCGACGCCGTCTGCATCACCATCGGCCTGCTCGTGCTGCGCGTGCCCGGCGCGGTCGGGCTCGGCGCGCTCGTCTTCGTCGGCGCCTACATCCCCTACCTCGGAGCCTTCATCTCCGGGGCCGTCGCCGTGCTCGTCGCGCTCGCCGACCGCGGCTTCGTCATCGCCCTGTGGGCGCTGGGCGTCGTCCTCGCCGTGCAGGTGCTGGAGGGCCACGTGCTCCAGCCGGCCATCCAGAGCCGCACCGTGCAGATGCACCCGGCGGTGGTGATGCTGGCGATCACCGCGGGCGCGTCCGTCGCCGGCATCCTCGGCATGCTCCTGGCCGTACCGGTCACGGCGGCGGCCTTCGGCGTCGTACAGGAACTGCGGGAGCGGGCCGGGACGGCGTAGACGCCGTATTCCGGGGCGGGCGGGGCGGGCGACGAGGCGGGAGACCAGTCCTGTCGCCCTTGGACGTTTCGACCCTGCCTGAAAAGCGTGTCCGAGGAAGAGGCGGGGAGGCAGCCTGTCCGTGCCACCGGTACCGGGCTGCCTCGACCGAGGGAGGCAGCCGTCGACGGCACGACCCCTGCCGACCCGGCGGAGGGTCACCACCTCGCAGGGATCGACCACTTCACGAGACGAGGGGATCAATCATGCGTAGAGCAAGACCTCTGTCAGTGCTTCTCGCAGCCGGCGCGGTCGTGGCGCTGACCACCACCGCGGCGTCGGCTGCCGGCAGCCCGGTGACGCACACCAGCACGCAGCCGACCGCGGTCTCGGCCGCAGTGGCGCCGACGGCACAGCGCGACGCGAGCGCGCCGTTGTCGCGCGCGGCGGTCCTCGGCGTCGGCAGGGCGGTCCACCCCGTGGTCGACACCGGCATCTACTCCGGTCCCGGCCTGAGCACTCCCCGGATCGGCACCGCCTGGGCCGGTGACAACGTGGCCGCCATCTGCCAGACCCAGGACAGCAACGGCAAGCGGATGGTGCTGGGGATCGAGCGGCCCGGGCGCAACGGGATCCAGTGGGCCAACACCGCCGGCTACCTGTGGGACGACGACATCCGCGAGTACACCGGCGACCTTCCGGGCTGCGCCGGTTACGGCCGGTCGGTCCATCCCGTGGTCGACACCGGCCTGTACTCAGCTCCCGGCCTGAGCACTCCCCGGATCGGCACCGCCTGGGCCGGGGACGATGTCGCGGGGGTCTGCAAGATCACGGACAGCAACGGCAAGCGGATGGTGCTGGGGATCGAGCGGCCCGGGCGCAACGGGATCCAGTGGGCCAACACCGCCGGCTACGTCTGGGACGGCGACATCCGCGAGTACACCGGCGACCTGCAGGACTGCGGCCTGTCGTAGCCGGTAGGGGGTGTCGTCGGTCAGGCCGGACCGGCGAACCGCGTCCGGGCAGGAGCCGGCCGGGGCGGACGGGGGCGGGAACAGCTGTTCAGGGCGCCGCCTCCGTCAGCTCGAACCAGATGCTCTTGCCCTCGCCCCGCGGTGCCACCCCCCAGGAGTCCGCGAGCAGCTCGATCAGGACCAGGCCGCGGCCCGAGGAGGCCAGTTCGCCCGGGCGGCGCACGTGCGGCAGGTCGTCGCCGGCGTCGGTGACCTCCACGCGGAGTCTGCGGGCGCCCGGCTCGCCGGTGACCTCGGCGACCAGGAGCGCGTCGGCGTCGGTGTGCACCAGGACGTTGGTGAGCATCTCGGAGACCAGCAGCACCGCCGAGTCGACCTGGTCGGGGGAGGACCAGTCGTGCAGCAGGTCCCGCAGCTGCTGCCGGCCGGTGGCGACCTGCTCCGGCTCGGCCTGCGCGACGGTGAGCATCGTGCGCCGCACCCGCGTCCGTACGGCGGCGCCGCCGCCCGGGCCGCGGCCCTCGCCCTGCCGGCGCAGCAGGAGCAGCGCGATGTCGTCCTCGCGGCGGTCGGCGAGCGGGCCGGTCGTGTGGTGCGAGGACGGCCCGTGCACGGCCCCGACCAGGGCGTCGGCGAGCCCCTCCAGATCACCGCCGCGATGGTCCTCGAGGACGGCCCGGATGCGCCGCCAGCCGGAGTCCAGGTCGTGGCCGCCGGTCTCGACCAGGCCGTCCGTGCACAGCAGCAGCGTCTCGCCGGGCTCCAGGGCGAGCCGGGTGGTCGGGTAGTCGCTGTCGGGGTCGATGCCGAGTGGCAATCCTCCGGCTGTCGCCCGCAGCATCACCGTGCCGTCCGGCATCCGCACCGCCGGGTCCAGATGCCCGGCCCGGGCGGTCTCCACGGTGCCGGTGGCCGGGTCGACCTCGACGTACAGGCAGGTCGCGAAGCGCAGGGCGGCCAGGTCGTCGTCGCCGTGCGTGATGCCGTAGAAGAAGCGGGAGGCGCGGGTGAGCACCGCGTCGGGCCGGTGGCCCTCGGCGGCGTACGCCCGCAGGGCTATCCGCAGCTGGCCCATCAGCCCCGCGGCCCGTACGTCGTGCCCCTGCACATCGCCGATGACCAGCGCGAACCGGCCGCTGGGCAGCGGGATCATGTCGTACCAGTCGCCGCCGACCTGCAGACCGCCGCCGGTCGGCACATAGCGGGCGGCGATGCCCATGCCGGGGATGCCCTCGCCGAGCTGGGGCAACATCGAGCGCTGCAGGCCGTCGGTCAGCTCCCGCTCGGTCTCGGCGGCCCCGGCGCGGGACAGGGCCTGCGCGAGCATGCGCGCCACCGTCGTGAGCACGGACCGCTCGTCGGGCGTGAAGGCGACCGGATAGGTGAAGGCGGCCATCCACGCGCCCATCGTGCGGCCCGCCACGGTCAGCGGCAGGAAGGCCCAGGACTGCCGGTTGAAGCGCTGGGCCAGCGGCCAGGTCAGCGGGTAGCGCTCCTTGTACTGCTCCGGCGACGACAGGTACACCGCCCGCCCGGTGCGCACCACCTCCGCGGCCGGATAGTCCGTCGTCAGGGCCATCTGGGCGAACGGCCCCTCGTCGCCGGGCCGCTGCCCGTGGTGGCCGATGATCGTCAGGCGGTCGCCCTCCACGCCGAACACCGCGAGGCCGTCCGGTGAGAAGCCCGGCATCGACAGCCCGGCCGCGACCCGCAGCACCTCCGCCGTGGACCGCGCCTCCGCCAGCGCCCGGCCCGCGTCCAGCAGGAACGCCTCCCGGGAGCGCCGCCAGTCGCCGGTGACGGCGTTGTGCGCCGCCGGGGTGCCCGGGGCGGGCTCGGTGACCTCCTGGAGGGTGCCCGTCAGCTCGTAGGCGCGCTTCACCGGATCGAACGTCGGCTTGGACCGGCTGCGGACGACCCGCACGATCCGGCCCCGCTCGTCCATGATCCGGATCCGTACCTCGGCGAGGGTGCCCTCGGCGACCGCCAGCTGCACGACGCCGGTGATCTCGTTCCAGTCGACCGGGTGCAGCCGGGCACGGACCTGGGCCTCGGTGAGCGTGACCTGCTCGGCGGGCAGCCCGAGCAGCCGCGCCGCCTCCGCGTCCACGGTGACCAGCCCGGATGCGGTGTCCCAGTGCCACAGGCCGGTCGCGAGGGCGGCGAGGACATCCCCCACGGCGGGCAGGGGCTCACCAGTGCGCATTGCCCCACTTTAAGAAGATCTGTTCGGAAGATGCCACCGAGGGCGCTTCCGAGGGCGCTTCCGAGGGCCCTCCCGAGTGCCGCCTCCGTAATGGTGGGGAGGTGATCCTGGCCTGCCCGGTACCCTTGAAAAGTCCGGGCACCGGGCCCCGGAGATTCCCGATCCGCGAAGACTGGATGAACGACGATGCATCGGTACAGGTCCCACACCTGCGGCGAGCTCCGCGCCTCTGACGTCGGCACCGACGTCCGGCTGAGTGGCTGGCTGCACAATCGGCGCGACCTGGGCGGCATCCTCTTCATCGATCTGCGCGACCACTACGGCATCACGCAGCTGGTCGCCCGCCCCGGCACCGAGGCGTACGAGGCCCTGGACAAGGTCTCCAAGGAGTCCACGGTCCGTGTCGACGGCCGCGTTGTTTCACGTGGAACCGAGAACGTGAACCCGGACCTGCCCACCGGTGAGATCGAGGTGGAGGTCGGCGAGGTCGAGCTGCTCGGCGCGGCCCAGCCCCTGCCCTTCACGATCAACACCGAGGACGGGGTCAACGAGGAGCGGCGCCTGGAGTACCGCTTCCTCGACCTGCGCCGCGAGCGCATGCACCGCAACATCATGCTGCGTACGGCGGTCATCGGAGCCATCCGGCACAAGATGACGGCGCTCGGCTTCAACGAGATGGCCACGCCGATCCTGACGGCCACCTCCCCCGAGGGCGCCCGCGACTTCGTCGTGCCCTCCCGTCTGCACCCGGGCAAGTTCTACGCCCTGCCGCAGGCCCCGCAGCAGTTCAAGCAGCTGCTGATGATCTCCGGCTTCGACCGCTACTTCCAGATCGCGCCCTGCTTCCGCGACGAGGACGCCCGCGCCGACCGCTCGCCGGGCGAGTTCTACCAGCTCGACGTCGAGATGAGCTTCGTCGAGCAGGAGGACGTCTTCCGGCCGATCGAGCAGCTGATGACGGAGCTGTTCGAGGAGTTCGGCGGCGGCCGCCATGTGACGTCCCCCTTCCCGCGCATCCCCTTCCGCGAGGCGATGCTGAAGTACGGCTCCGACAAGCCGGACCTGCGGGCCCAGCTGGAGCTGGTGGACATCACCGACGTCTTCGAGGGCTCGGAGTTCAAGGCCTTCGCCGGCAAGCACGTGCGCGCGCTGCCGGTCCCGGCGGTCCAGGACCAGCCCCGCAAGTTCTTCGACCAGCTCGGTGAGTACGCCATCGCGCAGGGCGCGAAGGGCCTGGCCTGGGTCCGCGTCGGCGAGGACGGCCAGCTGTCCGGCCCGATCGCCAAGTTCCTCACCGAGGAGAACGTCGCCGAGCTGACCAAGCGCCTGTCGCTGGCCCCGGGCCACGCGGTGTTCTTCGGCGCGGGCGAGTTCGACGAGGTCTCGAAGATCATGGGCGCGGTGCGCGTCGAGGCGGCCAAGCGCGCCGGTCACTTCGAGTCCGACGTCTTCCGCTTCTGCTGGATCGTCGACTTCCCGATGTTCGAGAAGGACGAGGAGACCGGCAAGATCGACTTCTCGCACAACCCGTTCTCGATGCCGCAGGGCGGCATGGACGCGCTGGAGAACCAGGACCCGCTGGACATCCTGGCCTGGCAGTACGACATCGTCTGCAACGGCGTCGAGCTGTCCTCCGGCGCGATCCGGAACCACGAGCCGGACATCATGCTCAAGGCCTTCGAGATCGCCGGCTACGACCGCGAGACCACCGAGCGCGAGTTCGCGGGCATGCTCCGCGCCTTCCGCTTCGGCGCCCCGCCGCACGGCGGCATCGCCCCCGGTGTCGACCGCATCGTCATGCTCCTCGCGGACGAGCCGAACATCCGCGAGACGATCGCCTTCCCGCTCAACGGCAACGCCCAGGACCTGATGATGGGCGCGCCGACGGAGCTGGAGCCGGCGCGGCTGAAGGAACTGCACCTGACGGTGAACAAGCCGCAGCCGAAGTAAGGCGGAGGCTTCGCGCTTCGGCGCAGGCGCCCGGGACCGCGACGGTCCCGGGCGCCTTCGTGTGCACTGGGCTCCTGCCCAGCTCTCCCTCATGCTCCTGACAGGGGCGGTCGCTACGTTCCCCACCCATGACGGACAAAGAAGTGGCCCAAGGGCCGCAGCACAAGCGGGATCTGACGCGCCGTAAGGTGCTGGTCGCCGGTGCCGGCGCGGTGGCGGCGGTGGGCGTCGGCGGCACGTTCGCGGCGGGCGCCTTCGCCGACGAGGAGCAGCAGGGCACAGGTGCGGATACCTGCTACCGACTCACCTCGGAGACGACCGAAGGGCCCTACTACATCGACGCGGACAAGCTCCGCCAGGACATCACCGAGGACCGGGAGGGCATCCCGCTGACCCTCCGCATCAAGGTGATCGACTCCGAGACGTGCAAGCCGGTACGGAACGCAGCCGTGGACGTCTGGCACTGCGACGCGCTGGGCATCTACTCGGGGTACGAGAGCCTGTCGACGGGCGGCGGAGGCGGCACCCCTCCGACGGCCGCCCCCTCGGGCACCCCGACGGCCGCCCCCACGGGCGCCCCGACCGATGCCCCCTCGGGCACTCCCACCGGTGAGCCGCCCTCGGGGGCGCCGACCGGCGGTCCCGGAGGCGGGGGCGGAGGCGGCGGGCACGAGGAGCCGACCGACGACAAGCGCTACCTGCGCGGCACCTGGCGGACGGACAAGGCAGGCTTCGTCACCTTCACGACGATCTTCCCCGGCTGGTACCGGGGACGCTGCGTGCACATCCACACCAAGGTGCACGTGGGCGGCACCTGGACGGACGCCGGCTACGAGGGCGGGCACACCTGCCACACCGGCCAGTTCTTCTTCGCCGAGGAGGCCGTGCTCGCGGCGGCGGAGGTCGCCCCGTACTCCACGTCCACGACCGAGCGCACCAAGCTCACCGAGGACACGATCTACGACCAGAGCGGCGCCCAGGGCGGCCTGCTCACCCTCAAGTACGACAAGAAGAACATAGCGAGGGGCGTGCGCGCGTCGATCACGGTGGGCGTGGACCCGGACAGCACGCACGAGGGCACCCAGGCCTAGAGGGTGTCCTCGTCCTCCTCCACGCCTGCGTCGGGGGACGCCCCGTCCTCCAGCAGGCGCTCGGCGATGTCCGTCGACCAGTGCTGGGCCCAGGCGCGCAGGTCGGTGATCTGGGCTTCCTCCAGGCCGTAGCGGGTGAAGGCGTGGTCGGGGTACCAGTCGGTGCCGGTGAGGCGGGACTGGAGGGTCGGCAGGTCGAAGGGGTCGTGGGCGTGGCGGCGGCCCAGGTCCTCCAGGTCGGGGAAGGAGAAACGGGCGGCGGCGGCGCGGGCGTCGATCAGGTCGACGGCGGCGCCCCGGTCGTACAGGGCCCTGATCTTCGTACCGACCGCGTCCTCCAGGCTCAGCGCCGGGCCGTACTCCGTGAGGACCGGGGGCTGCCAGAACGCCTCCTTGTGCAACGCCAGCTCGCAGGGTTCCCCGCTGTCCGGCTCGGTGACCGTCAACTGGGCCGACAGCGGGGTGACCGTGTGCAGGACCACCGTCTTGCCGCCCGCGCGGAGGGCCGTCGCGAGATGGGCGGCGACGGTGTCCGTCCCCTCCGGGCTCTCCGTGGCCATGTCGACGTTGGCATGCGGACGCTCGACCAGCCCGTGCGCCTCCAGGGCGTACCCGCCCGCGAGGACGAGCAGATGGGGGCTGCCGAGAGCGGCGACATCGGCGATGAGCCGGCGGTGGACGACGGAGAGGTTCCTCACGGGTGCAGCACTCTGCCAGAGAGGGGCGGGGGGTGGGGTCAGCCGCGCCGGGGCGTGCGACGGTGCGCGCGGCCGGGGCCTCCTTACTCCTGCCCGCCGTCCTCACTCGCGTAGCGCGGCAGGCCGTCGGTAGGGATGGTCCAGTCGGCGATGGTGACGTCCTCGCCGTAGACGAAGTCCTTGCGGGTGGCGTAGCGGGGGCCGGAGGGGGTGGTGTGGATGTCGGTGAAGACGGCGCCGGTTCCGGTGCGGGGGTCGAAGAGGGCGTAGACGGGGATGCCCATCAAGGGGTAGTCGCGGAGCTTGGTGACCCAGTCGTTGTCGGGGTTGGACTTCGATACGACTTCGATGGCGGCGATGACGGTGTGAGGGTCGATGGATCCCTCGACGTTCAGGTCCGTCCACGCGATCACCACCACATCCGGATGCCGCATGATGCCTTCGGGCTCGTCCTCGACATCGGGCGTGCCGGTGTGCGCCAGGAGATCGTCCGGCATGGCCTTCTCCAAACGGCGGCTGACGTGCGCGGCCGTGACCTCGTGAGGCCCTCCCGGCGACATCATGTCGAGGACGATTCCTTCCTTGGTGATCTCGAACTTTCCGGGGAGGGAGTCGTCCACGGTCTGCACGAAGTCCCGCATGGCCCGGTAGACGGGGGAAACGCTCTGCCGCGCGCTGTCCGGTGCGGTGGTCATGGCGCTCGCTCCTCGTCTGTGCCCAGGGGCAAGGATCGTCGCTTTCATGCTAGGTGGCCTCCGGTAGACCGGTGCGGCAGTCGCGGCAGCGGCCGGGCAGCGGGGCGCGGAAGGCGCGGTCGCAGCCTTCACAGTTCTGCAGGCGATGGCGTGGCTCGGGGACCGGTGACGCCGGGGGCCGGAACGGTGGTGGGGGTGGCAGTTGGGCGGTCAGGCGGTGGGCGAGGAGAGCGGCCGGGCGGATCAGGGGTTCCGTCGGCAGGTTCTCGGTCAGGGCGTGGCGTACGGCGGTGGGGGTGACGTCGCGTTCGAGCCAGGTGGCGACACCGGGGGCGAGGTGTTCGGCGTCGGTGGCGGAGAGGAGCAGGCGGGGGTCGTGGCGGCGCAGGCCCGCGAGGAGGTCGACGGCGGTCTGGAGGAGGGCGGGCGACGGGTACGACGGCTGGGGTACGGCTGGGAGGCGCTTGCGGGGCGCGGGCTCGTCGGGAGGCGTGCGGCGGGCGGGCCCGCGGGGGGTCGCCTCGCGGGCCGCGTGGTGACCGGGCCGGTTGCAGGACACCGTGCGGGTGATGATGCGGCCGGTGGCGGTGCGCTCGCGGTTGCGGCGCAGGTAGCCGTGCGTTTCGAGTTCTCGCAGGGCCGCGGCGATACGGGTCGGGCCCTCGGGGAAGCGGGCGGCGAGGGTCTTGATGTCGACGGCTGTGCCCGGCCGGACCGACTGGATGTAGCAGGCCAGGCCGATGGCGAGAAGGGACAGCTCACGGTGCTGGGCCAGGTCGTTGCCGATCACCGTGAAGTTCTCCGTGTGGCGGACGTGATCGTGGACGACGCCGGCGGTGCGCTGCCCGTCGGGGTGGTTTTTGCGCCGGAGGCGGGACTGGGCGAGCGCGGGCGCGTTAGGGTTTTCGGTATCCATCGGGAAGGTTTCCTCTTCCTCGGTGGTCAGGCCCTCGCAGTGGGATGGCAGTCCCCGCGAGGGCCGTCGCATGTCTGGGATGGGTGTGTCTGCGTGCTGCTGGCGTTGAGCGTAGGGCAGACAACCCGTCCCGAATCCAGCCCAGTTGGCATATTCACTCCACGGAGTGAGTTTGCCCGGCGGGAGGGAGGGGTGGGGCTTGGTGGGGTGCTTTATGCCCGGTGGGTAGTGCATAGGGAGCGCAGGGCGGACCGGAGACCGGGCGGTCAGGTCGCGGTTGCTGTCACGCTGCCCTGAGGGCGCCGGAGCAGGTAGCCGGGTACCGTGCCGAGGCTCTCGTCGTCGGCTGCGCTGACGAGTGCTGGTCCAGCAACACAGGCAACGTCGGTCGTCCCCGGGCCGGTTTCGCCGATGCCCGCGACGAGGGCCGTAGTTCCCACCGGGCATGGAACCGCCCCCGGCTGCGGGTGTGCAGGCCGGGGGCGGCTGATGCTCAGGGGGCGGATTACGCGGCCGGTTCGCCGCCGAAGCGCTCCTTGTAGGCCGCCAGGTCGTCGTCCGTCAGCTTGGCGAAGAGGACCGGGGGGACCGTGAAGGGGGTGCCGGCGGGGACGGCGGTGAGGGCGCGGGCCTCGTCCGGGGTCACCCAGGTCGCCGTGTCGGCGGGGAGGGCGAAGGCCTCGCGCATCGCCTTCGCGGTCGCCGGGATGAACGGTTCCGAGACCACCGCGTACAGGTGGATCAGGTTCATCGCCGTGCGCAGGGTCAGCGCCGCGCCGTCCTTGTTGGTCTTGATCTCCAGCCAGGGGGCCTTCTCCTCCAGGTAGGAGTTGCCGGCCGACCACAGGGCGCGCAGGGCCGCGGCCGCCTTGCGGAACTGGAGGGCCTCCATCTGGGCCTCGTACTCCGCGAGGAGCTCCGCGATCTGCTCGCCGAGCCTGGTCTCCGCCTCGCCGGGCTCGCCGCCCGCCGGGATCTCCTCGCCGAAGCGCTTCTTGGAGAAGGACAGCACGCGGTTGACGAAGTTGCCGAGCGTGTCGGCGAGGTCCTTGTTGACCGTCGCCGTGAAGTGCTCCCACGTGAAGGACGAGTCGTCCGACTCGGGGGCGTTGGCGATGAGGAAGTAGCGCCAGTAGTCCGCCGGGAGGATCTCCAGGGCCTGGTCGGTGAAGACGCCGCGCTTCTGCGAGGTGGAGAACTTGCCGCCGTAGTACGTCAGCCAGTTGAAGGCCTTGACGTAGTCGACCTTCTTCCACGGCTCGCGGACGCCGAGCTCCGTGGCCGGGAACATCACCGTGTGGAACGGGACGTTGTCCTTCGCCATGAACTCCGTGTAGCGGACCTTGTCGTCCGCCTCGTACCACCAGGACTTCCAGTCGCGGTTCTCCGGGTCCTTGTCCGCCCACTCCTTCGTCGCGCCGATGTACTCGATCGGCGCGTCGAACCACACGTAGAAGACCTTGCCCTCGGCCGCCAGCTCCGGCCAGGTGTCCGCCGGGACCGGGACGCCCCAGTCCAGGTCGCGCGTGATCGCGCGGTCGTGCAGGCCCTCGTTCAGCCACTTGCGGGCGATGGAGGAGGCGAGCTGCGGCCAGTCCGCCTCGTGGCGGGCGACCCACTCCTCGACCTCGTGCTGGAGCTTGGACTGGAGGAGGAAGAGGTGCTTGGTCTCCCGGACCTCCAGGTCGGTGCTGCCGGAGATCGCCGAGCGCGGGTTGATCAGGTCCGTCGGGTCCAGGACGCGGGTGCAGTTCTCGCACTGGTCGCCGCGGGCCTTGTCGTAGCCGCAGTGCGGGCAGGTGCCCTCCACGTAGCGGTCCGGGAGGAAGCGGCCGTCGGCCGGGCTGTACACCTGGCGGATCGCCCGCTCCTCGATGAAGCCGTTCTCGTTCAGCTTGCGGGCGAAGTGCTGGGTGATCTCTACGTTCTGCGGGCTGGAGCTGCGACCGAAGTAGTCGAACGCAAGTGCGAAGCCGTCGTAGACCGCCTTCTGGGCGTCGTGCGCCTGCGCGCAGAACTCGGCGACGGACAGGCCCGCCTCCTTGGCGGCCAGTTCCGCCGGGGTGCCGTGCTCGTCCGTCGCGCAGATGTACAGGACCTCGTGGCCGCGCTGGCGCAGGTACCGGGAGTACACGTCCGCCGGGAGCATGGACCCCACCATGTTGCCCAGGTGCTTGATCCCGTTGATGTACGGAAGGGCGCTGGTGATGAGGTGTCGAGCCATGGTTTGGCTGCTCCCGGGTCGGTTGTTTTGCGAACCTTGAAATCGTAGCCGAGGTGGGTGGGCCGCCCGCGATGCGTTTCGGGGGGTGGGAAACGCGGGCCGCGGGCAGCGGGCGGCTTCGGGTCCTTACGGGCGCCAGGCGGCGAGGACGCCCTCGTACAGCTCCTTGTCCGTGAGCTCGCGGGGGGTCGGGCCCGCGTGGAAGAACGACGTGTTGTCCGTCTTCAGCTTGCGGAGGTAGTCGAACGCCTTGTTGTCGTGCTCGCCGAAGGCGACGAAGGAGAAGAAGACGGTGGGGTGGTTCGCCGCGGCGTCCGTGAGGGACTGGGTGGCGGGGGTCTTCGCGTCGGGGGCGCCGTCCGTCTGGAAGATCACCAGGGCGGGGGACGTGGGGTCGGCCGACTTCTGGTGCTGGGCGATCACTTCCTGTACGGCCACGTGGTAGCTGGTACGGCCCATGCGGCCGAGGCCCGCGTGCAGCTCGTCGATCTTGTTCTCGTGGTCGGTGAGGGTCAGCTCGCCGGTGCCGTCCAGCTCCGTGGAGAAGAAGGTGACGTGGACCGTGGCCTCGGGGTCGAGGTGCGCGGCGAGGGCGAGGGTCTGCTCGGCGAGTGCCTGCGCGGAGCCGTCCTTGTAGTACGGGCGCATGCTCGCGGAGCGGTCGAGGACGAGGTAGACCTTGGCTCGGGTGCCGGTGAGGTCGTTCTTCTTGAGGGCGGCGCCGGCTGCCTTGTAGGCGGTGGTGAGGGAGGGGGCGCGGGTCTTGAGGCGGGTGAGGGGCAGGGCGGGGGTCTGGGGCGCCTCGGCTTCGCCTTCGGCGGGATCGTTCCCACCCGCACCACCCGTGCGGGATTCGTTGTCCGGTGCGGGTGGCCCCTGTGGGGCGTCCTCGCCGTCGGCGGCTGCGGGCTCGTGGGCCTCGGGGGCGGCTTCGGATTCCGGCTTGGACGTGGGCTGCGACTCCACTACCGCCTCCGCCTCCGGCTCAGGCTCCGTCACCGCTTCCGGCTCCGGTTCCGGTTCCGAGGCTGCCAGGGGCTGGGGCTCCGGCTCCGGCACCAGGTCCGGCTCCGCCTGCTGCTCGGGCTCTGCCGCAGCATCCGGCTCCGGCTCCGCCTGCTGCTCCGGCTCCGGGTCGGACACCGGCTCTGCCGCAGCTTCGGGCTCCGATGCGGGCTCGGATGCTGCCTCAGGCTCCGGCTGCGGGGCGGTTTCCGCCTCCGGTGCGGCCACCGTCTCCGGCTCGGGGTCCGCCACCGTCTCTGGCTCGGGGTCCGCCGCCGTCTCCGGCTCGGACTCCGCCACTGCCACCGGCTCGGGGTCCGCCGCCGCCTCCGCCTCGGGGGCCGTCGCAGCCTCCGGCTCGGGCTCTGCCTGCTGCTCCGGCTCCTGTGCGGTCGCCGCTTCCCGATCCGGGGCCGTCGGCGTCGGTTCCTGGGCCTCCGTCGGCGATGCCTGCTTCGGGACCGTGATGTTGTCGAAGGCCGCTGCCACCAGCTCGTGGGCCTCGTCGCGCGGGGTCGGGACCTCCGCCGCGGGGGAGGTGGTCACGGTCCGTGTCGGCTCCGGCTCCTTCGGGAGGGTCGGCTCCGGCTCCGGCTCCGGCTTCGTCGCCGTGGCCGGTTCCGGTGTCGGCTCCGGGGACGGGGTCGGGAGGGTCGGCTCCGGTGCCTGCGTGGGCGTCGGAGCCGCACTCTCTGCTTCGGCCGTTTGTCCCTTGCGTGACCGGCCGAACGCGTTCCGCAGGAGAGTGAGAATGCCCATGTGCGCAACCCTTCGCGTGAGTTGTAGCCCGTCAAACCCTGGCCAGGACGGACACGTAAGGTTAGCGGTCCGAGGTCTTGATCTTCGGTAGGGGTGAGTGGCGGGACGTCCTGACTGTCAACACCCTTGCGGAGCCTATTGGTTCACTCCATTCACTCCCCCTTCGGATGTGCGCCGCCCTTTCGCCGCACATGTGTGCCCCTCGCGTCGCGCTGACATCACGAGTCAGGTCAAAGGGGCGCAAGAGGAGTGCAAAGGTGCGAAGCGAACGCTGCTGCGGTGTCAGCGACGGGCGTGCAGGGTCACGTCCGCCAGCAGGGCGCGGTGGTCGGTGTCCGGGAGGTCCAGGAAGCGCGTCGCTGTCACGGAGAAGTCCCGGGACAGCAGGACGTGGTCGATCTGGGCGCCGATCAGGGGGGTCGTGCGGGTCGGCCAGCTCGGGGTGCGGGGCTCGTCGGTGAGGCGGGCGGCGTCCTGGAGGCCCGTGTCGAGGAGGCGGCGGAAGGCGGCGTGGTCCTGGGAGGCGTTGAAGTCGCCGGCCAGGACGGTGGGGGTGGTGCGGTCGGCGGCGGCGAAGTCGCGCAGGGCGCCCAGCTCGCGGCGCCACAGGCCGAGCTGGTGGGGCAGCGGGGGCATGGGGTGGGCGAGCTGGAGCCGTACCCGGTGGCCGCGGACGTCGGCGACGGCGCCGGGCATGCCCATGGTGCCGGGGACGCCCGCGGTGGCCGTCAGGGGGAAGCGGCTGAGCAGCACGGAGCCGGCCGAGCCGGGGGACTCGACGGCCTGCCGGTGCGGGTAGGCGGCGGTCAGCTCGCGCCGCAGGACCGGGTCGCAGCGGGCGCTGTCGCACTCCTCGACGAAGACGACGTCCGGCCGCTCCCGGCGTACGGCGGCGACGAGGGCGTCGGTGGCGCGGCCGAACTCGACGTTGGCGGTGAGGACGCGGAAGGAGGCGACGGGGGCGCCGGACGGGTCGTGGGCCCGGCCGTACGGCTCGATGAACCAGGCCAGGAGGCCCAGGAGGACCACGCCCCAGACCAGGCCGGTCCAGAACCGGGCCAGCAGGGCGAGGAACAGGGCGGCGGCGGTGGGGGCGAGCAGCCAGGGGAGGAAGGCGAGGAGCTGGGGGACGGGGGTGATGCCGTCGGTGTCGGCCGTACGGCACCCGACGACCACACTCACCCCGGCCAGCAGCAGCCCGGCGCACCAGTCCGCGACCCGCCTTCCCGCCCGACGCCGGCCGGGCCGGGCGTTGCCGGCGGTCGTGACCTCGGCAGCCGCAGTGTCCACGCGCCCTCCCCCGGTTCCTGTAAGGCGCCGGGTCCGCGGCCGGTGCCCACAACTCCAGGATGCAGGGTTCGTGGGCTTTCAGGGGGCAGTGAGACGGGGCGCCGTCGTCAGGAACTCCCGCGCCCCCCGCAACCGCGTCCCCAGCCGGCTCTGTGTGGCGGTGCTGTTCAGGCGGAGGGTGAGCGGGCCGGGGCGGGGGCTGTCGGCGTGGTGGCCCGGGAGTAGGCGGGTGGGGTCCAGGCCGTCGCGGTGGGCGATGAGGACGCCGAGTTCGTGGCGGGTGACGGCGTCGGGGCCGGCCAGGTGGTGGATGCCGGTCGCCCGGGAGTCCGCCAGTTCCAGGAGCGCGGCGGCGAGGTCCGTGACGTGCACCGGGCAGCGGACGACGTCCGTGAAGAGGACGCCCGTGCGGCGGCCGGTGGCCAGGTCGTGGACGTGCCGTTCGTGCACGGAACCGCCGTCGCCGATGATGAGGGAGGTGCGGGCGATCACCGAGTCCGGGACGAGCAGGCGTACGGCTGTCTCGGCCGCTGCCTTCGCGGCGCCGTACGGGGTGATCGGGTCCGGCAGGCATCTCTCGTCGTAGTCGGGGCGGTCGCCGGAGAAGACCGCGTCGGTGGAGACGTGCAGCAGTCGGCAGCCGTGCCGTGCGGCGGCCGCCGCCACGCGGATCGCGCCGTCGGCGGTGACGGCCCAGTCGGCGTGGCCGCTGGAGGCGTTGACGACGGTGCAGGGGGCGAGGTCCGCGATCAGCCGGTCGACCGCGTCGACCCCGCCCACCCCGTCGACCCCGCCCACCCGGTCGACTCCGCCCACCCCGTCGACCCCGTAGGGCTGTCCGGCCTCGCGCAGATCCAGGCGGTACCAGCGGTCGGCCGGGGCGTCGCCGGGCCGGGTCGCGTACGTGGCGACGACCTCCCGGCCCTCCCGTTCCGCCGCCACCGCCTGCCGGATCAGCTCGCCGCCCAGGAAACCGCTGCCGCCGATGATCAGCAATTTCATGACGGCCACCGTACGACGGCCCCCGGGCCCCGGCTCAGGCCGGCCGGGCGTCCACCGCCCTCAGGAACGCCCCCAGCGCCGCGTTGAACTCCGCCGGTCGTTCCAGGTTCGGCATGTGGGCCGCGTGGTCGATCACGTGCAGGGTGGAGTCGGGGAGCAGGGCGTGCATCGCCTCCGCGTCCGCCACCGGCGTGTACTCGTCGTCCGTGCCGACCACCACCAGGGCCGGGATCGTGACCCGGGACAGTACGGGCCGGTAGTCGGGGCGTTCGGCGCGGCCGCGCAGGGCCGCGGCGGCGCCCTCGGGAGGGGTGGCCGTCATCATGCGGTGGACGTGGGCCTTGACCTCGGGTGCCGCGTACGGCGCGACCATCTTCTCCAGCACCTCGTCGGCGTAGCCGCGCATCCCCTCCCGCAGCAGGCGGTCGGCCATCGTGTTGCGCCACGCCCTGCCCTCGTCCGTCTCCGGCGTGGGGAAGGTGTCGGCGAGGACCAGGCCGCGCACCCGGTCGCCGAAGCGGTCGTAGCACTCCATCGCGATCTGGCCGCCCATCGACAGGCCCGCCAGGACGAACGTGTCCACCTTCAGCTCGTCCAGCAGCGCCTCGATGTCCGCCGCGAAGTCGGCGAGCGGGGTGATGCCGGGGACGACCGGGGAGGCGCCGTAGCCGCGCAGGTCGGGGGCGACGACCCGGCGTTCGCGGGAGAACTCCTCCAGCTGCGGGGTCCACATCGTGCGGTCGAAGGGGTGGCCGTGGACGAGGACGAGAGGGGTCGCGGAGGTATCGACGCCTTTGTCCTCGTATGCGAGGAAGGGGCTCATGGAAGCGACCCTAGGCGGGCCCAACTCCTCGGAGCAATAAGATCTTTGCGCTCGGTGCAATCCGGTTCGCGGACGGCAGGAGCGGCCAGGGGGACTCGTGGACGACTACCGGCGGATCGCCGACCGGATCGCCGCCGACATCGACGCGGGACGGCTGCGGCCCGGCCAGCAGCTGCCCCCGCAGCGGCGGTTCGCCCGCCGGCACGGCATCGCCGCGTCCACCGCCGGGCGGGTGTACGGCGAACTCGTGCGGCGCGGGCTGGTGGTGGGCGAGGTCGGACGCGGGACGTTCGTGCGCGCCGCGCCGCCGCCCGACGGTGCCCTCGCGCTGGTCGAGCGGGCCGGGCCCGCCCCGGTGAACCTCCAGCTCAACTACCCTTCCGCGCCCGGGCAGCCGGAGCTGCTGGCCGCCGCGCTCGCCCCGCTCACCCGGCCCGACGCGCTCGCCGACGCGCTGCGCCCGGCCGCCGCCACCGGCACCGCCGCGGCCCGCGAGGCCGCCGCCGCGCTGCTCGCCGCCGGCGGCTGGCGGCCCGACCCGGGGCAGGTGCTGTTCGCCGGGAACGCCCGGCAGGCCGTCGCCGCCACGCTCGCCTCGCTGGTCCGGCCGGGCGGCCGGGTCGGCGTGGAGGAGCTGACGTATCCGCTGGTCAAGGAGATCGCCGCGCGGATCGGGATCACCCTGGTGCCGCTGCCGGCCGATGCGGGCGGCCTGCGCCCGGAGACCGTCGCGGCGGCCCACCGCGGCGCGCCGCTGTCCGCGCTGTACGTCCAGCCGACGCTGCACAACCCGACCTCGGTGACGGCGACGGCCGAGCGGTGCGCGCGGATCGCCGCCGTGGCCGACGAGTTGGGGATCGCCGTCGTCGAGGACCGCATCTGGTCGTTCCTGCGGTCCACCGAGCCGCTCGCCGTGCACGCCCCGCACCTCACCCATGTCGTCGACGGGCTGTCCAAGCGGGTCGCGCCGGGGCTGACCGTCGGCTTCCTCGTCGTACCGCCGGAGCGGGTCGCGGCCGTCGCCGCAGCGCTGCGGTCGGGCGGCTGGTCGGCGGGCCGGTTCGCGCTGGAGGCGGCCGTGCGGTGGATCGGGGACGGGACCGTGGCGCGGCTCGTCGAGGCCAAGCGGGCGGACGCGGCGCGGCGGCAGCGGATCGTGCGCGAGGAGCTGGCCGGGTTCGCCGTACGGGCCGACCCGGGCGCCTACTTCGCGTGGTGGGAGCTGCCCGCGCCGTGGCGGGCGGACACCTTCGCCGCGGCCGCCGCCGCGCACGGCATCGCCGTCACGCCGGGCACCGCCTTCGCGGTCGACCCGCGCCGCACGCCGGACGCGGTCAGGCTCGGGCTCGCGAACGCGGCGGAGCCGGATCTGGCGCGGGCGCTGCGGACTCTGGCGCGGGTAGCGGCGGGCGGCCCCGGCGGGCCGTGAGACGGGTGGCGAGGGTGACGGTCAGGGCGACGGCCAGGCCGGCCGCCAGCAGCAGCCAGGCCGTGGTGCGCAGGGTCGCGGTGAGGGCGTCGTAGACCGCGCCCGCGGCCGGTTCGGAGACCTCGGCGGGCAGGTCGCCCAGGGTGAGCCGCCGTCCGACGGCGACCGCGAGGCCCAGCAGCGCGCCGCCGAGCGCCGTGCCGAGGGCGGTCGCGGTGACCGCGCGGCGGCGGCAGGCGGCGACCGCGATCCCGGCGGCGGCGAGGACGAGCGAGCTGACGGGCAGCCAGAAACCGGCGACTTCGAGCACGTCGTACCCCTTGCGCAGGCGGGCCAGTTCGCCGGGCGGCAGCAGCGCGACCTCGGTGTGCCGCACCGGGATGCGGTGGGCGAACGGCACGTTGTCGGCGGCCAGTTGCTCCTTGAGGCCGGCGGTGACGGGGCCCAGGTCGATGGTGACCGGCTGGCCGTCGCCCTCGCGCAGGGAGCGCAGGACGGCGTCGTGGGCGGCCCGGTTGGCGGTGTCCCAGGTGGTGCGGAAGGCGTCGGTGCGGGTGAAGGAGCGCACCGCGTCGTGCACGAACGGGCCGAGCGCGCCGTGCGCCGGGCCCGCGTCGACGTGCCGCAGGATGCCGGAGCCGACGGTGTCGGCGATCTGTCCCTGCACGGCCGGGTCGGAGGCGAGGGGGCCCATCGTGGTGACGTAACGCCCGGTGTCCGCGAGGCCGTACGCCACCCAGGCCGCGAGTGCGCCGAACGGCACGAGCAGGCAGGACAGGGCGATGAGGACGGCCGAGGCGGCGGTCCGCAGGCGTCGGGACACGCCTCCAGGCAACGGCGCGGGGGGTCGGGGCGCGAGCGGGCGGGGCCGTTCGGGTGGTCTCGGCGGGGAAAGAGGGGGAGGAATAGGGGGAGGAATATGCCAATTGCATAGGTCATCCCTCGGTCCGGCGCTCCCACCCGCTCCCACCTGCCCCTTCCGCTCTCCGGTGGAGGGTTCACCCGAACGGGTGTTTCCTGGTGCTGGGGAGAAGGAGGCCGATCATGCGCACCACTCCGGCCCTGCGGATCCTGGCCGCGGCCCTGCTCACCGGTGGCACCCTCGCCGTCTCGGCGGCGGGCACCACAGCGGCGGCAGCCCCGCCGACCTTCGCCGAAGGACACGAAGGACACGGTGGCGGACACGGCTCCGGTCCCGTATGGGGCACCATCGTCTCCCGCACGGACCTCAACGTGCGGCAGCAACCCACCACCCACTCGCCCGTCGCCGGCTCGCTCGCCCCGGGCAGCCAGGACCGCGTCGAGTGCAAGGTCCGCGGACAGAGCGTCAACGGAAACCCGTACTGGTACTGGCTCGCCGGCGCCCAGGCATGGGCCAGCGCCGCCTTCGTCGACACGGGCGGGGCGCGGGTGCCGACCTGCGCCGACCCGTGCCCGCAGTGGAAGGACGGCTGGCGCAACGCCGACTGGTCCGACCCCGAGTGGAACGAACCCTGGGCCGTCACGGCCACCGTGTCCGTCACCGTCAGCGGTTCCTGGAGCTGGACGGTGTCCTGAGACCTCGTCGGTCGGCCGGGGCGGACGGTCCCCGGACGTACCGGTGAGTGGAGGGATGAGGGAAAACGTGGGCCCCGGTGCACGAACACCGGGGCCCACGCCGTGTCCCCGTGGGGGTCAGCGGATGCGGTTCCCTTCCGCGTCCTCCCGCGTGTAGTAGCGGTAGAAGAACACGACGAAGATCGCCGCGCCGACCACCGCGCCCATGGCGATGGACCGCAGGACGGGTGCGCCGCTCTGGCTGTAGAGGAAGCCGACGGCCGCGCCGGCGAACGCCGACTTCACGGCCGAGTGCAACTCGCGCTGGAGCTTGGGCGCCCACAGCGCCACGGCGATGCACAGCACGATGAAGACGACCGCGGTGACGAACCCGAACAGCAGGTTCCAGCCGGTGATGGGGCCGCCTCCGCGCCGGTTGGCCGCCGCCCAGTAGCCGTAGACCAGGCCGAGGACGACCGGGACGCCGAACCGGGCCATCGTGTGCACGCGCTCGCTGAAGACGTCGGGCATACGTGTGGTGCCCGGCCGCTTGCCGGTCTTCGGCCGCCCGATGCGCAGCGGGCCGTCGGGACGCCCGGCGGACGGACCGTAGGGACTGCCGGCGCCGGGCGCCGGTGCCGCATGAGCCATGAGAGCACTCCTCTCTCTCCTCGCCCCCGCCTACCAGAGCACACCTGGCGCGGACGGCTGGCAAGTCGGTGAGTGCCCTGGACGCCGTGGGTGAATCGGGGGCCCTGCCGCCCACCCGCTCGGCGCCCCGGGTTCATCCGCCCCCGCCCGCTGATGCGAACCCGCAAGCGGCGTGTTTCGCTGGGCGCGTGGGAAGCGGTGCCGGACGGGCGGGCGGTGGAGACCGGCCCGCGGTGGTGGCAGGAGGCGGGCGGCAGCGGCTGCTCGACCGGTACCCGTACGCCGGGCGCCGGGACGTCGTGCGCCGGCACGAGCTGCTGCGCGTCCGGGGCCGCAGCGTGGCCTGGGTGCCACCGCTGCTGCTGCTCGCCGCGATCGCGGTGGCCGACATCAACACCCCGCCGTCGTTCCGGATCGTCTCCTGGATCGTGCTGGTGCCCGGCATCGCCGCCGCGATCTGCGGGGTGTGGGGCACCGCCGTCTTCGCGGTGCTCGCGCTCGTCACCTACGTCGGCGTGGACAGCGGCTGGGGCGAGGGCGACCACGCCGGGCTCAGCGACTTCGTCCTCGTCGCCATCGGCGGCGCCCTCGCCACGCTTGCCTGCGTGGTCCGGGTCCGCGAGGAGCGGCGGATGCTGCACATGACGCACATCGCCGAGACCACCCGCCGCACCGTCCTGCGCCCGCTGCCGCCCGGCTGGGGCGGCCTCGACCACGCCGCCGTGTACCTCGCCGCGGACAGCGACGCGCGCGTCGGCGGCGACTTCTACGACATCCAGCCCGGCCCGCACGGCACCCGCGTCCTCCTCGGCGACGTGCAGGGCAAGGGCCTGGGCGCGGTGGAGGCGGCGGCCGCGCTGCTCGGCACGTTCCGCGAGGCCGGCTACCACGAGCCGGACCTGGCGACGGTCGCCGCCCGTCTGGAGACCCGGATGGTCCGCCACCGCGGCCACCTCGCCGCGCTCGGCCGGGAGGAGGACAGCGACCGCTTCGCCACCGCCGTGCTGGTCGGCTTCCCCGCGGACGAGCCCGGCGTGGTCGAGATCGCCGGCTTCGGCCACGAGCCGCCCCTGGTGGTCGGCCCGCGCACGGTACGGCCCCTGCCGCCCGGCGACGGGCTGCCGCTGGGCCTCGGCGACCTCACCGGCGGCACCCTGCCCGCCGTGCGCCGGGTGCCGCTCGCCCCCGACGAGACGCTGCTGCTGGTCACCGACGGCGTCACCGAGGCCCGCGACGGCGAGCGCGTCTTCTACCCGCTCGCCGACGAGGTGGCCCGCGCCGTCGCCGCCGACCCGCGCGCCGCCGACCCCCGCCGCCTGGTCGCCCTCGTCCGTGACGGCACCCTGCGCCACTGCGGGGGCCGTCTCGGCGACGACACCACGGTGTTCGCGGTCCGCCGCGCCGCCCGGCGCTGACCGCGCGCCCGCTCGCGCCGGGCGCGTCCGAGGTCTCCCTTCACGCCGGGGGCGGTGCCATGATGTGGACCATGGCGGAGGGGGATGCAGTGGCCGGCTTAGGCGTACGGGTCCGGTTGGACGGGAACGTGAGCGGCAGCGACGTCGGTGCCCTGAAGAAGTGGCTGGAGCAGGAGCAGCCGCTGGCGGAGCTGATCCGCGAGCACCGGGTGAGCGTCGAGGAACGGCACCGCACCGACGGGCCCGCCGGGCACATGGGGCTCGGCACGGAGATCCTGCTGGTCATCGTCGAGACGGGGACCACGGTGACCGTCGCGTCGCTGACCCAGCACGTCGAACGGGCGGTGCGGGCCTGGCTGGCCAACCGCCGCCGGGTGGAGAGCGGGGAGCCGCCCCGCCCGCAGATCACCGATCTGGACTCCGACGAGAGCTAGCCCGGTGAGCGGCTACGACCCGAGCGGCGGAACCAACCGGGCGCTGCTGGTCGGCGTGTCCGAGTACGACCATGTCCGGCCGGCCGACCGGGAGGGCGTGCCCGGCCAGTTGCCGGGCGTCCTGCACAACCGCAGACAGCTGCGGGACGCGCTGCGGCGGACCGGGCTGTTCGACACGGGCCGGATCGAGGTGTGCCCGTCGCCGCCGCACGACGCCTTCAACGAGGCGCTGCGGCACGCCGCCCGGGAGACCAGCGGGCTGCTGCTGTTCTACTTCGCCGGGCACGGCATCGTGCCCAAGGCGGGCGACGAGCTGTTCCTGCAGATGAGCAACGCGCGGGTGGTCGCGGGCGAGCAGGACGCCTTCCCGAACGCGGTGCCTTTCACCGAGGTGCTGGCCCAGCTGATCGGCAGCCGCGCCGAGCGGGTCGTGGTCGTCCTGGACTGCTGCTATGCGGGCAACGCGGCGGCCATCTGGCACCGCTTCGACCACGTCAAACGGCAGAAGACGCTGCTGCTGATGAGCGTCCAGGCCAACCGCCTCACCGACGCCGGCGACGGCGGCAGAGCGACCCCGTTCACCCACGAACTCGTCCAACTCCTCGACGACGGCAGCGGCGAGGAGTTGTGGCTTTCCGGGCTGTACACGCGACTCAAGGAGCGGATGGCGGCGGCCGGCTACCGCACCGCGCTCGACGACCCGCAGAACCCGCAGGGCGTGTGGGAGCCGGGGGAGGACGTGCTGGTACGGCCGGGCGAGGAACCGGCGCCGGAGCCCGTCCCCGTACCCGTCCCGACGCCCACCCCCGTACCCACCCCGACACCCCTTCCCCCGAAGCCCCCGCCCCCGAAGCCCCCGCGCACCCCCTTCTGGTCCGCCCTCCTGCGCCGCCTGCTCACCCCGGCCCGCCGTGTCGCCGCCCGGCTGCGCGGCCTGCGCCCCCGTGCCCTGCTGCTGCTCGTGCTGGCCGTGCTGGTCGCCGGGTTCGGCGGGTACGGCGTCAGCCGGGTCGTCGGCACCGTGGTCGGCGACGACCGGACCTGTCTGCCCGCGCTGGAGCTGCGGGTGCTCACCGACCCGGAGCTGGAGCCGACGGTCCGGGCGGCGGCGGACGCGTACCTGACGTCGGACGCCAACACCGACCACGGCTGCCGCCGCACCGGCATCACCGTCTACAGCGCGGGGGCCGCCGACGCGGTGACCGCGCTGCGTGAGCGGACCGACTCCTGGCAGGAGCCGCGCGACGAGGACGACGACCCGCAGCGGGACGTCGGCCCGCAGCCGGACGTGTGGATCCCGGCCACCGCCGCCGACGTCCCGAGGGTCGTCCTGGACCGGGACGTGCGGGCGTACGCCGACCTGGAACCGGCCTCCGAGCCGCTGGCGTACTCGCCGCTGGTGCTCGCCGTGCCGCAGGGCCTTTCGGCCGGTGCCGACGGGCGCACCGGCCGTCCGCTGGCGGAGCTGGTGGCCGCGCTGCGGCAGCGGCACCCGCAGGCCGAGGTGCGCCGCCCCGACCCGGAGTACACCGACACCGCGCTGCTCGCGACGATGGGCCTGTACGGCGAGGCGGGCGGGGCGCGCGCCGCCGAGCAGCGCCTCGCGCAGCCGGGCCCGCCCGCGCCGACCGCCGCCGAGCTGCTGTGCGCGCTGCCGCAGGACGAGGCGGTGGACGAGCGGACGGCGGCGCTGGTGCCGGAGTTCCTGCTGAAGAGCGGCGTCGGCTGTGCCCGGGCGGCGCGGGCGCCGCGCGTGGCGGAGTACCCGGCGGACGTGCCCGCGCTGGAGCCGGCGTTCGTGCGGGTGCGCTGGCGGGACGGTGACCGGGACGCCGCCGCGCGGGACGACGCGGTGCGGTACTTCCAGGACTGGCTGTACGCCGCGGAGGGCGGGCAGAAGGTGCTCGGCGCGGCGGGCTTCCGCTCGGCGCGCGCCGGGCATCCCCTGCTGGACGCGAAGCCCGGCACCGGTGTCCTGCCGGCGCTGCCGGCGGGCCTGCGGGGCGCGGCGGAGCCGTCCGCGCTGACCGCGGCACTCGGCGCCTACCGCAGCGCGAACGGGCCCGGCCGGGTGCTGTTCCTGCTGGACAGCTCCGGCTCGATGGGCAGCCTGTGGAAGGGGGCGAGCGGCGGTCCGGGCCTGCTCAAGCAGTCCCTGGGCGGGCTCGGCGCGCAGGACGAGTACGGGGTGTGGGCGGTGTACGGCACCACCGGCAAGGGGTACGCGCCGCTGCTGCCGTTCGGCCGGCACAAGCGGGCCGACGCCGAGAAGGTGCTGGGCGACGGCGACCGCACGCGGGTGCACGACGCGGAGGCCGACCCGCACCGGGCGCTGCTCGCGGCGCTGGACGACATGGCGGGCCGGGGCACCGACGACGACCGGCCGCAGCTGATCGTGCTGCTCACCGACGACGAGGACGGCAACCGGCTGACCGGCGGCAACCTCACCGCCGTACTGGACCGGGCGCGCGCCGCGGGCGTGCCGGTGGCGGTGGCGTCGCTGGCGAGCGGCGGCTGCGACCGGGGCCGGGCGGACGCGCGGATCGCGGAGACGAGCGGCGGCCGCTGCCTGGACGCGGCCGACGACCTGGGCGCGGGGCTCCACGACGAGGTGGCCCGCACCGGGACGGGGGAGGAGTGACGGGACACGGGACAGCGGTGAGGACGTACGGCGGGGCGCGGTGGCTGCTCGTGCTTCTCCTGCTGCTGGTGACCGCCTGCACCGGCGGGCAGGGCGGCGGCCCCGGCGGCGGTCCGCCCTCGCCCTCGGAGACGTCCGGGGAGATCGTCGTGGCCAGCGGCCGGGACGTCACCGGCAAGAACGGCATCCGGCAGCAGCTCATCGACGCCTGGAACGCCCGGCAGGGCGTCTCCGGCTGGACCGCCCGCCTGGTGGAGCTGCCCGGCTCGGCCGACGAGCAGCGCAGCCAGCTGCTCGGCGCGCTCCAGTCGGGCAGCGCCCGCTACGACGTGGTGAACCTGGACGTGACGTGGGTGCCGGAGTTCGCCGAGGCCGGGCTGATCCGTCCGCTGGGCGAGGAGGCGGTGGCGGACCCCGGGGACGTGATCCCGTCCGTGGCGGGTACGGCGGACTGGCGCGGGGAGCGCTACTCGGTGCCGTTCAACAGCGACGTCGGGCTGCTGTACTACCGGCGTGACTACCTCGCCGCGGCCGGGGTGCGGCAGACGGACCTGAGCCGGGGCGTCGGCTGGGAGGAGCTGCACGAGCTGATCGACCAGGTGGACCGGCACCGGCCGAAGGGCTACGAGGCGGGCTGGACCACCCAGCTCGCCGGGTACGAGGGCCGGACGGTCAACGCGATCGAGGCGTTCGCGTCGGCGGTGCCCGGCCGGACGCTCACCGACGCCGACGGCCGCTACCGGGCGAGCGAGGACGATCTGCGGGCCGGGCTGACCGAGCTGTGGAGCCGTACCGCGGACGACACCCTGGAGGACGCGTTCACCTCGGACGAGGCGGCCACGCTCAGCGACTTCGCGGACGGCCGGACGGCGTTCCTGCGGCACTGGCCGTACGCCTACCGCACCCTGCACCAGACCTTCTCCGACCGGCAGCTCGGCGTGGCCCCGCTGCCCGGGGCGGCGGTGCTCGGCGGGCAGAACCTGGCGGTGACGTCGTCCTCGCCGCGGGCCCGCAAGGCGGCCGAGCTGATCCGTTTCCTCACCGACGCCGACAGCGAGCGCTGCCTGCTGGACGCCGGGTTCGCGGCGACCCGCGTCTCCGCCTACGACGACGACCACCGCAGGTGCACCCATGTCGCCACGGCGTCCGCGGCGCCGTCGGCGACCGGCGAGAGCACCGACCGCATGCCGCGCGACAAGGCAGGCCGACCCCGCTACGCCCGGGACATCCTGCTGCCGGCGCTCACCCACGCGGTACAGCGTCCGCGCACCCCGCTGTACGGCGCGTTCACCCAGACCTTCTCCACCGAGCTGGGCGCGCTGTTCACCCGGCGCACCCCGCCGGACCAGGCCCTGGTGCGGGACCTGGACGAGGCGCTGCGGGGTGCCCTGCCGGACTGAGGCGACGGGAGTGCCCTGCAGGACTGAGGGCGGCCGGAGTGCTCGCCGGCCCGGCTCTACGGCTGCTGTGCCGCCCCCGCCACGGGACCCGGCTGCCCGGCGGCTCGCGCGGGCCCCGCGTTGGCGGCGGTGACCAGCGCGGCGACGGCCAGGACGGCGGCGGCGACGGCACGCGCGACCGGGACGGAGGGGCGTCCGTGGCGCACGGAGGGGCGTCCGAGCACGGCAACCTCGCAGGGCGGGCAAGAGCGGTCAACGGCTTTCTCAAGAACGGTTAAGCACGCTTAATCCGCCGTTTAACCTAGGGGCTCACGACGGGCAACGGCAAGAGGGCCCAGGGGAGTTGGGGGCGTGGGGTGGTGGGTGAGCGGGACGAACCCGAGGTCATCGGGCGCCGGGTGCAGCGGCTGCGCGGACAGCGCGGGCTGACCCAGCGGCAGCTGGCGGAGCCGACGTACACACCGGCGTACATCTCCACCCTGGAGGCCGGCCGGGTGCGGCCCTCGGACGCGGCGCTGCGGCACATCGCCGAGCGGCTCGGCGTCGCCGTGGAGGAGCTGGCCACCGGCCGCCCGGCCCGGCTCGTCACCGACCTCAGGCTGCGGCTGACCGAGGCGCAGCGCACCCTCGCCACCGGCGAGGCGGAGCACGCGCGCGAGCAGTACGTGGCGCTGCTCGCGGAGGCGGACGAACACGACCTGGACGAGGTGCGGGCCACCGCCCTGCTGGGACTCGGCGAGTGCGCGCTGGACACGGGCGATCTCTCGGACGCCCGGCGCCACTTCGAGGGCGCGGAGGAGATCCTCGCCGGGCAGCCGCTGCCGGCCCGGGTGCCGGCCCTGCGCGGCCGCGCGGTCTCCCACTACCTGGCCGGTGAACTCCGCTACGCCGTGTACCTCCTGGAGTCCGCCCTCGACGACCTGAACCGGGGCGGCCTGCACGACCCGGACGCGCTGCTGCTGCTCTACGCCTCGGTCATCGGCCCGTACATGGACATGGGCGCGCACGCCCGCGCGGCGCAGGCGGCCGAGTTCGCGCTGGCCCTCGCGCCGAGCGTCGGGGACCCGGCGCTGGTGGCGCGGATGCACCGGTCGGTCGCCCGGACCCTGCTCGCCGAGGGCCGCCTCACCGAGGCGGACGCCTCCCTCGCCAAGGCGGCCGAGCTGTACCGGCAGCTGCAGATCCGCACCGAGCTGGCCAACTGCCACTGGATGCGCGGCTATGTGTACGCCCAGGGCGGCCGGCTGGACGAGGCCGAGGCGGAACTGCGCGAGGCCCTGACGATGCTCACCGCCAAGCGGGCCGGGCTGTACAGCAGCCAGGTCGCGGTCGAGCTGGCGGACGTACTGCACCGCCGGGGCAGGTCGGGGGAGGCGTCCGCGCTGCTGCACGGCGTCCTCGGCGACCTGTCCTCCGAACGCGGCGCGGTCCATGCCGCCGCCGCGCACCGGCTGCTCGGCATCATCGCCGAGGACACCCGCGACACGGAGGCGGCCGAGGAGCACTACGTCCGCGCGCTGAGCCTGCTGGAACGGGCGGGCGCGGCGGGGGACCTGGCCGACCTGTGCCGGCTGCTGGGCGACCTGCTGCGCCGTACCGGCCGGGTGGAGGCGGCGCTGGACGCGTACCGCACGGGCCTGGGCCACCGAACGGCCCCCGGCACGACGACCCTGGGCCCGGCTCCCGCGCAGCCGCCCCTGTGAGCGCCGACGGTTCTTCCTAGACGAGCACCCGCGCCTGCCTGCGCACGTCGGCGAGGCGCTGGGCGCCGACCTGTACGGCGGTGAGGGTGGCGTCGGTGGGGAGGTTGCCGAGGCTGCCGTTGCTGACGGCGAAGGCGTCGTCGCCGACGCGGACGACGGCGAGGTCCAGGGTGAGCACGGTGGCCTCCCCGGTGTCCTCGGCGACGGGCCCGGTCAGGCTGACCCGCAGCCCCTGCCGGTCGTCGCCGACCGGGGGCAGGGAGTAGTCGAGGACCTGCACGTTCTGCACCCCGGCGCGCATCGTCGTGGCGGTGAACCGGGCGCACTTCTGCGGCAGGGAGCGCAGCCAGGCCAGGGTGCGGTCGACGTCGGCGCGGGGGGCGGCGGTGACCTGGTAGCGCAGCTGTGCCTCGGTGTCGAAGTCGTCGAGCCCGACGAGCGCGCGGGCGTCGGGGCCGAGGACCTCGTCGGCGTACAGCACGTCCAGCAGCCGCTGGCAGTCGCGGTCGGCGGTACCGGCCTTCAGCAACGCGTCCCGCCAGACCGCGGCGCCGCGGGTCGGCCCCCAGTTGCCGCCGAGATCGGCGGGGGTGACGAGGGCGGCCTGCGCCTGCGCCGGGGTGAGGGCGGGCACGGCGCTCGGGGCGGGGGCGCTGCTCTTCCCTGCCGTGGAGCCGGCGCTCGGGGTGTCCCGCTCCTGCCCCATCTCCAGATACGCACCGGAACACCCGGCGACGCCCACGAGGATGACCGAGACGAGCAGAACACGAACACGGGGCCGGGGCATCGGGGCTCCTTGGCGGCGGTGGGATGCGTTTCTCCAGGTCAGCAGCCGTTGCGTGGGCGTGCCAGCGGGGTGGCCCTCTCGGGTGATCAGCACCCGGCGCTGGTGCGGGCCGGGGGTGGGTCGCGCACCCGGCGCTACGGGGTGCCGCTGCGCCCACCCGTGCCGCCCCTAGCGGCACGACTGCCCGCAGCTAAGTCGGATGGCGGCCGGTAGACGCGTACGGCGGGAAGGGGACGTGTCGGGGGGTGTCCGCCCGCAGCGGGCGCCGGAAAGTGACGGCGCGAATTTGACCGTACCCAGCGGCGCACCGAGGACGGATACCCCCCGGCGCGGCCCCGCCCCCACCACCCGCCGTAGGCGCTACATCAGCCACCCACCCACAGCCACGGGCCGCCGCAGGCATTTAGGGGCGCGGGGAACTGCGCGATCAGCCCCCACCGGCCCGCAGACGCATATCGTCGGTACGACCGGAAAGAGAGGCGCCCCCGTGAGCAGCCAGCCGCAGCCCCGCACCCCAGTGATCATCGACTGTGACACCGGCGTGGACGACGCCCTCGCCCTCCTCTTCGCCGTGCGGCACCCCGCCCTCGACGTCCGCGCCATCACCTGCGTCGCCGGCAACACGGACGTGGACGGCGTCGTCCGCAACACGCTCACCGTGCTGGATCAGGCGGGCGCCCCCGATATCCCCGTGGCGCGCGGCGCCGAGCGTCCCCTCATCGAGCCGCCCCGCACCGCGCCCGTGCACGGCAGCGACGGCATGGGCGACCTCGGCCTGCCCGCCCCCGCCCGCCAACCGGTCGACATGGACGCGGTCACGCTGCTGCGCCGCGAGATCCTCGCCTCACCGACCCCCGTGACGCTGATCCCCACGGCCCCGCTCACCAACATCGCCCTGCTCCTGCGCACCCACCCCGAGGTCACCCGCAACATCGAGCGGATCGTCTTCATGGGCGGCGCGGTCGAGGTCGGCAACGCCACTCCGGTCGCCGAGTTCAACGTCTGGCACGACCCGGAGGCCGCCGCGATCCTCCTCACGGCAGGGGTGCCGACGACGATGTACGGCCTGGACGTGTTCACCCGCGTCGTCGTCCCGGCCCCCACGGTGCACCGCCTGCGCGAGAGCCGCGACCCCGGCACCCGCCTGGCCGGCGACCTCCTCGCCCACCGTCCCGCGATGCCCGGCAGCAGCCCGGACGACTCGGAGGCCGGCGGCCTCGGCGACGCGGGCGCGGTCTGCGCGGTCGCCGACCCGGCCGGTATCACCACCCGCCTCCTCCCGGTCGAGGTCTCCCTCGCTCCGGGCCCCACCCGGGGCCAGACGATCGTCGACCGCCGCCCCCGCCCGGGCGAGGCGGAACACCACGGCGAGGCCCGTACGACGCCCCTGGTGGACGTGGCCGTCGACGTGGACGTGGACCGCTTCGTGAAGCTGTACCTGGAGACGGTGGAGCGCTAGGGCGTGTCCGCAAAGTCCCGTCTGCCGCCCGACGCCCGGCACGCCCTCTCGCCGCACCGGCCGGTCTCCCGCGTACAACCAGTACGCGGGCGCCCGTCCGGCACGGCGAGAGCACGCACCGGACGCCGCTCGGCCCGCCCTCCGGGCGGACGACGCGCCTTTGCGGACACGCCCTGGACCTGGACTAGTCGTCAGCGACGCCGGCCCCCGCCGTCCACCGCTCCTCCACCTTCGCCACGTGCCAGTACCCGATGGCCGCCGCCCACACGACCACGAACAGCGCGACGATGAGGTAGCCGACGTTGTCCAGGTCGAGGCCGGCGATCCACTCGGTCACCGCGTCGGAGAGGGCGAGCTTGTCGTGCAGGACGCCGACGAGTTCGATCGTGCCGATGACGAACGCGACCGCGATGGACAGGCCGGTGATGGTGAGGTTGTAGAAGACCTTGCGGACGGGGTTGGAGAACGCCCACTGGTAGGCGAAGTTCATGAACGTGCCGTCGAGCGTGTCGAACAGGCTCATCCCCGCGGCGAACAGCAGCGGCAGGCACAGGATGGCGTACCAGGGCAGGCCGGCCGCCGCGCCGGAGCCCGCCATCACCATCAGCGTCACCTCGGTCGCGGTGTCGAAGCCGAGGCCGAAGAGGAAGCCGAGCGGGAACATCTGGCCGGGCCGGGACACCGACCGGGTCAGCCGGCCCAGGATGCGGTTCATGAACCCGCGGGAGTCCAGGTGCTCTTCGAGTTCCCTCTCGTCGTACGTCCCCGCCCGCATCGCGCGGAACACGCGCAGGATCCCGACCAGCGCCACCAGGTTCAGCGCGGCGATCAGATAGAGGAAGGTCCCGGAGACGGTCGTACCGAGGACGCCCAGCACCTGGTGGGTGCGGGAGTCCTCGTTCATCACCTTGCCGGCCAGCTGGGTGCCGCCCGCGATGAGCAGGGACAGCAGCACCACCACGCTGGAGTGGCCGAGCGCGAACCAGAACCCCACCGACACGGGCCGCTTGCCGTCGGCCATCAGCTTGCGGGTGGTGTTGTCGATGGCGGCGATGTGGTCGGCGTCGAAGGCGTGCCGCATGCCCAGCGTGTAGGCGGTGACGCCGAGTCCGACGCCGAAGGCCTTGGTGCCGACCTCGTAGTGGCCGGGCACGACGAGGAGGAAGAGGATGCCGAAGGCGACGACGTGCAGGAGGGCGATCACCCCCATCAGCCCGGCCGTCTTCAGGGTGTCCTCGCGCCGCCAGCGGAAAGCCGCGGCGGTCGCCGTACCCGTGGTCGCACCCGTCGCCGTATCGGTCGCAGGCTCGGTCATCCGGTCACGCTCCAGCACCTCGTGGATCACTTCGTGAGATGCCGCGGCCGGTCTCCTGGCTGACGGGTGCACACGTCGCCGTCCCTGCCTTCCCAGCCGTCGTACGACGCCCAGTGGCCCGGTGGTCAACCGGACGGAACGGAAACTCCCCGATCACAGTGGCGAGGGCCGCGCCGGTCTCCCACCGGCTTCCCGAGCACCACGGCCTGCCCACCGTAGGTGGGGGCGGGGGGTGTTGCCCAGCGGAGCGGGGAACGGGTTGGAAAGATCACAGACAGGGAGAACCAGAACCGGGAGCCGGTCACGACGGACCGGCTCCCGACAACCACGCACCGCGCCCGGGCTACGCCCGCTTGCGCCGCGCCGCCACCATGACCGCCGCGCCGCCCGCGAGCAGCACCGCCGCACCGGTCACCAGCACGCCGGTGTTGTTGCCACCACCGGTCTCCGCGAGGTCACCGCTGCCGCCGTTCGGCGAGGGGGAGGCGACGGCACCCGCCGGCACGGACGCCGACGGCGAGGCCGGCTCGGCGGGCGCCGACGGCTCGGGCGAGCCGGCCGGCGGTGCGGACTCCGCCGGCGCGGACGGCTCCGACGTGCCCGAAGGCGTCCCGGACGGCGTGCCCGACGGGGTCTGCGACGGCGTACCCGACGGCGGCTGCTCCGCCGTGCAGTCCTTCGTCCCGCCGTTCCACGCGGCGATCAGCTTGTCCTTGATGACGGGCCGGTCCGGCCCCTTGGGCAGCTCGCCGTGGACGAGCCCGTCCTGCGCGTCGAGCACGCCGTCGAACTTCACGGCGCCGCGGTACAGGTCGACCTGCGCGAAGCAGCCCGCGTCCGGCACGGCGATGTCGAGGGTGTCCGTGGCGCCCGGCTTGACGGTCACCGTGTCGAAGTCGACGAAGACCTGCTCGCCGGAGGTGGCGAAGCTCGCGCCGTGGGCGAGGTAGGAGGCGAGCGAGGCCGTGCAGGACGCGGCGTCGTCGGCGGCGCGGACGGTGACGTGGACCTTGCCGTCCCCGGTCGGCTTCAGGTTCTGGTCGTCGACCTTGACGGAGTCGTAGAAGTGGCTGCCGTCGAGGGAGAACTGGCAGCGGTCGGTCCCGGTCTCCGTCCCCGCGCCGGTGCCGGGCCGGTACTGGCCGCCGGCCTTCCAGCCGTCGCCGCCGGGCGTGCCGGTCGCCCAGGCGCCGGAGGCGGAGGCGGCGCACAGGGCGAGCGCCGCGGCGCCCGTCCCCAGAAGGCGCCGCGCGGTGACACGTCTCGCTATGGACATGTGCATCCCATCTTGCAAGTGCAGGGGTGAGGGGGCACGGATCCGCACGCAACGCGCAGGCGCGCGTCGGCCCCCGTGGTCATGGTCGATACGTCAGGGCACCGGGCTCAGTGGTCAACTGCCGCCCCAGTGCCCGCACATGTTTGACCGGTGATCAAACCCCTGTCAACCAGCGGCGCAGCAAAGAAAGTTCAACTTTCATTCAGCCTTCACGGTCCGTCATCGCACCGTCGGCGACGGTGAGGGTGCCGCCGGGTCCCCGGGCACCGGTACCGGTGTCGAGGTCGCGTTCGGCGGGGGCGTCAGCACCACCTGGGGCTGGCCGACGGCCGGCGGCGGCGGGGTGACGTCGGTGTCGGGGAGCTTGGGCGGGGCGGTCTGCTGGAAGAGGGCTTGGTCGAAGTTGACGAGGCCGGTCTTCTCCATGACCGTGATGTGGTCCAGGACGGTGTCGTTGGCCTGGTCGGCGAGCGCCCGGACCAGGCTGTTCTTGGTCGTGGACCGGATCTTCGCGACGGTGTTGAAGATCGAACCGTGCGTGATCCGCAGGATGTTGGCGAAGTCGGAGTCGAACTGCCGCCCGCTGTCGGCGTTCAACTGCGCGACGAAGCCCTGCTGTTGGGGGCTGGCCAGGTTGGGCAGCGTGATGTTCAGCATGGGCGCGATCTTGCGGCAGGTGGTGTCCAGCGCGGCGTGCCCGTCGATCAGGTGCTGCCCGGCGGTGACGACCTCCTTGCTGGTGCCCTTCTGCACGGCCATCTGTCCGACCGGGTACTCCCACAGGCCGGCCGCCCGCACCTTCACCACGAAGTCCCGGTCGGCCTCGGTGAGCGGCCCCCACTGGGTCTGCGCGATGATGCGCGAGGTGTCCGTCGACACCGTCTTCACGCCGAGCATCGCGGGATAGGCGAGCGCGGCCAGCGTCAGGCTCAACGCCCCGCCCACGAAGAGGGTTCCCGTCGCGTTCCGCGAAAACCGCACCATGCCTCCTGCCCGGTCGGGGGACCGCCCCGAGGGGCGGATCGGACACGGGGAAGTACGGACACGGGACGCGCCGGAACCTTTTGGTTTGGCAAAGAATCCCGGTGGCCCGTCGGTGGCCGCTGCCGGGACCGGCCCCCACCGCCCAGACGGGTGGCCCTGCCCGACGCCTTCGCCCATGTGGTCGAACGGCGCGCGGCAGGAGGCGGGCGGACCGTGAGAATCGAACGGGGGTGCACGACCCAATGTCCCGACGTCGTACGCCGTACAGGGAGTCACCCGATGAGAAACCCGAGATCACACCCGAGGAGGACGGCCGCCTTCGTCCTCTGCGCCGCGGCCGCGCTCACCGCGGCCCTCCCGGCCCCGGCCGGCGCGGCCGATGCCGCCCGCAGCCGCGAACTGTGGGGCTCGGTCACGATCGTGCCCGGCCGCGAGGGCGTCCTGGAGGTCACCGGGTACGCCGGATCCGCGCCCGGCGCCGGATCCCGGCTGACACTGACCGCGCCCGGCACCGCCCGGGTCACCGCCGTGCCCCTCGCCGACACCGGCTACCGGGGCGCTGTCGCCGCCGACCGCGCCAGCGCCACGTACACCTTCGCGGGAGCGGCGCCGGAGGTCCGCCCCTGGCAGGGCCGTACGTTCCCGTTCGTGCTGTCGGTGCCCGCGAGTGCCGTCCCCGGCACCCGGCTGCCGGGCTGCGCCCTGCGCCTCACCGACGCGCGGGGGACCGCCCTGGACGAGGGCACCTGCACGGTCACCGTCGGTCTGCCCGAGCCGACGCTGCACACCCCGCTGTCCGGCGTGCCCGGCGGCAGCCGCCCGCAGACGGCCGGGACGGCCTACCCGGGCGCCCAGGTCAGCGTCCGCGACCAGGACGAGAACGAGGTGTGCTCCACCACCGCGGGCGCCGACGGCACCTGGTCCTGTCTGCCCGGCGTCGACCTGCCCGCGGGCCCGGTCCGCCTCCAGGCGACCGCCACGCTGAACGGTGTGACGGCGGCGAGCGAGCAGGTCCACATCACGGTGCGCTGAGGGGCGGCGGAACGGGCAGGTGCGCCGGACGGGTTGGCGAAGGATTGACCGTTCCCCGGCCGAATCCGGACCCTTTCCCGGGAGAGTCGATAGGGACCTCCGCCCTAGATTCGGCCGCATGCCCCCACAGCCTCCTGGGCCCCCGTACGCCCCGCGGCCCCCGCGCGTCCCGGCCGCCCTGCCCGTCCTCCCCTACCGCAAGCCCACCCGGGGTCGCGACTACTGGGTCCTGGACGACGTCCTGCCCGACGTCGACGCGGTGCGGGAGCGCTGCCTCGCCAAGGACGAGGACGACTGGGTGAAGGGGCACCCCTACACCTCCGAGACCTGGCCGGGACTGCGCACCATGCCGGGCCTGGAGCCCGGTGAACTGGCCCGCGTGGAGCGGCTGGTGCGGCAGGCGACCGGGGCGAGGGAGCTGTGGGTGCAGCGGGCGCCCGGCGGCGGCACCCTCAACCACAACTGCGTGCAGGTCGTCGGGGAGGGCGAGAGCGAGCCGCGCCCGCACACCGACTCGCGCGCCCTGTGCCGGTACGCGGCCGTGCTGTACCTCAACCCGGGCGTGCCCAAGGACTGCGGGACGAGCTTCTACCGCCAGTCCCTGCCGGGCGGGCGGCTCGGCGGCAACATCGTGCAGGCCCCGCACACCAACCTCGTGGAGGCGCTGGGCACGCGGTTCGTCGCGCCGGACGCCTTCGAGGAGGACGTCCGCGTCCCGCACCGGTACAACCGGCTGCTGCTGTACCACGCCAACCTGGTGCACAGCGCGACCGGTTACTTCGGCCGGACGCCGGCGGAGAAGCGGATGACAGCGGTGTTCTTCTGGATGGCCTGAACCCGCCCGTCGCAGGGGTGGCCTGAACCCGTCCGGCCGGATCCCGGCGGCGTAAGCCGATGTCCGCCTCTCACCCCCCGTGCGGGTGTTCGGCCTTCCGTCCCCGTGCGGGTGATACCTCGGTAGGCGCCCCTGGACGCCATTCACGCAGGGGAGTCGTATGCCTACGCTGTGATGGTCGAGTGCGTAGGGCGTACGGGGGCGGAACGTGGGATTCGGCTTCGGGCAGCGGCGGGGCGGTCACCTGCCCGCGGAACTGACCAGCTTCGTCGGCAGGGCGGGCGAACTCGCCGTGATCCGCGAGGCGCTGGCGGGGACGCGGCTGGTCACCCTGGTCGGCCCCGGCGGCGTGGGCAAGAGCCGTACGGCGCTGCGGGCGGCCGCCGAGGCGCAGGGCCGCTTCACCGACGGGGTGCGGCTTGTGGAGCTGTCGGCGCTGCACGACGCCGAGCTGGTCCCGGCGGTGCTGGCCGGGGTGCTGGAGCTGCCCGAGCAGTCCGGCATGAGCCCGCTGGACGCGGTGGTGGAGCATCTGCGCGGGCGGCGCCTGCTGATCGTGCTGGACACGTGTGAGCACCTGGTCGACGCGTGCGCGATGCTCTGCGACATCCTGCTGCGCGAGGCGCCCGGCCTGAGCGTCCTCGCCACCAGCCGGCAGCCGCTGGACGTGCCCGGCGAGCACTGCGTGCCGATCGCCCCGCTCTCCCGCGACGACGCCGTCGACCTGTTCCTGCAGCGGGCCGCGGCCGTCACCGGCGGCCTCGGGGTGGGCGACGACGACCGGGAGCGCACCCTCGCCCTGGTCGACCGGCTCGACGGGATCCCGCTCGCGCTGGAGCTGGCCGCGGTGCGGCTGCGGGCGGTGCCGCTGGCCGAGCTGGTGGCCCGCCTGGACCGCCGCTTCGAGGTGCTGACCGGCGGCCGGCGCACCGCGCTGACCCGGCACCAGACCCTGCGCACCGCCATCGACTGGTCGTACGACCTGTGCACCGCGCAGGAGCGGCTGCTGTGGGCGCGGCTGAGCGCGTTCGCGGGCCCCTTCGACCTGCGGGCCGCCGAACGGGTGTGCGCGGGCGGCGAGTTACCCGCGGAGCGGGTGGTGGAGGCGCTGATCGGGCTGGTGGACAAGTCGGTCGTGCAGCGCATCGGCGAGCAGGGCGACCGCTACCGGCTGCTGGACACGATCCGCGAGTACGGCGCGGACCGGCTGGCGCCGGCGGACGACCGGGCGGACGTCCTGGCCCGGCACTTCGCCCACTACGAGGAGCTGGTCGGCCGTTTCTGGGACGAGTTCACCGGCCCCTCCCAGGTCGCCCTGCACCGCGCGGTCCGGCGGGACGCGGCCGATGTGCGGGCCGCGCTGGAGTACGGCTGCGCGACCGAGGGGCGGGCGGTGGACGCGCTGTGGCTGGCGGCGCGGCTCGGGCCGTACTGGCGGGCGGCGGGCACCCTGTCCGAGGGCCGGTACTGGATCGACAAGGGGCTGGAGCGCACCCCGGGGGACTGCCCGGAGCGGGCCTGGGGCCTGTTCATGACGGGCGTGTTCGCCATCTGGTCGGGCGACCTGGACACCGCCATGGAGCGTTTCCCGGAGGCGCACCAGGTGGCCCGGCGGGCCGGGGAGCGGCGGGTGGAGCTGTTCGCGGAGGCCTACCTCGGCGCGCTGACCGCGCTGGGCGGGGCCGTCGAGGAGGGGCTGGCCGCGCTGGAGGACGCCCGGCGGCGGATCGTCGCCTCCCGCGACGGCCTCGGCATCGGTGTCATCCACTACGAGGCGGCGCTGCTGCGGGCCGTGCTCGGCGATCACGTCGGCGCGCTGGAGCTGTGCGCGACGGGGCTGTCGTATCTGGAGGGCACGGGCGAGCGGCAGTTGTACGCCTCCACGCTCGCCGTGCAGGGGATGATCCTGGCGCTGACCGGGGAGCACGAGGAGAGCGCGGAGCTGTTCGGGCGGGCGCTGCGGGCCGCCGGGGAGATCGGCGAGGTGCTGGTGGCGGCGCTGGCCTGTCTGGGTCTCGCCTGGTACGAGGCGCGGCGGGAGCGCTGGGTGCGGGCGTGCTGGCTGCTCGGGTACGCCGAGCACGCGCGCCGGCTGGGCGGTGACCCGGTGGCGATGCTGCCGCGGCTGCTGGAGGAGCAGGAGGCGGTGCAGAAGGCGGTCCGGGCGGCGCTGGGCGCCGGGGAGTTCGAGCGGTGGCGGGACGCGGGCGCGCGGATGTCGGGCCGTCAGGTGCTGGAGGCGGTGGAGGCCGACCTGGACGTGCCCGGCGAGCGGCGGGCCCCGGAGCGCGCGGTGCTGCCCCGGCAGGGCGCGGTCCGCTCGGTGGACGTCCTCACGCGGCGCGAGCGGGAGGTGGCGGCGCTGGTCGCGCAGGGCCTGTCCAACCGGGAGGTCGCCGAACGCCTCGTCATCTCCAAGCGCACGGTGGACGCCCACGTGGAGCACATCCTCGCCAAGCTCGGCATCACGTCCCGCACGGACATCCCGGCGCCCACCGGCCCCGCCGGGGCGGGCCATACGTAGGTAGCCGGGTCGCCCGGCAGGCGGGGAGTACGTGTACGGATCTTCCGCGGACCGTGATGCGCGGGAGCGGGCCGGCAGGGCAGCCTGGTGGTGCCGCCCGGGGGACGAGCAGTTCCGGGTGCCGACACCGTGCACTGGAATCCCCCCACGGCTGTCGTGGCAGGCACCCGGCACCGAGCCTCCCCCTGGCGGCGCACAGCGGGGCTGCCCCTGGTCGGCGGGGCAGCCCCGCTCAAATCCGGCGGAAGCGGGGGCCGTACTGCGCTGAACGGAGGAACGCGCCGACGTGCGCGGCCCGTTCGCGGCGGGTCGGCGGCCGTACGGGCCGACCATCGGGCAATGCGACGAGAACGAGCCCTCCTGCGGGGCGTCTTGGTGGCGGCGACCGCGTTCCTGGTCGTCCTGCTCCCGCCTCCGCTGCACGCTCCCGCGCCCGCCCCGCCCGCCGTCCGGGACGACGGCCGGCCGCCCGCCCCTCACGCCGACCGGTTCGACCGGGTGCTGCGGGACGCGGCCCGGCGGACCGCCGAGCACGAGAAGGCCCGCGACCGGGCGGACCGGCTGCGGCGGGAGGTGGAGCGGCTGCGGGCCGAGGCGAAGGCCGGGGAAGGGGCCGGTGCCGGGGAGCGTGCCGGCCGCGTCACCCAGGCCGACGTGGAGCGGGCCGTCGCCGAGCTGCGGGCCGCCGAGCGGCGCCGGAAGGGCATCAGGGACCGGCTGTGGCGGGAGCTGGAGGAGGCCCAGCCGGGGTTCGCCACCGCCGGTCCGGACGGCTGTGACCTGGGACGACGCAGTAAACCGCCGCGCAAGCGCCCCGCGGGCTGGGTGTCGCCCGCCCAGGGGCACCGGCTGACCGCCGGTTGGGCCGCGCGCGGTGAGCGCTGGCGCTCGCGGCACACCGGCCAGGACTTCGCGGTCCGCGCGGGCACCCCCGTGCGGGCCGTCGGACCGGGCACGGTCCGCGTCATCGCCTGCGGTGACGCCTACGGCAACCAGGTCCTCGTCCGGCACGCCGACGGCTACTTCACGCAGTACGCGCACCTGTCCCGGATCGACGTCCGTCCCGGTCAGCGGGTCGAGGCGGGCCAGCGCCTCGGCACGGCGGGCGCCACGGGCAACGCCACCGGCCCGCATCTGCACTTCGAGGTCCGTGTCACCCCGTACCTGGGCTCGGCGGTGCCGCCCCTGCCGTGGCTGCGGCGGCACGGCGTCCCTCTGAAGTTGAAAAAGGGATAAAAACTGATTTAGGCGATATGTGCATACTCCCGTGGCGGGTGGCAACTTGAGTGACAGATGATCCGACAAGCCACCACAGGGAGATGGTGCACATGACCGCCAAGGAGTGGACGATCGACGAAGTCGCGGCAGTGCGCGAAGTCGATCTCGAAGAAGCGCTGGACCCCGCCGAGCCCGACGGCGTCTACCGCGACAGCAGGCAGTGCGCGGCGCTGGCCCTCCAGTCCGGGTCGACCACGCTGCTGCTCTCCCCGCCGACCCCGCGGCCCAAGAAGGGCTGACGGAGCGACCGACGGGAGCATCCCATGGAGCAGTCAGGTACTTCGGCCCTTCTGCAGGGCGTGGTGCAGGACCTCGCTTCCGGTGTGGCCGCCGCCCTCCGCGGCGGCGGCCCCGCCGTCTTCCCCGGCGGGGTCCCGCCGGAAGAGCCGCCGGACGGCATCCTGATCGCCGCCGTCCGGGTGCTGGGAGCGGACCTGCTCCTGCCGCACGTGCTCTTGCACACCCCACCCGCGGAACGCGAAGTGACGCTGCTCCGCAGGGCCGTTGACGCCTTCACGCCGGCGGCCGACGCCGCCCCGACCGTGCGCTGGAGCCACTGGGGCATGTCCCGTGGCCTGCACACCGCCGGGGTACGGTACGGCCCGGCCGGCGGCGGACCGGGCGCCGAACCCGATGCCGGGTGGCTCGACGAGACCTCCTGGCAGGCCCTGACACACCGATTGGCGGTCCTCGCCGCGCTCGCCGTGCCCGGCGAGGACTGCGCCCTCGCCCGGGGAGCCCAGCGCCGCGTCGTCGACGTCAGCCGCGGCTTCGTCCGGGCGGTACGCCGCCGTGACTGGCGGCAGGCCGCCGGGGCCGGACGCTGGCTCGCCGTCCTGGACGGCGTCCCGGAGACGCTCGGCCTGGGCTCCGGGCTCGACTTCGTGGAACTCATGGGCGGCACCGACCCGGTCGTCGACCTCCAGGTGCGGGCGGCCCGCCTGATACGCGCCGGAGTCCCCGTATGACCCCGGACCTCGTCCGTGACGTGGCCGTCACGTCCCTCGCCTGGCTCGGCGCCCGCCGCAAGCGCTTCGTGCTCGGCACGGAGGCGCTGGAGGCGGCCGGAGCCGTCAACTCCACCTGGAAACCCCTCGGCGAACTCGCCCAGGTCTGCTCGACGGTCCTGCGGCACACCGACCCCGCCGACCCGCTGCACGCCCGCGCGACCGACCTGCTCGCCTTCGCCTGGGACCAGACCGACCAGGGCGAGCTGCTGGTCCGTCAGCAGCGCCGGGAGCCCTTCGCGACGTACCCGCTGGAGGTGTACGCGGCGTTCGCCTCCGCCGGGCTGCGGAACGACGCCTTCGCCGAGCTGACCTCGGCCGTCGCCCGCGCCCGGGGCCGGCAGCTGGTCGAGCAGGTCCCGACACGGCGGCTCGGCGTGCTCTTCGCCGAGCGGCACTGCGGCCGGGACACCGGCGCGTCCGTGCCGGAGGTGGTGGACCGCACCTGGCTGGGCGGCCTCGCCGAACCCTGGACCTTCGAACGCCTGTCCGGGTACGCGCTGACCCACGTCGTCTTCCACCTCACCGACTGGGGCCGCGGCGGACCGGGCGTCCCCCCGCATCTCGCCACCCACCTCACCCTGTGGCTGCCGCCCTGGCTGGACACCTGCCTGGACGCCGGCCACTGGGACCTGACCTGCGAGCTGCTCGCGGTCGCGGCGAGCGTCCCGGACCCGCCGGACGCCGCGCCCGACCCGGGCACCCTCGCGGCGGCCTGGGAGCGGATCGCCGCCGCCCGCTGCCCCTCCGGCGCGATCCCCGAGGAGGAGGAGATCCGCGCGGGGGCGGACGACGAGCCCGAGTTCACCTGGACCTACCACTCCACCCTGATGGCGGCCTTCGCCGCCGTGCTGCAAGGAGCACGCACATGACCGGCCCGCGCCTGCTGCACACCGTCGGGGTCCGTGCCATCGAGTGGCTGTGGGCCCACCGCGACGGCTTCCGCCTGGAAACGGACGTGGACCCGGAGGTCGGGTTCCTGGAACGCTTCAAACCGATCGGCGAACTCGCCCAGGTCTGCAAGGTGCTCTTCCGCGAGGGCGTCGCCGGGTCACAGCAGTCCCGCCTGGCCCGGCAGCTCCTCGACCACGTCTGGCGCGAGACCCTGGACGGCGGCCTGATGCTGGTGCGCGGACAGCGCACCGAGCCCTTCTCGCCGGTGCCGTTCGAGGTGTACCTGCCGTTCCGGGAGCTGGGATACAGCCAGCCCGGGATCGAACGGGCCGCCACGCTGAACCACCGGCTGCTGAGCTGCGCCGCCTTCGAGACTACCGCCACCCGCAGGCTCGGCATGTCGGCGTTCCAGCGCCGCTTCGGACTGACGCCCCGCCCGCCGGAGGCGGAGTCCTACGCCCGGACCTGGCTGGCCCGCACCCCCGAGCCGTGGACCGTGGAGGGCCACACGGCCTACGACATCACGCACGCCGTCTTCCACCTCACCGACTGGGGCGAACACCCGGACCGGCTGCCCGCCGACGCCGCCGCCTATCTGGAGACGTGGCTGCCGGTGTGGATCGACGACTGGACCGACCTGAGGCGCTGGGACCTGCTCGGCGAGCTGCTGGTCGTCGACGCCTGCCTGCCCCGCCCCACCCTCGACGAGCAGGCCTGGCAGGCCTTCGCCGCGGCCCAGCAGCCCGACGGGGCGATGCCCGCGGTGCGGGAGATGCCGACGGGCGACCCGGACGAGGTGTTCGACATCGTCTACCACCCCACCCTCGTCGCCGCGTTCGCCTCCACCCTGGCGACCTCCCGGTCCCTGAGCGACCTGGCGGCCGCCTCATGAGCGCCCGCACCGACGTGCTGCTCGCCCCCGCCGCCGACGCCGCGCTGCGGGAGCGGCTGGCCGAGGCGGTGACGGGAGCCGACGCGCCCGACGCGGTGTTCGCCGTGTCCCGGCACGGCCGGCGGATCGTCCACAGCGGCGGCCATGGCCCCGCTCCCGCCGTGGCCCGCGAGAACCTGCGCTACGAGATCGGCTCGGCGACCAAGACCTTCACCGGGCTGCTGCTGGCCCGGCTCACCGAGCGCGGCGTCCTGACCGGCGCCGAGTCCGCCGCCGCGTGCCTCGCCCGGACCGGACGGAGGACGGCCCGGGCGGCCGCGGCGGCCCGCACCGCGCCGGTGACGCTGACCCACCTCGCCACCCACACCGCCGGACTGCCCGCCCTGCCCGCCGGCTTCTACCCCCGCGCGCTGCCCGCCTGGCGCACCCACCCCTACGCCCGCTACCCCGCCGACCGGGTCGTCGACGCGTTCCTGCGCCACCGCCCCCGGCACCGCCCCGGCACCCGCTGGCACTACTCCAACTTCGGTGTCGCCGTCCTCGGCCACGCCCTCGCCGCGGCGACCGGCACCCCCTGGGAGGACCTGGTCACCGCCGAGGTCCTGCGCCCGCTCGGCCTCGGCGCGACCGTCCTGCGCCCCGGTACGGCGCCCGGGGACGCCACCGGCCACACCAAGGACGGCCACGCCCCCACCGAGCCGTTCGACCCCGGGGGCTTCCAGGCGGCGGGCGCCGTCCGGGCCACCCCGCACGACCTGCTCACCTTCCTGGAAGCCCACCTGGACCCGGCGGCCACGCCGCTGCCCGGGGCGCTGCGGGCCGTGCGCGTCCCCGTGCTGCGCCGCGGCCTGGACCACCGGCACGTTCACACTCTGACGTGGTTCCAGCACCCCACCGACGGCGGGCCGATGTACTTCCACAGCGGCGCCACCCTGGGCCAGCAGGCGTTCCTCGGGTTCCGGCCCGACACCGGGACCGCCGTCGCGGCGGTGTGCACCCGCCGGTTCCGGGCCCGCGACCCGTTCGTGGCGACGGCGTACGCGCTGCTCTTCGACGGCTGACCCGGCGTGCGGCACTGGCCTCCGGGCACGGTCACAGCCGCTGCCACAGCGCCGGCGTCAGCTCCGGGGACCACGCGCTCTGCGCCTGGTGGTCCTGGAGGCACCGGTAGCGGACCTCCCCGTACGTCACGGTCGCCCCGGCGTCGTACACGCGCCCCTTCACCCAGGCGTCCAGCGCGTGGGTCTCCGGCGCGGGGACGGTGGAGTCGGCGGTGGCGGTCTTCAGGGTGAGACCGAGGTCGTTCAGTGTCGCGGTGAGCGGCTGGAAGAAGGTCGTCCCGCCGCTGGTGCAGTCGCCGGAGCCGCCGGAGGTCGTGCCCTGCCCCTGGGCACCGGAGACGTACGGCCCGCCCGAGTCGCCGGGTTCGGCGCACACGTCGGTCTTGGTCAGGCCGTCGACCTGGCCTTCGGCATAGCGGACGCTGACGTTCTCCTGCTGGATGGTGCCGCAGTGCCAGCCGGTGGTGGAGCCGGACCGGCACACCGACGCGCCGACCAGCGCCCGGACGGAGCCGCTGACCTGCACGAGGTTGCCGCCCTCGCCCTTGACCTGCGGGGTGGCGGTCCAGTCGCTGTTGACGGCGACCCAGGACATGTCCTTGCCGGGGAAGACGGACGCCTGGAAGGTGCCCTGGTCGGCCATGTTCGACCCGGCCGTCTTGGAGCCGGGCTTGCCGCAGTGGCCGGCCGAGGCGAAGCCCTGCTTGTCGTCCTTGGTGACGGAGAAGCCGATGGAGCAGCGGGCGGAGCCGTCGATGTAGTAGGCGTCGCCGCCGACGATGTCGGCGAGGGCCCGCGGCCGCTCGTCGGACACCTGGACGCTGACGCGCTGGTCCTTGTCGACGCCGGCGGCCTTCAGGAAGCGGTCGGCCGCCACCTTGCTGGTGCCCTGGAGGACGACGCGGTTGCCGCGGACGTCGACGTACCAGACCGGGGTGTCCAGGGCGACGGCCCGGTTCCGGTTGCGGATGGCGGCGGCGTCCAGTTTCGCCTTGACGGCCTTGAGGACGCTCAGCGAGGAGCCGACCACGTTCGCCTTGGCGCCCTGGGCGCGGATGGCGGCGGTGTCGTCGGCGGAGGTGGTGGCGACGGTGAGGTCGGCGGCCGTCTTCCCGCTCACCCAGGCGCCGGCGAACCGCTCGCCGAGGGCGTTGCGCAGCAGGCCGGCGCGGGTGCCCGCCTCGGCCTCGTTGACCAGGCGCTGCGCGGCCTCGGCGGCGGTGAGCCTCAGGTCGCGCTGCATGGCGCGCAGCACATCGGGGGCGGGCCGGTCCGCGCCGAGCGTCTGCGCCGCGGTCGGCGCGGGACCGGCCGCCGGGCGGGGCTCGGCCGCCGCCGCGGCGTGCGCGCCGGCGAGGACGAGGGCACCGGCGGCCACCAGGGCGGCGCGGCGTCTGGTGGTGGGGGTGGGAGCCATGCGGGGGAGCCTCCTCGGCTGGACGGTGATCCTTCGTGATCCCAAGGCCTAGCCGCGCCGAGGTGCGCCGATTCACTCCCGCGAGGGGTTTCCCGCGATGGGGGACGGCGGGGGCGGCATGTGCAGTACGCGGGCCGCCGACCAGGTCACGCGGGTTTCAGGCCGGGCGCGCCCGCCTCGGTGACGAAGGACGCGGCCGTGCCGACCGGCGCGCCGGGCGTGGTGACGGCGGAGACGGTGCGGAAGTCGGCCCGCGTGGCGTCGCGGCCCAGCTCGATGCGGACGTAGCCGCGGCGGCCGTTGTAGAACTTCATGTGCGGGTTGGCCTTCATCTGGGTCTCCCAGTTGCTGGGCTTGTCCGTGCCGTTCCCGCCGCTGGCGATGGAGGTGGCCGTCAGCTCGGTGCCGACCGTCTTGGAGGCCGGGTCGTCGAAGTTCTCCTTCAGGTCGAACGCGTACGCCACGTGCATGTCACCCGTGAGGACGAGCCAGTTCTTCAGGCCCACCTCCTTCGCCCCGTCCATCACCCGCTGCCGGGACGCCGAGTAGCCGTCCCAGGCGTCCATGGAGACCGTCGAGTCGGCGTTGAGGTTGAACTTGCGCTGGGCGAAGCAGACCTGCTGCGGCATCACGTTCCACAGGGCTGTGGACGACCGCCAGCCGTCGATCAGCCAGCGCTCCTGCGCGTCGCCGGTGATCGTGCGGGCCGGGTCGGTGCTCTCCGGCCCCGGCACGTGCGGCCGGTCCCCGTAGGCCTGGTCGTCGCGGTACTGCCGGGTGTCGAGGATGTCGAACTGGGCGAGGTTGCCCCACATGAGCCGCCGGTAGAGCTGGGCGTCAGGACCGCTCGGCAGCTGGGCGGCCCGCAGCGGCATGTTCTCCCAGTACGCCCGGTAGGCGGCGGCCCGCCGGATCAGGAACTGCTCGGGCGGCGAGCCGTTCTCGTCGTGGTCGCCGGCGTAGTTGTTCTCCGTCTCGTGGTCGTCCCACGCCACGACGAACGGGTGCGCGGCATGCGCGGCCTGGAGGTCGGCGTCGTTGCGGTAGAGGGCGTACCGCAGCCGGTAGTCCGCCAGCGTCATGGTCTCGTGGTTGAGCGCCGCCGGCAGCTTCACATCGGTGTACTGGCGCTTCCCGCCGACCTCGTTCACCGCGTACTCGTAGATGTAGTCACCCAGGTGGAAGACCATGTCGACGTCCTCGGCGGCGAGGTGCCGGTGCGCGGTGAAGTAGCCGTCCTGGTACGCCTGGCAGGCGACGGCCGCCAGCTTCAGCCCGCTGGTGTCCGCCCCGGCGGCGGGCGCGGTGCGGGTACGGCCGACGGGGCTGACCCAGGCCCCGACCCGGAACCGGTAGTAGAACACCGTCGACGGGGTCAGCCCCTGCACGTCGATGTGCACGCTGTGCCCGTAGTCGGGGAAGGCGATGGCGGTCCCCGCGCGCACCGGGGCCGCGAAGCTCTCGTCCAGCGACAGCTCCCACAGCACCGCCACGCTCTCGTCCCCGAGCCCGCCGCCCTCCTCCAGCGGCTTCGGCGCGAGCCGCGTCCACAGCACCACCGAGTCCGGCAACGGGTCGCCCGAGGCCACGCCGAGCGTGAACGGATCCTCGGTGATCCGTCTGGGCTTCTTCATCGGGGCGGCCATCGCCCCCTTCGCGGGCAGGTTGGTCGTGAAGGCGAGCGCGGCGGCAGCGGCCGTGACGGTGAGGAACCGGCGGCGGGCGAGGTGGGGCGCGGCTCGGCGGAGCGTGGCGTCGTGGCGGGAGGTGTGGCGCACGAGCGGCATCTGACGTCCTTTCAGAACAGGGAGGCGCCACGCATGCTAATCGGACAAAATGCTGAAAACGGGTCGCCGTGCCGCGTGCCACGCGAACTCGCACCACACCACCTTTCCGGGGTCCCGCTCCCCGACGCCCCACTTGTCCGCCAGCGCCGCCACCAGCAGCAGACCCCGCCCGCCCTCGGCGGCCTCCCCCGCCTCCTCCGGTATCGCGGGCACCCCGTCCCCGCTGTCGTGCACCTCCACCCGCAGCACGCCCTCGTACGGCAGCAGCCGCAGCAGAAAGCCCCGGCCCGGCGGTACGCCGTGCAGCAGCGCGTTCGTCGCCAGCTCGCTCACGCACACCAGCACGTCGGCCGCCCTGCGCCCGTCCACGCCCCAGTCGTCCAGCGCCTCCCCGGCGAACGCGCGCGCCCGCGGCACGGACCGGCGTTCGCGACGGTAGAAGCGCTCGCGCGGGGACGGGAGTTGAGTTTCGGCATTCACGGGACGAGAGTCACGCTCCGTGCCCATCATGAGACAGTGCGTGCACTCGTACAGCTTCTTTGTACGGGTGCACGAGGGTGAACGTACGCGCGCGCCTGGGGAGTTCGACCGCATGAGCACCACGACGACCCGACGGTCACGGGCACGGAGGAACGCCTCGGCGATGAAGATGGTGGGCGCGCTGCTCGCCGTCTTCCGCGAGGCGGAGGGGTACACACAGCGGTCGCTCGGGGCGGTCTTCTGCGTCAGCGAGCAGACGATCGCGTCGATCGAGCAGGGCAGACGGCCGCTGAAGTCCGACCTCGCCGAGCAGCTGGACGAACTGCTCGACACCAAAGGGGCGTTGAGCGCGGCGGTGCGGAACATGCCGGAGGTGGATCTGGTCCCGATGTGGGCGGAGGAGTATCTGGACCGGGAGCGGGAGGCCATCGCGATCTCCTGGTACGAGGGCCTGGTCATCCCGGGCCTGCTCCAGACGGAGGCGTACGCGCGAGCGGTGTTCCGGAGCCGAGTGCCGGTCTACGACGAGGACGAGACGGAGCAGTTGGTCGCGGCGCGCATCGAGCGCAGGGACATCCTGCACCGCAGGGTGCCGCCGTCTGCGAGCTTCGTGATCTGGGAGGCCGCGCTGCGGGACCGCCTGGGCGGGGACGAGGTGCACGTCGAGCAGGTGCGGCACCTCCGGGAGTACGCCGAGCTGCCAGGGGTCACGGTCCAGGTGCTGCCGCTGGGTCGTACCTCGCACGCCGGGCTGGACGGGCCGTTCATCCTGTTGGAGACGCCGGAGCACCAGCGGCTCGCGTACAGCGAGACCCAGCGGGGCAGCACCCTGATCGCCGACCCGGACGAGGTGGCGATGATGACCCAGAAGTATGCGATGCTGCGAACGCAGGCCCTCAACACCGAGGACACAAGGGCCCTGTTGGACCGTCTTCTGGGAGAGCGATGAGCGGCACCGCACTTGAGTGGTTCAAGTCCAGCTACAGCGGCAGCGAGGGCGGCGCCTGCGTCGAAGTCGCCTTCGACTGGCGCAAGTCGAGCTACAGCGGTGATGAGGGCGGGAACTGCGTCGAAATGGCCGCCCAAGCCACCTCCATCCACATCCGCGACTCCAAGACCCCCGACGCCCCCCACCTCACCGTGACCCCCACCACCTGGTCGGCCTTCCTCGCGCTCACCGCCAGGTGATCAGCGTCGCCGTGCCCAGCGAACCGGCCGTCGGCATCCTCCGTACGGTCGGCTCGTGGCGGCCGATCAGCCGGGTCAGCTCCGCGCGGCCCGGCTGGAGCCGCCCCCGCTCGTAGAGCACCAGCGTGACCCGCGTGCCCTCCGGCGCGCCCCGGTACTGCCCGTAGGTCACCGCGTCGCACCCCGAGTACCAGCCCGTCTCCGGCTCGTACCCGGTGACGACCAGACAGGGCCCGTCGCCCCCGGCCAGCGCCCGCGCCACCGGCACCGTCGACGCGCTCTGCCGTACCGGATCCGGCATGGCCCCGTGGGCCACGACCTGTGCGGTGCCGCCGACGGTCAGCACCGCCAGCCCGGCCACCGCCGCCAGCGCCGTACGCCACCGGCCCAGCGCCTCCACGCCGAGCACGGTCAGCAGGACCACCGGCAGGAACACGAACCTCGGCTCGCCGTCGGTGGCCAGGCCGAGGACGACGAAGACGAGCACGGACGCGAGGCCGAGGAAGCGGCGCCGGGCGTCGCGCCCCCGCGCGGCCAGGACCAGGCCCGCCACCATCAGCACCGCGCCCAGGTCCCCGGCCAGCCGGTAGGGGAAGATCGCCAGGTAGTAGAGCAGGCCGTCACCGACGTAGACCCGGTTGGCCTGCTCGGTGGCCGACAGGACGAGGCCGAGCGGGGAGCCGGTGACCTCGGTCGCGTACACGAAGTGCGGCAGCAGGCCGGCCGCCAGCACCAGCCCGGCCGCCGCGAGCCGCCGCCGTACCCGCCACCACGCGCCCGGCCCGTAGGCGACGACCGCCGCCGCCGCGATCGCGACCAGGTTCCCCACCACGCCGTACCGCAGGTAGAACGCCATCACGGCCACGCCCGCCGCGAGCGGCAGCGACCACGACCGGCGTACTGCCTGCGCCCGCGTCAGGAGCCACACCACCAGCAGCAACAGGCCGGTCGCGCCGATGTCGTTGAGGAACTCCGGCACGCGGCGCAGGAAGCCGAGGCCCGACAGGACCACCAGCGCCACCACCGCGCCCCGCCTCGGGGTCGTCCAGCGGGCCGCGACCAGATACGTCACCGTCAGCGTGAACAGGACCAGGACCAGGCCCGTCGCGCGCAGGGCGCCCACGTCGTCGTGGACGGCGAGGGCGACGCGGCCGAGGGCGGGCAGGCCGGGCGGGCGGTAGGTGCCCCAGCCGGCCGCCGGGGTGCCGTCGGCCCAGGCGCGGGCCTTGCCGGCGTACACCGCCTCCTCGTGGCCGATGTACGGCTCGTACGGCTGGAGCCAGGCCCAGACGCCCGCCGCCAGCGCCAGTACGGCGATGCCGTACACCGGCCCGGGTATCGCCCCCAGCCGCCGTACGCCCACACCCGACCGTTCCACCGGCCGCCACCTGCCCCGCGCCCACCACCACGCGGGCGCCGCGAGCAGCAGGAACGGCCAGGGCTGCCAGCCCGGCAGGAGGCTTCCGTACCCGGCGAGCAGGAGCAGTTGCTGGGCCACCGCCGCCCCGGTGCAGGCCACCGCGACCACCAGCCCCGCTGTTCTCCCGTTTGACAACCCGACCCCCCGCTTCCATGCTTGTGCTAATTCATTAATGGAACCATGGAAGGTGACGTGGTCGAGTACCGGATCGACCGTGGCAGTGGCGTCCCGGCCTATGTGCAGATCGTCGAGCAGACCGAACGGGCCCTGCGGATGGGCACGTTGCGGGTCGGCGACAAGCTGCCCACGGCCAAGGAGGTCGTTGCCGCCTGCGCGATCAACCCGAACACCGTGCTGCGGGCCTACCGGGACCTGGAACAGGCCGGACTGGTCGAACTGCGCCGGGGGCTCGGGACGTTCGTCACGCGCTCGCTGGCCAGCCCGGCCGCCGAGGACGACACGCTCCGCGCGGACCTGGCCGACTGGACGGCCCGCGCGCGGGCCGCGGGACTGGAGAGGGCGGACATCCTCGCCCTGGTCGCCGCGGCCCTCGACCACCACGAGCAACAGCAACAGGAGGACGCATGACCGGGGCCGACGCCCCTGCCGCCGCCCTGCGCGCCGCCGGACTGGGATTCCGGTACCGGGCGCGCGGCGGCTGGGCCCTGCGGGACTGCGGGTTCACCGTGCCGAGGGGCCGGATCACCGCCCTCGTCGGACGCAACGGCGCCGGCAAGAGCACCCTGCTCCACCTGGCCGGGGGCCTGCTGCGGCCCCGCACCGGGGAGATACGGGTGCTGGACGCCGTACCGGGCACGCCCGAGGCGCGCGCCCGGGTCGCGCTGCTCACCCAGGACAAGCCGCTCTACCCGCGCTTCACCGTGGCCGACACCCTGCTCATGGGGCGGCGGCTCAACACGGTCTGGGACCAGGCGGCGGCCGAGGCCGTCGTCCGGGAGGGGCGCATCGGACTCGACGCCCATGTGGGGGAGCTGTCGCCCGGGCAGCGCACCCGCGTCGCCCTCGCTCTCGCCCTCGGCAAGCGGCCCGAGCTGCTGCTGCTCGACGAGCCGATGGCCGACCTCGACCCGGTCGTGCGCGGCGAGATCATGGCGGCGCTGATGACCGAGGCCGCCGAGCGCGGCACCAGCATCGTGCTCTCCTCCCATGTGCTGCCCGAGCTGGAGCAGACCTGCGACTGGGTGCTGATGCTGCGCGAGGGACGCGTCGAGATCAGCGAAGACGCCGACACCCTGCGCGAGGAGCACCGGCTCCTCACCGGGCGGGCCGATCTGCGCGGCAGCCTCGACGGGCACACCGTCGTCACCGAGCGGACCGCCGGACGCCAGCTCACCGCCCTGGTGCGGGCCCGTGGCCCGGTCGACGGGGACTGGCACGTGGAGCGGCCCTCCCTGGAGGCCGTCCTCGTCGCCCACCTCCAGGCGGCCGGTGCCACCGCCGCCGCCGAGGAGGCCGCCGCGTGAAGGGCTCCCTGTGGCTGGCCTGGCGCCAGCAGCGCGTCCTCGTCGGCTGCGCCGCCGCGCTCGCCGTCGTCGCCTGCGCCATCGCCGCGTACTCCCGCTCCGGCATGCTCGACGAGCTGCGCACCGGCCTGTTCGACACGTGCGAACCCGGGCCGCTGTACTGCTGGCCCGACGGGGCGAACGGGCCCCTGTTCCTCGACATCACCCCATTGCAGTACCTGGGCGCGCTGAACATCGCGCTGCCCGTGCTCATCGGCGTCTTCTGGGGCGCCCCGCTGCTCGGCCGCGACCGGGAGCTGGGCACCCACCGCACGGTCCTCGCGCAGGGCGTGAGCCGCGGCCAGTGGTTCGCCTCCCGGTACGCCCTCGCCGCCTGCTGTGCCGTCGTGCTGTCCGGGCTGCTCGCGCTGCTGTTCCGCTGGTGGTGGGAACCGGCCGCGGACCACTCGTACGGCCTCTTCTGGTACGAGACCACCGCGCTCAGCGGCTCCGGCCCGCGCACGGTCGCGGGCGCCCTCTTCGGCCTCGCCGCCGGCACGCTGGCCGGCCTGCTCGCCCGCCGCGTGCTGGCCGCGATGGGCTGGACGCTGCTGGTCACGGCCGTGGTGACACTGGCCGTGGAGTGGACCCACAAGGCGCGCGTGTTCGTCCCGCCGCACCGGTACGTCAGCCAGGGCATCGCCCCCAAGCCGCCCATGGGCGAGAAGTGGTCCACCGGCACCTACGGCCTGATCACCGCCACCGGACGGCGCGACGACGTCCTGTCCTGCCCCTACCCGTCGGGCGCCGAGCTGAAGGCCTGCATGGCACGGCACGGCTATGTCGCCCGCTTCTACGAGGCCAACCCCGCCGGTGACTGGTGGTCCTTCCAGTGGACCGACACCGCGCTCCTCGGCGGCCTCGCGCTGCTGCTCACCCTCGCCACGGTGCTGCTGCTGCGCCGCCGCGTCTGACGCGTCACCCTGAACCCGAGACACCCGTACGGAGGTCGCTCCGCCATGCCCGCAGACGCCCGCTCACCGAAGAAACTGCGCAGCAACCGCGCCAGCCTCACCCACAAGGTCGGCTACGCCCTGCGCCACCCCGGCCGCGTCGCCCCCTACGTCCGCCGCGCCGCACGCGACGCCTACCTGCGGATGAAGCACCCCGACCACGTCGGCTACTACCGCGCGGTGATGGCCTCCGACACCCGGCGCAACCCGGAGGCCGCCGTCGGCAGCCGCACCCACGACCGGTGGCTCGCCCTCGGGCAGATGCAGTTCGACTACCTGATCGAGCACGGGCTGCGGCCCGAGCACCGCATGCTCGACATCGGCTGCGGCAACCTGCGCGGCGGCTGGCGGTTCATCGACCACCTGGAGCCCGGCCACTACTACGGCATCGACATCTCGCCCGACATCCTCATCGCCGCGAAGAAGACGCTCGCCGACCGCGGCCTCCAGGACAAGCTGCCGCACCTGACCATCACCGGCGACCTGACCTTCGACTTCCTGCCCGACGCGCACTTCGACGTCGTCCACGCGCACAGCGTCTTCTCGCACTCCCCGCCGGCCGTCATCGACCAGTGCCTGGCCCACGTCGGCCGCATCCTCGCCCCGGACGGCTTCTTCGACTTCACCTTCGACCGCACCGAGGGCGAGGAACACGTCGTCCTCAACGAGGACTTCTACTACCGCACCGAGACCCTTCTCGCCCTCGCCCGCCGGCACGGCCTGCGCGCCGAGTTCATGGAGGACTGGGAGCGCCGCCCCCACGGCCAGTCGAAGATACGGGTGCGCCGCGGGGACAGCGCGTAGTCGCGAAGGGATCCCGGGGAGGGCTCAGACCAGGTCGTTCTTGTAGAAGATGCTGGAGCGGCGGTCGCCCTCCACCCCGCTGGCGAAGCCCAGGAACAGCCGGGACTCGCCCGCGTCCGTGCGGTAGATCGCCAGGCCCTCCGGCTCCCGGTACACCAGCGTCGAGCCGGCCTTGGTCAGGGTCGGGCCCTGCACGATCTGACCGGTGTTGACGTTGATGCTGTACAGGTAGGTGTTGCCCGGGTCCGGGTTGGTGGAGGAGTAGGCGTTGCCCGTCAGGAAGTACATGTACGAGCCGTAGAGCGTGTAGCCCTGCGCGGTGCCGGAGATCGACGGCTGCGGGAAGTTCGCCAGCGGGTTGCTGAAGTCACCGGCGTTGGCGTCCGCCAGGTTGTAGACGGCGATGTGCTTGGCGCCGTTCATGTGGTAGCGGACGATCATTCGGTTGTACACCGGGTCGATCGAGCAGGTGTACTCGCTGGCACCGGCGATCGGCGCGTACTTCACGATGCTCGCGTCGGAGGAGTCCAGCGTCGTGCCGGCCACGTACTTGATGCGGGCCAGCTTGGTGCCGTACCCGTTGGCGTTCGCGTCGGCCTCCACCCACAGGTAGCTGCTGCTGCCGCTGGGGGAGACACCGAAGGCGACGCCGTGGCCGAAGCCGTTCAGGTGCATGTACGAGATGTAGTTGCCCTGGAAGTCCAGGTGGCTGATGCACAGGTCACCGGCCTCCTCGGCGGAGCCGGACCGCTTCGCCGCCACGAACAGCCGCTTGTTCACCGAGTCGAAGGCGAAGCTCTGCTGCACCCGCACGCTGTGCAGCGACTTGTCGCGGAACAGGTCGTACGAGGGCTGCGACAGGTCGAACCGCGCCGTCTCGCTCACCGCCGCCGCCGCGCTCTGGGCGCCGTAACCGAGACCGACCACGGCGAGGGAGGCACCGGCCCCGGCACGCAGCAGACCACGACGGGTGAGGGGGGTACGGAGGGGGTTTTCCAAGGCACGACTCCTTGTACGGCATGAACGGAACAACAGATTCCCCGCACCCTACGCAGCGGCCCGGCCCCCACTGAAGGGGGGCCGGGCCACCGGCAGGCACCGCACAGGTCGGTTGGCTACGGATTGACCACGTTTCCGCCGAACGTCACCACCAGCTTGCCGTCCGAGGCGAACGACCAGCCGAGCGCGCCGGAGTAGGAGGAGCAGCGGGAGCCGTTCGTGCCGGTCCAGAACTGGTTGGAGCCGTCGGCGTCACCGACGGTCTTGTCGTTCGAGCCGCTGACCGTGAAACGGCACGAGGTGTTGGAGCGGAACACCGACGTCCCGGCGTCCCAGGAGAAGTTGCGCTGGGCGTTGTCGATGCCGACGTTGCTCGTCACCTTCATCGAGCCGGGGTTGCTGTTGTAGGTGAAGCCGTGCTTGCCGTTCTTGTAGGCGATGCTGTGCTGCACGACGTGGTCGACCGGGATGCTCTCGCCGCCCAGCTTGTAGCCGTTGCGGTCGCCGTTGGTGTTGACCGTGCCGTTCGTCAGCGTGCCGTTGTTGTACGACAGCGCGTACTCGATGGTCACCGGGCCGATCGCGCCCGTGTCGCTCTTGGTGTACAGGTCCCAGCCGTCGTCGATGTTGTTGTGCGAGACGGTATAGCGGAACACGTTGCCGGTGCCGGTGGTCAGCTTGGCCGCGAAGCCGTCCGCGTCCTCGCCGTCGGAGTCGGCGTTGTCGTGCGACTCGGCGCTCAGGATCAGGTTGTCCGAGGGCCACTGGCTCGCCGGGGTGGTGGAGGCGATCCGGCCGAGCTGCAGGCCGGTGTCCCGGTTGAACCGGGTGACCGTGCGCTCGATGACGTTGTGGCTGCCGCCGACGTAGATGCCGTTGTCCCCGGCCCGCTCGACGACCAGGCCGTACACCCGCCAGTAGTTGCCGAAGACCTGGAGCCCGCGGTTGGCGGGACTCTCCGTCTGCGCCGAGAAGTTCAGCACCGGCGTCTCGCCCGGGTACGCGGACAGCGTGGTGCGCGCGGCGGCCGTGCCGTTGTTGCCCTCGGGGATGGTGACCGTGGACGAGTACGCGTACGTCCCGCCCCGCAGGTAGATCGTGCCGCCGGGGGCGATCCGGCTGATGGCCGAGGTGAGCGTGGTCGGCGCGGACTGGGTGCCGGCCGCGCCGTCGGTGCCGTTCGGCGCCACGTACAGGGCGTTCGCGGTGGGCGGGGTGGTGGTGCCCGACGTCGTCACGTCGGCGTAGTCGACGTTGGGCAGGCCCGCGGAGGTCGTCGGGCTGAGCCGGATCGTGTTGCTGCCGGCGTTCAGACTGACGGACAGCGTCTTGGTCGCCCAGGTCGTCCACGCGCCGGTGCCCTCGAAGGACGGCGTCTGCACGGCCGTGCCGTTGACGACGAGGGAGGCGGGGCGCGCGGTGGTGGTGCCGTTGGCGAACCTCAGGTCCAGAGTGGCGGTGCCCGAGCTCGCCGCGTTCACCGTGAACTGCACGTACCCGCTCGTGGAGTTGGCGCCGTTGCAGTAGCCGCTGCCGGAGTAACCGGCCCATTCGGTCTCCACGGCACCGCTGCACACCGCGGGGGAGCTCTCCGCCTCGTACCGGGCGGTCGCGGCCTGCGCGCTGGTGCCGGAGAGGGCGACGAGGGTACCGGCGAGAAGGCCGACGGTGGTGAGGACGGGTCTCACGTCCATGGGAATCCCTTCGGAAAGCGCTTTCGGGTGCCAGTTTTCGGTGACGGTAGGGGTGGTGCCGTGTACGCGTCAATAGACGTGTACGTGATTGCTGTTCAGAAGGGTGAACCCGTAAGGGTGCCGAACTCCCCTGCCGGCGGCGGAAATTGGGTGGTGCCGAGCGGCGCGGGGCGCTACGCTCCCCGGCGATGACGACTCACTCCACTCACAGAATGGGGGTCCCGTCCGCGCAAGGTGAGTGCTGATGGGCACCCCTGAGACCGCGAACGAGGACTACTCCCGCCTCTCCCTCTGGCTGCGCGTGCGCCGGTACGCCGTGCCGCCCTCCGTGATCGAGACCGCGACCGCACGCCGCCGCACCGGCGACTGGGGCGGCGCCTGCGCCGCCGCGGGCATCGACGTCGACCTGCGCCTGCGCTCCGTGGCGCACACCCACGGCCGCGACCTCGCCGCCCGGATCCGCGCCGACCTCCGCCATCTCGCCCCCGACCTGCTGCGCTGGCACATGCCGAGGATCGCCCCCGACGGCCTGCTGAGACCGGGGCTGACGGTGACGCTGGCGCGGTACGAGCCGGACGGCGGCGGCCCACCGGTACACCTGGTCGTCCGCACCCCACCTGCCTGGGCGGATGCCGGGCAGCGCATGAGCCTGGCGGTGTGGGACGGGGGGCGTGCCGGTTCCGGCGCCTCTGCCGGTGAGCGGGGGCATCCGCACCCCCACCCCAGCCGCCGCTTCCGCCTCGACCTGCACCGGCATCTGTGGGATGCGCGCAGGGCGGGGGAGTTGGGGGTGAGGGCGGGCGGCGCGCCGTCTGACGGGCCGGGCGCCGACGGGGTGTCCGGGGGCGGTGGTCGGGTGCCTGGGGGTGCCGACCGGGTGTCCGGGGGCGGTGGTCGGCTGACGAGGGCGTTCGGTGAGGGGCCCGGCGCGGGCCCCGGTCGGCCGCCGGTCGGGTGTGACGGCGGGCTGCCGGAGGCGCCGGGTGCGCTGGGCGGTGCACTGGGTGTCGACCTGGCGTCCGTTGGCGGTCGTACGGGCATTAACTGGTCATCCTGGAGCGGCAGTTGGCTGCCGGATGCCTTCGCCGACGGGCTCGCCGTCGAGCGGTGGGCCGATGAGGCGCTGCTCGTCCTGCGGGACCGGGGGCGGGTCGCCGGGCCGGTCCTCGTGCGGCTCGGCGCGGGGCGGCGCCTCGTCCTCGACGTCGGCCCGGCCGGACAGTTCGTGGACGCCGTGCCGTGGGCGTCGTACCGCGGGCACTCCGCGCTGCCCGTGCTGCCCGACGCCGCCGTCCGCGTGCTGCCCGACCTCGAACTGCTGCGGGCCGGACTCCTCGACGCCGGGGACCTGCACCCGCTGGTCGCCGAGGCGCTGCTGCCGGGACACCGGGCGCCCGCCACGCGGCGCGAGCCGGACGCGCCGGGCGGGCCGCGGATCGTCGACTGCCGGGGCGCCCGGCACCGGATCGGCCTGGTCGACGGGGTGCTGAGCGCGCTGGACCACACCCCGGAGGAGATCCGCCGCGAGGACCTCCTCGTCGCCCTCGGCGGACCCCCGCTGCCCTGCCTCCAGGCCATCGACGACGCCCACCGCCGCCCCGACTGCCTCACCGGCGTCCGGGAACGCCTCGACCACGGCGACCTCACCGGCGCGCTGGCCGTCGTGGAGGGCCTGCTCGGTCCCGACGCCGTCCTGCGCGGCGGCGCGCTGCGCGACGAACTGGAGACGGCGGCGCAGCGTCTCGTCGCCTACGGCCTGTTCCGGGCCGGGCTCGCGGACCCGCCGGGCCCGGTACCGCACGCGGACCCGCGCCGCACGGGCGCCCGGCGCTCCGGCTCGGGCAAGCAGGCCCGTTCCCGCTCCCTGTCCCGCGTGCGCCACGCCCACCACGCCCAGCGCGTGAACCGCTGACGCGCGCCCTCCCCCGACTCACTCACAGGTGACCCTCATGACTTCTGCGCTCTTGCCCACCCCTGCCGACCAACTGGCCGTAGCCGCCGATCTGTTGGCCCTGCTCGCCGACACCACCACCGAACCGCGCCCCGACCCGCAGCTGGAGGCCCTGACCCTGGCCGTAGCCGCCGACCTGCCGGTGCTGCTGTGGGGCGAGCCGGGCATCGGCAAGACCGCCGCGCTCACCCAGCTCGCCGAGGAGCTTCAGCTGCCGCTGACGACGGTCATCGCCAGCGTGCACGAACCGTCCGACTTCGCCGGGCTGCCCGTCGTCGGCGACGACCCCGCCACCCAGGGCGTGCCGATGGCCCCGCCCGACTGGGCCGTCCGCCTGGTGCGGGCCGGGCGCGGTCTGCTCTTCCTCGACGAACTGTCGACCGCGCCGCCGGCCGTGCAGGCGGCCCTGCTGCGGCTGGTGCTGGAGCGGCGGGTCGGCGCGCTCGAACTGCCGCCCGGCGTACGGATCGTGGCGGCCGCCAACCCGCGCTCCTCGGCGGCCGACGGCTGGGAGCTGAGCGCGCCGCTGGCCAACCGGTTCGTGCACCTGCGGTGGGCCCACGACCACGAGGTCGTCGTACGGGGCCTGGGCGGCACCTGGCCCCGGGCGACCCTGCCCCGCCTCGACCCGGAGCGGCTCGCCGAGGCCGTGGACCTTGCCCGGCGCGCGGTCACCGGGCTGCTCGCGGTACGGCCCGCCCTCGTCCACCGGCTGCCCGGCAACGACACCCAGCGGGGCGGGGCCTGGCCGTCGCCCCGCAGCTGGGAGGCGACCGTCCGGCTGATCGCCTTCGCGACGGCGGCCGGCTCCTCCCGGGACGTGCTGTCACTGCTGGTCAGGGGCGCGGTCGGGGACGGCCCCGGCCTTGAGCTGCTGGCCGCGCTGGACCGGATGGACCTGCCCGACCCGGAGGACCTGCTGGCCGACCCGGCGGGCGCCGAGCTGCCGGAGCGGGGCGATCTGCGGCAGGCGGCCCTGGACGGCGTGGTCGCGGCGGTACGGGCCCGACCGGACCGGGCCCGCTGGGACGCCGCCTGGGCGCTGCTGGTCCGGGCGCTGGAGACGGGCGCCCCGGATCTGGTCGTCGTACCCGCGACGACGCTCGCCTCGCTGCGGCGGGAGGACTGGGACGTACCGCCGGCGATCGAGCGGCTGGCCGGGGTGGTGAACCTGTCGCAGCGGGCGGACCGGGCGGTGGCGGGGCGGCGATGAAGGGGACGGTGGGTGAGCTGGACCTGGAGAAGCTGTACGCGGCGCGGCTGCACGCGGTGCGGGTGCGGCCGTACCTGGCGACGGCCCTGTTCGCGCTGCACGTGGTGGAGTCGCGGGACGTGCCGACGATGGCGGTGGACCGGCACTGGCGCTGCTATGTCTCCCCGGCGTTCGTGGCGTCGATGACCGTGGCGGACCTGGCCGGGGTGTGGGTGCACGAGGTGTCCCACCTGCTGCGCGACCACCACACCCGCAGCGACCGGGTCGCCCGGCAGCGGGGCCTGACCGGCGCGGGGAAGCGGCTGCGGATGAACATCGCCGCGGACCTGGAGATCAACGACGACGTGTACGGCGACGGGCTCGCCCGCCCGAAGGGCGCCGTCGTCCCCCGCATGCTGGACCTGCCCGCGGGCGAGCTGATGGAGGACTACCTGCGCCAGTTCCGGCTCGGCCCGGGCACGGAGGGCCTGGCCTGGCTGGACTGCGGCAGCGGCGCCGACGGACTGTCCCGGCACTGGGACCTCGGCCCCGACGGGGCGCGGGGGCTGAGCGAGCAGGAGCGGGACGGGGTCCGCTTCCGCGTCGCCCAGGCGATCACCGGCCGCCCCGGGACCGCGCCGGAGGGCTGGCGGCGCTGGGCGGAGGAGGCCTTCCACCCGCCGCAGCCCTGGCGGGAGCTGCTCGGCGCGGCGCTCCGCTCGGCGGCGGCCGCCTCCGGCGCGAGCGACGACTACAGCTACGGCCGTCCCTCGCGTCGCGCGGCGTCCGTGCCGGGCGCGGTCCTGCCGAGCCTGCGGCGCAGGCCGCCGCGGGTGTGCGTGGTGATCGACACGTCCGGTTCGGTCAGCGACGCGGAGCTGGGCAGCGCGCTGCTGGAGGTGGCGGCGATCGGGCGGGCGGTGGGCGGCCGGCGCGACCAGGTGAGCGTGGTCTCGTGCGACGCGGCGGCCGGCTGGCCAGGCCCCTGTGCCAGGCGGAGGGCATCGAGCTGATCGGCGGGGGCGGGACGGACCTGCGCACCGGCTTCGACCAGGCCCTGCGCACCCGCCCCGACGTGATCGTGGCGCTGACCGACGGCCAGACCCCGTGGCCGCGGCGCCCGCCGTGCCGGACGGTGGTGGGCCTGTTCCCGCGCCCGCCGCGCGAGACGGAGAGGGACGGCTGGCGGGCGGGTCCGCCGGAGTGGGCGCGGGTGGTTCGGATCGGGTAGCCCCCCTTCCTGCGGGCCCAGCTCACAGGCCGAGGGCGATGGCCACGCGGGTCAGCTCGGCGGTGGTGGTGATGTCGAGCTTGGCGCGGATACGGCGCAGGTAGGCGTCGACGGTGTGCTTGGACAGGCCCATGTGACGGGCGGTCTGGAGGTAGGTCCGGCCGGCGGCGATGTGCCGCAGGGTCTCGCGCTCACGGGGGGCGAGGGCGGTGGCGGGGGCGGCGGGGGTGAGGGTGAGGCTCATGGGAAACTCCGGCGGGCGTCGAGATTCGGCGGTCGGCGGGGGAGCGCTGCCCACACCCTCGTGAGCAGAGAGGGAAGCTGTCCGGTGCGGCTGCCTGCGGCGGCTGTCCGTTTCGGGATGCTTTGACCTCGTATGAATAGATTGGCTGCCGGACTTCATGACGGTGTCCGCCGACTGTCACAGGCGCGTCACAGGGGAGGGGAAGGGGTTTGGCCGGTATCGAGGACGTCATGGACTTCCTGGTCGACCACCGGGCGGCGAACGTGCCCCCCGGCTATGTCGCCGAGCAGCTGGAGTCGATGGCCTGGATCGTCGACATCGCCTCCGGCGTCCGGCTGCGGGAGGTCGCCAGGCAGTGGATGACCTGCGGCGATCCCTTCCGGGTGGCGGTGGCGGCGGCCCTGTCGGAGGGCACGTACCTGTACGAGACGTTCGAGGAGCTGGCCGAGCTGGCGGCTCCGCTGAAGGAGCGCTTCCCCTCGATGGCGGCCGACCTGGACGCCTGGCTGGCCCGGGCGCGGGAGTCGTACGAGCGGCGTGAGAACGGGACCTGGTGGGAAACGGGCGGGGTCGACCGGACGGCCGGGTGAGGCGCCCGGGGGTGGGCGGTGCTTCCGCACCGGAAATCGGCGCTGTGGCATGCGGATGAATCGCTTGAATCGCTGATTCCAGCGGACGGAACAGCGGCGGCAATTCCACTTCGGATACGGAATTCGCCTGCCTGTCTCGACGAGCCATGCCCCGCCGCGCGTCCCGTCCACCGAAAGAGTCGCTCCGCCCCGCCGGATTGACCGGGGCCCGCCGGGACGGCCGTGGCCGGGTGGCCCGGGAGTACCGTGAAGGAGCCGGGGACCTTCCGCGCGGCGGTTCCCCACCGCCGCCGCCCCCGGTGATCGACGACGCCGGGCCGGACCCGTCCGCGCCCGGGGGCAGGTCAGTCCCATGAGCGTGCATGTGCCCGTCCCGCAGGAACGGGGGCCGTCGCCGCTGCGCGCCGAGCAGGTCCTCCCGCTCAACCGGCGCCGGCTGGAGGACCGTATGCAGGACCTCGGCGACCTGTACGCGGCGACGCAGGGCGGCCCGTCCTGGGAGGTCACCCGGGGGCGCCTGCTCTTCCAGCGGCGCCTGGCGGCCGACGCGCGGCGGCCCGGCTTCGCGCTGCTGGTCGCCGAGATGTGCGGGACACAGGACGACACGCCGGCGGGCGGGACCGTCCAGGCGGCGGCGGGGACGCGGGGCGCCGCGGTGCTCACCGGCTGCGCCTACGGCTTCCCGGTCACCGGCCACGCCTCCTGGTGGCGCGGCCTCGACCGGTACCTGCCCGCCGACCTGGCCCGGCTCGGCGCGCAAGGGCGGCTCTTCGCCGTCGCCAGGATCCTCGTCGCGCCCGAGGTGTGCACCCGGCACCGCGACGCCGACTGGAACCTCGCCCGGCGCCTGCAGACCCGGCTGCTGGCCGACCACGGCGCCGCGGCCGGGGTGACGCTGGTGGACCGCACCGACACCGCCACGCTGACGGCCCTGTGCGGGTGGGGGTGGCGGTACGTCGAGGAGGACACCGCGCCGGGGACGGCCCTGCCGGCGTTCCCGTGGCGGGTCCTGACACTCGTCACCCGTTGAGCCGCCCGCCGGTCCGGTGACACCGGGATCCGTGCCCGCCGTCGGCGCGACCCGCCGGTATCTCCCCCCGCCGCGGGAGATTTTCCGCGCGGGCGACTAGGGTTTTCCTGCGGGGTGCCCACCCCGCGGCGGGCCGTCCGGAAAAGCGGCCCGCGGGAAGGTGTGCATGTCCTCGGAGAACCGACTGCCGGAGAGCCGGCCCGGCGACGGACGTCCCGACGCCGGCGACCTGCTCGACGACGACGATTTTCCCGCTTACACCATGGGCCGGGCAGCGGAGCTGGTCGGCGCCACGCCCGGCTTCCTGCGCGCGCTCGGGGAGGCCCGGCTGATCGTGCCGAGCCGGTCGGAAGGCGGCCACCGCCGCTACTCGCGGCACCAGCTGCGGCTCGCCGTACGGGCCCGGGAACTCGTCGACCAGGGCACCCCGATCGAGGCCGCCTGCCGGATCATCGGCCTGGAGGACCGGCTGGCCGACGCCGAGCGCGCCAACCGGGAGCTGCGGCGCACGGCCGGGGAATCAGAAGAATCCGGAGCCTGAAATCTGTCACCGCCGGAGCAGGTTTTCGGCGGCATTTTCACTGTGGCTCGCCTCTCCTTTTCCTTCCCCACCGTCCGTGTTTTTCCGTGCTAGGGTCGATAGCAGTTGCAGTTGTGGTTGCCGTTTTATGTCACTGGGTTTCCAGGCAGGTGATCATCGCAGCGATGAGGAGGCCCGCGAGGTGCGGGTCTCCAGCACTGCCTGAGGAGAAATGACATGGCTACTGGCACTGTCAAGTGGTTCAACGCCGAAAAGGGCTTCGGCTTCATCCAGCAGGACGGCGGCGGCGCCGACGTCTTCGCCCACTACTCGAACATCGCCACCCAGGGCTTCCGTGAGCTCCAGGAGGGCCAGAAGGTGACCTTCGACGTCACGCAGGGCCAGAAGGGCCCGCAGGCGGAGAACATCATCCCCGCCTGATCCCTGGCTCAGCGCCTGAAAATGCCCCGCACACCTCGTGTGCGGGGCTTTTTCCGTGTACGGATCCTGTACGGATCACGCCGTGCCGCGCGGCTTCACCGGCCCCACCGGCACGTCCCCGCGCAGGGTGATGCGGTGCATGACCCGGTGCTGGTCGCCGTAGTCCCGGTTGGCGTAGTGGGCCGTGCTGCGGTTGTCCCACAGGGCCACGTCACCCGGCTGCCAGCGATGCCGTACGACGTGTTCCGGCTTGGTCAGGTGGGCGTACAGGATGTCGAGCAGGCCACGGCTCTCGTGCTCGGAGACACCGACGATGTGCGAGGTGAAACCCGGGTTGACGAACAGGCCCTTGCGGCCGCTCTCCGGGTGCACGCGCACGACCGGGTGCTCCACCGGCGCCAGCTCGGTGAACACCTCCCCCTCCCACACGTTCCCGCGGCCCTGCCGGCGCTGGGCGAGGTAGTAGCCGAACTCGCGGGTGCCGTCGTGGACGGCGGTGAGGGTGTCGATGTGGGCGCGCAGGCCCGGTGACAGCGACTCGTAGGCCAGCTGGCTGTCCGCCCAGTTGGTGTCGCCTCCGGTGGGCGGCAGCACCACGGCCCGCAGCACGGAGACGGCCGGCGGGCGGCGGACGAACGTCACGTCCGTGTGCCACACGTCCGCGAAGCCGTTGTCCTGGCTGTCCAGGGAGTACACCTCGGGCGGCACGTCACCGGAGTCGTGCACCGGGTGCCCGGCGGTGATCTCGCCGAGCCGGCGGCCGAAGTCGATCTGCGCGGCGTCGTCCAGGCCGTGCTGGCCGCGGACGAACAGCACCTTGTACCGCACCAGCGCCGCGCGGAGCGCACGGACCTCGTCGTCGGTGACGCGGGCGAGGTCGATGCCGTGGATCTCGGCGCCGAAGTGCGGGCCGAGTTCGACGAGGGGCAGGCGGGGCAGGGCGGTGGACGTGGAAGGCGCGGTGGCGGAGGCAGTGGTGGTGGTCATGGGTTCGGTCCTTTCGTCAGGGGTGGGGGTACGCCGGGCCTGTACGGCGGGTCGTACGGCGGGGTCAGGGCGCCGCGGCCGACTTCACCGCGTGCGCGACCCGGGCCCGCAGCTCCGCGAACTCCCGTGACTCCCGCAGCTCGTCGGCGTCGACGCCGTCCCGGGGCAGCGGGACCGGCAGGTCCAGGGCCACCGTCCCGGGCGCCTTGGTCAGCACGACGATGCGGGAGCCGAGGAACACCGCCTCGTCGGCCGAGTGCGTGACGAACACCGTGGTGCGGCCGGTCTGCGCGGCCACCCGGCGGACGTCCTCCTGGAGCCGCTCCCGGGTCAGCGCGTCCAGCGCCGCGAACGGCTCGTCCAGCAGCAGGAGCGGGTGCTCGGCGGCGAGGGCGCGGGCGATGGCGACGCGCTGCTGCTGCCCGCCGGAGATCTCCCAGGTCCGCCGCCCTTCCGTACCCTCCAGGCCGACGCGGGCCAGCAACTCCGCCCGGTGCGCGGCCCGGTGGGCGCGTTCGACGCCCGCGTACCGCAGCGCGAGGTCGACGTTGCCCCGCACGGTCCGCCAGGGGAACAGCCGCGGGGACTGGAAGACCACCCCGGCCGTCCGCCCCGGCCGGGGCTCGTCGCCGGACACGCGCACCGAGCCCTCCGTGGGCCGCTCGAACCCGGCGATCAGCCGCAGCAGCGTGCTCTTGCCGCAGCCGGAGGCGCCGACGAGGACGAGGAACTCGCCCGCGGGCACGGTCAGGTCGACCGGACCGACGGCGGTGACCTCGCCGTACCGGTGGACGACCCGGTCGAGGTGCACGGCGGCCCGCGGTGCCGCTGCGGAGCGCTCGGCGAGCTTGCCGGGGGCCTCACTTGAGGACATCGGGCAGCCCCTTCAGGTGGAAGGCCTTGCGGACGGCGTCCGGGGACGGAGCCGCGTCGATCTGGCGCTGGCCGGCCAGGAAGCGGCCGGTGTCGGTGACGTACGACAGGAGCCGGCCGGGAGTGCCGTCGGTGCCCAGCCAGTCGGCGGAGGCCACCTGCTCCGGGGTGAGGAAGACGCCCTGGTCGAGCTGGGCCCGCGCGTCGGCCGCGGGGATGTTCAGCTCGGCGGCGACGTCCCGCACCGCGCCGTCGGGGTCGGACTTCAGCAGCCGCAGCGCCTCGGCCTGCACCTTCCGCCAGGTGTCGATCACCTGCGGGTCGCGGGCGATCAGGTCGTCCGAGACGACGGCCAGGTCCAGCGTCGGCCTGCCCGCAGCGCCGATCTCCTTGCTGCTCGCCAACTGCGTGCCGTCCTTGCGGAGTTCGTCCAGGGTGGGCAGCCAGACGTAGGCGGCGTCGATGTCCCCGCGCTGCCAGGCGGCGAGGATCGCCTGCGGCTGGAGGTCGACGAGCTTGACGTCGGAGGCCCGCAGACCGGCGCGTTCCAGCGCCGCCAGCAGGCTGTAGTGCGAGGTCGAGGCGAACGGGGTGGCGACCGTGCGGCCCTTCAGGCCGGCGACGCCGGTGATCCCGGTGTCCTTGCGGGCGACCAGCGCCTCGTTCTCGCCGGCCACGTCGAGGATCCACGCCACCTTGTACGGGATCGGGGAGGAGCCGGAGATCCCGCGGGCGAACGGGCTCGACCCCAGGGCGGCGATGTCCAGCGACCTGCCGAGGAAGGCCTGGTTGACGCCGGCACCCGAGTCGAACTTGATCCAGCTGACGTCGTGCTCCGGCAGGGCCTTCTCCAGCAGCTTTCTCCGCTTCACGATCAGGTCGCCGCTGGGGAAGGCGAAGTAGCCGATGCGCAGCCGTCTCCCGCCGCCGGCGGAGGCCTCGCTGTCGCTGGAGCAGCCTGTGACGGCCGTGGAGAAGGCGGCGGCGAGGGCACCGGTGAGCAGGAGGCGACGGGAGGGGGCGGGCAGCGGACGGGACATGACGGGTCCGTTTCTGTTCGGGGGTACGGGAGGGTGTGCGCGGGGGGATGGCCGGCGGGGCGGCTCGCGGGTCAGGTGCGTCCGCGCCAGGGGACGGCCGCGCGTTCCAGCCGCAGCAGCAGGCCGTCGATGATCAGGCCGGAGACGCCGATGGCGATGATGCCGACGAGCACGACGGGGGTGTTGTTGTAGTTGGCGGCGTCCTTGACCATGCCGCCGATGCCGGGCAGGCCGTTGACCAGCTCGGCGGCGACCAGGGACGAGTAGGCGACGCCCACGGCCAGCCGTATGCCGGTCAGTGTCTCCGGCAGGGCGGAGGGCAGGACGACGTCCCTGACGACGTCCCGCCGGGAGGCGCCGAGGGCCCGGGCCGCCTCCACCAGGCTCCTCGGTACGGCGGCCACGGCCGTGGTGGTGGACACGGCGACCGGCGGGAAGGCCGCCACTGCGAGCAGCGTGACCTTCGGCTCCTCGTTGATGCCGAGCCAGATGACGAGCAGCGAGAAGTACGCCAGCGGCGGCAGCGTCCGCAGGAAAGTGATCCACGGCTCGAACAGCGACCGCAGCGGGCCGACGGTGCCCATGAGCAGGCCGAGCAGCACCCCGGCCGCGATGCCGAGGCCGGCGCCGAACGCTATGCGGCGCAGGCTGATGCCCAGGTGTTCGACGAGTGTGGTGCCGTTGTAGCCGCGGACGCCGTCGTGGGTGGTGGAGACGTCGACGAAGGCGTCCCACACCTTCGCGGGCGGCGGCAGAAGCGTCTCGCTCCAGGTGCCGCCGGCCGCGGCGAGCTGCCACAGGGCGAGGAAGAGCAGGAGTGAGGCGAGGGGGAGGGCGCTGCGGCGGACCCGTGCGGTGAGGCGGGCGAGGAGGCGGGGACGGCGTCGTTCGGCCGGTCCGCCGGGCGGGGGCGGGGCGGTGGGGGAGTCGGGCGGGGACAGGGAGGATGGCGAGGACACGGGCGGCCTCCAAGAAGCGCCGGAGGGCGGGGAAACGCGGGTCGGCAGGACGGACGACGACCCTGGGGACACCGCTGGAAGCGGGGACGGGAAACCGCCGCAGGACAACGCCGCCGCGCGCGGCAGACGTCAGCGGTCCGCGCGTACGGCGGTCAGCGGCAGGAGATCAGCGGCAGAAGGCGGCTGGGGATCAACAACACGCAGCCGGGCGTCGGCACAGGTCGATGACCAGGCGTCGCACCAAGGGCTCGTGATTCATGGGGCCCATTTCTACAGCAGCCGCCGCGCCCGGCCAACAGCCGTCCCACTTGCTGGAACACCGCGTGGGACGAGGCGGCGAGGGGCGAGGGGGTGCGGGGCGGGCGGGGCGGTCAGCCCGTCGGCACCGCGCGCTCCGCCCAGCTCGCCAGCAGCCGCAGCCGGGTCTCCGACGGGGAGTTCTCCTCGACCGTGTGGGCGATGAGGGCCTGGTCGGGGTCGTCCGGCAGGCGCAGGGTCTCGAAGCCGAGGTCGAGTTCGCCGACGACGGGGTGCCGGTAGACGTACCGGCCGTGGGTCTTGTCCTTCAGCCCGTGTTCGTCCCAGGCCGCGCGGAACTCCTCGCTCACCTCGACGAGTTCGTCGACCAGGCGCGCGGTGCGCGGGTCGCCGGGGTGGCGGGCGGCGTCGAGGCGGAGGTAGGCGGCCACGTCCCGCAGCTTGCCGGGGTGGTCGGCGTACAGCTCGCGCATGCCCTCGTCGAGGACGACCAGCCGGGCGAGGTTGCGCATGCGCGGCGGCAGCGCGCCGAAGTCGGTGATCAGCGCGGCGGCGAGCCGGTTCCAGGCGAGGACGTCGGTGCCCCGGCCGACGATGTACGCGGGCACCTCGGAGGAGTCCAGCAGGCGCCGCAGCCCCGGCCGTACCTCCTGCGGCGGGGCCGGGTCGGTGCCGGGTTCGGGGCCGGACCAGGGGCGGGCCAGCCGGTGCAGGTGCGCGCGCTCCACCTCGTCCAGCCGCAGCGCGCGGGCGACGGCGTCCAGGACCTCGGCGGAGAAGTGCAGGGTGCGGCCCTGCTCCAGCCGTACGTAGTGGTCGACGCTGACGCCGGCCAGGCGGGCCAGCTCCTCGCGGCGCAGCCCCGGCACGCGGCGGCGTCCCCCGTAGTCCGGCAGCCCCAGCTCCTCGGGCCGCAGCCGGGCCCGTCGGGACCGCAGGAACTCCCCCAGTTCGGCACGCCGGTCGAGTGTCATGCGCCCAGTATCGACGCCCGCCCCGCCCCGCTGCCTGGTCATGCCGTGCCCAGGCACGGGACGGCACTGGGTGGGACCGCAGGACGCGACCACAGTGGTGGTCACCGGGGCCGTTCGGCGCCCCGGACCCCGACTCCCGCAGGAGCACAGCCACATGGCCACGCACCACGACCACCCGATCCCCACCCTCCCCCTCGGCACCACCGGCATGGACATCTCCCGTGTCGGCTTCGGCTCCTGGGCGGTGTCCGGGTCCAACTGGACGTTCGGCTGGGGCGACACGGACGACGACGAGTCCGTCGCCGCGATCCGGCACGCCGTCGCCTCCGGCGTCAACTGGATCGACACCGCCGCCGTGTACGGGCTCGGCCACTCCGAGGAACTCGTCGGCCGGGCGATCGCCGGGCTGCCCGCGTCCGAGCGGCCCTACGTCTTCACCAAGGTCGGCCTCGTCTGGGACCCGGCCGACCCGACGGCCGCCCCGCGGCGGATCATGAAGCCGGAGTCCGTGCGCCGTGAGGTCGAGGACTCGCTGCGCCGCCTCGGCGTCGAGCACATCGACCTCTACCAGGTGCACTGGCCCGACACCGGCGAGTCCCTGGAGTACGTCGGCCAGGGCTCCGGCGCGGTCTCCCCCAACGCCACCCCGCTGGAGGAGTACTGGCAGGTGATGGCCGACCTCAGGGCCGAGGGCAAGGTCCGCGCGATCGGGCTGTCCAACCACACGCCCGACCTGCTGGACCGCGCCGAGAAGGTCGCGCACGTCGACGCGGTCCAGCCGCCGTTCTCCGCGATCAACCGCTCGGCCGCCGACGAGATCGCCTGGGCCGCCGCGCACGGCACCGGCGTCATCGTCTACTCGCCGCTCCAGTCCGGCCTGCTCACCGGCACCTTCTCCGCCGAGCGCGTGGCGAGCCTGCCCGCCGGCGACTGGCGTACCGCCCACGCCGACTTCACCACCCGGCTCGACGCCAACCTGCGCCTGGCCGAGGCGCTCAGGCCCGTCGCGGCCCGGCACGGCGCCACCGTCGCGGAGGTCGCCATCGCCTGGGTGCTGGCCTGGCCGGGCATCACCGGCGCCATCGTCGGCGCGCGCAGGCCCGCACAGGTCGACGGCTGGACCGGTGCGGGCGCGCTGGAACTGACACCGGCCGACCTCGACGAGATCGCCGCCGCCATCACCACGTCCGGCGCGGGCACGGGCCCGGCCCGCCCGTAGTGGCGCCGACGCTGACGGTCCTCGCGGAGTACGTCTCCGCCCCCGGCCGCGAGGACCGCCTGCGCACGGCCCTGGAGGCGATGATCGAGCCCTCCCTGGAGGAGCCCGGCTGCCTCGCCTACCGGACGTACGCCGACCCCAACCGCCCCGCGCACATGCTGACCCTCACCGAGTGGACCGACCGCACGGCCCTGACCCACCACACCACGACCCCGCACCACCGCCATCTGACCCGGGTCCTGGAACTGGTCCTGGCGGAGCCGGTGCGGGAGGGGGTGGTGCGGGTGTTGGGTGACTAGGACGGGGCCGCGCGGGTCACATCACGGCCGTATAGGCCTGCCATCCGGTGGCGATCCGGGTGCGGCCGCCGAAGGACCCCTTCCCGTTGCCGTTGTTGCGCCACAGGGTGCCCGAGGTGTCCCGGGAGACCAGGTCCGCCCGTCCGTCGCCGGTGAAGTCACCGACGCCGACGACGGCGTTGTACGTGGCCCCCCAGTCGTCGAAGACCTTCACCCGGGGACGGAAGCCGCCCGTGCCCGTGGGGTTGGCGTCGTAGCGCCACAGCTCGTTGGAGGTGTCCTGGACGAGCAGGTCGCCACGGCCGTCACCGTTCAGGTCGCCCGCGCCGATGATCTTCTTGTAGCCGGTCCAGTGCGTGGCGAGCCGGACGGGTGCGGCGAGCTTGCCCGTGGACGCACCACGGAAGAGGTGCATGTCGCCGGTGGACTTCTGGCGGGTGACCAGGTCCGGCAGGCGGTCGCCGTTGACATCGCCCGGCGAGGTCAGCACGTCGTACTGGTTCCAGCCGGTGCCGAGCGAGGTGTACGGCGTCGCGGGCGTCGCCGCCTTGCCGCAGCCCGGCCGGTAGGCCCTCAGCTCGCCGCTGCTCAGCCGGACCAGCAGGTCGTTGCACCGGTCACCGCTGAGGTCGCCGTACGGCACGAACCGCGCACTGGTCGGCCAGCCCGCACCCGACACCTTGCCGCCCAGCGTGCCCGTGCCGGTGCCCTGCTGGACGGTGAGGCCGCCGGAGGAGTTGAGGGTGACCAGGTCGCCGACTCCGTCGCTGCCCGCGTAGTCGCGCGGTGCGGCGGATCCGGCCGTCACCCGGACCGTGCCGGACAGGGACAGCGCGGCGCCCTGCCCGTCGGCGGGCTGGGCGGTGAGGGTCCAGGTGTAGGTGCCGTTGGTGACGAGGCGTCCGGTCGTGTCCTTGCCGTCCCAGGCCGCCGTCAGCAGACCGCGGGCCGAGGCGCCGGTCAGCGTGCGGACGGTGGCGCCGGTCGCCTTGTCCCGCACGGAGAGCGTCCACGCCCCGGCCGGCTTGGACAGCCACCAGGTGCCGGAGAAGCCCGCCGTCCGTGCCGTGACCGCGCTGTCGATCGCGGTCAGCGCGGAGGTGGGGACGCCCGTCGGCACGATGTGGACGCGCTGTTCCTCGTCGGCGTAGGCGACGGCGCCGCCGAAGCGGTCCACCGTCCAGCCGGTGCGTACCTGGCTGTACCCCCAGGGGAAGTGCAGCTGGGTCCAGCCGGCGAGGAGACGGCTGGGCAGGTCGGCCTGGTCGCCGGTGGTCGGCAGGCCGCCGTGCAGGTCGATGAGCTTGAGGCCGCTGACGGACTGGGTGCCGGGCACGTACTGGACGAGGTAGCCGTCGCCGAGGAGGACCGGGCCGCCGGGGGCGGTGGACGTGCGCCGGGTCGTCCGGTCGTACACGCCCGAGCCGAGCCCATCGCCCCAGGTGTCCTCGCACGACCAGTACACCCAGCGGCCCACCGCCTGGAGTGTGGACGGGGTGCAGCCGTTGCGGGTGGTGAAGGACTCGACAGCGGTGCCGGCGGGCAGCCGGGTGGCGGTGACCGTGCCGCCGGCCGTGGCGCCGCTCCACAGGGTGTTGCCCCACACGGCGGCGGCGACCCGGGTGCGCTGCTGGAGCACCTTCCCGGGTGCGCCGGTGACGAACTCGCCGATGTACTGCTTGCCGGAGGTGACGCCGTCGACGATCGCGTAACGGCCGCTGAGGTCCTTCAGCGCGGGCCCGCTGTCACCCGTCTCCAGGGTGGGGCCCCAGCCGGTGGTGCCATTGGCGCGCAGCATCGTCGCGTCCTGCTCGGTGGCGTTCTCGCGGCCGTGGCGGCCGGTGCCGTCGGCGAACATCCGGATGCAGCGCGGGGTGGACTCGTTGGTGCAGAGGTCGCCGTCCCGGCCGCTGACCAGACCGTCCACGCTGCGGCCGGTGACGCCGGGCGTGCCGCTCGTGGTGAGCCAGGTGCTGCGGTAGGCGCCGATGATGGTGGCCGGTGCGTAGGCGGTGCTGTTGTCGGCCGTGGTGAGGATGCCGCTGCCGAGGGACAGGCCGTGGATCTGTGCGGGCATCGGCTGGACGGTGGTCAGCCGGCTGCGGGTGACGGTGCCGTCGGCGGCCTGGGCGACGCGGTACACGCCCCAGTCGAGGTCGCCCTGCTCGACGTACTGCGCGGCGCCGGCGACGAGGACGGAGCCGTCGGGTGCCTGGACGAGCTGGTGGGCGGCCGGGTCCATGACGGTGGTCAGCTGCGTGCCGGTGCCGTCGGGGGTGAGGGCGAACAGCGGCTGGCCCCGGTAGCGGTCGTCGCCCGGGGACATGGGCTCGACGCCGAGCAGGGTGTGGCCGGCGACGCCGTACGCGGCCTGGTACGTCAGGGAGCTGGTCTCCAGGGTGCGGGGCGCGGCGGTGAGGTCGGCGCGGTCGTACAGGTCGGCCTTGCCGCGTCCGGGGCGCAGCCGCAGCACCGTGGTGGCGCTCAGCTGGAAGCCCTGCACCTCCCAGGAGTCGGCGGGGGCGGTGTCGGGCAGCGGGGTGTAGGCGCCGGTGGCGAGGTCGACGAGGCCCCAGTGGTGGGTGGTCTGGTCGTCCTGGCCGGTGGTGTAGCGGAGGATGACGGACCGTGCGTCGCCGTCCTCCACGGCGGAGAAGCCGGTCACGTCGGCCGGTACCCCGGTGATCGGTGTCTCGGTGACGCCGCCGTCCTGGGCCCGCCACAGGTGGTAGTCGCCCAGGCGCCGGGTGAGGACGGTGTCGCCGAAGGTGCCCGCGTACTCGTGTCCCTCGGGCACCGGCACCACGGTGGTCCCGCCCGAGGTGCCGGCCCCCTTCTGCAGGGTGACTTCGGCGTTCTCCTCCGAGTAGAGGGCGACCGTGTCGGAGCCGCGGCCGTAGTAACCGGTCCCGTACGAGGCCGCGTTGTAGGTGCCGCCGTCCTGGATCCGGTAGGTGATGGACACATCGAGCCGCTGCTGCAGCGCCGTAGTGGTGCCTGTGGCGTACTCCGTCCACAGGAACCGGTCGTCGCCCTCCTGGGTCCACAGGAAGCCCGTGGTGCCCGCGTCGAGGATTTGCGTGTACCGGGGCACCGCGCGCGGTGCGGCGGGCAGCACCAGTTCGCCCGCGGCGGTGGCGGCCGTGGACGGCGCGGCGGTGAGCGGGACGAGGGGCAGGCTCAGCCCGAGGGCCGCGGCGACGACGACCGCCGTGCGCACGGGACGTGAATGACGGACCGGTCTGGGCCGGCGTCGGCGGAGTCGGGCCACCGTTCCTCCTGGAGACGAGAAGAGGGCATGGCGGGACCCTGCGGCTGTGCGCCGCGCCTTCTCACTCCGGCCCCCCGGCCGTTCCCCCCACGCGCGTGACGGCGAGCCTAACAGCATGTTCATGACCGACGCGGAAGTGATCTACGCCACTGAAGTGCCGTTTCCCGTGACGTGAGGCGCCCTTGTGGCGCTGAATACGGTGAGCCACCCCTGTGAACGGTGTGGCCCGTGTGGCACCGGTGTGCCTCTTCTGACCTTTCTCTGTGGGCCGTGACGGCCCTGTGCCGGGGTGGATTTGTCGTGAGTCGTCGTACGTCGCATGCGTACAGACCGTTGAGCTTCAAGCGCCGGGCGTGGCTGACGCTCGGGGCGGTCGTCCTCGGTGGTGGGGGAGTGGTCTCCTACGCCGTGGCCAGCCCTTCCTCCGACGGGGACGCCGTGGGACAGGCCAAGCGGCCGGTGAAGGTTTTCAGCCTCGCCCTCAAGGGGACCGCGGCCGGCAAGCGGGAGCTGCCGCGCACCGAGACCCAGCAGTTCTCGCTCGTCGGCGTCACCTGGACGGGTGTCACCCGCAAGCTCGACGGCCGGGCGCAGGTGCGCACGCGCAGCCTGGAGACCGGTGAGTGGAGCGCCTGGCGTGACCTGGAGGTGGACACCGACCCGCTGGAGGACCCGGAGCCGGGCATGCGCGGCGCGTCCGAGCCGCTGTGGGTCGGACCGTCCGACGGCATCGAGGCGCAGGTGCTGCACGAGGACGGCAGTGCCGCCGCGCTGCCGCCGGGGCTGAAGACGACCCTGGTCGACCCGGGTGTGGTGACCAACGCCGAGGCGAAGGCCGCCGCGGCCGAGCCCGCCGGGTTCGTCGCCGAGCCGGCCGCGTTCGCCGCCGACGTGACGCCCTCGCCGACGCCCACGCCCACGGCGACCGCCACCACGCCGACCCCGCGGCCGTCCACCGTGCCGAAGCCGGACATCGTCTCGCGCGCCCAGTGGGGTGCCGACGAGTCGCTGAGCCCCGACCCGTCGGAGTACAACGCCGACGTGAAGGCCGTGTTCGTGCACCACACGGACGGCGCCCCCTACGAGTGCACCGACTCGGCGGCGATCGTGCGCGGCATCTACGCGTACCACACCACGCCGGTCGACAAGGGCGGCAACGGCTGGAACGACATCGGCTACAACTTCCTCGTCGACAAGTGCGGCACGATCTTCGAGGGCCGCAAGGGCGGCGTCGACCTGCCCGTGCTCGGCGCGCACACCTACGGCTGGAACCGGGAGTCCGCCGGTGTCGCCGTCCTCGGCGACTACGCCACCGCCGGTGCGTCCAACGGGGCGCTGGCCTCCGTCGCCCGGATCGCGGCCTGGAAGCTCGGCCAGTACAACGCCGACCCGGCCACCACCGTGCAGCTCAAGTCCGGTGCCACGCAGACCAACTACATGAAGGCCAGCTTCACCGCCGGGAACCTGTACACCTTCCAGCGGATCTCCGCGCACCGCGACGGCTACAACTCCGAGTGCCCGGGTGACGGCCTGTACGCGCAGCTGCCGACCATCCGCGCCTGGGCGTCCGGCCCGGTGCAGGGGCTGAAGGTGGCCTCGGTGGGCGGTGCCGCGCTGTCCGGGTCGACGTACTACACCAAGGGCGCGATCAGCGTGAAGTGGTCCGCCACCACGCCCGGCTCGCTCATCAAGAGCTTCGACCTGCTGGTCGACGGCAAGGTGGCGGCGACCGCCGCCGGTACGGCGACCTCCGCGAGCGTGACCCTGCCGGCAGGCAGCCACAGCGTCGCCGTGCAAGCCGTGCACCAGTCGGGCAAGACCACGGCCACCGCCGCGCTGACCGTCGTCGCCGACACCACCGCGCCCGTCTTCACCGCCAACCCGACGCTGTCCCTGCGGACCGGCACCGTCAACACGACGGCCGTGCCGGTGACGCTCGGCTGGAAGGCGACCGACGACAAGGCGCTGAAGGAGACGCGGCTGACGTCGCCGCAGACGGCGGTGTTCGGGCCGACCTGGACCGCGAACAACCGCACGTCGAACTCGGGTACGGCCTCCACCTGGTCGCTGACGGCGTACGACGTCGCGGGCAACTACCGCACCGCGTCCGCCGCCTACACGCCGGTCATCCTCCAGGAGACCTCCGCGGTGAAGACCGGTACGTGGACGGCCCGTTCCTCCACCAGCTACCTGGGCGGCAAGTCGTACTCCAGCGGCTCCAAGGGGGCCAGCCTGAGCTGGACGTTCACCGGGCGTTCCGCCTCCTGGGTGGTCTCGCGGGCGTCGACCTCGGGGCAGGCGTACGTGTACGTCGACGGGGTGAAGGTCTCCACGATCGACCTGAAGTACTCCAGCACCCTGTACCGGCAGGCGATCTGGACGAAGACCTGGTCGAGCAGTGCCAAGCACACGGTGAAGATCGTGGTCGTCGGCACCAGCGGCCGGCCCACCATCACGACGGACGGCCTCGTCTACATCAATTGACATGCTCCTCGCCCTGAAGGGCGAGGATTCTGGCCTTCCCGACCGGTTCCTGTGCCGCGCCAGCGGCACGGTTTCCGGTCGGGAATCCGTGGCTTCCTGTTTCTTCGCGCTGTGCCGGGATTACTCCGGGTCTTACCGGCGCTCCGCAGGCCGATACCGCCAGTCCGGCGGCCGTCTTCACATTGATCGCGGCATTGGTGTCCCGGTCATGGACAGCGCCGCAGCCGCTACAGGTCCACTCCCGCACGTGGAGAGGTTTGGGTCCGTCCACGGCGCCGCAGGTGGAGCAGGTCTGGGAGGTCGGTGTGAACCGGCCGGCCTTCACCAGGACGCGGCCGTACCGGGCGGCTTTGTACTGCAGCATGCTGAGGAACTGGGCCCAGCCGGCGTCGTGCACGGACTTGGCCAGCTTCGTGCGGGCCAGTCCCGCCACCGACAGGTCCTCCACGGCGATTGCTTGGTTCTCGCGGATCAGCTTCGTGGAGAGCTGGTGGTGGAATTCACGGCGCGCGTCGGCGACCTTGGCGTGGGCGCGGGCGACCTTCAGGCGGGCCTTCGCTCGGTTCTTCGACCCCTTCTGTTTGCGGGACAGTTCCCTTTGGGCTTTCTTCAGCTTCTTCTCCGCGCGCCGTAGAAAGCGCGGGGAGCCAATCTTCGTGCCGTCGGACAGGACGGCGAAGTGGATGAGGCCGAGGTCGATGCCGACGGTGCGGTCGGTGGCGGGCATCCCTGCGGTGTCGGCGGCGTGGTCGGTGTCGACGACGAAGGAGGCGAAGTACCTGCCCGCCGCGTCCCTGAGGACGGTGACGGAGGTCGGGGTGGCGGGCAGGGTGCGGGACCACCGCACTTTGACCGCGCCGATCTTCGGCAGGTTCAGACGGCCACTGTCGGTAATGCCCCAGCGGGCATTGGCGGTGAACCGGACCGACTGCCGGGCGTCCTTGCGGGACTTATAGCGAGGCGCGCCCACTTTCGGGCCCTTGCGGGTGTCTTTGAGGGAGGCGAAGAAGTTTCGGTATGCGCTCTCGGCGTCCCGCAGGGACTGCTGGAGCACCACCGCCGAGACCTCACCCAGCCAGGACCGCTCTTTCGTCCGCTTCGCCTCGGTGATCAGCTTCCGGGACAGCTCACCGGCCGTCGGAAACGGCTGCCCGGCCTTTCGCGCATTCTCACGGGCGCGGACCGCGTCGTTGAACACGACGCGAGCGCACCCGAACGCCTTCGCCAGCGCGGCCTGCTGAGCGGCGTCGGGGTACAACCTGAAGGCGTACCGCAGCTGCATGACGATGATGCTAGGAACGTCGAACCCGCGTCGTCATCGGGAACATATGAGCGATCCATCACCTTCACGGGCAGGGGCCGACTCCGCCGGAACGCCACCGGGACGCTCCGTGTCGCGACCACGGGACTCGCTTCACCCCGGCCTGACGGCCAGGAGCACAGCCATCCCGGGTAGCGGCAAGAGCGTGAGCGACGGGCCCCGTGCCGCCGGAAGGCGCACGGGGCCCTTGCCTTGGCGGCGTGGTGCAGCCAGAGCTGGACAAAGCGGGCATAACGTGCCTGATATGACGAAGCGACTACTCGCCTATCTGCTCTGCGGCGCGGCGCTCCTCGCCGGCGGCCTCGGCGCCGCCGCCCCCGCCAGCGCGCGGCACTCCGTCCACCTGGTCCACCCCGGCCAGTCGATCCAGCAGGCGGTCGACGCCGCCGAGTCCGGCGACACCGTCCTCGTGCTCCCCGGCACCTACCGGGAGAGCGTGACGGTCACCACACCCGGCATCACCCTGCGCGGCACCGGCCGGGAGACCGTGATCCGGCCCGGCAGCACGCCCGTCACCCAGACGGCCACCGGCACCCGCGCCCCCCGCGCCACGGTGAGCTGCGCCGAGAGCGGCAACGGCATCTGCGTCATCGGGACGAAGGACAAGGACGTCGAGGACGTCACCGTCGCCGCCCTGACGGTCACCGGCTTCGCCCGCTCCGGTGTGTTCGCGATGGCCAGCGAGGGCCTGACCGTTCGCAACGTGACCTCCGTGAAGAACGGCGTGTGGGGCATCTCGGTGGAGCGCTCGGTGCACACCCTGATCCGCCACAACACCGTCCGCGACAACGGCGACGCGGGCGTGTTCCTCGCCAACACCATCAAGGCCGAGGAAGGCGCCGCCGACACCCACGGCACGCTCGTCGAGCGCAACCGCCTCGAAGGCAACCGCATCGGCGTCACCGTACGGCGGCTGCGCAACCTGACCGTCGCCGCCAACCTCCTCACCGGCAACTGCGCGGGCGTGTTCGTCGTAGGCGACGAGAACAAGCCGAAGGCCGGCGCGCTGACCGTGCGCGACAACCAGGTCCTGCGCAACAACAAGTCCTGCCCGAAGACCGACCGGCTGCCCGCCCTGCAGGGCTCCGGCATCGTCCTGACCGGCACCGAGAAGGTCCTCGTCACCGGCAACGACGTCCGGGAGAACGCCGGCGCCTCCCCGCTGTCCGGCGGGATCGTGCTGTTCAAGAGCTTCGTCGGCGTCACCGGCGACGACAACCGGATCAGCGGCAACCGCCTCGCGGACAACGCCCCGGCCGACCTCGTCAACACCGACACCGGCCTGCACAACACCTTCGAGGGCAACACCTGCCGGGCCTCCCGCCCGGCGGGGATGTGCTGACGGGAGCCCGTCCCATGACGACGACCACCCCCACCCCGCAGACGGCCGCACCCGCCGGCCCGCCGCCCGCGATGCGGCTGCGCGAGCTGGTGTTCGGCGCGGCCGGTGCCGCCGCCCTGCGCGCCGCCGCCCGGCTGAAGGTCGCCGACGCCCTCGGGGACACGCCGCTGAGCGCGGAGGCCCTCGCCGCCGCGGTCCGCACCGAGCCGAAGCCGCTGCGCCGGCTGCTGCGCGCACTGGCCTGCCGGGGCGTGTTCACCGAACGGCCCGACGGCACGTTCGCCCACACCGACATGTCCCGGCTGCTGCGCGAGGACGACCCGCACAGCCTGCGCGACATCGCCCTGTGGTGCACCGAGCCGTGGACCTGGGACGCCTGGCCCCTGCTCGACGAGGCGGTCCGCACCGGCCGCAACGTCGTCGAGGGCCTGTACGGCAAGGAGTTCTTCCCCTGGCTGAACGAGGACGCGCCCGAGTCGGCCGACGTCTTCAACCGGGCCATGACGACGTCCAGCACGCAGTCCGCGCTCGACGTCGCCGCGTTCCTCGACCTGTCGGGCGCCTCCTCGGTCGCCGACATCGGCGGCGGCCAGGGACATGTGCTCGCCAGCCTGCTGGAGAAGTACCCCGCGATGACCGGGGCGCTGCTGGACCTGCCGCGGGTGGTGGAGAACGCCGACGCGCGGCTGCGGCCGGGCGGCGCGCTCGCCGACCGGGTGCGGATCGTGCCCGGCGACTGCCGGGAGGCCGTACCGGTGCGCGCCGACGTCTACGTCATCAAGAACATCCTGGAGTGGGACGACGACTCCACCGCGCGCTGCCTCGCCAACGTCATCGAGGCGGGCGGCCCGGGCACCCGGGTCGTGGTCATCGAGAACCTCGTCGACGACACGCCGTCGATGGGCTTCAGCACGGCGATGGACCTGCTGCTCCTGCTCAACGTCGGCGGCGCCAAGCACACCACGCAGAGCATGTCGTCCCGGCTGACCGAGGCGGGCCTCGTCATCGACGCCGTGGGTGCGGTCAACCCGTACCTGCACGCCTTCGACTGCACGGTGCCGGCCTGACGGCCCCGCACAACGGCACCGACCGCCGGGCCCGCTTGTGCGCGCGGGCGGGGCGGTCGGTGCCGTAGGGAGGGTCAGGCGTGCCGTAGGGGAGGGTCAGGCGGTGCCGTCGCGCTCCCAGCGGTAGAAGCAGTGCGCCATCGCGTCCTTCGGGGACCGCCAGGTCTCCGGGTCGTACGCGCTGACGTAGGCCGACAGCCGGTCGCTGACGTCCCGGAACTCGGGGTGTCCGGCCGCCTTGGCGATGGCCGGGCCCGGGTCCCGCTCGGACTCGATGAGGTGCAGGTAGACGTCCTGGAACTGGAAGAGGCTGCGCCGGGAGACGCCCACCAGGTGCGGCAGTTCGCCCCGGTCGGACTCGGCGAAGATCTTCGCGATGTCGGGTGCCGCGCCGGGGGCCATCCGGGCGACGATCAGGGTGTGGTGCACGGTTCGTCCTCCGTCCCGCTCAGCGGCTCAGGCCGGGCGTGCGGCCCTGCTCGGCGGCGGCCTTCTCGACGCGGTCCCGGATCAGGGCCATCTGCACCTTGGAGTTCCGGTTGATGTTGTCGGTCATCCAGTCGTCGTCGACCGGGGCGTCCGGCTTCATCGCGAAGTCCTGCGTCCACACCATGCGGGTGCCGCCCGGCACCTCCGCGTAGGTCCAGCGGATGTTCATGTGGTCGAACGGGCCGGTCTCCACGCGGCGGGCCCGCACGGTCAGCGTGGCGCGGTCGGTCTCCCGCTCGGAGACCCAGCTCCACACCTTGCCGTTCTCGTCCGGGTGCATGGTCAGCCGGAAGGTGACCTTGTTCCCCTCCTGGGAGAGGATCTCGGCGGAGGCGTACTCGCTGAACAGGTTCGGCCAGTTCGCCACGTCGTTGGTCATGTCCCAGACCAGGTCGAGCGGCGCCGCGATGGTGATCTCGTTCTCCGTGTGCCCGGCCATGTCACGCCCCCGCCACGAGAGCGCCGTTGACCATGTCCAGGAACTGCCGCGGCGTCTTGCACCGTTCGGCATCCGGGGGGAGCGCGGCGCCGTAACGCTTCTCCAGCTCCCCGACGACGCCCAGCAGCCCGAGCGAGTCGATGCCGAGGACGTCGAACGTGGTGTCGTACTGCTGCTCCAGCTCCTCGGGGTCGACGGTGACGCCGGCCGCCTTCTTCATCAGCTCGGACAGCTCTTCCAGGGTGATGCGGTCACTCATAGGGTCTCTCTCCTTGCGTCGCTTCGGGGTTTACGCCTCTCCGTCGGCCGCGCGCCGCAGCACGAGCGCCGAGTTCGACCCCATGAGCCCCCGGCTGAGGACGAGGACCGTGCGCAGCTCGGCGGGCCGGGCGCGCACGGTCACGAGGTCGAGGTCGTGGCTGACGTCGAAGACGTTCGGGGTGGGCGGGATCAGGCCGTGCTCCATCGCGAGCACCGCGGCGGCGGTGTCCAGCACGGACGCCGCGCAGAAGCCGCGCCCGATACCGGTCTTGGGGGCGGTGACGGGGATGCGCGCGCCGTGCGCGCCGAGCGCGTCGGCGATCGCCAGCGCCTCGGCCCGGTCGGCCGCGGGCACGCCGAGCGCGTCGGCGAACACCGCGTCGACCTCGCCGGGCGCGCACCCGGCGTCCTGCAGGGCGCCCGCGATGGCCCGGGCGAGGCCCTGCCGGGACTCCTCCCAGCGGGAGGCGCCGGTGAAGGTGGCCGCGTGCCCGGCGATCACCGCCCGGACCCGCGCCCCTCGCGCGCGGGCCGCGCCCTCGTCCTCCACGACGAGCATCCCGCCGCCCTCGGCCGGCACGAACCCGCAGGCCGCGTCGGTGAAGGGGCGGTAGGCGCGGTCCGGGTCGGCCTCGGTGGACAGCTCCTCGTAGCCGAGCTGGCACACCATCGAGTACGGCGCGAGGGGGGCCTCGGTCGCGCCCGCGACCAGCACGTCCGTGCCGCGCTTGACGGCCCGCGCGGCGTGCGCGAGGGCGTCCAGGCCGCCCGCCTCGTCGGCGGCGACGACCGAGCAGGGGCCCTTGTAGCCGCGGCGGATGGAGATCTGGCCGGTGCTGGCGGCGTAGAACCAGGCGATGGACTGGTAGGGGCCGACATAGCGGCTGCCCTTGCCCCACAGCTGTTCCAGCTCCCGCTGGCCGAACTCGCCGCCGCCGGAGCCGGCCGCGGTGACCACGCCGACGGAGAACGGGTCCTGGTCGGTGTCGGCCCGGCCGAGCCGGGCGTCCTCCAGGGCCGCGTCGGCGGCGGCCAGCGCGTAGTGGGTGAACCGGTCGGTCTGCACGAGAATGCGCTCCTCGACCGCCGTGTCCGCCGCGAAGCCGCGGACCTCGCCGGCCACGCGCAGCGGCAGATGGCCGCAGCCCTCACGGGTGATGCGGTCCAGGACGCTGAGGCCTTCCTGGGTGGACTTCCAGAAGGACTCGGTGCTGGTGCCGTTGGGCGCCACCACACCGATGCCGGTGACGGCGGCGCGCCGCGGATGCGGTTCGCTCATCGTGTCCTCTCCCTCGGCCGGGTCAGGACCACCGCGGACTGGAAGCCGCCGAACCCGCTGCCCACGGAGAGCACGGTGTCCAGCCTGCGCTCACGCGCGGTGCGCGGCACGTAGTCCAGGTCGCACTCGGGGTCCGGCGTCTCGTAGTTGGCGGTGGGCGGGACCACCTGGCGGTCGAGGGCCAGCACGCAGGCGGCGACCTCGATCGCGCCGATCGCGCCGAGGGAGTGCCCCACCATCGACTTGATGGAGCTCATGGGCGTGGCGTAGGCGTGCTGCCCCAGCGCCCGTTTCACCGCGGCGGTCTCATGGCGGTCGTTCTGCTGGGTGCCCGACCCGTGCGCGTTGACGTAGTCGACGGCGGTGGGGTCGAGGCGGGCCCGGTCCAGAGCGGTCTCGATGGCGCGGGCCATCTCCAGGCCCTCCCGGGTCAGGCCGGTCATGTGGTAGGCGTTGCCGAAGGTGGCGTAGCCGCCCAGCTCGGCGTAGACCCGGGCGCCCCGGGCGCGGGCGTGTTCCAGTTCCTCCAGGACGAGGACGGCGCCGCCCTCGCCCATGACGAACCCGTCGCGGTCGGCGTCGAAGGGGCGCGAGGCGTGGGCGGGGTCGTCGTTGTTGGGGGAGGTGGCCTTGATCGCGTCGAAGCAGGCCATGGTGATGGGGGAGATCGGCGAGTCGGAGGCGCCGGCGATGCACACGTCGGCCCGGCCCTCGGCGATGGTGTGGAAGGCGTAGCCGACCGCGTCCAGGCCGGAGGTGCAGCCGGTGGAGACGGTCTGCACCGGGCCTTGCGCGCCGAACCGTTCCGCCACCGCGGAGGCGAGGGTGCTCGGCGCGAACGCGCGGTGCAGATGCGGCTCCGCCTCACGCGGGTCGACGTCCCAGCGCTGCCCGCCGTGGCTGACGAGCACGTAGTCGTGCTCCAGCCGGGTGGTGCCGCCGACCGCGGTGCCCAGGGACACCCCGACCCGCCACGGGTCCTCCCGGGCCAGCTCCAGACCGGCGTCGCGGACCGCCTCCTCCCCGGCGACCAGCGCGAACTGGATGTAGCGGTCGCAGCGTGCGATCTGCTCCGCGTCCAGCCCGTGCGCCGCCGGGTCGAAGTCGCACTCGGCGGCGATCCGCGATCTGAGGCCCGCCGGGTCGAAGAAGGTGATGCCCCGCGTCGCGGTGCGCCCGGCCGCCAGCAGGTCCCAGAAGGCCGCGGTGCCGATGCCGCCCGGGGCGACCACGCCTATGCCGGTGACCGCCACACGCCGGGTCATGACCCGGCCACCACGACGCGGTCGGCCTCCTCGGTGCCCTCCGTGTCGACGTGGCCCTGCGGCGGGGTCGGCGCGAGGGGACCGAGGTGGAAGACGAGGCGCGCCTCCACCTTGCCGACGTTGCGGAAGCGGTGCCGCATGCCGATGGGGATCATCAGCCCCTGCTCCGGCTGGAGCGGGTGCGGTTCGCCGTCCAGGTCCACCTCCAGCTGCCCGCACAGGACGTACACGAACTCCTCGGAGTACGGGTGGTAGTGCTCGCCGATGCGGTCGCCGGGCTGCACGATGGCCACGCCCATGAAGCCGCTGGTGGAGCCGACCGTGGCGGGAGTGAGCAGGGCGCGCAGGTCGCCGCCGCGCCGGGTGTTGGGCTCGATCTCGCTGAGATCCACGATTCTGGGACGGGAGGTGATCACGACGTTGCTCCGATCGCGTGTGGGGGGTTTCGGGCGCGGGTTCCGAGGGGCCGTCAGGCCTCGGGGGAGCGCCGGTCGGTGACGGGCGTCATACGGGCCCGCTCCAGCAGGTCCGCGAGGCGGCCGTCGGCCGGCAGTTCGGTCAGCTCGGCCACCCGCGCCGGGTCCGTCAGGCCGAGCGCGCGCGCCGGGTCGGCGGCGGGCAGACCGCCGCGTACGTCGATCAGCCGGACCACGACGTCGTCGCGCTGGAAGATGGTGCTGCGCAGCACCGGGCTGGCCGGGTCGTCGGCCGCGGCCTCGTCCTGCTGGGCCAGCAGCTCCGCCAGCCGCATGCCCTGGCCGGGCCGCGCCGGGTAGTACAGGGCGTGCCGCTCGGCGTGCGGGTCGTCCTGCTCGGCGGTGACGTGGTGCACGGCCGGCAGCGCCGCCCGGGTGAAGAAGACCCGTGCGGACTCGGGGTCGTCGAGGTCACGGTCCTGCTCCAGGTAGGGGTTGATGGCCTCTTCCACCGCGCGCACCTCGGGCTGGCGGGCGACGTGGCGCAGGGCGGCCAGCAGGTCGCCGCGCACCTCGATGGCGCGGACCACCCGGTTGCCGTGCATGAACAGGGAGGTGCGGCACAGCCGGGTGGTGTCGTCGACCTTCGGCTCGGGGGAGGCGTAGTCGGCGAGGATCTTCGCGACGGTGTCCTCGCTGCCCGGCTTGACCGTGAAGGTGAGGGCGTGCCGGATCAGTCCGTCGCCGATCCGCGGGGAGGCCTGCAGGCGGCGGGTCGCGGCGTCGGCGGCCTCGGCGGGGCCGCCGGTCTCGCGGACGATGTGGAAGCGCAGCGAGCGGGTGTCGCGGACGCAGCTGTGCAGCGGCTCCACCATCCGCACGTGCTCCTCGCTGTTGACCCAGGCGAGGAACGGCGGGGCGGACTCCCACTCGCTGGTGATGAGCCACTGGGAGGGGTTCTCGATGGACTGGCACAGCTGGTCGCTGACGTGCCCGGGCACCGACGCGACCTGGTTGCACAGCTGTTCGTAGGCCTCGAGGAACTGCTGCTGTGCCCCGTCGTAGACGTCGACCAGCAGGACGACACGCAGGCGGGAGCCGTCGAACACGGACTGGGAGACGCGCTGCGAGATCTGCCGGGTCAGCAGCTCCGAGGCGGGGGCGGACGTGGTGGTCATCCTGGGGACAACTCCTTCGCGGGGGGTGGCAGGGGCCGGCCGCGGTGCCGCGGCGGTCGCGTGGATCGATCGTGTGCCCGTCCCCGGAAGCGCGCGACTCGTGGGAACTACGCGGGTGACCGGGCGGGTGGGCAGGGCCGTACGAGGGGACGCCGTCCGGCCGAGCGTCAGACGAGGTGGGCGAAGACGACGAGGTTCTCCGTGTAGTCCCGCACGGCGTGGTCGTAGTCACCCGCACAGGTGATGAGCCGGACCTCCGCCCGGGGGGCGTCGGCGTACACCCGTTCGTCGGGGAAGGCGTCCTTGTCGAAGGTCTCCGTGTCGTCGACGACGAACGACGCGGTACGGCCGTCGGCGCGCTGGATGCGGAAGACGTCGCCCGCGCGCAGCTCGTCGAGCCGGGCGAAGACGGCGGCGGACGTGGCGGTGTCCACGTGCCCGGCGACGACCGCGGTGCCGGTCTCGCCCGGGGAGGCGCCCCCGGCGTACCAGCCGACGAGGTTGGTGTCGGCGGCGGGCGGGGGCTGAAGCTGGCCGGTGGGCCCGAGGGAGAGCGTGGTGAAGGGCGCGTCGACGGAGATCTTCGGGATGAGCAGCCGTACGGGCGCCGAGCGCGGCAGGTGCTTGCCGGCCTCCGGGTCGGCGGGGGCGGCGGGGGCGCCGGCGGAGGGGACCGCGGCCTGGGCGGCGGCCGGGGGCTGCGCGGCGGAGGTGCCGTTGTCCGAGCCGTGGCCGCTGAGCTGGAGGGCGGCGATGACCAGCAGGCCCGCCGCGCACACGGTGGTCAGACCGGAGCGGGAGCGGCGCTCGGCCGGTTCACCGGTGCCGCCGGGGGTGGGGGGAGCGGGGGCTGCCATCGAGGACCACCTCACTTGGACACGGCAGCGGGGGTGACGCACGGGCCGGGCGGGCGGCACGCGCGGTCACGGGTGTACGGGGGGCCGGCCGGGCCGCCACGCGGCGCGCGCGGGTGGCGGCCACGGCGGCTATGTCGGACGGCATGGTCAGGCCATGCCCGCTGCGGACCTCTTGCGGCGGGCGGCGTACAGGCCGGCGCCCGCGACCGCGACGACGGCCAGGCCACCGGCGGTCACCGTCGGACCGGCGAGCGCGCCGCCGCCGGTGTGCATGCCGCCGCGCGGCGACTCGTGCTTGCCGCCCCAGGAGTCCTGGCCGCTGTCCGAGCCGGAGCTGTCCTTCTTGTAGGTCTCCGGGTCCTGCTTCGGGTCGCGGGCGGTGCCCCAGTCGTCCTGGTTGACGAGGGTCAGCGCGCCGCCGCCGGTGTGCATGCCGCCACGCGGCCCGTCGTGGCTGTAGCCCTCGTCCTTGCCGCCGTGCTCCTTCTCGTAGCCGGAGCCGTGCTCCTTGCCGTGCTCCTTGCTGTACGAGGAGTCCTGCCGGCCGGAGCTGGAGGAGGAGCCGTCCTGCTGGGAGTCGCCGCCGGCCGCGTAGGCGCCGCCGGCGCCGAGCGCGAGGGCGGCGGAGGCCGCCGCCGTGGCCAGGAGGATACGAGCTGAACGCATCTGATGGTCCTTCCACCGTGAGCCGGGCAGCTGCCTGTGTGTCAGCTGTGGGAACCCGGCCCCGATGTGAACCACCGTCAGGCAGGCCACCGGCCGCCACCACTCAGGGCGCTCACGCGGGTGACGGCCGTACGGGCCGGACGGGTTCGGAGCCGGTCCCGGGCCGGGGTTCCGGGCGGCCTCGGGACCGGTCTCCGAACCGGGTTCAGCGCAGGTCGAGCACGGTGGTGAGGACGTGACGCAGCGTCGGCTCCGCGCCCTCCTGCGGTGCGCCGGCCGACCGCCAGGCGACGAACCCGTCCGGGCGTACGAGGACTGCTCCGGCGCGGGTCGTGCCGTGCCGCTCGGCCCAGTCCGCGCCGTCCTCGGCGACCAGCCCGGCGACGTCGTCCAGTGCGCCGAACCGGTGGGAGACCAGCGGCACGGACAGCTCCTCGGCGAGCCGCAGCGCCGCCCGGTGCCAGTCCGGCCCCTCCTGGGCGTCGCTGAGCAGGACGAGCGACTTCTCGTACAGGTCGAGCGTGGAGCGCCGCTCGTCCTGGTGACGCACCCACAGGTGCGGGGCGCGGGTGCCGGGTTCGCCGGAGAGGCCGAGCTTCTCCGGGACGACCGGGGCGGAGGTGTCGGCGCCGAGGACGGCGCCGTGCGGGTAGCGGTAGCCGAGGGCGACGTTGAGGATGCCGCGCTGCGGGCCGCCGCCGCCGGTGCCGGGCGGCGGGGCGAAGCCGGGGTGGCTGTGCTCGGCCGACCGGGCGGCGGCGCGGGCGCTGGTGGCCTCGGCGACGGGGCGGCGCTCGGCGTCGTAGGACTCCAGCAGCCCGTCGCCGGCCCAGCCGCCGAGGACGGCGGCCAGCTTCCAGGCGAGGTTGTGGGCGTCCTGGATGCCGGTGTTGGAGCCGAAGGCGCCCGTGGGGGACATCTCGTGGGCGGAGTCGCCGGCCAGGAAGACCCGGCCGGAGCGGTAGCTGCGGGCGACGCGCTGCGCGGCGTGCCAGGGGGCGCGGCCGGTGATCTCCACGTCCAGGCCGAGGTCGCCGACCGCGCGGCGGATGTGGTCGGCGCACCGCTCGTCGGTGAACTCCTCCAGGGTTTCGCCCTGTTCGGGGTGCCAGGGGGCGTGGAAGACCCAGTGCTCGCGGTTGTCCACGGGCAGCAGGGCGCCGTCGGCGCCGGGGCTGGTGAGGTAGCAGACGATGAACCGGCGGTCGCCGACGACGTCGGCGAGGCGGCGGGAGCGGAAGGTGACGCTGACGTTGTGGAACAGCTCGCCCGGCCCGCTCTGCCCGATGCCGAGCTGCTCGCGCACGGGGCTGCGGGGCCCGTCGGCGGCGACGAGGTACTCGGCGCGGATCCGGGTGTGCTCACCGGTCTCCCGGCTCTTGACCAGCGCGGTGACGCCGTCCGGGTCCTCCTCGAAGGACAGCATCTCGGTGGAGTACCGCAGATCGCCGCCGAGCCGGCCGGCGTGCCGGAGCAGGACGGGCTCCAGGTCGTTCTGGCTGCACAGGCACCAGCCGGTGGGGCTGAAGCGGGCCAGCCCGCCGCCGGGGTCGATCTCCCGGAACAGCCACTCGCCGGCGTCCCCGACGAGCGTGGGCGTCTGCAGGATGCCGTGGTTGCCGGCGAGGGTCTCGGCGGCGCGGTGGATGTCCGGCTCGGTCCCGGCGACCCGGAACAGCTCCATCGTGCGGACGTTGTTGCCACGCCCGCGCGGATGGATGGAGGTGCCGGAGTGCCGCTCCACCAGGGTGTGCCGTACCCCCAGCCGGCCGAGGAACAGCGAGGTCGACAGCCCGACCAGGGAACCGCCGACGATGAGGACGGGCACGTGGTGGGTGGCGCTGCCGGCGGTCTCGGACGGGTCGGCGGCATCGGCGCGTTCGGCGCGCGCGGCGGGTTGTCTCATCACTGGCCTCCAGGCGATCGCGGACATGCCCCCGGCCGCACGGGACCGGGGATCCGGGGATGTTCATGCATGCCCCGCCGCACGTGGCGCCGCCTCACGGGGGCATGGGCTTCCCCGGTTCGGGGGAAGGAGGACGGTGCGCTGTTCGCGTCGGGCGGGCGGGCCCGCTTCCCCCACCGCCCGGCACCCCCCGCCGCCCTCCGGCCGCGGGCTCCCCGGAGTTAGGATCCAGCCATGGGGCTGACCATGGAGGACGTCGACCGGTTCGAGGCGGCCAGGCCGCGGCTGGAGGCGATCGCGTACCGGATGCTCGGCTCCGCCAGTGAGGCCGAGGACGCCGTGCAGGAGACGTTCCTGCGCTGGCAGGCCGCCGACGTCGAGCGGGTCCAGGTGCCCGAGGCCTGGCTGACGAAGGTGCTCACCAACCTGTGCCTCAACCAGCTCACCTCGGCCCGCGCCCGCCGTGAGACGTACGTCGGGCAGTGGCTGCCCGAGCCGCTGCTCGCCGGGGACCCGATGCTCGGCCCGGCCGACACCGCCGAACAGCGCGAGTCGGTGTCGTACGCCGTGCTCGTGCTGCTGGAGCGGCTGTCCCCCAGCGAGCGGGCCGTGTACGTGCTGCGGGAGGCCTTCGACTACCCGCACCGGGAGATCGCCGAGATCCTCGACATCAGCGAGGCCGCCAGCCAGCAGATCCTGCACCGCGCGAAGAAGCACGTCGCCGAGGGCAAGGCCCGCACCGAGATCGACGAGGCCACCGCCCGGCGCATCGTCGAGGAGTTCCTCGCGGCCGCGACCAGCGGCCGTACCGAGCCGCTGGTCCGGCTGCTCACCGAGGACGCCGTCTCGATCGGCGACGGCGGCGGCAAGGTCCCGGCCCGCGCCAAGGCGTTCGAGGGCGCGATCGCGGTGGCGAAGTTCCTGCGGGGCCTGTTCCGGCCCACCGAAGCGAAGCGGAAGATCGTCGGCGGCTCCCCCGACGTGTACGCCACGACCGCCAACGGCGAGCCCGCGGCCGTGGTGGTCGTGGACGGCCGGGTCGTCGGCGTGATGTGCCTGGAGGTCACCCCCGAGGGCATCGTCGCCGTCCGCAACCAGGTGAACCCGGACAAGCTGGAGCGGGCGACACGGCTCTGGAACTCCGTCGAGCACGGAGAACCGCTGGTCAGGGCCTTCTGACCGGCCTGCTCCACCCGGTGTGAGCTGGTTCACATCGGAATTTCTCGGATTCCTGTCAGGGAACCGGGCGCTGCCCGGTTCAAGGGTCGACACCGCGCACGACAAGGGGCGGACCCGCGCAGACAGGAGTCAGACCATGCAGCACCGCATCATCGTCCTCGGAGCCGGATACACCGGAGCCACCGCCGCCGGGCGCCTCGCGAAGCGGCTGCACCGCGACGACGTCGCCATCACCCTCGTCAACGCCGAGGAGGACTTCGTCGAGCGCGTCCGGATGCACCAGCTCGCGGCCGGCCAGGACCTGACCCCCCGTCCGTTCGCCGAGATGTACGCGGGCACGGGCGTGGAGCTGAAGCTCGCGAAGGTCACCGCCGTCGACGCCGACGCGCGGACCGTCGCGGTGACGGCGGCGGACGGCACGGCGCAGACCCTGGAGTACGACACCCTCGTGTACGCCCTCGGCAGCGGCTGGGACGACCACGGCGTCCCCGGCGTCGCCGAGCACGCCGAGCAGATCGCGAGCCGGCCCGGAGCGCTGCGGCTGCGCGAGCGGCTGGCCGGCCTCACCGCCGGGCAGCCGGTGGTGGTCGTCGGCGGCGGCCTGACCGGCATCGAGGCCGCGACCGAGATCGCCGAGGCCCGCCCGGACCTCGACGTCGCCCTCGTCGCCCGCGACGGCCTCGGCGACTGGCTCTCCGACAAGGGCCGCGCGCACCTGCGCAAGGTCTTCGGGCGGCTCGGCATCACCGCGCACGAGCACACCGAGGTCGCGGCCGTGGAGGCCGACCGGGTCCGCACCGGCGACGGTACGGCGATCCCGGCCGCCGTCACCGTGTGGACCACCGGCTTCGCCGTCCACCCGATCGCCCGGGCCACCACCCTGGAGGTCGCGGACAACGGCCAGATCGTCGTCGACCGGACGATGCGCTCGGTCTCGCACCCGGACGTGTACGCCATCGGTGACGCGGCCCTCGCGATGGGCCCCGGCGACAAGCCGCTCCGCATGTCGTGCGCCTCGGGCGTCCCGATGAGCTGGCAGGCCGCCGACGCCATCGCGGCCCGCCTCACCGGGCGGAAGGTGCCGACCGTGCCGCTGCGCTACTTCAACCAGTGCATCTCGCTGGGCCGCCGGGACGGTCTGATCCAGTACGTCACCGCCGACGACCGCGCGGTCCGCGCGGCCCTCACCGGCCGCCTGGCCGCCCGCTACAAGGAGATCATCTGCAAGGGCGCGGCCTGGGGTGTCGCCCACCCCGTGATGGGCCCGGTCCGCCGCCACCGGGTCGTGCGGGCCGAGGGCCGGGCGGCGACGGAGACGGCCGCGGCGCCCACCGAGGTGGCGGCCTGAGCCGCGCCGCCCAGGGGGCACCCCTCCGGGGGAGGGACCGGGCCGGGACAGCACCCGGCCCGGTCCGTCGGCTCAGCCCGCGACCGTGAAGTAGTAGTCGTACGAGGCCAGTTCGATGCCCGAGGCGGTCGTCGCCCGCACGGTGAGGTAGCACCAGCCCTCCGTGTCGGGCGTCCACTCGACGGCGGCCCCGTGGTGGGCGCCCGCGTCGACCGTGACCTCGTCGCCGCCGTTGAAGGAGTACGTGTAGCTCACGACGTCCTTCACCTTCGGCAGGAACGTGAAGGTGCCGGGGACACCGACCCCGCCGCCCGTGCCGTTCTCGGGGTACGTCTGCGAGGTGACGGTGGGCGTGGTGTCGTAGGTGATGCTCCACGACGCCGCGTCGCTCACCCAGCCGTTCGCGCTCCTGCCGCTCACCTCGACGCGCTCGCCGTAGATGCCGTCGAGCGTCAGCTCCACGGACGCGGTGCCGTCCGCCTCCGCGGGGACCTCGACGGTCCGCCCGCCGTCCTGGCCGCCCAGCGTCCGCACGGAGTACGCGACGACCGGGCTCTTCGCCTGGAGCGCCGGGTTCGGCCGGAGGCGGAACGTGGCCGGCTTGCCGAACTCGGGTGACGGGCCGGCCGGGGTGACGGTGGGGGCCGTGGAAGCCACCCGGAAGGTGTAGGAAGCGGCCGCCGAGACGTTGTACGCGCGGTCCAGGCTGCGCACCCACAGGGTCATCGGACCGGAGCCGCCCGGCGGGATCAGGCTCAGCGTGGCCGGGCCGCCGAGGGAGTCCGCGCGCACGAACCAGCGGGTGTCCGCGTACGGGTCGGTGGGCTGCGGGATCCCGTGGTCGCCGATGTTCGTGCCGATCACCGGGAAGTCCTGCTGCCAGGAGAACTCGTAGCCCTCCACGTCACCGGCGCCGCCCGCGCCGAGCGTGAACCGGACCGGCTCGCCGCCCTGGTTCCAGGTGTCCGCCGGGTAGTTGGGCGAGGAGACCGCCGGCGCGTTCGCGGGCCGGGTGTTGTCGACGGTGACGTAACAGGGCGCCGACCAGTCGGAGGCCGCGTCCCCGGCCAGGGTCTGTGCCTGCCAGGCGTAGGTCTGCCCGTCGGCGAGCGCCTCGGCGGGCAGTGTGGCGGGGGACTCGAACCCGGCGGTGGCGGACGTCCGGGTGACCGTCGTGGCCTGCTCCGGGTGCCCGGCCGGCCAGACCTGGTAGCGCACGCCGACCCGGGTCCAGCCGGTGGGGTCGGTGGTGGTGGGGATGCCCTCGACGACCAGGCCGCTGCCGGCCCAGACGTACGTGGGCCGGTCCGCGTCGGTGGAGCAGTGGCGGTAGGCGTTGAACAACTGCGTGGGCGTCAGGGGTACGCCGTCGGCCGCGCTCGCGGGCGACACGGCACCGCCCAGCGCGAGCCCGAGGCCTCCCACCGAGGCGAGAACGGTACGCACCCGCGCACCGAGGGACATGGTCAAGTGGATCCTCCTGTCGAGCCGCCCGCACAGCGCTCCCGGATACGTACGGGTGTGCGAGCGGCGAGGGGATCGTAGGGGTGTGCCGTGACCCGCCGCAGGTGATTTACGGGACGCTGGACAACAGTTGGGGCGCGTGGGGGTCGGCGGCCACCGCGTAGTCCGCCAGGGCCGGCTCCAGCAGGCCGAAGGCGCGGTCGGCCTCCGGGGCGACGGTGGCGGCGATCCGGTCGGCCGGCCGGCCGTCGAGGGTCAGCTCCTGAATGCGCTGGAACAGCACGCGGTGGACGGCGGCCAGCACCCCGGCCGCGGTGCGCACGGTGACGTCCTCGGGGTGCGTGCCGGTGGCCTCGGCGAGGGCCTCGGCGAGGCGGTGCTCGCGCTGGTCGTGCAGGCCGCGCAGGCAGGCGCTCAGGGTGGGGCTGTCGGCGACCATGCGGGCGAAGTCCCGGCCGGAGAACCCGGCGACCGGGTCGCGCTCCGCCACCGCGTCGGCGAACGCCCGGCGCAGGGCGGCCAGCGCCGACTCGCCCGGCCGGCGCCCGGAGACCGCGCGGGCGAGGGAGGCGGCGAAGTCCTCCTGGTGGTCCAGGGCCAGGTCTTCCTTGCGGGCGAAGTAGTTGGTGACGGTCTTCTTCGCGACGCGGGCGGCGGCGGCGATCTCGGCGATGGTCGTCCGCTCGAAGCCCTGGGCGATGAACAGCCGGGTCGCGTGGTCGGAGATGAGCTGCCGGGTCTCCTGCTTCTTCGCCTCGCGGAGACCGGCGGGGGCGGGGGTCGGACTGGGCATGGAGGAATCTTACGCCGGTCGTAAGTTTACGTTGACACCCCGGGGGTATCCCTGGCTAAAGTTACGACGGACGTAAACTTACCCCGAGGGGATCCCTTTGCAGTTCACCGCCTCCACCGTCTCCCTGACCGTCGACGACGTCGCCGCCTCCCAGGAGTTCTTCACCGCCCACCTCGGCTACACCGTCCGCCACGCCGCCGACGGCTTCGCCTCCCTCACCCGCGACGACGCCTTCGACGTCGTCCTGCTCGCCCGGGGCATCGAGGTGCTGCCGCCCGGGCAGCGCGACCAGCGGGCCGCCGGTCTGATCCTCGCCTTCACGGTCGCCTCCGGCCTGGAGGCGAACGAGAAGCGGCTGCGCGAGGCGGGCGTGGAGATCACCATGCCGCTGCGCGAGGAACCGTGGGGCGAGCGCCTGTTCCAGATCACCGACCCCAACGGGGTCGTCGTCCAGTTCGTCGAATGGACCGGGGAAGGCCAGGGCGGCCAGGGCTGACGCCGCGTCGGACCGCGGCCGTCACCTGGGGCGACAACGGGTGGTTGTCGGTCTCGACCGGTCGTTGTTGGATCACCGGGCGGGCCGGGCGGTTGCATGGCCGGCATGCGACGACTGATTCCCACGGGGAACGCGGCCCGCCCGGTCGCCTTCGCGGAGGCGCCCCAGCCGGTCCCCGAACCCGGCGAAGTCCTGGTCAAGGTCGAGGCGTTCGCGCCGAACCGGGGCGAGACCTTCCTGCTGGAGCGGCCCCGGCCCGGACTGCTGCCGGGCAAGGACGTGGCGGGGCTCGTGGTGCAGGCCGCCGCCGACGGCACGGGCCCCGGCGTCGGCACCCGCGTGGTCGGGCATCCCGCATCCGGCGGCTGGGCCGAGTACGCCGCCGTCCCCACGCACTCCCTCGCGGTGCTGCCGGACACCCTCGACCACGTCCGGGCCGCCGCCCTGCCGCTGGCCGGCATCACCGCGCTGCGGCTGCTGCGCACGGCCGGTTCCCTGGCCGGCCGCCGGGTGCTGCTGACCGGCGCCTCGGGCGGCGTCGGCCACTACGTCACCGAGCTGGCCGTCGGCTCCGGCGCCGAGCTGACCGCGGTGACGGCCACCCCGGAGCGCGGCCGGCGCCTCGCCGAGCTGGGCGCGACGGTGGTCCACGAGGTCGCCGCGGCCGACGGCCCCTTCGACGTCGTACTGGAATCCACGGGCGGCCCCGCGCTGCCGGCCGCTCTGGCCAGGACGCGACCGGGCGGCACGCTCGTGTGGTTCGGGCAGGCCGGCCGTACGCCGGTCACCCTCGACTTCTTCGACCTGCTGACCGGGCCCGAACGCGTCACGATCCAGCACTTCCACTACGCCGGAGCGCCCTACGGCCCCGACCTCGCCGCCCTCGTACGCCTCGTCGGGCAGGGCCGGCTGCACCCGGAGATCAGCCGCACCGCCGACTGGACGCACACCGCCGACACCCTGGTCGACCTGCGCGAGCGCCGCATCCGCGGCAAGGCCGTCCTGACGATCGACAAGGAACGGGAAGGGGACCACCGATGACCACCACCGACCGGCCCACGGACCCGACGGCCATCCAGGCCGCGGCCCCCGCCGCGGACGCCGCGGACCTCGCCGCCGCCCACGCCGCGGACCCCGCCGACTTCGCCGCCGCCGAGGCCGCGGACGCCGTCGTCGGCCTTGCTGCCGCCCAGGCTGCGGACACCGCCGCCCACGCCGCGGGCCCCGCCGCCCACGCCGCGGACCCCGCCGACTTCGCCGCCGCCCAGGCCGCGGACGCCGTCGCCGACTTCGCCGCCGCCCAGTGGACCCGGGCCACCGGCGCGGGCGTCGATCCGCACGAGTACCGCCGGGTCACCGAGGGCCTGACCTCCGTCGCCGACTGGGCCCCGGCCCTGCGGCGGGCCGGGCGCGCCCACCTGGACCGCGCCGAGCGGGCCGGCTCGCCCGTCTCGGCGGGCACGCACCTGCTGACGGCGGCCCGCTGGTTCCACCTCGCCACCCTCGCCCACGACGCGGAGGCGCCGTACGCCGCCGCCGAGGCGGACGACGCGCTGGGCCGGGGCCTCGCCCTGCTGGAGCCGGGCGCGCGGCGCGTCTCCGGGGAGGGGTTCACCGGCTGGCTGCGCGGCCCCGCCGACGCGCCCGGCACCGTGGTCGTCGTCCCCGGGCTGGACTCGGCCAAGGAGGAGTTCCTCGACCTGGCGTCCGCGCTGCTGGCGCGCGGGCTGGCGGTGTTCGCGATGGACGGCCCCGGCCAGGGCGCCCTCGCCGCGACGACGGCGCTCCGCCCGGACTACGAGCAGGTCGTCGGCCGTGTCGTCGACGCGCTCGGCGTCGCCCGCGTCGGCGTGGTCGGTCTCAGCCTGGGCGGCTTCTTCGCGGCCCGCGCCGCGGCCCTCGAACCGCGCGTCGCCGCGGCGGCCACGGTCAGCGGCCCGTCCCGCCTCGACTGGGACGCGCTGCCCCCGCCCGTACGGCACATCCTGACCCTGCGCACCGGAGGCGCCGACGCCGCCCGCGCCTTCGCCCGGCAGGTCGACCTGACCGCCCTCGCGCCGCGTATCGCCGCCCCCCTCCTCGTCGTCGACGGAGGCCGGGACGTCATCCCGGGCGTGACCGACGGCGCCCCCCTGGCCCGCCTCGCCCCCCACGGCACGTACCTCTCCGTCCCCCACGGCGACCACCTCCTGGGCAACGCCCGCCCGGACTGGCTGCCCCACCTGGCCGACCACATGGCCGGCACGCTGACGGGGGCGCGGTGAGACGAGCCGGGCGGGATCCGGCCGGGCGGACGGTCAGGGCCGTCCCGCCGGCCGGGTGGCCGGCTGGAGCCGGAAGGACACGGCCTCCATCAGCCGCCGCCGCTGCGTCTTCTGGACGGCGGCGATCCGCCACCGGCCGTCGGGCCGGCGTACGACGGTGTACGTGGCGAGCTTGCCCAGGCGTCGCGGCCGGCCCTTGCCGACGTCGCCGCGGGTGACGACGACCGCGGTGTCGGGGCCGTGGAAGCGCAGGTCGGTGATGTCGAGGGCCAGGCGGGTGCCCTTGAGGAAGCCGTCGAAGAGGGCCTGGTGGGCGCGGCCGATCTCGGGGCCGCCGCGGTAGACGGTGCCGACGAAGGTGACGTCGGTCGCGTCGTCGGTGAAGCAGGCGCCGTACGCGGCCCCGTCACCGCGGTCCCACGCCGCGCGGCTGTCCTCCAGGAGTTCCCTGATCGCGGCGGTGTCGGCGGCGCGGGCGGGGTCCGCGGGGATACGGGTCCGGGTCGTCACGGCTGGCCTCCGTCGTGGTAGCTTCAAAGGAGCAGTATCTGCTTTGAAGATTTCTCTTCTCTAAGGAAGAGATTAGGGAGTGGAAGAGACCGTGTCAACGCCCCCGATGCGCTCCGACGCGAGCGAGGTCTACCGCCGTTACCTGAGCGCCGTGATGCTGCACGGCCACGCCGGCGCCCGCGCGTGCGACCTCGGAGCCACCGACCTGTACGCGCTCAACATCCTCCAGCTGTCCGGAGCCATGTCCCCCGGCGCCCTCTCCGACCGCACGGGCCTGACGACCGGCCCCACGACCCGGCTCATCGACCGGCTGGAGCAGGCCGGTTACGTCCGCCGCGTCCCCGACCCCGACGACCGCCGCAAGATCGTCGTGGAACCGGTGGCCGGCCCCGCCGACCTGGACCGCGTCATGGCCCCCGCCCGCGAGAAGATCGGCGAGATCCTCCGCGGCTACGGCCCGGAGCAACTCGACGTCCTCTTCGACTACTTCACCCGAGCGACGGCCGCCTACCAGGAGGCGGCCGAGGACCTGCGCGCGATGTGACGGACCGGCACCCGGCTCAGCCCGGGGCCCCGGGCCCCGGCAGCAGCCCCCGCTCCATCGCCACCACCACCGCCCGCGTCCGGTCGTTCACGTCCAGCTTGGCGAACAGGCGCAGCAGATGCGTCTTCACGGTGGCCTCGGCGATGACGAGCCGGCGGCCGATCTCCGCGTTGGTCAGGCCGTCGGCCACCGCCGCCAGGACGTCCGTCTCCCGCTCGGTCAGCGGTTCCTGGGCCGGCCGGCGCATCCGCGCCACCAGCTTCGCGGCGACCCGCGGGGCCAGCACCGTCTCGCCGCGCGCCGCCGCGTGGACGGCGTCGACGAGCTGCTCGCGGGTGGTGTCCTTCAGCAGATAGCCGATGGCACCGGCCTCCACGCCCCGCTCGATGTCCGCGTCCGTGTCGTACGTCGTCAGGATCAGCACCCGGGTGCGCGGGTACCGGGCGACGATCTCGGTCGTCGTCGCCACCCCGTCCAGCACCGGCATCCGCAGATCGACCAGGGCGACATCGGGGTCGTACCGCTCCACCAGGTCCAGCGCCGCCCGGCCGTCGCCCGCCTCGCCGACGATCTCGATGCTCCTCTCGTCGGCGAGCAGCGCGACGACCCCGGCCCGCATCACGGTGTGGTCGTCCACCACGACGACCCGCAGCGGCCCCGCGCTCATGCGTCCCCCTCGTCCGCCACGGGGATCACCGCGAGGACCCGTGTCCCGTCGCCCACCGAACTCGTCACCGTGAGCCTCCCGCCCAGTTCCGCCAGTCGTTTGCGCATGCCGTCGAGGCCGAAGCCCGCCGACTCCTCCACCACGAACCCGCATCCGTCGTCGGTGATCTCCAGCTCCACGCCGTACGGCCGCCGCACCAGCACCACGCCGACGGTGGACGCGCGGGCGTGCTTGCGCACGTTGGCCAGGGACTCCTGGGTGCAGCGCAGCAGCGCGATCCGGGTCCGCTGGTCGCAGTCGAGGTCCGCCAGATCGGCGTCCACGGTGAGCTGGGTGTCCTCGGCGAAACGGTCCAGCGTGCGGCGCAGCGTCCGCGCCACCGAGCCGGACCGCTCGCCGCCGGGCCCCGGCTGCCCGGCCGAGGCGACCAGCTCCCGCGCCTCGGCCAGGTTGTCCCGGGCGGTCGACTCGATCGAGCGCAACTGCCGGGCGCTGCGCCCCGGATCGTCGGCCAGGCCCGCCCGCGCCGCCTCCGCAAGGACGATGATCGACGCGAAGCCCTGCGCGAGCGTGTCGTGGATGTCCCGCGCGATGCGCTCCCGCTCGTCCGCCGCGCCCTGCCGCTGGTGCGCCTCCGACAGCCGCGCCTGCGTCCGCTCCAACTCCTCGATCAGCCGGGCCCGTTCGGTGCTCTGCTCGACGACCGAGTGCGCCCACAGCCCGATCAGGACACCCACCGCGACCACGATCAGCGTGGAGACCGTGGTCTCGCCGAAGAACTCCGCCGACCAGCCCTGCCGGAGCAGGCTGCCGGCCAGCGTGGCGCCGGTGGCGAGCCCCAGGAACACCATCGAGGCCCGCGGGGTGCGCCCGAACATCCAGTAGTGCGGCAGCGTCACCATGAACAGCGCCGCATAACTGCTGCCCAGGTACGCCAGCCCGCCCAGCCCGAGGACCAGCACCGCGAGGTAGACGTGCGGCCGTACGACGGGATTCGACGGGAAGCGGTCGAGCACCGCGTGGCAGAGGACCACGCAGCCGAGCAGGGCCAGCGACTGGTACTTGCTCCCGCCGGGCGGGGCCGTCGTCACCAGCCCGACGGCCATCGCACCGAACAGCACCCGGCACACCGTGTTCCACCGGCGCAGCGACGTCGCCCAGAAGGTGTCGGCCAGGGGAGCGGTCAGAGCGGTCATGACGCTCAACGTACGTCGGCCACCGGCCGCTCGTCGGCCGTTTTCCCCGCCGCGGCCACCGCCCGCACCGGCGCCTTCCCGGGCCACCAACTGGCCTCCCCCAGCAGCAGCATGGCCGACGGCAGGATCATGATGCGGACGACGAAGGCGTCCAGCAGCACGGCCGCGGCGAGGACGAAGCCGATCTGCTTCATCTCGATGATGTGCAGGAAGACGAAGCTGACGAAGACGGTCGTCATCACCACCGCCGCGCTCGTCACCACGCTCGCCGACCGGCGGATCCCCTCCAGCACGGCCTGCCGCGTCGGCACGCCCGCGAGCACGGCCTCCCGGATCCGGCTCACCACGAACACCTGGTAGTCCATCGACAGCCCGAAGAGGATCACGAACAGGAACAGCGGCACCCGCGACCCGATCGACCCCGTGGAGTGGAAGTCCAGCAGCCCCTCCGCCCACGACCCCTGGAAGACCAGCACGAGCAGCCCGAGCGAGGCGGCCGCGGACAGCAGGTTCAGCCCCACCCCGATGACCCCCAGCACGACGGACCGGAACGCGAACGCCGTCATCAGGAACGTCACCAGCAGCAACGCCCCCAGCACCAGCGGCAGTCTGCTGTTCTGGTGGGCGGGGTAGTCGGTGTACCGGGCGACGTCCCCGCTCACCCCGTACTCCGCCCCGGCGACCCGCCCCACGGTCGCGGGCAGATAGCGGTCCCGCAGGTGGTCGAGGGAGTCGTGGGCCTGACCGGAGTTCCCGAGATACGGCACCTTCAGTTCGAGCGTGCTGATCCGCCGGTCCGCGGAGGTCCGCACCGCCGACGCCCCGGCGAACAGCGGATCGGCGTCCGCCCGCCGGGCCAGCTCGCGCAGCGCCCCCGCGACCTCACCGGTCCGCGCGGCATCGGCCCGTACGACGACCTGGTGGGTGACCCGGTGCTCCGGGAACGCCGCGTTGAGCCGGTCGTACACGCGCATCGCGGGGATGGCGCGGGAGTGCGTGTCCCGGCTCATCTCGGTGATCTTCAGCCCGGCCAGCGGGGTGACGAGCGCGAGCAGCGCGAGCACGGACACGCACAGGGTCGCGAGCGGGTGCCGGCTGGCGGGCCGCAGCAGCGCGCCCCACACCCGGCCGCCGCCGTCGCCCCGCGCCCGCCGGACCGGCCTGCCGCGCTCGGCACGCCGCCGCGCCCTGCGCTCCTGCCGCTGCCCGAGCTTGACGAGCAGCGCGGGAAGCGCGGTGAGCGAGCTGGCCACCGCGACCAGGACGACCACGATCGTGCCCGTCGCCAGCGACGAGAAGATGACGTCGGAGGCGAGGTACAGCGTCGCGGTGGAGGCCACCACCGCGCACCCGGACACCACGACCGCCCGGCCCGAGGTCGCCGCGGCCAGCTCCACCAGCGCCCCGGAACTCAGCCGGCCGCCCGAGCGGGCCCGTTCCTCCCGCTCCCGCTTGAGATAGAAGAGGGTGTAGTCGACGCCGACCGCGAGCCCGATCATCAGGATCACGTTCGTACCGACCCCGGCGTCCGGCGACACGTGCGAGACGACCATCGACAGCCCGACGGCCGCCGCGATCGACGACAGCGCGAGCAGCAGCGGCACGCCCGCCATGGTCACCGACCCGAACACGACGAGCAGGGTGACCAGCGTGATCGGCAGCGTGATCTTCTCGGACAGCGCCAGATCGTCCCCGCGCTGCTGCTCGACACCCTTGCTGATGGAGGGACTTCCGGTCTCCTGCACCAGCAGCCCCGGATACGCCGCGCTCACGGCCTCGGTCTGCGCGAGCAGCGCGTCCACCTTGTCCTTGGCGTCGCGCTCCTCGCCCTTGAGCGTGACCTCGACCATCACGACCGAACGGTCCGCCGACAGCACGGGCCGCGCCACACCCGCCACCTCGGGCAGCCGCCGCATCCGCTCGCCCAGTTCCCGCGCGGCGGCGTCGGCCGCGCCCCGGTCCAGGGCACCCGACCGGGCCGAGATCAGCACCTGCTCGCTCGACAGCCGCTCCAGATGCCCCTCGGCCGCCATGGCCTCCGCCCGCCCGGCCTCCCCGACCCGGTAGTCGGCCGTCGTGGCGCTCCGCGTCCCGACGGCACTGCCGACCCCCACGCACAGCACCACGAACACCAGCCAGCCGACCATGGCCCACCAGGGGTGCCGGGCACTCCACCGGGCCGCGCGCACAGTCAATGAATTCATGCCCACGAGCCTCGCGGGCGGGGCACACCGGCAGACAGAGGTGACGGGTTGAACCTCGGGTCCACCGATCGGTGGACGCGCCGCATAAGCTCTGCCTCATGTCGAACCCTGATGAGCTGCTCGTCGCCATCGCCGCCACGGTGGAGGCGGAGCGAAGCAATCAGATGTCCCTGACCGTGGTCGTCGGCGGTGCCGTCATCACCGGGCGGCTGGCTCCCGAGGCCGTGTGGCGGGAGCGGGTGGCGGAGGTGCTGAAGGACTCCGACCGGCTGGGCCCGTTCTCGGACGTCTTCGCCCGCGGTTCCCTGGCGAAGCGGCCCGCGCGCGGCGAGGCACCCACGCATCTGCACTTCCACCTCGCCCGGATCCTCCAGGGCAGCCTCGGGATCCCGGAGACGGGCGGGATGTACCGGGTCGCCATCAAGGACATCAGCGCGTGGACCGTGGGCGATCTCACCTATTTCGAACAGTGAGCCGGACGTGCGCGGCCCCCGCCGCAGAACGACGGGGGCCGCGCACATCAACATCAGGCCGGGAACTTCGCCATAAGGCCTGCCATAAGGCCTAGGCGGCCGACTCGTTGCCCGGGCGCCGGCGTCGTCCCTGGGACTGCGACTGGCCGTTCTGGCCCGTGCGGGCCTGGCCGGTACGGGGCTGACCGGTGCGCGCCTGACCGCCGCGGCTGCCGCGGGAGCGGCGGCTGCGTGACGGGGCCGAGGTGCGGCGGGGGCTCTCGGCGACCGGCACGGTGATCACCACGGGGACGCCGGACGGCGCCTGCGCGCCGGTGATGCGGCTCAGCTCCGCCTCGCCCGAGCGGACCGGCGTGATCCGCGGGGTGATGCCGGCCGACGCCATCAGCCGGGCCATGCCGCGCCGCTGGGCGGGCGTCACCAGCGTGACCACGCTGCCCGACTCGCCGGCCCGGGCCGTACGGCCGCCCCGGTGCAGGTAGTCCTTGTGGTCGGCGGGCGGATCGACGTTGACGACCAGGTCGAGGCTGTCGACGTGGATGCCGCGCGCGGCGACGTTGGTGGCGACCAGGACGGTGACGTGCCCGTCCTTGAACTGCGCCAGCGTCCGGGTGCGCTGCGGCTGGGAGCGGCCCCCGTGCAGGGCGGCGGCGCGGACCCCGCTGTTCAGCAGGTGCTTGGTCAGCCGGTCCACGGCGTGCTTGGTGTCCAGGAACATGATGACCCGGCCGTCCCGCGCCGCGATCTCCGTGGTCGTGCGGTGCTTGTCCGCCTCGTCCACGTGCAGGATGTGGTGCTCCATGGTGACGACGGCACCGGCCGACGGGTCCACGGAGTGCACCACCGGGTCGCTCAGGTAGCGGCGGACCAGCAGGTCGACGTTGCGGTCCAGGGTGGCGGAGAACAGCAGCCGCTGACCGCCGGGCCGTACCTGGTCGAGCAGGGCGGTGACCTGCGGCATGAAGCCCATGTCGGTCATCTGGTCGGCCTCGTCGAGGACGGTGACGCCGACGTCGTCGAGCCGGCAGTCGCCCCGGTCGATGAGGTCCTTCAGCCGGCCGGGCGTCGCCACGACGACCTCCGCGCCGGCGCGCAGCGCACCGGCCTGCCGGCCGATGGACATGCCGCCGACGACGGTGGCCAGCCGCAGCCGCACCGAGCGGGCGTAGGGCGTGAGCGCGTCGGTGACCTGCTGGGCCAGCTCCCGGGTGGGGACGAGGACCAGTGCGAGCGGCTGGCGCGGCTCGGCGCGCTTGCCCGCCGTGCGGGCGAGGACGGCGAGGCCGAAGGCGAGGGTCTTGCCGGAGCCGGTCCGGCCGCGGCCGAGCACGTCACGGCCGGCCAGGGAGTTCGGCAGGGTCGCCGCCTGGATGGGGAACGGTACGGTCACCCCTTCCTGGCCGAGCGTGGTCAGCAGCGGCGCCGGCAGGCCGAGGTCGCCGAACGCCTCGACGGCGGGCAGGGCCGGCGTGACCGTCTTCGGCAGCGCGAACTCACCGCCGACGGGCTGCCGGCCCGCGGGGACGGTGGAGCGGCGACGGGACGAACCGGCGGAGCCGGAGCCGGAGCGGTCGTAGGTGCGCGTCGCACGCGGGCGACCGCCGCTGGTGCGGGTGCGGTTCATGGGGAACCTTCCTTGATGCGGCACGTATCAAGGAATTTCCGCGGCAGAATGAGCAGCGCAGGGAATCGCGAGAACGAGCCGGAGAATGTGGCGGGGCGGAATCGCCCCGGGAAAAGCGAATTACCGGAGGTGCCGGTAATGGGTGATGCGGGGACAAAGCGAACTGGGGCCCGCACCCAAGGTGCGGGCCCCAGCTGCCAAGTGCGCGTCGGCGCAGGTGCGTCAGGCGGGAACGATGTTCTCGGCCGTCGGGCCCTTCTGGCCCTGAGCGACGTCGAACGTCACCTTCTGGCCTTCCAGCAGCTCGCGGAAGCCCTGGGTGGCGATGTTCGAGTAGTGGGCGAAGACGTCGGGGCCGCCGCCGTCCTGCTCGATGAAGCCGAAGCCCTTTTCCGAGTTGAACCACTTCACAGTGCCAGTAGCCATTGTTTTCTCCTTCGGGGGACGGTGTCAGGAATGCACACCGTGCGCATTCCGTGTCGCCGTTATGATCAGCCGTCGGAAAAACCGTCTGGCAACCACACCTGCAACTGACGTCGACACTAGCACGTCGGTGTCGGCCACGCGCGGAAAATACCCCCGCGCAGCCTGCGGTTTCGGGAATATGTCTGTCTCGTCGCACCGATTTCTAATGCGGCGACCACAGATATCGGTTTCCGCGAGGTGCGGTCCGGCCGTCGGGCGTGAGCGCCCGCAACGCTATGACCTCGCGCGACGGCCCCGGCCCGGCCGCTCCCCTCGTCCCGCCGGCGCATCGCCGACGAACGGCCCCGGGTCGGAAGGGAGAGGAAGGTCACAGTCACTCGTGTCGTCCTCCGCGAAGGCGGGCGCCCGGAAGGGGTCCGTCGCGGGAGGCGGCGAGGGTGCGGCGGTGCGGAGGGGTTGTTCGTCCGGTGCGGAGAACAGCGGCGTCGGGATCAGAGGAGCTCTCTCTCGTCGCAGGCCCCCGGTCAGGGGGCCTGGTGTGTGACCAGGAGCGGTGCTGCTACAGCTTGGTCATCTTGGCGTACGGGCTCAGGACCCGCACCTGCGCCGAGCCGAAGTCCACGAGTGCCGCGATGCCGTCCTCGATGCCGATCACCCGGCCCAGGCCGTACACGTCGTGGGTGACCTGGTCGCCCATGGCGAAGTGCTTGGGAGCGGGTGCGACCGGCGCCTTGAAGGGGCTGGTGGCCAAGTGGCGCTTCGGTGCAGCGTGTTTTGTCATGGCTCAGTATGCGCCCTCGCGGCCCCCTGGCGGGAGCCCCGTCTCACGAGGGCCTGCCCGCAGCTCCCGCTCCAGCGCCAGCAGACGCCGTACCGCGGGGGGTGCCTGGCGGACCTCGGCGGTGCGGCCCTCGCCCTGCCACAGGGCAAGTGCCCCCAGCAGCGCGGAGTCGCAGAACGACACGTCGGCGCAGTCCAGGACGAGGCGGGTACGGCCGTCCGCGGCGGCGGCCGTGAGGATCGCGCGCAGCGGGGCGGCGCTGAAGTGGTCGATGTCACCGCGCAGCCGGACATGGAGGGTGTCCCCGCCGGGCGGCGTACGGGAATCCCCGCCGGGCGTCTTGCGCGAGCCCTCACCGGGCGTCTTGCGCGAGCCCTCACCGGGCGTCTTGCGCGAGCCCTCGCCGGGCGTCGGGTACGGGCCCTCGCCGGGCGTCGGGTACGGGCCCTCGCCGGGCGTCGCGGGGGAGTGGCCGCTTATGCCGCAGGGCGCGGGCGGGGCGGACAGTATCGGGCTGGAGCCGGAGGTATGCACGCCAGGGGCAACGGCCGCACCGCCCGCCGGCCACGGGTGGGGCCGGTGGATCACTCCTCGGGCGTCCGAGGATCCCCGATGCGAGGGAATCCCGCCGCCCGGCCGCTACCCGCGTTCCTGTCCGCCGCGGGCGTCACCCCGTCGTGAGCATGCCCTCGCGCAGCCGGGCCACGATCCGCGACAGCAGCCGTGAGACGTGCATCTGGGACATGCCGAGCCGCCGGCCGATCTCCGCCTGGGTGAGTTCCTCCACGAACCGCAGGTGCAGGATCAGCCGGTCGCGCTCGGCGAGGCCGGCGATGAGCGGGGCCAGCGCGTGGAAGTTCTCCACGAGTTCCATGCCCGGGTCCTCGGCGCCGATGAACTCCGTCAGCGCCGCGTCGTTCTCGTCGGCGTCCGTGCGGACGGCCGCGTCCAGCGAGGTGGACGTGAAGCCGTTCGCGGCGACCTGCGCCTCGACGACCTCCTCCTCGCTGAGGTTCATCAGCGCCGCCAGCTCCGAGACCTTCGGGGACCGGCCGAGCCGGGTGCTCAGCTCCTCGGTGGCCTTGGTGAGTTCGGTACGGGCCTCCTGCAGCCGCCGCGGCACGTGCACCGCCCAGGAGGTGTCACGGAAGAACCGCTTGATCTCCCCGACGATGTACGGCACCGCGAAGCTGGTGAACTGCACCTCGCGGGAGACCTCGAAACGGTCGATCGCCTTGATCAGCCCGATGACGCCGACCTGGACGATGTCCTCCATCGTCTGGTTGCCGCCGCTGCGGAACCGGCTCGCCGCGTACCGCACGAGCGACATGTTGATCTCGATGAGCGTGTTGCGGGCGTACTGGTACTCGGGCGTGCCCTCCTCCAGTACGGCGAGACGTTCGAGGAAGACCTTGGTCAGCGTGCGTGCGTCCTGCGGGCCGACCTTCTGCGGCTCCGCGATCTGGGGCAGTTCCGCCTCGGTCCGCGTCACCGTGTCGACCTTCGCCGCCATCACACAGCCCTCCCTGTCGTCCCGGCCCGCCCCGTGCTCCGGCGAGCCGCCTTGAAGGGCCGATGCCCCGCATCTCACCGCTCATGCCCCCGCGGTGAAGGAAATGTGAGCAGCGCCACTCGGCGGGGGCAGTGCGAGCGAGGCCTCCACCGCCTTGCCGTGCGGTCCCTTCCGCACCCGTACCCGGGACGCGAGCCGGAGGACCATCGGCCATCCGAAGCCTCCCGGCTGGCTGACCGGTGTACGGCGCCGGTGCGGCGGCCGGGGGCTCGCGTCCGCCACGGTCACGGTGATCGCCTCCGGGTCGGTGCGCAGGCCGAAGCCGGTGACGCCGCCGGCGTGCCGGATCGCGTTGGTGACCAGTTCGGAGACCACGAGCAACGCGGCGTCCGTCACCTCCGGCTCGCCGGGGGCGACCTCCGCGAGGAACGCGCGGGTCAGGTCGCGGGCCCGGCCCGCCGACTCCGGGACGGCGGGCCGGCGCCGCGGGAAACGCCCCCGGCGCTGAGCCTCGTCGAGGGAAGGACGCACACGCCCACCTCCATCGCTAGCCGTTCGTGCCTTTTGCTCCGTTTACCCGAGCCGGTGATGATCAGACGCATCCGGCGCGTACTCCGAGAGGTTCGCCACAACGGCACAGGTCCCGCCGGCTCGGGGAACACGGGTGGGAGACGGTTGCCGTTTGCCGAGCGTCCGCGCGGCAAAAAGGGATGTCGGCCGTACACGTGCGGTCGTACACCGCGGTCGTACACCGCGGTCATGCACCGCGGTCGTCCCGTGCCGGGATGCGCACGAGGAAGGAGCTGGGAATGTGTCAGGCCGTCCGGTCGCCGGTCTCCGCCGCGCCCGCGTCCTGTATGCGCAGCGCCGCCGCGTCGCAGAACGCCTCCAGGCCCTCCAGCAGTGCCGTCCGCTGCGCGGCGGGCATCAGGGCCAGCACCGCCTGGAGCTCCCGCTCCCTGCGGATACGGAGGTCGGCCAGGAAGGCGCGCCCCCGGCTGCTGAGGTGCAGCCGGACCTCGCGCCGGTCGGCGGGGCTGACGGCGCGCTCGACGAATCCGGCGGCCTGGAGCCGGTCGCACAGGCGGCTGGTCGACGGCGGCGTGGAGGCGAGCGAGTCGGCGAGCGTGCCCAGGTTGATGCCGTCGTGGTGTTCCAGGATGAGCAGCAGGCGCAGCTGGGACGCCGAGGCGGGCGCGGTCGAGGCCCGGCCCCAGAGCACCTCCAGCAGCTCCGCGGCCGTGGAGGTCACACGGGCGACCTCGGCGGGCTGTGGGCGCGGGCGGAAGGCAGTCACGGTCACACTCTCGCAGGAACCGGGGCGGCCGTCAGCGTACTAGGCGGACGGCCTCGGCGACCGGCGGCGGACGGCCCGCTTCCCACCGGGCCGGGCCACGGGAGTCCGGCGTAAGGATTGGTGTTTTTCTCATCGTGAACAGATTTGTGACCGCCGAGCGCGCCCTGCGCACGGCGGCACCCCACGAGTTGCTCGACGCCGTCCGGCGCGTACTGGTCGAGCAGTACGCGGCGGAGTCCGTCGAGCTGTTCATGGCCGACTACGGCCTGAGCGTGCTCCAGCCGGTGTCCGTGCTGCCCCACACCACGGACCCGGTCCCGGTGCACAGCAGCCCCGCGGGCCGTGCCTTCGGCGCGCAGGAGCCGTACGTGGAGTCCGTACCGGGCGGCAGGGCGCGCACGCACCTGCCCGTCACCGTGCGCGGCGACCGGCTCGGCGTGCTCACGGTGACGATGGCCGACGCCGAGCACGCCCGCAAGCATCTCGACGAGCTGGCCGACGTCGCCCAGGTGCTCGCGCACGAGGTGGTCGTCGCCGAGCGGGACACCGACATCTACCTCCAGGCCCGCCGCAGGGACCGGCTCACCCTCGCCGCCGAGATGCAGTGGCAGCTGCTGCCCGGCCGCTCCTGCACCCGCCCCGAGTACGAGCTGGGCGCCCAGCTGGAGCCCGCGTACGCCATCTTCGGCGACAACTTCGACTGGTCGGCGACCGCCGACAGCCTGACGCTGTACGTCACCAACGGCATGGGCGAGGGCACGGAGGCGTCCCTGCTGACCAACCTGGCCGTCAACGCCCTGCGCAACGCCCGCCGGGCCGGCCTCCCGCTCGCCGACCAGGCGGCCCTGGCCGACCAGGCCGTCTACGCGCACTACCGGGGCCGCAGCTACCTGTCGGTGCTGATGCTCGACTTCGAGCTGGCCACCGGCCGCGCCCGGGTGGTGGACGCGGGCTCCCCGCAGATGCTGCGGCTGCGCGGCGGCACCGTGGAACGCGTCGGCTTCGACGCCCAGCTGCCGCTCGGCATGTTCGAGGAGACCGACTACGTCGCCCAGGAGTTCCAGGCGGAACCCGGCGACCGGCTGCTCTTCGTCAGCGACGGGGTGTACGCCGTCGCGTCGCCCGAGGGCAAGGCGTACGGCGACGAGGCCCTGACCCGGGCCATCCACGCCACACGCCTGCTGCCGGCGGCCGAGGTGCCGCGGGCCGTCCTGCGGGAACTGACCGGTCACCGCGGCCGGCCGGCGCCGGACGACGACGCGCTGGTGGTCTGCCTGGACTGGCACGGACGCTGACCGGGCAATGGTCCGGAAGAGGGGTCTTCGGGGTCCGTCCACGGGCCTCGGGCGCTTGTTGTTCGCGCTACACCCCACCGCTAATGTTTGTCACACGGCAATTATTCGGCCGGGGCCGGCCGACGCACGGCCGCGGAACCTGTACCGAGGGAGACGATGCGGGTGGCGGAGCAGGACAGGACCCACGGGGCGGCACAGGAGCTGAGCGGCTTCCTCCGGCGGCGCCGCGAGCAGATCGCCCAGCGCTGGGCCGACACCCCGTTGTTCCGTACGGTCTTCACCGTCTCCCGCGACGAGGCGGTGGACGCGGGCAAGGCCGTCGTCGACGCCCTGGCGGAGGTCGCTGCCGGCGGCAGGCTGGAGGACATCACCGCGCCCGGCTTCGGCGCCGTCCGCGACCAGCTGGGCCGTACCGCCGCCGCACGGGCCCGCACCGGGTCCACCCCCGCCCAGATCGCCGACGAGGTCGCCGACCTGCGGGTGTCCGCCGCCGAGCTGCTGCGCGCGGAGTACAGCGACCCGGCGGCACGGGAGGCGCACGAGGCGGCGCTGACGCTGGCCGTCCTCATGGGTACGCTGCGGCTGGTGGTGATGGAAACGGCGCTCAACGCCGGCGCCGAACTGATCGAACGTCAGCGGCAGCAGCTGATGGAGGTGGCCACGCCGGTCATCCAGCTGTGGGAGGGCATCGTCGCCGTACCCCTGATCGGCACGCTGGACAGCGCCCGCAGCCAGGTGGTCATGGAGAGCCTGCTGGAGGCGATCGTCGACCAGCGCGCCGCGTACGCCATCCTCGACATCACCGGCGTGCCCACGGTCGACTCGCTCGTCGCGCAGCACCTGATGAAGACGGTGGCGGCGGCCCGGCTGATGGGCGCCGAGTGCATCGTCTCCGGCATCCGGCCCGCGATCGCGCAGACCATCGTGCATCTCGGCATCGACCTGGGGTCGGTCGTCACCCGCGCCGGGCTCGCCGACGCGCTGGCGTACGCGCTGGCCCGGCAGGGCATCGTGGTGCCGGCCGCTCCCGGGACGATCCCCTCATGACCGCCCCCTATCCGGGAAGCCCCCATGTGCCGGTGCTGGCGCTGGGGGACGTCCTGCTGGTCACCCTTCAGGGGGAGTTGCACGACGGGACGGCCGAGCAGCTCCAGCAGGACATCGTCGAGCGCATCGCGCGCAGCGGTGCCTCGGGTGTCGTGATCGACATCTCGGGCGTGGAGATCGTCGACTCGTTCCTCGGCCGCGTGCTCGCCGAGATCGCCGCCAGCGCCGCGCTGATGGCGGCCCGCACGGTCCTGGCCGGGATGCGCCCGGCCGTCGCGATCACCCTCGTCGAGCTGGGCCTCACGCTGCCCTCGCTGACCACCGCGCTGGATGTGGACCGGGCGATGGAACTGCTGTCCGCCCCGACGGCGGACCGCACGCGGGCGGTGGACCGCGCGCAGGCGGTGAACCGGGCCCGGGCGGGGAACCGGACGAGGCCCGCCCTCGGACCGCGACCCGTACAGCCCGCCACCGCACGCCCTGCGGGCGGGCTGTCGCCGGTAGGTGGTGGTACGGCGCCCGTGGGCGGTGCGTGGCCGGTGGGTGGTGCGGCGTCCGTGGGCGGTGCGTGGCCGGTGGGTGGTGCGGCGTCCGTGGACGGGATCCCGCCCGTGGGCGGTACGGCGTCCGTTGACGGCGCCCCGCCCGTGGGCGGTACAGCGTCCGTGGACGGGACCCGGCCCGTGGACGGTACGGCGTCCGTGGACCGTACGAAGGGGGGCCCCTGATGGCCGAAGAGCCCCGGCCCCCGGCCTCGATCAGCCTGCCCATCGACACGGACGCCGACCTGGCCCGGATCCGGCAGCAGGTGCGGCAGGCCGCGACCGACCTCGGATTCGGACTGGTGCAGCAGACCAAACTGATCACCGCGGCCAGCGAACTGGCCCGCAACACCCTCGTGCACGGGGGCGGCGGCGTCGTGGAGATCACCCGGCTGCACGAGGGCCACCGCACCGGGCTGCGGCTGTGCTTCGTGGACCACGGCCCCGGCATCCGGGACGTGGACCTGGCCATGACGGACGGTTACACCAGCGGCGGCGGTCTCGGCCTCGGCCTGAGCGGGTCCAAGCGGCTGGTGCACGAGTTCGCCCTGGACACCGAACCCGGGCGCGGCACCACCGTCACCGTGGTCGCCTGGGCCTCCGGCGTGCCCGCGCCCCGCTCCGGCGCGGGCTCGTTCCGACCGGGGGCCGGATGAACAGGGCGTGGGACGTTCCGGTGCACGACTCCACCCGGGTACGGGACGTCCGGGTGGCGGCCGAGACCGCGTGCCGGGACGTCGGTCTCGACGCGCGCCGCACCGCCAACGCCGCGCTGGTCGCCACCGAGCTGGCGACCAACCTGCTCAAGCACGCCGGCGGCGGCCGCGTCGTCGTCAACCTCGTCGACGCGCCCGAGCCGGGCGGCCGTACCCCCGCGGTGCAGCTGGTCTCGCTCGACCACGGTCCCGGCATCCCCGACGTCGCCGCGGCCCTGCGGGACGGGTTCACCACGGCCACCACGTCCCTCGGCGCGGGGCTCGGCACCTGCCGGCGCATCGCCGACGGCTTCGACCTGTACAGCGTGCGGGGCCGCGGGACGGTCGTCCTGGCCCGCATCGACCCCGCGCCCGCGGCCGTACCCGCGGCCGTACCCGCACAGGCCCCCGCACCCGCCCCCGCACCGCGGCGGGCGGCGGCCCGCGCCGGCGGCGTCAACGTCCCCCTCGCCCCCGCCGAACACTCCGGCGACGCCTGGACCTGGGCCCGCTCCGGCCCGCTGCTGACCTTCATGCTGGCCGACGGCCTCGGCCACGGCACCAAGGCCGCCCACGCCTCCGCCACCGCCGTCGACACCCTGCGCCGCTCGGCCCATCTGCCGCCCGCCGAGATCCTCCGCCGCCTCGACACGGCGCTACGGCCCACCCGCGGCGCCGCCGTGGCCGTGGCCCAACTGGACCACGACGACGCCCACCTGAGCTTCGCCGGGGTCGGCAACGCCGGGGCCCGGCTGCGCACCGGCGACCGCTGGCACCACCTGGTCTCCCACCCCGGCATCGTCGGCGCCGCCTTCCCGGCCAACGTGCCGGTGCAGCGGGCGCCCTGGACCGCCGGCAGCCTGCTCGTCCTGCACAGCGACGGCCTGCCCAGCCGTTGGACACCCCCCGACGAGCCGCATCTGCTCACCCGCGACCCCGCGCTGATCGCCGCGGCCGTCCTCCGGGACGCCAGCAGCGCGGCCAGCCCCGCACGCGACGACACCAGCGTGGCCGTACTGGCCCCCGAGTGCCGGACCGAGGCCCATGAACGCCCATGACATCTGGACCATCCGCTCCGTGGCCGACGCGGCCCGCGCACGCACACTCCTGTCCCGCGTCACGGCCGAGACCGGCCTGCCGGCCGTGGAACGCGCCCGCTTCCTGACCGACATCACGGCACGCCTGCGGGAGGGCCTGGCGGCGGGGGGTGCGGAGGTACTGATCGACGGCTGGGAGCCGGGGTCGGGGCCGGAGCGGGAGCCGGGGCCGGACGCGGGCGCGTCGTGCGCGGACTCCGCGGAGGACGCTTCCGGCGCGGGTGCCGCTGACGCGGGGGCCTCTGACGCGGGTGCCGCTGGCGCTGACGGTGCCGAGGGGGGCGTTTCCGGCGCGGGGGCCTCTCACGCGGATGGTGCCGAGGGGGGCGTTTCCGGCGCGGGGGCCTCTGGCGCTGACTGTGCCGAGGGGCACGCTTCCGGCGCGGGGGCCTCTGACGCGGATGGTGCCGAAGGGGGCGCTTCCGGCGCGGATGGTGCCCAGAGAGGCCCTTCCGGCGCGGATGCCTCTGACGCGGACGCCCCGGCCCCCGCCCCGGCCGCCGACAAGGACGCCCCGCACGACGGCACCACCCCCCGCCTGCGCATCGTCGTACGACCGCACGGCGCGCCCCCGGCCCGCTACACCCTGCCCCGCCCCCGCCGCTCCCGCCGCCCCACCCGCGAGCCGTCCCCGTCACGGCAGGCGACCGCGGCGCCCACCCACCGGCCGGAGCGCGCAACGCCCGCCCACCCGGCGGACGCTGCCACGCCCGCCCACCCGGCGAAGGTGACCACCGACGACCTGGCCGAAGCCGTCCTCGCCTGCGCCGAGGACACCGCGGCCCTCCTCGACCTGCTCGCCGAGCAGGAGGAACTGGTCCGGTTCCACCGGGAGGAGCTGCACCAGACCAACCAGGGCGTCCTCGCCCTGCACGCCGAGCTGGAGGCCGCCGTACAGGCGCAGCACGACCTGCTCGACGCCGAGCGGGCCGCGCGCGCGGACGCGGAGAAGTCGCGCCGCCTGCTGACGTTCCTCGCGGACGCCAGCGCCGCCGTGACCGCGTCCCTCGACCCCGAGGACATCCTGCGCCGCCTGCCGGAGCTGCTGATCCCGGACTACGCCGCCGAGGCCGACATCTGGCTCTTCGACGAGGAACCCGGCGAGGGGCAGGCGCCCCGCAGGACCGACCGCCCGGCCGCCGCCGTGACCGCGGCGCGCACCGGACGGCCCCAGCACGCCGCCCCGCACCCCGGCGGCCTGCCCGGCGTCGACGATCTGCCGCCCTCGGTGCTCTTCCCGGACCGCCCGCTGCTCTGCATCCCGCTCACCGCGCCCCGCCTGCTGGGCGTGCTGACGCTGACCGCGCCCGGGCCCCGCTTCGACCCCGACACCGCCGTGATGCTGATGGAGCTGGCCGGCCGGCTGGCCATCGCCCTGGACCACGCCCGGCGCTACGAGCAGCACCGCGACGTCGCCGAGGCGCTGCAGCGCGCCCAGCTGACCGAACTGCCCCTCACCGAGGGCGTGGACCTGGCCGCCCGCTACCTGCCGGCCACGCGCGGCCTGAACATCGGCGGTGACTGGTACGACGCGTTCGTGCAGCCCGACGGCAGTGTGCTCGCGGTGATAGGGGACGTCACGGGGCACGGCCTGAACGCGGCGGTCATGATGGGCCAGTTGCGCACCGCGCTGCGCGCCTACGCCGTCGAGGACGACAGCCCCGCCCGCATCCTCACCCGCCTGCACCACATGCTCTGCCACCAGCAGCCGACGCTGTACGCGACGGCGGTGATCGCCCGTTTCCGCCCCGGTGACCCGACGCTGGTGTGGGCGGCGGCGGGCCATCCGCCCGCGGTGGTCAGGTCCCCCGACGGAACGGTCCGCGTCCTCGACGCGAGACCGGGCATCATGCTGGGCGTCCCGCTCCCCTTCACCTACGAGGACCACACGCTCCCCCTGCACCCCGGCTCGACGGTGGCCCTGTACACCGACGGCCTGGTCGAACGCCGGTCCCAGGGCATCGACCCCGGCATCGAACGCCTGGCCCAGGCCATGGGCGCGCTCAGCGGCGCGGACCTGGAGGACCTGGACGCGTCGGCGGAGGCCCTGCTGAAACCACTCCTGCACGACTCGGAACGCGACGACGACGTCTGCCTGCTGCTGTGCAGGACAAGGTAAGGGATCAGGACTCGCCGGACGGCGGGGGCGCCGAGGCCCCCCGCACCGCGGCGAAGGCCCGCAGCCCCCGCCGGAGCGCCTCCCGGTCGTCGGGCTCCATGGCCCCGAGCACGTCGGCGAGGGCCTGGGCCCGCCGCGCCGCGACGTCGTCGAGCACCCGCCGCCCCCGCACGGTCAGCCCGAGCCGCACCTCGCGCCGCCGGTGCGGATGCAGGGCCCGCTCCAGCAGCCCGGCGGCCTCCAGCCGGTCGCACAGCCGGCTGGCGGTGGGCAGCCCTATCTCCAACTGCTCGGCCAGTCCGGTCAGATTCAGCCCGGGAGCGGCCTGAAGCACCCGCAGCGCCCGCAACTGATGCGGCGACAACCGCAGTACGGCGGCCTGCGCGGCCAGCGACCAGAGAACCGCCAGACTCTCCACGGCCCCGGCGACGTCCCACGCGACGTCCCACGCGACGGTCTCCGCCCCGTCCTCGTCCCCGAGCCTGTCCGCACGCTCGCCGCCGGTCCCACCGAGCCGGGTCACGAACACATCACTCTCACTGCACTCCACGCACGCCAGCCGTCCCCCTCACCCCCACGCTGTACCCGGCAACGCGAGGGGCAAGCAGACGTGGATGCCATGGGCACCTTCTCCTCACGCCGCCCGGCGCGGCCCGCGCGTCCGGGGCATCCGGCGGGGCTTCGGGGGGCTCACCCGCGAGGGGTGAGGCGACCTCCCCGGGGGTGCCGAAGACTGGGTGGGCACGGAGCCGTGACGACCCTGAGCAGGGGGCCCATGTGAACCGGTACACGTCTGTGGCGCCCGATGAAGAGCCACGAGGACACGGGCGGGAGCGGCGCCGGTGACCGGGAGGGCCGGGACCGCGGGGACGGCCGGGACGACGAGGCAGCCGACGCCGCAGCGACACGTGCTGGCCGCCCTCGCGCTGGCGCAGTTCATCTGCAGCTTCGCCGGCTCCAACATGAACGTGATGATCAACGACATCAGCGAGGACCTCGACACCACCGTCCAGGGCGTCCAGGTGGCCATCACGGCCTTCCTCCTGGTGATGGCCGCGCTGATGATCCCCGGCGGCAGACTCACCGACCGCTACGGCCGCAAACGCTGCTTCCTGACCGGTCTGATCGTCTACGCGATCGGGGCCCTGCTGAGCGCGGCCGCCCCGGGACTCGGTGTCCTGATCCTCGGCAACTCGATCCTGGAAGGCATCGGCACGGCGCTGCTGATCCCCCCGGTCTACATCCTCACGACCCTCCTCTATCCGGATGTCACCTCCCGGGCCCGTGCCTTCGGGGTCGTCATGGCGCTGGGCGGCATCGGAGCGGCGGCCGGGCCGCTGATCGGCGGCCTGATCACCACCGCGATCAGCTGGCGCGCGGCCTTCGTCTTCCAGGCCCTGGTGATCGCGGTGATCGTCCTGCTCAGCCGCCGTATCGACGACCCGCTGCCGCCGGACCCGACCCGCTCCTTCGACACCGTCGGCGCGGTGCTCTCCGCGGTCGGCCTGGTCCTCGTCGTCATGGGCATCCTGGCCACGGACGACAACGTCTGGCTCATGATCGCGCTGCTGGTCCTCGGCGCCCTGGTGCTCGGCTGGTTCTTCCGCTCCGCCCGCGCGAAGGAGGCCTCCGGCCGGGAGCCGCTGCTCTCCCTGAGCCTCTTCCGCAACCGCCCGTCCAACCTCGGCCTCGTCACCCAGAACATCCAGTGGCTGGTGCTCATGGGCACGTCGTTCACGGTCGCCGCCTACCTCCAGGTCGTGCGCGGCTACGACGCCATCCAGACCGGCGTCGTCTTCACGGCGGCCACCTCGGGCCTGCTGGCCTCGTCGCTGTCGGCGGAGCGGCTGGCCCGCCGGTACGCCCAGCGCACGCTCATCATGTCCGGCTTCGTCGTGTCCATCGCCGGGATAGTGATCCTGATCATCCTGGCCAGGGCCTACTCCACCGCCTGGGCGTTCGTCCCCGGCCTCGTCCTCATCGGTCTCGGTCTCGGCGTCATGCTGACCCCGTCCGTCAACGTCGTCCAGTCGAGCTTCCCCGAGGAACAACAGGGAGAGATCTCGGGCCTGTCCCGCAGCGTGTCCAACCTCGGCTCGTCCTTCGGCACCGCCATCGCGGGCACCATCCTGGTGGCGGGCCTCAGCAAGGGCGCCTACGCGGCCGCGATGATCACCCTGGCGGCGACAGGCCTCATCGGCCTGACAGCGGCCGCCCTCCTGCCCCGCGCCTCCCGCACCTCCTAGAGTGCGGGGCAACTGATGCCCCGTGGCGGAACCGCCAGGCCGAATGCTCCGCCGACGCCGCCTCGTCCCGCCCTCGTCCGCCCCGAAGCCGAACCGGCTGGGCTCCCCACCCGGCCCGAGCCAGGAGAAACCGCCGAAGGGGCATCCCGCGTGCCCTTGGTCGACGTACGATCCGGGAAAGTCGGCTCGCTGAGAGGCGTACGTGGCCAGCACTCACAACCAGCAAGTCCTCGCTGAGCACAAGGCGAAGTTCGAGCGGAGGGTCCTCGGGGGGCGGGAGTTCAACAAGCTGCTCCATGAAATGGGCGCGGAGCCCTACCGTTTCGTGGAGGACCAGAAGGACGGCCGGCGCTGGTGGATCTACATCACCTTGCCGGAGAACGTCCGGGACACCTTCGACCTGCACCTTGAGGTGCTGTGTCTGTCGGCCTCCTACGAGCGGGTGGAGCCGCGCACGCTCGACACGATCGCAGAGCGCTTACGCAGCAGAGAGGCACGGCTGGATCCCGACTTCGCGATCCTCCTCACCCCGGACGCGGGAGCGGAGAAACTCGTCCGTCGCCGCCGCGGCCAGCTCCCGATTCTCACCATCGACTCCAACGAGCTTCTGGGAGACGGGCGCCGGATAAGCCTGCGCGAGCGCCTCGCGCAGATCATGGTCACCCATGACCACTACGACCTGACCAAGCCCATCACCGAACCCACGGCGTTCTACGGGCGCCGTGCCGAGGTGCGAGAGCTCGACTTCGCCCTGGACCGGGGCCAGTCCGTGGGCATCTTCGGGCTGCGCAAGGCCGGGAAGACCTCGCTGCTCAACTATGTGGAGAAGCATCGCGCGGAGGAGGGCAAGCCCGTCGTCCGGCTGGACATCAGCGGACTGACGGCCGAGCAGTTCCAGCTCAGCCTGCTGGTGGAGTGCCACAAACTGCTGCGTACCCGGCAGGGAATCGCCCCCCGGCTGACCTCGCTCACCCGCGACGGCCGCCCTCACCCCGTGGCGAACATCTCCACGCACTGGATCAACGACCTGGACATCATGCTGGACGCCTTGGACAGCCGCCTGGAGCTGTTCGTGGACGAGATCGACCAGGCCTGGCCCGGCCGCTCCAACCTGGAGGAGGACGAGGCGCGAGCGTTGTTGCGCTGCCTCACCCAGCTGCGCGGCGTCATCCAGCGCCGCGAAGCCGAGGGGAAGGACGGCATCGGCATCGTGTGCGCAGGGGTGGACCCCGCGATTTTCGAGCGCCCACTCGTCGGCGGGCGGGACAATCTCCTCTACAAGTTCGTGCGCCTGTCTTTCCTCTCGCCCATGAAGAAGGACGAGATGCAGGAGATGGTGCGCAGCCTCGGCAAGCGCATGGGGCTGCGCTACCGGGACCCCGCGACCATCGACTTCCTCTTCCGCGAGTTCGGCGGTCACCCCCTGTTGACCCGCAAGGCGTGCTCCGCTGCGGCCCGCAGGCGCCCCGACGACGTCATCCCCTGGCACGTTCCCCTGGAAGCCCTGGAAAGCGCCCTGCAGCTGCGCGGGCCCAACACGCCGCGCTCCGAGGTCGCGGACGTACTGAAGTCGTTCACCGACTGGTTCGGGGACGAGGCGGCCATGCTGCCGCTGCTGTGGTCGGAGGACCCGGACGAGCAGCGGGACGCGCGCGAATGGGCCGAGAGCGAGCCGGACATGGCCGCGCACCTGGTGTCGTACGGCATCACCGACGAGACCTGGGCTCCGCGGATCCACGCCATGCGCGACCTGGTGCTGAAGTGAGGTTCTGATGCGGCTCTTACCCACCCAGCGGCGCTGGGTCGACCAGGTCTGCGAGTACCTCATAGACGGGGAGACGGTCATCGTCCGGGGCGTTCCGGGCTCCGGCAAGACCGTCCTGCTGGAGGCGGTGGCGCGCGAGCTCGGGGAGACCAGCGTGTGCACCTGGGGGCGTGACTACACCGACGACAACCAGCAGGAACGCACCACTGCGTTCCAGGAGGGCGTCCGAAAGGCACTGGACCGGCACGGCGCCGCCCATCTGCTCTTCGACGACTATCCCCACGCCTTGCGCAACACGCACGGCCTACGGCTCCAGCGGCAGCTGCTTCAGCTGCTGGTCGACGGCGAGCAAGCGGTCGACACCGGCGCCCTTCTGACCGGCCGGTGGGGCCGCAGCATGCACCTGGTCTCCAGTGGTTCCCCCCTGGTGGCCCGCGCCCGCGTCGTGGCGCTGCCGGTCGCCCGGGAAGCGGACTTCGCGGAAGTGGGTTGCGCCGGCTCGGCTGACGCCCTGGAGGCCGTCGGCGGTAACGCCGCGCTGCTGGGCAAGGTGGTGCCTGTGCTGGGGCGCGCTGCCCTCCACCAGGTGCGCGACACCGCCGAGGCGCTCGCGCCCAAGTGGATCCAGGACGTGCCGTGGGAGGCAGCCAGCTGGATCAAACGCGTGGTGCGTGGAGGGCCGGCCGCCCTGCCCGCGGACGACTCCGCGATCGAGGCGCTGGCCCCGTTGCTCGTTCCCGCAGGCGAGCGGCGCGACGGCACGCCTCGGTACGGGGTGGTGCGCGCCCTGCATGCGGACGCGGCTCGCGCCACGCTGGACGGCCGGGCACCCACCTGGCCGGCCACCTGGCAGGCGTCCGTGAAAACCTTCTGCGGATTCCTGTCGGGAGTCCCGGAGGCCGTCTGGGTGGACCGGTACATGGCTGCCAAGCCGGCGCAGCTCTTACGTTTCGTCGGGGCCGTACGTGCCGTCTGCCGAACTCCGCTGCGGCTGCTGATCGCCAAGAACCCCAACGACACCGCGTTGACAGCCGCCGATGTCGCCGCCTTCGCACGGGAACGCTGCCAGGTCAGGATCATGCATCCCGGCGACCGCAAGCAGCTCCACGACCGCCAGCTGATCTTCCTGGGCGATCTGGAGGGCGGGGTGGTGCTGCCCACCGCTCGCGTCCTGATGTCCCAGGACCCGCCGGGTTCGGCGGTCGCGGTACGAGCCCCGACTCTCGACCGCAAGTTGATACTCGACGCCTGGGGTCGCGCCCGACCGCCGGCGGTTTGAGCAGCCAACAAACAAACCCCAGGCCGTCGGCCTGGGGTTTCTCTCTGGAGCGGGTGACGAGAATCGAACTCGCGCTCTCAGCTTGGGAAGCTGATGTTCTACCATTAAACTACACCCGCGTAAGTCACCGGCGCCCCCGCGAGGGCGGTGCCGGAACCGTCGCCCACTGTACCGCATCCCAGGCTCCCGGTGTTCAAGGCCGGGGGCCTGGCGCGTTTCCGGGGGTGGGGGGATCCGGGTGCGGGCGGCGAGAGTTGGGGCGTACGGTGGGGGTGTGGGGGAGGGCTCCGGTGGGTCGGAGTGCCGCCTGGAGGGGCGTCCCTTTCATCCCGTAATGTGGGGCTTCGTCGTCACGGCATTCCCGCCCGATGTGACGCGGCTCTTGGGGAAGGGACTCTAGGACTTGATGGAGCGCACCGTCGTCCGTTGTGCCGATGGGCACGTGTTCACCACCGCTTCGTTCCCGATGCAGCAGGCCGAGCGACTCGGGCCCGGCCGGCTCGTGCGGTGTCCTCGGTGTGCCCGGCTCCGCAGTGCGGTGCCGGTGCCGGTGGCCTTCGAGAAGCGGTAGCGGCAACACGCGGCGAACCGGAAGATCGCCCGGCGTGCGGAGTCGTCCCGATTGGGGGGCTCCGCACGCCTTGCGTATCCTCGGGGAGTGCTTCTCTCAGACAAGGACATCCGGGCCGAGATCGACGCCGGGCGGGTTCGGATCGACCCCTACGACGAATCCATGGTGCAGCCGTCGAGCATCGACGTGCGTCTCGACCGGTTCTTCCGTGTTTTCGAGAACCACCGCTACCCCCACATCGACCCCTCCATCGAGCAGGCCGACCTCACGCGGCTGGTGGAGCCCGAGGGGGACGAGCCGTTCATCCTGCACCCCGGGGAGTTCGTGCTCGCCTCGACGTACGAGGTGATCACCCTGCCCGACGACCTCGCCTCCCGGCTGGAGGGCAAGAGCTCCCTCGGCCGGCTCGGGCTCGTCACCCACTCCACGGCCGGCTTCATCGACCCCGGCTTCTCCGGGCACGTGACCCTGGAGCTGAGCAACCTCGCCACGCTCCCCATCAAGCTCTGGCCCGGCATGAAGATCGGCCAGCTGTGCATGTTCCGGCTCAGCTCGCCCGCGGAGTTCCCCTACGGCAGCGAGCGCTACGGCTCCCGCTACCAGGGCCAGCGCGGGCCGACCGCCTCCCGTTCCTACCTCAACTTCCATCGAACCCAGGTGTGAGCGCCGACATGTCCGCCGTACGAGAGAACCTGACCTACGAGCAGTTCGGCACCGCCGTCCGCGAGCTCGCCCAGACCATCGCCGACGACGGCTACCAGCCGGACGTCGTGCTCAGCATCGCCCGCGGCGGCGTCTTCGTGGCCGGCGGGCTGGCCTACGCCCTCGACTGCAAGAACATCCACCTGGTGAACGTCGAGTTCTACACCGGCGTGGGCGAGACGCTGGAGATGCCGGTCATGCTGGCGCCCGTCCCCAACGCGATCGACTTCACCGACAAGAAGGTCCTGATCGCCGACGACGTCGCCGACACCGGCAAGACCCTCAAGCTGGTCCACGACTTCTGCCTCGACCACGTCGCCGAGGTCCGCTCCGCGGTCATCTACGAGAAGTCCCAGTCGCTGGTGAAGTGCGAGTACGTCTGGAAGCGCACGGACGACTGGATCAACTTCCCGTGGAGCGTCGAGCCGCCCGTGGTGAAGCGTGAGGGTCAGGTTCTCGACGCCTGATCAAGCGGACGCAGCAAGAAGGGGCTCCTCGCCGTCGGCGGGGAGCCCCTTCCGTGTCCTCGGTCGGCAGCGCTCAGAACGTGCCCAGCTTCACGATCGACAGCAGTGCGATCAGCTGGATCGACGACGCGCCCAGGGCCTTCGGCCACGGGAGGTCGTGGGAGCGGCTCACCATCAGGGTGAGGAGGGCGCCGCCGGCCACCCAGGTGGCCCAGCCGAGCGCCTGGACGAACGTCGCGTCGCCGCCCGCGAACATGGCGAAGATCAGGCGGGGCGCGTCCGAGAGGGACATGATCAGCATGGAGAGGCCGACCGTGGGCTGCCAGGCGCCGTCGCCGCCCAGCTGGCGGGCGAGGGTGTGGGTGACCACGCCGAGCACGAACGCCGACAGCACCATCGCCACCGCCGTCGTCAGGACGATCGGGATCGCGTTGGAGAGCGTGGCGTTGATCGCGTCCTCGCGGGCGCCGTCGAAGCCGAAGACCGCGAGCAGGCCGTAGAGGAAGGTCACGATCAGGGCCGGGGCCCACATCGTGTAGTCGCGCATGCGGAGGAACGTCTGGTTCGGGGAGAGGACGATCCCCTTCAGCAGGTCCTTCCAGGGCAGGCGGGGGCCGATCGGGCCGGACGGGGCCGCCGTCGAGCCCGCCTGGTAGGTGCCGCCCTGGGTGTATCCGGCGTCGTACCCGGCCTGCTCGTCGATCGAGAACGCCTGCGTGTGGCCCGGGTTGTTCGCCGCGTACGGGTCGGGCGCGTGCCCCGGGTCGCCGCCGAAGTACTCCGGTCCCTCCGGGCCGGGACCGTAACCCTGGCCGGGGCCGGGGCCGTAGCCGCCGTACTGCGGCGGGCGCTGCTGCCCCTGCGGGTACGGGTGCGGAGCCTGCGGGTAGCCGTATGCCGGCCCCTGTCCCTGCGGCGCCTGCTGTCCGTACGGGGGGTGTTGCGGTCGCGCTTGCGGGGCGCGGTCGTCCCGGCCGCCGCGTCCGATCCTGAATCCAGCCACGCCTTCGAACGTACCTGGTTCCGCAGAGTGACGTGCCCGCGGCCGGTGTTCGGGCGGGGCTTTGCTGCCGACCTGTGACATCCCCTAAGGGCGCTGGCGCCCGAGCATCCGGGGCGCCTCCGGGCGGTCCCGGGGAACCTCCCCGCCCAGGGCGGGCACCGGGAACCTCAAGGTGCCACCGGCCGTTCGAAGAACGTCTCCAGCACCACCGTCGCCTGCGTCCCGCTCACCCCGTCGATCGCGTACAGGCGCCGCAGCACGTCCTGGAGTTGTTCCGTCGTCGCCGTCCTGACCTTGACCAGGACCGACGCGCTGCCCGCGATCACATGCGCCTCCTGGATCTCGGGGATGGCGGCGAACCGGTCGCCCGAGTCGCCGACCCACCGGCTGGAGTCGACCATGACGAAGGCGAGGACACCCCGGCCGAGCGCCGCCGGGTCGACCTCGACCGTCGTCCGCCGGATCACGCCCCGCTCGCGCAGCTTGCGCACCCGGTCGTGGGTGGCGCCGGCGGAGAGGCCGACGGCCTGGCCCAGGGCGGCGTAGGGCGTCGTCGCGTCCTGCTGGAGCAGCGCGAGCAGGTGCCGGTCGACCTCGTCCATCCAGACCTCATTCGGTGAATTGCTTGATCTGCCGATTTACATTCTGCATAGTGGGCCTCCAGGAGATCAAGATCCGATACGACGGTGAGGTGGGCGGCATGCCCGGCGCGCGACCGGAGTTGTACGAGACCCTCGACGAGCGCTTCCGCACCGGCCGGTGCACCGCGGGCGACTCCCGGCTGGAGGTCCTGTACGAGGGCTGCCGCTGGGCCGAGGGACCCCTCTACGTGCCCGCCGGGCGGTACGTGGTGTGGAGCGACATCCCCAACGACCGTCTGCTGCGCTGGGACGAGACCACCGGCGCGGTCGGCGTCTTCCGCTCGCCCGCCGGTCATCCCAACGGCAACACGCTGGACACCGAGGGCCGGCTCGTCACCTGCGAGCAGGGCAACCGGCGCGTCACCCGCACCGAGCACGACGGCTCGGTCACCGTCCTCGCCGACCGCTACCGGGGCAAGCGGCTCAACAGCCCCAACGACGCCGCCGTGAAGTCCGACGGGGCCGTCTACTTCTCCGACCCCGACTTCGGCATCACCAGCGACTACGAGGGCTACCGCGCCGAGAGCGAGATCGGTGCCTGCAACGTCTACCGGATCGACCCCGGCAGCGGCGAGGTCCGGCTGGTCGCCGACGGGTTCCAGGGCCCCAACGGGCTGGTGTTCTCGCCCGACGAGAGCCGCCTGTACGTCTCCGACAGCCGCGCCAACCACATCCGCGTCTTCGACGTCCGCGACGACGGCACCCTCGGCGACGCGGGCGTCTTCGCCGAGTGCAGGACCGGCAGGTTCGACAACATCCGCTTCGACGACGAGGGCCGGCTGTGGGCCGCCGCCATGGACGGCGGCGTGCACTGCTACGACCCCGACGGCACCCTCCTCGGCCGGCTGCTGGTGCCCGACGTCGTCGCCAACATCCGCTTCGGCGGCGCCAAGCGCAACCGCCTGTTCATCGCCGCCGACACCACGCTGTACTCGCTGGTGACGGGCGTCACCGGGACCGGACCCCTGCCGGGCGTACAGCACGGACCGGGCCGCCCGTAGATTGACGCCGTCCGTAGATTTACGGAGAGCAGCACACACGTCAGCAAGCCCGTCCGAGGAGCCACCGTGACCGACCCGGCGTCCGCGTCCCCTTCCGCCCAGCAGGCCTCGCAGGCTCAGCAGGCCCCGCAGGCCCAGCAGGTCCAGCAGGAGATCGCCCGCGACCTCCAGGTCGCCCCGGCCTTCGACGCCGCCGAGGAGATCGAGCGCCGGGTGGCCTTCCTCGCCGGGCAGCTGACCTCCACCGGCCTGCGCTCCCTCGTCCTCGGCATCAGCGGCGGCGTGGACTCCTCCACCGCCGGGCGGCTGTGCCAGCTCGCGGTGGAGCGGGTGCGGGCGGCCGGCCAAGAGGCCACGTTCTACGCGATGCGGCTGCCGTACGGCGTCCAGGCCGACGAGGCCGACGCCCAGCGGGCGCTGGAGTTCATCCGTCCCGACCGGGTCCTGACCGTCGACGTGAAGCCCGCGAGCGACGCCGCGCTGGAGGCCGTGCTGGCCGGCGGCACCACGTTCCGCGACGCCCACCACCAGGACTTCGTGCACGGCAACATCAAGGCCCGGCAGCGCATGATCGCCCAGTACGCGGTGGCCGGCGCGCACGACGGTCTCGTCGTCGGCACCGACCACGCCGCCGAGGCGGTCTCCGGGTTCTTCACCAAGTTCGGCGACGGCGCCGCCGACGTCGTACCGCTGACCGGGCTGACCAAGCGCCGGGTGCGGGCCCTGGCGGAGGCGCTGGGGGCGCCGGCCGCGCTGGTGTGGAAGACGCCGACCGCCGACCTGGAGACCCTCGACCCGGGCAAGCCGGACGAGGACGCGCTCGGGGTGACGTACGACGACATCGACGACTTCCTGGAGGGCAAGCCGGTGGACGCGGCCGCGTACGAGGCGATCGTGCGCCGTTACCGGCTCACCGAGCACAAGCGGCAGCTGCCCCTCGCGCCCTGAGCGCCGCGCCCCTTCGCGCCCTGACCTGCGGGGCTCACAGCCCCAGGAACTCCGACGACGAGAAGGTGACCGCCGGGCGCGGGCCCAGCAGCCCGGCGGCCGCCCCCGCGTACACGGCCACCGTGTCCCGCGTCTCGCCCCGGTACGTCCGTACGACCAGGTCGTCGCGCCGGTCGCCGTCGAAGTCGCCGACGGCCACCACGCGGGAGGTGCCGGTGGCCGGGGGCGGGACCGTCACCAGGTCCTTGGCGCCCAGGCCCGCCGTGCCGCCCCGGAACACCTTCAGCCGGGAGCCGGACGACACCAGGTCGCTGCGGCCGTCCCCGTCGAAGTCGCCCGCGTCCAGCATGGAGCCGGGGGAGGCGAGGACGGCCCGCTCGGGGGTGGGCAGGTCGTAGCGCAGGGACGTTTCGCCCATGGCGCCGACCGCCGCGTCCAGTGCCCTGCCCCGGCCGAAGTCGCCGAGCGCCACGTCGATGCCGGCCGGCAGGGCCGTGCCCGTACGGGTCGGCCCCTGCGGGCCGCCCAGGACCACCCAGGCGGCGGCGGTGCCCTCGGCGGCGCGGACGAGGAGGTCGTCGTAGCCGTCGCGGTTCACGTCGGCCGAGGGGCCGGTCGGCACATTGGCCGGTGAGGGGATCGGCGGCGCCACGGCACGGGGGTGGCCCTGCCGGGTGAACGGGCCGCGCAGGAAGCTCAGCCGGCCCTCCGAGGCGTGCACCACCAGGTCCCGGGCGCCGTCGCCGTCGAAGTCGCCGCAGACCGGCTGGTCCGGCCAGTCGTTGCCGAAGCGGGCCCGGTCGGGCACGTCGAGGACGACGGCGGTGCCGGTCAGCCCGGCCGGCGAGCCGAACAGCACCTGCAGCGGCACCGGCGGCCGCCCCTGGCCGTCGTACGGCGGGTCCGTCGAGACGATCAGGTCGGTGAAGCCGTCGCGGTCCAGGTCGCAGGACTCCTCGGCGTCGAACACCGCCGGGAGCTGCCCGCCGACCCGGGCGCCCTGCCGCTGCGGCGCGACCAGCTGCCGCGCGCCCGGCGTGAGGCCGTGGGCACCGCCGTAGACCACGCCGATGCCCGCGTCGTCCGTGTGGGCCTGCGCCTTCACCAGGTCGTCGAGGACGAGGTCGCGGTGGCCGTCGCCGTTGAAGTCGTCGGGGACCTTGCTGCCGGTGCCGTGGGGGACGGGGAGGACGGCCGGGGCCTTCATCACGTGCGCCGGCGTCCCCTCGGGGGCCGCGGTGTCCGCGCCAGGGCCGCACGCGGCCAGCAGGCCCGCGCAGACCGTCGCCGCCACGGACATGCCTGCTCTGCGCACGCGCACCGCCCACCTCGTCAGCCCCGTCGACAACACCTGGGCAATCATGCACCTGTTCGAGGGGCGGGGACAGGACGGTGCGTGGACTGGGCCGGGGCGGTCCGCGCGGGGTGCGCGTGGGCCAGGATGGGGTCATGAGCGTAGTGAAGATCAACGTCCTGACCGTTCCCGCCGAGCAGCGGGAGATCCTGGAGAAGCGGTTCGCCTCGCGGGCGCACGCCGTGGAGAACTCCGACGGCTTCGAGTGGTTCGAGCTGCTGCGCCCCGTCGAGGGCACCGACCAGTACCTGGTGTACACGCGCTGGCGGGACGAGGAGTCCTTCCAGGCGTGGATGGAGGGGCCGATGAAGGCGGCGCACCAGGGCGGCGGCGCGGAGGGCGCCGAGCGTCCCAAGCCGGCCGCCTCCGGCTCCACCCTGTGGTCCTTCGAGGTGGTCCAGCAGGCCGCGCCCAAGAACGCCTGAGCCCGGAGATACGACGGCGCCCCCTGCCTGTGCGGGTCAGGGGGCGCCGTCGGGTATCCGGGCGGTGCTGTTACTTCACCGGCTCGGGCTCCGGCGCGCTCTCGCTCTCGGCCTCGCCCGCCGGGTCGACCGGCGTCTTGACGGAGTCCAGGAGCAGCTGGGCGACGTCGACCACCTGGATCGACTCCTTCGCCTTGCCGTCGTTCTTCTTGCCGTTGACCGAGTCGGTCAGCATGACGAGGCAGAACGGGCAGGCGGTGGAGACGATGTCGGGGTTGACCGACAGGGCCTCGTCGACGCGCTCGTTGTTGATGCGCTTGCCGATGCGCTCTTCCATCCACATCCGGGCGCCGCCGGCGCCGCAGCAGAAGCCGCGCTCCTTGTGGCGGTGCATCTCCTCGTTGCGCAGGCCCGGGACCTTGCCGATGATCTCGCGCGGCGGCGTGTAGATCTTGTTGTGGCGGCCCAGGTAGCAGGGGTCGTGGTAGGTGATGATGCCCTCGACCGGGGTGACCGGGATCAGCTTGCCCTCGTCGACCAGGTGCTGGAGCAGCTGGGTGTGGTGGATGACCTCGTAGTCGCCGCCGAGCTGCGGGTACTCGTTGCCGATCGTGTTGAGGCAGTGCGGGCAGGTGGCGACGATCTTCTTCGCCGACTTCGGCTTGCGGGACTCCTCGGTCACCTTGCCGTCGTCGTCCAGCTCCTCGCCGAACGCCATGTTCAGCGCCATCACGTTCTCCATGCCGAGCTGCTGGAACAGCGGCTCGTTGCCCAGGCGGCGGGCGGAGTCACCGGTGCACTTCTCGTCGCCGCCCATGATCGCGAACTTGACGCCCGCGATGTGCAGCAGCTCGGCGAAGGCCTTGGTGGTCTTCTTGGCGCGGTCCTCCAGGGCCCCGGCGCAGCCGACCCAGTACAGGTACTCGACCTCGGACAGGTCCTCGATGTCCTGGCCGACGACCGGCACCTCGAAGTCGACCTCCTTGGTCCACTCCAGGCGCTGCTTCTTGGCCAGGCCCCAGGGGTTGCCCTTCTTCTCCAGGTTCTTGAGCATCGTGCCCGCCTCGGACGGGAACGCGGACTCGATCATGACCTGGTAGCGGCGCATGTCGACGATGTGGTCGACGTGCTCGATGTCCACCGGGCACTGCTCGACGCAGGCGCCGCAGGTGGTGCAGGACCACAGGACGTCCGGGTCGATGACGCCGTTCTCCTCGGCGGTGCCGATCAGCGGGCGCTCGGCCTCGGCCAGGGCGGCCGCGGGGACGTCCTTCAGCTGCTCCTCGGAGGCCTTCTCCTCGCCCTCCATGGTCTTGCCGCCGCCCGCGAGCAGGTACGGCGCCTTGGCGTGCGCGTGGTCGCGCAGCGACATGATCAGCAGCTTGGGGGAGAGCGGCTTGCCGGTGTTCCAGGCGGGGCACTGCGACTGGCAGCGGCCGCACTCGGTGCAGGTGGAGAAGTCGAGCAGGCCCTTCCAGGAGAACTGCTCGACCTGGGAGACGCCGAAGACGTCGTCCTCGCCCGGGTCCTCGAAGTCGATCGGCTTGCCGCCGGAGGTCATCGGCAGCAGGGCGCCGAGGGAGGTCTCACCGGTGGCGTTGCGCTTGAAGTAGATGTTCGGGAAGGCCAGGAAGCGGTGCCAGGCCACGCCCATGTCGGTCTTCAGACCCACGACGATCATCCAGATGAAGGAGGTCGCGATCTTCAGGCCGGCGAAGAAGTACGTGAGGTTCTGCAGGGTGGAGACGTCCAGGCCCGCCAGCGCCTTCACCACCGGGTAGGAGATGAAGAAGGAGGCCTCGTAGCTGTCCACGTGGTGCTGGGCGCCCTCCAGCGCGTGCAGCATGAAGATGCAGACGCCGACGACGAGGATGACGGTCTCGACGAAGTAGGCCTGGCCGAAGTTGGAGCCGGCGAAGCGGGACTTGCGGCCCGGCTTGCGCGGGTGGCTCAGCTGGCGCACGACGATCAGGGTCAGGATGCCGACGACCGTCATGGTGCCGATGAACTCGACGTAGACGTTGTACGGCGCCCACTCGCCGAGGACCGGCAGCAGCCAGTCGGCCTTGAACAGCTGGCCGATCGCGTTGACGATCGTCAGCAGCAGGGTGAAGAAGCCCACCGCCACGAACCAGTGCGCCACACCGATGAGGCCCCAGCGGTTCATCCGGGTGTGCCCCAGGAACTCCCTGACCACGGTCAGGGTGCGCTGTACGGGGTTGTCGGTGCGGGTCCCGGCCGGCACGGGCTGGCCGAGCCGCATGAAGTTCCAGATCTGGAGGAGGGCGCGGCCGAACAGTGCCACGCCGACCACGATCAGGACCAGCGACACGATGATCGCGGCGAGTTGCATTGGGGCTCCTGAGGCGGCCTCGAGTCGAGCACATTACTAAGCGGTAACTTATGCAGTCCGTACGAGACTACCCTCATCCTCCGCTGCAATGTAGCCGGGCGTGCGGTGATCTGTGTCGCTGAGGGTCACCTGATGAGCGGGGCTTCAAGGTGACAGGCGATCGGATCGTGTTATTCGCACTAAATCGGTACATTCGCCACTAATTTATATCCGTGTTCTACGGGATCCTCGCCGCCATCGCCGCACTCTTCCTCTCCGCCGCCCTCGCCGCCCTGCTGCGCGGGCCCGCCCTCCGTCTGGGCATCACCCTGCGCCGCCGGGGTCCGCGCCCGGTGCCCCTGCTCGGCGGGGTCGCGGTCACCCTCGCCACCTGCGCCGTCGCCGCCGCCGGCCACGCGGTCGGCGTCACCCCGCTCGGCGGCCGCACCGGCGCGCTGCTCGCCGCTGGCGCCTCGGTCGCCGCGCTCGGCCTCGTCGCCGACGTGTGGGGGCTGAAGTCCCGGTTCCTGCTCGCCGGTACGGCGGTGGCGGCGGCCTGCGTGGTGCCGTACGAGGAGACCGGCGCCGTCGGCGGGGCGCTGGCCGTCGGGTTCGTCGCCTGCGCCGCGCTCGCCTTCCGCTCCCTCGACCACGCGGACGCGCTGGCCGGGACGGTCGGCGCGGTCACCGCCTTCGGGGTGGGCGCCTGCGCGGCGGCCGAGGCGCTCGACGGGCTCGCGGTGCTGCTGAGCGTGGTCGCGGCGGCGCTGACCGGGTTCCTCACCCACAACTGGCATCCCGGGCGGATCGCGCTCGGCGCCTCCGGCTCGCTGTTCACCGGGTTCGTGCTCGCCGCGGCCGCCGTGCTCACCCGCGGCGGGCACGGCCCGCTCTCCACCGCGGGCGTGCTGTTCTCGCTCACCGCGCTCGCCGCCGTGGACGCCGTCCTCGTCGCCGTCTCCCGGCGGCTGGCCGGACGGCCGCTGCTGAGGAGCGGCCCCGACCATCTCGCCCACCGGCTGCGGCGGCTCGGGCTCACCCCGCAGGGGGTGACCGTGCTGCTCGGTACGGCCGCGTTCGGCGCCGTGGCGGCCGGGGTGCTGGTGCACACCGGGCGGGCCGGCGCGAGCGCCGTGCTGTGGGTGGCCGGGTCGGCGCTGGTGGTCGTGTGCCTGCTGCTGCGCGTCAGGCCGTACGGGCAGAAAAGACCGACATGTACGACCGCCTCCATGACGTCTTCGCAGGTCAGCGCGTCGTTGCGTGTAAGGAACGGATAAGAGTTGAGTCTGGATGACTCAGGTCTGTTGACCCGGCGCGGAGCCTCATGCACACTTGAGCCTGTTCCACTCAAGTCAGCTGGAGGAATCAACCATGGCACGTGCGGTCGGCATCGACCTGGGCACGACTAACTCCGTCGTCAGCGTTCTGGAGGGCGGCGAGCCCACCGTCATCACCAACGCCGAGGGCGCCAGGACCACGCCGTCCGTCGTCGCCTTCGCCAAGAACGGCGAGGTGCTGGTCGGTGAGGTCGCCAAGCGCCAGGCGGTGACCAACGTGGACCGGACCATCCGTTCCGTGAAGCGTCACATGGGCACCGACTGGAAGATCCAGCTCGACGGCAAGGACTTCAACCCGCAGCAGATCTCCGCGTTCATCCTGCAGAAGCTGAAGCGGGACGCCGAGGCCTACCTGGGCGAGAAGGTGACCGACGCGGTCATCACCGTCCCGGCCTACTTCAACGACTCCGAGCGCCAGGCGACCAAGGAAGCCGGCGAGATCGCCGGCCTCAACGTCCTGCGCATCGTCAACGAGCCGACCGCCGCCGCACTGGCGTACGGCCTCGACAAGGACGACCAGACGATCCTCGTCTTCGACCTTGGTGGCGGTACCTTCGACGTCTCCCTGCTGGAGATCGGCGACGGTGTCGTCGAGGTGAAGGCCACCAACGGTGACAACCACCTCGGTGGTGACGACTGGGACCAGCGCATCGTCGACTACCTGGTCAAGCAGTTCCAGTCCGGCCACGGCGTGGACCTGTCCAAGGACAAGATGGCCCTCCAGCGCCTCCGTGAGGCCGCCGAGAAGGCCAAGATCGAGCTGTCCTCGTCCACCGAGACCTCGATCAACCTGCCCTACATCACCGCGTCCGCCGAGGGCCCGCTGCACCTGGACGAGAAGCTCACCCGGGCCCAGTTCCAGCAGCTGACGGCCGACCTGCTGGAGCGCTGCAAGACGCCGTTCCACAACGTCATCAAGGACGCCGGCATCTCCATCAACGAGATCGACCACGTCGTCCTCGTCGGTGGCTCCACCCGTATGCCCGCCGTCGCCGAGCTCGTCAAGGAGCTGACCGGCGGCAAGGAGGCCAACAAGGGCGTCAACCCGGACGAGGTCGTCGCCATCGGCGCCTCGCTCCAGGCCGGTGTCCTCAAGGGCGAGGTCAAGGACGTCCTGCTGCTCGACGTCACCCCGCTGTCCCTCGGTATCGAGACCAAGGGCGGCATCATGACCAAGCTGATCGAGCGCAACACCACGATCCCGACCAAGCGCTCGGAGATCTTCACCACGGCCGAGGACAACCAGCCGTCGGTGCAGATCCAGGTCTACCAGGGCGAACGCGAGATCGCGGCGTACAACAAGAAGCTCGGGATGTTCGAGCTGACCGGTCTGCCCCCGGCCCCGCGCGGCGTCCCGCAGATCGAGGTCTCCTTCGACATCGACGCCAACGGCATCATGCACGTGACCGCGAAGGACCTGGGCACGGGCAAGGAGCAGAAGATGACCGTCACCGGCGGCTCCTCGCTGCCGAAGGACGAGGTCGACCGCATGCGCGAGGAGGCCGAGCGCTACGCGGAGGAGGACCACAAGCGCCGCGAGGCCGCCGAGGCCCGCAACCAGGGCGAGCAGCTGGTCTACCAGACGGAGAAGTTCCTCAAGGACAACGAGGACAAGGTCCCCGGCGAGATCAAGACCGAGGTCGAGGCCGCTGTCGCCGAGCTGAAGGAGAAGCTCAAGGGCGAGGACACCGCCGAGATCCGCTCCGCCACCGAGAAGGTCGCCGCCGTCTCGCAGAAGCTGGGCCAGGCCATGTACGCCGACGCCCAGGGCGCGCAGGCCGCCGGCGGCGCCGAGGGTGCCGGTGCCGGTGAGGCCAAGGCCGACGACGACGTCGTGGACGCCGAGATCGTGGACGACGAGCGCAAGGACGGTGCCGCGTGACGGAGGAGACCCCGGGCTTCGAGGAGAAGCCCGACGTCCCCTCCGGCGCCGCCGGCAACGACGACGCCGAGCCGAAGGCCGCCGCCACGCCTCCCGCGGAGGAGGCGGCGGCCCCGGCCGGGGACGCCAGCGAGACAGTGGGTCTGGTGGCCCAGCTGGACCAGGCCCGCAAGGCGCTCGACGAGCGCACCGCGGACCTCCAGCGCCTCCAGGCCGAGTTCCAGAACTACCGCCGCCGGGTCGAGCGGGACCGCGTCGCGGTCAAGGAGATCGCCGTCGCGAACCTCCTGACCGAACTGCTGCCCGTGCTCGACGACATCGGCCGCGCCCGGGAGCACGGCGAACTCGTCGGCGGGTTCAAGTCCGTCGCGGAGTCGCTGGAGACCGTCGCGGCGAAGATGGGACTCCAGCAGTTCGGCAAGGAGGGCGAGCCCTTCGACCCGACGATCCACGAGGCCCTGATGCACAGCTACGCGCCGGACGTCACCGAGACGACCTGCGTGGCGATCCTGCAGCCGGGGTACCGCATCGGCGAGCGCACCATCCGCCCCGCGCGGGTGGCCGTCGCCGAGCCGCAGCCCGGCGCGCAGACCGTCAAGGCCGAGGAGTCCGACACCGCGGCCGAGGACAAGGAGAACGGTGGCCCGGAGGAGGGCTGACCTGATCACTGAGCGGAAGGAGGGACGTCGAGGGTGAGTACCAAGGACTTCATCGAGAAGGACTACTACAAGGTCCTCGGCGTCCCCAAGGACGCCACCGAGGCCGAGATCAAGAAGGCGTACCGGAAGCTCGCCCGCGAGTACCACCCGGACGCCAACAAGGGCAACGCCCAGGCCGAGGAGCGCTTCAAGGAGATCTCCGAGGCGAACGACATCCTCGGCGACCCCAAGAAGCGCAAGGAGTACGACGAGGCCCGCGCGCTGTTCGGCAACGGCGGCTTCCGCCCGGGCCCGGGCGCCGGCGGCGGCTCCTTCAACTTCGACCTGGGCGACCTCTTCGGCGGTGCCGCCCAGGGCGGGGGCGGCTTCGGCGGCGGCCTCGGCGACGTCTTCGGGGGCCTGTTCAACCGCGGCGGTACGGGCACCACCCGCACCCAGCCGCGGCGCGGCCAGGACATCGAGTCCGAGGTCACGCTCTCCTTCACGGAGGCCATCGAGGGCGCCACGGTCCCGCTGCGGATGTCCTCGCAGGCCCCCTGCAAGGCCTGCTCCGGCACCGGCGACAAGAACGGCACACCGCGCGTGTGCCCGACCTGCGTCGGCACCGGGCAGGTGGCGCGGGGCTCCGGCGGCGGCTTCTCCCTCACGGACCCGTGCCCGGACTGCAAGGGCCGGGGCCTGATCGCGGAGAACCCGTGCGACGTCTGCAAGGGCAGCGGCCGCGCCAAGTCCTCCCGGACCATGCAGGTGCGCATCCCCGCCGGCGTCAGCGACGGCCAGCGGATCCGGCTGCGGGGCAAGGGCACACCGGGCGAGCGGGGCGGCCCGGCGGGCGACCTGTATGTGGTCGTGCACGTCGACAAGCACCCCGTCTTCGGCCGCAAGGACGACAACCTCACGGTGACGGTCCCCGTCACCTTCGCCGAGGCCGCCCTCGGCGGCGAGGTGCGGGTGCCCACCCTCGGCGGTCCGCCCGTCACCCTGAAACTGCCGCCCGGCACGCCCAACGGCCGTACCATGCGCGCCCGGGGCAAGGGCGCGGTCCGCAAGGACGGCACCCGCGGGGACCTGCTGGTCACCGTCGAGGTGAGTGTCCCGAAGGACCTGTCGGGGAAGGCTCGTGACGCGCTGGAGGCGTATCGCGAGGCGACCGCGGGCGAGGATCCGCGGGCGGAGCTGTTCGAGGCCGCGAAGGGAGCTTAGAGAGATGGATGGCCGTCGTCCCCGCCAGCGCGGGGGTTTTCCTCCGTATGAACTGACCGAGGACACCCCGGTCTACGTCATCTCGGTGGCGGCCCAGCTCTCCGGTCTCCACCCGCAGACGCTGCGCCAGTACGACCGGCTCGGCCTGGTCTCCCCGGACCGCACCGCGGGCCGGGGCCGGCGCTACTCGGCCCGCGACATCGAACTGCTCCGCCAGGTGCAGCAGTTGTCGCAGGACGAGGGCATCAACCTCGCCGGCATCAAGCGGATCATCGAGCTGGAGAACCAGGTCGCCGCGCTGCAGAACCGTGTCGCCGAACTCCAGGCGGCGCTGGACGGCGCGGCGGCGGCGATGCAGCAGCGGGAGGCCGCGGTGCACGCCTCCTACCGGCGCGACCTGGTCCCGTACCAGGAGGTCCAGCAGACCAGCGCGCTGGTGGTGTGGCGCCCGAAGAAGGCCAAGGACTAGCCGCTACGGCGCAGGCGCACGACGCGAGAAGGGGCCCGCGGGAGAACCGCGGGCCCCTTCGCATGGGATCAGCTGCCGCTCGGCGGGCTGACCGAGTAGTCGATGTCGGCGACGAACTCCGTGCCGTCCTCCGCGACGAACGCGACCGCGTAGTACAGGGTCGTACCCGTCGGGGCGGTGGTGTCGGTCCAGTGCCCCTGCTTGAGGGACACGGGCGCATCGGTCAGCCGGCCCCACTGGCCCGCCATGCGGTCCCAGCGGTAGACGTGATAGCCGGTCACACCCGTGGGGCGCCCGTACGGGCACCATGGCTCCACGTTCACCCCGCCGTCGCCGGGCGACGCAAGGGTGTAGCAGTCCGCCGAGAGGCCGAGGGACTTCGTCGGCCGCAGGTCGAGCTGCGTGACGGGCACGGAGGCGACGGGCACGCTCCAGTCGTCGACGTCCGGCTCGTCCTTGTACGTCAGGGAGTTGCCGTACAGGTCGGTGGCGACGACGAAGTAGGTCAGCTCCCCGCCCTCGGCCGGCTGGATGAAGGTGACCTGCGTCTTCGACGCGTCGACCTTCGCGGCGTACTGCGGCTGGCTGTCGTCCCCCTCCCGCACGTAGACCTCGTAGTACGCCAGGTCCGCGGCCGTGCTGGGCTGCCAGCCGAGCCGGACGCCGTACTCCAGCGCCTCCGCGGTCAGCCCGGCCACGGCCGGCGGCGGGGTCTCGTCGCCGGGTCGGGTGGCGGTGACCTCCTGGGAGGGCAGGGACAGACGGCCGGAGGTGTCCCGCCGCTGGATCGTGTAGTGGTACGTGCTGCCGTGCCGCCCGGAGGCGTCGGTGCAGCTGTACACGGTGTTGCCGGCGGCGTCGGCCGTGGTCGTCCGGTTGCCGCAGGTGATGGTCTCCCAGCTGCGGGAGCCGTCGGCGGAGGCCGCCGAACGGCGCACGACGTAGTCGGCCGTGTCACCGCCCGCGGGCTCGCTCCAGGACAGCACGACGTCCGTGGCGGTGGTGCCCGCCGTGACGTGCTGCGGCGGGGTGATGGAGCGGGTGCTGCTCACGACGGCGGACTCGGAGGCGTTGCCGAGCGCGTCGAGGGCGCTGACCTTGTAGTCGTAGGCCTTGTAGTAGGCCGCGGAGGTGTCCGTGTAGGTCGTGCCGGTGATCTCGGCGAGCTGCGTGAAGGTGCTGCCGCCGCTCTCCCGCCGGTACACCCGGTACTTGACCGCGTCGGCGGAGGCCGTCCACGACAGGTTGTTGGAGTCCGTGACACCGGTCGCGGTGAGCGTCGGCGCGGCGGGCGGCGTGTAGTCCTTCGTGGGGACGGGACCCTGCTCGGCGCTGCCCCAGGACTCGTTGCCGTTCTTGTCGTAGGCGCGCACCTGGTAGTAGTACGTCTGCCCCGTCATCGGGGTCTTGTCGTCGTACTGCAGGGCGGACGTGGTGGCCACCCGGGTCCAGGCGGTGGAGCCCTCGACCCGGCGGTAGACGCGGTACCCGGCGAGGTCGGTGTCCTTGTTGGCCGCCCACTTCAGCGTGCTGGTCCACTGGGTGAGTTCCCCGGCCCAGTAGTCGAAGTAGGTCACGACCGGCGTGCCCGGCCGGGTGCGGTCGACGGTGGTCACGGGTACGTCGGCGGTGCCGTAGGACTCGTTGCCGGCCTTGTCGAGCGCGCGGATCTCGTAGTAGTAGGCGGAGCCGGTCTGGGGCAGGGTGGTGTCGGTGTACGACGTGCCGGTGGTCGTCGTCATCCGCACCCAGGTGCTGGTGCCGGCCTGGCGCCGGTAGACCCGGTAGCCGGCGAGGTCCATCTCCTTGTTCTTCGCCCAGGTGGCCTGCGCCTTGTTCGCGACCTTGTCGTAGCTGACCGCGAGCCCGGTCGGCGCGAGCGGCTTGACCTTGTCGTAGGTCGCCGAGGTGATGGGCGTGTAGGTGAACTTGACGGCGGCGACGCCGGTCCAGTTGGCGTAGTCGACGCGGAGGGTGTGCTTCCCGGCGGGGAGGTTGAGGTTGACCGTCTTGGAGACGGTCGTGTTCGTGCCCTTCCACAGGTCGATCTTGCGGTAGCCGTCGAGGTAGACGCGCATGCCGTCCTGGCCGCGGACGGTCAACGAGAAGGGTCCGCCGGAGCCGAAGTCGCGGGTCACCGTCCAGCGGACGCTGAAGTTGTCGGCGGGGACGCCGGTGGCGGGGGAGCCGGACCAGTACTCGTCGACACCCGCGTCGCAGTCCGAGCGCTTCGGTGTGCCGGAGAGCGTGGTGTTCGCGAAGAACTGCCGGCTGTACGTGGGGGAGGCGCAGGTCGCCGCGGAGGCGGGGGTGACGGCGACCGTGGTGATCAGGCCGCCGGCGGTGGCGAGCACGACCGATGCGGCGGTGGCCGTGCGTCTGGCTCGGTTCATGAAGTCCTTCGATGAGATGCGTCGGGATGTTCCAGTGAGGCCGGGGCGGGCGGGTCAGCGCTGGACCATGAAGTCCAGGGACGTGCCCTGTTCGCCCACGCGCCCGTACGCGTCCACGGCGTGCACGGTGACCATGCACGGACCGGTGTACTGCGGGGTCCACTCGATGACGTCGGTCGTCGTCAGCCGCGTTCCGCTGCTGCCGCACGCGCCGTCGATGGTCCAGGAGTAGCCCTTGAGCAGGCGTCCCGCGTCCTCCACGGCGGGCGCGAGCCCGACCTGGACGGGGTAGCGGGTGCCGCCCGAGGACACCAGCTTGGCGCGCGGCGCGGCGGGACCGGTCGCGGTGGCGGGCGTGAGCCGGTCCACCGTGAGCGGGCCGGAGGGCACGGACTCGGCGCCCGTACCGTCCACGGCGACCACGTAGTAGTACGCCGTGCCCTTGGGGGCGGAGGTGTCCTGGTACGACGTCGCGGACGCGTCGGCGCTGCCGGCCGGCGTCCAGGCGCCGTTGGGGTCGGTACGGCGGTAGACGCGGAAGCCGGTGACGCCGGTGCCGTCGGGCACGGTCCAGGCGAGCGTCGTGTACGCGTCGGCGGGGGTGCCCTGGAGGCCGGCCGGGGCGGGCACGGCGGAGGGCACGGGCCGGGTCACCGCGACGGTGGGGGCGGCCGGGGAGGCGTTGCCGAACCCGTCGACGGCCACCACGGTGTACGTGTACGGCACGCCCGCGTCCGCGACCGGATCCGTGTACGACGTGCCGAAGACGGGCTGCGGCCCGTCCGGGTCCTGCTGTCCGGTCGGCGCGCCCCACACCTCGTAGTGGTGGACGTCCGTGGACGACGAGGCCTGCCAGGAGAGAGCGTTGCCCGCGGTCGTCCCGAGGGCCGTGAGGCCGGTCACCGCGACGGGACCGGTCAGGTCGGGCTCACCGGCGTCGGCGACCGCGGACGGCGCGGACGTGTTGCCCGCCGCGTCACGGGCGAGGACGCGGTAGTACCAGCGCTGCCTGCCCGCGTCCGAGGACCGGTCGTCGTACGACGGACCGGTGAGACCGGACGCCAGCACGCTGAACGGCCCGGCCGCCGCCGCGGCCCGCTCGACGCGGTAGGACGCCGCTCCCGCCACGGCCTGCCAGCGCACCTGCACGGCGCCGGGCGCGCGCAGCGCGCTGACGCCGGCCGGGGCGGCCGGTGCCGTCCGGTCGGCGGTCGTGACGTACTGGTCGGCGCTGCCCGCCGACTCGTTGCCCGCCTTGTCGACCGCGCGGACCTCGTAGGCGTACCCGGTGCCGGTCGGCGCCAGGTAGTGCGTGAACGTGGTGGTGGTCAGCAGCGGACTGACCAGGCGCCAGGTGCTCGTCCCCTGCACCCGCACGTACACCCGGTACCCGGCGAGGTCCATCTCCTTGTTCCGCGCCCAGGTCAGCTTGGCCTTGCTGGTGGCCGTGTCGTAGGCGACGGCGGCACCGGTGGGGGCCAGCGGCTTGACCTTGTCATAGGTCGCCGAGGTGATGGGGGCGTAGCCGAACTTGACGGCCGCGACGCCGGACCAGTTCACGTAGTCGACGCGGAGGGTGTGCTTCCCGGCGGGGAGGTTGAGGTTGACCGTCTTGGAGACGGTGGTGCTCGTGCCCTTCCACAGGTCGATCTTGCGGTAGCCGTCGAGGTAGACGCGCATGCCGTCCTGGCCGCGGACGGTGAGGGAGAAGGGTCCGCCGGAGCCGAAGTCGCGGGTCACGGTCCAGCGGACGCTGAAGTTGTCGGCGGGGACGCCGGTGGCGGGGGAGCCGGACCAGTACTCGTCGACACCCGCGTCGCAGTCGGTGCGCTTCGGGGTGCCGGAGAAGGTGGTGTTCGCGAAGAACTGACGGGTGTAGGTCGGGGAGGTGCACCCCGCGGCCGACGCGGGGGTGGCGGCGGTCGTCAGCAGGCCGCCTGCCGTGGCGAGGACCACGGTCGTCGCTGTGGCTATGGGCGTACGGCCGGGACGGCGGGTCATGCCGGATTCTCCACTTCTGTGACGGTGACGTAGGAAAACTCCTCGCCGCTCGTGAAGCGGGAGTTGCCGGCTCCGTCGACGGCGATGACGGCCCAGCGGGCGGTCTCACCCTGCGGCTCGTACAGGTCGCGGACGAACGACAGCGTCGGCTCGTCCACCCAGGTCTGTCGGACCCAGCCCCATTTGTCGTACTGCCAAGTGCCGTCGACCAGCACGCCTCTGTAGACGTCGTAGTGGTCGACGTCCTCCTCGGCGTTGCGCTGCCAGATCAGCTCGATGTCCGTGCCGTTCATCCGGCCGCGCAGCCCGGCCACGGGCTCGGGCGCGAGCCCGGTCGCCGGGGCGGTCGCGGTGGCGGGAGCAGACGGGGCGGATTCCTGGTTCATCACGTCCACAGCGGTCACCGTGTAGCGATACGAGGTGCCGCCGTGCACGCCGGTGTCCAGGTAGGAGGTCTGCCGGGCGGGGACCTCGTGCAGGAAACGACCGTCGCAGTAGATGCGGTAGCTCGTGAGGTCCTGAGCCACGGGCACGCTGGGCGCGGACCAGGACAGGACAATGCCCTCGCCCGTGCGCGGTGCGGCGGTGAGCGCGGTCGGGGCGGACGGGGCGAAGTCTCCTCGCTCGACGTAGGCGGAGGGTGACAGCGCCGACCTGTTGCCCGCAGCATCCACGGCGGCGACCCAGTAGCTGTAGTACAGGTTCTCCTTGGCGGTGGAGTCGATCCAGGAGGTGGCCGCCACCTTTCCCACCTGTTCGACGGGATCACTCATGCCGTCGTTTTCCCAGCGGCGGTAGAGGAGGTAGTGCGCGGCGCCGGATACGGCGTTCCACGTCACGGCGACCCCCGGCTGGCCGTCACGGACCGCGACTCCCGAAGGGACGGCCGGCGCGGTGCGGTCGACGGTGGTGACGGGCACGTCGGCGGTGCCGTAGGACTCGTTGCCGGCCTTGTCGAGCGCGCGGATCTCGTAGTAGTAGGCGGAGCCGGTCCGCGGCAAGGTGGTGTCGGTGTACGACGTGCCGGTGGTCGTCGTCATCCGCACCCAGGTGCTGGTGCCGGCCTGGCGCCGGTAGACCCGGTAGCCGGCGAGGTCCATCTCCTTGTTCCGCGCCCAGGTGGCCTGCGCCTTGTTCGCGGCCTTGTCGTAGCTGACCGCGAGCCCGGTCGGCGCGAGCGGCTTGACCTTGTCGTAGGTCGCCGAGGTGATGGGCGTGTAGGCGAACTTGACGGCGGCGACGCCGGTCCAGTTGGCGTAGTCGACGCGGAGGGTGTGCTTGCCGGCGGGGAGGTTGAGGTTGGCCGTCTTGGAGACGGTCGTGTTCGTGCCCTTCCACAGGTCGATCTTGCGGTAGCCGTCGAGGTAGACGCGCATGCCGTCCTGGCCGCGGACGGTGAGGGAGAAGGGTCCGCCGGAGCCGAAGTCGCGGGTCACGGTCCAGCGGACGCTGAAGTTGTCGGCGGGGACGCCGGTGGCGGGGGAGCCGGACCAGTACTCGTCGACACCCGCGTCGCAGTCGGTGCGCTTGGGGGTGCCGGAGAGCGTGGTGTTCGCGAAGAACTGACGGGTGTAGGTCGGGGAGGTGCACCCCGCGGCCGACGCGGGGGTGGCGGCGGTCGTCAGCAGGCCGCCTGCCGTGGCGAGCACGACCGTCGCAGCGGTGGCCGTGCGTCTGGCTGGGATCATTCGGTCCTCTGGTCGAATCGGGACGGCCCCGTGGCAGCCGTCGTGATCACGACTCGTGACGTATGCAATTGGTTGTACGGATCTTTGCCTCCGCCTGAACTTCCGTTGGGTGAAGGGTCCGTAACGGGCGTTTGGAGGCGGTTTCGCGTTCTCTTCACGAACGCATCCGAGCGAAGCGGAGCGTGATGTTGTTATCTCGTTAAGTGGTGGGGCTTGACGGCGGACGGGCCCGAAGCGTTGGCTTTTCAGTCACGTGGGCGCATCACGCGCCCCGCCCGTCACGTACCTGAAGTGAGCCCCCGAATGCGCCGTACCGTCCTTTCCCTGGCCGCATCCGCCATGACCCTCGCGCTCGCCGGCTGCGGCGTGCTGAACGCGACGAGCGACGGTGCCGATGCGAGCCCGACCAAGGGCGACGACCTCACGGTCGGACTGCTGCTGCCGGAGAAGGTCAACACCCGGTACGACAAGTTCGACCACCCCATCATCAAGGCCAAGGTCGCCGAGCTCACCAACAACAAGGGCAAGGTGGAGTACGCCAACGCCGAGCAGGACGCCGACAAGCAGGCGAGCCAGCTGCAGAAGATGATCGACGACAAGGTCGACGTCATCCTGCTCGACGCGGTCGACTCGCACGCCATCGCCGACATGGTGAAGAAGGCCAAGGACGCGGGCATCCCGGTCATCGCCTACGACCGCCTCGCCGAGGGCCCCATCGACGGCTACGTCTCCTTCGACAACGAACTGGTCGGCGAGGTGCAGGCGCGCACCCTGCTCGACGGGATGGGCCCCGGCACCGGCCTCTCCTCCAAGATCGTGATGATGAACGGCTCGCCCACCGACCCCAACGCCAAGCAGTTCAAGCAGGGCGCGGAGTCCGAGCTGAGCGGCAAGGTCACCATCGCCAAGTCCTACGACACCAAGGACTGGGACCCGAAGAACGCGCAGGCCAACATGGCCGAGGCGATCGCCGAGATCGGCGCCTCGAAGATCAAGGGCGTCTACTCCGCCAACGACGCCATGGCCGGCGGCATCATCAAGGCGCTGGAGGCGGCCGGGGTCACCGAACTGCCGCCCATCACCGGGCAGGACGCCGAGCTGGCCGCCGTGCAGCGGATCATCTCCGGCGAGCAGTACATGAGCGTGTACAAGTCCTACCCCGCCGAGGCCGAGGCCGCCGCCGAGATGGCCGTCGCCAAGGTCCAGGGCCACGACATCCAGTTCGACGCCCTCGCCTCCGACAAGGTCGACAGCCCGACGGCGAAGGACATCCCGGCCCAGTTGGTGACCGTGGTCGCGCTGACGAAGACCAACATCAAGGACACCGTGCTCGCGGACGGCATCTACAAGGTGTCGGAGATCTGCACCGACGAGTACAAGGCGGAGTGCGCGGCGCTGAAGCTGAAGTAGAAGCAGCCGCAGCGGGGTTGACACCGGCGTCCGCGCCAGGCCGTCGGACCCCGGCCGGGCGGGGGGTTGCCCGGCCGGGGCGTGCCGGGTGTCCGGTACCCAAGGGGGGCGGGCGTCGGCACCCGGGGGGAAGCGGTCAACACGATGCACCAGCCGTGCGCCCCGCGCCACCATCAGCTTGTTGCAACGGGACGCCCGGAGGCCGGGACATACCCGGGCGAACCGGTGGTTTCCCACGGTCACAGCCCGGGGAGGCGTGTTGCGGACCCCGCTCCGTCCGCGCATAGTTGCGCTGCGGAACCAGCGGACGCGGGGGTGGGATGGGCGATGGCCGGGCACGGGACGGACGAGCATCCACACGGTGCTGACCGACTGTGCGAGGCCGGGGATCGCGTGTATTCCCGGGCCGTACGGCGGGGCCGCGTGCCGCGCCGGGACGCCGAGCCGGTGCCGTGCCTGCTGGAGCTGGCGCTGCTGCACCCCGACCCCGACGACATGGACTTCCTGGTGCCCACCGCACCCCAGGAGGTCATGACACGGCTGCTGCGCGGCGTCTACGACGAGGTGAGCGCGAGCCAGCGGCGGGTGGGCACGGCGGTGGCCGCCGTCGAGTGGTACGCGGGGCTGGGCCGGCAGCTGTCGGTGGCCCCGGCGGAGGGCGCGGCGATCCGCGTCCTGGACGGCCTGTCCCGGATCCAGGCGGCCATGGACGAGGCGACGCAGGCCTGCACGACGGAGGTCCTCACCGTCCAGCCGGGCGGCATCCGCCGCGAGGACGAGCTGACCGAGGGCCTGCACCGGGCGCTGGCGCTGCGCGGCCGGGGCGTCAGGATGCGGGACCTGTACAACCACGTGGCCCGGCACGGCCAGGGCCTGCTCACCTACCTGGAGCTGATGGGCGACGCGGTGGAGGCCCGCACGCTGGACGAGGTGATCGACCGGCTGATCCTCTTCGACCGCACCGTGGCCTTCATCCCCGCCAACACCGACCGCACGATGGCGCTGGAGCTACGGCACCCGGCGCTGATCTCCTACCTGGTGACCGTCTTCGAACGCCTGTGGCGCCAGGCGATCCCGCTGTCCGCGCCCATCCCGGACAGCGGCATCGAGGGCATCTCCCACCGCGAGCAGTCGATCGCCGCGCTCCTCGCCGAGGGCCACCAGGACGCGGTGATCGCCGAGCGCCTCGGCATCAGCGTGCGCACCTGCCGCGCCCATATCGCCCGCCTGTCGGAGACGCTGGGCGCGGCCAGCCGTACCCAGCTCGGGGTGCGGATCGCGCAGGCGGGCCTGGACGTTCCGACGCCGTCCCGGATCAGGATTCCGGATCAAGGATCCCCGACCGCGCGATGAGGTAGCCGAGTTGGGCTCTGCTGTCGCTGCCGAGGGTGGCGGCGAGTTTGGCGATGTGGACGCGGGCGGTGCGGATGTTCATGCCGAGGCGGTCGGCGATGACGGCGTCGGTGTGGCCTTCGACGAGGAGGCGGGCGATGGCCTGCTGGCGGGGCGTGATGCCGTTGAGGGACGGGGGTTGGGCGGCCTCGGGGTACATCGGGGTGGCCAGGCGCCACAGACGGTCGAAGGTCGTGACGAAGTAGGAGAGCAGGGCCGGGTGGCGGACCTCCAGGGCGAGGGTGCGGTCGGCGTTGGCGGGGACGAAGGCGACCGTGCGGTCGACGATGATGAGCCGCTCGGTGACCTCGTCGAGGGTGCGCGCCTGCACATCGCCCCGCAGACGGTCGTAGCGTCCGATGACCGTGGGGGCGTGCCGCAGGGTGTGCTGGTACAGGGCGCGGATGCGGCCGCCGCGGTCGAGCAGCGCCTGATCGCGCTCCATCGCCTCTTCGTGGTGGACGCGGGCGGCACCGACGTGCGCGGTGTGGGGCTGAATGGTGAGCAGCTCCTCGCCGGCCTCGGCCATGACCTCGGTGATGGTGTGGCTGATGCGCGTCTTGTCGCTGAGGAGGCGGAGGGCGGGCGTGTCGGCCGCCGGGACGGGCTGCCCGTCGGCACGCATCAGCCGCTCGAACGTCTCGGCCAGTTGCGCCTCCCGCCGCCGCTCGTGCGCGATACGCGCCTCGGAGGCGCGCAGGAGGCGGTGCAGGGCGACGACGGGGGAGACCGGTTCGAGCCGGTCCGGGTCGTCGACGCACGGGTGCAGCAGGCCGAAGTCGAGGAGGCAGGGCGCTTCCTGGGCCCTGCCGGCGGGGATACGGCCGTCCCGCAGCGCCTGTTCGTACAGCGCGGTCCCTTCGGCGCACAGGTTCTCGGCACCGTGCTCCTGGTGCCGCCGGGCCGTGCTCACGGGCCGTCTCCTCCGTCCTGTTCGAGGATGCCGGACTCGGCGATGAGGTAGCCGAGTTGGGCTCTGCTGTCGCTGCCGAGGGTGGCGGCGAGTTTGGCTATGTGGACGCGGGCGGTGCGGATGTTCATGCCGAGGCGGTCGGCGATGACGGCGTCGGTGTGGCCTTCGACGAGGAGGCGGGCGATGGCCTGCTGGCGGGGCGTGATGCCGTTGAGGGAGGGCGGCTGTGCGGCCTCGGGGTACATGGGGGTGGCCAGGCGCCACAGGCGGTCGAAGGTCGTGACGAAGTAGGAGACCAGAGCGGGGTGGCGGACCTCCAGGGCGAGGAGGCCGTCCCGGCCGGCGGGGATGAAGGCGACCGTGCGGTCGACGACGATGAGCCGGTCGGTGACCTCGTCGAGCGTGCGGGCCTCGGCGTCGCCGCGCAGCTGCTCGTAGCGGGCGAGGACGAGGGGCACATGGCGCTGGGTGTGCTGGTACAGCGTGCGGATGCGGCCGCCGCGGTCGAGCAGCGCCTGGTCGCGTTCCATGGCGACGAGATGCGCCTTCTCGCCCCGCTCGCCGCTGTAGTGCGTGTTGGGCTGCACGCACAGCAGCTCCTGCCGCGCGTCCTCCACGGCCTCGGTGATGGCCTCGTTGATCCGCGTGGTGCCGCTGAGCAGCTGGAGCGCGGGCGTCTCGGCGGGCGCGGTGCGCTGCCCGTCCACCCGCATCAGCCGCTCGAACGTCTCGGCGAGCCGGGTCTCGCGCATGCGCTCCTCGGCGATCCGCGCCGCGGAGTTCCGCAGCAGGCGGTGCAGGGCGACGACGGGCGGTACGGGCTCCAGCAGGCCGATGTCCTCCACGGACGGCTGCAGCAGCCCGAAGTCGAGCAGACAGGGCGCCTCCTGGGCGCCGGCGGCGGGGATACGGCCGTCCCGCAGGGCCTGCTCGTACAGGCGGGTGCCGGTGGCGCACAGGTTCTCGGCGCTGTGCTCCGGGTGCCGCTGGGCCGTGCTCACGGGCCGTCTCCTCCGTCCTGCTTGAGAATTCCCGACTCGGCGACCAGATGGCCGAGTTGGGCTCTGCTGTCGCTGCCGAGCGTGGCGGCGGGTCATGGGTGTGCGCACCGGATGACACGTTCCGCTCTCTCCGGTCGGCGTTCAGTGGGGATGGTCCTGGTTCAGGATTCCGGACTGGGCGATGAGATAGCCGAGTTGGGCGCGGCTGCCGCTGCCGAGGACCTGGGCGAGCTTGGCTATGTGGGCGCGGCACGTGCGGACGTTCATGCCGAGGCGGCGGGCGATGGCCTCGTCGACGTGGCCCTCCACCAGGAGCTTGGCTATGGAGTGCTGGATGTCGGTGATGCCGTCGGGGGCGGTTTCGTAGGGGGCGCCGGCGGAGAGCGGGACGGCGCGGCTCCACATGAACTCGAAGACCTTGATCAGGTAGCGCACCAGGCCGGGGTGGCGCAGTTCCAGAGCGACCTGCCGGTCTTCGCGAACGGGAATGAAGGCAACCGTCTCGTCGCAGATGATGAGCCGCTCCACCAACTCGTCGATGGTGCGGTATTCCACCTTGCCCTCGGAGAACTGGGACACGTAGCCGAGGGTCTCCGGACTGTACCGGGCCGTGTGCTGGTACAGGGTCCTGATGCGCACCCCGCGTTCGATCAGTGGCCTGTCTCGTTCCAGACCCTGCAGAAGGGTATGTTCGAGGCGCCGGCTGCTCGGTTGGACGGTGAGCACTTCCGACTGGCACTCGGCCGTGGCCACGTCCAGCGCGGCGTTGATCCGGTCGAGGCCTTCCAGCACCGAGATGGAATGGGTCGGTGTCGAGGCCTGGGCGCTGAGGGTCAGGAACGGCTCGAACGTTTCGGCCAGTTCTATGGACAGCCGCCTGCGCTCCATGATTTCGCGCTCGATCGGATTGAGCCGCTGGGCCAGCGCGACCGAAGGCGGGGTGGGGCGCAGCCAGTTCGGGTCATCCGGATCGGGGTGGAGCAGGGCGAACTCCATCAGGCACGGCGCACCGTCCGCGTCGGCACGGGCGATACGACCTGTGCGCAGGGCGTTCGCGTAAAGACGGCTTCCCTCCTCACACCACTCGGTCATTGCATGGGGATGTGACGCTTTAGTCTGATTCGTTGGCAAATCTCCACCCCCCAGGGTCCTGAACATGCAGGAACATGATGCATCGTTTGTGTGGCCATGACGTGCCCGAATGAGCCATCGTCTTGTTCGACGGGGGAAGAGGGGACCATCAAGTGAGGACGAAGCCGACTATGCGCAAGAGAATGCTTCGCTCGATGCTTGCTGCCACCTTCTCCGCCGTTGTGGCCTTCGGTGCGCTGAGTGGCCTCTTCGGTGAGAAGGGTGACGCTCGGGCAGACACCACCTGGGGAGTGGCTGTTCCCGTGGCCGCTGCGACTGGCAGCAGCAACGGGTCGGGTTCTCTCCAAGGTGCAGAAGACACCACCTGGGGCTGACTGATGACGACTCCACCCGACGACCGTAGCTTCCGCAGGGAAATGGCCACCGCCTACCGCTCCGGCTGGCACTTCATCGACCTGGTCACCGCCATCCCCCACAGCGGTGACTCGCTGATGGTGACCGTGTTCGGTGAGCCGGTCGTCGTCACGCGGGACGACGACGGCGACGTACGGGCGTACCGGTGTCTGCGGCGGCCTCGGGGGGCGCCACAGCCCGTCCGGTGTGCCATCCGGTACGGCATGATCTTCGTGAACCTCGACCAGAGGGACCAGCAGCTGGTGGAGGCCACGCCGGCCGCCCCCCGGACCATTTCAGCCACCCCCCGCAGTGCCTGACGCGATTCCCCCGTCGTAAAAGATCGCTCAGGCGCTTCCCCCCCGCAGCGGGGTCACCGTGACCTGAACACGGTGACGCCGCTGCAGTTTTCGGCGGTGTGTGCGGGTATCCCCGCTTACGGCATCCCGTCCGGCGTGGCCGGAAACGGCCCTTGCCCCACGCCCGGGACCGCGGTTCCTCAGCCGCGCCCCATCGCCCGCTCCAGCTCGATCTCGATGACCACCCGCGCCGGGTTCGGCGACGGCACCCGCTCGTAGCGCTCCGCATAGCGCCGCTCCGCCTCCGCGACCCGCTCCGGGTCCGTGCGGACCCGTGCGCGGCCCTCCAGCGTGGCCCAGCGGCGGCCGTCCACCTGGCAGACGGCGACCCGGGCGCCCTCGGGGCCCGCGGCCAGCACATGCGCCACCTTCGCGCTGGACTTGTTGGTGATCACCCGGGCCAGCCGCGCCCCGGGGTCGTACGTGACGCCCACCGGCACGACGTGCGGGGAGCCGTCGGGACGCAGCGTCGTCAGCGTGCACAGGTGTCTCTCCCGCCAGAAGGCGAGGAACGGCGCGTCCGGCGCGCCCGGATCCTGGGGGTATGCGGCCATGCCCGCAACCTAGCCCACTTCCGCCGCCCTCTGTGCGCAAGGGCTCCCGTCGCTGCCTTGAGTGGAATAGACTCAACTTTGTGTACGTTGGCTGAGTCAGACGTGGGAGAGACGAAGGCCGACCGCTCAAGGAGGAGAACGCGAACGTGGACGCCGAGCTGACCAACCGGAGCCGGGACGCGATCAACGCGGCCAGCAACCGGGCCGTGACCGAGGGACATCCCGACCTCACCCCTGCCCATCTGCTGCTCGCCCTGCTCCAGGGGCAGGACAACGAGAACATCGTCGATCTGCTCGCCGCCGTCGACGCCGACCAGGCCGCCGTCCGCGCCGGGGCCGAGAAGGTGCTCGCCTCGCTGCCGAGCGTGACCGGGTCCACCGTCGCGCCCCCGCAGCCCAACCGCGAGCTGCTCGCCGTCATCGCCGACGCCCAGGCCCGGGCCAAGGACCTCGGCGACGAGTACCTCTCCACCGAGCACCTGCTCATCGGCATCGCCGCCAAGGGCGGGGCCGCCGCCGACGTGCTCACCCAGCAGGGCGCCGCCGCGCAGAAGCTGCTCGACGCCTTCCAGAAGGCGCGCGGCGGGCGCCGGGTGACCAACGCCGACCCGGAGGGGTCGTACAAGGCGCTGGAGAAGTTCGGCACCGACTTCACCGCCGCCGCCCGCGAGGGCAAGCTCGACCCCGTCATCGGGCGGGACCAGGAGATCCGGCGCGTGGTGCAGGTGCTCAGCCGCCGCACCAAGAACAACCCCGTCCTCATCGGCGAGCCCGGCGTCGGCAAGACCGCCGTCGTCGAGGGGCTCGCCCAGCGGATCGTCAAGGGCGACGTGCCCGAGTCGCTCAGGAACAAGCGGCTCGTCGCGCTCGACCTGGGCGCGATGGTCGCGGGCGCCAAGTACCGCGGCGAGTTCGAGGAGCGGCTGAAGACCGTCCTCGCCGAGATCAAGGCCTCCGACGGGCAGATCATCACCTTCATCGACGAGCTGCACACCGTCGTCGGCGCCGGCGCGGGCGGGGACTCCGCCATGGACGCCGGCAACATGCTCAAGCCCATGCTCGCCCGTGGCGAGCTGCGCATGGTCGGCGCGACGACCCTCGACGAGTACCGGGAGCGCATCGAGAAGGACCCCGCCCTGGAGCGGCGGTTCCAGCAGGTGCTGGTCGCCGAGCCGACCGTCGAGGACACCATCGCCATCCTGCGCGGGCTCAAGGGGCGGTACGAGGCCCACCACAAGGTGCAGATCGCGGACAGCGCGCTGGTCGCCGCCGCGACCCTGTCCGACCGGTACATCACCTCCCGTTTCCTGCCCGACAAGGCCATCGACCTGGTCGACGAGGCCGCCTCCCGGCTGCGCATGGAGATCGACTCCTCGCCCGTCGAGATCGACGAGCTGCAGCGTGCCGTGGACCGGCTGAAGATGGAGGAGCTGGCGCTCGTCAAGGAGACCGACGCCGCCTCCCGCGAGCGCCTGGAGCGGTTGCGCCGCGACCTCGCCGACAAGGAGGAGGAGCTGCGCGGCCTGGGTGCCCGCTGGGAGAAGGAGAAGCAGTCCCTCAACCGGGTCGGCGAGCTGAAGGAGAAGCTGGACGAGCTGCGCGGGCAGGCCGAACGCGCCCAGCGCGACGGCGACTTCGACACCGCCTCCAAGCTCCTCTACGGCGAGATCCCGGCCCTGGAGAAGGAGCTGGAGGCCGCCTCGGAGGCCGAGGAAGAGGTCTCCAAGGACACCATGGTCAAGGAGGAGGTCGGCTCCGACGACATCGCCGACGTCGTCGCCTCCTGGACCGGCATCCCCGCCGGCCGCCTGCTGGAGGGCGAGACGCAGAAGCTGCTGCGGATGGAGGACGAGATCGGCAAGCGGCTCATCGGGCAGGGCGAGGCCGTGCGGGCCGTGTCCGACGCCGTACGGCGCTCGCGGGCCGGGATCTCCGACCCCGACCGGCCCACCGGGTCGTTCCTCTTCCTCGGCCCGACCGGCGTCGGCAAGACCGAACTCGCCAAGGCGCTCGCCGACTTCCTCTTCGACGACGAGCGGGCCATGGTCCGCATCGACATGAGCGAGTACAGCGAGAAGCACAGCGTCTCCCGCCTCGTCGGCGCGCCCCCCGGGTACGTCGGCTACGAGGAGGGCGGCCAGCTCACCGAGGCGGTGCGCCGGCGGCCGTACTCCGTCGTGCTGCTCGACGAGGTGGAGAAGGCCCACCCGGAGGTCTTCGACATCCTGCTCCAGGTCCTCGACGACGGGCGGCTGACGGACGGTCAGGGCCGCACGGTCGACTTCCGCAACACCATCCTCGTCCTCACCTCCAACCTGGGCAGCCAGTTCCTGGTCGACCCGCTCTCCACGGAGGCGGAGAAGAAGGAGCAGGTGCTGGAGGTCGTCCGGGCGTCCTTCAAGCCGGAGTTCCTCAACCGGCTCGACGACCTGGTCGTCTTCTCCGCGCTCACCAAGGAGGAGCTGAGCCGGATCGCCAAGCTGCAGATCGACCGGCTCGCGCGGCGGCTCGCCGAGCGGCGGCTGACGCTGGAGGTCACCGACGAGGCGCTGGCCTGGCTGGCGACCGAGGGCATGGACCCGGCGTACGGCGCCCGCCCGCTGCGCCGGCTCGTGCAGAGCGCCATCGGCGACCGGCTGGCCAAGGAGATCCTGGCCGGCGAGGTCAAGGACGGCGACACGGTCCGCGTCGACGCCTTCGGCGACGGCCTGATCGTCGGACCGGCCACCACCGGCAAGACCCTCTGACCCCTCACAACGTGAACGCCGACCACCGCACCCGCGCGGTGGTCGCGTTCTCGTACGTCACGTTCACCGTCACCGCGGCCGCCGCGGCGCCCGGCGGGAGCACGCTGTCGGCCGCGTCCAGATTCAGATACAGATCCGCGCCGTGGTCGCAGCCGGTGGCACCCGGCTGCGGGCCCTGCGGGGACAGCGTCGCCAGCCAGTCCCGCACCCCGGCCCGCGGCATGCGGAACGTGCCGCCGTAGTACGTGTCCATCCAGGACTGCGTCTCGCAGTCGGTGTCGTACGCCCCCGCCGGCAGCTGCGCCCCGCCGAAGTGCAGCGCCTCCTCGCACGACACGTCCTCCTTGCCGCCGCCCAGCGGGAAGTCGGAGGTCGCGAAGGCCCACACGAACCACGCGAACGGCACGAGCACCAGCAGCGCGGGTACGGCCAGCAGCGCCGCCACCAGCCCCCACCTGGTCCGTCCCCGCCCGTCCCGGCGTACCGCCATACCGCACCGCCCCCGTGTCCCTGGCCGGCCCGTGCCCGCCGGCGACCGGCCAGATCATGTCAGCCGACGGCTGACAGGGCACGTCGGGGCTTGCCTCCCCCCTCCCCCGGTGAGGGAGGATGGCGGGATCCGTACGAAGGGAAAAACACGGTGACCATCGACCCGTCCTCGATTCCGAACTTCGGGGGCCAGCCCCAGCCGCAGCCCCAAGGACCGGCGGGCCCCGTCGTCCCGGATCAGGATCTCGTGAAGCAGCTCCTCGACCAGATGGAGCTCAAGTACGTCGTCGACGAGGAAGGCGACCTCGCGGCCCCGTGGGAGCAGTTCCGTACGTACTTCATGTTCCGTGGCGAGGGTGACCAGCAGGTCTTCTCGGTGCGGACGTTCTACGACCGCCCCCACAAGATCGACGAGAAGCCGCAGCTGCTGGAGTCCGTCGACGACTGGAACCGCCGCACCCTGTGGCCCAAGGTCTACACGCACACCCACGACGACGGCACCGTCCGCCTCATCGGCGAGGCGCAGATGCTGATCGGCGCGGGCGTCAATCTGGAGTTCTTCGTCTCCTCCACGGTGAGCTGGGTACGGGCCGCGATCGAGTTCGACCGCTGGCTCGTGGAGCAGCTCGGTCTGGAGCAGGAGGTCAACGAGGCCGACACGCCCGAGGAGGGCGACGAGTAGATCCCCCTCCCCCTGCCCGGCACCGGCTGCCGGCCGTCACAGCGGCGTGTCCGCGAGGACGACGAGATAGGCGCCGTAGCCGAACGAGAGCCCGGCCAGGGCACCGACCACCACGGTCGCGTGCCAGGGCCGGGCTCTGGCCGTTCGCACCAGGGCCCGGGCCAGCGGCAGCAGCAGCGGGAAGGCGGGCAGCAGGAAGCGCGGCTTGGACTCGAAGAAGCCGGAGCCGCCGAGCGCGATCAGCAGCAGGGCGCCGCTGTGGACGAGCAGCGGCAGCGGGGCGCGGTCCAGCAGGAGCAGGGCGTACAGCACGACCGCCGCGGCGACGATCACCAGCACCATCGGGAAGACCAGGCGGTCGCCGCGCAGCAGCAGGTGCCGTACGAAGTGCAGCGAGCCGCGGCCGAAGTCGAAGGTGGAGCCCCAGCGGCGCTGGACCTCGAAGTAGCCGCCGAGCAGGTCGCCCTTGCGGTGACCGACCCACAGCACGTACGACGCCCAGCCGAGCGGGGCGAGCGCGGCGCCCGTCCACAGCCTGTGGGAAACGTTTCGCCCGCGGCGCCGCCACACCTCCCAGGCCGCCGCGGCGACCACGGCCGCGGCCACCGCGAAGCCGTTGGGCCGGGACAGGCCCGCCAGCGCCGCCAGAGCGCCCGCCCGCACCCAGTGGCCGCGCAGCACGGCGTACAGCGACCACGCGGCCAGCGCGGTCAGCAGCGGCTCGGTGTAGCCCATCGACAGCACGACCGAGTGCGGCAGCAGGCCCCACAGCAGCACCAGCGCGGTGCCCACGGCACGGCCGTACAGCAGCTCACCGCACCGGTAGATCCCGCAGGCGGCGACGCCGGCCGCGAGCCAGGCCACGGCCAGGCCGGCCGGGGCGCCCTCCAGCGGGGTCAGCGTGGACACGGCCCGCACGAGGGCCGGGTACAGCGGGAAGAACGCCAGGTCGCTGTAGAGCAGGTCGGGCGGGAAGCGCAGGGTGCGGCCGTAGCCGTGGGCGGCGATCCCGAGGTACCACAGCGAGTCCCAGGACCGGCCCAGCAGCCCCAGCGGCTGCTTGCCGACCGCCCAGGCGGCCCCGGCGAGGACGGCGGCCCCCGCGAGCCGCGCGAGGACGAACAGACCGACCGCGAACCCGAGCGCGGCGAGAGGGGACGCCCCGGATACGCGTGCCGTCCTTTCTCCGGCGGGCCGGCGGGTGCGGGCAGGGGTGGGTACGAGCGTGCTGCTGGCGTGACTCACACCGAGCACCTTGCAGCCCGCACCGCCGGGCCGCGACCAGAGGACGTCCAGGCGGGTGGGGTCTGGACGGGCGTTCTAGTACGCGGCCGCCGCGAAGGCGGCGGCGGTCGCGGCGACGAGGCCCGGCACCGGCTCCAGGCCGTCCAGGACGAGGTCCGCGTGCCGGCGCGTGGGCGCGATGTGCGTGGCGTGCCGGGGCCGGCTGAAGTGCAGGTGGTTGCGGAGCATGAGCACGGCGTCCGGTTCCCCCGCCTGCAGCTTGCGCAGCATCTTGCGGGCCAGCCGCACGTCGTCCGGGGTGTCGACGTACACGGACAGGGCCGCCCGCTCCCGCAGCTCGGGGAAGCACAGGGCGAAGACGCCCTCCACGACGACGGCCCGCGCCGCCCGCGCCCCGTCGACCGCCGCCAGCGCCCGCACGAGGTCCAGCGACCCGGGGTGCGCCCGGTCCAGCACCAGGCCCGTGCCGTCCAGCTTCTCCACGGTCACCCCGGCGTCCGGGTCGGAGTGGTAGAAGTCGTCCAGGTGGACGACGGCGAGACCCGGGTCGGCCGCCGCCAGCCCCCTCGCCAGCTCGCTCTTGCCGGACCCGGCACCCCCGCCGATCAGCAGGACGGGCGCCCCGGTGGCCCCGGTCGCCGGGCCCGTCACCGCGCCCGCAGCTTCGCCAGCCGTCGGGTCGCCTCCTCCAGCACCTCAAGGCGCTTGCAGAACGCGAAGCGGACGAAGGGCGCGCCGGCCTCCCGGTGGTCGTAGAACACGGCGTTCGGGATCGCGACGACGCCCGCGCGCTCGGGCAGCGCCCGGCAGAAGGCGATGCCGTCGCTCTCGCCGAGCGGCCTGATGTCGGTGGTGATGAAGTACGTGCCGGCCGTGCGGAACACCCCGAAGCCCGCCTCCGCCAGCCCCGCCGCCAGCAGGTCCCGCTTGGCCCGCATGTCCTCGCGGAAGGCGGTGAAGTACGACTCGGGCAGGGCGAGCGCCTCGGCGACGGCGTACTGGAAGGGCCCGGACGACACGTACGTCAGGAACTGCTTCGCCGACCGCACCGCCGCCACCAGCCCCGGCGCGGCGGTCACCCAGCCGACCTTCCAGCCGGTGAAGGAGAACGTCTTGCCCGCCGACCCGATCGTCACCGTCCGCTCCCGCATCCCCGGCAGGCTCGCCAGCGGCACGTGCTCGACGTCGTCGAACACCAGGTGCTCGTACACCTCGTCGGTCACCACCAGCAGGTCCCGCTCCACCGCCAGCGCGGCGATCGCGGTCAGCTCCTCACGGGTGAGGACCGTGCCGGTCGGATTGTGCGGGGTGTTGATCAGCAGCAGCCGGGTGCGGTCGGTGACGGCGGCCCGCAGCTCGTCCAGGTCCAGCCGGAACGCTCCGTCGCGCGGCCGCAGCGTGACCGGCACGCGCCGCCCGCCCGCCATCGCGATGCACGCCGCGTAGGAGTCGTAGTACGGCTCCAGCGCCACCACCTCGTCGCCCGGCTCCAGTAGCCCCAGCAGCGCGGCGGCGATGGCCTCCGTCGCGCCCGCGGTCACCAGGACCTCGGTGTCGGGGTCGTAGGCGAGGCCGTAGCGGCGCTGCTGATGGGCGGCGATCGCGGTACGCAGCTCGGGGATGCCGGGACCCGGCGGGTACTGGTTGCCACGCCCGTCGCGCAACGCCCGCACGGCCGCCTCGCGGACCTCCTCGGGCCCGTCGGTGTCGGGGAATCCCTGACCGAGGTTGATCGAGCCGGTGCTCAGGGCCAGGGCCGACATCTCGGCGAAGATCGTCGTCCCGAACTCGGCGAGCCGGCGGTTGAGGAGGGGGCGCGGCATGGAGGTCATGCGGGCCATCGTGCGCCGAAGCTCTGGAGTTCCTCAACTAGCCTTCCGTGATCCTCACCTGGGGGAGCGCCCAACGCGCCATCTCTGACCAGGGATGGAGCCGTCGTCGGCCGTCATGGTCTGTCGTCGTTGAGCACCCCCGCACGGCCCAGAGCCGGCCCGGGCGGGGGTGTCGCGGTGTGCCCCTGGATGCGAACTATGGGGGGCGCTGAGGTCTGTCGGTCTGGTCGTCCAGGTGCCTGCGGTCGGTTACGACTGGGTGCGGTCGCGGTGTCGCTGTACTTCGCTGCTGTATAGCAGGGCAGTTTCTCCTGATGTCACTTCGCGAAGGGCCGACGCGCTGCCAGTCGCCGCAGCCTACGGTGACGCTGTCCCGCTGCGCGCTGCTGAACTCTGATGACGGAAACGTACGGCCGGTCCTGTACACCGAGCCCCATCCGGCCATGCTGAGCGTCCTCAAGGCCGCACCGGACCGGCCGCCAAGTCGACGCGGCGTCACGCGGATCACTATGGCTTCAGGGGCAGACTGGCGTGCACACCGCAATCTGTCCTACCCGCCCCCTTATTCCCCAAGTGGCGTAACAGCATTTCAAGAGAAACACTAGAAGCTGCTTGAAACAGCGGATCAAGACTCTGCAGTTCCGCCGTCAACTGTTGAACCGCACACTTTCCGGGACTCCAAGATGGATGCTTCAACATTCGAATGCACTCTCCGTGCCCGTTCAAACTATCGACAGGGCGAGCCGATCACGGTGACGTTCGAGATCCGTAACGCGGGGCAGGAGACCTACCGTCTGCTGACCTGGGATCTGCCACTCGAAGATGAACCGCTCAACTTTCTCACAGTAACGCGAGATGGAAACGACATCGCATACGATGGGAAGCTGCTCCGTCGAGGCAGCCCTCTGGCGAAGGAGTACATAAACCTAGCTCCCGGAGCCTCCAAATCGGTCGAGGTTGATATCTCACGCATCTACCCCGTGCAGGCGCCAGGAGAATACACCGTAACACTTAACGCAACAGTGCACGATGTATACGCGATCGCCGAAGACGCCGCCCCCACACACGCTCTTGACGAGTTCGAGCCCCTGCCTCTCGCAGAGACCAGCGTGTCATTCACGCTCTCGCGTGGCGACCCTCCGCGCATGACGATTGGTCAGGCGATCAGGCTCGAAGAGCCACCGCTGTCCGCAGAGCGCGCCGCTACACCATTTCTCGAGGGCGGCACACCCACCCAACGAAACGACACAATTAGCGCGCACAACCGGGCGGCGTCTCTGGCTAGGAGAGCAGGAGACAGGCTACGAGGCAATAATCCCGATAGCCTGTACTACAGATGGTTTGGTGCAAATGGACAAGCGGTCCCACCGTACCCTCCTACACTCCGCGACCTCGTCGATGGAAACTACTACACCATCGCGAACAGGCTGGACGGTTTCCCTCCGGTGGTGTATAACCTGCAAATGATCGACTGCACGCCTAACGTGCACGCGTGGACCGTGGTGAATTCAGGAAAGGTGTTCCTGTGTAAGCCATTCTTGGACGCACCGGTCTATCCTGGATTTTTCTGCAAGTCCATGACCTTAGTCCATGAATGGGTTCACGCAGCATGCGGTATTGCTGGCGACCCTGCATCCGGAGAAAGTGCCTGCTTGAATCTAGCCCGCACCAATCCTCGGAAGGCAATCTTCAACCCTGACAATTACGCCGGCTTCGTCAACGAACTATGATCGGAAGACCCTCCGGCACTTCTACGCCTCCGCGCTGCTGGACGCGGGCGAGAACATCAAGGCGGTCAGTGAAAACATGGGGCATGCCGATCCGGGTATGACCTTGCGCGTGTACGCCCACCTGATGCCCGACAGCCGCGAGCGGGCCCGGCGTGCCATCGACAGCCTGTTTCAGCGTCGCTCGCAGGAAGATCACGGCCCCCAGACGGCCCAGTGAAGTGCGCACGGCCCCTGAACTGCGCTTCTGTGCAGGTCAGGGGTCGTCGTCGTCCGAGAACCCTCTGAAGTTCCTCAACTCTGCTTTGGGTCGCGCGGGGCTTGGGCATCTCCCGGGCACGCACCGAGCGAGGCACCCACGGGGGGCTGCTTCGGGGGAATCTTCCGGGTCTTCGGAAAGGAGGGTGACGCCATGGTCATCGGCATCATCCTGGCAGTGATCGCGGTCGTCGTCGTGGCGATCGTCGTCTCGGCGGTACGCGCCGGCCGGAACGCCCGCAAGTACGCGGGCGCCCGGCGCGGATCCGGCCGCACGGGCGGCCGGTCGTACAGCGGCGGCAGCAGCACCGACTCCTACGCCGCCGGCAGTGCCGGCTGGTGGGTCGGTGACAGCGGCTCGTCCTCGGGCGGCCACCACGGCGGACACGGGCACCACCACTCGGGGCACTCCTGCGGCGGTGGCTCGTCGTCCTGCGGCGGTGGTTCCTCGTCCTGCGGCAGCGGCTCGTCCTGCGGAGGCGGGTCGTCCTGCGGCGGCGGGGGCGGATGCGGGGGAGGCAGCTGACACGGGGCAGCTGAGCTCCAGCAAGGGGGAACCGCATCCGAGAACGACCGCGGGGTCCGGGCCTGGGCCGGGCCCCGCGGTTGTGTGTCCTGTGTGCGTCTTACGGCATGCGCGGGCGTGCGCTCGTGACGTCGGGGCGTGCGCCGAGGTTGAACAGTTGAGCTGTGGAGCCCTCTAGGGGATGGAAACCCTACGAAGTTGGGTAAAAACGCTGTGGCGGCGCCACAGTTCATGATTCCCTCTAAATCACCACCCCAGCCCCTCGGACGTCTTGCGCGGACGCCTGCCCGACTGGGCTGACCGGGCCGATCTCCCGGTGTCGACCGGGGTGCGCCGAACCAACGCCCTCTCCTTTGCGTGCTAGCGGAGCTGATCCATGCTCACGACCCTGAACACCTCCTACACCGACACGCGCGCGGCCGACCTCGCCTGGGCCCTGGGACGCGAACCGCTCCCCGCGCTCGCCACGCTCGACCTCGAACTAGCCGGAGCGCAGCTTCAGTTGCGGCTGCTCGGCGCTTCCCACCAGGTGCTCCTGGAGGAGGAGCGGGGCACCTGCTCCGAGACGGTGGCCTGCATCCCCGGCAGCAGAACCCCGCTGCCGCTCGGCGTGGCCAAGCGCGTGGGCGACTGGGAGTACGAGTTCGCGGCGCGGGTCGAGGTGCTCTCGCCCGGCTCCTTCGCGGGCCGCGCCCAGGAACTCCTCGCCCTGGTCACCGACCACCCGCACGGCCTCGCCGGCGTCTTCCCCGGCAGCCCGCACGCCTTCACGGCGATGCTGGCCCACCGCCGCGACGGCTTCGTGCACTGGCGTACGTGGCACGCGTATCCGCAGGACGGCCAACTGGTCGCGACGCGGACCCGGGTGGGCGTACGGGTGCCGGCGGCGCTGTGACACCGGCGCGCCGGAGGCGGTACGCGTCGATCGGAGCGCAAACCTCCGTGGACCGGACAACGCCCGGTTCCACACGTGTGGGTGACGAAGCGTGCCGTAGGCGTGACGTAACGTCGCTTCCGTGATCGAACCGCACGCGCCCGCCCCGCCCGGCACCCCGCCGCCCTGGGGCGGTCCCGCGCGGCTGCCCGTCCGGCCGGCGACGGGACGGTTCCTCGTGCTGGCGTGCGTGTTCGTGTGCGCCGCCTGCGGACTGGTGTACGAGCTGGAACTGGTCGCGCTCGCCTCCTACTTGGTCGGCGACTCGGTCACCCAGGCCTCCGTCGTGCTGTCGGTCATGGTGTTCGCGATGGGCGTCGGCTCGCTCGCCGCCAAACGGCTGCGCCGGCAGGCGGCCACCGGGTTCGCCGCCCTGGAGGTGCTGCTCGCCCTGGTCGGCGGGTGCAGCGCGCTCGCGCTGTACGCCGTCTTCGCGTTCACCGGCGACTGGGGCGGCATCTGGGCGAACGGCCCGCGCGTGCTGCTGGTCGCGTTCTCCCTCGCCATCGGGCTGCTGATCGGCGCCGAGGTGCCGCTGCTGATGGAGCTGATCCAGCGGGTCCGCCGGCAGGACCCGGGCGGCGCGGTCGCCGACCTGTTCGCCGCGGACTACGTCGGCGCGCTCGTCGGCGGCCTCGCCTTCCCCTTCCTGCTGCTGCCGTTCCTGGGCCAGCTGACCAGCTCCCTGCTGACCGGCGCCGTCAACGTCGTCGCCGGCGGTTCGCTCGTCCTGGGGCTCTTCCGCCGCGACCTCGGCCGCCGCGCCCGCTGGGTGCTGCTCACCGCCAACGTCACGGTGCTCGGCGTCCTCGCCTCCGCCGCCGTCCTCGTCGACGACTTCGAACAGGCCGCGCGGCACGCCGTCTACGGCGACGACATCCGCGTCGCGCTGCAGACCGGCGTGCAGGAGGTGGTCCTCACCGGCGGCACGGCCGGCCGGCCCCTCGACCTGTACCTGGACGGGCGGCTCAGGGTCGGCGGACGCGACGAGCGCCGCTACCACGAGGCGCTGGTCCACCCCGCGCTGAACGGGCGGCACGCGCGCGTGCTGATCCTCGGCGGGGGCGACGGGCTCGCGCTGCGGGAGGTGCTGCGGCACGCGGACGTCCGCCGCGTCGACGTCGTGGAGATCGACGCCGGGCTGGTCCGGCTGGCCCGCACCGACCCCGCGCTCTCCCGCCTCAATGGCCACGCCTACGGCGATGCGCGCGTCCACGTCGCCACGGCCGACGCGTTCGGCTGGCTGCGGGGGGCGCCGGCGGGGTCGTACGACGTGGTCGTCTCGGATCTGCCCGACCCGGGCATCACGGCGAGCACGAAGCTGTACTCGCAGGAGTTCTACGGCCTGGCCCGGCGCGTGCTCGCCCCCGGCGGGAGGCTCGTCGTGCACGCCGGGCCGCTGACCTCCCGGCCGCGGGTGTTCTGGACGGTGGAGACGACGATGCGGGCGGCCGGGCTGTACACCGTGCCCTACCGGGTCGCGGGCCGTGACACCGGCTTCACCGCCGGGCCGGACCGCTCCGCGGGCACCTTCCGGGTGCCGCACGACTGGGGTTTCGTCCTCGCCTCGGCCGACCGGCGGCCGGTGCTCGGGCTGCCGCCGGGCGGGCCGCCGCCGTGGACGCTGACGACGGCCGGGCTGGCGGCGGACGCGGCTGCGGCCGAGGGCACGCGGCTCGGCGGGACGCGGGTGTCGACGTTGGTGCATCCGCGCTACTGAGGTTCGTCCGGGGGAGGGTCGTTCCGGCCGGCGCTGGGTAGAGTCCGCGCCATGGAGCATGAGGTGTTCGTTCCGGTACCCGGCGAGCGGCTGCGGGCGGTGCTCGGCGACCCCGCGCGGGTGGCCCGGGCGGTGCCCGGGCTCCAGCAGGACGACGAGCCGCTGTCCGGCCGGCTCAGGCTCCGGGTGGGCGGGCACACCATCACCTACCGGGGCACGCTGCGGATCACCGCGGGCGACGACGGCTCGTACGCCGTGGAGGCCGACGCGACCGAGGCCCGCGGCAGCGGCTCGGTGAAACCGTCGCTCACCCTGCGCCTGACCGCCGCCGAGGGCGGCACCCGCCTCTCCTTCGCCGGTACGGCGACGGCGGACGGCCGGATCGCCGAGCTGCCGGCGGAGGAGGTGACCGCGGCGGTGACCCGCCTGCTGAACCGTTTCGGAGAAGGACTGGCCGAGCAAGCGACTCCGGAGTCACCGGAACTCCTGTCCGCGGGCCAGTTCGAGACGGCGGCCACGACCGACTTCGAGACAACTCCCGACGCGGACGACGAGCCCCCGCCGCTCGCGGAACGCCCCCCGGCGGCCGACGAGGACCCCGCGCCGTCGGCGTCCGGCGAGGACCCCGCGCCGTCGGCGTCCGGCGAGCAGCCCGCCCCGTCGGTGTTCGACACGGAGGTCCCCCCGCCGTCCCTGGACCCCCTGGCCGACGAGGACGACTACCCGGCCGGCCTCGACGACGACCTCGACGATCCCGCCGCCGGCCTCGACGGCCGCCCCGTGGCCGAGGCCGCCCACGCCCGCCGCACGATGATCGGCCGCAGCGCGGAGGAGGTCGACCACGCCCCGCCGCGCGGCCGCTACGCCCCCGTCCCCGTCCCCCAGACGGTCTCCCCGGCCTCGGCGGCCCTGCGCTGGGCCGTCCCGGCGGCAGCGGTGGTGGTGGCGTCGGCGGTGGTGGCGGGACGGGTGCTGCGCAGGCGGCACTGACCGTGCCCTGTCCGTGAGTCCGGTCGGTCCCGGTCACGCCCCGTCAGCCAGGCGGCGTACCGTCCGCAGGGGCGGGGCCCCGTCGTCGGGGACGTCCGGGGACGCGAAGTGGAACGGCACCCCGAGGTGCCCGGCGAGAGCCCGGCCGGCCTCGCCGGCGACGACGGCCGGGGACACGTCCCCGTGACGGTGCACGGTCGCGAGGTGGCCCTCCCCTTCCGGGTCGTCCAGCAGGGCGACCAGCAGCACGAACCAGCCGTGCACGGTGTCCCCGTCCCACAGCGCCTCGATCGCGGCCACCCGCCCGGGGAGGGCGGCGGCGCGCGCAGCGAGCGACGGGACGTCGAGCGGATCCGGCGGCCGGCGCGGCACTCGGTCACCGAGTGCCTCGTAGCGCCCGCGGACGACCAGTTCCGCGTCGTGCAGTCCGGCGCCCAGCGGCCGCAGCACCTCCCACACCGCCCGGACCGCCGGCAGCGGGCGGTCGTCCAGCACGGCGGCGTCCACCTCCCGGCGCGTCCGCTCCTCCAGGCGGTCCCACCAGCCGGTCACGGGGCCACCAGGGGCCGCGGCTCGTATGTCATGGCTCGAACATACGTCGGCCGTCGCACCGCTCCCGAGTAGGGTCGTCCCGTGAGTAACGAAGACATCACGTTGACCGCGGGTGACGCGGAAGTCGTCGTGGCGCCGGGGAACGGCGGGCGGATCGCCGGGCTGCGGGTGGGCGGCGTCGAGTTGCTGCGGCAGGGGGAGCGGTACGGGTGCTTCCCGATGGTGCCGTGGTGCGGGCGGATCCGGCAGGGGCGGTTCCGGGACGGGGCCGTCGAGCACTCCATGCCGCTCAACGCGCCGCCGCACGCCATTCACGGCACCGCCCGCGACGGCGCCTGGCGGGTCGCACGCCGGGGCGAGGACGAGGCCGTCATCACGTACGACCTGGTCGAGCCCTGGCCGTACCCGGGGCGGGTCACCCAGCACGTCGTCCTCGGCCCGGACTCGCTGACGCTGACCATGGGGGTGGAGACCATCGGGTCCTCCTTCCCGGCGCAGGTGGGGTGGCATCCCTGGTTCCACCGCAACCTCGGCGGTGAGGACGTGCGGATCGACTTCTCGCCCGCCTGGCAGGAGGAGCGGGGGGACGACCATCTGCCGACCGGCAAGCGGATCGACCCGCGGCCCGGTCCCTGGGACGACTGCTTCGGGATGCCCGGCGGCGTCGACGTCACGCTCACCTGGCCGGGGCAGCTGGAGCTGAAGGTCGCCAGCCGGGAGGAGTGGGTCGTCGTCTACGACGAGCAGGCCGAGGCCGTGTGCGTGGAGCCGCAGACCGGCCCGCCGGATGGGCTGAACACCCTGCCCCGGCTGGTCACGCCGCTGGAGCCGCTGGAGGCCACCACGACCTGGAGCTGGAGGCGGCTCTAAGCTGTTCGGCATGACGGACGTCAACGAAGTAACGCCGCCAGGCGCACGTGCGGCGCTGCTGCAGCAGATCAAGGACAAGGCCGTGGTGCACGGCAAGGTGACCCTGTCGTCGGGTCTCGAGGCCGACTACTACGTCGACCTGCGGCGCATCACCCTCGACGGAGAGGCCGCGCCGCTGGTCGGGCAGGTGCTGCTCGACCTGACCGCCGAGCTGGAGTTCGACGCCGTCGGCGGGCTGACCATGGGCGCCGACCCGGTCGCCGCCGCCATGCTGCACGCGGCCGCCGCCCGCGGGAAGAGGCTCGACGCGTTCGTCGTGCGGAAGGCCGCCAAGGCGCACGGACTCCAGCGGCGCGTGGAGGGTCCGGACATCAAGGGCCGCCGGGTGCTCGTCGTCGAGGACACCTCCACCACCGGCGGCTCCCCGCTGACCGCCGTCGAGGCCGTACGGGAGGCCGGTGCCGAGGTCGTCGCCGTCGCGACCATCGTCGACCGGGCCACCGGCGCCGCGGAGAAGATCCAGGACGGCGCGGGGGTGCCGTACCTGTTCGCCTACTCCAAGGACGAGCTGGGCCTCGACTGACCCCGCCACCGGCCTACCCGCCGGTAGCGACCGCCCTGCGGACCACACCTGGACGTTCCGGCCGGGTCTGGAAAGATGGGGCCGACGATGACGTCGCCCCCATGGTCTAGGTCAGGGCCGTAAGCACCAAGAACGCCCACCCGCACATACAAGGAGCGGACAGATGCCCATCGCAACCCCCGAGGTCTACAACGAGATGCTCGACCGGGCGAAGGCAGGCAAGTTCGCCTACCCGGCCATCAACGTCACCTCGTCGCAGACCCTGCACGCGGCTCTGCGCGGCTTCGCCGAGGCCGAGAGCGACGGCATCATCCAGATCTCGACCGGCGGCGCCGAGTTCCTGGGCGGCCAGCACAACAAGGACATGGTGACCGGCGCGGTCGCCCTGGCCGAGTTCGCGCACATCGTCGCGCAGAAGTACGACATCACCGTCGCCCTGCACACCGACCACTGCCCGAAGGACAAGCTCGACGGGTACGTCCGCCCGCTGCTCGCCGTCTCCGAGGAGCGCGTCGCCCGCGGCGAGAACCCGCTCTTCCAGTCCCACATGTGGGACGGCTCGGCCGAGACCCTGGCCGACAACCTTCAGATCGCGCAGGAGCTGCTGGCCCGCGCCGCCGCCGCGAAGATCATCCTGGAGGTCGAGATCACCCCGACCGGCGGTGAGGAGGACGGCGTCTCGCACGAGATCAACGACTCCCTGTACACCACGGTCGACGACGCGATCCGCACCGCCGAGGCGCTCGGCCTGGGCGAGAAGGGCCGCTACCTGCTCGCCGCGTCCTTCGGCAACGTGCACGGCGTGTACAAGCCGGGCAACGTGGTCCTCCGTCCCGAGCTGCTGAAGGAGCTGAACGACGGCGTCGCCGCCAAGTACGGCAAGGCCTCGCCGTTCGACTTCGTCTTCCACGGCGGTTCCGGCTCCACGGTCGAGGAGATCCACACCGCGCTGGAGAACGGCGTGGTCAAGATGAACATCGACACGGACACGCAGTACGCCTTCACGCGTCCGGTCGTCGACCACATGTTCAAGAACTACGACGGCGTCCTGAAGGTCGACGGCGAGGTCGGCTCCAAGAAGACCTACGACCCGCGCACCTGGGGCAAGCTCGCCGAGGCGGGCATGGCCCAGCGCGTCGTCGAGGCCTGTCAGAGCCTCCGCTCCGCCGGTACGAAGATCAAGTAAGGCAGGCGGTCATGGCGGGCCGGGGCGAGGGGGCCGGAGGGTTCCCCGCCCCGGCCTCCGTGCGTCTGGCCTCGCCCACCGGGCGGTGGCTCGTCCTCACCACCGTCCTCGGCTCCAGCATGGCCCTGCTGGACTCGACCGTCGTCAACGTCGCGCTGCCCCGCATCGGCCGCGACCTCGGCGCGGACCTCGCCGCCCTGCAGTGGACGGTCAACGCCTACCTCGTCACGCTGGCCGGGCTGATCCTGCTCGGCGGGGCGCTGGGCGACCGGTACGGCCGCCGGAAGGTCTTCGTCGTCGGCGTCGTCTGGTTCGCCGCGGCCTCGCTGCTGTGCGGGCTCGCCCCGAACGCCGGGGTGCTGATCGCGGCCCGTGCCCTCCAGGGCGTCGGCGGCGCCCTGCTCACCCCGGGCTCGCTCGCCCTCATCCAGGCCTCCTTCCACCCCGACGACCGGGGCCGGGCCGTCGGCCTGTGGTCGGGGTTCGGCGGCATCGGCGCGGCCGTCGGACCGTTCCTCGGCGGCTGGCTGGTGGACGGGCCCGGCTGGCGCTGGGTGTTCCTGCTGAACGTGCCGCTGGCCGCGGTGTGCGTGCCGGTGGCGCTGCGGCACGTCCCCGAGTCCTCCGACGGACGCGCCGACCACGGCCGGTTCGACGCGCTCGGCGCCGGGCTCGGCGCGCTGGCGCTCGCGCTGCTGACGTACGCCCTGATCGAGGCCCGCGAGGGGTCCCTGGTGGTGGCGGTGACGGGGGTCGCGGGTGTGGCGGCGGCCGTCGCGTTCGTCGTCGTCGAGCGGCGGCGGCCCGACCCGATGATGCCGCTCGACGTCTTCCGCTCCCGCCAGTTCACCGCCGTCAACCTGGTCACGCTGTGCGTGTACGCGGCCTTCGGCGGCTTCTTCTTCCTCGCCGCGCTCCAGCTGCAGGTCGTGGCCGGCTGGTCCGCGCTCGGCGCCGGTACGGCGCTGCTGCCGACGACCGTTTTGATGCTGCTGTTCTCGGCGCGCTCCGGCGCCCTGGCCGACCGGATCGGCCCGCGCATCCCGCTCACCGTCGGGCCGCTGCTGTGCGCGGCGGCGATGCTGCTGATGCTGCGGGTCGGCGCGGACGCGGACTACCTGACCGACGTGCTGCCCGCGCTGCTGGTGATGGGCACCGGCATGGTCACCCTGGTGGCCCCGCTGACCGCGACCGTGCTGGCCTCGGTCGACAGCGCGCGGGCCGGCCTGGCCAGCGGCATCAACAACGCGGCGGCGCGGGCGGCCGGCCTGGTCGCCGTGGCGGCGCTGCCGCTGCTCGCCGGGATGGGGCCGGAGGCGTACCGCTCCGCCACCGAGTTCGACCGCGCGTTCGACAAGGCGATGGTGTGGTGCGCCGGGGTGCTGGTGCTCGGCGCGGTGGTGGCCGTCGCGACGGTACGCCGCCCGGTGCCCGGGTGCGCGCGCCCGGAGTGCCGCCGGCACGGCAGCGTGCTGGCACCTCCGCTGGAGGGACGTAAGCCCTCGGAATCGAACCGGTGACTGAGGGCGCGTGGGCCCGCGGAGTCGGACCGGTGAGGGAGGGCGCGCAGAACCGCGCAGTCGGACCGGTGAGGGAGGGCGCGCAGGCCCGCGCGATCGAACCGGTGACAGAGGGGACGCCGGCCCTCGGAATCGGACCGGTGACAGACTGGAACCCATGACCATCCACGAGAACCTCCTCGGGGGCCCGCCCCCGACCCGACTGCCCGACGACCCCGAGCCGCGTGAGCTGCTGGCCGCCGGCACCCCGGCCGCCGACGTCGCCGCGAAGTACCCGACGTCCTCGCTGGCCTGGGCCCGGCTGGCCGACGAGGCGTTCGAGCGGGGCTCGGTCGTCGAGTCGTACGCCTACGCGCGTACCGGCTACCACCGCGGCCTGGACGCGCTGCGCCGCAACGGCTGGAAGGGCCACGGTCCGATCCCCTGGGAGCACGAGCCGAACCGCGGCTTCCTGCGCGCCCTGCACGGCCTCGCCCGCGCCGCGCAGGCGATCGGCGAGCAGGAGGAGTACGAGCGCTGCGCGCAGTTCCTGAAGGACTCCTCGGAGACCGCGGCCCAGACCCTCGGCTGAGCGCCCGGCCGGGCCGGGTGCGACCGTACGGCCCGTCTGTGACCAGGCGGGCCTTGCGGTGACCGGGCCCATTGCGGAGGATGCGGGTGGGGACCGGGGCCCCCGTGCCGGTAACGGCAGGGGCGGACCGCTACCCGGAGTACACAGCAGGAGACAGCGATGTCCCAAGAGGCTCAGGACATTCAGGAGCCCGAGACTCCGCATCTCGATTTCGAAGGCACGACGCCGTACGAGGACTACGTCAAGGCGGACGTGCTCACCCATCTCCAGCACACCCTCTCCGACGATCCCGGAGAGATGGTCTTCCTGGTCACGACCCAGGTGATGGAGCTGTGGTTCACCGTCATCGTCCACGAGTGGGAGACGGCCGCGCGTGCCCTGCGCTCGGACGACGTGCCGACCGCGATCGCCGCACTGAAACGATCCGTCCGTGAGCTGGAGGCGCTGAACGCCTCCTGGAAGCCGCTAGGCCAGCTCACCCCGCAGCAGTTCAACTCCTACCGGTCCGCCCTCGGCGAGGGCTCCGGCTTCCAGTCGGCGATGTACCGCCGTATGGAGTTCCTGCTCGGCGACAAGTCCGCCTCCATGCTCGTCCCGCACCGCGGCGCGCCCCGCGTCCACGCCGAGCTGGAGAAGGCGCTGCACGAACCGAGCCTGTACGACGAGGTCCTGCGGCTCCTCGCGCGGCGCGGCCACGCGATCCCGGACGAGCTGCTCACGCGTGACGTCTCCCGCCGCTACGAACCGTCGGAGGCGGTCGAGGCGGCCTGGACGGCCGTCTACGCGGGCGACCCCGGCGACGACGTGGCCCGCCTCGGCGAGGCGCTGACCAATGTCGCCGAACTGGTGTGGCGCTGGCGCAACGACCACCTCGTCGCCACCCGCCGCGCCATGGGCGCCAAGCCCGGCACCGGCGGCTCGGCCGGAGTGGCGTGGCTGGAGAAGCGCGCGCAGAAGAACGTGTTCCCGGAGCTGTGGACGGCGCGGTCCCATGTCTGAACCGACGAGTGAACTCGCCCTGAGGGCGGAGAAGTCCGACGCCGCCGACGAACTGGCGGGCCTGCGCGAGCGGTTCGTCCTCGACGACACCGTCTACCTCGACGGCAACTCGCTCGGCGCGCTGCCCGCGCACGTGCCGGACCGGGTGGCGGACGTCGTCCGCCGCCAGTGGGGCGAGCTGCGCATCCGCTCCTGGGAGGAGAGCGGCTGGTGGACGGCGCCGGAGCGGATCGGTGACCGGATCGCCCCGCTGGTGGGCGCGGCACCCGGCCAGATCGTGGTCGGCGACTCGACCAGCGTCAACGTCTTCAAGGCGCTCGTGGCCGCCGTCCGGATGGCCGGTGAGGGCCGGGACGAGATCGTCGTCGACGCGTCGACCTTCCCCACGGACGGGTACATCGCCGAGTCGGCGGCCCGGCTGACCGGGTGCGCCCTGCGCCCGGTCCTCCCGGCCGAGGTGCCCGGTGTCCTGGGTGAGCGCACCGCCGCCGTCCTGCTCAACCACGTCGACTACCGCACCGGCCGCCTGCACGACCTGCCGTCCCTGACGGCGGCGGTCCACGCGGCCGGCGCGCTCGCCGTGTGGGACCTGTGCCACAGCGCGGGCGCCCTGCCGGTCGGGCTCGACGAGCACGGCGTGGACCTCGCCGTCGGTTGCACGTACAAGTACCTCAACGGCGGCCCGGGCGCCCCGGCGTACCTGTACGTACGACGGGAACTCCAGCCCCGCTTCGACTCGCCGCTGCCCGGCTGGAACTCCCACGCGGAGCCCTTCGGGATGCGCCCGGAGTACGCGCCGGCCGAGGGCGCCCCGCGCGGCCGGGTCGGCACGCCGGACATCCTCTCCATGCTCGCGCTGGAGGCCGCCCTGGACGTGTGGGACGGGGTGTCGGTCGAGGCGGTGCGCGCCAAGTCGCTCGCGCTGACGGACTTCTTCCTGGAGTGCGTCGGGCGGTACGTCCCCGAGGGCCGCGTCGAGTGCGTGACGCCCCTCGCCCACGCGGAGCGCGGCAGCCAGGTCGCGCTGCGCTGCCCGGACGCCGGGGACGTGATGCGGCGGCTGATCGAACGGGGCGTCGTCGGCGACTACCGCGCCCCCGACGTCCTGCGCTTCGGCTTCACCCCGCTGTACGTCGGTTTCGCCGACGTGGAGCGGGCGGCGCGGGTGCTGGCGGAGACGCTGGCGGAGACGGTGGAGGGCACCTCGCCCGGCTTCTGACCAGCCGTATGCGACGTCGGCGAGGCCCTGCCCCCTACCCGGTGGGACAGGGCCTCGCCGTGCTTTCCGGTCACCTGGCCGTGGCGAACCGTTTACCCCTCACCCTGAGTGACGTCCAGGCTGTCCGTGCACGTCACCGGCCTGATAACGTCCCGGCCAACGGCCTGATTCTCTCCTGGTCCGTCCCCGCCGGTTCATCAAGTACGTTTTGCCGCTGAGAGGTTGGAGCATGCCGGACGACGTCGCAGCAGCCCGGGCCGCCGCCGAGGAGGAGTCGGCCTTCTCGCACCCGCCCGTCGCTCCCGACACCAGCGCCGCCTACGGCGACCACCCCGACCAGGTGATCGACTTCTACGCCCCGCGCGCCGAGCGGGGCCCCGGTGGACCGGCCCCGCTGGTCGTCGTCCTGCACGGCGGCGCCTGGCGCGCCCCTTACGACCGGCGGCACGTCAGCCCGTTCGCCGCCTTCCTGGCCGGGCGCGGCTTCGGCGTGGCCCTGGTGGAGTACCGGCGGGGCACGGAGGGCGACGCGACGCTGGCCGGGCGCTGGCCCGACACCTTCGACGACGTCGCCGCCGCGCTGGACGCGCTGCCCGCCCTGGCCCGGCAGGCGCTGCCGCAGACAGACCCGCGCCGCACGGTCGTCACCGGCCACTCGGCCGGCGGCCACCTCGCCCTGTGGGCGGCGGCCCGGCACGTCCTGCCCGCCGGCGCCCCCTGGCGCCTGGACGGCCCGCCGCAGCTGCGGGGCGTGGTCGCGCTCGCCCCGATCGCCGACTTCACGGTCGCGGAGAAGCTCGACGTGTGCGGGAACGCGGCGCTCCAACTCCTGGGCGGAAACGAGCTGTTCGCCGAACGGCAGCCGTACGCCGACCCCGCCCTGCTCCTCCCGACCGGCATCGCGACGACCCTCGTCCAGGGCCGCGCCGACCTCGACGTCCCCCAGGCGGTCGCCGAGGCCTACGCGGACGCGGCGGCCAAGGCGGGCGAGGTGGTCGGCCTGACCCTGCTGGAGGACGTCGGGCACTTCCCGCTGATCGACCCGGTGGCGGACGCGTGCGCGGTGGTGGCGGAGGAGATCGCACAGTTGGCGTGGTGACGCCGTGGCTCTCGGAGGGCTCCGACCGCCCCGCTTGCGGGCGGGCCCCGTCGTACCCGTAATACCTGAGAGCTACGCGGCGGATGAGCTCCCCGGCGGGACGCGGACGAGGCGTCGCGCTCCGTAACTTCCTTGTCGGACGGGCCCGATGGGCGGGCCGGACGGCGGGGAGACGACGATGGGTGCGGGGGAGCGCGGCGGGGGCCGGTGGCCTGTACGGCAGCGGGCGGTGCGGGGGCGGACGGCGTCGCCGGTGCGGCCGGGGTCTGCGCGAGGACGCGGGCTTGTGCGGGCGTTGCCGGCGGCGGTCGTCGTCACCGCGATCGTGCTGCCCCTGTCCGCCGCGGCGCGGCCCGTCGTGCCCGCCCCGCCGCCGGCGCGGCTCGCACCGGCGACCGCGGCCACGCTCGCCGGGACGTACGCGGCCCACCGGGGCAACGCCGAGAAGGCGTCCCGGATGGCCGCGGCGCACGGCGACGACCGGAGGGCCGCCGCGGACCGTGCCCTCGCCGCGCCGGGCAGACAGCTGCTGGCGTTCGACGGGCGCGGGTCCGGGCGGGCCGTCGAGGTGCTCGGCGACCTGGCCCGCGCCGACCGGGTCGCCGTGCTCGTGCCGGGCTCGGACACCTCCCTGGACACCTACGGCCGGTTCCGCGCGACGGCCACGGCCCTGTACGACCGGCTGGTCCACGAGGCCCCGCCCGGCACCGGCGTCGCGGTCGTCGCCTGGCTCGGGTACGAGACTCCGGGCACGGTCGGCACGGCCGTCCTGACACCGGACCGGGCCGACGAGGCCGCGCCGGAACTGCGCGAGCTGATACGGCAGTTGCCGCTCATCACAGGACCGGGCAGCCACGTGGCGCTGCTGTGCCACTCCTACGGTTCCGTGGTGTGCGCCCGCGCCGCCTCCGGACCGGCCGTGGACGACATCGTCCTGATCGGCAGCCCCGGCACCGGCGCGAAGGACGTGACCGCGCTGCGCACGACCGCGCGTGTGTGGGCGGCCCGGGGCGCGGACGACTGGATCGCCGACGTTCCGCACGCCCGTGCCGAACTGCTCGGCGTGACCGTCGGGTTCGGCACCGACCCGGTGTCGCCGCAGTTCGGCGCCCGCGTCTTCGCGGCCGGCGACGGCGGCCACGGCGACTACTTCCGGCCGGGTTCGGTGTCCCTGGCGAACCTGGCCCGGATCGTGCTCGGTGAGCAGGCGGAGGTGTCCCGTGCGTGACGGCATCCGGCACATGGCCGCCCGGATCGACTCCGCCACCCCGGCGGACCGGGACCGGGCCGTGGACGCGCTGCGGGCGTGCGCCATCCTCGGCGTGGTGCTCGGCCACTGGCTGGTGACCGCCCTGGTCTCCGAGGGCGGCACCCTGCGCACGGACAGCCCCCTGCGCGCCCTGCCCTGGCTGGCCCCGGTCTCCTGGGTCTTCCAGACGCTCGCCGTGTTCTTCCTGGTCGGCGGGCACACCGCGACCGCCGGTCTGGCCTCGGCCCGGGCCCGCGGGGTGCCGTACCGGAGATGGCTGGCGGCCCGGCTGGCGCGGCTGTGGCGGCCGGCCGCGGCGATGCTCGCGCTGTGGACGGTGGTGGCGGCGCTGCTGCTCGCGACGGGCGCGGAGTTCACGACCGTCCGCACACTGGTGAAGCTGGCGCTGTCCCCGCTGTGGTTCCTGCTGGTCTTCGCCGGGCTGACCGCGGCGACCCCGCTGCTGACCCGGCTCAGCCCGCTGTGGCCGCTCGCCGTCGTCCTCCACGTGGACCTGGTGCGCTTCGGCCTCGGTGGCCCGTCCTGGCTCGGCTGGGTGAACGTGGCGGCGGGCTGGCTGGTGCCCTACACCCTCGGCGCGGCCTGGACCCGGGGCGAGCTGGAGGGCCGCCGCGCCGGGTGGGCGCTGCTGGCCGGCGGGGCGGCGGCGACGGCGGCACTCGTCGCGGGGGCCGGGTATCCGGCGTCGATGGTCGGGGTGCCGGGCGCGGAGGTGTCCAACCTGAACCCGCCCACGCTGGCCGCGGTCGCCTTCGGCCTGGCCCAGTGCGGCGGCGCCCTGCTGCTGCGCGGGCCGCTGCGGCGGGCGATGCGGCGGCGGCCGGTGGCCTGGGCGGGGGTGGCCGTGGCCAACCTGTCGGCGATGACGGTGTTCCTGTGGCACCAGACGGCGCTGATGGCGGCGACGGCCGCCGCGCTGCCCGCCGGCCCGCTGCCCGGCCTGCACACCCGCCCCGACGACCTGCGCTGGGTCGCCGCCCGCCTCGTCTGGCTGCCGCTGTTCGCGCTGGGGCTCGTGGTGTGCCGGTCGGCGTTCCACGGCTTCGAGAGCCGACGGGGCCGTACGGAGCGGCGGGGGTCCACGGGCAGCGACTCCCGGGTGGTGCGGGCACGGCGGCCGGCGGGGGCGGCGGCGGGCGGCAGGCCGGAGCCGGCGGGCGACGGACCCGAACCGGTGGGCAAGGGGCCGGCGACGGCCGGTGAGGAGGTGGGGCGGCGTGCGTAGGGTGGTGCCGATGAACGGGGTGGGGGAGCGGCTGGCCCGCGAAGCGCGGGTGCTGTGGGGCGAGCTGTGGGCGGCCGGGCGGGCGCCGTTGCCGCCGTCGGTGTGGCTGCGCTGGCTGCCGCACGGGCTGGTGTGCCTGGTGGCGTTCGGTGTCGTGATCGCCAACGGGGACCAGGTGGGGCAGGGCTACCGGCAGGGCACGGAGTACGCGCTGCTGTGCTCGCTGGCGCTCGGCGCGGGCGTGGTGCTGGCGCTGTGGTGGCCGGTGCAGGGCTGGTGGCTGTCGACGGCGGTGAACGTGGTGACCGCGGTGGGCGCGCGGTCGCAGCTGATCTCGGGTCAGGCCGAGCCCGATTCGCCGTGGCCGTGGACCCCGCCGGGCATCGTGGCGGAGGCCATGGTGCTGCTGCTGCTGGCACTGCGGATGCCCACCCGGGTCTCCGTCAAGATCCTGGGGCTGACCGCGCTGGTGACGGCCGTCGTGCAGGGCTGGCTCGGCGGGTCGAACTACGCGCCCACCGGCACCTTCGCCGTCGCCCTGTTCGCCGGTGTCGTCCTGCTCGGCACCGCCCTGCGCGGCCGGCGCGAGGCCCGCCACCAGCTCGTCGAGCAGGCCGGCATCACCGCCGAGGAGCGGGCCAGGCGGGCGCTGCTGGAGGAGCGCAGCAGGATCGCCCGGGAGCTGCACGACGTGGTCGCGCACCACATGTCGGTGATCTCCATCCAGGCGCAGGTCGCCCCGCACCTGGTGGAGAACCCGTCGCAGGAGCTGAAGGAGAACCTCGCCGGCATCCGCAACAACGCGCTGGAAGCCCTCACGGAACTGCGCCGGGTGCTCGGCGTCCTGCGCTCCGAACACCCGGAGGACGCGTCCGGTGTGGCCGCCCCCGGCACCGGGCCCGCGCCGGACGCCCCGCAGCCGACGCTCGACCGGCTCGACGCCCTCCTGGACAACGCGCGCTCGGCGGGGCTCACCATCGCCACCGGCATCCAGGGCGAACGGCGGCCGTATCCACAGGCCGTGGAGCTGTCGGCGTACCGGATCGTGCAGGAGGCGCTGAGCAACGCGATACGCCACGCGCCGGGCTCCGCCGTAAAGGTGGAGATCGCGCACCTTCCCGACGGACTGTTCCTCGGGGTGACCAACTCCCGCCCCACGCGGCCCGCGGCGCCGTCCCCGGGCGTGGGGCACGGCCTGCTCGGCATGCGGGAGCGCGCCGCGATGCTCGGCGGCCATGTGACGGCGGTGCCCAGTCTGCACGGCGGGTTCATGGTCACGGCGTTCCTGCCACGCGACGGCCGCCGCCGCGCACCGGCCACGCCACCGGCACCGGACACCCGCCTGCCCGCGGCAGACCTGATGTTCCCGACCTCCCCGACCTCCCCGACCTCCCCCGACTCCCCGACCGGAGAAGAGACCCCATGACCAGCGGCACCATCCGGGTACTGATCGCCGACGACCAGCAGATGGTCCGCCAGGGCTTCACCGTGCTGCTCAACACCCAGCCGGACATCGAGGTGATCGGGCAGGCGGTGGACGGCCTGGACGCCGTGGCGCGGGTCGCGGACCTCGCGCCGGACGTCGTCCTGATGGACATCCGCATGCCGGAGCTGGGCGGCATCGAGGCGACCCGGCGCATCAAGGGCGCCACCCCCGAGATCAAGGTGCTGGTGCTGACGACCTTCGACCTCGACGAGTACGTGTACGACGCGCTGCGCGCCGGAGCGTCCGGCTTCCTGCTCAAGGACGCCTCTGCCGAGCAACTGGCCGACGCGGTACGAGTGGTGGCGGCCGGGGACGCGCTGCTCGCGCCCGGCGTCACACGGCGGCTGATCGCGGAGTTCGCCCGCCTGGACGGCACCCCGCGTCCCCCGCTGAAGGAGCGCGTCGGTGATCTGACCGAGCGGGAGACGGAGGTGCTCACGCTGATCGCGCAGGGCCTGTCCAACGCGGAGATCGCCCAGCGGCTGGTCGTCGCCGAGCAGACGGTGAAGACCCACGTCGGCCGCATCCTGGTCAAGCTGGGCCTGCGGGACCGGACCCAGGCGGCGGTGTTCGCGTACGAGTCGGGGCTGGTGAGACCGGCGGGATACTGAGCGAGCCGGGCTGCGGCGGGCGGCCGGACCAGCGCAGGGCAGGCCGGCGCAGGCCAGGCCAGGCCAGGCCAGGCCAGCGCAGGGCAGGCCGGCGCAGGCCAGGGCTGGTCAGGCCAGGGCGGGCCAGGCCAGGGTGGGGCAGGCCAAGGCAGCCAGGGCAGGGCCGCGCCCGCCGGACGGGTTCCCCGAGGGGTGTCCGGCGGGCGCGGGGTCAGTGCTGCCGGGTGTCCGCGCCCTCCGCCACCACCACCGCCGTCGCGATGCCCGCGTCGTGGCTGAGGGAGACATGCCAGGTGGTGATGCCCAGGCGGGTGGCGTGGGCGCTGGCCGGGCCGTGGGTGTGGACGGCCGGGCGGCCCGAGGCGCACTGGGTGACCTCGATGTCCCGCCAGCCCACCCCGAGCGGGCCGCCGAGCGCCTTCAGGACCGCCTCCTTGGTGGCGAAGCGGGCCGCGAGGGAGGCGGGGGCCCGGTCCGTGCCGGCGGGGGAGCGGCGTTCGGCGGGGGTGAAGAGGCGGTCGGCCAGGGCCGGGGTGCGGCCCAGGCTGCGGGAGAGGCGGGCCACGTCGACCACGTCGGCGCCGACCCCGCGGATCACCGCCTGCCCCCGACGCCCGCGAGGCCCAGGGTGTCCAGCACCCGGCGGGTCACCTCGTCCGCCGTGCCCTCGGCGTCGACCGTGCGCAGCAGGCCGGCGTCGGCGTAGAACCGGGCGACGGGCGCGGTCTGTTCGGCGTGGACCGCGAGCCGGTCCCGTACGGTGGCGGGCCGGTCGTCGCTGCGCTGGTACAGCTCGCCGCCGCACTGGTCGCACAGGCCGCGCACGATCGGCGGCGCGGTGCGCAGGTGGAAGATGTGGCCGCTGTCGCGCAGGCACACCTGCCGGCCGCCGATCCGCCGGATCACCTCCTCCTCGTCCACGACGAGGTCGAGCGCCGCGGTCAGGGCCGTACCGGTCTCGGCGAGGATCGTCTCCAGTGCCTTCGCCTGGACGGCGCTGCGCGGGTAGCCGTCGAGGACGTACCCGTCGGCGGCCCGGCCGGAGTGCAGGCGGCCGCGGACGATCGCCGTGATGAGGGCGTCCGGGACGAGGCGGCCGGAGTCGATGAAGTCCGCCGCGCGGCGGCCCAGGACCGTGCCGGCCGCCACCTGTTCGCGCAGCAGGTCACCCGTCGACAGATGCGGTACGCCGAAGCGTTCCGCCAGCCGTCCGGCCTGGGTGCCCTTGCCCGCGCCCGGCGGGCCCAGCAGGACGAGGCGCATCAGACGACCTCCTCCGCCGGCCGGGGCGCCCCGCGCCGCAGCGCCGTCACGATCAGCGCCGAGCAGATCAGCAGTCCGCCGGTCAGCCACAGGCCGGGCCGTACCGAACCCGTCCAGTCCTTCAGCCAGCCGGTGAAGTAGGGGGCCGCGAAGCCGCCGAGGCTGCCGATGGTGTTGACCAGCGCGATACCGGCCGCGGCGCCCTCCTTGCCGAGCATCGCCGTGGGCAGCGCCCAGAACACCGGGATCGCCGACAGCACACCGATCGCGCAGACGCTGATCACGACCATCGTGGCGAGCGGGCCGTGCATGTAGAGGGCGACGGGGACGGTCACGCCGGCCAGTACGGCGGGCAGTGCCACCGTCCAGGCCGCGCCCGGGGTGCGTTGCGCCCGCCGGCCCCACACCAGCATGGCCACCGCGCCCAGCGCGTACGGCACGGCGTTGATCAGGCCGCGCTCGACGATGGAGAACTCGCGGCCGTTGTCGCCCTGGAACCCGGCGATGATCGTCGGGAGGAAGAAGCTGAGCGCGTACAGGCCGTAGACGATGCCGAAGTAGGCGAAGCCGAGGGCGAAGGTGCGCGGGGTGAACCAGCCGGCGCCGCGTCGCTTGACCGACGGCTCCGGCTCGTCCTCCGCAACCCGGGCCAGCAGCCAGTCCCGTTCGGCCTCGGTCAGCCAGCGCGCCTCGCGCGGGCCGTCGGGCAGCGCCCGCCACACCACGACCGCCAGCAGCAGCGCCGGGACGCCCTCCAGCAGGAACATCGCCCGCCAGCCGGGCAGTCCGGCCAGCCCGTCGGCGTACTGGACGATCAGGCCGGACAGCGGGGCGCCCAGCGCGGTCGACAGGGGCAGCGCCACGAAGAAGACCGCCATCAGGCGGGTGCGGACGTTCTTCGGCAGCCACAGCGTCAGGTAGAAGACGATGCCGGGCAGGCAGCCCGCCTCCGCGACGCCGAGCAGCAGCCGGGCCGTCTGGAGCTGGCCCGCGCTCGTCACGAACGCGGTGAGCGTGGCCACCACGCCCCAGGAGACGAGGATGCGCACCAGCCAGGCGCGGGCGCCGAAGCGGCGCAGCGCCATGTTGCTGGGGACCTCCACCACCGAGTAGCCGAGGAAGAAGATCCCGGAGGCGAGGCCGAACGCGGACGACGACAGGTTCAGGGCCTCGTTCATGCCGTTCGGCGCGGCGAAGGCGATGTTGCTGCGGTCCAGGTAGCTGACCAGGTACAGCAGGCCGAGCAGGGGCAGCAGACGGCGGGCGACCTTGGCGTAGAGCCGGTCGGCGGCGATCGTCTGGCCCGCCCGGGCCGCCTCGGCGGCCCGGGTCGAGGTCAGGGGAGTGGTCACGAGGCGTCCTCCAGGAGGTGTGCCAGATCGCCCAGGGCGTCCTTGATCTGCGCGTGCGTGATGTCGCCCAGGCGCAGCACCTTGAACGGCAGTTCGGCCGCGGTGACGATGGTGGAGGAGGCGGTGGTGCCCTGCTTCTCGCCGCGGATCACCATGTCCACGGAGGCGCCTATCTGCTGGACGGCCAGGTCCAGGTCGACCAGCACGCCGTCGGCCTGACCGGACAGGTTGGCCGAGGTCATCGCGACCGGGTGGCCGGTGAACTCGATCAGGCGCTGGATGGTCGGGTTGGACAGGCAGCCCAGGGCGACGGTCGGGCCGCCGCACACCAGGTGGTCCGGGATGCGGTGGTTGCGGGGCAGGACGATGTTGAACGGGCCGGGCCAGAAGGCGTCCGTCAGCCGGCGCACGGCCTCCCGCAGCTCGGCGGGGACCTCGGTGTACTCCTCCCACTCCTGCGGGTGCCGCACGAACAGGGTCAGCGGCGAGGTCGGCGGGCGGCGCTTGATGGCGAACGCCCGCTCCACGGCGGCCCGGTTCCACGGGTCCAGGGTCAGCGCCAGGTTGGTGTCCGAGGGCGCCACCACGACCCCGCCGGTGCGGACCAGGGTGCCCGCGGTGCGCAGGTTCTCGTCGGTGGGGGCGGCGACATTGGCGTACGTGTCGACAGTCATGTGTCTCACTTCCGGTGTTGTTCGAAGAAGGCTGTGGGGGGCGTTACTTGCTGAGCTGGGTCGACGGGTCGACCAGGGTGAAGGTGCGCGGCACCTCCACCGCGCGCAGCCGGCCGCGGCACCAGCGCCGCAGCTCGGCGGCGTCGACGCCGGCTCCGCCGGGGCGGGGCAGGATCTGCGCGGCCAGGCCCTTGTCGCCGTCGGCGGCGACGCGGGCGGCGCTCACCTCGGGGTGGTCGGCGAGGACGCGTTCGACGAGGCCGAGGAAGACCTTCTCGCCGGCCACCGAGGTGACCCGGCGCGCGCGGCCGACCAACTGGTAGGTGCCGTCGGGCAGTTCCTCGCAGATGTCGCCGGTGGGCACCTCGTCCCCGGCGTACGGCACGTACGCGCCGTCGGTGTAGCCGCCCGCCTGGGCGGTGGGGGTGCGGACGACCAGCTCGCCGTCCGGGCCGAGCCGCCAGCTCACCCCGGCCAGCGGCCGGCCGAGCCCGCCGTCGTGCGCGGTGCCGCCCGGCGTGTGGGTGGCGACGCGCGGTCCTGCCTCCGTCAGCCCGTAGGTCGTACGGACGTCGGGCACGCCGCGGGCGCGCAGCTCGGTCAGCGCGGTCCGGCCGAGCCGGTCGCCGCCGACGGTGACCTGGCGCAGCGACGCCGGGAAGCGCTCGCCGCTGTCCAGCACCCGCATCAGCAGGTGCGGGGTGAGCGCGGTGTGCGTGGCGCCGAAGCCGCGGCCCGCGTCGAACCAGTTCGCGGTGGCGAACGGCGGCTCGATCAGGGCGAGTCCGGCGCCGGCGGCGAGGACGCCGAGGACTCCGCAGACGAACGCGGACGAGAAGTACATCGACTGCGACAGCAGATAGCGGTCGCCGGGGCCGAGCCCGCCGACGCTGTCCCAGTGCATGCCGGCGTTGCGCAGCAGCCGGGAGCGGCGGTGCACGACGGCCTTCGGGAGTCCGGTGCTGCCGGAGGTGGCCAGCACCAGCGACGGCTCGTCGTACGGCGGCGCGCCCGTGCCCGGCTCCCCGTCCAGCCGCAGCAGTACGGTGCCCGCGTCCCGCGCGAGGGGTCCGCCGCCGCGCGCCGCCCAGGTCCGGGCGACGGCCGGGGTGAGCCGGCCGGCGACGGCGCCGGTGGCCGCCGCGAGCAGCCGGTAGCTGTCCGGGGCGAGCGCGTCCGACAGCAGCACCGGCACCAGCCCGGCCTCCCAGGCGGCGGCGACGTCCAGCAGGGTGGTGAGCCGGCTGCCGGTGCCGACCAGCACCCGGTCGCCCGGCGCGAAGCCGTGCCCGGCCCACTGCTCGGCGCGCTCCGCGACGCCCGCCACCAGCGCGGCCGCGTCCAGCACCCGCACCCCGCGGGGCGTGTACTCGGTGACGGAGGCGGCGGGATGGACCCAGCCGGCGCCCGCCTCGGACGCCCCACCGGGAGCAACACCGCCGGAGGCGACACCGCCGGGAGCAGCACCCGCCCCGGCCGGCCCCCCGAGGAGAGCCTGTGCGGTCCCGCTCATCGCACCCCCGCCGTCCTGGCGTCCGCCAGCAGCGGGGCGACCCGGTGGGCCGCCGCGAAGTCCTCCGCGGCCGGGGCGCCGCCCGGGCCGTCCGTGCCGCGCGGCGCGTACAGGTCGGCCGGGTCCAGCGCCACCACGTGCTGCTCGGAGACGGACACCGCGCTGTCCACGTGCTCGACGGCGGCGAGGACGGCCAGGCCCTCCCCGGAGCGCCCGGTGGCGTCCGGCAGCCACGTGACGTGGCCGACGTAGCCCGTGCGGATCGCGCCGGAGCCGAGCCGCAGCGCGGCCAGGAACAGCGCCCCGTCGAGGGTGGCGCGCTGCCCGGCGAGCACCACCGACGGTCCGCGGGCGGCGAGTTCGCGGGCGGTGCTCTGGGCGACGATGTTGTAGCCGGCGACGGAGAACGTCGACGGCGAGCGCCGCCCGGCCGCGAGCGCCCCGGCGAAGGCGCGCACCGAGCGCTGGTTGCCGCGCCGCGTGCTCACGAACACCCCGCGGGAGAACGGGTCGTCGTCCCCGGCCGGGGACGCGGTGGTCAGTTCGCGGGCGGCGAGCGCGCCGAGCAGCGACGCCGGGTCCTGCTTGCCGCGCACGTCCTGCGCGGCGACCTCGGTGACGAGGGCTTCGGGCACATGGTCCTGGGACAGGTCCGCGCGGAAGCCGGGGGTGGCGAGGACCACCGCCGCACGCAGCCGGACGGCTCCGCGCAGGCCGTGGAAGAACACGGTCGTCATGTCACCTCCTGGGTGCGGACGGTGGCCGAGGAGTGGACCCGGCCCTGGACGGACAGTGAGGCGCGCACGGTGGACAGCCGGCCGGAGCGCAGCAGCCGCGCCTCCAGCACGGCCCCGGCCGGGGCGACGGCCTCGTCGGTGATCTCCAGCTCGTCGATCCGGGCCGGGACGCAGCGGTTCGCGCCGCGCGCCCGGGCCGCGAGCCGGCAGGCGATCTGGTGCATCGCCTCGACGGCGATCAGCGGCCCGGCGCCGGTCAGATCCCCGGCGGGCAGGACGAGTTCGGCGCGCGCGGCGTCCCCGTCCACCTCCAGCGGCCCGCACAGGCCGAGGAACCAGCCGGTGGCGGGGGCGTACGGCTCAGCCATGGCCGGCGTCCCCCGGCCAGGTGCCCATCATGTGGTAGCCGGCGTCGACGTACACCGTCTCGCCGGTCGTCCCGGACGACAGGTCGCTGAGCAGGTACAGCGCGGTGCCCGCCACGTCCTCGGTGGTGATGGCGCGGCCGAGCGGGCTGCGTCCGGCGCGCTGGGCGAGGGAGGCCGCGAAGTTGGGCAGCCCGAAGGTGGCCAGGGTGCGCACCGGCCCGGCGGACAGCACGTTGACGCGGGTGCCGGACGGGCCGAGTTCGGCGGCCAGGTAGCGGGCGGCGGACTCCAGCGCGGCCTTGGCCACGCCGAGCACGTTGTAGCCGTGGCAGACGCGTTCGGCGCCCAGGTAGGACAGGGTCAGCACGCTGGAGTTCGGGGTGAGGTACGGCCGTACCGCGCCCGCGAGCCCGATCAGCGAGTAGACGCTGGACTCCATCGCGTGGGTGAAGCCGGACCGGCTGGTGCTCGCCAGGCCGCCGGCCAGCTCGTCCTTGTCGGCGTGGGCGACGGCGTGCACGACGAAGTCGATGCCGCCGTGCCGCTCGGCGAACTCGGCGCACACCCGCTCCAGCGCGCCCTCCTCCAGCACGTCGCAGTGCCCGAGGTACGGCGCCTCGGCGCCGTCGGCGACCAGCCGGGGCGTGGCCCGCTGCAGCCACTGCCCGGCGGAGGACGCCCGGTAGGTGAAGCCCAGTTCGGCGCCCTCGGCGGCCAGGCGGCGGGCGATGCCCCAGGCGATGGAGCGCTGGTTGACCACGCCGAGGACCAGGCCCCGGCGGCCGGCCAGCAGCCCGGTGCGGGCGGGGGCCTCCGTGGCGGGGGCGAGGGTGCCGGTGGACATGTGCGGTCCCTTCTCAACGGTCGTCGTGGTACTCACAGCTGGGCACCTCCGGCCACCGGCAGCACCGCGCCGACCAGTTCCGGGTTGCGGGTCACCAGCGCGGCCACCACCTGGGCGACATCGCGCGGGTTGGTGAACCGGCGCAGCGGGATCTCCTGGAGGTACTTCTTGCGGTCCTTGCCGTCGAGCATCACCTTGGTCAGGTCGGTCTCGACGAAGCCGGGTTCGACGACGTTGGCGAACACGTTGAACCGGGCGCCCTCCAGCGCGATGTTGGCGGCGTACCGGGTCAGGGCCGCCTTGCTGACGCCGTACATGGCGTTGCCGACGCGGGCGTTCCGGCGGGCCTGGGAGGAGATGAAGACGACGTCGCCGCGGCGGTGCCGGAGCATGTGCGGCAGTGCGGCGTGGGTGAAGGTGACGGCGCTGCCCAGGTTGGTGTCGAGGAGCTGCTCCAGCTCCGGCCAGGTGACCTGGTTGACCAGCCGGTCCACGGTGAGCCCCTGGTTGTTCACCAGGGCCTGGAGCCGGCCGGTGGCGGCGACGCGGTCCATGAACGCGCGGACCTGTTCGGCGTCGCGGCCGTCGACCTGGGAGCCGCGGGCCAGTCCGCCGGTGGCCTCGGTCAGTTCGTCCGCGGCCCGCTTTGAGCTGAGGTACGTGAACTCGACGTCGTAGCCCTCCTGGGTGAGCCTCCTCACCACGGCCCGGCCGATGCCCCGGGCCCCGCCGGTCACCACCGCGACCGGCCGCCCGCCGGGCTCGGAACCCTCAGTCGTCTGCACGCTGTCGGTCATCGGTGACCACCTCCCCTCGTACGGCGACGACCTCCCGGCCGTCCTCTTCTTCGATCAGTGCGGTGCAGGTGACGGCGCCGGCGTCGTCGGCGGTCGCCGTGAGGCGGACCCGGGCGGGCGGCACCAGCGGGCGCGCGAACCGCACGTCCCGCAGGCCGCGCGCGGCCGGGTCCAGGCGGCGGGCCAGGCCGAGCAGCAGGTGCGCGGCGGCCGAGCCGGGCAGCACCGGGTTGCCCGGGAAGTGCTCGGCGAAGACGGGCCAGCCGGGGTCGAGGTCGAGCACGGCGGTCACCGTGCCGTCGGTGTGCCGGACGTCCGGGGCGACCGGAATGCCCAGCAGGTTCCCGCTCATGCGGCCACCGCCGCTTCCCGCCGCGCCCCGCGCCGGGCCGTCAGCCGGGCCAACTGCCCTGTGACAAAACGGGCGTAGGAGTCCGCGTCCACCCGGGGGCGGGCCGCGGCCGGTACGTGCGCGTCGAGCACGGCGTGGTCGAAGCGGAAGCCGCAGCTCATGAACGCCACGTTGTCGGCGTTGACCGAGGCGTACGCCCGGTCCAGTGCCGTCGCGGGCGGCCCGAGCCGCAGCACCTCCGCGCCCAGTGCCGCGTTGACGGCGTCCGCCGCGGCGGCGTTCGTCAGGGTCTGGTCGCCCAGGTGGTAGTAGGCGGCCACCTCGGCGCCCCGCGCGGCCCGGTCCGCCAGCGCGGCGCAGCTCGCGGCGAGCTGGTCGACGTGGGCGAGCGGCGGCGCGTTGCCGGGCTCGGCGTCGATCGTGAGCGCCGCGCGGCGGGCGACGACCTTGGCGAGCATCTCGACGAGCGTGTAGTACCCGGCGCGGTTGTCCTGCACGGCCGCGTGCCCGTCGGGCCCGATGACCGAGCCGAGCCGCAGCATCGACACGGGCGCGCCGGTGTGCGCGCGAAGGTTGTCCAGCATGTGCTCGGCGAGCAGCTTCGACAGCACGTACGGGTTGACCGCGTCCGGCCGCCACACCGGCGCCTCGGGGACGGTCTCCCGCCGCGCGGGCGCGCCCGGTCCGGTGACGCCGACGGTGGAGATGTGGAAGAACCGCTCGTCGGGCGCGCACAGCTCCAGCAGCCGCAGTGGTACGGCCGTGTTGGCGGCGACCGTCGCGGCCAGCTTGTCCTGGTCGTACGACAGGGACGCGCCGACGTTCCACACCTGCGCGACGGAGTCCAGCCCGGCCCCGCGCAGCGCGGCGGGGGTCAGCCCGTCCAGCGGCAGCGCGGTGACCCGGTCGAGCAGACCGTCCCGCCCCTCCGTGCCGGCCGCCTCCAGCACCCGTCCGATCCGGCGGCGCAGCCGCTCGGTGTCCGGTGCCCCGGCGGTGAGCAGCAGCACCCGGTCGAAGGCGGGCAGCAGTGCGGCGGTCAGTGCGGTGCCGACCAGGCCGCCGGCGCCGGTGACCACGAGGTTCCGGCTCATGCCGCGCCCCCGGCGGTCAGGACGACGCAGGAGTTCGCGCCGCCGAAGCCGTAGGTGACGCTCACGCCCAGGGCGCGGTCCGCGTCCAGCGGCAGCGGCGCCTCGCCGGTCGCGACAGGGGCGCCGGCCCAGCGGTCGTGCGGGGTGCGCAGGCCCGCGGTCGGCGGGGCGACCCGCTCGCGCAGCGCGTACGCCGTGAGCAGCGCCTCCACCGCGCCGGTCGCGCCCAGCGAGTGGCCGAGGGCGCCCTTGGTGCCGGAGACGGCGACGTCCCGCTCGGGGAAGACCGCCGCGTACACCGCGGCCTCCAGCGCGTCGTTGACGGGCGTGCCGGAGCCGTGCCCGTTGAGGTGGGCGACGTCGGCCGGGGTCGCGCCGGCCATCGCGAGCGCCGCGCGCAGCATCCGCGCCGCGCCCTCGCCGGACAGGTCCGGGGAGGTCAGCGCGTCGATGTCGGTGCTGGCGGCCCAGCCGCGCAACTCGGCGAAGGGCACTCCGGGCAGCCGGTCGGCGGCGGTGAGGACGAGCGCGCAGGCGCCCTCGGCGAGGGTGGTGCCGTCGCCGTCGGCGTCGTAGGGGCGGCAGCGGTCCGGGGACATGGTCTTCAGCCCGGAGTGGCCCGCGTACTTGCCGGGCTCCAGGGAGTCCACGCCGACCGCGAGGACGACCGGGGCGATCCCGGAGGCGACCAGGTCGGCGCCGTAGCCGACCGCGTCGGTGCCGGAGGAGCAGGCCGAGGAGAGCACCACGACCGGGCCGGTCAGGCCGAGCCGGCCCGCGACCTCGTCCCAGAAGTGGTCGAGTTCCACGTCGGGCCCGGTCTGCTCGAAGATGTCGCCGAGACTGATCCCGACGGTCACCCACGCCTCGGCGAGTTCCCGGCGGTCCACGCCGGCCGCCTCCGCCTGCCGCAGCGCCTCGGTCAGCGCGGCCTCGGCCAGCGCCGCGAGGCGCGGCCCGCCGGTGAGGCCGGCCAGCCCGGCCACCTCACCGACGGTGCCGCTGCGGCCCGTGCTGCCCGCCTCGAACAGGCTGAGCGGGCCGAGCCCGCTGGCCCCGGCCCGCACCGACGCCCAGGTGGCGTCGGCGGAACCGGCGAGGCAGGTGGTCGCGCCGGCCGCGGCCACGGCGACGCGGACGGGGGTGTCGCCGCTCATGCGGCCCGCTCCGCGGTCTTCGGCGCGGGGAGCTGCCGGGCGAAGGCCTCCGGCACCGGCAGCAGCCGGTAGGGCTCCTTCTGCACGAAGACGAGGTTCAGCTCGGCGCGGGCCAGCAGCTTGCCGCGGGCCTCGGCGCGGAAGTGCAGCTGGAGCGCGCGGCCCAGGTTCTCGGCACGGGTCACGGACACCTGCACGGTGTCGTTGCGCAGCGCCGAGTTGCTGTAGGAGGCGCGGACGCGGGCGACGCGGATCTCCACGCCCTCGCCGAAGAAGCCGGGCGGCGAGCTGTAGCGGCCGAGGAACTCCTTCAGCGCGTTGCTGTACCACTTCAGGTAGTTGGAGAAGTGCACGACCTCGAACTCGTCCACTTCGGCGTCCCGGACGGGATGCTCCAGGCTGAGGATCATCAGGTTTCCCCCCTTGTCGTGTCTGCGTGTCGTGGCGTGGTCAGCCGGCGAGCTTGCGGCCGACCAGGGCGACGATGCGGCCGACGGTGGCGAAGTTGTCCGGGACGAACTCGCCGTCGGTGACGGATATGCCGTACTCGTCCTCCAGGTGGGCGAGCAGCTCGGCGAAGCCGAGGGAGTCGACGCCGACGTCGGTGCCGAGGAGCATGTCGTCGGTGATCTCGGCGGGCTCCATGTCGATGAACAGCGCGTCCACGATGAACTGCTTCAGGTGGGCGGCGACGGCGTCGGCGGCGAAGGTCTCGTTGGCGGTGACGGTCATGACGTACTCCTTGCGAAACGGTGGGTGGGAGGCCGGGCGGCGGGCGGTCCGCCGCCCGGCTGAGGAAGGTGTGGCGAGGGTCAGTCCTCGAGCGTGGCCAGCGCGGCCTTGGCGATCTTGATGTCGTCGCTCCAGTGGCCGCCGCTGACGCCGATGCCGCCGACGACCTGGCCGTCCACGACGATCGGCAGGCCGCCGCCGAAGACGATGAGGCGGCGGATGCCGGTGGGGGCGCCCATGGCGAGCGGCTGGTCGTCCTTGATGAACTCGTGCCACTGGTCGGTCGGCAGGCCGAAGCCGGCCGCCGTGTACGCCTTGTCCTGGGCGATCTCCAGGGTGAGCAGGGCGGCGCCGTCCATCCGGGCCAGGGCGTTGAGGTGGCCGGACTCGTCGACGACGGCGACGGTGGAGGGCTGGCCGAGCTCGGCGGCGGCCTTGAGGGCCGCGTCGACGAGCTGCCGGGCGAGCTCGTTGCTGAGGGCGGCACGCTGGCGGACCTGGGCAGACATGGTCAACTCCTTGTGAATCACGAACAGATGGGTGGGGGTGGTGGTCTCAGACCGCGACCGGCGCCTTCGCGGGGGTGTCCGCGGCGGCGGTGCGGGGCAGGGCGACGACGGCCGCGGCGGCGAGCGCCAGGTAGCCGACGACGACCCCGAGGAGCAGCTGCGGGAAGCCGACCCGGTCGAGCAGCAGCCCGGCGAGCAGGATCAGCAGCGTGTTGACCGCGGCGAACCGGGCCTCGTTGGCGCGCAGCGCGGCGGCCTTCTCGGCGGCGGGCCGGTCGGCCAGCAGCTCCCCGATGGCGCCGACCGCGACCGGCCGCACCGCGCCCACACCCGCGCCGAGCGCGAGGGTGGCGACGGCGGCACCGGCGGTGTTCGGCTGCCACAGCAGGATCAGCAGGCCGGCCCCGGCGAGCGAGGCGCTGGCGGTGGCGGTGGCGCGGGCGCCGAACCGGTCCACGGCCGCGCGGCCGTACCGGGCGGTGAAGTAGCCGCTCAGCGTGTACGAGCCGAGGACCAGCCCGAACACCGGCAGCGACACATGCAGCCGCAGGTAGAGCAGATACGGCAGGAAGCCGATGAACAGCGCCAGCACGAAGGCCCGTACGACGGTGTAGTACGCGCTCCAGCGCAGCACGGCGGCGTACGCGGGGCCCTTGGCCCGCTGGGCCGGCGTGTCCTTCGGCGCGGTGGCCGTCGGCTTGACCGCCGGTTCGAGCCCCCGCCCGACCAGCGGCGCGGTCAGCGCGGCCAGCGCGGACATCGCCGCCGACAGGTAGAACGGCGCGGTGTGCGAGGCCTGGTAGAGGATCGCGCCGAGCACACCGGCGACGAGCGCGGCGGCGAAGGTCAGCGAGCCGCTGCGGCCCTCCCAGGCGCGGGCGTCGGCCCCGTCGCGGCGGCACACCTCGGCGAGCAGCGCCGAGTCGGTGCCGCTGGCCAGGGAGAAGCCGAGCGCGGCGATGATCTGGCCGGCGATCGCCACGGGCAGCCCGCCCGGCAGGGCGAGCAGCACCAGACCGGCCGCCTTCAGCCACTCGCCGGTGGCGACGGCACCGGTGAGGCTCAGCCGGGCGGCGAGCGGCTTGGTGACGGGTCCGGCGAGGGCCAGGGCGGCGCCGTACACGGCGAGCGTCAGCTCCACTGTGGGCAGCGACAGGCCGCGGTCGTAGAGGAAGACGAACAGGATCGTGAGGTGGAAGTAGCTGCGGGACAGGACCCGGTAGCCGGTGAACAGACGTGGGGCGGAGAGCATCGCACCTCCCGGGGCGACGGTGACGGACGGACCGTCAGGCGGCGGTGACCGTCGGCTTGAAGGAGGGGCGCCGGTCCTCGTACGCCCGGATCCTGTCGGCGTGCCGCAGGGTGGCGTCGATCTCGTCGAGGCCCTCCATCAGCCGCATGCGGTGGTAGGGGTCCAGCTCGAACGGCACGGTCAGCTCACCGGCCCGCACCTCCAGCGCGGCCAGGTCGACGGTGACCGGCTCCTCGGGGAACTCCTCGGCGCGCCGCCACAGTTCGGCGATGACCTCGTCGGGGAGCTGGATGGTGAGCAGCCCGTTCTTCAGCGAGTTGCCGCGGAAGATGTCCGCGAAGCGGGGCGAGAGCACGACCCGGAAGCCGTGGTCGAGCAGCGCCCACACGGCGTGCTCGCGCGAGGATCCGGTGCCGAACTCGGGGCCCGCGACCAGCACGGTGGCGCCCTCGTGGCGCGGCTGGTTGAGCACGAACTCCGGGTCGGTGCGCCACACGGCGAACAGGCCGTCGGCGTAGCCGGTGCGGGTGAGCCGCTTCAGGAAGCGGACCGGGATGAGCTGGTCGGTGTCGACGTTGCTGCGGCGCAGCGGCAGCATGCGGCCGGTGTGGGAGACGAAGGGTTCCATGGTCAGACCTCGGCGAAGACGGGCTCGGGCAGGGACTCGGGCGAGGCGAGGGCCCCGGCGACGGCGGTCGCGGCGGCCACCGCGGGCGACACCAGGTGGGTGTGGGACCCGGCGCCCTGGCGTCCCTCGAAGTTGCGGTTGGAGGTGGACGCGGCGCGCTGCCCGGGCTGCAGGAAGTCGGGGTTCATGGCCATGCACATCGAGCAGCCCGCGTTGCGCCACTCGGCGCCGGCCTCGCTGAACACCCGGTCCAGGCCCTCCGCCTCGGCGGCCGCCTTGACCCGGTCGGAGCCCGGTACGACGAGCATCCGCACCCGGGGGTCGACGCGCCGGCCGCGCAGCACCTCGGCCGCCGCCCGCAGGTCCTCGATCCGGCCGTTGGTGCACGAGCCGAGGAAGACGGCGTCGACGGGGATGCCGGCCAGCGGGGTGCCCGGGGTGAGTCCCTGGTAGGCGAGGGCCCGCTCGCAGGCGGCCCGCTGCGCGGGGTCGGCGAAGGACTCGGGGGCCGGCACGAGCGAGTCGAGCGGGGCGACCTGGCTGGGGTTGGTGCCCCAGCTGACGTACGGCGTCAGCGTGTCGAGGTCGACGTCGACCTCCTTGTCGAAGACGGCGTCCTCGTCGGTGCGCAGCGTGCGCCAGTACTCGACGGCCGCGTCCCAGTCCGCGCCGCGCGGGGCGTGCTTGCGGCCCTTGAGGTAGGCGAACGTGGTGTCGTCGGGGGCGATCATCCCGGCGCGGGCGCCCGCCTCGATGGACATGTTGCAGATGGTCATCCGCGCTTCCATCGACAGCCCGGCGATCACCTCGCCGCGGTACTCGATGACGTGGCCCTGCCCGCCGCCGGTGCCGATCTTCCCGATGACCGCGAGGATGATGTCCTTCGCGGTGACCCCGGGCCGGGGCGTGCCGCGCAGGTTCACGGCCATCGTGCGGAACGGCCGCAGGCGCAGCGTCTGCGTGGCGAGCACGTGCTCCACCTCGCTGGTGCCGATACCGAAGGCGAGCGCCCCGAAGGCACCGTGCGTGGAGGTGTGGGAATCCCCGCACACAATGGTCGTACCCGGCTGGCTCAATCCCGTTTCCGGACCGATCACATGGACAATTCCCTGTCCCGGATCGCCCAGCGGATAAAGCGTGACCCCGAATTTCTCACTGTTCTTTCGAATTGCCTCGACCTGCGCCCGGGAGGTCGGGTCGGCGATCGGCAGACCGATGTCCTGGGTGGGCGTGTTGTGGTCCTCGGTCGCCAGGGTGAGGTCCGGGCGGGCCACCTTCCTGCCGCGCAGCTCCAGGCCGTCGAAGGCCTGCGGGCTGGTGACCTCGTGCAGCAGATGCAGGTCGATGTAGAGGATGTCGGGCTCGCCCTCGGCCCGGTGGACCAGATGCGCGTCCCAGACCTTCTCGGCTAGCGTCTGCCCCGGCACGTCGACTCCTGTCTCGTGGGTGTTGTTCCGACGAGTAGAACTGAAACAGGAGGGGAATGACGTCCTCAATAGAAGTGCCCCGCAGGGCACATGGGCGTACCACTAAAGTGACACGGCCCCACGGAATGCCATATTCCTCGTGCGATTTCCGCACCTGCCGATCTAGATTCGCTGCCGTGAGCATCGTCGCCGAACGTCATCGACCCCTTACCGACCGCCGCCTCGGGCACCGGCTGCTGCTGTGCGTCCAGGAGGCGCGGCCGCTGGTGCAGGCCGCCTTCGTCCTGCGGTTCGCGCTGGGCGCGCTGTGCACGCTGGGCAGCGGCCGGGCGCCGGGCTTAACGGTGCTGGCCGGTGCCGCCGCCTGGTGGGCGGCCACCACCTGCGCGTACCTCTTCAACGGCCTGATGGACCTGCCCGAGGACCGCGCCAACGGCTCCTCCCGTCCGCTGGCCGGCGGCCGCCTCGACGTACGCACCGCCCGCGCCGGAGTGGTGGCCCTCGCCGTCACCGCGCTCGCGCTCAGCCTGTTCGCGCCGCGCACCACCGGCTGCGTCCTGGTCTTCCTCGTCCTCGGCTACCTGTACTCGGCGCCCCGCGGCGCGGCCAAGCTGCGCGCCTGGTCCGCCAGTTGTGTCACCACCGCCGCCACCTTCGCCACCTACCTGGGCGGTGCCCTCTCCACGGGCCGCACGCCCAGCGCCACCGCCCTGCTGTTCGGCGCCGTCATGTCGCTGTGGGTGGGGCTGATCGGCGCCGTCGCCAAGGACCTCGGCTCCACCGGCGGCGACGCGCTGGCCGGCCGCCGCACCCTCGCCGTCGTCCGCGGCGAGGCGGCCACCCGCACCTTCTGCGCCCTGGCCGCACTCTGCCTCGCCCAGTTCTCCCTGCTCGGCGCCCCCTGGACCACGACGCCCGTGCCGCTGACCACCGGCGCGCTGGCCCTCGCCGTCGGCGCCACCCTGCTGACCGCCCGCTGCCTCGCCCCGCGCACGGTCGCCCCGCGCAGCCCCTACCGCGTCGCCATGGCCACCCAGTACGGCGTCCATCTCGCCACCGCCGCCGCCCTGTTGCTCGGTATGTGAGACATGCCCGGCATATGAGACGCGTAGTGCCGATCACAGGCACGCGGCGCACACTGCCAGGGGTTCTTGAATGATTCTTTGCGGCAGGCCACGTTGCATGTAATGGAACATTGCTACGGTCTGCCACGTCGGCTGGAGCGGCCCCACACGTCCCGGCTGTCGAGACAGGAGGGGGAAGCGCCGGGATGTCTGCCACCGCCGGGTCACCGCCCGAGCGGCGCGCCGCCGTGGTCGAGGCGGTGATCGCCGCGTACGCCGCAGGACTCAGGGAGGCCGACAGCGCCCTCGTACGCAACGACAGGATCTGGAACTCCGCGCGCGACCAGGCGCGCGACATCCTCACCGAGTGCCTCGCCGCGCTGCACGGCGAGCAGGTGCAGGTCGCCATGGAGGCCGAACTCACTTCCATGGCCCTCGGGATGCGCCGCGCCTTCGAGCAGATCCCGCCCATCGACTCGCTGTTCGCCGCGCACGTGCTGTTCGAGGTCGGCACCGACGCCCTCGTGGAGGAGGCCCGCGCCTTCCCCGCCGGGACCGGCATGAGCCGCCTCACGCGCGCGGTGCGCATGCTGCACAGCTCCATCTCCACGCGCGTGCGGGCCGCCGCCATCGGCTACGAGGCGTCCACGCTGCGCGGCGTCGGCGCGGCCAACACCGCGCGCCGCGACCAGCTGGCCCGCGACATCCACGACCACATCGGCTCCAGCCTGGCCCTCGCGCTGCGCTGCCTGGACCTGTACGAGGCCGACCTGGCCGCCGGCGGCAGCGCGCAGAGCCGGATCGCGGACGCCCGGCAGGCGCTGCGCGACACGTTCCGCTTCACCCGCTCGCTGGTCAGCGGGCTGCGCAGCTACGAACTGAGGGACAGCCTGCAGGCCGAGATCAGCTCCTACACGCAGGCCGCGACCGACGGCGCGCAGGTCGTCGTCGGTATCAACGGCGACGAGGCGTGGCTGCCTGCCGACCGCCGCGAGGAGATCTTCCTCGTGGTCCGGGAGTGCCTGCGCAACGCCTTCACGCACGCCGCCGCCTCCCGGATCGACGTGGACGTCACCATCGCCCCGGACTGCGTCGCCTGCACCGTCGAGGACGACGGCCGGGGCTTCGACCCGGCGGCGCCGGCGACCGGCCGCAGCGGCGGCATGTCGTCGATGCGGGAGCGGGTGACCGGCCTCGGCGGCACCCTGCGGGTGGCGAGCTATCCGGGGATCGGCACACGGGTCCACTTCCAGGTGCCGCTGCCGGAGGTGGCGGCGGTGGACCTGGTGGAACGGGAACACACCTGACCGACGAACGAACGGACAAGGGGGACATCGGGGGATGAACGGGGGACTTGAGATGAGTGAGGACATCGGTGCGCCGGGCGGCGCGGATACGACGAGGCCGGGCCACGGGGGTCCGGTGAGGCCGGCCTACGGGGATCCGGTGAAGCCGGCCGGCGGGGGTTCGGTCGGGCCGGCCGGCGGGAGGACCGCGGGGCAGGTCGGCGCGCGGCCGGTCGGCGCGGCCGGTGGGCGGCGAGAGCTATGGCCCGCCGTGGCCGGTGGCCGGCGGGAGATCCGGATCCTCGCCGCGGACGACCACAGCCTGCTGCGGGGCGCGCTGTGCGAGCTGCTGGACCTGCACGACGGGCTGACCGTGGTCGCCCAGGCCGGCGACGGCCCGTCCGCGGTCGCGCTCGCGGCCGAGCACCAGCCGGACATCGTGCTGCTGGACGTGGAGATGCCGGGCCCGGGCCCGCTGCAGACGGTGCGGGCGCTGCGCGAGCGGGCCCCGCAGGCCAGGATCGTCGTCCTGACCATGCACGACGACGCGCGGCTGATCGAGTCGCTGCTCAAGGCGGGCACCTCCGCCTACCTGCACAAGGAGGTCGACCGGGAGATCCTCGTCTCGGCGATCCGCAGCGCGATGGCGGGCGGCAAGACCACGTTCCTGCCCCGCCCGGTGCCCCCGTCCGGACCGCACCCGCTGACCGACCGGGAACGCGAGCTGATGACCCTGGTCGCGGAGGGCCTGAGCAACCGCCAGATCGGCACCCGGCTCGGCATAGCGGAGGGCACGGTCAAACGGCACCTGCGGAACGTGTTCGACAAGCTGGGCGCGGCGTCACGGCTGGACGCGGTGAACCGGCTGCGGGAGTTCGAACCGTTCTGACCGGCGGACCGGGTGCCCGCCGCCCGCAGACCCCGTAGTACCTGAGAGGGACGCCGAGGAACCCCCTCCAAGGGGACGACCGCGCGGGCGGGGCCGCCTTACGGTTCCGACATGGCCGAGACGACCAAGACGCACCCCACCACGAGCGGACCGGGCGAGGGCGACCACCCCGCGTACGTGCCGCGCAGCCCGGAGTTCCGCGCGGCCGCGCAGGCGCTGCGCGGCATGCGGCAGGACCTGCTGCACGACGTGTTCGCCTACCGCCCGCTGCCCCGCCTCGCCGCGGACGCGCCCTTCGTACGGCGCTTCCCGGCACCGCTGCGCCGCCACGCGGTGTGGGCGCGGCACGCGCTCGTGCTCCTCCTAGCGTGGGCGACCCTGGCGGCCGGCGCCTCCACGGGCTACGACCTGGCCTCCCCGGTCTACGTCGTGACCAGCGTGATCCCGGCGGCGGCGGTGGTGCTGACGCTGCTGCGGCCGGTGGCCGCGTTCTGGCTGTCGCTCGGCTCGGCCGCGCTGCTCGCCGTGCTCGGCGTCGACTGGGACGGCTGGCCGTTCCAGCCGGCCGGCTTCGCCGGGCACCTGTCGGTGCTGACGGTGGTGGCGCTGCGCACCCGGCCGCGTACGGCGGCGTGGATGTGGCTGGTGACCGCGGCGTACGGCGTGCTGACGGGGCCGTTCGCCGCCTACCCCTACGGCGGCTCGGACTCGGTGGAGTTCCTCTTCCTCTCCGCGCTCGTCCTGCTCGCCGTGACGGTCTGGCACATACGCCGGGACGCGGAGGAGGAGGTGACCGCCCAGCAGACGGTGACGGAGCACGAACGCTCGCGGCGCACCCTGCTGGAGGAGCGCACGACCATCGCCCGCGAGCTGCACGACGTGGTGGCGCACCACATGTCGGTGGTGGCGATCCAGGCCGAGGCGGCGCCCTACCGGGTGGAGAACCCGCCGCCGGAGCTGGCCAAGGCGTTCGCCACGATCCGGGAGAACGCGGTGGCGGCCCTGACCGAGCTGCGCCGCGTCCTGGGCGTGGTCCGCGCCGAGGACTACGAGGCCCCCGACGCGCCCCAGCCGACCCTGGCCGACCTGGACGCCCTGCTCGCGAACGTGCGCGAGGCGGGCCTGACGGTGGACAGGACGGTGACGGGCGCCGTCCGCGAACTCCCGCAGGGGGTGGAGCTGTCGGCGTACCGGATCGTCCAGGAGGCGCTGAGCAACACGCTGCGGCACGCGCCGGGCGCGACGGCACGGGTGGAGATCGGCTATGTCATCGGCGGCCTGGGCCTGCGCGTGGTGAACACGCCCCCGCCGGCGCCCGCGCCGTCCGCCGCCTCGCCGGGCGCGGGACACGGCCTGACGGGCATGCGCGAACGCGTGACGATGCTGAACGGCGAGATGACGGCGGGCCCGACACCGGAGGGCGGCTACGAGGTGACGGTGTACCTGCCGGCGCGCACGCCCGGTGAGGACGGCGGGACGGCATGACGATCCGCGTACTGGTCGCCGACGACCAGATGATGGTCCGCGAGGGCTTCTCGGTCCTGCTGAACGCGATGCCGGACATCGAGGTGACCGGCGAGGCGGTGAACGGCCGCGAGGCGGTGGCGAAGGTCCGCGAACTCGCCCCGGACGTCGTCCTGATGGACATCCGCATGCCGGAGCTGAACGGCATCGAGGCGACGCGTGAGATCGTCGCGGCGGACGGCACCGCGAAGGTGCTGGTCCTGACGACGTTCGACCTCGACGAGTACGTCTACCAGGCGCTGCGCGCGGGCGCGTCGGGCTTCCTCCTGAAGGACGCCTCGGCCCGTCAGCTGGCGGACGCGGTCCGCGTGGTGGCCGCGGGGGAGGCGCTGCTGGCCCCGTCGGTCACCAGACGCCTGATCACCGAGTTCTCCCGGCTCTCGGAACCGTCCCACCCCCTGTCCGGCGCCCACGCGGCCTACGGCGACCTGACCGACCGCGAGACGGAGGTCCTGGTCCTCATCGCGCAGGGCCTGTCCAACGCGGAGATCGCCGGACGCCTGGTGGTGGCGGAGTCCACCATCAAGACCCACGTGAGCCGCATCCTGGTCAAGCTGGGCCTGCGCGACCGCACGCAGGCGGCGGTGTTCGCGTACGAGGCACGGCTGGTGACCCCCGGCTGACGGCCGCGGCGGCTCTGGAAGGCTGACGGCATGACGACGCTCGCGGGATACGAGAACCGCCCCCTGGCGGACGGCGGGCCGCTGCTCGGCAGGCCGGGCTTCTGGCCGAACCACCTCTGGGCGCCCTGCTGCCAGGAGGCCGGGGCCGGGCCGGAGCGGTTCGGCGCCGACGGGGCGGACGTGGACGCGCTGTACGAGACGCTGACGGATCCCGGCCGCTGGCCGGTGTTCCGGGTGCCGTGCGCGGACGGCCGCGAGGTGACGGTCGTCTACCACAACCTCGTCGACGACCCCGGTGTCGCGTACCTGCTCACCGCCCCCGGCGACAGCGGCCCGCGCCCGCTGCGGGCGCTGACCTGGCGGGAGCTGGACCGCGCCGCCCACGGACCGCTCCCCGCCACCGGCGCCGACGGGATCACCGACCCCGCGGCCCGCCTCCTGCTGCTGTTCCCGCTGCTCGACGACCACGCCGTCCCGGACGAGGCGGCGGCGACGGTCGAGTCCGCCCTGGTCGCGGTGGGCGCCCCGCAGGACACGGCCCCCGCCACGGCCCGGCACCTGCTGGACCACGCGGCGGGCGAGGTGTGGCACGACCCGGAGTGGGATTCCCCGCTCAGCGGCGCGGAGCCGGAAGCCGCGCGGAGCCCCTGGTCAGACCCCGGTCCGCCGCGTTAGCGTCGCCGCATGTCCGACGTGGCCCGCCTCGCCTTCGACCCCTGGGACCCGGCCTTCCTCGCCGACCCCTACCCCGCCTACGCCGAGCTGCGGGCGCGCGGACGGGTGCTGTACTACGAGCCGACGGACCAGTGGCTCGTGCCCCGGCACGCGGATGTGTCGGCGCTGCTGCGGGAGCGGCGGCTGGGGCGGACGTATCTGCACCGGTTCTCGCACGAGGAGTTCGGCCGGACCCCGCCGCCGGCGGAACACGAGCCGTTCCACACCCTCAACGACCACGGCATGCTCGACCTGGAGCCCCCGGACCACACCCGGATCCGGCGGCTGGTGTCGAAGGCGTTCACCCCGCGGACCGTCGAGCGGCTCAAGCCGTACGTCGAACAGCTCGCCGGCGACCTCGTCGCCCGGCTCGTCGAGGCGGGCCGCGGCGATCTGCTCACCGACGTCGCCGAACCGCTGCCCGTCGCCGTGATCGCCGAGATGCTCGGCATCCCCGACGCCGACCGCCCGCTGCTGCGGCCCTGGTCGGCGGACATCTGCGGGATGTACGAGCTGAACCCCTCCGCCGAGGCCGCCGATCGGGCCGTCCGCGCCTCCGTCGAGTTCTCCGACTACCTGCGCGACCTGATCGCCGCCCGCCGCAGGGAACCCGGCGACGACCTGATCTCCGGGCTGATCGCCGCCCACGACGAGGGCGACCGGCTCACCGAGCAGGAGATGATCTCCACGGCGGTCCTGCTGCTCAACGCCGGCCACGAGGCCACCGTCAACGCCACGGTCAACGGCTGGTGGGCGCTGTTCCGCAACCCCGCCCAGCTGGCCGCCCTGCGGGCCGACCACTCCCTCGTGCCCACGGCCGTGGAGGAGCTGATGCGGTATGACACCCCGCTCCAGCTGTTCGAGCGCTGGGTGCTGGACGACCTCGAGATCGACGGGACGACGATCCCGCGCGGCGCCGAGATCGCCATGCTGTTCGGCTCCGCCAACCACGATCCGGACGTCTTCGACGTCCCCGACCGCCTCGACCTCACCCGCCGCGACAACCCGCACATCTCCTTCAGCGCGGGCATCCACTACTGCATCGGCGCCCCGCTGGCCCGCATCGAACTGGCCGCGTCCATGCGGGCCCTCCTCACCCGGGCGCCGACGCTGACCCTGGCGGCGGAGCCGGAACGCAAGCCGAACTTCGTCATCCGGGGGCTGGAGGGGCTGAGCGTCGAGGTCGGGTGATCACTCGTTCGGATGAGCGCCGATCGAATTCGGGCCGGGGCGGCTCGCAACACGTCACGCTGGTGCCGGCCTGCGGAGGGAGGCACCATGACGGTCATGGCAGAGCGCGCGTCGTCTCAGTTGTCGGTGTCCATGTTCGAGCGGATCGCCGAGTTCGCCGAGCGTGAGGACGAGGCCGTCAGGTTCGAGTTCATCGACGGACGGATCGGGCTCAACAAGGTGACGAACGGTAACCACGGCGAGATCGCCATGTGGCTCGTGTTCCAGTGCAAGCAAGCTCGCCCTGAACTCACCCTCAACACCACACAGGGACTCAAGGTCGAGGCCTACCGCAAGGGCCGGGCCCGTCCCGACGGCGTGCTCGCGCCTGTCGGCCACTTCGCCGGGAAGGGCGACTGGGCGGACCCCGACGGCGTGCTGATGGCCGTGGAGATCACGTCGTACGACGCGGACACGCACAACCGCGACCGGATCGAGAAGCCCCGTGCCTACGCCGAGGCCGGCATCCCGGTCTACCTGCTCATCGACCGCGACAGGCTGTCGGTCCTCGTGCACAGCGACCCCGACTTCGAGGACGGATACCGGGACATCCACGTGGTCCGTCTCGGCGGCAAGGTCACCCTCCCCGAACCGGTCGGCATCGAACTCGACACGGCGCATCTCAAGCAGTACCTCGACTGAGCCCACGGACGCGCACCCCACGCCGCCGGGTCGCCGCAGGCCTCAGCTCTCCAGGTCCCGCCTCCGCACCCCCGCCAGCCCCGCCGCCGTGCACACCGCCGCCACCCCCAGCAGCACCCCCGCCGGCCCCCACCGCATCTCCCCGCCCGGCAGCTTGGGGAGGTGGCCGAAGGGGGAGAGGTCCAGGACCGTCTGCGGGACGTCCAGCGCGGGGCCGATCCAGCCGAGCAGGAGGACCGCGCCGGCCACCGCCCACGCGGCGACCGCCGCCCTGGGCAGCAGCCCGTACAGCAGGACCGCCAGTCCGCCGACCACCCACACCGCCGGCACCTGGACCAGGCACGCCGCCAGGATCGGGCCCGCCTCGCCGCCGTAGCCGGCCGTGAAGCCGAGGCCCGTCAGCAGCATCAGCCACACCACCCCCGCGAACGCGATCAGCAGATGCCCGGACGCCCAGCGCAGCCGGCCCACCGCGCCCGCCAGCACCGGCTCCGCCCGGCCCGAGGTCTCCTCCCCGTACAGCCGCAGCACCGACGCGACCACGAACAGCCCGGCGACCAGGCCCATCACCCCGATCATCGACGCGAGGAACGCGTCCGTGAGCCCGGACTGCCCGCCCATCCGCTCGAAGATCTCGCGGGCCCGCTCGTTGTCGCCGACCAGATCGGCCGCCCCCTCGGTCATCCCGCCGTAGACGACCCCCGCGAGGAAGAAGCCGATCGACCAGCCCAGCACGCCGCCCCGCTGCAACCGCCAGGCCAGCGCCCCCGCCGAGGCCAGTCGGCCCGCCGCCGGTCCGGGCCGCGTCGGCAGGAAGCTCATGCCGACGTCCCGGCGGCCCGCCAGCCCGTACGCCACCGCCGCCTGCACGGCCACCGCCGCGCCGGACAGCAGCAGCACCCACCAGCGCTCACCGGCGTACGCGCGGACGTTCTCCGGCCAGCCCAGCGGCGACAGCCAGGTCAGCACCGACGAGCCGTCGTCCGTCGCCGCGTCCCCCGCCGCGCGCAGCACGAACGCCGCGCCCAGCACGCCCGCCGCGATGCCCCGGGCCAGCCGCGCGCTCTCCGTCAGCTGGGCCGCGATCGCGGCCGTCGTCGCGAACACCAGGCCCGTGGCCGCGGCCCCGAGCGCGAAGGCCACGGCACCCGCCGCGCCCAGCCGGGCGAGACCGGCGGCCAGCAGCACCGCGAGGACGGCGTCGGCGACGGCCGCCGCGAGCAGCGCCGCCGTCAGGGACGCCCGCCGCCCCACCGCCCCGGACGCCACCAGCTCCGCCCGGCCGCTCTCCTCCTCGTCCCGGGTGTGCCGTACGACGATCAGCAGGCTCATCACCGCGGCGAGCGCACCGGCGTACACGCCGATCCGCCAGGCCGTCAGCGCGCCGAGGGAGTCGCCGAACACGGGGCCGACCATCGCGCGCAGCGAGGAGTTGGCGGCCATCTGCCGCAGCAGGTCGGCGCGTTCGGCGTCGGTGGCGTACAGGTTCCGCAGGGTGTTCGGCATGGACAGCACCATCAGGGCGTTGACCGCGATCCACACCGGGGTCATCACCCGGTCGCGGCGCAGCGCGAACCGCAGCAGCGTGCCGGTCCCGGCGAGTTGGCGTCCGCCGCCGGACCGTCGTACCGCGAGCGTGGCCGTCATGCCGTCACCTCGTCCTGGTAGTGGCGCAGGAACAGCTCCTCCAGCGTGGGCGGCGTCGAGGTCAGCGACCGCACCCCCGACTCGCTCAACCTCCGCAGTACGGCGTCCAGGTGGCCGGTGTCGACCTGGAGGCGGACGCGGCTGCCGCGCACGTCGAGGTCGTGCACGCCGGGGAGGCGGGCGAGGCCGTCGGGCGGTCCGGCCAGCTCGGCGGTGACGCTGGTGCGGGTGAGGTGGCGCAGGTCGGCGAGCGAGCCGGTCTCCACGGTCCGGCCCTTGCGGATGATGCTCACCCGGTCGCACAGCTCCTCGACCTCGCTGAGGATGTGGGAACTGAGCAGGACCGTCCGGCCGCGCTCGCGTTCCTCCTCCACGCACCGCCGGAAGACCTCCTCCATCAGCGGGTCGAGGCCGGAGGTCGGTTCGTCGAGGATCAGCAGGTCGACGTCCGAGGCGAACGCGGCGACCAGGGCGACCTTCTGCCGGTTGCCCTTGGAGTACGTGCGGCCCTTCTTGGTCGGGTCCAGCTCGAACCGCTCGACCAGCTCGGCCCGCCGCTTGGGGTCGAGGCCGCCGCGGAGCCTGCCGAACAGGTCGATGATCTCGCCGCCGGAGAGGTTGCGCCACAGGGTGACGTCGCCGGGGACGTAGGCGATCCGGCGGTGCACCTCCACCGCGTCCGCCCAGGGATCGCGGCCGAGGACATGGGCTGCGCCGGAGTCGGCGCGCAGCAGGCCGAGCAGGACACGGATGATGGTGGACTTGCCGGCGCCGTTCGGGCCGAGGAAGCCGTGCACCTCACCGGCCTCGACCTCCAGGTCCAGCCCGTCGAGCGCGTGCGTCCGTCCGAACGCCTTGTGCAGTCCGGAGACGGTGATGGCCTTCGTCATGCTTCAGAACGTACGCTTACTTCAGAAATTTGTGAAGTTAAGGAACCATCAAAACGGGGCGATAGACTGGCGGAGGCCGGCCGACCAGGGGAGATGATCGAGCGATGACGGAGCCGAAGGAGGCGGGGCGCGACCCCGAGACGCTCTCCCGGTTCGTGGAGCACTTCGCCGCACAGCTCGTGGAGGCGGGGCTGCCGCGCATGCCGGCCCGCGTCTTCGCGGCCCTGCTCGCCTCCGACACCGGCACGCTGACCTCCGCCGAGCTGGGCGAACAGCTCCGGATCAGCCCGGCCGCCGTCTCCGGCGCGGTCCGCTACCTCTCCCAGGTCCACATGCTCTCCCGCGAACGCGAGCCGGGCTCGCGCCGCGAGCGCTACCGCGTCCACAGCGACCAGTGGTACGAGGCCCTCACCAACCGCGAGGCCGTCATCAAGCGCTGGGAGGACGCCCTCCGAGAGGGCATCACCAGCCTCGGCCCCACCACCCCGGCCGGCCGCCGCCTCACCGAGACCCTGGCCTTCTTCGAGTTCATCGAGAAGGACGTGGCCGGAATGATGGAACGCTGGCGCGCCCACCGGGAGGAGAGGTTCGGAGCCTGAGTAACTGATCGGATACGCTGCGTGCTGGGTGGTCTGCGGCAGGGGGAAGGCGCATCATGACGTTGATGACAGTGCGACCGATGGCAAGCGGCAGCGATCCCTTCAGCTTCGAGGAACTGCTCGACGCTCTCGACGAGTTGGACGCACCTGGCTTCCGGGCCGAGGTCATCAGGGGGAGCATCGTCTTGTCGCCGTGGTCCAAGGGGTACTACCGCCGCGTCATGCGCGCGGTACTCGAGCAGCTTGAGCCCCGTCTTCCCGACGGGCACGAGATCGAGCTGGCCCCGTTCCTGTACGTCTTCCCGGGAGAAGAGCGGGCGTACGGCCCGGACATCCACGCCGCACCCCGAGAGGCCTTCGAGACGACGAGCAACCGCCTCGACGGCGAAGCCCTCTCCTTCGTGGCCGAGCTGACCTCGGCCTCCACCCGCGACGATGACCTGACCGACAAGGTGCTCGTCTACGGCAGGGCCGGTATCCCCGTCTACCTCGTCCTGGACATGCAGGAAGAACAGGCCACCGTCTTCTGGACCCCGTCGCCCACCAAGGGCTACGAGTCCCACTGCACGAGGCCCTTCGGCGAGAAGCTGCCGATCCCGGCCCCGTTCGACTGCACCCTCGACACCGACGGCTTCCGCGCCCCGGCAGCGGACCAGGACCAGAACACCGCCTCCTGATGCCGGGGCCGGGACTCAGCGCGCCCCCGGCCCCGCCGGCAGCGTGATCCCCAGGGCCCCCTCCAGTACCGTCCACGTCCGGCGGCGTACCGGGCCCGAGACGCGGTCGTCGGCGTGGTAGCGGAAGTCCGCGCCCGAGACGGAGACCGTGCGGCCCTCGCTGAGCAGCGGGGACGCCTCCGCGCCGACCGAGGACGGGCGGACCTCCACGAAAGCGGTGCCGGAGGTGCCGGGGGTCAGGGACACCGCCTCGACCGGCTGGTCCAGGTCCACCACCGTCACCCCGTCCACCTCCACGCGCAGCCGGGACGGGCCGGCCGCCGGCAGCGTGCGGACCGGGCGCAGCGGGACCAGCGTGCGGACCAGGGACTGGCAGGTGCGCAGCCACGGCCGGGCCCCCTCCGGATCCGCTTCCGCCTCCGGCATCCGCTCCCGCAGCGGCGGGATCCCGACCGTCCCCAGCACCACCCCGTCGCTGTCGTCCACGAGGACGTCCAGCCGCCGTACCGCCCCGTCCAGCACCGCGCGCGCCGCCGCCACCGCGCCCGTCGGCACGCCGAGGGAGCGGGCCACGGTCACGGCCGGGCCGACCGGGACGACCGACAACACGGATCCGGCCAGCTCCCGCTGCCGGTGCAGCACCGACACCGCGCGCACCAGCGCCCGGTCGTCACCGATCACCACCGGCCGCCGCGACCCGCGGCGCGCCAGCGCGCGGGCGAACTCCTCCGGGTCGTCCGGCAGGCACAGCTTCGTCGCCGCACCCGCGCTGAGCACGTCTTTTGCGATCCGGACCGCCTCTCCGTCCGTCCTCCGGGCGATCGGATCGACGATCACCAGCAACTGTTCGGACGTCGGATAGGTCGCCACCTCGGTCCTGCCTCGCTTCCTCGGGTAGCATCTTTGTGCAAGAGCCCCTTGCGCTATTGCGCCAGGGGCTTCGTCTATTCCGGGGCATCCGGTCCGACGGTTGGCGGCCAATGACGGCCGCGGTGCACGCGGCGGTAGACCCTCCGCGTACGCCCCTGACCCTGGACATGCCCCGCCCGGAAGGGGTGTACGCGCGTGCCCGCACTTGTGCTGCTCGGTGCTCAGTGGGGTGACGAGGGCAAGGGAAAGGCCACCGACCTGCTCGGTGGATCGGTGGATTATGTAGTGCGCTACCAGGGCGGCAACAACGCCGGCCACACGGTCGTCGTGGGTGACCAGAAGTACGCACTCCACCTCCTCCCCTCCGGAATCCTCTCCCCCGGTTGTACGCCCGTCATCGGCAACGGCGTCGTCGTCGACCCGTCGGTCCTGCTCTCCGAGCTGAGCGGTCTGAACGAGCGCGGCGTCGACACGTCGAAGCTCCTGATCAGCGGTAACGCGCACATCATCACGCCGTACAACGTGACCGTCGACAAGGTCACCGAGCGGTTCCTCGGCAAGCGCAAGATCGGCACCACCGGCCGGGGCATCGGCCCGACCTACGCCGACAAGATCAACCGCGTCGGCATCCGGGTCCAGGACCTGTACGACGAGTCGATCCTCCAGCAGAAGGTGGAGGCGGCGCTCGACGTCAAGAACCAGATCCTCACCAAGCTGTACAACCGGCGGGCCATCGCCGCCGACCAGGTGGTCGAGGAGCTGCTGGGCTACGCCGAGAAGATCAAGCCGTACGTCGCCGACACGGTCCTGGTCCTCAACCAGGCCCTGGAGGACGACAAGGTCGTGCTCTTCGAGGGCGGCCAGGGCACCCTGCTCGACATCGACCACGGGACCTACCCGTTCGTCACGTCCAGCAACCCGACCGCGGGCGGTGCGTGCACCGGCGCGGGCGTCGGCCCGACGAAGATCAGCCGGGTCATCGGCATCCTCAAGGCGTACACCACCCGGGTCGGCGCCGGTCCGTTCCCGACCGAGCTGTTCGACGAGGACGGCGAGGCGCTGCGCCGCATCGGCGGCGAGCGGGGTGTGACCACCGGCCGGGACCGCCGCTGCGGCTGGTTCGACGCCGTCATCGCCCGGTACGCCACCCGCGTCAACGGCCTGACGGACTTCTTCCTCACCAAGCTGGACGTCCTCACCGGCTGGGAGCAGATCCCCGTCTGCGTCGCCTACGAGATCGACGGCAAGCGGGTCGAGGAGCTGCCGTACTCGCAGACCGACTTCCACCACGCGAAGCCGGTCTACGAGATGCTGCCGGGCTGGAGCGAGGACATCAGCAAGGCGAAGTCCTTCTCCGACCTGCCGAAGAACGCCCAGGCGTACGTGAAGGCGCTGGAGGAGATGTCCGGCGCCCCGATCTCCGCGATCGGCGTCGGCCCGGGCCGGGACGAGACGATCGAGATCAACTCGTTCCTGTAGGTCACACGCCGGTCGGTCACGCGCCGGTAGGTCACACGTCGGCCACAGCTGACGGAAACGGGCGCCTCCCGCAAGCGGAGGCGCCCGTTTGGCGTTCGAATGGAGCATGACCCGGCGCGAGGTGCGGTGCCTGGGGCCGTACGGCGGTGAGGTCGAGGACACCGGCTGCGGCGAGCCCGCCCGGTTCGAGCTCGTCCGCCACCGGCGCCCGCCGCTGCACCTGTGCCCCGTCCACCTCGGCCCGGCCCTGCTCCTCGCGGACGGCGTGCTGTGGCCGCCCGAGATCCGGCTCATCGCCTGACCGCCGGCCGTCGGTGCGCGGCCCGCTCACTCCGTGCGCAGCGCCCTCACCGTGTCCGTCCGGGCCGCCCACCCGGCCGGGGCCAGCGCCCCCGCCACCGCGATCACCACGCCGCCCAGCGCGAGGGCGGCCGTCACCGCGGGCGCGTACACCGCGATGTCCGGCTCCGGCAGGCGCATGCCGACCGCGTCGCCCATCAGCGGGGCGATCCAGTGGTGCAGGGCCACCCCGAGCGGCACCCCCGCGGCCCCGGCGAGCAGGCCCAGCGCGCCCGTCGAGGTGAGCACCATGGCGACGGTCTGCCGGGGTGTCATCCCGACCGCCTTCATGATCCCGAGGTCGCGGACCCGGTCCCGGGTGTCCAGCACGACCGTGTTGAGCACGCCCAGCCCGGCCACCGCGACCAGCAGCGCGGTCAGCGTGCCGATCAGCGCGTCCATGGCTGCGATCACGCTGGAGGCGCGGTCGGGAGCGGGCCGCGCGGTCGCGCCGAGCGGCTCCAGGGCCGTACGCACCGAGGCCGCGTAGGCGGAGGCGGACAGGCCCGGCGAGGGTTTCACGTGAAACCGTTCCGGCACGGCGGACGGGTCCAGCCGCCGCAGCGTGCCCAGCGAGGTGAGCAGCCGCATCCCGTCGCCCTCGGTGAAGAACGCCTCCCCGGTGATGCGGACGGCGGTCCGGCGGCCGTGGCCGGCCAGCGTGACCTCGTCGCCGACCCGCACACCGGCCGCGTCCAGGAACCGCCGGGTGACCACCGCCTCGCCGTCCCCGCCGAGCCAGCGCCCCGACACCAGCTGCGGGGCGGCCCAGGAGGCGTCGCCGTCGTAGGCGAGGACGGGGGTGCGGCCGCTGACGCCGGTCGCGGTGACCTCGGCCTGCGTGGTGGCGTAGAAGCGGTCCGTGTGCCGGTCGGCGCGCAGCGCGGCGGCGACCCGGACCGGGTCGGCCGGGGGCCGGTCGGACGGGCCGCCCACGTGCACGGCCAGAGCGCCGGGCGGAGCGCTGCCCCGGCCGGTGTCCACCTCGACCGGCGCGGTTGCGTTCAGCATCCGGTGGTTCTGCACCGCGCCGAGCGTCAGACCGAGCCCCACGGCGAAGGTGACGGTGACGGCGGCGAAGCCCACCGCGGCGGCCGTCACCCCCGACCGCGCCGGACGGGCGAACGGGTGCGCCAGACCGAGCCCGACCGGCCGCGGCACCGGCAGCCGTGCCGCCAGCCGGGCCGCCACCCGCCGCGCGGGACCGCCGTGGCCGTCGCCGGACGCGCGTCCCCCGGCCAGTGCCTCCGTCGTGCGCAGCCGGCCCGCCCGCAGCGCCGGGACCAGCGCCGCGGCCGCCACCAGCGCGAGCGCGCCGGCCGGGACCGCCACCTCCACCCACCAGGGGATCGACGCACTCGCGCCCTGGTAGGCGTCCTCCACGTCCGCCAGGACCGGCCACGCCAGCAGGTGCCCGCACACGACGCCGAGCAGGGCGCCGGCCGCGGCCGGGAGCACGGCCTGGGCGACGTACGCCCGGACCACCTGCGCCGGGGTGAAGCCGAGCGCCTTCAGCACCCCGATCCGCCGGGTGGCCGCGCCGACCGCGCCGCTGACCACGATCCCGATGATCAGCACCGACAGCACCAGCGCCAGCACCCCGAAGGCGGCGACGAACGGCACGAACGCCAGCGCGTTGGCCGACTGCTCCTGCCGTACGGCCAGATGGGACCGCGTCCCGGACAGCGCGCCGGGCGGTACGGCGGCCGCGAGCGCGGCACGGTCGGCGTCGAGCTGCGCGGTGGTGGCGGCGTCGCGGAAGCGATAGAGCATCTGGTAGGCGGCGGGGGCGGCCGGTGCCGTGGTCGCGCTCCGCCGGGCCAGGGTCTCCGCCTGGGCCGGGGTGACCCAGGCGTCGGCCGTGCCGGTCACCGAGCGGGCCAGGCCGACCACCGTCAGCGTCGGCCGGCCGGGCAGCTCCGGGAACTCCAGCCGGGTGCCGGGCCGCACCGGGGCGATGCCGTCGGCGATGACGATCTCGCCGGGCCGTGTCGCCCAGTCGCCGTCGAGGAGGGCCAGCCGGTCGACGGGGCCCCGGCTGTCCGCCCGTCCGGCGACGGTCAGCGCCGGCAGCGTCACACCGGCGGGCAGGTCCGCCGCGTCGGTCGCCGTGCGCGGGCTCAGGGACAGCGTCCGGAACGGGCCCGCGGCAGCCGTCACCCCGGCCGCCCGTGCCGTACCGGCGAGCTGTGCTGCCGTCACCCGCGCCGGGTCGAACCGGGCGGTGAGATGGGCGCCGCGCAGCTCGCGCATCGCGTGGTCGAACGGCGCCCGGGACGCCGTGAGTACGCCTGCGGCCACCACCGACGCGGTCACCGCGACGAACGTCGTCAGGACCATCACCAGGGTCTGCACCCGCCGCCGCCCCAGCCCCGCCCGCACCACCCGCCCGAGCGTGCCGGAGCCGCGGCCACGGCCCCGCCCGCCCACGTGACCACTCCCGCCCACCGGCCCGCTCTCGCTCACAGGGCCGCTCCCGCCCACCGGCCCGCTCCCGCCCACCGGCCTGCTCCCGCCCACCGGCCCGCTCTCGCTCACCGGCCCGCTCTCGCTCACGGGGCCGCTCCCGCTCGCGGGGCTGCCTCCGCTCACGGGGCCACCTCCGCCCATCGGCCCGCCTCCGCTCACCGGCCCGCCTCCGCTCACCGGGCCACCTCCGCCGTCGGGCGGGTGTGCCGTACGTCGCGCACGATGCGTCCGTCGACCAGTTCCACCGTGCGCGTCGCGCAGGACGCGGCGAGGGACAGGTCGTGGGTGACCAGGACGACGGTCTGCCCGTCCGCGTTCAACTGGGTCAGCAGCGCACGGACGTCCTCCCCGGAGGCGGTGTCCAGCGCGCCCGTCGGCTCGTCCGCGAGCAGCAGCGCCGGACGGTTCATCAGGGCGCGGGCGACGGCCACGCGCTGGCGTTCGCCGCCGGAGAGCCTGCCCGGGTGGGCGTGCGCGTGCCGGGCGATGCCCAGGTGCTCCAGCAGCTCCGCGGCACGCCGCCGGGCCCCGGCCCGGGACATGCCGGCGAGCTGGGCCGGGAGCAGCACGTTGTCGGTGACCGTCAGGTCCTCCAGCAGGTGGAAGAACTGGAAGACCATGCCGACACGGGTGCGCCGGTAGCGCGCCGAGGCGGCCTCGCCCAGCGTGTCCACGCGCAGCCCGTCCACGGTGACGGAGCCGGCGCTCGGCCGGTCCAGCCCCGCGATCAGGTTCAGCAGCGTCGACTTGCCGCTGCCCGACGGCCCGAGGACGGCCAGCGCCTCCCCGGGCCGCACGCTCAGCGTCACCCCGGCCAGCGCCGGCGGTCCCTCCCCGTAGGCCTTGCGCACCTCACGGAGGTCGATCACGGGGGGCGGGGTCAGGGGTGGTGCGGTGGTGGCCACGGTGCCTCCGAGCCGGTCGGTGGGACGGACGGCCCGACGCTAGGCGCGGACGGCCGTCCGGGGCGTCGGCCGTGACGGCGAGAGCGGCTGCCGTGCGAGGAGGACGCCGCGCCGGTGTCATCCCGGGGATGTACGCGGCCAGAGGGATGTGCGGGGGAGGGCCGCTTGCCACACTCGGGGCATGGCGGATGCGGTGATCAGCGGCGGTGCGCTCACGGAGCGGTGGCGTAGGACCCTCACCGGCTTGCTGCGGTCGGGCCCGCTGCCCCGGCCGTCGAGGTGGATGTGGGCGGCCGACACGATCGTCGCCGCCGTCCTGTCCGCGGCCGTCGTGCTCGCGACGGTCCGGCGCGGCGACGGCCCGGTCCGGCCCGCGCTCGTCGTCGGCCCCGCCTGGGATCCCGTGGTCCCGGCCCCGCCGGTCCCGGTGGTGCCGCCGGACGTGCCGCCCATGCCGTCGTGGCTGCTGCTGCTCGCGGCGCTGACCGCCGCGCCCCTGGCGGCGCGCCGGCGGTTCCCGCTGGCCGCGTTCTGGGCGGTGACCGGGCTGACCCTGCTGTACAACCAGCACGCGGACGGCGCCGAGGACGCCACCGTGTACACCTTCCTCGCCTGTGTGATCGCCGCGTACAGCGCCGCCGTGTACAGCCCGCGCCGGCTGCCCGCCCTGGGGAGCCTGGTGGCGGGCGCCGCCCTGACGGCGGTGTTCCACGACGAGAACTTCCCCTCCTTCACGCCGGGCGCGGTGCCCTTCGTGCTGCTGCTCGGGGTCGGCCTCGCGGCCAACGCCATCCACACCGCCGAGCAGCGGCTGCACGCCCTGAAGGAGCGGCAGGAGTCCGCGACGCGGCTCGCCGTCGACCGGGAACGGGCCCGGATCGCGCGGGAGTTGCACGACATCGTGACCCACAATGTGAGCGTGATGGTCATCCAGGCCGGCGCGGCCCGCAAGGTGATGGACGCCGCCCCCGACCGGGCCCGCGAGGCGCTGCTCGCCGTGGAGGCCGGGGGCCGTACGGCGCTCGCCGAACTCCGCCACGTGATGGGGTTGCTGACGATGACCGCCGACGCGGCACCGTCCGACGGCGGACCGCTGCCGGAGCCCGGCCTCGCCCCGCAGCCCGGCCTGGACCGGCTGCCGGAGCTGACCGACCGGGTCCGCGCCACCGGCGTCCCGCTCGGCCTGACGGTCACCGGCACCCCGGCACCCCTGCCGGCGGGCGCCGACCTGGCCGCGTACCGGGTGGTGCAGGAGGCGCTGACGAACGTCGTCCGGCACGCGGCCGGGGCCCGGGTCCGGGTCGCCGTCGACCACGCGCCGGACGCGGTCCGCATCGAGGTGACCGACACCGGCGGCACGGCGGCGGCCCCGCCCGGCAGCGGCCGCGGCCTGACCGGCCTCCGCGAACGCCTCGACGTCTACGGCGGCACCCTGGAGACCGCCCGTCTCCCGGAGGGCGGCTTCCAGGTCAGGGCGGTGCTGCCGGTGGACGGGCACAGCCCACCGGCCGAGGCCCCCCGGGGCACCGGGACCCACGGCCCCGGAACCTGCGAGGCCCCGGCGTGAGCGCCCCGCCCCCGCGTGTCGTCATCGCCGACGACCAGGCGCTCGTGCGCACCGGCTTCGGGATGATCCTCGCGGCCGACGGCATCGACGTCGTCGCGGAGGCGGCCGACGGGGAGCAGGCCGTCGCGGCGGTCGAGCGCACCCGCCCCGACCTCGTCCTGATGGACGTACGGATGCCGGTCCTCGACGGCCTCGAAGCCACCCGCCGGATCCTGTCCGGCGGCCTGGTGCCCGAGCCGCCCCGCGTCCTCATCCTGACCACGTACGACCTCGACCGTTACGTGTACGCCGCGCTCACCGCCGGCGCGAGCGGCTTCCTGCTCAAGGACGTCACCCCGGAGCACCTGGTCGCCGCCGTCCGCATGGTCCGCGCCGGCGACGCCCTGCTCGCCCCGGCCATCACCCGCCGCCTGGTCGAGCGGTTCGTCTCCCGCGCCGAGCACACCGCCGCCCTCCACCGGGATCTGGCGGTCCTCACCCCGCGCGAGACGGAGGTGCTCCAGGCCCTCGGCACCGGCCTCAGCAACGCCGAACTCGCCGCCCGCTTCGGGCTGAGCGAGGCCACGGTGAAGACGCATGTGGCCCGCATCCTGGCCAAGCTCCGCCTCCGCGACCGCGCCCAGGCGGTCGTCGTGGCGTACGAGACGGGACTGATCACCCCGCGCACGCGGGAGAGTTAGGCAGCCCCCGGGAGCCGACGGGACCAGAGGGAGCGTGCCGGGCCTATCGGGCTTACGGTGTAAACAGGACGCGTGCCGAGGCGAAGAAGGTGACGGCGATGCGCGTACTCGTCAAGGCCAGTGTGGACATCGACAAGGGCAACGAGGCCATCCGCAGCGGCAAGATGGCCGACCTCGTCAAGGAGACCCTGGAGAAGATCAAGCCCGAGGCGGCCTACTTCGGCCCCCTCGACGGGCACCGCACGATGCTGCTCGTCGTCGACCTGCCGGACAGCTCGGCGATCATCCCCACCCTCGACCCGCTGTTCAGCAACCTGGACGCCACGATCGAGGTCACCCCGGTGATGAACGTCGACGACCTCCAGAAGGGCCTGTCCCAGCTCCAGTGACCGTGACCGTCAGCTGAACACGATCATCGACCCCTGCGCCAGCGACCGCGTCGCCGCCGCGTGCAGCCCCAGCCACACGTGCCGCTCCCGGGCGAAGGGGCTGGGGTCGTACGGCGCCGGGTCGGCCGGCTGCTCCAACTCCGTCGGCGCGCGCGGCGGTTCCGGCGGGGCGGGCGGGTTGGCCGGGTCGATGCCGATCGACGCCGCGACCTGCTCCAGCTCGCGCAGCAGCGCCTGCGAGGAGCCCAGCGGGCCGCCGCCCGCCAGGAGTTCGTCGCTGGAGAGGGGGCTGGGGAAGTCCAGCGGGACGTACGCGCCCGCGTGGTCGTAGTGCCAGACCAGGTGCGACTGCTGGGCCGTCGCCTCGAACATCTCCAGCAACTGCTCGTAGTCGCCGCCCAGTTCGTCCACCGGCGTCACCGGCAGCCCGCACACCTGGAGCAGATAGGCGCGGCGCAGGAAGTGCAGGGCGTCGTAGTCGAAGCCGGCCACCGGCGCGACCTCGCCGGACAGGCCCGGCATGTACTGGTACACCGGCACCGGCGGAAGCCCGGACTCGGCGAGCACCTTGTTGTACTGCGCGAGTTCCTCGGCGAACGGGTTGTCGGGCGTGTGGCACAACACGTCGACGAGCGGTACCAGCCACAGGTCACAGGCCAAAGAGGGCTCCTCACACAGCGTCCTCGCGCAATGACGGATCAAGGCAGGGTATTCGGTACGTGCCGGTCCCATACCCCCCGTGCCGCTCCTCAGCCGTCCGCCAGCCGTTCGATCACCGCCAGGGAGTGCGCCTTGTACTCCGCGATGATCGCCCGCGCCCCCTCTGTGTCGCGCTGCGAGAGGGCGTCGACCAGTTCGGTATGGCGGGACCACAGCCGGCCGCGCAGATCGGTCAGCCGCCGCAGATGCTGCACCGCGCACACCCACGACTGCACGCGCAGCCGGTGCAGGAAGTCGGCGAGATAGGGGTTGCCGAACAGGGCGCTCAGCTCGCGCCAGAACCTCAGGTCGTAGCCGATGAGCACGGTCAGGTCACCGGCCGCCGCCGCCCGCTGCGCCTCCTCGCCGCGCCGCCGCACCCCCGCGACGGCCGCCGCCGCCCGCGGGTCGTCCAGGTTCCGGTAGCCCTCGTGGCCGTCCTCCAGGGCGAGGAACATCCCCTCGATGACCAGGCTGCGCGCCTCGATGATGTCCCGGTAGTCGGCGACGGAGTACTCGCGGACCCTGAACCCGCGGTGCTGGTCGGACTCCAGCAGGCCCTGTGCGCTCAGGTCCACCAGGGCCTCGCGCACGGGCGTCGCGGAGACGCCGTACTGCTCGGCGATCTCCTTCACGGTGAAGGCCCGCCCCGGCCCGAGCCGCCCCGCCAGCACCTCGTCACGGAGCGCGTCGGCGATCTGCTGCCGCAGGGTGCTGCGGGTCACGGCGCCGCTGCCGGTGCTGCCGGGCATGGTCGGGTGGCTCCCTCTCCACGGACGAGGATGGCGTGTTCGAGACGCGGATGGCGTGCTCGTCTCTACGAGCACGCCACCATACGCCGAGGGAAGCCGGACCGTCCCGCCCGAGTGGGCCCTACGCGGCGTCCGTGTACTCGTCGGCCACGGACAGCGCCGCGTCCAGTGCCGCGAGGCCCTCCTTCAGCTCGGCCTCGGTCACGTTGCACGGCGGCACGACATGGGTGCGGTTCATGTTCACGAACGGCCAGATGCCGTGCCGCTTGGCCGCGGCGGCGAAGGCGGCCATCGGCGCGTTGGCCTCGCCGGCCGCGTTGTACGACACCAGCGGCTCGCGCGTCTCCCGGTTCTTCACCAGCTCCAGCGCCCAGAACATGCCGACGCCGCGCACCTCGCCGACGCTCGGGTGCCGCTCGGCCAGCTCGCGCAGGGCGGGCCCGACGACGTCCGCGCCGAGCCGCCCGGCGTGCTCGACGACGCCCTCCTCCGCCATCACGCCGATCGTGGCGACGGCGGCGGCACAGGCCAGCGGGTGCCCGGAGTAGGTCAGACCGCCCGGGTAGGGCCGCTTGCCGAAGGTCTCGGCGATCGCGCCGGAGATCGCGACACCGCCGAGCGGCACATAGCCGCTGTTCACGCCCTTGGCGAAGGTCATCAGGTCCGGTACGACACCGAAGAGGTCGGCGGCGAACCACTCACCGGTCCGCCCGAACCCGGCCATGACCTCGTCGAGGACGAAGACGATGCCGTACTTGTCGCAGATCTCGCGCACGCCCGCCAGATAGCCGGGCGGCGGCACCATGATCCCGGCCGTGCCGGGCACGGTCTCCAGGACGATCGCGGCGATCGTGCCGGGCCCCTCGAAGGCGATGGTCGTCTCCAGGTGCTCCAGCGCCCGCGCGCACTCCTGCTCCTCGGTCTCGGCGTAGAAGCGGGAGCGGTACAGGAAGGGCGCCCAGAAGTGGACGACCCCGTTGGTGCCGGTGTCGCTGGCCCAGCGACGCGGGTCGCCGGTGACGTTGATCGCCTGCTGGGTGCCGCCGTGGTACGAGCGGTACGCCGAGAGCACCTTCGGGCGGCCCGTGTGCAGCCGGGCCATGCGGATCGCGTGCTCGACGGCGTCCGCGCCGCCGTTGGTGAAGAAGATCTTGTCCAGGTCGCCCGGGGTGCGCTCGGCGATCAGCCGCGCCGCCTCCGACCGCGCCTCGATCGCGAACGCGGGCGCGAAGGTCGTCATCCGCGCCGCCTGCTCCTGGATCGCGGCGACGACCTTCGGGTGCTGGTAGCCGATGTTCGTGTAGACGAGGCCGCTGGTGAAGTCGAGGTAGCGCTTGCCGTCGTAGTCCCAGAAGTACGACCCCTCCGCGCCGGCGACGGCGAGCGGGTCGATGAGGTCCTGCGCGGACCAGGAGTGGAACACGTGCGCGCGGTCCGCGGCCTTCACGGCGGCGCAGGCCTGGGGGTCGGGCAGATGAGGGGTCATGCCGCGAGCGTAAATGTCCGCGATGCGGAAGCGGTATCGGCGTCTTGTCTGCGGACGGGGGCGATCCGCGACACGTTGTCGACCGCCCGGCATTGACAGCAGGCTGTCATGGTGACAGCCTGCTGTCATATCACCCATGAGGCACCGGGAGGCGTCATGAACCACCAGACCGTGCAGCGCAAGCCCGTCCACCTCGCCGTCTACGACAGCCTCGCCGACTGGGAGACGGGCCACGCCACCGCCCACCTCGCCCGCGCCGGGTACGAGATCCGCACGGTCGGCCCCACCCGCGAGCCGGTGACCAGCATCGGCGGCCTGCGCATCCAGCCCGACCTCGCCCTGGACGACGTACGGCCCGAGGACAGCTCCCTGCTGATCCTGCCGGGCGCCGACCTCTGGGACGCGGGCGACGGCCTCGCCCCCTTCGCCCGCGCGGCCCGGGCCTTCCTGGACGCGGGCACCCCGGTCGCCGCCATCTGCGGCGCCACCGCCGGCCTCGCCCGCGAGGGCCTGCTCGACGACCGCGCCCACACCAGCGCGGCCCCCTTCTACCTCGCGGCGACGGGCTACCAGGGCGCCGGGCACTACGTCGACGCCGACGCGGTGACCGACGGGCGGCTCGTCACCGCCGGCCCCACCGAGCCCGTCGCCTTCGCCCGGGAGGTCTTCCGCCTCCTCGGGGTGTACGAGGGCGAGGTGCTGGACGCCTGGTACCGCCTCTTCCACGACTCCGACGCCGAGGCCTACTTCGTGCTCCAGAAGGCGGCCACGCGGTGAGCCGGGAGCGCCAGGACCTCCTCAGCCGCGGCGCGCTCGGCGTCTTCCGGCTCAACGGCCAGTTCCTCGCCGTCGCCGAGGAACTGGCCCGGCCCGCCGGGATCACCGCCGCCCGGTGGCAGGTGCTGGGCGCCGTGCTGCGCGAGCCGCTGCCCGTGGCCGGCATCGCCCGCGCCATGGGCATCACCCGGCAGAGCGTGCAGCGCATCGCCGACCTGCTGGTCGACCGGGGGCTCGCCGAGTACCGGCCCAACCCCGCCCACCGCCGCGCCAAGCTCCTCACGCCCACCGAGGAGGGCCGGGCCGCGATCGCCCGGATCAATCCCGGGCACGCGGCCTTCGCCGACCGCCTCGCCGAGGCCGTCGGGGAGGCGGAACTGGCGCAGGCGGTCGAGGCACTGGAACGCCTGTCGAAGGCGCTGGACGGACTCGGACCCCCCGCCCCGCCTGTTACGGAACCGTAGAGACGGCCCCGCCCGCCTGCCGTGATCCCCGCACTATCCTCGGGCTGTCGGAGGGGCGCAGGGGGAGGGACGGTCGGCCATGGAACGACTGGGGCCGGGGGATCCACAACGCATCGGGACCTACCGCCTGCTGGCCCGGCTGGGCGCCGGAGGCATGGGCGAGGTGTTCCTGGCCCGGTCCGGCCGGGGCCGCACGGTCGCCGTGAAACTGGTCCGCGAGGAACTCGCCGCGCAGGAGGAGTTCCGGGCCCGTTTCCGCCAGGAGGTGCACGCCGCGCAGCGCGTCGGCGGCCACTGGACCGCTCCCGTGCTGGACGCCGACACCGAGGCCACCGTGCCCTGGGTGGCCACCGGGTACGTCGCCGGACCCAGCCTCCAGCAGGTCGTCGGCCACGACCACGGGGCGCTGCCCGAGCGCTCGGTGCGCATCCTCGCGGCGGGCCTCGCCCACGCCCTGCAGGACATCCACGCCGCCGGGATCGTCCACCGCGACCTCAAGCCGTCCAACGTGCTCGTCACGATCGACGGGCCGCGCGTCATCGACTTCGGCATCGCCCGCGCCCTGGAGACGGTCACCGAGGCCGGCGGCCTCACCCGCACCGGCTCCCTCGTCGGCTCGCCCGGCTTCATGGCCCCCGAGCAGGTCCGCGGCGACCGCATCACCCCGGCCTGCGACGTCTTCTGCCTCGGTTCCGTCCTCGCCTACGCCGCCACCGGCCGGCTCCCCTTCGGCTCGGCCCACAGTGGTGTGCACGCCCTGATGTACCGCATCGCGCAGGAGGAGCCCGACCTGGAGGGCGTGCCCGAGGGCATCGCCGACCTGGTCCGCGACTGCCTGCGCAAGGACCCCGCCGCCCGCCCCACCCTCGACCGCGTCCTCGACCACACCGGCGCCGACGACACCCTCACCGAGGGCCGCTCCCGCGACCCGTGGCTGCCGAGCGCACTGGTGGCCCAACTGGGGCGGCACGCGGTGCGGTTGCTGGACACGGAGGACCCGGAGAGCGCGGAAGCAGGCGCCGGAGCCGCCGCGGGCGGTGGCTCACCCGAGCACGCGGCGGCGGCGGACGCCTCGCCGGGATACGCGGCCTCGGCGGCACCCGCCGCGCCCGTCGCAGCTCCGCCTTCTCCACCCGCCTACGCTTCCCAGGGCACCCCGCCGCCCCCGGGCAGACCCGGCCACGTCCCGACGGTGATCGCGGGCCCGGGCATGCCCACACCACCCCCGGCGGCCCCCGCCCCACCGCACCGGCAGCACCCACAGCACCAACCGGCGTACGGCTACCCCCAGCCGTACGCGACGGCGCCGTACCCGCCCGGCGACTACGGGCCGCCGCCCCGCCGCAGCGGCCGTACGACCGCGCTCCTCGTCCTGATCGCGCTGGTCGTGGCGCTGGCGGCGGGCGGCACGGTGTACGCGCTGCTGAACGGGGGCGACGACGACCCGACGCCGGCCCCGACGACGGCGCCGCCCACCCCCACCGGAACGGACTCGCCCCCGTCCCCCTCCCCGTCCACCGGTTCGGGTTCGCCGCAGGCAGGGGCGGTACCGGAGGCGTACGTCGGCACATGGGCGGCGACGATCGACAACGCGAGCGGCGAGAACACCCGCCTGCTCACCATCCGGCAGGGCGAGGTGGGCGACCCGGTCCTCACGCTCGTCGCCGACGGCCCGACCGACGCGGGCACCTACCACTGCGTGTTCGAGGCGACCCTGGCCCAACAACCGTCGGCGGACGGCCCGTTGGAGATAGGCCCGTCGACGGTCACCACCGGCACCCCGCGCTCGTCCTGCTCCCCGGGCGCCCCCACCCGCATCACCCTGCTCCCGGACGGCACCCTGGAGCGGGTGAACACGAGCACCGACGAGAAGCTGACGTACACACGGCAGGGCTGACGAGGCGGCGCCCCGGTGAGCCCGCACCTACGATGACGCGATGAAGTTCCTGATGGTGCCGGGCGGTTGGCAGGGCGGATGGGTGTTTGACCAGGTCGCCGCCGAGCTGCGCCGGGCGGGGCACCGGGTCGAGGCGGTGACCCTGGCGGGGCTGGAGCCGGACGGCCCGGCCGACGCGGACCGTCCGCCGAACCTCGACGACCACATCGCCCAGGTGGCCGGGATCATCGACGGTGGCGACGGGGAGCCCGTCGCGCTGTGCGGGCACAGCTACGCCGGGATGGTGATCGCCGGGGTCGCGGACCGGCTCGGCGACCGGATCGGCGAGCGTCTCGCGCAGCTCGTCTTCATCGACGCCTACGTCCCGGACGACGGGGACTCCTGCTGGTCCCTGACCAGCGACACCTTCCGGGAGCTGTTCGTCGCCGGGGCCCGCGCCGACGGGCGATGGGTCGCGGTTCCCGAAGGGCTCGACCCGCGCGCGCGACCGCACCCCCTGGCGAGCTTCGTCCAGTCGGTCAGGCTGTCGGGCAGGCTGTCGGGCAGGCCGTGGCGCGGGCCCGGCCGTACGTACATCAGCGGTGGCGCGTGGCCGGGTAGCCCCTTCGTGACCCTGACCGAACGGCTGCGCGCCGATCCGGGCTGGCGGGTGCACGAGATCCCCGTCGGGCACAACATCGCCCGCCGCGACCCGCACCGCCTCGCCGCCGTCCTCGGCGCACCGGCCCCCGACGCGGCCTGAGGCTCACCTCGGCTCGGGCGGCCGCTGCCGGGGCATGTTCGGCCGCGCGCTCCCGGGCGGCACCGAGAAGCGGCCCCCCAGCCCCCCGACGTCCGCGCCCCGCCCCACCGCTCCGGAGGCCACCGCCGACTGGATCCCCATCGGCGCGGAACCGGTGCGGAACTCCACCATCCAGTCCGCCGTCTCCGTCCGCACCAGCTCCGTCACGTCCTCGGAGAACCGCCGCAGCACCCCCAGGCACCGCTCGGCCGCCTCGCTCGCCGTGCCCTCCGCCGGCCCGAGCACCTCCCGCACACTCTCCGACGCCCAGTCGAACTGGAGCACCTGGAGCCTGCGCTGCACCGCCTGGGCCGTGGCGACATCCCTTATCCACCCGGACGTCACCCCGAAGAACCGGTCCACCCCCACACACGCCACCGCGAGCAGCAGCGCCAGATACCCCCAGGGCGCCACCCCGCCGACCACCCCGGTCAGATCCAGCAGCGGCAGCGCCGCCCCCGACACCGCGCCCACGGCCGCACCCGCCCGCAGCACCCGGGCCCCGCGCCGCTTCCACACCCGGTCGGCCAGATACCAGGCCGCCGTCTCCAGTGCCCCGCGCTCCACCCACCGGTACAGCTCGTCGAGCCGGACGGCGGGCTCGCCCCAGTCCCCGAGCGGAAAGGCCCGCCCGGTCAGATCGCCCGGCCGCAGCCCCGCCCCGCCCTCTCCCCGCCCGTCCTGAGGCGGACCCTCGGGCTGCATCTCCGGCTGACCCACCCGGCACTCCCTATTGACGAACGGTCACAGTGCGTGACGCCTGACGTGACACCTGATCCTGACGTGAGCTGTGCGTGCTGTGTGCCGACCCTTCCTACCGCCCAATGGGTGGCGATGAGGACGGTTTCCTCACTTTTCCGCCCGGAAGGAGGGCTTGATCAGGTATAGACCGCACGACCGGCTCACTCGAAAGAGTGCTGCGGCGACCCCGGGTCGGACCACGTAGGCTCGTACAAGGCGGAAAACAATCAGGAATGAACAACAGCCAGGACAGGAGCTGATCCGTGATCCCCGGTGGTGGCCAGCCCAACATGCAGCAGTTGCTCCAGCAGGCCCAGAAGATGCAGCAGGACGTGCAGCGGGCCCAGGAGGAACTGGCGAACACGGAGGTCGAGGGCCAGGCGGGCGGCGGTCTGGTGAAGGCCACGGTCACGGGCGCGGGCGAGCTGCGCGCGCTGAGGATCGACCCGAAGGCGGTGGACCCGGAGGACACCGAGACCCTCGCCGACCTGGTCGTCGCGGCGGTCCAGGCGGCCAACGAGAACGCGCAGGACCTCCAGCAGCAGAAGCTCGGCCCGCTCGCGCAGGGCCTCGGCGGCGGCGGCATCCCCGGCCTGCCGTTCTGACACCCGCCTTTCGAAGACGGCCGCGCGGCATCTACCGTACGTAGAGAAGTAATCGAGGAAGGACGGCAGTCCGTTGTACGAAGGCGTGGTCCAGGACCTCATCGACGAGCTGGGGCGGCTCCCCGGCGTCGGTCCCAAGAGCGCGCAGCGGATCGCCTTCCACATCCTCCAGGCGGAGCCGACGGATGTACGGCGGCTCGCCCAGGCCCTGCTCGAAGTGAAGGCGAAGGTCCGCTTCTGCGCGGTCTGCGGCAACGTGGCGCAGGAGGAGCAGTGCGCCATCTGCCGGGACAGCCGGCGTGACCCCTCCGTCATCTGTGTCGTCGAGGAGCCGAAGGACGTCGTCGCGATCGAGCGCACCCGGGAGTTCCGGGGCCGCTACCACGTCCTCGGCGGAGCGATCAGCCCGATCGAGGGCGTCGGACCCGACGACCTGCGTATACGAGAACTTCTCGCGCGGTTGGCCGACGGTACGGTCACGGAGCTGATCCTGGCGACGGACCCCAACCTGGAAGGCGAGGCCACGGCCACGTACCTCGCCCGCATGATCAAGCCCATGGGCCTGAAGGTCACCCGCCTGGCCAGCGGCCTCCCGGTGGGTGGCGACCTGGAATACGCGGACGAGGTCACTCTCGGCCGCGCCTTCGAGGGGAGACGACTCCTAGATGTCTGACGCCACGCGGCACGCCGCCGAGCACAACCCGGACGACTTCGCGGTCCAGATCGCGGACCAGGTCGAGAGCTTCCTGGTGGCCGTCACCGAGGTCGCGAAGGGCGACGAACCGGCCTCGGCCGTCCCCTTCCTCCTCCTGGAGGTCTCCCAGCTCCTCCTGGCCGGCGGCAGGCTGGGCGCGCACGAGGACATCGTCCCCGACGAGCGCTACGAGCCCGACCCGGGCCCGGAGCCGGACGTGGACGAACTCCGCGAGAACCTGGCCCGCCTGCTGGAGCCGATCGACGTCTACTCCGAGGTCTTCGACCCCTACGAGCCCCGCAAGGCCCCGGTCCCGGCCCGGATCTCCGACGACCTGGCCGACGTCATCACCGACCTGCGCCACGGCATGGCCCACTACCGGGCCGGCCGCACGTCGGAGGCCCTGTGGTGGTGGCAGTTCTCGTACTTCTCCAACTGGGGCTCGACGGCGTCCGCGGTCCTGCGCGCCCTCCAGTCCGTCCTCATCCACGTCCGCCTGAACCAGCCCCTGGAGGAGCTGAACGGCCTGGACACGGACCAGGCGGACCTGGGCGACGACACGCTGGAGTTCGAGGCGGGCCAGGTCATGGCAGAGGAGATCGCGGGACCGCTGGGCCTGGGCGAGGCGAAGTAGCCCCCCCGGGGCCCCACGGCAACTAGGCGGCCAAGGTGGCCAGCAGCGCCCCCGCGTCCACGTACGGTGCCGTCGTCGTCGGTTCGCTGTACCAGCGCAGGGGCCAGGTGTTGCCGTCCAGCGCCGGGATGCCGACGTACGTGACCATGCGCTCGCCCTGCCCGCCCAGCCGCTGCACGCCCAGCGGCCAGTCGTAGGCGTGGACGACCCCCGGCGCGAGCAGGAAATACACCCACCGGCTCCAGCTCGCCTCGCACACGATCGGCCCCGCGTCCCCGTCCGTCCGCTCGATCAGCCAGTCGGCCACGGTCTCCCCGAGGAGGCCCTCGATCCGTACGGCGTCGAAGTGGACGCCGACCAGGCGCAGTCGGTGGCCGGCCGCCGGAACCCACTCCGGTCGGTGCATTGCTCTCGTCATGGTCACACCGTGCCGCCCACCGAGCTACGCTCAGTAGTGACCCAGGTGATACACGGCGCGGTGTACCGGCCGGAGGTGCGTTCCGTGACTCAGTCGCCCCCTATGTGGCGCTTCAGCGGCAACCAGTTGAAGCGCTGGCGCACCAAGGCCAACGTCAGCCGCGAGCAACTGGCCGCCGCCGCCAACTACTCGCCGGACACCATCAAGGCCATGGAGCAGGGCGTACGCATGCCGACGCCCCGAGTCCTGGACGTGGCCGACGAGTTGTGCCGGGCGGAGGGTCTGCTGAGCGCCGCGAAGGAGTACCTCAGCAGGGAGAAGTTCCCGCCCAGGGCGCAGGAGTTCATGGAGCGGGAGAAGGAGGCCGTCGGTCACTGGTCGTACGAAGTCGCCCTGGTGCCGGGGCTGTTGCAGACAAGGGCGTACGCCCGCTCCCTGATCGAGAACCGCTACCCGCCTCTGGACGACGAGACGGTCGAGCAGCGGATCGAGGCCCGTATCGAGCGGCAGGCCATCCTCACCGACCGGAAGCCGCCCGTGGCCCTGAGCTTCATTCTCTACGAGGCGGTGCTCCGCAGTCCGTTCGTGGACGATCAGCAGTTGGAGCACCTGCTGGAGGCCGGTGGTCTGCGGAACGTCGAGTTGCAGGTGCTGCCGTTCGACCGGGCCACCTCCCCGGCGCTCTTGGGTGCCATGGTGCTTCTGGAGACACGCGACCACGAGAGGCTGGCCTTCGCGGAAGGGCCGTTCGCCAGCGAACTGTCGGCCGATCCGGAGGTTGTCAGCCGGGTGGCGGGGCGGCTTAGCATGATCCGCGCGCAGGCTCTCAGCCCCGACGAGTCGGCCCGTTTCATCGAGCGGATGGTGGATCGCGATGACTGACCAGCTGACGTGGTTCAAGTCGAGCTACAGCGACGATGAAGGCGGCAACTGCGTCGAAGTGGCCCCCACCCCCACCACCCTCCACATCCGCGACTCCAAGACGGCCCCCGCCGGCCCCCACCTCCACGTCACCGCGCCCGCCTGGTCGGCCTTCATCGCCGCACTTCAGCCCGAGGCTTGAGCCCGGGGGGTTCGAGCCCTTCCCTATGGCGCAGTGGTCAGTTCTGCGCCATGTCGACGAATCGACCATAGTGCCCCTGGAATGCCACCGTGATGGCGCCGGACTCCCGGAGGTCGTCCAGCATCGGTTTCTTGTCCCACCGCTGCTCCGGACTACGGTTCAGGTGACTGGTGGCGATGATCGGGACTTCCAGTTCGCGGGCCAGGGTCTTCAGGTCGCGGACGATGTCGCCGACCTCCCTTTCGCGAAGGTCGCTGCGCTTGGCCGGCCGGATGTCCTGGATGCCGTCCACAGCGATCAGGCGCACACCATGATCCTGAACCAACTCGGTCGCCTCGTCCTCCAGCTGCCGCATCGTCAGCCGACTGGGCGCTTTGATCCACAGCGGAGCGTCCGAGATGACCGGTGCGATCCGGCCGAGGCGTGTCCACTCCGCTTCTTCCATCGTCCCCGCATGAATGCGAAGGCGGGCGACACGCGCCTCAGCGGACAGAACGCGGGTGACGAAGTGCTCCCTGCTCTCTTCGAGCGTGTACGCCAGAGTGGGCACCTTGTGCTTGATCGCGGCATGGCGGCACATGTCAGTTACCAGTGTCGATCGCCCCAGCCCGGGACGGGACGCGATGACCATCAGACGGCCGCCGATCAGGCCTCCGGTCAGAAGGTCGAGGTCGGTGAAGCCGGTGGGAATGCCCCGCAGGCTGTTCGGGGGCACCACCTCGTACGGCGCCGTACCCGGCACCTTCCTGGCCGCCCCGCGCGACGCCGGCGGCCCGTTTGGCGCGGACGAGGTCATCGACGTGACGGAGAAGGTCAACGCCCTGCGCCGGGCGGCGGGCCTGCTGTGAGCGTGCGGGACGTGCCGGTCCGGGCACCATGGAGGCGAGGAGGCGACGTAATGACCCCCAGGACCGAGCAGCACCGGCCGCAGATGTCCGTCGAGGAGTTCGAGGAGCTGGAGCGCCACGCCTCGGAGACCGTGCGGCTGGAGTTCATCGAGGGAAAGGTCCAGGTCAAGGCCGTACCCGACGGCGATCACAGCGAGATCTACATGTGGCTCCTGGAGCAGTGCATGCAGGCCCGCCCCGAGCTGCGGCTTCACCCTGAGCGCGGCCTCAAGACGGAGGCGTACCGCAAGGGGAGGGCTCGCGCGGATGCCGTGCTGGTACCCAAGGGAAGCCTCAGGGGGCGCGGCGAATGGTCCGAGGCCGACGGGGTGCTGATGGCGGTGGAGATCACGTCGTACGACTCCGACACGGCTCAGCGGGACCGCGTCGAGAAGCCCGGCGGTTACGCGGCGGCCGGGATCCCCGTGTGTCTCCTCATCGACCGGGACGACTGCTCGCTGGTGGTCTTCGACCAGCCGGAGGACGGTCACTACCGGCACCAGGAGAAGCTCCCGTTCGGCGCGACCGTGGAGCTTCCCGAGCCGGTGAACATCACCCTCGACACCGAACCGCTCAAGGAGTTCGCCGACTGACGGCTGCCATGTGACCCGCCCCACTTTCCGGACTGCCCCTGTCGCCCCTGGGGCATGAGCCGAGTCGGACGCGGGCGGACGGGTCGTCTCACGATGCGATATCGCGAGGGTGGGATTCGGACGCTCGATAGACTGAACCGACCCGCAGTACACCGTCGTATATGCGGAAAGAACACAAACGGAGCGAGGAGCGCACGTGGGCCTTGTCGTGCAGAAGTACGGAGGCTCCTCCGTAGCCGATGCCGAGGGCATCAAGCGCGTCGCCAAGCGGATCGTGGAAGCCAAGAAGAACGGCCACCAGGTGGTCGCCGTGGTTTCCGCGATGGGCGACACGACGGACGAGCTGATCGATCTCGCCGAGCAGGTTTCCCCCATGCCTGCCGGGCGCGAGCTCGACATGCTGCTGACCGCCGGAGAGCGTATCTCCATGGCCCTGCTGGCCATGGCGATCAAGAACCTGGGGCACAGCGCCCAGTCGTTCACCGGCAGCCAGGCAGGTGTCATCACCGACTCGGTCCACAACAAAGCCCGGATCATCGACGTCACCCCGGGCCGGATCCGCGACTCGCTCGACGAGGGCAACATCGCCATCGTCGCCGGGTTCCAGGGTGTCAGCCAGGACACCAAGGACATCACCACGCTGGGGCGCGGTGGGTCCGACACGACGGCCGTCGCCCTCGCCGCCGCGCTCGACGCCGAGGTCTGCGAGATCTACACCGACGTCGACGGCGTGTTCACCGCCGACCCCCGTGTGGTGAAGAAGGCCCGGAAGATCGACTGGATCTCGTTCGAGGACATGCTCGAACTGGCCGCGTCCGGGTCCAAGGTGCTGCTCCACCGCTGTGTGGAGTACGCCCGCCGCTACAACATCCCGATCCACGTCCGCTCCAGCTTCAGTGGGCTGCAGGGCACGTGGGTCAGCAGTGAGCCGATTCAGCAAGGGGACAAGAAGGTGGAGCAGGCCATCATCTCCGGTGTCGCGCACGACACCTCCGAGGCCAAGATCACGGTCGTCGGCGTGCCGGACAAGCCGGGCGAGGCGGCGTCCATCTTCCGCACGATCGCCGACGCCGAGATCAACATCGACATGGTCGTGCAGAACGTGTCCGCCGCGGCCACCGGCCTGACGGACATCTCCTTCACGCTGCCGAAGACCGAGGGCCGCAAGGCCATCGACGCCCTGGAGAAGAACAAGGGCGGCATCGGCTTCGACTCGCTGCGCTACGACGACCAGATCGGCAAGATCTCCCTCGTCGGCGCCGGGATGAAGACCAACCCGGGCGTGACGGCCGACTTCTTCACGGCGCTGTCCGACGCCGGCGTGAACATCGAGCTGATCTCGACCTCCGAGATCCGCATCTCGGTCGTCACCCGCGCCGACGACGTGCCGGAGGCCGTCCGCGCCGTGCACACCGCCTTCGGGCTCGACTCCGACAGCGACGAGGCCGTCGTCTACGGCGGCACCGGCCGATGACCAGGCCGCAGAGGTGACGGCAGGGTCCGGGCCGACGCTGGCGGTCGTGGGAGCGACCGGGGCCGTCGGCACGGTCCTGCTCCAGATCCTGTCCCATCGGGCGGACATCTGGGGCGAGATCCGGCTGATCGCCTCCCCGCGCTCGGCTGGCCGCAAGCTGGCCGTGCGCGGCGAGCAGGTCGAGGTGCTGGCCCTGTCGGAGGACGCCTTCGACGGGGTCGACGTCGCCCTGTTCGACGTGCCCGACGAGGTCTCCGCGCACTGGGCGCCGGTCGCCGCCGCCAAGGGCGCCGTCGTCGTCGACAACTCCGCCGCCTTCCGGATGGACCCGGAGGTGCCCCTCGTCGTCCCCGAGGTGAACCCGCACACGGTCCGCATCCGGCCGCGCGGGATCGTCGCCAACCCCAACTGCACGACGCTGTCGATGATCGTCGCCCTGGGCGCGCTGCACGCCGAGTTCGGGCTGCGCGAGCTGGTGGTGTCGTCGTACCAGGCCGTCAGCGGTGCCGGGCGGGCCGGGATCGAGACCCTGCGCGAGCAGCTCGCCCTCGTCGCCGGCACGGAACTGGGCACCAGCCCCGGCGATGTGCGCCGCGCGGTCGGGGACCGGACGGGGCCGTTCCCGGAGCCGGTCGCGCTGAACGTCGTACCGTGGGCCGGGTCGCTGCGCGAGGACGGCTGGTCGTCGGAGGAGATGAAGGTGCGGGACGAGTCCCGCAAGATCCTCGGGCTGCCCCGGCTGCCCGTCGCCGTGACCTGCGTGCGCGTGCCGGTCGTCACCACGCACTCCCTGACGGTCCACGCCCGCTTCCAGGGCGAGGTCACCGTCGACGGGGCCCGCGAGATCCTCGCCACCGCGCCCGGTGTCGTCCTGTGCGACGACCCGGCCGCCGGGGAGTTCCCGACGCCCGCCGACGCGGTGGGCACCGACCCCACCTGGGTCGGCCGGGTGCGCCGGGCGCTGGACGATCCGACCGCGCTGGAGCTGTTCGTGTGCGGGGACAACCTGCGCAAGGGCGCCGCCCTGAACACCGCGCAGATCGCCGAGCTGATCGCGGCCGAGTGGCGCTGATCTCACGGTCCGGGCTCCTCGTCCGGCAAAAACGGTGGCCCCTGCACCGGTACTTTGTAGGATCTGTGTAAATCATGTGATCAGGGCGATCGTCCGGACCACTTGAGCCCCGCACCCGCGGCGGCCGAAGATTTTCCTCCCCGCTCCCCGCAACCGCGCGGAGAGCGGGGAGCGTCTTTGCGGTCGCCCTGTGCGGGCGCGGGACGCGTGTCACCAGGACGTGGGGACGGCCTGGCCGCGGGCGTGGGGACGCCCGTTCGTTCGGACATAGGGGAAGAGCGGGACTCATGGTCGGCGTAAACGTGACGCCCGGCACGTACAACCCTCACGGGGGGAAACGTGTCCAACTGGCGTGGCAGAGGTACTCGACTTCACTGTGGCTGCGCGGGGCGCGGCCCTGCGGCCCCCACGCGGCGGCCGCCGAACCCGCATGCCCGGCTCGCCCGGCGGCATGCCGGTGATCGCGCCCATGCCCGCAGCGCGGCCCGCCCGCATACCCGGTCAGCGCGACGGCGCCGAGGAGACCGTGGCGGCCGGCACCACCGTCGACCACCTCACCGAGACCTACCGCGCCCACTACCGGTCGCTGCTGGGTCTCGCCGCGCTCCTCCTCGACGACACCGCCTCCTGCGAGGACGTCGTCCAGGAGGCCTTCATCCGCGTCCACTCGGCGCGCAAGCGGGTCCGCGACCCGGAGAAGACCCTCGCCTACCTGCGGCAGACGGTCGTCAACCTCTCCCGCTCGGCACTGCGCCGCCGCATCCTCGGCCTGAAGCTGCTGTCCAAGCCGATGCCGGACATGGCCAGCGCGGAGGAGGGGGCGTACGACCAGCTGGAGCGCGACTCGCTCATCAAGGCGATGAAGGGCCTGCAGCGCCGCCAGCGCGAGGTGCTGGTGCTGCGCTACTTCGCGGACATGACCGAGGCGCAGGTCGCCGAGACGCTCGGCATCTCCCTCGGCTCGGTCAAGGCCTACGGCTCCCGCGGTATCGCCGCCCTGCGCATCGCCATGGAGGCCCGGACATGACCGACGTCCCGGGCGGCCCCGAGGCCCACGAGGCCGACGAGGCCCGTGAGGCCCACAAGGCCCGCGGCTCGCAGCAGCCGCACGCCGAACCATCGCACGAGAAGCAACCGCACGCTGGGAACGGAACTGTGAATCACGGCCTGGACGACCCGAGCCCCGAAGGGCTCGACTCGGACGAGCTGGCACTGCGCCGGATACTGCACCAGGCGGTCCAGGAGATCGAGCCGCGCGACGGCACCCTGGAACACCTGAAGCGGGCTGTCCCCGCGCGCCGGGCGCGCAAGCGCCAGGCAGCAGTCGGCATGGCCGCCGCGGCCCTGTTCATCGGTACGGCCATCCCCGCCCTGGTGCACGTCTCCAACGCCACCGGCTCCGACGCCAACCCCTCCATCGCCGGCAACAGCTCGCAGGCACAGGGCGGCACCGGCACCAGCAAGGGCCCCGACGGGCAGGAGACGTCCGCGGGCTCCGGCTCGGGCACCACCCCGGGCAAGGGCCAGGACGGCACCAAGGACCCCGGCAAGGACAAGGGCGCCGGCGCGGGCGGCACCGCCGACCCGGCGGCCACCAGCGCGGCGGGCGTCCCCGAATGCACCGCCGACCAGCTCGGCAGCGCCACAGCGAGCAGCGGCGGCCCCGACGCGGCCGGTGTCGTCTACGGCACCTTCCACGTGGTCAACGTCTCCGGCAGCACCTGCTCGGTCAGCGGCACCGGCAGCGTGAGCCCGCTCGCGCAGGGCGCCGCGGACCCGGCGAGGATCGCGCTCGCGGACCACTCCGCGGGCGACGCCGCCGCGGGCCTGCCCGACCCGGCGCTCTCCCTGTCCCAGGTGGTGCTCGCGCCGGGCTCCGCGTTCGACGTGCAGTTCGCCTGGGTGCCGTCGGAGACCTGCCCGACCGGCAGCGGCGGCACCGACAGCACGGGCGGCGACACCGGCGGCTCCACCAGCGGCGGCACCGGCGGCGAGACCGGCGGCAGCTCCTCTCCCTCGCCGGACCCCTCGCCCAGCCCGGAGGTCAGCAGCGACGGCAGCTCCGGCACGTCGACCGGCGGTGACACCGGCACGGCGACCCAGCTCGGCACCGGGGACGGCACGGCCGACGGCAGCGTCGTCGTCTCGTACACGCCGTCCGCGGGCTCACCGACGGTCTCCACGACCGTGCCGAACGCGTGCGCGGGGACGGTGTACCGGACGGGGCTGCTGGCGCAGTAGACCCGCCGCCCGGGCGGTGCCCGGGAGGTCAGACGCGGGCGGGCTCGTCCTCCGGGACGAGCCCGAGCGCCGCGTCCCGCTGGAACTCCACCTCGCGGCGCAGCAGCCGGAACCACATGAACACCACGAACCCGGCGAAGACGAACCACTCGCCGGTGTAGCCGAGGTTCTGGAAGGCCTTCAGGTCCAGCCCCGTGTCCGCCGTCCTGGCCGCGGGTACGGCGGTCATCCCGGCGTCGGCCCTGTCGAGGGTCACCCAGGCGTCGTACAGCTCGTCCGGCACCAGGTTGACCAGCGAGGCCGTGCTGATGGCCGCGGTCTGCCCGGCCGGGAGCCCGCCGCGGGCGCTGACGCCGTTGTCACCGGGGGTCTCGGAGGCCTGGAGCGTGCCCGTGACGGTGACCTCGCCGGACGGCGGGGCCGGGGCCTTCGCGGCGTCGGCGGCGCCGGGCAGCCAGCCGCGCACGACCGGGAGGGCCTTGCCGGCGTCGGTGCGCAGGAGGGTCAGGACGTAGAAGCCGCGGCGGCCGTCCAGCTCGCGGTCGGGCACGAGGAGCTGCTTGCCGTACCGGCCGGTCGCGGTGGTCTGCCGCCCGGCGGTCGCCTTGGTGACGGGCAGCAGCTCGGCCAGCGGGCGGGCCGCCTCGCGGCGGGCGGTGGTGGCCGCGGCCCTGGCGTCGCGGTGCTCGTCGACGCGCGCCTCGAACCGGCTCAGCTGCCAGGACCCCATGAAGACGCAGAAGGGGATGGCCAGCAGCACGAAGACGTTGATCCCCCACCAGCGGGGCGTCAGCAGAAACCGGTACACGCCCTCAACGGTACGGGGCGCGCGGCCGGGCGCGGGCGGCGGGGCTCGGGTCGGGAACGGGGACGACGGGAAGTTGTCCACAGGCTGGGGACCTGGGCGGACGATTGTCGGCCACAGCGGGCAGTATGGGGCCATGACTGAGAGCTACGGGTCTGCCACAGGGGACCGGGAAGCGGGCGGGGAGATGGCCGAGGACACGACGGAGCAGATGCCGGACTGGGAGAGGCGTTTCCGGGCACCCCGGGTCTCCCTGCCGGACTGGGCGCTGGACGCCCCGCACCGCGCCCTGTTCGTGTCGAACGCCACGGGGACGTACGAGCTGTACTCCTGGGACCGCGAGACCGGCGAGCAGCAGCAGGTGACCCACCGGCCGAACGGCACGACGGACGGCGTGCTCTCCCCGGACGGCGAGTGGATCTGGTGGTTCGACGACAAGGACGGCGACGAGTTCGGCGTGTGGCGCCGCCGCCCCTTCGCGGGCGGCGAGGACGAGCTGGCCACCCCGGGCCTCGACCCCTCCTACCCGGCGGGCCTGGCCCTCGGCCGCGACGGCCGCACGGCGGTGGTGGGCCGCTCCACGGACGAGGACGGTACGACGATCCACCTGGCCCGCACCGGTGAGCCGCCGCTGGAGATCTACCGGCACCGCGAGTCGGCGGGCGTCGGCGACCTCTCGCACGACGGCTCGCTGATCGCCATCGAGCACACCGAGCACGGCGACGCGATGCACTCGGCGCTGCGCGTGCTGCGCCCCGACGGCACGACCGTCGCCGAGCTGGACGACACCCAGGGCGGCACGAAGGAGCTGGGCCTGGAGGTGCTGGGCTTCGCACCGGTCGACGGCGACACCCGGCTGCTCGTCGGCCACCAGCGCCGGGGCCGCTGGGAGCCGATGGTGTGGGACGTGGCGACCGGGCGGGAGACCGACCTGGTGCTGGACCTGCCGGGCGACGTCAGCGCCGAGTGGTACCCGGACGGCAGCGCGCTGCTCGTGGTGCACGGCTTCGAGGCCCGCAGCGAGCTGTTCCGGTACGACCTGGGCAGCGGCGGGCTGGAGCGCATCCCCACCCCGCCGGGCACGGTGTCGGGGGCGACGGCCCGCCCGGACGGCACGGTGGAGTACCTGTGGTCGTCGGCGGCCGAGCCGCCCGCGGTCCGCTCCACGTCCGGCCGCGTGGTGCTCGACCCGCCCGGCATGCGCTGCCCGGGCTCGGTCCCGGTGGAGGACGTGTGGGTGGAGGGGCCCGGCGGCCGCATCCACGCCCTGGTCCAGAAGCCGGCCGGCGCGACCGGCCCGCTGCCCACCGTCTTCGACATCCACGGCGGCCCGACCTGGCACGACAGCGACTCCTTCGCGGCGGGCCCGGCGGCCTGGGTCGACCACGGGTACGCGGTGGTCCGCGTCAACTACCGCGGCTCCACGGGGTACGGCCGGGCGTGGACGGACGCGCTGAAGCACCGCGTCGGCCTGATCGAGCTGGAGGACGTCGCGGCCGTGCGGGAGTGGGCGATCGGCTCCGGCCTCGCCGACCCCGAGCGGCTGATCCTCACCGGCGCCTCCTGGGGCGGCTACCTCACCCTCCTCGGCCTCGGCACCCAGCCCGACGCGTGGGCGCTGGGCATCGCCGTCGTCCCGGTCGCCGACTACGTCACGGCGTACCACGACGAGATGGAGGCGCTGAAGGCCATGGACCGCACCCTGCTCGGCGGCACGCCCGAGGAGGTCCCGGAGCGGTTCGCGGCGTCCTCCCCGCTGACCTACGTCGACCGGGTCACGGCACCCGTCTACATCTCGGCCGGTGTGAACGACCCGCGCTGCCCGATCCGCCAGATCGAGAACTACGTGGCCCGCCTCAAGTCCCGCGACGCGGTCCACGAGGTGTACCGCTACGACGCGGGGCACGGCTCGCTGGTGGTCGACGAGCGGATCAAGCAGGTGAGGCTGGAGCTGGACTTCGCGGAGCGGCACCTGCCGAGAGCGCGCTAGCAGCCACTAGGAGCGGAGCGCCCGGGTGGGGGACAGCTCGGCCAGCCCCCGCCGGGTGGCCGCCAGCACCACCCGGTCCTCGCCCCGCAGCACGTACGCGTCGGACACCTCCCCGTCCACGCCGGCCGCGTCCACCGCCAGCACCCGCCACAGCCCCGGCTCGAAGGCCTGCGCCACCGTCTTGCCGGCCAGCTGCGGATGCCGCCCCACCTGGACCTCCGCGAACAGCAGCACCCGCCGTTCGACGGGGATCGCGCCCAGGATCTGCCGCCCGAGCATCGCCCCGGCGAAGGCCGGCGCGGCGAGGTGCGTCACGCTGCGGCTGCGGGTGAGGGCATGCGGGTGCGCGGCCCGCAGGGTGCGGTAGACGGCGGTCGCGAAGTCGTCGTCGTACAGCCGCAGCACGGCCCGCAGGCCGGGCCGCACGCCCCGGGCGTACAGCACGGCCTCCAGGTTGGTGGTGTCGGAGGAGGTCACGGCGAGCAGCGCATGCGCGCGGTGGATCTTCGCGGCCTCCAGGACGCCCTCCTGGGTGACGTCGCCGAGCACCACCGGCACCCGCAGCCGCCGCGCGGTGGCCAGGCCCCGGGCCTCCGGGTCGGACTCGACGCACACCACGGGGATGTTCAGCTCCCGCAGCCGGGTCAGGACGCGGGTGCCGATCTTGCCGAGGCCGAGCAGGACGACGTGCCCGCCGAGGCCGCGGGGCGGTTTGCGCAGGGCGGAGGCGGTGCGGAAGGTGCCCAGCGCCTCCAGGACGGCGGCGAGCAGCACGGGAAGGAGGAGCAACCCGACCAGTCCGGACAGCAGTTGCAGCACCTGCCGCCCGGTGGGGTCGCCCTTGGCGGGGTCGTTGATGGCGAACAGGTCCAGCAGGGTCAGATACAGCGCGCCGAGCGGGTGGATGCCGGTGACCACCGACAGCGCGACGGCGAGCGCGACGACGCAGCCCACCAGTCCGGCGAGCGACCAGCGCAGGCGGCGGGAGAAGAGCGAGGCGAAGGGCGGGACGACACCGCCGCTGCCCCGGCCGGCGGGCAGGGAGGGACCGGCGTAGGAGACCTGCTCCAGCACGACGGTGCCGCGTCCGCGCGCGGCCCGCACGCTCTCCGCGTCGGGCAGCAGCCGCGGTCCGTGTTCGCCGCTGTTCTCCGAACCGTCCGCGAAGGCGGGGTCGTTGCCGGTCGCGGAGAGCAGCGCGAGGGTGGCCAGGCCGGACGGGGCGGCCCGGCCGTCGGGGCGCGGCGGGTGTTCCACCGCCCGCAGCATCAGCCCCTCGGTCTGTACGACCTTGGTGGTGCCGGCGACGGCGGCCGCCGCGAGCGCGGGTGCGGCGGTGTCGGCGTCGGAGAGCACGGTGACGGAGGCGTCCGAGCCGTCCCCGTCCGTCCCTCCCGCGGTGGCCAGCCGGGCGGCCTGGTCGAGGAGTTCCTCGATGTGCTGGCCGAGCCGCCGGTTGTACAGGCGCAGCACGAGCCGCAGACGGGGGTTGAGGCGGCGGGCGGTGAGGGCGGCGCGGATGTTGGTCTCGTCGTCGTCGTACACCAGGGCCAGCGCGGCGGCCCGGTCCACGCCGGCCTCGGCGAGGACGGCCTCGGTGGGCTCGGCGGCCTCGACGAGCCGCTCGCCGCCCTGCGGTTCACCGCCGGTGCCGGTGCCGGTGCTCGTGCCGTTGCCCCGGTTGACGGCGGCCATGACCACCCGGTCGAGCAGCGCGGCGGACACCGCGCGGGCCCGCCCCACGACGGGTGGGCGCACGGTGCGCCGGCCGGGCGGCACGACGAGCGTCACCTGCTCGCCGTACACCCCGCGCAGTTCGGCGGCGAGCCGGTGCGCCAGCCCGTCGTCCCCGCACACCACCATGTGCGCGCCGGCATCACCGGCCGTGCCCTGACTCGGAACGCTCCCCACGAGGAAGGAGACTGCCCCAGAAACACGGGTGGTTCCAGCGCGACGGTGAACGGACCCGGTCGCGCGGCCGTACTGACGGGGAGGCAGACCACCGCCGCCCGCCTTTGGAGGTACCGCCCGTGGCCACCACGACCCGCACTCCGGGCCGGACCACCCCCGGCCCGCCGCCGGGCCCGGCGCCGGGCCGGACGTCGGGGCCGAGTTCGCCGCTGGTGCTGACCTTCGTGCTGCTGCTCGTGGCCGTCGGACAGGGGCCGATCCGGCGGGGGCTCGCGGCGCCGGTCATGCAGAGCTGGATGACGGTGTTCGTGGCGGTGGTGGTGCAGGCGCTGCCGTTCCTGGTGCTGGGGGTGCTGCTGTCGGCGGTGATCGCGGTGTGGGTGCCGGCGTCGTTCTTCGCGCGGGCGCTGCCCGGCCGGCCGGCGCTGGCGGTGCCGGTCGCCGGGGTGGCGGGGGCGGTGCTGCCGGGCTGTGAGTGCGCGTCGGTGCCGGTGGCGGGGGCGCTGGTGCGGCGCGGGGTGACGCCGGCGGCGGCGCTGGCGTTCCTGCTGTCCGCCCCGGCGATCAACCCGGTCGTGCTGACGGCGACGGCGGTGGCCTTCCCGCGCCGCCCGGAGATGGTCGCGGGCCGGCTGGTCGCCGGGCTGGTGGTGGCGTGCGCGATGGGCTGGCTGTGGCAGCGGCTGGGCCGGGCGGAGTGGCTGCGCCCGCCGCGGCACGCGGGGCACGGGGGCCGGACGAAGGGGGAGGCGTTCTGGGGGTCGGTGCGGCACGACGTGACGCACGCGGGCGGCTTCCTGGTGGTGGGCGCGGCGGCCGCGGCGACGCTGAAGGCGGTGGCCCCGCAGAGCTGGCTGCGGGCGGCGGCCGGCAACCCGGCGCTCGGGGTGCTCGCGCTGGCCGCGCTGGCGGTGCTGCTGTCGATCTGCTCGGAGGCGGACGCGTTCGTGGCGGCGTCGCTGACGGAGTTCTCGGCCACCGCGAAGCTGGCCTTCCTGGTGGTCGGCCCGATGGTGGACCTGAAGCTGTTCGCGCTGCAGGCGGGCACGTTCGGCCGGGCGTTCGCGGTGCGGTTCGCGCCGGTGACGCTCGTCCTGGCGGTCGTGGTGTCGGTGGCCGTCGGGGCGGTGCTGCTGTGAACCGCCACGCGCAGGCCGCCGTCCTGTTCCTGCTCGGCGCCGCCCTGCTGCACGCCGGCAGCACCGATCTGTATCTGCGGTACGTGAAGGCGGGGCTGCGGCCGCTGCTGCTGGCCGCGGGGATCGTGCTCGTCGCGGCGGCGCTGGCGACGCTGTGGTACGAGCGCCGGCGCCCGCCCGAGACCCACCCGCACCCCGAACCCCGTATCGCCTGGCTGCTGTTGCTGCCGTTGTTCGCGCTGGTCCTGGTCGCCCCGCCCGCGCTCGGCTCCTACAGCGCGAGCCGTACCGGTACGGCCCTGCAGCAGCCGTACGGCTATCCCGTGCTGCCCGCCGGTGACCCGCTGCGGATCGCGCTCGCCGACTACGCGGGGCGTGCCGTGTACGACGGGGGCCGTTCGCTCGCCGGGCGCCGTATCGCGATCACCGGGTTCGTCGCGCTGGACCGCTCGGGCACGCCCTACCTGGTCCGGATGGCGCTCAACTGCTGTGCCGCCGACGCCCAGCCGGTGAAGATCGCCCTGTCGGGGCGGATCCCGCCGGTGCTCCAGCCGGACGCCTGGCTGGAGGTGACGGGCCGTTACACCCCGGAGCGGACCAGGGACCCCGTCAACGGCGGCCCGGTGCCGTACTTCGAGGTGACGTCGGCCCGGCCGGTGCCGGTGCCGCGCGACCCGTACGACGAGACCTGGAACGGCTAGGGTCGGGCGGGAGCGAAGTCACCTGGCGCGTACGGGAGTACAGATGAGGATCTCGGTGGATCCCGAGCGGTGCTACGGCTCGGGCGACTGCGTCTACCGGGTGCCGGCCGTCTTCACGGTGGCCGACGGCTTCGGTGCCGTCCGGCCGGGCGGCGAGGCCGCCGCGGACGACCCGGACCTGCGGGACGCGCTGCGGGAGGCGGTCGAGGGCTGCCCCTCGCAGGCGATCAGCGTCACCGAGGAGAGGTCCGGCCGGCCCTGAGCCCGGCCAGCGCGTGGGCCCGCGCCACCACCACCGCCATCCGGGCCCGTCGCTCCGCCGGGTCGACGTGCGGGGCCTGGCCGGTGACCTGGCCGTCCCACTTGCGGTAGAGCAACCCGGTCTCGGCGGTGAACCAGCCGCGGCTGACCGCGTCGAGCGCCAGCAGCAGCCCGGTGTCCTCGGAGGCGGGCAGCGCCATCCAGCCGCCGAGGGCGAGCAGCAGCTCACGGCGGACGAACAGGGTGGCCGGGTGGACCTGGGCCCGGTGGTCGTGGGCGGTGAAGTGGGCGAGGACGGCGCCGCGTTCGAGCGGGCCCTCGTCCGGGTCGCCGGGGAAGCCGGCGGTGGAGCCGTCGGGCAGCAGGTCCAGCGCCCGGGAGGTCGCCCAGCCGAGGTCCGGACGCGCCTCCAGCGCGGCCAGGTCACGGGCGAGCGCACCCGGCGTGAGCTGGTCGTCGGCGTCGAGGATCTTCACGTACTCCCCGTCGGCATCGGCCAGGGCGAGCGTGCGGGCGACGCCGGGGCCGCCGGGCCGCCCCTGCCGGAAGACGATCCGCTCGTCGTCGGGGACGTGGGGGCGTACGGCGTCGGTGGTGCCGTCCTCGCGGATCACCCACCGCCACTCCCAGCCGTCGGGCAGCTCCTGCGCGGCCAGCGACCGGTGGGCCTCGGGCAGGAAGCGCGCCGAGGGGGCGTGGACAGCGGTGACGACGGTGATGCGCCGGGGCGCGGGAGCGCCCTCGTGGTGGTGGGGGGCCTGGGACACGCGGCTCAGGCTATGACACGCGGGCGGCGACGAAAGGACCCGACCGCTGGCGACGGGGGATGCACCAGCGATCGGGCTGCGGCCAAGGCTAACAGGGCCGACCGGACGGCGGGAGCCGCCCGCTGGAGAGCGGCTGAAGGGTGTGACACGGATCACGTGGACGGATGGGGGTCAGTCGTCGCAGGGCGGGTCGTAGGACAGCCGCGGCAGGTACTCGTGCCACTTCTGCGCGGTCAGCACGCCCCGCGTGCTCGCGCAGATGTGCCGGACGGCGGCGTCGACGTCCAGGTTCCACAGCCGGACCGTGCCGGTGCCGCTGGACACCCCGAGCATGTCGCCGCGCGGGCTGAACGCGAGGAAGTGGCCGGCCTTGGCGTTCGGGCTCATCGACTCGCCGAGCGGCGCGGCGTGGGCGGGGTCGGCGATGTCCCACAGCCGGACCGTGTTGTCGTTGCCGCCGCTGGCCAGGGTGCGGCCGTCGCGGCTCAGCGTGAGGGAGACGACCGCCTCCGTGTGCCCGGTCAGCGGCGCGCCCAGCGTGCGGGCACGGGCGGGGTCGGCGGTGTCCCACAGCCGGACCGTGTCGTCGTCGCTGCCGCTGGCGAGCGTACGGCCGTCGGGGGTGTAGACCAGCATGTTCACGGGCCCGGTGTGCCCGGTCAGGGTGCGCACCGCCCGCGGCCGGGCCGGGTCGCGCACGTCCCACAGCCGTACGGTGGCGTCCGCGCTGCCGCTGGCCAGGGTGCGGCCGTCCGGGCTGAACGCGAGGTCGTTGACGTACCCGCGGTGCCCGGCCAGCGGCGCGCCGAGGGCGCGGGGCCGGGCCGGGGCGGAGACGTCCCACAGGCGGATCGTGCGGTCGGTGTACGCCGTCGCGAGGACGCGGCCGTCGGGGCTGTACGCCTGCGCGAACGCGAACCGGGTGCGCAGCTCCAGCGGCGGCCCGAGGGCCGTCGGCCGGGCCGGGTCGGACACGTCCCACAGGTACACCCGGTGGGTGTCGGTGAGGACGGACAGGGTGCGGCCGTCGGGGGAGAACAGTAGCGCGCGGTCGCCGCCGTCCGCTGGCATGAACGGTTCGCCCACCGGCACGGGCCGGCCGGGCCGCTCGACGTTCCACAGCCGGACCCGGCCGTCGCGGGCGGCCGTGGCCAGCAGCCGCCCGTCCGGGCGGAAGCCGCCGCTGCGGCCGATCATGTCCGCCGTCGGCACCGACCACAGCCGCACCTTGCTGTCGCCGCTGCCGGTGGCCAGGGTGCGCCCGTCCGGGCTGAAGCCGAGCGCGTACATCTCGCCGCTGCCGCCCGCCAGGGGTTCGCCGATCTGCGCCGGGTGCGCCGGGTCCACGACGGTCCACAGGCTCGCGGTGCTGTCGGCGCTGGCGGCGGCGAGCAGCTCGCCGTCCGGGCTGAACGCCACCGACCAGACGGGCCCGGTGTGCCCGGTGAGCGGCCCGCCGAGCGCCCGGGCGCGGGCGGGGTCGGCGGTGTTCCACAGCCGTACGGTGTCGTCGGCGCCGCCGGTGGCCAGGGCGCGCCCGTCGGGGCTGAACGCGACCGAGTGCACGGTGCCGCTGTGCCCGGCGAGCGTGGTCAGCTCCCGCGGCTTGGCTAAATCGGCCACGTCCCACAGGCGTACGGCGCCGTCGTCGCCGCCGGTTGCCACCGTACGGCCGTCCGGGCCGAAGGCGACCGAGCGCACCGCGGCGTCATGACCGGTCAGCGCGGCCAGCGCGCGCGGCCGGGCCGGGTCGGCCACGTCCCACAGGCGGACGGTGCGGTCCTCCCCGGCGGAGGCGAGCACCCGCCCGTCCCGGCTGAACGCGATCAGGTAGATCGTGCCCTCGTGCCCGTCCAGCGGCGTGCCGAGCGGGCGGGGGTGGGCCGGGTCGGTGACGTCCCAGCGGCGGATCGTGCCGTCGTCGCCGGCGCTGGCCAGGGTGCGGCCGTCGGGGCTGAACACGGCACTGCTCACCCAGCTGCCGTGGCCGGTCAGCGGCCCGCCCAGCGGTTCGGGGCGCGTGGGATCGGCGACGTTCCACAGGCGGACCGTCCGGTCGTAGCTGGCGGTGGCCAGCAGCTTGCCGTCGGGGGAGAAGGAGGTCAGGTACACGGCGCCGGTGTGCCCGAGCAGCGGGGTGGCCAGCGGCGCGTTCACGATCGACAGCAGCCGGTTGCCGGTGTCCTGGTCGTGCGGGCGCAGCCGGTGCGCCACCAGGTCCAGCTGGGCCGACAGCGACGGATCGGTGTCCTGCACCCGGTCGGCCTCGGCCAGCACCTGCGCGAACACCGCGTCGTCGCGCTGCTGCCAGGCGACCACCGCGGCGCCCGCCGCCACGACGGCCAGCACCACCAGCGCCGCCACGGCCGCCCGGCCGAGCCACAGGTTCCGCCGCCGCAGCCGCACCGACGCCGCCAGGAACTCCACCGCGCTGCGGGTGAGGAAGGTGTCGCCCGCCGACCGCGCCCAGCCGTGCGCCTGCTCCAGCCGCGACCCCCGGTACAGCAGCGACGGGTCGCGGTCGGAGTCCTCCCAGGCCCGGCCGTCCTCCTCCAGCCGCTGCCGCAGCAGGTTGCCGCCGCGGTCCTCGTCGATCCAGTTCCGCAGCCGGGGCCAGGCGGTGAGCAGCGCCTCGTGGGTGATCTCCACGGTGTCCGCGTCCAGCGTCACCAGCCGGGCGCGCACCAGCGCCTCCAGCGACTCCTCCGTCTTGCCCGGGTCCGCGGACTCCTCCGCCAGCTGCCGCCGCGTCCCGCGCCGCCGCGTGGCCTGCGTGTCCTCACCGATCCGGACCAGCCTCAGCAGCAGTACACGGGCCGCCGTCCGGGCCGCCGGGTCCAGCCCCGACCAGGCCCGCTCGGCGGTCGCCGCGACCGCGCCCTGGATACCGCCCGCCGCCCGGTACCCGGCCAGCGACAGCCGGCCGCCCTTGCGGCGCTGCCAGGTCGCGAGCAGCGCGTGCGACAGCAGCGGCAGCACACCCGCGTCGTGCGCGCCGCGCGGGCCGTCGGCGCTGACCTCGCGCACGATCAGCTCCGCCAGACCGGGCTCCAGCTCCAGACCGACCGCCTTGGCCGGACCGGTCACGGCCTCCCGCAGCTCGGCGGTGGTCAGCGGACCGAGCACCATGTGCCGGTGCTGCAGGGCGTCGGCCAGCTCGGGGTGGACCAGGCACTGCTCGTAGAAGTCGGCGCGGATGCCCAGCACGACGAGGACGGGGGCGCGCTCACCGGGCCGCGCGGGCGTGCAGGCGGCCTGGAGGACCTGCACGAAGGCACGCCGGTCGGCCTCGCGCGGGCAGAGGGTGAACGTCTCCTCGAACTGGTCGACGATCAGGACGGGCCGTGCGGTGGGGGAGGCGCCGATGCGGGCGGACCAGGCGGAGAGGGCGGAGTGGAGGGAGGGGGTCGTGGGGGCGGCCGGGGTGGTGGCCGACCTGTCTTTGGGAGGCGCGGACTTGGGAGGCGTGTCGGTGGGGGGCCTGTCCGTGGGGGGCGGGACGGTGGAGGTGCCGGGCGGCGGGGCCGCCGTGGCGGGGCCGCGGTCGGGGGCGGCGCCCGGGTCGGCCTCCCGGTCGGCGTCGGGACCGGCGTCGGCGTCGGCGTCGGTGTCGGGGCGGCGGTCAGGGATGACCGCGGCCAGCTCCGGTATACGGCGGGTCAGCTCGGCCAGCGGGTCGGCGCCCGGCACGAGCTGGACGACCTCACGGGCCTCGTCGGCGCTCTGCAGCGCGGGCACGAGACCCGCGTGGAGCAGCGAGGACTTCCCGGCACCCGACGCGCCGACGAGCATGACCAGCCCGCCGGTCTCCTCCGCGGCGGCGAGCTGGGCGACCAGGGCCTCCGTGCTGCGCTCGCGCCCGAAGAACCAGCGGGCGTCCTCCCGCCGGTAGGAGGCGAGCCCCCGGTACGGGCAGACCCCGCTCGGCACCTCCGCCGGCGGCCCGATGTCACCGGCCACCGCCTCCGGCCGCTCCCCGGCGGGGTCGGCGACGGCCAGCTCCCACAGCCGCTGCCAGTGCGCGAGGTCGTACAGCCCCGGCGAGACCGGCACCGGCCGCTCCCGGCGGGCCTCCGGGATCAGGATCTGCAGGACCGCGGCGAGGGCCGCGAACTGGGCCGGCACGTTCTTCGCGCGCCGCCAGTCGCTGATCCGCTGGGCCGACACCCGTACGGGCCGGCCGCGCTCGTCGACCCGCTGCAACCGGCCCACGGCTTCGGACACCCGTTTGAGGGGAGGATTGCCGGCCTCCCGGTACAGCAGGGCGAGCCGCTCCGCGAAGGCTGTGCGTGCCCCTGAGCCGGAACCCGAGGTCTGCAACTCCTCACCTCCACGCGTGCCTGCCTGTCGGGACCGGACACGGACCGGACACCCTGACCGGACATCCGGACCGGAAAACTCACTTTATACGCCTGACCTGCGGTGAAGGCCTTCATGGCGGAACCGGAACCTCCTCGCCGCGAGGCTCACCTGGCAGGATCCAGACACAGCGGCGAGCCCGCCGCGGCGCGTCGGCGCAGGCTGACGGCACCACGCTCGGTGAGGCGGTGGCACGGTTTCCGTCACCGGACCGGCCTTCTTCCGATCCCTGCCCGCTCGGGCGGAATCGACGCCGCCCCACGATTTCGGCACCGGTCCCCACGAGGGGAGGGACCGGTGCCGACGTGTTCCCACCCGGTCCCCGGGTCGGTCGGCCGGCTCGGCCGGCTCGGGCGGCTCGGGCGGCTCGGTCAGCGGGTCAGCTCGCGCAGGGCCTCGCCCAGGGCGGCGACGCCCTCGGCGATGACCCCGGGCGGGCTGCCCGCGTAGCCGAGGACGAGACCCGGGCGGCCGGGCACCTGGCGGTGCCAGGACAGCGGATGGCACTTCACGCCCCGGGCGAGCGCGGCGGCGGCGAGATCGGTGTCGGGTACGTCCGCGTCGTACGTCACCGTCAGGTGCAGCCCGGCCGAGGCGCCGTGCACGACCGCGCCCGGCAGGTGCGCGGCCAGAGCCGTGATCATCGCGTCGCGGCGGCCGCGGTGCCGGCGGCGCACGGTCCGCAGGTGCCGCTCCAGCTCGCCGGAGTCCATCAGGCGGGCCAGCACCAGCTGCGGCAGGACGGCGTTGCCGAGGTCGGCGAAGCGCTTGGCGTCGGTCAGCGGGACGCGGTGGCGGGGCGGCGGGACCATCCAGCCGATCCGCAGCGCCGGGGCGAGCAGCTTGGACACGCTGCCCAGGTAGCAGACCTGGTCGGCGAGCAGACCGCGCAGGGCGGGGACGGGCGGACGGTCGTATCGGTGCTCGGCGTCGTAGTCGTCCTCCAGGATCAGCCCGCCCTCCCGCGCCCAGGCCAGCAGCTCCCGGCGGCGCTCCCCGCTCGTCACCACGCCGGTGGGGAACTGGTGGGCTGGCGTGAGCAGCACCGCGCGGGCGCCGGTGGCGCGCAGGGCGTCCACCCGGACGCCGTCCTCGTCGACCGGCACGGCCGGGGTGGCCAGGCCGCCCGCCTGGAGGTGCTGCCGGGAGCCCAGCGAGCCGGGGTCCTCCACGGCGACCGCGTCCAGGCCCTCAGCGCGCAGCACCGGGTGGAGCAGGGTGAGCGCCTGGGCCGTGCCCGACACGATCAGCACCTCGTCCGGGGCGACGCGGACACCCCGGTTGCGCGCCACCCAGCCGGCGACGGCCCTGCGCAGCGCGGGCGCGCCACGGGGGTCGCCGTACCCGAGGTGCTCCGCCGACAGCCCCCCGAGCACCGCCCGCTCGGCCCGCAGCCAGGCCGCCCGCGGGAAGGCGGCGAGATCGGGCCGGCCCGGGGTGAAGTCGGCGGTGGCGGGGGTGGCGCGGAGGGCGTCGAAGACGGCGGGGGTGGGGGCGGAGGAGAAGGGGGTGGGGGTGGTTGTCGGGGGTGCGGGGGAGGGCGGGGGCGCGAAGTGGGCGGCTCGGGTGGCTTCGGCGGGCCAGGCGGCCTGGGCGGGCCGGGGGAGGTCGGTCAGGGGACGGCCGTCGTGGGGGTCGTCGGTGAGCGGGGCCGGGGGCTCCTGCCGGGCCGGAGGCAGGACGGCTTTCCGGGCCCTCTCCGTCGGCGCGGGGGAGGGCAGGGGCCGAGCGGCCGGCCCCGTCGCTGTGAAGGGCGCCGCGACCACCACCGTGCCGCCGCGCCGGCGGCCCTCCACCTGGCCGTCCTCCGCCAGGCGGCGGTACGCCTCCGTGACCACCCCGCGGGACAGCCGCAGCTCGGCCGCGAGGATCCGCGTGGGCGGGAGTCTGCTGCCCACGGCCACCCGGCCGTCGGCGATGGCCTGCCGCAGCCGCGCGGCCAGCCAGTCCGCCTTGCCGTCGTCCGGCACGTCCCGGATGTCGAGCTGGAGGAAGTCGGAGCCGTGGCCGACGGGTTCCGGGCGGCCTTCCGCGCTCTGCTGGGTGCTGCGGGTGCTCATGACGACCATGGTGCGCCGTGTCCTCGGGGGCCGGGGGTCAGTCCCCGAAGCCGAACTCCGGCGCCGAGGGGCCGAGTACGGCCGAGGAGACCGGGTCCGCCCCGTGCGCGGCCAGTTCCTCGGCGAGCGTCTTGACCAGCTCCGGCATGATCTCGGCGCCGCCCTCGTGCTGGGCCTCGGCCACCACGAGGACACGGCGGGTGTCCGGGCCGACCGCCGAGTACCCGCTCTGCCGGTGCGTCCAGCGCCGGGCGTGGGCGCGCCCCGCCGAGTCGACGAAGGTCACCTCGCCGGGCGCGGGGTGCTCGCTCCCGCCGCCGAAGGGCGTGTACAGCTCGTCGCCGCGCGCGGGGCGCACCTCCAGCAGGGGACCGGTGACGCGGTCGGCGTCCAGCGCCGCGACCGGGACGGCGTACGCGACCGAGACCGCGTTGCACAGGTCGACCACCGGATGGATGCGGGGCAGCGCGCCCTCCTTGCGCAGCCGCCGCAGCAGCGACTCGGCGGCGCAGCGGTACTGCGTCGGCTTCAGCCCCATCCGGGAGAACGTCCGCCGCCACGCCACCACCTCGGGGAACTCGCCCTCCCCGGCCGTCGCGAGCCGGGCCCGCGCCCGGTCGGTGTACACGGCGACCCGCGCCCCGACGTCGGCGGTCGCGGGCACGCCGGTGGCGTACAGGGCGCCCGCGGTGAGACCGGGATGACTGGGCCAGATGTCGTCGGCGTGCCGGAAGGTGACGCGCAAGGGGGCCTCCAAAGGGTCGGGGCAGGGCCGTGGGATCTCCCACCCTGCCCGGTCCATGGCCCACTGCACAGAGCCAAACCCGACCCGTCCGACAGGTCCATAACCCGGTCGGCTCAGGGCGTCAGCGGCCCCGTCGTGGTCGTCAGTGGATGCGGTTGCGTTGTCGCTCGGCACGAGCAGCGGCAACCCAGGCCGGTGACCGGCGCACCCTCAGATGCCGTACGAGCTGGGCGACGATGTACGCCACCACCGCCGACACGACGATCAGCGGCATCTGGTCGGCCGCGTCCTTGCCCATCAGCAGCACCGCGAGGACGGAACTGGTCACCGGCAGCCCGGTCACCGTGACCGTCGCCGCCGCGACGCCCAGCGCCAGCGCGGGCGTCGTCCCCAGGCCGGGCAGCCCCGAACAGGCCACGCCCAGCGCCGCGCCGAGCAGCACGGCAGGAAAGATCGGGCCGCCGCGCAGCGCGCCGAGGCAGAGGCCCCAGGCCAGCCCCTTGCACACGACGAGCGCGAGCAGGGTGGCCACGGACTCGGCGTGCGGGTGCGCGGCGAGGTCGCCGAGCGCGACCTGCCCCGAGAGCGCGGCGTTCTCCGGCGAACGCCCGGTGAGCAGGGCGTACGCCGTCAGGCACACGCCGGCCCCGAATGCGCAGGCGACGGTACGCCGAGCCGTGTGCCGCCCCGTCCAGGTGGCCGTGGCCCGGCCGAGCCCGTGCACCAGCGAGACGACGACCGCGATCAGGGCCGCGAGCGGCACGCCCCACAGGAAGTCACCGGCGTCCGGATTGACGTCCGGCGGCACCTCCGGCAGCCGCAGCCCACCGATGGACAGCCCCGTCCACTGCCCGAACCCGGTGAACACCAGCGCCCCGGTGGCGGAGGCCAGCAGGGCGGGCAGGAGCAGGACGACCAGCTGCGGCCCGGCGATCCCGGCCGCCTCGACGACCATGAGCGCCGCGACGATCGGCCCGCCGAGGATGGTCGAGATCGCGGCGGTGGACCCGGCGGTGGCAAGAACGACGGCAGACCGCGACCCACCGCCACCGCCATCGCCCTCGACCCCGCCCCCGGCCCCGGCCCCGGCCCCGGCCCCGCTCCCGGCGGTCCCGGCCCCGCTCCCGGCCCCGGCCCCGCTCCCGGCGGTCCCGGCCCCGGTCCCGGTCCCGCCCCCGGTCCCGCCGGGACGGCGACCGTCCTCCCCGGCGGCGCCACCGCCACCCCCGCCGCCGCCGTCCCTCTCCCGCACCGCCCGCACCGCGAGCAGCGCCAGCCCGCTTCCCACCGCCATCAGCGGCGCCTCCGGGCCGAGGACCACACCGAGCGGCAGGGTGGCGAGCGCCGCGAGGACCACGCCGGGCAGCGCGTCGGGGCCGAGCGGCGGGCCGCCCAGGCCGTTCACCGGCAGATGTCCGCCGCGCCCCGGCATCCGGGTGACGATCGGCGCCAGGATCAGCCCGGCCAGCAGCAGCGCGGGCAGCGGCCACCACCAGGGGGCACGGTCGTAGCCGGCGGCCTCGGGCAGCGACTCCCACACCCAGTGCTGGAGTTCATGCTGGAACCCGACGAAGAGGAACGCCGCGAGCGCGATCGGCACCCCGAGCAGCACGCACAGCAGAAGCAGCCGCAGGTACCCGCGGCTCAGCAGCGTCTGCCGCAGTGTGTCCTCAGGGGACCGGGCCGGCGCGGGAGCCGCGTTGACGTCCATGCCGCCTCAGTAAACGGCAGACCCGCACACCCCGCATGTCAGCCGGACGCCGTCCGCACGGCCCCCGGCGCACTCCCTGAAGCCGCGGCCCCAGGCCCTGAAACCACCCTGAAACCACGCTGAACCGCCCCCGCCGCAAGCTCTGCGCCATGACGACGAAGCAGACGAAGCAGACCACGCAGACGACGCAGACGACGCAGACGACGCAACGGAACGAGCCCGGCCTCGCCATCGCCGCCACCGGCCTCCACAAGGCCTACGGCGACAAGAAGGTCCTGGACGGCATCGACCTCCACGTGCCCACCGGCACGGTCTTCTCCCTCCTCGGCCCGAACGGGGCCGGCAAGACCACCGCGGTGAACATCCTCTCCACCCTCGTCCCGGCCGACGCCGGGCAGGCGCGGATCGCCGGGCACGACCTGGTGGCCGAGGCCCAGTCGGTGCGCGCCGCGATCGGCGTCACCGGCCAGTTCTCGGCGGTGGACGGCCTGATCACCGGCGAGGAGAACATGCTCCTCATGGCGGACCTGAACCACCTCTCCAAGCAGGAGGGCCGCCGGGTCACCGCCGACCTGCTGGAGCGCTTCGACCTCGTCGACGCCGCGAGGAAGCCCGCCTCCACCTACTCCGGCGGCATGAAGCGCCGCCTCGACATCGCCATGACCCTGGTCGGCGGCCCGCGGATCATCTTCCTCGACGAGCCGACCACCGGCCTCGACCCGCGCTCCCGGCACACCATGTGGCAGATCATCCGCGAGCTGGTCTCCGGTGGTACGACCGTCTTCCTCACCACCCAGTACCTGGAGGAGGCGGACCAGCTCGCCGACCGGATCGCGGTGCTCGACGGCGGCCGGATCGTCGCCGAGGGCAGCGCCGAGGAGCTGAAGCGGCTGGTGCCCGGCGGGCACGTACGGCTGCGGTTCTCCGACCCGGTGGCCTACGAGCGCGCCGCGACCGCCCTGCGCGAGACGACCCGCGACGACGACGCCCTCACCCTGCAGATCCCCAGCGACGGCAGCCAGCGCGAGCTGCGCGCCGTACTCGACTGGCTCGACGCGGCCGGCGTCGAGGCCGACGAACTGTCCGTGCACACGCCCGACCTGGACGACGTGTTCTTCGCCCTGACCGCCGGCACCGCCGCGCCCGCCACCACCGCCGCCACCGCCACGAAGGAGACCGCCCGATGAGCGCCCCCGCCTCCCACGCCCTCCGCGACAACCTCACCATGCTGCGGCGCAACCTGCTCCACGCCCGCCGCTACCCCTCCCTCACCCTCAACCTCCTCCTCACCCCGGTCATCCTGCTGCTCCTGTTCGTCTACGTCTTCGGCAACGTGATGAGCGCCGGCCTCACCGGCGGTCACGCGGACCGCTCCGAGTACGTCGCCTACCTGGTCCCCGGCATCCTGATGCTGACCGTGGCCATGACCTCGCTCGGCACCGCCGTGTCCGTGGCCACCGACATGACCGAGGGCATCATGGCCCGGTTCCGCACCATGGCGATCTCCCGTGCCTCCGTGCTGATCGGCCACGTCGTCGGCAGCGTCATCCAGACGCTGATGGCGCTGGTGCTGGTCCTGGGCATCGGCCTGGCCATCGGTTTCCGGCCCGACGCGACCCCGCTGGAGTGGCTGGCGGCGGCCGGTCTGATGGCGCTGGTCAGCCTGGCCCTGACCTGGCTCGCCGTCGGGATCGGCCTGATCAGCCCGAACGCCGAGGGCGCCAGCAACATCGGCACCCCGCTGGTCATGCTGCCCTTCCTGTCCAGCGCGTTCGTGCCGGTGGACGCCATGCCGGGCTGGTTCCGCTGGTTCGCCGAGTACCAGCCCTTCTCGCCGGCCATCGAGACCCTGCGCGGCCTGCTCCTCGGCACGGAGATCGGCACCACGAACGCGGTCCTCGCCGTCGCCTGGTGCGCGGGCATGACCCTGGTCGGCTACTTCTGGTCCAAGGCCCGCTTCAGCCGCGAGCCCCGCCGGTGACCGACCGGGCACGGGTCGCCCCCAGCTCCCGCAGGGCCGTGGCCCACAGCTCCTCCCGCCCCAGGGCGGCGTACGACGACCTCGCCTCGTCGTACGCCGCCCTGCCGGCGTTCTCCGCGGCGGCGCGGGCCCGACTGCCGGACAGCGACGGGAAGTTCCGTACCACCGGCATGTGTTCGGTGGCCGCCACCAGCCGTACGCCCGCCGGGTCGCCCCCCGCCAGCATCGCCAGGCCGACCGCCAGCAGCACCGCGCCGGTCACGGGCAGCTCGCCCGGGCCGCCGTGGCCGGCCGACGCCAGCAGACCGGTCAGCCGTTCCCTCAGTTCCCCGGCGAGCCCCGCCACCGGCTCCGGCCGCCCGTGCAGGGCGTGCGCGGCCAGCGCGGCCGACCGCAGCTCCAGCGACCAGGTGTCCAGGAAGGGGTCGCCGGCGTCGTCGCCGTACCCCTGCCGCAGCGGTTCCACCGCCCGCCGCCACAGGCCGAGCCCCAGCTCGGTCAGGCCCCGGGCCAACGCCAGTTCGGCGCGGCCCGCCAGCTCGGGCGTGTACACCTCCGCCGCGTCGCCCGGCCTGGTCAGGGACAGGCCGAGCCAGTACTCCGCCTCGTCGATCTCCCCGAGCTGCAGGCACGCCAGCACCAGACCCCAGCGGACGCCGATCGCGTCCGAACCGTCGGCGAACCCGTCCAGCGTGTCCAGCGCGGCGCGCAGATGGCCGTACGCCTCCTGCGGCCGCTCGGACTGCAGGCACAGCTCGCTCACCCGCCCGTGGCCCAGCAGCCGCAGCGTCGGGTTGCCGGTCGGGCCGAGCTTCTCCACGATCCGGCGGGCGCACTCCAGTGCCTGTTCCCGCTCGTGCGCGGCCTCCCACACATAGCTGGCGACGCCCGACGCGACCCCCGCGAGCAGCGGCTCCTCGGCCTCGCACAGCTCCCGCAGCCGCTCGTAGCGCGGCGGCCGGATCTCCGGTACGGCGCCCAGCACCACCGCCAGCGCCCGCTGCACGGTGTCCGGCGGGGCGGGCGGCAGCCGCCGCAGCGTCATCAAGTGCCGTACGGCGTGCGGCCCGTGACCCATGAACAGGGCCGCCGTGCACACGACGGCCGCGCTGCGGGCGGCCTCCACGTCCGCGGGCCGCCCGGGGTCCGGCCGGTAGTGGGACAGCGGCCCGCCGGTCTCCGCGGCGAGCGCGGCGAGCCGCCCGTAGTGCGAGCCGGTGGACCACAGGGAGGCCAGTACGGCGGTGAGCGCGGCGGTGGCGGGCGCGTCGCCGTGGGCCAGCGCGTACCGCAGGGCGAGCACCAGGTTGTCCTGCTCGGCCCGCACCCCCACCCAGGAGCGGCGCGGGTCGACACCGAAGAGGACGTCGTGGTGGGCGCGCCCGAAGTCCCGCGCCCAGGCCAGGAACCGCTCCCGTACCGTCTCCTCCTCACCGGCCTCCGCGCGCCGGGCGGCGCTGAACTCCCGCAGCGTCTCCAGCATGTGGAAGCGCAGCCCGGCCTCGCTGTCGCCGGCCTTCACCAGCGACTGGCCGGCGAGTTGTTCCAGCAGCGTCAGCGGGTCCGCGTCCAGGTCGGCGAGCAGGTACTCGGCGGCGTCGGCGGTGAAACCGCCGGGGAACACCGACAGCGCGCGCAGCGCCGCCCGCCCGTCGGGCTCCAGCAGGTTCCAGCTCCACTCGACGACGGCCCGCAGCGTGCGGTGCCGGGCGGGCGCGTCCCGGGCGCCGCCGCGCAGCAGCGCGAAGCGGTCGCGCAGCCGGCGCTCGATGTCGGTGACGGACAGCACCCGCACCCGGGCGGCGGCGAGTTCGACGGCGAGCGGCAGCCCGTCGAGGTGCCGGCAGATCTCGGCGACGGTACCGGCGGGCAGCTCCACGCCGGGCCGCGCGGCCCGCGCCCGCTGCTCGAACAGCTCGACGGACGTGGCGAGCGACAGCTCGGGCAGCGCGTACACGGACTCCGAGGTCAGCCCGAGCGGCGCCCGGCTGGTGGCCAGCACCCGCAGCTCCTTGGACCGGGACACCAGCTCCCGCACCAGCGCGGCCACCCCGCCGATCACCTGCTCGCAGTTGTCCAGCACGAGCAGCGCGGGCCCGGACCCGAGCGCGGAGACCACGGCACTGACGGGATCGGCGTCCTTGCCCCCGCCGAACTGCGGCCCGTCGCCTCCCGCCACGGCCGAGGCGACCTCGTCGGCGACGTCCTCGTCCCGGGTCACACCGGCGAGCGGCACGAAGTGGACGACGGCCTGCTCGGCGGCCCGGCACACCGCGTGCGACAGCCGGGTCTTGCCCAGCCCGCCGGGCCCCATGACGGTGACGACCCGCGCCTCCCGCAACAGCCCGCGCACGGCCGTGACGTCGTCGTCCCGCCCGAGCAGCGGATTGGGATCGTGCGGCACCCCCTGCCGCACGGGAGCCCGGTCGGCGGCGAGCAGGTCCTGACAGACGGCCTTCAGCCCCGGCCCCGGATCGACCCCCAACTCGTCCCGCAGACGCCGCCGGTAGGCGTCGTACCGCGCAAGTGCCGCGGCCCGCCCGGCGGTGGCGGCCTCGCAGCGCAGCAGTTCGGCGAGCACCTCCTCGTCCCGGGGCGCCTCCTCGGCCAGCTCCCCGAGCGCCGCCACGGCCTCCTCGGCCCGCCCGAGCCGGGCCAGCGCGAGCGCCCGCCCCCGCACCAGCGCCCGGTGGGCACCGAGCCGTCCTACCCTCAACGCCACCACGGGGTCGTGCAGATCCTCCCCGGCGGCGGCCCCCACGCCGCCGTCCCACAGGGCCAGCCCCGCCTCGGCCTCGGCGAGCGCCCCGGCGTGATCCCCGCCCCGCGCCCGCTCACCGCAGGCGGCCTCGTGCAGCAGCAGCGCACACGCGTCGACCTGATGCTCGTCCAGCGCGAGCCGGTACCCGACAGGCGTGCTCACCACCAACTCGGCCCCGCCCCGGGCCCGCAGCCGCGACACCAGCACCTGCACGGCCTTCCCGGGCCGCTCCGGCTGCTCGTCGGGCCACAGCCCCTCGACGAGCCGTCCCGTACTGCACCCGCCCCGCAGGTCCTCCGCGAGCAACGCCAGCAGCCCACGCAGCCGGGGCGCGGTGATCTCCCGCCCGTGAAGGGCGACTCGGGACAGCAGGGCCAGCTCGGTGGTCATTCGTGCAGAGTAGCGAGCGGGGGGCGACGGGGTGCCGCAGACTCGAACGCGCTTTCAATCCCCCGCGAACCACACATAGCTGCCCGGCGTGCCGGCGCACTGCTCCAGCATCCCCGCAAGCGCGTCCAACGCGTCGAGCCGCCGCAGCCCGTTGGCGTCGCGGAACTCCGGGATGTCCCGGACCTCCTGGATCTCCCGGAGGGCGGCAGCGGCTTCCTGCTCGTTCATCAGGGTGTCCCCGTACGGATCCACCCCGGCGAGCCTCCCGGCCACGCCGAGCTGCCGGAACGACCCGAGCAGCTCGGCCAGCGCGTCACCGTGCTCGTAGGAACTCCGCAGCAGGGTCGCGCGGGACTTGCGCCAGTTGCGGTGGGCGGGCCGCGCCGAGTGCAGCTCCAGGTCGATTCCCATGCCTCATGATGACCGACCGGCAGCGTCCCGCCGCTGATCCCGCCCAGGCGACGGCGGGATCAGCCGAGGCACAGCCCGAGCAGGCACAGCTGGGCGGGCGAGGTCGCGGCGGGCGCGGGCGCGGTGCCCTGGCTGTCCGCTCCCGTGCCGCTGCTGCCGCTGGTGTCGGCGGTGGTCGGAGCCGGGGCGGGCTGGGTCGCCGTACCGGACGTGCCGGTCGTGCCGGTCGTGCCGGACGTTCCGGAAGAGGAGGACGGCCTGCTCGACGTGTCTCCCTCGGACGTGCTCCCGGTGGTCTGCCGCTGCGGCGACGACACGACGACGGTGCGGGGGGCGGTGGCGGGCGGGGCGACCTGCCGCGGCTCGGTGACGGAGGCGGCGTGGACGGGCTGCTGTCCGCCGATGCCGGTGCCCGACGCGTGCTCGTCCGACCCGTGCGCCCCGGATGCGGGCGCGGAGTGCGGCGGGCGAGGGGTGGACGGAGACGTCGGGTCCGGCAGGGCGGGCTCCTCCCGCACCTCGTCCTTCGCGCCGCCCATGGCGCGGTCGTCCGGCGTGGTGGCGGCCTGCGCCGGGCCGGCGGTGTGCCGGTCCAGCGTGGCCAGCGACAGGCCGCCGCCGACCAGGGCGAAGGCGGTGGCGACCATGGCCCTGCGCTGGTGCTTCTTCAGCCGCGCGAGCTGGCGGCGGCGGGCCGCCCGGCCGGGCCGCGCGGCCGCCACGGCCGTGACCTCGGCGGACGGGACGTCCTGCACCGGCCGGGACGGGGGCTCCCAGGCCAGGTCGTCGTCCCACAGCGCGTCCGGGCCCGGCGCGGCGGCCAGGACTCCGGCGGTCGTCGTACCGGCAGCCGATTCCGGACCGAGCGGGCTGGTGACGACGGGCGGTGCGATGTCGGGGGCGTAGGCCCCGCACCCGGGACACACCAGGGCGCCGTTGAGATGCCGACGACACGTGGAGCAGTAGTCCATCTGCGGTCTTCCTGGGTCGACTGCGCCGTCGGCCCGCCGGGCCACGGCCTGGTCACGCTCGTACAGGACATCGAGCGGCCAGCAACGCTAACGACCCTTTCGAAAGGCTGTGTGCAGCCCGTGTGACGCTCCTGCACAGATCCCGGAAACGGCGACCACGGACCGCCCGGCATGCGCCCTGCCGGTGAGCGAGATGTGACCGGCACGGTCACGCGCCTCCACAAGCGTGCGGATCCGGCAACGGTGCCGCTCCACCCGTGACAGGGCTGACCTGCGGAACGCTGAGGAAGGTGACCCCGGGCGGGGTCATGGCGCTCACCCTCCGGGGGGAGGTGCGTGGGCGCGCCCACGCAGGGGCGGTACCGGTCTTCCCCCGTGACCGGACCGCCCCTGCACACACCAGCGGCGTGCCGCTACGCCGTAGCCCCCTGCTGCCTGCTCATCCACTCGGCGATCGCCTGCTCGGTCCGGGCGAGCTCGTCGGTCGGGCTGAACTGCAGCAGCTCGGTGCCGGCGTCCACGTAGGGCCGGTGCCCCGGTGGCAGATAGAAGGCATCGCCTGCCTGGTACACCTCTTCCTGGTCGCCGAGGACGGCGCGCATGCGTCCCGCGATGACGTAACCCCAGTGCGGACACTGGCACGCTCCGCCGGGCAGCGACTGCAGCGGCCCGTCGAGGTCGGCGTCGGCACCGAACGACACGAACTCGACCGAGTAGCCGCTCATCTCCTCGCGCCGGTCGGTCACCGGCCCGAATTCCTGGACCTGGGATGCCGTTTCCTTGGACACCTTGGGCATGGTGGACCTCCCTGCGCGTGACGAGCCCGCACATCTGCCCTCACTTCGAGTCCACCACCCCGGACAGCGGCGCGCATCCGGACGGCCCGGTCAGAGATCCCTGGCCGGCCAGTCGAGCAGCCGGGCGCCGATGACCGCCGTCTGCAGCATGTAGCGGTGCGCGGGGTCGGCGGGGTCGGCGCCGGTGAGCTTGCGGATGCGTTCCAGGCGGTAGGTCATGGCCCGCACGCTGAGGGAGAGGCGGCGCGCGGCCTCGGCGGCCACACAGCCGGAGTCGAAGTAGGCGGTGAGTGTGTCGAGGAGCGGCTCGGCGCCCCCGCGGGCCGTGGTGAGCGGGCCGAGGGTGCCGCGGACGAGGTCGGCCATGGCCTGCCGGTCGCGGGTCAGGACGGGGTAGACGAGCAGGTCGGCGGCGCGCAGCACCGGCTCGTCCAGGCCCAGCCGTTCCGCCAGTTCCAGGGCGTTCAGGGCTTCCTCGTACGACTGGACGACCCCGCCGGGGCCGGGCTGCGGCCGGCCGATGGCGACCGTGCCGCCGTCGGTGGCGGCGTGCGCCTGCTTGGCGAAGTAGGGGAGGACCTCCTCCTCGTGCCCTGCGGCGATGCACAGCAGCCGGCCGTCCTTCGTGGTGAGCAGGACGCTGCGGTTGTCGAAGCGGGCCAGCAGCGCCCGCTCCACCTGCCGGGCGACCGGCGCGCCCTCCTCATAGGCCACCGGCCCTTCCGCGACGGCGACGGCGTGGGCGTGGGACAGGCGCAGCCCGAAGCGTTCGGCGCGCTCGGCGAGCCGGCCCAGGTCGCTGCGCCCGTAGAGCAGGTCGTCGATGAACTCGCGGCGCGCGGCCTCCTCCTGGCGCACGGCGAGGCGCTGGGCGCGTTCGTAGCCCTCGGCGAAGGCATCCACCGCCTGCTGCACGGCGGCCAGGGTGCTCTCGAGCGAGCCGGGGCCGGGCGAGCGGACGGCGCGGGCGGCGGTCAGGTGGGCGCTGACGAGGGCCCGCAGCCCGTAACCGGCTTCCGCCGCCTGCTCGCCGAGGATCCGCCGGGACTCGATCTCCTCCCGGTTGAGGCGGCGGCCCGTCGCCGAGACGTCGGCCAGGATGCGGGCATAGCCGTCCAGATACTGCTCGGGAATGTCCCGCCCCGTCACGTCGCCCCCCGGTTCCTGACGCGCCGATGACGCCTTCCTGGCGGGTCACCGGCATGCAGAACCTAGTGAACACTGCCGGACACCGGCAATGCGCGGGCGGGCGCCGGTCGCCCATCATGACGTGCGGGGAGCACTGCGGAGGGTTCCGGTGCCGGAGTCCGGCAGACGGCCTGCCGCCTGCCGGACT
>NZ_BNBR01000005.1:586473-610914 GCF_014656055.1 Streptomyces griseosporeus
TCCGGCACCGGAACCCGTACCGAAGCAGTGCACCGTCCGCTGACGCGCGCCCGTCCCGTCGACCGCCTCTGCCTCAAGGACGTATGCCATGACTGTCATCGGCGTGCTCGCAGCCGCCTTCCTCCTTGTCGTCGCCGCCGTACTGCTGGTCTTCTCCCGGCTGTTCCGCAAGGTGGAGCAGGGCAAGGCGCTGATCGTCTCCAAGCTGCGCAAGGTCGACGTGACCTTCACCGGGCAGGTCGTGCTGCCGGTGCTGCACAAGGCCGAGGTGATGGACATCTCGGTGAAGACCATCGAGATCACCCGGGCCGGCAAGGAAGGGCTGATCTGCCGGGACAACATCCGCGCGGACATCCGGATCTCGTTCTTCGTCAAGGTCAACCAGACCGTGCAGGACGTCATCAAGGTCGCCCAGGCCGTCGGCACCCAGCGGGCGAGCGACCAGCGGACGCTGCAGGAGCTGTTCCACGCGAAGTTCTCCGAGGCGCTGAAGACCGTCGGCAAGCAGATGGACTTCACCGACCTCTACACCCAGCGCGAGGAACTCCGCTACAAGATCATCGAGTTGATCGGCGTCGACCTCAACGGCTACCACCTGGAGGACGCGGCGATCGACTACCTGGAGCAGACACCGCTCACCCAGCTCGACCCCGCCAACGTGCTCGACGCCCAGGGCATCCGGAAGATCACCGAGCTGACGACGATCGAGCACGTGCGCACCAACGAGTTCCAGCGCACCGAGGAGAAGGAGATCACCCGGCAGAACGTCGACGCCCGCGAGACCATCCTGGAGCTGGAGCGCCGCCAGGCCGACGCCGAGATCAAGCAGCGCCGGGAGATCGAGACCTCCCGGGCCCGCGAGGAGGCCGAGACCGCGAGGGTGGTCGAGGAGGAGCGGCTGCGCGCTCAGTCCGCCTTCCTGCGGACCGAGGAGCAGCTCGGCGTGCAGCGGGAGAACCAGGCCCGTGAGGTCGCCGTCGCCGCCAAGAACCGCGAGCGGGTCATCGCCGTCGAGAACGAGCGCATCGAGAAGGACCGCCTGCTGGAGGTCATCGCGCGGGAGCGGGAGACCCAGCTGACGAAGATCGCCGCCGAGAAGGAGGTCGAGGCGGAGAAGCGGGAGATCGCCGAGGTCATCCGCGAGCGGGTCGCCGTGGACCGTACGGTCGCCGAGCAGGAGGAGGCGATCAAGAAGCTGCGCGCCGTGGAGCAGGCCGAGCGGGAGCGGCAGGCCGTGGTCATCGCCGCGGAGGCCGAGGCGCAGGAGAGGCTGGTCAAGGACATCAAGGCCGCGGAGGCCGCCGAGCAGGCCGCCACCCACCGCGCCGCCGAGGAACTGACCCTCGCCCAGGCCCGGTTGAAGACGGCCGACCTCGACGCGCAGGCCAAGCTGAAGCTCGCGGAAGGTGTGCAGGCCGAGGCCGCCGCCGAGGGACTGGCCGCCGTGCAGGTCCGCGACAAGGAGGCGGAGGTCGTCGAGAAGGCGGGCCGCGCCGAGGCCGAGGCGACCCAGGCCCGGCTGCGCGCGGAGGCCGAGGGCGTCCGGGCCAGGGCCCTCGCCGAGGCGGAGGCGATCGGCGAGAAGCTCAAGGCGGAGGCAGCCGGTCTCACCGAGAAGGCCGCCGCGATGGCCGCGCTGGACGAGGCGTCCCGCGGGCACGAGGAGTACCGGCTGCGGCTGGAGGCGGAGAAGGCCGTCCGGCTGGCCGGACTGGACGCGCAGCGGCAGGTCGCCGAGGCGCAGGCCACGGTGCTCGCCACCGGTCTGGAGAACGCCGACATCAGCATCGTCGGCGGGGACTCGGCCTTCTTCGACAAGCTGGTCGGCTCGATCGCGCTCGGCAAGGGCGTCGACGCCTTCGTCCAGCACTCCGAGACCGCGCGGACGCTGGCCGGGCCCTGGCTGGACGGCACGTCCAGCTTCACCGACGACCTCGCCCGCATCCTCGGCCCGGTCTCCACGGCCGACGTGCAGAACCTCACCGTCTCGGCCCTGCTGATGCGGCTGATGAAGTCGGGCGGCACGGACGCCGGGCACCTGAAGTAACTCCTCGACAAGGCGGGCGAACTCGGCCTCGCCGACACCCCGCTCACCGCCCTCGACGGCGCGGCGAGGGTCTGACCCGGACCAGGTGGTGCCGGAGCTGCCGCACAGGGGACGGCAGCTCCGTCGCCGCCCTCGTCCGCCACCTTCTCGAAGGGATGAACCGTCCATGGTCACCGCCCTGGAGACCGGTGCGTACGACGTCGTGGACGCCGGCACCTACGAGGTGCTGCGCGACCGGCTCACCACGCAGGCCCGCGAACTCGCCCGGCGTGCCGGACTCCTCGACAGCCGCCGCGTCGAGGAGTTCGGCACGGCACGGCTGGAGCTGGCCGGCACCCGGCGCCTGCGGACGGACCACGCGTGCGTGCCGCGCGATGTCGTGGCGGTCGGGGACGCCCTGCTCGTCGGCGCCACCGACCGGCCCGGTCCCCGCCCGCAGACGGCGGTCGCCGACGTGTTCGCCCTGTACGACCGGGAGCTGAACCGGCTGCCCGAGACGGCCGTATCCGGCCTGCTGGACGACCCGGCCTTCGTACGGGAGTTCGCGGACCTGCACCGCTACTACCGGCAGGCCCGCCTGCTCCGGCTGCGCCGGACCGACGGCCGACTGCTGGCGGTCTTCCGCACCGGCGAGAAGACCGACGACATCCGCGTCCTGCGCTGGGCCCTGGACGAGACCGGCCGGCCGGCGTTCCTCGACGCGCGTGGCGAACGCGACGACACCTTCCCGCCCTCCCACGACCTCACCTGGACCGAGGCGACCCGCGAGGACCATGTCCTGGGCCGCCACCCGCATGTCTCCGTCCGGGGCGAGCTGTACGTCGCCACCGTCGGCGGCGCCCTCACCGTCAAGCTGGAGAACGACACCGAGACGGGCGAGGGCATCCACAGCGAGCCGGTGGACGAGCCGCTGCAGGCGCTCGCCGACGCGGACATCGCGCACGCGCGCGTGGGCGCCCTGACCCTGCTGCGCGTGCGGCCGTACAAGGAGGACACCCACCGGTACCTGGTGTTCAACACCCTCACCGAGGCGGTCGTCCGCCTGGACGGGATCGGGCAGGCCTGCCGCCGGCTGCCCGAGGACCAGGGCATCGTGTTCCCCGGCGGCTACTGCCTGGCCACCGGCGCCCACAAGACCTACGAAAACGACGCGGGCGGCCTGGAGTTCGAGCGGGAGATCCGCTCACCCAACGGCGAGGACGTGCTGTACGCGTTCCGCGCCCGTGGGGCGAGCCGCGGTCTGCTGCTGTCGTACAACACCATCCGCAAGGAGTTCGCGAACCCGCTTCCCTGCCGTGGCTGGGCCCTGTTCGACGACGGCGCCTTCGCGGTGCTGCGTGCCGACGGCGAGGAACCGGCGCAGGCGCATCCGGTGCAGCTGTGGGACTCGCCCTACGTCTCCGACGCCCACGCCGCCGGCGCCCCCACCGGCAGCGGCGCGCTGGGGCGCGTGGGCAACGCCGACCTCGTGCGCGGCATCGCGTCGTGCCTGTCCGTCGCGGGCCTGGCGCGGGAGGAGATGACGACGAGCCAGGGCTACCGGGAACTGGCCGCCGCCTGTGTGCGCGCCGCCGACGCCCACCACTGGCTGGCCGACGCCGAGCTGGGCGACCTGCTGGGCGCGCTGGACGCGGTCCGCGGGACGGCCGAGCAGGTGCTGGCCGAGTTCGAGACGGTGCGCGCGCTGACCCGGCAGGCCGCCGACGCCCTGGACGAGGCCGCCGAGCGGATCGCCGCCGTCGTGCGCCGACTGCGCGGCGAGGCACCGAAGGAGGCCGCGGCCTGGGTGCGCGGGCTGACCGAGCTGCGGCACGCCCACGGCCACCTGCTGACCCTCAAGGAGATGCGCTACGCGGACGGCGCCCGCATCGACGCCCTCGCCGCCGAAGCGGAGGCCGACCTGACCGCCCTCGGGCAGCGCGCCGTGGTCTTCCTGGCCCGCGAGGACGCCTTCGCCGGCCCGCAGAGGGAAGTCGAGCAGCTCATCGCCGACGCCGAGGCCATCACCACGGTCGCCGAGGCGGCCCCGCCGGCCGCCAGGCTCGACGCACTCGGCGACACCCTCCGGACGGTCACGGACGTCGTCGCCGCGCTGGACACGGGCGACGCCACCGTCCGTACGTCCGTCCTGGAGCGCATCGCCGGGGTGCTGGCCGGCGTCAACCGGGCCCGTGCCACCCTCGACGCCCGCCGCCGGGCACTGGCCGACCGCGAGGGCCGCGCCGAGTTCGCCGCCGAGAGCGCGCTGCTCGGGCAGGCCGTCACCGCGGCCCTCGGGGCCGCGGTTACCCCGCAGGCGTGCGACGACCAGCTCGCCCGGCTGCTGAGCAGGCTGGAGGACCTGGAGTCCCGCTTCGCGGAGTCGGACGAGTTCCTGGGCGCCCTGTCCGACAAGCGCACCGAGGTCCACGACGCCTTCGCCACCCGCAAGCAGTCGCTCGCCGAGGCCCGCGCCCGCCGCGCCGAGCAACTCGCCGCCTCCGCCGGCCGCATCCTCCAGACCCTCGCGCGGCGCTGCGCCACCCTCCCCGACGCCGACGCGATCGCCGCCCACTTCGCCTCGGACCCGATGGTGGCCAAGGTCCGCCGCACCGCCGACGAGCTGCGCGCGCTCGGGGAGAGCGTGCGGGCCGAGGAACTCGACGGCCGCCTGAAGGCCGCCCGGCAGGAAGCCGACCGCGCCCTGCGCGACCGCACCGACCTGTACGCCGACGACGGCCGTACCGTCCGCCTCGGCGCCCACCGCTTCGCCGTCAACACCCAGCCCCTCGACCTGACCCTGCTCCCGCACGGCGACGGCCTCGCCTTCGCCGTCACCGGCACCGACTACCGCGCCCCGGTCACCGACGCCGGCTTCGCGGCCACCCGCGCGCACTGGCAGCGCACCCTGCCCTCGGAGTCACCCGAGGTCTACCGCGCCGAACACCTCGCCGCCCGCCTGCTGCGCGAACGGGGCCCGGCCGCCCTCGCGGCGGCCGAAAACCTCCCGGCCCTGGTGCGCACGGCGGCACAGGAGGCGTACGACGAGGGCCACGAGACCGGCGTCCACGACCACGACGCCACCCTCGTCCTCACCGCGCTCCTGCCCCTGTACGACGGTGCCGGCGTCCTGCGGCACGAACCCGCCGCCCGCGCCGCCGCCCAGCTCTTCTGGACCCATGGCACCACCCCCGGGGCACGCCAGGCGTGGACCCGCCGGGCCCTCTCGCTGGCCCGTGCCCGGGACACGTTCGGCCTGGCACCCGCGATCGGCGACCTGGAGCGGGAGCTGGCCGGGGAGATCGGCGGCGAGGACGCGGGGGCCGCCGCCTCCTACCTCTTCGAGGAGCTGACGACCGCGCCCGACGGGTTCGTCCTCAGCGCGAGCGCCCGCACCCTGCTCGACAAGTTCCGCCGCACGGCCGGCACGAGCGCCTACGCCGACGACCTGACCGCGCTCGACGACCTCCCGGCCCGCCGCCAGCTGGTCGAGGCATGGCTGTCCTCGTACGTGGCGGCCACCGGCACGGACCTCGCCCCGGGCGAACAGGCCGAGGCCGTGGCGGCCGAACTCTGCCCCGACCTGCCGCGCTACGACGGCGACGCCCCGCTCACCGCGACGGCCGAGGGCCTGCTGGGCACCCACCCGCGCATCACCGCGGGCCGACTGCCCCTGCGCCTGGACGAGTTCCTCGCCCGCACGGCACGCTTCGCGGAGCGGGACGTGCCCGCCCACCGCGCCTACCAACGGCACCGCACCACCCTGGTCACCGCCGAACGCGCCCGCCTGCGCCTGGACGACCACCGGCCCCGCGTCATGTCCTCCTTCGTCCGCAACCGGCTCGTGGACGAGGTCTACCTCCCGCTCATCGGCGACAGCCTGGCCAAGCAGCTGGGCACCACGGGCGACACCAAACGCACCGACACCGGCGGCCTGCTGCTGCTCCTCTCCCCGCCCGGCTACGGCAAGACCACGCTCGTGGAGTACGTGGCCGACCGGCTCGGCCTGATGCTGGTGAAGGTCAGCGGCCCGGCGCTCGGCCACGCCGTCACCTCGCTCGACCCGGCCGAGGCCCCGAACGCCACCGCACGCCAGGAGGTCGAGAAGATCAACTTCGCGTTGGAGGCGGGCAACAACACCCTCCTCCACCTGGACGACATCCAGCACACCGCACCGGAACTGCTCCAGAAATTCATCCCGCTGTGCGACGCCACCCGCCGCGTCCACGGCGTCCGGAACGGCGAACCGCGCACCTACGACCTGCGCGGCAAGCGGTTCGCCGTCTGCATGGCCGGCAACCCGTACACCGAGTCCGGCAGCCGGTTCCGGGTACCGGACATGCTCGCCAACCGCGCCGACGTGTGGAACCTCGGCGACGTCCTGACCGGCAAGCAGGACGTCTTCGCCGTAAGCTTCATCGAGAACGCCCTCACCGCGAACCCGGTCCTCGCCCCGCTGGCCGGCCGCGACCGCGCCGACCTCGACCTGCTGATCCGCCTGGCCCAGGGCGACCCGACGGCCGGAGCCGGCCGGCTGACCCACCCGTACCCGCCGGCCGAGCTGGAGCGGATCCTGGCGGTCCTGCGTCATCTGCTGACGGTCCGCGAGACGGTCCTCGCGGTCAACGCGGCCTACATCGCCTCGGCGGCCCAGGCGGACGCCACCCGCACCGAGCCGCCCTTCCAGCTCCAGGGCTCCTACCGCAACATGAACAAGATCGCCCAACGGGTCCGGCCAGTCATGAACGACACCGAGCTGGCGGCCCTGATCGACGACCACTACCGGGCCGAGGCCCAGACCCTGACGACGGGCGCCGAGGCCAACCTGCTGAAGCTGGCCGAACTACGGCACACACTCACCGCCGACCAGACGGCCCGCTGGGCAGAGCTCAAGGCGGCGCACATCCGCGCCCGGACACTCGGCGCCCCGGACGAGGCCCCCCTCACCCGCGCGGTCGCCGCGCTCGGCCTCTTGGCCGACCGCGTGGCCGCCGTCGAGGCGGCCATCACCCGCGCCACGGCGCTCCCCCCTCCCCAAGGACGACACGCCACCGGACACCTGGAGCAGCCATGACCCCGTTCCTGATCCCCCTGGCCATAGCCACACTGATCATCGCGGCCGGCACGGTCGTACTGACCCGCCGCGACAGACGCCGCACGACGAACAGCACGGACACCCTGCACATCGAAACGACAGCCACGCAAGGCATCCGCGAAACCCGCCGCAGAGCCCACGCGTACCACAACGCGTTCTTGCGCGAGCGGGACTGAGCGAGCGGGGTGCGGAAGCGGCTCAGGGGCCCTGATCCACTCCCTTGATCAGGGGCCTGGACTTGGTACTGCGGCGTTGGGTGGCGGTATTGGAACCCACGCTCGCTTCGTCCCGAACGCGATTGCGCCCCTGGTGACCTTGGTTCAGGTCCCCCGCCCTGCTCGTTCGGCTCCGGCACCGTCCATTAAAGTCCGGAACCGTTCCGGTGGAGTCGCCTCGGTTTGGCCCCCGCTTCGGCATGCGCTGCCAGAGGCTGACCTGCCGGTACGAGCACAACGCTCGGATCGTGTGCCCGGCCTGCCGTGCGCAGGAGCCCTCAGTCCGCGGGCGCGGACCAATCCTCGGGTTTACCCAGCAGTTCCTGACACTGCTCCAACTTGAGGGCTTGAGCTTCAAGCGCGAGGATTTTGTGAGCGCCGAGCTGTTGCGTTATAAGATGCCCTGTATCCTCATTATGACTAACGGCGTACGCCATGGCGCTGTAGGAGTAACCCACGTCATGGGCAGCCCGTATCAGATTTTTGACCCCATCCTTGTGATCATCGGGCTTTTCGAGTGCCTGCCAGTCTCCTGCAAGGTGAAGGAAGGCTTCTCCGGCCACGTCGAAGTTATGAGAAACCGCGTCGCGTTCAGATTGCGCCGGATCCGACTTTTCATCCATCTCCACGAAGGATCCGGTTGCCTCGTCCATCTTGTTGCCGATGGAGGGGACTTCCTGCTGGCAAATTGCATTGGCATTATCTTGCCACTCGCTAAATGTAGGCGCGTCGCTCTCCATTCGAGTTAGAACGAATGCGAGAAGACCAATGAGGGTCGACGTGACGCCCGCCCACCAGCCGATATGGGAGCGCAGCCTGCTTCCGAGTGAATCTCTTGAAGGCTCACGCGACCCCTGCCCGGGCGCAGAAGAGTCTGGTTCTGGCGAAGCGTCATTCATAACCGCCTCCGCGGCTTCCGTACGAGCGCGGATCACGCAGGTCTGCTCGCGTCACCCCAATCCGGCATCAGGTCGTTCCCTGCCACACGCGGAATGTACACATAAGCACCTGAAAAACAGGGCGGGGGCTGAACGGCGGAAGCTGCACCGTCGACCTATCCCTGGCCGTCCTGAGGTTGTGCTGGGGAGCCAGGTGCCGCCGCAGGCACCGGATAGTCCTGAGGTCTGAGGAGTCTCTCGTACCATGCACGATGGTCGGGAGCCCTACCTTCGGCCAATTGACCTTCGCGCCTCTCCTCACGCCTCAGGCAAAGCCAAACAACCAAGCGCCAGAGAATTTCAATAATGCATGCGGCGGAAGCTATGGCTAGAGTCGTTACGCGTGCTGCGACGAAGTGACCCTTTGGGGGGATCAGTACGAATACAATGCCGATCAGAAGGAAAAGGACGCCAGCGTCATAAGCTACCCGTGAACGCTTGTCCCACATTTGAAACCCTTTATAGTGGGTGCGTTGTTCAGCTCTGAGTAGCGCGAGCTCTTGTTCATTTGGACCCTCAGGCCACCAGTCACACATCTGCCGTGGCGTAGCAACGTAAATCATCGACCAGAAAGTAGCGTGTACTGTCATTATGAAGAGTGACGCAGCCGCGACGAAGCACATCATCGCCCAGTCCCTCCAAGGGACTAGAGACGCTTTGATTGAGAGTGTGACCAGCGTCGCCGTCAGGGAGAAGCCTGCGAGAAACGGTGCTGCCCTGGTCCCCACCATTTGAGCAGCTTCCGGGAAACCAAAGCGCTTGGGTACTACCCAGCGAAGATTCCTCGTGGCTCTCCAGGTTGCGAGTTCGTAAGGCATGGTACCCACCAACCCGTGCCGAGAAGGGCTCGCTACCAGCCTGCACCAATTCGGCCGTCTTCGCACCCCGACGACGTTCGCGCAAAGGGCCTTCACGCGATCACCGAGGCATAAACCCAGGCCTCTGCTCGGCGAGCGCATGGAGTCGTGCAAGGTAGTCTTGCGCCGCTGGCTCGGAGTTATACCGGCGCCGCATCTCGGCGGCGAGTTCACGGCTGGTCATGATGAGCGACGGCACCGACTGACGGTCTCCTTCGAGGGCTCGCTCACCCATGATCAGAGCCTGTTCCAAGTCGCCCTCACGCGCCGCCGTGACTCCGAGCGTGACCCGGGCTTCCGCGTTGCGCATGGGCGAACGCTCCGTGCCGTCGAAGTCTGTTCCTGCCCTCAGTACCTCTTCGGCGAGCGTGCGCGCAAGCTTGTCTTCGCCGACCAGGCGGTAGCAGTCCATCGCGTAGAAGCCGAACTTGGCTGGGTCCACCACGAAGTGGTTGTCAAGGTTCTCGGGGTACGGCATCCCTTCGAGCAACCGCCGCCCCTTGTCCAACGCGACCTCGACTTGCCGGCGGTCCCCGATCCGCGCCCACGCCTTGGCTTCCTGGGCTGCGAGCTGCACGGCGACGCCGTGGTGCTGTGCCGTCTCGGCTCCGGCCTGCGCCGCCGCGATGACGCCGCGGTAGTCGCCGGTCGTGAGTGCGAACCATGCTCGCATCTCGTGCGCCCACCCGGCGACCTCCGCATGGTCAGCCTCGGTCGCGAGTGAGAGCGCGGCCTGCCGCGTCGACGCGGCTGCGTGACGGGCGCCTGTGTCGTACTCGACACAGCCGACCAGTAGCGCGAGCCAGCCGGACAGTGCGAGCACCTCGCGGTGCTGTGCGAGCGTGAGGCTCTTCGTGTGGAGTTCGACGACACGGCGTAGCCACTGTCGCCCCTCGATGAGGAGCTGTTAGCTCGGCATGAACGGGTACTCCGAGGCGAGTCGGTCCGCCGTGATCCGCAGGGCATCAAGCGTGGCGTTGTCGACGTCGGACCGGTTGAGGCGGCTGACGAAAACCCGCCTGAAAGGGCCCGTCATGACCCCCGCCCTGCTCGCTATCACCCTGGTTGTCGGCGTAACGCTGTGTTACGTCGCCGTATGTGCTTGCCTCGCCGTTCGGCAACTGCCGCAAGTGCAACGGCTGGGGCTTCGCTATGAAGACCGACCGCAAGGGCCGAGTAAAGCGCGGCAAGGACTGCCGCCGCTGCCGCTCCACCGGCAAGCGCATTCGCGTCGGCCGCTGGCTCTACAACCGCTGGACGCGCATCTACCGCGCTGGCACCGGTTGAGCAGGCGACCGGCGACCGCCCGTCATGAGACGTACCCCGCTCCTAGCTGGAGCCAGGCGGGCGCGGTCGCCGGTCTAGCGCCCCGAGCTTGCCAGCACCTGGGGCGCGCTGAGCGTACCCACCCATCCATCTCGCCCGGAAGCGAGTTCTCTGCTGTGATGCTCAACATCTCCGCCGTGTTGCTGTTCGGCGCCGCATCCGCGTTCGCAGTTAAGACCAAGTCGGCCGGCGGCGGCGCAGCCCTCGTCCTGTTCCTGTTCGGTTTCTTCACCGCCGGGACCGGCGCGTACGAGCCCATCCACAACCTCGTGCAGGCGTCCGCCGACGCCCTCTTCGCCCTCGGTAAGTGAGAGGAGACCAACCCGTGAACGAACACGTCCCCACCCTGCGGCCAGACGCGTCGACCGCGCCCGCGTACGACCCGGCATCGCTGGAGCTTTACGCGCCCGCCACGGCGGCCGTGGAACTGGCCGCCGAACGCGGCCCCGTGTTGTGGGTGCCCGACGCCTACGGGCGCATGGTCCTGGAGACGACGGACGGCATCCCGCCCCATGTCGCGGTGTGGCGTTCGGTGCGCAAGCACGGTGAGACCAAGACCAGGAAGAGCCGCCGGACCATCGCTCTGCCGAAGCAGGTGGTCGAAGTCCTCGAAGAGCACATGCGATGGCAAAAACAGGAGCGGGCATCGAGCGGGAGGGAGTGGAGCCCGACTGGCCGTGTCTTCACGACCCGGAGTCGACGCGGCAAACGTCCGGCGGGACTTCAAGGCTATCGTGAAGAAGGCCGGGCTGAAGCCTGAGTGGACGCCGCGGGAGCTCCGGCACAGCTTCGTGTCTCTGCTCTCCGACCACGGCATCCCCTTGGAAGCGGATCGCGCTCGTGGTCGGTCACAGCAGCCAGGCGACCACAGAGGCGGTCTACCGCAAACAGCTCCGACCCGTGATCACACAGGGCGCCGAAGCAATGGACGACATCTTCGCCGAAGATCATGAAGGGGAGGACACGGAGGGCCAGGGAGAGGGCGACGCGGTCGCCTGATCAAATTCGTTTGGCCCCCTGTTTGGCCCCCAAGCACGACAGAGGGCCAATCGCGATCATGCGATTGACCCTCTGACCAGCGTCGGGGTGGCGGGATTTGAACCCACGACCTCTTCGTCCCGAAGCAACTTGAGCAGGCGCTCCAACTTGAGCCAGGGAACTGCTCACCTGCGGCGACCGTCCATGGACGTCCGTGGGTGTCCACCGTTGTGCGCGGGCGTTGTCACGCAGTTAGACACTCACCCAACAGCGCCTGAGGGCCCGGCTCCTGCCCCATAGATCTGGCGCGCCAACTCCTCTCAACTGATCGAGGCCGGCACCGAGCCATCAGCTTGGGAAGCTGCGATCACTTGCCGCCGGATCGGGCGCTGACCACATAAACAGCTGTGCAGCGGCGCCTGTGGACGGGCCGATGTCACCGTGATTCCCCGCTGTTCCCTGCCCGATGTGACGTGCTTGCGGTGCAGGGCTGCCGTGTCGATTGGGGCAGGAGATCGCCAGTTTGTGCCGCGGGCCTCCGGTAGCGACCTTGTCCAGAGTGAGCGATGATTCTGTTGAGGTGGTTGTTCCTAAGGATTCCTTGGGGGGCCCGATGAAGGTCTTCCTCTCATGGTCGGGATCGCTTAGTGGCGCTATCGCTAAGAGCCTGAACAACTGGCTGACACCCATGTTGCAGTCCGTCGATTTTTGGATCTCTACACACGACATATCTGCCGGACAGCGCTGGTTTGATCGCATAAGCCGCGAACTGGACGACACTGACTTCGGCGTCGTCTGCCTTACACGCAAAAACGTAAAGGCGCCTTGGGTTAACTTTGAGTCAGGCGCCCTGGCAAAGAGCATCGAAACAGCCCGAGTGGTTCCCGTGTATGTGAATCTAAAAGCTCACGACGTGGGTGGTCCGCTGTCGAACTTTCAGGGCATCCCTCTAACTGAGGATGGAATTAGGAGTCTGGTGCACGATGTCAATGCAGTTAGTGAGCGCCGGGTTCCTCAGGGGCCACTCGATGGACTGTTCGATGCGATGTGGCCACAACTGAAAGCAGATCTTGATAAGGCGCGCCAAGATTTTAAGCAGGAGGAAGAAGAAGAAGGGCCTCCTCGAAGTGCTGAGGAGATGTTTGGTGAGGTACTGGGTCGGCTACGCCATGTCGAGGCGCGCATGGAGAGAGAAGCGCCGCGTCGGCACTGGAAAGAGGAGGGAATTCCATCGCATCTCCTCCTAAGGCTACTCCGGGAGATTGAGCCGCCGAAATCAGAGGAAGAGTGGGAGGAAAGGCTTAAGCGACTTGAATGGATAGCGAGGGGGCGACACTATAAACCCGAATAACTCGCGCCAAAATTTGGGCAAAGCGGTAGCAAAAGGTATCCACCAGACGGGGAGCTTCAGATGTCGATGGTATCTGAAATCCGTGTGCACAGCTGGTCGGAACTAATGGAAGCTCTAACAGATGATCAATGGCAGCCATCGCGGGGGATGTACCGAGCCAATGTAGTGTATCGGGGCCTTTCTACGGCACGGTACGATTTGCACACGAGCCTCTTTCGCCTTCGAGGGAACGCGAGTGGTGAGGTGGAGAAGCATCTCCTGCGCAATTTCCGCAAATATGCTCATCGCGACACGTCTCCGGGGGACTGGGATTGGAACTGGCTGAGTGTGGGACAGCACCACGGTTTGCCCACTAGGCTTCTTGACTGGACGTTTTCCCCTTACGTCGCTCTGCATTTCGCCACCTCAAACAGGCAACATTTTCACCGTGATGCAGCAGTGTGGTGTGTGGATTACGTTGCCACCCATAAGCTCCTGCCGCCTCCGCTGTATGGTCAGGTTGAAGCTCTAGGGGGAGGTCTATTTACCACGGAGATGCTCTTTAATGCAGCCAAGAATCTCGAAGCATTTGATAAGTATCGAGATCTGCGTGACCGTGGGTTGCTTGTCTTTTTCGAACCGCCTTCGCTCGATGACCGGATCGTTAACCAAGCGGCCGTATTTTCAGCGATATCCGATCCAACGGCCTGCCTTAGTGACTGGTTGCGAGAGCATTCAGATCTGTACAGGAAGGTGGTGATTCCGCATGACATTAAGTGGGTAGTGCGCAACCACTTGGACCAGGCGAACGTTACGGAGCGTGTGCTATTCCCGGGCCTTGACGGACTGAGCGATTGGCTGTTGCGCTACTACGGCGAGAGGCCGATTACTCACCCGCAGGCGCCAGGAGCGCCTGGCCCCAATTAAGGTCAGCTCTGGTAATATTTGGCGCTGTTGCCATCGCAAGGTCGGCGGAGCGGCTTTGGGCTGGAGCTGCTTTGGGGCGAGTGATCATGGCCCCGTAAGCTTCCGGCGCGTCGGGCAGTCTGTGGACCTGCCCGTTAAAGCACGACGTTGGGGCCATGATCTTAGAGGCTCGCCCCAAAGTGGCTGCCTAAAGCCGTGGAGCCGACCGCCCCAGCCACAGAGGGTGTCTCCCACTTCATGCCCGCAGCCGCCGAGCGCGCCGCCGGGCGCGGCCAGCCGGGGCGAAGACAGGAGGCAGGCCGCGCCGCAGAGGCGGCGCGCGCCCGCGCCGTGCGCGGGCCTTGATGAAGTAGAGAAAGTCTTATCCCGCTGGGATGAGGCGCTTCCCGTCGTGGCTCCGCACGTGGGGGCCGTTGCCGTCCAGCGCGTCCAGGAGCCTGATCGCGTAGACCTCGGCCATGCGCTCGCTGACCTCGTCGGGGGTGAGCCACTCGACGGCTGTCGACTCGCTCGACGTGCGCTCGGCGCCGCCGGATGGCTTGCAGCGGAAGACCAGGGCCACGACTCCTCGGGTGGTGTTCTTGTAGACGCCGGTCAGCTCGTCCACCTCGACCTGGACGCCTGTCTCCTCCAGGACCTCGCGGACTACGCCGGCCTCTGGGGTCTCGTCGAGTTCGAGCACTCCGCCGGGCAGTTCCCAAGTGCCGTTGTCGGCACGGCGAATCGCCAGGAGCCGCCCGTCTTCACGCACCACCACTCCGGCTACGGATACGGAGTGCAGCGGCGCGGGCGTTGCTCCTTGTGATTCACTCATGTACAGGAGCATAGGAGGCAGAGAAGGACTATGGGAACCGCAGCAGGAGGTGAGCGGTCCGTACCTCGCTACGTGCAGATCGCTGACGAGATCGTGCAGCAGATCAGGGCTGGCGTCCTCAAGCCCGGCGATATGGTGCCGAGTGAATCCGAGCTGGTCGACCGCTACGGCGTGTCCGGCGGCACGATCCGCAAGGCCATGGTCGAGGTGCGGGCGAGTGGGCTTGTCGAGACACGGCACGGCAAGGGCTCAATCGTGAAGGACCGGCCGCCGGTCCGGCACCGCTCGTCCGACCGCTTCCGCCGCTCACACCGCCGCGGCGGCAAGGCCGCCTACCTCGCCGAGTCGGCCCAGTCCGGCGCCACTGCCAAGGTGAGCGTCCTGTACATCGGGCCCATGGAGGCTCCGGAGGATGCAGCTCAGCGGCTCAGCGTCGATGCCGGCGCCCAGGTGCTCGCCCGCCGTCGTCTCTACTTCCGCAACGGCACCCCCGTCGAGACCGCAACCTCCTACCTCCCCTGGGACGTGGTGAAGGAGATCCCGGAGCTGTTCGCCGAGAACCCCGGCGGCGGTGGCATCTATGCCCGACTCGAGGACCACGGGCACGAGTTCGCGGAATTCGTCGAGACCTTGCAGGCGCGGCCGGCCTCCAAGGCGGAGGCGTCCGAACTCGCCCTCAGCCCCGGTGCCCCCGTGGTTCACCTGATCCGCGAGGCACGGACGACCGAGGGTCGCGTCGTCGAGGTCTGCGACACGCTCATGGCCGCTGACCAGTTCGTTTTCGAGTACCGCATCCCGGCTGCCGACTGACGCTCACTCAACTCCCCGCAACCCGTCACGACTTCCGAGTCGCGGCGGGTTGACTCATGTATAGGAGTGCTGCACTCTTCTTCATGTCACTCATATACATGAGTGACGGAGTCCCACCTCTGTAGAGGAGTGCTTTGCCATGCGCCAGATCCCCGTCGACACCACCGCCGCCACCGTGATGGTCGCCAAGACCCCGCAGCCGAAGGTGAAGGACCGCCGCACCGGCGAGATCGCCATGGACGCCGACACCGGCGCCAAGCTCATGACCGTCGACGTGATGTTCGCCGCTAACGAGGAAGTCGAGATCCTCTCCATCACCGTCCCCGAGACCGGGATCTCCGGTGACCTGGCCATGGGCACCCCGGTCGCCCTGACCGGGCTCATCGCCCGGCCCTGGGAGAACGAGTTCAACGGCCAGAAGCGGCACGGCATCGCCTTCCGCGCGATCGCCGTGACCTCCCTCGCCGACATGGCCACGAAGGCGAAGGCGGCCTGACCGTGACCGCCTTCACGGTCACGCTCGTGCTGGTCGTCGCCGCTGCGGGACTCCTGCGGTGGCGGCGCCCCGCCTGGTACTGGCTGACCTTCGGGGTCACCCTCGCCGCGATCCGCGTCCTCGTCCGGTACGCCTCAGTCATGGACGCCTGCGGACTGACCGTCCCGCCCTCGCGCTGGCGCCTCGCCCTCGCCCGGATGACCAACCGGCCAGTCCCCGAGTCCCGCCCGCCGCGCATCCTGAGCCTGCGGCCCACACGCACCGGCCTGGCCTTACGGCTCAAGCTGCGGCCCGGACAGGACGCCTTCGACTTCGCCGCCGCCTCCGACCGGCTGCGCCATTCCTTCTCGATGTACGGCGTCACCTCCCGTGAGCTGCGCTCGGGCGTGATCGAGCTGAGGATGACCGGCTACGACGTACTCAAGCGGGTGCAGATGCCCGCCCGGCTCGACACCGGCCCGATGCGGGTCCCGGTCGCCCTGCGCGAAGATGGCTCGGTCCACTACCGCGACTACCGCGCGATACCCCACGCCCTCACCCTCGGCGCCACCGAATCCGGCAAGTCTGTCTACCAGCGCAACATTGTCGCCGGGCTCGCCCCGATGGACGTCGCCCTGGTCGGCATCGACTGCAAGCAGGGCGTCGAACTCTTCCCGCTCGCCCGCCGCTTCTCCGCCCTCGCCGACAACCCCGACACCGCCGCCGAACTCCTCGACGCACTCGTGACCCGCATGGAGGACGTCTACCAACTCATCCGCGCCGAGCAGCGCATCACCGCCGACGTCCCGGACGCCGAGATCGCCGCCGACATCTGGGACCTGCCCGACCACCTCCGCCCGACCCCCATCGTCGTCCTGGTCGACGAGGTCGCCGAACTCGCCCTCTTCGCCACCAAGGAAGAAGAGAAGCGGCGCGACCGCATCATCACTGCGCTGGTCCGCCTCGCCCAGCTCGGCCGCGCCGCCGGCATCTACCTCGAAATCTGCGGCCAGCGCTTCGGCTCCGAACTCGGCAAGGGCATCACCATGCTCCGCGCCCAGCTCACCGGCCGCACCGCCCACCGCGTCAACGACGAGACCAGCGCCAACATGGCCTTCGGCGACATCTCCCCGGACGCCGTCCTGGCCGCCATCCAGATCCCCGCCGAAATGCGCGGCATCGCCATCGCCGGTGATTCGACCGGCGGCTGGCACCGCATCCGCGCCCCGCACACCTCGCTCCGCCAGGCCGCCAACATCTGCAACCGGCACGCCGACCGCACCCCGGAACTACCCGAACTGGCCCCGTTCCGCCCCGCGCTGACCGGCATCCCCGCAGCACCGCTGCCGCTGTCCAAGACAGCCCCCGTCACGGCCTGACCTTCCTGCCCCCCCGGTCGGCGCGACCGCCTTCGCGCCAAGTCCCTACCCCGCCATGCCTGATGAAGGGAGAACGACCGCCATGTGCCCCGACTGCGAGGACTTCGCCCGCACCGTGCTCCTGCTCGGCCAACTCGCCCTCTACGCCGACATGAACGGCGCTGACCTCGACTTCGTCGAAGCCGTCAGCCCCTCGCTGGCCGCCTCGCTCCCCGAGCCCCCCGACACCGCCGCCGAGGGTTCCTGATGGCCACCCGTCCCGGACTTCGTGTCGACGCTGTCCTGGTCCAGGCCGTCATTGCTGGAGCCCTGTCCTTCGCGCACCTGCACGACCTGGCCGCCGCTGCCGGACAGGACGGCTGGAAGGCCTGGGCCTACCCGGTCAGCGTCGACCTGCTGTTGGTCGCAGCCTGGCGACGGCTCCGCAGCGAAGGACCCTCCCGACTCGCCTGGTCCTGGTTCCTCATCGCCCTGTTCGCCTCGCTCGGCGCCAACGTCGCCACCGCCGGATTCCTCGACCTGGCCGACCCGCCCGCCCTGCTCCGCCTCGGCATCGCCGGATGGCCCGCACTCGCCTTCCTCGGCGGCACCCTGCTCGCCCACTCCGCCAAGCACCAACACCAGACGCAGCCGGAACCGCCGGCATCCGAACCCGAGCCCGAGCCCGAGCCCACCCCCGTGCCGGACACAGTCCCCGAGCCCGACCCGGAGCCCCCCGCCCACGAAGCAGACCGACCCCCGGCCCCGCAAGCCGACGAGCCCCCGGCACTTCCGGCCCCGGCCCCCGCGGTTCCCCCCGTCCTCGTCGACCACGCCCGCAAGGTCGCCGACGAGTACCGCGTCCGCACCGGCTCCCCGATCGACACCGACACCCTCCGCGCCCGCCTCGGCGTCCCGCCCCACCTCGCCGACGCCATCGCCGCCCACCTCGCCTGACCAGGAAGGAGAACCAGCCATGCCCACCCGCGACAACTTCCACTCCGTGATGCGGATCGGCCCGGTGCAGATCGGCACCCACCGCGACCGCAACGGCCAGACCAAACACGCCGCCGTGTGCAGCTCCGACGGCTGCGGCTGGTCCGCCGACTACACCAGCCAGACCGCCGCCCAGCTCGCCGCCCGCACCCACCGCTGCCGCGTCCGCTAGGAGACCCACCGCCATGCAGGTCCCGCTCTGGTTCGCGCTCCTCGCCGTCGGCTACCTCGGCGTCAAGCTCATCCGCCCGCCCGCCTGGCTCATCGCCGTACTGCTCCTCGGCGGCTTCCTCCTCGCCGACAGCGTTCTCGCCCCCGCGATCAACAGCCTCATCAAGTAACCACCCGAGGGAGATCACCGATGCTCCGCCCGAAGATCCCCACCATGCCCACGCCGACCGGCCTCGCCACCCCGCCCGCCGTCGTCGAGCCGACCACCATCACCCCGAGCGCCACGACCCCGCCGGCCACCCCGGCGCCTGCAACGCCGTCCCGGCCCACGGTCCAGCTCACCCCCGGCACCGCGCTCGCCCTCGTCGGCGGCACCACCGCCGTGGTCCTGGTCCTCGGCGCCGTCCTCGTCTCAATGCTCCTGGCCGTCGCCATCACCGGCGCCTCACTCGCCATCTGCGCCCTGGTGATCCGCTCGCTCGTCCACGCGGACGCCAAACGCCGCTGACCGGCCCCCGGGGCGGTCGTCAACCGCCAAGAAGCCGCCGCCCCGGGAGCCGTGCCCCTGTCCGATCTCGCAACCGGAAGGAACTCCCAGCATGACCCACCGCACCACACCGCCGCCCCGCATCTGCCCCCACTGCGACGGCTTCGCCTCCGCCGCCATCACCCTCGGCGGCCGCGACCGGCACGGTCACCTCTGCACCATCACCGCCCACTGTCCGGCCTGCAATGGCCTCGGCATCCTCCCCGCCCGCCGGGCCAAGGAGGGCGCCCGTGCCTGACACGCTGCTCGACCCGACCACCCTCGGCGACCTGCTGAGGGTGGCTTCTGCCCCCGACTACACCCGCTGGGAAGACCAGGTCCGCCGCACCGGCGGCTGCTCCGACCCCATCCACCTGCGCGGCTGGGTGCTGCACAAGGACAAGACCACCGGCGAGACCCTGCACCACTACTCCACCGAGAACGAGCCCGGCGGACGCCTCCGCCTCGCCTGCGGCAACCGCCGCGCCTCCCGCTGCCCCGCCTGCGCCTGGACCTACGCGGGCGACACCTACCACCTCATCCGCGCCGGACTCGCCGGAGACGACCGCCGCGACATCCCCACGACCGTCCGCGACCACCCCCGCGTCTTCGCCACCCTCACCGCACCGTCCTTCGGCCCGGTCCACAACCGACCCGACCGAGGCACCTGCCGCTGCGGCACCCGCCACCCGGTCGATGACCCGGCCCTCGGCACCGCGCTCGATCCGGAAACGTACGACTACGCGGGCGCGGTCCTGTTCAACAACCACGCCGGGCAGCTCTGGCAGCGCTTCACCACCCGGCTCCGACGCGAGATCGCCGCCCGCGCCGGCCTCACCCGCAGCGAACTCGCCGACCACTGCCGCGTCTCCTACGGCAAGGTCGCCGAATTCCAGAAGCGCGGAGCGCTGCACTTCCACGCGGTCATACGCCTCGACGGCCCCGAAGGCCCGGACACCCCGCCGCCCGCCTGGGCCACCGTCGACCTCCTCGCCGACGCGATCCGCGCAGCTGCGGCCCACTCCTATACCTCGGTCTCGGTCCCGGCCGCCGCAGACCAACCCGCCCGGACCTTTCGCTGGGGCACCCAGCTCGACGTCCGGCCCGTGAAGGCCTTCGGAGATGGCTCCGACATCACCGAACAGGCCGTCGCCTCGTACGTCGCCAAGTACGCCACCAAGGCCGCCGAGAACACCGGCACCCTCGACCGCCGTATCGGCGAACTCTCCGAACTCGACCGCCATCAGGTCCCGGACCACACCCGCCGCCTCATCACGGCCTGCAAGGAACTCGATCCGCTCTACCCCGACCGCCGCCTGTGGGCCTGGGCTCACATGCTTGGCTTCCGCGGCCACTTCAGCTCCAAGTCGCGCCGCTACTCCACCACCCTCGGTGCCCTCCGCCAGGAGCGTGCCGACTACCGCGCCGCCCAGGAACGCGAAGCCCTCGGCCTGGACGACACCGAGCCGGACACCGTCTTGGTCCTGGCCGACTGGCAGTACGCCGGCCACGGCCACACCCCCGGCGAATCCGCCCTCGCCGCCACCATCGCCCGCGACCTCCAGCTCAACCGCGAGACCGCCCGCGAAGCCCTACGCGACCACCTGGCACTGGAAGGAGCCGCCGCATGACGACCGCAACCGCCGAGCTGCTGACCGTGCCGGAAGTGATGGCCCGGCTCAAGGTGGGCCGCTCCAAGGTCTACGACCTGATCCGGACCCACCGTCTCGCCTCGATCAAGATCGATGGCGCCCGCCGTATCCCCGCCGACGCGGTGCGCGACTTCATCCAGAGCCAGCTGGTGGAGGCCGCCTGATGACCAAGCGTCGTAGCCGCGGTGATGGGGGCCTGCACTGGGACGAGAAGCGGCAGAGGTGGATCGCCACAGCGCACCTCGGCTACGACCCGAGCGGCAAGCGGATCGTCAAGCGGGGGAGTGGCAAGACCAAGACTGAGGCCAAGAACAAGCTCAAGGAGGTGTTGCGAGACCACGAAGACGGCCTCGCGATCGCGCCGACCGGCTACACGGTCGCTGACGCCGTCAATGACTGGCTCGCGTACGGCCTGGCGGGCCGCGACCCCCGCACCGTCGAAACCTGCACCATCCTGAGCCAGAACCATGTGATCCCCGCCCTGGGCGCCCGGAAGCTTAGAGACCTCAGTGCGGAAGACGTTGACCGCTGGCTCGCCGCCAAGGCACAGACCCTCAGCACTCGCACACTGCAAGCTGTCCACTCCTGTCTGAACCGCGCAGTCAAGCGAGCCATGGCGCGGGACAAAGTGAAGCGCAACGTCGTCGAGTTGTGCTCGGTACCCCAGGGTCAGCCGGGGCGGCCGTCCAAAGCGCTGACCTTCGCCCAGGCCGAGGCGGTGCTCAAGGCAGCCGAGGGCACCTCGATGCACGCATACATCGTCGTCGCCCTCCTGACCGGTGCCCGGACCGAGGAGCTGCGTGCCCTCACCTGGGACCACGTCTTCCTGAAGGGGCGCCCGGACGCCGATCCGCCGCAGCCCCCGCACATCGCCGTGTGGCGCTCGGTCCGGCGCGGCGGGGACACCAAGACCCGGAAATCCCGGCGAACGCTCGCCCTGCCGGCGCGCTGCGTCGAGGTCCTCTGGCAGCACTTCGAGGACCAGGGCTGGGACCGGCTCGCCGCTGGCGACAAGTGGGAGGAACATGGACTCGTCTTCTCGTCGGCCGTGGGCAAGCCCCTCGATGCGACCAACGTCCGCCGCGCCTTCCGCCAGGCGCTCAAGGACGCCGAAGGGATCAACGCCGACGAGTGGACTCCGAGGGAGCTTCGGCACAGCTTCGTGTCCCTGCTCTCCGACCGTGGCGTCCCGCTGGAGGAGATCTCCCGGCTCGTCGGTCACTCCGGCACGGCCGTGACCGAGGAGGTCTACCGGAAGCAGATCCGGCCCGTGATCCAGACCGGTGCGGTGGTCATGGACGGCATCTTCAAGCGGGGTCCGGAGCGGTAGTCACGCAGATAGACACGCAGACGAAAACAGGTGAGGCACCTAGGAACGTTCCTAGGTGCCTCACCTGCTGTTACGGCTGTCGGGGTGGCGGGATTTGAACCCACGACCTCTTCGTCCCGAACGAAGCGCGCTGCCAAGCTGCGCTACACCCCGATGTCGCTGCTTGTCGCGGCGACGACGTTTACTTTAGCCCACTGGCGGCCGGAGACGAAATCCGGTTTTCGGGTGGTGGTGGGCGCGGTAGCGGACCAGGTTGGGGCGCAGGTGGTCGAGGGCGACCAGGAGGACCGCGAGGCCGTAGAAGGAGAGGCCCAGGAGGAGGGCGTTGGCCAGGACGCTCTTGTAGCCGTGCTGGTCGACGTCGAGGAAGGGGTAGAGGTAGCGGGCCGGGGCGCCGGGGAGGTAGAGCAGCTCGGCCCGGGCGAGGGAGAAGGCCAGGTAGGCCAGGGGGTAGAGCATCCACGTCGCGGTCTTGCGCAGGCGCAGGGTGCCCGGCGTGGTCAGCAGGAGCCAGTCCAGGGCGGCCGCCGCGGGGGCGACGGTGTGCAGGAGCTGGTTGGCGAGGGTGTGCCAGCCGGAGGCCGGCGCGCCCGTCATGGTGAACGGTGTCGTCGTCGAGGGCGCGAGCACCAGGTGGTAGACCAGCGCCGCGATCACCACGTAGAGGAGTGTGGCGCCTGTCACGGCCGACGGCAGCGGGCGGCGGGCCGTCCAGGCGCGGCGGGCCGAGAAGACGCAGACCACGGCGAGCAGGATGTTGCTCTGGACCGTGAAGTAGCTCAGTACGCGGGCCGGGCTGCCGAGCAGCAGCGCCAGCGTCACGCCGCCTGTCGCCAGTGCGGCGACCAGCAGGCGGCACACGGCGGCCAGCGGGCGGCTGACGGGGGTCACCACCGCGGCGGCGGGGACGGGCGAGGGCAGCAGGGCGGGCGGGCCCGGGACCGCGGGCAGGTCCGGGATGTCCCTGGGTATGGGGGCGGTCATGCCCCAAAAGTAAGGAAAAGGGGCATGTCGGGCGATGTGGGCGGGCCGTGTGGGTGACCCGCCCAGCCTGTGCCGATTGCTCCGGCTGCTACTCCCGCCCCACCAGCGTCAGCAGCGTCGCCTCCGGCGGGCACGCGAACCGTACCGGCGTGTAGCGGTTCTGGCCGCAGCCCGCCGAGACGTGCAGATACGCCGTACGGCCCTCCGCCGTGTGCGTGGACAGGCCCTTCACCCGGTCGGTGTCCAGGTCGCAGTTGGTGACCAGGGCGCCGTAGAAGGGGATGCAGAGCTGGCCGCCGTGGGTGTGGCCGGCGAGGACCAGGGGATAGCCGTCCGCGGTGAACGCGTCCAGCGTGCGCAGGTACGGCGCGTGCACCACGCCCATCGAGAAGTCCGCCGTATCGGACGGACCGCCGGCCACGCGCGCGTACCGGTCGCGCTTGATGTGCGGGTCGTCCAGGCCGGTCAGCTCGACCGACACCCCCTCGACCTTCAGCGTGCCGCGCGTGTTGGTCAGGTTGAGCCAGCCCGCCGCGTCGAAGCCGTCCCGCAGGTCCTCCCACGGGTTGTGGATCGCGCCGACCGCCGGCGCGTTGCCGTTCAGGCCGTGCCGGCCGGTCGCCTTCTCCAGCAGATAGCGGGCGGGGTTGCGCAGCTTGGGGCCGTAGTAGTCGTTCGAGCCGAAGACGTACGCGCCGGGGAACTCCATCAGCGGGCCCAGCGCGTCCAGCACCTCCGGGACGCCCTCCGGGTCGGACAGGTTGTCGCCCGTGTTGATCACGAAGTCGGGGCGCAGCCCGGCCAGCGAGCGCAGCCAGCGCTGCTTCTTGCGCTGTCCGCCGACCATGTGGATGTCGGAGACCTGGAGGACCCGCAGGGGCCGCATACCGGACGGGAGGACGGGGACGGTGACCCGTCGGAGGCGGAAGGAGCGGGCCTCGAAACCCGCGGAGTAGACGAGTCCGGCGGCGCCAACCGCCGCGATTCCCAGGGGAACTCCGTATCGCGCGCGCATGTGCCCATCGTGTCAGACCGCGGCCCCGGGGCATGACTCGAGCTGCGCCGCCGTAAATGCATGGGCGTCCGGTCTGCCGTACCTGCGACAATCAACCCCATGACCACGCTCAAGTCGAAGCTGCAGGAAGACCTCAACGCCGCGATCAAGGAGCGCGACGAGCTCCGCTCCTCGACGCTCCGGCTGACGCTCGCCGCGATCACCAAGGAGGAGGTCGCGGGCAAGGAGAAGCGCGAGCTCTCCGACGACGAGGTCCTCAAGGTGATCACCAAGGAGGCGAAGAAGCGCCGCGAGGCGGCCGAGGCCTTCGCCCAGGGTGGTCGCGCCGAGCAGGCCGAGCGGGAGAAGGCGGAGGGCGAGGTCCTCGCCGACTACCTGCCCAAGCAGCTGTCCGATGAGGAGCTGAACGCGATCGTCGCCCAGGCCGTCGAGGAGGCGAAGGCGGCGGGCGCCGAGGGGCCGAGGGCCATGGGCGCCGTCATGAAGATCGTCAACCCGAAGGTGGCCGGACAGGCCGAGGGCGGCCGGGTCGCCGCCGCGGTGAAGAAGCTGCTCGCCGGCTGACGCCCGGGACTTCTGCGGTACTACGACGACGAGGGGCGCCCTCCGCCTGGAGGG
>NZ_BNBR01000005.1:610938-764915 GCF_014656055.1 Streptomyces griseosporeus
CCTCCGGGCGGAGGGCGCCCCTCGTCGTCGTTCAGCCGGCCGGCCGGGGAGGCTTACGGGAACTTCCCGCCGTTGCCGTTCCCGCCGCCGTTCTCGTTGCCCTGGATGAAGCCCTCGGGGAGCGTGAACGTGGGCTGCGGGTCTGTGCCGCCGGTCGTGCCGCCGGTGTCCGTGCCTCCGGTGTCGGTGCCGCCGATCAGGCCGCCGATGAGACCGCCGTTGCCATGGCCGTTGCCCGGCTTGTCGTCGCCGTTGCCGCCGCCGTCGTGATCGCGCCCCTTGTCCTTGTCCTGCTCGGGGTCGGGGATGTTGATCAGGTTGAAGTCCGGCGCGGGCCGGCCGTCCAGCGCGCCGGCCATCATGCTCTTCCAGATCGGTCCGGGGACCTCACCGCCGTACACCTTGTCGTGCCAGACGCCGCCGATGGAGATCTGCTGCATCTTCCGGTCGTGGGCCGGGTCGCCGACCCACACCGCGCCGGCCATGTTGGGCGTGTACCCGACGAACCAGGCCGAGTAGCGCTCGTCCGTCGTACCCGTCTTACCGGCGCTGGGGCGGCTGCCGAGACCCGCCTGCCGGCCCGTGCCGTCCTCGACGACGCCCCGCAGGAGCGTGTTGATCGTGTCGGCGGTGGTCTCGGACATCGCGCGCGAGCAGGTCGACTTCGGGACCGGCAGCGACTTGGTCTGGTCGCCGATGCGCTGGCTGATCGACTCGATGGCGACGGGCGTGCAGTACATGCCGCGCGAGGCGAAGGTCGCATACGCGTTCGCCATGGTCAGGGGGGACATCACCGCGGTGCCGAGGGCGAGTGAGGGGCTCTGGTCCAGCGCGCGGCCGTCGGCCCGCTCGACGCCCATCTTCTTCGTCATGTCGATCACCGGGCAGATGCCGATGTCTCCGATCATCTCCACGAAGTAGGTGTTGACCGACTTGGCCATCGCCTCCTTCATGGCGTACGGGCCCGACTCGGACTCGTTCTCGTTGGTCAGGGTCTCGCCCTTGAGGTTCTGCCACGTCTTGCCGTCGCACGCCTGGACAGGGCTCGGGTACTCCATCTTGTACGGCGAGCCGTAGACCTTCGTCGCCGGCATGCCGCCCTCGATGGCGGCGGCGGCCACGAACGGCTTGAAGGTGGAACCGGGCTGGTACCCGATGCCGCCGCCCTGCGCCCGGTCGACCGAGAGGTTGATCTGCGTCTCGTTCTTGCCGAAGCCGTACGGCCGGGACTGGCCCATGGCGAGGATCTTGCCGGTGCCGGGCTCGACGATGCTGGCGGCGGTCGCCACCTCGTCGTCCTTGTAGACGTGCTCCTTGACCGAGTCCTGGAGCGAGTCCTGGGCCTGCGGGTCGAGGGTGGTACGGATGGTCAGGCCGCCCTGGTTCCAGATCTTGGCGCGGGCCGCGCGGGTCTTGCCGAAGACCGGGTCGGTGAGGAAGATCTCGCGGACGTAGTCGCAGAAGAAGCCGGCGCCCTTCACGGCGGTGATGCAGCCGTTCTTGGGCTTGCTGACCTTCAGGCCGAGCGGCTGCTTCTTCGCCTGGTCGGCGTCGGCCTGGGAGATGTCACCGACCTCGGCCATGCGCTGCAGGACGACGTTGCGCCGCTTGGTGGCCTCCGCCTCGTCGTTGACCGGGTCGTACCGGCTGGGGGACTGCACGATGCCGGCCAGCAGGGCGGCCTCGGGGAGGGTGAGGTCCTTGGCGTGCTTGGAGAAGTAGCGCTGGGCCGCGGCCTCGACGCCGTAGGCCTGCTCGCCGAAGAACGTGATGTTCAGGTAGTTCTCGAGGATCCGCTTCTTGCCCAGCTCCTCCTCGACCTGGATCGCGTACTTCAGCTCGCGGATCTTGCGGCCGATGGTCTGCTGGGTGGCCTGGGCGACCTTGGTGGGGTCGTCGCCGGCCTCCTCCACGAAGACGTTCTTCACGTACTGCTGGGTCAGCGTGGACGCGCCCTGGGCCACGCCGCCGCTCTGCGCGTTCTTGTTCAGCGCGCGCAGGACACCCTTGAGGTCGATCGCGCCGTGCTGGTAGAAGCGCGAGTCCTCGATCGCGACGATCGCCTTCTGCATGTACGGCGAGATGTTCTTCAGCGGCACGACCGTGCGGTCGCGGGAGAAGACCGTGGCGATCTGGCCGCCGTCGGCGTCGAGGATGGTGGTGCGCTGGCTCAGCGGTGGCGTCTTCATGTTCACGGGGAGCTCGTCGAAGCTCTCCACCGATCCCTTGGCGGCCAGGCCCAGCGCGCCGACGGCGGGCATCGCGATGCCGGCCAGCACCGCTCCGGCGAGCACACTGACACCGAGGAACTTGGCGGCCTGCTGCGTTGGCGACAGACCACCGCCCGAGCGCTTCTTTGGCATGAGGGCAGCCTAATCCGTACTCCAGAGCCTTCCGAAGGAGCGGTCGCTCCTCGGTATGTTCGCGACCGGTCGGCGGTGCGCCCACCGCTGCTACGTCTACCCCCTGGTCGGCGGCCATGCCGACGCCCGTGCTCCAATCGGCCCCGGCGGTCGGCGCGCCGCCCTCCGGCCCGCCCGGAACCGGACGTGTCCCGCCTCGCCGATGACGGCGCGGCAAAGTGAGGGCGGCGGGGTTCGCATTCGCCGGACACGCGTGCAGGCCTTGGCCTAAGCTGCTCTCAACTGTCACAGCAGTGCGGTCACGTATCAATACGTCCGGCGACCCCGAATCGTTCCGGAGGTACCCGACTTTCTGGTGGGGACGTGTCCGAATCCGCCTCGTGTGTCATCCGTCGTCCGTTGTGACGCGGCGCGACTGCCCCGTTTTGCCGGGATGATCACGCATGTCGCCACCTCACTCCCCCGGGTGATCTGCCGCTTACCCATAGTCCGTTCGGACCATTCAAGATTGGGCCCGCTGGGGGTGTTGCGCTGTCCCCACCTTCCGTAACGTCCTCAACTGGCGGCGGTGAATATGCCGCTGCCGCCGTGGGGGAGCCTCGATTCGGGAGAGGACGGCGCCGGTATGGGCTGGGTAACCGACTGGAGTGCGCAGGCGGCCTGCCGCACTACCGATCCGGATGAACTGTTCGTTCAAGGAGCAGCGCAGAACAGGGCCAAGGCGGTGTGCACCGGATGCCCGGTGCGGACCGAGTGCCTGGCCGACGCGCTGGACAACCGCGTCGAGTTCGGCGTGTGGGGAGGCATGACGGAGCGGGAGCGCCGCGCACTGCTGCGCAGGCGGCCGACCGTCACCTCGTGGCGCCGGCTCCTGGAGACCGCGCGCACGGAGTACGAGCGCGGCGTGGGCATCGTGCCGCTCGACGACGACCAGGTGTACGAGAACTACGCGGCGGTGAGCTGAGGCCACCTCTCGGCGTCCACGGGCTCGGCGACCGCCACGTCCGCGCGACGACACCGACACGCTTCGGCGCGGGTCCACGCCCGCGCAGCACCGCCGTACCCGCGCGGCACCGCGCGGGCGGTCACCGACGTGGGCTCACGCCCCCGCCCCGGCCGGGCCCTCGCTGCTTTCCGGCAGCTCCGGGCGGTTGGCCGCGAGGCGGTTTCCGATGTCCCGCAGGCCCGCGAGGTCGTGTACGTCGCCGGGCAGCGCGGCCACTTCGGCCACCGCGACCTCGGGGTGCAGCGCGGTGAAACGGTCACGGGTGCGCCGCTCGCGGGAGAGCAGCTGCATCCGCTCGGCGTGCAGCCGCAGCAGCCCCGCGGTCAGCTCGTCGACGCCGCCGTCCGCGCGGTCCGGGTGATCCGTGGCGCGCGTGCCGTCCGCCGTATCAGCCGCCGCATCGTCAGCTGCCGCGTCCGCAGCCGCCGTATCGTCCGCAGCCGTGTCAGCCGCCGTATCGTCCGCACGCTCCGTGGCCGCCTCCGTGGCGGGGGAGCCGGGGCCGGAGGTCGACGCGGGTGCGGAGGGTTCCGCGTGATCTGAACTGCCGTACGTGTCGGGAGAGTTACGAAGTCCAGCTTTCCCGCCGTCCTGATCCACAATGCGGCGCTCGTCAAGATTTTCCGCGGCGGCGAGCGCCCGCTCGGCCGACAGCTGGGCGGCGCCGCTGCCGTGCACCCGGTTGAGCACCAGACCGGCCAGCGGCATCCTCTCCGCCGCCAGCCGCTCGACGAAGTACGCCGCCTCCCGCAGCGCGTCCCGCTCCGGCGCCGCCACCACCAGGAACGCGGTCCCCGGCGCCTGGAGCAGCTTGTACGTGGCGTCCGCGCGGGTGCGGAACCCGCCGAAGGTGGTGTCCATCGCCGCCACGAACGTCTGGACGTCCTTCAGCAGCTGACCGCCGAGCAGCTTGCCGAGCGTGCCGGTCATCATCGACATGCCGACGTTCAGGAACTTCATCCCGGCCCGCCCGCCCAGCTTGGCCGGCGCGGTCAGCAGCCGGATCAGCCGGCCGTCGAGGAAGGAACCGAGCCGCTTGGGCGCGTCCAGGAAGTCCAGCGCGGAGCGCGAGGGCGGGGTGTCGACGACGATGAGGTCCCACTCGTCCCGCGCCCGCAGCTGCCCCAGCTTCTCCATCGCCATGTACTCCTGCGTGCCCGCGAAGCCCGCCGAGAGCGACTGGTAGAAGGGGTTGCCCAGGATCGCGGCGGCCCGCTCGGGATCCGCGTGCGCCTCGACGATCTCGTCGAAGGTGCGCTTCATGTCGAGCATCATCGCGTGCAGCTCGCCGCCCGCGGCGTCCTCGATGCCCTTCACCCGGCGCGGCACGTTGTCCAGCGAGTCGATGCCCATGGACTGGGCGAGCCGGCGGGCCGGGTCGATGGTGAGGACGACGACCTTGCGGCCCCGCTCGGCGGCGCGCAGGCCGAGCGCCGCCGCCGTGGTCGTCTTGCCGACGCCGCCCGAGCCGCAGCACACCACGATCCGGGTCTTCGGGTCGTCCAGCAGCGGGTCGAGGTCGAGCACGCGCGCGGGGGAGAGACGGTGACGGGTGCCCTCCCGCGCGCCCTCCTGGGCCAGGGCCGGCTCCGGACTCATGACATCCCCTGCTTCCGCAGCTCGGTGGCGAGTTCGTACAGGCCCGCCAGGTCCATGCCCTCGGCGAGCAGCGGCAGTTCGTGCAGCGGCAGGCCCAGCTCGCCGAGGACCGCCCGCTGCTCGTGCTCCAGCGCGTACCGCTCGGCGTATTCCTCGGCCTGGCGCAGCAGCGGGTCCACCAGCCGCTCCGCGTGCCCGCCGCGCCGCGCCCCGCCGAGCCCGGCCGCCGACAGCGAACGGGCCACGGCCGTACGAGGTGTGCTGCGGACGAGTTCCAGCTCGGCGGCGTCCAACACCTCCGGCCGCACCATGTTCACGATGACCCGGCCCACCGGCAGCCTGGCCGCGCGCAGTTCGGCGATGCCGTCGGCGGTCTCCTGGACCGGCATCTCCTCCAGCAGCGTCACCAGGTGCACGGCCGTCTCCGCCGACTTCAGCACCCGCATCACGGCCTGCGCCTGATTGTGTATCGGGCCGATCTTCGCCAGGCCCGCCACCTCGTCGTTGACGTTGAGGAAGCGGGTGATGCGGCCCGTGGGCGGCGCGTCCATGACCACGTAGTCATAGACGAAACGTCCTGACTTGTCCTTTCTGCGCACCGCCTCGCACGCCTTGCCGGTGAGGAGTACGTCCCTCAGTCCGGGCGCGATGGTGGTGGCGAAGTCGATCGCGCCGAGCTTCTTCAGCGCCCGGCCCGCGCCGCCCAGCTTGTAGAACATCTGGAGGTAGTCCAGAAGGGCCAGTTCGGGATCTATGGCCAGGGCGAACACCTCGCCGCCCCCTGGCGCGACGGCGATCTTCCGCTCCTCATAAGGCAGCGCCTCCGTCTCGAAGAGCTGTGCGATGCCCTGCCGGCCCTCGACCTCGACGAGAAGCGTCCGCTTCCCCTCCGTCGCGAGGGCCAGCGCGAGGGCGGCGGCGACCGTCGTCTTTCCGGTCCCGCCCTTGCCGCTGACGACCTGGAGCCTGCTCACGTCTTCGAGCGTAACCAGTCCGTGCCGCGCACGGACGGGAGGCTGTGGATAACACCCCAGGAACACCGCTCGCGGTCGGCCGGCTGCCCCACCGGCCACAGCGGCTACAGTCGCCCCATGAAGAAGTGGGAATACGCCACCGTGCCGCTGCTCGTCCACGCCACGAAGCAGATCCTGGACACCTGGGGCGAGGACGGCTGGGAGCTCGTCCAGGTCGTGCCCGGCCCCAACAACCCCGAGCAGCTGGTGGCCTACCTGAAGCGGGAGAAGCAGGCATGAGCGCGGTCGAGGCGAAGCTCGCCGAACTCGGACTGACCCTGCCGGAGGTCGTGCCGCCGCTGGCCGCCTACCAGCCGGCGGTCCAGTCGGGGCCGTACGTGTACACGGCCGGCCAGCTGCCGATGGTCGAGGGCAAGCTGCCCGTCACCGGCAAGGTCGGTGCCGAGGTCACGCCCGAGGAGGCCAAGGACCTGGCCCGCACCTGCGCGCTGAACGCGCTCGCCGCGGTCAAGTCCGTCGCCGGTGACCTGGACCGCGTCGCGCGCGTGGTGAAGGTCGTCGGCTTCGTCGCCTCCGCGGCCGACTTCACCGGGCAGCCCGCCGTCCTCAACGGCGCCAGCGAACTCCTCGGCGCGGTCTTCGGCGACAAGGGCGTGCACGCGCGCAGCGCGGTCGGCGTGGCGGTGCTGCCGCTGGACGCGCCGGTGGAGGTCGAGGTCCAGGTCGAGCTGGCCCCCTGAGGTCCCTTCCGGGGGCCCTGAGGTCCCTCCCCGTAGGCCCTGAGCGCCCCCGCTCTCGATCACCTCTCGAACATTCGCCCAGCACGGGATAGCCTCCGGCCATGGCGAATGGGCAGTGGTATCCACCGGAATGGCCGGACCGGATCCGCGCGCTCGCGGCCGGCACCCTCACGCCGGTCGCGGCCCGGCGCGCGGCGACGGTGATGCTCCTGCGGGACACCGACGGCGGCCCCGCCGTCCACATGCTGCGCCGACGCGCCTCCATGGCCTTCGCCGGAGGCGCGTACGCCTACCCCGGCGGCGGCGTCGACCCGCGCGACGACGACCATCTGGTGCGCTGGGCGGGCCCCACGCGCGCGTGGTGGGCGCAGCGGCTCGGTGTCGACGACGAGACGGAGGCCCAGGCCATCGTCTGCGCGGCGGTCCGCGAGACCTACGAGGAGGCCGGCGTCCTGCTGGCCGGCCCCGCCCCGGACACCGTCGTCGGCGACACCACCGGCGCCGACTGGGAGGCCGACCGCGCCGCCCTGGTCGCCCGCGAGACCTCCTTCGCCGAGTTCCTGGACCGGCGCGGCCTGGTGCTGCGCTCGGACCTGCTGGGCGCCTGGACCCGCTGGATCACCCCCGAGTTCGAGCCGCGCCGCTACGACACCTGGTTCTTCGTCGCCTCCCTCCCGGCTGGCCAGCGCACCCGCAACGCCTCCGGCGAGGCCGACCGCACCGTGTGGATCCGGCCCGGGGACGCCGCCGACGGCTACGACAAGGGCGAGCTGCTGATGATGCCGCCCACCATCGCCACCCTGCGCCAGCTCACGCCGTACGCCACCGCCGCCGAGGCGCTGGCCGCCGCACCCGCCCGCGACCTGACGCCCGTCCTCGCCCAGGCGCGTCTGGTCGACGGCGAGGTCGTGCTGTCCTGGCCGGGCCACGACGAGTTCACCAAGCACATCCCGACCGGGGGAGCCTCCGCATGACCGACGCCAGCGCACTTCCCGGCCGGCCGCGCGGCGGGGTCACCACCGGGCCCGTCACCGAGCGCGCGGTGAACGTCCTCGCGCCCAACCCGTCCGCGATGACCCTGGACGGCACGAACACCTGGATCGTCTCCGAGCCCGGCTCCGACCTCGCCGTCGTGATCGACCCGGGCCCGCTGGACGAGGGGCACCTGCGCGCGGTCGTCGACACCGCCGAGAAGGCCGGCCGGCGCGTCGCCCTCACCCTGCTCACCCACGGCCACCCGGACCACGCCGAGGGCGCCGGCCGGTTCGCCGAGATGACCGGTACGCGCGTGCGTGCCCTCGACCCGGCGCTGCGGCTCGGTGACGAGGGCCTGTCCGCCGGGGACGTGATCACGGTCGGTGGCCTGGAGCTGCGCGTCGTACCGACCCCCGGCCACACCGCGGACTCGCTCTGCTTCCATCTGCCGGCCGACCGGGCGGTCCTCACCGGCGACACGGTCCTCGGCCGCGGCACGACCGTCGTCGCGCACCCCGACGGCCGGCTCGGCGACTACCTGGACTCCCTGCGCCGCCTGAGGTCCCTCACGGTCGACGACGGCGTCCACACGGTCCTGCCGGGCCACGGACCCGTCCTGGACGACGCCCAGGGCGCCGTCGAGTTCTACCTCGCCCACCGCGCCCACCGGCTCGCCCAGGTCGAGACGGCCGTCGAGGACGGCTACCGCACGCCCTCCGAGGTCGTCGCCCACGTGTACGCCGACGTGGACCGCTCGCTGTGGCCGGCGGCGGAACTGTCGGTACGGGCCCAGCTGGAGTACCTGGAGGAGCACGGCCTGATCTAAGGGCGCTCTCGTCCGTCCCGGGGCGTCCCGTCCGCCGGGGGCCGCCTCTCGTCCGCCGGGGGCCCCTCGTCCGCGCGGAGCGCCTTGACGCCGTGCACGCGCGCGTACTCCGCCGCCAGCCAGGGCCCGAGGTCGTCGACGTACGACCGCAGGACCTCCGGGTCGCCGACGGGCTCGTGGCCGCGTACGGCAGCGGCGCGCAGCTGGCCGGCCCGCCGCGGGTAGTACGCCCCGAACACCTCGGCCATCTCGCCGAGGTCGCTGGTCCACCCGTTCCAGCGGGGCATGACCAGGGTGAACCCGGTGCGGACGAGGTGCCGTGACATGAAGCGCACGAGCGGGCGCCGGGCCTCCTCGGTGTCCCCGGCCGCGGCGATCCGCTCCCGCCAGCGCGGCAGGATCCGGCCGAGGTCGCCGTTGGTCTCGCGGGCGAGCCGGGAATCGGGCCGGTAGCGCGGCAGGCGCGCAGCGAGGTCCTCGCCCAGCAGCGGGGTGCACAGGCAGGCGACGAACCAGCCCAGGTCGTACCGCTCGGCCTCGCTCAGCAGCCGCGCCCGGCTGTACAGAAGCGTGCCGACGCCGTCGATCTGCGGGAACTCCCGGTCGACGGCCTCCCCGAGCGCCCGTACGGCGTCCCGGTCGGCGTCGGCCGGCTCCTCCCGCAGCGCGACCAGCAGGTCCAGGTCGCTGCGGCCCACGCGCGCGGTGCCGCGCGGGATCGAGCCGTACAGGTACGCGCTGTCCAGCCGCGCCCCGAACAGAGCGGTCAGCCGGTCACGCGCGACGGCGACCACCGGGCGGAAGGCGTGCGGCACGCGCGCGAGGGAGCCCTCCCGGGCGAGGAAGCCCTCGGGGTCGAGGCCTTGGGGGCGGGCGGTGTGGGGCATCGCCCCACTGTGCCGTGACGGCGGCCCGGCCGGGACTGATTTTCCCGCGCAGGCCGCCGCCCCTGTCGTACGCGTCAGCGCTTCGTCGTACGGGTCGGCACCTGTCGTCCGCCTCAGCGCCTCGTCGTCCGCGTCAGCGGCTTGCTGTCCGCGTCAGCGCCTTGTCGTCCGCGTCAGCGGGAACGCTTCGCGAGGCGCTCCACGTCCAGCAGGATCACCGCGCGGGCCTCCAGGCGCAGCCAGCCGCGCTGGGCGAAGTCGGCGAGCGCCTTGTTGACCGTCTCACGGGAGGCGCCGACCAGCTGGGCCAGCTCCTCCTGCGTCAGGTCGTGCACGACGTGGATGCCCTCCTCGGACTGCACGCCGAAGCGGCGCGACAGGTCCAGCAGAGCGCGTGCCACGCGGCCCGGGACGTCGGAGAAGACCAGGTCCGACATGGCGTCGTTGGTCTTGCGCAGGCGGCGGGCGACGGCGCGCAGCAGCGCGGCTGCCACCTCGGGCCGGGCGTTCAGCCAGGGCTGGAGGTCGCCGTGGCCCAGGCCCAGCAGCTTGACCTCGGTCAGCGCGGTCGCGGTCGCGGTGCGCGGGCCCGGGTCGAACAGCGACAGCTCGCCGATCAGCTCGCCGGGGCCCACCACGGCGAGCATGTTCTCGCGGCCGTCGGGGGAGGTGCGGTGCAGCTTGACCTTGCCCTCGGTCACCACGTACAGCCGGTCGCCCGGGTCGCCCTCGTGGAACAGGGAGTCGCCGCGTGCCAGGGTCACCTCACTCATGGAGGCGCGAAGCTCCGCGGCCTGCTCGTCGTCGAGAGCCGCGAAGAGCGGGTTGCGCCGCAGAACGTCGTCCACGAGTTCTCTCCTTGTCGACCTGCTCAGGGGATCTTGGTCCCCGGGGGTACAGGGGACCGTGGTGCCCATTTTGCCGGACGGTCCAAACAGTGTGATCTGTCACAAGGATGCCGTACACGCGTCCGGAGGTAAGCGGCAGGGGGCCAATTGGGCGCCGATCTTCCGGGTCCGGGGCGGATGTCGGTGCCGGGCTCTAGGCTGGCCGGGTGTCCAAATCGCCGGTGAGAGCACAGGCCAAGGGGGCTGAGCTGGTGGTTGTACGTCGGGATTCCGCTGTGGGCGAACAGGAGTCCGGCGGGGGTGAGAAAGCGGCGAAAGTCGCGAAGAAGACATCAGGGAAAAGGGCGGCACCTGTGAAGAAGTCGGCCGCGGCACAGAAGTCGGCCGCCACGAAGAAGGCCACGACGTCCAAGAAGGCCACAACGGCCAAGAAGGCGGCCACGTCCGCCAAGAAGGCCGCCCCCGCGAAGAAGGCCCCGGCGAAGAAGGCCGCGACCGCCTCCGCCAAGCTCAAGAAAGCCGTCGTCGCGCCCAAGAAGGCCACCGCCGCCGTCAAGGGCGTCGCCCCTGCGCAGCCCGTCTCCGCCTCCCGGCCCCGCAAGGAGGAGTCCCGTACGGCCCTCGTCCGCCGCGCCCGCCGGATCAACCGTGAGCTGGCCGAGGTCTTTCCGTACGCCCACCCGGAGCTGGACTTCGTCAACCCCTTCCAGCTGATCGTCGCCACGGTCCTGTCCGCCCAGACCACCGACCTGCGCGTCAACCAGACCACCCCGGCCCTCTTCGCCAAGTACCCCACCCCCGAGGACCTGGCCGCCGCCAACCCCGAGGAGGTCGAGGAGATCCTGCGCCCCTGCGGCTTCTTCCGGGCGAAGACCAGGTCGGTCATAGGGCTGTCCAAGGCCCTGGTGGAGGAGTACGGCGGTGAGGTCCCCGGCCGTCTGGAGGACCTGGTCAAGCTGCCCGGCGTCGGCCGCAAGACCGCGTTCGTCGTGCTCGGCAACGCCTTCGGCCGGCCCGGCATCACCGTGGACACGCACTTCCAGCGGCTGGTGCGGCGCTGGCAGTGGACCGACGAGACGGAGCCGGACAAGATCGAGGCCGCCGTCGGCGCGCTGTTCCCCAAGAGCGACTGGACCGACCTCTCGCACCACGTGATCTGGCACGGCCGCCGGATCTGCCACGCCCGCAAACCGGCGTGCGGAGCCTGCCCCATCGCCCCGCTCTGCCCGGCGTACGGCGAGGGCGAGACGGACCCGGAGAAGGCGAAGAAGCTGCTGAAGTACGAGAAGGGCGGCTTCCCCGGCCAGCGTCTGAACCCCCCGCAGGCCTACCTGGACGCGGGCGGGAAACCCGCCCCGCCACTGGGGGCCGGATGACGGAACGATCTCGGTGGGGCCGGGCGTTGGACAAGGTGGAACGGGGGTGGAGATGACGCGCGCGAGCGACACACAGGGCGGGCCGGTGACGTTGTCCAAGGAGGGCCTGCCCGGCTGGCTCGACCCGGTGGTGCGGGCCGCCGAGACGATCGAGCCGCTGCAGCTGAGCCGCTTCCTGCCGCCCGCCGACGGGGCGGGGCGGCAGTCCGCGGTGCTCATCCTGTTCGGCGAGGGCGCGCGCGGGCCCGAGCTGCTGCTGATGGAGCGGGCCGGGTCGCTGAGATCGCATGCCGGGCAGCCGTCGTTCCCCGGCGGCGCGCTCGACCCGGAGGACGGCGATCCGCACGGCGACGGGCCGCTGCGGGCCGCGCTGCGCGAGGCCGAGGAGGAGACCGGCCTGGACCCGGCCGGCGTGCAGCTCTTCGGCGTGCTGCCCAAGCTGTACATCCCGGTCAGTGGTTTCGTGGTCACCCCGGTGCTGGGCTGGTGGCGCGAGCCCAGCCCGGTCGGCGTCGTCGACCCGAACGAGACCGCGCGGGTCTTCACCGTCCCCGTGGCGGATCTCACGGACCCCGCCCACCGCGCCACCACCGTCCACCCCAGCGGCCACCGCGGCCCGGCGTTCCTGGTCGAATCGGCCCTGGTCTGGGGTTTCACGGCCGGTGTGATCGACCGCCTGCTGCACTTCGCGGGCTGGGAGCGCCCCTGGAACCGCGACCGGCAGGTCCCGCTGGACTGGCGGTCGTGACAGGGTTGCCCCCGTGCCGTGGTGTCCGGGGGCTGGAGTCCGTTTGCCGCTGAGCGGCGGGCCGGAGACCCCGGCCGACCTGGTGTGATCGCGTAGTGACGAGGCGAGGCTTGAAGCGGTGAACGTGCTGGACATCCTGTTGCTGATCGCGGCCGTGTGGTTCGCGGTCGTCGGCTACCGGCAGGGCTTCGTCGTCGGCATCCTGTCGGTGATCGGCTTCCTCGGCGGTGGCCTCGTCGCCGTGTACCTGCTGCCCGTGATCTGGGACGCCCTCACGGACAACTCCGAGGTCAGCACCACCGCCGCGGTCGTCGCGGTGATCGTCGTGATCGTCTGCGCCTCGGTCGGCCAGGCCCTGACCACCCACCTGGGCAACAAGCTGCGCCGCTACATCACCTGGTCCCCGGCCCGCGCCCTGGACGCCACGGGCGGCGCCCTGGTCAACGTCGTCGCGATGCTGCTGGTGGCCTGGCTGATCGGCTCGGCCCTCGCGGGGACGACCCTGCCGACACTGGGCAAGGAGGTCCGCAACTCCAAGGTGCTGCTCGGCGTCTCGCGGGCCCTGCCGGACGCGGCGGACACGTGGTTCGCCGACTTCTCCTCGGTCCTCGCGCAGAACGGCTTCCCGCAGGTCTTCAGCCCCTTCTCCAACGAGCCGATCACCGACGTCCAGCCGCCCGACCCGGCGCTCGCGGGCAGCCCCGTCGCCGCGCGCGCCCAGCGGTCCATCGTGAAGGTGATGGGCACCGCGCCGAGCTGCGGCAAGGTGCTGGAGGGCACCGGCTTCGTCTTCGCCGACCGCCGCGTCATGACGAACGCGCACGTGGTGGGCGGCGTGGACGAGCCCACCGTGCAGATAGGGGGCGAGGGCCGCAAGTACGACGCGACGGTCGTCCTGTACGACTGGCGGCGCGACATCGCCGTACTCGACGTGCCCGGCCTGAAGGCGCCCGCGCTGAAGTTCACCGCGAAGGACGCGGCCAGCGGCGACGACGCGATCGTGGCCGGCTTCCCGCAGAACGGCTCGTACGACGTGCGCGCCGCCCGCGTGCGCGGCCGGATCTCGGCCAACGGCCCGGACATCTACCACCGCGGCACCGTCCGCCGCGATGTGTACTCGCTGTACGCGACCGTCCGCCAGGGCAACTCCGGCGGCCCGCTGCTCACGCCCGACGGGCAGGTCTACGGCGTGGTGTTCGCCAAGTCCCTCGACGACGCCGACACCGGGTACGCGCTGACCGCGGACGAGATCAAGGAAGACATCGCCCGGGGTCGTACGGCGAACGAACAGGTGGACAGCGACAGTTGCGCCCTGTGAGGCGCCCGGCCGGGGACCCGGCGGGTCAGCCGCGCGGGTGACGCAGGCGCACCGAGACCCAGCGGGCCCGGCGGCGCAGGATGCGCGGGATCCCCACCCGCGGGTCGGTGCTCGTCATCTGCGGAGCACCACCGCGCTGATGGGAGCTCAGCCCGGCGGCCGAGCGGCGGTTGCGTGCTGCGTCACTGTAGTCGTGCGTCCAGCCCATACCCCGACGTCTGCCCCCGCCCCAAGGTCGATAACCGCTCCCACAGCCCCCAATTGGCCTATGCGCCGGGCAATTGGCCGTTCGTAGGACAGGTGTACGGCGTTCGGATACCGGGCGCTCCGGGGTGGTCACCGAACGGGATCGGAGGGCGGGCCGAGCGGCCCGCGGCGGTCACCGGTCGGGCTCGGGATCCTTCAGCCAGTTGACCAGTTCGGTGGAGAACGCGACCGGGTCCTCCTCGTGCGGGAAGTGCCCGAGCCCGTCGAACAGCCGCCAGCGGTACGGCGCTTCGACGTACTCCCCGGAGCCGGCCGCGCTGCGGGTGCGCATCACCGGGTCGAGGGAGCCGTGCAGATGCAGCGTCGGCACCCGCACCGGCCGCTTCATCCGCCGGTAGAACTGCACGCCGTCGGGGCGGGCGAGCGAGCGCACCAGCCAGCGGTACGGTTCGACCGCGCAGTGCGCTGTCGAGGGGATGCACATCGCCCGCTGGTACGTGCGCACCGCCTCCTCCTCCGGCGGGCGCGGCCCGGACCACTCCCGGATCAGACGGCCCACCAGCGCGCCGTCGTCCGCGGTGAGCTGCCGCTCGGGGATCCACGGCCGCTGGAAGCCCCAGATGTGGGATCCGGCGCGGGTCTGCTTGAGGTCGGCGAGCATCGCCGAGCGCCAGCGCCGCGGGTGCGGCATCGAGGCGACGGCGAGGCGCCGGACCAGCTTGGGCCGCATCACGGCCGCCGTCCACGCCAGGTATCCGCCGAGGTCGTGGCCGACCAGCGCGGCGTCCGGCTCGCCGAGGGAGCGGATCACGCCGGTGATGTCCAGGGCGAGGCCCGCGGGGTCGTAGCCGCGCGGGGTGCGGTCGGAGCCGCCGACGCCGCGCAGGTCCATGGCGACGGCCCGGTAGCCGGCGTCGGCGAGCGCGACCAGCTGGTGCCGCCAGGTCCACCAGAACTGCGGGAAGCCGTGCACCAGCATCACCAGCGGCCCGTCGCCCACTTCGGCGATGTGGAAGCGGGCGCCGTTGGCGGCGACGTCCCGGTGCGTCACCTCTCTCCCGCCGGGGATGCCGATGCGTACGGGGGAGGCCGGCTGCGCCGGAGGAGTGGCGGGGTCCGTCATGAGGACGAGCGTGCCACAGCCTCGATGGCCTCGGGCGCGCGCTCCTCCAGCGCGGGTCGCTCCGGGCGGGGGTGCGGCTTGGCGTTCTGCAGGACGCCCGCGGACTCCTTCATGGACGCGGCGACCTTCTGCGGGCCCTTGCCCTTCTGCGCCTTCTTGGCGAAGGAGACGCCGATCAGGGCGAGCAGGCCGGCGACCAGGACGTTCGCGGCGAAGGACAGCAGGAAGCAGACCGCGAGGTTCCAGTGGCTCCAGGTCCGGATGCCATACGCCAGCGCGAAGTTCAGCATCGGCAGGGAGAACACGAAGACGACGCCGGCCGCGGAGAACGCGCCGCCGCTCACCGCCCCCCGCTTGACGTCCTGCTTGAGCTGGGCCTTCGCCAGTGCGATCTCGTCGTGCACCAGCGCCGACAATTCGGTCGTCGCCGAGGCGAACAGCTGGCCGATGCTGCGTTCGGCGCCGACCGGGCTGCCGTCGGGTGCGCTCATCGCGGTCTCCCTCGTGTGCGTCGGTGTCCGTGCGCCTCCTGGCCGCGCGGGCTCCGTCCTTTTGTACCGTCCCGTCAGATCATGCCGGACGGTCGCCTTCCTTGCCCGCCCCGCCCGTCACTTCCGTGGGCGCGTGCCGCGCGGCGGTCATCTCGCCGGCGATCCTGCGGTGCTCGGCGGCCCTGCGCTCCAGGAGGTCGGCCATCCGCAGGTGGTACTCCGGCTGGTCCTCCTCGTAGATGTCCGGGATGCCGTCGCGGTCCTCGTCGCGCTCCTCGGTCTCGCACAGCTTGCGGTACTTGGCGTTCCGCATCTTCAGCAGGACCGTGGCGAGGACGGCGGCGATCAGGGAGCCGGTCAGTACGGCGGCCTTGACCTCGCCGGTCAGTACGGCGTCGCCCTCGAAGGCCAGCTCGCCGATGAGCAGCGACACGGTGAAGCCGATGCCGGCGAGCGAGGCCACCGCGAAGACGTCGGCCCAGGCCAGGTCCTCGCTGAGGGACGCCCGGGTGAAGCGTGCGGTGAGCCAGGTGCCGCCGAAGATGCCGACCGTCTTGCCGACGACGAGTCCGAGGACCACGCCGAGCGTCTCGGGTCGGGTGAACACCTCCGCGAGCGCGTGGTGGTCGACCGGCACACCCGCGCTGAACAGCGCGAACAGCGGTACCGCGAGCCCTGCCGACAGCGGTCTGACCAGGTGCTCGATGTGCTCGCCGGGGGAGTGCTCCTCGCCCTCGCGGGGCGTGCAGCGCAGCATCAGGCCCATCGCGACGCCGGCGATGGTGGCGTGGACGCCGCTGTTGTACATCAGCCCCCAGATCACCAGCGCGAGCGGCACGTACACGTACCAGCCGCGCACGCCCCACCGCAGCAGCGCCCAGAAGAGGGCGAGGCCGACGACGGCGCCCGCGAGGGCGAGGAAGTCGAGGTCGGAGGTGAAGAAGACCGCGATGATGAGGATCGCGAACAGGTCGTCGACGACGGCGAGGGTGAGCAGGAAGGCGCGCAGCGCGCTGGGCAGCGAAGTGCCGATGACGGCCAGCACGGCGAGCGCGAAGGCGATGTCGGTGGCGGTCGGCACCGCCCAGCCCGCGAGGGAACCGCCGCCGGCCGCGTTGGTGAGTGTGTAGACGAGCGCGGGCACCGCCATGCCGCACAGCGCCGCCACCACGGGCAGCGCGGCGGCCTTGGGATCGCGCAGGTCACCGGCGGTCAGCTCGCGCTTCAGCTCGATGCCGGCGACGAAGAAGAAGATCGCCAGCAGGCCGTCGGCGGCCCAGTGGGCGACGGACAAGTGCAGCCCTAGGGCCTCGGGGCCGAAGTGGAAGTGCGCGGTCTTCTCGTAGCCGGAGTGCAGTGCCGGGATGTTCGCCCAGACCAGCGCGGTGATCGCGGCGACGAGCAGGAGGACACCGCCGACCGTCTCGGTGCGCAGCGCGTCGGTGACGAAGGTCCGCTCCGGCAGGGAGAGCCGCCCGAGCACCTTGCGGTTGCCGCTGCGGGTGGTCGTACGGGGCGCGGTCACGGGGGAGACCTCCGGTCGATGGGCAGCACGGAACACATGCCGACCAGACTTCCCGGCGCACCTCGACTCACTGTTGTTTTGCTTAGGTTACCTAACGTGCGGCCACCGGGACAGGTGATCTTCACGCTATACGCAACGGGGGCACCCGGCATGGCGTCGCCGGGTGCCCCTCGGTGCGCTGTGCCGGGTCAGTCCTCGCTGGGCGCGGCGGGCAGCTTGGCCTGGATCAGCTCCATCACGGTGGAGTCGGTCAGGGTGGTGACATCGCCCAGGGCACGGTTCTCCGCGACGTCCCGCAGCAGACGGCGCATGATCTTGCCGGAGCGGGTCTTGGGCAGCTCGCCCACCGGCAGGATCCGCTTCGGCTTGGCGATCGGCCCGAGGGTGGCGCCGACGTGGTTGCGCAACTCGTTGACCAGGCTCTCGTCCTCCGACGCCGTACCGCGCAGGATCACGAAGGCGACGATCGCCTGACCGGTGGTCTCGTCGGCCGCGCCGACCACGGCCGCCTCGGCGACGGACGGGTGGGAGACCAGCGCCGACTCCACCTCGGTGGTGGAGATGTTGTGCCCGGAGACGAGCATGACGTCGTCGACCCGGCCGAGCAGCCAGATGTCGCCGTCGTCGTCCTTCTTCGCCCCGTCACCGGCGAAGTACCTGCCCTCGAAGCGGGACCAGTACGTGTCGATGAACCGCTGGTCGTCGCCCCAGATCGTGCGCAGCATCGACGGCCACGGCTCGGTCAGCACCAGGTAGCCGCCACCGCCGTTGGGCACCTCGTTCGCCTCGTCGTCGACGACGGTCGCCGAGATGCCGGGCAGCGGGCGCTGCGCGGAGCCCGGCTTGGCCTCGGTGACACCCGGCAGCGGGGAGATCATCATCGCGCCGGTCTCGGTCTGCCACCAGGTGTCCACGACCGGCGTGCGGTCGGCGCCGATGTGCTTGCGGTACCAGATCCACGCCTCCGGGTTGATCGGCTCCCCGACGGAGCCGAGGACGCGCAGGGAGGACAGGTCGAACTTGGCGGGGATGTCGTCGCCCCACTTCATGAACGTACGGATGGCCGTGGGCGCCGTGTAGAGGATGGTGACCCCGTACTTCTGCACGATCTCCCAGAAGCGCCCCTGGTGCGGGGTGTCCGGGGTGCCCTCGTACATCACCTGGGTGGCGCCGTTGGCCAGCGGTCCGTACACGATGTAGGAGTGCCCGGTCACCCAGCCGACGTCGGCCGTGCACCAGTAGACGTCCGTCTCCGGCTTGAGGTCGAAGACCGCGTGGTGGGTGTAGGCGGTCTGGGTGAGGTAGCCGCCGGAGGTGTGCAGGATGCCCTTCGGCTTCCCCGTCGTACCGGACGTGTACAGGATGAACAGCGGGTGCTCCGCCTCGAACGCCTCCGGGGTGTGCTCCGCCGGCTGGCGGTCCACCAGGTCGTGCCACCACTGGTCACGGCCCTCGGTCCAGGCGACGTCCTGGCCGGTACGGCGCACCACGAGCACGTGCTCGACGTTGCCCGCCTTCTCGATCGCCTCGTCCACGGCGGGCTTGAGCGCGGACGGCTTGCCGCGCCGCCAGCCGCCGTCGGCGGTGACGACGACCCGCGCGTCCGCGTCCTGGATCCGGGTGGCGAGCGCGTCGGAGGAGAAACCGCCGAAGACCACCGAGTGGGCGGCGCCGATCCGGGCGCAGGCCAGCATCGCGATCGCGGTCTCCGGGATCATCGGCATGTAGACGGCGACCCGGTCGCCCTTGCGCACGCCCAGCTCCAGCAGCGCGTTGGCCGCCTTGGAGACCTCGTCCTTCAGCTCGGCGTAGGTGATGGCGCGGCTGTCGCCGGGCTCGCCCTCGAAGTGGATCGCGACCCGGTCGCCGTGCCCGGCCTCCACATGGCGGTCGACGCAGTTGTACGCGACGTTGAGCGTGCCGTCCTTGAACCACTTGGCGAACGGCGGGTTCGACCAGTCCAGCGTCTCGGTCGGCTCCTTGGCCCAGGTCAGCCGGCGGGCCTGCTCGGCCCAGAAGCCGAGCCTGTCAGCCTTGGCCTGTTCGTACGCCTCTGCCGTGACGTTGGCGTTCGCGGCCAGGTCAGCGGGCGGCGCGAAGCGTCGCTCCTCCTTCAAGAGGTTGGCCAGGCTTTCGTTGCTCACGACATCTCCCTTTCCCAGGGTGTCCGTTGTGTCCCAGGCCACAGCTCATCAGACCCGGGGGGCCGATGACAAGGGTCGACAGGAAATTGGTTTAGACCTGTCGTGGATGCTGTTCCGTGGCGGTGTTCCGAGGTCATCCGTACCCACGGACCAGGCCGGGGGTGAGTTCAACGCCTGTAACGCGCTTCACACTCCTCCGTACGGCTGACCGGCCCGGGCCGGGGCTGGGGCGCCCCGAACCCGGGCCGTGCCGCGCCGACTGTTCGGCTCGCAGCGGCTGTCCGGTTCACACCGCCACGTCGTCTTCCTCCCTCACGTGATCGAACACCTGCTCCTCCTCGGCCCCGGTGAGCAGGTAGGCCTGCGCCTCGCCCACGTGGAAGTACATCCCGTGCAGCTCCAGCGCCCCGGCGGCCAGCGCCCGCGCCACCGACTCGTGCGCCCGCAGGTGCTCCAGCTGCTGCACCACGTTGGTCAGGCACAGCTGCTCCACCGCGTCGGCCGGCCGCCTCCCGGCCAGCCGGGCCCACGGACGGCTGTCGTCCGCCATCCGCTCCAGGCTCGGCCGCCCGTGCCGCAGCCACCGCCGCAGCGGCGTCTGCGCCCCGCCCGGTTCGGAGCCGAGCAGCGCCTGCATGGCCCCGCACCCGGAGTGCCCGCACACGGTGATGGACCGCACCTGCAGCACCTCGACGGCGTACTCGATGGCGGCCGCCACCGAGTCGTCGCCGCTCTCCGCACCCGGCAGCGGCACCAGGTTGCCGACGTTGCGTACCACGAACAGGTCGCCCGGACCACTGGAGGTGATCATCGACGTGACCAGCCGCGAATCGGCGCAGGTCAGGAAGAGCTGCGACGGCCGCTGTCCCTCCCGGGCCAGCCGCGCCAGCTCACCCCGCACCAGGGGCGCGGTGTTGCGCTGGAAGGCGCTGATGCCCCGGGCCAGCCGGTGCCCGCCCCGACCGGGGGTGGGGGGAGCGGCCGGGCGGCCGTCCGGCTGCTTGCCGGTGCCGGTGCCGGTGCTGGTGTCCGTGTCGGCGCCGGTGCCCGCGCCGGGGGTGGCTCCGGCGTCGGCGGTGGCGGGCAGTGCGGACTCCAGGGTGGTCGGCGGGCCCTCGCACTGGTGGTTGCGCCAGGGCGTCCAGGGTCGGCAGCGGCAGCCGGTGGCGGCGGACAGCCCGGCCGGTCCCGCCACCTCGGCCGGTCCGGTCACCTCGGTCATCCCGGAGGCGTCGGCTTGGTCCCCCGGCGTGAGGGAGAGCCCGCCACGGCGGCCGGTGAACTCGGCGGTGCCGCCCTGCGCGGTGTGCGTCTTCTGCCAGTCCTGCAAGGCCTCGTACGCCGCGTGGTCCATGAACGACCCGTCCAACTCCACGACGGCGTGGGCGCCATGGGGTACGAGATGCAGGGCCCGGCTCAGCCGTGGCACCGCGAGGAACGTCAACTGGCCTCGGACTCGGACGTGATGGACTCCTTCCTGCTCGTCATGGGTGATGCGGGTGCGGGTGAGGCGGTGCAGGGCGGTGGCGACGGCGACGGCGATCCCCAGCGCCACGCCCTGCAGGACGCCGAGGAGGACCACGCCGAGGGTGGTGGCGGCGTACACCAGCACCTCGCGGTGGCGCGTCACCGTGCGGATGTGGTGCAGGGACACCATCTGGATGCCGACGGCCATCACCAGGGCGGCGAGCGAGGCGAGCGGGATGAACTCCAGGACCGGGACCATCAGCAGCGCGGCGACTACTACGAGAACGCCGTGCAGCATCGTGGAGTTCCGGCTCACGGCACCCGAGTTCACATTCGCCGTGCTGCGCACCGCCACCCCCGCGACCGGCAGCCCGCCGAGCGCCCCGGAGACGATGTTGGCGGCGCCCTGACCGAGCAGTTCGCGGTCCAGGTCGGAGCGGTGGACCCGGACCGCGGGGCCCGACCGGGAGGCGACCAGCTTGTCCACGGCGACCGCGCCGAGCAGTGACTGCACGCTGCACACCAGCGTGATGGTGAGAACGGCGGCGACGAGGCCGAGCGCCGGACCCTCCGGGAGGCCGGCCAGGGCGTGGCTGCGCCAGGAGGGCAGCTCCACCCTGGGCAGGGTCAGACCGGTGAGCGACGCGGTCGCGGTGGCGCCGGCGACGGCGACGAGTGGCGCGGGCAGCTTGCGCAGCAGGCGTCCGGCCGGGCCGGGCAGCCGCGGCCAGAGCAGCAGCAGGGTCAGGGTCAGCGCGCTGACCGCGACCGCCGCCGGTTGCAGCTGGGCCAACTGGGCGGGCAGCGCCCGTACGTTGTCGAGCACGGAGCTCTGCGGGCTGCCGCCGAGGACGATGTGCAGCTGGGCGACGGCGATGGTGACACCGATGCCGGCGAGCATGCCGTGCACGATGGCGGGGCTCACGGCGAGCGCGGTGCGCGCCACCCGCAGGCAGCCCAGGCCGAGCTGAGCCAGGCCGGCCAGCACGGTGATGGCGCACGTCGTACGCCACCCGTAGCGCTGGATGAGGTCGGCGGTGACGACGGTGAGGCCCGCGGCGGGCCCGCTGACCTGCAACGGGCTGCCGCCGAGCCGTCCGGCGACGAGTCCGCCGACGGCCGCGGCGACGAGGCCGGCCTGCAGGGGGGCGCCGGTGGCGAGGGCGATGCCGAGGGACAGGGGCAGCGCGATCAGGAACACCGCGATCGAGGCGGACACGTCCTCGCCCGCGACGCGGAAGCGCCGGCGCGGGGCCGGGGGCGGGCTGTGCGGCGGGTGGGCGCGGTGGGTGGGGGTCGGGTCGGAAGGGCGTGTGGGGGTGCAGGCTGACATGTTCCCGTCTCCTCCGGGGCAGCGCGGTCGCGGAACTGGTGGGCCCCCGCGTGTCGGCGGGGGTCGGGTCGCGGCCGTGGGTCACGGCGTACAGCGGCGGGATGAATCAACGCTCGGTAAACGGATCGTAATGCAGAGTAAAGGCCGGGCATGGATTTTCGGTGCAAATGGGTTAAAAGCCCACTCCTTGGAGTGAAGCGGCAATTTGATCGGCTTGTCGTACTAATCCCTTCTCTCGTCCATGCGACCTTGACGGCGCTGTCGGCACGTCCCGGCACATCACCGACAAGACGCTTCACCGGCGTTGGCCTCGAGAGAAGGAAGAAGGTGGGCGGAAGATGGCCGCCACCGCAAGGATCGCCACGGGCGCCGTAATCGCCGCGGCAGTTGCCGCATCGCTGGCCGGTTGCACGACGGGGCCCGGTGGTCCCGGTGGCGCCGGGGACGGTGCTCCGGGGCCGCAGAAGGCGAAGCCGGCCCCCGCGCCGAAGCACGTGGTCCGGCTGATCGGCGACGGATCGACCGCGTTCACCGGGGCGCAGCCGCATCTGCCGAGGCCCGAGCGGCTGAAGCCGGGTCAGAAGCCCCCGCAGTTCGTCGTGTTCTCCTGGGACGGCGCTGGCGAGGACAGCCAGAAGCTGTTCTCCCACTTCCGCGAGGTCGCCAAGGAGAACAACGCGACCATGACGTACTTCCTCAGCGGGGTGTACATGCTGCCGGAGGAGAAGCGCGACCTGTACCGGCCGCCGCAGCACTCACCTGGCCGCTCCGACATCGGCTTCAACGACGAGCAGGGCATCGCCGACACCGTCAAGCAGCTGCGGCTGGCCTGGCTGGAGGGCAACGAGATCGGCACCCACTTCAACGGCCACTTCTGCGGCAAGGGCGGCGGCGTCGGCGAGTGGTCGGTGGAGGAGTGGAAGGACGAGATCGCTCAGGCCAAGCAGTTCGTCAAGACCTGGAAGACCAACACGGGTCTGACGGACGCGGCACCGCTGCCCTTCGACTACGACAAGGAGCTGATCGGCGCCCGCACCCCCTGCCTGGAGGGCCAGCGCAACTTCATGCGGGCCGCCCGCGAGCTGGGCTTCCGCTACGACACCAGCGGCGTCAACAACCAGGTCTGGCCGAAGAAGAAGGAAGGCCTGTGGGACCTGTCCATGCAGCTCGTGCCCTTCCCGGGCCACTCCTACGAGCAGCTGACCATGGACTACAACTTCATGGTCAACCAGTCCGGCACCAAGACCCAGGGCGACCCCGCCAAGTACGACTACTGGGGCCACCAGATGCGTGACGGCCTGCTCAGCGGCTTCCGGCGGGCCTACGACGGCAACCGCGCCCCGCTGGTCATCGGCAACCACTTCGAGTCGTGGAACGGCGGCACCTACATGCGGGCCGTCGAGGAGGTCGTCGAGACCGTCTGCAACAAGCCCGACGTGCGCTGTGTCTCCTTCCGGCAGCTCGCCGACTGGCTCGACGCCCAGGACCCGCAGGTCCTGGCCAAGCTGCGCAGCCTGCAGGTCGGCGAGGCCCCGAAGCAGGGCTGGGAGTCCTTCCTGTCGACCCGCCCCGCCCCGGCCCCGAAGGGCGCGCCCGGGGCGCCGGCGGGTCGGCAGTAGCGGGCGTCACGCCGGGGCGGTGACGCTCTCGCCGAGCACGAAACCGGGGTCGACCTGCGCCGCCAGGTCGGCTCCGGTGCGCTCGTTCCCCCAGGACCGGGCGTTCTTCAGGTGGAAGTGGACCATCTGGCGCGTGTAGCGGTCCCAGTCGCGCAGCTCGTACGTCTCGTCGACGGCCGTCTGCAGCCGGTGCAGGGCGCGGCGGTTGGCGTCCTCCAGCAGCTCGAACCGGGGCGGGCGGCCCTTCTCCATGGCGCGCACCCAGTCCGAGTGCCCGACGGTCACCAGCAGGTCGTCGCCGACCTCGGCGCGTAGGAAGTCGAGGTCGTCCTGGCCCTGCACCTTGTTGCCGACGACCTTCAGGGCGACGCCGAAGTCGCGGGCGTACTCCTTGTACTGGCGGTAGACGGAGACCCCCTTCCGGGTCGGCTCGGCGACGAGGAACGTGATGTCGAAACGGGTGAACATGCCGGAGGCGAAGGAGTCCGAGCCCGCCGTCATGTCCACCACGACGTACTCGTCGCGCCCGTCCACCAGGTGGTTCAGGCACAGCTCCACCGCTCCCGTCTTGGAGTGGTAGCAGGCGACCCCGAGATCCGCCTCGGTGAAGGGGCCGGTGACCATCAAACGGACGGCGTCGCCGTCGAGTTCCACCTCCCGGGCGCAGGCGTCGTAGACCGGGTTGGTCTCCCGCACCCGCAGCAGCCGCGAGCCCTCGCCGGGCGGCGTCGTCTTGATCATCGTCTCGGCGGAGGCGATGCGCGGGTTGGAGCCGCGCAGGTAGTCCTTGATCAGCGGCAGCCGCTCGCCCATCGCGGGCAGCCCGGCGGCCTCCTCCTCGTCCAGGCCGAGCGCGGCCCCGAGGTGCTGGTTGATGTCGGCGTCGATCGCGACGACGGGTGCGCCGGTGGTCGCGAGGTGGCGGATGAACAGGGAGGACAGGGTGGTCTTGCCGCTGCCGCCCTTCCCGACGAAAGCAATTTTCATGTTCACCAAGCGTAGTGGCGTGGTAGCTGTAGGTGGCAGCCGGACGTGAAGAAGACCACTCCTTCGTGGGGTGCGGGCCGGGGGTGCGTACTGTCGTACTCATGAGTACGACAGGCGCGACCGCCGACCCCCTCGCGGCCCTGGGCACCCTGCCCGGAGTGCCGGAGTCCGTGGAGTCCGTACGCAAGGCCGTGGACCGGGTCTATGGGCACCGGATCATGCGGCGCCGCAGCAACGAGATCACCTCCGAGGCGGCGCTGCGCGGGGCGCGCGGCTCCGCGGCGCTGTCGGGCGCCGACTGGGCGCTGGAGGAGGTGCGGCGGCGTAGCGACTTCTCCGGCGACGACGAGGCGCGCGTGGTGGGCGCGGCGCTCCGGCTGACCGCCGAGGCCGGCCAGCTGCTGTCCATCTGGCGGCAGTCGCCCCTCAGGGTGCTGGCCCGGCTGCACCTGGTCGCGGCGGCGACCCAGGGCGACGAGGTGGGCCGGCCCCGGCAGGAGGGCGAGAGCGTCGACGAGCCGCTGGTGGAGCTGGCGCTGCCGAACGCGGCGGAGGTCTCCGGGCGGCTGGAGGGGCTGGCCGAGCTGATCATCGCGGGCAGCTCCGCCCCGGCGCTGGTGACGGCCGCGGTCGTGCACGGCGAACTGCTCGCGCTGCGGCCCTTCGCCTCGCACAACGGGCTGATCGCCCGCACCGCCGAGCGCATCGTCCTGGTCGGCAGCGGTCTCGACCCCAAGTCGATCTGCCCCGCCGAGGTGGGCCACGCGGAGCTGGGCCGGGCGGCGTACCTGGCGGCGCTGGACGGCTATGTCTCCGGCACGCCCGAGGGCATGGCGGCCTGGATCGCCCACTGCGGTCGCGCCGTCGAGCTGGGGGCGCGCGAGTCGACGGCGGTCTGCGAGGCGCTCCAGCGCGGCGCCGCCTGACATCCCCGGGACGGAAAAATGCGGCGGTACGAATCCTCGTACCGCCGCTGGCATGCTCACCGGGGTACCAAGCGTCCTCGATTCATGCCCATCAGGTCGGGGTCTTTGCCCGTCACCTGGTGCGGCTGGCCCGTAATCGACGGGTCGACGTCGCGTGGGTGCCCGGTGTTCATGCTCGGTCCGTGGGGCCAGATGCGTTGGTGAAGGTGATCCTCTCGGATGTCCTTGGTCTCGCGGGCCGTTGAATCCTTTGTACTCCAGGACCCCGGCAAGCGAAAGCCCAGCCCGCGCTTCTTTACTTTTGCCCTCAAACACTGCCCAAACGGGACAGCTCACGCGCTCGCGGGGCGGCGCCGGCTCGCGTACCAGACGAGGCCCGCTGTCGCCGCCGCGGCCGCGACGGCGACCGCCGCGACGAGCGCGGGACGCGTCGGCACCGACAGTCCCGGAATGCGCTTCTTGAGCCGGACCGGGCGGTGGAAGTCGAGGATCGGCCACCCGCGTGCGACGGCCTCGCGGCGCAGCGCGCGGTCCGGGTTCACGGCGTGCGGGTACCCGACGGACTCCAGCATCGGCAGGTCCGTCGCCGAGTCGCTGTAGGCGTAGCAGCGGGCGAGGTCGTACCCCTCGGACGCGGCGAGTTCCTTGATCGCCTCCGCCTTGGTGGGGCCGTAGGCGTAGTACTCCACCTCGCCGGTGAAGCAGCCGTCCTCGCCCACGACCATGCGGGTGGCCACGACCCGGTCGGCGCCGAGCAGTTCGCCGATGGGTTCGACCACCTCCGCGCCCGACGTGGACACGATCACGACGTCCCGTCCGGCGGTGTGGTGCTCCTCGATGAGGGAGGCGGCCTCGTCGTAGATGATCGGGTCGATCAGGTCGTGCAGGGTCTCGGCGACGAGTTCCTTCACCTGCTGCACGTTCCACCCGCGGCACAGCGCCGAGAGGTACTCGCGCATCCGCTCCATCTGGTCGTGGTCGGCGCCGCCCGCGAGGAAGACGAACTGGGCATATGCGGTACGCAGCACGGCTCGGCGGTTGATCAGTCCGCCCTGGTAGAAGGACTTGCTGAAGGTGAGCGTGCTCGACTTCGCAATGACCGTCTTGTCCAGATCAAAGAAGGCCGCTGTGCGGGGCAAGGAGTGGTTTTCCACGCCCCTGAGCATAGGTGCAGCCCATTCGGCGTAAGGTGGGCGCGTGGGTTTGCCTGAGAGGCCTCTCGGGTACACCATGGAAGTCACGGATCGTTCGCGACCGTGCTAACCCGGTCCGACTCCTCCCCCCCCGAGTCGGCCGTGGAGACGACCCCCGCTCTCCCCCCCGGCGGGGGTCGTCGCATGTCCGGGTGGGTTTCTCATGGGGCTCCTCCCCCTCTCCGCAGTCCTCGCACGCGCCGGGCCACAGGGTCCGGCCCTTCCGTCATGCCCATGATCCCTAACGCTGTGTAGTCAGTGGGCTGCTCTGTGGAAGTCGTACACGCACCAGTACAGGGGTCACCGGTTTGGGTGACGGCGATATTCACAACCACCGAGTTGTCCACAGTTATCGACCAAGATCCACACGATTTCCGGGATCGCTGCACCGTGATTCCCAACGCGTCCGGCCGACGGCCAGTTCCGGCCGGATCCGATTGCCGGACGCGTATGGCCGGTTTCCGTCGGCCGTTCATATGGAGGCCGCTTGCCGGTTCTTCACACGTTTGGGAATCGCGGGGCCCCAGGGGCCGCGCGACACGCAGCGAAGGGGGAAGCAAACCGTGCCCGGAACCGTCACACACGACCCGCCGCCCGCCACCGGAGGCCGGCCCGGCCGGCCGCTGATCGTCACCGAGGACGCCGAACTCCTCGACGACCTGCTACGCCTGTGCGCGGCCGCCGGCGCCACACCCGAGGTCCACCACGGCCTGCCGGAACCCCGGGGGAACTGGGAGGCGGCACCCCTCGTCCTGGTCGGCGACGACGCCGCGGGCCGGGTCCGCGGGGCCGTCCGCCGCCGCGGCGTGGTGCTGGTCGGCCGCGACCAGGACGACTCCGGGGTCTGGCGCAGAGCGGTCGAGATCGGCGCCGACCACGTCCTGATGCTCCCCGACGGGGAGCAGTGGCTCGTCGACCGCATCGCCGACGTCGCCGAGGGCGTCGGCCGGCCCGCCCTCACCGTCGGCGTCATCGGCGGACGCGGCGGCGCAGGCGCCTCCACGCTGGCCTGCGCGCTCGCCGTCACCTCCGCGCGGGAGGGCCTGCGCACCCTGCTCGTCGACGCGGATCCGCTCGGCGGCGGACTCGACGTCCTGCTTGGCGGTGAGACCGCCGAAGGCCTGCGCTGGCCCGCCTTCGCCGCCTCCCGCGGCAGGGTCGGCGGCGGCGCCCTGGAGGAGTCGCTGCCCGAGCTGCACTCCCTGCGGGTCCTCAGCTGGGACCGGGGCGACCGCATCGACGTTCCGCCCCAGGCCGTACGGGCGGTGCTCGCCGCGGCCCGGCGCCGGGGCGGCACGGTCGTCGTCGACCTGCCCCGCCGCATCGACGGCGGCGTCACCGAGGTCCTCGCCCAGCTCGACCTCGCCCTCCTCGTCGTCCCCGGCGAACTGCGCGCCGTCGCCGCGGCCGGCCGGATCGCCTCCGCCGTCGGCATGGTCCTGCGCGATCTGCGCGTGGCGGTCCGCGCGCCCTACACGCCCGGACTCGACGACCGCGAAGTCGCCCGCCTGCTGCACCTCCCGCTGGCCGGAGAGGTACCCGTCGAGCCGGCCCTGCTGCGCCCCCGCGAGGGCAGCGCACCGCCCGGCGCGGCCCCGCGCGGCCCGCTCGCCCGCTTCTGCAAGGAGTTCTGGGAGCGCGCCCTGGTCGAGGCAGGTGGCGTATGACCGGCCTCACCCCCACGGCCACACCCGACCTGCTCGACGGCGTACGGCAGTGGCTCGCCGCGAGCGGAGCGGAACCCACCCCCGCGCGCGTGGCGCAGGCGCTGCGCGAACAGGGACGGGTGCTCGGCGACCGGGAAGTCCTCGGCACGGCCGAACGGCTGCGTTCCGAACTGGTCGGCACCGGCCCTCTGGAGCCCCTGCTCGCCGACCCGTCGGTCACCGACGTCCTGGTGACCGCACCGGACCGGGTCTGGACCGACCGCGGCGGCGGCCTGGAACGGGCCCCGGTGTCCTTCCCCGACGCGGCGTCCGTACGGCGCCTCGCCCAGCGCCTCGCCGCGGTCGCCGGACGCCGGCTCGACGACGCCCACCCGTGGGCCGACGCCCGGCTGCCGGACGGCACCCGGCTGCACGCGGTGCTGCCCCCGGTCGCCGTCGGCTGCACCTGCCTGTCACTGCGGGTGGTACGGCCGCGTGCCTTCACCCTCGCCGAACTGGTCGCGGCGGGCACCGTGCCGCCGGGCGGGGACCGGCTGCTGCGGGCGCTGGTCGACGCGCGGCTGTCGTTCCTGATCAGCGGCGGCACCGGCAGCGGCAAGACCACCCTGCTCAGCGCGCTGCTGGGGCTCGTCGGGCCGGGGGAGCGAATCGTCCTCGCCGAGGACTCCGCCGAGCTGCGCCCCGACCACCCGCACGTCGTCCGCCTGGAGACCCGGCCCGCCAACCAGGAGGGCGCCGGTCTCGTCACCCTGGAGGACCTGGTCCGGCAGGCGCTGCGCATGCGGCCCGACCGGCTGGTCGTCGGCGAGGTGCGCGGCCCGGAGGTCGTCCATCTGCTGGCCGCCCTGAACACGGGCCACGAAGGGGGCTGCGGCACGGTCCACGCCAACGCCGCGGGTGACGTGCCGGCCCGCCTGGAGGCGCTCGGCACGGCAGCCGGGCTGGACCGGGCCGCCCTGCACAGCCAGCTGGCCGCGGCCCTGTCCGTGGTGCTGCACCTCGTCCGCGACCGCACCGGACGGCGCCGCATCGCCGAGGTGCACGTCCTCGAACGGGACTCGTCGGGGCTGGTGCGGACGGTACCGGCACTGCGGTGGGGCGAGGAGGCGTTCGTGCGGGAGCCCCGCTGGGAGCGGCTGCGGGGGCTGCTTCGGGGGCAGGGGGCGGTGACGGTGGGCTCGGGAGAGGAGACGACGGGTTCGGGGGGCTTGCAGGGTTCCGGGGGTTCCGGGGGTGTCGGGGGCTCGCGGGGCTTGCAGGGTTCTGGGGGTGTCAGGGGCTCGCGGGGCGCTGAGGGCTCGGTGGGCTCTGCGGACGCGGCGGACTTGCCGGGCTCGGCGGGCTGGCCTCGCTCTGTCGGTGAGGAGCGGCGTCATGGATGAGACGCCGTGGGGCGCCGGACTGAGCGGTGCGGGTGCGGTGCCGTGGGGCGCCGGGGGGAGTGGTGCCGGGGTGTGGGGCGCGGGGGCCGGCGGTATGGCCGGGGCGTCCTGGAGCGCGGCCGTGGCGTGTCTGGGCGTGGCGGCGCTGCTGCTGAGCGGCGGCGGGTTCGGGGCGCGACGGGCGCGGCTGGTGCTGGCGGGCGGTGGTGTCGTGGTCCCCGGGCCGCCCACCTGGCCGGACGTCGCCGAGGAACTGCGGCGGATCCGCGGGCGCTGGCGCCCGGAGTGGTGGTCGGTCGTCGCCGGGCTGGTCCTCGCCGTGCTGGGTGCCTCGGTGCTGCCCGTCCTCGCGGGGATGGCAGGAGTGCCGTTGCTGAGGCGGGTGCGACGGGCCGCCGAGGCACGGCGCGCCCGGGAGCGGCGTGCCGACGCGGTCATCGCGCTCTGCGCGGCCCTGGCGGGGGAGGTGCGGTCCGGGCGGCAGCCGGGCGGCGCGCTGCTGCGGGCGGCGCGCGACTCCGGGGGCCTCGGCGAGGCCCAGGCGGCGGTGCTGGCCGCGGCACGGTTCGGCGGCGACGTCCCCGCCGCGCTCGCCCAGGCGGCGCGGCAACCGGGCGCCGACGGCCTGCTGGGCCTCGCGGCCTGCTGGCGGGTCGCCGTGGACCAGGGCGCGGGACTCGCGGCCGGGCTCGACCGGCTCGAAGCCGCCCTGCGCGCCGAGCGGGATCAGCGTGCCGACCTGAGAGCCCAGTTGGCGGGCCCGCGGGCGACCGCCGTGATGCTCGCCGCGCTACCGGTGCTCGGCCTGCTCCTCGGCACCGCGATGGGCGCGGACCCGCTGCACGTGCTGCTCCACACCCCGGCGGGCCTCGGCTGCCTGCTGGTCGGTGGCCTGCTGGAGGGCGCCGGGCTGTGGTGGGCGCTGCGGATCGTACGACGGGCGGAGGGCGTGGCATGAGCGCGGAAGTTGTCCACAGGCTGGGGGTGGCGGTGGGGATCGTGCTCCTACTCGGATGGGCGGCGTCGCGGCTGGAGGAGGCGCGGCGCAGACGACGGACACGGCGGCGCGTGGCCGAACTGCTCGGCCTGCGGACCGTCGCTGCCGGTCCCCGGCTGCGGGTGCGGGGAGGCGTGTGGCGGTGGCTGCCCGTGGTGGGCGTGGTGGGCGCCGGGTGGGTGCTCGTCGGCGGGGTCGCGGGCGTGGCGGTGGGAAGCGCCGGTGCCGTCGTACTCGGGTGGTGGCGCCAGCGTCAGGCGGCGGCCGACGGCTCCGCCGAGAAGGCCGACGCGCAGCGGGCGGCACGCCAACTCCCGCTCGCCGCCGATCTCCTGGCCGCGTGCATCGCCGCGGGCGCCGGACCGGTCGTCGCCGCCCGGGCCGTCGGCGAGGCGGTCGGCGGACCGGTGGGCGACGCGCTGGCCCACGGTGCGGCTGAGGTACGGCTCGGCGGCGAACCGGCCGAGGCCTGGCGAAGGTTGGGCGCCCTGCCGGGTGCCGAACCACTGGCCCGGCTGCTGGAGCGGGCCGGAGAGACGGGACTGCCCGCCGCGGGCCCGGTCGCCCGGCTAGCCGCCGACGCCCGGGCCGGCTGGACCCGCACCGCCACGGAACGCGCGAGACGGGCCGCCGTCACGGTCACCGCGCCGGTGGGGCTGTGCTTCCTGCCCGCGTTCATCGCGGTGGGCGTCCTGCCCGTGGTGATCGGACTCGCCGGTGAGGTGCTGGAAGGGGGTGGTGGATGACGTAGGCACCGGCCGAGGGCCGAGGGCCGAGGGCAGAGGGCAGAGGCGACAGCGACGTGTACAGCGACAACGACAGCGACTGAGAAGTGCGATAACGGCGAATCCCACGGGGGTTGAGATGTACAAGGCGGTACGGGCGCGGATGCGCGCCCTGGTGTGCAGGATGCGCGGGGCGCGGAGGGACGCGGGCATGGCCACGTCCGAGTACGCGATGGGGCTGCTGGCGGCGGTGGGTTTCGCCGCCGTGCTCTACAAGGTGGTGACCAGCGGACCGGTCGGCGAGGCGTTGCAGGCCGTGGTGAATCGAGCGCTCAGTGCGCAGGTGTGACCGGGGCCGGGACGCCGGGTTCGTGACGGCCGAGTCGGCGGTGGTGCTGCCCGTGCTGGTGCTGTTCACCCTGGGGCTGGTGTGGGGGCTGCTCGTGGCCGCCGCCCAGATCCAGTGCGTGGACGCGGCCCGCACGGGGGCCCGCGCGGCGGCCCGTCAGGATCCGCCCGAGGCGGTGCTGCGGGTGGCCCGCGAGACCGCCCCGCGCGGCGCGCGGATCACCGTCACGCGGGAGGGCGACCAGGTCCGGGTGGCGGTCGTGGCCCGCCCGCCGTTGCTGCACGGGCTCTCCGTCGAACTGCGGGAGGAAGCGGTGGCGTTGGCGGAGGAGACGGTGGGGGCCGGAGCATGACCCGCCTGCACGTGAGCGCTCGTGTGGCCACCAGATGGCGGTCGGACCGCGGCTCCGCCACCGTCTGGAGCGTGGGTGCGATCACCGTGCTCTGTGTGGTGTTCGGCGTGCTGCTCGCCCTCGGGCAGGCCGTCGTGGCCCGGCACCGCGCGGCCGGTGGCGCGGACCTCGCCGCGCTCGCCGCCGCCGACCACTGGGCGGAGGGCGGCACGGCGGCCTGCGCCCGGGCGGAGAAGGTGGCGCGGGCGCAGGGGGCGCGGCTGGTGCGGTGCGCGATCGTCGGGGAGACCTCGGAGGTGACGGCGGCGTCGGGACGGGGGCCGTTCGCCGCGGAGGTCAGATCCCGGGCGGGCCCTGCGGGGCCCGCCGACCCTGCGGCGCCCCCTCCCCCCGAGCCCCAGGCTCCTCCTGCGTACGGGGCGCCCCCGGCTCGTCCCGGGGCACCCCTGCCTCCTCCGCCGGGCCCCCCGGCTCGTCCCGGGGCACCCCCACCTCCTCCGCCGGGCCCTCCGGCTCCTCCACCGGTGCCCCCCGCAGCAGCACCGTGAGGAGCCGTACCGCCCCCCTCTTGTGCAGTGGGTCGTTGCCGTTGCCGCACTTGGGGGACTGGATGCAGGACGGGCAGCCGGCGTCGCACTCGCAGGAGGCGATGGCCTCGCGGGTGGCGGCCAGCCAGGCGCGGGCGGTGTGGAAGGCGCGCTCCGCGAAGCCCGCGCCGCCGGGGTGGCCGTCGTAGACGAAGACCGTCGGCAGGAGCGTGTCGGGGTGGAGCGGGATCGACACGCCGCCGATGTCCCAGCGGTCGCAGGTCGCGAAGAGCGGCAGCATGCCGATGGAGGCGTGCTCGGCTGCGTGCAGGGCGCCGCCGAGGATCTCCGGGTTGATCCGGGCCTCGTCGAGCTGGTCCTCGGTGACCGTCCACCACACCGCGCGGGTGCGCAGCGTACGAGGAGGCAGGTCGAGTTTCGTCTCGCCCAGGACCTCACCGGTGATCAGGCGCCGGCGGAGGAAGGAGACCACCTGGTTGGTGACTTCCACCGAGCCGTAGCACAACCGGCCCTCGCCCCAGGGCACTTCGACGTCCGTCTCCAGGACGGAGATGGACGTGGTGTCGCGGGCGACCGTCGAGTACGGCGGGGCCGCCTCCTCGACCAGGGCGACGGAGTCCTCCAGGTCCAGGGAGCGCACCAGGTAGGTGCGGCCCTGGTGGAGGTGGACGGCGCCCTCGTGGACGGTGGTGTGCGCGGCGCCGGCGTCGACGGTGCCGAGCAGGCGGCCGGTGCCGGACTCGACGATCTGCACCGGCCGGCCACCCTCGCCGCGGATGTCGGTGAGGTCGGCGGCCCGCTCCCGGCGGGTCCAGTGCCAGGCCTTCGTGCGACGGCGGAGCAGCCTCGCGGCCTCCAGCTGGGGGAGCAGGTCCGCGCAGGCAGGGCCGAACAGGTCGAGGTCGTCCTCGGTCAGCGGCAGCTCCGCGGCGGCGGCGCACAGGTGCGGGGCGAGGACGTAGGGGTTGTCCGGGTCGAGGACGGTCGATTCCACCGGTCGGTCGAACAGGGCTTCGGGATGGTGGACGAGGTAGGTGTCCAGCGGGTCGTCGCGGGCGATCAGGACGGCCAGGGCGCCCTGCCCGGCGCGGCCCGCGCGGCCGGCCTGCTGCCACAGGGACGCGCGCGTGCCGGGGTAGCCGGCGATCAGGACGGCGTCCAGGCCGGAGACGTCGATGCCCAGTTCCAGGGCGGTCGTCGCGGCGAGGCCGAGCAGCTCGCCGGAGTGCAGGGCGCGCTCCAGGGCGCGCCGCTCCTCGGGGAGGTAGCCGCCGCGGTACGCCGCGACACGCCGGGCCAGTGAGCGGTCGACCTCGGCGAGGCGTTCCTGGGCGATCACGGAGATCAGCTCGGCGCCGCGCCTGGAGCGGATGAACGCGACCGTGCGCACGCCCTGCACGGCGAGGTCGGTGAGCAGGTCGGCGGTCTCGGCGGTGGCCGTACGCCGAACGGGTGCACCTTTCTCGCCCTGCATCTCGGTGAGCGGCGGCTCCCACAGGGCGAACACCAGTTCACCGCGCGGGGAGGCGTCGTCGGCCACCTCGACGACCGGCAGACCGGTCAGACGGCGCGCTGCGACCGCGGGCTCCGCCGCGGTGGCCGAGGCCAGCAGGAAGACGGGGGAGGCGCCGTAGCGGGCGCACAGCCTGCGCAGACGGCGCAGGACCTGGGCGACGTGCGAGCCGAAGACGCCGCGGTAGGTGTGGCACTCGTCGATGACGACGTACTTCAGCGACTTCAGGAAGGAGGCCCAGCGGGGGTGGGAGGGGAGGATGCCGCGGTGCAGCATGTCCGGGTTGGTCAGCACGTAGTTCGCGTACTGGCGGATCCACTCCCGTTCCTCGAACGGAGTGTCGCCGTCGTACACGGCCGGCCGAACGGACGTGCCCAGATTTTGTGAAAGTTCTTTGACCGAGCGGCACTGGTCCGCCGCGAGGGCTTTGGTGGGGGCCAGGTAGAGCGCGGTGGCGCCGCGCCCGTTGGGGGCCTCGGCGCCGTCCAGGAGGGCGGAGAGCACCGGGACGAGGTAGGCCAGGGACTTGCCGGAGGCGGTGCCGGTGGCGACGACCACCGAGTCGCCGTCCAGGGCGTGCTCGGCGGCCTCTGCCTGGTGGGCCCAGGGGTGCTTGATCCCGCAGGCCTGCACGGCCGCGATGACCTCGGCGCGGATCCGGTCCGGCCAGACGGCATGGCGACCCGCCCGCGGGGGCAAGTGCTCCGTATGAGTGATGCGCGACGCCCGGCTCGGCCCGGACGCGAGCCGGTCCAGGACCGTGCCCGGTGCGGGGCTGGACACGGGTTCCGCCGAGGGCTGATCGGGTCGGTGATTCTTGGCCATCGGCACCGAGTGTGTCACTGGCGTGACGGACAATGGAGTCAAGGCGTCGTGCACGCCTGCCGGTAAGTGATTGAATGCCATCGCGGCTGGCGAACCGTCCTTGGGGCTGCAAGCCGAGGTGTCCCGAGGGACGACCGCTCGATAGCAAGGTGCTGGAGGATCCGTGGACCTGTCCCTGTCGACCCGTACCGTCGGCGATCGTACGGTCGTCGAGGTCGGTGGCGAAATCGACGTATATACCGCGCCCAAGCTGCGCGAGCAGCTGGTCGAGCTGGTGAACGACGGGAATTTCCACCTCGTCGTCGACATGGAGGGCGTGGACTTCCTCGACTCCACCGGGCTCGGCGTGCTGGTCGGCGGCCTGAAGCGAGTGCGCGCCCATGAGGGCTCGCTGCGCCTGGTCTGCAACCAGGAGCGCATTCTGAAGATCTTCCGCATCACCGGTCTGACCAAGGTGTTCCCGATCCACACCTCGGTCGACGAAGCGGTGGCGGCCACCGACTGACGACCGTGTCCCGGGCCTGGACCCGGGACGGCTGGTTGAAATCGCAGGGGGACCGGGCGTTCGGCGGCCCGGCCCTCCGACACCGCACGCCCGTAGTTCCGAGGGGGATGCATGGCCACCGTTGAACTCCGCTTCAGCGCGCTTCCCGAGCACGTCAGGACCGCCCGGCTGGTGGCGGCAGCGGTGGCGCGCAGGGCCGGAGTGGACGAGGCCGTCCTCGACGAGGTGCGGCTCGCCGTCGGCGAGGCATGCTCCCGTGCCGTCGGACTGCACCAGCTCAGCGGGGTCACCGCCCCGGTGAAGGTGGCGCTGATCGAGGAGGAGAAACAGTTCTCCATCGAGGTCGGCGACGAGGCGCCGCACCAGGTGCCGGGCGGTTCGGCCGACGACGGCGCCGAGGCGGAGGCCGAGGAGGACGAGATGGGCCTCGCGGTCATCAGCGGCCTCGTCGACGACGTCGAGGTCGCCACCGGCGAGCACGGCGGGCTGATCCGGATGACCTGGCCGACCACCCCACCCCCGGCGGCGGCGCTCGCCTGACCGCCGCCTGCGCCGCAGGACCACCCGAAGGGCCCCCTCGTGGGGCCCTTCGTCATGTGCGGATGTCAGTGCCCGCCCCTACAGTGGTTCATGGTGAGCCACCCGGGAAACAAGCCGTAATGGCCGCGATGCATTTCGTGAATTCCTTCACGATCAGTCGCGGTCATTTGATCAGCCGACAGCCGCGCTCAATGCTTTCAGGGCATTACTTGTACGCGGAGACTAATTCTGTTTACCGCGCCCTGTTTTGATCAGCGCGGGGTACCTACAATCCCGTGCACATCTTGAGCTCAGCCCAAGCGTCAAGGAGGACGAATGGCGGGGCTTTCCACCACAGATCAGTTGGGCCACTCCCCGGCCCTCGCAGCCGCCGTACTCACCGATGACAACCGCATCCTCGTGATGGTCATCGGGGTCGTGGCACTGGCCGCGCTCGTGGTCGCGGGCGTGCTCGTGCGCCAGGTGCTGGCGGCGGGCGAGGGCACCGACAGCATGAGGAAGATCGCGGCGGCCGTCCAGGAAGGCGCGAACGCCTATCTGGCCCGGCAACTGCGCACACTCGGCGTATTCGCCGTCGTCGTGTTCTTCCTGCTCATGCTGCTGCCCGCGGACGACTGGAATCAGCGTGCCGGGCGTTCCGTGTTCTTCTTGATCGGTGCGGCGTTCTCGGCGGCCACCGGCTATATCGGCATGTGGCTGGCCGTGCGCAGTAATGTGCGCGTCGCCGCCGCGGCACGGGAAGCGACTCCCGCGGAAGGCGAGCCAGAAAAGGATCTCACCACCGTCTCGCACAAAGCCATGAAGATCGCTTTCCGTACGGGCGGCGTCGTCGGCATGTTCACGGTGGGGCTCGGCCTGCTGGGCGCCTCCTGCGTGGTGCTGGTGTACGCGGCCGACGCGCCGAAGGTCCTGGAGGGCTTCGGCCTCGGCGCGGCGCTCATCGCGATGTTCATGCGGGTGGGCGGCGGCATCTTCACCAAGGCCGCCGACGTCGGCGCCGACCTGGTCGGCAAGGTCGAACAGGGCATCCCGGAGGACGATCCGCGCAATGCCGCGACCATCGCCGACAACGTGGGCGACAACGTCGGCGACTGCGCCGGCATGGCCGCCGACCTGTTCGAGTCGTACGCCGTGACCCTGGTCGCGGCCCTGATCCTCGGCAAGGCGGCCTTCGGCGACTCGGGGCTCGCCTTCCCGCTGCTGGTGCCCGCGATCGGCGTGCTCACCGCGATGATCGGCATCTTCGCGGTCGCCCCGCGCCGCGCCGACCGCAGCGGCATGAGCGCGATCAACCGCGGCTTCTTCATCTCCGCGGTGATCTCGCTCGCGCTGGTGGCGGTCGCCGTCTTCGTCTACCTGCCGTCGAAGTACTCCGACCTCGACGGCGTCACCGACGCGGCCATCCAGGCGAAGGACGGCGACCCGCGCGTCCTCGCGCTGGTCGCCGTGGCGATCGGCATCCTGCTGGCCGCCGTGATCCAGCAGCTCACCGGCTACTTCACGGAGACCAGCCGCCGGCCCGTCCGGGACATCGGCAAGACGTCCCTGACCGGCCCCGCCACCGTCGTCCTCGCCGGCATCTCCGTCGGCCTCGAATCGGCCGTCTACACGGCGCTGCTGATCGGGCTCGGGGTGTACGGGGCGTTCCTGCTCGGCGGTACGTCGATCATGCTGGCGCTGTTCGCGGTGGCACTGGCCGGCACGGGCCTGCTCACCACGGTCGGCGTCATCGTGGCCATGGACACCTTCGGCCCCGTCTCCGACAACGCGCAGGGCATCGCCGAGATGTCCGGCGACGTCGAGGGCGCGGGCGCGCAGGTGCTCACCAACCTGGACGCGGTCGGCAACACCACCAAGGCCATCACCAAGGGCATCGCCATCGCCACGGCCGTGCTCGCGGCGTCGGCGCTCTTCGGGTCGTACCGCGACGCCATCACCACCGGCGCGCGGGACGTCGGCGAGAAACTCTCCGGTGACGGCGCGCCGATGAGCCTGATGATGGACATCTCCCAGCCCAACAACCTCGTCGGCCTCATCGCGGGCGCGGCGGTCGTCTTCCTCTTCTCGGGGCTGGCGATCAACGCCGTGTCGCGGTCGGCGGGGTCGGTGGTGTTCGAGGTGCGGCGGCAGTTCCGCGAGAAGCCCGGGATCATGGACTTCACCGAGAAACCGGAGTACGGCAAGGTCGTCGACATCTGCACCAAGGACGCCCTGCGCGAGCTCGCCACGCCCGGGCTGCTCGCGGTGATGGCACCGATCTTCATCGGGTTCACCCTGGGCGTCGGCGCGCTCGGCGCGTATCTGGCGGGCGCGATCGGCGCGGGCACGCTGATGGCGGTGTTCCTCGCCAACTCCGGCGGTGCCTGGGACAACGCCAAGAAGCTCGTCGAGGACGGCCACCACGGCGGCAAGGGCAGCGAGGCGCACGCGGCCACCGTGATCGGCGACACGGTCGGCGACCCGTTCAAGGACACCGCCGGCCCCGCGATCAACCCGCTGCTCAAGGTCATGAACCTGGTGTCGCTGCTGATCGCCCCGGCCGTCATCAAGTTCTCCTACGGCGCGGACAAGAGCGTCGGCGTCAGGATCCTGGTCGCGGTGATCGCGCTCCTGGTGATCGTCGGCGCGGTGTACGTCTCCAAGCGGCGCGGTATCGCGGTCGGGGACGACAGCGACGCCGAGCGGTCGCCCAAGTCGGCTGATCCGGCGGTGGTTTCCTAGCCGGGGAGGACAGGACCCGGCCAACGGGCGGGCGTACGGCGCGGTTTGGTGCGCCGTACGCCCGCCGCTTGCTGTGTGCGTCGCGTCTCGCCGTGAGCCTTCTCTCGCAAGGGGTAAAGCGGGAGATAGGTGAGTAAAACGGTCATTTGTTCTAGGGTTGCGGCCGTGTCGGCGTGTATGTTCCGGGGCCGAGAGCCATGGAAGGGACCGATCCGGTGAACAAGAAGCTCGCGGCCGCACTGTCCGGCGGTGCGGTACTCGCAATGGCGCTGACGGCATGCAGCAGCGGCGAGAAGGACAACAAGGAGCTCGACGCCTGGGCCGCGAAGGTCTGCACAAGCGTGCCCGCGCAGCAGGCGAAGATCGAAGCGGCGTTCGACGCGCTGGCGAAGGCCGCCAAGGACGGCCCGCCCGCGGAACTCCAGAAGACCGACTCCAAGGCCTTCCAGGACCTGTCCGACGGCTTCAAGGCGCGCGCCACCACCATCAACAACGCCGGGGCGCCCCCCGGCGTGGAGGACGGCAAGACCAAGCAGCAGGACGCCGTCAGGAAGCTCACCGTCCTGTCCGCCTCCTACGCCGACCTCAAGAAGCAGGTCGACGCGCTCGACACCAAGAACCAGTCGAAGTTCGCCGCCGGCCTGGACGACGTCTCCGAGCGGATGAAGGAGGTCTCGGTGCAGTACAAGGGCGCCGTGGACGCCCTGCAGAAGCTGGAGGAGGGCGACGTCAAGGAGGCCGTGGCCAAGCAGCCGGGCTGCAAGAAGGCCACCCCCTCGGCGGCGGCCACCACCAGCTGAGACGTCCCGCGCGGGACACAATGGGGTGCGTGAGTGAGACCACCTCGTCCCCCCTGCCCTCCGCCGACCGCCCCGACATCGCCGTACGGCTGCGGGACGCCCTGCTCGGGGCGTCCTTCACCGCCGACGGCCTGCTCGACCTGCTCGGCGCCCCCGCGTACGCCGCGCTCGCCCGCAGCGAGACCGTTCCCGCGCTGCGGGCGACCCGCGGGGACACGCCGCTGGAGACCCTCGTACGGCTGTTCCTGCTCCAGCAACCGGTGCCCCACGCGCGCGTGGCGGACGTGCTGCCCGTCGACGCCTGCCTGGAGGCGGGCTGGCTGACGCGCACCGGGGGCGACGAGGTCGCCGCGACCGTGGACGTACGGCCGTACGGCGGACCCGGCGGCGAGGACTGGTTCATCGTCTCCGACCTCGGCTGCGCGGTCGGCGGGGCCGGCGGCATCGGCAGCCACGACGAGGGCGTCGTCCTCGGCGTCGGCGGCGCGTCCACGACGCTGGCCGGCATCACCGTCCGTACGCCCGTCGCCTCCGCACTCGACCTCGGCACCGGCTCCGGCATCCAGGCCCTGCACGCCGCACAACACGCCACGCGCGTGACGGCGACCGACCTCAACCCGCGCGCGCTGCACATCACCGCGCTCACCCTCGCCCTGTCCGGCGCACCGGCCGCGGACCTGCGGCAGGGCTCGCTGTTCGAGCCGGTCCGGGACGGGGAGACGTTCGACCTGATCGTGTCCAACCCGCCATTTGTGATCTCGCCCGGCGCCCGGCTCACGTACCGGGACGGCGGGATGGCCGGGGACGATCTGTGCCGCTCGCTCGTTCAGGAGGCGGGGGAACGGCTCAACGAGGGCGGGTTCGCGCAGTTCCTCGCCAACTGGCAGCACGTGGAAGGGGAGGACTGGCAGGACAGACTCAGGTCATGGGTGCCGCGGGGGTGCGACGCGTGGATCGTCCAGCGCGAGGTGCAGGACATCACGCAGTACGCCGAGCTGTGGCTCAGGGACGCCGGTGACCACCGCGGGGACCCGGCGGAGTACCAGGCGCGGTACGACGCCTGGCTGGACGAGTTCGAGGCACGCAAGGTCAAGGCGGTCGGCTTCGGCTGGATCACCCTGCGCAGGACCGGGGCCGCGGAGCCGACCCTGACGGTCGAGGAGTGGCCGCACCCGGTCGAGCAGCCGCTCGGCGACACCGTCCGCGCGCACTTCGAGCGCCTCGACTATCTCCGCTCGCACGACGACGCGGCGCTGCTCGCGGCGCACTTCAAGCTGGCCGGGGAAGTCGTGCAGGAGCAGGTCGGGCTGCCGGGCGCCGAGGACCCGGAGCACGTCGTGCTGCGCCAGCACCGCGGCATGCGCCGCGCCACCAAGGTCGACACCGTCGGCGCGGGCTTCGCCGGCGTGTGCGACGGCACCCTCAGCGCCGGCCGCATCCTGGACGCCATCGCCCAGCTGATGGGAGAGGACCCGGTCGTGCTGCGCGACCGCACACCGGCGCAGATCCGGCTGCTGGTGGAACAGGGGTTCCTGGATCCGGCGTAGGCGGAGGCGCCGCGGTCCACCTCCTCCGCGAGTCCCCGCCGTCCGTGTCTTCTGCCACACACCGCGCACTCGCCCGCCTGTGAGAGGTGGGGCGGGTGCGGTCGATGTGGCGTGACGGGACATGTGGGACCGCACGCCCGCCCTGGACACGCCCCGTAAGCCGATGATTTCGCGCCGTGTTCCACGGCCAGTGATCGCGTTGCCACACCCCCGCGTCGGAAGGTCTCCCGACGCCTCCCCGGTCGGTCACCGGCGCGTCGGTCCGCCGTTCACCTCCGGTTCGCCCGGGCGCCGCCCGCGCGTGTCACTCTCCCCGCGGCGGGGCACTCGGGGACGGAGAAAAAGGGGCACGGGGAGCCATGGAGAGCGGACCGGCGATCTTCACGGGCCTGGTGTTCGGCCTGTTCGGGGCGGGTCTGCTCGCCTGGACCGGGGCACGGCTGCGGCGACGGGAGCCGGTGGCCCACGGTGTGAACCCGATCGCATCGGCGACCCTCGCGGCTCTCGTCTCGGTGGCGGCGCTGACGCTCGGGGCGTGGTGCCTGACGCGGCTGTGAGCACGGCCGCGGTCGGCGACCGCCGTACCGCACGGCGGTAAGTGAGAGATCACGCTCCGGGCGGCCCGAAAAGTCCGCTGACCAGTCCGGGCGGCAGGAATGGTGGTAGTCGGGTTACCGTTCGAGTGGCCGTTGCGGGCTTTTCCCGTTTGACACGGGGGCGGGATGTACCGTCACACTCCGCAGCGTCACCACCGTCCGACCCCGGGACCAAGGCCTGGGGAGGCCCCAGCGTCGACCGGAGAGAAGAGCGAAGTTGTCCCCGACCAGCGAGACCGCGAAGGGCGGCCGCCGACTCGTCATCGTCGAGTCGCCTGCCAAGGCGAAGACGATCAAGGGCTATCTCGGCCCCGGATACGTTGTCGAGGCGAGCGTCGGGCACATCCGCGACCTCCCCAACGGCGCCGCCGAGGTGCCCGAGAAGTACACCGGCGAGGTCCGGCGCCTCGGCGTGGACGTCGAACACGACTTCCAGCCGATCTATGTGGTCAACGCGGACAAGAAGGCCCAGGTCAAGAAGCTCAAGGACCTCCTGAAGGACTCCGACGAGCTCTACCTCGCCACCGATGAGGACCGCGAGGGCGAGGCCATCGCCTGGCACCTCCAGGAGGTCCTCAAGCCCAAGGTCCCCGTCAAGCGGATGGTCTTCCACGAGATCACCAAGTCCGCCATCCAGGCCGCCGTCGCCAACCCGCGCCAGCTCAACCAGAAGCTGGTCGACGCGCAGGAGACCCGCCGCATCCTCGACCGCCTGTACGGCTACGAGGTGTCCCCGGTCCTGTGGAAGAAGGTCATGCCGAAGCTGTCGGCGGGCCGCGTCCAGTCCGTCGCCACACGGCTCGTCGTGGAGCGGGAACGCGAGCGCATCGCGTTTCGTTCTGCTGAGTACTGGGACCTGACGGGCACCTTCGCGACCGGCCGCGCGGGTGACTCCTCGGACCCGTCGTCGCTGGTCGCCCGCCTGCAGACCGTCGACGGCAGGCGGGTCGCGCAGGGCCGCGACTTCGACTCCCTGGGACAACTCAAGAGCGCGAACACCCTCCACCTCGACGAGGCGAACGCCCGCGCCCTGGCCGCCGCCCTGGAGAACACCCAGTTCTCCGTGCGGTCCGTCGAGTCCAAGCCGTACCGCCGCTCGCCGTACGCCCCGTTCCGTACGACGACGCTGCAGCAGGAGGCGAGCCGCAAGCTCGGCTTCGGCGCGAAGGCGACCATGCAGATCGCGCAGAAGCTGTACGAGAACGGCTACATCACGTACATGCGTACGGACTCCACGACGCTGAGCGACACGGCGATCTCCGCCGCCCGCGCCCAGGTCACCCAGCTGTACGGCGCCGAGTACCTGCCGGACGCCCCGCGCACCTACGCCGCCAAGGTGAAGAACGCGCAGGAGGCGCACGAGGCGATCCGCCCCTCGGGCGACCGCTTCCGCACGCCCGCGGAGACCGGCCTGACCGGCGACCAGTTCAAGCTGTACGAGCTGATCTGGAAGCGGACCGTCGCCTCTCAGATGAAGGACGCCACGGGCAACTCCGTCACCGTCAAGATTGCCGGTACGGCCGCCGACGGGCGGGACGTCGAGTTCAGCGCCTCCGGCAAGACGATCACCTTCCACGGCTTCCTCAAGGCCTACGTCGAGGGCGCCGACGACCCGAACGCCGAGCTGGACGACCGCGAGCGCCGCCTGCCGCAGGTCACCGAGGGCGACCGGCTCAGCGCCGAGGAGATCACGGTCGACGGGCACGCCACCAAGCCCCCGGCCCGCTACACCGAGGCCTCCCTGGTCAAGGAGCTGGAAGAGCGCGAGATCGGCCGCCCGTCGACGTACGCGTCGATCATCGGCACGATCCTCGACCGCGGCTATGTGTTCAAGAAGGGCACGGCCCTCGTGCCGTCCTTCCTGTCCTTCGCCGTGGTGAACCTCCTGGAGAAGCACTTCGGGCGGCTCGTCGACTACGACTTCACCGCCAAGATGGAGGACGACCTCGACCGCATCGCCCGCGGCGAGGCCCAGGCCGTGCCGTGGCTGAAGCGGTTCTACTTCGGCGAGGGCACCACCAACGGCACCGCGGCCGACGCCGGCAACGGCGACGGGGACCACCTCGGCGGCCTCAAGGAGCTGGTGACCGACCTGGGCGCGATCGACGCGCGCGAGGTGTCGTCGTTCCCCGTGGGCAACGGCATCGTGCTCCGCGTCGGCCGGTACGGCCCGTACGTCGAGCGCGGCGAGAAGGACACCGAGGAGCACCAGCGCGCCGACGTCCCCGCCGACCTGGCGCCGGACGAGCTGACGACCGAGCTGGCCGAGGAACTGCTGGCCAACGGCAGCGGGGAGCGCGTGCTCGGCACCGACCCCGAGCCGCCGCACCACCCGATCGTCGCCAAGGCCGGCCGCTACGGCCCGTACGTCACCGAGGTGCTGCCCGACGGCACGCCGAAGACCGGCAAGAACGCCGTGAAGCCGCGGACGGCCTCGCTGTTCAAGTCGATGTCCCTGGACACGATCACCCTGGAGGACGCGCTCAAGCTGATGTCGCTGCCGCGCGTCGTCGGCACCGACGCCGAGGGCCAGGAGATCACCGCGCAGAACGGCCGTTACGGGCCGTACCTGAAGAAGGGGACCGACTCGCGGTCGCTGCAGTCCGAGGAGCAGCTCTTCACGATCACGCTGGAAGAGGCGCTGGCGATCTACGCCCAGCCGAAGCAGCGCGGTCGCGCCGCGGCCAAGCCGCCGCTGAAGGAGCTGGGCACCGACCCGGTCAGCGAGAAGCCGGTCGTCGTCAAGGACGGCCGCTTCGGGCCGTACGTCACGGACGGGGAGACCAACGCGACCCTGCGCTCCGGCGACAGCGTCGAGACGATCACCCCGGAGCGCGGCTTCGAGCTGCTCGCCGAGAAGCGCGCCAAGGGCCCGGCCAAGAAGACGGCGAAGAAGGCGGCGGCCAAGAAGACCACCACCGCCAAGAAGACGACCACGGCCAAGAAGACCGCGGCGAAGAAGACGACCACGGCGGCGAAGAAGACCACCGCCAAGAAGACGACCGCGAAGAAGACCGCGGCGTCCAAGGCGACGGCCGAGGACTGACGGCCGAGGCTTGACGCCCGGGGACTGACGGCCAAGAAGCGGCGCGACACCCGGTCGGCACCGGACCGGCACCGGATCTTCACCGGGCCGGGTCGGCGCCGGTCCCGCGCTCCTCGCGGCACGTCCCGCGTGTTCGCAAAACGAACGCCCCGGTACCGAAGAGGTGCCGGGGCGCGCGCGTGTTCGGGCGGACCGCTCAGGCTGTCGGTACCGCCCGATAGGCTGAAAGCATGACCCGAGCCGAGCAGCCAACGGCCCACCACCCGGCCCCCGACGACGCCCTGGTAGCGGACTCCCGCGAGCGCGCCGTTCGCGCTCTGCTGCGCCATCCGCAGCTCAAGCGGTTGTGGAGCGCACAGCTGGTGAGCGGAGTGGGTGACACCCTCGCGCTGCTGGTGCTGGTCGTCCTCGCCCTGCAGGCGGCGCTCGTGCAGGGCTCCTTCGGCGGCGGTTACCGCGGCGTGGCGTTCGCAGTGGCGATCGTCTTCGCGGTGCGCATCCTGGCCACGCTGCTGTTCGGAGCGGTCCTCCTCGGGCCGCTCACCGCGCTGACCTCCCAGGAGGGCCCGCTCGACCGCCGCTGGACCATGGTCGGCGCGGACGGACTGCGGGCCGCGCTGCTCATCGTGGCGCCGCTGTGGATCGACTGGACACCGGACGACGCCCTCGCCTTCCTCCTGGTCACGGTCTTCCTCACCGCGGTCGCGGAGCGCTTCTGGACGGTGTGCCGCGAGAGCGCGGCCCCGGCGCTGCTGCCCGCGCCCCCGCTGGAGGGCGCGACGGTACGGCCGCTGCCGGACCACATGGACGCCCTGCGCCGCCTCTCCCTGCGCACCGGTTTCGTCGCGGTCCCGCTGGCCGCCGCCGCGCTCGTCGTCGCGGGACTGCTGAACAACCTGCTCGGCTCCGGCATCGACTGGTTCGCCCAGCACCAGGCCGCGCTCGGCTCGTACGTGGCGGCGGGACTGTTCGCCGCCTCCCTGTCCGTGCTGACCTTCCTGGAACTGCCCGGCACGCGCACCCCGCGCGCGCGGTCACCGCTGGAGGGGCTGCGCCGCCCGAAGACCGCCGCGGGCGTCGACCGGGGCCGTACTGGCGCGATCCCGCTGCTGGTGCTCGCCTGCGCCGCCGTCGCCGGGGCGGTCGCCGCGGCCGTCGGCGTGGCCGTGCTGCACGCCAAGGACCTCGGCGGCGGCCCGGTGCTGTACGGCCTGCTGGTGCTCGCCGTCACCGGCGGTGTCGTCGCCGGGATCCGTACGGCGCCCTCGATCGTCCCCGCGCTGTCCCGGCGCCGGATGCTGGCCCTCGCGATCGCCTTCACCGGCGTCGCCCTGCTCGCCGCCGGACTCGTCCCGGACGTCACCAGCGTGCTGCTGATCCTGGCGCTGGCCGGCGTCGGCGCGGGCGTGGCCGCCAACACCGGGCACACCCTGCTCGACCAGGAGGCCGAGGACCACCGCCGCACGCGCACCACCGAGCACCTGCACGCCGTCGTACGGGTCTTCGTGGCGCTCGGCGCGGTGATCGCGCCGCTGGTCGCCGCGCTCATCGGGCCGCACCGGCTGGAGAGCGGCAAGTTCGTCTTCGCGCACGGCGGCGCCGCCTTCACGCTGATGCTGGTCGGCGCGCTGCTGCTGCCGGTCGCCGCGCTGGTGCTGGCCAAGGTCGACGACCGTTCCGGCGTGCCGCTGCGGCACGACCTGCGCGACGCGTTGCTCGGCGGCGACGACCCGGTGCAGGCGCCCGCGGGCACCGGCTTCTTCATCGCCTTGGAGGGCGGCGACGGCGCCGGCAAGTCCACCCAGGCCGAGGCGCTCGCCGAGTGGATCCGGGGCAAGGGCCACGAGGTCGTCCTCACCCGCGAGCCCGGCGCCACGCCGGTCGGCAAGCGGCTGCGGTCGATCCTGCTGGACGTGTCGTCGGCGGGCCTGTCCCACCGCGCGGAGGCGCTGCTGTACGCCGCCGACCGCGCCGAGCACGTCGACACCGTCGTACGGCCCGCCCTGGAGCGGGGCGCGGTCGTGATCTCCGACCGGTACATCGACTCCTCCGTCGCCTACCAGGGCGCGGGCCGCGATCTGTCGCCGACCGAGATCGCCCGCATCAACCGCTGGGCGACCAACGGGCTGGTGCCGGACCTGACTGTGCTGCTGGACGTGGCGCCGGAGCAGGCGCGCGAGCGGTTCACCGAGGCGCCGGACCGGCTGGAGTCGGAGCCGGCGGAGTTCCACGCGCGCGTGCGCTCCGGTTTCCTGACGCTGGCCGCCGCCGACCCCGGCCGGTACCTGGTGGTCGACGCGGGCCAGGAGCCCGAGGCCGTCACCACCGTCATCCGGCACCGGCTCGACCAGGTGCTGCCGCTGTCCGAGGCCGAGATCCAGGCCCGCGAGGAGGCGCGCCGCAAGGCCGAGGAGGAGGCCCGCCGCAAGGCCGAGGAAGAGGCCGCCCGCAAGGCCGAGGAGGAGCGCCTGGAGCGCGAGCGCCAGGAGCAGCTCGCCCGGCTGCGCGCCGAGGAGGAAGAGCGCAAGCGGCGCGAGCTGGAGGAGGCGCAGCGGCGCGAGGCCGAACGGCAGGCCGAGGAGGCCCGGCAGCGGGCCGAGGAAGCACGCCGGCGCGCGGAGGAGGAGCGGCAGCGGCTCCTCGCCGAGGAGAAGGCACGCGCCGAGGAGGAGGCCCGCCGCAAGGCCGAGGAGGAGCGCCGCCGCCGGCAGGCCGAGGAGGAGGCGCGGCTGCGCGCCGAGGCCGAGGCCCAGCGCCTGGAGAAGCAGCGCAAGGCCGAGGAGGCCCTGCTGCGCGCCGAGGAGGCCCGCCGTGCCGCCGAACAGGCCGCGGCGGCGGCCCAGGCCGGCCCCAGGCCGCAGCCTCCGGCGGTGACGCCGGACGCGGCGACGGTGCCGACGCCGGTGGTGCAGCCGGAGGACCTGGCCCGGGAGACCGGCCCGGGGCGGGCCGCGGGCGCGTCCGGCTCGGCGGGTGCCGCCGACGGGACCCACGCTTTCCCCGGGGCGCCCACCTCCGCCGGCTCCTCGGACGCCGAGGTGACGGCCGAGCTGCCGCAGCCGCCGGTGCCGTCCGGCGCGGCGGACGAGACGGCCGTACTGCCGCAGGCACGGCCGGGTGCCGGGGGCGACGACGAGACGGCCGTGCTGCCGCCGGTGCCGCCCGGAGCGGCGGACGAGACGGCCGTGCTGCCGCCGGTGGCGCCGGGCGCGGCCGACGAGACCGCCGTACTGCCGCCCGTGCGTGGGGAGGACCCCGCCGACCGGGTGCCGCCGGGCTACTTCCGGGACGAACCGAGCGGTGCGGCACGTCCGGACGGCTCCGACGACCGCACCCGCGAGCTGCCGCAGATCGACCCGGACGAGGCGCCGCGCAGGCGGCAGCGGTCCGACTGGGCGGAGGAGACGCCGCTGGACGACCTGCCGACCCTCGCGGACGAACTGCTCGGACCGCACCGGGACGAGGACGAGTACGGCGACGACCGGCGGGGTCGCAGGCGCTGAGCCCCTCGGGTCGGCCGCGTGGTGGCCGGCAGTGGTCGGCCACCGCGGTTGTCAGTGCCACCGTCCACAATGGATCCCGCAAGGTGCGATGCGTGATCGCAGGGCTGTGTGTGCTGGAAGGGCGGCGTGACCCATGACCGTGTGGGACGACCTGGTCGGGCAGGAGCGGGTGAGTGAGCAGCTCGCCGCCGCCGCCCGGGACGCCGACGCGCTGGTCACCGCCGCCACGTCGGACGCGCCGCCGCCCGAGGCGTCGAAGATGACGCACGCCTGGCTGTTCACGGGGCCGCCCGGCGCGGGCCACATCCAGGCGGCGCGCGCCTTCGCCGCGGCGCTGCAGTGCGTGAGCCCCGACCGCGCGCTCGGCGGCGTCCCCGGCTGCGGCTTCTGCGACGGCTGTCATACGGCGCTGATCGGCACCCACGCCGACGTCACCACGGTCGCGGCGGTCGGCACCCAGATCCTCGCCGAGGACATGCGGGACACGGTCCGCAAGTCCTTCACGTCCCCCGCCACCGGCCGCTGGCAGGTCATCCTCGTCGAGGACGCCGAGCGGCTGAACGAGAAGTCCGCCAACGCCGTCCTGAAGGCGGTCGAGGAGCCCGCCCCGCGCACGGTGTGGCTGCTGTGCGCGCCCTCGATCGAGGACGTCCTGCCCACGATCCGCTCGCGCTGCCGCCACCTGAACCTGAGCACGCCGTCGGTGGAGGCCGTCGCCGACATGCTGGTACGCCGGGAGGGCGTCGAACCCGGCGTGGCCGCCGCGGCCGCCCGCGCCACCCAGGGCCACGTCGACCGCGCCCGCCGCCTGGCCACCGACCCGGCCGCCCGCGAGCGCCGCGCCGCCGTCCTCAAGCTGCCCCTGCGCGTCGACGACGTCGGGGGATGCCTCAAGGCCGCCCAGGAGCTGGTGGACGCCGCCGCCGAGGACGCCAAGGCGCTCGCGGAGGAGCTGGACGCCAAGGAGACCGAGGAACTGAAGGCGGCGCTCGGCGCGGCCCAGGGCGGCAGGCTGCCGCGGGGCACGGCGGGCGTGATGAAGGACCTGGAGGACAAGCAGAAGCGGCGCCGTACGCGCACCCAGCGTGACAGCCTCGACCTCGCGCTGACCGACCTCACCGCCTTCTACCGCGACGTCCTCGCCCTCCAGCTCGGCTCCCGCGTGGCCATGGCCAACACCGACGCCGAGGACGCCCTGGAGCGCATCGCCCGCTCCAGCAGCCCCGAGGCGACGCTGCGCCGCATCGAGGCGATCGGCGCGTGCCGGGACGCCCTCGACCGCAATGTGGCGCCGCTGCTGGCGGTGGAGGCGATGACGATGGCGCTGAGAGCGGGCTGAAGGCACGCAACGGTCCGGCGACCGGGCTGAAGGCGCGCACCGGTCCGGCGACCGGGCTGAAGGCGCGCACCGGTCCGGCGACCGGGCTGAGGAACGCGCCGGCCGGCGACCGGGCTGAGGAACGCACAGGCTGGCGATCGGGCAGAGGCATGCAGCGAGCCGTCGGCCTGCCTGCGCCGCGCCACCGGCACGCCGCCTCCCACTGACGGGTGGGTGAACCCGCCGCGATTGACGGCATCCCCCGAACGAGGCACGTTCTGCACGCAAAGCCATGGAGCGATTGCGGAGAGTTACGCTCGGGTAATGCACTCAAGGCTCACCCCCCGCAGGACCCGCACCGCAGCGGCCCTCCTGGCCGCCGCCTCCCTCCTCGTCTCCGCGTGCTCCGCCGGAGGCGCGGACGGCTCCACCGCCTCCACGGCGGCCCGGGCGGCGGCGCTGGCCGCGCTGCCCGCGGCGACGCCGAGCGAGCTGGCGGCGTACTACGCGCAGCGCCCGGCCTGGCGCAGCTGCGGCGTGCCCGGCTTCGAGTGCACCACGCTGAAGGCACCGCTCGACTACGCGAAGCCCGCCGCGGGCGATGTACGGCTCGCGGTGGCCCGCAAGAAGGCCACCGGCCCCGGCAAGCGGCTCGGCTCGCTGCTGGTCAACCCCGGCGGCCCGGGCGGCTCGGCGATCGGCTACCTCCAGCAGTACGCGGCGATCGGCTACCCCGCCGAGGTCCGCGCCCGCTACGACATGGTGGCCGTCGACCCGCGCGGCGTCGCCCGCAGCGAGCCGGTGGAATGCCTGGACGGGCGGGAGATGGACGCGTACACGCAGACCGACACGACACCGGACGACGCGCACGAGCGGGACCTGCTGGTCGACGCGTACAAGGACTTCGCGGAGGGCTGCGGCGCCGACTCCCCGCGGCTGCTGCGGCACGTCTCCACCGTGGAGGCGGCGCGGGACATGGACATCGTGCGGGCGGCGCTGGGCGATGCGAAGCTGACGTATGTGGGGGCGTCGTACGGCACGTTCCTCGGGGCGACGTACGCCGGGCTGTTCCCGGAGCGGGTGGGCCGGCTGGTGCTGGACGGGGCGATGGACCCGTCACTGGACGCGCGGCGGATGAACCTGGACCAAACGGCGGGGTTCGAGACGGCGTTCCGGTCGTTCACGCAGGACTGCGTGCGCCACCCCGACTGCCCGCTGGGCACGAAGGCGGCCGACGCGGGCCGTAACCTGCGGGCCTTCTTCGACAAGCTGGACGCCCGGCCCATTCCGGCCGGTGACGCGGACGGCCGCAAGCTCGGCGAGGCCCTCGCCACCACCGGGGTGATCGCCGCGATGTACGACGAGGGGGCCTGGGAGCAACTGCGCGACGCGCTGACCTCGGCGATGAAGCAGAACGACGGCGCGGGCCTGCTCGCGCTGTCCGACAGCTACTACGAACGCGACCCGAGCGGCCGCTACAGCAACCTGATGTTCGCCAACGCCGCCGTGAACTGCCTGGACCTCCCGCCCGCCTTCGACGGCCCCGACGCGGTGGAGAAGTCCCTCCCCGCCTTCGAGAGGGCGTCCCCGGTCTTCGGCGAGGGCCTCGCCTGGGCCTCCCTGACCTGCGGGTACTGGCCGGTGCGGGCGACGGGCGAGCCGCACCGCATCGTGGCGAAGGGCGCCGCGCCGATCGTGGTCGTCGGCACCACCCGCGACCCGGCCACGCCGTACCGCTGGGCACGCGCCCTGGCCGGCCAGCTGTCCTCCGGCCGCCTGCTCACCTACGAGGGCGACGGCCACACCGCCTACGGCCGCGGCAGCACCTGCATCGACTCGGCGATCGACACGTACCTGCTGCACGGCACACCCCCGGCGAACGGTAAGCGCTGCTCGTAGCGCAGGCCCGGGTGCCCCGCCCCGCCACGCACCAGCCCCGGAAGCGCCGGCACCGGGGCTGGTACGAAGCACCCCCGGAAACTGTGTAGACTTACCGACGTTGCTGATCGCACCATAGTGCGGACAGCGCGCCGCTTTAGCTCAGATGGCCAGAGCAACGCACTCGTAATGCGTAGGTCTCGGGTTCGAATCCCGAAAGCGGCTCCACTGGAACCCCAGGCCGGATCATCTCCGACCTGGGGTTTTCTCGTTCAGCGGATACGGCGACGCCGACGGGCGCGCTCTGCTCGACTGTCCGGGGTCTCACTTCGGGTCTCAGTCGCGTGTTCCGGCGAGGCATGAAGTGATCGCCGACGCGGCGCATCGCATCCTTCGAGAGGTGCGACCGTCCCTTCACGTACCGGCGGGTCTGACTGATCTGGGTGTGGCGCAGGATCTCCATGATCGTGGGCATGTCGACACCCAGCTCGTTCAGGATCGTGCCGGCTGTGTGGCGGCTGCCGTCGTACAGGCGGCGGTCGTCGATGCCCGCCTCTTCGAGCAGTTCCTTGAACTCCGCCCAGTCCTGTCGGGGGGTCGAGCGGGTGCCCGTCCGACCGGGAGAAGACGACGCCGTGGTCCTGCCACAGCTCGCCAGCCGCGGAGCGCAGCTCCTCCTGCTGCGCCTTGTGCTCAAGCAGGTAGGGGATGAACGGCGGTGGGATCGGTACGGCGTTCCGGCTCTCCTTCTTCCTGGGGCGAGTGAAGACCAGGCCACCGTCCTTGCGCTCGGGACAGGTCGACGTACGGCCACCGCAGCCCAGGTGTCTCGCCCTGACGGAATCCCATGCCGACCCCGACGCACCACCGCATGAAGGTGGGCCGTTTGGCGGCGGCTTCCAGGAACCGTTTTGCCGTGATGTCGGTCACATCGATGCTCTGTGTCGCCTTTCGTGGGGAGGCGTCGTCGGCAAACGGTGCAATCGAATGTCCGGGTGGCGCCTCGGCGGGGCTCTCTAACCGAGCCTTGAACCGCCTTGAGGCCTTGTGGCCGACGGGGCGCCCTGCCCGGCTCGCGACCTCGGGAAACGTGGCACCACTGCTTCTCGATTACATCTTTGTAAGCGCTAATGCCTAGCGTCTAAGTACCCCTAGTTACCCCTAGCTGGCTCTCCATTCATTCATGTAGCCTTCTTCGCTCAGGGGTTAGCGAACGTAAAATGCTCCCACCGGTCGGCGTAGTAGCAAGTGTCAACTTGCAGCGGTTCAGGGCTTTGTATTGCCGTCTCCCGCCTATGCTTGGGCCCGCGGTTCCTCCCTCAGAGGTCTTTCGAAGTCGTTCGCCAGTGGAGGCGAACCCCTGGGTTGTACTCAGGGCCACTTCGGGGACGGAAGGGAGAGGAACCAGATGACCGAGGAGGAATCCGTCGGCGGTCGCTGCACTCGGTGTGAACGCCGCCTGTCGATCCGGCAGGCGATCACGGATTGGGTGCCGGTGATCGCCGTGGTCATCAAGGAAGTGGTGCGGTACTTCTCGTCCTGACGAGAGGCCTGAACCCGGCGGTGGGCAAGCAACGAGCCCGACCGAATGGTGGCCGGCCGGGCTCGATCCGGACCCCTTGGGGCCTGACGCTGGTGCCACAGCGTCGGGCCCATCTTTGTCTCTTAAGACTTACAGGGTCCACTGCATCGTAGGCCATTGGCATGGCAATGCAATGCCCAGACCGCTACGTTTGCGGCGCCTGCCTCCGGGCTAGCTGCGTAAAACGACTCGCGCTCTCCGATACCTGGTGTCGGCCAGCCCGGCACCCTCCACAGCTTGGTCCAGCGTGAAACGACTCACGCTCCTCTTCCCGGAGCTGTCGACGATCCACCGCGAGAGGTCGCTGAGGTCGGGCGGGACCGAGCAGGCAGCGAACCTTGATCAGGCGAAGCGCTGGCTACCCCTCGCTAGGCGCATCTCGGGGCTAACAGTGCGAGATCAGCGCCAGTGGAGCTGGGCGGGACACCGCCACCCTGACCAGCCCACGTTCCAACCCCTGTGTTAGTACGCGTTGGCAAGATCTGCGGAGCATGGGTTCACAAGGAGCGTCATCATGCCGATACCGACAGTAGTCGGAGCGGTGATCACGCCGCTGGGCGGCTCAGGGGAGGGGCTATGGGGAGCATCACGCTGACTGTCGAGCAGGACCACGTTGAAGGCGTCGCCAAACTGAACGATCCGGTGGGCGCGGTGGTTGAGCTTATCTGGAATGCGTTAGACGCTGACGCGACTAATGTCGATGTGGCAATCGAGCGTGACGAGATGGGTGGCGTCAGCAAGGTGACCGTCACCGATGACGGCCATGGAATGCCTTCGTAATCCGTGGCATCTCATTTTGACAAGCTGGGCGGCTCATGGAAAAAGACGGCGCTTGTCTCTATGGGTAAGCGGCGAGCCATGCATGGCAGGAACGGACAAGGTCGTGTCCGCGCGTTCGCGCTCGGTCAGCAAGTCCGCTGGATTACTGTGGGTCAAGGAATCGATGGGACGGTGAAGACCGTAATCGAGGCTGGTCGGGCAGCGATGCGGGATTATCGAATCGATACAGTGGGATTGACGGATGAGCAGCCCGGCACCGTGGTGGAGGCTTGGGGCCAGGTTCCTCGCGTTGAGCGGTTGTTGAACGCATCAAACGTTATGGCGACGCTGACGGCCGAGTTCGCCCTGTATTTGGAAACCTATACTGACACGGCGATCACATACGATGGTGTTCGTGTGGATCCGAGTGCCGTGCAGATATATTCTGAGACGTACTCGCTTGAGAAGTTGAATGAGTTCCCCGCCCCTGAGCTGAAGGTCATCGAGTGGCGTAAAGGTGTTAAGCGCGAACTGGCTCTGTGTGATTCCAGGCAGATGCCGCTAGTGAAGCTCCGTCCAGAGATCCAGGCGCCTGGATTCAACTTCACGGCGTATCTCTCCTGGCGGGGATTCGAGGACCGCCCGCAGGATTTGGCTTTGGTGGACTGGGACGAAGACTCGCCGGCCTCTGCCGTCGTAGAACAGGCCCGAGGTCAGCTGCGCGAGCACTTCCGGAAAAGGGTTGACGATCGCCGTCGCGAACAGGTACTGGAGTGGCAGCGGGAGGATGTGTACCCCTACCAGGGGGTCGCTACAGAGCCTGCGGAAATCACCGAACGGGAAGCCTTCGCTACGGTAGCCACGACTGTAGCTAAACATATCCCGAAATCCCTTAAGGCGAAAAAGGCCACTCTGGGTCTCTTGAAGGAGACGCTCGCGGCCAAACCGGATCACACTCCGGAGATTCTAGAGAAGGTCTTCGCTCTGTCCCGCCAGGAGAAAGAGGAACTCGGCCTCCTTTTGCAGCGGACAAGCCTTACCTCGCTAATCCGCACCTCTACAGAGGTGACCGACCGTCTTGACTTTCTTCGTGCCCTGGAAATCCTTCTCTTCGACACCGAAGCTAAGAAGGTTACGCGGGAGCGTGATCAGCTCCATAAGATCCTGGAGAACGAGGCTTGGGTCTTTGGAGAGGAATACTCCTTGATGGTCAGCGAGCGTGGCCTCTCAGAAGTCCTGCGTAAACACCTTTCCATCTTGAGGGAGCCGGAGCCGGTCGACACCAGTGTACGTCTGCCGCACGGAAATGTCGGCAGGGTGGACCTTATGCTCTCCAAGACAACTGTGTGGGTGCAGAAGCCGCACCATCTCGTCGTAGAGCTAAAACGGCCTAGCGTTACGCTCGGGATGGCGGAGTTTAGTCAGCTCGTCAAGTACGCGACCACTGTGATCGGTGACGAGCGATTCAAGGCTACGGGCGCTAACTGGGACTTTTGGCTGGTCGGCAACAGTATGGACGAAAGCCTGCGCAGTCTGACCCGGCAATCTCACCTTCCTCCCGGTCAGGCAGCCGCGATCGGCGCTAACGTCCGGCTGTGGGTGCGTGAGTGGAGCGAAGTCATCCAGGAATGCAAGCAAAGGCTTCACTTCTACCGGGATTGGCTCGACTATCAGTCGACGGACGAACACGCCCTGGAGTACCTCGTACGCAAGTATCCGGGCGCGACGCCGACGCTTCTCTTGCCGGATGACGAGGACGGGGTGGATGAGCAAGCCACGAACGTTCCAGGCCCGCGCAGGGGGGACGCTGCCCTGAACCCAACGCAAAACGCGTAGGCGGCCTAAGGGTTGTCCCGTAACTGGCTGTTCATCGGATGTGGCTGGCGTGATCGAGGCGCCGCATCCTGGACGGCTGATTGCGTGGGCGGCATTGAGGAGCGGCAGTGGGCGACGTTCTTTCGCGCAGGCGACGGATTTCGGGATGACGATGCGCGTCGAGATAATCACTCACCAATAGGGTGGACCGTACCGGTGAGAGGGGTCAGCTCTGCTGTGAAGTCGTTGAAGTCCAAGTCGCCCCAGGAGTCATCCCACCGACCATTCGTATCTTGTACCTGCCCGCGCGACGCCGTCCATGGGAGGTCGTCGGAAGGGGCGCCCCGCTTGTGCCAACCGGCGACCGCAATCTCCTGATTGAAGGTTTTCTCCCCGATGCCAAACAGAGTCGGGCGACTGAAGTTTCCTATCTGTTCCGCCTGGCGTACTCCGTTGATGTAGACAATGCCAGCCTGTTCCCAGTCTGAGTTTCCGCCCGCGAAGAGAATTGCGGTCGAGTACGCCCGCACCGTACCGATACGTTGAAGTGTCTGGTCGTTGATGGGCTGATTCTTGCCATCAGGATCGCTAAGGTCCATGACCCTGCCTTTCTACGCGGCGGATCCTCTCTTTAAGTGTAGCCTCGGGTGGTCACGGTTGCTGAATGAGGAGGAGCCGTAGAAGCCGAGGTGAAAGGGTTGGGCGACTGGGTTACGAGGGCTCCAGCCCCCAGTCCGGTCCCGGCGATGATGTCGAGCTGCCGGTGTGCGGCGGTGATCAGTTCGGCAAAAAGGGGAGGACCTGGTCGAGACGGGGCCGGACTCCGCTGACCAAGGTTCGTCCGTCTTCGTAGCGTCGCCCTCGTCGGCCGAACCCAGAGCCAGGCAGGTCAGCAGCAAGCACGACCGTGATCAATTAGGGGACAGCGTTTAGAGACCCAAGCAAAGACACTGTCAGCCAGGCCCCAAGCCGAAGCCGGCCTGGGGCCGGTTGGCATGTAGGGGTGCTCAGGGGACAACGTGTGCCTTCGGCTGGGCGGTCTCAGTCCTGGTCTCGTTTGCGGTTGACTCCGAGGTGATCCCCTCGCATCCGTTAACGTCCCGGCAAGGCCATTGAGCAGGGAGGAGCCGCACGACAGACGGCGGCGGACACCCTCAGAATGAGATCGGGCAACTTGTAATGCGTAGGTCTCGGGTTCGAATCCCGAAAGCGGCTCCACTGGAACCCCAGGCCGGATCACTTCCGACCTGGGGTTTTTTCGTCCAGCGGATGCGACGACGTGGACGGGTCGCGCCGAGGAGGTGCTGGGCATGCCGGACGGCGGGGCACGGAGCGGTGGCGGATACGCCGGTACGCCGCTCGCCAGGAAGATCGGGATCAAGCCCGGGCACCGGGTACGGCTGCGGCACGCACCCGGCGGGTGGGTGATTCCCGGGCTGCCGGAGGGGGCCGTGGTCGACGCTGACGCCGGATCGGTACACGGCGGCGCCGGGGCGCGGGGTGCGGATGTCCTGATCGCCTTCTACCGGGAGCGCGCGACGCTTGCCGCCGAGGCGGCCGGGCTCGTCGGTGGTCTCGCGGATACGGCGATGCTGTGGATCGCCTGGCCCCGCAAGGCCGCCGGCCATGTCAGCGACCTCACCGAGGACGCGCTGCGGGAGCTCTTCCTGCCCCTCGGCGTCGTCGACGTGAAGGTGGCCGCGCTGGGGGAGGACTGGTCGGGGCTGAAGTTCGTGCGCCGAAGGGAAAATCGGCGCAAACGGGATGCAAAGTGATCCGGCGTCAGGACAACCCGCTCCCTTGAGGCAACATCTTGGTGAACGACGGGCGGCGCGCGCCAGGGACGCGTCGTCGTCGGCGGCCGGATGGGGTTGGTGAGGGACGTGCAGGAGCCGAGGATCGCGGTCGCCGTGGTGACCATGGGCAACCGGCCCGCGGAGGTCGACGCCCTGCTGGAGTCCGTGGCCAAACAGGACGTGCCGCCCGCCCGCATCGTGATCGTCGGCAACGGCTGCCGGCTGCCCGAGTTCGCGCGCCGCCTCTCCCTGCCCGGCGAGGTCACCGTCCTGGAGACCGACGAGAACCTCGGCTGCCCCGGCGGTCGCAACGTCGCCCTCGCCCGCCTGCGCGAGTACGGCGACACGGACGTCGTCGTCGAGCTGGACGACGACGGCCTCCTCGTCGACGCCGACGTCCTGCGCCGCGTACGCGACCACTTCGCCGCCGACCCGCGCCTCGGCATCGTCGGCTTCCGCATCGCCGACGAGAACGGCGAGACCCAGCGCCGTCACGTGCCGCGCGCGGGCAACGCCGACCCCCTGCGCGGCGGCTACGTCACCGGCTTCCTCGGCGGCGGGCACGCCTTCCGCATGGCGATGCTGAACGAGATCGGCGACTGGCCCGCCGAGTTCTTCTTCGCCCACGAGGAGACCGACCTGGCCTGGCGGGCCGCCGACGCCGGCTGGAAGATCCTCTACGCGCCCGAACTGCTGCTCCAGCACCCCAAGACCTCGCCCGCCCGGCACGCCATCTACTACCGCGTCACCGCCCGCAACCGCGTCTGGCTGGTCCGCCGCCGGCTGCCGCTGCCGCTGATCCCCGTCCACCTGGGCGTCTGGATCGCCGTCACGCTGCTGCGGACGCGTTCGCTCGGCGGGCTGCGGGCCTGGTTCGGCGGATTTCTGGAGGGCCTGCGCGAACCGGCCGGCGAGCGCCGGCCCATGCGCTGGCGCACGGTGTGGCGGCTGACCCGCCTGGGGCGTCCGCCGGTCCTCTGACCGGTCCGGTACGCCGCTCCGCTGCTGCGGGACAGGGACCCCGGCCGTTCACCTCGCCGACCGGAGCCCCCGTACGTCCCCCGGATCCGGCCGCGGCGGCGACACTCCCCCGAGCAACGCGATCAACGCGCGCACCGTCGGGACCGGAAACGGTGTAATGATCACATCAGATTCCGCCAACGGATCGCTAACATATGGCCAACGGTTCTGGGTGGCGGACAACCGCCGGAGCGGCGGGCGACCGCCGGGCGGCGCGATCCGGCGCGGGCGCGCGGGAAGGCAGTGGAGCGGCGTGAAGCGGTACGCGCTGCGGTTCGGCCTGCTGGGACCGCCCGCCCTCTACGGACTGCCCGAGCCGTCCGACGCTCCCTCGCGCGATATTCCTGCCCAGCGTGACGGCTCTCATGCCTGCACCCCCGTCCTCCGCCCCATCGGCAGCCCCAAGCTCCGCGCCCTGCTGGCCGCGCTGCTGCTGGAGGCCGGGCACGTCGTCTCCGTCGAGGCGCTCAAAGAGGCGCTGTGGGACGCCCATCCGCCCGCCTCCGCCCAGGCCTCCCTGCACAACCACATCACGCGCCTGCGCCGCCTCCTCGACGAACCGGACCGGCTGCGCTCCGTACCGCCGGGCTACCTGCTGCGCGTCGAGCCCGGCGAACTGGACGTCCGTGTCTTCGAACGCCACCTCACCGCGGCCCGCGGCGCCCATGCCGCCCGCGCCTGGGAACGCGTCCTGCGCGAGAGCGCCGCCGGCCTCGCCCTCTGGCGCGGCACTCCCTTCAGCGGGCTGCCGCACGAGCTGGGCGGTCACTCCCTCGTCCAGCGCCTCGAAGAGGCCAGGCTGCTGCTGCTCGAACTCCGGTACGACGCCGAGCTGGCCGTCGGCGGCGACCGGCTGGACGCCCTCGTACCCGAGCTGGCCGCGCTGGCCGCCGGCCACCCGTTGCGGGAGGCCTGCCACCGGCAGCTGATGCTCGCCCTGCACCGCACCGGCCGCAGCGCCGAGGCCCTCGCCGTCCACCGTGACCTGCGCGCCCGCCTGCTGGACGAACTCGGCGTCGAGCCGGGGCCCGCGGTGCGGGCGGCGCACCTGGAGGTGCTGCGGGGGGCGGAGGGGCACGGCCACGGCGAGATCGGCGGTGCGCGGACCGGTCCCTCGGCTCGCGTGTCTGCGCCGATGCCGGGCGCGCCGGACGCGCCGGTTACGCCGGGTGTGCCGGGTGTGCCGGGTGTGTCGGGTCTGCCGGTCCCGCCCGTTGCACCGGCCGCGCCGGTCGCGAGGGCCGCGGAGTCCCGGGAGGCCGCGGAGCCCCGGGAGGTCGCGGAGCCCCGGCCGGCCGCCACCGTCCCCGCCGGCCCCACCTCCTCCGTGCCGCCCGCCAAGCCCTCCCGCTTCCCCCGCCCTGCCCAGCTCCCGCCCCCACCCGCGCACTTCACCGGCCGCCGTACCGTCCTGGCCGACCTGCGTGCCGCGCTGACCGGCGCCGGGGTCGTCACCGTCATCACGGGTACGGCGGGCGTCGGCAAGAGCGCCGTCGCGCTGCACCTCGCGCATGAGCTGAGGGAACGTTTCCCCGACGGTCAGCTCTACGTCCATCTGCACGGCGCGACCCCCGGCATGGCCCCGCTCACCTCCGGCCAGGCGCTCGCCGCGCTGCTGCGGGACGTGGGCGCCGATCCACGTCGTATCCCCGAACACCCGGACGCCGCAGCGGCGTTGCTGCGCTCGCTGCTCGCGCCGACCCGCACCCTGCTGGTGCTGGACGACGCGGCGAGCGCCGCGCAGGTACGGCCGCTGCTTCCGGCCGGGCCGGGCTGCGCGGTCATCGTCACCAGCCGTTCCCCGCTGACCACCCTCGACGGCGCCCACCGCGTGCCGCTCGCCCCGCTGTCGGCGCAGGACAGCGCGGCGCTGCTGCGGGCGGTGTCCGGGCGGGACGGCCTGGACGCCGACCACCCGCTCGTCGACCTCACCGGCCGGCTGCCCCTCGCGCTGCGCGTCGTCGCGGCCCGGCTGGCGGCACGCCGCGCGCTGACCCCCGACGTACTGGCGGGCCAACTCGCGGCGACCGAGAGCCGGTTGCCGCATCTGGAGTACGACGACCTGAGCGTCCGCCGTTCCCTGGCGGTCGCCCACGACGCGCTCGCCGGCGGACAGCGGGAGGCCGACCGGGACGCGGCCGTCGCCCTGCGCCACATCGGCGCGCTGGACCTGCCCGCCTACGGTGCGCCCCTGGTGGCCCACCTGATCGGCACCGACGAACGCCGCGCGGAGGCCGCGCTCGACCGCCTGGTGGACGTGGCACTCCTGGAGGAGACGACGTACGGCCGCTACGCCCCCCACGACTTGGTCCGCGACTTCGCCCGCGAACTGTCGCTGCCGGGACCTGACCGGGCGGCTACGACGGCCTCGGCCGCCCATGATGCCGCTGACGCCGATTCCGATTCCGACTCTGCCCCTGATCCTGCTCCTGACCAGGACGGGCACGCCTCCGACGCCGCCCCCCTCTCCGCCCTCGACTGGTACGCGGCCGTCGCCGAGCGGGTGCTCGGGGCGATCGTCGAAGGGGGGCTCGATCTGGAGGACCGGCGGGCGCCGACCGCCGCGCAGCCGCCCGGGCACGCCGCGCGGGTGGCCGCCCTGGCGCCCTTCCCCGACGCCGCGGCGGCCTTCGCCTGGGCCGACGCCGAGTGGGAGAACATCGTGGCGCTGGTGAAGCGGAGCATGTACGCCCCCGCGGAACCCGCCGCCGCCCGTGTCTCCACGCTGCTGCGTCTTCTCTCCCCCTGCCTCCAGCGCGGCGGCCGGGTGGCCGAGATGGAGGTGCTCGGGCGGGCCGCGCTCGCCGCGGCGCGGCAGCTGCGGGACCCGGCCGCCGAGGCGCACGCCCTCGTCGACGTCGCGGGCCTGCACTTCCTGACCGGCCGGCACAGCGAGGCCCTCGCCCTCAACGACCGCGCCCTGCGCATCTGGCGCCGGCTCGACCACGTCTCCTGGATGCGGCGCTGCCTCAACAACCGCGGCCTGCTGCTCGAAGGCCTCGGCCGCTACGCCGAGTCGGGCGAGGCACTGAGGCAGAGCCTCGCCTACTCACGGGAGCTGGACGACCCCTACGGCGAGGCCGTCACCCGCAGCCACCTCGGCAACCTGTACGAGCACACCGACCCGCGCGCCGCCATCGAGCAGCACCGGCGCTCTCTGGCCATCGGGGACGCCATCGGCAACGTGATCGTGCAGCACTCGGCGCACTGCAACATCGGCCACGCCCACCTCTCCCTCGGCGAACCGGCCGCCGCCCTGCCGCACTTCGAGGAGAGCCTGCGCATCCTCGGCGACCACGGCGACTGGCACGGCGAGTCGCAGACCCGGCTCGGCCTGGTCCGCGCGCTGCGCCTGCTCGGCCGCGCCGACCGTGCCGCCCGGGAGTGCGCCGAGCTGCTGGCGCGTGCCGCGGCACGCGCCGACTGCTACTCCGGCGGTCTCGCCCGGCACGAGGAGGGTCTGCTCCTGCACGAGCAGGGGCGGACGGCCGAGGCGCGCGCCGCGTGGCGCACCGCCCTCACCGCGCTCGACGGGACGGACGAGAAGGCGGTCGTCGAGGAGCTGAGGGCTCTGCTCGACGGCGCTTCCGTCGGCTGAACCCGGCTCCTGGCCGGCTCACTTGGCGTCCCGGCCGCCCACCGGCTCTCACTTGGCGTCCGCATAACACTCCACCACCGCTGTCGTGAACGGGAACCGCACCGGCGTCTCGCCGAACGTCAGCCGCCCCGCCAGCTCCGCCGCCTCCCGGATCGCCGCGACCACCGCGTCGGCCTCCTCGGCCGGGCAGTGCACGATCACCTCGTCATGCTGGAAGAAGACCAGCTCGGCCGCCATGTCCGCGGTCCGCTGCCGCAGCGCGGCGAGCAGCAGCAGGGCCCAGTCGGCGGCGCTGCCCTGGACGACGAAGTTACGGGCGAAACGGCCGCGGGCGCGGGCGTTGGTGGAGGCGTACCCCGGCACCCAGGCGGTGTCGCCGTCCTCCTCGGCGCCGGTCCCGGCCCCGCTTCCGCCGGGCTCCGGGATGCCCGCCTCCTCCGCCGCGTCCTCCCGCGCCCCTGCTGCCGGCGGGCAGGTTCGGCCCAGCCAGGTGCGCACCAGCCGCCCCTCCTCGCCGGCCCGGGCCGCCTCGTCGACGTACGCCACGGCCTTCGGGAAGCGGCGTCTGAGGGCGGCGAGGTTCTTCAGGCCGTCCCCGGAGGTCTGGCCGTAGACCGCGCCGAGGACCGCCAGCTTGGCCTGGGCGCGGTCGCCGGAGAAGGCGCGGTCGGAGACGGACTGGTAGAGGTCGGTCTCCCGGCCGGCCACCTCCATCAGGCCGGGGTCCCGGGAGATCGCGGCGAGGACCCGCGGCTCCATCTGGTCGGCGTCGGCGACCACGAGCCGCCACCCGGGGTCGGCGATCACCGCGCGCCGGATGACCTTGGGGATCTGCAGGGCGCCGCCGCCGTTGGTCACCCAGCGGCCGGTGACCGTGCCGCCCGCGAGGAACTCGGGGCGGAACCGGCCCTCGCGCACCCAGTCCTGGAGCCAGCTCCAGCCGTGCGCCACCCAGATGCGGTACAGCTTCTTGTACTCCAGCAGGGGCTTCACGGCCGGGTGGTCGACCGACTGGAGCTCCCAGCGGCGGGTCGACCTGACCTTGATCCCGGCCTGGGCGAAGGCCTTGACGACGTCGGCGGGCAGGTCGGGGCGCACACGCCGCCCGAAGGCGGCGGAGACCTCGTCGGCCAGCTCGGCCAGGCGGCGCGGCTCGCCGCCGCCCGGATAGCGCTCGCCGAGCAGGTCGTGCAGCACCTCGCGGTGGACGTCGGCCCGCCAGGGCAGGCCCGTGTGGTTCAGCTCGGCGGCGACCAGCGTCCCCGCCGACTCGGCGGCCGTCAGCAGCCGCATCCGGTCGGGGTGCTCGGCCCGGTCGTGCCGCCGCTGCTGCTCGGCGTAGACCTCCAGCAGGTCGGCGAGCGGCAGGTGGACGCCCCGCGGCTCGAACAGGGAGGACTGGGCGCCCGGTTCGGCCGCGCGCTGGGGCGGATCGGGCGGTACGGGGGTGCCGCGCAGCCGGGCCAGGGCGGCCGCGGCCGAGCGCGGCTCCCCGTACCGCCCCTCGTGGCCCAGGAGGAGCGTCTCGGCGTCCTCGATGTCGTAGCACCGCTCCACTCGCACCCCCGTGGCGAGCAGGCGCGGATACACCTCGGCCGTCGAGCGCCAGACCCAGCGGGACACGTGCGGCCGCTCGCGCACCGCCCGGGCCAGGTCGTCCTCCCGGCGCACCGGACCGCCGGGCAGCCCGTCCGGACCGAGGGGGGCGATCTCCACGCCACCGTCCTCGGCCGGAGCGAGCGCCCAGCGGTCGGTCATGCTGCGAGTGTGGCAGCAGGGTCTGACAACGACCCCTCACGAGGCCACCGGCCCGCCCGGCGCGGACCTTCCCCGTCGGGCCGGCGTCGGCCCCGCTCGCAGGGACAACGTGGGCCCAGCTCGCCGCGTCGCGCCCCCGAGCCCTGCTTCAGCCCTGCTCGTCGAAAGCGATCTTGATACTCTCCAGCGCCGCGAGCACCCATTCCTCCGCCGGGTCCTTGGCGATGCCGAGGTCCGACAGGACCCCCGCGCCGTTCTCGAACTCCAGCAGGGCGAGGAGGAGGTGTTCGGTGCCGATGTAGTTGTGGCCGAGGCGCAGGGCCTCGCGGAAGGTGAGTTCGAGGACCTTCTTGGCGTCGGAGCCGTAGGGGACGAGGTCCGGGACCTCCTCGGCGGGCGGCGGCAGGGCGGCGGTGGCGGCCTGGCGCACGCTGTCCAGGAGGACGCCCTGCGCGGTGATCGCCTTGGCGGCCAGCGCCTCCGGCTCGGCCAGCAGGCCGAGGACCAGGTGCTCGGGGCGGCCCTCGGGGTTGCGGGCGGCGATCGCCTCGTTGTGGGCGGCCATCACCACGTTGCGGGCGCGCGGGGTGTACCGGCTGAAGCCCTGGCTGGGGTCGAGGTCGGCCGACTCCTTGGGCACGAACCGCTTCTGGGCGGCCTGCCGGGTGACGCCCATGCTCCGCCCGATGTCGGTCCAGGAGGCGCCGGAGCGGCGTGCCTGGTCGACGAAGTGACCGATGAGGTGATCGGCCACGTCGCCGAGGTGGTCCGCGGCGATCACCGCGTCCTGGAGCTGGTCGAGCGGTTCCTCGTGGACCTTCTTGATGGCCGCGATGAGGTCGTCGAGACGTACGGATGAGGTGACGTTCGGGTTCGTCGACATGTGTCAACCGTAGGTTGACAGCGCGCATGCGTCAACCCGTGGTTGACATCTCCGGGGCGCGGATACGGCGTTGTCGGTGCCCCGTGTCACGATCGACGGGTGAGCAGCACCGACAGCCCGACGGACACCGTCGACCGAGCCTTCGCGGCCGCCCTGTACGACGCGGGGGACGCCGGCCTCGACACCGGCGCGTCCCTCCTCGCGGCCGACCCCGCGGCGGACGCGGAAGTGGCGTTGCGCGGGCGGGAGTTCGTCGCGGCGGCCTGGCGGCGCGGCTGGCAGCCCGCCGACGTCGACCGCATCGTGCGGCGCGAACTGGACGACCCCCATGTGCGCCTCGCCGCGGCGCTGATCCGCGCGCAGGCGCCCGACGACCGCCCGCGCGGCCGGCGCTGGGCGGCGCAGCTCGACGCGCTGCCCACCGAGGAGCCGCCCCGCACCGACCGCTTCACCCACGCGACCACCGTCCTGGAGCTGTACCGCCTGCTGCTGCGGCTGCCCACGCTGGAATCCCTCGAGGAACCGCGCCGGCACCCGTCCCCGCACCGGAACGCCGCCGCGGACTCCCGCATGCTCACCCGCATCCGCGCACTGCTCGCCAAGGCGGAGGCGACCGGGTATCCGGAGGAGGCGGAGGCGCTCACCGCCAAGGCGCAGGAGCTGATGGCCCGGCACAGCGTGGACGAGGCGCTGCTCGCCGCGCGCGACGCCGACCCGGACGCGCCCGGCGCCTGCCGCATCGGCGTCGAGCCGCCGTACGAGCAGGCCAAGGCGGTCCTGCTGGACGCGGTCGCCCGCGCCAACCACTGCCGCGCGGTGTGGAACGAAGCGCTCGGCTTCTCCACGGTCGTCGGCCACGAGGCGGACCTGGAGGCCGTGGAGCTGCTGCACACCTCGCTCCTGGTACAAGCCCATACGGCGCTGACCAGGGCGGAGGCGGCGCAGCGCCGGGGCGGACGCAAGCGGACGAAGACCTTCCGGCAGTCCTTCCTGGCCGCCTACGCCCACCGCATCGGCATACGCCTGGCGGCGGCCGCCGAGGAGGCCGTCGCCGACAGCGGGGCCGGCGCCGAGCTGCTGCCGGTCCTCGCCTCCCGCGAGGTCGCCGTCGCCGCTGCGACCGACCGGATGTTCCCGGAGACGGTCGCGACCCGGCTGCGCGGCGTGAGCGACGCGGCCGGCTGGACCGAGGGCGCCGAAGCGGCCGACCGCGCCCAGGTGACACCCCGCCGCCGACTGCCCTGACCCCGGTACGGCTGTCCCGAGGCCGGCGGACAGGGGGCCCCGTCAGTCGCCCGCCTGCTGGAAGGCGCTCACCGACGCGTCGGGAACGCCCTTGCTGCCGGAGACGACAGGGCCGTACGTCCACGGGAAGCTCTGCGCGTCCGACGCGCCCGGCAGGCTCACGGTCAGCTTGTCGACCGGGAGGCTCGCGCCGGCCCCGCCGCGCACGTAGGTGATCGTGAAGGACGCGGTGGTGTCCTTGGCGAGCGTCAGCTGCTGGCCCTGCGCGGCCTTGTCCGCCGGGACCTCGGCGTCGGTGCCGGCCGCGGCGAGCGTGACCTGCGGGAAGCCGTCCAGCGTGCAGTCGGTGCCGCGGCCGGTGAGCGTGACGGTCACCGTGCCGGTGTCCCCGGCCGCCGGAGCGGCGCTGACCGGCCCGACCTCCAGGCCGACGTCACTGATCCGGCAGGCGGCGGTGTCCCCGTTCTTGCCGCCGCCGGACGCGGACCCGGACGCGGAACCGGAGCCGGACGGGTCGCCGTCGCCGCTCCCGCAGGCGGTGAGAAGGAGGGCCGCGGCTACGGCGGTGACACTGATCGGCAGGACGCGCATGAGTGGGTTCCCCTGAGGTCGTGGCGGTGCCTGAGGATCATCCCGCATTCCCGCCCGCCCCGCGCGCGTACCCTGCCGTTCAGCCGAACGGAGTATCAGCTGCCGAGGCTCGGCGTGGGCAGCCCCGGCGGCAGTTCGGCGCCCTCGGCCCGGGTGAACGTCTCCGTGCCGAGACCGCCCTTCCAGGTGATCTTCAGACTGCTCTTGCCGAGGGCGGCGACCGTGCCCGACGTACGGTCGGTGCTGCCGTCGTTGCACTTCAGACGGATCGTCCGGGCGCCGGACGCGGTTCCGGCGCTGCCGCTGCACACGGTGCCGCCGGTCGTGAACACCCCGGCGTCCGTGCCGGTGACCACCAGCACCACCGCCTTGCCGCCGGTCGTGGCGAGCCAGCTGCCCTCCAGACCGCCGCCGGACGCGCTCGGCGCCGCGGTGCCCCCACCCGTGTCGCCGCCCGTCCCGGCGGTCGCCGTCGACGAGGGGCCGGCCGTGGGCGAGCCGCCACCGTCGGCCCCGTCGTCCGAGCCGCCGCCGTCACTGCACGCCGACAGCAGCACCGCGCCCGCCACCGCGACACCGACGGCGAGGGCCGTACCCCGTACCCGCCGACGGGCCGCACCCCCCGACGGACGGCGGGACGGACGCGGGAAGATCACCGTGGTCACTTGGAACCCCCTAGGTGTGGTCGAACGGCCGCGACGGCCGGAAGTCCGCGGCAAGCCACCGGACCGAGTCAAGCAGACCGGACCCGCCCCAAGCCCCCGGCAAGCTACCAAGACGCCTTCCGCACCCCCGGCAGCCACCCCGCCCCGGATCCACGGGTAGGCGTTTCCCTACGTTTGACACGTAGGGAAACGCCTACCTATCGTCGTCGTATGACCATCACCCACGCCTCCTTCGTCACCCTTCCCGTCACCGACCAGGACCGCGCCCTGCGCTTCTACACGGACGTCCTCGGCTTCGAGGTCGTCGTCGACCGGCAGATGCCGCCCGGCCGCTGGCTCCAGGTCGCGCCCAAGGGTGCCCAGACCGTCTTCACGCTCTCCGGACCGGACATGGGCGGTTTCGAGCCCGGCTCGGCCCGGGGGATCATGTTGGTCACGACCGATGTCGACGCCGACTGCGCCCGGCTCACCGCGGCGGGCACCGCGGTTCAGGGCCCGGACGACGTGCCGTGGGGCCGGATGGCCTCCTTCACGGACCCCGACGGCAACGGTCTGATGCTGCTCACCGAGAAGGAAGGCTTCTGACGGGGCCATGAACGGGACGTCCGCCGCCGCCGAGGACCGTGTCTTCGCCGCGCTCGCCAACGCCACGCGCCGCGAGGTGCTGCGCCTGCTGCGCGACGGCGGGCCCCAGCCCGTGCAGGCCCTGGCCGACCACTTCGCCATGCGCCGGCCGAGCCTGTCCGAGCATCTGAAGGTGCTCAAGGACGCCGGCCTCGTCTCCGAGCAGCGCTCCGGGCGGCAGCGCATCTACCGCCTGGAGGCCGCGCCCCTGGCGGAGGTGCAGGACTGGCTGCACCCTTACGAGCGGTTCTGGCGCGACCGTATGAAGGGCCTCGGCGCCCTGCTCGACCGCATGCCCGACGATGACCGCCCATGAACACCCCGCCGCCCCCGGACGACCCGAACTCCCCACCTCCGGACGACCCGGACTCCCCACCCTCGGGCAACCCGGACTCCCCACCTCCGGACGACCTGAACGCCCGGCCCTCCGACGACCCGAGCGCCCGGCCCTCCGGCGACCTGAACGCCCCAGCCCCCGACGACGGTGACGACGACCTCACCACCATCCGCGTCGACCAGTTCTTCCCCCACCCGCCCGCCAAGGTCTGGCGCGCCCTCACTGACCCCGAGCTGCTCGCGCAGTGGCAGATGCCCGGCTCCGAGTACTTCCGGCTGGAGGTCGGCCACCGCTACCGGATGACCTCGGTGCCCCGGCCCAACTCCCGCTTCTCCGGCGTCGTCGAGGTGGAGGTCCTCGCCTACGACACCCCGCGGACGCTCTCCCTCCGCTGGGCCGACGCCGATCCGGCGAATCCCGCCGACTGGACGATCACGTGGACCCTGGAACAGGAAGGGCGCGGTACGCGTCTCTTCCTAGTACACGAGGGGTTCGATCCGGACGACCCGGCGCAGCTGATGGCGCGCCGGATCATGGGCGGGGGCTGGAGGACGCATGTCATGCGGTCCCTGGGGCAGACGCTGGAACGATTTCGGTAAAGCGTCCGTCAAAAGCTGTAACCGGAGGAACACCCCGCGTGCACGTGCATCTGCCCATGCATCTGCACGTGAACACAGCTATGATCCGGCTCAGTTGACCCATGCATTGACCACCGCACCAATGGCCACATCAGCCAGTGCACCACCGGGGAGCGACCTGTGGATCACGACGTGTACGACGCACACGACGCGTCCGGCGTGTACAACGGCATCGCCGCCACGCGGCTGCACGGGGTGGCCTGGCAGAAGAGCAGGCACAGCAACTCGCAGGGGTCCTGCGTGGAGTTCGCCCGGCTGCCGGGCGGTGACGTGGCCGTGCGGAACTCCCGGTTCCCCGACGGCCCGGCGCTCGTCTACACCCGGGCGGAGATCGAGGCGATGCTGCTCGGGGTCAAGGACGGGGAGTTCGACCACCTGATAGCGGGCTGACGCGCACGCCGCTCCGGCAGAGGGCGCAACGCCCGGTGACGATCGCACGACGCACAGTGACGCGCGTAGATCCGCGGCACCGGAACGTGCCGCGGATCGTCAGTCGCCGCAGGGATGCAGCCGGAAGAGGGCCCAGACCACCTTGCCGCCCAGCGTGCCGGCGAGCGGGTGCCAGCCCCAGCTGTCGCTGAAGGAGTCGACGAGGAACAGCCCGCGGCCGGACTCCGCGGAGAAGTCGTCGGTCTCCCGCGCGACGGGCGACTCCTTGCTGGGGTCGCGCACCGCGCACACCAGCCGCTCGGTCCACCGCATCAGGTGCAGCCGTACGGGAGGCTGCTGTTCGGGCACGCGCGCGTGGTGCGGCGGCAGGGCGTGCCGCAGGGCGTTGGTGACCAGTTCCGACACGACGAGGCAGACGTCGTCGAAGCGCTCGCCGAGATCCCACTGGTCGAGCGTTCTGCGGGTGAACTGCCGGGCGTCGCGCACCGCTTCGTAGCGGGCGGGAAGGGCGCAGGAGGCGGCGTCGGACACGGCCGCGGGATCCAGCGGCGGAAGGCCCTGCCGTAACGGCTCGAGCATGGTCGATCCATTCGTCCCCATGCGAGGCACTCCCGGGAATTCGCGGTCGGTGCGATGCGGCGGTGGCGCGGGACCATGGTTTCGGATGCGCACAACAGATGCAAGGGCAGATGCACGTGCACGTGACCGAATTGGACCCGCCCGTACCGCTTCTTGGCCATTTTTTCCGCCATCTTCTCGTGCAAGTCCCGCCGTCCCCTTACTCGTTCCCGACTCGTTCCCGACCCGTTCCGTGTCCGGGCGGGGTCCGATACAGAACGGACCCTTCGCCTTCTTTCCGTCTCTGTAATCGCGCGAGTACTGCTCGGAGTGTTTTAGTGGCAGACTTCGGGCCCTGAAGACGGTTGGAGAGGCAGGCGAACGTGAGCGCGGGAGAGCCCGGATCGGTGGTGCGACGCATGCTGCTCGGCTCGCAACTCAGGCGACTGCGTGAGGCGCGCGGGATCACCCGTGAAGCGGCGGGCTACTCGATCCGTGCCTCCGAGTCGAAGATCAGCCGGATGGAGCTGGGCCGGGTGAGCTTCAAGACGAGGGACGTGGAGGACTTGCTGACGCTGTACGGCATCACGGACGAGCAGGAGCGCAGCGCCCTCGTCGCCCTGGCCCGCGAGGCCAACGTCGCGGGCTGGTGGCACAGTTACTCCGACGTGCTGCCCAACTGGTTCCCCACCTATGTGGGCCTGGAGGGCGCGGCGTCCCTGATCCGCGTCTACGAGGTGCAGTTCGTGCACGGCCTGCTGCAGACCGAGGCGTACGCCCGCGCGGTCGTCCGGCGCGGCATGAAGGGCGCGAGCGAGGAGGACGTGGAGAAGCGCGTCGCGCTGCGCCTGGAGCGGCAGAAGTACCTCGTCTCGGAGAACGCGCCCGAGTTCCACATCGTCCTGGACGAGGCCGCCCTGCGCCGCCCGTACGGTGACCGTGCGGTGATGCGCGAACAGCTCCAGCACCTGATCGACATGTCCGAGCGGCCCAATGTGCGCCTGCAGGTCATGCCGTTCAGCTTCGGCGGCCACTCCGGCGAGTCCGGCGCCTTCACCATCCTCAGCTTCCCCGAGTCCGACCTGTCGGACGTCGTCTTCCTGGAGCAGCTCACCAGCGCCCTCTACCTCGACAAACGCGAGGACGTCCTGCAGTACGAGCAGGCGCTGAAGGAACTCCAGCAGGACAGCCCCGGCCCGGACGAGAGCCGCGACCTGCTGCGCGGGCTGCTCCAGCTGTCGTAGCCGGGCCCCGGCACCGGACCCCGTTCCGCCCTCAACTCGCGTAAAAGGTCAGTACGATGACGAGTGATCAGGCTGATCGGAGACGCCACCGGATTGAGGGATCGCATGTCGTCGTCCTGCTTCACCGACCTGGCTCAGCAGTACATCGACGGTGAGTGGCGTCCCGGCACGGGTTCCTGGGACATCATCGACTTCAACCCGTACGACGGCGAGAAGCTGGCGTCGATCCCCATCGCCACGGCCGACGAGGTCGACCAGGCCTACCGGGCCGCCGCGCGCGTGCAGCGCACCTGGGCCCGGACCAACCCCTACGCCCAGCGGGCCGTGTTCGAGCGGATGCTGCGGCTGGTGGAGGAGCGCGAGGCCGAGATCACCGAGGTGATCACCGCGGAGCTGGGCGGGACCAGACTCAAGGCCGCCTTCGAGATCGGCCTGGCCAAGGAGTTCCTGCGGGACGCCGCCCAGCTCACCCTGCGCGCCGAGGGCCGCATCCTGCCCTCGCCGGTCGCCGGCAAGGAGAACCGCCTCTACCGCGTCCCCGTCGGCGTGGTCGGCGTGATCAGCCCGTTCAACTTCCCCTTCCTGCTGTCTATCAAGCCGGTCGCCGCCGCGCTCGCCCTCGGCAACGGCGTCGTCCTCAAGCCGCACCAGGACACCCCGGTCACCGGCGGCACCCTGATCGCCAAGCTGTTCGAGGACGCGGGCCTGCCGCCCGGCCTGCTCAACGTCGTCCTCACCGACATCGCCGAGATCGGCGACGCGTTCATCGAACACCCCGTCCCCAAGGTCGTCTCCTTCACCGGCTCCGACAAGGTCGGCCGCCACATCGCCACCGTCTGCGCCGCCCAGCTCAAGCGCACGGTCCTGGAACTCGGCGGAAACAGCGCCCTGGTGGTCCTCGACGACGCCGACCTCGACTACGCCGTCGACGCCGCCGTCTTCAGCCGGTACGCCGACCAGGGGCAGGTCTGCATGGCCGCCAACCGCGTCCTGGTCGACCGTGCCGTCGCCGCGGAGTTCACCGCGAAGTTCGTCGCCAAGGTGCGCACCCTGAAGACCGGCGACCCGCGCGACCCGCAGACCGTCATCGGCCCGGTGATCAACTCCCTCCAGGCCAACGCGATCACGGCGACCGTCGAACAGGCCGAGGCCGAGGGCGCCACCGTCCTGATCCGCGGGAAGACCACCGACAACCTGGTCGGCCCCAGCGTCCTCACCGACGTCCCCGCCGACTCCTCCCTGCTGCGCAAGGAGATCTTCGGCCCCGTCGCCCTCCTCGTCCCCTTCGACGGCGAGGAGGAGGCCGTCCGCCTCGTCAACGACAGCCCCTACGGCCTCAGTGGCGCCGTCCACACCGCCGACGTCGAACGGGGCGTGGCCTTCGCCAAGCGCATCGAGACCGGCATGTTCCATGTGAACGACGGCACCATCCACGACGAGCCGCTGGTGCCCTTCGGCGGCGAGAAGAACTCCGGCATCGGCCGCCTGGGCGGCGAGTCCACGCTGGACGCCTTCACCACGCTGAAGTGGATCTCGGTACAGCACGGCCGCAGCGAGTTCCCCTTCTAGCCCCGGCGGAATTTCTTCCGGCTCGGGCTCCATCGAGGACAGGATCTGACCTCGATGCCCCGTACTTTCAGAGGTGTCAGGCAGAGAACCTCTCTGCCGCATGGACGAAAGGCGGCGGTCATGGTCACTCACGTTCCGGCGGAGGAGTACGGCGACGAGCGCGGCGCCCTGCTGAGCTTCCTGGCCGAGCAGCGCGGCGGCATCCGGCGGGCCGTGCTCGGCGTCACCGACGAGCAGGCCACCTCCCGGCCCACGGTCAGCGAGCTGTCCCTGGCCGGGCTGGTCAAGCACGCCGCCGAGGTCGAGCAGAGCTGGATCGCCCGCGCCAAGGGCGAGGAACCGGCGGTGTACCGCGACGAGACCAACTGGGGCGAGACCCACCGCCTGCTGGAGGGCGAGACGGTCGCGGAGCAGCTGGCGTACTGGGAGAAGGTCGCCGCCGAGACGGAGGCCTTCATCCGCTCCGTGCCCAGCCTGGACGACACCTTCCCGCTGCCCGACCAGCCCTGGTTCCCGCCGGAGGGCCGCGCGTCGATCCGCTGGGTGTGCCTGCACCTGATCCGCGAGACGGCCCGGCACGCCGGCCACGCCGACATCATCCGCGAGTCCCTGGACGGGAAGACGGCCTTCGAACTGGTGGCCCTGGAACAGGCTGGGTGACCCCGGGCCCTAGATCGGGCACGGCCTAGGCTGGGCCCATGTCTGCGATCCGACTCCTGGTGCTGGGCGCCGTCCGCCAGCACGGGCGGGCCCACGGCTACCAGGTGCGCAACGACCTGGAGTACTGGGGCGCGCACGAGTGGTCCCACGCCAAGCCCGGATCGATCTACCACGCCCTGAAGCAGATGGCCAAGCAAGGCCTGCTGCACGCGCACGAGATGGCCCCCTCCACGGCCGGCGGACCGCCCCGCGTCGAGTACGAGATCACCGGCGCGGGCACCGAGGAGTACGTCCGCCTGCTGCGCGAGGCGCTCGTCGACCGCGACGGCGGAATCGACCTCCTCTCCGCGGCGATCGGCTTCATGGTCGACCTGGAGCGCGCCGAGGTGGTCCGGCTGCTGCGGGAGCGGCTGCGGCGGCTCGCCGCGTGGCGCGCGTCCGTCACCGAGCACTACGTCCCCGAGGACGGCCCCGAGAAGCTCGGCCACATCGGCGAGATCATGAACATGTGGGTGCACACCGCCGACGGCGAGGCCGCCTGGACCCGCGGCCTCGTCGACCGCATCGAAGGCGGCGCCTACACCTTCGCCGGCGAAGGCGAACCCTTCGTCGGCGTCCTCGGGGAGGGCCAGGACAACCCGTACGCGACGGGGGAGCGGCACCCCGGCGACGACCGCTGAACCGCCCGCCCGGCCACCCCTCAGTGGTGGAAGCCGGTGGCCGCCGCCCGGTCCCGGGTCAGCGGACCGGGCTGCCGCCGCAGCTCGGGCAGCAGCCGCGTCAGGTCCTCCACGAACAGGTCCGCGAGGTCGGCGGAGAACCCGTTGCGGCACACCACCCGCAGCACCGACAGGTCCTCCCGGTTCGCCGGGAAGGTGTACGCCGGCACCAGCCAGCCCCGCTCCCGCAGCCGCCGGGAGACGTCGAAGACGTCGTACGCCGTCACGTCCTCCGCCGTGGTGAACGCGAACGCGGGCAGCTCGTCGCCACGGGTCAGCAGCCGGAAGTCACCGAGCGCCGCCACCCGGTCGGCGACCGAACGGGCCACGTCCCGGGTCGACTGCTGCACCGCCCGGTACCCCTCGCGGCCCAGCCGCAGGAACGTGTAGTACTGCGCGACGACCTGCGCCCCCGGCCGGGAGAAGTTCAGCGCGAACGTCGGCATGTCGCCGCCCAGGTAGTTCACACGGAACACCAGCTCCTCCGGCAGCGCCTCGGCGTCCCGCCACAGCGCCCAGCCGACCCCCGGATAGACCAGCCCGTACTTGTGCCCCGAGGTGTTGATCGACGCCACCCGCGGCAGCCGGAAGTCCCACACCAGGTCCTCGTCGAGGAAGGGCGCGATCATGCCGCCGGACGCCCCGTCCACATGCACCGGGACGTCCAGGCCCGTGCGCTCCTGGAGGGCGTCCAGCGCCGCGCACAGCTCCGCGACCGGCTCGTAGGACCCGTCGAAGGTGGAGCCGAGGACACCGACGACCCCGATGGTGTTCTCGTCGCACAGCTCGGCCGCCGCCCGCGGGTCGAGATGGAACCGGTCGCCCTCCATGGGCACCTGGCGCGCCTCCACCTCCCAGAAGGTGCAGAACTTGTCCCAGCAGACCTGGACGTTGACGCCCATCACCAGATTGGGCCGCGCCCCCGGGTACCGGTCGGCGTTCCGCCGCGCCCAGCGCCGCTTGAGCGCCATCCCGGCCAGCATGCACGCCTCGCTGGACCCGGTGGTGGAGCAGCCGACGGCCGCGGCCGGGTCCGGCGCGTTCCACAGGTCCGCGAGCATCGCCACACAGCGCCGCTCCAGCTCCGCGGTGCGCGGGTACTCGTCCTTGTCGATCATGTTCTTGTCCCGGCACTCCGCCATCAGGATGCCCGCCTGGGGCTCCATCCAGGTGGTGACGAAGGTGGCCAGGTTCAGCCGGGAATTCCCGTCCAGCATCAGCTCGTCCCGCACGAGCTGGTGCGCGGTCGACGGCGGCATGGGCGCGTCGGGCAACCGGTGCTTGGGCGGCGCCTCGGTCATGCCGGCCGCCGGGTTCGCCAGTCCGTAGAAGGGGTTCACGGACACGGGACGCTCGTCGGGCGCGTCCGGGCCCCGGTGCAGCGGCACGCCCTACTCCCGGGCCAGGACCACGGCCGTGCCGTACGCGCACACCTCGGTGCCCACGTCCGCCGCCTCGGTCACGTCGAAACGGAACATCAGCACGCCGTTCGCGCCACGCGCGCGTGCCTGCTCGACGAGTCGCTCCATCGCCTGGTTGCGGGTCTGCACCAGCGTCTTGGTGAGCCCCTTCAGCTCACCGCCGATCATCGACTTCAGCCCGGCGCCGATCTGGCTGCCCAGGTGCCGCGAGCGCACCGTCAGCCCGAACACCTCACCGAGCACCTGCTGGACGCGGTAGCCCGGCACGTCGTTCGTGGTGACCACGAGGACGTCGGGCTGCGGCCCCTGGCCGCCGCCGTAATCGTCAAGGCTCATGGCTCACAGCTTTGCCCCAGCGCGGCCACAGTGCATCCTGGGGACGCCCATGGAACCTGGGCCAAGGCCGCTGCGTTGATACGTTTGGGCAGCCAGCCCCTCGCCCGTCTCCCACCCGCAGGAGCCACAAACCCGTGACCACGCTTGCGCTCGGCCCCGAGTGGCTCAGCCCGGACTACCTGATCAAGACCTTCAGCCTGCCCGGCATCCTCCTGATCGTCTTCGCCGAGTCCGGACTCTTCGCGTTCCTGCCGGGCGACTCCCTGCTGTTCACCGCGGGCCTGTTCGTGGCCGAGGGGAACTTCATCACCCAGCCCCTGTGGCTGGTGTGCACGCTGATCGTGCTGGCCGCCGTCATCGGCGACCAGGTGGGCTACATGATCGGCAAGTTCTTCGGCCCGAGGCTGTTCAGCCGCCCCAACTCCAAGCTCTTCAAGCAGGAGAACCTGGACAAGGCGCACGAGTTCATGGAGAAGTACGGGCCCAAGGCGATCGTCCTGGCCCGCTTCGTCCCCATCGTCCGCACGTTCGCCCCGATCGTCGCGGGCGCCGGCCGGATGAAGTACCGCACGTTCATCACGTACAACGTCATCGGCGGCGCCGCCTGGGGCACGGGCGTCACCCTCGCCGGTTACTGGCTCGGTCAGATCGACGTCATCAGGAGCAACGTCGAGGCGATCCTCGTCCTGATCGTCCTGGTCTCCGTGGTGCCGATCATCATCGAGTACCTGCGCGAGCGCGCCAAGAAGAAGCGGGCCCCCCAGCAGCGGGCCCCCCAGCAGCAGGCTCCCGCGGCCCACCCCCCGGTGATGGACGACGCGACGACCCAGCTCCGCCGCATCGACCCCACGGAGCCCCACCCCTACCAGCAGCCGCAGCAGGGGTACGGCCAGGACCAGGGCGGCTACGACCAGTACGGCGACCAGGGCTACGACGGCCAGGGCTACGGCTACCAGCAGCAGCCGTACCACCAGGAGCCGTACGCCCCGCAGCAGCAGCCCCAGCAGCACTACGGGCACCAGTACCCGTACAACCAGGGCCGGCAGTAGCCCATCCGGGGCGTCAGTGGGCGCCCCCCGCTAGAAGCCCCGCGTCCGCTTCGCCGCCCGCCGCTTCTCCGCCGAGCCCACCCGGAGGAACAGCCGGGAGATCTCCGACCCGAGGTGCACCCCGATCGCGATGGCCATGGCCAGCGCCGCCGCCTTGGTCAGCGACACGAGCCCCTTGTCCACCTCGCTCTGCGCGATGGACAGCAGTCCGAAGTACGTCGACGAACCCGGCAGCAGCGGCCCGATCGCCGCGGTGGTGTACGGCAGCGCGGAGGCGAACCGGTACCGCGACAGCAACTGCCCGAACAGCCCCACCAGGCCCGCCGCGACGGCCGTCGAGGCGACTGGCGAGATGTGGCCGGTGTAGTGCAGCGCGCCGTACACCGACCAGGCGACACCGCCGTTCAGCGTCACGGCCAGCACGGTGGACCGCTCCTGCTGGAGCAGCACCGCGAAGGTGAGCGACAGCAGCATCGACGCGCCGATCTGCCACAGCGGCCGCTTCTCGATGCTCAGCGCCGCGTCGGGGTTGAGGTGCGCCCCCAGCTGCACGCCCAGATAGAGCACCACCAGCACGCCGATGACGATGCCGACGAAGAAGTACAGGACCTCCAGCAGCCGCGCCGACGCCGTGATGTAGAAGCCGGTCAGGCCGTCCTGCACGCCCGCCACCAGCGCCCGCCCGGGCAGCAGCGCGAACAGCCCACCGGTGATGACCGCGGACGCCTTCACGTCGACGTGCGCCAGCGTCAGCGTCACCCCGATCGCGGCTGGGGGCATCGCGGCCACCGTGAACTGGTAGAACTCCGGCAGCCCGCGCCCCGCGCACAGCCACGCCAGCCGGTCGCCGAGCATCGCGCCGAGCGCCGCCGCGAAGAAGACGATCACGTCACCGCCGACCAGCACGGAGGCCGCGGCGGCGAGCAGCCCGCTGGCCGAGGTCAGCACCCACGTCGGGTACGGGTGCCGGTTGCGCCGGATCTCCGCGAGCCGCCGGTAGGCCTCCTCCAGCGAGACATGGGTCTCCGGGTCGCTGAGGTCGTCCACCAGCCGGAACACTGCCGCCAGCCGCGTGTAGTCGGTGCCGCGCCGCCGTACCGTCCGGGACGCCGTCACCGGGTCCTCCACCAGCGACGGCTGGTAGGAGATCGCCAGCAGGGTGAAGGTGACGTTCGGCTCGCAGCGGTCCAGGCCGTAGGAGCGGCACACGGCGAACATCGCCGCCTCCACGTCCTCCGCGCCCTCGCCGCCCGCGAGCAGCAGCTCGCCGATACGCAGGGTCAGGTCGAGGACGCGCGGGACGGCCGGGCCGCCCTCCTCGGCCCGCTGCACGGGCTCGGGCGCCGGCCGCTCGGCCACCGGCATGCGCAGCATCGTGCGCATCCGGTCCTGCCACGGGATGTCCTTGGTGAGACTGACCGCCGGTATGCCGCCGGCCGGCGTGAACATCGGCGGGGCGCTCTTGGAGCTGTACGTGCTCGGCGGGCTGAACGCCGACCCCTCGGGCTCGGCCGCCGGCGGGTGCGGCACGTCCAGCCCCTTGGGCAGCGCGAACTCCGACGTCGTCTCCGACTCGCCGCCCGCCTTCGGCACCGCGAGCCCGTCCGGCACGGCGAACTCCGACGTGATCTCCGGGTCGTAGCTGCTCCGCGCCTCGTCCGACTGCGGCTTGCGGTCCTCCGCCTCCGTCACTTCCGCAGCACTCCCTCTACGACACCTGCGCCACGCCTCAGTATGCGCACAGACACCAGTACCCACCTGCCCCCGGATACGCGGACGGGCCGCACGCGTGCGCGTGCGGCCCGTCACACGGCCTGAGGCGAGGGGGGCTCAGTGGCCGCCCTGCTCCTTGAAGCGCTTGTACGACCGCTCGATCTCGGCCTCGGCGTCGGTACGGCCCACCCAGTTGGCGCCCTCGACGGACTTGCCGGGCTCCAGGTCCTTGTACACCTCGAAGAAGTGCTGGATCTCCAGGCGGTCGAACTCGGAGACGTGGTGGATGTCGCGCAGGTGCTCCACGCGCGGGTCCGTCGCCGGGACGCACAGCAGCTTGTCGTCGCCGCCCGCCTCGTCGGTCATGCGGAACATGCCGATCGCGCGGCAGCGGATCAGACAGCCCGGGAAGGTGGGCTCGTCCAGAATGACCAGCGCGTCGAGCGGGTCGCCGTCCTCGCCGAGGGTGTTCTCGACGAAGCCGTAGTCGGTCGGGTAGGCGGTCGAGGTGAAGAGTCGACGGTCCAGGCGGATCCGGCCGGTCTCGTGGTCCACCTCGTACTTGTTCCGCGAACCCTTCGGGATCTCGATCGTGACGTCGAACTCCACCGGTGGCTCCTCCATGATCAGCACATACTTCGGGTGATTAAGTGTCCCTCACGCAGGTGTGTGATCGCGAAAGGGGCTGGTGGTCGTGCCAGAACTGAGGCCTTGGCGGGTCGCGGGACCGCACGTGGCGCGGGTCGCCGCCGCCGTACGACCGCGTCTCGCACGAGCCGCGACGGTGGCCCGGCCGCGGGTCACACGGCTCGCGCAGGCCGCGAAACCGCAGCTCAGGCGGGTGACGCGGCCGAACACCATCAAGACCTGGCAGTACACCGCGGGCGCCGCCACCGCCGGTCTGGCACTGGCCGCCGGTGTGGTGTCCGCCGCGGGTCCCTGGGACGCCACGGGTCAGCGTACGGCCGAGCGGGAGTGGGCCGCCGCCCAGCAGCGCACGGGTGGCGCAGATCACGGCCGTACCCCCCGTACGAGCGCCGGGGGACCCCGGCCCGCCCCCAGCGCCCCCACGGTCCTCACCGGCCTCGGCGGCGCCACGACCGCCGTCCAGGCCGGCCCGAAGGCCCCGAACCTGCCCGGCGGCAAGGCCCTCGCGGGCGTCCTCGGCCCGCTGCTGAAGGACCCCGGCCTCGGCGCCCGCCACACCGCCTCCGTCGTCGACGTCGCCACCGGCCGGCCCCTCTACGGCGCGGGCGCCGACCAGGCGCTGATCCCCGCCTCCACCACCAAGATCGCCACCGCCGTCGCCGCGCTGTCCGCGCTCGGCGCCGACCACCGCTTCACCACCCGCGCCGCGCTGGAACCCGACACCCGGGAACTCGTCCTGGTCGGCGGCGGCGACCCCACCCTGACCGCCCGCCCGAACGCCGGCGGCTGGGCCGGCCTGCGCGCCCTGGCCGCGGACACGGCCGCCGCACTGCACAAGCGGGGCATGCGCCAGGTGACGCTGTCGTACGACACGACACTCTTCACCGGACCGCAGGTTCACCCCATCGGGGTCAACCCCAACCTCGCCCCCGTCACCGCCCTCACGGCCGACGAGGGCCGCACCGACGGCTCCAGCAGCGGACCGGCACCCCGGGTCGCCGACCCGGCGGCCGACGCCACCCGCAAGTTCGCCGACTTCCTGGCGCAGCACGGCATCAAGACCACCGCGCCCGGCCCCTCCAAGGCCACCGGCCGCGCCCAGACCCTGGCGACCGTCTCCTCGCCGCCGCTCTCCGCCCTCGTCGAGCGCATGCTCACCAACAGCGACAACGACATCGCCGAGGTCCTGGCCCGCCAGACCGCCGTGGCGACCGGGCAGCGCGCCGACTTCACCGGCGGCGGCCGCGCCGTCGAGGCCCAGCTGAAGAAACTGGGCCTCCCGCTGGCCGGCGCCGCCTTCCACGACGGCAGCGGCCTCGACCGCGCCGACCGGCTCACCGCCGGCCTGCTCACCGCACTGCTCGCCAAGTCCGGCGACCCCGCCCGCCCCGAACTCCGCCCGGTCCTCACCGGCCTGCCCGTGGCCGGCTTCACCGGCACGCTGAGCAGCCGCTACACCGACGGCGCGGCCGGCGTCGTACGCGCCAAGACCGGCACCCTGACCGGCGTCAACACCCTGGCCGGCACGGTCGTCGACCAGGACGGCCGCCTCCTGGCCTTCGCCTTCCTCTCCTCGGAGACGACGGACCCGGCGGCGGCCCAGAAGGCCCTGGACAAGGCGGCGACGACCTTGGCGAGCTGCGGCTGCCGGTGAGCCCGGCCGGCCGGCAACGCCGGGTGCGCGGCGGCATGTCGCGGCCGCCGCAGGCCGGGGGCCGCCGCCCCGGCCCCCGCGCCGGTCCACCGCCCCTCCACCGAACAGCTGAGCCACCCCCACGCCCCCGCAGCCCTGCCCCCGAGGCCGGTGCTCACGTACGGTTGACGCATGACGAGCATCGGTGGAGCCGAGATGGTCGACTGGAATCTCGCGGTGGCGACCGCGACCCGGCTCGTGCGGCCGGGCCCCGAGGTGAGCCGCGACGAGGCCCGGGCCGTCGTCGCGGAACTGCGCCGGCACGCGAAAGCCTCGGAGGAGCACGTCCGGGGCTTCACTCGTATGGGCACCGACATCGAACACGACACCCCGGTCCTCGTCGTCGACCGCCCCGGCTGGGTGCGGGCGAACGTCGCCGGCTTCCGGGAACTCCTCAAGCCCCTCCTGGAGAAGATGCAGGAGCGCCGCGGCAACAGCCCCGGCGGCGCGATGCTCGGCGCCGTCGGCGGCAAGGTGACCGGCGTCGAACTCGGCATGCTGCTGTCGTTCCTGGCCTCCCGCGTCCTCGGCCAGTACGAGACGTTCGCCCCCGACACCCGCGACCTGCCCGCCGGCGAGAACGGCGGCGGCCGGCTGCTGCTCGTCGCCCCCAACATCGTGCACGTCGAGCGCGAACTCGACGTACAGCCCCACGACTTCCGCCTGTGGGTGTGCCTGCACGAGGAGACCCACCGCACCCAGTTCTCCGCGGTGCCCTGGCTCCGCGACCACCTCGAGGGCGAGATCCAGTCATTCCTCGCGGAGACCGACGTCGACCCGATGACCGTGCTGGAACGCATCCGCGAGGCCGCCCAGTCGCTGGCCGGCGGCCGTCCCGAGGGCGAGGAGGACGACGGCGGCCGCTCCCTGGTCGAGCTGGTGCAGACGCCCGCCCAGCGCGAGATCCTCGGCCGCCTCACCGCCGTGATGTCCCTCCTGGAGGGCCACGCCGACTTCGTCATGGACGGCGTCGGCCCCGAGGTCGTACCGACCGTCGCCGAGATCCGCGAGAAGTTCCAGCAGCGCCGCGCCAAGGGTGCCTCCCGACTCGACCTCGCCCTGCGCAAGCTGCTCGGCCTGGACGCCAAACTGAGGCAGTACCGCGACGGCGAACGCTTCGTGCGGGCCGTCGTCGACGAGGTCGGCATGGACGGCTTCAACCGCGTGTGGACCTCGCCCAACACCCTCCCCACCAAGGCGGAGATCGCCAAACCGGCGGACTGGGTCGCACGGGTGCACCGCAAGCCGGAGGCGTGAACCGCCGGGCCACGGTCGTGAAACACATTCGGCCGACGGCAGGCGAACGCCCCTCCAATCACCCGTCCGAGGGACCGTGAGCCGTGGACAGGCGTGCAATGCTCAGGGAACCGCCCGTTTCTGTCACCATCTACACACTCTGAGTGACCGACACGGGCTCACCCCCCGAAAACTTCATGAAGGGAACCGGACATGGGTCCCCATCCTGCGGTCGCGGCGATACGCCTGGCGGTCCGCCGCGTCCTCCACGACCTCCTCACCGAACACAGCACCGAGCGCCACCGGGACCGGGGCAGCGCCCCCGGCAGCGCCCAGACCTCCCCCGAGCCGCCCCGCACAGCGCCGCACACGCCCCCGCAGCCGCCGCTCGTCCTCGTGGCCTGCTCCGGCGGCGCCGACTCCATGGCGCTCGCCTCCGCCCTCGCCTTCGAAGCCCCCCGGCTCGGCATCCGGGCCGGCGGCGTCACCGTCGACCACGGACTCCAGCCCGGCTCCGACACCCGCGCTGCGGAAGTCGTCCTGCGCCTGCGCGAACTCGGCCTCGACCCCGTCGAGTCCGCCGCCGTCACCGTCGGCCGCGACGGCGGCCCCGAGGCCGCCGCCCGGGACGCCCGCTACGCCGCCCTCGACGCCGCCGCCGAACGCCTCGGCGCCACCGCGATCCTGCTCGGACACACCCGCGACGACCAGGCCGAGACCGTCCTCCTCGGCCTCGCGCGAGGTTCCGGCACGCGCTCCCTGTCCGGAATGGCCGCGGTCTCGGGGGCCGGCGGCCGTTACCGGCGCCCCTTCCTCGAACTCGACCGGCAGACCGCCCGCAAGGCCTGCATGGTCCAGTCCCTGCCCGTCTGGGACGACCCGCACAACAGCGACCCCGCCTACACCCGCTCCCGGCTGCGCCACGAAGGCCTGCCCGCCCTGGAGAAATGCCTCGGCAAGGGCGTCGTCGAGGCCCTCGCCCGCACGGCCCAGCTCTCCCGCGACGACGCCGACGCCCTCGACGCCTGGGCCGGCCAGGCCGAGGCCACCGTCCGCGACGCCGCCGGCCTGCTCGAGTGCGCCAAGCTCTACGCCCTGCCGCCCGCCGTACGGCGCCGGATCCTGCGCCGCGCCGCCATCGAGGCCGGCGCCCCGGCCGGCTCCCTCTTCGCCCGGCACATCGAAGAGGTCGACCGGCTGATCACCGGCTGGCGCGGCCAGAAGGCCATCAATCTGCCCGGCAAAGTCGTCGCCCAGCGGCAGGGTGGCAGACTGGTGATTCGGCAAGGCTGAATCCGGAGCTCCCACCGGCCGCCCACTACGGGCACCGGAGGTCCGGGCAGGCCGGTGGGACGACCGACCGAAAGTGATGCGGGTGGACGCGAAAGACATGGGTGCCGACCTCAAGCAGGTACTCATCACCAAGGAAGAGATCGACGCGAAGCTGGCCGAGCTGGCCGCGAAGATCGACGCGGAGTACGCGGGCAAGGACCTGCTCATCGTCGGCGTCCTCAAGGGCGCGGTGATGGTCATGGCCGACCTCGCCCGGGCGCTGTCCACCGCCGTCACCATGGACTGGATGGCCGTGTCCTCCTACGGCGCGGGCACCCAGTCCTCCGGCGTCGTGCGGATCCTCAAGGACCTCGACACCGACATCAAGGGCAAGCACGTCCTGATCGTCGAGGACATCATCGACTCCGGCCTGACCCTGTCCTGGCTGATCAACAACCTCGGCTCGCGCGAGCCCGCCTCGCTGAAGGTGTGCACGCTGCTGCGCAAGCCGGACGCCGCCAAGGTCGCCATCGACGTCGAATGGGTCGGCTTCGACATCCCGAACGAGTTCGTCGTCGGCTACGGCCTGGACTACGCCGAGAAGTACCGCAACCTCCCGTTCGTCGGTACGCTCGCGCCCCACGTCTACGGCGGCTGACACCGTGATGTAGGCCGGTGTGCGGCGGTCGGGAACCCCGGCCGCCCGTGCACCGTTGGAGCATGCAGACGGGAATGCCAGCCCTACCGTGCGGCTTCGGGCCACAATGCTGGGGTACCGTCAGAAGAACTGTCTTATCAAACTCACTATGGCAGGAGGGACGGGGCGGCACCGCTCCGTGTGGATGGACGTGAAGCGATACTTCCGTGGGCCGGTCATGTGGATCGTGCTGGCCGTCCTTGCCGTGGTCGTGTTGATGCAGGTCGTCGGCTCGTCCGGCGGCTACAAGACGGTGGACACGGGTCAGGTTGTCCAGGCGATCAACCAGAACAAGGTCGAGTCGGCCAAGCTCACCACCGGCGACGAGCAGACCATCAAGGTCACCCTCAAGGACGGCTACAAGGTCAAGGGCAGCTCGAAGATCCAGGCGAGCTACATCGGCGACCAGGGCGTGTCCGTCGCCAGCACGCTGCAGAACAAGTTCGAGCAGAAGCAGATCCCGGACGGCTACACGGTCTCGCCGTCCAAGCAGAACCCGTTCGTCGGGATCCTGCTCTCCCTGCTCCCCTTCGTCCTCATCGTCGTCGTGTTCCTGTTCCTGATGAATCAGATGCAGGGCGGCGGCTCCCGGGTGATGAACTTCGGCAAGTCGAAGGCCAAGCTCATCACCAAGGACACCCCCAAGACGACCTTCTCGGACGTCGCGGGCTGCGACGAGGCCGTCGAGGAACTCCAGGAGATCAAGGAGTTCCTCCAGGAACCGGCGAAGTTCCAGGCCGTCGGCGCCAAGATCCCCAAGGGCGTGCTGCTCTACGGCCGCCCCGGTACCGGCAAGACCCTGCTCGCGCGCGCCGTCGCCGGCGAGGCGGGCGTCCCCTTCTACTCGATCTCCGGCTCCGACTTCGTCGAGATGTTCGTCGGCGTCGGTGCCTCCCGGGTGCGTGACCTCTTCGAGCAGGCCAAGGCGAACGCCCCGGCGATCGTCTTCGTCGACGAGATCGACGCGGTCGGCCGCCACCGCGGCGCCGGCCTCGGCGGCGGTCACGACGAGCGCGAGCAGACCCTGAACCAGCTGCTCGTCGAGATGGACGGCTTCGACGTCAAGGGCGGCGTGATCCTCATCGCCGCGACCAACCGGCCCGACATCCTCGACCCGGCGCTGCTGCGCCCGGGCCGCTTCGACCGGCAGATCGCGGTCGACCCGCCGGACCTCCAGGGCCGCCTGGAGATCCTCAAGGTCCACCAGAAGGGCAAGCCGGTCGCGCCCGACGTCGACCTCAACGCCGTCGCGCGCCGCACCCCCGGCATGACCGGTGCCGATCTGGCGAACGTGCTGAACGAGGCCGCCCTGCTGACGGCCCGCAGCAACCAGAAGCTGATCGACAACAAGATGCTGGACGAGGCGATCGACCGCGTCGTGGCCGGACCGCAGAAGCGGACCCGGATCATGTCGGACAAGGAAAAGAAGATCACCGCGTACCACGAGGGCGGTCACGCCCTGGTCGCGGCGGCCTCCCCGAACTCCGACCCGGTGCACAAGATCACCATCCTGTCCCGCGGCCGGGCCCTCGGCTACACGATGGTCCTGCCCGACGAGGACAAGTACTCCACCACCCGCAACGAGATGCTCGACCAGCTCGCCTACATGCTGGGCGGCCGTGCGGCGGAGGAACTGGTCTTCCACGACCCGACCACCGGCGCCGCCAACGACATCGAGAAGGCCACCAACGTGGCCCGCGCGATGGTCACCCAGTACGGCATGACCGAGCGCCTCGGCGCCATCAAGTTCGGCGGCGACAACAGCGAGCCCTTCCTCGGCCGTGAGATGGCTCACCAGCGCGACTACTCCGAGGAGGTCGCCGCGCTGGTGGACGAGGAGGTCAAGAAGCTGATCGAGAACGCGCACAACGAGGCCTGGGAGATCCTGGTCGAGAACCGCGACGTCCTCGACAACCTCGTCCTGGCCCTCCTGGAGAAGGAGACCCTGGGCAAGGAGGAGATCGCCGAGATCTTCGCCCCGATCGTCAAGCGCCCGCCGCGGCCCGCGTGGACCGGCTCCTCGCGGCGCACCCCGTCCACCCGTCCGCCGGTGCTCTCCCCCAAGGAGCTCGCCCTGACGAACGGCGCCAACGGCGCGACCGCGGCGATCAGCACCGCCAAGTCCACGGCGACGGAGTCGGCCCCGGCCGAGCCGGCCACCGAGGACCGCACGGACACCTGACGCCGCCCCGGTCACACCGGGCCCGGAATGGATGCCGCGCCCCCCTGGTTCTAGCCTGGGGGGCGCGGCATCGTCGTATGTCCGCAGTGAGGGCGCGTGACCCCTACGCGCGAAAGGCACAGGAACGAGGCACCAGATGACCGACCCCGTGACGCTGGACGGCGAAGGCCCCATCGGCGAGTTCGACGAGAAGCGCGCCGAGAACGCCGTACGCGAACTGCTGATCGCGGTCGGCGAGGACCCGGACCGCGAAGGCCTCCGCGAGACGCCGGCGCGGGTGGCGCGGGCGTACAAGGAGCTCCTGGCCGGGCTGAGGCAGCAGCCGGAAGAAGTTCTGACGACGACGTTCGACCTCGGCCACGACGAGATGGTCCTGGTCAAGGACATCGAGATCGTCAGTCTGTGCGAGCACCATCTCCTGCCCTTCCACGGTGTCGCGCACGTCGGATACATCCCCGCGGAGACCGGCAAGATCACCGGCCTGTCGAAGCTGGCCCGTCTTGTCGAGGTGTTCGCCCGTCGTCCGCAGGTGCAGGAACGTCTCACCACGCAGGTCGCAGACTCGCTGATGCGCATTCTGGAGGCGCGCGGGGCGATCGTCGTCATCGAGGCGGAGCACATGTGCATGTCCGTGCGCGGCATCCGCAAGCCTGGCGCCAAGACCACGACGTCGGCGGTGCGTGGCCAGCTCCGGGACTCCACGACCCGTGCCGAGGCGATGAGCCTGATACTCGCCAAGTGACCTGATTGTCAGTGGCGCCCGATACCGTCCTCGATCGGTGGATCATTCGCTGGTCGAGGGGGATCGCGCGATGTGGTGCGGGTTACCGAGCAAACAGACCGTGAACGTCGTGGGCGGGCGTCTGCGCGCGCGGGACGTGTCGGTGGGCTGCCGCGTCTGGACCATGGACGGATCACGCACCGTCCAGACCACGGTTGCGGAGGTGGCGGCCGCCGAAGCCCGTCACCTTGTGGATGTGGTGACCGACCACGCGACGTTCACGGTCGCTCCCGAGCAGCTGCTGGGCAGCCCGGACGGTTGGGTCCACGCGCACGACGCCGCAGGCACGGTCCTGGCCTGGACGCCCGCCCGGAAGCTGTGCCGCGAGCGACTGACCGTGAGACCGGGCTATGACCTCGGGTACCTCGTGGGGGCCACATGCTCCGACGGGACCGTGGGCAAGAACTACGTCTCGCTGGTGGTCAACGACCGGGCGTTCGCCGAGCGGTATGCGAAGTCCCTGCTCGGCGCCACCGGCCTTGCGGCCCGGGTGCAGGCCGTTGTTCGCCCCTCCGGGTATCTGCAGCGGGAGGCGCCGGGATTCCGCGTCCGTGTGGTGTCGTCGTATCTGGCCGATCTGATGCGGCAGTACACCGGTGGCGACGCCCACCATCAGCGGCAGCGGTTCCCCCGTGTCGTCCTGCACGACCGGGACACCTTCGAGGGCTTCCTGGACGGCTACACGGACGGTGACGGATTCCGGTCGAAACGGTGGTCCGGCCGGGTGCTCGTCAGTGCCAACGTGCCGTTCCTGGCCGAGCTGGCCGGTGTGATCGGTGCCAGGTTCACGCCCCGTACCGCCGGACTGGCATCCCACCTGGTCGTGGTCGACAACTGGCCGTCACGTGGCACGTTCCGGCCCGACCGGCACCCTCTGGAACTCATCGAGTCGTCCTGGACCGAGGTGCGGGAAGTACGGCCGCGCAGAGCCGCGGGAACCAAGCCGTTCACGCTGTACAGCTACCGCCTGGAGCCGTACCCGGACTTCCTGGTGCACGGCCACCTCGCCCGTCAGCCCTGGTGAGGTCACGCCGCGGAGGCCGCCCCCTTGTTGTGGTCGTCGTCGTCCTCGGGGAGCTTGCAGACGCGTTCCAGGAAGAGTGCCGCCGCTATCACCGCGATGCCTGCCAGGACCGAGAAGCCGGCGTAGATGGCCTGGTCGCGGCGGGTGGGGATGTCGAGGAACTCCAGCAGGAAGACGCCCGTGCCGCCGTACATGCCGGCGACGAGGGCCGCGACCAGGGCGCTGGCCTGGCCGAAGACGACCGCGCGGGCCGCCATCAGGGGGTCGACACCCTTGGCCTCGGGGCGGCGCTCGCGCTGGGCCTTCAGGCGGGCGCGCAGGGAGACGGCCGTGGCGAGCAGCACGACGGCGATCAGGGCGAGGACGATCGGGGCGGCCAGCGGGACGCGGGGGAGTGTCCCCACCGCGTTCCACAGGCGGGCGCCCGCCCAGGAGAGCACTCCGGCGACGACGAACACGCCGACCAGCACCCTGATGCGCAGCTCTTTCACGGTGTTCCTTCAGCTCCCCGGACGTGGTGGGTCGTCTTGACCTTAACGACTACTCGGGCAGCCGGAGTTCCAGGTCGGCGCGGGGCGCCACGCCCTCGCGGCCGACGGCGCCGAGCAGGTCGGCGACGGGGCCGCGGCCGGGCAGCTGGGCCTCGGGGTCCACGTCGTGCCAGGGGGCCAGCACGAAGGCGCGTTCGTGGGCGCGCGGGTGGGGCAGGGTGAGCCGCGGGTCGTCGGAGACGACGGAGGCGTACGCCACGATGTCGACGTCGAGGGTGCGCGGGCCCCAGCGCTCGTCGCGGACGCGGTGGAAGGCCTCCTCCACGGCGTGTGCCCGCTCCAGCAGGGAGGACGGGGGCAGGGTCGTCTTGAGGACGACGACCGCGTTGAAGTAGGAGGGCTGGCTGCCGGGCTCCACGCCCCACGGCTCCGTCTCGTACACCGGGGAGACCGCCTTGACGCGCACGCCGGGGGTGTCCTCAAGGGCGTCGACGGCGCCCTGGAGGTTCTCCAGCCGGTTGCCGAGGTTGGAGCCGAGCGCGATCACGGCCCGCTGCGGGTTCTGCAGGGTGGTGTCGGCGGCGTCGACCCTCTCGACGACGGAGGCGGGTACCGGCTGGACGGTCGGGTCGATGGGACCTTGCGTGAACGCGGTCATACACGGCTCCGGGTGATGGTGACGGTCACGTCGTCGAAGGGGACCGTGATCGGCGCGTCCGGTTTGTGGACGCGGACCTCGACCTCCTCGACCCCTTCGTGCTTCAGACAGGCCTGGGCGATGCGCTCGGCGAGGGTCTCGATGAGGTTGACGGGTTCGCCCTCGACGACCGCCACGACCTCCTCGGCCACGATGCCGTAGTGCACGGTCTTCGCCAGGTCGTCGTCGGCCGCGGCCGGGCGGGTGTCCAGGCCCAGGACGAGGTCCACGATGAAGGTCTGGCCCTCCTCGCGCTCCTTGGGGAACACACCGTGGTGCCCGCGGGCCTTCAGGCCGCGCAGCGCGACACGATCCACGCGAATCACTCCTGCAATCGTCGGTAGCGGCCGGTGCGTGCCGAGTGCGGGCGGCACTCCGGCCTCAGTCGAATCTACCTGCGGGCACTGACAGCGCCGGGCCACGGGGGCGGGGCGCCGGGCCGGGTCCGGCAGGGTTCATCGCGTGTTTCCCCTGGGAAACCCGGCTGCTCACGGGTTGGTAGCCGCCCATACCCCAGGGCCCGTGATTCCAACCACTTCCCGGTCCCGTTTGGTCCCTGTGGGCGGTACCTGTAGATCGTCTACCCACTCAGGAGGGTGACTCGTCGCTTTCGTCCTCGTCGTTTTCGGCCAGAACGGGGGAGGCGTGGTGGGACCAGAGTTTCCAGCCGTCGGGTGTGCGGCGGAACACGTTGGTGGCGACGACGAGCTGGCCGACGAGGGGGCCCAGCTCCTCGCCGTCGGAGGGCGGGCCGCCGCTGAGGATGTTCTCGGTGCAGGTCACGAGGGCGGTGTCGCCGGTGACGGAGACGTGCACGTCGGTGAGGAAGAACTGGATGTAGTCGGTGTTCGCCATGATCAGCGCGTACGACCGCAGGACCTCGCCGCGTCCGGTGAGCACCGGCCAGCCGGGGTGCACGCAGGAGACCACGCCGCTGTCGGCCGGATCGTGGTACTCCTCGTCGACGCCCAGGTCGGCCGGGGTGAGCCAGAGCCCGGACACCGCTTCGAAGTCGCCCCGCTCCAGTGCCTCGTAGAAGGCGGTGTTGGCGGCCTCGACCTGTTCGACGTCGGTGTGGGGGGCGCTCACCGGGCTCCCTCGGCGCCGCGCGCGGAGGCCGCGCCCAGCGCGTGGCCCGTGGCGCGCGCCTCTTCCACGGCGTGCGCGACGCGTACGGCGTCCGCGGTGGCGCGTACCTCGTGTACGCGTACGGCCCACGCGCCGGCGTGCGCGGCGAGCGCGGAGACGGCGGCGGTGGCCGCGTCGCGCTCCCGCGCGGGCGGTGGGGCGCCGTCCGGGCCCGCGAGGACGCGCCCGAGGAACCGCTTGCGGGAGGCGGCGACGAGCACCGGATGGCCGAGGCCGAGCAGCCGGTCGAGGTGGGCGAGGAGGGAGAGGTCGTGCTCGGCGTTCTTGGAGAAGCCGAGGCCGGGGTCGACGACGATGCGGTCGGGGGCGATGCCGCCGGCGAGGACGGCCTCCACGCGCGCGTGGAGTTCGTCGACGACTTCGCGGACGACGTCGTCGTAGACGCCCGCGACGTTGCCGCCTTCCAGGAAGCCGCGCCAGTGCATGACGACGAAGGGGGCGCCGGCGTCGGCGACGGCGGGGACCATCCGGGCGTCGGCGAGGCCGCCGCTGACGTCGTTGACGAGGGCGGCGCCGGCCGCGAGGGACCGCTCGGCGACGGAGGCGCGCATCGTGTCGACGGAGACGACGACGCCCTCGGAGGCGAGGCCGCGGACGACGGGGATCACCCGGCGCAGCTCCTCGGCCTCGTCCACGCGGGTGGCGCCCGGCCGGGTGGACTCGCCGCCGACGTCGACCAGGTCGGCGCCCTCGGCGACCAGGTCGAGGCCGTGCTTGACGGCGGCCGTCGTGTCGAACCAGCGGCCGCCGTCGGAGAAGGAGTCCGGGGTGACGTTCACGACGCCCATGACGGCGCAGCGGTCCCATTCCGGAAGGCCCGTGACGCTCCCGCGTCCGCTGTGGATGCTCATACGTTCAGCGTAGGCCCCCGGCCGTGGCCGTAACGCCGTACGGCCGGGGGCGGCCCGCTGTGGGGGCGGGCCGCCCCGGGGGCCGGTCAGGCGGCCCGCATGTCGCGCTCGGAGACCGCGTGGGCGCAGGGGCGGGCGCTGGGCGTGCGGCGGCGCAGGAAGCGCGGCAGCGGCAGGGCGAGGTTGACGAAGCCCTCCGCCTGCATGGCGGCGAAGCCGATGCGGGGCAGGTCGGCGGAGGCCCGGTAGACCACGAAGCGCGGTTCCCAGCGGGGCTGGAACTTGGCGTTGAACTTGTACAGGGACTCGATCTGGAACCAGCGCGAGAGGAACACGAGCAGTCCGCGCCAGGCGCGCAGCACCGGGCCGGCGCCGATCTTCTCGCCGCGGGCCAGTGCCGAGCGGAACATGGCGAAGTTCAGCGACACGCGCGTGATGGCGAATTTCGGTGCGGCCTGGAGGGCGGCGACGATCAGCAGTTCGTTCATGCCGGGGTCGGCGGCGCGGTCGCGGCGCATCAGGTCGAGCGAGACCCCGTCGGGGCCCCAGGGCACGAAGTGCAGGATGGCCTTCAGGTCGCCGTAGGGGCCGGGCTGCTCGTCGGCCTTGTGGGCGGTGGCGATGAGGCAGTCGCCGTCGGCGGGGTCGCCGATGCGGCCCAGCGCCATGGAGAACCCGCGTTCGGTGTCGGTGCCGCGCCAGTCCTCGGCGGCCCGCCGGATCCGCTCCAGCTCGGCGTCGCCGAGGTCACGGATGCGCCGTACCCGGGTTTCGTAACCGGCGCGCTCGATGCGCTTGACCATCTGGCGCACGTTGCGCATCGCGCGGCCGGCGAGCGAGAAATCCGCGACGTCCACCACCGCCTCGTCGCCCAGTTCGAGGGCGTCGAGGCCGGTCTCCCGGGTCCACACCTCGCCGCCGGTCTCCGAGCAGCCCATCACGGCGGGCGTCCAGGAGTGGGCGCGGGCCTCGTCCATGAAGCGTTCGATGGCGCCGGGCCAGGCCTCGACGTCGCCGATGGGGTCGCCGCTGGCGAGCATCACGCCGGAGACGACGCGGTAGGTCACCGCGGCCTTGCCGCTGGGGGAGAAGACGACGGCCTTGTCGCGGCGGAGCGCGAAGTGGCCGAGGGAGTCGCGGCGGCCGTGCTTGTCCAGCAGGGCGCGCAGCCGCTGCTCGTCCTCCTCGGTGAGGCGGGCGGCGGGGTGCTCGGGCCGGAAGGCGAGGTAGATGGTGGTGACGGCGGTGAGCAGGCCGAGCGCGCCGAGGGAGAAGGCGACGGTCCAGGAGGTGTTGCCCTGGTAGTCGACGGGGCCCTCGAAGCCGAACAGGCCGTAGATCACATGGGTGATGCGGTCGGCCAGGCTCGGGTTGCCGACCATGCGGTGCGGGTGGACGCTGACGATCACCAGCCCGAGCGCGAGGGAGCCGGCGCTCATCAGCACGAAGTTGGCGAGCGCGCGCCACCGGCTGCGCGGGTCGGGCAGGGCGGAGAACTGGTCGCGGTGGATGATCAGGGGCGCGAGCAGCGCGAGGGAGATCACCACCCCGAGGAACGAGTGACGATACGTGAACTGTGCCACCGCACCCGCGGGCAGCAGTGCCACGGCGGCCCGCCAGGCGCGGCGCTTGCCGCGCTTGAGGCCGTGGGCGAGCAGAAGCAGCAGTACGCCCGCGCTCAGCGACAGCGCCGCGGCGAACGGCCCGAAGGAGCCCGGCAGCACCTCCGCCATGGCGTGCATACGGCTGTGCCGGAAGCGCGGGAAGACGCCCGCGCCCACGTTCAGCAGGCCTACGAGTGCGCAGGCTCTGCCGACGAGGACGGGAACGGCCTCCGGGCGCGGGCCCCGGAAAAGGTGACGCACGCGGCTTGATCGGTTCGGAACCCCGCCCGACATTTCCCCATCTTCCCTGACAGACATCGCATCCCGTTAGTTCTGCGAGAGACCTTGGATCCGGTGCCCTTCCGGGCATCCGGCGACATTGCGCCCTCTAGGACGGTGTCTCGGGGGGAGAGGTTCACTCTCCCCGTCAAAGCCGGTTCAAAGGCCGGGGAAAGTCCGGGGCAAGCCCTCGCGAAGGAGCGGGAGGCGGCCGGGTCGGGACGGAAAGCGCAGGCAGGAACCCCATGGGTCTCATGAGCAATACGGTGCTGGTGCTGGCGATCTTCTTCGCCGTACTGCTGTTCTTCGGAACGGTGTGGCTGTGGCCACGCCTCGCGCGGCGCAACTGGCGTGCGGTCGGCGGGCGGGTCGGCCTGCTGCTCGCCACGCAGGTGGCGCTGTTCGCGTGCGTGGGGCTCGCCGCCAACCAGGCCTTCGGCTTCTACGCCAGCTGGGCGGACCTGTTCGGGCAGGAGACCGGGCAGGGCGTCGTCGTGGACCACACGCAGGGGCGCGGCCAGGACGGCCCGCTGCGCGTGGTCGAGACGCGGCGCGTGCCCTCCGGCAGCAAGCGGCCGGAGATCGGCGGGCAGGTGCAGAAGATCGCGATCGTGGGCCGTACGACGCACATCGCCACGCCCGCGTTCGTGTATCTGCCGCCGGAGTACTTCCAGGCGCAGTACCGCACCCGGACCTTCCCGGCGGCGGTCGTCCTCACCGGCTACCCGGGCACCGCGGGGGCGCTCGTGGACAAGCTGAACTACCCGAGCACGGCGCGCGAGCTGGCGAGCGACGGGCGGATGCAGCCGATGATCCTGGTGATGATGCGTCCGACGGTGGCGCCGCCGCGCGACACGGAGTGCGTGGACATCCCCGGCGGGCCGCAGACGGAGTCGTTCTTCGCCAAGGACCTCCCGGAGGCGATCTCCGGCCACTACCGGGTCGGTACCAAAGCGGGCAGCTGGGGCATAATCGGCGACTCCACCGGCGGTTACTGCGCGCTGAAGATCGCCATGCACCACCCCAAGGTGTACGCGGCGGGCGTCGGTCTGTCGGCGTACTACAAGGCGCCGATCGACCCCACCACCGGTGACCTCTTCCACGGCGACAAGCTGCGCCGCAACCGCGCGGACCTGTTCTGGTACCTCAAGCACGAGCCGGCGCCGGACACCTCACTGCTCGTCACCTCCAGCAAGCAGGGCGAGCCGAACTACAAGGAGACGCTGCGGTTCATCCAGCAGGTGAAGGCGACCGACCACACGCGCGTGTCGTCGATCATCCTCGACTCGGGCGGCCACAACTTCAACACCTGGCGGCGCGAGATCCCGCCGGCGCTCCAGTGGATGAGCGGACGTCTGTCGTGAGGGCACGGCGCCCTTGTTCCTGACGTCCTGTGAGGCCTTCTGCGTTGGCTGTCTTTTTACGGGGCCGGGCTCCACGATTCGCCTACGCGCGGTAAGTTTCTGGCCATGCCACGTGGACGTCACCGCCATTCCCCGCCCTTGCACAGGCTGATGCCACCTTCGGCGATCGCAGGCGTGTCACTGGTCTGCGCGTTCGGCCCCTGGGTGTTCACGGATACGACGCTGCTGCGCACCCTGGCGGCGGTCGCCGCGGCGACGGCGGTCGTCGGCGCGGCCGTCATGCGCCGCTGGGACGCGCAGGCGGGCAAGCAGGTGGCCGACCTCGCGCGCGCGCGTGCGAGTGACGAGTGGCGGCACGAGGAACGCGTCGCCGAGCTGGAGACCGACCTGGAGGAGTCGCGCGAGCTGCGCGCCAAGCTGGAGCAGCGGCTGCGCGCCAAGCGTGCCGAGCTGGCGGGCCTGCGCAACGAGCACGCGGCCCTGCTGCGCCGGTACGCCACCGCCGAGACCGAGCGGGCCAGCGCCCTGGAGGGCCGCCGGCTGCTGGAGATCGAGGCCGCGGCCCCGGTCGGCACGGCCCGGGCCCTGCCGCCGGCGCGGGTGGCGCCGGAGGTGGAGAGCGCGGCGCCCGAGGAGGCCTCCGAGACCGCCGGGGACCGGGCGGAGGAGACGCGGACGCCGGCGGTGTTCTCGCCGGAGGGCTCGAAGCTGTTCCTGCGGGCGCAGGCGGCGCTCGCCCGCTTCGACACCGAGGCCCGCGCGGAGCACCCGGACGACGCTGAGCGCACGGAGCCCGCGAAGCCCGCGGAGCGTCCCGAGGGCGGCACTGCCGCCGGGAACGCGCGGGAGGGCGAGACGCAGGAGGACGGCGCGCAGGGGAAGCCCGAGGCGGTCGACGCCCACGCGCGCGCGGCCGCCGACCCCCAGACGCCCGCCGGCGGTCCCGCCGCCCATCAGCCGGCCGCGGGGCACTTCGCGGTGCCGACCGCGGTGGCCGTCGTACCGGCCGCCCCGCCCGCACGGCGTCCGGCGGCCGAGGGCGGGTTCGACTTCTTCGGCACGAAGAAGGCACCCACGCGTGCCGCGCTGGAGGCGGTGCAGAACGAGGACCTGGCCGACGTGGTCGGCGAGGAGGCCTTCGCCCTGCACAAGGCGGAGGCCGAGGCCGCGTTCAAGCCGGCCGACGAGGAGTCGCGCGGCGTGGGCCAGGTGATCGACCTGACGGCACATGACGAGACCGAGCAGATCGACGTGCAGGGGCTGCGCAGCGCGGTGTCCTGACGGGCGTACGGAACAGCGATCGCGGCGGGGTGCTCCGAGGGGGGCGCCCCGCCGCAGCCGTTCCCGGCCACCCCGCACGCTCGTGGCCGTCAGGCCATCCACCGGTCCGGCCGCGCGTCCCTGCGCCCCGTCCGGGACCGTTCCGCCTGCCCGTGCAGCAGCTCGGCCGCCTCTCCCGCGTCCCGCAGACGCGCCGTGACGGTCCTGCCCGCCCCGGTGTCGACCCGGACGTCGGCAAGGCGCCACAGCCGCTGCCAGGGCCCCTGGGTGAGCCGTACGCTCTGCACCTTGGCGTGCGGCACGAGCGCCAGGCTGCGCCGCAGCAGCCCGTGCCGCGCCGCGAACACCGCGCCGGTGACGGCGATGCCGTAGCCGCGCCACCACACCGGCAGGCAGCGGCCCGCACGCCGGGGCGGCCGGGACAGCGACGCCGTCTCCGGCACGGTCACGCCGGGCAGCACCCGCGCGACGACCGCCGCGGCGACCTCCCGCGGGGCGACCGGGACCAGCACCGAGTTGTCCGACCCGGCCACGTCCAGCTCGACGCGCACCCAGCCGCGCCGCCGCCACAGCAGCGGCTCGACGATCCGCACCGTCTGCGCCCGGCCCGGCGGGACCGTCTCGTGGCTGCGGTCCAGCAGCCCGTGGTCGATGCGCAGCCCGTCCGGCGACTCGCCCACCGTCCAGTCGTACTCGCCGACGAACCGGCCCACGCTCGCCGCACCCGCCGCGCCCAGCAGCGGCAGCGCGGTCGCGAGGACCGTCCACACGCTCTCGGTGGCCAGCCACAGCACGGGCGGCACGACGAGCGCGGCGAGCAGCGAGCCCCAGGTGGCGCCCGTCAGCACGAGGGAGACGGCCAGCACACGCGGGGGCACGCGCAGCAGTTCGCGCGCCGGGGCCTCACCGACCTCGTGCGCCGTCTCGGGCGCGAAACCGGCGGCGCGCGCGAGGAGTTCCGCGCGCAGCGCACGCGCCTCGCGCTCCCCCAGAAAGGCCAGTTCGTCCTTCTTGTCGGCACCCACGACGTCCAGCCGCAGCTTCGCCACCCCCGCCACGCGCGCGAGGAGCGGCTGGGTGACGTCGACGGCCTGGATCCGCTCAAGCCGGATGTGCGCGGTACGGCGGAACAGCAGGCCGGTACGGATGCGCAGCTCGGTGTCGGTCACCGAGAAGTGGGTGAACCACCACGTCAGGAAGCCGTACAGGGCGGCGGCCGGGACGATCACGGCGAGCGCGACCAGCAGCGTGGTCGTCGTGAGCCGGCTCAGCTGGCGCTGCGTCTGGTCCGGGTCGTGCACGGCCCAGCCCACGAGCACGGCGATCGGCGCCCATGCCCGCCGCAGGGGGGTGACCGGGTGCAGCCGCCGCTCGGGGACGGCACCGGGAAGGCGGGATACGCCGTCGTCCGCGCCCGGCGTCGTCACAGTCCCGCCGATCGGGCCTCGCCCAGTTCGGTGAGCCGGTCGCGCAGCCGTTCCGCCTCGGCCGGGTCCAGGCCCGGGATGGTCGCGTCGGTCGCGGCGGCGGCCGTGTGCAGCTGGACGCTGGCCAGCCCGAAGTGCCGCTCGACCGGCCCCGAGGTGACCTCGACGAGCTGCATCCGGCCGTACGGCACGACCGTCTCCTCGCGCCACAGCACACCCCGGCTGATCAGCAGGTCGTCGGCGCGCTCGGCGTACCGCCAGGACCGCCAGTTGCGGCCGAGCAGCACCCAGCCCCACGCCGCCGCGGCGAGCGGCAGCAGCGCGAACGCCGCCCACGCGGGGCCGACGAGGAGGCCCGGCAGCAGCCCGGCGGCCAGCGCCAGCAGGCCCAGCCACACCACCAGCAGCATCCGGCGCATCCGCAGCAGCCCCGGCGGCAGCCCGGTCCACTCCGGCCCGTCCGCCGCGCCCCGCGCCACCGCTCCCGCCGCTCCCGCCGCGCCCTGTCCCACGCCCCGCGGGCTCCCCGTCTCCATACCGCCAGCGTACGTAGGAGAGACTGTGTCCATGACTCCTACGACGGAGACCATGGTCGGTATCGGCGGCGCCGCGGAGAGCACCGACATGGTGCTCAACATCGGGCCCCAGCACCCGTCCACGCACGGCGTGCTGCGGCTGAAGCTGGTCCTGGACGGCGAGCGCATCACGCGCGCGGAGCCGGTGATCGGCTATATGCACCGGGGCGCGGAGAAACTGTTCGAGGCGCGCGACTACCGGCAGATCATCGTCCTCGCCAACCGCCACGACTGGCTGTCGGCGTTCTCCAACGAGCTGGGCGTCGTCCTCGCCGTCGAGCGGATGCTCGGCATGGAGGTCCCCGGGCGCGCCGTGTGGACGCGGACCCTGCTGGCCGAGCTGAACCGGGTCCTCAACCACCTGATGTTCCTCGGCTCGTACCCGCTGGAGCTGGGCGGCATCACGCCCGTCTTCTACGCCTTCCGGGAGCGCGAGGTCCTCCAGAACGTCATGGAGGAGGTCTCCGGCGGGCGGATGCACTACATGTTCAACCGCGTCGGCGGCCTCAAGGAGGACCTGCCGGCCGGCTGGACGGCACGCGCGCGTGAGGCCGTCGCCGCCGTGCGCTCGCGCATGGACGTCTTCGACGACCTGGTGCTCGGCAACGAGATCTTCCGTGGGCGCACGCGGGGCGTGGGCGTGCTCACCCCGCAGGCCGTGCACGCCTACGGCGTGAGCGGTCCCCTCGCGCGCGCCTCCGGCGTCGACTTCGACCTGCGCCGCGACGAGCCCTACCTCGCCTACGGCGAGCTGCAGGACGTCCTGAAGGTGGTCACCCGCGAGGAGGGCGACTGCCTCGCCCGCTTCGAGTGCCTGCTGGAGCAGACGCACAACGCCCTCGACCTCGCCGACGCCTGCCTCGACCGGCTCGCCGAGCTGCCGCCCGGGCCGATCAACCAGCGGCTGCCGAAGGTCCTGAAGGCGCCCGAGGGCCACACCTACGCGTGGACCGAGAACCCGCTCGGCATCAACGGCTACTACCTGGTCAGCAAGGGCGAGAAGACGCCGTACCGGCTGAAGCTGCGCTCGGCGTCGTACAACAACATCCAGGCGCTGACCGAGCTGCTGCCGGGGACGCTGGTGGCGGACATGGTGGCGATCCTGGGGTCGATGTTCTTCGTGGTCGGCGACATCGACAAATAGCGCCACGTCACACCGTCACGCCTCCGCCAGCGGGTCCGCCGTGCCCACCGGCTGCACCAGCCACCCGAAGTCGCCCAGTCCGCCCTCGGCGGTGAGTTCGGCGGCCTCCCCGGCGCCCGCCAGGGCGCGCACGTAGCCCGCGGGGTCCGTGGACGCGAGGGCGAGCGGGGGGCGCGCGCCGGTGAGGCCGAGAGCGCGCAGGGCGTCGCGCTGGCGCATGAGGCGCGCGCGGGGGAGGGCGTGCACGCCCTCCGCGTGCGCCGCACACGCGTCCAGTGCCACATGCGCCGTGATGTCGCACGTCCCGTCGGGCACGGGTGCCGTCTCTCGGCCCGCCCGGAACCCTGTCAGGGTGCCGAACGGCGGGCGGGCGTCGGCCGTGTGGCCGTAGTCCACGGCCACCGCGAGCCCCCGCTCGACGCACCCGACCGCGGACGCCCACGCCTCGTCCCGGGGCAGCCCGATCTCCGCGCGCAGCCCCTCCTCGCCGGTCAGCGGCCACCAGCGCCGCAGCCACCGGGCGTCCGCCTCCGGCACGGGATCCCCGAGGCGTTCGGTTCCGTCCCGCCGTACCAGGACCCGCCGGGGCACACCGGCGGCGTCGGTCTCGGCGACGTCGAGGGGCACGTTGTCCAGCCACTCGTTGGCGAAGAGCAGGCCGGTGATCCCCCGGGGCGGCTCGGCCCGCCAGATGATCCGCGGGTCGAGGCCGCCGGGCCGGGCGGCGATCTCGACGGCGTACGCGCGCGTGCGTGCCGCCACCTCGGCGGGCAGGGCCTCCAGCACACCGGCGGTCAGCTCGCCGCGCCCGGCCGCAAGGTCGACGAAGTCCAGCCGACCGGGACGCCCCAGCGCCTCGTCGACGCGGCACAGCAGCCCTGCCACGGCCCGCGCGAACAGCGCCGACGCGTGCACCGACGTACGGAAGTGACCGGCGGGGCCCTCCGGGCGCCGGTAGAAGCCCTCCGGCCCGTACAGGGCCGCCTCGGTCGCGGCCCGCCAGCCGCACCACTCGTCCGCCGTCGCCTCGTGCACCACGGGGACAGACTAGGCGCACAGAAGATCGGCTCCTCCACCTTGCGGAGTACACGCATCGGATCCGGATCGGTCCTCCGGTTGACCCATGCACGCATCCGGCTTCCCTACTCTGGGTTACGTGCAGCGCCTCTATGACTTCCTCCGCAGACACCCGACCTGGGTCGACGGCTTCTGGGCCGTCTTCCTGTTCGGGCTCTCGCTCATGGCGGAGCTGACCGGTCAGGAGGCGCACGGCACCGACTCCCCGGCGCTCGTGCTGCCCGTCATGCTGCTGCTCTGCGCGATGATCGCGCTGCGCCGCCGGATGCCGGAGAAGATGCTGCTGCTGGCCGTCGGGCTCGGCGCCGCCCAGGTGGCGCTGGACGTGGAGACGCGCATCGCGGACTTCGCCCTGCTGGTGATCGTGTACACGGTCGCCGCGACCGGCGAGCGCTGGGCGTCCCGGCTGGCGCTGGCGACGGGCCTGAGCGCGGCGACGGTGGCACAGCTGCGCTGGCCCAACCACGAGACCAGCGCGCTGGGCAACGTGGCGATAGTGGTCTTCCAGACGGTGCCGTTCGCGCTCGCCTGGGTGCTCGGCGACTCCATCCGCACCCGGCGCGCCTACTACGCGCAACTGGAGGAGCGCGCGACCCGGCTGGAGAAGGAGCGCGAGGCGCAGGCGAAGGTCGCGGTCGCCGCCGAGCGCGCCCGGATCGCGCGCGAGCTGCACGACGTCGTGGCGCACAACGTGTCGGTGATGGTGGTGCAGGCCGACGGCGCCGCCTACGTCCTGGACGCCGCGCCCGACCAGGCGAAGAAGGCGCTGGAGACGATCTCCTCCACCGGCCGCCAGGCCCTCGCGGAGATGCGCCGCCTGCTCGGCGTCCTGCGCACCGGCGAGCACCAGGAGGCCGGCGAGTACGTCCCGCAGCCCGATGTGCAGCAGATCGAGGACCTCGTCGAGCAGTGCCGCGGCTCCGGTCTGCCCGTCGACTTCAAGGTGGAGGGCACCCCGCGCCCGCTGCCGAGCGGCGTGGAGCTGACGGCGTACCGCATCGTGCAGGAGGCCCTCACCAACACCCGCAAGCACGGCGGCCCGAACGCCGGTGCGAGCGTGCGGCTGGTGTACTTCGACGACGGGCTCGGCCTGCTGGTGGAGGACGACGGCAAGGGCGCCCCGCACGAGCTGTACGAGGAGGGCGGCTTCGACGGCCAGGGCCACGGCCTGATCGGCATGCGCGAGCGGGTCGGTATGGTCGGCGGCACCCTGGACGCGGGCCCGCGCCCCGGTGGAGGATTCCGCATCAGCGCCCTGCTGCCGCTCAAACCGGCGCACTGACGCCGCCGCACGCCCCCGGCTGACACCTGTAAGCCCCCGCAATAACCGCGCTAGCCCCATACGGCGTCCACAAGGACAGCGCCGCCACGGACACGGAAGAGGACCCGATGACGATCCGCGTGATGCTCGTCGACGACCAGGTGCTGCTGCGCACCGGGTTCCGGATGGTGCTCGCCGCCCAGCCGGACATGGAGGTCGTCGCGGAGGCGGGCGACGGCGTCGAGGCCCTCCAGGTGCTGCGCGCCACCTCCGTCGACGTCGTGCTGATGGACGTGCGCATGCCGAAGCTGGACGGGGTGGAGACCACCCGCCGCATCTGTTCCGAGCCGGACGCCCCCAAGGTGCTCATCCTGACCACCTTCGACCTCGACGAGTACGCCTTCTCCGGCCTGAAGGCGGGCGCCTCCGGCTTCATGCTCAAGGACGTGCCGCCCGGTGAGCTGCTGGCCGCGATCCGCGCCGTGCACAGCGGGGACGCCGTCGTCGCGCCGTCCACCACGCGCCGCCTGCTGGACCGGTTCGCGCCGATGCTGCCGAGCACCGGCAAGGAGCCGCAGCACAAGGAGCTGGAGCGGCTGACCGAGCGGGAGCGCGAGGTGATGATCCTGGTCGCCCAGGGCCTGTCCAACGGCGAGATCGCCGCGCGGCTGGTGCTGTCGGAGGCGACGGTCAAGACCCACGTGGGCCGCATCCTGACCAAGCTGGGCCTGCGCGACCGGGTCCAGGTGGTCGTCCTCGCCTACGAGACCGGCCTGGTCCGGGCCGGCGGACTGGGCTGAGCGCTGCCCTGGGGTGCGCGGCCGTCGGTAGGGTCTGCGCATGCTCCTGTGGATCAACGGCCCTTTCGGGGGCGGCAAGACACAGACCGCACACGAGATCCAGCGCCGGCTGCCCGGCAGCGTCGTCTGCGACCCCGAGCACGCCGGCTTCGGCCTGCGCCGCATGCTGCCGCCCGGCCTGCGCGGCGACTTCCAGGACCTGGCCTCCTGGCGGCAGGGCGTGGTGGAGGTCCTCGACCTCGCCCTCACCCACCACGACGGCGTGGTCATCGCCCCTATGACCGTCACCGACTCCGGGTACTTCGCCGAGACGGTCGGCCGGCTGCGCGAACTCGGTCATGACGTACGGCACTTCACGCTGCTCGCCGAGCGCGAGACCGTACTGGAGCGGTTGCGGGAACGGGGATTCGGACGGCTCCTGAAGGCCGCGGCCGGGAAGAACGCGGGCCGGCGGGAGAGTTGGGCCGTGCGGCAGCTCGACCACTGCCTGGAGCGGCTGCGCGAGCCGGAGTTCGCCGAGCACCTGTGGACCGACCACTCGACCGTCCCCAAGACCGCCGACCGGATCGCCGTCCTGGCCGGCCTGACCCTGCGCCCGAACACCGAGGGCCGCCTCCGCACCCGGCTGCGGCAGGCGGGCGTGGGGCTGCGGCACATACGGTTCGACTGAACCAGGGCATACGAGTCCGGGGTGGCGCCGTCGGGGGACCAGCCGACCGGGGCCTGCACTGCGTCGTGGGGACACCCTCGACGGCTCAGCGCAGGACGCCCTCGATGAAGTCGCTGCCCAGGCGGGCCACCGCCGACAGGTCCAGCTGGTGCTGGGCATAGCGGCCCCGGCGGCGCGTGGTGACCAGCCCGGCCTTCTTCAGCACGCTGAGGTGGCGGGATATCTCCGGGGCCGACATGCCGTGCGCGTCGGCCAGCTCGCTGGTGGTGTGCGGGGCGCGCGCCAGATGACGGCACAACCGCATCCGCACCGGATGCGCCAGCGCGTCCAGGCGGCGCGTGAGCTGCTCGACGGTCGGGGCCTGCGGGCGCGAGCCGCTGACCGGATAGGTGAGGGCCGGCTGCCAGCCGAACCGGTGCAGCACCATCAGATGCGGCCGGCCGAGGCTGGTCGGGACGAGGACGAGACCGCCGTCCCCGGTGGCCGTGTGCCCCTCCATGATCTTGTCGACCGTGATGAGACCGGCCGCCTCGTCCAGCGTCACCGCGCCTGACACGGCGGCCAGCGCCTCCTTGAGGCCCTTGCGGCGCAGCAGCTCGGTCTTGTGCCGGGCGTCCGCGGCGAGCTGCGGCTGGATCCGCGCCCAGGTGTCCGCGAAGAACGCCTCCTCGCAGTCCCGCAGGAGCTGCCGCAGCCAGCCCCGCACGGCCGGCGGATCGGTGAGCAGCCGGCGCGTGAACCGCTCCTGGACGCTGCCGCGCGCGGCGGCGAGTTCCAGCGCGCGCTGCCGCAGCGCCGGGTCGGCGAGCGGGCCGGGCTCCGGCAGGTCGTACCGCAGCTGGCAGGTGAACTCCAGGGCGGCGTTGACGAACTGCTCGTCCGTCAGCTTGTCCAGCAGGTCCAGTTCCTCGGCGAGCGTGGCACCCGGCAGGGCGCGCCGGCCGGGGAGGCCGGCGAACGGGGCGAAGACGTCCGAGAACGTCGTCCGCCACAGGAACTCCGCCTCGCACAGCCGGTCGGCCAGGTCCGGCTCCAGCCGGGTGGAGACCGCGGTCACCCAGCCCTGGAGCTGCGGATGGTGGCCCGGCTCGCTGAGCGCGTGCAGGGCCATGCCCAGCTCGGCGAGGGGCGAGGGCACGACGGAGATCCGCTCCGGCGGCAGGCCCGCGATGTCGATGCGCACGCTCATGCCCCCATGGTGCACCCCGCCACCGACAACGCCCCCGTCGTTTGACGCCGCCCGTCAATCGACGGGACATGCCGGGTGACCAGGAGCAACCTGGAGCCCCCGGGGCAGCCGCGGAGCCTTCCGGAAACCACCCACCCCGTTGCGGAAGAGGCCAACCCGTCATGAGCGTCACCCAGCAGTACCTCCTCGACGTCCACCGCGCCCGGCGGCTGGGCGAGCCCGCCCCGCCCGCGCCCGGCCTGAACGACTGGCAGGTCGTGCGCGAACTGCGCGACCGGCGCCGCTTCGAGGCGGTCCTGGCCGGCCGCCCGGCCCGCGGGCGGCTACGGCACACCCTGCGCCGGTGGCTGCACTGGCGACCCCAGCCCGGTCACTGACGGGCGGCCGTAGCCGGGTCATTGACAGGCGGCCGTAGCCGGGTAACTGACAGGCGGGCCCGTTCCGGTCACCGACAGGCGGGCCCGTCCCGGTCAGCGACTGTCGGCGGGCAGGCGCCCCACGAAGTCCGCGACCGCCGCCCGGACATCGGCGGCGGTCCACTCCAGGCCGGCGGCCCGGATGCCGACCTCGGTGAAGGAAAGCCCCGGCCCGCCCCGCGACCAGGCGCCCGCGAACAGCAGCGTCCCGGTCTCCTCGGCCTGGCGCACCGCGGCCTCCTCCAGGACGTCGGCGTCGTACGGCAGCCACACCTGGAACTCGTGGGTGTGCGGCACCCGCGGGTGCACGCGCGCCCACGCCGGGCCCGCCTCGGCGAACCCCTCGCGCAGCGCGGCGGCCACCACGCGCGCGTGGGCGACGTACTCCGGCAGCCGGGGCAGTTCGCGCTCCAGCCCGATCAGCGCCGACAGCACCGTGGGGAACTGCTGGAAGACCATGCCGCCGTACCGGTGCCGCCAGGCCTTCGCCTCCTCCACCAGCGTCCTCGGACCGGCGAGCGCGGCGCCGCCGAAGCCGCCGAGGGACTTGTAGAACGACACGTAGACGCTGTCCGCCAGGCCCGCGATCTCGTCCAGGGGGCGGCCGAAGTGCGTGGTCGTCCCCCACAGGCGCGCGCCGTCGAAGTGCACCACCGCATCGCGCTCCCGCGCCGCCTCCACCACCTCGGTGAGCTCCTCCCAGGAGGGCAGCACGAAACCGGCGTCCCTGAGGGGTAGTTCCAGCATCAGCGCGCCGAAGGGCTCCTCGAAGGACCGCACCTCCTCGGCCGTCGGCAGCCGCGGCTCGCTCGTCACGCGCACCGGGCGCAGGCCGCTGACCGTGCTGAACGCGTCCCGTTCGTGCACCTCCGGGTGGGCCAGCGCGTGCAGCGCGACCACCGGGTTGCCGGTGCGGCCCGCCCAGCAGCGCAGCGCGATCTGCTGCGCCATGGTGCCGGTCGGGAAGAACGCGGCCGCCTCCGTGCCCAGCAGCGCGGCGACGCGCTCCTCCAGGGTCTCGACGATCCGGTTGCCGTACATGTCCGGCGGCTGGTCCAGGTCGTACACCTGGGGTGCCGCCTCCTGGAGCAGCTCCAGCCGCTCGCGGACGGTGCCGCGGAAGCCGCCGCGGGTCAGTGCGCGCCGCGCCTGCTGGTAGGCGGCCCACCGCCGCTCCTGCAAGGTCTTGTCCGCCGTCCGCCCCGCGGGGTCGCCGCCGTGGTCCTCGGTGTCGCTCATGCGGCGGATCATGCCGTGTGCCGTGCGGCGCGGGCACCCGGGTTTCCGATCCCGGGCCGTACGCCCGGACGTGCGAAAGCCCACAGCCTGTGGACAACCGGACGCCGCCCTGACCGATAGCGTTAACATGACGAGAAATCGTCCGGTACCCCGAGCGGACTGGAACGGAAGGCCGCCGACGCGTGAGTACAAGCCAACAGCCAGATCCCAGGGACCGCCCCGCGCGGCTCACCGTCGGCGTCGTCGGCGCCGGACGTGTGGGCCCCGCGCTCGCCGCGTCCCTCCAGCTCGCCGGGCACCGCCCGGTCGCCGTCTCGGGGGTCTCGGACGCCTCGCGGCGACGCGCCGCGCAGATGCTGCCCGACGTGCCGCTCGTGCCCCCCGCCGAGGTGCTCCAGCGCGCGGATCTGGTCCTGCTGACCGTCCCCGACGACGCGCTGCCCGGCCTGGTCGCGGGCCTCGCCGAGACCGGCGCCGTACGCCCCGGGCAACTGCTCGTGCACACCTCCGGGCGGTACGGCGCACGCGTCCTCGACCCCGCCGTGCGCGCGGGCGCGCTGCCGCTCGCGCTGCACCCGGCGATGACCTTCACCGGCACCCCCGTCGACGTGCAGCGCCTGGCCGGCTGCTCCTTCGGCGTCACCGCGCCCGAGGAGCTGCGGCTGGCCGCGGAGGCCCTCGTCATCGAGATGGGCGGCGAGCCCGAGTGGATCGCCGAGGAGCGCCGCCCGCTCTACCACGCGGCGCTCGCCCTCGGCGCGAACCACCTGGTCACCCTGGTCGCGCAGTCGATGGAGCTGCTGCGCGAGGCCGGCGTCGAGGCCCCCGACCGGATGCTCGGCCCGCTCCTCGGCGCCGCCCTCGACAACGCCCTGCGCTCCGGCGACGCCGCCCTGACCGGCCCCGTGGCGCGCGGCGACGCGGGCACGGTCGCCGCCCATGTCGAGCAGCTGCGCAGGCACTCGCCGCAGACCGTCGCCGGATACCTGGCGATGGCACGCGCGACCGCCGACCGGGCACTCGCCCACGGACTGCTGAAGCCGGAACTCGCCGAGGACCTGCTGGGCGTCCTCGCCGACGGGACCGGAAGCGGCACCTCTGCAACCGACGGCAGCGACGGCACCGAAGGGGATGCCCGATGACCACCACCCTGCTGCGCACCACCGGCGAACTCCACGCACGCGCGCGTACCGGCCGCCGTGCCGTCGTGATGACCATGGGCGCCCTGCACGAGGGCCACGCCACCCTGGTCCGCACCGCGCGCGAGATCGCCGGCCCGGACGGCGAGGTCGTCGTCACCGTCTTCGTCAACCCCCTGCAGTTCGGCAAGGGCGAGGACCTGGACCGCTACCCGCGCACCCTGGACGCCGACCTGAAGGTCGCCGAGCAGGCCGGCGCCGACGTCGTCTTCGCCCCCGCCGTGGACGAGGTCTACCCGGGCGGCGAACCCCAGGTCCGGATCAGCGCGGGCCCCATGGGCGAGCGGCTGGAGGGCGCCTCCCGCCCCGGCCACTTCGACGGCATGCTCACCGTCGTCGCCAAGCTGCTCCACCTCACCCGTCCCGACGTGGCGCTCTACGGCCAGAAGGACGCCCAGCAGCTGGCGCTGATCCGCCGCATGGTGCGGGACCTGAACTTCGGCGTCGAGATCGTCGGCGTGCCCACCGTGCGCGAGGCCGACGGGCTGGCCCTGTCCAGCCGCAACCGCTACCTGTCCCCGCAGGAGCGGCGCACCGCGCTCGCCCTGTCCCGCGCCCTGTTCGCCGGCCGCGACCGGCACGCGGCGCAGGAGGCGCTCGCCGCACGCGCGCGTGAGGTGCCCGCCACGCACGCGCGTGCCGAGGCCCTGAGCGCCATCGGGGAGTCCCGCGCCGCCGCCGACGCCCACGCCGTCGCCAAGGCCTCCCCGGGCGGCCCCGCGGCCGTACGCGCCGCCGCGCGGGCCGTCCTCGACGAGGCGGCCCGCCTGGACCCGCCGCTCGAACTGGACTACCTCGCCCTCGTCGACCCGTCCGACTTCACCGAGATCGGGGCCGACTTCACCGGCGAGGCCGTCCTCGCCGTCGCCGCCCGGGTCGGCACGACCCGGCTGATCGACAACCTTCCCCTCACCTTCGGAGCCGCCTCGTGACCAGCACAGGCATACGACTGCACGCGCCCGCGCCCGGGTGGTCCATCGACGCCGACGTGGTGGTCGTCGGCTCCGGCGTCGCCGGCCTGACCGCGGCCCTGCGCTGCGAGGCGGCCGGCCTGAACACCGTCGTGGTCACCAAGGCCCGCCTCGACGACGGCTCCACCCGCTGGGCGCAGGGCGGCATCGCCGCGGCCCTCGGCGAGGGCGACACCCCCGAGCAGCACCTGGACGACACGCTCGTCGCGGGCGCGGGCCTGTGCGACACCGAGGCCGTGCGCACCCTCGTCACCGAGGGCCCCGGCGCCGTACGGCGGCTGATCGCGACCGGCGCCCACTTCGACGAGTCCTCCGAGGGCGGTCTCGCGCTCGGCCGCGAGGGCGGCCACCACCGGCGCCGTATCGCGCACGCGGGCGGTGACGCGACCGGCGCGGAGGTCTCCCGGGCGCTCGTCGAGGCGGTCCGCGCGCGCGGGCTGCGCACCATCGAGAACGCGCTCGTGCTGGACCTGCTCACCGACGCCGCCGGCCGCACCGCCGGCGTCACCCTGCACGTGATGGGCGAGGGCCAGCACGACGGCGTGGGCGCGGTGCACGCGCCCGCGGTCGTCCTCGCCACCGGCGGCATGGGCCAGGTCTTCTCCGCGACGACCAACCCGTCCGTGTCCACCGGCGACGGCGTGGCGCTCGCCCTGCGCGCCGGCGCGGAGGTCTCCGACCTGGAGTTCGTCCAGTTCCACCCGACGGTGCTCTTCCTCGGCCCCGAGGCCGAGGGCCAGCAGCCGCTCGTCTCCGAGGCGGTCCGCGGCGAGGGCGCCCACCTGGTCGACGCCGACGGCGTGCGCTTCATGCTCGGGCAGCACGAACTGGCCGAGCTGGCGCCCCGCGACGTCGTCGCCAAGGGCATCCTGCGCCGCATGCAGGAGAAGGACGCCGAGCACATGTTCCTCGACGCCCGGCACTTCGGCGCCGAGATGTGGGAGCAGCGCTTCCCGACGATCCTCGCCGCCTGCCGCGCCCACGGCATCGACCCCGTCCACGAGCCGATCCCGATCGCCCCGGCCGCCCACTACGCCTCCGGCGGCGTCCGCACCGACTCCCACGGCCGTACGACGGTCCCGGGTCTGTACGCGTGCGGCGAGGTCGCCTGCACCGGCGTGCACGGCGCCAACCGGCTCGCCTCCAACTCCCTGCTGGAGGGCCTGGTCTACGCCGAGCGCATCGCCGCGGACATCGCGGCGGGCCGCACCGCCGAGGCCCTGCACGCGCGCGTACCGGAGCCGGTGTCCCACCCGGAGCGCCCCGCGCACCCGCTGCTCGCGCCGGAGACCCGGTTCGCCGTCCAGCGGATCATGACCAACGGCGCGGGCGTGCTGCGCTCCGCCGAGTCCCTCCGCAAGGCCGCCGAGCAGCTCCAGCAGCTGCACGCCGAGGCGCGCGACGCGCTCGACGAGAACGGCAAGACCGCCGAGCCGGGCGTGGACACCTGGGAGGCCACCAACCTGATGTGCGTGGCCCGCGTCCTGGTCGCCGCCGCCCTGATGCGCGAGGAGACCCGCGGCTGCCACTGGCGCGAGGACCTGCCCGAGCGCGACGACGCCCACTGGCGCCGCCACATCGTCGTACGGCTGAATCCGGACCGCACCCTGGCCGTGCGCACCACGGACACCGCAGACTTCCCCCCGACCCAGCGTCCCCAGGAGCAGTGACTGAAGTGAGCAACGACCTTCCCCTCGTGCCCAGCGGCGGCTGCGGCGACGGCTGCGGCTGCGGTGCCGACGGCGACGAGGAATACCTGGAGTGCGGCCTCGACCCCGCGCTCGCGCAGCTCCTGGCCGACGCCGGCCTCGACCCCGTGGAGGTCGAGGACATCGCCAACGTGGCCATCCAGGAGGACCTGGACCACGGCGTGGACGTGACGACCGTCGCGACCATCCCGGAGGACGCCGTCGCCACCGCGGACTTCGTCGCCCGCGAGGCGGGCGTCGTGGCCGGGCTGCGGGTCGCCGAGGCGATCGTCTCCGTGGTGTGCACCGACGAGTTCGAGGTCGAGCGGCACGTGGAGGACGGCGACCGCGTCGAGGCCGGGCAGAAGCTGCTGTCGATCACCTCGCGCACCCGCGACCTGCTCACCGCCGAGCGCAGCGCGCTGAACGTCCTGTGCCGCCTGTCGGGCATCGCCACCGCCACGCGCGCGTGGGCGGACGCGCTGGAGGGCACGAAGGCGAAGGTCCGCGACACCCGCAAGACGACGCCGGGCCTGCGCTCGCTGGAGAAGTTCGCGGTGCGCTGCGGCGGCGGCGTCAACCACCGCATGTCGCTGTCGGACGCGGCCCTGGTCAAGGACAACCACGTGGTCGCCGCGGGCGGCGTCGCGCAGGCCTTCAAGGCCGTACGGGAGGCCTTCCCGGAGGTGCCGATCGAGGTCGAGGTGGACACGCTGCACCAGCTGCGCGAGGTCGTCGACGCGGGCGCGGACCTGATCCTGCTGGACAACTTCACGCCGGACGAGTGCGCCGAGGCCGTCGGCATCGTCGGCGGCCGGGCCCTGCTGGAGGCCTCCGGCCGCCTCACGCTCGACACCGCGCGCGTATACGCCGAGACCGGCGTGGACTACCTCGCCGTAGGCGCCCTGACCCACTCGTCGCCGATCCTGGACATCGGCCTGGACCTGCGCGAGGCGGAGTAAGGGCGATGCTCCTCACGATCGACGTGGGCAACACGCACACCGTCCTGGGCCTCTTCGACGGCGAGGACATCGTCGAGCACTGGCGGATCTCCACCGACGCGCGGCGCACCGCCGACGAGCTGGCGGTCCTGCTCCAGGGCCTGATGGGCATGCACCCGCTGCTCGGCGACGAGCTGGGCGACGGCATCGACGGCATCGCCATCTGCGCGACCGTGCCGTCGGTGCTGCACGAGCTGCGCGAGGTGACCCGCCGCTACTACGGCGACGTGCCGGCCGTGCTGGTCGAGCCCGGCGTGAAGACGGGCGTGCCGATCCTGACCGACAACCCCAAGGAGGTCGGCGCCGACCGCATCATCAACGCGGTCGCGGCGGTCGACCTCTACGGCGGTCCGGCGATCGTCGTGGACTTCGGTACGGCGACGACGTTCGACGCGGTCTCCGCGCGCGGGGAGTACGTCGGCGGGGTCATCGCGCCCGGCATCGAGATCTCGGTGGAGGCGCTGGGCGTCAAGGGCGCCCAGCTGCGGAAGATCGAGGTGGCGCGGCCGCGGAGCGTGATCGGCAAGAACACGGTCGAGGCGATGCAGGCCGGCATCGTGTACGGCTTCGCCGGGCAGGTCGACGGCGTGGTCAGCCGGATGGCGCGCGAGCTGGCGGACGACCCGGACGACGTGACGGTGATCGCGACGGGCGGACTGGCGCCGATGGTGCTGGGCGAGTCGTCGGTGATCGACGAGCACGAGCCGTGGCTGACGCTGATCGGGCTGCGGCTGGTGTACGAGCGGAACGTGTCGCGGATGTGAGCCCGCCCGGGGCCGCGGCCGGGCGAGAGTGGGTCGCGGGCCGCGGCGCCGGTGAATGCCCGGCGTGCTGCCGGGCGGGTGGTCGGGGCGTGGCGCAGCCGTACCTTGTGTCGGTTTTGTCTGATTAGCGCGTATGGTCGCGTGCATGCCCACGCCATACGGATCCCGCGGCGGCATGGCGTTCGGCGTGGAGGAGCTGCGTGTGCTCCGCCGCGCCCTCGCCCTCGCCCTTCACCCCGGTACCGCCTCAGCCGAGGACGTCCAGGACTGCCTCAGGCTCGCCGAGTCGCTCGACGAGGCGGTGCGGGAAGGGGCCAGGATGCGCGCCTTCCTGGTGGCCGACCTCGGCCGCTACCGCGCCGCCCTGCCCGGCACCGCCGCCGGTTACCTCACACTCCTTCAGGAGGCGCTGGGCGCCGGATACCGGCCGGTCGCGGACGACCTCGCCGCGCTGCGGGCGCTGCGCGGCAACCCCACCGCGGCCGCCCTCCTCGACCGCTGCCAGATCCTCGCCGAACAGGACGTACGCGCGCGCCTGGCCCGCGGCGCGGCCCGCACCGCACCGGACGCGGCCGAGGCGGCTCCGGGAGCCCCGCGCGCGGTCCCGTTCGTGCCCGCCTCGCGCACCCGCCTGCTGGCCCTCCCCGGCGGCCTCGCGGCCGACCGGCCCGACCGGGACCGCGGCCCCGAGCGACAGCCGGCCGACAAGCCCGGCCCCGTACCCGCGCCCGCTCCCGCCCCCGCCGCGCCGAAGCCCGCGCCCGCCCGGCGGCCCGTGCCCACCCCCGGCGAGGTCTTCCCGCGCCGCAAGCCGGCCCCGCCGCCGGCGCAGCCGTCCGAGCGGCGCGCCGCGGGCTGAAACGCCCACCCCGCCCCACCCCGCACGAAATCCCCCGCCCCGCGTGGCTACTCTTGAGCCATGGACTACGTCTCCGCGCTCGTGCCCCCCGTCGTCATGGCCGTCTTCTTCGTCGGCGTGATCCGGGTGATCGTGAAGACCCAGGGCGGGGCCAACAAGGCCAAGGAGGACGCGGCGGTCGACGCCGCGCTCGCCCGCGCCGAGGGCACCCGCCAGGCCACCGCCGGCACCGACGCCTGACCCGGCGCCGGGGCCCAGGGCCGGTCTCGAAGGGCGTACGACGACGTCGTACGCCCTTTTTGGTCCCATTTGGCACTGAACGTGCACGTCCGGCACGCCAATGCCGACTTCTCCCAGTACTGTGCTGAGGTGTGCCTCGCCCATTGGGAGAACTCGAAGACGCGGTCATGACGCGGGTGTGGAAGTGGAACCGCCCCGTCACCGTTCGAGAAGTCCTGGAAGACCTTCAGCAGGAACGGTCGATCGCCTACACCACGGTCATGACCGTTTTGGACAATCTCCATCAGAAGGGCTGGGTCCGCCGCGAGGCCGAAGGCAGGGCCTATCGATATGAGGCCGTCTCCACCAGGGCCGCCTACGCGGCCGCGCTGATGAACGACGCCTGGGCGCAGAGCGACAACCCCGCCGCCGCTCTCGTCGCCTTCTTCGGCATGATGAGCGAGGAACAGCGGCAGGCCCTGCGCGACGCACTGCGCATCGTCGGCGACGGCGAAACGACACCCGAACCTGCACCCGCCGGGGAAGGCGCGGAGGAGAACCCCGGCTCGGCATCCGGGGGCGGCGGGCGATAGCGTCCGCTCATGTCAGCAGAGAGCCCCTCCGCCGAGAGCACCGAAGCCACCGCTAAAGCCATCACCGTCCGGCGGGCCCGCACCAGCGATGTCCCGGCCGTCCGCCGACTCCTTGACGCGTACGTCCGTGACGGCATCCTGCTCGACAAAGCGACCGTGACCCTTTACGAGGACATCCAGGAGTTCTGGGTCGCGGAACGGGACGACAACGCCGAGGTGGTCGGCTGCGGCGCCCTGCACGTGATGTGGGAAGACCTCGCGGAAGTGCGCACTCTCGCCGTGAAGCCCGGCCTCAAGGGGGCCGGCGTCGGTCACCAGGTGCTGGAGAAGTTGCTGCAGACCGCGCGCTGGCTGGGCGTTCGCCGCGTTTTCTGTCTGACCTTCGAAGTCGACTTCTTCGGCAAGCACGGCTTCGTGGAGATCGGCGAGACGCCCGTCGACACCGATGTCTACGCGGAGCTGATGCGTTCCTATGACGAGGGCGTCGCGGAGTTCCTCGGCCTCGAACGAGTGAAGCCGAACACCTTGGGCAACAGCCGGATGCTTCTGCATCTGTGATCGCCGAGGACGCCCGGCTATTCCACGGACCGCCCCTGCCCGGGTTCCCTATGTCCGAAACGCGCATGTTTCCGGTCGGGGGTCCGGGTCCGGTCTCCGTCGGGGGTTTGTGTTTTTCCAGCAAAAGCGGTTTGCTTTCCGACGTACTGCAGTACTGCATATAACAGGGGGCGGCGAATCGGCGGACGCCGCGGACCCCAGGCCCCTCACGTTATCGATGAAAGGAAATCCGGTGGCACAGAAGGTTCAGGTCCTTCTTGTCGACGACCTCGACGGCGGCGAGGCGGACGAGACCGTGACGTTCGCGCTGGACGGCAAGACCTACGAGATCGATCTCACGACCGCCAATGCGGACAAGCTGCGCGGCCTTCTTGAGCCCTATGTGAAGGGCGGTCGTCGCACCGGAGGCCGCTCTTCTGGCGGGCGCGGAAAGGCGCGTGCCGCTTCCGGCGGCAACCAGGACACCGCGGCCATCCGCGCCTGGGCGAAGGAGAACGGCTACGAGGTCAACGACCGCGGCCGAGTTCCGGCGTCCATTCGCGAGGCCTACGAGAAGGCCAACGGCTGAGCGCACGCGCTCCGCAACCGGATCCGGTGGCACTGTGTGGCCACCGTCTCCACCAGCCGTGCGAGATCAGGGGCGCCCTCATGGCCCCCGAGCGCCGTCAGTGACGGCAGCGAGGCCTCGACCTCGTACCCCGGTACGGGGGGCCGCAGCCATACGGCGGCCCCCTGCGACGTGCCCGTCGGGCGCAGGGCCGGCGTCCCCGGTTCGGGGGAGCCGGACGCCGCCCCGGGCCCCGAGGGGACGGGCGGCGCCGAACGCGGCGCCCGCGCGCCCTCGTCCGCCGCGAGGCCCGGCCCCGCGCCGGGCGCACGCGGGGCGCACACGCGCGGCCCGGACCGCGCGGGCGGCAGCGGCGCCTGCAGCGTCGCCCCCGCGCCCAGGGCCGTCAGGTCCAGCGGCAGGCCGCCCCACTCCAGCCACTCCAGCAGGCCCGGCAGCTCCTCCGCGCTGCCCGCCGCCACCAGCAGGGCCATCCGGTCGCCCCGCACGGCCACCGGGCAGCCCGGCGGCAGCCGCCTGAGCGCCGCGCGGCCCGCCTCGGCCGGCACGTCCAGGACGTCGAAGCGCACGCCCAGCGAAAGTCGTACCGGCTCGCCGGGCACCGTGGGCCACGCCAGTTCGTTCTCGTACCAGCGCCGGACCTGATCGCTCGCGTCGAGCGGCCGGCGGGGAAGGGGGACCGTGGGCCATGGGGGGACTGCGCCAACCATGCCAAGCGCAACAGCCGGAAAGCCCTCCGGGTTACGCTGGGTGGTCCGGTGTGTGCGCAGAGTGGCGGAAAAGGGGGCGTTCGGGGGTGCCGGGAGGCGCAAGGTTGTTCGCCCGTAGCGGAGCCCACCGGTGTACGCGGCATGGAGTGTCCGTGACGGCGGGTAAGACATCCCTAGTGGGAGGGGGCGACACGCAGGGCAGGCCGTCTCACGTTCGCCATCGGCGTACTGGCGACTGGGGTATCTGCCTGGCCTGCGGGAACATCGTCTCGCACCATCGGGTTGGAGCAGATGTCGGCGTTCGGGGTCAGGAGGCCATCGACGGTGTCGGCAGTTGGAATGAGCGGTCCCCGCTTGCGGGACTAAGCTGCGGAAGGACAGGGAGGGGAAGTTCCCCTTACTGCCTGACCGCTCTGAGGAGCGATTAACGATGTTCGAGAGGTTCACCGACCGCGCGCGGCGGGTTGTCGTCCTGGCTCAGGAAGAAGCCCGGATGCTCAACCACAACTACATCGGCACCGAGCACATCCTCCTGGGCCTGATCCACGAGGGTGAGGGTGTCGCCGCCAAGGCCCTTGAGAGCCTCGGGATTTCGCTCGAGGCGGTCCGCCAGCAGGTGGAGGAGATCATCGGCCAGGGCCAGCAGGCGCCGTCCGGTCACATCCCCTTCACCCCCCGTGCCAAGAAGGTGCTGGAGCTCTCGCTCCGCGAGGCCCTTCAGCTGGGCCACAACTACATCGGCACGGAGCACATCCTGCTCGGCCTGATCCGCGAGGGCGAGGGCGTCGCCGCCCAGGTCCTGGTCAAGCTGGGCGCTGATCTCAACCGCGTGCGGCAGCAGGTGATCCAGCTGCTCTCCGGTTACCAGGGCAAGGAGACCGCCGCCGCCGGCGGCCCTGCGGAGGGCACCCCCTCGACGTCCCTGGTCCTCGACCAGTTCGGCCGGAACCTCACCCAGGCCGCTCGTGAGTCCAAGCTCGACCCGGTCATCGGGCGCGAGAAGGAGATCGAGCGGGTCATGCAGGTGCTGTCCCGCCGTACCAAGAACAACCCGGTGCTGATCGGTGAGCCCGGCGTCGGCAAGACCGCCGTCGTCGAGGGCCTCGCCCAGGCCATCGTCAAGGGCGAGGTGCCCGAGACGCTGAAGGACAAGCACCTCTACACGCTGGACCTCGGCGCGCTGGTCGCCGGCTCCCGCTACCGCGGTGACTTCGAGGAGCGCCTGAAGAAGGTGCTCAAGGAGATCCGCACCCGCGGCGACATCATCCTGTTCATCGACGAGCTGCACACGCTGGTCGGTGCGGGTGCCGCCGAGGGCGCCATCGACGCCGCTTCCATCCTGAAGCCGATGCTGGCCCGCGGTGAGCTGCAGACCATCGGTGCGACCACGCTGGACGAGTACCGCAAGCACCTGGAGAAGGACGCGGCCCTGGAGCGCCGCTTCCAGCCCATCCAGGTCGCCGAGCCGTCCCTGCCGCACACGATCGAGATCCTCAAGGGTCTGCGCGACCGGTACGAGGCCCACCACCGCGTCTCCATCACCGACGAGGCGCTGGTCCAGGCCGCCACGCTGGCCGACCGGTACATCTCGGACCGCTTCCTGCCGGACAAGGCGATCGACCTGATCGACGAGGCCGGTTCCCGGATGCGCATCCGCCGGATGACCGCGCCGCCGGACCTGCGCGAGTTCGACGAGAAGATCGCCGCCGTCCGCCGGGACAAGGAGTCCGCGATCGACTCGCAGGACTTCGAGAAGGCCGCCTCCCTGCGCGACAAGGAGAAGCAGCTCCTGGCCGCCAAGGCCAAGCGGGAGAAGGAGTGGAAGGCCGGCGACATGGACGTCGTCGCCGAGGTCGACGGCGAGCTGATCGCCGAGGTCCTCGCCACCGCCACCGGCATCCCGGTCTTCAAGCTGACCGAGGAGGAGTCCAGCCGCCTGCTCCGCATGGAGGAGGAGCTGCACAAGCGGGTCATCGGCCAGAACGACGCCGTCAAGGCGCTGTCGAAGGCGATCCGCCGTACGCGCGCGGGTCTGAAGGACCCCAAGCGCCCGGGTGGCTCGTTCATCTTCGCCGGCCCGTCCGGTGTCGGTAAGACCGAGCTGTCCAAGGCGCTCGCCGAGTTCCTCTTCGGCGACGAGGACGCGCTGATCTCCCTCGACATGTCGGAGTTCAGCGAGAAGCACACCGTCTCGCGTCTCTTCGGTTCGCCCCCCGGCTACGTGGGCTACGAGGAGGGCGGCCAGCTGACGGAGAAGGTGCGCCGCAAGCCGTTCTCGGTCGTCCTCTTCGACGAGGTCGAGAAGGCCCACCCGGACATCTTCAACTCGCTGCTGCAGATCCTGGAGGACGGTCGCCTGACCGACTCCCAGGGCCGGGTCGTGGACTTCAAGAACACGGTCATCATCATGACGACCAACCTCGGCACCCGGGACATCTCCAAGGGCTTCAACCTGGGCTTCGCCGCCCAGGGCGACACGAAGACCAACTACGAGCGCATGAAGAACAAGGTCTCGGACGAGCTCAAGCAGCACTTCCGCCCCGAGTTCCTCAACCGCGTCGACGACGTGGTCGTCTTCCCGCAGCTGACCCAGGACGACATCCTGCGGATCGTCGACCTGATGATCAGCAAGGTGGACGAGCGCCTGAAGGACCGGGACATGGGCATCGAGCTCTCCCAGTCCGCCAAGGAGCTGCTGTCCAAGAAGGGCTACGACCCCGTGCTGGGCGCCCGGCCGCTGCGCCGCACGATCCAGCGCGAGATCGAGGACAGCCTGTCGGAGAAGATCCTCTTCGGCGAGCTGCGCCCCGGTCACATCGTGGTCGTGGACACCGAGGGCGAGGGCGAGTCCCAGACCTTCACCTTCCGCGGTGAGGAGAAGTCGGCCCTGCCCGACCTGCCCCCGGTGGAGCAGGCTGCCGGCGGCGCCGGTCCGAACCTGAGCAAGGACGCGTAAGCGTCACGGATCCCGAAAGGGGGCCGGCGCCTTTGGGCGCCGGCCCCCTTTTTTCGTCGTTCAGAAGAGGTACGGCCGGAAGGTCTGGACCGTCACCTCGGCGTCGGGAAACAGCGCCTGGAATCCGACCGGGTCCAGCGTCGCGGACAGCTGGTACGGAAACAGCCTGACCCTGCGCACGCGCGGACAGCAGCGGGTCAGCGGCGACAGATCGGTGTCCTCCCGGACCTGCGACACGAACAGGTCCTCCACCACCGGCAGGTGCGCGGCGGACGCGAGTCCGGCGACCTGATCCGCCCCGATGCGCAGGCTGTTCAGCCGGGGGAGCCGCGCGACCTCGGCCCAGTCCTGGGCCGTCAGCGGCCCGACGTCGTCACAGATGAGGACGTTCAGCGACGTCCACCGGCTCAGGCCGCGCAACCCGGCCTCCGCGACGGCGTCCCCGTTCACCCTGAGCCAGGTCAGCGGAGCGTCCTGCGGCAGAGCCGCCAGCCCGTCCGGCAGGCGGGTCGCGACGGTGAGGCTCTGGAGGGTGCCGAGCCGGTCCAGCCCTTCCGCCCCACCCAGGTCCTGCACGTTCAGGCTGATCAGACCCAGCTCGGCCACCGGTGACAAATCCTTCAGCCCGGGACAGCGCGCCAGAGTGAGATGCCGGATGGAGCGTCGCTCGGCCAGCGGGCGCAGGTCGCTCAGCAGGGCGTTCTCGTAGAAGCCGAGGTACTCCACCTGCTCGGGCAGCACCCTCAGCACGTCCGCCGGAAAGTGGTCGCCCCGCACCCCGAGCCGGGTCCGGGCGCCGAGCCGGGGCAGGGCCCGCACCTCCGCGGGGGTGCCGGGGAAGATGAACAGGTCGCCGGTGTCCACATGGGCCAGCACCTCGTCGGCGTACACCTCGGTGTCGAAGCGGTGCCACGCCCGGGTCAGATTGAGCCGGACCCGCTCCGCCGGGTGCTCCCGGTAACGCGCCAGCACCGGCACCGCCGCGTCCGTGCCGACCAGCACGGCCGTCGCCGTGACCGCCTCGGCCTCCTCGTCGGACAGCCCCAACGGGCCCGGTAACAGCTCCAGGACCAGCGGCCCGACCGCCGCCAGCTCCTTGACCTCGGTCTCCGTCCGGGGCGGCAACAGGGTCGCGGCCACCTCCTCGACGCGGCGCCGTACCGCCGGGTCGAGCTCCGTGGCGTGTTCCAGACAGGCCATGGCCAGCAGGTGGACGCGCTTGTCGGAGGACGCGGTCAGCGCGTCGAGCAGTTCGGCACGTTCGCGGGGGCGGGCCTGGGCCACGGCCATGCGGATCACGTCCGACCACTGGTCGTCGGCGGCGTGCTCCGCGAGCAGGCCGAAGTCGCCGGCTTCCACGGCGGCCCGCGCGCCCAGGTAGTCCTGGAAGGTGCGGTGCACGAAGTGGATGGTGTCCGGGGCGGGGGAGAGCAGCAGGCCGGTGCGGATGAGGAAGTGGTGGAGGACCGCGCGAGCGTCCCCGAGGACCCGCACGGCGGGGATCGCCGGGAGCACCTCCGCGATGATCCGCTCCGCGCGGCCGCCGTCCAGCTCGGTACGGCCGTTGCGGATGAGCCAGTAGGCGAGCCGCTGGAGGACCTGGAGCTGAGGTTCCTCGCTCAGCTCGGGCACGGCGATCGCGCGTTCGCGGTCCCGGCGTACGAGAAGCATGGACAGCGCCGCGTCGTACAGCTCCCGGCGGCCGTGCGGCAGGTAGCCGCGCCGGTCGCGGTGGAGGGCGCAGAGCAGGCCGCACATCAGGGGGTTGGTGGCGAGGCGGCCCAGGGCGGGCGTGGTGCGGACGGCGTCGATCAGCTGGGTCTCGTAGGCGGCGAGGAGCGCGTCCTCCTCGGGCACGCCGGTGGCGGCCGCCCGGTGCCAGCGGCGGATGAACGCGGCCACGTCCGGCGCGGTCATCACGCACAGGCTCAGCTCGCTGAAGCCCTCGGCGGCGAGCCAGTTGCCGCCGACGGCCGACGGCCGGGAGGTGACCAGCCAGCGGTTGCCCGGGTACGTCTCCACGAGGTCGCTCAGCCAGGTCCGGGCGGCCGTGCGCTCGGCCTCCGGGACCTCGTCGAGGCCGTCCACCAGGACGAGTCCGCGGCCGCCGGCCAGGACGCGGTGCTCCCAGCCCTCCGGCTGGGTGCCGGCCAGCGGGCAGCCGACGGCCGACAGGAACCGTGCGGGGGCGGGGAGGCGGTCGCCGTGCCGGGTGAGGGTGCGCAGGGGGAGCACGAACGGGATCCGGCCGGTGAGATAGGCCGTACGGCCGCTCGGTCCGGTCGCCGCCGACACCGCGAGCCACTGGATCAGCGTGGTCTTGCCCGATCCGGCGACCCCGTGCAGCAGCACCCGGTCATGGCCGGACAGGGCCTGGTCGGCGGGAAGCGGGATGGGCGCGGCCGTCGCTCGCTCGAACGCCGGTTCACTGCCGTGGCCGGTCACGTCGAGGCTGAGATAGGCGGCGTCCAGCGGCCAGCGCGCGGGGGAGGCGACCAGATCGATGCCGTAGATCGTGAGCCTGCCGTGCTTTCTGGCGATGTGGTCGAGGTAGTCGCGTTCGAAGGCGGTGTCCCGGGCGCCGGGGCGGGGCGTGCGCGCCAGCAGTTCGTCGACCTTGGCGATGAGGTCAGCCTGCGCCCGGGTCTGCTCGACCAGGGTGCGGGCGACAAATGTGGAGCGGCGGGTGAAGAACTCCAGGATCTGCAGGCAGGCCCACTCCGTCGCGGAGTCCAGGAAGAGCAGGGCGTCGTCCGACAGCCCGTCCGCCGGGGGTGCCTGCCCGCGCAGCAGGCCGGCCAGGTCCCGGTGGCCGAGCCGTACGGCCTGGACGTCGTCCATGTCCAGCTCGCCGAGGGCCAGCAGGCGGTGGGCCAGCGCGTCGGCCACGGCGATCCGCTCGGCGGGCGGGAAGGGGCGTTCGCCGGGCGAGTCGATCGCCTGCTGGACGAGGTGTTCCGCCAGCTTGTGGACGTCCTTCTCGCCCAGCGTGCGTTTCTCCCCGCGGAAGGACACCAGGTCCTTCAGCCGTACGGGCCGGTCCACCAGCCCCGCGCCCGGCCCGTCGGCCACGAAGAGCTTTTTCACCAGCGTGCCGACCAGGCTGGACGCCAGTCGGCCGCCGAGTAGCGCGGGTTCCATCCGCCACCCCCCACCGGAACCGCCCCCAGTGTTCCCCCTGAGCCTTCCGCGATCGGAGGGTGCCTAGTCCGGGATCAGGACAGCTGTCCGTCGTAGTCCGGCAGTTTGAACGTCCGCTCGGCGTGGCCGCCCGACAGGTCGGTGGCGCTGTTGCCGATGTTCGCGATGATCGTGTAGCCCTTGGCCTCGATGGCGGCGCGCTGGGCGGTCTTGTACGCGGCGACGTCCTTGAACAGGTCGAAGAGGCCACGGACGTACAGGCCGGAGACCCGGTAGCCGTCGTACGTCAGGTTCCACTCGGTGGGCGCGGAGAGGATGCCGGGGCGGGCCGTGACGAAGAACAGGGCGACGCCGTGCTCCTGGGCCCAGCGGGCGACCTGCAGGACCGGCTTGTTGGCCGGCTGCGGGTAGCTGAAGCCGAAGTCGGTCTCCAGGGTGGTGTTGTCGATGTCGAAGACGATCGCCTGCTTCTCGCCCGGCCGGGGCTGGGCCGCGCGCTGCTGGACGTAGGGCAGCGCCTGGTCCATGACGGCCTGGCAGTCCTGCTGCCAGGTGCCGTAGTCGACCTTCGCGGAGGCCGCGGTGGGTACGCCGGAGGCCGCGGTGGTGGTGCCGGAGGCCGTCGTGGAGACGCCGGGGGCGGCTGTCGCGGCGTCGGCCGGGGCGGCCATCGCCACGAGGGCGGTCGCGGACACGGCGACCAGGGATGCGCGGTGCCACCAGGTACGTCGGCTGGTCATGTGGGTGGGGGGTCCTCTCCGTCCGGGCGTGCTGTTGTCGGGTGCATGATCGGTGGTGAGGGTGGCGCGAGAGGAACCGTAGGGTTACCGGACGGTAAGTGGCTAGAGGTCTGCGCCACATTCGGGCCGTCGCGGATCCCGGTGCCCGGTGACATGCCGCACAGGCGATTTGTCCGTTACTAGGCGGAATAGTGGCAGCGAAGATCACCGCGAACTATGGCAAAAGGGGCATCACGCCTGGAATTGCCAGGCCGCTTTCCGCTTTTGGGGGCGATTTGTCCCGAGTGCTGGCTCTGTCAAGAAGTCGGGAGCTTTGAGCTGATCCACTAGGTTCCGTCGTAGATCACACGTTTGGGCCTGTGTGGGCGGCGGGGTTACCAAGGATGAGCCCATCCGGCGGACGCCTTGTGCGTCGGGTGGCTTTTCTCTGTCCCCGCACCCCTGAGGTTTCGATGTTCCAGCGCGTCACGTCCCGCACGTCCCGTACGTCCCAGCTCCGCACCCGCGCCGCCGTCCTGGCCGCCGGACTGGGAGCCTCGGTCGTGCTGGGGGCCGGGGTCGCGGCCGCCGCCGATGCCACGTCGGCCACCAGCGCTGCCGCGGCCGTCGAGGCCCAGGCCGTCGCCCAGGCCAAGGCCGCCAAGGAGGCGAAGGCCGCCGAGGTCGCCGCCGCCAAGAAGGCCGCCGCCGCGAAGAAGGCGGCCCTGGCGAAGGCCGCCGCGAAGAAGGCCGCCGCCAAGAAGGCCGCCGCCAAGAAGAAGGCTTCCTGGGTCGACCCGGTGAAGCACTACAAGCTCTCCGCCAGCTTCAACCAGGCCGGCGGCATGTGGTCGCACCGCCACTCCGGCCAGGACTTCGCCGTCCCGACCGGCACCAACGTCGTCGCCGCCCACGGCGGCACCGTGGTCAAGGCCGGCGGCAACGGCGCCGGTGACGGCCCCGCCTACGGCAACGCCATCGTCATCAAGCACGCCAACGGGACCTACTCGCAGTACGCGCACCTGTCCCGTATCGACGTGCGGGTCGGCCAGGTCGTCGCCACCGGCCAGCACATCGCGCGGTCCGGCAACACCGGCAACTCCAGCGGCCCGCACCTGCACTTCGAGATCCGTACGACCCCGAACTACGGCTCGGCCGTCGACCCCGTCGCCTTCCTGCGCGGCAAGGGCGTGACCGTCTGACCCGTGGCCGGCCTCAGGCGCCCTGGTGCGCCTGGGTGACCAGGTCGGTGGCGACCTCCAGGACCGCCTTGCGCTTGTCCTCGGGGTCGCCTTCGACGTCCTGCAGGACGAACATCCCGGCGTGCAGTGTGAACATGGCGCTGACGCAGCGGACCTTGTCGATCAGCTCGGCATCCGGGTCGATGAGGATGTCCCGCAGGCGCAGCATGCGCTCCTTGAACACCTCGCCGATGCGCAGTTCCCGGACGGTCGCCTGGTTCTCCTGCATGAAGCGGAAGAGCGGTGCCGCACCGGCCAGGGCCTCGCTGTAGCGGCGTACGATCTCCTGCTTCGTGGCGAGGGTGTGCGGCTGCTGCCGGCCCCACTCGATCAGGTCCTCGATCGGCCGGGTGAGGTCCTCGAAGAGGCTGACGAGGATCTCTTCCTTCGTCTTGAAGTGGTAGTACAGGGCCGCTTTGGTGACGTCCAGGCGCTCGGCGATCTCGCGCAGGGAGGTCTTCTCGTAGCCCTGGTCGGCGAAGAGTTCGAGGGCCACGTCCTGGATGCGCTGGCGGGTGTCCCCGCGGCGCCGCTGCTGGTTGGTGCCGTCCATGGTGCCGCCCATCCTCCTACTGCGCCCAGCCCCCGGGAAACTTACTTGACGCCCGGCTAGTTAGGCGTCTACCTTCCAGTGTAGACAACTAGCCGGGCGGCAAGTAAGTAGCACTCGTGGGGGAGTGGGAACGATGGCGGACACAGCGACGACAGAGCAGACGGCACCACAGGACGCGGGCAAACAGCCCAAGAGCGTCCGCGTCGTGCTGCTCGCACTGATGATCACGATGATGCTCGCGATGCTCGACAACATGATCGTCGGCACCGCGATGCCGACGATCGTGGGCGAGCTGGGCGGGCTCGAACACCTCTCCTGGGTCGTCACCTCGTACACCCTCGCCACCGCGGCGGCCACGCCCCTGTGGGGCAAGATCGGCGACATGTACGGCCGCAAGGGCACGTTCATGGCCTCGATCGTGCTCTTCCTGGCCGGTTCCGCGCTCAGCGGCATGGCCCAGGACATGGGCCAGCTGATCGGCTTCCGCGCCGTGCAGGGCCTGGGCGCCGGCGGTCTGATGGTCGGCGTCATGGCGATCATCGGTGACCTGATCCCGCCGCGGGAGCGCGGCAAGTACCAGGGCATGATGGCCGGCGTCATGGCGCTGGCGATGATCGGCGGCCCGCTGGTCGGCGGCACCATCACCGACCACTGGGGCTGGCGCTGGGCCTTCTACATCAACCTGCCGCTCGGCGTCGTCTCGCTCGGCCTGATCAGCGCCGTCCTGCACCTGCCGAAGAAGCGGGCGCAGGCCCGCATCGACTACCTGGGCGCCGGGCTGCTCACCATCGGCATCACCGCGATCGTGCTCGTCACCACCTGGGGCGGCACGGAGTACGCCTGGACCTCCGCGCGGATCATGGAGCTGATCGGCATCGGTGTCGCCGCGCTGATCGGGTTCGTGTTCTGGCAGACCAAGGCCGCGGAGCCGGTCGTGCCGCTGCACATCTTCCGCAGCCGCAACTTCACGCTGATGTCGCTCATCGGCTTCATCACCGGCTTCGCGATGTTCGGCGCCACGCTGTTCCTGCCGCTGTACCAGCAGGCCGTGCAGGGCGCGTCCGCGACCAACTCCGGCCTGCTGCTCCTGCCGATGCTCGGCGCGATGCTGGTGACCTCGATGGTCGCCGGGCGGGTCACCACCAACACCGGCCGCTACAAGGCCTTCCCGATCGTCGGCGGCGTCCTGATGGTCGTCGGCCTGTACCTGCTGTCCCTGATGGACACCGACACCTCGCGGCTGACCTCCGGCCTCTACATGGCCGTGCTCGGCGCGGGCATGGGCTGCCTGATGCAGATCACCATGCTGGTCGCGCAGAACAGCGTGGAGATGAAGGACATGGGCGTCGCGTCCTCCTCCACCACCCTGTTCCGCACGCTCGGCTCCTCCTTCGGTGTCGCGATCATGGGCGCGCTCTTCAACCACCGCGTCCAGGACGTCATGGCCGAGCGGGCCGGCTCGATGGGCGCGAAGATCACCGAGCAGTCCGCGCAGCTGGACGCGGCCAGCCTGGCCAAGCTGCCGGCCGCGGCCCGCGAGGCCTACCAGCACGCGGTCTCCTCCGGCACGCACTCCGCCTTCCTGCTGGGCGCCGCGGTCGCCGTGATCGTGCTGGTGTCGGCGCTGTTCGTGAAGGAGGTCCCGCTCAAGGGCGCGGGCCCCGCCAAGGGCGACAACGCGCAGGACGGCACTGCGGCCCAGCCGCCGGTCGTCGAGGCGGTCTGAGCAACGGCTCGGGTCGCTGAGGCGGCCGAACGGCAGGCAGCCGAGGCGATCTGAGCAGCGGGTCGCGAGGCGGTCTGAGCAGCGGGTAGCGGAGGTGGCCCGGGCGGCAGGCGGCTGCGGCGGTCCGAGCGCGCGGCCGTGCGGCGGGCAGCCGAGGCGGTCCGAGCGTGCGGTCCGAGCAGCAGACCGCCGAGGCCGCCCGAGCAGCCGGCCCGGAGAATCGAAGGCCCCCGGCGGGTGTCCGCCCCGGGGGCCTTCCCCTTGCCCGGCCGATGTCCTGGCCGGGACCTTGGCCGAGGCCTACGGCAGCATCGGGTAGCTGCCCGTGTTCGTCGGTGCGTGCTCCGGCAGCCACAGCACGGCGACCGCGCCCTCGGCGGGTATGTGCGGGGGCGCGCCCGCGGGCCGGATGTTGCGGAAGGTCAGCCGGGCGCCCAGCACCCGGGCCTGGCCGGCGGCGATGGTCAGGCCGAGGCCGTGTCCGTGGCCCGCGCGGTCGCTGCTCCCGGTGCGGAACCGGCTCGGTCCCTCGGCCAGCAGGTCCTCCGGGAAGCCGGGCCCGTGGTCGCGGACCCGGATGACCCGGCCCTCGACGGTGACCTCGATCGGCGGCTTGCCGTGCCGGGCCGCGTTGGCCAGCAGGTTGAACAGCACGCGCTCCAGGCGGCGCGGGTCGGTGGTGACCTCCGACTCGTGCACCACCCGCACCTCGACGTCCGGGTCCTTCGCCGCCACCCGCCGGGCGACGAACTCGCCCAGCATGATGTCCTGCAGCTCCGCCCGCTCCGAGGCGCCGTCGAGCCGGGCCACCTCCAGCACGTCCTCCACCAGGGTCCGCATCGCCTTGGCCCGGTCCAGCACCAGCTCCGTCGGACGGCCCGGCGGCAGCAGCTCGGCCGCGGTCAGCAGCCCGGTCACCGGCGTACGCAGCTCGTGCGCGATGTCGGCGGTCACCCGGCGCTCCGCCTCCAGCCGCTGCTGCAGGGCGTCCGCCATCGCGTCCACCGCGCTCGCCAGGTCGTCGGTCTCGTCCCGCACGACCCCGCCGATGGCGTCCCGCACCCGCACGTCCGGCTCGCCCTTGGCGACCCGGTTGGCGGCGGCCGCCGCCTTGCGCAGCCGGCGCGACAGCTGGGCGCCGATCAGCACGCCGAGCGCGCTGCCGCCGACGACCACCGCGATCGAGCCGATCACCAGGGCCTGGTCGAGGTCGTTGAGGATGTCCGTGCTGCGGTTGGTGAACCCGGTGTGCAGCGACAGCACGTGCCCGTCCTTCACCGGCACGGCCGCCCAGATGTCCGGCGCGCCGCTCCCGCGGTCGGTGACGTACGTCGCCCGACGGTTGTCCGCCATCTCCCGCCGCAGCTCGCGCGGCAGGGTCGGGTCGTCGATCTTGATGTTGGGGAAGTTCGGCCGCCCGGACAGCTCGTAGTTGCGCTGGGCGATCTTGACGCGGTCGTCGGCCAGGTCGCGGGCGTTGTCCAGCATCGACACCCGGGCGGCGTTGTGCACGACCAGGCTGAGCACGATCGTGACCAGCGCGCCGACCAGGGCGATGGCCGCGCTGAGCTTCCACCTCAGTCCCGTACGGATCTCCGCCCGCTCCACCCTGGCCGGGAGCAGGCGCCGGAAAGTCCCCCGCATGTCGCTGCCCGCCCCGCTCAGGCCTTGAGCTTGTAGCCGAAGCCGCGGACCGTCTCGATGCGGTCCTGGCCGATCTTGGTGCGCAGACGCTGCACATGGACGTCGACGACGCGGGTGTCCCCGCCCCAGCCGTAGTCCCACACCCGCTCCAGGAGTTTGTCGCGGGAGAGCACGGTGCCGGGCGCCGAGGAGAACTCCAGCAGCAGCCGCATCTCGGTCGGGGTCAGCGCCACGGGCTGACCGGCGCGCCGCACCTCCATGCCCTCGGTGTCGATCTCCAGGTCGCCGAAGGTCAGGAGGCCGCCGGCGGCGTCCGAGGCCGCCTCGTCCGCGCGGTCGCCCCCGCCCGCGTGCCCGAAGCGGCGCAGCACCGCGCGGATCCGGGCGACCAGGACGGCACCGTCGAACGGCTTGGTCACATAGTCGTCCGCGCCCGCCTCCAGGCCCAGCACGACGTCGATCGAGTCGGCACGTGCGGACAGCATGATCACGGGGACGGTGGACTCGTCGCGGATGCGCCGGCACAGGCTCACGCCGTCCAGGCCGGGCACCATCACGTCCAGCAGGGCGATGTCCGGACGGTCGGCCCGGAACGCCTCCAGCCCCGACAGCCCGTCGGGCATCGCGGTGACCGCGAAGCCGTCCCGCTCCAGGGCGAGCTGGGTCGCTTCGCGGATGACGTCGTCGTCCTCGACGAACAGCACGTGTGTCTGGTCTGCCATCCGGGTGCTCTCAGTCCTCGTGTCGGTCTCGTACTGCCCTCACCCGTTCATCGGATCCGGCGGTCCGATCGGTTCACGCAGGCGGGGAGAAATCTCGTCAGTTGTCCTCGGCCGGTGCCGCGCCGGCCGAGCCGACGGCGTTGCTGTAGCGGGTGCGGTGGGTGTCCCGTGCGATGAAGCGGCCCGCGATCCAGGAGTAGGTCGTGACGGTCTCACCGGACGGATTCGACACCGGATCACCCTTCTCGTACACCTGCTTGGTCACCGTCAGGTCGCCGCGGTCGATCTCCGCGTAGACCGGGGACTCCTCGGCCTTGAACACATTCTGGTAGCCGCCGTCCTCCTCGCGGTACACGTACGACCCGACGCCCACGGCGTCCCCGCAGGTCAGCACGTTGACCACGACGTCGTCGGCCGAGCCGCCGGTGAGGTTCCCGTACGACACGTCGACCGGGTACTCGTCCCCCACGCACGGTTCCAGGTCCCGCTTGACGGCCGCCGAGACCTGCGGATCGTCCTTGACGAGCCGCACCGGGTCCACCTTCTGCGGCGTCGCCGACGGGGTGGGCGAGGTGGCCGCCGCCGGGCCCGCCACCGAGTCGGCGTGCGCGGGCCCCTCGTCACGGGCTCCGGTGCCGCCGGTGCCGCACGCGGACACCGAAAGGGCGACGGCGGCGAGCACGGCCACTGCCGCGATCGCCGCCTGGTGGGTCCGGTCCGGGCCGGGCCCCGCGTCGGTCAGGCCGCGCAACGCTCCCGCTCCTCACGCTCCAGCGCGCGTGCGTCGAGGTCGCGGGACTCCAGCTCCTCGCGGAGCCGGGCGAGCGCCCGGTGCAGCGTGCTCTTGACCGTTCCGGCCGACATGCCGAGGGCGGCGGCCGTCTCCTCCGTGGACATCTGCTCCCAGTGTCGCAGCACGACCACGCTGCGCTGCTTCGGGGCGAGCACCTTCATGACGTCCATCAGCAGGGCGCGGTCCGCGTGCTGCTCGGTGTTGTCGTCCACACAGGCGTCCGGGAGCTGCTCGGTGGGCACTTCCTCCAGCTTGCGGGCCCGCCACCACTCCGTCCGCGTGTTGATCATGACCCGGCGCAGGTAGGCGTCCGCGAGCCGCTTGTCGGCGATGCCGTCCCAGCGGTGGTACGTCCGCACGAGGGCGGTCTGGAGCAGGTCCTGGGCGTCGACCGGGTCCGGCACCAGCCGGCGGGCGCTGCGCAGCAGCGCGTCCTGCCGGGTACGGACGTACTCCTCGAACTCGAGCACCTCTCCCTGCGCCATGATCAACCGCCTCCGCTTCCCCGCTTTTCCCCGTTTCCCGACGAACCTGTCGCCGTCGGGCTTCACTGCCTGTGGGTCTGTCACCGTCCCGGTCCACCGGGCACGCAAAGGAAGCTACGGAGGGGTTGTCACGGCACTGTCCGAGGAAGCGCTCGGCTGTCGATCGGCTGTCCGTCGGTTGTGTAACGGAACGACGAACCGGACAAAACGGTCGGATACTTGGTGCCGCTTCCGGCGGATTTGCCTGTCGGGCGGCCCTGCCGGGTGAATTCCCGTCAGGTCAGCGGCAGCCGGTACAGACCGCCCGGCAACGGCTCCACCAGACCGTCCGCGACCAGACCGTCCAGGGCACGCGCGCGTTGCACCGGCTCGTGCCACACCCGGTCGAGGTCGGCCTGCGGCACGGGCCCGTGCGCCTCGCGCAGCACCGCGAGCAGCTTGCCCCGCACCTGCCGGTCCGTACCGGCGTACGTCTGACCGCGCCGCGGCGGCCCGTCGTGCTCCGGCTTGCCCGCGAGCCGCCAGGCGCACTGCGCGGCGATCGGACAGCGGTGGCAGGCCTCGTTCTTCGCCGTGCACACCAGCGCCCCGAGCTCCATCGAGGCGGCGGCCCAGCGGGCGGCCGTCCGCTCGTCCTCGGGCAGCAGGGCGCGCGCCAGCCGCCGTTCGGCCGCCGTCGTGGCGTTCGGCGGGTACTGCACACCGGTGACGGCACGCGCCAGGACCCGGCGCACATTGGTGTCCAGCACGGCGTGTCGCTGCCCGTACGCGAAGGACGCCACCGCCGCCGCCGTGTACTCGCCGATCCCGGGCAGCGCCAGCAACTGCGCGTGGTCCGACGGTACGTCGCCGCCGTGCCGTTCCGTTATGGCGACCGCGGCACCGTGCAGCCGCAGCGCGCGCCGCGGGTAGCCGAGCCGGCCCCAGGCGCGCACCGCCTCACCGGGAGCCTCCTGGGCCAGGTCGGCCGGACGCGGCCAGCGCGCCAGCCACTGCTCGTAGACCGGCAGGACACGGTTGACCGGCGTCTGCTGGAGCATGAACTCGCTGACCATCACGCCCCAGGCGCCCGCCTCCGGGCGCCGCCAGGGCAGGTCGCGCGCGTGCGCGTCGAACCACGCGATGACGGGGGAGTGCAGCAGGTGCCCGGAGGCGCCGTCGGAGCCGGCGTCGGGGGTGCCGGCAAGGGCGTCGGCGGGGTGGTCGGCGGGGCTGTGGGGGAGCTTCGTGGGCGCAGTCATGGCGGTTCCGATCCTGCCATGAGGCGGCACGCGCGCGTGCGTACCGACGACAGGCGGGGTGGCGCCCGCCGAAACGCGCGCCCCCCGTTCCGCCCCGACCGCGTCGCTACTCGGCCCCGACCTCGTCGCTACTCCGCCCCGGCCTCGTCGCGCCGCCGCGCTTCGCCGTCCTCCCGCAGGTTGTTGGCCTCGATCTCCGCCATGTGCTCCTCGGCCCACGCGCGCAGGCCGGCCAGCCGCTCCTCCAGGGAGAGGCCGAGGCCGGTCAGCCGGTAGTGCACGCGCGGTGGCACGGTCGGCTCGACGCGCCGGGCCACCAGGCCGTCGCGGGTGAGGCTCTGCAGAGTGCTGGAGAGCATCTTCTGCGAGATCCCCGGCATGCGCCGCTTCAGGTCGGCGAAGCGGACCTCGCCCGGGGCCGCCTCGGCCAGCACCTTGACCGCCATGGAGGTCCACTTGGTGCCGATGCGGTCGAGGAGACGGCGGGTGGGGCACAGCGGGTCGAACAGATCCCCCCGCCTGCCGCCGCCCGCGCCGGTCGCCTTGGTCACCTGCAGCTCACCACCTGACGCAGAAGTGCCTTCTTGGGCGGATCAGGCTAGTCGCCTAGCGTGAGCTTGTCACCTTTGGTAACCGCCCTCGGTCGTACTGGAGTGTCCCCGTGCCCGACCCCGAAATCCGCCGTATCCCCGTCAACGGCACGGACCTCAACGTCGCCGTCGCCGGTGAGGGCCCGGCCGTGCTGCTCCTGCACGGCTTCCCGCACACCTGGCAGCTGTGGACCGACGTCATGGCCGGCCTCGCCGACCGGTACCGCGTCATCGCCCCGGACCAGCGCGGATTCGGGGCGAGCACACGGACCGCGTCCGGCGGCGACGCCGGAACGCTGGCCGACGACGCCGCGGCCCTGCTGGCGGCGCTCGGCGAGACGACGGCCGCCGTGGTCGGCATCGACGCGGGCACCCCGCCCGCCTTCCTGCTGGCGATGCGCCGCCCCGGCCTGGTGCGGCGGCTGGTGCTCATGGAGTCCCTGATCGGCCGCCTCCCCGGCGCCGAGGACTTCCTCGCCGGTGGACCGCCGTGGTGGTTCGGCTTCCACGCCGTGCCCGGGCTCGCCGAGACCGTGCTGCAGGGCGCCGAGGACCGGTACGTCGACTGGTTCCTGGACGCCGGCACCCTCGGCGCGGGCGTACGCCCCGGGATACGGGACGCGTTCGTACGGGCGTACACGGGCTGGGAGGCGCTGCACAGCGCGTTCGCGTACTACCGCGCGCTGCCGGAGAGCGCCGCGCAGATCGAGCGGGCCGTGTCCCAGGACCGGCTGACCGTGCCGACCCTGGCGGTCGGCTCGCACCCCGTCGGCGCCGCGCTCGCCCGCCAGTTGCGCCCCTTCGCCGACGACCTCACCGAGCATCTCGTCGCCGACTGCGGCCACATCATCCCGCTGCACCGCCCGGCGGAACTGCTCGCGGTCCTACGGCCCTTCCTGGCAGGGCACTTGCCGAGGACAGCGGCGGTGCGCCGCCCCGGGACGGTTCCGGGATGATGATCCGGAAAAGAATGTGACTCCACGCGGCGGGTGGCGCGGGTTGGCGCGTCGATCTCTCGTACAGTTTGCGCCGTGGGATCTCTGCGCAATCCGGTCGGGCCGCTTCCCTCCTCCATCTACTGGCGTCGGAGGGTCGTACTGCTGTCTGTGCTGGCGCTGTTGGCGCTGCTGATCGCATGGATCGCGACCTCCGGCGGCGGAGGCGGCGGCAACCACGCCGGCGGGTCCAACGGCAAGAATCCCGCACCCTCGATCACCCCGGGACCGTCCGGTTCCGGACCGGCGATCACCGAACACCCGGGCGGACGCGACGAGTCGAGCGGCGGCGACAGCGACGGTTCCGGCTCGGGCGGCGGCTCCGCCTCGGGCGGCACCGGGTCGGGCGGTTCCGGTGGACCGGACGGCACTGCGGGCGGTGACACCGGTGCGTCCGGCGGCGGTTCGGACGACGGCGCCAACGGCAGCGACGGGGGCGACGGCGGTACGGGCGCGGTGCTCCCGGCCGGTTCCACGCTCCCCAACTGCACGCCCGGAGCGGTGTCGTTGAGCCTGAACAGCGTCCGCAACACCTACGCGCCGGACCAGACGCCGACCTTCCGCCTCGTCGCGAAGAACTCCTCCGGCAGCGACTGCAAGGTCGACCTCGGTCCGCGCAGCGCGGTGGTGACCATCACCCAGGCGGGCGGCGACGACCCCTACTGGTCGTCCTCGGACTGCCCGAAGGGCGCCGGCAGGCTGCTCTACCGGGTCCCCGCGAAGAGCAGCATCACGTACCTCGTGAAGTGGGACCGCAAGCCGAGCGCCCCCGAGTGCGGGACGCCTCCGGCGGGCTCGGCCAAGCCGGGCACCTACCTCGTGGAGGCCAAGGCGCCGGGGTACGCGAAGACGCAGACGTCGTTCGTGCTGGCCGCGGACTGACACCCGGCCAGGTCCGCCATCGGCACCGGCGCGGCGTCCGCAACGGCTCCCGCATCCGCACCGGCGCGGGCGTCAGCACCGGCGTCGGGGCCGGAACCGGAACCCGCGCCGGAACCCGTCAGACGTACCGCTCCAGGATCGACGACTCCGCCAGCCGCGACAGCCCCTCGCGGACGCTGCGGGCGCGGGCCTCGCCCACGCCGTCCACCGTCTGCAGGTCGTCGACGCTGGCGGCGAGCAGCTTCTGCAGGCCGCCGAAGTGCTCGACCAGGCGGTCGATGATCGCGCCCGGCAGCCTGGGCACCTTGGCCAGCAGGCGGAAGCCACGCGGGGAAACGGCCGTGTCGAGCGCCTCGGGGGACCCGGTGTAGCCCATCGCGCGGGCCACGGTGGACAGTTCGAGCAGCTCGGCGTGGCTGAGCTTGTCCAGCTCGGCCAGCGCCTCCTCGACCGTGCGCGAGCGCTTGGCGGTGGGCTCGGGGACGTAGTCCCGCACGACCAGCTCGCGCTCGGGCTCGACGCCCGCGATCAGCTCGTCGAGCTGGAGGGCGAGCAGCCGGCCGTCGGTGCCCAGCTCCACCACGTACTCGGCGATCTCGGTGGCGATGCGGCGCACCATCTCCAGGCGCTGCGCGACCGCCGAGACGTCCCGGACGGTGACCAGGTCCTCGATCTCCAGCGCGGACAGCGTGCCCGCGACCTCGTCGAGGCGGAGCTTGTACCGCTCCAGCGTGGCGAGGGCCTGGTTGGCGCGGGACAGGATCGCCGCCGAGTCCTCCAGGACGCGGCGCTGCCCGTCGACGTACAGGGCGATCAGCCGCATGGACTGGGAGACGGAGACGACCGGGAAGCCGACCTGCTTGCTGACCCGGTCCGCCGTGCGGTGCCGGGTGCCCGTCTCCTCCGTGGGGATCGTCGCGTCCGGCACGAACTGCACGCCGGCCCGGAGGATCTTCGACAGGTCCGAGGAGAGCACGATGCCGCCGTCCAGCTTGCACAGCTCGCGCAGCCGGGTGGCGGTGAACTCCACGTCCAGCACGAAGCCGCCCGTGCACATCGCCTCGACCGTCTTGTCGGAGCCCAGCACGATCAGACCGCCGGTGTTGCCGCGGAGGACCCGCTCCAGGCCGTCACGCAACGGCGTGCCGGGTGCGACGGCACTCAGCGAGGCGCGCATCAGGCCATCGGAACCGGCACTCCCACCGGACTTTCCGGGAGCTGCTGCCCGGTCGTTGGCTGCCACTGCACTCCTCCGGTCGCAGGTTCTGAAGCGCCCCGTTTCGCGCACTCGGTTCGTACGGACGGGCGAGACCAGGGCAAAGTCTACCGGCGCTCCTCCGCCTCCCGTGGGGCCTCTCGGCGACGCGAGCGCGGCAGCACCCGCAGCGCGTCCCCTATATCGGCGACTTCCAGGACCTTCATACCGGCCGGAACCCTGCCCGGATCGCTCGGCACGAGCGCGTGCGTGAAGCCCAGCCGCTGCGCCTCCGCGAGCCTGCGCTGCACGCCCGTGACCCGTCTGACCTCGCCCGCGAGGCCTACCTCGCCGATCGCCACGAGATTCTTCGGCAGCGGGGTGTCGCTGGCGGCGGAGGCGAGGGCCAGGGCGACGGCGAGGTCGGCGGCGGGCTCGGAGAGCTTCACCCCGCCGACCGTCGCGGAGTAGATGTCCCTTTTGCCCAGGCTGCTGATGCGGCCGCGCTGCTCCAGCACCGCCAGCATCATCGACACCCGGGACGTCTCCAGGCCGGAGGTGGTGCGGCGCGGGGAGGGGATCTGCGAGTCGACGGTGAGCGCCTGCACTTCGGCGACGAGCGGACGGCGGCCCTCCAGGGTGACCGTCAGACAGGTGCCCGGGACCGGTTCGTCACGACGGGTCAGGAAAAGTCCGCTCGGGTCCGCGAGGCCCGTGATGCCCTCGTCGTGCAGTTCGAAGCAGCCGACCTCGTCGGTGGCGCCGTAGCGGTTCTTGACGCCCCGTACGAGGCGCAGGCGGGCGTGGCGGTCGCCCTCGAAGTGCAGGACGACGTCGACGAGGTGCTCCAGCAGGCGGGGACCGGCGATCGCGCCGTCCTTGGTGACGTGGCCCACGAGCAGCGTGGACATGCCGCGCTCCTTGGAGGCGCGGATCAGGGCGCCCGCGACCTCGCGCACCTGGGCCATGCCGCCGGGCGCGCCGTCGATCTCCGGGGAGGCGACGGTCTGCACCGAGTCCAGGATCAGCAGGGACGGCTTGACCGCGTCCAGATGGCCGAGGACGGCGGCCAGGTCGGTCTCGGCGGCGAGATACAGGTCGTCGTGGAGGGCGCCGATGCGGTCGGCGCGCAGGCGGACCTGGCTGGCGGACTCCTCGCCCGTGACGTAGAGCGTGCGGTGCTCCTCGCTCGCCGACTTGGCCGCCACGTCGAGGAGCAGGGTGGACTTGCCGACGCCGGGCTCGCCCGCGAGCAGCACCACCGCGCCGGGCACGAGACCGCCGCCGAGGACCCGGTCCAGCTCCGGCACGCCGGTGGAGCGGGCGGTGGCCCGGCGGCCGTCGACCTGGCCGATGGGGAGCGCGGAGGTGGTCACACGGCCCGGTGTCGTCGTACGGACCGCGGGCGCGCCGTACTCCTCGACCGTGCCCCAGGCCTGGCATTCGGGGCAGCGGCCGAGCCACTTCGCCGTCTGCCAGCCGCATTCCGTGCAGCGGTAGGAGGGACGGTCCTTGGTGGTCTTGGTACGGGCAGCCATGGGGAAACCGTAGCCGCCGCCACTGACAGCGGGCCGCGCCTGTGGACAGGGCGGTGACGCGCGGGCCGGTTTCCCGGGCGTTCCGCGTCCCGGACGGCCCCCGTTCCAGCCGCGTGATCCGGCCAGCGCGACGCGAACGAGCCACGGAACGGGAGGTTCCTGTCCCCTATTGAGGGATCGTTTCACCCGTACGGATTAAAAGTGCTCAAGGTGAGAGATCGTCCCTGCTCATGGCGCCTACGGTCGCACGGGTGATGAGCAGCAGTCCGCAGACCACGACCCGCACCACCGGCGCACACCGGGCGCACCGGGAGGCGCGCGACCGCGCGGCGGCGCACACGCTGGCGCAGCGGCCGCCCGCGCGCTACGAGCCGTACCTGGACGGACTGTTCACCTACTGCCTGTCCGTCCTGTGCGACCACGACGCCGCGACCGCCGCCCTCGGCGACGTCCTCGCGCTCGCCGAGCGGCGCGGCCAGCGCGTGCCGGAGGCGGCCGGCGACCGCCGGGCCTGGCTGTACGCGCTGGCCCGCTGGGCGTGTCTGCGCAAGCTGGCCGAGGCCAAGCAGAAACGTCAGGCCACCCATGCCGCCGGCCGCCACGGCCAGCACAAGGAGCGCTCCGGCGCCCCGCAGCTCTCCGCGGAGGAGCAGGAGCGGCGGCGCCGCGAGCTCGCCCGGCTCGCGTGGCCCGAGGCGGCCGGCACCACCCCGGAGCAGCGCGAGGCGCTGGAGCTGGCCGTACGCCACCACCTCGCCGCCCACGAGGTCGCCGCCGTCCTCGGCATGGACCCGGCCGCCGCCCGCGAGCTGCTCGCCTCCGCCGCCTGCGAGGTCGAGCGCACGCGCGCGGCGCTGGCCGTCGTCGAGACCGGCGCCTGCCCGAGCGTCGCCGGACTGACCGGCGACGGCCGGTTCGTGCTGAGCAGCACCCTGCGCCGGGAACTCGTCCGGCACGTCGACGACTGCCCGCGCTGCCGCCGCACCGCCGAGCGCGCCCTGCCGGGACGCTGGCCCGGCGCGACCGTCACCCCGGCCGCCCTGCCCGTCCTGGAGGCGCCCCGCGCGGCCCTGCACATGGCGATGGCGCACCACCCGCGCGCGCGAGGAGCCGCCGCGCCCCGCTTCGACCGGCGCGGCTTCCCCATGGACCCCAAGGACCGCGCGGCCCGCCGGGACCGCCTCCGCGCGCGTGCCGTCACCACCACCGTCGTGGCCACCGTCGTCGCGGCTCCGGTGCTCGCCCTGTGGGCGGCCTACCGGGGCGGCCCGGCCGGCGAGGGCCCCGACGGCGGCCCGGCCCACGCCAGCCGGGAGGACGGCGCCGGCAACCTGGCGGGCGAGGCGGCGGGCGGCTACGAGAACGCCGGCAACGCCAGCACCCGCCCCGGCACCCGCTTCGGCGACGGGGCGCACCCTGACGTCTCGGTGAAGGTCGTCAGCGCGCCCGGCGCCCACGGCAAGGGCGCCGGACACCTCGACGTCACGGCCGGCCACGACGGCGCCACCACGCTCATCACCCTCACCAACAGCGGATCCGAGCCGGTGCGCTGGTCGGCGGCGGCCGGTTCCGCCTGGCTGTACCTGAGCCGCTCCTCGGGCACCCTGCGGCCCGGCGAGTCGTTCACGATCAAGGTGTACGTCGACCAGCTGCGCGAGCCGTCCGGGTACTGGAGCGCGCGGGTGGCGATCTCACCCGCCGGAGCCGTCGTCACCATCGAGGGCTACGGCACCGCACCCGGCCCCTCCGACCCCGGCCCCTCCGATCCCGGCACGCCGGGCCCCGACCCCGACCCGGGCACCCCCAGCGACCCACCGCCGTCCACGCCCGCACCGGACCCGACGCCCACCAGCCCGGCCCCGACCGAACCGACGCCCAGCGACCCGCCCTCGTCGCCCGGCCCCGACCCGTCCCCGACGCCCACCGACCCGGCCTCGTCCGACCCGGGAGGCTCCACACCGCCGCCGAGCGACAGCGGCGACCCGAGCCCGTCGACATCGTGAGACGTCACCCGGGCCCCGGATCACCCCGTACGCCCGCGTGCGCCGCTGCTCAGCCGGCCGGATCCGCCGGATGCGGCGCCAGCAGCGGGAGCTGCCCGGCCAGCCGCTCCTCGCACAGCTCGACCAGACGGTCGTAGCCGGCCTTGCCCATCAGCTCGGTCAGCTCCGCCCGGTAGGAGACGTACACCGGCTCGCCCGCACCGTGCGCCGACGTCGCCGACGTGCACCACCAGTGCAGGTCGTGGCCGCCGGGACCCCAGCCCCGGCGGTCGTACTCACCGATCGACACCTGGAGCACGCGCGTGTCGTCGGGCCGGTCGATCCAGTCGAAGGTGCGGCGGATCGGCAGCTGCCAGCAGACGTCCGGCTTGGTCTCCAGCGGCTCGCGGCCCTCACGCAGCGCCAGGATGTGCAGCGAGCAGCCCGCGCCACCGGCGAAGCCAGGCCGGTTCTGGAAGATGCAGGAGCCCTGGAAGGGCCGGGTCTGCCGGTCGCCGTCCTCGTCCTCCGACACCCAGCCGTTGCGCGTGCCCTCGGCGTGGTGCTGCCAGATGTCCGGGGTGAGTCGCGCCACATGCCCGGCGACCCGCTGCTCGTCGTCCTCGTCGGAGAAGTGCGCCCCCAGCGTGCAGCAGCCGTCGTCCGCGCGGCCCGCCTGGATGCCCTGGCAGCCGCTGCCGAAGATGCAGTTCCAGCGAGAGGTCAGCCACGTCAGATCGCAGCGGAAGACCTGCTCGTCGTCCGCCGGATCAGGGAACTCCACCCACGCGCGCGCGAAATCGAGCCCCTTCTCGTCGCTCTCCAGGGGCGTCCTCGCCTTCTTGGCCGGCTTCCCCGACTTCCCCACCCTCGCTTCCTTCGCGTCCTTCGACGCCTTCACCTGCGAAGGAACCGTGGAGGTTTCGTCCGTCTTGGGCGACTTATCGTCCTTCGCCTTTTTCGTCTTTGGCACGTGTCCAGGGTATGCCGCCCGGGCCCGGCCCCGGCACCGCACGGGTGGCCGAGGACAGCGCCGCTGGCAGTAGCGTTCCCTCCATGAGACTCGGTGTCCTCGACGTGGGATCGAACACGGTGCATCTGCTGGTCGTGGATGCGCACCCGGGCGCGTGCCCGCTGCCCGCGCACTCGCACAAGGTCGAACTGCGCCTCGCCCAGCTCCTCGACGAGCACGGCGCCGTCGCCCCCGAGGGTGTCGACCGGCTGATCGCCGTCGTCAAGGACGCCCTGCAGGCCGCCGAGGACAAGGGTGTCGAGGACCTGCTGCCGTTCGCCACCTCCGCGGTGCGCGAGGCCGGCAACGCCGACGAGGTCCTCGCCCGCGTGCGGGCCGAGACCGGGGTCGAGCTGCAGGTCCTCACCGGCGAGGAGGAGGCCCGCCTCACCTTCCTCGCCGCCCGCCGCTGGTTCGGCTGGTCCGCCGGGAAACTGCTGGTCCTCGACATCGGCGGCGGCTCCCTGGAGATCGCCTACGGCATCGACGAGGAACCCGACGCCGCGGTGTCGCTGCCGCTCGGCGCGGGCCGGCTCACGGCGTCCTGGCTGCCCGGCGACCCGCCCGACGCCGAGGACGTGCGGGCCCTGCGACGTCATGTCCGCGCCGAGATCGCCCGTACGGTCGGCGAGTTCAGCCGCTTCGGCGCCCCCGACCACGTGGTCGCCACGTCCAAGACCTTCAAGCAGCTCGCCCGCCTCGCCGGCGCCGCCCGCTCCGCGGAGGGCCTGTACGTGCAGCGCGAGCTGAAGCGGGAGTCCCTGGAGGCCTGGGTCCCGAAGCTGGCCGCCATGACGGCGGAGCAGCGGGCCGAGCTGCCGGGCGTCTCCGAGGGCCGGGCCGGCCAGCTCGTCGCGGGCGCGCTGGTGGCCGAGGGCGCGATGGACCTCTTCGGCGTGGAGAACCTGGAGATATGCCCGTGGGCGCTGCGGGAGGGCGTGATCCTGCGGCGGCTCGACCATATGGGGACGGCGTAGCGGCCATCTGGGGACGGCGTAGCAGCCATCGGGGGACGGCGTAGCAGCTATCTGGGGACGGCGTAGCGACGGGGGACCGGCCGGGGCCCGGCATCCGAGCCCTGACATCCCCGCCGCCCTCGGCCATGACCCGCACCGCGACGGCTCCAGCGGCCCCAATGGTCCACACGGCACCGGCGAGGCCCGGCCGTGGCCTGCACCACAACGACCCGTGCCCCACCCGCGCCGCCCCACTATGGCCCTCGCCACAACGGCGCGGAGACACCCCGCGTCCACAAACCCGCACCCCGTAACCTGTCCCCCATGGCAGAGCCAGTCGTGCGTATCCCGGATGCGAAGGTCGCCCTGTCGACGGCCTCCGTGTACCCGGAGTCGACGGCGACGGCCTTCGAGATCGCCGCGCGCCTCGGTTACGACGGTGTCGAGGTCATGGTGTGGACCGACCCGGTCAGCCAGGACATCGAGGCACTGCGCCGGCTCAGCGACTACCACCGGATGCCGATCCTCGCCGTCCATGCTCCGTGCCTGCTCATCACGCAGCGGGTGTGGTCCACCGACCCCTGGACCAAGCTCCAGCGCGCCAGAGCGGCGGCCGAGAAGCTGGGCGCGAGCACGGTCGTCGTCCACCCGCCCTTCCGCTGGCAGCGGCAGTACGCGCGCGACTTCGTCACCGGGATCTGGCGCATGGCCGGCGAGACGGATGTGCGATTCGCCGTGGAGAACATGTACCCGTGGCGCTACCGGGACCGCGAGATGCTCGCCTACGCCCCCGACTGGGACGTCACGAAGGACGACTACCGCCACTTCACGATCGATCTCAGCCACACCGCGACCGCCCGCACCGACGCGCTCGACATGATCGACCGCATGGGCGACCGCCTCGGCCACGTCCACCTCGCCGACGGCCGCGGTTCGGCCAAGGACGAGCACCTGGTGCCCGGCCGCGGCACCCAGCCCTGCGCCGAGGTGCTGGAACGCCTCGCGCTGAACGGCTTCGACGGCCACGTCGTCATCGAGGTCAACACCCGGCGGGCCATGTCCGGCGCGGAGCGCGAGGCCGACCTCGCGGAGGCCCTGGCGTTCACGCGCCTGCACCTGGCCTCGGCGGCGAGGGTGCCCCGGCGATGACCTCCGGCACCGGCTCCACTCCCGCCACCGGCTCCACTCCTGCCACCGGCCCCACTCCCGCCACCGGCTCCCATGCCCCCAGCCGGGGCGCGTCCACGCCCCCCACCACCCCCGACCCCGCCACCCGCCGTCGAGGCCGCCCCCCGCGCGCCGAGTCGGGCGACACGCGCGACCGCATCCTGGCCGCGGCCCGCGCGGAGTTCTCCGAACGTGGGTACGAGAAGACATCCGTCCGGGGCATCGCCAAGGCCGCCGGCGTCGACTCGGCCCTCGTCCACCACTACTTCGGCACCAAGGAGCAGATGTTCGAGGCGGCCATCGAGGTCGCCTTCGCTCCCGCCCTGAAGGGGCGCGACGCGGTCCTCGCCGGACCCCTCGCCGACGCCGGTGAGCGCATGACCCGCATGATCTTCGGGCTCTGGGAGAACCCCGCCACCCGCACCCCGCTCCTCGCGATCGTCCGCTCGGCGGTCAACAACGACACCGCGGCGGCGGCCCTGCGCCGCCTGGTCTCCGCCCAGCTCCTGCGCCGTATCGCCGGAGAGCTGGGGACCGAGGATGCCGAGCTGCGCGCCGAGCTGGCGGCGGCGCAGCTGGTCGGTACGGCGATGCTGCGGTACGTGATCAAGGTCGAGCCGCTGGCCTCGGCGGACGTCGAACAGGTCATCGCACGGCTGGCCCCCGTCGTACAGACGCACCTGACCGGCGCCTGAATCGCCTCGCGCCCCCCTGGTGCGACGCGCGCCCCGGAGACGCCCTCCGCGAGACACCCGTCCCGCATTCCGGACACTCTGTCCCGCCCCCTGGATGACCGGCGTACGCTCGACTGAAGTCAGAGGACTCTGACCGAAGGTCTGAGAAGGAGCGAGCGACGATGCCCGAGCTGAGGTCCCGCACAGTCACCCACGGCCGCAACATGGCGGGCGCCCGCGCCCTGATGCGCGCCTCCGGTGTACCCGGTGCGGACATCGGCCGGAAGCCGATCATCGCCGTCGCGAACTCCTTCACCGAGTTCGTCCCCGGCCACACCCACCTGGCCCCGGTCGGCCGGATCGTCAGCGAGGCGATCCGCGAGGCGGGCGGCATCCCGCGCGAGTTCAACACGATCGCCGTCGACGACGGCATCGCGATGGGCCACGGCGGCATGCTGTACAGCCTCCCCTCCCGCGACCTGATCGCGGACAGCGTGGAGTACATGGTCGAGGCGCACTGCGCCGACGCCCTGGTCTGCATCTCCAACTGCGACAAGATCACCCCGGGCATGCTCAACGCGGCCCTGCGCCTGAACATCCCGACGGTCTTCGTCTCCGGCGGCCCGATGGAGTCCGGCCGCGCCACCCTCGTCGACGGCACGGTCCGCACGCTCGACCTGGTCGACGCGATCTCCGACGCCGTGAACGACAAGATCTCGGACGAGGACATCCTCCGTATCGAGGAGAACGCCTGTCCGACCTGCGGCAGCTGTTCCGGCATGTTCACCGCCAACTCGATGAACTGCCTGACCGAGGCGATCGGCCTCTCCCTCCCCGGCAACGGCTCGGTCCTCGCCACCCACACCGCGCGCAAGCAGCTCTACGTCGACGCCGCGCACACCGTGATGGACCTGGTCCGCCGCTACTACGAGCAGGACGACGAGTCGGCCCTGCCGCGCAACATCGCCACCTTCCAGGCGTTCGAGAACGCCATGGCGCTGGACATCGCAATGGGCGGCTCCACCAACACGATCCTGCACCTGCTGGCCGCCGCCCAGGAGGCGGGCGTGCCCTTCGGCCTGGACGAGATCGACGCCGTCTCCCGCCGCGTGCCGTGCCTGGCGAAGGTCGCGCCGAACGTCGCCAAGAACCGCACGTACTACATGGAGGACGTGCACCGCGCCGGCGGCATCCCCGCCCTCCTCGGCGAGCTGCACCGCGCGGGCCTGCTGAACGAGGACGTCCACTCGGTCCACAGCCCCTCCCTCGCCGACTGGCTGAAGACCTGGGACATCCGCGGCGGCTCCCCGTCCCCGGAGGCCGTCGAGCTGTGGCACGCGGCGCCCGGCTGCGTCCGCTCCGCCGAGGCCTTCTCCCAGTCCGAGCGCTGGGAGTCACTGGACGACGACGCCGAGAACGGCTGCATCCGCTCCGCCGAGCACGCCTACTCCAAGGACGGCGGCCTCGCGGTCCTCAAGGGCAACCTGGCCGTCGACGGCTGCGTGGTGAAGACCGCGGGCGTCGACGAGTCGATCTGGACCTTCGAGGGCCCGGCGGTCGTCTGCGAGTCGCAGGAGGAGGCCGTCCAGAAGATCCTGACCCAGCAGGTCAAGGAGGGCGACGTCGTCGTCATCCGCTACGAGGGGCCCAAGGGCGGCCCGGGCATGCAGGAGATGCTGTACCCGACCTCGTACCTGAAGGGCCGCGGCCTCGGCAAGGCCTGCGCGCTGGTCACCGACGGCCGCTTCTCCGGCGGCACGTCGGGCCTGTCCATCGGCCACGCGTCCCCCGAGGCGGCCTCCGGCGGCACCATCGCCCTCGTCGAGGACGGCGACCGCATCCGCATCGACATCCCGAACCGCAGCATCGAGCTGCTGGTCGACGACGCGGAACTGGCCCGCCGCGAGCAGGCCCTGAACGGCGTGTACGCCCCGAAGAACCGCGACCGCAAGGTCTCCGCGGCCCTGCGCGCCTACGCCGCGATGGCGACCAGCGCCGACAAGGGCGCCGTCCGGGACGTCTCCAAGCTGGGCTGACCGAACTCCGGCAGGGGCCGCCTCCAGCAGGGGGCGGCCCTTTCGCACACCCGGCGCCCGCCGCCCGTCACCACCCGCCCGGATCCCGCCCGTCCACGGCGAAGAGGGTGCCGTCGGGGGCGGAGGCGTAGACGTGGGTGCCGTGGAGGACGGGCCGCGGCAGGGCGCTCTGGACCACGTCGGCGTTGGCGCCCAGGCGGGGCGGTGTCTGCCCGACGAGACGTCCACTGCGGGCGTCGACGGCGAGCAGTCTGCCGTCGGCGGCGGTGACGTAGACATGGGCGTCGTCGGCGGCCGGCGCGGAACCGCGGCTGATGGAAGTCTCCAGATGCCACAGCCGCTTCCCGGCGCTCATGTCGACGGCCTCCAACGACCCGCCGGCGGCCAGGATGTGGACCACGTCGCCGTGCACGGAGGCCTGGGCGTCGAGCCGGGGCACCGGAAGCGCCACACGGCGCGTCGCCCCCGTGCGGGGGGTGTAGCGGACGACGGCCTTCGTCTCGTCGGAGGCCGGGACGTCGACCAGGAAGAAGACCGACCCCCGCCCTGAGCCCACCGGCTGCAGCGCACCACGCAGCCGGGCATCCCACCGCACGTCCCCGGTGCCGGGGTCCACCGCCGTGACACGGGTGGAACCGTCGTCGGAAACCGTCGCGGCGTAGGCCAGGGGGTCTCCGGCGAACGACGCGAAGAACGGCATGCTCTGGCCGGGAATCCTGCGGCTCCACCGCACCTGCCCCGACGTGCTGTCCACGCCGGTCACCCGCCCGTCGGTCCCCGTGAGCAGGAGCGTGCCGCCGGCGGGCGCCACCGCGTCGAACGCGGGCATCGTCCGCTGCCAGCGAGCCGTCCCCGAAGCCGGATCGAGCGCCGCCAGCTGCCTGCGCTGCTGGGTCGGTGGCTGGACCAGACCGCCGGACACCACCGGCGGACCGCTCCCCGGTGTGTCGGGCACGGCACGCCGCCACAGCACCGAGCCGGTCGACGGGTCGAGGGCGAAGACCGTGCCGGGCCGGGCGCACAGGAGCTTGCCCGCACCGTAGGAGCACTGGGCCATACCGTCGGCCCCGGCCAGAGGCCGTACGGCCCAGGACCGGACCTCCGCGGACGCGGCCCGTGAGGCCACGTCCTTCGGCTCGGAGTGCCCCTCGCCGAACAACTGCGCCGAGGCGAGCACGCCGCCCGCCACCACGAGGAGCGCGCCCGCACTGAGCAGGGCCTTCCGGCGCTTTCCCGTCATACGCGCCCGCGCCGGGGCCTCGGCCGGAGTCCCGTGCGAAGGCCCGACCGCATTCTCCGCGTCCCCGGGCTCGGGCGCGGGCTCCTCGTCCGTCCGCTGCGCCGGTATGAACGCCTGGGTGTCGTACGACGCCGCCACCGATCGCAGGCTGCGCATCAACTCGTCCGGACTCGGCCGGTCCTCGGGCTCCTTGGCGAGACAGCGCAGGATGAGCGGGGCGAGACCCGCCGGTACGCCGGTCAGGTCCGGCTCGTCGTGCACGACCTGGTAGGCGACCACGTACGGACTGTCCGAGTCGAACGGCCCCCGCCCCGTCGCCGCGTGCACCAGCACCGACCCGAGCGCGAAGACGTCCGCCGCCGGCCCGACCTCCCGGGGCCGCCGGAACTGCTCCGGCGCCATGAACGGCGGCGTGCCGATCAACTTCCCCGTCTCGGTCCGCAGTTCGCTGTCCGTTGGCCGAGAAATGCCGAAGTCGATGACCTTCGGCCCGTCCTCGGCGAGGAGCACGTTGCTCGGTTTGAGGTCCCGGTGCACCACCCCGACCCGGTGGATGTCGCGCAGCGCCTCCGCGAGCCCGGCCATCAGCCGGCGCAACTGCTCCGGCGCCATCGGCCCGTTCCGCTTCACATGGTCGGAGAGGGTCGGCCCGGGGATGAACAGCGTGGCCATCCAGGGCCGTTCGGCCTCCGGGTCGGCGTCGACGACCGGCGCGGTGAAGGCCCCGCTCACCCGGCGCGCGGCGGCCACTTCCTGCCGGAAACGGCCTCTGAACTCCGGATCCCGCGCGAACTCGGCGTGTACGACCTTCACCGCGAGCTTCATGCCCGAGGTACTGCGGGCCAGGTGGACGACGCCCATGCCGCCGGAGCCGAGGCATGACTCGAGACGGTAGTGACCGGCGTACTCGGGAAGTTCCGCTTCCGCGCCTGCTCCGATGTTCCGCTGTGGCGCCATGGGACCCCCCGTGCTGTTCGTCCGCGCGCGCGACGCTCGGAGCCTAGTCGATGAGTCGTACGGGACAGAGGCGGCTTGCTAGTCTCCGCGTGCGAGTCGCGCACATGTGTTTCATGGCTTGATACGAGGGAATCAACGGTGCCCCATGACAGTCGTGGGGCCCAACGGGGGAGGATTTTCATGTCTGTCGAGCACATGGACGGGACCGCGGGCGGCATCGAGACGCAGGCCCTGACCACCACGAGCCTGCGCACCTACGCGATCGCCCCCGGTGTGCGGTTGAACGTGCGCAGCGGCCCGGGCACGAACTACACCATCGTCCGCGTGCTGCCGGAAGGTTCCCGCGTGGTGATCTACTGCCAGACGCCCGGCACCACGGTGACCGGCCCCTACGGCACGTCGAACATCTGGGACAACATCGGCAACGGCGAGTTCGTCTCGGACGCCTACGTGAACACCGGCAGCGACGGGTACGTCGCGTCCCGCTGCGGCTGACCCCCTCACGAGAGGAGCGACATGACGTCGCGCTCACGCAGATCCCTGTTCCTGGCCGGCACTGCCGCGGGCGCCTGCCTCATGGTGCTGGGCTGGTCCGGTACGGCGACCGCCGCCCTGCGCTACTACGACGTGGCCCCGGGCGTCCGCCTCAACGTCCGCAGCGGCCCGGGTACCGAATACAGCCTTCTCAAGGTGCTGGCCGAGGGCGCCAAGGTCCCGATCTTCTGCCAGACGCCGGGCACCACGGTGACCGGCCCCTACGGCACGACCAACCTCTGGGACAACATCGACAACGGCGAGTTCGTCTCGGACGCCTACGTGTACACGGGCAGCGACGGCTACGTCGCGCCGCGCTGCTCCTGACGCCCCACCCGGCAGCCCGCACCCCCAGAGCCATAATCGTCCTGTGAGCAGCGACGAGAACGGCACCCCGGACACCCCCGCGGGCCCCCGGCCCGAGCCCCTGAGGTTCTTCGGCACGACGTGGGTGGAGCACACGGACGGCTACACCGCCCGCCGCATCGGCGTCGCCGCCGGCTCCCTCGCCGTGACCGCCGCCTCCTGCCTGGTCCTGCGCTTCGCCTACGAGGGCATCGCGATCGCGGACACCGGCGGCCTGGTGAACATCCTGGTCGTCGCCATGTTCGCGATCTGCAGCGCGCTCGCCTTCCGGCACACCTGGGACGGCTTCACCCGCCGCCCCGACCCCGACCGCCACGCCAACCTGCGCGGCCTGCTCGCCATCGGCTTCGTCGGCTCGCTGCTCGCCTACTTCTTCCGCTCCCTGACCGAGGCCCCCGGCGAACAGCTGCACCGCCGCGAGTACGAGGAAGCCCTCGACCGGCACGCCAAGCGCACGACCCGCCGCACGGGCAACCCGTCGAAGAAACGCCGCAAGCGCTAGGTCGTGTCTTTCGGATCACCCCGGGGCCGCGGGGCTTGGCACGCACATCTGCCGCGTTGTCGTCGGTCGCCGACGCGCCGCGTCGACTCCCTCCTCCGCCTTGCAGCTGCACGCACCAAGCCCCGCTCACCGGCACCACGAAGGCACCGCCCCCGGAGTCGGGCTGATCCGAAAGACACGGCCTAGGTCGTGTCCGCAAAGTCGCGGCGTCCGCCCGGCCGGTGCGGCGAGAGGGCGCGCCGGGCAGCGGGCGGCAGACGGGACTTCGCGGAGACGCCCTAGGCCGGCACGTCCTGCACCTCCGCCCAGCGGCAACACCGCCCGCGCGCAGTCTTGGTGGGGGGCGCCGATCGCGCCACCTCAGTCCGAAAACCGACTGTCCCCCGAGATCACCGCCGCCATCATGGCCGTATGACAGCCGCCACGCCCTCCCACAGCGCCCGCGCCCACTCCTTCAACGCCGCCGCGGCCCAGTACGCCGCCAACCGCCCCTCCTACCCGCCCGCCCTCTTCGACGCGATCGAGGACCTGGCCGGCCGGTCCCTCACCGGGGCGCGGATCGCGGACGTCGGCGCCGGCACCGGGATCGCGACGGCGCTGCTGCGGAAGCGCGGCGCGCGGGTCGTCGCCGTGGAGCCGGGCGAGGGTATGGCGGCGCAGTTCCGCCGTACCCTCCCCGACGTGCCCGTGGTCCGCGGCGACGGCAACGCCCTGCCCCTCGCCACCGCCACCGCCGACCTGATCACCTACGCCCAGTCCTGGCACTGGGCCGACCCGGCCCGCGCCGTCCCGGAGGCGGTACGCGTCCTGCGTCCCGGCGGCGCGCTGGCCCTGTGGTGGAACACGAGCGCACTGGACGTGCCGTGGATCGCCGAGCAGCAGGAGCGGATACGGGTCCTCTTCGGCGTCGACGCCGCCGGCTGGAAGGGCGCCGCGCGGGACTCGCTCACCGCCGACCCCAGCGGCCGCCTCGACTTCACCCACCGCCAAGTGCGCTGGAGCCGCGAGGTCTCCCTCGACACGCACCTCGCCAACCTCGGCAGCCACTCGGTCTTCCTCGTCCACGGCGAGGAGCACAGCGGCGCCTTCCTCGACGAGGAGCGCACCCGCCTGCTGGCCCTGTTCCCGGACGGCGTCGTCGAGGAGACGTACGACGTGGAACTGCTGGTGGCGACCACCGCCTGAACCCACCGCCCCCGAAGCCGCCCCCGGAGCCGCGCCCGCCGAACCTCGGCAGGCGCGGCTCACCCATGTCTGCCCGCTCCCTCTTGACCGAACGGGAACCCAGGAGCAATATTCATCGCATGATGAATTACGCGCCCGACCCGCCGAGCGCAGCCCGGGAAGCCACCGCCGGCGCAGCCCGGGAAGCCACCGCCGGCACAGCCATAGAAGCCACCGCCCTCACCGTCACCCGAGGCCCCCGCACCGTCCTGCGCCACCTGGACTTCACCGTCCCGCGCGGCCAGATCACCGGCCTCCTCGGCCCCTCCGGCTGCGGCAAGTCCACGCTGATGCGGTCGATCGTCGGCACCCAGGCCAAGGTCACCGGCACCCTCAAGGTCCTCGGCCGCCCCGCCGGCCACCCCACCCTGCGCACCCGCATCGGCTACGTCACCCAGGCCCCGTCCGTCTTCGACGACCTGACCGTCCGCCAGAACCTCGACTACTTCGCGGCGATCCTCGACCCGGGCCGCGCCGCCGCCGACCGCCGCCACGCCGACGTCACCCGGGCCATCGCCGACGTCGACCTCACCAGCCACGCCGACGCCCTCGCCGGCAACCTCTCCGGCGGCCAGCGCAACCGCGTCTCCCTCGCCGTCGCGCTGCTCGGCACCCCCGAACTCCTCGTCCTCGACGAGCCGACCGTCGGCCTCGACCCGGTCCTCCGCCGCGACCTGTGGAACCTCTTCCACGACATCGCCGACCGGCGCGGCGCCACCCTCCTCGTCTCCTCGCACGTCATGGACGAGGCCGAGCGCTGCCACCGCCTCCTGCTCATGCGCGAGGGCGAGATCCTCGCCGACGACACCCCGGACGCCCTGCGCACCCGTACCGGCACCGACACGGTCGAAGAAGCCTTCCTGCACCTGGTCGACGAGGCCGTGGCGGCAGGCCGCGCACAGGACGCCAAGGAGACCGCCCGATGACGACCCCGACCACCACGACAGCCACCCGCCCCGCCCCCACCGGCGCCCTCAATGCCTCCCGTACCCTCGCCACCGCCGCCCGCGTCCTGCGCCAGCTCCGCCACGACCCTCGCACCATCGCGCTGATGATCCTCATCCCCTGCGTGATGCTGTTCCTGCTGCGCTACGTCTTCGACGGCAGCCCGCGCACCTTCGACAACATCGGCGCGTCCCTGCTCGGCATCTTCCCGCTGATCACGATGTTCCTGGTCACCTCGATCGCGACCCTGCGCGAACGCACCTCCGGCACCCTCGAACGCCTCCTTGCCCTGCCCCTCGGCAAGGGCGACCTCATCGCCGGCTACGCCCTCGCCTTCGGCACCCTCGCGATCATCCAGTCCGCCCTGGCGACCGGCCTCGCCCTGTGGGCGCTCGACCTCGACGTCACCGGCTCCCCCTGGCTGCTGCTCCTCGTCGCCCTGCTCGACGCGCTCCTCGGCACGGCCCTCGGTCTGTTCGTCTCGGCCTTCGCGGCCTCGGAATTCCAGGCGGTCCAGTTCATGCCCGCGGTGATCTTCCCCCAGCTCCTGCTCTGCGGCCTGTTCACACCCCGCGACACCATGCACCCCGCCCTGGAGGCGTTCTCCGACGTCCTGCCCATGTCCTACGCCGTCGACGGCATGAACGAGGTCCTCCACCACACCGACATGACCGCCGCCTTCGTCCGCGACGCCCTCGTCGTCGCCGGCTGCGCCCTCCTGGTCCTCTGCCTCGGCGCCGCGACCCTCCGCCGCAGGACGCCCTGACCGGCCCGCCCCCGCAAGCCGCCTGACGGGCCCGCCCCCGCAGGACGCCTGACGGGCCCGCCCCCGCAAGCCGCCTGGCCGGCCCTGCCCGGCTCGTCCCGCCCACCGGACACCCCACCCCCCACCCCCGCCCCCGGTGCGACGATGGACCAGGACGTTGGACCGGACGACGCACACCCCGGAGGGCACCCCCAGCCATGACTCAGAAAGTCGCAGTCCTCGGCACCGGCAAGATCGGCGAAGCCCTGCTCAGCGGAATGATCCGAGGCGGCTGGGCCCCCACCGACCTGCTCGTCACCGCCCGCCGCCAGGAACGGGCCGACGAACTCCGCACCCGCTACGGCGTCACCCCCGTCACCAATGCCGAAGCCGCCAAGACCGCCGACACCCTGATCCTCACGGTCAAGCCGCAGGACATGGGCACCCTCCTCGACGAACTCGCCCCGCACGTCCCCGCCGACCGCCTGGTCATCAGCGGAGCCGCCGGCATCACCACCGCCTTCATCGAGGAACGCCTCACCGGCGGCACCCCCGTCGTCCGCGTCATGACGAACACCCCCGCCCTCGTCGACGAGGCCATGTCCGTCATCTCCGGCGGCACCCACGCCACCGCCGACCACCTCGCCCACGCCGAGGAGATCTTCGGCGCCGTCGGCAAGACCCTGCGCGTCCCCGAGTCCCAGCAGGACGCCTGCACCGCCCTGTCCGGCTCCGGCCCGGCGTACTTCTTCTACCTGGTCGAGGCCATGACCGACGCCGGCATCCTGCTCGGCCTGCCCCGCGACAAGGCCCACGACCTCATCGTCCAGTCCGCGATCGGCGCCGCGACGATGCTCCGCGACAGCGGCGAACACCCGGTCAAGCTCCGCGAGAACGTCACCTCGCCCGCCGGCACGACCATCAACGCCATCCGCGAACTGGAGAACCACGGCGTACGGGCCGCCCTCATCGCCGCCCTCGAAGCCGCCCGCGACCGCAGCCGCGAACTCGCCTCCGGCAAGAAGGACTGACCCGAGCGGGCGGACTCACCGCCCCGCGGCGCCGACGACCTCCTCCGTCGTCACCACCCGCGCGAACCCGCCCCCGTGCAGCGACACCGCCGTCGCCTCCGCCAGCTCCTGGGCCGTACGCCGCCAGCCGAACGGCCCCACCAGATCGAACGTGTGCGTGGCATCCAGCGGTACGACCACGTCGTACCCCAGATTCCCGCCCATCCGCGCGGTCGTCTCCACGCACATGTTCGTCTGGATCCCCACCAGCACGATCTGCCCGATCCCGGCCTCCGTCAGCCACGCCCCCAGATCCGGCGTGCCGAGGAACGCCGAGTTCACCGTCTTCGTCAGGAACAGCTCAGGGCCGACGCCCTTCCCCCGCCGCTGCTCCACGTAGTCCTTCAGCTCGTTGCCGACGTACCCGGTCCGCAACGGCGATGCCGCCTTCACCGAGTCGTGCCGCACGAACACCACCGGCCGCCCCGTCGCCTGCCATACGTCGATGAGGGCGGCGATGTTGTCATCGGCCCCCGGGTTGTTCCGCTGCCCCCAGAAGCCGGCCTCCTCGAAGCCCTTCTGCACATCCACGACCACCAGCGCTGCGTTCTCCGCGATCTCCATGCCCACGATCCTGCCGCCGGGCCCACCCCCGCCCCAGAGGCACGGAAGTCATCGATCGATGGTTTACTGCCACCATGGCCCAGGCCGCCCGGACAGCACCCGCCGCCCCCGCCCCCTACCGCGTTGCGCTCCTCGCCTTCCCCGGCATCCGCGCCTTCGACGTCTCCGTCATCACCGAGGTCTGGGGCGCCGACCGCACCGACCGCGGCGCCCCCGCCTTCGACCTGCGCCGCGTCGGCGCCGACCGCACCCCCGTCCCCCTGCGCGGCGGCCTCTCCCTCCACCCCGACCGCCCCCTGACCTGGCTCGACCGCGCCGACCTGATCGTCGTCCCCGGCCTCGACGACCTCGGCCCGGCCCCCGCCCCGATCCTCGACGCCCTCCGCCGCGCCCACGCCCGCGGCACCACCCTCGCCGCCCTGTGCGGCGGCGCCTTCACCCTCGCCCAGGCCGGCCTCCTCGACGGCCGCCGCGCCATCACCCACTGGAACCTCGTCGACGAGTTGCACACCCGGCACCCCGCGGTCACCGTCGTCCCCGACGCCCTGTTCATCGAGGACGACAACATCTGGACCGCCGCCGGTACGGCTGCCGGCATCGACCTCTGCCTCCACCTCGTCCGCCGCACCCACGGCGCCGAGGCCGCCGCCACCATCGCCCGCTCCATGGTCACGGCCCCCTTCCGCACCGGCACCCAGGCCCAGTTCATCGAACGCCCCACCCCGCGCGCCGACCGCGACGCCGACACCCTCGCCGCCGTCCGCGAACACGCCCTGCGCCACCTGCACGAACCGCTCACCGTCGCCGACCTGGCCGCCCAGGCCGGCATGTCCCCGCGCACCTTCACCCGCCACTTCACCGCGGAAACCGGTACGACACCCCTGCGCTGGCTCCTCGACCAGCGCGTCGCCGCCGCCCAGAAGCTCCTCGAACGCACCGACCTGCCCATGCCCGAGGTCGCCCGCCGGGCAGGCTTCGGCAGCGAGGTCACGATGCGCCAGCACTTTGCATCGCGCCTCGCCACCAGCCCCCGCGCCTACCGGGCGGCGTTCAGCGGCGCCTCCGCGAGCGCCGGCAACAGCCCGATCGCCCGGTAGGCCGCGTCCACCGTCGGCCGCGCCATCGCCCGCGCCCGCTCGGCACCCGCCCGCAGCACCTCGTCCACGGCCCCCGGATCGGCGACCAGCTCCCGGTGCCGCTCCTGCACCGGCCGGAGCACCTCCACCACGGCCTCCGCGGTGTCCTTCTTCAACGCGCCGTAGGAGTCGTACTCCCCGCTCAGCACCTTGGGATCCCCACCCGTGCACGCGGCGAGCACATCCAGCAGATTCGCCACCCCGGGCCGCTCCACCCGGTCGTACACGACGTCCCGCCCACTGTCGGTCACCGCCCGCAGCACCTTCTTCCGCACCACGTCCGGCTCGTCCAGCAGATAGACGACCCCCAGCCCCGACTCGTCGGACTTCCCCATCTTGGACATGGGCTCCTGGAGGTTCATCACCCGCGCCGCGACCTTCGGGAACGTCGCCCGCGGCACGGTGAAGGTGCTCCCGTACCGCTGGTTGAACCGCACCGCCAGATCCCGCGCCAGCTCCACGTGCTGCGCCTGGTCCTCACCGACCGGCACCTCGTCCGTCCCGTACGCCAGGATGTCCGCCGCCATCAGCACCGGATACGTCAGCAGCGACACCCGCACGCTTCTGCCCCGGGCGGCCTCCTTCGCGGCCTTCTCCTTGTACTGGATCATCCGCCGCATCTCACCGTCGGTCGCCACGCACTCCAGCAGGTACGACAGCCGCGCGTGCTCGTCCACATGGCTCTGCACGAAGAGCGTGCACGCCTCCGGATCGAGCCCCGACGCCAGCAGCAGCGTCGCCGCCTGCCGGCTGAGCCTGCGCACCCGCGCCGGATCGTGCTCCACGGTCAGCGCGTGCAGGTCGACCACGCAGAACAGCGCGTCGGCCCGGTGCTGATCGACCTCGGCCCACCGCCGCATGGCGCCCAGGTAGTTGCCCAGCGTCAGATGCCCGGTCGGCTGAATCCCGCTGAAGACCCGCTTCATCTCTCCACCTCCTGCTCCGGGCCGCCGCTTCCGGCCGGCCGCCCCCTGGAGCCCTGGAGGGAGATACAGAAACGGCCGCCGGGGCGGCGGCCGTCGAGTGCATACGTGAGTCGGCCGCCGTCAGGCGGCCCACCAGAACTGGGTGCACGTACGCTTGGTCATGCACCCCAGCGTACGCCGTGAGGGTGCGGTCAGGAGGGCAGTTGACACACCCCACTCGGGTGCGTAGTGTTCTCCGAGTTGTCCGACGTGAGCGCCGACCCCGGTCGGTCCCCGGACAGCCATTCCGCAAGTACCTCCACTACTCGACGAACGTTCGACGTGTCTGTCGTCCGCTCGCCGCGTCATTGGCATGTGTATTCGCGAAATGAGGAATCCCCGTTCGAAAGGACAGGGCCCCCGATTAGCTCGGGAGCCGGGAATCCGCTAAAGTCTCACTCGTCGCAACGGCCGCCCAACGGCCGGAGAGGCAACCCCCTCTGACTGGGAATCAGACGCCGAAAGGATCTGATAGAGTCGGAACCGCCGGAAAGGGAAACGCGAGAGCGGGAACCTGGAAAGCACCGAGGAAATCGGGTCGAGAAAAGATCTGGTAGAGTCGGAAACGCAAGACCGAAGGGAAGCCCGGAGGAAAGCCCGAGAGGGTGAGTACAAAGGAAGCGACCGTTCCTTGAGAACTCAACAGCGTGCCAAAAGTCAACGCCAGATATGTTGATACCCCGTCCATCGGGTTTCCGATGGTCGAGGTTCCTTTGAAAAAACACAGCGAGGACGCTGTGAACGGTCGGGCCTATTCCGCCTGACTGTTCCGCTCTCGTGTGTGTGCACCGGATTACCGGTAAACATTCACGGAGAGTTTGATCCTGGCTCAGGACGAACGCTGGCG
>NZ_BNBR01000006.1 GCF_014656055.1 Streptomyces griseosporeus
TGATCACCTTGCCGTCGGGGAAGGTCCAGGTGTGGACCTGCGGCTTGACCTCGTCCTTGACGATGCCGGGGATCTTCGCCAGGCCGGCCATGTCGATCTCGTTGTCGAAGTGACCGATGTTCCCGACGATGGCCTGGTGCTTCATCTTGGCCATGTCCGAGGCCATGATGATGTCCTTGTTGCCGGTCGTGGTGATGAAGATGTCGGCCTTGTCGATGACCTCGTCCAGCGTGGTGACCTGGTAGCCGTCCATCGCCGCCTGCAGCGCGCAGATCGGGTCGATCTCCGTGACGATGACACGGGCGCCCTGGCCCCGCAGCGACTCCGCGCAGCCCTTGCCGACATCGCCGTAGCCGCACACCACCGCGGTCTTGCCACCGATCAGGACGTCGGTGGCCCGGTTGATGCCGTCGATCAGCGAGTGACGGCAGCCGTATTTGTTGTCGAACTTGGACTTCGTCACGGCGTCGTTCACGTTGATCGCCGGGAAGAGGAGAGTGCCGTCGCGCTGCATCTCGTACAGGCGGTGCACACCCGTCGTGGTCTCCTCGGTCACACCGCGGATCTCGGACGCGAGCTGCGTCCACTTCTGCGGGCTCTCGGCCACCGTGCGGGTGAGGAGCTCGAGGATGACGCGGTGCTCCTCGGACTCGGCGGTGTCGGGCGAGGGGACCTTGCCGTCCTTCTCGTACTCGACGCCCTTGTGGACCAGGAGGGTGGCGTCACCGCCGTCGTCCAGGATCATGTTCGGGCCGCCGGTGGGGGTGTTCGGCCAGGTCAGCGCCTGCTCCGTGCACCACCAGTACTCCTCCAGCGTCTCGCCCTTCCAGGCGAACACCGGGACACCCTGCGGGTTCTCGGGGGTGCCGTTCGGGCCGACGGCGATCGCGGCGGCGGCGTGGTCCTGGGTGGAGAAGATGTTGCAGGACGCCCAGCGGACCTGAGCGCCCAGGGCGACCAGGGTCTCGATCAGGACGGCCGTCTGCACGGTCATGTGCAGCGAACCGGTGATGCGGGCGCCCTTCAGGGGCTGTGCCTCGGCGTACTCCTTGCGGATCGCCATCAGGCCCGGCATCTCGTGCTCGGCGAGGGTGATCTCCTTGCGGCCGAACGCGGCCAGGGAGAGGTCGGCGACCTTGAAGTCCTGCCGGTTGTCGACAGTCGTCATTACGAGCTGCTCCTCGGGGTTGGGTCGAGGGTGGGTACGGCTGGTCTGCGCGGCGGCGGACACAGGGGTGCCCGAAGGAGGACACAGGCATGCCCGCGTGCGCGCAGCGCAGTCCGTCGGAGGCCCTCTCTCCCTCGGCCGGTCCGCGGAGGACCGCCCGACCGCCATCAGCAGCGACGTCTGGCTCCCTCCCAAGCTACACCGGCGGACCGGGCCGCCCCCAGTCCACCTCCGAATACATCAGGCCGATCACAGGGTGGGACACGTCACCGCAAAGAACGCACGCAGTCGTGCGACGGGGCGGGCGCGGAGGGGGGACGGCCGACCGCGGGACCGTGCCGGTGGGCGTGCGAGGTGCTCCGTCCCCGCGCCTGACCGTTACGCTCTCCGCCGCGATCAGGCGCTCGGGGAGGGACGGACGACGTGCGGGGCAAGGGACGAGGACTCGGCATCGCGGCCGTGGTGGTGGGGCTGCTGGGCGTGGTGCTGGGGTTGGGGGGTGTCGGGTTCGCTCGGTACCAGTACGGCGGCTCGGTCGTGTCGAGCGAGAGCATGGAGCCGACGTACGGGCCGGGTGACCGGGTCGTCTACGAGCGCGTCGACGGGAGCGAGGTGCGGCGCGGCGACATCGTGGTGTTCACCGCGCCGGACCGGTACGGGTCCGACGGTCTGGTGATGGAGCGGGTCATCGCTGTCGGCGGTGACCGGGTCACCTGCTGCACGAGGACGGGCACCGACGCGCGGGTCACCGTGAACGGCAGGCCGTTGCAGGAGCCGTACGTGAAGGGCGGCGACGCGTTCGGCGGGTTCGTGGAGTACGACGTGCGGGTGCCCGAGGGGCGGGTGTTCCTGCTGGGCGACCACCGCTCCAACTCCCGGGACTCCCGGGCCTTCCTCTCGGACCACGGCGGGACGCTGCCCGTGTCCGCGGTCCGGGGACGGGTGATCGACGACTACACGGCCCCCGTGGTGCTCGGTTCGGCGATGCTCCTCGGGCTGGTGCTGGCGCTGACCGGGGCCGGGCTGGGGGTCGCCGCGTTCGTCGTGCGGCGGCAGGCGCGTGCCGCGGTGCCGCCCCCGCCGCCGTGGGCCGTGCGGAGCTGAGGACGCCGAGGACCGCGGCGGCAGGCGCGTGCCTCAGTGACCGGCGGGGTGCGGGGTCGGGCCGCCCGGGGTGGCCTCGCGGTCGGGGCCCTTGGCGGCCTCGGCCTCGCTGTAGATGTCCGGCTCCAGATAGATCACCCGGGCGATCGGGACGGCCTCGCGGATGCGGGACTCGGCGGCGTTGATGGCGGAGGCGACCTCGGCGGCCGTGTCGTCGTGCTGGACGGCGATCTTGGCGGCGATCAGCAGCTCCTCGGGGCCGAGGTGCAGGGTGCGCATGTGGATGATGCCGGTGACCGTGTCGCCGTCGACGATGGCGGCCTCGATCTTCTTGACCTCCTCGACGCCGGCGGACTCGCCGAGCAGCAGCGACTTGGTCTCGGCGGCCAGCACGAGCGCGATCAGGACGAGCAGGACGCCGATGCAGAGGGTGCCGATGCCGTCCCAGACGCCGTCACCGGTGAGCAGGGCGAGGCCGACGCCGCCGAGGGCGAGGACGAGGCCGATGAGCGCGCCGAAGTCCTCCAGGAGGACGACGGGCAGCTCGGGCGCCTTGGCGCGGCGGACGAACTCCTTCCAGGAGAGCTTGCCGCGCAGTTCGTTGGACTCCTTGATGGCCGTGCGGAAGGAGAAGCCCTCGGCGATGATCGCGAAGACGAGGACGCCGACCGGCCAGTACCAGTGCTCCAGTTCGTGCGGGTGCTTGATCTTCTCGTAGCCCTCGTAGATGGCGAACATGCCGCCGACCGAGAAGAGCACGATGGAGACGAGGAAGGCGTAGATGAAGCGTTCCCGGCCGTACCCGAAGGGGTGCTGGGGGGTCGCCTCGCGCTGCGCCTTCTTGCCGCCGACCAGAAGCAGGAACTGGTTGCCGGAGTCGGCGAGCGAGTGCACGCCCTCGGCGAGCATCGACGACGAGCCGCTGAAGGCGAACGCCACGAACTTCGATACCGCGATCGCGAGGTTGGCGCCGAGTGCCGCCACGATCGCCTTGGTGCCGCCTGACGCGCTCATGTGTCCGCGTTGTCCCTTCGCCTTCGAGTCGCCTTGTGTCCGCCGCGGGGCCGGGCTCCGCCGGGGCTTTGCCCGTCCTTTGCCGGTGGGCCATTGTTGCAGCCCGGTGGAGCCTCAGCGCGTCAGGTATCCACAGGGCCGGTCATACGATCACAGTGGCCCGGAAGAGGGTGCCGTCGCCGGACACGTCCGCCCGCTCCCCGGCGGGCACGAACACGGACTGACCGGGGGTCAGTTCGTGCTCGCCCGCCCGTACGGTGCCCGCGGTGCACAGCAGGATCTGCGGGGTGGGCCGGGTGAGGTCGTGGGCGGCGCCGCCGGCCGGGAGGACGTACCGGGAGAGCCGGAACTCGTCGATGGGCGTCTCGTAGAGCTCCTCGCCGTCGGGGGACGCCTCCGGGCGCAGCACACCGGGGTCGGCGGCCTCGAACCGTACGACACGCAGCAGTTCGGGGATGTCGACGTGCTTGGGGGTCAGGCCGCAGCGCAGGACGTTGTCGGAGTTCGCCATGATCTCCACGCCGAGCCCGCTGAGGTAGGCGTGCGGGATGCCGGCGCCGAGGAACAGGCCCTCGCCGGGCTGCAGCCGGACGTGGTTGAGCAGGAGGGCGGCGAGGACGCCGGGGTCGCCCGGGTAGTGGTGGGCGAGGCCGGCGTAGGGGGCGTAGGCGCCGCCGAGGCGGTCGCAGGCGGCCGCGGTCTCGGCGACGGTGTGGACCATCTCCTCGCGGTCGGCGCCGAGGATCGCCGTCAGCACCTCGCGCAGGGCGGCTTCCTCGGGGTGGGCGTGCAGCAGGTCGACGTACGGCTTGAGGGAGTCGATGCCGAGGCCGTCGAGCAGGTCGGCGGCGTGCCCGGGGTCGCGGAAGCCGCACAGTCCGTCGAACTCGGTGAGCGCGCAGACCAGTTCGGGCTTGTGGTTGGCGTCCTTGTAGTTGCGGTGCGGGGCGTCGACGGGGATGCCGCGGGCCTCCTCGTCGGCGTAGCCCTGCCGGGCCTGCTCCAGGTCGGGGTGGACCTGGAGGGAGAGCGGGGCGCCGGCGGCGAGGATCTTGAGCAGGAACGGCAGCCCCGGCCCGAACTTGGCGACGGCAGCCGCGCCGAGCTCCCGCTCCGGGTCGGCTGCGATGACGTCGGCGAGGGTGCCTCGCGCGGTGCGCGAGGGGGCGCCCGGGTGCGCGCCCATCCACATCTCCGCCTGGGGCTGGCCGGTCGGCTCGACGCCGAGCAGCTGCGGGATCGCGGTGGTGGAACCCCAGGCGTAGGGGCGGACGGTGTTGTCGAGGCGGTCCATGGGCTCTCTCGTCTGCGGTCAGGTGCGGTCCGGGGCATCCGGAGGACCTGGGGCGTCCTGAGCGTCCGTAGTTCTCCGGCTTCCTCGGCTTCCCCGGTCATCCCGGCTTCCCCGGCTCCAAAGGCTTACCCGGCCCTCCAGGGCCAAGATCAGGCCCCTGAGGCGAGCGCGAGGTAAACGGCGGCGAAATCCGTGATGGCGATCAGCTCCGCGAGCGTCTCCAGTTCACCGCCGGGCTCCGGCTCCAGTTCGCTGATCGGCGTGTCGTGGCTGAGGGCCAGGTCACGGGCGGCAGGGGCGGCGGTGAGGCCGCCGATGGGGCGGTCCCGCAGCAGCACCACGCGCGCGTGCAGCGCGGGCGGCTCCTCAACGCGGTCGCGGAAGAAGTCGTCCGGGTCGGCGCTCGCGGCGAGCGGGCCGGCCAGCAGGGCGCTGTGCGCGGCGAGCGCCTCGGGCAGTTCCGAGACGACGGCCGGGGTGCCGGACAGCTCGGCGAGCGCGGCGGCGAAACGGCGGCCGGCCGGGCCCGCGGAGGTGCCCTCGGTCCAGATCAGCGGCAGGGCGTCGGCGAGTTCGGCGGCGAGGGTCTTGGCCGGGTTGCTGTACGTGGCGATGGCGGGCCCGCAGCGTTCGGCGACCTGGTCGAGGCGGTCGGCGACCTTCTGCAGGGCCTCCGGCGGGGCCGCGAGCAGACCGACGCGGTCCAGGAGGGCGAGCAGCGGTGTGAGCAGCGCCCACAGCACGCCGGGGGCGGACGCGGCGAGGGGTTCGTCGTGCTCGTACGGGGCGGTCGCGAGCGGGACGAACAGGCCGTGGGCGCCCGCCACGGCCTCGGCGAGCGGGGTGTCCGGGGGCGCTACGGCGGCGACGCTGACGCCCCTGCGGTAGGCCTGGTCGGCGAGGAGGGAGAGGGAGGGCTCGGTGCCGTCGGGGGTGGTGATCAACAGGAGGTCCACGGATCCGGCCCAGCCGGGGAGTTCCCAGCGCAGGGCGCCCGCGGCGGGGGCGACGCCGGTGGGGGCGAGCCGCGTGACGGGGCTGCCGGGGCCGGCGAGGGTGCCGAGCAGGTCGGCGGCGCAGACGGCGGCGGCTCCGGGGCCGGCGATGAGGACGGCGCGGGGCCGTCCGTCGGGCTTGAGTTCCTGAACACCGGCCTCGGCTGCGTGCCGGGCCGCGGTGCGGACGCGGGCACCGGCCTCGGCGGCGCCGCGCAGCAGGGCGCGGCGGTCGGCCTCGGCCAGGGCCTCCGGCGTGTCGAGCAGCGATTCGTCGAGCATGGGCGGCAGTCTCCGATCGCCGGGGGTCTTCGGGGGCGGATGCCGGTCGCGCGGGCCGCCGTGGGGCCCGTCATCGGGTGCGGGCCGGAGCCCGCCGGGTGGCCCCCGCAGGGGCGCTGTGCCGTCGCGTTCGAGCCGACGCGGATGCGTCGACGGCGCCGACGCCGACGCCGTACCGCGCGTTACGGCGGGACGGGCGCCGTACGGCCGCCACGGCGCCGTACATCGGGTGCGGCACCGCGGGGCGGCTCCGGCGTCGTACCACCGCTCGGGCCGCCGTGGCGCCGCGCGGAACCCGGCCGGGTCACTGCGGGTGGCGGGCCTCGTCGACGAGGAGGACGGGGATGCCGTCGCGCACCGGGTACGCCAGGCCGCAGTCCTGGCCGGTGCAGACCAGCTCGGCGTCCTGCTCCTTGAGCGGGGCGTGGCAGGCCGGGCAGGCGAGGATCTCCAGGAGGCCGGCTTCGAGCGGCATGGGATGTCCCTTCGGGGCGGATGTGCGGGGGTATGACTGGGTGTGAGGTTGTGCCTGGTCAGCGTACCGCCGGTGGGGCCGGGCGCGGGGTGGGCCGGGCCCGGGTCACGGTCAGCCGCGGATGATCGCCAGGGCCTCGTCGCGCACCTTGGCCATCAGGGTCTCGTCCTTCGCCTCGGCGTTCAGGCGCAGCAGGGGCTCGGTGTTGGACGGGCGGACGTTGAACCACCAGTCGGCGGAGCTGACGGTGAGCCCGTCCAGCTCGTCCAGCGTGATGCCATCGCGGCCGGTGTACGCGGCGCGGATCGCGGCGATGCGCGCGGCCTGGTCGTCGACCGTGGAGTTGATCTCGCCCGAGCCGGCGTAGCGGTCGTACTGCGCGACCAGCGCGGACAGCGGGCCGTCCTGGCCGCCGAGGGCCGCGAGGACGTGCAGGGCGGCCAGCATGCCCGTGTCCGCGTTCCAGAAGTCCTTGAAGTAGTAGTGCGCGGAGTGCTCGCCGCCGAAGATCGCGCCGGAGCGGGCCATCTCCGCCTTGATGAAGGAGTGGCCGACGCGGGTGCGCACCGGCGTGCCGCCCTGCTCCTTCACCACCTCGGGGACGGTCCGGGACGTGATCAGGTTGTGGATGACCGTGCCCTTGCCGCCGTTGCGGGCGAGTTCGCGGGCGGCGACGAGCGCGGTGACGGCGGACGGCGAGACCGGGTCGCCGTGCTCGTCGACGACGAAGCAGCGGTCGGCGTCGCCGTCGAAGGCGAGGCCGAGGTCGGCGCCCTCCTCGCGGACCCGCTGCTGCAGGTCGACGAGGTTGGCGGGGTCGAGGGGGTTGGCCTCGTGGTTGGGGAAGGTGCCGTCCAGTTCGAAGTACATCGGGACGACGGTCAGGGGCAGGCCGGCGAGGACGGTCGGGACGGTGTGTCCGCCCATGCCGTTCCCCGCGTCGACGACGACCTTCAGGGGCCGGATGGAGGTCAGGTCGACGAGGGAGCGCAGATGGGCCGCGTACTCCTCCAACGTCTCGCGCCGCCCGACGGTTCCCGGCGTCGCGGCCGCCTCCGGGCCGCCGGACGCGCTCCACCGCTCGACCAGGGCTCGGATCTCGGCGAGGCCGGTGTCCTGGCCGACGGGAGCGGCGCCGGCGCGGCACAGCTTGATGCCGTTGTAGCGGGCCGGGTTGTGCGAGGCGGTGAACATGGCGCCGGGCAGGTTCAGGGCGCCGGACGCGTAGTACAGCTGGTCGGTCGAGCACAGGCCGATCTCGGTCACGTCGACGCCGCGGGCGGCGGCACCGCGCGCGAAAGCGCTCGCCAGGCCGGGGGACGAGGGGCGCATGTCGTGACCGATGACGATCGCGCTCGCGCCGGTCACCTCGGCGAAGGCCGCCCCGAACAGCTCGGACAGCGACTCGTCCCACTGGTCCGGGACCACACCGCGTACGTCGTACGCCTTCACGATCTGCGACAGATCAGCAGCCACGGCCAACCTTCCTGAAACGTCCTGTCGGTCCCCACAAACTACCTGCAGGGACCGGCCGCGCGCCGGGGACGCCGGGAATGACACGGGGCGCACCCCTGCCGGGAGGTCCGGATCAGTTGTCGGGAGAGCGCAGCACCCGCAGATGGCCGCGCCGGGCGACCTCCATCGGGTCCGCGGTACGCGCCCCGCCACCGGCCCCCGCGGCGCGCTCCTGCGGGCGGGCCGCCTCGCGTACGGCGTTGGCAAGCGCTTCCAGATCGTCCCCGCTGGGGCGGGCCGGAGCGTTTCCGTCGAGGAGGCGGACGACCTCCCAGCCGCGCGGCGCGGTCAGGCGCTCGGAGTGCTCGGCGCACAGGTCGTAGCAGTGGGGTTCGGCGTAGGTGGCGAGCGGGCCGAGGACCGCGGTCGAGTCGGCGTAGACGTACGTCAGCGTCGCGACGGCGGGTCGGCCGCAGGCGGTGCGCGAACAGCGACGTACAGGGCTCACGACGTTGGACGGTACCGCACTCTTGAGCGGGCCGCGACGACTCTCCACCAGGTCACCCCACCGTGTCGTGCTGTGAAACGCCCCACATGCCTCCCCTGTCATACCCCGCTGACCTGCGCCGACGCCAGTTCCCACCGGCATGGACGACTCAACGGGCGGTCACCACTCGGTACAAACACCGCCAATTGCCTTGAGCTCGGCGGTCCCGGAGAGATACGGAATCGAGCCCAAGCTTGGCTGGAATGGTCATCCCGCGACATGGCGTGCGCGGCGGGCGGAAGGTGGCCGGGATGGCGTGGTGGGGCGGGGCGCGACGGGGCCGCGAGGACTACCCTTCACCAGTGATGGACAACCCCGTACCTTCCCGTGCCGCCGGCCCCGGGCCCCGCCGTCGTGATCGCCACGGCCGGGGCATGCGCGGGCCGATCGCCCCGCCGCAGGTGCCGCTCGCGATGAGCCGGGCCGATGCGTTCGCGGATCTGGTGCAGGACTCCGTGGAGCGGCTCGAGCGCCGCTGGCCGCAACTGGCCGAGATCGACTTCCTGGTCCTTGAGGTGCCGCGGCTGGACGGGCCGGGGGTGCCGTGGAACGACGAAGCGGTGCCGCTCGGCGGGACCGTGCCCTCCCGGGAGGGGCGGCGGGCTCGGGTGGTGATCTACCGGCGGCCGGTGGAGATCCGGACCAAGGGGCGCGATGAGCGGGCCGCGCTGGTGCACGAGGTCGTGGTGGAGCAGGTGGCTGACCTGCTGGGGCTGACGCCGGAGACGGTGGATCCTCGGTACGGGGAGGACTGAGGGTTCTTCGCGCGGGTGAGGTGCGTTGCTTGGGCGTCCGGCGCGTTGTCTCTTGCCCCGCCTGCCTGAGGTGCATTGCTTGGGCGCCCGGCGCTGGTGCGGGCCGGGGGTGGGTGGCGCAGCCCGGCGCTACGGGGGTGCCGCTGCGCCCACCCTCCCCCAAGCTCTCGGCTTCGCTCGAGCAGGGGGGACCCCCATCGCCCCAGCGGCACGACTGCCCGCAGCTAGGCGGATGGACGGCTCCGCTGCTCGGTGGGAGAGCCGCCCACCCACAGACGAACCGCGAGGGCTACTGCAGGACCGACAGGTCCTCTTCCGCCTCCGGTACCGCCACCATCCCCCGGTCGTCCGGCAGTGTCTGGATCGTGAAGCCCGTGACGTCGGATCCCGTGACCGACAGCGTGCGCGCCGCGTATACCGGGCCGCCCGACACCGTTTCGACCGTCAGGGCGTACGTGCCCTTCACTCCGGCCAAGGACGGCAGCGTCACGTCCTGTGTGGTGCCCGACCTGAGCGTGTACGTCTGGGTCGCCGCGCCACCGCCCTCGCTCCCCGCGGAGACCGTCACCCTGACCTTCGCGGCCGCGCCGGGCGCCGTCAGGGACAGCGTCGTGCCCTTGGCGCTGTTGTGCGCGACCGTCGCCCGCGCGCCGACCGGCGCGGTCGCCGGGATGAACGCCGTCTCCTGCTTGGTGCCCTTGCCCCGCACCACCCGCACCGCCGCCACGACCGGCACGGACTGCCCTGTCGGCGTCAGCACGAGCGACCCGGCTTCGCCGCGGGTGAGGTCCCCGAGGTCGACCGCGCTGGTCATACCGGCCTTGATGTGCAGCGTCTCGTTCCCGGCCGGCGTGATCGTGCCCGAGGACGACGCCAGCCGCACCTTCAGGTCCGCGTCGGCGTCGCCGGGCGTGAAGGCGACGAGCCGGACGGAGGTCGCGTCCTTGGGGATGCCGGGCAGGACGAGGCTGCCGGAGGGGTCCGTGGACGCGGCCAGCCAGTCACCGCCGAGCTTGTCGTCGAGGGCCTGCACCGCCGCGCCGAGCCGCCCGCTGCGGACGTTGACGTGCACGGTGACGGCGTCCTGCTTCTCCCCGGTGAGCGTGGACAGCAGGATCGGCTCGCTGGAGTGCGGCGGGACGGTGATGTCCTCCCCCGCGGTGGTCTGCAGCGCGCCGTCCTTGCCGTACAGCTCGACGTCGACGACGGCGGCGGAGTCGTCGGGGTTGGTCAGGTGGACGTAGTCCGTGCGGTCGGTGGCCGTGCTGGCGCCGGGGAACCAGAACTCGGTGTCCGCGGATTTGCAGTTGACGCCCTGGAGGCCGCGTCCGGTGCCGGCGGCGACCTCGGTGGTCTCCTGGACGGTCCAGCCGGGCGCGTACTTCCCCTCCGCCGTGCCGATCAGCGCGGGCGCGTCGGCGCCGGAGACGTCGCCGGTGGCGGGCGTGCCGGGCGCCTTCGGGGTGAGTACGGGCTTGCGGGCCTTCTTGCCGCCCGCCGATTGACCGCCCGTGGCCCGTAGTTCGGCCTTGCCGCCGCTCTCCGCGCCCTGGGTGACGGGCGTGAAGGACGTGTACGTCGTCTCGGCGAGGTCGGAGCTGCTGGGCGCCGGGCAGAGCAGCGTCGTGCGTTCCACGGGCCGCCGGGCCGCTGCCGTGCCGCTGTCCGCGCCGGACGCGGCGTCCGGCGTGGTGAGCGCGGCGACCGAGGTGACGGCGGCGAGGGCGGCCGTACCGGCGATCAGGGACAGGGTGGTGCGGTTCACTGCTGACTCCCGTCGGGGCGCTCGCTGCCGTTGCCGTGGGGGTGCGGCTGCGCAGGGTCGTACGCGGCCGTGGCGTCGTAGCCCTGGTCGTACGACGGCTCGGGCGAGGGGTCGTACGGCTGGCCGTACGCCGCCGGGTCGTATCCGGCCGTCGGCTGCCCGGTGCCGCCGTAGGCGTACGGGTCGTACTGACCGGCCTGGTACGGGTCGGCCTGGTAGCCCTGGTCGTAGGCGCCGCCTGCCGGGTACTGCCCGGTGCCCTGGTACTGCTCGTTGCCGTAGCCGCCGTACTGGGCGGCGCCCGCGGGACTCGGGGTGTCCCACTCGCCGTAGGACTGCTGCTGCGGGACGGCGGCGGGGGCGGCCTGCGGCGCGGGCGGTACGGCCTCGCCGTACTGACCGTCCTGGCCGTTCTGCCCCTCCTGCCCGGCGGCCTCCACCTCCGCCTCGGCCTCCGCCTGGGCGCGCAGGCGGCGGGCGCGGCGGCCCTCGCCGGCGACGGCCTGGGCCGGGACGGCCGGCTCCTCGGGCAGGTCGTCGTCGATGTCGCGGCGCCGGCCGGGCAGGGCCAGCACGACGAGGACGACGGCGAGGGCGCCCTGGGCCCACAGCCAGGCGGTGTGGCCGAACGGGTCGTCGTGGACGACGTCGAGCGTGCCGCCGGAGGCGGGGAGCTTGAAGCCCTGGGCCCAGCCGTCGACCGTGGTGGGGGTCAGCGGCTTGCCGTCCAGCGTGGCGGTCCAGCCGTCGTCGGCGGCGTCGGCCAGCCGCAGGACGCGCCCGTCGGAACCGGCCGGGACGGTGGTGTGGATCTCCACGGGCCCGGCGGCGACCGGCTGCACCGCACCGGCACCAGCAGCACCAGTAGCAGCACCAGCGGACGCGGTCCCGGACGCCGCCACGATCGTCGCCCGCGCGACCGGCCGGTCCACGCGCCACAGGGCGCTGCCGTGCTGCTCGCTGAGCCGCTTCAGGCCGGGCGTGGCGTCGAGGACGCGGGTGATCTCGCGGGGGGCGCCCTTGTGAACGAGGACGTAGCGGACGGCGAAGCCGCCGAGCTGGTCGGCCTGGTCGGCGCCGGAACCGGCGACGAGGTTGGCGACGATCTTGTCGAGCTGTGTGTTCCCGCCGTTCGCGGCGGCGAGTTCGGCGTCGCCGAGGCGGGCGCCGGAGCCGCGGACGAGCATGTAGCGCACGTGGGCCGCGGAGTCGCTGTCGAGGACGAGGGTGCGGGCCTGGTCGCGGTTGTTGCCGTCCTCGGCGACGAACGCGGGGACCTGCACGGGGTCGCGCCGCTCCAGCGGGCCGTCGGCGCCGGCGATCATCCACCCGGCGGCGACGAGGAGCGGGCCGGCGGCGGAGGCGAAGGCGATGAGCGCGGCGACCGGCTGGCGCCAGCCGAAGCTCTGCTCGGCGACACGCGCGCGTGCGCCGTCGGCGCCGAGGACGGCGGCGGTCAGCAGGGCGAGGCCGTAGACGAGGGTGGCGGGGCCGGCCCAGGCGGAGCTGTTGGACAGCACGGCGAAGACGAGGCCGGCCAGGGCGGCGGCCCAGGCGGTGCGGATGCCGAGCTGCCGCTCGGTGCGCAGCAGGGCGGCGAGGGCGGCGAGCACGATGCCGATGAGCATCAGCCCGTCGACCGTGCCGGGCCCGCCGGGGCTGGCGCCGAGCAGGTCGAGCGCGGAGGCGGCGGAATCGCCGTACTCCAGGCCGGCCTCGGTGAAGAAGCCGAACGGCAGCAGCGTCAGCGACCAGGGGGCGAGGACCAGCAGGGGCGTGCCGAGCTGGGCCAGGAAGCGCAGGCCGTAGGCGGTGATGTCGGTGCGGCGCACGGCCAGCAGGCCGAGGCCGAGGACGAGCGCGATCGGCCAGACGATCGGCGTGAACGCGGTGGTGATCGTCAGCAGCAGCGCGTACGCCCAGGTGGCGCGCCAACTGCCGCGGGCGCCGGCGGCATGGGCGAGGCCGCTGGCGGCGATGCCCGCGCGGGCGATGAGCGGGAGCAGCACGGCGAGGACGGCGGTGCCGATGCGGCCGCCCGCCAGGGCGCCGGTGGCGGCGGGCAGGAAGGCGTAGGCGACGGCGGCCCAGGCGCGCAGCAGGCGGGAGGTGACGAGCGGGCGGGAGGCGAAGTACGCCGTGACGCCGGCCAGCGGCACCGAGCAGACCAGCAGGACGGTGACGGCGAGGCCCGTGGAGCCGAGCAGGGCGGAGGCCAGCAGGGCGACGATCGCCAGGTAGGGCGGGGCGGACGGGGTGCCGCCCGCGCCGACGGGGTGCCAGGCGTCGAGGTAGCGCGACCACAGGTCGGAGGCGTCGGCGGGCGCGGGCAGCAGGGCGCCGCCGGCGAGGGCGCCGCCGCCGAGGAGGTTGCGGCAGGCGACGAACGAGATGAGCAGCAGCACCAGGAAGAGCACCGGGCCGGGCTTGCGGGCGATGCGCTTGAGGCGGGCGAACTGCTCGATCTCCAGGAAGTCGGCGTCGTCGCCGCCGGGGCCGGACTCGATGCCGCCGCCGTGCCGTCCGGCGGAGGAGACCTCGGAGTCGGAGCCGCCGAGGACGTTGCCCGCGACCTGTTCGACGGTGGCGCGGACGGTGGCGCCGGGCGGCGGGAACAGCGGCCGCAGTTCGCTCTTGTCGACGGCGGGGCGGCCGCGCCGCCGGCGTCCGGCGATGATCCGCTCGGGCCGCAGCAGGGTGCCCATGAGGCCGCGGATCTCGTCGAGGGCCTGGCCGGGGACCTTGCCGACGAGGTAGGCGACGGTCCGCAGCAGCGTGCCGAGGACGAGGCGCAGCAGCACCCAGGGCAGCGCGGCCGTACGGGTGTTGACGAGGAGGGTGTAGACGGCGCCCGCCTTGTCGACCTTGTGCGGGGAGGCGGTGGTGCGGCCGGCGCAGTCGACGGTGCGGCGCTCGCGGGAGGCGGCCTCGGCGTGCCGGACGACGGCGTCGGGGGCGATGAGGACGCGCAGGCCGGCGGCATTGACGCGCCAGCACAGGTCGACGTCGTCGCGCATGAGGGGCAGCCGGCGGTCGAAGCCGCCGAGCTGTTCGAAGACGTCTCGGCGGATCAGCATGCCGGCGGTGGACACCGACAGCACGGGCCGGATGTGGTCGTGCTGGCCCTGGTCCTGCTCGCGGCGGTCCAGTCCGGTCCAGCGGCGGCCGGAGTGGGCGATGGTGACGCCGACCTCCAGCAGCTGGCGGCGGTCGTACCAGCCGCGCAGTTTGGGGCCGACGACGGCGACGTCGTCGCGGCCGAGTTCGAGTTCGCGGTCGACGACGCGCAGCAGCTCGGCGAGGGCGTCGGGTTCGGGGGCGCAGTCGTCGTGCAGCAGCCACAGCCACTGGATGGGCTCGCCGTGCGGCAGCTCGGGCAGGTCGTAGGCGTCGTCGCGCCACGTGCGCGTGACGGGGTCCCAGCCGCTGGGCCGCTTCAGGTACGGCAGTTCCTCGGGGGTGAGGACGGGCGCGGCGCGGTTGGCCTCCTCGACGGCCTGGCCGAAGCCGGTGCGGCGGGCGAGGTGCAGGACGCGGTCGGCGCCGAGGGCGTCGGTGACCAGCTGGGCGGAGTGGTCGGCGCTGCCGGTGTCGGCGGCCACGGCGAACTGGACGGGCCGCTCCTGGCCGATCAGCCCGGTGAGCGCGTCGGGCAGCCAGCGGGCGCCGTCGTGGGAGACGAGGACCGCGGTCACCACATGACGCGGAAACTCTGGTGTGGCAGCGGCGTCTTGGCGGGCTGCCGTGTGGCTGTGCACGGACATCGAGGTACGGGCCCCGGTTCGGTGGACTGCGGTGGACGCCTGTGCCCGGTGGGGGCAGCGGGGCGTCTCGGACGAGCGACCACACTATCGGCTGGCCATGACGACGGCCCGCCGCCTGTGGACAACCCACCCGCGACGGGCCGTTGTGTACGTGTGTGTGCCGTGCCGTCGGTTCAGACGGCGGCCTTCTTCAGCCGGCGGCGCTCCCGCTCGGACAGGCCGCCCCAGATGCCGAAGCGTTCGTCGTTGGCGAGGGCGTACTCGAGGCACTCCGAGCGGACCTCGCAGGCGAGGCAGACCTTCTTGGCCTCCCGGGTGGAGCCGCCCTTCTCGGGGAAGAAGGACTCGGGGTCGGTCTGGGCGCACAGCGCGCGCTCCTGCCAGCCGAGTTCCTCGTCCGCGTCGTCGACCAGCAGTTGCTGCACCAGCTCGGTCATGTGCGCCCCTCGTCTGTCTTTCGCGTCCCCGTGATGTAGCCGTTACCGATTCCGGCTGAACGACACGAGTGAAATTACAAGTGTGCTGCTCCGGGCGAGTCAAGCCGAGATCTGCTATTGGGCCCCTTATTCACTCTGCGGAACCAAGGCCATGCGGAAAGTGTTCAAATCGCCATAAACCTTGACACAGCAGCAGGGTCCGGGAGGGCCTCCGGACCGTACAGAGCTCACCGGAACTCTGTACGGAGAAAGACGCCCGAGCGTTCGATCCCGTTCCGACACGCGCGCCGAAGCGAACCGGATCACAGTCGGATCACGGGATCGCAACGAGCCTTGCGCGCCCGGCATGTGCCGCATGTGTCCCGGTGAGCGCGTGAACAAACCTTTCACCTTGCAGATGCACCGGAAGAGGTGAAACCCGTCCCACATGCCGGGGTCGAGTTGACAGTGGAGGTGTGAACCGCTGTCCTTGTGGGCATGCTCGCGAACTTGGCGCTCACCTCGACCCGCACCGCCGGGTCCCACGGTGCTGCCCGCGCTCGCTGTAGCTGTTGTTGCTGTTCCAGCTGTTGAGCCGACCGCGCTCCGGCTGCCGCCGCGTCCACCTGTGACCGGCCGCTGTATCCCCTGCTCCGCACCCCGTGCGCCCAGCCCCTGAGGGCACGCCGCCCGCGACCCGGGCGGACGGTACAGCCACCCCCCACTTCCGCCCTTCCGCGAGGACCACCGCATCCATGAACAGCGACAGCGACCTCCAGATCGCCGGAGACATCCTCGAGGTGCCGCACCTGCTCCAGCCGCCGCGCGAGCACCCGGCCACCGTCGCCGAGTTCGCCGGCCTGGCCCGCTCCATCGCCGCCGACCGCTCCCAGTGGGCCCACCTCGTCCGCTACGACGCCACCACCCGCTGGTACCACCGGCTGCGCACCGGCCCCGGCTACGAGGTGTGGCTGCTGTCCTGGGTGCCCGGGCAGGGCAGCGGACGGCACGACCACGGCCGCTCCTCCGGCGTGCTGACCGTCCTGGACGGCACCCTGACCGAGCACACCGGGCGCGGCACGCGCGCGCTGGCGGCCGGGACGCAGCGCGTGTTCGCGCCGGGCTATGTGCACGAGGTCGTCAACGACACGCTGGAGCCGGCGGTCAGCCTGCACGTGTACTTCCCCGGCCTGACCGAGATGCCGATGCACACGGCCCCCACCTGCGAGGCGCCGGCCGAGCCGCGCCCCGTGACGGCCTGAGCACTCCGCGGCGGCCGGACCGCCCCCGGACCGGCCGACTGGCCGACGCGATGTCAGACCGGCCTGCAAGACTGGCCGCATGCGCATTGTGGTTCTGGCAGGCGGCATCGGCGGTGCCCGGTTCCTGCGCGGTCTGAAGCGGACCGTGCCGGACGCGGACATCACGGTCATCGGCAACACCGGCGACGACATCCACCTCTTCGGGCTGAAGGTCTGCCCGGACCTCGACACGGTGATGTACACGCTCGGCGGCGGCATCAACGAGGAGCAGGGCTGGGGGCGGGCCGACGAGACCTTCCACATGAAGGAGGAGCTCGCGGCGTACGGCGTGGGCCCTGAGTGGTTCGGGCTGGGCGACCGGGACTTCGCCACGCACATCGTGCGGACGCAGATGATCGGCGCGGGCTATCCGCTCAGCGCGGTCACCGAGGCGCTGTGCGACCGCTGGAAGCCGGGCGTGCGGCTGATCCCCATGACCGACGACCGGGTCGAGACCCATGTCGCGGTCGACCTGGACGGCGAACGCAAGGCGATCCACTTCCAGGAGTACTGGGTGAAGCTGCGGGCGTCGGTGCCCGCCCAGGCGGTCGTGCCGGTCGGCGCGGAGCAGGCCAAGCCGGCGCCCGGCGTGCTGGAGGCGATCGCCGAGGCGGACGTGATCCTCTTCCCGCCGTCCAACCCGGTGGTCTCCGTCGGCATGATCCTCGCCGTGCCCGGCATCCGCGAGGCGATCGCCGACGCCGGGGTGCCTGTGGTGGGCCTGTCCCCCATCGTCGGGGACGCGCCGGTGCGCGGCATGGCCGACAAGGTCCTCGCGGCGGTCGGCGTGGAGGCCACGGCCGCGGCGGTGGCCGAGCACTACGGCTCGGGCCTGCTGGACGGCTGGCTCGTCGACACCGTGGACGCCGGCGCGGTGGAGCGGGTGGAGGCGGCGGGCATCCGCTGCCGGGCCGTACCGCTGATGATGACGGACGTCGAGGCGACCGCGCGGATGGCACGGGAGGCGCTGGCACTGGCCGAGGAGGTACGGGGGGCATGATCGCGCCGCTCGCCGACGGCTACCGCGTCTGGGCCGTGCCCGGGCTGCCCGAGGTGCAGCCCGGAGACGACCTCGCCAAGCTGATCGCCGCCGCGGAACCGGGGCTGGCCGACGGGGACGTCGTCCTGGTCACCTCGAAGATCGTCTCCAAGGCGGAGGGCCGGGTCGTCCGGGCCGCCGACCGGGAGGCGGCCATCGACGCCGAGACCGTGCGGGTGGTGGCCCGGCGCGGCTCCCTGCGCATCGTCGAGGACCGGCGGGGCCTGGTGATGGCCGCCGCCGGGGTGGACGCCTCCAACACCCCCGCCGGGACGGTGCTCCTGCTGCCCGAGGACCCCGACGCGTCCGCGCGCGCGATCCGCGACGGCCTGCGGCAGGCGCTCGGCGTCCAGGTGGGCGTGGTCGTCACCGACACCTTCGGACGGCCCTGGCGCTCCGGTCTCACGGACGTGGCGATCGGCGCGGCGGGCGTGCGCGTACTCGACGACCTGCGGGGCGGCACGGACGCGTACGGCAACCCGCTCGTCGCGACGGTGGTGGCGACCGCGGACGAGCTGGCCGCGGCGGGCGATCTGGTCAAGGGCAAGGCGCAGGGCCGCCCGGTCGCGGTGGTACGCGGCCTGCCCCATGTCGTCTCCGACGACACCGCCGACGAGGGGGCCCGCGCCCTGGTCCGCGGCGCCCGCGACGACATGTTCCGCCTCGGCACGTCCGAGGCGATCCGGCAGGCGGTGACCCGGCGCCGTACCGTCCGGGCCTTCACGGACGAGCCCGTGGACCCGGGCGCGGTGCGCCGGGCGGTGGCCGCGGCGGTGACGGCACCGGCGCCGCACCACACCACGCCGTGGCGGTTCGTGCTGCTGGAGTCGCCCGAGACCCGCGTGCGGCTGCTGGACGCCATGCGGGACGCGTGGATCGCCGACCTCAGACGCGACGGCAAGAGCGAGGAGTCCATCGCCAAGCGGGTGCGCCGCGGGGACGTCCTGCGCGACGCCCCGTATCTGGTCGTCCCCTGCCTCGTCATGGACGGCTCGCACACCTACGGCGACGCGCGGCGGGACGCGGCCGAACGGGAGATGTTCGTGGTCGCGGCGGGCGCCGGTGTACAGAACTTCCTGGTGGCGCTCGCCGGGGAGCGGCTGGGGTCGGCGTGGGTGTCGTCGACGATGTTCTGCCGGGACGTGGTGCGGGAGGTCCTCGCCCTGCCGGACGACTGGGATCCGATGGGGGCGGTGGCGGTCGGTCACCCGGCGGAGGAACCGCGCCCGCGGCCGGAGCGGGAGGCGGGGGCGTTCATCGAGGTGCGGTGAGGTTGGTCGCAGGGGTGCCGTAAAGCCTCTGTGCGCCCTGGCGACGGCCTAGTCTCTTAGGACACCCGCTCACCCGCCCTCCCTCATCTCCCCAGGACCGGTTCTCCGTGGCTGGACGTTTCGCTCCGCGACCCACGCGTACGACCGTGCGCGGCGGGCATGTCCCCGTGCCCGCACCGGCGCGGCCGCCCGCGGGTGCCGTCGGCGAGCGGGGGCGCGGGCTGGCGCGGACCTGGGTGCCGGACGGGCCGCTCGACCTCGGCCTGGTCCTCGGCCCTCTGCGGCGCGGGCCCGGCGACCCGACGTTCCGCGCGATGCCGGACGGATCGGTGTGGCGGGCCAGCCGCACGCCCGCCGGGCCGGGGACGCTGCGCGTCGCGGTGTACGGCGGTGAGGTGCGCGGCGAGGCGTGGGGGCCGGGCGCGGAGTGGCTGCTGGAGCGGATGCCGGAGCTGCTGGGCGCCTCGGACGATCCGTCGGTGTTCGCGCCGCGGCACCGGGTCGTGGCGCTCGCCCGGCACCGGCGGCCGGGGCTGCGGCTGACGCGGACCGGGCTGGTGCTGGAATCGCTGATCCCGTCGGTGCTGGAGCAGAAGGTCACCACGGGTGAGGCGTACCGGGCGTGGCGGCTGCTCGTACGGAAGTACGGCGAGCCGGCGCCGGGGCCCGCGCGCGGGCCGATGCCGGAGCGGATGTACGTCATGCCCGAGCCCCGGACATGGGCGCTGATCCCCTCCTGGGACTGGCACCGGGCCGGGGTCGACAACAAGCGGGCGTCGACGATCCTGCGGGCCGTGCGGGTCGCTGCGCGGCTGGAGGAGACGGTGGGGATGCCGCCGGAGTCCGCGCAGGCGCGGCTGGAGGTGGTGCCGGGTATCGGGCCGTGGACGTCGGCGGAGACGGTGCAGCGCAGTCATGGGGCGGCGGACGCGGTGACGGTGGGGGATCTGCATCTGCCGGGGATCGTGGGGTGGGCGCTGGCCGGGGACCGGGATGCGGACGACGCGGTGATGCTGCGCTTGCTGGAGCCGTACGCCGGGCAGCGGCATCGGGCGGCTCGGCTGATCCTGCTGAGCGGTCAGGTGCCGGGGCGGCGGGCGCCGAAGATGCGGCGCGTGGACATCGCGGAGTGGTGAGGGCGGGGCCCCCTGGCCGACGTGGGTGGTGTGCTCGCCTGCAGCGGGCGTCCGGACGGCGACGCGCCCGGCACTGACGGGTCCTCAGCGGCCCGGCTGCTTGCGCCCCCGGCGCTGGTGCGGGCCGGGGGTGGGTGGCGCAGCCCGGCGCCAACGGGGTGCCGCTGCGCCCACCCGTGCCGCCCCAGCGGCACGACTGCCCGCAGCTACGCAGGCATACGGCCCGCCGCTGCCGGGTGGGCGCCGGCCCAGCGGTGCGGCTGCCCGCTACCCCAGCGGGGCGGCCCCGCTGCCGCGGTCACGGCGGCCGGTAGACGCGTACGGCGGGAAGGGGACGTGTCGGGGGGTGTCCGCCCGCAGCGGGCGGCGGAAACAGAGGGTGCGAATTTGACCGTACCCAGCGGCGCACCGAGGACGGATACCCCCCGGCGCGGCCCCGACCCACCCACCAGCACAACGCGCTACACCAGCCACCCACACACCAGCACGGGCCGCCGCAGGCATTCAGGGGCGCGAGGAACTGCGCGAGCAGCCACCCACCCACCCCCAGCTACTGGTCCGAGGAGAAGCGGACCGCACCCGCCGGGATGTGGGCGTCGCACCAGATGCGGGCGCCCGTGTGGAGTTCGTTGTCGGGGCCGATGACCGCCCCGTCCCCGATGACCGTCCCCGTGAGGACCGTGCGCTCGCCGACGCGGGCGCGTGTGCCGATGAGGGAGTCGGTGATGACCGCGCCGGGCTCGATGACCGCGCCCGGCAGGATCGTCGAGCCGAAGATGCGCGCGCCCTCCGCGACGAACGCCCCCTCCCCCACCACCGTGCCGCCCGTCAGCTTGGCGTCGGGCGCCACCCTCGCCGTGGGGAGGATGAGACGGTCACCGCAGCGGCCGGGGACGGCCGGGGACGGCGCCCGGCCCAGCACCAGGTCGGCCGAGCCGCGCACGAACGCGGCCGGGGTGCCGAGGTCCAGCCAGTAGGTGGAGTCCACCATGCCCTGCAGGTGGGCGCCGGCGGACAGCAGGTCGGGGAAGGTCTCCCGTTCGACCGAGACCGGCCGCCCCGCGGGGATCGTGTCGATGACCGAGCGGCGGAAGACGTACGCCCCCGCGTTGATCTGGTCGGTGACGATCTCCTCGGGCGTCTGCGGCTTCTCCAGGAAGGCCAGGACGCGCCCCGTCTCGTCCGTCGGCACCAGGCCGTACGCGCGTGGGTCCGTGACCTTCGTCAGGTGGAGGGAGACGTCCGCGCCCGTCTTCTCGTGGGTGTCGACCAGGGCGCGGATGTCCAGCCCGGTCAGGATGTCGCCGTTGAAGACCAGGACCGGCTCGTCGGGGCCGGACCGGAGACGGGAGGCGACGTTGCGGATGGCGCCGCCCGTGCCGAGCGGCTCCTCCTCGGTGACGTACTCGAGGTGCAGTCCGAGGGACGAGCCGTCACCGAAGTACGGCTCGAACACCTCGGCCAGATAGGAGGTGGCCAGGACGATGTGGTCCACCCCCGCCGCTCTCGCTCTCGCCAGCTGGTGCGTGAGGAACGGCACCCCGGCCGCCGGGACCATGGGCTTGGGCGTGTGCACGGTGAGCGGGCGCAGCCGGGTTCCCTTGCCGCCGACCAGGAGGATCGCTTCTGTCACCTGTCGTCTCTGCTTCCTGCCGGGACCGGCCGAACTGTCTTTCGGCCGGCCAGTGTATGCAGACCGTTCCCTGCTGGTCAGCGGGGGCGGGCCTGCCCGGCCTCAGCGCCCCTGGAGGCTCGCCGCGGTCGAACGGGCCGAGCCGAGCCTGCCGTAGAGCTGCGTTCCTGGGCAGTCCGTGGCGAAGCCGTCCCGGTGACCTGAGATGACATTCAGTCGTACCTTCTTACCTTTTCGGTAGAGATTGCCACCCCCCGACGTCAGGTATGTCTTGCCACGCGGATCCATGCCGTACAGGCCGAGCTTCCAGGCCGTCAGACTGCCGATGGCCTTCACTGTGGCGGAGGACGGTTTCGTCGACGTGAAGGTGCCGAGTACGGCGATGCCCATGCTGTTGGTGTTGAAGCCGAGGGTGTGCGCGCCGAGGACGGGCTTGGCGACACCGCCGGCGCGGCCCTCGTAGATGGTGCCGCACTTGTCGACGAGGAAGTTGTAGCCGATGTCGCGCCAGCCCATGCTCTTGACGTGGTAGCGGTAGATACCACGAATGACCGACGGGGCCTGCGAGCAGCTGTACTTGTTGCCGGTGGCCGTGTGGTGCACGAAGGCGGCCTTGACCTTCTTCGTGTACACGAAGGTCTTCTCCCGCAGCTTCTCGTCCGCGCCCCAGCCGTGCCGGGTGACGATGCGCGGGCGGGGGCCGATCTTCGGCTGCGCCCGCTGACTGTCCGTCAGGTCGGCGTCCGGGAGCGTGAGCAGTTCGCGCTGGGTCTGCTCCTGGTCCAGGGCGGGGATCTCGGTGGCGCCGAGGGGTACGCCCGTCAGGCCGGTGTTGGCGGCGGAGGCGGCGCGGGTCTCGGCTCCGAGGGCGGCGGGCGCGGCCTCGCCCGGGGCGTCGAGGGGGCCGGTACGGGGGGTGTCCACGGGGGCGTGGCGGCCTCCGCCGGTGGTCGTGCCGTCCTCGGTCGCACCGTCGTCGGTCGTGCCGCCGTCGGCCGTACCGTCGTCCGCGCTGCCGGGGTCGACCAGTTCCAGGCGCAGCCCTTCGGGCAGACCGGCAGCCGCCCGGCCGGTCCGGTCGGCCGGGTCCGGCGGCTCGGCGCGGACGCGGATCTCCACGCCGTCGGAGTCGCCGACCCAGAGGGGGGCGGTGGCGCCGCGGACATGGCCGGAGGTGCGTTCGGCGGTGTCGGGGTCGGCGCCGTGGTCGTCGTTGTGGGTCTCCACGTCCTGCCAGCCGGACCAGGTGTCGGTGCCGGCGGCGCGGGTGCGGACCTGGACGCGGCCGTGCAGTGGGGTGTCCGGGTCGTCCCAGACGACGCCGAGCAGCGAGAAGCGGCGTACGTCACGCCGGGCGAGGCCGGCTTCGGCGGCGGCCGGGGCGCTGGTGGCGCGGTTCTGGTGGAGGGGGGTGAGGGGCAGCGACTGGGTGCTGCCGGGGAGGTCGGGGGTGTCGGGGAGGTCGGGGGCGTCAGGGCGTTGCGCACGCTCCGGGGCGTCAGGGGTGTCCGGGGCGGCGGCGGGTGCGTGCGCGGCCGGAGCCTCCGCTCCTTCCGCCGGCGCCTTCGCGGCCGGTGCCGCGCGCGTGCTCGCCGCGGGCGTCGCGGCGGCGGGCGGAGTCAGCGGAAGGGCGAGGGCGGCCGCGCAGGTGACGCCGATCGAGGTTGCAAGCAATCCACGCATGCCCCTGATCCTGGACATAGTCATACATATCTGTCCATCGGGGAGTTGACGGGGCGTCTGCCGCCGTTCCGCCGAACGGGGCGGGGGCGCACGGGGTGCGGCGCTGGGGGCGCGGGGCGGGGCGGCGTACGCTTCCTCGGGTGAATGCCACCGATCGCACCCCTGCCGACCTGCTGCGTTCCGCGCTCGCCGCGGATCCCGCGCGCCCGCTGGTGACCTTCTACGACGACGCCACGGGCGAGCGCGTCGAATTGTCCGTGGCCACCTTCGCCAATTGGGTGGCCAAGACCTCGAATCTGCTCCAGGACGGGATGTCCGCGGAGCCCGGCGACCGGGTGGCGCTGCTGCTGCCCGCGCACTGGCAGACGGCGGTGTGGCTGCTGGCGTGCGCGTCGGTGGGGGTCGTCGCGGACGTGGAGGGGGATCCGGCGCGGGCCGACTTCGTGGTGGCCGGGCCGGGGCGGTTCGAGGCGGGGCTGGCGTGCCGGGGGGAGCGGTACGCGCTGTCGCTGGCGCCGCTGGGCCGGCGGTTCGTGCCGGGGCCGCCGGAGGGGTACGCCGACTACGCCGTGGACGTGCCGAGCTTCGGGGACCGGTTCGCGGCGTACGCGCCGGTGGATCCGGAGGCGGCCGCGGTGATCGTGGCCGGGGCGGAGTACACGGGCGCGGAGCTGGTGGAGCGGGCGCGGGGGGACGCGGAGCGGCTGGGGCTGACCGGGCCGGGGTCGCGGTTGCTGTCCGGGCTCGGGTACGACACGTGGGAGGGGCTGAGCGCGGGGTTGTACGCGCCGTTGGCCTCCGGTGGGTCGGTGGTGCTGTGCCGGCATCTGGAGCGGGCCGGGGAGGAGACCGTGGCGAAGCGGATCGAGAGCGAGCGGGTCACGGCGACGGTCCGCTAAGCGCCGGGGCGTTGGCCGCCCGGCGCCGCACTCGGGCGTACAGGTGCCCGGCATGTCGTACGGCACCCGGCGCTGGTGCGGGCCGGGGGTGGGTCGCGCGGCCCGGCGCTAACGGGGTGCCGCTGCGCCCACCCGTGCCGCCCCTAGCGGCACGACTGCCCGCAGCTACGCCAGCGCTTCAGGACTGGGCCTGTCCACAGGAGCAAACCACCCACCCCCCGTCACCCGTCCGGCCTACCCCCACCCCCCACCCACCCCCCACCCCCGGCATCGTCGTAGCAGGCAAGGCAGACCAAGCAGGGCAGCACGCTCGTACGGCAGAGGGGTGGTGTCAGACGTGGCCGAGGAGGGTGAGGTCAGGGGTGGAGCCACCGCCACCGGGGCGGGGCTCTCCCGTCGGCGGCGCCGGCGGTGGATACGCGGCGGCGCCTGCGGCACCGCCGTGCTGCTCGGCGCCACCGCCACCGTCGGCGGCGTGCTCTACGCCAAGCTCGACGGCAACATCACCGCCGACGAGGCCGCGGCGGCGGAACTCGCGCGGTACGACAAGGAGCGCCCCAGCTCTCTGGTGAAGGACGCGCAGAACATCCTCGTCATCGGCTCGGACAGCCGCTCGGGCGACGGGAACCGGAAGTACGGCAAGGACACCGGCACCGAACGCTCCGACACCACGATCCTGCTGCACCTGTCCGCCGGCCGGGACAGCGCCACCGCCGTCTCGATACCCCGGGACCTCATGGTGGACGTACCGTCCTGCCTGAAGGCGGACGGCACCCGCACCGAGCCCATGTTCGCGATGTTCAACTACGCCTTCGAGATGGGCGGCTCGGCCTGCACGATCCGGACCGTGGAGGGGCTCACCGGTGTGCGCGTCGACCACCACATGGTCGTCGACTTCAGCGGCTTCAAGGAGATGGTGGACGCCGTCGACGGCGTCGAAATCTGCCTGGCCGCGCCCATCCGCGACAAGGCGGCGAAGCTGCGGCTGCCCGCCGGCCGCGTCACCCTCGACGGCGAGCAGGCGCTCGGCTACGTCCGCGCCCGCAAGTCGCTCGGCAACGGCAGCGACACCGACCGCATGGACCGGCAGCAGCGCTTCCTCGCGGCGCTCGTCAACAAGGTGCGCAGCAATGACGTCCTGCTGAACCCGGTGAAGCTGTATCCGGTGCTGGACGCGGCCACGTCGTCGCTCACCACCGACCCGGACCTGGCCAGCCTGCGCGGTTTGTACCAACTTGTGCGCGGAGTGCGGAACATCCCCACCGAACGCGTGCAATTCCTGACCGTTCCGAGGGAGTCGTACGTCTACAACGCCAATCGCGACCAGCTCGTGGAGCCCGAGGCGGAGCGGTTGTTCGAGCAGTTGCGCACCGACAGGCCCATCGTCGTGTCCGGCGCGGCCGGTGACACGGCCGGGAAGAATTCATCTGCTTCCGGTACAGAAAGCCTCAATTCCCCATCGGGTGACACCCCCTCTCCCACCCCCACCTTCCGCGGCAACACGGCCGCCGAGGACACCTGCGGGTAAAGCGATAGCCAAGACGGCGAACTCGCGTTCCAAGAAATGGGGCAATTGCCCGGTTGTAGGGACGTGGAATTTGTCACCGCCGTCGCTTGACGCTGAACTGGGCGGATAGTGTGAGCGATCCGGTGCACCACGCCGCGAGGTCCGCCTGGGGCCCGTGCACTGAGAGGCACTGAGAGACCGAGACGACCCGAGCGCCTTCGGAGGGGGAAAGGCGCCGCGTGGCCCCGACGGAGGATTCGGACAACCGTGGACGCGCAAGGCCGTGGGCGGGCGGAGAACATCGACCCCGCAGACCAGTGGGTGCTCAATCCGGACACCGGCGAATACGAACTGCGACTGACTCCTTCCGCACCGCAGTCGGCGGTCCCCGGACCCCGCAGGGCAGCGAAGGCGGCCTCCCGGGCCGCCGGCGCGCCGAGCGGGGCCGCGGGCGGGTCGTCCCGTGCCCGCACGGCGGCACCCGGACGGGAGACCCCGGGCCGAGGAGCACCGGGCCGGGGAGCACCGGGCCGGGGAGCGCCGGGCCGGGGCCCGGACCACGAGGCCCCCGACTCCGGCCCCGACTCCGGACCCGACGTCCCGGGCCCGCGCCGGCGCCGGGGCGCGCCCGCCGAGCCGCCGCCGGGCCGGCGCGGCCGGCGCCCGGTGAAGAAGAAGTCGAAGGCGAAGAAGGTGCTGGCGTGGACCGGCGGCACGATGGCGTTCGTCGTGCTCGCCGTCGGCACCGCCGGCTGGCTCTACCTCAAGCACCTCGAAGGCAACATCAACTCGACGGACGTCGGTGACGCGGGCTCGAAGGGCTTCAGCAAGGACGAGGCCTTCAACATCCTGCTCATCGGCACCGACAAGCGCACCGGCGCCGGCAACGAGGGCTACGGCGACAAGGGCAGCGTCGGCCACGCCGACACCAACATCCTGCTGCACGTGGCGAAGGACCGGACGAACGCCACCGCGATGAGCATCCCCCGCGACCTGATCGTGGACGTGCCGGACTGCCCGACCAAGCAGGACGACGGCACCGAGAAGGTCGTGCCCGGCACGGACGGGGTGCGCTTCAACACCAGCCTGGGCCAGGACGGCCGTAACGCGGGCTGCACCATGCGCACGGTCGAGGAGCTGACCGGCATCCATGTCGACCACTTCATGATGGCCGACTTCAATGCGGTGAAGACGCTGACGACCGCGGTGGGCGGCGTCGACGTGTGCCTCGCGCACGCCGTCAACGACGACAAGTCCAAGCTGGACCTCTCCGCCGGCCCGCACAAGCTGCAGGGCGAGGAGGCGCTGGCGTTCGTACGGACCCGGCACGGCTTCGGCAACGAGAGCGACCTGGACCGGATCAAGGTGCAGCAGCAGTTCCTCAGCTCGCTGATGCGCAAGATGTCCTCCGGTGACACGCTCACCAACCCGAAGAAGCTGTACAAGCTGGCGGAGGCGGCCACCAAGGCGCTCACCGTCGACACCGGCATCGACGACGTCGGCACGCTCAAGGACGTGGCGCTGGAGCTGAAGAAGGTGCCGACGAAGAACATCACCTTCCTGACCGTGCCGGTGGTCGACAACCCGGCGGAGAAGGTGCACGCGACCGTCGTGCCGGGGCCGACCGCGCCCCAGGTCTTCGACGCGATCAAGAACGACGTCTCCTTCACCGAGGTCAAGAAGAAGGAGCAGGCCTCGAAGGACGCCGCGGCGGCCGCCGACGCGGCGAAGCTGAAGGGCACCCAGTCCGAGGCGTCCGAGGTGCGGGTGCGCATCCTCAACGGCGGTGCCGCCCGGGGAAGCGCGCAGAAGACCCTGGAGTGGCTGCAGAATGAAGAGGGCGTGACCAAGTCGGAGAACGCGGGCAACGCCGGTACGTCGCTCAGCAGGACCACGCTCGAGTACGCGCCCGACCAGGCGGACCAGGCACGCAAGCTCGCCGCGATCATGGGGCTTCCGGGCTCGGCGCTGAAGCCGGGCAAGAGCGTGATCAACACCCAGGGTCTGCCCGCGATCACGCTGACTCTGGGCAAGGACTTCAAGGGGGCGGGGGTCTCGCTCACAGCTCCGGTAAAGGCGCCGGAGGTACAAGGGCAGTCAACCGCGGACAAGGTCGAGTGCGCCAAATAACGGCCGAACGGCCGTGACCTGACGGGTCCGTCCCGCGTCTCACCAGGCGCGGGGCGGACCCGTGCCTGGCGCAGGGTGGGGAGGGGCAAGGAGTGGGGCGAAGCAGTGTGCGGGGGGAGGTTCCGGCGACAGGGGACACGATGTCCCTGACGCCGCAGAACCAGAACGCACAGCAGGAGCAGCACGGCCAGCACCAGGGCGACACGCCGGACGGCACGGCGGCGGAGGCGCGCGGCGGACGCCACAGCGGCGGCCGGCGCGGCGGCAAGGACGGTTCCGGCACCGACCGCAGGCGGCGCAGACGCCGCGTGCTGCGCTGGTCGGCGTCGGTGCTGGCGCTGGTGATACTGGGCACCGCGGGCGCCGGATACCTGTACTACCGGCACCTGAACGACAACATCCGCAAGGACGACCTGAACCTCGGCGACGAGAAGGACCGGGCGGCGAAGTCCAAGGCCAACGCGGCCGGGCAGACCCCGCTGAACATCCTGCTCATCGGGTCGGACGCGCGGAACACCGAGGAGAACCAGGCGCTGGGCGGCGCGAAGGAGACGTTCAACGGCCCGCCGCTCGCGGACGTGCAGATGCTGCTCCACGTCTCCGCCGACCGCTCGAACATGTCGGTGGTGAGCATGCCGCGGGACACGCTCGTGGACATCCCCAAGTGCACCGACCCCGACACGGGCGAGGTGTACCCGGCGACCACCCGGCGCACGATGACGAACGAGTCGCTCAGGCGGGGCGGTCCCGGGTGCACGGTGGCGACCTGGGAGAAGCTCACCGACATCCACATCGACCACTTCATGATGATCGACTTCTCGGGTGTGGTGTCGATGGCGGACGCGATCGGCGGTGTCCCGGTCTGCGTGGACGCGAACGTCTACTCGCACACCCGTGACGGGCACGGCTCCGGTCTGCGGCTGGAGGAGGGCACCCACCCGGTCAAGGGCAAGCAGGCCCTGCAGTGGCTGCGCACCCGCTACGGCTTCGAGGACGGCAGCGACCTGGCCCGCGCCAAGGCGCAGCACATGTACATGAACTCGATGGTGCGCGAGCTGCGCGCCAGCGCGAAGCTGTCCAGCCCGAACAAGCTGCGCAAGCTCGCCGAGGCTGCGACGAAGGCCATCGTCGTGGACCCGGGCCTGGGTTCCCTGTCCAAGATGTACGACCTGGCCAACGAGCTGCAGAGGGTCCCCACGGACCGCATCACCATGACGACGATGCCGAACGAGTACGTCGGCGAACGCGTGCAGCCCACGGCCGACGCGGACAAGCTGTTCCGCCTGGTCCGCGACGATGTGGCGCTGGACGGCAAGGACAAGAAGAAGCCGGCGGCGCAGCCGACGACGAAGGACCCGGCGGCGCCGGACGCCCAGATCGCCGTACAGGTGCGCAACGGCACCCGGACCGACACCCTCGCCCCGGCGCGGGGCCGGGCGACGGCGGTGGCGGAGCTGCTGGCCGGCAAGGGGTTCACGCAGGCGGTGGCCGACACGTCCGCGGCGACGGCCGAGAAGACCACGCAGGTCCGCTACCCGAGCGCCGACCTGGAGGGCGACGCCCTGCGGGTCGCGAAGGCGCTGGGCATCCCCGCGGCCGCGGTGGTGAAGTCCACCGAGGTCTCCGGGGTGACGCTGGTCGTGGGCGCGGACTGGCGGGAGGGTACGGCGTACCGGGCGCCGAAGCAGGACGACCGGACGCCGGGCACGGCGCAGGCGATGAACGCCTCCGACGACACCCAGTGCATGCACGTGAACCCGGACTACACGTTCTAGGGCGTGTCCGCAAAGTCGCGTCGTCCGCCCGGAGGGCGGGCCGAGCGGCGGCAGACGGGACTTTGCGGACACGCCCTAGCCCCGGTGCCCGGACCGCGTTCTCGGGTCCGGGCACACGGTGACCGTCATGCGGTGGGTTCTCAGCTGTGCGAGCCGCTGAGGACCGCCGGCCGGCGGGAGGCGATGACCTTGCGGGCCAGGGACTTGGGGCTGGTGAGGTAGCCCCAGCCCCACGACATGTGCATGGTGGCCAGCGCGACGGGGATCTGGAGGCGGGCCTTGAGCGGCAGCCCCTTGCCGGCCGGGACGGACCCGGCGGCGATCGCCGCGAGATAGCCGCCGGGGACCACGAACCCCCACGGCGTCAGCGCCGCGCCCACCACGAGCCCGGCCGCGATCGCGCACACGGCGGTCGGCGCGGCGAGGTAGCGCAGGTTGATGGAGCCGGAGTGGTAGCGGGCGACGACGTGCCGCCAGCGGCCGTAGTCCTTGTACTGCTTGGCGAGGGCCTTCACCGACGGGCGCGGCCGGTAGGACACCTTCAGCTCGGGCGAGAACCAGATCAGCCCGCCGGCCTCACGGATGCGGAAGTTCAGCTCCCAGTCCTGGGCGCGGATGAACTCCTCGTTGTAGCCGCCCTGTTGCTCCAGCGCCTCGCGGCGGAAGACGCCGAGGTAGACGGTCTCGGCGGGGCCGGCCTGGCCGCCGGTGTGGAAGGCGGCGTTGCCGACGCCGATCTTCGAGGTCATCGCGGCGGCGACGGCGTGCTCCCAGTCGTTCTCGCCCTCGGCGTGCATGATGCCGCCGACGTTCTGCGCGCCGGTCTCCTCCAGGAGCCGTACGGCGGTGGCGATGTAGTTCGGGGAGAGCATGCCGTGCCCGTCGACGCGGACCACGACCGGGTGCCGGGACGCCTTGATCGCCGCGTTGAGGGCGGCGGGCGTGCGGCCGGTGGGGTTGGGCACGGTGTGGACGCGCGGGTCTTCCGCGACGAGCTCGGCGGCGATCTCGTCCGTGCGGTCCGTGGACGGACCGAGGGCGATCACGACCTCCATCTCGCCGGCGTACTCCTGCGCGAGGATCGCTTGGACGGCTCCGCGCAGATGCCGCTCCTCGTTGAGGACGGGCATGATGACGGACACGGCGGGGAGCTGCACGTCGGACTTCGCGTTCATAGGGGGCTCACGTTACCGCGAACGGGGGACAGCGCGGCGCCCCGCCGGGTGTGCTGCACCGGGCGGGAGATCGTATCGGCCTACCGTGCTCACGGATCCGCGTACGGCTGTCGTCCGGAGGTTCCCCGTGCCCACACCGCCTCGCTCCCCCGACCGGCCGCAGCGCCGCTCGCAGCCGTCCGGGCGCCCGTCGCGGCCGCCCGCGCCCCGCGGAAAGCCCCGCTGGGCCATGCGGGTGGTGACCACGCTGTCCGTGGCGGTGCTGGCCTCCGCCGGGATCGGCCACTCCGTGCTGAGCAGCCTGGACGCGGACATCGCCCGTGTCGACCCCTTCAAGGACATGAAGAACCGGCCGCGCGCCGGGCACGGCATGAACATCCTGCTCGTCGGCACCGACGGCCGCGACAAGATCACCGAGGAGGAGCGGCAGCGGTACCGGCTGGGCGGGGCGCCCTGTCACTGCACCGACACGATCATGATCGTGCACATCTCGGCGGACCGGGAGCGGGCCAGTGTGGTGAGCCTGCCGCGGGACTCCTACGCCGTGACGCCCCCGCACACCGACGAGACGACGGGTGAGCGGCACCACGGCCACCCCATCAAGATCAACGCGGCGTACGCGGAGGGCGGCCCGCAGCTGACGGTCCGCACGGTCGAGCAGATGACCCGGGTGAAGATCGACCACTATCTGGAGGTCGACTTCGTCAGCTTCATGAAGACGGTCGACGAGCTGGGCGGCGTGAAGATCTGCACCGCACAGCCGCTGAAGGACTCCTACACCGGCCTGGACCTGACGCCCGGGACGCACGCCCTGACCGGCGGGCAGGCGCTGCAGTACGTGCGCGCCCGCCATGTCGACGGCGCCTCGGACCTGGGCCGGATGAAGCGCCAGCAGCGCTTCCTGGCGGCACTGGTGGACCGGGCGACCTCCTCCGGGGTACTGCTGAACCCGCTGAAGTTCCGGGACGTGACGCGGGCGGTGCTCGGGTCGGTGCGGGCGGACAAGGGCTTCGGCACGGACGACCTGCTCGACCTGGGCCGGGCGATGCGTCACTTCTCGCCGTCGTCCTCGGAGTTCACCACCGTCCCGATCGGGCAGATGGGCTTCGCGGTCAAGGGCATCGGCTCCACGCTGAAGTGGGACCCGGTCCGGGCGGAGGCCCTGTTCAAGCGGTTGCGGGAGGACCGGCCGCTGGCCGCGCACCGCCCGCGCAGCGCGCCGGTGACCCGGGTCGAGGTCGACCCGCAGCAGATCCGCGTCCAGGTGGAGAACGGCACCTCGACGGCGGGTCTCGGCAAGCGCGTCGACACCGCCCTGCGCGCCACCGGCTTCCGCACCACGGGCGTCCCGGTCAACGCGGCCGACCACACAGTGCGCCGCACGGTCGTCGCCTACGACCCGCGCTGGGACCGCTCCGCCCGCTCCCTCGCCGCGGCGCTGCCGGGCAGCGAACTGCGGGCGGTCAAGGGCCAGGGGGCGGTGCTGAAGGTGATCGCCGGGGCGGACTTCCGGCAGGTCCGCTCAGTCCGCGCCGAGGAGCCGGCCCGCGCGGACGCCCCGGTGGTGCGGGGCAACGAGGTCTCCTGCTCGTCGTAGGCCCCGACGCCGGGGTCTACGGCTGCTGCTCCGCCGCCCGTACGGCCGCCCCCACGGCGGCGATGTCGAGGTCGACGACGACGTCCGTGCCGTCTCCGCGGCCGCGCTCGCTGATCGCGAGGCCGATCAGGGCCAGCTCGGCGGCCTGGTCCCGCAGGGTGTGCCGACCGGGGCTCTCCGGATCGCCGGAGCCCAGCCCGGCATGCTCGTCCCGCCGCCACGCGGCCACCGCCGCCTCCGCCAGCTCCTGGGGCAGCCGTACGGTGACGCGGCCCAGCTGGGGAGTGAGGCAGGCGCCGATCGCGGTCAGTGTCCTGGCGTCGTCCCGGTAACGGTCGTACTGTTCCTCATCGCGCACGTCCCCGAGGGTACGCCGGGGCACTTCGCTTCTCCGTTCAACTACGCCCCGCCTCCCCGCAGTTGCGACACAGGACCGGGGCGGGGAGCCACGCGGGCGCGGCCCACCGGGCGGGCGTCGCCCGCGGACCGCGGCGGAACGGTCGGCTCCGCCGGATGGCGTTCACCGGCCGCAGGGCGTAGGACGGGAAGGGCACGGGGCCCGCCCCGGGCCCCCGCGGCCCCAGGAGGAACCATGACCATGAACCAGCCGGGCACCGCCGCAGCCATGAGCAAGGAGATGCAGGAGTGCGTCGAGGCGTGCATGGCGTGCCACACCGTGTGCGAGGAGACCATGAGCTCCTGCATGCAGATGGGCGGCCAGGCCCAGATGCAGATCATGCGCGCGCTGATCGACTGCTCCGAGATGACCCGGATGTGCGCCGACATGATGATGCGGCGCTCGCCGCTGTCCGCCGAGATGTGCGCGATGTGCGCCCGCGCCTGTGACATGTGCGCGGAGGCGTGTATGGCGATGCCGGACGACGCGCAGATGATGCGCTGCGCGGAGTCCTGTCGCCGCTGCGCCGACATGTGCCGCGCGATGGCGGGCGCCACGATGTGACGGACCGGCCGTCTTCAAGGGCACCCCGCGGGGTGCCCTTGAACGTGTGCTTACGGCCGCCCCGGCAGGCTGCTCCCCGTGATCGACACGACGGAGGCCTTCGACGCGGCCGAGCGGGAGATGTGGGACGGACGGGCCGAGGCCTACGCCGGGAGTTTCGCGCGGCTGTGCGCCTACCCGGTGCCGGCCCTGCTGGACGCGGCCGGGGTGACGGCCGGTTCGCACGTCCTCGACGTCGGCACCGGCACCGGGACGGCCGCGGTGGCGGCGCTGGAGCGGGGGGCGCGGGTGGCCGCGGTGGACGCGGAGGCGGGCATGGTGGCGGCGGCGCGCGGACGGGGCGTGGACGCGCGGGTGGCCGTCCTGCCGGAACTGCCGTACGAGGACGGCGAGTTCGATGCCGTCGTGGCGAACTTCGTCGTGAACCACGTGGGCCGGCCGCGGGCCGCGCTCGCCGAGCTGCGGCGGGTGCTGCGGCCGGGCGGGCGGCTCGCGGTGACGCTGTGGGGCGCCCGGCGCGGCGCGGGCCAGGAGCTGCTGGGGCGGGCCGTGCAGGCCGCACAGGCGGTGCCGCCCGCCGGTCTGCCGCGCCTGGATCCGGCGGAGGACTTCCCGCGGACCCCGCAGGGCGTCGCCGGGCTGCTGACGGAGGCCGGGTTCACCGGTGTGCGGGCCGAGGAGACGGCCTGGGACCACCGGGCGACCCGCGACGAGTGGTGGAGCGGCGCGGCCGGCGGGGTGGCCACCATCGGACGGGTCGTCACCGCGCAGACCGCGGAGACGATCGCCCGGATCCGCAGCGCGTACGACCGCCTGGCCGACGAACTCACCGACGCGGACGGCCGGTTGCGCCTGCCCCACGTGGCCGTCCTGGCGAGCGGCACGGCCTGAGGACCCGGCAGGCCCCGGTCACAGCAGGGGCGCCAGCGCCTTCTCCAGGTCGGCCGTCTCGCGGAAGTGGACGGCCGTCATGCCGAGGGCCTCGGCGGCCGTCACGTTCTCCTCGGTGTCGTCGACGAACAGGCACCGCTCCGGCCGTACGCCCGCGCGGGACGCCGCCAGCCGGAAGATGCGCGGGTCGGGCTTGGCGAGGCCGACCCGGGCGCTGCTGACGACGTCGTCGGCGAGGTCGGCGAGGCCCAGGCCGGCGAGGTCGTCCTCCAGGGCGAGCGTGGCGTTGGTGACGAGGACCAGCGGGACGCGGATCCGGGCCCGGCGCAGCAGCGCGACGACGTCCTCGTCCGCCCGGAACGGCAGCTCCAGCAGGGTGGAGCCCAGCTCCCAGGCGGTGTCGTCCGGGACCAGCCCGGCCAGGCCCGCCGCGATGGACTCCACCCACTCCCGCGGGGTGACCTGCCCGAGCAGGACGGGCAGGTCGACGTCCGGGGCGAAGGCGACCTTCATGGTGGTGCCCTCGGCCAGGCCGGCGGTGCGCTCCAGCGCGAGCAGGCCGGAGTTGTCGTAGAAGCGGATCACGTTGTCGACGTCGCACAGCACCGCGTCGAAGGGCGGTCTGCCGCCGGTCGGCTCAGTCACCCTTCACCGTGACCTTCTCGTCGTTGTTCAGCTGGTTCACCAGCTGCTTCACCTTCGCCTTGTCCCAGACCAGGTTGCCGCCGGAGGAGCCGGAGATCGGCATGTTCATGGAGGTGCCGTCGCCGCCGTTGACGCCCTTCATCGCGAAGAACATGGACGCCAGGTCCCACAGGGACATGTCCTTGTCGACGATCAGGGAGTCCAGGCCCGCGCCCATGGTCGGGTACAGCTTGAAGGGGTTGAGGACCGTCGACGGCGTCGCCACCTGGTGGGCGAGCGCGGCGAGGAACTTCTGCTGGTTCTTGGTGCGCTCCAGGTCGGAGGCGGCGAAGGCGTGCCGGGTGCGGACGAAGGCGAGGGCCTGCTCGCCGTTGAGGGTCTGCTCGCCCGCCTGGAAGTCGGCGCCGGAGTACTTGTCCTTGAACGGCTTGTCGATGGTGAGGTCGACGCCGCCGACCGCGTCCACGATGTTGGCGAAGCCGGCGAAACCGATCTCCACGTAGTGGTCAATGTGCAGGCCGGTGTTGAACTCGACCGTGCGGACCAGCAGCGTCGGCCCGTCCTCGGCGTAGGCGGCGTTCAGCTTGGTGTGCCGGCCGGAGCCCTGGAAGGTCTTGCCGGACTCGGAGCCCTTGTACGTCGGGATCTCCACGTCCGAGTCGCGGGGCAGCGAGATGAGCGTGTCGCCGTTGTCACCGACGTGCAGGATCATCATCGAGTCGGTGCGCTTGCCCTCGGCGGAGCCGGTGTGGAGCTTCTTCTTGTCCTCCTTGGACATGCCCTCACGGCTGTCCGAGCCGACGATGAGGTAATTCGTGCCGTCGCCGGCCTCGGGCCGGTCGATGACGGTCGACAGGTCCACCTCGCGGCGCAGCTTGGAGTCGGCCCAGAAGTAGGTGCCGACGGTCGTGACGACCACCACGGTGGCGACGGTGATCGCCGTCCACTTGATGCGTCTGCGCCAGTTCGGCGCGGGGCGCGCCGTCTGCCCGGCGGTGCCGGCCGGGCCGCGGCCGCCGGGGCCGCCGTAGACCTGGCCCGTGTTGTAGCCGCTGTCGTAGCCGTAGCCGTCGTCCGGTCCCTCGCCGCCGTCGACGTACGACGGCTGCGGCGGGATCTGTCCGCCGTAGCCGCCCTGCCCGGGCGGTGCCGCCGGTCCGCGGCGGACCTGCCGCATGACGCGGGCGCCTTCGGGCTGCGCGCCTGCGCTGCCACGTCCATAGCGGGGGGTGCCGCGGTTGTCGTCGGGCCATCCCTGGGGCCAGTCATTCATGCGCCCCAGTGTGCAGGGCGCGGAGGTGTTCCTTACAAGGGTCGTCGGAAAATCAGGGCCCGGCTGTTGCGAAGTCAACACAAAGTCCGCAGATGTCACCTCGGCATAAGAGCTCCGCGCAGAAGGGGCGTCCGATCAGCGCGCGGCGTCTGGTGCGTGCGATCGCAAGGCGCCGGAGCGCCCTCGATGGGGGTCCCCCCGCTCGAGCGAAGCCGAAAGTGGGGGAGGAGCCACGTGGGCGTTTCGGCAACGCGGCTGGGGGTGCCCCCTGCTCGAAGAGCTTGGGGGAGTGCGTGCCAGACGCCGCGCGCCGGGCGCCCCTTCTGCGCGGAGCTCTAAGGTGGAGGCCATGACAGACCAGGCCTCCGCCGCGGACTCGGCGACTCCGGAGATCCCGGGCAAGCCGACCGCGGCCTCCCGCACCACCCTCAGCCACATCATGACCCACAACGACACCAACCTCCTCGGTACGGTGCACGGTGGTGTGATCATGAAACTGGTCGACGACGCCGCGGGGGCGGTGGCCGGACGGCACTCCGGCGGCCCCGCGGTCACCGCGTCGATGGACGAGATGGTGTTCCTGGAGCCGGTCCGCGTCGGCGACCTCGTCCATGTGAAGGCCCAGGTCAACTGGACCGGCCGGACCTCCATGGAGGTCGGTGTGCGGGTCCTCGCCGAGCGCTGGAACGAGTCCGCCCCGCCGACCCAGGTCGGCTCGGCCTACCTGGTCTTCGCCGCCGTGGACGCCGACGGAAAGCCGCGCCCGGTCCCGCCGGTGATCCCCGAGACGGAACGCGACAAGCGCCGCTACCAGGAGGCCCAGATCCGCCGCACCCACCGCCTGGCCCGCCGCCGGGCGATCCGGGAGCTGCGGGAGAAGCGGGCGGCGGAGGGGTTCGAGGACTGAGCCGCCCCCTGGCGAAAAAATCTTTCCCGCCCTGTCGATTCCGAGGGCGCCCGTTCGTCATACCCCCGTACCCGCACCGCCGCCGCGACCTCGGCGGCGGCGCACACCGACGTACGAGGAGCACACCGTGAAGTACCTCCTGCTGATCAACACCGCGGCGCCCGACTCCACCGAGGAGACGCCGGCCGACGGGCCGACCGTCGAGGAGTTCCTGGCGTTCGAGAAGGCCGTCACGGACGCGGGCGTCAAGCTCGACGGGAACGCCCTGGACCTGGCGAACGCGACCACGGTGCGGGTGCGGGTGGACGGGGAGCGCGTCGTGACGGACGGGCCGTTCGCCGAGACCCGGGAGATCGTCGGCGGCTACTACCTGATCGACGTCCCCGACCTGGACGCGGCACTGGACTGGGCGGCCCGCTGCCCCGGCGCCAGGTACGGCACCGTCGAGGTCCGTACCGTCTGGGAGCCGGACCAGGCATGACCGGGCAGCGGGCGGCCGACTCCGTCGAGGCCGTGTTCCGGGAGGACCGGAGCCGGCTGCTCGCCCTGCTCGCGGCCCGCTTCGGCGACCTCGACCTCGCCGAGGAGACCGCCTCCGAGGCGATCGAGGCGGCGCTGCAGCGGTGGCCGGTGGACGGCGTGCCGGACAAGCCCCTGGCGTGGCTGCTCACCACCGCGCGCCGCAAGGCCGTCGACCGCGTCCGGCGCGACCGGGTGCACGCGCGGCGGCTGGCGGCCCTGTGGGTGGAGAACGACCGGGCCGCGGCGGCCGCCGCGGCGGAACCCGGCTTCGACGACATCCCCGACGAGCGGCTCCAGCTGTTCTTCACCTGCTGCCACCCCGCCCTGTCCCCCGAGGCACGCATCGCCCTCACCCTGCGCTTCCTCGGCGGTCTGACCACCCCGGAGGTCGCCCGCGCCCTGCTGGTGCCCACGGCGACGATGGCCCAGCGGATCGTGCGCGCCAAACGCAAGATCCGCACCGCGCGCATCCCGTTCCGGGTGCCGGACCCGGACGAGCTGCCCGGCCGGCTGCCCAGCGTGCTGCGCGTGGTCTACCTCATCTTCACCGAGGGGTACGCCGCCAGCTCCGGGGACGACCTGCTGCGCCCCGAGCTGGCCGACGAGGCGATCCGGCTCGCCCGGCTGCTGCACCGGCTGCTGCCCCGGGAGCGCGAGGTGACGGGGCTGCTCGCGCTGCTGCTGCTCACCGACGCCCGGCGCGCGGCCAGGACCGACGCCACCGGCGCCCAGGTGCTGCTGGAGGACCAGGACCGCACCCTGTGGGACGCGGACCTGATCGCGGAGGGGCAGCGGCTGGTGGTGCCCGCGCTGAGCGGGCCCGGCGTGGGGCCGTACGCGGTGCAGGCGGCGATCGCGGCGCTGCACGACGAGGCGGCCGACCTGGACTCGACCGACTGGCCGCAGATCGTCGGCCTCTACGACGTGCTGTTCGCCCTCGACCCGTCGCCGCTGGTCGCCCTGAACCGGGCCGTCGCGGTCGCCATGTGCGACGGCCCCGAGGCGGGGCTCGTACTGCTGGACGAACTGGCCGGGGCGGAGGAGCTGCGGGGCTACCACCTGCTGCCCGCCGCCCGCGCCGACCTGCTGCGCCGGCTGGGCCGTACGGCGGAGGCGGCCGAGGCCTACCGCACGGCGCTGGACCTCGCGGGCAACGGGCCGGAGCGGGCGACGTTCGCGCGCAGGCTCGCGGAGCTGGAACGCGGGGACCGCACGGGGCCGGCCGGCGACTGAGCCGCCGTACGCGAACGGCCCCCGGCGCGATGCCGGGGGCCGTTCGTTGTCCGTGCCCTGCCCTGCCGGGTTACGGCAGGTTGCGGGCCATGACGATCCGCTGGACCTGGTTGGTGCCCTCGTAGATCTGGGTGATCTTGGCGTCGCGCATCATGCGCTCCACCGGGTAGTCGCGCGTGTAGCCGTAGCCGCCGAGGAGCTGGACGGCGTCCGTGGTGACCTCCATGGCCACGTCGGAGGCGAAGCACTTGGCCGCGGCGCCGAGGTAGGTGAGGTCGGCGTCGCCGCGCTCGGAGGCGGCGGCGGCCTGGTAGGTCAGGGCGCGGGCGGCCGAGATCTTCATGGCCATGTCGGCCAGCATGAACTGGATGCCCTGGAAGTCGGCGATCGGCTTGCCGAACTGCTTGCGCTCCTGGACGTAGCCCTTGGCGTAGTCGAGGGCGCCCTGGGCGATGCCGAGGGCCTGGGCGGCGATGGTGATGCGGGTGTGGTCCAGGGTCTTCATGGCGGTCATGAAGCCCGTGCCCTCCTCGCCGATCATGCGGTCGGCGGGGATGCGGACGTTGTCGAGGTAGACCTCGCGGGTCGGGGAGCCCTTGATGCCGAGCTTCTTCTCCGGGGCGCCGAAGGAGACGCCCTCGTCGGACTTCTCCACGACGAAGGCGGAGATGCCCTTGGAGCGCTTGGTGGGGTCGGTGACGGCCATCACCGTGTAGTACTCCGAGACGCCCGCGTTGGTGATCCAGCGCTTCACGCCGTTGAGGACCCAGTAGTCGCCGTCGCGGACCGCGCGGGTCTTCATGCCGGCCGCGTCGGAGCCCGCGTCGGGCTCGGAGAGGCAGTACGAGAACATGCCGTCGCCCTTGGCGAGCGGGGTCATGTACTTCTTCTTCAGCTCCTCGGAGCCGGAGAGGATCACCGGGAGCGAGCCCAGCTTGTTCACGGCCGGGATGAGGGAGGAGGACGCGCAGACGCGGGCCACCTCCTCGATCACGATGACCGTGGCGAGCGCGTCGGCGCCGGCGCCGCCGAACTCCTCGGGTACGTGCACGGCGTGCAGGTCGTTGGCCACCAGCGCGTCGTGCGCCTCCTGCGGGAAGCGGGCCTCCTCGTCCACCGCGGCGGCGTGGGGCGCGATCTTCGCCTCGGCCAGCGAGCGGACGGCGTCGCGGAGCATGTCGTGCTCCTCGGACGGGCGGTACAGGTCGAAGTCAGCCGATCCGGCCAAGGTCTCTCACGCTCCAAAACGCTGCGATGGTGGCGCTAACTACCGTTAAGTAACTCAAATTTTAGTGGGGCCCCGGCGAAGGGGGGTACGTGAGCTTGGCGACAGAGGGGGATTTTCCCGGTGCGGCGCGCTCCCATGCCCCGGCCGGGGGGCGGCGGCGCCCCCGATATGCTCGGGCGCGCACGACATGCCGTAGACCCCTGGAGCACTCATGGCCCTCAAGATCACCGTGATCGGCACCGGTTATCTCGGCGCCACCCACGCCGCGGCCATGGCGGAACTGGGCTTCGAGGTGCTCGGCCTCGACGTCGTGCAGGAGAAGATCGACATGCTCCGGCGGGGCGAGGTCCCGATGTACGAGCCGGGCCTGGAGGAGCTGCTGCGCAAGCACGTCGACGGCATCGAGGGGTCGACCGGGCGGCTGCGCTTCACCACCGACTACGCCGAGGTCGCCGCCTTCGGCGACGTGCACTTCGTCTGCGTGAACACCCCGCAGCGGCACGGCGAGTACGCCGCGGACATGTCGTACGTCGACGCCGCGATCGCCTCCCTCGCCCCGCATCTGACCGGCCCGGCCCTCGTCGTCGGCAAGTCGACCGTGCCGGTCGGCTCGGCGGAGCGGCTGGCCGCCTATCTCGCGGCGCACGCGCCGGCCGGGGCCGACGCCGAGCTGGCGTGGAACCCGGAGTTCCTGCGGGAGGGCTTCGCCGTGCAGGACACGCTGCGCCCGGACCGGATCGTGGTCGGCGTGCGCAGCGACCGGGCGGAGAAGCTGCTGCGCGAGGTGTACGCGACGCCGGTCTCCGAGGGCACGCCGTTCGTGGTGACGGACTTCCCGACCGCCGAGCTGGTGAAGACGTCCGCGAACTCCTTCCTCGCCACCAAGATCTCCTTCATCAACGCGATGGCCGAGGTGTGCGAGGCGGCCGGCGGTGACGTGGCCAAGCTGGCGGAGGCGATCGGGTACGACGACCGGATCGGCAAGAAGTTCCTGCGGGCCGGGATCGGCTTCGGCGGCGGCTGTCTGCCGAAGGACATCCGGGCGTTCATGGCGCGCGCCGGTGAGCTGGGCGCCGACCAGGCGCTGACCTTCCTGCGCGAGATCGACTCGATCAACATGCGCCAGCGCGGGCAGATGGTGGAGCTGGCCCGGCAGGCCCTCGGCGGCGGGCCGTTCCTCGGCAAGCGGGTCGCGGTGCTCGGCGCGAGCTTCAAGCCCGACTCGGACGACGTGCGGGACTCGCCCGCGCTGAACGTGGCCGGGCAGATCCACCTCCAGGGCGGCCAGGTGACCGTCTACGACCCCAAGGGCATGGTCAACGCCCGCCGCATCTTCCCGACGCTCGGGTACGCCGACACCGCGCTGGACGCGGTCCGCGGCGCCGACGTCGTGCTGCACCTGACCGAGTGGCGCGAGTTCCGTGAGCTGGACCCGGCCGAGCTGGGCGAGGTGGCCGCGGCCCGCGTCATCCTGGACGGCCGCAACGCCCTGGACCCGGAGCTGTGGCGCCGGGCGGGGTGGACGTACCGGGCGATGGGACGGCCCACGGCGTAGGCGGGGCGGAGTCCCGGCGGCGCCGGGCCGGCGGATCCGAAGGCGGACGCCGGTTCGGCCGAGGCTCAGTCGGCCGAACCGGCGTCCTGTGTCGCATTCTGCACCAAGCCGCGCCGCGCCACGCGGCCTTCGCCGCGGCGCGGCCCGTCGGTACGGCATCGCCCGGCACGGTCCGTTCGGCGTCGCGAGCCCGGTCTGCCCGGTGCTGCGCGGGACGGTCCGTTCGGCGTCGCCCGGCAGGTCCGGACGGCCTCGCGCGGCACGGTCCCCGTCCGCCGCGCGACGCCGTCCGCGGGCTCACGCGTCCTTCGACCGGTAGCGCCGCATCTTCGCGCGGGCACCGCAGACCTGCATCGAGCACCAGCGGCCCCGGCCGGCCGGGCTGCGGTCGTAGTAGGCCCAGTGGCAGGTGACCGCCTCGCACGCCTTGAGGCGGGTCCAGGTGCCGGCCACCACCGCCTCGGCGACGGCGGCGGCGACCCGGGAGAGCAGCGGTCCCTCGTCGGCGGCGGCGAGGGACGCCGAGCCGTCCCGTTCGTCCACGGTGACGACCAGCGGGGCCGCCGCGAGCAGCTCGCCGAGCGGGGTGACCGCGCGGTGCGGGGGATGCCCGGCGTGGGCGAGCAGGGCGACGCGCAGCGACTCGCGCAGCTCGCGCGCCGCCGCCACGTCCGGCTCGGCGAGCCCGAAGCGCGCCCGGCCCTCGGCCGTGTCCAGCGCGTCGCCGCCCGACTCGATGTCGAGGGTGTTGACCAGGGACTCGACCAGAGCCAGCCCGCCCGGCGCGGGTGATCTCTCCGTCATGCCTGCACGCTACCTCCCGCGTCTTCCGCGATTCCCCTTGCGACGTTACCGGCATTGGTGGAGCATGCGGTAACCGTTACTGGTTACCCGGCTCTATGGGTAACCAACCGATCGAGGAGGATCTTCATGTCTGTCGCCAAGCTGGGTGCCGTCGTCCTGGACTGCCCCGACCCGGGCGCGCTCGCCGCGTTCTACGCCGAGGTGCTCGGCGGGACCGTGGAGGGCGAGGGCGACTGGGTGGACCTGAAGGTGCCGGGCGGGCAGGCGCTGGCCTTCCAGGCGGCCGAGGGGTTCGTACCGCCGCGGTGGCCGTCGGCCGAGCATTCGCAGCAGTTCCACCTGGACCTGACCGCCGAGGACCTGGACGCCGCCGAGGAGAAGGTGCTGGCGCTGGGCGCGAAGCCGCTGGACGCCGACGACCGCTCGCGCACCTTCCGTGTCTACGCCGACCCGGCGGGGCACCCGTTCTGTCTCTGTGCCTGCTGACCGAGGAGGACCCCATGGCCCCGTTCGCCCGTCTGCGCAACGTCGTCGTCGACTGCCCCGACCCCCGGGCGCTGGCCCGGTTCTACGCGGAGATCGTCGGCGGTGAGCCCGTGGCGGAGGACCCGTCCTGGGTCGTGCTGCGGGTGCCCGGGGGTCCGCGGCTGACCTTCCAGCTCTCGCCCGACCACACGCCGCCGGAGTGGCCGCGGGCCGACCGCAACGCCCAGCAGTTCCACCTGGACCTGGACGCGGGCGCCACCTGGGAGGAGGTGGACGCGGCGGAGAAGCGGGTGCTGGCACTCGGTGCCCGGCCGCTGCAGCGGGTGGACGAGGAGGACTTCCGGGTGTACGCCGACCCGGCGGGGCATCCGTTCTGCCTGTGCCGGATCGATGTGGCGGAGCGGGTCTGAGGGGCGCCGCTTGCCTCGCCTGGGGTCCGAGGGGCGCGCCGCTCGCCTCGCGTCAGCCGTCCGGCTCCGCGTGCCGCTCCCCTCGTCTCAGTCGTCCAGCTCCACCGTCCGCGCCGCCGACGGCTCCCGCCGCTCCTGCGCCGCGCGCGCCGCGAAGTCCGCGCTGCGCAGGACGCGCTGCACATTGCCCCAGGTGAGCAGCGCCAGGTCGGTCTCCGGCCAGCCGCGGCGCAGCAGCTCGGCGATCAGCCGGGGGTAGCAGGCGGTGTCGGTGAGGTCCTGGGGATGGGCGGCGCCGGAGTCGAAGGTGCCGGACAGGCCGACGCTCTCCGGTCCGGCGACGGCGCGGATGTGGTCGAGGTGCTCGGCGACGTCCCGCAGGGTCGGCCCGGTCTGCTCGGCGGCCAGCGGCACCATGCACACCCCGCCCGCGGCGCCCAGCGCGGCGAGCAGGTCGTCGGGCAGGTTGTCGGGGTGCGGGCGCAGCGCGCGAGCGGCGGAGCGGCTGCACAGGACCGGCGTGCGGGACAGTGTGAGGGTGCGGGCGATGGTGGCGTCGGAGGCGCCGGAGAGGTCGGCGAGCACGCCGAGCCGGTTCATCTCGCGGACGACCTCCTCGCCGAACCGGGTCAGCCCGGCCTCGCTGGCCCAGCTGGTCCCGGCGAGGGTGAGCACCCGTACGCCGAGGGTGCGCAGCACGCGCAGGATGCCGAGGGAGTCGTCGAGGGCGGCGGCGGTGGCGGGACCGAGGACGACGGCGACGCGGCCGCAGTTGCGGGCGTCGATGACCTGCCCGGCGGTGCGGGCCAGGCGCAGGCCCTCGGGGTGGTCGCGGATGACGGTGCGGGCCAGGTCGAGCTGGTCCAGGGTGGCGCTCAGGGCGGGGTCGGGGCGCGCGTCGTCGGGCAGGTGCAGCGACCAGAACAGGGCGCCGACGTGGCCCTCGCGCAGCCGGGGCACGTCCGTTGCGACATCGGTCTCGCCCAGCTCCAGGTCGTACCAGGGCAGCCGGCGCAGCGCCCGCGGCAGTCCGCTGTAGCCGTCGGCGACCGGGTGCTCGGCGAGCAGGGCGCGGACCCGGTCGACGGCCTCCAGGGCGGCGGCGTAGGCCTCCGCGGGGAACGCGTCGGCGACGGTCGCGCCCGTGGGGCGCTCGACGGGCAGGGCGCCGATCTCGGGCGTGGTGTGCAGGTCGTCCTGGAGGTCGGCCATGGCGGTCTCCGTACGTCGTGATCGGCGGCGGATCGGCAGTACCGTCACCGTCGCACGGAGCCGGGGGCGCTTCCTGGTGAACGCGGCGTTCGGGGGTACGGCGGTCAGCCGCCGGCGGCGGTGGCGATGACCTCGTCGAGGGTCTCGCGGGAGCGCTGCAGGTCCCGGATCGTACGGTCGATGCGCTCGCGCTCGGCGGCCAGCTCCTCCACCAGCCGCGGGGTGGCGATGGCCGAGGGGCCGCCGTCGGAGTCGCGCATGCACGGCAGCAGCTGGGCGATACGGCTGCTGTGCAGCCCGGCGGCGAACAGCTCCTGGATGCGGATCACCCGGTCGACGGCGCCCTCCGGGTACTCCCGGTGCCCCCCGGGCGTGCGCTCGGCGCGCAGCAGGCCCTGCTTCTCGTAGTAGCGCAGCGAGCGCTCGCTGACGCCGGTGCGCCGTGCCAGTTCACCGATCCGCATCGTCCACCCCCGGGGCCGTCGGGCTTGAATCTGACATCCGTGTCAGTTTCCAGCGTACGCGGCCCCGGTGTGCCCCGTGCGGCGTTCAGCCGTCCAGCGACTCGATCGTGGCGTGGGACGGGGCGCGGGTCGCCTGGAGGTGGCGGGCCACGTCCTCGGCCGCGCCCAGCACACGGACCGCGTTCTGCCAGGTCAGCTTGGCGAGGTCGGCCTTGGACCAGCCGCGGTCGAGCAGTTCCGCGATCAGGTTCGGGTAGCCGGAGACGTCGTCCAGGCCCGCGGGGGTGAAGGCCGTGCCGTCGTAGTCGCCGCCGATGCCGAGGTGGTCGATGCCGGCGACCTCGCGCATGTGGTCGAGGTGGTCCGCGACCGTGGCGACGGTGGCGACCGGGCGCGGGTGGCGCTCCTCGAAGGCCCGGTGGACCTTCATCGCCTCGGGGGTGGTGTCGAGGTGGTGGAAGCCGTGCGCGCGCATGTTCTCGTCCGCGGCGGCCGTCCACTCGACGGCGGCCTGGAGGACGAACTTCGGCACGAAGGTGACCATCGCCATGCCGCCGTTGGCGGGGAGGCGCTCCAGTACGTCGTCGGGGATGTTGCGCGGGTGGTCGCACACCGCGCGGGACGAGGAGTGGGAGAAGATCACCGGCGCGGTGGACGTGTCGAGCGCGTCCCGCATCGTCGTCGCGGCCACGTGCGAGAGGTCCACCAGCATGCCGAGCCGGTTCATCTCGCGGACGACCTCACGGCCGAAGGCGGACAGGCCGCCCACGTTCGGCTCGTCGGTCGCCGAGTCCGCCCAGTCCACGTTGTCGTTGTGGGTGAGCGTCATATAGCGCACGCCGAGCGCGTACAGGCCGCGCAGCGTGCCCAGCGAGTTGGCGATGGAGTGCCCGCCCTCCGCGCCCATGAGCGAGGCGATACGGCCCTCCCGGCGCGCCGCCTCCATGTCGGCCGCCGTCACCGCGAGGCGCAGGTCGGCCGGGTGCCGGTCGACGAGCCGCCGGACGCAGTCGATCTGCTCCAGCGTCGCCGGCACCGCGTCGGGCAGATCCGAGCGGACGTACACCGACCAGTACTGCGCGCCGACCCCGCCCGTCCGCAGCCGGCGCAGGTCGGTGTGCAGGTGGGCGCTCTGGTCGAGGGCGATGTCCCGGGCGGCCAGGTCGTAGCTCACCTGTTCGCGCAGCGCCCAGGGCAGGTCGTTGTGCCCGTCGACGACCGGGAACTCGGCGAGGAGTTCCCGGGCTGCCTCCGTCGAGGTCATCGGCTCACTTCCCGAATCCGAAGCCGCCCGACCCCTCGACCTTGGCCCGCAGCCGCTTGCCCTTCTCGGTGGCCTGGTCGTTGAGGTCCTGCTGGAACTCCTTCATGCGGCCCAGCAGCTCCTCGTCGTGGGCGGCGAGGATCCGGGCGGCCAGCAGGCCCGCGTTGCGCGCGCCGGCGACCGACACCGTGGCGACCGGGACACCGGCCGGCATCTGCACGATGGACAGCAGGCTGTCCATGCCGTCGAGGTACTTCAGCGGCACCGGCACGCCGATGACCGGCAGCGGGGTGACGGAGGCGAGCATGCCGGGCAGGTGGGCGGCGCCGCCCGCCCCGGCGATGATCACCTTCAGGCCGCGCTCGGCGGCCCGCTCGCCGTACGCGATCATCTCGCGCGGCATGCGGTGCGCGGAGACGACGTCGACCTCGTAGTCGATCTCGAACTCGTCGAGGGCCTTGGCGGCGGCCTCCATGACGGGCCAGTCGGAGTCCGACCCCATGACGATGCCAACAACGGGGCTCATTCGGTGATCGTGCCTCTCAGGTAACCGGCAGCGTGACGTGCGCGCTCGAGGACGTCGTCCAGGTCGTCGCCGTAGGTGTTGACGTGGCCCACCTTGCGGCCGGGCTTCACGTCCTTGCCGTACATGTGGATCTTCAGCTGCGGGTCACGGGCCATGCAGTGCAGGTACGCGGAGTACATGTCCGGGAAGTCGCCGCCGAGGACGTTGACCATGACCGTCCACGTGGCGCGCGGGCGGGGGTCGCCGAGCGGCAGGTCGAGGACGGCGCGGACATGGTTGGCGAACTGGCTGGTGATCGCGCCGTCCATGGTCCAGTGGCCGGAGTTGTGCGGGCGCATCGCCAGCTCGTTGACGAGGATGCGGCCGTCGCGGGTCTGGAACAGCTCGACGGCGAGGTGGCCGACGACGTCCAGTTCCTTGGCGATGGTCAGCGCCATCTGCTCGGCCTTCAGGGCGAGGGCCCCGTCCAGGCCGGGCGCCGGGGCGATCACGGTGTCGCAGACGCCGTTGACCTGCTGCGACTCCACGACCGGGTAGGCCACGGCCTGGCCGTGCGGGGAGCGGACCACGTTGGCGGCGAGTTCGCGGACGTAGTCGACCTTCTCCTCGGCGAGGACGGGGACGCCCGCCTTGAAGGGCTCCTCCGCCTCCTCGGCCGAGTCGACGACCCATACGCCCTTGCCGTCGTAGCCGCCGCGGACCGTCTTGAGGACGACGGGGAAGCCGTCGCCCTCGGCGGCGAACGCGGCCACGTCCGCCGGGTCCGAGACGATCCTGTGCCGTGGGCACGGCACACCGATCGAGCTGAGCTTCGCGCGCATCACGCCCTTGTCCTGGGCGTGCACGAGCGCGTCGGGGCCCGGGCGCACGGGGATGCCGTCCGCCTCCAGGGCCCGTAGGTGCTCGGTCGGGACATGCTCGTGATCGAAGGTGATCACGTCGCAGCCGCGCGCGAACTCGCGCAGCGTGTCCAGATCGCGATAGTCGCCTACGACGACATCGTTCACGACCTGCGCCGCGGAATCCTGAGGAGTGTCACTGAGGAGCTTGAACCTGATGCCCAGCGGGATGCCCGCCTCGTGTGTCATACGAGCGAGCTGGCCACCGCCGACCATGCCGACTACCGGGAACGTCACGCCCCTAGGGTATCGGCCGCGCGGCGGCCACCGTTTTCCGGCCGTTCAGGGGCTTGTGTGAGCGCTTGCCCCCGCCGTCGCGGAGCGGGGTGGTTAGCATGGCTGGGTTGACACATCCGCTACGGACGGGGGCCTGCTCGACCATGGGACAAGGGTCCTCCGGGCTGCACAGACTCACACACGAGATCGCCAAGTTCGGCGCCGTGGGTGCCTTCGGCATGGTGGTGAACTTCGCCGTCTCCAACGCGCTGTGGCATCTGACCAGCCTGCAGGCCGTCCGCGCCAACGTGATCGCCACCGTCGTGGCCATCGCCTGCAACTACATCGGCTTCCGCTACTTCACCTACCGTGACCGCGACAAGACCGACCGCACCCGCGAGATGATCCTCTTCCTCGCCTTCAGCGCGATCGGCCTGGTGATCGAGAACGGCATCCTGTTCGCCGCGATCTACGGCTTCGGCTGGGACAGCGCGATCGAGCGCAACGTCTTCAAGTTCCTCGGCATCGGCATCGCGACGCTGTTCCGGTTCTGGTCCTACCGCACCTGGGTGTTCCGGGCGCTTCCGGTGGCCGAACCCAAGGCCGAGACCCGGGCCGGGCAGGAGCCGGTGGCCGCCGACGAGCCGGTCCCCGCGCCCGCCCCGCCGGCGCGCCCCCGCCAGCGGGTCTGAGGCTTCTGAGCCTCCGAGGCTTCCGAGGCCTCTCACCGGACGGTGGGCTCGTCCTCCGGCTGCTTCTTGGCGGGCGGCGTGCGCGAGAGGAACAGCCCGAAGACCGCCGGGCTGGTCTGCAGCAGCTCCAGCCGGCCGCCGTCCGCCTCCGCGAGGTCCCGGGCGACGGCCAGGCCGATGCCCGTGGAGTTGCGGCCGCTGATGGTCCGCTCGAAGATCCGCGCCCCGAGGTCGGCGGGGACGCCGGGGCCCTCGTCGGTGACCTCGACGACGGCCTGGTTGCCGGTGACGCGGGTGCGCAGCGCGACCGTGCCGCCGCCGTGCATGAGGGAGTTCTCGATCAGCGCCGCCAGCACCTGCGCGACCGCGCCCGGGGTGCCCACGGCGTGCAGATGCCGCTTGCCGGAGCTGACGATGGCGCGGCCCGCGCTGCGGTAGGCGGGGCGCCACTCGGCGATCTGCTGCTGGATGACCTCGTCGAGGTCGAAGGTGACCGCGGAGCCGTTGCGCGGGTCGCGGGAGTTGGTCAGCAGCCGCTCGACGACGTCCGTGAGCCGCTCCACCTGCGTCAGCGCGACGTTCGCCTCCTCCTTCACCGTGTCCAGGTCGTCGGTGAGGGTGATCTCCTCCAGCCGCATCGACAGCGCGGTCAGCGGGGTGCGCAGCTGGTGGGAGGCGTCGGCGGCGAGCCGCCGCTCGGCGGTGAGCATCCGGCCGATGCGCTCGGCGGAGGCGTCCAGCACATCGGCGACCCGGTCCAGCTCGGGGACGCCGTAGCGCTTGTGGCGGGGGCGCGGGTCGCCGGAGCCGAGGCGTTCGGCGGTCTCGGCGAGGTCGGTCAGCGGGGAGGCGAGCCGGTTGGCCTGCCGGATGGCGAGCAGCACGGCGGCGATCACGGCGAGCAGCGCCACCAGCGCGATGATCAGCAGGGTCCGGCCGACCTCCTCGGTGACCGTGGAGCGCGGCTCCTCCACGACGACCGTCTCGCCCTGGTCGCCCCGGGCCGCCTTGGAGCGGATGACCTCGCCGGTGGGGCGGTCGCCGACCTCGATGGGCCGCTGCCCGGGCATCCGCACGACCGCGTACCGGTCCTGGGTGACCTGCCCGCGCAGGATGTCCTCGGTGACCTCCTCGCTGCTCAGCAGCCGGCTGTCGACGATGCTGGCCAGCCGCAGGGCCTCCAGGTCCACCCGTTCCTGGGCGCTGCTGCTGATCGTGCGGGTCTCGACGACCACCAGCGAGATCCCGAAGACGGCGATCACGACCAGGACGACGGCGAGGGTGGACTGGATGAGACGGCGGCGCATGTCCTGTTCCCCGCTGGGCCCGCGCGGGGCTCAGCTCTGCTCGGTCAGCTCTTCTCGAAGCGGAAGCCCACGCCGCGGACGGTGGCGATGTAGCGGGGGTTCGCGGCGTCGTCGCCCAGCTTCTTGCGCAGCCAGGAGATGTGCATGTCGAGGGTCTTGGTGGAGGACCACCAGGTGGTGTCCCAGACCTCGCGCATCAGCTGGTCGCGGGTGACGACCCGGCCGGCGTCGCGCACCAGCACCCGCAGCAGGTCGAACTCCTTCGCGGTGAGCTGCAGCTCCTCGTCGCCCATCCAGGCGCGGTGCGACTCGACGTCGATGCGCACGCCGTGGGTGGCGGGCGGCTGCTGCGGCTCGGCGGCGCCGCGGCGCAGCAGGGCCCGGACCCGGGCGAGCAGCTCGGCGAGGCGGAACGGCTTGGTGACGTAGTCGTCGGCGCCCGCGTCCAGCCCGACGACGGTGTCCACCTCGTCGGCGCGCGCGGTCAGGATGAGGATGGGGACGGTGTGGCCGTCGGCCCGCAGCCGGCGCGCGACCTCCAGACCGTCCATGCCGGGCAGCCCGAGGTCCAGCACGACCAGGTCGACGCCGCCCTGCATTCCGGCGTCGAGCGCGGTGGGGCCGTCCTCGCGCACCTCGACCTCGTACCCTTCCCGGCGCAGTGCGCGGGCCAGCGGCTCCGAGATGGACGCGTCGTCCTCGGCGAGCAGTACACGGGTCATGAGGTGATGGTAGTCCGCCCCGCAATGGCGCAGAGGTGTGATCGGAACGGGTGATTCTTACCTACGGAGAACCGGGTCATTCCGGACAGTGAAAGCACCCCTGGTTTGGTACGGACCTGTAGTCGTGTGATGTCATCCTGGTGATGACCTTAGAAATCAGGCGTACGGTTCCTTGATCGCCTGTGATCCATGTCTCAAGTCCTTCCATATCCGGCACTGTCCTGCCGTATGGTGAATCAACGCCTGTAGCACCGCGGGGACCTTTGGCGACGACTTGACGCTGAAGGTCTTCTTTGTGTGCGGGCCGGCCCAGGCCGGCCTCGAAAGGAATGACCTGTGGCCGGGCCCCGGCGCGAGAACGCGACCGGTGGCGTGGATCCCGGTGGTCGCCGTCCCCCGCTCCGCGACCCGGAGCGGACTCCCCTCGGGCGTGGGGGTGGACGTGCCGGCCGTGCCGGTGCCGGCCGCCCCCCACCGGGCGCGCAACGCTCCATCGCGCGTCCCGACCAGCAAGGAACGACCATGGCGTCCAGCCTGACGAAGGCCTCGGTCACCCCGGGCACCCCCGGTTCCGAGAAGACCTTCTTCGGCCACCCCCGCGGACTGGCCACCCTCTTCATGACCGAGATGTGGGAGCGGTTCTCCTACTACGGCATGAGGGCTCTGCTCCCGCTGTACCTGGTCGCCCCGAGCGGCCTGCACATGAACGCCGGCACGGCGTCCGCGATCTACGCGGTCTACCTGTCGCTCGTGTACCTGCTCGCCCTCCCCGGCGGCTGGGTCGCGGACCGCTTCCTCGGCCCCCGCAAGACGGTCGCGGCCGCGGGCCTGATCATCATGCTCGGCCACCTGTGCCTGGCCCTGCCGGCCGCCGCGAGCTTCTTCGTCGGCCTGGGCCTGGTCGCCATCGGCTCCGGTCTGCTGAAGGCCAACATCTCCACGATGGTCGGCCATCTGTACGACGGCCCCGAGGACCCGCGCCGCGACGGCGGCTTCACGATCTTCTACATCGGCATCAACCTGGGCGCCTTCGTCGCCCCGCTGGCCATCGGCACGGTCGGTGAGAAGGTCAACTGGCACTTCGGCTTCGCGCTGGCCGCGCTCGGCATGGCGCTGGGCCTGGCCCAGTTCCTGCTCGGCAGCCGCCACCTGAGCGCGAAGAGCAGCCTGGTCCCGACGCCGCTGTCGGCCCAGGAGAAGGCCGCCAGCCTGCGCAAGGGCGCCTTCTGGCTGGCCGTCGCCGCGGTCTTCTACGGCGTCGTCGGCTTCACCGGCCACTTCACCCTGAACTGGGCGCTGATCCCGCTGACCCTCGTCGGCCTGATCGTGCCGATCCTGGTCATCGCCCGGATGCTGCGCGACAAGGACCTGGACACCACCGAGAAGTCCAAGGTGCGGGCGTACATCTGGTTCTTCGTCGCCGCCGCCGTCTTCTGGATGATCTACGACCAGGGCGGTTCGACGCTGTCGCTGTTCGCCGACAGCAGCGCCGAGAACTCGGTCCTCGGCTGGGAGTTCCCGGTCTCCTGGTACCAGTCGGTCAACCCGGTCATGATCATGGCCCTGGCGCCGGTCTTCGCCTGGCTGTGGCTGTGGCTGAACCGCCGCGGCAAGGAGCCGAGCACGATCGTGAAGTTCGCCTCCGGCCTGGTGCTGGTCGGCGCGTCCTTCTTCCTCTTCCTCGCCCCGCTGTCGATCGCCGAGGGCGGTCACAAGGCCGCGGCGATGTGGCTGGTCGGCATCTACTTCGTGCAGACCGTCGGTGAGCTGACGCTGTCGCCGGTGGGTCTGTCCGTGACCACCAAGATGGCGCCGAAGAAGTACGCCTCGCAGATGATGGGCGTCTGGTTCCTCGCGGTCACCGCGGGCGACTCGGTCACCGCGCTGCTGTCGAACCCGGCCGTCGGCGGGGTCAACCTCGACCGGATGGGCTTCGTCGCCCTGGAGGCCGTCCTCGCGGTCGTCGCCGGTGCGGCGGTGTGGATGTACCGCCGGAAGGTGAACGCCCTGATGGGCAACGTCCGCTGACGTGACCCGAGGCTGAGCCGCACGACAGAGGCCGCCGTACCCGTGTGGGTACGGCGGCCTCTGCGCGTCTGCGTATTGCGTTTCTGCCCGGCGCGGGAGCCCCGGGCCCCTCGTCTCAGGCCGGAGCCCCCAGCTCCGCCCACACCGTCTTGCCGGCCACGCCCGGGGTGCGCACGACGCCCCAGTCCAGGCAGAGCCGCTGCACGATGAACATGCCGTGGCCGCCGGGACGGCCCGCGCGGTGCGGGGTGCGGGGGGCCGGCTGGCCGGTGCCGCGGTCGGAGACCTCGACCCGGATCACCTTGTTGTCGCAGGAGATCTCCATCGTCTCCGGCCCCTCGGCGTGCAGGCAGGCGTTGGTGACCAGCTCGGAGACGACGAGCAGCACGTCCTCGGCGGCCGCCCGCTGGTCGGCGGTGGCCGCGGGCAGCCAGCCCCACGCGTACAGCGCCTGCCGGGCGAAGTCGCGGGCGAGCGGTACGACACCGCTCTGGCCGCCGAGGCTCAGCGTGCGAACCTGACGGCCCGACGACGCGCCGGAAGCGCCGCTGGGCTCGGGAGAGCCCGGCGAGTAGGGCCGGGTGGTGCTCATCAGCGCTTCACCTCACCGATTCACCAGTGCAGGACGGAAAAGTCGGGATGCCGCGGCGGCGGGGGCCAAGGCTGTCCAGGATGTCTCCTGCCCGACGGGACGGAGGGAACACCCCTTGGTTCGCCGCGGCGTGCGGGACGGGGCGGGGCATGCGGGGCGCACGGGGCGCGCCGCCCGGTCGCGGGGCACGGCGCACACCGTGGGGGCGGGGAGCGTCAGTCGTCCTCATCGGCCGCTGAGGCGTCGTCGGTGCCGGGGCCCACGGGGGCCTCGGCGGCGGTCTCCTGCGTCCCCTGCGCCTCTTGCGGCCCGTGGGTCCCACCGGCCCCTTCGGGCGCGGCCAGGGCGGCCTCGACGGTGTCGTGGACGGTGAAGACCGCCTCCGCACCGGTGATCTCGAACACCCGGGCGACCACGGGCTGCATGCCCGCCAGATGGACCCCGCCGCCCGCGGCCTCCGCCTTCAGACGGGCCCCGAGGAGCACGTTCAGGCCGGTGGAGTCGCAGAAGTCCAGCCGGGCGCAGTCCACGACCAGGCGGCTGAAGCCCTTGGCGAGGCAGTCGTCGAGTGGTTCGCGCAGCAGCTCGGCCGTGTGGTGATCCAGCTCACCCGCGGGGGTCACGACGGCACTGGAGCCCTCTTCCCGCACCTCCACCAGAAGCCGGCCCGACTGGGCGCTGCCGACCGTCCCGCGGTCCATGCCGTCTCTCTCTCCCGAGGTCGTGCCTGTGAATGACGCCCTCGAACACTACGCCTTCTGTACGTGCTCCGACAGCCGAACAACCACCCGCAAACGGACATTTCCGAACGAATCGCACTTGCGGTGGGCTCAGGAAAGCGGGTAGGGCTAGTAGAGACACGTACCCGACACGGCCGGCTTTGGAGGCGCCGCACACCGCAGTGCACGTACTGGCTTCGGCAGCCATATGCCGAGAACGATGGAGGACATCATGTCACCCCGGCTCGACGCCTCGCATACCCGGACGACGACGTCGACAACCCCTCCGGACGACATTCTTTCCGAACTCGGACTTCCGGACATACCCCCTTACGAGGAAGTCGGCGCCGTGGACGCGCGGGCCCTCTCCAAGACCCTCTTCGAGCGGCTGGAAGCCCTCCAGGAAGGCACGCACGAGTACTCGTACGTCCGCAACACCCTCGTCGAACTGAACCTCGCGCTCGTCAAGTTCGCCGCCTCCCGCTTCCGCTCCCGCAGCGAGCCGATGGAGGACATCATCCAGGTCGGCACCATCGGCCTGATCAAGGCGATCGACCGGTTCGAGCTGTCCCGCGGTGTGGAGTTCCCCACGTTCGCGATGCCGACCATCATCGGCGAGATCAAGCGCTTCTTCCGCGACACCTCCTGGTCCGTGCGCGTCCCGCGCCGCCTGCAGGAACTGCGCCTGGACCTGGCCAAGGCCGGCGACGAGCTGGCCCAGAAGCTGGACCGCGCGCCCACCGTGGCGGAGCTGGCCGAGCGCCTCGGCATCAGCAACGACGAGGTCGTCGAGGGCATGGCCGCCTCCAACGCCTACACCGCCTCCTCGCTCGACGCGCAGCCCGAGGAGGACGACTCCGAGGGCGCCCTCGGCGACCGCATCGGCTACGAGGACCACGGGCTCGAAGGCATCGAGTACGTCGAGTCGTTGAAGCCGCTGATCGCCGAACTCGCGCCCCGCGACCGCAAGATCCTCTCGCTGAGGTTCGTCGCGGGCATGACCCAGTCGGAGATCGGCGAGGAACTCGGCATCTCCCAGATGCACGTCTCGCGCCTGCTCTCCCGGACCCTGGTACGGCTGCGCAAGGGGCTCACCGTCGAGGAGTGAGCGCCGGCGTTCCGCGCCTGTCCCGCACCCGGTCTTCCACGCCCGGTGTTCCGCGTCCGACCCGCAGGTCGGCGGAGCGCCGGGCGCGGCGCTGTGCGCCTCCGGCACGGGCGGCGCGCAGGTTACCGCAGGAAACGTCTTTCGCGGGATCCCCTCATCCCGCCGGCATGCACTACGGTCACCCCCCAACCCGCCGGTAAGTCGGCAACCGGCCGGGGTCGTTGCGGGCGAACGTGGAGGCGTGGATGGCAGGGGCCGAGGGAACCGAGGATGCGCGAGGCGCCTCCCCCGAGGGCGACGGCGCGTCGTACGCGGACGTCTCCGACGCCCGCCTCGCCGAGCTGCTGCGCGCCCGCACCGCCACCGCCTACCCGGCCCTGCGCGAGCTGCGCCGGCGCCACCACGCGCGCGTGCTCGGCTACGCCCGGCTGTGCGCCGCGAGCGACTCCGCGGCACGGCAGCTGACGGCGGAGGTCTTCACCCGCGCGGCCAAGGAGGCGGCGCGCGGCATCGACCCGCCGGTGCCCTGGCGCCACCACCTGTTGCGGTCCGTCCTGGAGACGGCGGCCGAGTGGGCGCGCGACGAGCGGTCCCGCGGGCTCGACCCGGGCCTGCTGCTGGTGCTGAGCACGGCCGGCCAGGTGCCCGCCTCGCCCATGCTGACGGCGTTCCAGGGCCTGACGAGCCGGACCCAGGGCCTGATCTGGTACGGCACCGTGGAGGAGCGTCCCGTGGACCGCACGGCGCTGCTGCTGGGCATGACCCCGGCCGACGTGGCGTACGGCAGGTCGGCGGCGCTGAAGAGCCTCGCCCAGGCCTGTCTGCGGCACCGTCTCGCCGCCTCCCCCGACCCGGACTGCGCGGACTTCCGCCGGCTCATCGAGGAGTCGGTACGGCCGGACGCCCCGCGGCACAGCGCCGACCTGCACGCCCACATGACCCGCTGCGGCCACTGCACGGCCGCCCACCAGGAGCTGTGCGACCTGCGCGACACGCCCCGCACGGCACTGGCCGAGGGGCTGCTCGGCTGGGCGGGCACCGCCTACGTACGCGAGCCGGAGCCGGAGCCGGTGACGCGCGGGCCCCGGCTGCCCGAGCACCCCTGGCGGCCCTCCCGGCGCGTCGCCCTCGCCTCCACGGCGCTCGGAGTGGCCCTCGCGCCGCTGCTCGTCCTGCTGCTGACGCCAAGTCAGCAGGCGCCGCAACGCGCGTCGCACACGCTGGCGCCGACGGTGAGCGCGCGCCCCAGCGCGCCACCGAGCGCGCCGGTGCCGAGCCCGTCGCCGACGCCGTCGCCCTCCCCGACGCGGTCCTCCGCGCCGCCCTCGCCGTCGCCGTCCCCGACCCGCCGGAAGCCGTCGCCGACGCCCACGCCACCCCCGAAGCCCCGGCCGACGCCGTCGCCCTCCCCCACGCCGTCACCGCCGGACGGCACCTCCGCGCAGGTCGTGAACGTGGCCACCGGGCTGTGCCTGGACGTCCGCGACGGCTGGTTCGACAGGGGCACGGACGTCGTCACCGCGCCCTGCACGTCCTCGCCCACCCAGCGCTGGCGCTACGACGCCGGCCGACGCGCCCTGCAGTCGTCCGCCGACCCGGAGTTCTGCCTGGACAGCCGGGGCGACGTGGACCGCGGCGTCGGGATCTGGACGTGCTCCTCGTTGGACGGCCGCAACGGCGACAACCTGCGGTTCGACATCGACGGCGACGGGGTGATCCGTCCCGTCATCGCCCCGTGGACGGCGGTCACCGCGTACGGGCGGGGGAACGGCGTGTGGCTGGCGGACGCCTACGGGGGCGCCGTACAGCGGTGGCGGGCGGGAGCGCGCTGAGCCCCCGCCCGTACCCGGGTCCCGTCAGACCAGGCGGGCCGCGGCGATCGGCCGGGAGGAGACCGACAGGTTCTCCGCCGTCGTCTTGCTGGTGTTGACGCTCCACCGGTACCGGGAGAACTCGCCGGTGGAGTCGGAGGCGTAGAACATCATGTGTCCGATGCCGGCGCCCTGCAGGCTCTCGCCCTCGACGTTGCTGACCATGCGGGTGTCCGGGTAGGTCGTGTAGTTGGGGTAGCCGTACACGCCGTGCGGGTCGGAGGTGCAGTCGACGATCTCGACGGCGTACTGCGTCTCGCCGGTGAAGACGCCCGAGCCGCTGAACGTGCCCTTGACCTCGCGGACCATGACGATGTGTCCGGTGTTGCCCTCGACCTGGCCGTTGTAGTCGATCGCGATGATGTCGCCCGGGCGCAGGTCGGTGACCTTGCGGATGCGGCGGAAACGCGGGCCGGCCGTGCCGTTCAGGAAGGCCTTGCAGTAGTCGGCGGCCTCCGGGATGGTGTCCTGGAAGTACGTCGAGAAGTAGTCGTCCGTCGCCCAGCCGTAGGTGTGCTTGAGCACCCGGGTGAGGAAGGACGAGCAGCGGGACCGGTTGATCCAGCTCGTCAGGTCGTCGGGCGTCCCCCACACCACCGAGGACGGCGAGCCGATCAGGTAGACGTTGTTCTCGCGGGCCGTCTTCCCGCTGACGACGCCGATCTCCTGGGCGGTCAGCGCCCGGGAGTAGACGCGGACGTCGTCCACCGCGCCCTGGAAGAAGTTCACGTACGCGCCGTTCCAGCGCGCCCGGCCCACGTTGAGGCCCGAGGTCGCCGCCCAGGACAGGGTCGTGTCGGCGCTGCCCTTCAGCTCGCCGCCGACGTACAGCTGGACGCGGGTGCCGTCCCACACGCCGGTCAGATGCGTCCACACGCCCCGCTGGGCCGGGGCGGTGTCCACGGCGGACACCTTGCTGCTCTGGTCGGCGCTGCGCACCTTGAACGCCCAGGTGCCGACGGTGTCGTCGTACTGGAGCAGGAAGCGGCTGGCCGTCGTGCCGTCCTGGCTGACCGCCGTCTGCATCGCGGTCGTGCTCGCGTCGGCGGCGAGCCGCACCCACGCCGAGACCGTGAACGGGGCGGTGGTGTCCAGCACGGAGGCGGTGGCCGCGTACCCGGTCTGCCCGTCCAGCGTCAGCTCGCCGCCGGCCCGCAGCGTCGTCCAGGACGCGCCGGTGCCGAGGGTGAGCGGGTGGGCGCCGCCCGAGCGGTCGGCGCCGCTGCCGTCCAGCGGCCAGTGACCGGCCAGGCCGACGGGCAGGTGACCGGCGGCGAGCATGCGCTGGTACTGCACCATCCGCTCGGCCTCCGCCAGATGCGGCACGGTGACCGGCGTGAACGGTGTGTCCAGCGGCGCCTCGGCCGCCGCCGTGCCGGCGCTCTGCACCACACCCGCCAGCGCGCCCGCGCCCACGAGCGCCGCCGACCCCAACAACCCACGTCTGCTGACCAGTCCGGCCATCCCGCCGCCCCTCCCTGTCGGCCCGGTCCCCTGACCAGTCCGTTCGACGATCTTCGATGATCGGGGGGAGTCTGCCATACGGCCGAACAGCTGAGCGACAGCATGGAGTGGGGGTGGTGCTCAGACCTCTCGGACGCCGCGCCGCCAGACCCCCGCCACCAGGGGGACGCCCGGCCGGTACGCCAGGTGGACATGGCTCGGCGCGTCCAGCAGGAGGAGGTCCGCGCGGGCGCCCGGGCTCAGCCGGCCGATGTCGGTGCGGCGCAGCGCGGCCGCCCCGCCGGCCGTGGCCGACCACACCGCCTCGTCCGGGGTCATCCCCATGTCCCGCACGGCCAGGGCGATGCAGAACGGCACGGAGGAGGTGAACGACGAGCCCGGGTTGCAGTCGGTGGACAGGGCGACGGTGGCCCCGGCGTCCAGGAGCCTTCGCGCGTCGGGCCACTCGGCGCGGGTGGAGAACTCGGCGCCGGGGAGCAGGGTGGCGACCGTCGCGCTGTGGGCGAGGGCGTCCACGTCCGCGTCGGTGAGGTGCGTGCAGTGGTCGGCGCTGGCCGCGTCCAGCTCGACCGCGAGCTGCACACCGGGGCCGTAGGAGAGCTGGTTGGCGTGGACGCGCGGGTGCAGGCCCCTCGCCTTGCCGGCGGTGAGGATCGCGCGGGCCTGGTCGCCGTCGAAGGCACCCTTCTCGCAGAAGACGTCGATCCAGCGGGCGTACGGCGCGCAGGCGTCGAGCATCTCGCCGGTGACCAGGGCGACATAGGCGGCCGGGTCGTCGGCGTGGTCCGGGGAGACGATGTGCGCGCCGAGGTAGGTGACCTCCTCCGTGTGCCGGGACGCGATGCGCAGGGCGCGGGACTCGTCCTCGACCGTCAGGCCGTAACCCGACTTGGTCTCGAAGGTGGTGGTGCCCTGGCGCAGCGCCTCGTCCAGGTAGCGGGTGAGGTTGGCCTCCAGTTCCGCGTCGCTCGCGGCGCGGGTGGCGGCGACGGTGGTGCGGATGCCGCCCGCGGTGTAGGAGCGGCCGGACATCCGGGCGTTGAACTCCTGCGTCCGGTCCCCGGCGAAGACCAGGTGCGAGTGGGAGTCGACGAAGCCCGGGATCACCGCCCGTCCGCCGGCGTCGACCCGGTTGTCAGTGGCGGGTGCTTTGCTTGACTCACCGGTCCACACGACGCGGTCGCCCTCGATGACGACGGCCGCGTCCTGGATCAGTCCGAGGGGTGAGTGGTCGCCGAGGGAGGGGTCGTTGGTGACGAGTGTGGCGATGTCGGTGATGACGGTGCTGCTGCTCATGGCGTCCTCGTGGCTTCTCGTCAGGCCCGCAGGTCTGCCACGGCCCGCGCGAGGGCCTGCGGCACGTCCGGTACGAGCCGGTGGTGTCCGTCGCGTACGACGTGCCGTCCGCCCACGACGGTGTGCCGTACGTCCGCTGCCGTCGCGGCGAATACGGCCGTCTCGGCGCCGAGCCGGGGCAGCGGGCCCGCTGTCCTGACCGAGTCGAGTGCGACCGTCGTGAAGTCGGCGAGGGCGCCGGGCTCCAGGGTGCCCGCCTCCTCCCAGCCGAGGGCGGCGTGGCCGTCGGCGCCGGCGGCGCGCAGCAGGGCGGCGGCCGTCCAGTGGCCGCGGGTGCGGGTGCGCAGCCGCTCGTTCAGCTCCATCGCGCGCGCCTCCTCGAACAGGTCGATGACGGCGTGGCTGTCGGAGCCGAGGGAGAGCGGCGAGCCGGCCCGCTGGAGGGCGACGGCGGGGCCGATGCCGTCGGCGAGGTCGCGCTCGGTGGTGGGGCACATGCAGGTGCCGGTGCCGGAGCCGCCGAGCAGGGCGATGTCCTCGTCGGTGAGGTGCGTGTTGTGCACGCCGGTGGTGCGCGGGCCGAGCACGCCGTGGTCGGCGAGCAGCCGGGTGGGCGTGCGGCCGTGGGCGGCCAGGCAGGCGTCGTTCTCGGCGGTCTGCTCGGACAGGTGCACGTGCAGCGGGGCCCGCCGCTCCTCGGCCCAGGCGGCGACGGTGGCGAGCTGGCCGGCGGGGACCGCCCGCACCGAGTGGATCGCCGTCCCGATCCGGGCGTGATCGTGTTCCTTGAGAAGTGAACAGCGTGCGGCCCAGTCCTCCGCGCTGCCGTCGGAGAAGCGCTGCTGGTGCCGGTTCGGGGCCTCGCCGAAGCCGGCGGAGAGATAGCAGGTGTCGAGGAGGGTGATCCGGATCCCGGCCTCGGCGGCGGCCGCGATCAGCGCCTCGCCCATGGCGTTGGGGTCGGCGTAGGGGGTGCCGCCGGGGGCGTGGTGCACGTAGTGGAACTCGCCGACGGCCGTGACGCCGGCGAGGGCCATCTCGGCGTACACCGCGCGGGCGAGCGCGTGGTAGGTGTCGGGGGTGAGCCGGTCGGCGACGGAGTACATCACCTCGCGCCAGGTCCAGAAGGTGCCGGAGCCGACCTGGACGGTGCCGCGCAGGGCGCGGTGGAAGGCGTGGCTGTGGGCGTTGGCCAGCCCGGGCAGCGTCAGTCCGCGCAGCACCTCGGCGCCGGGCGGCGGCGCGTCCACGCCCTCGCGGACGGCGGTGATGCGGCCGTCCGCGACGTCGAGGGCGACGCCCGGCTCGACCCGGTCGCCGAGCCAGGCGTGTTCCAGCCAGTAGGTCCCCTTGGTCACCGGCAGGCCAGTCCTTCCAGTACGTCGGCGAGTGCGCGCACCCCGGCCACGCAGTCGTCCTCGGCGGCGGACTCGGCCGGGGAGTGCGAGACACCGGTGGGGTTGCGTACGAACAGCATGGCGGTCGGGATGCTCCCGGACAGGATCCCGGCGTCGTGTCCCGCGCCGGTGCCCAGCACGGGGACGGTGAGGCCGGTGTCCGTGCCGAGGATGCGGGCGAGTTCGTCGCGCAGGGCGTGGTCGAACTCGACGACGGGGGTGAAGGACTCCCGGACGACGTCCAGGTCGATGCCGTGGGCGTCGGCGTACTCCCGGGCGGCCTTCTCGATGCCGCCGACGACGGTGTCGAGGGTGTGCTGCTCGGGGGCGCGGGAGTCGAGCCAGCCGCGCACGAGGGAGGGGATGGCGTTGACGCCGTTCGGCTCGACGGAGATCTTGCCGAAGGTGGCGACGGCACCGGCGAGTTCGGCCTCCCGGCGGGCGGCGAGCACGGTCTCGGCGTACGACAGCATCGGGTCGCGGCGGTCGGCGAGCCGGGTGGTGCCGGCGTGGTTGGCCTCGCCGCGGAAGTCGAACCGCCAGCGGCCGTGCGGCCAGATGGCGCTGGCGACGCCGACGGCGTTCCCGGTGAGGTCGAGGGCGCGGCCCTGTTCGACGTGGAGTTCGACGAACGCGCCGATGCGGGCGAGCCGTTCGGGGTCCGGCCCGATGGCGTCCGGGTCGTGGCCGGCACTCTCCATGGCCTGCGCGAGGGTGACGCCGTCGCCGTCGGTGAGCCGGTGGGCCTGCTCGCGGGTGAGTTGTCCGGCGGTGAGGCGGGAGCCGACGCAGGCGAGGCCGAACCGGGCGCCCTCCTCGTCGCCGAAGTTCACCAGCGCGAGGGGCTTGGTGAACCGCGCTCCCCGGTGGCGCAGTTCGTCGAGGGCGGCGAAGGAGGACACCACGCCGAGGGGGCCGTCGAACGCGCCGCCGTCGGGGACGGAGTCCAGGTGGGAGCCGGTGACGACGGCGTCCCCGGCGGTGGGGTCGCCGAGCCAGGCCCACTGGTTGCCGTTGCGGTCGACCTCGTAGGCCAGCCCGCGGGCCTCGGCCTGCTCACGGAACCAGGCCCGGCAGTCGGCGTCGGCGGCGGTCCAGGCGTAGCGGCGGTAGCCGCCGGAGGCGGAGCTGCGGCCGACCGGCAGCAGCTCCGCCCACATGCTGTGGAAACTCAACGCTCGTCACCCTCGCGCATGGGCACCCGGACGCCGCGCTGCTCGGCGACCGACTCGGCGATGTCGTACCCGGCGTCCACGTGCCGGATGACGCCCATGCCGGGGTCGTTGGTGAGGACGCGGCGGATCTTCTCCCCGGCGAGCGGGGTGCCGTCGGCGACGGTGACCTGGCCGGCGTGGATGGAGCGGCCCATGCCGACGCCGCCGCCGTGGTGCAGGGACACCCAGGAGGCGCCGGAGGCCACGTTGACCATGGCGTTGAGCAGCGGCCAGTCGGCGATGGCGTCGGAGCCGTCGAGCATGGCCTCGGTCTCCCGGTAGGGGGAGGCGACGGAGCCGCAGTCGAGGTGGTCGCGGCCGATGACGATCGGCGCGGCCAGCTCACCGGAGGCGACCATGTCGTTGAACCGCTCGCCGGCCTTGTCGCGCTCGCCGTAGCCGAGCCAGCAGATGCGGGCGGGCAGGCCCTGGAAGTGGACGCGCTCGCCGGCCATCTTGATCCAGCGGGCCAGCGACTCGTTCTCCGGGAAGAGGTCGAGGATCGCCTTGTCGGTCTTGGCGATGTCGGCCGGGTCGCCGGACAGCGCGGCCCAGCGGAAGGGGCCCTTGCCTTCGCAGAACAGCGGGCGGATGTAGGCGGGGACGAAGCCGGGGAAGGCGAAGGCGCGGTCGTAACCGGCGAGCTGGGCCTCGCCGCGGATGGAGTTGCCGTAGTCGAAGACCTCGGCACCGGCGTCCATGAAGCCGACCATCGCTTCGACGTGCCGGGCCATGGACTCGCGGGCGCGGGTGGTGAACCCGGCCGGGTCCTTGGCGGCGGCGTCGGCCATGTCCTCGAAGGCGACGCCGAGCGGCAGGTAGGACAGCGGGTCGTGGGCGGAGGTCTGGTCGGTGACGATGTCGATGGGCGCGCCCATGGCGAGCAGCTGCGGGACCAGCTCGGCGGCGTTGCCGAGGACGCCGATGGACAGCGGCCTGCGCTGGTCGCGGGCCTCGGTGGCGAGCTGGAGCGCGTGGTCGAGGGAGTCGGCCCGCACGTCCAGGTAGCGGTGCTCGATGCGGCGGTCGATGGCGCGTGGGTCGCAGTCGATGCAGATCGCCACGCCGTCGTTCATCGTCACGGCCAGCGGCTGGGCGCCGCCCATGCCGCCGAGGCCGGCGGTGAGGGTGATCGTGCCGGCGAGGGTGCCGCCGAACTTCTTCGCGGCGACGGCGGCGAAGGTCTCGTAGGTGCCCTGCAGGATGCCCTGGGTGCCGATGTAGATCCAGGAGCCGGCGGTCATCTGGCCGTACATGGTCAGGCCGAGCTGCTCCAGGCGGCGGAACTCCTCCCAGTTGGCCCAGTCGCCGACCAGGTTGGAGTTGGCGATGAGGACGCGCGGGGCCCACTCGTGGGTCTGCATGACGCCGACCGGGCGGCCGGACTGCACGAGCATCGTCTCGTCGGCCTTCAGGCCCTGCAGGGTGCGGACCATCGCGTCGAAGGAGCGCCAGTCGCGGGCGGCCTTGCCGGTGCCGCCGTAGACGACGAGCTTGTCGGGGTGCTCGGCGACCTCGGGGTCGAGGTTGTTCTGGAGCATGCGCAGGGCGGCCTCCTGCTGCCAGCCCTGGGCGCTCAGCTCGGTGCCGCGCGGTGCTCGTACGGGGCGGGGTCCCGACATCGTCTGCCTCCTCCGGTTACTACGTCTATTCACATCCTGTCGCTCTGAATAGAACTAGTCAATACGGGGGCGGGGCCACATCCGCGCGCCGCGGGTGTTTGGCTGGATGCAGGCACCACCACCCGCGGGCGGCAGAAGGGGGAGTCGGTGGAGACCGTGGACCACGACAGCGAGGCGGAGGCCGGGCAGCGGGCGGCCCGGCGGGACGAGGCGGTGCGGGCGGCGGTGGAGCAGGGGCTCCTCGGGCCGGACCGGCCGCTCGTCGGGCTGCTCGACGTGACCGGGATCCGGCGGGCGGCGGCGGAGCTGCGGGCGGCGTTCGACGCGGCGACCGCACCGGGCACCCCGGTGCTGCACGCCTTCGCGGTGAAGGCCACCCCGCTGGTCCCGGTGCTGCGCCTGCTGCACCAGGCGGGCATCGGGGCGGAGGTGGCCAGCCCGGGCGAGCTGGCCCTGGCCCGGGCGGCGGGCATACCGGCCGGAGCGACCGTGCTGGACTCGCCCGCCAAGACCCCGGCCGAGCTGCGCGAGGCGCTGGCGCTGGGCATCGCCGTCAACGCCGACAACCCGCAGGAACTGGACCGCCTCGACGCCCTGATGCGGTCCGCGCCGAGCCGCTCGCCGCTCGGCATCCGGGTCAACCCCCAGGTCGGCGGCGGCTCCATCGAGGCGCTGTCGACGGCGACGGCGACGTCGAAGTTCGGGGTGGCGCTGCGGGACGAGGGGGCGCGCGAGTGGGTCCTGCGGGCGTACGAGGAGCGGCCGTGGCTGACCCGGCTGCACGCGCACACCGGCTCGCAGGGCATCCCGCTGTCGCTGATGGCGCAGGGCGTGGCGGAGACGTACGCGCTCGCCGAGGAGATCAACCGGCGCGTCGGGCGCCGGCAGGTCGACACGATCGACATCGGCGGCGGACTGCCGGTGAACTTCTCCTCGGACGCGACGGCGCCGACGTACGCGCAGTACGCGCGGCTGCTCGCGGAGGCGGTGCCGGGGCTGTTCGACGGGCGGTACGGGCTGGTCACCGAGTTCGGCCGGTCGCTGCTGGCCAAGCACGGCACGATCGTGGCGCGGGTGGAGTACGCCAAGACCGCCGGCGGGCGGCCGGTGGCGGTCACGCACGCGGGCGTGCAGGTCGCGACGCGCACGGTGTACGCGCCGGGCGCCTGGCCGCTCAGGATCGCCGCCTACGACGCGAAGGGCCGGCCCAAGGAGGGCCCCGCGGTCGTGCAGGACGTGGCCGGGCCCGCCTGCTTCGCGGGTGACCTGCTGGCCCGGGAGCAGCCGCTGCCGCTGCTGGAGCAGGGTGACTACGCGGCGGCGCTGGACACCGGCGCGTACTACTTCGCGCACCACTACGCCTACAACTCCCTGGCCCGGCCGGGTGTCTACGGCTACGCGGCGGACGGCAGGGGCGGGGTGGCCTTCGGGGTGGTGCGGGAGCCGCAGACCGTCGCGGAGATCGTCGCCGAGTCCGGCGGGGCGCACGCCCGTGCGCTCACCGCCCTGCCCACGGCCCGGGACGACTGAGCCGGCGTCCCCCGAACGGGTCAACCGGGCCGAACACGTGCTCAGTTGACCCACACTAGTCCGCCGCGCGCATGTTCCGCCGGAAAATGCCAGAACGCTCACCAGCCCTCCGCACGGTGCGTAGTGTCGTCGTCACTCGACCGGACCCCAGGCGGAGGGGAGCGACGGTGCCCGGAATTGACGAGTGCCTGCTGGAGGCGATGCGGCTGCCCGGTGCGCGGGGGGCCGCACTGGTCGACTGGACCAGCGGGCTCGCGCTCGGCGTCGTCGGGGAGTTCCCCGGCGGGGACGCCGAGGCCGCGGCGGCCGACGTCGCGGAACTGGCCCGGCTCGCCGCCGAGCAGCCGGCCTTCGCCGCGGTGCCCGCCGGCGATGCCGGCCTCGGAGACACCGACCCGCCCGTGGAGGACGTGATCGTCAGCAACCGGGACGGCTACCACCTCCTGCGGTTCGTCCCGGCGCCGTTCGACAGCGGCGCGGTCCTGCACCTGTGGCTGGGCCGCGCCGACGGCAATCTCGCCCTGGCCCGCATCCGGCTGGGCGAGATGGCCGGACGGCTGGTGCTGGGATGACCGTGGTGGAGGCCCCTCCCCCGCTGCCGGTGCGGGACACAGCGCGGCACAGGGCCCCGGACCAGGGCGCCCGTGAGGGCACCGGCGGCGGCCTGTCGCCGATGCTGACCCGGCTCGCCGCCGAGCGGGCCACCGGCGTCCTGGTCCGCGAGGGCGGCGCCCTGTACCTCGCCGACGGCCTGGTGCTGCACGCCGAGAGCCCCTACGCCCCCGGCATCGGCACCCTGCTGACGGCCTCGGGCGCGGTGCCCGCCGAGGAGTGGTGGACGGCCGCCGGCACCGCGGGCGACCTTCCGGGCACCGCCCGGCTGCTGCTGGCCGGCGGGTGGCTGACCCGGGCCGCGCTGGAGATCTGCCATCTGCACGCGCTGTACGACGCGGCGTACTTCGCGCTCGCGCCGAGCAGCAGCCCGGGCCGGTTCCACTACGGCCCCCCGCCCGAGGCCGACGGTCCGCTGCCGGCCGTGCCGGTCGCCGCCGTGGAGCGGGAGGTGCTGCGCCGGCGGGCCCTGCTGCACCGGCTGTGGCCCGACGCGCTGCTGGACGGCGTACCGCTGCTGCGCACCGCTCCGGTCGCCGCGCCCGGGGTCTCCGCCCGCCAGTCCGCCGTGCTCGCCCTGGCCGACGGGGTGCGCACCGCGCCGGACATCGCCCTCGCCCAGGGCCGGCGGGTCTTCCCCACCCTGGTGGAGGTACGGCGGCTGGTGGCGGCCGGCCTGCTGGGCACCCCGCCCCCGCCGCCCGCCGCGGCCGCCCCGCCGAGCGCGCCGCCCGACATCGATCCGCACATCGCCTTGCTGAAGAGGGTCAGGGATGCGCTGGAGGCCCTTTGACCGGCCACGCCCCCGTGCCGAGACCGGCACCGAGTCCCGCACCACGCCCCCCACCGAGAGGAGACCCCCGATGGCGGCCGAGCCCGAGATCCTCGACGAACTCCGCCGGCTGCGCGCCCGCCTCCCCCAGCTGACCGGAGCCGTCGCCGCCGGGCGCGACGGACTGGTCCTCGCCCAGGACGCGCCCGGCGTCGAACCCGACGGACTGTCCGCACTCACCGCCACCACCCTCGCCGTCGCGATCCGCATGACGGAGGCGACCGGCCGGGGCGAGTTCCGCGAGCTGCTGATCCGGGGCGCCGACGGCTACGTCGCGACGTACGCGGCGGGCCGGCACGCCGTGCTGACGCTGCTCACCCAGGACCGCGTCAACGTGGGCCGGCTCCACCTGGAGGGGCGCCGGGCCGGTGCCCGCATCGGTGAGCTGGTCGACGCCCACGAGGACGCCCACGGCAGGACGGCCCACGGCAAGGCGGCACCCGACGGGACGGACCGGGAGCCGGCGGCCCGCGAGGCGGCCGCCCACGACACCGCGGCCCGGGACACCGCCCGGCCCGCCGCACCACCGAACCCGAACCAGAGCCACCACCAGACCCAGACCCAGGACCCCTCGCGCCCGCTGCCCACGCGGCCGGTCGGCGCGCGGACCGGCACCGACAACTGAGAGGCAATCACCGTCATGGCCAACACCGAGACCGCGCTGAAGGAAGCCCTCGCCTCCATCGAGGGCGCGACCGGAGCCGCGCTCGTCGACTACACCAGCGGCATGGCGCTGGGCACGATCGGCGGCGGCAAGAGCTTCGACCTGAACGTCGCCGCCGCCGGCAACACCGACGTGATCCGCGCCAAGATGCGCACCATGGAACACCTCGGCCTCAAGGCCGAGATCGAGGACATCCTGATCACGCTGACCGACCAGTACCACCTCATCCGCCTGCTCAGCGGCCGCAGCGGCAACGGCCTCTTCCTCTATCTGGTGCTGGACGCCAAGCGGGCCAACCTGGCGATGGCCCGCCACCAGCTGAAGAGGATCGAGCAGGACCTGGAGGTGTAGCTGCAGGTCCGCTCAGACCAGGGCGGCGGTGCGGCGGCGGGCGCCGCCCGGAGCCGCGTCGCCCGCGGCGATGCCCGTGCTGCGGAAGGCCTTCACGGCCTTGCCGGCCGGGCGTCCGCCGCCCCGCCCGAGCCAGTCGACGCGCACCCACAGCAGCGCTTCCTCGGCCCGCTCCAGTCGGCCCAGCCAGGCCGCCTTCAGGCGCAGGCCCGCTCCGGCGCCGGCCAGCAGCAGGCCGCCCGCGGCCGGGGCGGCGAAGGAGCTGCCGACCGCGGCGAGGAAGGCGAGCAGCAGCCACCAGCGGTGCCCGCGCCGCCAGTTCCGCGCGGTGACCGCACGGTCCTGGAGCACGTCGTACTTGCCGGCGCGGGCGGCGCCCCGGGCGAGGCCGGTGTAGCGCCGGCGCCGGGCGCACAGCACCACCACGGCGGTGACGAGGAAGAGCGCGGCACCGGCGAGGACGCCGATCCGCCGCCCCGTCAGTCCTTCCGGCACCGCTCCGATCCCGGCGGCGACCACTCCGAGCCACCACAGCGGTGCCGCCCCCGCCCGTACGACGACGGCCACCCGAGCCAGCCCCTGTCCTCCGCGCGCCACGTCTGCCTCCCGTGTCACGTCTCTCAAGCGCCTTGTCCCGTAAGGAAGTGCGTAAGGATGTGCTCCAAGGAAGCTACTAGCAGAACGTGAGACGAATCTGAGAGCCCCGCGACAGCGGAAGGCGGGCACTCACTCCGCCACTCGCTCCACCTCTCACTCCATCCCTCACTCCACGAACAGCCCGCGCGCCGCGGCCTTCGCGTCGAACTCCTCCAGCCGGGCCTGCGCCTCGGGCAGGTCGTCGCACATCGCCTCCAGCAGCACCCGCCCGAGCAGCATCGGCGCGCACGCGGTGTCGAAGGCGAGGCCGGTGCCCACGGCGGCGGGCAGCAGCAGGTCGGAGACCTTGGCGACGGGCGCGAAGGCGGAGTCGGCGACGGTGACCACGGTCAGCCCGGCGTCCTTGGCGTACTGGAGGGTCTCCAGCACCTCGCGCGGATGGCGGGGCAGCGCGAAGCAGAGCAGGGCGGAGGCGCCGGCGTGCACGGCCGCGTCGAGGCGGTCGTGAATCATCGTGCCGCCCTCGTTGAGCAGCCGGACGTCCGGGTGGACCTTGGCGGCGAAGTAGGCGAAGCCATAGGCCTGGGAGGCGGCGGCGCGCAGCCCGAGCACGGGCAGCGGACGGGAGGCGGCCAGGACCCGCCCGGCCTTGCGGACCGGCCGCGGGTCGGCCAGCACCTCGGCCAGATGGCGCAGGTTCTCGATCTCGGCCTCGACGGCCTGCTGGTACTCGTTGAACGAGCCCGTCTCCGCGGCCTGTTCGGCGGGGGCGACCTCGCGCAGATGGCGGCGCAGCGCGGGGTAGCCGTCGAAGCCGAGGGCGACGGCGAAGCGGGTCACCGAGGGCTGGCTGACGCCGGCCAGTTCGGCCAGTTCCACGCTGGACAGGAAGGGCACGTCGGCCGCGCGGCGGACCATGCTGTGCGCGATGCGCCGCTGGGTCGGTGTCAGCCGGTGCCCCTCGAAGAGGGCCTGCAAGCGGCTCGCCGGGCTGTCGGTCGCGCTCATGGCGTACTCCCCCTCCGGTGGTCCTCGACGCCCCGGGAGAGTACAGCGCCGAGGCAGTGCCAATCTATTCAGGATAGCCTGATCCTGCATAGGCCTATACAGCCAGTCGGCGCTGGGTCCGGCCGTTGGCCCCCGGCGAAGAGGGGGGCTGTCCCCAGTGCGGCCGGCTCGTCCACTCCCTACCGTGGACGGTCGAGACGGGGATGGGAGAGGCGATGGACACCCGGGACAGCGACCTGAAGAAGGAACTCGACGCGACCCTGCACGCCCGCAGGGAGCTGGGCGAGGAGTACGAGTCCGCGCTGGTCGACTCCTTCCTGGAGAAGGTCGACCAGCGCATCGACGCGGCGGTGGAGCGCCGGGTGCGGCGGCAGTACGCCGAGCGGCAGATGGCGGCGGCCCGCGACGCCCGCTCGCCCCGGCCCACGGACTCCTGGGGCGAGCGGTTCGGGTTCGGCATCGTGTCGATGGTGCTGGCGGTGCCGCTCTCCGCGATCGGCGGCGGCGTCGCCCACCTGCCCGGCCTGCTGGTCAGTTGGGCGGGCATCGTCGGCGTCAACGTCGTCCAGGCGGCCCGCACCAACCCCGAGCTGTTCGGCCGCCGGCGCAGGAAGCCGGGGCAGGACGGCGACTGGCAGGACTGAGCCGGCCTGCCCCTCATGCCTGCCGGGTCGGCAGCACCACGATCTGCCGCAGGTTGACGTGCCGGGGCCGGCTGGTGGCGTAGGCGATGACGTCCGCGACATCGGCCGCGCCGAGGCTGCCGATCGCCTCGAACATGCCGTCCAGCTGCGTGGCGAGTTCCCGGCTGTCCAGGTGGTCCTTCAGCTCGGTCTCGGTCAGCCCGGGCTCGACGTTGGTGACCCGTACGTCCTTCGGGCCGAGTTCGGCGCGCAGCAGGGCCGACAGGTGGGTCACGGCCGCCTTGGTGGCGCCGTACACCGCGTAGTCGGGGAAGACGGCGTGCGCGCCGATGGAGGAGACGTTGACCAGGTCGGCCGTACCGCCCTCGGCGGCCGTCGCGACCAGGTCGCCGGTGAAGGCGCGGATGACGCGCAGGACGCCGAGGACGTTGGTGTCGATCATCCGCTGCCACTCGTCGACACGGCCGTCCTCGATGGGGTTGGGCAGCATGACGCCGGCGTTGTTGACGACCAGGTCGACGCGGCCGTAGGCGTCGCGGACGGCCGCCGCCGCCCGCTCCACCGAGGCGTCGTCGGTGACGTCGGCGGTCACGGCGAGGGCCTCGCCGCCGCCGGCCCGGATCTTCTGCGCGACCTCCTCCAGCCGCTCCGCCCGCCGCGCCAGCAGCACGACCCGCGCTCCGCCCTCGGCGAGCGCCACGGCGACGGCCTCGCCGATGCCGCTGGCGGCGCCGGTGACGACGGCGGTACGGCCGGACAGGTTCTCGTAGGACATGGTGACTCCCCTGTGCGTGACGGCCGGGGCTGGTCCCCGGCGGCGCACCACCACCCTCGCCGCCCGCGCCCGCCGTACCCAGGGATCCGCTTTTCCTGGGTCTGCCAGTACCAGGTTCGGCGCGGCCCGCTCCCCTACGATCGAACCCATGGACGGGGACTGGACGACATCAGAGGTGGGCGACTTCCTGCGCTCGCGCCGCGCCCGCATCCGGCCCGAGGAGGTGGGGCTCCCCGCGCACGGGCGGCGCCGCGTCCCCGGTCTGCGCCGCGAGGAGGTGGCGCAGCTGGCCGGGGTGAGCGTCGACTACTACATCCGGCTGGAGCAGGGCCGCGGCACGAGCGTCTCCGACGCCGTACTGGACGCGGTCGCGCGGGTGCTGCGGCTGGACGAGACCGAACAGGCCTATCTGCGCACGGTCGCCCGGCCCCGCCCGCGCCGCCGCGGCGCCGCCGACCGCCCCGCCGCCCGCGTCCGCCCGGGCGTGCAGCTGCTGCTGGACAGCATGGACCGCACGCCGGCCTTCGTGCTGGGCCGCGGCATGAACGTGCTGGCCTGGAACGCCCTCGGCGACGCGGTGGCCGGCTTCACCCGGATGGCGCCCGCCGAGCGCAACATGCCCCGGCAGGTCTTCCTCGCCCCGGCCGCGCGCGAGCTGTACCCGGAGTGGGCGGCGGTGGCCGCGCAGACCGTCGCCCATCTGCGCATCGACGCGGGCCGCCACTCCGACGACCCGGAACTGTGCGCGCTGGTCGGCGAACTCTCCCTGAAGAGCGAGGACTTCCGCCACCTGTGGGCCGACCACCAGGTCAAGGAGTGCATGTACGGCGTGAAACGCATCCGCCACCCGGTGGCCGGCCTGCTGACCCTGCCGTACGAAACCCTCACCGTCCCCGCGGACCCGGAACAGACGATCGTGGTCTACACCCCGGAACCGGGCTCGGAGACAGCGGAACGCCTGGCCTTGCTGGGCAGCTGGGCGTCGGTGGGCTGAGGCCCCGCGTCAGTCCGCGTCGCCGAATCCGCGGAACGTGCCGGAGGGATCGGCGGCGTCCGCGAACTCCGCGAAGTCCATGTTGGCGATGCCGAGGTTGATGGACATGTCCGCGTACCAGCGCGCGGGTATGCGCACGGTGCGCCCGGGCTCGGTGTACAGGTCGACGGCGAGCAGGCGGTGCTCGGGGTCGGCGAGCGTGGTGGCGTCGGCGAGGAACACCTCGCAGACCGCCTCGTCCTCCGCGGCGGCGTCCTCGGCGAGTAGGGCCGCGATGCTCGCGCCCGCGAACCGGGGGTCGCTGACGCAGGTGGCGCAGGAGAGTCCGCCGGCGGCGTCGAGCGCGGCACGCAGCGCCTCCCAGGCGGCGTCGTCGCGGAAGTCGGTGCGCAGGACGAGCGTCGTCAGGTCGGCGGGCTGAGGAAGGGCCATACGCCGATCGTGCCATCCGGCACTGACAACGGGCCGCCGCCGGTCAGGTCTGCCCGCACACCGGGAAAGAGGTGCGCGGGGACCGCCGCACCCCCATCGCTGGGGGGCGGGACGACGGCGGTCCCCGCGAGGGACGCGGGCCGGGTCAGGCCGGGCTTGCGCGTCCGTGGCGTCTGTGGAGGTCCGGGAGCCGCTCCGGAGGTCCGTGACGCCGTTTGGGTGCCGGCCCGGACGGGGAGCCGCTCCCGCCCTGCCGACATCCACAACTGTGCCGGACGCGTGTTAAGCGGGTGCTGCGACGACGTGACGCCCTCGTACCACTTCCGCGAACACGCCTGCGACCGCCAAGCGGGCGGTCACTTCCCCGACTTGGCCAGGAACGCCAGCAGGTCCTGGCGGCTGACGACGCCGGTGGGCTTGCCCTCGACGAGGACGATCGCCGCGTCGGCCTGGCCGAGCACGTTCATCAGGTCGGCGACCGGCTCGCCGGAGCCGACCTGCGGCAGCGGCGCCGACATGTGCTTCTCCAGCGGGTCCTCCAGCGAGGCCCGCTTGCTGAACAGGGCGTCCAGCAGCTCCCGTTCGACGACCGAGCCGACGACCTCGGCGGCCATGACGTCCGGGTGGCCGGCGCCCGGCTTGACCACCGGCATCTGCGAGACGCCGTACTCGCGCAGCACCTCGATGGCCTGGCCGACGGTCTCGTCCGGGTGCATGTGGACGAGGGACGGCATGGCGCCGTGCTCCTTGTCGTCGAGGACGTCGCTGACGCGGGCGCTCGGGCCGGCGTCCTCCAGGAAGCCGTAGTCGGCCATCCACTCGTCGTTGAAGATCTTGGAGAGGTAGCCGCGGCCGCTGTCCGGCAGCAGGACGACGACCACGTCGTCCTCGGTGAGGCGCTCGGCGACCTTCAGCGCGGCGACGACCGCCATGCCGCAGGAGCCGCCGACGAGCAGGCCCTCCTCCTTGGCGAGGCGGCGGGTCATCTGGAAGGAGTCCTTGTCGGACACGGCGACGATCTCGTCGGCGACGCCGCGGTCGTAGGCGGTCGGCCAGAAGTCCTCACCGACGCCCTCGACGAGGTACGGCCGCCCGGAGCCGCCCGAGTACACGGAACCCTCGGGGTCGGCGCCGATGACCTTCACGGCGCCGCCACTGGCCTCCTTGAGGTAGCGGCCGGTGCCGGAGATGGTGCCGCCGGTGCCGACGCCCGCGACGAAGTGGGTGATCTTCCCCTCCGTCTGCTCCCACAGCTCGGGGCCGGTCGAGTGGTAGTGGGAGAGCGGGTTGTTCGGGTTGGAGTACTGGTCGGGCTTCCACGCGCCCGGCGTCTCCCGCACGAGCCGGTCGGAGACGTTGTAGTAGGAGTCCGGGTGCTCCGGCGCGACGGCGGTCGGGCAGACGACCACCTCGGCGCCGTAGGCACGCAGGACGTTGATCTTGTCGGTGCTCACCTTGTCCGGGCAGACGAAGATGCACTTGTAGCCCTTCTGCTGGGCCACGATGGCGAGTCCGACGCCCGTGTTGCCGCTGGTCGGCTCGACGATCGTGCCGCCGGGCTTCAGCTCCCCGCTCTGCTCTGCCGCCTCGATCATGCGCAGGGCGATGCGGTCCTTCACGGAACCGCCCGGGTTGAAGTACTCCACCTTGGCCAGGACGGTCGCCTTGATGCCCTTGGTCACGCTGTTGAGCCTCACCAGCGGGGTGTTGCCGACGAGACTGATCATCGAGTCGTGGAATTGCACCGTTGTCTCCGGATGCTGCAAAAGATGTGGTCGTGATGGTTCCGCCAGCCTATGGCTTTCGCGCACTCCATGACGGTCGTTCACTCCCTGTCGAGATTGGGCCACGGTGCGTACGGGGCAAGGAGTGGGTGTACGGCTACGAGGAGGTGGCGGCGACGCATGACCGGCATGTCGAGGGCGCGGGTGGCCCGGCGCATCGCGGCGGGCGCCGCATACGGCGGTGGCGGGATCGGACTGGCCGGCGCGGCGGCGATGGGCCTGCTGCTGGCCGAGGTGCAGCTGGCCCGGCGCCATGTGGGCAACGGCACCACCCAGCACGTGCCGAACGCCGAGGGCCGCTACGGCCATGGCTACGACACCCCGGGTGAACCTCCGCTGCGGCTGACCATGCTCGGCGACTCCACGGCCGCCGGGCAGGGCGTGCACCGCGCCGGGCAGACCCCGGGCGCGCTGCTCGCCTCGGGTCTGGCCGCGGTCGCCGAGCGCCCGGTGGAGCTGCGCAACGTCGCCCTGCCCGGCGCCCGCTCCGACGACCTGGACCGGCAGGTGTCCCTGGCCCTGGCGGACGGCGCCCGCGTCCCCGACATCTGCGTGATCATGATCGGCGCGAACGACGTCACCAACCGGGTGCCGCCGACCCGCTCGGTGCGCTGCCTGTCCGCGGCGGTACGGCGGCTGCGTACGGCCGGCGCGGAGGTGGTGGTGGGCACCTGCCCGGACCTCGGCACGATCGAGCCGGTGCAGCAGCCGCTGCGCTGGCTGGCCCGGCGGGCGTCCCGGCAGCTGGCGGCGGCGCAGACGATCGGCGTGGTCGAGCAGGGCGGCCGGACGGTGTCGCTGGGCGACCTGCTGGGCCCGGAGTTCGCGGAGAACCCGCGGGAGCTGTTCGGTCCGGATCACTACCACCCGTCCGCCGAGGGCTACGCGACGGCGGCCATGGCGGTGCTGCCGACGCTGTGCGCGGCGCTGGGCCTGTGGCCGGAGGAGGAGCGGCCCGACGTGACCCGCCGCGAGGGCTTCCTGCCGGTCGCCAAGGCCGCGGTGGAGGCGGCGTCCGAGGCGGGCACGGAGGTGGCGGCGGCGATGCCGACCGGACCGCGTGGGCCGTGGGCGCTGCTGAAGCGGCGGCGCAGGAGGAGGCTGCCGGTGTCGGAGCCGGAGGCGGCGACACCTTCCGGTTGAGGGGTACCCGGGCACCGGAGCCTTTGTTTCGCCGCCCGAGCGAACAAAGCAAGCGCTTAGAAAATTGCGGTCAGGGTCACACCGCGACACCAGTGACCTGGGCCATACGTACGGGTAACTTCCGAGGGAGTCCGCCCGACCCACCGGTATGCCTGGAGCCGTGATGCCCGAAGCCGTCATCGTCTCGACCGCCCGCTCCCCCATCGGCCGCGCTTTCAAGGGCTCCCTGAAGGACCTGCGCCCGGACGACCTCACCGCCACGATCATCCAGGCGGCCCTCGCCAAGGTCCCCGAGCTGGACCCGAGGGACATCGACGACCTGATGCTCGGCTGCGGCCTGCCCGGCGGCGAGCAGGGCCACAACCTCGGCCGCGTGGTCGCCGTGCAGATGGGCATGGACCACCTGCCGGGCTGCACGATCACCCGCTACTGCTCCTCGTCCCTGCAGACCAGCCGCATGGCCCTGCACGCCATCAAGGCCGGCGAGGGCGACGTCTTCATCTCGGCCGGCGTCGAGACCGTCTCCCGCTACGCCAAGGGCAACTCCGACAGCCTGCCGGACACGCACAACCCGCTGTTCGCCGAGGCCGAGGCCCGCACCGCGGCCGTCGCCGAGCAGGAGGGCACGACCTGGCACGACCCGCGCGAGGACGGCCTGCTGCCCGACCCGTACATCGCGATGGGCCAGACCGCCGAGAACCTCGCCCGCTGGAAGGGCATCACCCGCCAGGAGATGGACGAGTTCGGCGTCCGCTCGCAGAACCTCGCCGAGGAAGCCATCAAGAACGGCTTCTGGGAGCGCGAGATCACCCCGGTGACCCTCCCCGACGGCACGGTCGTCTCCAAGGACGACGGCCCGCGCGCCGGTGTCACCCTGGAGGGCGTCTCCGGCCTCAAGCCGGTCTTCCGCCCCGACGGCATGGTCACCGCCGCCAACTGCTGTCCCCTCAACGACGGCGCCGCCGCCGTGATCATCATGTCCGACACCAAGGCCCGCGAACTGGGCCTGACCCCGCTCGCCCGCATCGTGTCGACCGGCGTCTCCGGCCTCTCCCCGGAGATCATGGGCCTCGGCCCGGTGGAGGCCTCCCAGCAGGCGCTGCGCCGCGCCGGCCTGACCATCGACGACATCGACCTGGTCGAGATCAACGAGGCGTTCGCCGCCCAGGTGATCCCGTCCTACCAGGACCTCGGCATCCCGCTGGAGAAGCTGAACGTCAACGGCGGCGCCATCGCCGTCGGCCACCCCTTCGGCATGACGGGCGCCCGGATCACCGGCACCCTCATCAACTCGCTCCAGTTCCACGACAAGCAGTTCGGCCTGGAGACGATGTGCGTCGGCGGCGGCCAGGGCATGGCCATGGTCATCGAGCGGCTCAGCTGACCGCCGGTCAGACCCGTCCGTAGTCGCCATAGCACCTACGGTGAGCGTTCGGCCCGGAGTTCGGGAAACCCCTGGACTCCGGGCCGTTCTGTGATCCAATCTCCCCCAGGATGTGACCTATATCGCTCGCCGTAGGGATACTCGCAGGTCACCCCAGGTCAGCCCCGTGCCCCGACGACCCCCGGGGCCAAAGTCCCGTCCGTTTCGTGACGTTACGCACTGACAGTTGGATAGTCCACCCTTCAAGCTGATGTAGGAAGTCGGGGGTCGACTTTGAACCGGGAGTACGTCAGTGAGCGCCATGCCGATCGCGTTGCTGGTCACCACGGCCGCCACGGGCGCCGTGGGCGTCGCCGTCCTGCGCACCCTCGTGCTGCTGCGCCGCCAGGTCGCCGCGCTGCACGCCCAGCTCGCCCAGAACGACGCCGCCTCGGCGGCGCAGGGCCTCGTGCCCGCAGCCCGCACCACCGCCGACGCCGACGAGATACGCGCGGCCGTGGCCGACGCGCTCGCCGAGGAGCGGGAGCGTGAGCTGGCCGAGGCCCGCGCTTTCTGGGCCGCCCAGGAGGCCCGTGACGCCTCGGACGCGCCGTCCCTGCTGGGCCTCGCCGACAGCGAGCTGTTCCTGCCCCGGCAGGCCGACTTCGTGGGCCTGGAGCCGGTCACCGAGCCCGGCGCCGAGCTCGACGAGTTCTCCCCCAAGGACTTCGTCCAGGGAGGGACCCCCACGGAGTCCCCGGAGCTGGCCGCGGCCCGCCGCCGCCACCCCTCGCACCCCGACTTCGTCCCGGTGCAGTCGCCGGTCGTGAACGACCATGAGCGCACCGTCACCACACTCGAGGAACTCGCCGCCGGCCGCGTCGAACTGACCGACGTCCGCCCCGGCCCGCTGGGCACCCTCGACGTCTACGTCTTCGCCGACGGCACCACCCTGTGCATGACCCCGGGCCACCGCGAGACGGCCGAGCGCCTGGCCGCCGCCCTCACCGCCGGCGAGACGCCGTACCTGCTGGGCGGGTCGGGCATCTCCGGCGCGTACACGCTGACGTTCGCCTGCGGCGAGGAGAACGTGTACATCCTGGCGGACAGGGTGATCGCGAGCCTGTGAGCGGCCGCCGGGATCAGATCCCCGCCCGCTTCTGTGCCTCCTCCACCAGTCGCACCGCCTGTGCGACCTCGTCCTCGCTGCGCAGCTCCACCGCCAGGTCGCGCCCCGCGACGGTCACTTGATCCGCAGCCGCAAACATCCCGGCGTCCGGCATCTCGCGGGGCTCCGCTTGGGGCGACTCCAGCAGCTGCGCCCGCCGGGACAACTCCCGGGCCAGCTCCAGGGCCTCCGCGGCCGCACCCCGCTGCAGGCGGCTCTGCGGTGCCGCCCTCAACCGGTCGGCGAAGTGGCCCACGGCCCGGGTCAAAGGTGTCGTATCAACCACGCGGTGAGCGTAACGCGCCCCTTCGGGACTGTTGCCAATACGCGAACACTCAGGCACGGTGACCTGAAGGACCGGCTTACATCCCATGCGTCCGGAGGCGCCGATGTCCCACGTCCTCTCCGAGGAGACCCACCGCAACATTCTCGCCCGCATCCCCCACTGCACCGGTCGTGACATCTCCGACTGGCTGCGCACCGTCGAAGAAGGACCCGCCCTCCGTTTCGAGGAGAAGGTCAGCTGGCTCCGGCACGAGCACAACCTCGCGTACGGACACGCCAAGGCGATCATCCACGAGTACGAGGTGAGGAGGGCCGCGCGCAAGCTGCTCTGAGCGCGCACAGACGTCACACGCCGAAGGGCCCCGGGACGAGACCCGGGGCCCTTCGCGGTTCAGCCGGTGTACGGCCTTGCGTGCCGCTAGTCGTTCTGGTTGAGGATCGCGATGAGCCTCAGGAACTCCATGTAGATCCACACCAGCGTCAGCGTGAGGCCGAAGGCCGCGAGCCACGCCTCGTCGCGCGGGGCGCCGTAGGCGATGCCGTCCTCGACCTGCTTGAAGTCGAGGGCGAGGAAGCAGGCGCCGAGGATGATGCCGACGATGCCGAAGAAGACACCGAGCGCGCCGCTGCGGAAGCCGAGGCCGTCGCCGCCGCCGAAGACGGCGAACAGCATGTTGACCACCATCAGCAGCACGAAGCCGAGCGCCGCGGCCATCACGAAGCCGTAGAAGCGGCGGTTGACGCGGATCCAGCCCGCCTTGTACGCCACCAGCACACCGGCGAACACCGCCATCGTGCCGATCACGGCCTGCATGGCCGCGCCGCTCGCGATGTGGGTGTCGACGACGTTGGAGACGACGCCGAGGAAGACGCCCTCGAAGGCGGCGTACGTCAGGATCAGCGCGGGCGACGCCGTGCGCTTGAAGGACTGGACGAGCGCCAGGACCATGCCGATCAGCGCGGCGCCGATCCCGATGCCGTAGGAGCGGCTGATGTGGGCCTCGTCGACCGGCAGCAGCGCCCAGGAGAGCGCCGCGGCGAGAACCAGCACGCCCAGGGTGGACGCCGTGCGCAGGACGACGTCGTCCATCGTCATGCGGCCGGCGGTGGTGACCGGCGCCTGCGGGGCGCCGTACTGCAGGTCCTGCTGGGCGTAAGGGTTCTGCGCGTAGGGGTTGCCGGCCGGCTGGGCGTACGGATTGCCCTGCGCGTACGGGTTGCCCTGGGTGCCGACAGCGGGGCCCCCGGCCTGCGGCGCGGCGTTGAAGCCCGCGTAGCCGTTGTCGCGGCTGAACCCCCGTCGCGAGAAGACCGGGTTTCTGCTCCTCATCTCACTCCTCCATGGCCACCGAGCGTGGCCTTGGCTTAAAGAGTAATGGAAAGGCAAAGGATTGACCCTAGTACCTGGGGAGGATCTTTCCCTCGCTGTGCTGCGCAACACGCTACGCGGACCGGTGATTCCCGGCCACGGCCGGAGCCACTCATGACCAACCTGCGACATGGCCGGAACCGGCCGGAGATCGCCCCCTTACGCGGGCCCTACGTCAGACCAGCGGAAACCCGGTGTACGCCTCGGCCAGGTCGGTCTCGGCGGCGCGGGAGGCGGTGATCCGCTCCAGGCGGGCGAGCTGGAGCCGGTCGTCGAAGGGGGTGGCGTCCGGGGCGCGGTGCAGCAGGGTCGTCATGTCGTAGGAAAACCGCTCGGCCTGCCACACGCGGCGCAGGCAGGTCGCGGAGTAGGTGTCGAGCAGTCCGGCCGAGCCGGTGTCCCGCAGGTGGACGAGGGCGCGGGCGAGGGTGACGGCGTCGCCGACGGCGAGGTTGAGGCCCTTGGCACCGGTGGGCGGGACGATGTGCGCGGCGTCGCCGGCGAGGAGGAGGCGGCCGTGGCGCATGGGCTCGTGGACGTAGGACCGCATGGGGGTGACGGACTTCTGGGTGATCGGCCCGCGCTCCAGCCGCCAGTCGTCGGTCTCGAAGCGGCGCTCCAGCTCGTCCCAGATCGCCTCGTCGCTCCAGGACCCGGCGTCGGTGCCGGCGGGCACCTGGAGGTAGAGGCGGGAGACGAAAGATCGAACGGGGAGCGAAGCGACTTCCTCGGAAGGGTGGTGGCGGGCGACGGGTGGGCGCATGGACAGCAGGGCGAAACCGCGGTCGTGGCGGGCGTAGACCAGCTCGTCGTGCGAGGGGGGTACCTCGGCGAGGATGCCGAGCCAGCCGAAGGGGTACGTCCGCTCGAAGCCACGGGAGACGGAGGCCGGTATCGCCCGGCGGGCGACGCCCCGGAAACCGTCGCAGCCGACGACCCAGTCGCACTCCAGCACCTCCTCGGCACCCTGGTGCCGGAACCGGACGCGCGGCCGGTCGCCCTCCGCGCCCTCGACGGCCAGTGCCTCGGCCTCGAACAGCAGCGGGCCGCCGTCCTTGAGCCGGAGGGCGATGAGGTCCTTGCACACCTCGGTCTGCGCGTACACCATCACCGACTTCCCGCCGGTCAGGGCGGGGAAGTCGACGCGGTGCCGCCTCCCGCCGAAGCGCAGCTCGATCCCGTCGTGACGCAACCCCTCCCGGTCCATGCGCTCCCCGGCGCCGGCCGCGCGCAGCACGTCCACGGTGCCCTGCTCCAGGATCCCGGCGCGCTGCCGCTGCTCGACGTAGGCGCGGTCGCGGCTCTCCAGGACGACCGAGTCGATGCCGGCGTCGTGCAGGAGCCGGGCGAGGAGGAGACCGGCGGGTCCGGCTCCGATGATGCCGACGGTGGTGCGCATCGGGTTCCCTTCAGCAGCTTGTTCGTCTGGTGAAATTCTCTTCACTCACGTGGGGCGTGAGTCTGCGCCCGTACCCAGGAGGTGTCAACGGCTCGACAGGGAGGGCGGAGAGGGAGAAAGGGATCAGTGACCCAGCGCGTCCGCGCGCCTGCGGAAAGTGCCCGGAGCCGGACTTGAACCGGCACGCCCGCGAAGGGGCAGCGAGGTTTAAGCTCGCCGTGTCTGCATTCCACCATCCGGGCAGGCCATGGGCTCCGCGTCGAGGTTCGAGCCTATCGGGAGACCTCCCCCGAACAGCGGTCGGGTGACCCGATGTTGTCTTATTTTATTGACGTCTGAGGGAGCATCAGCCACCGGAACGCGCCGTCCGCACTTGCCACCAGCCTTGCGGGTGACGCCTCGTCGCGCATGCGAAATGACGGAATTTCACCGCCCGAACCAGGGCGCGCTCCCGGTTGTTGACGGTCGTACGAAATTCGCCCGACCGGGTCACGCGTCTCAGGGACGGCCGTCATCCCCAGGTATGACACGGCCGCCGCGGGTCCGACCGGAGTCTGCCCCGGGAACCGGAACAGCGGCTGACTACACGGCCACGGACGGCCGGAAGCATGGGAGGCGTCCCCTTCACGAGCGTCGTTCCCGAGGAGTGTCTTCCCCGTGACCACCACATCCGTCGCCGGCCGGACCGCGGCCACCGTGGCCGCCCGCGCCACGGACCTGTCCAAGATCTACGGTCAGGGCGAGACCCAGGTGGTCGCCCTGGACCGGGTCTCCGTCGAGTTCCGGCAGGCCGAGTTCACCGCGATCATGGGCCCGTCGGGCTCCGGCAAGTCCACGCTGATGCACTGCGTCGCCGGCCTGGACACCTTCTCCTCCGGCTCCGTGCGCATCGGCGACACCGAACTGGGCTCGCTGAAGGACAAGCAGCTCACCCGGTTGCGCCGGGACAAGATCGGCTTCATCTTCCAGGCGTTCAACCTGCTGCCGACGCTGACCGCGCTGGAGAACATCACCCTGCCGATGGACATCGCCGGGCGGAAGCCGGACAAGCGGTGGCTGGACACCGTCATCGACATGGTCGGGCTGTCCGGGCGGCTCGGGCACCGGCCCTCCCAGCTCTCCGGCGGCCAGCAGCAGCGCGTCGCCGTGGCCCGCGCCCTCGCCTCCAAGCCGGACATCATCTTCGGCGACGAACCGACCGGAAACCTCGATTCCCGTTCCGGCGCCGAAGTGCTCGGCTTCCTGCGCAACTCCGTGCGGGAGCTGGGGCAGACCGTGGTGATGGTGACGCACGACCCCGTCGCCGCCGCCTACGCGGACCGGGTCGTCTTCCTCGCCGACGGGCGGATCGTCGACGAGATGATCCGGCCCACCGCCGAGACGGTCCTGGACTTCATGAAGCAGTTCGACGCGAAGGGCCGTACCAGCTGATGTTCCGCACCGCCCTGCGCAACGTCCTCGCGCACAAGGCCCGCCTGCTGATGACCGTGCTCGCCGTGATGCTCGGCGTGGCGTTCGTCTCCGGCACGCTGGTCTTCACCAACAGCCTGTCCACCGCCCTGCAGAACAGCTCCGCCAAGGGTTTCGACCAGGTCGACGTCGCCGTCCGGCCCGAGGGGCGGGAGGACAAGGGCGACACCGTCGGGAAGACGCCCGAGCTGACCCAGGCCCTGCTCGACCGCAGCGCCCGCGTGCCCGGCGCCGCCTCCGCCTTCGGCGTCGTCCGGGGCTTCACCGCCCTAGCCGACAAGGACGGCAAGCTCGTCGGCGGCGGCTTCCAGTCCGAGGGCGGCAACTACTGGGGGACGAAGGACCCCCGCTACCCGCTCGTCTCCGGGCACGCCCCGTCCGGCAGGGGCGAGGTGCTCATCGACTCCGAGACCGCCAAGCGCGCCGGGTACAAGGTGGGCGACCGGGTGCGGATGTCCGTCGACGGGCCCGTCCTCACCCCGACCGTGACCGGCGTCTTCACCACCGACGACGGCAACGTCGCCGCCGGCGGCAGCCTCACCCTCTTCGACACGGCCACCGCGCAGCAGCTCTTCGGCAAGCCGGGCACGTACGACGAGATCGACGTGACCGCCGCGGCCGGCACCTCGCAGACCGCGCTGAAGGCCGCCCTGGACCGGGCGCTGCCGAAGGACACCGTCGAGACCACCACCGGAAAGCAGCTCGCCGACGACCAGGCCGAGATCATCGCCTCGTCGATGAGCGGACTGAAGCAGGGTCTGCTGGTCTTCGCCGGCATCGCGCTGTTCGTCGGCACGTTCATCATCGCCAACACCTTCACCATGCTGGTCGCGCAGCGCACCAAGGAGCTGGCGCTGCTGCGCGCGGTCGGTGCCTCGCGCCGCCAGGTGACGCGGTCGGTGCTGGTCGAGGCGTTCGTGGTGGGCGCCGTCGCCGGGGTGGCCGGCCTCGTCGCGGGCATCGGCATCGGCGCCGGGCTCAAGGCGCTGATGGGCACCCTCGGCGCGACCGTCCCGGACGGCCCGCTGGTCGTCTCCCCCGGCACGGTCGCCACCGCCCTGGTCGTCGGCGTCGTCGTCACCATGCTGGCCGCCTGGCTGCCGGGCCGCCGCGCGGCGAAGATCCCGCCGGTCGCGGCGATGAGCAGCGTGCACGCCAAGGCGACCACCAAGTCGCTGGTGCTGCGCAACACGATCGGGGCGCTGTTCTCGGCGGCGGGCGTCGCCGTCGTCCTCGCGGCCACCTCCATGGACGGCTCGGACGGCCAGGCCCCGATGGGCTTCGGCGCCGTCCTGCTGATCATCGGCGTGTTCGTGCTGACGCCGCTGCTGTCCCGCCCGCTGATCGCGGCCGCCGCCCCCGTGCTGCGCGCGTTCGGGGTGTCGGGCCGGCTCGCGCGGCAGAACTCGGTGCGCAACCCGCGCCGCACGGCCGCCACCGCGTCGGCGCTGATGATCGGCCTGACGCTGATCACCGGCATGACGGTGATGGCGGGCAGCCTGCAGACCTCCATCGACAAGATGGCGTCGGCGGCGATCCGCGCGGACTACGTCGTCTCCATGGCCAACGGCAACGAGCTGTCGCCGGACGTCGAGCGCACCCTGAGGAAGACCGACGGAGTGACCCTCACCAGCCCGCTGCGCAACGCCCCCTCCCGGATCGACGGGCAGACCGAGTACCTCACCGGGGTAAACGGCGCCGCGATCGGCCGGCTCACCGACCTCACCGTCGAGGAGGGGTCCTTCACGGTCGGCGGCGACCGGGTCGTGGTGGACGACGAGACCGCCAAGTCCCACGGCTGGACGGCCGGTTCCCACTTCACCGTGCACTACGAGGACGGCAAGGCGCAGCAGCTGACCGTCGCCGGGGTCTACCGGGGCAACGACATGATCCACGGCATCATGCTCGACACCGCCCGGCTCGCCCCGCACCAGCGGGACGCGGCCGACATGCAGGTCATGGTGAAGACCGCGGACGGCGCCTCGGGCGCGGTGAAGGACCGGCTGGAGAAGGCCCTCGGCAGCAACCCGGCGATCAGGGTGCAGGACAAGAAGGACATCTCCAACGAGATCGCGAAGATGTTCACGCTCATGCTGAACATGCTCTACGGCCTGCTCGCCATGGCGGTGATCGTCGCGGTCCTCGGCGTCATCAACACCCTGGCGATGTCCGTCTTCGAGCGCTCCCAGGAGATAGGCATGCTGCGGGCCATCGGCCTGGAGCGCACCGGCATCAAGCGGATGGTCCGCCTGGAGTCCCTGGTGATCTCCCTGTTCGGCGGCGTGCTCGGCATCGGCCTCGGCGTCTTCTTCGGCTGGGCGGCCGGTGAACTGCTCGGCACGCGGATGCCGACGTACGAACTGGTCCTGCCGTGGGGCCGGATGGCGGCCTTCCTGCTGCTCGCGGCGGTGGTCGGCGTCCTCGCAGCGCTGTGGCCGGCCCGGCGCGCGGCCCGCCTGAACATGCTCCAGGCCATCAAGTCCGAGTGACGCACGGCGTACGACGACGACGGCCCCGCTCCCCTTCCGGGAACGGGGCCGTTGCCGTGTCAGTTCCAGGTGCGGGCCCGCAGCGGCATGCCGGAGGCGCCGGACTCGGGGGTCTTCACGGCGAGGACCTGGTTGACGCCGATGCGGTTGCGCTCGAAGGACAGCGCCGAGGCCGCCATGTACAGGCGCCACACCCGGGCCCGGCCGGGGCTGGTCAGCTCCACGGCGCGCGCCCAGTCGGCCTCCAGGTTGGCGACCCAGCGGCGCAGGGTGCGGGCGTAGTGCTCGCGGATCGACTCCACGTCGCGCACCTCGAACCCGGCGCGCTCCAGCAGGGCGACGGTGGTGCCGACGGGCTGCAGCTCGCCGTCGGGGAAGACGTAGGCGTCGATGAACGCGTCGACGTCATAGGCGGATTCGTCGCGCTGCGGGCGGCGCGCGATCTGGTGGTTGAGGAGCCGTCCGCCCGGGGCGAGGAGGCCGTACAGGTTCTGCGCGTACTCCAGGTACCGGTCGGCGCCGACGTGCTCGGCCATGCCGATGGAGGAGATGGCGTCGTAGGGGCCGTCGCGCACGTCCCGGTAGTCCTGGACCCGGATCTCGATCCGGTCGGTGAGGCCCTCGTCGGCGGCGCGCTTGCGGGCGTAGGCGGCCTGCTCCTGGGAGAGGGTGATGCCGACGACGCTGACGCCGTGCTCGCGGGCGGCGTGGACGGCCATGGAACCCCAGCCGCAACCCACGTCGAGCAAGCGCTGACCCGGCGTCAGGGCCAGCTTGCGGCAGACGAGTTCGAGCTTGTCTCTCTGCGCGGTCTCCAGGGTGGCGTCGGGGTCGGGCCAGTAGGCGCACGAGTAGACCATCGACGGCCCGAGGACGATCTCGTAGAAGTCGTTGCCGACGTCGTAGTGGTGGCTGATGGCCCGCTTGTCGGTACGGCGGGTGTGCAGGTGGCCGCGGCGCCGGCGCATCTCCTCCTCCGGCGGGGCGGGCGGCAGCGGCGGCCCGGCGAGCCGTACCAGCCCCCGCACGGCGGCCCGCACCTCCGGGTCGCGCAGCGCCTCGCCGAGCGTACGGGCGTCCTCGCCGCGCTCCCAGACCAGCCCCGCGAGCAGGTCGAGGGCGGTGTACAGGTCACCCTCGACGTCCAGCTCACCGGCCACCCAGGCGCGGGCCAGGCCCAGTTCGCCCGGCTTGAACAGCAGGCGGCGCAGGGCGCGGCGGTGGTGCACCACCATGACCGGCGCGTCGGGCGGTCCCGCCTGCGAGCCGTCCCAGGCGCGGATCCGCACCGGGAGCGGGGCTCCCAGCACCTGCTCGATGAGGCTCTTCAGCCGCAGCGCGGCGTCAGCCATGGCGCACACCTCCGTGACAGCGTTCCCGGATGTCCGTCTCCACGTAAACACCTGGCCCGCCCCGCCACAGTCCCCCACGCGCGTTACGTCTCGGCAAACCCTCGGTCGGCGTCGGGCGACCGGGCCGTTGTGCCGTGCGGCGGGCGAGGCGCAAGCTGGTGGAGGGGCCGCCTCGCATTCCGGAAGGTGCGCCATGACAGAGCAGAGCAGCAACGGCCCGCCACGCTGGCGGCTGACGGGCGACTGGTTCGACGTGTGCAAGTGCCCGATCCCCTGCCCTTGCACGTTCGCGCAGGCACCGACCACCGGTGACTGCGACGGCGTGCTGGTCTGGCACATCCGGCAGGGCAGCTTCGGCGACGTACGGCTCGACGGTCTCAACGTGGTGATGGTCGCCTCCTTCACCGGGAACGTCTGGACGAACACCCACAGCGACCCCAAGGCCGCGATCTTCATGGACGAGCGCGCGGACGACGAGCAGCGCGGCGCGCTCGGGGCGATCTTCGGCGGGCAGGCGGGCGGCTGGCCGCAGGAGTTCGTGGAGATGTTCCACGGCGAGATGCAGGGCATGGACTTCGCGCCGATCACCGTGGAGGTCGACGACGACCTCGCGAGCTGGCGGGCCGAGGTGCCCGGCCGGGTCACGGCGGTCGTCGAGGCGCTGACCGGGCCGACGACCGCGGAGGGCGCCCGCGTCCAGGTGTCCAACGCGCCGGGTGCCGAGGTCGGGCCGGGCCAGGTCGCCACTTGGGGCCGGGCCACCACCGACCGCGCCGACGCCTTCGGCTTCGCCTGGGACCGCTCGGGCAAGTCGAGCAAGCACTTCCCCTTCGACTGGAGCGGCCCGGACTGAGCGCTGACCCTGCGGGCGGGGCGGGCGCCGTACCGGGCGGGCTGTCAAGTCCCGAGTTCCCCTGCCACGACAAGCCGGGACGTGACCGGCCCCGGGGCGCCGGGCGCTAATGGATGCCATCCACACCCCCTAAGACCTTTGGATGTGCATCGCCATGACCCGTCGCTCCACGCTCCGCCGCCTGTCCCTGCTCGCCGCCTCGGCCGCCGTGATCACCGGAGGTGCCCTGCTGCCCGGCACCGCCCTCGCGGCCACCGGGGCGCCACCCTCCGCGGTGGCCGTCCAGGCGAACGGCCTCCGCACGGAGGCCGGGCAGTGGCAGGTGACCACGGACAAACCCAGCGGCGTCTCGGTGCAGCTGCCCGGCAAGCCCGAGACCGTCCAGTTCACCCGGGCCACGGACGGTGTCGACGGCCGTGCCTACTTCGCGCAGACCGACTACGGGGTGCTCGCCCTGACCGTGTACGACGGCGCGGCCGGCGCCGACGACCTGCGGCCCATGCTGGACAGCTACCTCAAGGACGCGTCGCAGAAGGCCTCGACCAACGTGACCACCACCGCCAGCGAGGAGAGCACGGTCGAGGGCCTCCCCGCCCTCGACGCCCAGCTCGCCGGCGAGGACGGGAACGTGGGCTACGTCCGCTTCATCGCCGCCGGCCAGTTCATGATCCAGCTGGAGACCGTCGGCCCCCAGGACAAGGTGGACGCCATGACCGAGGCTTACATGCAGTTCCTCGGCAGCATGCAGTTGCAGAACAGCGACGGCGGCCCGACGGCCGACGGCGGCAGCGCCGAGCCGTTCTGACCGCAGCGCGGTCCGGGCCTTCTCTCAGACGCGGTTCAGCATCTCGGAGAGGGCCTCGACCGCGGCGCTGCGGTTCTCCTGGGGGCTGCCGATGACGTAGGCCCGCAGCACGAGCCTGCCCTTGCGGCCGGTGGCCTGGGTGTAGGGCTGGTCCACCGACCGGCCGGTCGCGTCGACGGCCAGGCGGCCCTCCTCGACCGCCACCTCGTCGAACCCCTCGGGTGTCGCCATCTCGACCTCGTGCACGTCCTGCCACTGCTGCTTGCCCGAGTACACCGTCCGGCAGCGCTGCGTGTCCGACTGCGTCCGGGCGAGGGCGGCCTCGGCGGAACGGGTGCTCTTCAGGACCACGACCACCGACTGGGCGGTCACCGACCCGCCGGTGCCGGCACCGTTGTTCTCCCGGTCGGAGTTTCGCTCCAGCGTGGCCAGCACGTCGTCGCCGGGCCCGGGGACGAGCCCGCAGTCGTCGTCGACCACCCTCAGGGGCTGCCCGCCGGTCTCGTAGGGCGAGCCCGGCCAGAAGCCGGCTCCCCAGTCGGTCGGTTTCAGCGCCACCCGGGAGGCGAGTTTCTGGGCCTCCGCCGGGGTGTCGACACCGGCGAGGCCGTCGTCACCGCGCCCCCGCAGCACGACCACGGCCACGGCCGCCGCGGCGGCCACCGCCACCACCGCGGCGACGCCGACGAGCACGGAGCCGCGACGCCACCAAGGGGGCCGGCGCCGCCTCCGCGGGGGCGGCTCGGCCGGTGGCCGGGCCGGTGGTTCGGCCGGGGGCTGGGCGGGAGGCTGGGCCGGGGGCCGGGCGGGAGGTCCGGGCGGGGGCTGGGCGGGAGGTTCGGGAGGAGGCTGGGCGGGCGGCGGCCCGGACAGGGGGCCGCGGGGCGGGCCAGGCGGGCCGGACGGCGGGGGCGGTGGGGTGGTCACGTGGTCCCTGTACCACCCGGGCCCCCCGCGCTACGGGCCCGCCCCGAGAGATCACCTGTCTGACCTCGCCGCGCCGGCACCGCCGCAACCTGGGCGCTCGTACTCAGCCGACTGCTCGGTCTGGGCACGGTGCGGGGCGGAAGTGAGTACGACCGCTCATGCCCGGCGGGCGGCCCGCACCGCAGGATGCGGGCATGACCAAGCGACACTTCGGCCTGCTGGCCGCGACGCTGGCCCTGCTGGGAACGGCGGGGTGCGGGAGCGAGGGGTATCCGCTCGCGGACCCGGTGGCGACGGCGACGCGGCTGGACGGGTACACGCAGACCGCGTACGACGCGCTGGGCCTGACCGGCGCCGCACTGGACGACGCGTGGCCGGGCGGTGGTCTGGAGGCCGAGGGCTGGAACTGCTACTCCCGGGACCTCGCGGACCAGCTCAGCGACTCCCCGCCGAGCGAGCCGGGTGTGGTCCGGGTGTCCGACGAGTGGGCGGTGAAGGGCGTGTCCCACGCCCGGGCGGTGGCCGCGCTGCGGCGGGCGCGCGGGGAGCTGGCGGCGCAGGGCTGGGAGGTGACCGACTTCGACGACACCCCGCAGCGGCTCCACCTGGAGCTGGAGCCGCCCGGCTCCGACGACAAGGTCTCCGTCGAGGAGTACCCCGGCGGCCGCCTCCAGGTCGGCGCCTACGCGGACTGCGCCCGCTACCCCGAGGGCACCGCGCTCGACGCCCAGGGCGATCCGGAGGTCCCGGAGCAGCGGGCGCCGGTCCAGTTGCGCGGCGAGTAGCGCCGTACGCCGAAGGGGCCGCCCGCACCACGGATGGCAGGCGGCCCCTTCGGGCTGTGCTGGGTTGACCGCAGGGTCAGGAGGCCTTGGCCTTCTCCTCGGTCTTCGCGGCGGGGGCCGCGGGCGCCGGGGCCGGCTTGGCGGCCTCGTAGAACTCCTCGCGCGGGGACTCCAGGGCGCCGAGGGCGACGACCTCACGCTTGAGGAACATGCCGAGCGTCCAGTCGGCGAAGACCCGGATCTTGCGGTTCCAGGTCGGCATCGCGAGGCCGTGGTAGCCGCGGTGCATGTACCAGGCGAGACGTCCCTTGAGCTTGATCTTCATCTTGCCCATGACGATCATCGCGACGCCCTTGTGCAGGCCGAGGCCCGCGACCGCGCCCTTGTTGGCGTGGCTGTACTCCTTCTGCGGGAAGCCCCGCATGCCGGAGAGGACGTTGTCACCGAGCACCTTGGCCTGACGCAGCGCGTGCTGGGCGTTGGGCGGGCACCAGGCGTTCTCGTTGCCGGCCTTGCGGCCGACGAGGTCCGGGACCTGGGCGTTGTCGCCGGCGGCCCAGATGTAGTCGGTGCCCTGCACCTGCAGCGTGGGCGCGCAGTCGACGTGGCCGCGCGGGCCCAGCGGCAGGCCGTAGCGGGCCAGCACCGGGTTCGGCTTGACGCCGGCGGTCCAGACGATGGTGTTGGAGTCGACCTCCAGGCCGTTCTTCAGCACCACGTGGCCGTCGATGCAGGAGTCCATGGAGGTGGACAGGTAGACCTCGACACCGCGGGACTCCAGGTGCTCCTTGCCGTACTGGCCGAGCTTGGGGCCCACCTCGGGGAGGATCTTGTCGGCGGCGTCGACGAGGATGAAGCGCATGTCCTCGCGGGACACGTTCTTGTAGTACTTGGCCGCGTCCCGGGCCATGTCCTCGACCTCACCGATGGTCTCCGCGCCGGCGAAGCCGCCGCCGATGAAGACGAAGGTGAGCGCCTTGCGGCGGATCTCCTCGTCGGTGGTGGAGTCGGCCTTGTCGAGCTGCTCGAGGACGTGGTTGCGCAGGCCGATGGCCTCCTCGATGCCCTTCATGCCGATGCCCTGCTCGGCGAGGCCGGGGATCGGGAAGGTGCGGGAGACCGCGCCGAGCGCGATGACCAGGTAGTCGAAGGGCAGCTCGTACGCCTCGCCCACCAGCGGGGCGATCGTGGCGACCTTGCGGTCCTGGTCGATGGTGGTGACCCGGCCGGTGAGGACCTCCGCCTTGGGGAGCACGCGCCGCAGCGGGACGACGACGTGACGCGGGGAGATGCTGCCGGCGGCGGTTTCGGGGAGGAAGGGCTGGTAGGTCATGTACGACCGGGGGTCGACGACCGTGACGGTCGCCTCGCCGTAGCGCATCTTCTTGAGAATGCGCCGAGCTGCGTACAGGCCTACGTACCCACCGCCTACTACGAGGATCCTGGGACGCTCCGTGGTGCTCATGCCATCGAGTATCCACCCGCCCCAGGGGGGTCGCTCGTGCGCCCCTTCACAAGCATGCACAGACCCTGTGCTACACTCCGCGGCCCGCGTGACATAGATCATGATCCGCGACGGGAACCGTGATCCGCTTCGCCCCGTTGTCAATGCCGCGTGAGCTGCCTCTCTGGGCTCGGGAGGGCGTCGTGAGGGGTCCGCAACAGGGCGTCGGGCACGCGATCCGAAGGCACCCCTTCCCCCTCTTCTGAACATGTTCAAAGGCGAGTTCGGCACTCGAAGGGCGGATCCGAAGGCGTCCGGGGGGTCACTGGGAGGGAATTCCTTGTGAAGAACTTCACGAACTTTCCCGACAGCGCGTCACCGGACAGCCCGTCAGCCCCGCTCACCCGTGGCCGAACTCGCTCAACAGTCGCCGCTGACCAGCGGGGATCGCACCCCTACGGGCGCTCGGGACCCATGCCGTCGCGGTCCTCGCGCGCCTCCTCGGCGCTGCTCTCGATGCGCTCCTTGCGCACCTGTCCGCGGACGGTCTCCTGCTCGGTGTGCTCCTCGGCGGTCAGGCGCACCCGCTCCACCGGGACGGCCTCGGTCTGGACGACCGGCCGCTCCTCGTGCAGCACGACCTCGTGCTCGGCCTCGCTGATCTCCGGGCCGGAGAGCGCGGCGTCGCGGTTCTCGTCGGTGATGGGCTCGCGCTCGACGCGGACCTCCTCGTGCCGCAGCGGGACGGTGCGCTCCTCGTCCTCGGTGACGACGTACTTGCGCAGCCGCACGCGGCCCGTCTCGCGGCGCTCGACGCCGACGTGCATGCGCTCCTCGGAGCGCGTCATGGCGTCGTCCCGCCGCCCCGGCGCCTCGGCCCCGGCCGCTCCGGCCATGCCCGCGGCCCCGGCGGTCCCTGCGGTTCCGGCGGTCCCGGCGGTCTCAGTGCCGCCCGCCGCACCTGCCATGCCGGCGGCACCCGCGGCACCCGCGGCGCCCGCCGCGCCCTGGCCGCCCCCGTGGGCCCAGCCGCCCTCGCCGGGCTGGTTGGCACGGGACCAGGAGGCGTCCCAGTCCATGCCGTAGTACTCGTAGAGCCGGTGCTCCTCCTCTTCCGAGAGGTGACCGCCACCGTCGACGTCGACGTGCGGCGCGTCCTTGACCTTGCTCTTGGAGTACGGGACCTCGGTGTGACCGTCGACGACCCGGGCCTCACGGATGGGTACGAAGGTCTCGCTGGTGCCGAACATGCCGGTCTTCACGGACACCCACTCCGGGGCCCCGGTCACGTCGTCCAGGAAGACGTGCTTGGCCTCACCGATCTTCTTGCCGCCCTCGTCGAGAACCGGGTGGTCCAGGACGGCCGGGATCTGTTCTCTGTTGATCATGGTTCGCCTCATCCCTCTCGTGGGGTGACTCCCTCTCCGGGTTCACCACCACAAAAGGGACGAAACGACTCATGAGCAACACCAGTCACTTTCTTTTCAGCAGTGCACTCAGGCCACAGACCAGGCGATGCCGTCCAGAATGTCGTGCTCGCTCACCACGACCTCCTCCGCGCCCGTGCGCTCCATGATCGACAGGAGGACCAGTGCACCCGCCCCGATCACGTCGACGCGGCCCGGGTGCATCGAGGGAATCGCCGCGCGCTCGGCGTGGGTGGAGCGCAGCAGCCAGTCGGTGATCTCCTGGACCTTGGCACGGGAGACGCGGGAGTGGTGGATGCGGGTGGAGTCGTACTCGGGCAGCTCCTGGGCGATCGCCGACACCGTCGTCACCGAGCCGGCCAGCCCGACCAGCGTGCGCGCCTCACGCAGCGGCACCGTCCGCTCGGCCAGGTCGAGCGCGGCCTCGATGTCGGCGCGCATCGCGGCGATCTGCTCCTCGGTGGGCGGGTCGGTGACCTTCCCGTCGACCACCAGGTGGCGCTCGGTCATCCGCACGCAGCCGACGTCCACGGACCGGGCGGCGCGCACGTGCTCCTCGCCGACGACGAACTCGGTCGAGCCGCCGCCGATGTCCACCACCAGGAAGGGCCGCTCCAGGTGGTCGCGGCCGGTCAGCTCCTTCGTCGCGCCGGTGAAGGAGAACTCCGCCTCCTGGTCGCCGGTGATGACCTCGGGCTCGACGCCGAGGATGTCCAGCACCCCGCGCACGAACTCGTCCCGGTTCTCGGCGTCCCGGGAGGCCGAGGTGGCGACGAAGCGCAGCCGCTCGGCGCCGTGCGCCTTGATGACCTCGGCGTACTCGCGGCACGCGGCGAAGGTCCGCTCCAGCGCCTCGGGCGCGAGCCGCCCGGTCCGGTCCACGCCCTGCCCGAGCCGCACGATCGTCATCCGGCGGTCCAGGTCGGTCAGTTCGCCGGTGGCCGGATCGCAGTCGGCGACCAGCAGGCGGATGGAGTTCGTACCGCAGTCGATGGCGGCGACCCGGGTCACTGGCCGGCCTCCTCGGACGACTCGGACGTCTCGGGCAGGGTCACGCACGGTCCCTTGCGCCACCACTCCGGCAGCATCGCGATCGCCTCGTCGCCGAGCGGGTTCACGCCCGGCCCGGCGGCCAGCGAGTGGGCGACCAGGACGTGCAGGCACTTCACCCGGTCGGGCATGCCGCCCGCGCTGGGGAAGTTCCTCAGCTCCTCGATCTCGTCGCGGCGCCGGATGTAGTCCTCGTGGGCCGCGCGGTAGGCGGCGGCCAGCTCCGGGTCACGCCCCAGCCGCTCGGTCATCTCCTTCATCACGCCCTCGGCCTCCAGCGTGCCGATCGCGGAGTTCGCGCGCGGGCACGTCAGGTAGTACAGCGTCGGGAAGGGCGTGCCGTCGGGGAGCCGGGGCGCGGTCTCGACGACGTCCGGCTGCCCGCAGGGGCAGCGGTGGGCGATGGCGCGCAGCCCGCGCGGCGGACGCCCGAGCTGCTGCTTGAAGGCCTCGACGTCCGCGTCGGTGGGCTCGGTGCGCGGGGTGGTCGGCGGGGGCGTGTCCATGCCTGTCTTTCTATCGGTCGTTCGGTGGTCGTGCGGCGGGGGGTCAGCGGTCGGAGGCGTCCGCCTTGTCCACCCCGTCCCAGACGTTGGAGTACCAGGGCCGGTCGGCCGCCCCGAGGTCGGTGTGCTCCTGCCGGTCCGCGGCCGGGTCGATGACGACGTAACCCGTCTCGCCCGGCATCACATAGTGCAGCCGCTGCCGGATCTGCTGCTCGGCGTAGGCGTCGTCCTGCCAGCGCGCCTTGAGGTCGCGCAGCTGTTCGACGCGTTCCTTCGCCTGCTGCTTCTGCCGCTGCAGGTCGGCGATCTCGGCGCGCTGGGAGACGTACTGCCTTATCGGGTAGGCGAGGGCCACGATCAGCGAGCACAGCACCAGCGCGAGCAGCGCCGCGCGGCCGGTGAGGCGGGAGCGGCGGGCCTGGCGGCGGGTCTGCGAGCGGTAGACCCGGGCGGCCGTCTGCTCGCCCAGCAACCGGATCCTGGTCGCGGTGGAGAAACGGTCCCGGTCCTTCACCGCCATGTCCAGCCTCCCGTTCACACGCGCGTACGTCCCCGCACACGGTACGGGACCGGGTACGGGGACGTACGTACGACGCTGCCTACGAGCGCACTACAAGGGCGGTGCTCAGCCCTTGAAGCGCGGGAAGGCGCTGCGGCCGGCGTACACCGCGGCGTCGTCGAGGATCTCCTCGATGCGCAGCAGCTGGTTGTACTTGGCGACGCGCTCGGAGCGGGCCGGGGCGCCGGTCTTGATCTGGCCGCAGTTGGTGGCGACGGCCAGGTCGGCGATGGTGACGTCCTCGGTCTCGCCGGAGCGGTGGGACATCATGCACTTGTAGCCGTTGCGCTGGGCCAGCTCGACGGCGTCGAAGGTCTCGGTCAGCGAGCCGATCTGGTTGACCTTGACCAGCAGGGCGTTGGCGGCGCCCTCCTCGATGCCCTTGGCCAGGCGCTCCGGGTTGGTGACGAACAGGTCGTCGCCGACGAGCTGGACCTTGTCACCGAGCTGGGCGGTGATGGTCTTCCAGCCCTCCCAGTCGTCCTCGAACAGCGGGTCCTCGATGGAGACCAGCGGGTACGCCGCGACCAGCTCGGCGTAGTACTCGGTCATCTCCTGGGCGGAGCGGCTCTTGCCCTCGAAGAGGTAGGAGCCGTCCTTGTAGAACTCGGACGCGGCCACGTCCAGGGCGAGCGCGATCTGCTCGCCGGGGGTGTAGCCGGCCTCCTTGATGGCCTCCAGGATGAGGTCCAGGGCCTCGCGGTTGGAGCCGAGGTTCGGGGCGAAGCCGCCCTCGTCGCCGAGGCCGGTGGACAGGCCCTTGCTCTTCAGGACCTTCTTCAGGGTGTGGTAGACCTCGGCACCCCAGCGCAGGGCCTCGGAGAAGGACTCCGCGCCGATCGGGGCGATCATGAACTCCTGGATGTCCACGTTGGAGTCGGCGTGCGAGCCGCCGTTCAGGATGTTCATCATCGGCACCGGCAGCAGGTGCGCGTTGGGGCCGCCCAGGTAGCGGAACAGCGGCAGGTCGCTGGCCTCGGCCGCGGCGTGCGCGACGGCGAGCGAGACACCGAGGATGGCGTTGGCGCCGAGGGAGCCCTTGTTGTCGGTGGCGTCCAGGTCGAACATGGCCTGGTCGATCAGGCGCTGCTCGGTGGCGTCGTAGCCGACCAGCTCCGGACCGATCTGCTCGATGACCGCGAGGACGGCCTTCTCCACACCCTTGCCGAGGTAGCGGTTCGAGTCGCCGTCGCGGAGCTCGATGGCCTCGAAGGCGCCGGTGGAGGCGCCGGACGGGACGGCGGCACGACCCGTGCTGCCGTCGTCGAGGCCGACCTCGACCTCGACCGTGGGGTTGCCTCGGGAGTCCAGGATTTCCCGGGCTACGACGACGTCGATGGACGGCACGAGCATCTCCTTCTTGGATGTGACGCTGAATGCGCGAGGCTGGTCTGCCGCGCGACTAGAGCCTAACCGTCCTCGGGCCGTCGGCCACCGACCGACCGTCCCGTGGACTGGGCAAGACGGTACCTATTGTTTACGACCGGAACAAAGCGGCCGGGCGAATTCCAGGGAGCGGACACGGAAAAACCCCGCCCCGGTGCGTACGGGGGAACACGCACCGGGACGGGGAGTCATGCGGGGGGGGCCGCTTACTTCAGGTGCAGCTGCTGGCCCGGGTAGATGAGGTCGGCGTCCTCGACGATGTCCTTGTTGAGGTCGAAGAGCTTCTTCCAGCCGCCGGAGACGTGGTGCTTCTCAGCGATGGTGGAGAGGGTGTCGCCCTTGACGACCTTGTACTCGCCGTCGCCCTTCTTGACCTTCTTGCCGGTCGGGGTGGTGACGGTCTTCTGGCTCTTCTGCGTCTTCGGGGCCTGCTGCTGGGCCGGACGCTCGGCGGTGCGCGAGGCGCTCTGCTCGGTGGAGCGCTCGGTGGTGGTGCCCTGGCTGCTGCTGGAGGAGCCGGCGCCGCCGCCGTTGTACGGGGTGCTCGACAGGCCCGTGCCGCAGACCGGCCAGGCGCCCTTGCCCTGGGAGGCGAGGACCTTCTCGGCGATCTCGATCTGCTGCGCCTTGGAGGCCTGGTCGGCGGTGGAGGCGTACGCCGTGCCGCCGTACGCGGCCCAGGTGGAGGCGGAGAACTGCAGGCCGCCGTAGTAGCCGTTGCCGGTGTTGATGGACCAGTTGCCGCCGGACTCGCACTGGGCGACGGCGTCCCACTCGGAGGCGGTGGCGGCGGAGGCGTTGCCGGCCGCCATCAGCGGGGCGGCGACGGCGGCGCCGGTGACACCGGCGAGCGCGATGGCGCGGGTGGCCTTGGACGGACGACGGTGCTTGCCCTTGCCGGAAAACAGCATGGATCGATCCCCTCACCGACGCCTGCGAGGTGAGCTGTCGGGTTCGGGCCGGTTGAGTTGCCCGGCCGTGTCCGTTACGAGGCTTTCACCCCGTGACGTCCACGGCTTCACCCCTAGCCGCCCCGGCCAACTGACCGGCGCGGCGCTTACCTTGGGTCCCCCGCTCCTGCCTACGGCGCTCGAAGCGACGACTGTTCCCGTGCTGCCGCTGGCAGGATTCGGCGTTGCGGCGGCCGGGGCCCGCGATGGCGAGCGGTCACGACCGTAGACACGCGATCGGGCGAATTTCAAAGACGATCAGGGCCTCTGAGACTCATCCCACACTTTCGCCAAACCGGACATTAGCCACGAAACAGGGCGTCAACTCCCGCCCGTTTACGCCCCTTTAGCCACCGACACGCAGGGTCTGACCGGGCACGATGTGGCTCGGGTCGGCGCCGATGGCGTCCTTGTTCTCGTCGTAGAGGCGGTGCCATCCGCCGTCGACGTCAAGGGAGTCGGCGATGGAGGCGAGGCTGTCGCCGACGCGGACGGTGTACGACCCCGCCCCGGCTCCGTCGGCGGGCGCGGCGTGCCGGCCGGTGGTCGCGGCGGCGGCGCCGGAGGTGTCCTCCTCGGCGCTGGTGCCGCGATGACGTCCGGTGCCCTGCTCGTCGAGGCCGAGGGCGCCCGTGTCGACGAGGCCCGAAGAGCCGACGGGCTGGCCCGAGTTGTCCGACTCGTCGTACTTCGGGTCGACTGTGGGCGAGCTGTCGGGTTCCTGTGCGCCGGCGTCCGGCGTCGTGGTCGCCCCGGGGGTCGCGGCGGAGCCGGTGGTGGAGCCCTTGCCGCCGGAAGCGCTCGGGGAGGCTTCGGAGGAGCCCTCGGAGGCGCCCCGGGAAGGCGCGGAGGCGTCCGGGGAGGCGGCGGTTCCGGAGCCGGCGGTGGAACCGGACGGCTCGGCGGAGTCGGCGGGATCGGACGAGGCGGAACTCTCGGGCGAGGCGGAGGAATCGGACGAACCGGCCGTACCGGTTGACGCGCCGTCGGTCACACCGGTGTCCACGTCGGCCGCGCCGGACTGCTGTGTGAGCCCGGACAGCAGCCCGCAGGCCGGCCAGGCACCGACGCCCTGGTCGGCGAGGACCTTCTCGGCGACGGCTATCTGCTGGGAGCGGCTGGCCAGGTCGGGCCGCTCGGCGTACTCCGTGCCGCCGTACTTCTCCCAGTCCTCCAGGGTCAGGTGCAGACCGCCGTAGAACCCGTCACCGGTGTTCTGGCTCCAGGAGCCGCCGGTCTCGCACTCCGCCACCTTGTTCCACACGGTGCCGTCGGCCGCGCTGGCGCCACTGGCGCCGAGGAGCGGGATGGCGATGGCGGAACCGGTCACTCCGGCCGCGACGACGAAGGCCGGGGCCTGACGGGGGCGACGGTGACGACCGTTCCCGGAGAGCATGCGGGGACCTTTCCCGAGACAACACGGACCGCACGGCGTTGGCGGTGGGCCGGGGCGCCGCGCTGACGAGTGAACGTATAGGCACACGATCACTTGTCACAAGTTCATGCCGCGAGGATCACGTGAAGATCACAGAGGTGAAGGGGTGTCACCTTTGCCGTCGCGACGGTTCCTTGTCAGGGCGCCGGGGTGAACTCGACGGGCAGGGTGCGCAGTCCGCGCATGATGAGCCCGCCGCGCCAGCGCAGGTCGGCCGGGTCGGCGCCGAGGCGCAGGTCGGGCAGCCGGGTCAGCAGGGTGGCGAGCGCGGTCTGGCCCTCCAGGCGGGCGAGCGGGGCGCCGAGGCAGTAGTGGATGCCGTGGCCGTAGCCGAGGTGCTGGTTGTCACGCCGGGCGAGGTCGAGGGTGTCGGGCTCGGCGAACCGCTCCGGGTCCCGGTCGGCGGCGGCGAGGACGACGAGGACGGGGTCGCCGGGTGCGATGTCCTGCCCGCCGATGGCGAGGGGCCGGGTGGCGAACCGCCAGGTGGCCAGCTCCACCGGGCCGTCGTAGCGCAGGAGTTCCTCCACGCCGGTCTCCAGCAGCCCCGTCTCCCCGGCGGCCAGCGACCGCTGGAGCGACTGCCGCTGCTCGGGGTGCGTGAGCAGGGCATATGTCCCATTACCGATCAGATTCACGGTGGTCTCGAAGCCGGCGAACAGAAGGATGAAGGCCATCGCGGCGGCCTCGTTCTCCGTGAGGTGCTCGCCGTGGTCGGAGGCCCGGATGAGACCGGAGATGAGGTCCTCGCCCGGGGCGGGTTCGGCGGGCAGGGCCGCGCGCTTGCGGTGGATGAGCTCGGCGAGATAGCCGCGCATCTTCTTCACCGACCGCGCCACCCCGCCGCGCGGGCCGCCTCCGTGACGGATCATCATGCCCGCCCAGTCCCGGAAGTCGTCCTGGTCCTCGCGCGGGACGCCGAGCAGGTCGCAGATCGCGTAGATGGGGAGCGGGAACGCGAACTCGTGGATGAGGTCGGCCGAGCCGCGCCCGGCGAACCCGTCGATGAGCCGGTCCGTCAGCTCCTGCACACGCGGCGCGAACTCGGCGACCCGGCGCGGGGTGAACGCCTTGCTGACCAGCCGCCGCAGCCGGGTGTGGTCCGGCGGGTCGATGTTCAGCAGATGGGTCATCAGCTCGGCCTTGCGCTCACCGGGGATGCCCGTCTTGCCCTTGGCGTGCGCGGGCTCGGCGTGGTGCGCCGGGTTCTTGCTGAGCCGCTGGTCGGCGAGGGCCTGCCGGGCGTCGGCGTACCGGGTGACCAGCCAGGCCTCCACCCCGCTGGGCAGCCGGGTGCGGTGCACGGGCGCGTGCTCGCGCAGCCAGGCGTAGGCGGGGTAAGGGTTCGCGGCGAACTCCCAGGTGAAGAGTTCGGGCGCGTCCTCGGGCAGGGGGTGGTGGTGCTGGTCGGTCACTCCTCGACGGTATCCGGCCCCGGGTGGGCCTCGGCGTCGTGGTGGTCGTCGTCGGCGGAGGCGTCCGGGTGGGCCTCGGCGTCGCGGTGGCGGTCCGTGGCCGGTTCCGCGGGGTGACCCTCGGCGGCGCGGACGGCGTCCCGGTAGGCGCGGGCGGCTGCGCGCAGGGCGGCCTCGGGGTCGACGCCGTCCGCCTCGGCGCGGGCGGCGAGGGCCAGCAGCTCGTAGCCGAGGCCGGCGCCCTCGGGCAGCGGCACGGAGAGTCCGGCCGTCCGGGCGCGGGAGACCAGCTTGGCGGCGAGGGAGAGCGCCGGCTGGTGCAGGGGGACGCCCTCGGTGACGGACGTACGCCGCTTCTCCTGCGCCTTGGTGCGCAGCCAGTGCGCCTTGACCTCCTCGGGGGTCGTGGCGGTGGCGTCCCCGAAGACATGGGGGTGGCGGTGGATGAGCTTGGCGACGATGCCGCCGGCGACGTCGTCGATGGAGAACGGCTCCTCGGCGTCCTCCTCGGCGATCCGCGCGTGGAAGACGACCTGCAGGAGCACGTCCCCCAGCTCCTCGCGCAGCTCGTCGCGGTCGCCGTCCTCGATGGCCTCGACCAGCTCGTACGCCTCCTCCATGGCGTACTTCGCCAGGCCCTCGTGGGTCTGCCGGGAGGACCAGGGGCACTCGGCGCGGATCCGGTCCATGACCTGCACGAGGTCGAGCAGCCGGGCGCCGGGCAGGTCGTACGACCCAGGCAGCAGCTCCAGCGCGGGCATCGCCACGCGTCCCGACCCGGCGAGCCGGGCCAGCCCGTCGGTGAGCGCGGGCTCCCCCTCGCCGGTCGCCACGACGACGACGGTCCGCCCGCCTGCACAGGCGCCGACGACCTCCTCGGCGGTCGGGGACGCCTCCTCGACGGTGATCCCCGCCTCCCTCAGATACGGCACCTGCGGATGCGCCCCGTCGGCACACAGCACCTGGTCGGCGGCGTGCAGCACCTGCCAGGCGTCCCAGGACAGCAGACCGGGGGCTACGCGGTGGCTGGTGGTGAGGAGGACGATGCGGCCGGGGTCATCGGGGCGGGTTGCGTTCACGGTGGGAACTGTAATCCGCCGGGCTGCGGGGGGTCGTGCCGCTGGGGCTACGGCGGCCTAGCTGCGGGCAGTCGTGCCGCTGGGGCGATGGGGGTCCCCCCTGCTCGAGCGAAGCCGAGAGCTTGGGGGAGGGTGGGCGCTGGGGGTACCCCCTGCTCGAAGAGCTTGGGGGAGGCACCCCGTAGCGCCGGGCCGCGCGACCCACCCCCGGCCGGCACCCGCGCCGGGCGCCGACGAGACCGCCGTACCGTTACGCCTGCTGCCCGCCGCCGGTCACCTCACGTACCCACGGCGTCTTCCCGTTCACCCGCCCCACCTTCTGCGCGTCCCAGCTGCCGTAGCGCGGGTTCAGCTCGACGCCCAGTTCCTTGGAGGCCTTGGACAGCGCCGCCCAGAAGGCCGGCTGGTCGGTCCGGGTGCCCAGCGCCGCGGCCAGCTTCTGCGCCTCGGCCTGCAGCCGCAGGTTGTCCTCCAGCCGCTGCGGCGGCACGCCGTACTGCTGCAGCCAGGCCGTCTCCAGCGCCTTCGCGCCGCCGACCTGCCCCTCCAGCTGGGCCCGCAGCTCCTGCACGTCCCGCCGGGTCACGGTCACGCCCGCGTCCTCGGCGGCCCGGTGCAGGACCCGGTCGAGCACCATGCCGTGCAGCGTGTCCCGGGTGAGCCCGGCCGTACCGGCGACGACCCGCGCGTACTGCGCCTGGTCCGGCACGGCCTCGCGCTGCGCCGCGCGGACCTCGTTCACCCGGCTCTCCAGCTGCGCGACGGTGATCCGCTGGTCGCCGACGACGGCTGCCGCACCGGGGTGCGCGTCGTTTCCGCAGGCGGTCAGGAGAGGCGCCGCGGCGATCGCGGCGGTGAGCAGGAGCGCGGTGCGACGGCGGCGGTGCAAGGAAACCTCCCGAGGAGATTGTGCGGCGGTGCACAAAGTCTTGCGGTGATCGATGGTAGGCAGGGGACGAGCTGAGGCCAACCCATTCGACCAACGATTCACCACGGGTTGCGGCACCGCCGCGCGCCGCCGTCGCGGGGAGGGTCAGCCGACGATCGCGACCGGAGCGTCCCAGGCGTCACGGTCCACGGTGATCGTGTAGCCGCCCCGCGACTCCTTGCTGTTGACCATGTACTGATGGCCCCGGCTGTGGTCGGTGTACTGCGTCGACCCCCACGGCCAGTCGGCAGTGGTGGTGTTCTGCTTGTCCCACAGCGCGTACCAGAGGTTGCCCGGCAGGTCCGTCTTGTTGGTGGCGGTCGCGATCGCCTTGGCGCTGGAGCTGCTGAAGCCGTAGTAGCCGCTGCGGTAGGTCTTGGCGCGCAGGGTCTTGCTGAAGGAGCGCACGTACGTCAGCACGGCGTCGTTGCACGCCTTGTTGGTGATGTCGTACGGCTCCATGTCGAGGTAGACGGGGCTGCCGGCCTTCATGCCGAGCGCGGAGGCCTTGGCGACGGCGTCCGTGGCGTCGGTGACGCCGAGGGAGGCGGCGTTGGCGGCGGTCATCTTCTCCGGGTTGGAACCGGTCTGGCAGGGCGGCTGGGCGCCGACGTAGATCGGGATCAGCTTCCAGCCGATGGAGTTGACCGACTTCACCCAGGACGCGGTGAGGTTGGGCTGCGCGCAGCCGCGGTTCTTGCCGCCGATGTAGACGGCGGCGGCGCCGTAGAAGCCGGTGTGCCAGGCCTTCATCGCGGCCGTGGAGGGCGCGGTGCAGGCGTCGAAGGCGCGGCCCGTGAAGGTCTTCTGCGCGGGCCAGGCGGTGGCGGCCATGGACTGCTGCGCGGCGATGCCGCCTCCGGCGACGACGACGGCTCCCGCCGCGCCCCAGGCGATGTAACGACGCTTCTTGGACTGCCGGTGCTCGGCCATCCCCACCCCACTCGAAGATCACAGGAACCCCCCATGTCACTGCAGGATCCCCGAACCCGCCAGGTACCTTGACCGAGCTTTGGGCGAGCTGAGATCACTTCGTGGCCGGGCGTTCCGTAGATTCACGAGGCCCCCCGCACCGCAGTTCCCACAGCCGATCTCACCGATCGCGTTCCACGCAAGGATCCACATGCGTCTCCCGTCCCGTGCCGCCACCCGTGCGGCGTTCGCCGTCGCCGCCCTCCCGCTGGCCCTCTCCCTGGCGGCCTGCTCCTCCGGTTCCTCCGGTTCCTCCGGCTCCGACGGCAAGGCGTCCGCGCCCAGCAAGCCCGCGAACCCCAACGCCGGTGTGCTGACGGGCACGCAGCTGAAGCAGGCGCTGGCGCCGTCCTCCCTCATGCCGAAGGGCGTGACGCCCGTCGCGGACGGTACGGCGGACAGCGGCGACGAGTTCATCGCGCCGCCCGCGAAGACCGCCGGCAAGACGGACTGCGCCAAGTTCGGCAACACGTACTGGCTGGACATCACCGGCCTCAAGGGCGGTGTCTCCTTCGCACAGTCGGACCACGCGAAGCAGCCCGACCAGACCGAGGAGATCACCCAGGAGCTGGACGGCTTCCGGGGCACCACCGCGCAGGCCGTCATGAAGGACGTGCGGGCCGCGGTCGCCGCCTGCCCGACCTGGATCGACACCTCCACGCACGCCAAGGTGAAGGTCACCGGCAAGGAGACGCCCGGCCTGGGCGACGAGGCGTACACGATCACCCTCACCAGCAGCGCCTGGGAGAACGGCAGCACGCTGATCGCCGCGCGCGTCGGCACGAGCGTGCTGACCCTGCTGTCGACGGCCGGCTCCGACAACGGCGCCGCCGCCGGGCAGAAGGTCGCGGCGCACGTGGTGAAGTCGCTCCGGGTGCAGAAGCCGAAGTCGTCGTAACCCCGGGCGCCCGAACAGCGCGTTCCTGTCCTAGTCTTCTTCCGCGCTCCCCTTTGTCAGCCTTGCCGGTCGTACCGGCGCGGGGAGCGTGGAAGAGGGGGGCGAGGAGCGTATGGGAAAGCGTCTTGAGGCGGGCTGGTGGCAGCGGCTCGCGTGGGTGGCCCTGGTATGGGCGTCCCTGGGCCTGCTGATCTGGGTCCCCTTCCTCTACATCGCGATCCGCCGGAACCGGCCCGCGGACTGGTGCGCGTTCGGGTCCTTCGTGCTCTACGAGATCGTGTCGATGAGCTGGTCGGAGATCCTCCCCCACGACGACAGCAAGGCGGGCCTGGGCCTGATCGCCATCCTCACGCTGCTCACGGCGACGGTCATGCTGCTGTTCGCCGAGTTCGACAAGAAGACCCCACGCCAGCCGCAGTACGGGGTCGCCCCGGCACCGCACCCGGGGCAGCCGTACGGGTATCCGTACGGCCGTTGAGCCGTCGGTGAGCGGGACGCGGGTCTGCCGTGTCGAATGACGTCGCCTATCCCGTGTTCCGGACGGCGGACCGGGATCTGGCCCTACGGGCGGCCCGCCGGTTGGTGGCGTTCGGCGCCCGACCGTGGTCCCAGGTGTCGGTGGAGACCGAGGTGCCGACGGCGGCCGAGGCGATACGGCTGCGTGACGCGCTGCCGGAGGCGTGGTTCACCTGCTGGCACCTGGACGCGCCGATCCTCGCAGCGCCCGGCGTCCCAGACCTGACCGGCGGGGTGCCCGCCCGTGAGCTTCCCGGCGACCCGGTCGGCTTGCAGCCGTACCTCCCGCTGTCGCTCTCGATGCTCGACCAGCCCGTGGGGACCGTCGAGGACCGCTTCGCCAAGGTGGTCGGCGGTCACATGGCCGCCATCCGCTGGTCGTCACTGTCCTGGCCCGCGGCGCCGGAACGTGACCTGTACGGCGAGGACAAGCACGCCGAGGTCACGCTCCTGCTGAACTGCGACTCCCGCGAACTCGACGCCCCCGCCGACACCCACCTCGTGCTCGTCCACGTCCGGCGCCACAACGGCGACGGTTACGAGGACCGCTTCGCCCAGTGGCTGGCCGAGCGGGTCGGGCAACGGCTCATCGGTCCCGCGCAGCACGCGTGAGCCGGGCGGTCCGCCTCGCCGCGGGAGGCGGCGGCCGGTCAGCCACGTCGGGTGTCGCGCAGGATGCGGATCGCGGGCCAGGCGCACAGGGCCGTGATGCCCCACAGGATGCCGAGCATGACCACCCACTCCCCGGTGCCGAACTCGCTGCGAGCCACCGTGACCGACAGGGCCACGAAGGCCAGCAGGACGGTCAGGATGCCCCAGATGACCAGGGACACCGTCTGGCCGGTGGTGCGGCGGCGGAAGGCGGGGGCTTGTGCCGTGGCGTGCGGGTGCGCTGAGTGCTGCGCGGGGGTGAAGGAGCGTCGCTCGCGCGGGGGTTGTGGGACGACCGCTGCCGGGGGCAGGGCGGCGTCCAGGGCGGCCAGCGCGGTGGCGTCGATGCCGTACCGGTCGGGTTCGACGTCGACGACCAGGCCGTCCGTGCCGATGAGTCGCCGTCCGCCGTCCGGCCAGGTCAGGACCGCCGCGCAGGCGCGGTGCAGGACGGTCGCCGCGGACTCGGTGCCGTCCGCCTCCCGGCCGACGAAGCTGACGCCGTCCGCCCCGAGCACCAGGGCGCAGCCGCTGTTGTCGCGGGCCGTGAAACGGCGTCCGGTGACGGCGTACGGCGAGGTCGTGGGCGCGGCCGTGTAACCGGCCCAGTCGGCGCTGTGCCCGGCGGGCACCTGCAGCAGGGCCGTACCGGCCGCTTCCAGGGCCACGGCGTGCACGTGCTGGTCCGTCACCGCCCGCAGCTCGGCCCGCTGCTGCTCCAGCGGCACCGGCGGACGCCCGGCGAGCAGGTCCTCGGCGGCCCCGACGAGCCGTCGTACGGCCGCGTCGGGCGCGGTGAGCGCCGTCTCGGCCCGCCCGCGCACGGTCTCCAGGTCGCCGCCGTCGACACGGCCGGCCTGGAGCGCGGCGAGGACGTCGACGAAGCCGCCGAGCACGGCGTCCTGCCGGTCGGGCAGCGCGTCCGCGAACGCGGCGATCACGGCGTGGCCGTCGCGGCGGGAGGTGTGGTCGGCGGCGGTGGTGTAGGAGTAGCCGCCCTCCTGGCGCAGGGCGCGGGTGAGCGCGCGCTCCAGCACACCGGCGTACACGCGGGCGGCGGCGGTGTCGGCGACGACCGCGTCCAGCAGGACACCGCCCTTGCCGTCGGAGAAGTAGGCGGGGGTGGAGGGCAGGGCGGAGGTGACGGCGGGCAGGGGGCGCCGCTCGCCCGGGGGCAGCTTCAGCGACAGCCCGGCCGGGATCCGCTCCCCCGCCACCCACAGCACGGCGTTGCCCTGCGTGAACCAGGTCTGCGCCCAGTGCCGTACGTCGTCGGGGCCCAGCAGCGGCACGCCCCACTCGGGGTAACTGGGGAGGCCGTACCCCTGGGCGCCGTACCGCCACAGCGGGAGCTGCGGCCGGTCCCGTCGGGACTCCTCGGTGCGCAGGATCTCCTTCTCGGTCGCCAGCCGTTCCATGGGCAGGTCGGCGAGGGAGGCGCAGACGCTCTGCAGGTAGGCGAGGATCTGGGCTTCGTCGCCTTCCGTGTAGAAGTGCGTGAAGGCGTCCTTGGTGGTGCCGTTGTAGTCGTGTGCGGCCAGGCCCTGGCGGTGCAGGGCGAGGTGCTCGACGAGATGCGTGACGCCGGTACGGGCGAGCGTCTCGTCGGCGACACCGACGCGGAAGACGAGCCCGGCGCGCATCGGGCCGGCGGAGTGGGCGAAGAGGGCGGGGATGCCGTCGACGTCGGTGAGGAGGATGTCGGCCTGCGGGTTCATGGCGGTTTCTCTGTTCTGGTGCGGGCAGCGGGCAGCGCCGGTCAGCCTCGGGCGAGGGCCGCGTCGCGGTGGCGTATGTAGGACTGGGCGGCGTTGCCGAAGTAGTCCCAGGGGTATTCGCCGGCGAGGTTGCCGAGCAGGCGGAAGCAGGCGGCGGCGCGCGGCAGGTCGCCCATGAGGGAGAACAGCGCGGCGAAGCAGCCGGTGACGGAGACCCAGCCGTACCCGCGCTGGAAGCCGGGGTGGAAGACGGACCGGTCGGCGGCCTGGGCCAGTTCTGTCCGTACGTGCGGTTGCCGCAGGTAGGCGTCCCGCTCGGCGCCCTTGAGCGCGTACCAGTGCTCGAAGTGGGCCTCGGCGACGAGACCGGCGTTGGGCGCGCCCTCAGGGGCGGCGTCCGCGCACTCCCGTACGAACCCGTGGGCGGCCTCCCAGCTGCCGCTCCACTTGGGGCAGAGCTGCTGGAGGAGCCGGGCCTGGGCGGTGAGGTGATGCGGGTGGTGCTTGGCGAGCTGCTCGTACCGCCTGCGGGCCTCGTTCTGCCCGAGCTGGAGGCCCATGGCGGTGGTGAGCCGCTCGCACCAGGCCGCGTCGAACGCCGGGTCGAGGGCGGTGGCCCGGATGAGCAGCTGCTCGGCCTGCCGCAGGTGGGCGTGGAGTCCGGCGAACTGCTCTCGGCTGACGTGCTCGGCGGCGTACGACGTCCGGATCTCCCAGCCGATGTTGACCTCACGGGCCCCGAGGACGGTGAGCGCGAGGACGTCGTGCGGCTGGGCGTCGACGAGGGGCCGCAGCCACTCCTCCACACCCTTCACCTCGCCGAGCTGCCGCACGGCGAAGGAGCGGTCGGTACCGGCGGGCAGCCCGTCGACGTAGTTCCGGATCGCCGCCCAGTCCCGCGCGGCGGCGGCCTGCCGCAACCAGGCGGCCTCGGGGTGAGCGGAGGCCACCTCGAAGTCGGGAGGCGGGAGCGCGGGGGCGGATGCGTGCGACATGCGGCGCATCGTAAGCGAGCCCACTGACAGCGGCGCCCGGGGGGCGCCTCGCCTGACCTGCGCTTTACCGTTCGGGGGTCGCCTTGAGGGCGTCGAGGAAGGGGGCGAAGGCGGTGGCGGGGAAGGTGAGGGGGGTGCGGGTGGGGGATTTGGAGTCGCGGATGGCTATGTGGGGGCCTAGGTGAGCGATCTCCACGCAGTTGTTGCCGTCGCCGCCGCCCGAGTAGGACGACTTCCGCCAGTGACAGGAGAGGGTCACGGTGGGCTCACAACTCCTTGGCCAGCTTATGGATGAAGTCGCGCGACTGTGCCGGGTCGAGCGACGCGGCTTCTACTTTACGGAAGAGTTTTCGAAAGACGTCCAGCTGTGCTTCTGAGTCGATGAAGGCGGTGCCATGCGGGGCGTCCCGGACGGCGGTGTCCAGCCTCGGCACCGCACCGCCCGCGAGCATCATGGCGCTCCACGCGCCGCCGAAACCGTCCAGGTCGAAGGGGACGACCCGAACGGTGATGTGCTCGGCGTCGGACACCTCCAGCACGCGGGCGAGCTGAGCCGCTGAGGCCGCGCGGTCGCCGACACGGATGCGAAGGGCGGCCTCGTGGATGACCGCTTCGTACGGGACGGGCCTGGCTCCCGTCAGGATCACCTTGCGCTGCATGCGGTGCTGGACGCGCAGCTCCAGTTCGTCAGCCGGGAGGTGAGGGATACGGGAGGCGAAGGCGGCACGGGCATACTCCTCCGTCTGCAACAGACCCGGGATGAACAGGAACTCCACGTCGCGCCGATAGGTGGCGTGGTGTTCCAGCTCCGCGATGTCGAGGAAGGGCGTGGGCAGCGACCCGCGGTACTCCTCCCACCACCCTCGGGTCCGGTCGGTAGCCATGACCACGAGGGCATCGATCAACCGGCCATCCGAACAGGCGTAGTTGGAGGCGAGCCGCCGCAGTCGCTGCTCGCTGACCCCGGACAGGCCGGCTTCGATCTGGCTGATCTGCACGTTGCTGACGCCGAGCAGGTTCGCCGCCTCCCGGGCACTGAGCCCGGCAGCGTCCCGGAGTCTGCGCAGCTCGGTCGCCAGGCGGAGTTGCCGTGCCGTCGGTTCGCGCCTGGTTCCCATCGACCGCTCCTTGCCCCAACACGCCTGCTCAGGCGACTCGTTCGGGTGCCAGATTACGCGACCCACTTGCTCCACCGAAACTTTAAGGTCTACCGTCGGTGACGCGACGCATACGCTGCGGAACCATCCGGGGCACCGGAAGCGCACCGGCCCCGCCATGCCATGGCGGGCGCGGCAATGACACCGCCCGGAACACCCGCAGCCTCTCCGAATCCCTGACCACGAACCGGAGTTGACGCATGCCCGAGACCGAAGCCTGGGAATACTCCCTCTACATCCCCAACGACATTCGTGCCGTCCCCGTCTGCCGCCGCCTGATCCGGCTGGTTCTGACCGTGCACGGCCTGATCCACCTCGCCGACCTCGCGGAACTGCTCGGCGCGGAGCTGGTCTCCAACGCCGTACGGCACACGAAGGGCCCGGCGGCCCTGCGGGTGCGCTGGCGTGACGGCACGCTGCGGGTCGGGGCGTGGGACGCGGACCCGGAGCCGCCGCACTTCCCCGGCGGATTCACCGCCGTACCGCCGACCGAGGGCGAGGACGGGCGGGGCCTGTGCGTCGTACGGACCTGCTCGGACCTGTGGGGCTGGCAGCCGCTGTCGAGATTCGGGAACCGGGGGAAGTACGTGTGGTGCGAACTGTCGGCGGCGTGAGGGAGGTCCGCCTCAGGCGACGACCCCGCAGATCTCCTCGATCAGGGCCAGCTGAAGCTCGACGGCCCGGCGGCAGCGGGGATCGCCCCGCTCCGCGTCGACGGTGACCGTGCGGCCGAGGGAGGTGGCGTTCAGCACCGACTCGTAGCAGGAGGACAGCATCTCCAGCATCCCCTCGGGCGCCTCACCGAGCACAGAGTCGGCGTACTGCGCGAGCGCCTGACAGAGCGAGGCCGCGGTGAAGGGGGACTTGCTTTCCTGCCAGTCCCAGGCGTCGGCGAGCAGCTGGTCCCACTCGTCCTGCGCGGCGTCGGCGGAGTGGAACTCCTCCACTGCACGCCGGTAGAGGGTGACGGTGGAGGCGTCGAACAGCTCCTCCAGGGGACGGCCGTACACCGTGACCGTCTCCTCGATGACCCGGAGCCCGAGCCGGCGCAGAGACTCGGGAGAGCATGCCAGAAGGCCGTCCGAGAACCGGCCGACCTCAACGTCCCACAGCGTCATCACTTCAACCTGGCCAGTACGGCGTCCAGACGTGCCCGCCCCGTTCGGACGCAGTCCGCCCGCAGCGCAGCGGCGTCGACCGTTTCCCCGCCGAGCGGGACGGAGCGGCGCTGCCAGGCCAGTTCGTCCTCGTAGAAGCGGGAGCCGGCGACGTTCTGCTGCATCTGTCCCATCGCCGTCAGCACCACATGCCCGCAGTGCTCGGCCTCCGCGGCATCGCCGGAACCGGCGCAGAGGACCGCGTACCGGAGCGTGAGCACGCTGTAAAAGGCGTAGATGTCGCGGACGGCGGTGTGGCCCGTCTCCGGGGGCCGCATCTCCGGAAACTCTTCGAGCCGCCCCGCCCGGGCCGGGGCGTCGTCGAGCGGCTCTTCCGGACGCCACAACCGACCCATTGTGTCGACGAAGAAGTCGGCGTCGGCGTCACGTCCCGGCGCGCCCGCGCGGAGACCGGTGAAGATCTGGGCCATGCGCTCGGCGCAGGCGGCGGCGTAGACGCGGGCGACACTGCCGGCGCGCGGCGCACGCAGGGCCGCGACGACATCCGCTTCGACCAGCAAAGCCACTCCTCACACCCGCAGGGGAACCCACGGCACCGCCTCACGCCACCCGGGGCGGTCGTGCGCCCAGTCCATCATCAAGTCGGCGACGGGTTTCGGCCGGTCGAGTTCGTGGGGCGTCGAGATGTGTGTCTGGTAGTGCTGGTCCGGGCCGCCTGCGCGGTACTCGACCTGGTAGCTCATGTCGTCGTTGAGGTAGGCCTGCATGTAGTGCTGGCCGCGCGGTTCCAGATCGCACCGCTCCAGGATCACGTACCGGTGCCAGAGATTCATCTCCGACAGCAGGTCGTGCAGCTCTTCCTCGGTCGGGTCGTCCACGACGCGTCCGCCCTCCTCGGTCGCGCGGAGCCTCGGCTCGGCCATCAGACCACCGACTTCCGGAACGGGTCCGTCGGGATGATCGCCGCGTCGTCGAGCCGCTGCTCCAGCGCCTCGTGGCCGTGGCGCCTGCGGTACTCGATCTCGGCGGCGGTCACCGGCAGGGTCCAGAGGATGCGGGCGTGGCCGCCGTCGGGCAGGGGGCAGTGTTCGAGGTCGGGGCCGTGCATGTAGGGGAGGCTGACGAGCAGGTGGTCGCAGCTCGAACCCGGTACCCACGGCTCGCCGAGCGGCATGCTGTGCGCGAGGTCGAGCCGGTGACCGCCGCAGTGGTAGTAGGCGATCATCGCCATGAGCTGGACGAACCGCTCGTCACGGACGTGCGCGGTCATCACGAACTCCAGCCCGTGACCGTCGCGCTGCATCACGTCCCAGCAGCCGGCGGTCACGTACGCCCACGCGTCGTCGCGGGGGCCGGGTGCCACGACGAGGATGCGGAGGCGCGGCACGGTCTCCCGCCGCCCCGGCCCGAGGTCGTAGTCGACGGCCTCCACCTCATGCCCCGCGAAGAACTCCCGCACATGCGCCTCGACGGCATCCGCGGCCGACTGCATTGCCTCACTCACGGGGCCATCATCCCAGGGCGCGACTCGGCCCGTACCTTCGCCAGCCCATGCTGCGCGATCTGCTCCTCGACCGTCGCCGCGAGCCCCGCCGGGTCGCCGGCTCGCTCCTCCAGGTGGGCAAGCCATTCCTGTGTGTCCGTCCACCCCATCGGTGCCTCGTACTTGGACCACCCGTCGGCGATCTGCCGCACCCAATCGAGGGTTTCCTCCGCCAGGGGCCGCTCGCCCGCCGCGGCGGGGACCAGGACCATGTCCTCCAGCTCGGGGATCCCCGTGGGGATCCGCCGTCCCCGCTGTGCCGCCACGGCGGCGGCCCGGTACGCCTGGACGATCTCGGCGATGTCCGGGCGGCGGCGGAGTGGGAGCGGGCTGCGCTCCTCCGTACGGCCCGCCACCGCGCGGAACGTCTCCGCGTGCCGTCCGACGTCGACGGCTTCCTTGGCCGTCACGGGCTGGTGCTGGTAATGCGCCAGGGAGAGGGACACCACCGGAAAGTCCCGGGTCAGGGCATGCACATGGGCGGTCGGGTAGTACTGCTCCCCCGACGTCGAGCGGTTCAGAGTGATGCCCTGGAGGACCGGGCCGATACGGCGGAGGAGGCGCAGGGGCTTCCAGACCGTGAACTCGGGGAACAGCTCGGCCCAGTCGGACGTGACACGGCGGGCGTCGGCCTTCTTCATCTCACCCCTGATCAGTGCGAGTTGTTCGGGGCGGCCAAGGAGACCGGCGCGCGGTACGGGTTCCAGAAATCGACCTCGGCTCGCTCCTGGGCGTCGATCAGCGCATCGTCAAGCTCGTCGCTTCCCCGTCGAAGGGAGTCGCGACCACGAAGCCGGCGAGTCCGGTTCCCGGCCAGAGCGGTCCCGGCGCCCGGTAGACGGTCTGCGCCGCGAGGGCCTTGCCCGATCGTGCGGCGTAGATCCCGACCTGTGCGATCGACTCGGCGAGGTCGTCGCATTCCGGATCGCAGGAGAGGAAGAACTCCTGCCGGTGCCTCGTGTTCGCGCCCGGTACCGGGATGTCGCAGACACCGGAGGTGCGGTAGAAGGTCAGCTCGTCCTCGCCCTCCCCCTCGACCCACTTGAGGATCCGGATGTCGTGACCGTCGAGAGTCCCGAACGACGCCTCGCGCTGCGGTTCGCCCCAGGTGCGGAGGAAGAACTCCGCAGGACTCGTCGGGAGCTCTGGCACGGTTGTCACCCCAGGGGAGCGCCGACGGGCTTGCGCTGTCGCCGCAGGCCACTGCCCGCCTTCACGATCGCCAGGGCGCGGGCGCGGTCGTACATGGCGACGGGGTTCCCGTGGTACGACCAAGGCTCTCCGCCGACCCACGGCTCCAGGATGCGGAAGTGCTCCAGGGCCTCGCTGCCCTTCCCGGCCAGGGTCAGCGCCGCGGCGAGGCGGTGGCGGACCAGGCGGGAGCGGGGGTCGTCCGCGGGTACGGCGGACAGTGCGGCGCGGACGGCGTCCAGTTCGGACTTGGGGTGGCGGCCGGCGAGGGGGACCTGGCCGGCGCCCTGCAGGGCGCGTTCGAAGGCGGCCTCCAGGGGGAGGACCGAGAGGAGCGACTGCGGCGGGGCCGACGCCGCGGCCTCCTGCGCGAAGCGGTGGGCCATGCGGTCCGAGCCGCACCACTTGGCGCACCAGTACTGGAGGGCGTTGAGGTGGGCGTAGAAGTGGTGGGGGGCGCGGGCGGTCAGCTCGGACCAGAGGCGGCGGAACTCCTCGTGCGGGAGGACGAGGCCGCGGGCCGCGGTGACCATGGTGACCCAGGGGGACGGGTCGTGGGGGGCGAGTGCGGCGGCTGACCGTGCCTCTTCGAAGGCCGCCTGGAGCAGCTGCTTGAAGCGGGCCAGTCGGTCGGCCGGGGTGTTCTCGGCGTAGCCCTCACCGCGGGCGTGCCAGGCGAGGTAGAGCAGGGCCTGGGCGTGGACGGCCGCCGCGTCGGGGTCTCCGGGGCGCTCGGTACGCCAGGCGGTCAGCCAGGCGTCCTCCTGCGGGGCGACCTGGGCGAGCCTGGTCAGGACGTACCAGCGCCGGTCCCAGTCCTGGCCCGTCGCTGCGAGCAGGGCCGCGCCCGGGCGCCAGTCGCCCTGGCGGGCGGCGAGGGTGGCGTCGGCGACCTCGGGGGCGATCGGGCCGTACTCCGAGGCGTCCAGCTCCTCGCGGGGCAGGAGGCCGTACGCGCTGACGTCCATGCCAGCCGTGCCGTTGCGGTTGGCGCGGGCCAGGCGGGCGCTGCTCCACAGGGCCCAGGCGAGGACGGGGAGGCCTATGACGATGGCGGTGTACTGGAGAAGAGGGGGCATGACGGTGGCGGCGCTTTCGATCAACGTGCTCAGAGACGAGCGCAATCATCCCGCACAGTCGATCGAAACGAACAGGGCGCCCCCGCCTCGACGGCGGGAGCGCCCTGTCATGTCACCTGGTGGGACATCCCAGTGATGTCATCACCCACTCCTCCGACAACGGGACGTCCTGACTCGCGCCGTTCACGATCCAGGCGCCGTCCCACACGATGCGCCAGACTTCTCCGCGGTAATTCTCGAACTCCACGTAGCTTCCCGGAGCACCCTGGAGGAGTTCCAACTCCCGAAGCAGGACGTCGGGGGTGGTGAATCCCCGGTCCGGCCCCACGCTTCCCCCACCGGTCTTGGTGTTGTCGTACTTCATCCGGAGGTAAGGAACCGGCGGCCGTGACATGACCGTCGGATGCAGCATCCGCTTGAAGCGGTATGTCGCCTCGTCGAGTGTCTCGCTTCCGGAGAACTCGCACTGATAAGCAGGGAAGACGGCGCTGACGACCTCGTTCAGATCCTCATTGCGCCCGATGTGGTAGCCGTGGACGGCCGGAGGCACCGATACCACGGCATCGAATCCGTAGGACCCGTACGTGAAACCGGGTACCACCGTGAACGGCTGTGCGTCCTGGCCGCGGCCGAGGCGGTGTTCGCGCGCGAACTCAAGGACTGCCCTGACCAGACCCTCGTCGAACGAATCGAGAGTGTTCACCTGGTAGGCCCAGTCCCCTTCGTCGTCCAGCGCCAGCGAGAACACGAACCTCGACATGGGAGACCATCGCCACGCCCTGGTGAGACCGGGAAAGCCTTCGGCGTTCCCGATCTCCGACACAGCCCGTTCAATGTCCACGGCTACCATCTGTCTTCCTTCTGGCTATCGCGAGTAGTTGGGCCCGGTGTCCTGCCTGTACCGAGCCGTCATACTACCTCCGGCACTGGAATTCTGCGACCGGCGCATCGGCACTAGATTATCCACGTCGTTGTAGAAATCATTTCGCGCCGCTCGACTGGAGTTATAACCCGTCGAATTCCAGTGATCGACCACGGGTGTACGGTGGTCATATGTGAGTTCGTTCCGTGGAATGACATTACCTTGCTCGTCCAGCCAGTTTCCGTTGGAATCCGTCCACCTGTTCTGCATTTCCTGGTGGGTGGAGGCCCTGTAGTTGCTCGGGTACTGGTTGTCGCGACTCAGACGGTTGGGGTTGGGGTTGGGGTTGGGCCCCATCGTTCCGTCCGCCATCCGCGGCTGACCGCCCGACGCGCAGGTGCACGTGGACGAGTGAGCCGGGTCGCTGCCACCGCAGTTGTGTACGAGAACCGCGGTGTCACCCGCGACCACATGGTAGGTGTGCAGACCGTCGACACTGAGGTCGTACGTGACCTCCTGCGCCGTGTACGCCTTGACCTCGACGATCAGGGTCGCGGCGCCGTCACCGTTCTGGAGCTTGTAGCCCGCCTTGAGGTCGCCTGCCTGGGTCCAGGTGTTCCGGCTGACCTCGTAGAACTGGTGGTGCTTGGTGGTCTGGATCGTCTTAGGACCGGCCTTTGTGGCTACGACGACGTTCACGTAGTCACGGTCGGTCTTGGTGACGATCACCTCCTTGACCTTGTGCTTCTCCTTCTTCTTCTTGCCAGGCTCGGCCGTCAGGACCCAGTCCCCGGCCTTGAGCTCGGAGATCGGCTTGACCGTGCCGTTGGCCATCAGCACACCGGTCAGGCCGGTGAAGCTGTGCGGAACCCGGCAGCTGGGGCCGGAGGACTCGCCGTCCGGCTCCGGGCGGGACTTGCCCTTCGGGCCGAACTTGCTGGCCGCCGCACCGAAGATGCCGCCGGTGGCGGCGCCCATCGCCGCTGCCTTGGCCGCTCCGGAGGCGCTGCAGCCCTCTTCGCTCGCCGCGCAGGAGACGCCGTAACCGACAGCGCCTTCCGCGGCACCGCCCGCGGCACCCGCGGCCGCGCCCTGGACCACCTTGCCGCCGACACCGGCGAGCAGACGGCCCACCGCGCCGGAGGCCAAGCCGCCGGCCGCGCCACCGAGAGCACCGGTGACACCGCCGATCGCAACCGCGCCGAGGAAGCCACCGACGGACTTGGGCCCGTCGCTCATCATGTAGCCGACGCCGTTGGCCGCGGCGCCCGCAAGGGCCGCGCAGCCGATCGCACCGGCACCGGCCGTGATCGCCGTACAGCCCGCGAAGACCACCACGCCCGTCGCCACGGAGGCAATGGTCGCGGCGTGCTGCTTGACGAAGTTGGCTGTGGCCTTGGCAGCCTTCTTGACGCCTCTGCCGATCTTCTTGACAGCCTTCTTGGCTGCCTTGACCGCCTTGGCTACTCCGTGTTTGACCGCCTTGGCGACCTTACGGACGGTCTTCTTGACGTGCTGAACGACCTTATGGACGTACCTCTTGACTCGTTTGTAGGTGCGTTTGACGTATCTCTTGATCTTCTTGACGCTGTCGTGCACGTAGTGCACGGCCTTCCGGACCGCCCGGCGGGCCTTGCGGACCACCTTCTTCGCCGCCTTCTTGATCTTCTTGGCGACCTTGCGGACGGTCTTGGCGACCTTCTTGACAGCGCTCTTGGTCTTCTTCCAGGCCGACTTGGCGACCTTCTTGACCTTCTTCTTGACCTTCTTGATGGCCTTGTCGATGAAGCTCGGCCAGTGCCCCGTCGGGTCGGTGGCCGTCATCGGGTTGCCGTTGGCGTAGGCGTACTGGTTGGCGTTCGCCGAGACGGGCAGCGGGTCGTTGCTCACCGTGTCACGGCTGTTGAACTGGCCGGTCTGCGGCGAGTACCAGCGCGCGGCCATGTTGACCTTGGCCGTCTGCGGGTCGGTCCACCCGGACTGGTAGCCCAGGTTGCCCACCATGCCCGCCGAGGACAGCGTCTTGCCGAACGGCGAGTACGTCGCCGAGCCGGTCAGCGCTTCCGCGGAGTCGGTGAACTGGGCCACGACGTCGTCGTGGATGTCCGTCAGAGCCAGGGCCGAGGACGTGCCCGTCTTCACACCCAGCAAAGCACCGCCGGCGTCGCGGCTGTAGGACGCGTATCCGTCCGAGGCCACGTCGTTCCCGGTGCCGCTGTACTTGAAGTTGAAGACATCGGCACCCGTCCCGTCCTTGGCGGACAGGACACGGTCCAGACCGTCGTAGACGTACGTCCGGTCACCCTCGCTGATCACCCGGTTGAAGGCGTCGGCCTTGAGCAGGGTCTGTGTCCCGCTCTCGTCCGTGATCGTCTTCAGGGTGCCGCGCGCGGTGTATGTGTACGCGTTGTGCCCGTCCGACGTGAGCCGGTTGCGGGCGTCGTACGTGTACGTGTCGCCGCCGACGCGGGTGCGGTTGCCCGAGGCGTCGTAGCCGTAGACCTCCGTCGTCGTTCCGTTGTTCCACGACGTGATGCGGTTGGCCCAGTCGTAGGTGTACGTGTTCGACGCGGCGCCGCTGACCCCTGTCGTCGTCTTCGACGTCAGGTTGTCGTTCTCGTCCCAGCCATAGGCGATGGAGGCGAGGACCTTGCCGGTGGGCGAGGTCAGCTTGTCGTTGGTGATGCGCTCCAGGGAGTCGTAGGAGAAGTCACGCTTGGACTTGCCGGTGCCGTAGTCGACCTGCTTGACGTTGTTGTTGACGTCGTAGGTGTAGGTCAGCGCGGAACCGGTGGCCCCGTCGTTGACCGTCTTCAGCCGGCCGGCCGTGTCGTACCCGTAGGTCGTCGTGCCGGAGGCGTCCGTGCGGGAGGTCATCGCCCCGTCGCCGTTGTAGGCGAAGGAGGAGGAGCCCGACGGACCGGACGTCGACAGCAGCAGACCGCGGTCGTCGTAGGTGAAGGTATTGAGATCCGTACCCGCACCGGCGACGGCCGTGATGCGATCGTCGGAGTCGTACGCGTAGGTGTGGTCGACCGTGGCGGCCTCCGCACCCGTACCGGTGGTCTTGGTGAGCCGGCTCTTGGCGTCGTACTCGTTGGTGACGACCACACCGCCCGGAGAACGCTGCTCCTTCACCCGGCCGTTGGCGTCGTACACCGTGGTGAAGGTGCGGTCGGCCAGGTCGGGGTGGGACGGGGTGGACGGTTCGATGACCGACTCCGGCAGTCCCCAGGTGTTGTACGTCGTGATGAACGGGTTGCCACGACCGTCGGTGAAGCGCGTGCGGTTACCCGCCACGTCGTAGCCGTAGGTCGTGGTGATCGACTCGGTCGCGGAGACCGGCTCCACCACCTTGGTCACCAGACCCGTCGCGTCCACGGTGAACGTGGCAGTGTGGCCGCGGTAGTCGGTCACCGACTGAGGGTTGCCCGCCCGGTCGTACGAGGAGCGGCTGGTGCGCAGCACGTTGCCCAGCGCGTCCAGGTCCTGGCTGGTGACCAGGTTCCCGAACCCGTCGTAGGTGTTCTTGGTGCTGGTGCCGTCCGGGTCCTTGGCGACCAGGACGCTGCCGTCCATGTTGTACGTGTACGTCGACACGTTGCCCGCGGGGTCGGTCACCTCCGTGACGTCGCCCAGCGCGTTGTACTTGTAGGACGTGCTCACACCCGTCGGGCTGATCTCCCGCGAGAGGTCGCCGCCGGGCGCGTTGTACTCGTTGATCGCCGTGTAGGCCCGCTGCGTCGGCTGGCGCACGATCTCCGTGCTGGTCAGCTCGTTGCCGAGGTAGTCCCAGGTGGACTCCTCACGGGCGCCGTTCGGGCGGGTCGTCGAGAGCAGGTCGCCGTTGGTGTCGTAGACGTACGTCGTCTTGTCGCCGCCCGGTTCGGTGACCGAGGCCACGTCGCCGAGCTGCGAGTACGTGTACGTCGTGCGGTTGCCCAGCGGGTCGACCTCGGCCGTGACCTGTCCCAGGTCGTTGTACTCGTTCCAGGACGTGGCCGTGATCGGCGTCGAGGACCCCGGCGGGGTGTAGTTCGGCAGCTTCGTCGAGGTCTCCTGGCCCTCGGCGTCGTAGGCGGTGACCGTGACGTTGCCGTTGGGGTCGGAGGTCTCCGTCGCCTCACCGAACGTGTTGTAGCCCGTCATCGAGACCGGGCGGACGGCCGTGGCCGTGCCACCGTTCGTCTCGGCGTTCACGACCGGCTCGGTGACGGTGGTCTGCTGGGCAGCCTCGTCGTACCCGTAGTCGGTGGTGTTGCCGTTGGCGTCGGTCATCGACAGGGGCAGACCACGCTGATCCAGCTTGTAGGTGGTGGTGTGCACCGAGCTGCCGGCCGCCGGAAGCGTCCCGTTGTACACCGACGACACCTGCGAGCCGGTCAGGGCCTCGCCGTACACCTGGACGTCGTCGAGACCGCCCTTGTGGTTGCTGCCGTAGGTGGTGGGGCCCCACTTGTGCCGGCCCAGCTGCAGAGACCCGTTCGCGCTCCACGGGGAGGTGAAGGGGGTTTCCTGGGCGAGCGTGCCGTTGACGTACAGCCGCATCTTCGCGGCAGCGGCGTCGTAGACGGCCGTGAGGTGGGTCCAGGCGTTGGCGGTCACCGCCGCCGTACCGGACTGCGCGCGCACCAGCGTGGCGTTGGTGTCGTCCGTGGCGCGGAGGCCGAAGGTCCAGCCCGTGCCCGTCGAGTAGTACACGACGAAGCCGTAGACCTGGTCGCCGTCCTGCGAGACCAGGGTCTGGCTGACGGACGTGTCGGTCACCTTCGCCCAGAGCGAGACGGTGTAGCTGCCGGCCGTGTTGACCACCGGCCCGTCCGTCTGCGCGTACGAGTTGGCGTCACCGTCGAACAGGGCACTGCCACCGTGGTCGGTGTTCCAGTGCATCCCCGTACCGTGCGTAGCGGTGCGGTTGCCGCCGGAGGAGTCGCCGACCGAGTAACCGGTCGTCTCGTCGAGCTTGTAGCGGGCCACGGGCGCCGTGGTCCCGTCGTGCTCGACGGTGCCCTTGACGTTGCCCAGGTTGTCGTACAGCGAGTCCGTCGTCGCGACGTCACCCGTTGCCGGGTCCGTCTCCGTCTCGCTGACCACATTGTCGTCCGGGTCGTACGACACCTTGGTGGTGCGGTTGACCCCGGTCGGGTCCAGCACCGAAGACGTCACCCGGTCGTCCGCGTCCACCGTGAACGTGGTCGTCGTACGGCCGTCGTTGGTCACCTGCTTGATCAGGTTGCCGGCCATGTCGTACGTGTTGGACTCCTCGACGAACTGCTTGCCGTTCGCCGGGTCCTTGCGGGTGACCGTGGCCGTGAGGCCGTCGTCGGTGTAGGTGTACGCCGTCACCCAGCCCATGGCGTCCGTGATGGACGCGAGGCGGCCGGCCGGGTCGTAGGCCCGGGACTCCTGCACCAGCGTGGTCGGCGCCGAGGGGTTGTTCGGGTCGCCGGTGTAGTTGAGCAGGTTGGTCGTGAGCGGGCGGCCCTCGCCGTCGAAGGTGTAGGTGTTGACGTTCCCCGCGGGGTCGGTCTCCTTCACCTTGTTGCCGTAGACGTCGTACTCGAACGACGTGGTGTCGCCGCCCGGGTCCGTGCGCGTGGCCATGCGGTTGTAGGCGTCGTACGTCATCGACGTCGTCCGCGAGGCGTCACCGCCGGTGAGGTCGGCGACGGTCTGCGAGGTGACGTTGCCGTCGTAGTCGTAGACGGTCGTCGTCTTCGCCTGGTGCACCGCGCCGGTGACGCGGTTGGTGACCGCGGGGGCGGTCTCCGTGGTGACCTGGTCGTTCTTGTCGTACGTCCAGGTGGTGGTCAGGCCGTTCGGCTGGGAGTCGGATATCTCCTTCTGGGAGACCTTCCGGCCCAGGTTGTCGTACGTGTACGACACCTTGGCGCCGTTGGCGTCCGTGACCGAGGCCAGGTCGCCGTTGGCGTAGTAGACGTTCTTCGTCTTCTTGCCGCCCGGCGTGACGACCGTGTCGACCAGGCCCGCGGGGGCCACCGCCGTTCCGCCCTCGGCCGCGGGGGTCGTGGACGTGGTGTAGGTGGTGGTGGCGGTGCGGCCGTTGGGGCTGCCCGGCACCGGCGGGGTGGTCACCGACAGCAGGTTGCCGCCGGTGTCGTAGGTGTAGCTGGTCAGGTACGTGTTGTCCGTCGCGGACGCCGAACGCGCGTCCCGCTCGGTGAGGAGCAGGTCGTTGCGCGGGTCCATCGCCGGGAAGGCGGTCGTCGCGTCCGGGTAGTACGTGTAGTACTCCGTCGCGCACTTGTTCGCCGCCGTGTCCTGGCAGTCGGTCTGCGAGACCGTGTTGCCGCGCACGTCGTGACCGGTGATGCTGCGGTTGCCGTTGGCGTCCGTCACGGTGTGCAGGAAGCCGCCCGTGTCGTAGCCGTACGTCGTCCGCTTGCCCTCGGTGTCGATCGCGGCGAGCAGGCGGTCGCCCATCTCCGCGTCGTACACGTACGTCAGCGTCTTGTTGGTGGGGTCGGTCAGCTTGACCGTCTTCACCGGTGCGACGCCGGAGGACGCCTTGTACGCCGACCAGTGGCGCTCGACCTCGTCCTCGCCGACGGCGTGGTCGTAGGCCGCGACCTCGGCGACCGAGCCGGTGAAGTAGCTGACGTCACCGGGCGACTGGTACCAGTTCTTGCCGTAGCCCGCGCCGATGAAGGTGCGGGTGTTCGACTGGTCGGCCGGTGCGCCGGTGAAGTCGGCCACCTTGGCGCCGTCGAGGTACATCGTCTGGGTCGTGCCCGCGGACGACAGCACCGCGTGGTGCCACTGGTTGTCGGTGACCGTGCCGGTGGTGCCGAAGGCCGTGCCGGCGGTACCGGCGGTGGTCCACCAGTGGCCGTGCAGCTTGTTGTCGGCGCCCACGTACAGCAGCGGGTTCCAGGTGCCGCTCGGCGTGGTGCCGGTCGGGGCCGTCGACTGGTCCGAGAGGATCACGCCGGGCTTGGCGGTCTTGAACCACAGCTCCACCGCGCGGTTGGCGGAGGAGTGCCACGGCGTGAACGGGATCTCCGCGTACGACGACGTGCCGTTGAAGGACACCGCCGTGACGTCACCCGTGCCGAACGGACCCGCCACACCCTGCGTGACGGTGTTGTACGTGCCGAAGCCGGTGTGGATCTCGTTGGCCGCCTGCGCGGCGCCGCCCGTGTCGGAGAGACGCCAGTAGCCGGACGGGGCGGAGCCCATCACGGCGGAGCGGTAGACCTGCGAGGAACCGGTGACGGTCGGCGGGTTCAGCTTCCAGGTGCCGCCGTCGCCGTCCGTGGCCTGGGTGACCAGGTCGTCGGTGGGGCCGTAGGTGATCGACGCCTGGGTCTTGCCGTTCGGCGTGGTGATCTTGCTGAGCAGACCGGCGGACCGCTTGGCGGCCTGGTACTGCGCGGTGATCACCGACGGGTCGAGCGGCTCGGAGTAGATGGCCACCTCGGCCATCTGACCGGTGAAGTGCCCGAGCTGGTCGTTCGGGTTCATCGCCGGCCAGCCCTGGGTGTTCACACCCGCGCCGAGCGAGATGTACGGCTGGTTCCAGTCGTTGATCTGGCCCGACAGGGAGCCCTGCGCGACACCGTCCAGGTACAGCGTCTGGCTGGTGGCCTGGCCGGTGAGGACCGCGTTGTGCCACTGGCCGTCGGTGACGGTGGCGCCGGAGACGATGTTCGGGCTGCAGCTCGGGGAGTTCGCCAGGCAGCCACGCAGCTTGCCGTCGGTGCCGACGTACACCGCGGGGGTGTTCTTCGTCGTGTTGTTCACCGGGTCGGCGTCGCTCAGCGGCTTGTCGCCGTAGTAGAACAGCACACCGCCTGCCGTGGTCGTCTTGAACCACAGCGAGACCGACATGTACGACGGCGTGGCACCCGGCGCGGAGGGCATCTCCACGTAGGAGGTGGTGCCGTTGAAGGTGGCCGTGGTCTGCGTCGAGCCCGCGAGGACCGACGAGCTGCCCAGGGTCACGTTGTGGTACAGGCCGTTGTAGCGGCCCTGGTTCAGGTCGACCGTGTCCTTGGCGACGGTCGCCCCGGCCGCCTCACCGAGCCGCCAGTACGCGTACGGGTCGGCGTCCAGGACCGTGGTGCGGTAGTGGTTGCCGGTGACGTACGTGTACGACGTGCAGTGCGTCCAGTCCGCCGGCGGGCAGACCTTGGTCAGCTGGTCGCCGGTGTAGCTGTACTGCCACGTCTGCGCGGTGCTGGAGTCGCCCGCGGTGGACGGGTCGGTGGCGACCGTGGAGACGTGCGCGGTGGTCGCGCCCGTCGGGGTCTGCCAGGCCAGCGTCAGCGAGCGCTTGGACGTGTCGTTGGTGATCTTCGTGAGCTGCTTGGACGTGTTGTACGTGAACGTCTCGGTGCGGCCCGCGTAGTCCTTGATGCTGGAGATGGCGTAGGTGCCGGCCTTCGCGGTCGCCTGCTTGAAGGCGTACTCCGTGAAGTCCTTGTCCGTCAGCGTGTAGCCGCCGGTCACCGACTGCAGACGCGCGTAGCGGCCCATGGGGGGCTGGAACGTGCCGTCGCTGTTGCGGCCGAAGGCGACCTGCTCACCGCCCGGGTAGGTGACGATCACGCTGGTGACCGCCCCGGACGGGTCCTTGACCTCGGCGGCCTTCATGTCGACGACCGTCGACCAGCCGGCGCCGAACGCGCTGTCGATGCGCGGGTCGATGCTGTTGTACGACCGCTCGATCTCCAGCGAGGGGCCGACCACCTCGACGTCGGCGTCGCTGTCGTCGGTGGTGTAGTTCGCCTCGGACGGGTCGAACTCGTGGCCGTCAGTGTTCTGGGCCAGGCCCGAGGTCACCGGCGGCTGCGGCACCGCGGTGGTGAAGCGGCTGGAGTAGGTGACCTCCTCGTAGCCGTCGGTCACACCCACGTACCAGGCGTAGTTCTTGGACCACTTCAGCTTGCCCGCGGGGATCTTCCAGCTGCTCTTGGTGAGGTTGCCGGACGTGACCACCGGGGTGGTGCTGGTGGAGTCGGCGTCGTACACCTCGTAGCTGTAGGTCAGGCTCGCGTTCGGCCACTTGTCGGCATCGCTCGCGTAGACCAGCAGCTCCGGCTGGAGGGTGTTGGCCTGGAAGTTCTCCGGCGGGTACTGGGCGTTGACCTGCGGCGCGGTGTTCGGCGCGTAGGTCAGGTCCAGCGAGGGCCGCCAGGCGGCGGTGGCCGAGTCGTCGGAGTGGAACTTCTTCCAGTGCAGGCCGTCACCGGTCGGCGCGGCCATGGCCAGGCCGTAGTTGGCCCCGCCGGTGGCGACCTGGGTGAACCACGAGGTCGACAGCGTCACCGGCATCTTCACGCCGACGCTCGCGCTGCCGCTGCTGTTGGTGCAGGAGGCGCCCGGGCTCGGGGTCGTGGTGCCGATGGCGGCGCCGTAGGACGGGCCGGGGTAGGTGGTGGTCGTCGACGGCGACCACGACTGGGTCACCGGGTAGACCGAGAAGTCCTCCGGCGTGCAGGTCGAGGACCACAGCGCCCACACGTTCAGCGTCGCGGCGGACACCTTCTGGCCGGCGAGCGTCGTCCCGAGCCCGGAGAACTGCAGGAACGAGTTGGCCTTGGTGGTGCCGCTGTCGTACGAACCGACCTTGATCTGGGTCTCGGCGGAGCGGTTGGAGGCGTAGTCGGTCTGGACGTACGTCGCCTCGCTCGCGAGGACCGTGGTCGGGTCGACGGTGACCGGGTAGACCCGCTTGGGGTCGTCCAGCCAGGCCCGGTCGGCGGTCATCCGCAGCGCCGGCTCGCCGTCGACGGTGGTCAGCTCGTAGGAGACCGCTCCGGAGCGCGCGCCCTCACCGGAGCGCCGGTCTATGTTGGCGTCCTCCATGTAGGCGTGCGGGACGGTGGCGGCGACCTTGCCGTCGGCGCCGAGGAACTCCACGTCGCCGTTGTCGGCGAGGCGCGGGGTCAGGCCCTGGGCGTCCAGCTTGAAGACCCAGGAGTTGACGGCGTCCGGCGAGCGCAGGACGACGTTCTCCTTGAAGCCGTCGGCGATCGGGACGAGCTGGACGTCGGTGTCGGGCAGCACGCCGTTGTAGGCGATCGTGCCGTCGGTGCCCTTGGTCGCGGGGACCTTGGCGGCGCCGTTCAGCTCGTAGGCGAGGGCGCGGCCGGAGCCGAGGCCGACGGAGGCCAGCTCGTCGTCGGCCGCGTTCGGGGCGAAGTCGACGTCGAGGGAGTTGGCCTTCTGCTCGAAGCGGCCCTCCTCGTCCTTGACGAGGGTGGTGTCGATCGGCTGCCAGGTGCCGTCGGCCGCCTTGAAGTTGGTGCGGCCGCTGTAGTGGCGGATCGTCGTGGAGCCGTCCTCGTTGACGTAGTAGTCCGAGGTGGCCGTCGACTTCTTGGCGTCGCGCTTGCTGGTGGCCGGGTCGAAGCTCTTGCCGGTGCCCCGGGCGGGGCCGGTCGTGGCCTGCTCCGGCTTGTCCACGGGGCGCTGGTAGGCGTCGAGTTCGCCCTTGCCCTTGCCGGGCGCGCGGCCCACGCCGCGGTCGGCGTCGGTGGCGTCGGCGGAGGCGTGGTGGCTCTTGCCGCGGGCGGTGCCGCCCTCCTGGTCCGGGGTGTCCGGATCGTCGGGTTCGCTCACCCACTTCCACAGACCCGAGAGGGACATCTCGGGCATTTTCGGCGCCGTCAGGATGGCGCCGGAGGCCTCTGCCGTCTCGGTTGTGAGCATGAACGACAGGGACACAAGGACAGAAAGTGCGGTAGCCCTCGCTCTGCGCCGTCCGGAACCACCCGGAGGGTACAAGCGAGGGCTACGCACCCAGCGAACACGCATGGGCAAGCCTTTACTTGAGAAGCGTCAAAAGAAGCCTCGAAAGCTTGCCTTAGTGGACACATAAGTTCCACATAAGATCGTATTCGTTAGCTGATCTTTACCGGGGGCAGGGCATCAGGGCCGGTTTGTCACGCCTTGACCTTGCGCACGGCCTGCCGGACATCGTCCGCGATCGTGTCTTTCAGACGCGCATCCGGCTTTGCTACCGCGATGCCGTCAGTGGCGGATGTCTCATCGTCGACCACGATGAACCGCACATCCCGGTGCTTTCCGGCATCGGCGCGCGTGACCTCGACCTGGGGGGCGCCGACGGCCAGCACGATCTCGCACTGACGCTGCATCAGGCTGTTGAAGAACGGCCGGGCGTTGTCCGCCGTCTGCGGGCCCATGACCGGGATGTACGTGACCCGGGCCCGGGTGTCCAGGGACGCCTCCTGCATGCCCTGCCACACGGTGGCGGCGGGGGTGCCCGCGAGGATGCCCTTCTCACCGGTCAGCAGGCAGGCGTCCACCTCGGTGTACTGCCGGGCCCGCGGGTCGGGCGGGGTGCTCTCGTCGTCGTCCAGGAGCCATACGCCGACCAGCGCGAGGGCGACGACCGCCACCACGCCGGCCGCTGCCCAGCCCCGGGGGCCGCGCAGCGCGGCGGCCACGGCGGCCGTCACCCGGGCCGCGGCCCGGCGCCAGTCGACGCCGCTGTCCTTCTTTCCGTCGCGCTCGCTCTCGCGCCAGGTACGCCGGACCTTCATCGCGACGGCCTCACGGTGCGGGTCCGCGACCCGGCCGCGCCAACGGCGCCCACGTCGTGCTTCACGGCGGTGTACCTCTGCTCTCGGGATGTGCGTACGTATGCGCGAATGCGGAAGCGAAGGGTACATGCTGCGGGCGGGGTGGGGGTGCGTGGGGGCGTGGTGCGGGGGCCCGGGGTGGGGCGCGGTGTGGGGGCGCGGCGCGTGCGGCTGTGCGTGGGGGCGTGGTGCGGGGCCCGGCGTGGGGGCGGGCGCGGTGCGTGGGGGCGGCTCGGCAGCGGCGCGCGGCGGTTACAGCGCGTGCCGCATCCACACGTTCGGCTCGACGTACACCGCGCGGTCGTGGTCCGGCTCGCACCGCACCGGAACCAGGGCGCCGGGCACCTCGACGTCGCCCGCGGTGTCGAAGGGCAGCCCGGTCCAGGCGCGCCACTGGTCCAGCGAGCCGGCCACCGTCATCGACGCCGGTGCGACCGAGTCGACGACGGCACCCGCGCGGGCGTGCACCCGCAGCCACGGGTCGTGCGGCAGGCCGTCGGGGCGCAGGCGGCGGGCGTACGCGGCCATGGGGGTGCGCGGTTCGAGGTGCTTGGCGCTGGGCCGGACCGGCGCGACGACCTCGCGGAAGCCGAGCGCCCGCGCGTTGTCCCGCATCGCCGACAGCATCAGCGCCGACAGCCCCCGGCCCTGCGCGTGCGGCGCGACGACGACGGAGATCGCGCTGACCGTGTCGGGGACGGCCCCGCGCCGCAGGTCGGCGAAGGCCCACACCAGCACCTCGTCCCAGCCCCGCGCGGGCAGTGCGCCCCGGCCCTCGGCGTGCAGCGCGAACGGCACGCTGTGGGCGTGCGCCACGATCTCGCCGTGCGCGTCCTCGGCGAACTGGACGTAGTGCGGCAACTCCCGGGCGATGCGCGGATAGTGGGCGTTGCCGACCGGGTCCTGTGTGATGAACTCCGGCCAGCTGTCGGGCATCTGCAGCACCCGCTCCACCATCTCGGGCCGCTCGGCGAGACTCGCCACCTTCACGTCCGTCGTCACGTCCATGCGGTCACCGTACGAGGCCGTGCCCGCCGGGGAAACGGATTTCCGGCCCCGCCGTCGAGCCGGCGCGGCGCTGTTCAGTCGGTGTCGGTCGCGGCCAGCACCGCCAGCCGTCGCCAGTCCGGGGACAACGCCACCAGTCCGATGTCCCACGCCACCTGCTCGAACCACGGCGTATGGGCGCTGAAGCAGTACCAGGCGCAAGCTCGGGCACGTGCCTCGACCGCTTCCGCGGGGTCGCCCTCCGCGGCCCCGGATAGCGAGGCCAGGGACTGCCATGCGGCCAGCCGGCCGTAGGCACCATGGATGCCGGAGTTGTAGGCCCCTCCTGTGGACGCGGCGGCGAAGAGCAACCGCCACGCCTCATCGGGCGGGCAGGCTGCGACCGACAAGCCGGATTCCTCCGCCGCGCCCTTCAAGCACTCCAACCCCAGCGCCGGCAACAGGCTCGGTACCCTCTCGGCCTCCAGGGGCTCTGCCAGTTCGAAGACGCGAGCCTCGATCCGGCCGTTCGACTCCTCAGCCCAGTTGGCCACCGCCGAGCCGATGCCCTTGGCCACGGTTTCGGTCGTCGTTTCCTCGACCGCTGGAGCGTGTACTCCGGCGACGACTGCCTCGCCGCCGTCCTCCCACGGGCCGTACGGCATCGAGTAGCTGTAGCCGTCGGCGCTGTAGCTGGGCAGATCCGGCTGCCCTTCCACATCGGACAGGGCCAAGGGCAGCCATCCCAAGGAGTGATGCTTCCAGTTCGGCGATGTCACCCACTGCGCGATCCCCGGTATCTCCATCACGCCGACGCCCCTGAGTACCAGCTCGTGCACGAGGCAGGAACGCAGCTCTTCCGAAGCCCTTTGCCCGTCGAACGCCAGGGCCAGTTCCTCTGCCGGGTGGCTGGAGGCCAGCAAGGAGGCTGTGCAACGGTCCAGCTTCCGGTCGGCGATCTCCGCCGAGGAGACCAGGCGCAGCGCCTGGGCGACGTTTCCGGAACCGGGGGTGGTGGCCAGCAGGCGGAGCAGGTGTTCAATGACGCTGCGGTACTGCCAGATCCGTCCGCTGTCCGCGCCGAACGAGCCGGTGAGCGCGGTCCCCAGATCCGCGACGAAGGCGGCGTCCCCGCGTGCGAGGCTGCGGTCAGCGAGCTTGCACACGTCGCTGACACTCGTCAGCCCCGGCAACTGCGTCACGATTTCCTGTATGCGATCGGCCACGGTGTGGAGCGTACGCGCCGACAGCTCGAAACCGAGCGCGTTTTCCCAGTTCACGTCGCCGCTGTCAGCCGCCGCACTGCTTCAGCATCATCGCCTTGTCCCCTGGCGTCACCGCGAGGTCGTACTTGACGGCAACCTGCGCGAAGCGTACGGCGTAGGCGCACCTGATCTGTTTGTCGGGCGGCAGCCAGGAGGCGGGTCCGGAATCGCCCTTGGCCGAGTTGGCTCGGCCCTCGACCGGGATCAGATTGAGCGCGTCGTTGGCGAGCTGCTCACGCTTGCTCTTCGGCCAGCGTGACGAACCCATCTGCCAGCTGTACGACAAGGGCACCACGTGGTCTATCTGCACCTCGGAGGCATGCTGCTTGCGCCACTCGATGGTCGTCCCCGTGTACGGATCGTGCAGCGTCATGGCGATGACCACGCAGTTGGAGCCAGTTCGGAAGCGAAGGTTCTGGCCATCGCGACGAAGCAGATCGTTCCGAGTGTCACAGCCATTCCGCGCGAGCGGCACCCCGTCGGCCGTATCCATCCAGGCGTAGCCGAACTTGTCGCGGTCGTAGCCCGTCTTGGGCCCCCGGCCCTTTGTGGACAGCTCGTCGATGAGCTTGCGGGCCGCGGCCTTGTCCGCGTCCGTCGTCAGGGGCGCGAGCCCTGGCTTCGTTCCGTCGGGATTCTTGAACGGACTGACCGCTCGCCCGTCCGCGGCGGCAGGCCCGGGCCCCATGGGGGAACCGTCCTTGTCGAGACCCTCACATCCCGCGACCAGGAGTGCGGCGGCTACCAGTACCGTCGCGGTGCGGAAGGAGCGCGCGTTCCCTACTGACTTGCCACGACGCCTCACGGTGCGTCCCTCCCCTTGCTTACCCGGTTCCGCCCCGCTGCGGACACGTCTTCCCGCGTGCCGAGCGGGTACACCGTAGCCGCCGGGGGTGTCGGCCGTGCGCTCGGCCCGAGGGGGTCAGGCCTTGCCTATGCCGAGGGTGGACTCCGAGGGCAGCAGGCCGGAGGAGAGGACCGCGACCCAGTAGTCGCCGAGCAGCGTGCCGAGGCGTTCGGTGGCTTCCGGGCCCAGGGCCTGCCAGGGGGCGGCGGCGAGCCGGTCGGTGTCCTGTTCCACGCGGCGCCGCAGCTCGCGGCCCGCCTCCGTCGCCGTACCGTCCTTCTCCACCAGGCCACGCGCCAGCAGCCGTTCCCGGCCGGCCGCCCACTCCTGCTCGCTCCAGCCGCGACTGGCGAACCGCTCCACGGACGCGGCGCCTATCGCCGCGAAGGAGACCAGCGCCTCCACCGGGTCGAGGCCGGCCACCATCAGGGCGGCGAGGTGGCCGTCGCCGCGGTGCTCGCGCAGGATGGTCGCCGCCTGCCACAGCTGGAGGTGCGGCGGCTCGGGCCAGCCCAGTTCGGCGTTGGCGGCGGCGAGCGGGCGGCCCGCCATGTCCGCGGTCTCGGCGGCGCGCCGGGCGAGCGCGGCGGCCTCGGCCAGCTCCGGACGGCCGATCAGCTCGTCGCCCAGTATCGCGCGGTAGGCCCGGTCGATGCCCCGCAGCCGCGCGGCCAGCACCTCCGCCGGGGACGCCGCCTTCCAGGCTCCCGCGATGTGCTCGGCCACCATGCGCGGGCTGAAGCTGTAGAAGGCCGAGGCCACGCGTTCCGGGCCGACCGCCCCCAACGGGGCCGCCCGGAAGGGGAAGTAGCTCGGCCAGCGCTCCTCCGTGCCGTATCCGAGGCCGGCCGCTTCCTCGAACACCTCCGGCGCGTAGTACAGCAGCGCGTGCAGCGGCTCCAGCAGGTGCCACAACTGCCGTACCTTGCCCGGCTCGACGCCGTCCGCCATGACTGATCCCCCGTGATCCGTGGCCCCTGCCTCCCCGACAGTCACCACCATGCCATGCCCCACTGACAACGCGCCCCGCAACCGGCCCGCTTGACTTTGACACCGGCGTCAGGGTCCGAGGATCCCGGCATGACCGACACCCTCGACATCCACGCCCGCGGCACCTCTGCCCGCACCGTCCTCGTCACCGGTGCCGGGACCGGCATCGGCCGCGCGACCGCCCACGCGTTCGCCGACCAGGGCGCCCACGTCGTCGCCGTGGGACGGCGCGCCGCGCCCCTCGCGGAGACCGCCGCGTACGCCGAGGACCGCATCACCCCGCTCACCGCCGACGTCACCGCGGAGGACGCCCCGCGCCGTATCGTGCGGGCGGTGCTGGAGCGGTACGGCCGGCTCGACGTCCTCGTCAACAACGCCGCCGTCGTCGGCACCGGCTCCCTGCGCACCTACACCCGCCCGGCCATGGAGTCCCTCCTCGCGACGAACCTCCTCGCGCCCGTGCTGCTCACCCAGGCCGCGCTCGACGCGCTGACGGACAGCCGGGGCGTGATCGTGAACGTGTCGACGTCCGTGGGGCAGCGCGGCTGGCCCGGCAACTCGCTGTACGCCGCCGGGAAGTCCGCCCTGGAGACCCTGACGCGCGGCTGGGCGGTGGAGCTGGCGCCGCTCGGCGTCCGGGTCGCCGCCGTCGCCCCCGGTGCGATCGACACCCCGATCGGCGACCACGCCGGCTTCACGCCCGAGCAGCGCGCCGCGATCCGTGCCTGGCAGCTGGAGCACACCCCGCTCGGCCGCGTGGGCCGGCCCGAGGAGGTGGCCTGGGCGATCGCCCAACTGGCCTCGCCGCACGCCTCGTTCGTCACCGGCGTGGTCCTGGCGGTGGACGGCGGCGCGGTCGTCGCATGAGACTGGCGCGCATGGAAGGACCCCGGGTGCGACCCCGTCTGCGCATCGGTGAGCTGGCCGAGGCCACCGGCGCCTCGCCGCGAGCCCTGCGCCACTACGAGCAGGCGGGCCTGATCGCCTCCGAGCGCGCGGCGAACGGCTACCGGCTCTACGACGCGCGGACCGTGGTCCGGGTCCGCAACATCCGGCATCTGGTGGCCGCCGGGCTCACCCTGGACGACGTACGCGTGTTCCTGCCGTGCCTGGACGGGGACGTGACCGCGTCCCCGCCGGCCGGACGGACGCTGGAGGTTGCCCTGCGGCGGCTGCGGGTGCTGGACGAGCGGATCGCGGCACAGGTCGCCGTCCGCGACCGGCTCGCGGCCGCCCTGGACGAGGCCACCGGCGAACGCGTCCGGCCGGTGGCCTGAGACCGGCGCCTGGCGACATATCCGGTGGCCTGACCGGCGCCTGGCGGACACGTCCGGTGGCCTGACCGGCGCCTGGCGGACAGGTCCGGTGGCCCGCCAGGGGTCTGGCCCCGTCGCGGCTACGAGCCCAGCACCGACGCCAGGAACTCGCCCACCCAGCCCAGCAGTTCCCGGCCGACCAGCGGCTTGCCGCCGACCTTGGCCGTCTTCGGGCGGGGCACCAGGACCTGGTGGGTGGCCGGCTTGATGACGCTGCCCGGGTAGAGGCGCTTGAGCCGGAGCTCCTGCGACTCGCGCAGCTCCACCGGCGCGAAGCGGATGTTGGTGCCCTGCAGGACGATCTCGCCGACGCCGCACGCCCGCGCGAGCATGCGCAGGCCCGCCACCAGCAGCAGGTTCTCCACCGGCTCGGGCAGCTTGCCGTAGCGGTCGGTGAGTTCCTCGCGGACGGCCTTGATGTCCTCCTCGCTGTTGGCGGAGGCGATCGCGCGGTACGCCTGCAGGCGCAGACGCTCGCCGGGCGCGTAGTCGTGCGGGACGTGCGCGTCGACCGGCAGCTCGATCTTGACCTCCAGCGGCGCCTCCTCCTCGATCTCGCCCGTCTCCAGCTGGCGGCGGTAGTCCGCCACCGCCTCGCCGACCATACGGACGTACAGGTCGAAGCCGACGCCCGCGATGTGACCGGACTGCTCGCCGCCGAGGAGGTTGCCCGCGCCGCGGATCTCCAGGTCCTTCATCGCGACGTACATGCCCGCGCCCATCTCGGTGTGCTGAGCGATCGTCGCCAGGCGCTCGTGCGCGGTCTCCGTCAGGGGCTTCTCCGGCGGGTACAGGAAGTACGCGTACCCGCGCTCGCGGCCCCGGCCGACACGGCCGCGCAGCTGGTGCAGCTGGGACAGGCCGAAGGTGTCGCCGCGCTCCACGATCAGGGTGTTGGCGTTGGAGATGTCGATGCCGGACTCGACGATCGTCGTCGAGACCAGCACGTCGAACTTCTTCTCCCAGAAGTCGACGACGACCTGCTCCAGCGCCGCCTCCGACATCTGGCCGTGGGCGGTGGCGATGCGCGCCTCGGGGACGATCTCGCGCAGCCGGGCAGCGGCCCGGTCGATGGACTCCACCCGGTTGTGGATGTAGAAGACCTGGCCCTCGCGCAGCAGCTCGCGGCGGATGGCGGCGCCGATCTGCCGCTCCTCGTACGGCCCGACGAAGGTCAGCACCGGGTGCCGTTCCTCCGGCGGCGTGGTGATCGTCGACATCTCGCGGATGCCGGTGACCGCCATCTCCAGGGTGCGCGGGATGGGCGTGGCGGACATGGTGAGCACGTCCACGTTGGCGCGCAGCTTCTTCAGCTGCTCCTTGTGCTCGACGCCGAAGCGCTGCTCCTCGTCGACGATGACCAGGCCCAGGTCCTTGAACTTGGTCTCCGAGGAGAACAGGCGGTGGGTGCCGATGACCACGTCCACCGTGCCCTCGCGCAGGCCCTCCAGGACCGCCTTGGCCTCGGTGTCGGTCTGGAAGCGGGAGAGCGCCTTCACGGTGACCGGGAACTGCGCGTACCGCTCGCTGAACGTGCCGAAGTGCTGCTGCACCAGCAGCGTCGTCGGGACGAGCACGGCGACCTGCTTGCCGTCCTGGACGGCCTTGAACGCGGCCCGCACCGCGATCTCCGTCTTGCCGTACCCGACGTCGCCGCAGATCAGGCGGTCCATGGGGACCGTCTTCTCCATGTCCTCCTTGACCTCGGCGATGGTGGTGAGCTGGTCGGGGGTCTCCGCGTACGGGAAGGCGTCCTCCAGCTCGCGCTGCCAGGGCGTGTCCGGGGCGAAGGCGTGGCCGGGTGCGGCCATGCGCGCGCTGTACAGCTTGATCAGGTCGGCGGCGATCTCCTTGACGGCCTTCTTCGCGCGCGCCTTGGTCTTCGTCCAGTCCGCGCCGCCGAGCCGGTGCAGCGTGGGCGCCTCGCCGCCGACGTACTTGGTGATCTGCTCAAGCTGGTCGGTGGGGATGTACAGGCGGTCGCCGGGCTGGCCGCGCTTGGCGGGCGCGTACTCCACGACCAGGTACTCGCGGGTGGCGCCCTGCACGGTGCGCTGCACCATCTCGATGTAGCGGCCGACGCCGTGCTGCTCGTGGACGATGTAGTCGCCGGCCTCCAGGGTGAGCGGGTCGATCGTCTTGCGGCGGCGGGCGGGCATGCGCGCGCCGTCGCGGCCGGCGGCCCGCTGTCCCGACAGGTCGGTCTCGGTGAGGACGGCGATCTTGAGCGCCGGGTCGACGAAGCCGTGCTCGATGGAGCCGCAGGCGACGTGCACCACGGACGGGCTGATCTCACCGAGGTCGGCGTCGAGGCGGGCCGCGATGCCCTCCCCGCCGAGGACCTCCACGGTGCGGGCGGCCGGGCCGTGGCCCTCCGTGACGTACACCGTGCGCCAGCCGTCGGCGAGCCAGCCCTTGGTGTCGGCGAGCGCGCGGGCGGTGTCGCCGCGGTAGGTCTCCGGGGCGTGCATGCCGAGCTTGAGGGTGTCGGCCTCCTCCAGCGCGTCGGCCGCGAACGGCGACACCGACCACCACATCATGCCCAGCTCGCGCGCCCGGTCGCGGACGTCGGCGATGGACCACAGGGAGGCGGCGCCGACGTCGATCGGGGCCTCGCCGCCACCGGCGGTGGCCGCCCAGGAGGCCTGGAGGAACTCCTGGCTGGTCGCGACGAGGTCGGACGCGCGCGTGCGGACCCGCTCCGGGTCGCACACGACGGCCATGGCGCCCTTGGGCAGGACGTCGAGCAGCAGCTCCATGTCGTCGACGAGGACCGGGGCGAGGGACTCCATGCCCTCCACGGCGATGCCCTCGGCGATCTTGCCGAGCAGTTCGCCCAGCTCGGGGTGGTCCTCGGCGAGGGCACGCGCGCGGGCGCGGACGTCGTCGGTGAGCAGCAGCTCGCGGCAGGGCGGCGCCCACAGGCCGTGCTCGGCGATCTCCAGGGAGCGCTGGTCGGCGACCTTGAAGTAGCGGATCTCCTCGACGTCGTCGCCCCAGAACTCGATGCGCAGGGGGTGTTCCTCGGTGGGCGGGAACACATCGAGGATGCCGCCGCGTACGGCGAACTCGCCGCGCTTCTCCACCAGCTCCACGCGCGCGTACGCCGCCGCGGCGAGGGCCTCGACGACGGTGTTCAGGTCGGCGCTCTGGCCGGTGCGCAGGGACACCGGCTCCAGGTCGCCCAGACCCTTGACCTGCGGCTGGAGCACCGAGCGGACGGGGGCGACGACGACGGAGACCGGGCCGGTCTCGGGGTCGTCGGGGCGGGGGTGGGCCAGGCGGCGCAGGACGGCGAGGCGGCGGCCGACGGTGTCGCTGCGGGGGCTGAGGCGCTCGTGCGGGAGGGTCTCCCAGGAGGGGTACTCCACGACGCCCTCGGAGGGCAGCAGGGAGCGCAGGGCCGCGGCGAGGTCCTCGGCCTCGCGGCCGGTGGCGGTGACCGCGAGCACGGGGCGGCCGCTGCGCGCTGCCAGAGCGGCGATGCCGAAGGCGCGGGCGGCGGGTGGGCCGACCAGGTCGACGTGCATGCGGTTGCCGTCCGCGGCCGCCGTGATCGCTTCCGCGAGGGCGGGGTCCTTGACTACGGCGTCGAGCAGACCGTGCAGGCTCATGGAGGGGGCTTTCCGTCCAGGGGGTCGGCAACACGAAGGGCCCGACTCGTGGGACGGGCCGGGGTGTCCAGAGTACGACTTGGCTGCGCCGCTTGCCCGGGGCTGTGGACAACGCCGGTGGTGTGCGTGGCCGGCGGTGCCCTTGCCGTACCAGGGGGCTGCGCCCCCGACCCCCGTTTCCCACACACACCGGCGCCGGAAGCCCCCCAAGGCCTCCGGCGCCGGATGTGCCCCCGCAACCCCCGTATGCGGTGGCTCTGTGGGTCCAGCCTGCGCGGCTACTCCGTCGCGATCGCGTTCAGGACGTTCATCCGTCCCGCCCGGAACGCCGGGATCAGTGCGGCGAACAGGCCCACGAACGCCGAGCCGATGAAGACCGCCGTGATCGTCGGCCACGGGATGTCCAGGACCTCCAGGCCCTCCAGGGCGAGCAGCTTCTGTGCCGTCGCGCCCCAGCCCATGCCCAGGCCCAGTCCGAGCAGCGCGCCGAAGAGGGCGATGACGACCGACTCCAGGCGGATCATGCGGCGCAGCTGGCGGCGCGAGAGGCCGATGGCCCGCATCAGGCCGATCTCCCGGGTGCGCTCGACCACCGACAGGGCGAGGGTGTTCACCACACCGAGGATCGCGACGATGATCGCCAGCGCCAGCAGGCCGTAGATCATGTTCAGCAGCTGGCCGATCTGGTCCTTCAGTGCCTGCTTGTAGTCGGTCTGGTCGCGCACGGTGTACTGCGGGTAGTCGTGCAGCGAGGACTTCAGCGCCTTGTACGCGGCGTCCTGCTGCCCGTCCTTGGCGGTGGCGAAGACCATCTGGTCGAGCGGCATCTTGTCGGCCGGCATGTACTTGGCGAGCGTGGTGATCGCGGTGTACATGGCGCCCTGGTCGATGACGACGTCGCTGCTGGTGATGGCGCGGACGGTCAGCTTGGCGGTGGAGCCGTTCTCGAAGGCCACCGAGACGGTGGAGCCGAGGCGGATGCCGTGGTCGTCGGCGAACTTCTGGTGGACGGACATCGAGTCCGGCCGGTAGGCGTCGGCGAGGTTGCCGGCGACGGTCTCGGTGTGCAGGTCGGTGGCGTAGGACGGGTCGGCCGCGGTGATCGCGGTGTCCTTCAGGGTCTTGCCGTCGGGCGTGGTGAAGTCGGCCTTCAGCCACTTGTACTCGGTGACCCGCTCCAGGCCGGGCGTCTGCTTCATGGCCTTGACCGCCTGCGGGGTGATCAGCTGGCCGCTGTCGCTCTGCACGATGAAGTCGGTGCCGACGGTCTTGTCGAGCTGGTCGGTGGCGGAGGCGACCATGGAGGAGCCGACCACCGACAGGCAGGCGACCAGCGCGAGACCGATCATCAGGGCGGCGCCGGTGGCGCCGGTGCGGCGCGGGTTGCGCAGGGCGTTGCGCTCGGCCATCCGGCCCACGGGTCCGAAGACGCGCAGCAGGACGGCGCCGAGGACGCGGACCACGCCGCCGGCGAGCAGCGGGCCGATGACGACGAACCCGATCAGGGTGAGCACCACGCCGAGGCCGAGCCACAGGGAGCCGTCCTTGGCCTTGTCGGCGGAGGCCGCGAGGTACAGGCCGTAGCCGCCGGCGCCGGTGAGGACCAGACCGAGCAGGGCGCGGATCCGGCCGGCACGGGCGTCGGTGGGGGCGCCGGAGTCGCGCAGCGCGGCCATCGGGGAGACCTTGCCGGCGCGGCGGGCGGGCAGGTAGGCGGCGAGGACGGTGACGACGACGCCCAGGAGGAGGCCGACGGTGGGGGTGGTCCACGCCACCGTCAGGTCGTCGGTGGACAGGTGCATGCCCATCTGGCCCATGAGCTTCATCAGGCCGATGGCGAGTCCCACGCCCGCGCCGACGCCGAGGACGGAGCCGACGACGCCCAGCAGCAGCGCCTCGGCCAGCACCGACCGGTTGACCTGCTTGCGGGAGGAGCCGATGGCCCGCATCAGCCCGATCTCACGGGTGCGCTGGGCGACCAGCATCGAGAAGGTGTTGATGATCAGGAAGATGCCGACGAGGAAGGCGATCCCGGCGAAGCCGAGCATCGCGTACTTCATGACGTTCATGAAGCCCTCGACGTCCTTCTGGTTGGCGTCGGCGGTCTCCTTGGCCGTGAGCGCCTTGTACGCGCCGCCCAGCTCGGCGGTGACGTTCTGCTTCAGCTGGTCGTCGGTGACGCCGGGCGCGGCGGTGACGTTGATGTCGGTGTAGACGCCGGTCTGCCCGACGAGGGTGCGCTGGGCGGTCGGCAGGTCCAGGTAGAAGATCGCCGCGCCGGGGTTGGTGACCTGGAAGGCGGCGATGCCGGAGACCTTCGCGGTGTGCGTGCCGACGGCGGTGATCACGCCGATCTCGTCACCGAGCTTCAGGTGGTGTTTGTCGGCGGTGTCCTCGTCCACCATGATCTGGTCCGGTCCCTTGGGGGCCGTGCCCTTGGTGACCTTCATGGTGCGGGCGTCGTTGCGGCTCCAGCTGCCGACGATGGTCGGGGCGCCGGAGGACGGCGAGAGGCTGTCCTTGTCGGCGTCGACGACCGTCACCGAGGTGGAGAAGACGGTGCCCTCGGCCGCCTGCACGCCCCGGGCCTTGCGGACCTCACCGAGCACGGAGGCCGGCATGACCGGAGGCTTGCCGTTGTCGGCGGTGGTCTCGCCGGTGTCCGAGGCGCCCTTGGGGCTCACGGTCACGTCCGGGGACGTGGCGGCGAAGAGCTTGTCGAAGGTGGTGTTCATGGTGTCGGTGAACACGAGTGTGCCGCACACGAAGGCCACCGACAGCAGGACCGCGACGGCCGACAGGGCCATGCGTCCCTTGTGCGCGAAGAAGTTGCGCATCGAGGTCTTCAGGACGGTCATGACGTGCGCCCCCGGGCGTCGAAGTCCTTCATGCGGTCCAGGACCTGCTCGGCGGTGGGCTGGTGCATCTCGTCGACGATCCGGCCGTCGGCGAGGTACAGCACACGGTCCGCGTAGGAGGCGGCCACCGGGTCGTGGGTGACCATCACGATGGTCTGGCCCAGCTCGTCCACCGAGCGGCGCAGGAAGCCCAGCACCTCGGCGCCGGCGCGGGAGTCCAGGTTTCCGGTCGGCTCGTCCCCGAAGATGATCTCCGGGCGGGCGGCGAGCGCCCGGGCGACGGCGACGCGCTGCTGCTGGCCGCCGGACAGCTGGGTGGGCCGGTGCTTGAGGCGTCCGGCGAGGCCGACGGTGTCGACCACGCGGTCCAGCCACGCGCGGTCGGGCTTGCGGCCCGCGATGTCCATCGGCAGCGTGATGTTCTCCAGCGCGTTCAGCGTCGGCAGCAGGTTGAACGCCTGGAAGATGAAGCCGATCCGGTCCCGGCGAAGCCGTGTGAGCTTCTTGTCCTTCAGGCCGGTGATCTCGGTCTCGTCGAGGTAGATCTGACCGGACGTCACGGTGTCGAGTCCGGCGAGGCAGTGCATGAGCGTGGACTTGCCGGACCCCGAGGGGCCCATGATCGCGGTGAACTGGCCGCGGGCGATGTCCACGTCGACGTGGTCGAGGGCGACGACGCGGGTCTCCCCGGCCCCGTACGCCTTCACGACCTGCCGCGCCCGCGCGGCAACGGCCGTACGCCCTCCAGTGCCCCCGTGCCTGGGAATGGTCACAGCCGATGTCACGGTAAGTCTCCTATGTCGGTCAGCAGGTGGTGCGGACGAAGTCCGTAGGTGGCCGGTGGGCCGGTGTACTGCGGTGGTTACGGTGATGAGTCTCGCGTCGGAACCCGGTTCCGCGCGCTGGTGCCCGGCCCCGTCTTGCCCGGGGGGATAACCCCACCCCGCCGGTCCGGTGAACCGCCCCCCAGCGGCGTAAAGCCAGGTTAAGGACGGGCCCCACTGCCTTTCGTCCTCCGTCGGGACGAACCCTCCCCGACCCGTAGTACGGAGATACCCCTAGGGGCAGTCCACCGACGGGTGGAGACGCACCCGGGGTCGGCCTCCACCCTCCCCTGGCCCGCGCGGGGATGGGAAGCTGTCCGGCGGCAGATAGCTGCAAGGGGCACGGGATCAGGCACCGACGGAGGGGAATCCGGTGGGCGGTACGACACCCGCGACACGCGACGAGGCCGCACAGCGGGCCGGGACCCGGCACCGCGGGGCGGTGGTCGCCGCGCTGATGCTGGCGATGGCGCTGGCGGCGCTGGACTCGACGATCGTCTCCACGGCCGTCCCGCAGATCGTGGGCGACCTCGGCGGTTTCTCCGTCTTCTCCTGGCTGTTCTCCGGCTATCTGCTCGCCGTGACCGTCACGCTGCCCGTCTACGGCAAGCTGTCCGACACCTTCGGCCGCAAGCCGGTCCTGGTGGTGGGCGCCGCGGTGTTCCTGCTGGGCTCGCTGCTGTGCGCGGTGGCGTGGAACATGGCGGCGCTGATCGCCTTCCGGATCGTGCAGGGGCTGGGCGGCGGGGCCCTGCAGGGCACCGTGCAGACGCTCGCCGCCGACCTGTACCCGCTGAAGGACCGGCCGCGGATCCAGTCGAAGCTGTCCACCGTGTGGGCGGTGTCGGCGGTCGCCGGGCCGGGGCTCGGCGGTGTCCTCGCGGCGTACGCGGACTGGCGCTGGATCTTCCTGGTCAACCTGCCGATCGGCGCCGTGGCGTTGTGGCTGATCGTGCGTCATCTGCGCGAGCCACAGAGGGAGTCGGACCGCGCGGCGGGTGCGGCGCCCACGGTACGCGCGCGCGTGGACTGGGCGGGCGCGCTGGCGGTGTTCGCGTGCGGGGGTGTGCTGCTGACCGCGCTGGTGCAGGGCGGGGTGGCCTGGCCGTGGCTGTCGGCGCCCTCGCTGGCCCTGTTCGGCACGGGACTGGCGCTGGTGGCGGTCGTGGTCGTCGTCGAGCGGCGGGCCGCGGAGCCCATCATCCCGGGGTGGGTGTGGCGGCGCCGTACGATCGCCGCGGTCAATCTGGCGCTGGGCGCGCTCGGACTGCTGATGGTCGCGCCGACCGTGTTCCTGCCGACCTACGCGCAGTCGGTGCTGGGCCTGGCGCCGGTCGCCGCCGGGTTCGTGCTGTCGGTGTGGACGCTGAGCTGGCCGGTGTCGGCGGCGTTCAGCCAGCACGTGTACAGAAGGATCGGCTTCCGCGACACCGCCCTGCTCGGCATCGGCACGGCCGCGCTGATCCTGTTCGCGTTCCCCTTCCTGCCGTACCCGGGCGAGGCGTGGCAGCCGGCCCTGCTGATGCTGCTGCTCGGCGCGGCCCTGGGCCTGTTCCAGCTGCCGCTGATCGTCGGCGTGCAGTCGACGGTCGGCTGGGCGGAGCGCGGCACGACGACCGCGTCGGTGCTGTTCTGCCGGCAGACCGGGCAGACGGTCGGCGCCTCGGTGTTCGGCGCCGTCGCCAACGGGGTGCTCGCCGCGCGTCTGGGCGGCGCCGGTGACCTGGACTCCGTCACGCGCGCGTGGGACGCCGGTACGGCCCCCGAGGCGGCGCGCCGCGCGATCGCCGACGCGGTGCACGCGGTGTACCTCGGCGCGGCGTGCGCGGCGGCGCTCGCCTTCCTGGTGCTGCTGTGCGTGGCACCGCGCCGCTTCCCAGTGCTCGGCGACTGAGCGGTGCTCCGCGACTGAGTGGTGGCTCGGCGACTGAGCGTCGGTGGCTCGAATCCGGCCGTCAAAAGTCTGAGTTAACGCGGGTAACAACACGGGTCAGGCACGCCTCGGCAACGGTACGCGCATACCGACCGCTCAGTTTGGCGAAAAGCTCCCCACGGCCGGTACCTGCGAGTAGCGTGCGGGGCTCCGCTCACCCCCCACTCCCTGCGGTCCGCCGCCAACGGACCCGAGCCATGCAAGGAGCACCGGGATGTCCTACGACACGTCCCCGTCGTACCCGCGCCCGCCCGCACAGCAGTACCCCTACGACCCCGCCCAGCCCTGGCAGTACCAGGAACCCCAGACCGCCGCGCTGCGGCTGCCGCGCCGCGAAGCGCTCGGCCACCACAGCGACCTGCGGATCCTGCGCGGCGCCTACCGCTGGCAGCGACGCGTGGCCACCCTCACGGCGCTCGGCTACTTCACGCTGTTCCTCGTCCTGTCGGCGTACGCGCCGTCGTTCATGACCAGCGACATCACCCCCGGCCTGCCCGCCGGCCTGCTGCTCGCCCTGGTCCAGCTGCCCGTCACCTGCCTGGCGGTCGCCCTGTACGAGCACACGGCCCGCCGCTCCGTCGACCCGATCGCGGACCGCATCCGCAAGCAGGCGGAACTGGACGTCAAGCGGGAGGCGGCACGGTGACCGACTTCGACGGCAGCGGGCAGACCCTGTCCCTGATGGCCTTCACGGCCGTCGCCACCGTCACGCTCCTGCTGTGCGTGATGACCGGCCCCGACCGGGACGACCTCGACGAGTTCTACACCGGCTACGGCTCCCTGTCCCCCCTGCGCAACGGCCTCGCCATCGCCGGCGACTACATCTCGGCCGCCTCCGTCCTCGGCACCGGAGGCGTCATCGCGCTGTGCGGGTACGACGGTGTCGTCCTCGCCCTCAGCACGGCGCTGTCGCTGATGCTGCTGATGTTCCTGCTGGCCGAACCGCTGCGCAACGCGGGCCGGTTCACCATGGGCGACGCGCTCGCCCGCCGGATGCCGGGCCGCGGCGTGCGGATCGCCGCGTGCGCGGTGACGCTCGCCGCGCTGCTGCCGCTGATGCTGGTGCAGCTCGCGGGCACCGGACAACTCCTCGCGTTCATCCTGGGCTTCTCCGGCGACTCGCTGCAGACGGGCTGCATCATCGGCCTGGGCGCGCTGATGATCAGCTACGCGGCGATCGGCGGCATGAAGGGCACCGCCCTCATCCAGATCATGAAGATCGTGACGCTGCTGGGCTCCGGCACCGTCATCGCCCTGCTCGTCCTCAACCGCTTCGACTGGGACCCGAGCGCCCTGTTCGCCGCGGCCGCCGACAAGAGCGGTGTCGGCTCCGCCTTCCTGCACTCGGGCCTGGAGTTCGCGCACGGTCCCAGCCCCCGCCTGGACATGATCACCACGCAGCTGACGGTGGTCCTGGGCGGCGGCTGCCTGCCGCACATCACGATGCGCATGTACACCGCCTCCAGCGCCCGCCAGGTGCGCCGGTCGATGTCCTGGGCGGTGTCCTGCGTGGCCCTGTTCGTGCTGATCATGATCATCGTCGGGTTCGGCGCCACCGCGCTGATCGGCCGCGTGGCGATCGCGCAGGCCGACCCGCAGGGCAACACCGCCTATCTGCTGGGCTCGCGGGCCGTGTTCGGCGCGGAGGTCTCCGGCGCGGAGACCCTGCTGTTCACCACCGTCACCACGGCGATCTTCCTGACCGTGCTCGCCTCGGTCGCCGGGATGATCCTCGCCTGCGCCAACTCCCTCGCCCACGACGTGTTCGCCACGCGCGTGCAGGAGATGTCCCCGCGGCGCGAGATGCTGCTGGCCCGCCTGTCCGCGCTGGCCGTCGGCATCCCGACGATCCTGCTGGCCACCCAGGTCCAGCACCGCAGCCTGCAGCCACTGGTGACGCTGGCCTTCTGCATCGGCGCCTCGGCCATCGCCCCAGCGCTGGTCTTCAGCCTGTTCTGGCGCCGGTACACCCGCACCGGCCTGCTGTGCACCCTGATCGGCGGCACGCTCGCGGTGCTGGTGCTGATGCCGGGCACCAGCCTGGTCTCCGGCTCGCCCGTCGCGGCCTTCCCCGAGGCCGACTTCAACTGGTTCCCGTTCACCACGACCGGCCTGGTGTCGGTGCCCCTGGGCTTCGCCTTCGGCTGGGCCGGCACGGTCCTGTCCGGCCGCCGCAAGGCGGAGGAACAGCGCAGCGACTACGAGGCCGTGGAGGCGTGGATCCTGGCGGGGGCGGCACGCAGGGAGAGCTGACGGGCCCCGGCGGGCTCAGGGCCTGTTGCGGAAGTCCCGCCTGCTCTTCGGGCGGACGACGGGACTTCCGCAACACCCCCTAGTCGGCGGCCCGGCCGGTCAGGGTGCTCAGGCTGTCGCGCATCCGGTCCATATGGGCGGTCACGTCGTCCCAGCGCTCCCCGTGTTCGCGCAGCACCCGCTCGGTCTCCCGGGCGATCTGCTCCTCGCGCCGACGGGCCTCGGCGAGCAGCTCCGCCGCGCGCGCCCGCGCCTCCTCCTGGCAGCGGCGCGCGGACTCCTCCGCGTCGGCGAACGCCTGCTTGGCCTGCGACAGCGCCGCCTCGGCGCGGGCCACCAGCCGCGCGTGGTGCGCGTCCAGCTCCGCCGCCCGCTCGGCCGCCCGCCGCTCCAGCGCGGCCCACCGCTCGGCGTGCTCCCTGTCCTGCTCGGCGAGCATGCCGGTGGTGCGCTGCCGCACCTCGCGCAGCGCGGCCAGGGCCTCGCCGCGGCCGGCCTTCACCTCGCGGCGGGCGGTGACCCGGATGTCGTCGGCCTCGGCGCGCGCCGCGAGGAGGCGCTGGCGGGCGCGCTCCTCGGCCTCCTCGCGGAGCGCGTCGGCGTACGTCTGCGCCTCCTGGCGTACGCGGAGGGCGTGCGCCTCCGCCTGCCCCACCTCTTCCTGCGCCGCGCTCCGGGCGTTTTCCCGTACGGCCGCCGCCTCTTCCTCCGCGAGCTGCAGTACGCGCCGTGCGCGCTCCCCGAGCGCCTCGTACGTCTGCGGCGCGAGCCGTGCGACCGTCTCGCGCAACCGCTCCGCCTCCTCCTCCATGTCCCGGGCGAGCACGGTGAGACGCGCCGCCCGTTCCCAGGCGGCGTCGCGGTCCCGGCAGAGGGCGTCGGTGTAGGCGTCGACCTGTCCCGGCCGGTAGCCGCGTCCCCGTACGGCCACGAAGCCGTGGGGTGAGACCGGTGTGCTGGTCATCCTGGTACCCCTCTCCACCCAACCGGAGCGAAATGATGATTTCGCGCACATCTTGATGGATCGGGCATAAGTGTTCATAACGCGACACTCCGCGCACAGGTCACGGCACACCCCGCACACCGCCCCGGTCAATGTCCGCACGGAAAAGGGGCCGCCCCGGTCCGACGACCGGGACAGCCCCTCAACGCACCGCCGCGAGCGCGGCGTTCACCTCACAGCAGCCCGTCCCACATCTGCTCAAGGAGGACCGACCACCAGCTCTCCGGCGAACCGAGCGCCGCCGGATCGAGCGCCGCCAACTGGGCCTGGAAGTCGACCGTCCAGCGACCGGCCTGCTCCTGGTTGAGACCGAACCGCAGCCGCCACATCCGGCCCAGCAGTGCCAGGCACCGCTGGAACTCCGGCAGACCGGTGTTCACGAACTGCGGCGGCACCGGAGCACCGCCCGGCCCCGCCTCCACCGGCACTGCCACGATGTGCGCCGTCCCGTACTGCACGCACAGCGCCTTGCCGAAGTCACTGCCCATCACCAGGTACGACCCCGCGTCCGAGGCCGCCTGCACACCCCGCTCGGCCGCCAGCTCCGCCAGCGTCGGCACCGGCCGGCCCGGCTGGGCCTGCGCCCAGAAGAACGGACCCAGGTCCGCCGGCAGACCGGCCACCACCAGCGAGTGCGCCACGATCGGCGGCACACCCTGCCGGGACACCGCCGCCTGCTCGAACCGGAATACCCCCGGCCCGAACGCCGCGCCCAGCTCCTGCGCGATCGCCTCCGGCGGCACCGGCGGGACCGGCTGCACCGGCGGCAGCGGCGCGCGCACCGGCGCGGGGCGCGCCGGACCGTCCGCCACCTGGTGCAGCTCGCCCTGGTGCGCCAGCAACTGCTGCATGCCCTGCTGCCGGCTCGCGTGGTCCGTGCCGTACGGCGCGATGGACGTGATCCGCGCCTGCGGCCACTGCTCCCGGATCATCCGCGCGCAGTACGCGCCCGGCAGCTCGCACGACTCCAGCTCGGTGTGCAGCTCCAGCACCTGGTCCGGCGGCACGTTCATGGCGCGCAGCTCGTGGAAGATCTGCCACTCCGGGTGCGGCGTGCCCGGCGCGGAACGCCGGATCAGCTGCTGCTCGGACCCGTCCTGCGCGCGGTAGCGCAGCACGGCCTGGTAGCCGGGGCCGACGGTCGGCTGACCGGGCGGCTGCTGCGGATAGCCGTACGCGGGCGGCTGCCCCGGCACCGGCTGTCCGGGCATCGGCTGTCCGGGCATGGGCTGACCCGGCGGGGGCATCGCACCCGGCGGCATCGGCTGCGGGGCACCCGGAACACCGGGCGCGCCGAGCCCGGGCGGCGGCGGAGGCACACCTGGGCCACCCGCCGGGGGCGCGGCCAGCATGGTCTCGGCGTGATGGACGGCACCGGGGGCACCGGGGGCGGACGGCGGAGCCGGGGGGTGTGGGGTGCCCAGAGCACCCGGAGGACCGGGGGGCTGCGGTGCGCCCGGCGTACCCGGAGCACCGGGAGGGCCAGGAGGTTGCGGGGCGCCCGGCGCACCGGGGGCACCGGTAGGGCCGGGGGGCTGCGGGGCGCCGGGGGCACCCGGCATGCCCGGGGGCTGCGGTGCGCCCGGCCTGCCCGGGGCACCAGGGGCGCCCGGAACGCCCGGGGGCTGCGGAGGCTGCGGCGCGCCCCCGCGTCCGCCGGGGCCGCCCGGGCCGAGCTGGCTGGGGTCGGCGAGCATCGTGGCGGCGTGGTGCACCCCGCCGGGAGGCGTACCACCCGGAGCACCGGGAGCGCCCGGGGCAGCAGGAGCGCTAGGCGCGCCCTGCGCGCCCGGCGTGCCAGGAGCACCCTCCGGCCCCTCCGGGCCCAGCGCCGACACCATCTGCGTCGGCACGTAACCGCCGGCCGCAGCACCCGACGCGCCGGCAGGACCAGGCGTACCCGGCGTACCCGGCGCGCCCGGCGGCGGGGGTACGGCCCCCGAGCCCGGCACCCCCGGGGCACCCGGCGGAGGCGGAGGCGTGGCACCCCGGCCCCGGCGCGGAGGCGGTGCCGCCTTGCTGGTGGCGGCGTCGGCGATGTCACCGGCGTTCGGCGGCAGCGGACGCGACGGCGCGCCCGGACCGGCCGGCGGCTGCGGCGCACCCGGCGCGGACGCGGCGGGCGGCTGCGGTTGCTGCTGACCGTAAGGCTGCGCACCCGGAGCCCCCGGAGGCGGCATACCCGGCGTACCCGGCCCGGCGGGCGCCTGCGGATAGCCGTACGACGGCGCACCCGGCGGAGGCGGAGGCGTGCTGCCCGGCGCGCCCTGCGGCGGAGGCGGCGTGCTCCCCGGCGCGGGCGCAGGCGCCGGAGCGGGAGCCGGAGCAGCCCCCGCAGCGGCAGCCGGCGCGGGCGCCCCCGCGCCCGGACCCGCCTGCGCGACCCCGGCCTGCGCCTCCGGCGCACCGCCCGGCATCCCCGGCATCCCCGGCACACCCGACTCGTCCAGCGCCGGTGCCACCGCCGTCCGCGGAAGCTGGCTGCCGCCCGACATCAGCGCCGTCTTCGCCTCCGGCGGAGCCACCGGCGGCGTGTCCTCGCCCTCCTCCCCGACCAGCGGCGGCGCGAACACCGTCGCCGGCAGCGGAACGGAACGGTCGTCACCCGGATCGGCGTTGGTGTCCGTCCCCGTCCACGGCGTCGCCCCCTCGGGCACGGGCGCCGGAGCGGGCACACCGGCGCCCCCCGGCCCGGCCTGCGTCTCCGCGAGCCCGGCGCCACGGCCCTCCGGCGAACCGCTCTCCGCCGAGGCCACCGCGGCCGCGGCGTCACCGCGCCGGTCCGGGATCCCCAGCTTGTCCGCCGCCTCCTGCAACCACTCCGGCGGCGTCAACAGGAACGACGTCTGGTTCAGATCGACCCGCGCGGCCGGCGCCGGCACCGCGTCCTGCGGCTCGTCGGCACGGCCGTACTCCTCCTCGTACCGGCGGATCACCTCGCCCACCGGCAGCGCCGGCCACAGCGTGGCCTCCCCGCTGTCCCGGGCGATCACCAGGCGCTGCGCGCCCCCGTCCGAACGCGGCCCGTCGGCGCGGTCCTCCGCCCACACCACGAACCCGAGCTCGAACTCCCGCACCCGCACCTCACGATGCTGGTACGCGGGCACGTCCCCGTTGATCCACTCTTCCGCGCGCTCCTGCGCCTGTGCGAACGTCACCATCGCAACCATCACTCCCCGCCCGCGGCCGAACCCGCGGGAGACCCCGCGGGGGCGACGGGCACCGGACGCGCGAAGCCGCCGTCCACCATCAGATTCGCCACCGTCTCCAACTCCGGCGGATTACCGGCCAGCCGGGACAGAAAGACGTCGAAGTCGTCCCCGCACGGCAGCAGCAGCCGCTCCACGCGCTCCGCCGGCGTCCACGACGGGTCCACGTCCCGCGCGTCGTCGTACGCGCAGAACCACACCGAACCGACCCGCTCGCCCTTCACCTTCACGGCCAGCAGACCGCCCTGCACGAACCCGACGCCCAGATAGTCCTTGGTCAGATGGTCACGCAGACACTTGTTGACGTACACCAGGTCGTTGACCGCGGCCTCGTCCCGCACCGTGAAGAACGGCTGGTCGACCAGCAGCCCCAACTCCGCGTCCAGCGCCGCGCCGACCGGCGCGCAACCGCCCGCCGCCTTCAGGAACGAGCGGTACGCGCCCGGCAGCCGGTAGCCCAGGTCCTCCTCGACGCCCAGCACCTGCTGCTCCGTCACCGCCACACCCGACTTCGGCAGCCCGAAATGTGCCGGACGCGTCTCCTGCAACGGCCGCGTCCCCCGCTTGTTCTGGTCCACCGCCGTCGTCGCGATCCCGCCGTGGTGCCGCAGCAGCGCCTTCACCTCGACCGGGACCAACTCCAGCCGCCGCGAGCCCGCCACGTGATGCCACGTCCAGCCGTGCGGCGTCGCCACATCCGGCACCGTGTCCCACAGCGCGTGCCCCGCCGACGCCTGCGCCGCGTTCGCCGACACGTAGTCCGTCAGCCGCAACTCGTCGACACCGAAACCCTCCGGCGGCTCCGCGATCTCCACCGCCGCCCGCGCGTAGGGCGAGAAGTCGGGATACCCGCGCTCGTCCACCCGTACCCCTCTCGGGTGACGGGCCGCCCGGACCGGATCCGGGAAGTGCACGACCTGCCCGGCGTAGGCCGCGTTCGGCGGCGCGGCTTGCTGCCCGAGCCGACCTGTCGTCATGGCGGTTGCCCCCTGCGGCACTCTGTACGAGCCGTAGCAACACCTTCGCCCGCTACGCCCCGTATCTGACTGTCTCCAACGGTCTCCAACGCGTTGACCGCGCCCATCGCGGTGCCGACAGCCTATGCGGTACGCCGACACCGGTCACCGGGCCTCCGCTTCCGTGACCCCCGGTCACACACCCGTGACAGCCCGCCCGGCCCCTGGCGTGTCGCGCCGCCCCAGCTTCCGCACGGACCACGCCATTTGGCACTCTGGGTCCGCCGGGGGGATGCTCGGGAGGGGATGACGATCATGAACGCCACACAAACAGGACCGCGCGAGGCGCCGCACAGCGCCACCTCCGGCGACCCCCGCACCGCCACCCCCCGCCCCGGCACCACCGCGGGCGGCCCCGTCGCCGCCGTACCCGCCCCCGCCGGCCCGCGCACCGGCGACCCCCGCGTCGGCTGGAGCACCACCGACACCCCCCACGCCCCCACGCTCCGCCACCGCCGCGACGGCATCCTCCCCACCGTCGCCGCCGCCCTCTCCGTCCGCGGCGCCACCCTCACCGCCACCGCCGCCCGCGGCGAGACACCCCCCGCCCTGCACCCCCTCGTCCAGGACTTCCTGGACACCCTCACCAGCGGCCAGCGCGACCGCTTCACCGGCCGCTGCGCCGAGACCATCCTCATCTCCCGGCACCTCACCGCCGCCGACGCCACCCGCAGCAAACGCGCCGCCCGCAAACCCATGACCAACGGCGAAGCCCGCAAAGCCCTCAAGCACGCCAAACTCACCACCCGCCGCATCCGCGAGGACGGCGATCCCCTCCACGGCGCCTTCGCCCACCCCTGCCGCGCCTGCACCGCCCTCAGCGCCCACTTCGGCGTCCGCATCGTCGACCCCACCGCCACCGACGACTGACCCCGACGACCGACCTCGACGACAGACCTCGACGACTGCCCCCACAGCCGCCACCCGCACCACACCGCACCGCACCGACCCGACGAGCAAGGGCAGATGCACACCGACCGCACCTCCACCACCCGCTTCTCCGTCCCCGTCGACGCCGCCCTGCGCGCCGCCGGCTGGCAACCCGGACGCTGGGACATCAAACAGGCCGAGATCTGGGCCGACACCCTGCGCGACCACACCTCACCCGCCGGCCACCGCCACGCCGTCTTCCCCGCCGCCGTCGAAGCCTGGGCCGAATTCGGCGGACTGCACATCACCCCCACCGGCCCCGGACGCCAGATCGCCCCCGCCGCCCTCCACCTGGACCCCCTGCACGGCCTCCACCTGGCCCGCACCCTCGGCGACCTCGGCCGCGCCCTCGACACCGAGGTCAGCCCCCTCGGCACCGAGACCGACACCGAAGCACTCCTCGCCATCGACACCGAGGGCCGCGTCTACGCCCTCGACCACACCGGCGACTGGTACCTCGGCCCCGACATCGACCACGCCCTCGCCACACTGGTCTCCGGCCTCGAACCGGTACGCCTCACCGCCGGCTGACCAGCCGCCGCCGACTACGAAGCCTGCTGACCAGCCCTCCCGCTACGACGCCGGAATCACCGCCGACACCCGGAAACCCCCCGCATCCGTCGGCCCCGACACGAACACCCCGCCCAGCGCGGCCACCCGCTCCTTCATCCCCACCAGACCATTGCCCCCCGACGGCAACCGCGCCGACGACGCCGACCCCACCTCCGGCGGCGGCTCGTTCTCCACCTGCATCGCGATCTCCGACACCCGGTGCGCCAGACGCACATACGTCTTCGCACCCGCCGCATGCTTGTGGACGTTCGTCAACGCCTCCTGCACCACCCGGTACGCCGTCGCCTCAACCTCCGGCGCATACGACCGCACCTCCCCCTCCACCGACAGATCCACGACCATCCCCGCCGCCGCCGACTGCCCGACCAACTCCTCCAGCTCCGCCAGACACGGCCCGTCCGGCCCCTCCGCCGACGCCTCCGCCACCCGAGACGCCGCCTCCGCCGCGGCCTCCCCCACCGCGACCAACGACACCGGCACCTCCACCCGCCGGCGCCCCGCCGCCCCGTCAGCGCTGCGCAGCACCCCGAGCATCTCCCGCAACTCCGTCAACGCCTGCCGCCCCATGTCCCCCACCAGCGCGGCATTCCTGACGGCCTTCTCCGGATCCTTCCGCGCCACCGCCTGCAACGCGGCCGCATGCACCACCATCAGACTCACCCGATGCGCGACGACGTCATGCATCTCCCGGGCGATCCGCGTCCGCTCCTCACCGCGCGCCCACTCGGCCCGCTCCTCCGCACGCTCCGCCAGCAGATGGAGCTCCCGCTCCAGACTGTCCGCACGCTCCCGCAACGACTCCATCAGCCGCCGCCGTGCCCCCACATACAGCCCCAGCAGCACCGGCGGCGCCGTCATCCCCAGCGCCATCGTGATCGACGCGAACGGCAGGAACCAGTCACCCACCGTCACATCGCCGTGCGCCATGTCCTGCCGCACCCGCACCAGCGTCACGATCAGCATCCCCACCAGGGACATCCCGGCCAACGCCGCGATGATCCGCCGCGGCAGCTCGGACGCGGCGAGCGTGTACAGACCCACGACGCCTATCAGGAACCCCATCTGGGCAGGGGTGATGGCGATGGACACCAGCACCACCGCGATCGGCCACCGCCGCCGCACCACCAGCACGGCCCCGGCCAACAGCCCGAAGACGACCCCCGCCGCCACCGGAATCCCCGCGTCCCGCGCGAACGGGATCCCCTCCAGGGCACACTCCACCGCCGACACCAGCGCCAGCCCGCCGTCGAGCACGGCACTGCGCCACCGCGTCCACCACCACGGCCCGTTCCTGGCCGCCGCGCGATCTTCCCCCGTCGTGGTCATGCCTCCAGCCTACGGGCGCCACCCCTGGCTTTTCCGGCGAGTTTCCGCTACCACCCCGGACCACAGCGCGTAATCGAATAACAGCGAAACCCCCCGGTATCCCTCGAACTGCCGAACCAGCCCCCGTTCGAACCCGGAACCCAACATTCCGCCCGGACGGTATGCCCATGGCACATTCCACAAGCAAGTACGCGGACTTCGAGGCCCTACGGGAACAGGCGGTGGCCCTGCGCCGGGCGGGCCTCAGCCGACGCCAGATCCGCGACCGACTGCACATCGACAACAACGACATCCTCAACCGCCTCCTCCAGGGCGAGCCGCCCCCGGAGTGGACGAAGCGCCCGAACGCAAAGGACGACCTGAGGGCCAGGGCGAGGGAGCTGCGACAGCAGGGGTGGACTTACAACCAGATCCAGGCAGAGCTGGGCTGCTCGAAGAGTTCAGTGTCGCTGTGGGTTCGAGATCTGCCGCACCCCGAGCCCAAGTGCACCCCTGAGGAGCGCCGGGCGCGCATGAACGCGGGCCTAGCGCGACTGCGCTCCTCGCAGGACCGCGAGCGGGAGGCACTCAAGAAAGCAGCAGCTGCAGCCATCGGCGAACTCTCCGCTCGCGAACTGTTCATCGTCGGCGTCGCGCTCTACTGGGCGGAAGGCGCCAAGGACAAGCCGTACCGCCGCACCGAGGTACTGAACTTCATCAACAGCGACCCCAACGTGATCAGGCTCTTCCTGAGCTGGCTCGACCTGCTGGGCGTCACCCGCGACCGCCTGACGGTCCGCGTAAGCATTCACGAGACGGCCGACGTGGCGAGCGCCGAGAAGTTCTGGGCCGAGGTGACCGGCATCGACGTGTCGTCGTTCAGCAAGGCCACGCTCAAACGGCACAACCCCCGGACCGTCCGGAAGAACACCGGCGACTCCTATCGCGGGTGCCTTGCCATCTATGTCCGGCAGAGCGCAGATCTGTACCGTCGCATGGAAGGCGCCTGGTACGGCATAGTAGAGGCGGTGTCCGAGCGCGATCTAGGAAATCGGACATAAGGGCAATCCCGGGTCGTCTAAGGGCAAGACGGCGGTTTTTGGTACCGCTTATAGGGGTTCGAATCCTCTCCCGGGAGCAAGATGCTCGGTTCGGGTCCTGACTGGTGACAGCACTGTCAGGGCCCGCTCTCATGTCCCCCCGGAAACGCCCCGGTATCCTGCGGATGTCCACCCCCTCCCCACCACCAGCCGAAGGGCACCCCCGTGAGCGTCATCCGCCCGGCAGCCGTCGTCGTACTCGCAGCGGGTGAGGGCACCCGTATGAAGTCGGCCACACCCAAGGTCCTGCACGAGATCTGCGGTCGCAGCCTCGTGGGGCATGTGCTGGCCGCCGCCCGTGAGTTGGACCCCGAGAACCTGGTCGTCGTGGTCGGGCACGCGCGGGAGAAGGTCACCGCGCACCTCGCCGAGGCCGCTCCCGGCGTCCGTACCGCCGTGCAGGCGGAGCAGAACGGCACCGGGCACGCCGTCCGCATGGCGCTGGAGGAGCTGGGCGGTGGCGTCGACGGGACCGTGGTCGTCGTGTGCGGGGACACCCCGCTGCTCAGCGGCGAGACCCTGAAGCAGCTCTCGGCGACGCACAGCGCCGACGGCAACGCCGTGACCGTGCTGACCGCCGAGGTGCCGGACGCGACCGGGTACGGCCGGATCGTGCGGGACGCGAGCGGTGCCGTGACGGCGATCGTGGAGCACAAGGACGCGACCGAGGCCCAGCGGGGGATCCGGGAGATCAACTCGGGGGTGTTCGCGTTCGACGGGCAGCTGCTGGCGGACGCGCTGAAGAAGGTGCGGACGGACAACAGCCAGGGTGAGGAGTACCTCACCGATGTGCTGGGGATCCTGCGCGAGGCGGGTCACCGGGTCGGGGCGTCCGTGGCGGCCGATCACCGGGAGATCGCCGGGATCAACAACCGGGTGCAGCTCGCGGAGGCCCGCCGGATCCTCAACGACCGGTTGCTGACGGCCGCGATGCTGTCCGGTGTGACCGTGGTGGACCCGGCGACGACGTGGGTCGATGTGACGGTGACGTTCGAGCAGGACGTGGTCGTGCATCCGGGGACGCAGCTGCTCGGGTCGACGCATCTCGCGGAGGGCGCGGAGGTCGGGCCGAACAGCCGGCTGAAGGACACGAAGGTCGGCGCCGGGGCGCGCGTGGACAACACGGTGTCGGACGGGGCCGAGGTGGGTCCGGAGGCGACGGTGGGGCCGTACGCGTATCTGCGGCCGGGGACGCGGCTGGGTCTGAAGTCGAAGATCGGTACGTACGTCGAGACCAAGAACGCGCAGATCGGTGAGGGCACGAAGGTGCCGCATCTGTCGTACGTGGGGGACGCGACCATCGGTGAGTACACGAACATCGGCGCGGCGAGCGTGTTCGTGAACTACGACGGTGAGCAGAAGCATCACACCGTGGTCGGGTCGCACTGCAAGACGGGTTCGGACAACATGTTTGTGGCTCCTGTCACTGTCGGGGACGGTGCCTATACGGCTGCCGGCTCCGTGATCACCAAGGATGTGCCGCCCGGCTCGCTCGCTGTGGCCCGTGGTCAGCAGCGGAATATCGAGGGTTGGGTGGCTCGTAAGCGTCCGGGCAGTGCGGCCGCGAAGGCGGCCGAGGCGGCGTCCCGCGAGGCGGGCGGCGAGGGCTGACCGGAAACGGGTGCGTCAAAGACGGCGTACCGTGATAAGTGCACACCCGCACCCCCACCAGCTGAGATGGCCTCTCCGTCCGTGGCGAGGTCTGCTCGACACCCAGCTGCGACACGACACCTCTGAGGAGACAGTGCTGTGACCGGGATCAAGACGACCGGCGAGAAGAAGATGATGTTCTTCTCCGGCCGCGCCCACCCCGAGCTTGCCGAGGAGGTCGCCCAACAGCTGGGTGTCGGGGTCGTCCCGACGAAGGCCTTCGACTTCGCCAACGGGGAGATCTACGTCCGTTACCAGGAGTCGGCGCGTGGGGCCGACTGCTTCCTGATCCAGAGCCACACGGCTCCGATCAACAAGTGGATCATGGAGCAGCTGATCATGATCGACGCGCTGAAGCGTGCGTCGGCTCGTTCGATCACGGTGATCGTGCCGTTCTACGGTTACGCGCGCCAGGACAAGAAGCACCGTGGGCGTGAGCCGATCTCGGCGCGTCTGATCGCGGATCTGATGAAGACGGCCGGTGCGGACCGGATCCTGACCGTCGATCTGCACACGGACCAGATCCAGGGCTTCTTCGACGGTCCGGTGGACCACCTGTTCGCGCTGCCGCTGCTGGCGGACTACGTGGGGCGCAAGGTGGACCGGGAGAAGCTGACGGTGGTGTCTCCGGACGCGGGCCGGGTGCGGGTGGCGGACCGTTGGTGCGACCGTCTGGGTGCGCCGCTGGCGATCGTGCACAAGCGGCGTGACAAGGACGTGGCGAACCAGGTGACGGTCCACGAGGTCGTGGGTGAGGTCAAGGGCCGCGTCTGTGTGCTGGTCGACGACATGATCGACACGGGTGGCACGATCTGTGCGGCGGCGGACGCGCTGTTCGCGCACGGTGCGGAGGACGTCATCGTGACGGCGACGCACGGTGTGCTGTCGGGTCCGGCGGCGGATCGTCTGAAGAACTCGCGGGTGAGTGAGTTCGTGTTCACGAACACGCTGCCGACGCCGGGTGAGCTGAACCGTGAGCTGGACAAGATCACGGTGCTGTCGATCGCTCCGACGATCGCGTCGGCGGTGCGTGAGGTGTTCGAGGACGGTTCGGTGACGAGCCTGTTCGACGAGCAGTAAGGGTTCTGCACAGCTCCCTCTGTGATCGTTTTGGGTGCGGCCTCCCTGTCCGAGTAGACTGCTGCAGTTGCTCGGCGAGGGAGGCCGTACGCCGTTTCGAGACGGTGTGTCGGCGGTCCGTTATCGACGCGCTCTTCGTAGCAGGCCGTTCGTGGCCGGGTGACCACGTCCGTATTCCCAGCTTTCTACGAGGAGTGAACATGTCCGAGGTGAAGCTCACCGCCGAGACGCGCACCGAGTTCGGCAAGGGTGCCGCCCGCCGTATCCGCCGCGACAACAAGGTTCCCGGTGTTCTGTACGGTCACGGCTCCGACCCGCTGCACCTGACGCTGCCGGGTCACGACCTGCTGCTGGCGCTGCGCACCCCGAACGTCCTCATCGCGCTGGACATCGACGGTCAGCGCAACGAGCTGGCGATCCCGAAGGCCGTGCAGCGTGACCCGCTGAAGGGCTTCCTGGAGCACGTGGACCTGCAGCTGGTCCAGCGGGGCGAGACCGTCACGGTCGAGATCCCGGTGCAGACCGAGGGCGAGCTGGCCCCCGGTAACTACCTGCTCGAGCACGTGCTGAACGCCCTGCCGGTCGAGGCCGAGGCCACGCACATCCCCGAGGCCGTCACGGTCTCCGTGGAGGGCCTGGAGGCCGGTGCCTCCGTCCTCGCCAAGGACGTCACCCTGCCCAAGGGCGTCAAGCTGGCCGTCGAGGACGACGCGGTCGTCATCCAGGTCCTGGCCGCCCAGGTCGAGGAGGCCCCCGAGGGTGAGGGCGAGGGCGAAGAGGCCGCCGAGGCCTGATCCTCCCCCCTTCCCTTCACCGGGTTCTCTTCATCGTTTCGCCGGCCGCTGTTCCCGTCCCGCTGGGTACGGGGGCAGCGGTCGGCGCGTATCAAGGAGACATGCACGTGACGACCGATGCCAGTGCCCCGTGGCTGATCGTGGGGCTGGGCAATCCGGGGCCGGAGTACGCGATGAACCGGCACAACGTGGGGTTCATGGTGGCGGACCTGCTGGCGGAGCGGATCGGTGGCCGGTTCAAGCGGGCGGGCAAGGCGCAGGCGCAGGTCGTGGAGGGCCGGATCGGTCCGCCGGGGCCGGCGAACCGGCGGGTGATCCTGGTCAAGCCGATGTCGTACATGAACCTGTCGGGTGGTCCGGTGAACGCGCTGCGGGACTTCTACAAGGTGCCGGCGGCGCATGTGGTGGCGGTCCATGACGAGTTGGACATCGATTACGGGACGCTGCGGCTGAAGCTGGGCGGCGGGGACAACGGGCACAACGGGCTGAAGTCGATCACGAAGGCGCTGGGTCCGGAGTACCACCGGGTGCGGTTCGGGATCGGGCGTCCGCCGGGGCGGATGCAGGTGGCGGATTTCGTGCTGAAGGACTTCTCGTCGGCGGAGCGCAAGGAGCTGGACTTCTTCGTGGACCGGGCGGCGGACGCGGTGGAGTGCCTGGTGATCGACGGTCTGGAGCGGGCGCAGGGGACGTACAACTCCTGACGGCGGGGACGTACGGCTCCTGACGGTGGAGGTCCCGACTTTTCCCTTACGTGAGTTGACCGGGCGCGAGGTCATGGCCAAGGATCGCGGCCATGCCTTCCGCCGTCACGTCCCGACAGGTCTCTGTCTCCGCGCTGCGTTTCGGCCGGTTCGCCGCGATGTCGGTGGTGACCGCGCTGATCCTGATCGCCGGGGTGTGGGCGTCCTGGGGCAGTGCGCAGCACGTGATGCTCACGAAGGGGCGGGAGCAGGGCACGGTCGAGGTGACGCGGTGCGCGGAGCGCACGTGCACGGGGCCGTTCGTGCCGTCGTCGGCGGGTGCGCGGCCGCGCGGGTCGGTGGAGATCGAGCGGTCGGTCGCGGTGCGGCGGGGTTCGACGTACACGGTGGTGGTGAAGCCGGGCAGCGACGAGGTGGTGCGGTCGGGTCCGGCGGGGGTGCTGTACGCGTGGGTTCCGCTGGGTGGTGCGCTGCTGCTGGCGGCGGTCGTGGTGGCGGGGGGTCTGCGGCGTACGCGGGCGGCGTGGGTGCTGGCGGGGTCGGGGGTCGTGCTGCTGACGGCGGCGTTCGTGACGGTCTGAGGTGTTGGGCCGTTGTGACGTGTGTGGAGGTTCGAGGCGTTGCCGCCTCGTGATTGACCTGGGTTCAGCGCGTGCTGGATGCTGAGCCGCCATCCCCCACACTCTCCCCATTGGCAACACGAAGAGTGGATCGCCCCATGCGTACCCTCCCCCGTGCCGGCGCCGTGTGCGCCGTCGCTGTGGCCGCCCTGTTCGCGGCCCCTTCCGCTCATGCCACCGTCCCCGGTGACAACGGCACCGTGAAGATCCACGACGCCTCCACCGGCGAGGAGCTGAAGAAGAACGAGCCGCATGTGTGCTCGTTCTACCTGGACGGTTTCGGTTTCGACAGCGCGCAGAAGATCGACTGGCACATCGACGCGGTGCCGCCGAGCGACAACAGCGGTGAGACGGTGAAGTCCGGGACGCTCGTGCTGGACGACGAGGGCCACGGCCGTACCGGGAACCTGTCCCTGCCGGACGGGCACTACAAGCTGTACTGGAACTTCGACGGCGAGAACGGCCGGGCGAAGCAGAAGGTGTTCTGGACGGACTGCGAGGACTCCGAGGAGGGCGGCGGTTCGTCGGCCTCGCCGTCCGCCTCCGCGTCGGCGTCGGCTTCGGCGTCCGCGTCGGTGTCCCCCTCGGCCGGGGCGTCCGCCTCCGCGAGCGCGTCGTCCCCCGCCGGTGCGGTCCCGTCGGCGTCGGCGTCCGGGCAGGGCGGGGTCTCCGGTGACCTGGCCGAGACGGGCAACGGCGCTCCGGTGGGTCTGCTGTCGGGGGTCGCGGCGCTGCTGGTGGCGGCGGGCGGTTTCCTGGCGTTCCGTCGCCGCAAGGCGCAGCAGGGCTGATCCGGTCGTCCGGTGATACGGCGGTGCCCCCGGGGAGCGAACCCCGGGGGCACCGTCGTCTGCGTGGACGGGCCGGTCAGCCGGTGTTGCGCAGGCCCGCGGCGACGCCGTTGACGGTGAGCAGCAGGGCGCGGGAGAGCAGCGGGTCGGGCTGCTCGTCGGCCTTGACGGCGTCACGCTGGCGCTTGAGCAGGGCGACCTGGAGGTAGGAGATCGGGTCCAGGTAGGCGTCGCGGATGGCGAAGGTCTGCTTCAGCACGGGCTGGTGGTCGAGGAGTTCCTTCTCGCCGGTGACCTTGAGGACCTCGGTGACGGTGAGGTCGTGTTCGGCCTTGATGGTGTCGAAGATGTGCTTGAGCTCGTCGGGCACGAGGGTGTCGACGTAGTGCTGGGCGATGCGCAGGTCGGTCTTCGCGAGCGTCATCTCCACGTTGGAGATGAAGTTGCGGAAGAAGTGCCACTGTTCGTGCATTTCGTCGAGGACGGTGTCCAGGCCGGCCTCGCGCAGGGCCTTCAGGCCGGAGCCGACGCCGAACCAGCCGGGGACGATCTGCCGGGACTGGGTCCAGCCGAACACCCAGGGGATGGCGCGCAGGCCGTCGAGGGAGACGCCGGAGCCGGGCCGGCGGGAGGGCCGGGAGCCCAGGTGCAGGTCGGCGAGCTGGTCCACGGGGGTCGACGCGAGGAAGTACGTCGGCAGGTCCGGGTCCTCGACGAGGCGCCGGTAGGCGGCGTGGGCGGCGTCGGAGACGACGTCCATGGCGGCGTCCCAGCGGGCGAGGGCCTCGTCGGACTGGCGGGGCGCGGTGTGCAGGGCGGAGGCCTGCAGGGTGGCCGCGACGGTCAGTTCGAGGTTCTCGCGGGCGAGGGACGGGATGAGGTACTTGTCGGAGATGACCTCGCCCTGTTCGGTGACCTTGATCTCGCCCTCCAGGGTGCCCCAGGGCTGGGCGAGGATGGCGTCGTGGGAGGGGCCGCCGCCGCGGCCGACGGTGCCGCCGCGGCCGTGGAAGAGGCGCAGGCGGACGCCGTAGCGGTGGGCGACATCGCGCAGGCGGCGCTGGGCGCGGTGGATCTCCCACTGGCTGGTGGTGATGCCGCCGAACTTGGAGGAGTCGGAGTAGCCGAGCATGACCTCCTGGACGTCGCCGCGCAGCGCGACCAGGCGCCGGTAGGACGGGTCGGAGAGCATGTCCTCCAGGATCGTGTCGGCGGCCTTCAGCTCCTCGGTGGTCTCCAGCAGCGGCACGATGCCGATCTTCGCCCAGCCGGCGTGCAGGTCGATGAGGCCGGCCTCGCGGGCGAGGACGGCGGCGGCGAAGACGTCGTCGGCGCCCTGGCACATGGAGATGATGTAGGACTCGATGACCTCGGGTCCGAAGACCTCGAGGGCCCGCTTGATGGTCTGGAAGGTGCCGAGGGTCTTGGCGCCGGCGGCGTCGACGGGCGCCGGGGTGGGGGCGAGCGGGCGGCGCGAGCGCAGTTCCTTCGCGAGGAGCTTGGTGCGGTACTCGCGGGGCATGTCGGCGTAGCGCCAGGATTCCTCGCCGAGGCGGTCGAAGAGCTGGCCGAGGGCGTGGTGGTGGGCGTCGGCGTGTTCGCGGACGTCCATGGTGGCGAGCTGGAGGCCGAAGGCGGACAGGGTGCGGATGATGCGGTCCATCCGGCCGTCGGCGAACAGGCCGCCGCGGTGCTCGCGCAGCGAGGTCTGGATGAGGGTGAGGTCCTTCAGCAGCTCGCCGGTGCCGAGGTAGTCGCGGCCGGGCTCGTGCGCGGTGCCCTTGGCCAGGCGCTGCTTGGTGTTCTCCAGCTTCTGCCGGATGCAGGTGGCCTTGAGCCGGTAGGGCTCCTCGGCGTTGAGGCGCTTGTAGCGGGGGCTGATCTCGGGCAGGCGTTCGAGGTCGGCCTGGAGGGACTCCACGAGCTCGTCGGTGGCGCCGGTGTAGCGGATGGAGTTCGACAGGAAGCCGCGCAGCTCGTCGATCATCTCCAGGGCGTCGTTGATGCCGTGCTCGTGCTGGAGGATCAGGACGTCCCAGGTGACCTCGGGGGTCACGTTGGGGTTGCCGTCGCGGTCGCCGCCGATCCAGGTGCCGAAGGTGACGGGGCGGGTGTCGTCGGGCAGCTTGACGCCGACGCGCTCCAGTTCCGCGGTCAGGTCCTCCAGGACGTCGCCGACGGCGCCGGCGTGCAGCTCGTCCAGGTAGTAGATGGCGTTGCGGGCCTCGTCGGCCGGTTCGGGGCGTACGACGCGCAGCTCGTCGGTCTGCCAGACCAGGTCGATGTTCTCGGCCAGGCGGGTGTCCAGACGGCGGCGGTCGGAGGCGAGGACGGGGGTCTCCAGGAGCGCGGCGATGCGCCGGAGCTTGTTCAGGACCGACCGGCGCGCGGCCTCGGTGGGGTGGGCGGTGAAGACCGGGCGGACGTTGAGGTGGGCGACCGTCTGGCGCAGGTGCTCGGGGTCGGCGTCCTTCAGCCGGTCGGCGGTGCGGGAGAGCAGGCCGCCCTCGGCGGCGCGCTTGGCGCGCAGTTCGCGGCCGCGGTGGACCTGCTCGGTGACGTTGGCGAGGTGGAAGTAGGTGGAGAAGGCGCGGACCAGCTTGGCCGCGGTCTCCAGTTCGGTTCCGCGCAGCAGCTCGGCGGCGGCTTCGCCGTCCTCTCGGGTGAGGCGGCGGACCTTCTCCACGAGCTCCAGGAGCTCGGGACCCTCCTGCCGGACGAGCGTCTCTCCCAGGAGATCGCCCAGCCGGCGGATATCGGCGCGCAGCTCGCTGCTGGTGGTCGTGGTCTCGTCGGCACTGCTCACAGGTGCGGCTCCTTGCAGTGTTGAAGCTCGTCTGGGAGGGGAACCCGGACAGGCGCCTCGTGCGGCGGAACCGCTTACGGGCCGGACGTCCGGGAAAAACTTCAGAGCGGACCGCGCTGTCCGACCGACTCCAGGATAGGTGGCGGCCGGAACGCGCAGGCCCATGGGCTCTTGCCGCCGGGCGAGGCACTGCCATACTTACGATGCCGTAGGTTACGGAACCGTAGGGAAGACGTGCGGATCCCGTTGCTCGGCATCCCACACCCTCGACCCCACAGGGGACGCGTATGACCACTAGTTCCGATGTGATCGCAGACGCTCCGAAGGCGCCCGACGACACCCCCGTACCGCCCGCCACTCTCGGCGGCGAGCAGAAGCGTTCGATCGAGCAGATCGCGCTGCTGCTGTTCATCACCGTTCCGTTCCTCGCGCTGGTGGCGGCGGTGCCGCTGGCCTGGGGATGGGGGGTGAGCTGGCTGGATCTCGGCCTGCTGGTCTTCTTCTACTTCCTGGGCTGCCACGGCATCACCATCGGGTTCCACCGTCACTTCACGCACGGCTCCTTCAAGGCCAAGCGCCCGCTGAAGATCGCACTGGCGATCGCGGGCTCGATGGCGGTCGAAGGGCCGCTGGTCCGCTGGGTGGCGGACCACCGCAGGCACCACAAGTTCTCCGACGCGGAGGGCGACCCGCACTCGCCGTGGCGCTACGGCGAGACGGTTCCGGCGCTGATGAAGGGCCTGTGGTGGGCGCACATCGGCTGGATGTTCGACGAGGAGCAGACCCCTCAGGACAAGTACGCCCCGGACCTGATCAAGGACCCGGCGATGCGGGCGATCTCCCGGACGTTCGTGCTGTGGACGGCGCTGTCCCTGGCGCTGCCGGCACTGATCGGCGGTCTGGTGACGATGTCCTGGTGGGGCGCGTTCACCGCGTTCTTCTGGGGTTCACTCGTCCGGGTGGCGTTGCTGCACCACGTGACGTGGTCGATCAACTCGATCTGCCACGCGGTGGGCAAGCGCCCGTTCAAGTCGCGGGACCGCTCGGGCAACGTGTGGTGGCTGGCGATCCTGTCGTGCGGCGAGTCCTGGCACAACCTGCACCACGCCGACCCGACCTCCGCGCGGCACGGTGTGGAGCGCGGCCAGCTGGACTCCTCGGCGCGGATCATCCGCTGGTGCGAGCAGCTGGGCTGGGCGTACGACGTGCGCTGGCCGTCACGCTCGCGTATCGATTCGCGCCGTAACCGTGATGAGGACGGCTCCCCGCGCCGGAAGGTGACGGCCGAGGCGGCATGATTGACGCCGTGGCGACCGACTCCAGCACCTCCAGCAATGACAAGCCGCGGCGCACGCGTCGCACCCGGATGACCGGTGCCGAGCGCCGCCAGCAGCTGCTGGAGATCGGTCGGACCCTCTTCGCGGCGAAGGGCTTCGAGGGCACGTCGGTGGAGGAGATCGCGGCGAAGGCCGGGGTCTCCAAGCCGGTGGTGTACGAGCACTTCGGCGGCAAGGAGGGGCTGTACGCGGTCGTCGTGGACCGGGAGATGCGTCGGTTGCTGGACATGGTGACGGGCTCGCTGACCGCGGGCCATCCGCGCGAGCTGCTGGAACAGGCGGCTTTCGCGCTGCTGGACTACATCGAGGAGTCCACCGACGGTTTCCGCATCCTGGTGCGGGACTCCCCCATTCCCCAGTCGACGGGCTCCTTCGCCTCGCTGATCTCCGACATCGCCACCCAGGTGGAGGACATCCTCGGCAAGGAGTTCAAGTCCCGCGGCTTCGACCCGAAGCTGGCCCCGCTGTACGCGCAGGCGCTGGTCGGGATGGTCGCGCTGACCGGCCAGTGGTGGCTGGACGTGCGCCGCCCGAAGAAGGCGGAGGTGGCCGCGCACCTGGTCAATCTGGCCTGGCACGGGCTGGACGGGCTGGAGCCGAAACCGCGGCTGATAGGACACCGCAAGAACTGACCGTACGCACGCACAGGGCACCGCACGCATGCGGTGCCCTGTGGCACGAGGCCGATGGTGCCTCAGTGCGGTGGCGCCTGTGGTGCCAATGGTGCCTCAGTGCTTGAAGACGTCCTTGGCCTTCTCCTTGGCCTGGCCGGCGTCGCCCTTGACCTGCTTGCCGCGCCCCCTGGCTTCCATCCGCTCGTCGCCGGTGGCCCGGCCCACCGCTTCCTCGACCTTGCCCTTGAGCTGTTCCTTCTTGGCCCGGGCCTTCTTCTCGCGTGCCATGGTCGATCACTCCGTGCGCTGTCGGCGAAGTCTGTCGTCCCCCCGGGTGATCCGAGGAGCGCCGCTCAAACGCCGAGGAACTCCAATCGGTTGCCGACCGGATCCGCACAGTAGAAACGGCGGCGGCCGGGGAGGGCGTCGTCCCAGGTGACGGGGGTGCCGTGGGCGGTGATCCGGGCGGCGAGAGCGTCCAGGCCGGCGACGAGCAGGCCGGGGTGGGCCTTGCGGGCGGGCAGGAAGTCCGCCTCGATGCCGAGGTGCAGCTCGGCGCCGCCGCCGCGGAACCAGCAGCCGCCGCGCGCGGCGAGGGCGGGCGGCTTGGGGATCTCCGCCATGCCGAGGACACCGGCGTAGTACGCGCGCAGCGCGTCCTCGCTGCCGGGCGGGGCGGCGAGCTGTACGTGGTCGAGGCCGGTGATCAGACCGCCGCCGGTCGTGCCGCCGCCGGTCGTGCTGTCCCCGGCGCCTGTCGTGCTTCCCCCGGTCGTGCCGTCGCCTGTCCTGCTTCCGCCGGTCATACGGCCGCCTTCGTGGCGACGGCGAACAGGCGGCGGAAGGGCAGGACCGTGCCGTAGGGGGCGCGCGGGTAGGCCTCGCGCAGCAGGTCGCGGTACTCGGCGACGAAGGCGTCGCGGGCCTCGGGGTCGTCGGCGAGGGCGGTCAGGACGGGCCGCAGACCGGTGCCCTTGACCCAGTCCAGGACGGGATCCTCACCGGTCAGCACGTGCTGGTACGTCGTCTGCCAGACGTCGGTGGCGCAGCCGAGCCGGGCGAGGGTGTCGAGGTAGGTGGCGGGGCTGTGCACGGAGTCCTCGTGGCGTACGACGTCGGCGAGGCGGTTCTTCCAGCGGGGGCCGCGGGCCAGCTCGCGCATGAGGGCGTGCAGGGGGGCGTCGATGTTGTCGGGGACCTGGAAGGCGAAGGTGCCGCCGGGGGCGAGGGCGGCGGTCCAGTCGGCGAAGCGGCCGAGGTGGCCGGGGACCCACTGGAGGGTGGCGTTGCTGATGATCAGGTCGTGCGGTGCGTCGGGCGTCCAGGTGCGGGCGTCGGCGGGGGCGAAGTCGAGGGTGCCGCCGCCGGGGGTGGGCCCGGCGTGCTCGGCGGCGGCCCGGTCGAGCATCGCGGGTGAGTTGTCGTAGCCGGTGATGTGGGCGTCGGGCCAGCGGTCGGCGAGGGTGGCGGTGACGTTGCCGGGGCCGCAGCCGAGGTCGGCGATGCGGGGCGGGGTGCCGGACAGGGCGGGGACGCGGGCGAGGAGGTCGGCGAAGGGGCGGGCGCGGTGGCCGGCGTGGCGCAGGTACTGCGCGGGGTCCCAGGTGGGGGCAGGCATGAGGGGCCTCCTCGTACGGCGACGGGTGCGGTCGGGCGGCGGTGTGCGGTGCTCGTGCGGTGCCGTTCCAGCGTGCCCCCGCAAGCATCTTGACGTCAAGAGACTTCACATCAAGAGACTTCACATCGACACAACCACTACACTGATCGTCATGGAGGACGAGGTCGATCGACTGGTCGCAGCGTGGCGCCGGGAGCGTCCGGACCTCGACGTGGAACCGCTCGAGGTGCTCAGCCGGGTGAGCAGGCTGGCCCGGCATCTGGACCGGGCGCGCCGGCTGGCCTTCGCCGAGCACAGTCTGGAGCCGTGGGAGTTCGACGTGCTGACCGCGCTCAGGCGCGCCGGGTCGCCGTACCAGCTCTCGCCCGGGCAGTTGCTGACGCAGACGCTGGTGACGTCGGGGACGATGACCAACCGTATCGACCGGCTGGCGAAGAAGGGCCTGGTGGAGCGGCTGCCGGATCCCAGTGACCGGCGCGGGGTGCTGGTCCGGCTGACCGACGAGGGCCGGGACCGGGCCGACCAGGCGCTCGCCGGGCTGCTGGACCAGGAGCGGGCGATCCTGGGTGAGCTGTCGCGTGCCCAGCGCGGTGAACTGGCGGCGCTGCTACGCCAGCTGACCGCCCCGTTCGACAACATCCCCGGCTAGGTCGACCGGGCCCACGCCCGCGCGCCGGGCCAGGGCGACGGCGGCCAGTGTGGAGTGCACGCCGAGCTTGCCGAGGACGTTCTGCATATGGGTGCGGACGGTGTGCGGGGAGAGGTAGAGCCGCTCGGCGACGGCCTTGCGGCCGAGGCCCGCGACCATGCACCGCAGCACCTCCCGCTCGCGCGGCGTGAGGGACTCCACCAGCCGTTCGCTCTCGGTGCGGTGTTTGCGGGCCGCGGTCAGCTCCCGCAGGACGCCGGTGAGCAGGGCGGGCGGCAGATGCGTCTCGTCGCGCAGCACGCCCCGGATGACGGTGAGCAGCCGGGACAGCGAGCAGTCCTTGGCGACCCAGCCGGAGGCGCCGGCCTGCAGGGCGAGCGCGGCGCGGCGCGGGTCGTCCTTCTCGGCGAGGACCACGGTCCGTACGGCGGGCTGCGCGGAGCGCACCCCGGCGACCAGGGAGATCCCGTCGACGAGGCCGTCGGCGTTGGTGTCCTGCACGGGTACGGCGGTGCGGCCGCCCGGCATGTTGCCGCCCAGGTCGGCGTCGACGAGCGCCACGTCGAAGCGGCGACCCTCGGCGGCCGCGCGCTCCAGGCAGCGCAGCGCGGCGGGGCCGCTGCCGGCCGCGGCGACGTCGACGTCGGGCTCTGCGGCCAGCGCGGCGGCGAGCGACTCGGCGAAGATTCGGTGGTCGTCGACGACCAGGACTCGGATACGAACCACTGATGACCCCCCACTGGTCCGGGAGAACGCCGACCGGCGCGGGTACGACGCCCGGGGAGCGCCCGTCCGGACGGCCGCCGCCGTACCGGAACTGCTACCCCCGCTTCGGGCGCCGTACCCGACTGTCTCGCCCCCTGATCAGCACCGGCCCCCACCGGTGCTGTTCACAGATTAGGGCCGGCGACGTCGAGCGGAAGGCTATTTGCAGAACTGGCCGCCGGGCGCGTTTATGGTGTGCCGCATGTTTCGTATCGAGGCAGAAGTGGACAAGGAACGGCGCGAATTGCTCCGCACGCGCCTCCGGGACACGAACACGGCGGCCTCGCCCGCCCTGCGCGCCCTGCGCCCCGAGCGGGAACAGCCGCTGCACGTCTGGGCGCTGGACGCGGGTGACGGCCTCGCGGGCGGCCTGGTCGGCCACACCTGGGCGACCTGGCTGCACGTGGCGTACCTGTGGGTGGACGAACGCCACCGCGGCTCGGGTCTCGGCTCCCGCCTCCTCGCCCAGGCGGAACTCCTGGCCCGCACGGAACGCGCCTGCACCCGGGTCCGCCTGGAGACCTGGGACTTCCAGGCCCCGGACTTCTACCGCAAGCAGGGCTACGAGGTGGTGTGCACGATCCCGGACTATCCGCCGGGGATCACGGAGTACACGCTGGTGAAGCGGCTGCAGTGACGGCATGGAGGCCGTCGGCCCCGCACGCGGGACGCGCGGGGCCGACAGGGGCCGGCGAAGGTCAGACCAGCCGCCGCGCCCCGGCCGCCGGTACCGCCTCGAAGACGCGGGGGGCCGTGAACCCCGCTGTCGCGAAGGCCTTTTCCACCGCCTTCGTCACCGGTTCCACGTCCGCCTCCTCCAGCAGCACGATCGCCGAGCCGCCGAAGCCGCCGCCGGTCATGCGGGCGCCCAGGGCGCCGGAGGCCATCGCCGTGTCGACGACCAGGTCCAGCTCCGGGCAGGAGATGCGGAAGTCGTCGCGCAGGGAGGTGTGGCCCTCTACGAGGACCGGGCCGATCGCGCGCGTGTCGCCGGAGGACAACAAGGACACCACCCGCTCCACCCGGTGGTTCTCCGTGACGATGTGGCGGACCAGGCGGCGGACCTCCTCCTCGTCGCCCAGGCGGGCCAGCGCCGCGTCCAGGTCGTCGTAGGCGACGTCCCGCAGCGCGTCCACGCCGAGGAGCGCGGCGCCCTTCTCGCAGCCGGCGCGGCGCTTGCCGTACTCGCCCTCGCTGTGGGAGTGCTTGACCTGGGTGTCGACGACCAGCAGCCGCATGCCCTCGGCCGCCAGGTCGAAGGGGATCTGCCGCTGGGACAGGTCGCGGGTGTCGAGGAACAGGGCGTGGCCGGCCTCGCAGCAGGCGGAGGCGGTCTGGTCCATGATGCCGACGGGCGCGCCGACGTAGACGTTCTCCGCGCGCTGGCACAGGCGGGCCAGCTGCCAGCCGCGCAGGCCCAGTTCGTACAGGTCGTTCAGGGCGAGCGCGACCACGACCTCCAGCGCCGCCGACGACGACAGGCCCGCGCCCGCCGGGACGGTGGAGGCGAGGTGGATGTCGGCGCCGGTGACCGGGTGGCCGGCCTCCCGCAGCGCCCAGACCACGCCCGCCGGGTACGCCGTCCAGGACTTGTCCGACTCGGGGGCGAGGTCGGCGACGCGGAGTTCGGCGACGCCGCCCTCGATGTCCGCCGAGTGCAGGCGCAGCACCCCGTCCTCGCGGCGCGACACGGCGGCGATCGCCGTGTGCGGCAGGGCGAACGGCATGACGAAGCCGTCGTTGTAATCCGTGTGCTCGCCGATCAGGTTGACGCGGCCCGGCGCCGCCCAGACGCCGTCGGGCTCGGTTCCGTACAGCGCGGCGAAACCGTCCCGTACCTGCTGTGCCCCCACTACTGCTCCCTTGCGATGGTCTGCGTGAACTCCCACGCGTCGGCGACGATCCCCGCGAGGTCGGCGCGCGACGGGTTCCAGCCCAGCTTCTCGCGGGCCGTGGCGGCGGAGGCCACCAGCACCGCCGGGTCGCCGCCGCGGCGCGGGGCGACCACCTCGGGGATGGGGTGGCCGGTGACCTGGCGGACGGTCTCGATGACCTCGCGGACGGAGAAGCCGTTGCCGTTGCCGAGGTTGCAGATCAGGTGCTCGCCGGGCTGCGCGGCCTGCAGGGCGAGCAGGTGGGCCTCGGCCAGGTCGGCGACGTGGATGTAGTCGCGGACGCAGGTGCCGTCCGGGGTCGGGTAGTCGTCGCCGTAGACGGAGATCGCGTCGCGGCGGCCCTGGGCGACCTGGAGGACGAGCGGGATGAGGTGCGACTCGGGGTTGTGCCGCTCGCCGTACGCGCCGTACGCGCCGGCGACGTTGAAGTAGCGCAGGGAGACCGCGCCCAGCCCGTGCGCCGCGGCCTCGCCGGTGATCATGTGGTCGACGGCGAGCTTGGAGGCGCCGTACGGCGAGGTGGGCGCCGTCGGGTCGGCCTCGGTGATGGGCGTGTTGACGGGCTCGCCGTAGGTGGCGGCCGTCGAGGAGAAGACGAGCGTGCGCACGCCGGCCTCGCGCATCGCGCCGAGCAGCGCCATGGTGCCGCCGACGTTGTTGTCCCAGTACTTCTCGGGCTTCACCACGGACTCGCCGACCTGGGAGAACGCGGCGAAGTGCAGCACGGCGTCGAAGGAGGGGTCGAGCCACTTGGCGGCGTCGCGGATGTCGCCCTCGACGAACGTCGCGCCCGCCGGTACGCCCTCGCGGAAGCCGGTCGACAGGTTGTCCAGGACGACGACCTCGTGGCCGGCCTCCAGCAGGTGCTGGGCCACCACGCTGCCGACGTATCCCGCTCCGCCGGTGACCAGGTACTTACCGCTCATGAACTCGCTACCTCTCGAAGTCGCTGGGCCGCGCGCTCCGGCGGCACGTCGTTGATGAAGACGCTCATGCCGGACTCGGAGCCCGCGAGGTACTTCAGCTTGCCGGACGTGCGGCGGATCGTGAAAAGTTCCAGGTGGCAGGCGAAGTCCTCGCGCACCACCCCGTCGAACTCCTCCAGCGCGCCGAAGGGCGCCTGGTGCCAGGCCGCGATGTACGGCGTGGGCGGCTCCCCTTCGCCGAAGATCCGGTCGAAGCGCCTCAACAGTTCCAGGTAGACCTTGGGGAACTCTGTGCGCGCGGCCTCGTCGAGCGCGAGCAGGTCGGGCACCCGGCGCTTGGGGTAGAGGTGCACCTCGTACGGCCAGTGCGCGGCGTACGGCACGAAGGCCGCCCAGTGTTCACCCTCCAGGACGACCCGTTCCCCGGCGAGTTCCCGCTCCAGGACGGCGTCGAAGAGGTTCTCCCCGCCGGTGGCCTCCTTGTGCGCGGCCACTTGGCGCAGCATCAGCGCGGTGCGCGGGGTGGTGAAGGGGTAGGCGTAGATCTGCCCGTGCGGGTGCTGGAGGGTCACGCCGATCTCGGCACCCCGGTTCTCGAAACAGAACACCTGCTCGACGGAGGGCAGATGCGACAGCTCCGACGTCCGGTCGGTCCAGGCGTCCAGGACCAGCCGGGCCTGCTCCTCGCTCAGGCCGGCGAAGGAGGCGGTGTGGTCGGAGGTGAAGCAGACGACCTCGCACCGGCCGGAGTCGCCGGCCAGCGAGGGGAAGCGGTTCTCGAAGACGACGACGTCGTACGAGGAGTCCGGGATCTCGCTGAGGCGGTCGCCGTCGGACGGGCACAGCGGGCACTCGTCGGCCGGCGGGTGGTAGGTGCGCCCCTGCCGGTGCGAGGCCACGGCCACGGCGTCGCCGAGCAGCACGTCGTGCCGTACCTCGGAGGTGGTGACCGTCGGGTCCAGCGGGCGGCGGTCGACCGCGTCCCGCACCCGGTCGTCGCGCAGGTCGTAGTAGATGAGCTCGCGACCGTCCGCCAGCCGGGTAGACGTCTTCTTCACGCCGGACTCCTCGATGCCCCGCACCCAATCACTCAACACAATCAAACATAACACACCACAACCCATCAGCCCTGGGAAGGGGGGCGTGCATCACAATCCAACAAAGAACCCCAACAGAAGTGTTCAAAAAATAAACGCGGAGGCGTAGGTTCCGCTCCGGATCAGTTCGCGCAACGAAGCGAGTGCTTAATGCAGACCCCCACACACCCCACATATCTGGCGGCAGAGCTACGGCTCCCCACGAACTGGCTCGACTACACGATCCTCGCGATCTACTTCGTCGTGGTCCTGGGCATCGGCTTCGCGGCCCGCCGCTCGGTGAAGACGAGCCTCGACTTCTTCCTGTCCGGGCGCTCGCTGCCCGCCTGGGTCACCGGCCTGGCCTTCATCGCCGCCAACCTCGGCGCCACCGAGATCCTCGGCATGGCCGCCAACAGCGCCCAGTACGGCGTCTACACCACGCACTGGTACTGGATCGGCGCCATCCCCGCGATGGTCTTCCTCGGCCTGGTGATGATGCCGTTCTACTACGGCTCCAAGGTGCGCTCGGTGCCGGAGTTCCTGCTCCTGCGCTTCGACAGGGCCGCCCACCTGCTGAGTTCGATCCTGTTCGCCTTCGCGGCCATCCTGATCGCCGGCGTCAACCTGTACGCCCTCGCGATCGTCGTCGAGGCGCTGCTCGGCTGGCCGCAGTGGGTGGCCATCGTCGTCGCCGGCTTCTTCGTCCTCGCGTACATCACCCTCGGCGGCCTGTCCTCGGCCATCTACAACGAGGTCCTGCAGTTCTTCGTCATCCTCGCCGCGCTCATCCCGATCACCGTCCTCGGTCTGAAGAAGGTCGGCGGCTGGGACGGCCTGAGCGACTCCCTGTCCAAGACGCACGGCGACAACTTCATGACCGCCTGGGGCGGCACCGGCATCGGCAGCGACAACCCGCTCGGCGCCAACTGGCTGACCATCGTCCTCGGCCTCGGCTTCGTGCTGTCCTTCGGCTACTGGACGACCAACTTCGCCGAGGTGCAGCGCGCCCTGTCCGCGAAGAACCTCTCCGCCGCCCAGCGCACGCCGCTGATCGCCGCCTTCCCGAAGATCTTCATCGTCTTCCTGGTGATGATCCCCGGCCTGGTCGCCGCCGTCCTGGTGCCGAAGATCGGCACGTCCGGCTCGGACCTGCAGTACAACGACGCCATCCCGTACCTGATGGAACAACTGCTGCCCAACGGCGTCCTCGGCATCGCCGTCACCGGCCTGCTCGCCGCGTTCATGGCGGGCATGGCGGCCAACGTGTCGTCCTTCAACACCGTGTTCACCACCGACATCTGGGCGAAGTACGTGGTGAAGGGCCGCGAGGACGGCTACTACGTGCGCTTCGGCCGCCTCATCACCGCGATCGGTGTGCTCGCCTCGGTCGGCACGGCGTTCCTCGCGTCGTCGTTCTCGAACATCATGGCCTACCTCCAGACGCTGTTCTCCTTCTTCAACGTCCCGATGTTCGTCGTCTTCATCATCGGCATGTTCTGGAAGCGGGCCTCGGTGAAGTCCGGGTTCTGGGGCCTGATCGCGGGCACGACCGTCGCGATGCTGAACTACTTCTGGATCTACAAGCAGGGCGTCATCGACATCCCCTCCGACCAGGGCGCCAACTTCGTCTCCGCGATCGCGGGCTTCGTCGCGGGCGCGGTGGTCATGGTGGCGGTGTCGCTGTTCACCGCGCCGAAGCCGGCCGCGGAACTGCAGGGCCTGGTCTACGGCACCCGCTCCCCCGGCATGTCCGAGCCACCCGCCGCGGGCGACGACGCCTGGTACCGCAAGCCGGCCCTGCTGGGCTGGGGAGCCGTCGTCCTCGCCGCCGCCTGCTACATCCCGTTCTCGTTCTGACGCGGGAGTATGGAGAGACCATGAGTGAGCAACACCCCGAGCGTCACGGCTACTCGGAGGAGGACGTCCTGCGGGAGGTCTCCGAGCTGCAGACCAAGTCCGCGACCGCCGCGCGCCTGTTCGACATCCGCCGGATCATCGGCGGCCTGTTCGTGCTCTACGGCGTCATCGTCACGATCACCGGGCTGACCGACTCCGACGCCACGATCGACAAGGCCCAGGGCGTCAACATCAACCTGTGGACCGGCCTGGGCATGCTGCTGCTCGGCCTGTTCTTCCTGGCCTGGCTGAAACTGCGGCCTGCGGCTCCGCCGCCGCCGGATGTCCTGCCGGACGAGAAGCCGACGGACTGAACAGCCTCCACGGGCAGTGCCCGCCCCCGGTGCCGGTGCGGGCCGGGGGTGGGTCACGCGGCCCGGCGCTTGCGGGGTGCCGCTGCGCCCACCCGTGCCGCCCCTAGCGGCACGACTGCCCGCAGCTACGCCGTTCTAAGGCCGTTCGTCCCCCCGTACCGACCCCGCCCGTTCCAGCAACCCCGTCCGGGCCGCCAGCGCCGCCGCCTCCAGGCGTGAGCCCACCCCCAGCTTCATCAGCACCCGCTGCACATGCGTCCGTGCCGTCGACGGCGCGATGCCCATGCCCGCCGCGATCACCCGCGTGTCCTCCCCGTCCGCGACCCGCACCAGCACCTCCACCTCCCGCGGCGTCAGCATCTGCAGCAGCCGCTGCCCCTCGTCGTCCGGCTGGGCGGCGGGGTTCAGCAGCTCCGCGAAGGCCCCCTGCAGCAGCGCCGGCGCCACCGCCGCCTCCCCTGCCCGCGCCTTCATGATCGCCCGCTCGACGCCCTCGATGCGCTCGTCGTGCCGCACATAGCCGCAGGCCCCGGCCGCGAACGCCGCCGCGATACCGCGCGGGCTCGGCACCGGGCCCAGCACCAGCACGGCCACCTGCGGCCGCTCCCGCTTGATCTTCACCACCGGGTCGAAGATGCCCGGCTCGGCCGGTGTCGCCGTACCCAGCAGGCACACCTCCGGCGCGCGGGCGATCACCAGCTCGGCCGCCCCCGCGGCCGGCGCCGCCGCCGCGAGCACCCGGTGCCCCCGCAGCTTCAACGCCGAGGCCAGCGCCTCGGCGAGCAGTCGGTGGTCGTCGACCACCATCAGCCGCACTCCCACAGAGAACCCCCCAGTCCCCCCATTGGCTGCCCACTATGGATGTCCACGGGCCCATGGACAGAGGGCCCCCCGGCGCCTCCGTCCTTCATGCCCCCGGAAGCTACACGCTAGTTCGACATCGCGCTCCCCCTACGCGACAGAAGTGCCCCGGATCGCCGATATTCCTCGCATTCGAGGGTGATGCACGATACGTGAAAGGCCCCCCTCCTGAACAGGGCGTTCAGGAGAGGGGCCCACACCGGCGCACGCGCTCGCTACTGCGCCGTGAAACCGATCGCCGTATACACCTTCTGGTCCGCCGAGTAGGGCTTGCTGATCAGGTCCTTGCCCATGAACAGCCGCCCGTTGCCGTACAGCAGCTCCGCCGACGTCGGCACCATCGAGCTGACCGCGCTCTGCACGGAGTCCGTCGCCGGGGTCTCCAGCAGCAGGGTCTCCTTGCCGGACGCGCCGTCCGCGGACACCACCTGGTCACCCTTGTCGTACGGGCCTTCCTTGTACGCCAGGACGTTCCCGCCGTCCATGCGCAGCGGGAAGATCGTGTAGCCGTCGCCCGCGTCGATGCGGACCCCGCTGGGCTTGCCCGTGGCCAGGTCGAACGCGACGATCTCGTTGGTCCGGCTGAACTCGCCCGAGCCGTCGTGCTCCCTGGTCGGCACGTACAGCTTGCCGTTGCCGACGACGACGCCCTTGCAGCCGTCGTACTTGCCGATCTCGCAGCGGTGGTTGTACTTGCCGTCCTCCAGGCCGATCTTGTAGAGCAGCTTGCCGGAGTCGTCCAGGGAGAAGACGTCCGTGGCGCCGGAGGCGGTGATGTCGGCGGAGTCGACGCCGACGACGACCGGCTTGGTGGAGATCACCTTGGCGTTGTCGATGCCGGCGGGCAGCTTGTACGACCACTTCACCGCGCCGGTCTTCGGGTTGAGCAGCTGGATCTCGTACCGCTCGTCGTCGAGGCTGCCGCAGCGGCGGACCGCGACGAGCTGCTCGCCGCCCGCGTACCCGGCGTCCTCGCACTCGCCGACCTTGGGCTGCCACAGCACCTTGCCGGAGGTGAGGTCGAAGGCCGCGCCGCCGTTGTAGCCGCCGCCGACGGCGACGGTGGTGCCGGAGATGCTGACCTCGCCGAAGGCCACCTTGGTGCCGCTGGCGGCGATGTTCTTCGTCCACACCGCCTTGCCGGTGGCGACGTTGAACGCCGTGACCTCCGTGCAGGACTCGTGGTCGCCCTGGGCGTTGCGCTTGCGCTCCTCGGTCAGCACCACGGCGATGCCGCCGGCGCCGACCTGGTCGGAGCCCGCGCAGGTCTGCCCGGTCAGCGGCAGCGTCCACTTCTTCGCGCCCGAGTCCGGGTCGTAGCCGGTGATCTCGTTGACGCCGGCCTTGGCGTACACCGCGTCGGTCAGCCAGGAGCCCTCGACGCTGTCGATCTGCTTGTCCCTCACCGCGGGTGCGGGGATCTGGAAGGCGACCTTGGCGGAGGTGTTCGCCGGGACCTTCTCGGAGCCCTTGGAGGTGCCGCCGCCCGAACCGCCGGTGCCGCCCTTCTCGTCGCCGCCCCCGGTGCCGCCGCTGGAGGAGGCGGTGGTGTCCTTGTCGTCGTCGCCGGAGGAGCTCGCGTACCAGACGCCGCCGCCGATGATCAGGGCGATCGCCACGACCGCCGCGACGATGATCGCCACCTGGGCGTTGAACTTGCCCCCGCCGCCCGCGGACTGCGGCTGCATGGGGACGGTCGGCGGCTGGTAGCCGTAGCCGGGCTGCTGGCCCGGGTAGCCGTACCCGGGCTGGGTGGGCGGCTGCGCCGGCTGGCCGTACGGCCCCGGCTGCTGACCGGGGTAGCCGTACCCGGGCGGCGCCTGCGGGGCGCCCATCGGCGGGGGCGGCGTCTGGGGCGCGTCCATCGGCGGGGGCGGCGGCGTCTGCGGGGCGGTCTGCGGGTAGCCGTAGGCGGGCTGGGGCGGCTGCGGGGCCTGCGGCTGCTGGGGCGCCGGCGGCTGCTGCTGGGGCGCCTGCGGGTAGCCGTAGCCCGGCTGCGGGGGCTGGGCCGGGGCCTTGTTCAGGTCCGGCTGCTGGGGCTGCGGCGGGCCGAAGCCTCCCTGCTGCGGGGGCTGGTTCGGCGGCGGGGGCGGCGGCTGGGTCATCGGTCGACTACCTCAAGAAGCTGAGCGGTGGGGAACAGGGACGGAAGGCCGGGCGACGCGGCTCACTTGCCGAAGGCGAGCATCAGCTTCTCCTTCGCCTCGTCGTTGCCGCTCAGCCGGGTGCTGGAGATGTAGAACCGCCCGCCGGCCCAGTCGGCCGTCCAGCTGTAGAAGCCGTGCTCGATCTCCGCGGTGCTCTCCGGGTTCTGCAGCAGCTTCGCCGGGGTGTGGGTGGTGCCGGCCACCGGGATCGCCACGACCTGGCCGCCCGCGTCGTACGACGCCTCCACGTACGCGACGAGCTTGCCGCCCTCGACGCGCATCGGGTACATCGACGCGTCCGACGGGGACTTCACCCGCCACTTCTCCTTGCCGGTGGCGAGGCTGATGGCGACGACCTCGTTGGCCCCGGTGGTGGCGTCGGTGGGCAGGTACAGCGTGTCGGCGTCAGCGGCCGTGCCGAAGCAGCCGCGCAGGTCGCGTTCGAAGACGGCCCAGGTGCAGTTGGGCGCGAAGTGCTCGTTGACGCTCACCTGCGAGCGGAACGTGCCGTCCGGCTTGATGGTGGCGATGTTCCACTGGTTCTTGTCGTCGTTCTCGCTGTAGATCACCAGCGGGTCGATGGAGTAGACCCGCTTGACCTCCCAGCCCTTGTCCAGCTTCTGCGTCCACAGCACCCGGCCGGTCTTCGGGTCGAGCGCCTGCAGCTCCTCGTGCTCGGTGGGCTTGGTGGCGTCGCAGCTCGCGAGGGACACCAGGCGGTTCGGGCCGCCCGCGAAGGCCTCCGGGAAGCAGGCGCTGCCGTACTTCTTCTTGTCGTAGAGCTTCTTGCCGGTGCGCACGTCGTACGCGGTGCCGGACTGCGAGCGGCCCACCATCAGCGTGTCGCCGGCGATGCTCAGCTCCACGTCGCGGGCGCTGTCGAACAGCCCGCCCTCCTCGATCTCGGCGGTCCAGCCCTTCTGGCCGGTGGCGAGGTCGATCTGCTGGAGCTGGTTGCACTTGGCGCGGTCGCTGGCGCCGTTCATGTACGCCACGACGACCTTGTCGTCGGAGGTCCTGTCACGGGTGATCGCGCAGATCTTCTGCGGGAAGGTGACGGGGTCCCAGGTGGGCCTGCCGTCCCCGACGTTGTAGGCGACGACCTGCTTGTACGCCGCCTTCGCCACCGTCTTGCCGGTGATCCACATGCCGGGCGCGTCGGCGCCGGAGCGGGGCACGTCGGGTGCCGTCTTGTACCAGAGCACCCGGGACTCACCCGGCTGGCGGCCCGCGTTGAGGTCCTCGGGGTCGTCGCCGCCGTCGCCGCCGCCGTCGCCCGGGTCGACCGGGGAGCCGGAGCCCTTGGGGTCGTCGGTGTGCTGGGCGACCGGCTTCTTCGGGTCCTTGTCGTCCCCGCCGGAGGTCACGGCGAAGACGGTGCCGCCGATCACCAGCAGCGCGGCCACGGCGGCGCCGATGACGAGGGCGGGCCTGCCCTTGAAGGGGTTGCGGGAGCCGGAGCCGCCGGCCGGTGCGCCGGGCGCGCCGGGGAACTGCGGCTGCTGCGGGTAGCCGTACCCCGGCTGCTGCCCGTAGGGGCCGGGCTGGCCGTACGGGCCCGGCTGTTGGCCGTACGGGCCGGGCTGCTGGCCGGGTGCGGCGTACGGTCCGGAGGCGGGGGGCGGGGTGCCGTAGGGGCCGGGCTGCGGCTGGCCGTAGGGGCCGGGCTGCTGTGGGTAGCCGTACCCGGGCTGCGGGGGTCCGGCGGGCGGGGCCTGCGGGGGCTGGGCCGGGGGCTGGGGGGCGCCGAAGCCGCCGGGCGGCTGCTGGGGCGGCTGGTTCGGCGGTGCTCCGAACCCGCCCTGCGGCGGCTGGTTGGGCGGCTGGTTGGGCGGCTGAGTCATCAGCGTCTCCCCCTCGTTCACTGATTTTTAGCCACGCCCTGAGATACGCGATGCAGTACGCGGTGGACCCAGAGTCGTTCTCAGACAGTTTTTCGGGCAGTTGTCACGACAGTTCTCAGCGGCCCTTTCTATCACCCGCCGCCGACAGCACACGGGGCCGCGTCCTCCCCTGTTCCCAAGGGAGAACCGGCCCGTGATGCCGCTGTTACGCGCCTTCACGCCGCCTTCACGGCGTGCGCCGCCGGCCTACGCGTCCTCGGCCAGTTCCAGCCAGCGCATCTCCAGTTCCTCGCGCTGCCCGGCGAGTTCGCGCAGTTCGGCGTCGAGTTCGGCGACCTTCGCGAAGTCGGTGGCCTGTTCGGCGATCTGCGCGTGCAGCCTGGTCTCCTTCTCGGAGATCTTGTCCAGCTGGCGCTCGATCTTCTGGAGTTCCTTCTTCGCGGCGCGCTGGTCGGCGGCGCTCTTCCCGGCGCCGGTCTCGGCGGCCGGCTTCTGCGCGGCGGGGGCCGCTGCGGCCGCGGCCTCCTCCATGCGCTGACGGCGCTCCAGGTACTCGTCGATGCCGCGCGGCAGCATCCGCAGCGTGCCGTCGCCGAGGAGGGCGAACACGCGGTCGGTGGTGCGCTCGACGAAGAACCGGTCGTGGGAGATGACGATCATCGAGCCGGGCCAGCCGTCGAGGACGTCCTCCAGCTGGGTCAGCGTCTCGATGTCGAGGTCGTTGGTGGGCTCGTCGAGGAAGAGGACGTTGGGCTCGTCCATGAGCAGGCGCAGCAGTTGCAGCCGGCGCCGCTCACCGCCGGAGAGGTCGCCGACCGGCGTCCACTGCTTCTCCTTGTTGAAGCCGAACGTCTCGCAGAGCTGACCGGCCGTCATCTCGCGGCCCTTGCCCAGGTCGACGCGCTCACGGACCTGCTGCACGGCCTGCAGCACCCGCCAGGTGGGGTCGAGTTCGGCGACCTCCTGCGAGAGGTAGGCCAGCTTCACCGTCCTGCCGACGGCGATCCGGCCGCCGGCCGGCTGGGTCTCGCCCTCGGTGCGGGCGGCCTCGGCCATCGCCCGCAGGAGGGAGGTCTTGCCGGCGCCGTTGACGCCGACCAGACCGATGCGGTCGCCGGGGCCGAGCTGCCAGGTGACGTGCTTGAGCAGCACCTTGGGGCCGGCCTGGACGGTCACGTCCTCCAGGTCGAACACGGTCTTGCCGAGCCGGGAGGAGGCGAACTTCATCAGCTCGCTGCTGTCGCGGGGCGGCGGCACGTCCGCGATCAGCTCGTTGGCGGCCTCCACGCGGAAGCGCGGCTTGGAGGTGCGGGCCGGGGCGCCGCGGCGCAGCCACGCCAGCTCCTTGCGGACCAGGTTCTGCCGCTTGGCCTCCTCGGTCGCGGCGATCCGCTCCCGCTCGGCGCGCGCGAAGACGTAGTCGGAGTAGCCGCCCTCGTACTCGTGGACGTCGCCGCGCTGCACGTCCCACATGCGGGTGCAGACCTGGTCGAGGAACCAGCGGTCGTGGGTGACGCAGACGAGGGCCGAGCGGCGGTTCTGCAGGTGCCGGGCGAGCCAGGCGATGCCCTCGACGTCGAGGTGGTTGGTGGGCTCGTCGAGGACGATCAGGTCCTGTTCCTCGATGAGCAGTTTGGCCAGCGCGATGCGGCGCCGCTCACCGCCGGAGAGCGGGCCGATGACGGTGTCGAGGCCCTTGGGGAAGCCGGGCAGGTCGAGCCCGCCGAACAGCCCGGTGAGCACGTCGCGGACCTTGGCGTTGCCCGCCCACTCGTGGTCGGCCATGTCCCGGATGACCTCGTGCCGGACGGTGGCCTCGGGGTCGAGGGAGTCGTGCTGGGTGAGCACGCCCATGCGCAGGCCGCCGGAGTGCGTGACGCGCCCGGTGTCGGCCTCCTCCAGCTTGGCGAGCATGCGGATCAGGGTGGTCTTGCCGTCGCCGTTGCGGCCCACGACGCCGATCCGGTCCCCTTCGGACACGCCGAGCGACACGCCGTCGAGGAGGGCACGGGTGCCGTACACCTTGCTGACGTTCTCGACATTGACCAGGTTGACGGCCATTTCACTCCTGCCCGGGGGATGGATCAGCCTTCAAGGGTAGGCCCTGCGGGGTAGCGGACGGCGCGCGAGGGGGCGGTCACTCTTTGTGATGACGTAATCGGGACCCGGCCGCTACCGTGGAGGGCAGGCAGCAGGATCCCGTCCATGGGAGGAACCATGAGCGCCGAGTCCGTGAAGCACCGAGTCCAGTGGCCGGTGCCGCCGCAGGACGGCTACACCGTGGACGACCTGTTCACGCTGCCCGATCTCCCGCCGCACACCGAGCTGATCGACGGGAGTCTGGTTTTCGTGAGTCCGCAGCGCTACTTTCACTTCGCCACGATCGACCTGCTGGTGAGCGGGCTGCGCAGCACGATGCCATCGGACTTCAAAGTCGCGCGTGAGATGACGGTCGTGCTGGATCGACGCAACGGCCCCGAACCGGACATCTGCGTGGTCCGGAAGGAAGCCCTCATCGACCGACGTCAGACCCACTTCAAGGCGGCGGACGTCGTGCTCGCCGTCGAGGTGGTCTCACCGGACTCCGAGTCCCGCGACCGTGACACCAAGCCGCACAAGTACGCCGCAGCCGGTATCCCCCACTTCTGGCTGGTCGAGATGGCCGGCCAGGATGACCACCCTGTGGTCCAGGTGCACGAACGCGCCGAGTCCACCGGCACGTACGTACTGACCGGCATCTACCACAACCAGGTCAAGGTCGGCGTGCCTTACGACATCGACATCGACCTGACCGCCATCGACAGCCTCTGAGCCTCAGACCACCGTTGCCCCCGCCACCGCCCCCGACGCCACCCGCACGCTCCGGCACGTCCCGGACGCCCGCAGCGCCTCCGCCACCGCATCGGCGGAGGCGCTGTCGCGTACGAGGAACGCCGTCGTCGGACCGGAGCCCGAGACCAGGGACGTCAGGGCGCCTGCCGCCTCGCCCGCAGCGAGGGTGGCGGACAGCTCGGGGTAGAGGGACAGCGCGGCCGGCTGGAGGTCGTTGGTGACGGCCGCCGCGAGGGCGTCGGCGTCGCCCTCGGCCAGGGCGTCCAGGACGTCGTCGGAGGCGACCGGCTCGGGGATGTCCCGGCCCTCGGCCAGCCGGTCGAACTCGCGGAACACCGCCGGCGTCGACAGGCCGCGCTCGGCCACCGCGAACACCCAGTGGAAGGTGCCCCCGACCTCCAGCGGCGTCAGCTTCTCGCCCCGCCCGGTGCCCAGCGCCGCCCCGCCGACCAGGCTGAACGGCACGTCACTGCCCAACTCGGCGCAGATGTCCAGCAGTTCCGCGCGGGAGGCGTGCGTGCCCCACAGCGCGTCGCACGCCACCAGCGCCGCCGCGCCGTCCGCGCTGCCGCCCGCCATGCCGCCGGCGACCGGGATGTCCTTGGCGATGTGCAGGTGGACGGCGGGCTCACGGCCGTACCGCTCGGCGAGGGCGAGGGCCGCGCGGGCGGCGAGGTTGGTGCGGTCCAGGGGGACCTGGCCGGCGTCCGGGCCCGCGCAGGTGATCCGCAGCTCCTCGGCGGGGGTGGCGGTCACCTCGTCGTACAGCCCGACCGCGAGGAAGACGTTGGCGAGGTCGTGGAAGCCGTCGGGGCGTGCGGCGCCCACGGCGAGCTGGACGTTGACCTTGGCGGGGACGCGGACGGTGACGCTCACGGGGCCGTGGGCTCCTTGTGCTCGGCGATGCGGGCGAACTCCTCGACGGTCAGGGCCTCGCCGCGGGCCTGCGGGGAGACGCCCGCGGCGACGAGCGCGGCCTCGGCGGCGGCCGCGGAGCCCGCCCAGCCGGCCAGCGCTGCGCGCAGCGTCTTGCGGCGCTGGGCGAAGGCCGCGTCGACGACGGCGAAGACCTCCGCCTTCGACGCGGTCGTCTTGAGCGGCTCGGTGCGGCGGACCAGGGAGACGAGCCCGCTGTCGACGTTGGGCGCCGGCCAGAACACGTTCCGCCCGATGGCGCCGGCCCGCTTCACCTCGGCGTACCAGTTCGCCTTCACGGACGGCACGCCGTACACCTTCGAGCCGGGCCCGGCGGCGAGCCGATCGGCGACCTCGGACTGCACCATGACGAGGGTGCGCTCGATGGTCGGGAAGGTGTCGAGCATGTGCAGCAGGACCGGCACGGCCACGTTGTACGGCAGGTTCGCGACCAGCGCGGTGGGCGGCGGGCCGGGCAGCCCGGTGACGTGCATGGCGTCGGAGTGCACCAGCGCGAACCGGTCGGCGCGCTCCGGCATCCGGGCGGCGATCGTCGCGGGCAGCGCGGCGGCGAGCACGTCGTCGATCTCGACGGCCGTGACCCGGTCGGCCACCTCCAGCAGGGCGAGGGTGAGGGAGCCCAGCCCCGGGCCGACCTCGACGACCACGTCGTCGGGGCGCACCTCGGCGGTGCGGACGATCCGGCGGACCGTGTTCGCGTCGATGACGAAGTTCTGGCCGCGCTGCTTGGTGGGACGCACGCCGAGGGCCGCCGCGAGTTCACGGATGTCGGCGGGGCCCAGCAGGGCGTCGGGGGTGGGGCTGCTCACGGGACAAGGGTACGGGGACGAGCCGACCGCGCCGGACGCCCCGAGGCCGCTCACCCGTGCAGGCGGGCGCCGCAGTGCGGCCAGGGGCTCGCGCCGCGGCGCATGTAGAGCTTCTTCGCGCGGTACGTCTGCTCGGCGGCCGGCGCGTCCTGGGGCCGCCCGCTGCCGCCGAGGCTGTGCCAGGTCCGCGTGTCGAACTGGTAGAGGCCGCCGTACGTGCCGGAGGGGTCGACCGCGTCCGGCCGCCCGCCGGACTCGCACGCGGCGAGGCCCTGCCAGTTCAGGTCGTCGGCACCGCCCGCGGAGGCGGGCAGCGGCTTGGTGCCGACCTTCACCACCTGGGTGCGCGGCGCGCGCACCAGCTCGCTGCCGGTGCGTCGCGGTTTCTGCCGTACGCCGTTGACGGTCCGCAGGGCGTAGGTGACCCGGCGCAGCCCGGGGCGGCCGGCCTGTTCGATCACTTCGGTGCCCTTGAACAGGGTGGGGTCGTCCGTGCGCCGCACCTCGAAGGGGATCGCCTCCTCCCGGGTCTCCTTGGACGCGCTGATCCGCAGCACGGTGACCGTCTGTCCCTCGCGCGGGAAGCTGCCGGGCGCCACCGAGGTGGTGTCCTGCCCGCGCAGGGTGACGCCGGCCTCCTCGACGGCCTCGCGGACGGTGGCGGCGTTGGTGCGGATGGTGCGGGCGCGGCCGTCTGCCATGACCGTGACCGTGCGTTCGGTGCGCACGTCGAGGGCGAGGCCCTCGCGTCCGATGGGCAGGGAGCGCGAGGTGGACAGGTACGCGCCCTCCGCGCGCACGCCGAGCTGCCGGAGCGCGCCCTCCACGGTGTGGGCCGTGGTCCACACCTCGCGCCGCTGCCCGTCGAGGGTGAGGCGTACGGGGCGGCCGTAGCGGACGACGACCTCGTCGCCGCTGGCGAGTTCCTCGTCGGGGCCGGGCGCGACGACGTCGTGCGCCCCGACGTGGACGCCCTCCTCGGCGAGCAGGTCGCTGACGTCGTCGGCGAAGGTGTGCAGGGTGCGCGGCCGGCCCCCGTCGACGCTCAGCTCGATGGCCTTGTCCTTGGCGACGAAGGCGGTGGTGCCGCCGGCCAGGAAGGCGACGACCAGGGCCTGGGGCAGCAGGCGGCGCACGGAGCCGTCCGCGCGTTCGGGGTGGCGCGCCCTGCGCCGGCGGGCGGCGCGCCCGCCGGTTCCGGCGCGCACCGCGGGCGCGGGCACGTCCGTCGCCTCGCCCGGCCCGCCCGGGCCCCAGCCCTGGCGGGGCAGGGTCGCGTCGGCCTGCGTGTCGTGGGCGCGGGGGGCCTCGTACGCGTAGGAGGCCGCGTGGTCGTCGTAGGCCTCGCGGCCGTCATACGCCCCGGGGGCCTCGTAGGAGGACCGGTAGGGGTCGGTGTACGGCTCGCCGTAGCCGATGGTCTCCGCGGTGTGCGGGTCGAAGGGGACGTACGTCCGCGTGTACGCCTCCGCGTACGCCTGCTCGTAGTAGTGCGAGTTGCTCACGCCGACACGCTCCAGGGGTGCGGGGATCCGGGTCGTCCGCAGGGTCCGATCGGGCCCCCAGAACCTAGCGGAGCGGCCGTCACTCTCCAAAGCGGCACGACCACGGAGCGTTGTCGGCGGGCGGGTGTCAGTAGCCGAAGGCGCGGGCGGTGTTGGCGGCGAGCGCGGTGGCCAGCGTGTCCTCGTCGGTGCCGCGCACGGCGGCCATCGCGCGCACGGTGACCGGGACGAGGTAGGGGGCGTTGGGCCGCCCCCGGTAGGGCGCCGGGGTCAGGAACGGGGCGTCGGTCTCCACCAGGACCAGCTCCAGCGGCGCGACGGCGAGCGCGTCGCGCAGGTTCTGGGCGTTCTTGAAGGTGACGTTGCCGGCGAAGGACATGTAGTAGCCGGCGCGGGCGCAGATCTCGGCCATGCCGGCGTCGCCCGAGTAGCAGTGGAAGACGGTCCGCTCGGGGGCGCCCTCCTCCTTCAGGACGCGCAGGACGTCGGCGTGGGCCTCGCGGTCGTGGATGACCAGGGCCTTTCCGTGCCGCTTGGCGATCTCGATGTGGGCGCGGAAGGAGTGCTCCTGCGCGGCCTTGCCCTCCTCGCCGGTGCGGAAGTAGTCCAGGCCGGTCTCGCCGACGCCCTTGACGTGCGGGAGCGCGGCGAGGCGATCGATCTCGGCGAGCGCCTCGTCGAGCGCCGCCGCGCCCCCGGCCTCCCGCTCGCCCTGCCGGGACCAGCCGTCGGGGTCGCCGTGGACGATGCGCGGGGCCTCGTTGGGGTGCAGGGCGACGGCCGCGTGGACGGCGTCGTACCGGGCGGCCGTCTCGGCGGCCCACTGCGAGCCGCGGACGTCGCAGCCGACCTGGACGACGGTGGTCACCCCCACGGACGCCGCCTTCGCCAGCCCCTCCTCGACCGTGCCGGACTGCATGTCGAGGTGGGTGTGCGAGTCGGCGACCGGGACCCGGAGGGGCTCCGGCAGGGGCGGGGCTTCGGCGTGGGAAGGCATGCCCCGATCCTACGGAAGGGGCACGCCCGGCCGGCGCGGGGAGCGGGGACGGCCGGCCGGCACCGGGAGCGGTCAGCCCGCCTTGCGCTGGAAGGGGTGGAGGAGGTCGGAGAGGTGCCAGTGGTGGTCCGCGGCCGGTTCCCCGGCGGCGGCCGGGGCCTCGGCGGGTCCGGCCTGCGGTGCGGGCCGGTTCCGGCCGGCTGCCGCGCGCACCGACGCCACCTGCCCGGCGCGCATGATGCGCACGACGTGGTGGTCGCAGTTGTGGCACACGGGCCGGCGCAGCGGTGAGGGCACGACCTGTCCGTCGGTGACGTAGATGACGTAGTCGTGGCCGTCGGCGTCGGTGTGGTGCTCTATCTCGTACGACTGTTCCCAGCCGTGCCCGCAGCGCATGCAGGCGAACGCGTACGACTCGTGGACGACGGCGGTGGCACCGGCCCGCAGGCCGGTCTGCTCGGTGATGTCGCTCATGCCGGCTCCTGTTTGTCCGCTGGGACGCGGGACGAACTGCGTCCCGTCCTCCAGTGGATGCCTCGACGCGGCGTGAATGCACATGTCCTGTCGAGTGTTGGAGCCGATTTGGGCGTCGCTTGCCACAAAGGCGTCAATGGCCGGAATCCCTTTGCCATTTCCGGCCGGTTTTTGCCGCGCTATGGGGCGCGCGCTCAAAGGACATGCGCCCTGCTCAGAGGCGGTTTCGCACCCCCGCGCACCCGCGCCCTACGCGCCCACGCGCCCTACGCCCCCGCCTGCTTGGCGGCGACCACCGCGTCGAAGACCTCACGCTTGGGCACCCCGGCCTCCACGGCCACCGCCGCGATCGCCTCCTTGCGGCGCTCGCCCGCCTCCTCGCGCACCCGCACGCGCCGCACCAGCTCCGCCGCGTCGACGGGCGCCGCGGCGCGCGCCGGTGCGCCCTCCACCACGACCGTGATCTCCCCGCGCACGCCCTCGGCCGCCCACTCCGCCAGCTCGGCGAGCGGGCCGCGGCGCACCTCCTCGTACGTCTTGGTCAGCTCGCGGCACACCGCCGCGCGGCGCTCGGCTCCGAACACCTCGGCCATCGCGGCGAGGGTGTCGTCGAGCCGGTGCGGCGCCTCGAAGTAGACGAGGGTGCGGCGCTCCTCGGCGACCTCGCGCAGCCGGGAGAGGCGCTCGCCGGCCTTGCGCGGCAGGAACCCCTCGAAGCAGAACCGGTCGACGGGCAGCCCGGACAGGGCGAGCGCGGTGAGCACGGCGGACGGGCCGGGAACGGCGGTGACCTTGATGTCCTGCTCGACGGCGGCGGCGACCAGCCGGTAGCCGGGGTCGGAGACGGACGGCATGCCCGCGTCGGTGACGAGCAGCACGCGCGCGCCGCCGACGAGTTCCTCGACCAGTTCGGGGGTGCGGGCGGACTCGTTGCCCTCGAAGTACGACACGACGCGCCCCTTGGGCGTCACGCCCAGCGCCTGCGTCAGCCGGCGCAGCCGCCGTGTGTCCTCGGCGGCGACCACGTCCGCGCCGGCCAGCTCCTCGGCGAGCCGGGGCGGCGCGTCCTGGATGTCGCCGATGGGGGTGCCCGCCAAAACAAGGGTTCCAGTCACGCCCCCATCCTCCCAGGGCCGGGAGTGGGCGGGGACCAACCGGTCGCATCCGGACCGGTACCGCCGGGGCACGGGACTCCCACAGACGACTTCCCTACGATGGCGCGGTGACCAGTACCGCGTCCTCCACGGACACCCGGCAGGACCAGCAGGCGCCCGATGCGCGGCCGTCGTGGCAGCAGCGGCTGCGCCGTTACGGATACTCGGCGCGGCCCGCGAGCGACGTGCGCGCCCGGCTCGTACCGCCGTTCGCCGCGCCCGGCACACGCCTGTGGCAGGCGCTGGGCGTCCCGCCGGTGCTCGCCGATCGCATCGCGCGCTGGTCCGGCTGGGGCGGCCCGCTGCTGGTGACGCTGCTGGCCGGGGTGCTGCGGTTCTGGAACCTGGGCAGCCCGCACGCGGTGATATTCGACGAGACGTACTACGCCAAGGACGCGTGGGCGATCGTCCACCACGGGTTCGAGGTCAACTGGGACAAGGACGTCAACAAGCTGATCCTCGACTCCGGCGGGCATGTGACGCTGCCGTCGGACGCGGCGTACGTCGTGCACCCGCCGGTCGGCAAGTACGTGATCGGGCTGGGCGAGCTGATGTTCGGGTTCGACCCGTTCGGCTGGCGGTTCATGACCGCGCTGCTCGGCACGCTGTCGGTGCTGATGCTGTGCCGGATCGGGCGCCGCCTGTTCCGCTCGACGTTCCTCGGCTGCCTGGCCGGGGCGCTGATGGCGGTGGACGGCCTGCACTTCGTGATGAGCCGCACCTCGCTGCTCGACGGGGTGCTGATGTTCTTCGTGCTGGCCGCGTTCGGCTGCCTGGTGGTCGACCGGGACCGGGCGCGGGAGCGGCTGGCGGCCGCGCTGCCGGCGGACGAGGACGGCCGGGTGCGCCCGGACGCGCACGTCGCCGACACGCTGTCGCTGGGCCGGCGGCCCTGGCGCTGGCTGGCGGGCCTGATGCTGGGTCTGGCGATCGGCACGAAGTGGAACGGCCTGTACGTGCTGGTGGCGTTCTGCGTGATGACCGTGCTGTGGGACGTCGCCGCGCGCCGGGTGGCCGGCGCCCGCCACCCCTACACGGCGGTGATCAAGCACGACCTGGGGCTGGCGTTCCTGGCGACGGTGCCCGTCGCGCTCGTCACCTACCTCGCCTCGTGGACCGGCTGGATCCTGTCCCCCACGGACGGCACGGGCGGCTACTACCGCAACTGGGCCGCCACGGACGGCAAGCACAGCAGCTGGTCGTGGCTGTTCCCGGACTGGTGGCGCAGCCTGTGGCACTACGAGCACGAGGTGTACGAGTTCCACCTCAACCTGCACTCGCCGCACACCTACCAGTCCAACCCGTGGAGCTGGATCGTCCTCGGGCGCCCGGTGTCGTACTTCTACGAGTCCCCGGCGCCCGGCACGGACGGCTGCCCGGCCGACGTGGGCGACAAGTGCGCGCGGGAGGTCCTCGCGCTCGGCACGCCGCTGCTGTGGTGGGCGGCGTGCTTCGCGATCGCCTACGTCCTGTGGCGCTGGTTCTTCCGCCGCGACTGGCGTGCGGGCGCGATCGCCTGCGGCATCGCGGCCGGCTACCTGCCGTGGTTCCTGTACCAGGAGCGCACGATCTTCCTCTTCTACGCCGTGGTCTTCGTGCCGTTCCTGTGCCTGGCGGTGGCGATGCTGATCGGCGCGCTCATCGGCCCACCGGGCTCGTCCGACACCCGCAGGGTGGCGGGCGCGACGGGCGCGGGCGTCCTGGTCCTGCTGATCGCCTGGAACTTCATCTACTTCTGGCCGATCTACACCGGCACGGCGATCCCGATCGACGACTGGCGGTCGCGGATGTGGCTGGATACGTGGGTCTAGCTTCGGTGCCGCTCGCCGGCGGTCGGCCCCTGCGGGCCGCCGGCGAGCGGCCCGGAGACAGTCCCTCAGCAGACCTCAGCCGTCGAGTTCGCCCAGAAGACGAGGAACGACCAGGTCTGCGCCGCGATGACGCCATCGACGGTGATGCCGGCGCAGCGCTGGAACTGCTTCGTCGCGCGGGCGGTGACCGGGCCGAAGTCCCCGTCCTCGTCCAGATCCAGTCCCGGTATCGCGTTGTTCAGGTAGCACTGGGCCTGCTGGACGGCGCGTCCTGACGAGCCGGTCTTCAGCGTCGGGCGCTGATTGGTGTAGTTGCAGACGTCGTCGGCCCCGTGGGTGATCACCCCGCTCGGCTCCGCCGCAGCCGTGACAGCGGCGCGGGACTCCGCCCGAGGGCTCGACGGCGCCGCTACGGCCGTCCCGCTGCCGAGGGCGAGGAGTGCCACAACGGTCACGCAAGGCAGCAACCGTCGCATCTGAATCATCTCCCGAAAAGCGGATCCCCTGTCTCCAGCATGCCTTTTCACCCCATTGGTCGCATCCGCTGAGCAGGGCTCAGTCCGTCCTCCCCCGCTGGTCGCGATCTCCGTTGAGCCAACATCCGGAAACGTCCCCCACAGTTGACCCTCCCGCCACTTACAGTGCGGAGGGCTGACCGTCGGGGGACGGGACGGACGGGGAAACGGGGAGGGCGCGCGATGCGCAAGGGAGTGAAGGCCGCCATAGTCGGCTCGGTGTTCGCCGTGATGGTGGGCGGGGCCGGGTACGGCGCGTACAACGTCGTGTCCGCGCTGAACGGCGACGGCGGCAGCGGGGCGAGCGGTCCGGCGCCGGTGCGGACCGGGCCGCCCGGCAGTGACGAGGTGCGGGAGACGAGCACGGCGTTCTTCGCCGCCTGGGCGAAGGGCCAGGCCGCGCAGGCCGCGTCGTACACCGACAACGCCGCGATGGCCGAGCCGCTGCTGGCGTCGTACGGGCAGAGCGCGCACATCACGGGCGTGAGGATCACACCGGGTGCGGTGAACGGGGCGAGCGTGCCGTTCAGCGTGCGGGCGACCGTGTCGTACGGGGGGAAGTCCAAGCCGCTCGCCTACAGCAGCAGCCTGCGCGTCGTGCGCGGTGTCACCACCGGGCGGGCGCTGGTGGACTGGGCGCCGTCCGTGGTGCACCCGCAGCTGAGGAACATGGACGACACGCTCGTCACCGGCGAGTCGGCCGCCCCGGCGATCGAGGCCGTGGACCGCGAGGGCAAGGTCCTGACGAAGGAGAAGTACCCCTCGCTCGGCCCCATCCTGGACGAGCTGCGCCAGAAGTACGGCGACAAGGCGGGCGGCACCCCGGCGGTGGAGCTGAGCGTCCACCACGCCGACCGGTCCACCGCCGACACCACGCTGCTCACTCTCGCCGAGGGCCGGCCCGGCAAGCTGCGCACGACGCTGAGCGCGGGCGCGCAGGCGGCGGCCGAGCGGGCCGTGAAGGACTACGCCGAGTCGTCCGTGGTGGCCGTGAAGGCGTCCACCGGTGAGGTGCTGGCGGTCGCCAACCACCGGCAGGACGGCTTCAACGCCGCGTTCCTCGGCAAGCTGGCACCCGGCTCCACCATGAAGATCATCACCGCGGCGACGCTCATCGACAACGACGTCACCACGGCGGACGGGCCGGCGCCCTGCCCGCCCGACGCGCTGTGGGAGGGGCAGACCTTCCACAACCTCAAGGGCCTGGAGCCCGACAGGAACGCGACGCTGGCGCAGAGCTTCGCCGTCTCCTGCAACACGGCCTTCATCAAGTACGTGGACGACCTGAAGACCGAGTCGCTGACCGAGGAGGCCGAGCAGCGGTTCGGGCTCGGGCGGGACAACTGGAAGACCGGCATCCCGTCCTTCGACGGTTCCGTGCCCGCCGCCGGCGGCCCGGACAAGGCGGCCAACCTGATCGGGCAGGGCCAGGTGCAGATGAGCCCGCTGAACATGGCGTCGGTGACGGCGACCGCGATGACGGGCACCTTCCGGCAGCCGGTGATCGTGCCGCAGAGCCTGGACGGCCGGGAGCTGGCCCAGGCGCGCGGGCTGTCCTCGGACACCGTGCGGCAGCTGCGCTCGATGATGAACCGCACCGCCACGACCGGCACCGCGGCCCGCGCGATGGCCGGCCTCAAGGGGAAGATCGGCGCGAAGACGGGCTCGGCGGAGGTCGACGGGCAGGCGAAGTCCAACAGCTGGTTCACCGGGTACCGCGGCGATGTCGCGGCGGCGGCGATGACGCAGGAGGGCGGTCACGGCGGGGACGCGGCCGGACCGATCGTCGCGGCGGTGCTGCGGGCGGCCGGCTGACGGGCGCGGACGCGGAAGCGGACGCGGTACAGCCGACGGCACGGCGAGGCCGAGATCACAGTCCGGATGCCGTCGTGACGGCTGACATCACCCCCACAGGACGGGACTCTAGGCTGGTCGCCGTCGTTGGGTGGGTGAGGGCAGCGAGGGCGACGGGGCGCCGGGCAGGGCCTGGCCCTGGGGAACACGAAGGAACGGTAGGCAGTGGGCAAGAGAAGGCGCGTCGCCGAGCGACGGAGGACGAAGCCGGCCGTGGTGGGCGGGATGCTCGCCGTGGTGCTCGGCGGCGCCGGCATCGGCGCGTACGCGCTGTACGGCGGCGGAGCGGCCGCCGACGAGCAGACGGCCGCCGCGGCGGCGGCCGCGCAGAAGGCGAAGGCCGTCAAGACGGGCCCGCTGTCCGCGGCCGAGGTCACCACGGCCGCGCGGGCGTTCCTGACCGCCTGGCAGCAGGGGCGCCTGCCCCAGGCCGCCGCCGCGACCGACGACGCCACTGCGGCGACGGCGCTGCTCACCGGCTTCACCAAGGACGCCCACATCGAGAAGGCGACGTTCACGCCGGGCACGCGCGTGGGCGACAAGGTGCCGTTCTCGGTCAAGGGCACGGTGACCTACCGGGGCATCAGCAAGCCCCTCGCCTACACCAGCTCGCTCACCGTCGTCCGGCGCGCCAGTGACGGCAAGCCCCTCGTCGGCTGGCACGCCTCCGTCGTCCACCCCGACCTCCAGGACGGCGACACGCTCGTCACCGGTGAGTCCGGCACCCCGCCGGTCAAGGCGCTGGACCGGGACGGCGGCGAGATCACCACCGCGAAGTACCCGTCGCTGGGCACGGTCCTGGACGGGCTGCGCGAGAAGTACGGCAAGATCGCCGGCGGCAAGGCGGGCGTCGAGCTGCGGGTGGTGCGCGGCAAGGAGTCCAAGGCGAAGAAGGCCTCCGACAAGACGCTGCTGGAGCTGAGCGAGGGCACGCCGGGCACGGTGAAGACCACGCTCAGCCCGCGGATGCAGGCCGCCGCCGAGGAGCAGGTGGCCAAGCGGGCCCGGGCCTCCGTGGTGGTGCTGCGGCCCTCCACGGGCGAGGTCCTGGCCGTCGCCAACAGCGGCCACGGCTTCAACACCGCGTTCCAGGGGTCCCTCGCGCCCGGCTCCACGATGAAGGTCATCACCTCGTCGCTGCTGATCGAGAAGGGTCTCGCGGGAGCGGACAAGACTCATCCCTGCCCGAAGACGTTCACCTTCGGCGGCTGGAAGTTCCACAACGACGACGACTTCGAGATCAAGAACGGCAGCTTCAAGGCGAGCTTCGCCCGTTCCTGCAACACGGCCTTCATCAGCCAGGCGCCCAAGCTGGACAACAGCGACCTGACGCGGCAGGCGCAGCAGGTCTTCGGGCTGTCGATGAACAACTGGGCCGTCGGCGTGCCGACCTTCGACGGGTCGGTGCCGGTGCAGTCGCAGGCGCAGATGGCGGCCTCGCTGATCGGGCAGGGCGGGGTGCGGATGAACCCGCTGAACATGGCGTCGGTGGCGGCGACCGTGAAGTCGGGCGTCTTCCGCCAGCCCTACCTGGTCTCCCCCGACGTCGACCACCGCACGCTGGCCACCGCCTCGCGCACGCTGTCCGCGGGCACGCTGTCGCAGCTGCGCGAGCTGATGAACTACACCGCGGCCTACGGCACGGCGGCCGAGGCGATGGCGGGCCTGGGCCCGGACTACGGCGCCAAGACGGGCTCGGCGGAGGTCGACGGGCAGGACAAGCCCAACGGCTGGTTCACGGCGTACCACGGCGACCTGGCGGCGGCCGGCGTGGTCCAGGCGGGCGGCCACGGCGGCGACACGGCGGGGCCGATCGTGGCGTCGCTGCTGCGCATGGGCTGACGGACGACGCCTGACCGACGCCACCGGCCCCGGTTCACGGCCGGGTCACGCCGAGGCCGGCCCCGGCCGCCTCACACGTGATGGGCCTCGGCCCTGTCGTACGCGGCGAGGTAGGTCCGCCGCAGGAAGCGCAGGAGCGTCTTCGACTCGAACTGGACGACGGAGACGCCCTGCGCGGAGTGGAACTCCACGATGGCCTGGACGCGTCCGCACGGCCACACCCGTACCTCGCCGCTGCCCGCCGGGGCGCGCAGGCCCTGTTCGAGGAGGGCGCGGGAGAGGGTCCACTCGTGGGTGCCGGGCAGGCCGACGCGTATGGACCGCGGATTGTCGTCGGGGTCGTATCTGAGCACGACCGGGACGGCCGACCGCTCCTCGTCCATGTCCGCGTCGGTGACGATGTGGGCGCGCGCGTACTGCTCGACTACGGACATCGGACGGCCCCTTACGCTACGTGACGTGTGCGAAAGCTGTTCATCCGCTTCCCATCCAATGTCGCATATTTTCCGGGCCGCGCCCCTTGGAGCGGGCGTATCTCACAGATGAGATAGAACCCGGGGCGACGGGGTAAGGGGACGGGCCGGCACATCCAGCGACTCGCTCTTGCAAGTCGTTCGCATTAAGCCACTATCATCGAACGGTGCACGTACCTGACGGATTCATCAACGCCCCGGTCTCCGCCGCGGCCGGCGTCGTCGCAGCCGGCGCGATCGCCGTGAGCCTGCGCGGCGCACGCCGGGAGCTGGACGAACGCACCGCGCCGCTGGCCGGACTGGTCGCGGCGTTCATCTTCGCGGTGCAGATGCTGAACTTCCCGGTGGCCGCCGGCACCAGCGGGCACCTGCTCGGCGGGGCGCTCGCGGCGATACTCGTGGGCCCCTTCACCGGGGTCCTGTGCGTCTCCGTCGTCCTGCTCATGCAGGGCATCCTCTTCGCCGACGGCGGGCTGACCGCGCTCGGCGTGAACATCACCGACATGGCGATCGTGACGACCGTCGTCTCGTACGCCGTCTTCCGCGTCCTGGTGAAGGTGCTGCCGCGCGGCCGCCGTACGGTCACCGTCGCCTCCTTCGCCGCCGCGCTCGTCTCCGTCCCGGCCGCCGCGGTCGCCTTCACGCTGATCTACGCGCTCGGCGGCACCACCGACGTGTCGATCGGCAAGGTCGCCACCGCGATGATCGGCGTGCACGTGCTGATCGGCCTCGGCGAGGCCGCGATCACCGCGCTGACCGTCGGCGCCGTCATCGCCGTACGCCCGGACCTGGTGCACGGCGCGCGCGGGCTGCAACAGCGGCTGAAGTTGCGGGTCAACGGCGAGCTGGTCGACGCGCCCGCGCCCACGGCGCCCGTCGCGGCGCGCACCTCCCGGCGGGCGCTGTGGATCGGCGGCCTGGTCACCTCGGTCGTCCTCGCCGGGTTCGTCAGCTACTACGCCTCCTCCAGCCCCGACGGCCTGGAGAAGGTCGCCGCCGACCAGGGCATCGACCAGAAGACGAAGGAGCACGCCGCCGCGGACTCGCCGCTCGCCGACTACAGCGTCAAGGACGTCGCCGACGCACGGCTGTCCGGCGGTCTCGCGGGCGTGATCGGCGTGGGCGTGACGGTCGTCGCGGGCAGCGGCGTGTTCTGGGTGGTGCGCCGGCGGCGCGCGCCGGGCGACGTCACGCCGTCGTCCACCACTGTGGAGAACGTCTGACATGGGCGCCGGGCACGCCCACCGGCTCTACCGGCACGGCCACACGCCGGTGCACGCGCTGCCGCCGCACACCAAGCTGGCCGCCGCGTTCGCCTTCGTGGTCGTCGTGGTATCCACGCCGCGGGAGGCGATGTGGGCGTTCGGCCTGTACGCCGTCCTGCTGGGGCTCGTGGCGTACCACGCGCGCGTGCCGGCCGGGTTCCTGCTCAAGCGGCTGCTGATCGAGGTGCCGTTCGTCGCGTTCGCGGTCCTGATGCCGTTCGTGGCGGAGGGCGAGCGGGTGGACGTCCTCGGGCTGTCGGTGAGCGTCAACGGCCTGTGGGGGGCGTGGAACGTGCTCGCCAAGGGCACGCTCGGCGTCGCCGCCTCCGTGCTGCTGGCCGCCACCACCGAGCTGCGCGAACTCCTCCTCGGCCTGCAGCGGCTGAAGCTGCCGCCGCTGCTGGTGCAGATCGCCTCCTTCATGATCCGCTACGGCGACGTCATCACCGACGAGATGCGCCGTATGCGCATCGCGCGCGAGTCCCGCGGCTTCGAGGCGCGGGGCGTGCGCCACTGGGGCGTGCTCGCCAAGTCCGCCGGGGCGCTGTTCATCCGCTCCTACGAGCGCGGCGAACGCGTGCACCTGGCCATGGTCAGCCGCGGCTACGCCGGCAGCATGCCGGTCATCGACGAGGTGACCGCCACGCGCGCGCAGTGGTCGTACGCGCTCACCCTCCCCCTCACGGCCCTGGTCGTCTGTCTGCTGGGATGGACCCTGTGACACCTTCTCTGGAAGTGGCCGGTCTGGCCTTCGCCTACCCCGACGGGCACCAGGCCCTGTTCGGCGTGGACTTCAGCATCGCGCGCGGCGAGCGGGTCGCCCTGCTCGGCCCCAACGGCGCCGGCAAGACGACCCTCGTGCTGCACCTCAACGGCATCCTGGGCGGCGGCACCGGCACGGTGACCGTGGCCGGACTGCCCGTCGGGAAGCGGAACATGGCCGAGATCCGGCGCAAGGTCGGCATCGTCTTCCAGGACCCCGACGACCAGCTGTTCATGCCGACGGTCCGCGAGGACGTCGCCTTCGGGCCGGCCGCCGCCGGACTGAAGGGCGCCGAGCTGGAGGAGCGCGTCGACCGGGCGCTGGAGCGGGTCGGCATGCTCGCCTTCAAGGACCGCCCGCCGCACCACCTGTCCTTCGGGCAGCGCCGGCGGGTCGCCGTCGCGACGGTGCTGGCGATGGAGCCGGAGATCCTCGTCCTGGACGAGCCGTCCTCCAACCTCGACCCCGCCTCCCGCCGCGAACTCGCCGACATCCTGCGCTCGCTGGACGTCACGGTGCTGATGGTCACCCACGACCTGCCCTACGCCCTGGAGCTGTGCCCGCGGTCGCTGATCCTCAGCGACGGGGTGATCGCGGCGGACGGGCCGACCGGCGATCTGCTCGCCGACGACACGCTGATGCGCGCACACCGGCTGGAGCTGCCGTTCGGCTTCGACCCGCGCTCCGTGACAATGGGCGCGTGACGCATACGGAGGACGAAGGGCCCGCGGGGTCGCTGCTGCTGGACGACCAGCTGTGCTTCGCGCTGTACGCCGCCCAGCGCGCGGTGACGGCCGCCTACCGCCCGCTGCTCGACGAACTCGGCCTCACCTACCCGCAGTACCTCGTCCTGCTCGTGCTGTGGGAGCGCGGCGAGACCACGGTCAAGGAGCTGACCGAGGCGCTGCGGCTCGACTACGGCACGGTGTCGCCGCTGCTGAAGCGGCTGGAGGCGGCGGGCCTGGTACGCCGGGAGCGCGCGGCGCGCGACGAGCGCTCGGTGCTGGTCGCGTGCACGGGGCGCGCGGAGGAGCTGAGGGAGCGCGCGGCGCGTGTCCCGGGGGCGCTGCTCGCGGCGACGGGGCTGGAGGCGCCGGAGGTGGCGCGGTTGCGCGAGGAGCTGTGGCGGCTCGCGGAACGGGCGGGCTCAGGCAGGCTCTGAGAGACGCCACGCCCCCTTGGCCGTGCGAGCCCCGTCTAGACCGTGCGGGCCGTCGCCGAGCCGAGGGCGCCGGCGAGCATCGAGGCGGAGAGCAGCAGCAGCCAGCGTGTGAGGACGCGGGAGCGGGGGCGGGCGGGGGGCATGGTCGTCTCCTGGGATGAGAACGCGGGGACCTGACAGCTGCATCCTTGGGCGCGCGTACGTCCCCTGCCAGGCGGGCGCGGCCGAACGGAGCGCGCCCCCGGCCGGACGGGTTACCCGCGGTCGCGCCCCCTGGCCGCGCGTGCCGACCTACCGGCCAGTACCTTGTGCGCGATGAACTTGTGCGCACCTTTTCCTGGAGAGCCCCACCATGACTGAAGGCGCCGCGGCCGGCACGCGCCCCGACACCCGCCCCACCAAGATCATGTACGTCGCCGAGGCCACCGCGCACGGCGGCCGGGAGGGGTACGTCACCAGCCACGACGGCCAGTTGGAGCTGCGGGTCGCGATGCCGCCGGAGCTGGGCGGCGACGGCAACGGCACCAACCCCGAGCAGTTGTTCGCGGCCGGCTACGCCTCCTGCTTCCACAACGCGCTGATCCTCGTCGGCAACCGCGCGGGCTACGACCTGACCGGCTCCACGGTGGCCGCCAAGGTCGGCCTCGGCCCCAACCGGCAGCGCGGATACGGCCTCGCCGTCGCCCTCAGCGTCTCCCTGCCGGTGCTGGACGCCGAGGTCGCGGCCGGGCTGGTGGACGCGGCGCACGCGGTGTGCCCGTACTCGAACGCCACCCGCGACAACATCGACGTAACGATCCTGCTGGGGTGACACCGCCAGGGAATCGCAGGCTCAGGATGGGCGTTGCTCCCACAGTCGCAGGCGATTCGAATGGCGGAGGGAAGTGCGGGCGTGGACGTGCACGGCACAGTGGCCGAGGGCTTCGAGCCGGTCAGGGAGGCGTTCGTACGGAACTTCGAGGTGCTCGGGGACCGGGGCGCGGCCGTAGCCGTTTACCGGGACGGGCGGCGCGTGGTCGACCTGTGGGCCGGCACGCGCGACGTGGACGGCACCGAGCCCTGGGAGCGCGGTACGGCGCAGATCGTGCGGTCGGCGACCAAGGGCGTCGCCGCGGCGGCGCTCCTGCTGCTGCACCAGCGCGGGGAGCTGGACCTGGACGCGCCGGTCGGCGCCTACTGGCCGGAGTTCAAGGCGGCCGGCAAGGAGCGCGCGACGGTGCGGGACCTGCTCGCGCACCGGGCGGGCGTCCCCGTCCTCGACCGGCCGCTCACGCCCGCCGAGGCCGCCGACCCGCTGCTCGGCGCGGAGGCGGTCGCCGCGCAGGCACCGGCCTGGGAGCCGGGCACCGCGCACGGCTACCACGCGCAGACCTACAGCTGGCTCACCGGTGAACTGGTCCGGCGGGTCAGCGGGCGTCCGGTCGGCGAGTTCGTCGCCGACGAGATCGCCGGGCCGGCCGGCGCCGACTTCTGGCTCGGGCTGCCCGAGGGCGCGCAGGCGCGCGTGGGGCGCGTGGGCCCCGTGGAGGCGCCCGAGGCGGGCGGGCTGAAGACCCGGCCCAAGCGGGCCGTCGCCGATGCCTACGCCGACCCGGACTCCCTCACCCGCCGCGCCTTCGCCGCGATCACCCCGCTGCCCGACGAGAACGACCCCGCCTACCGGGCCGCCGCCCTGCCCGCCTCCAACGGCATCGCCACGGCCGACGGGCTCGCCCGCGTCTACGCGGCGCTGATCGGCGAGGTGGAGGGCGGGCGCCGGCTGTTCACGCCGGAGACGGCCGCGCTCGCACGCACCGAGCAGGCGTCGGGCGCCGACCGCGTGCTGGTCGTGGGCACCCGGTTCGGCCTCGGCTACATGCTGCACGGCAGCGCCTCCCCGCTGCTCGGCCCCGGCTCCTTCGGCCACCCGGGCCGCGGCGGCGCGCTCGGCTTCGCCGACCCGGAGAGCGGGATCGCGTTCGGCTATGTCACCAACGGCTTCCGCAAGTCGGTGACGGCGGATCCGCGGGCGCAGGCGCTCGTCCGGGCGGTGCGCTCCGCGGGTTGAGCGGGGGGCGCCGTCGGGGCTGGGGTTCGGGGTTCACTGCTGCGCCGTTGTGGCTTGTCGCGCAGTTCCCCGCGCCCCTGGAGGGACGTTGTCGTCCGCCCTGCTAGGAGCGCAGGGCCTTGCGATACCAAGGGGCGTACGCGGCGAAGTCGGCGGTGAAGGGAAGTCCCGGGCGGGTCGTGACCGTCGACCACAGGCGGGTGCTGTCGTACCAGTGGTCGTGGGTCAGGAGGTCCAGGGAGCGGCGGGCCGCGGGGTCCGTCAGGCGAGCGCGCGCCTCGGCCAGGGTGAGGTTGCCCTCGGGCAGGTCCAGGTCCAGGGCCTGGCACACCGTGGTGATCAGCTCCCGCACGCTGACCGGCTCGGGGTGCCCGGCGTGCAGCACGCGTCCCCCGGACGGCTGCGGGGCGAGGGCGAGTTCGGTCAGGGCTGCGGCCAGGACGGGGGCCGAGATCAGGGAGAGGCGGGCGGTGGCGCCGTCCACCCAGTGCGGCAGCCGGTCCAGCAGCCGCAGCAGCGAGGGCACGACCCACTGGTCGCCCTCGCCGTAGACGAGGTAGGGGCGTACGACCGTGCCGCCGGCGGCCAGGACGAGGCGTTCGCCGGCCAGCCGGGTGGCGCTGGTGGCGGAGACGGGGGCCTCGGTGAGGGTGCCTTCGGGGGCGCCGCGGTGGGCGCCGTCGCCGTAGACGGCGGCGGTGCCGAGCTGGACGACGCGCCGTACGCCGCTGCGGGCGGCCTCCGCGAGCAGGGCGCGGGTGCCCTCCTCGTTGACCGCCCGGCACTCCTCCTCGGTGCCGCCGACGCGGGCGGCCAGGTGCAGGACGGTGGTGACGCCCTCGCACACGCCGTGCAGCGTGCGCGGGTCGGCGAGGTCGCCGGGGACGGTCTCCAGCTCCGGGGCCGCCGGCTCGTGCGGGCCGGGGCGGTGGTGGGTGAGCAGCCGCAGGGCGGGGCCGGGGCGTCCGGGCGGCGCGGCGGCGCGCAGGAGGGGCACGACGTGGGCACCGATGAAGCCGGTGCCGCCGGTCACGAGGACGCGTTCGCGGCTCAACTGCGGCCTTCCGCGGGTCGTCGGGACAGTGGCGCGGCGGCGGCGGAGCGGGCGCCGGGCCGCCGCTGCGCCACTGTGCTACACCGACGCGCCGCCGGGCAAGGCGGGCCGGCCGCCGGGCCGCGGTTCAGACGTGGATCGGCTGGGAGGTCCGGCCGGACGCCGTGTCGATCTCCTCGTGGGCCTTGGTGAGCAGTTGCATGGCGAGTTCGTTCAGGGCGCGGGCGCCCGCGATCTCCTCGCCGACGCGGGGCTGGTTGGAGTCGGTGTGGTGGCGGGTGGCGCGTCCGTGGGCCCGTACCTCGCTGCCGTCGGGCAGGCGCACGAGCGCCACCGCGCGTGTGTGCTGGTCGTCCTCCATGAACTCCAGCTCGACATGCCATCCCACTGTGGTGTGCATCATGACGATCACCTCCGGGACGCCGGAACACCTCTTTCCAGGGTGCTCCACGCGGCCCGCCCGCGCACGCATGGGTGCATGGGCCAAGGTCAGCCGGCCCGCAGCATGAGCCCGATGCCCACGACCAGCAGGCCCGCGGCCAGGACGCGCGGCGCCCCGAACCGCTCCTTGAAGACGAGCGCGCCGATGGCGGCGCCGACGATGATCGAGGACTCGCGCAGTGCGGCGACGGGGGCGAGTTCGGCGCGGGTCTGCGCCCACAGGACGAGGCCGTACGCCGCGACGGACAGGGCGGCGCCGAGCAGGCCGAGCCCGGCGTGGGGGCGGAGCACCGCCCAGGTCGTACCGCGCCAGCGCCACAGGGCGTAGGCGGGGACGGCCAGCCCCTCCGCCACCATCAGCCAGGCGATGTAGCCGAGGGAGGACCCGGAGGCCCGTACGCCGAGGCCGTCGACGACGGTGTACGACGCGATGGTCAGCCCGGTGGCGAGGGCGGCGCCGATCGCGGCCCAGTCGGGGCGGCGGCCGCGCAGCCCCCACAGGGCGACGCCGGTCAGGCCCGCGCAGGACAGCGCGATCCCGGCGGCGGCCCATCCGTCGGGGACCTCGTGGGCGAAGAGCGCGGCGAGGACGGTGACGACGAGGGGTGCCGAGCCTCGGGCGATCGGGTAGGCCTGCCCGAAGTCGCCGAGGCGGAAGGAGCGCATGAGCAGGACGTAGTAGGCGACGTGGATGGCGGCGGAGGCCAGGAGATACGGCCATGCGGCGGCCGCCGGGAAGGCGGCGAAGGGAGCGAGCACCGCCCCGATGAGGGTGCCGCCCCCGGCGATCAGCGTGAACCCGACGAGCTTGTCGTCGATGCGGTGGGCGATCGCGTTCCAGCTGGCGTGGGTGACGGCGGCCAGCAGGACGGCTCCGGCGACGGCGGGCGTCACGAAGCGCGCTCGCGCACGTCCACGAGGGTGGCGCCGGCGTGGGTGACGAGGTCTTGCGGTGCGATGGGGAAGACGGCGTGCGGATCACCGGCCGCCGCCCACACGATGTCGTGTCCGAGCAGCGAACGGTCGGCGAGCACCCGGGTCCGCGTGCGGTGCCCGAAGGGCGGGACGCCACCGATGGCGTACCCGGTCGTCTCGCGCACGACCCCGGCGTCGGCCCGGGTGACCTTCTGGGCCCCCAGCACCTCGCGCACGGCCGTGACGTCGACCCGGGAGGCCCCGTCCATCAGCACGAGCACCGGCTCCCCGTCCGCCGCGAAGACCAGCGACTTGCAGATCTGGCTCAGCTCACACCCGATCGCCGCGGCGGCCTCGGCGGCGGTCCTGGTGGCATCCGGGAAGCGCCGGGTCCGCCCGAGCAGATCGTCCAGCCCGAGCCCCCGCAGGGCCTCGGCAAACCGGGGGTGAGCCCCGAAGCTTCCGGTTCCGTCGGCATCAGTGGCGGAAGTCGTCATGCACGGCACGCTACGACATGCGCGCGGCCGGGCTCATCCGGGTTTTCCGGCTCGGTGCGCGAAAGAGCCGGTGAGGGTGCAGCCCCGTCCCCACGGGCACCCTCACCGGCCGTTTTTCAGGAGCTGGGCGTCAGGCCCGGACCAGCTCCCGGTTCTCGTCGCCCGTGGGGTGGGTGCGCAGGCCCTCGCCCTCGACGTCCACGTTGGGCAGGGCGCGGTCGAGCCACTTCGGGAGCCACCAGGCGCGCTTGCCGAGCAGGGCCAGGACCGCGGGGACGATGGCCATGCGGACGATGAACGCGTCGAAGAAGACGGCGATCGCGAGGCCGAAGCCGATCATCTTGATCATCGACTCGGAGGAGCCGATGAAGCCGGCGAAGACCGCCATCATGATCACCGCGGCGGCGGTGACGACGCGGGCGCCGTGCCGGAAGCCGGTGACGACCGCCTGGCTCGGCTTCTCGCCGTGGACGTGGGCCTCGCGCATCCGCGTCACGAGGAACACCTCGTAGTCCATGGCCAGGCCGAAGACCACGCCGACCATGAAGATCGGCATCATCGACATGACGGGGCCGGTCTCCTCCACGCCCAGCAGGCCGGACAGCCAGCCCCACTGGAAGACCGCGACGACCGCGCCGAGCGCCGCCATGACGCTGAGCAGGAAGCCGAGCGCCGCCTTCAGCGGGACCAGGATCGAGCGGAAGACCACGATCAGGAGGAGGAAGGCCAGGCCGACGACGAGGACCAGGTACGGGATCAGGGCGTCGTTCAGTTTCTGGGAGACGTCGATGTTCATCGCCGTGGTGCCGGTGACCAGCAGCTCGGCGTCCGTCTTCGCCTTGATGTCCGAACCCGCGTCGCGGATGCCGTGGACCAGGTCCTCCGTCGTCGTCGACGAGGGCTTGGAGCCGGGGATCACGGTGATCGTCGCGGTGTCGCCGTCCTTGTTGAACGCCGCCGGCGTGACCGTGACGACGTCCTTCATGCCCTTGATCTCGTCGCCGACCGAGGCGACCGCGGCCTTGGGGTCGGCGGCGCCCTTCGCGTCGACCACGACCATCAGCGGGCCGTTGAAGCCGGGCCCGAAGCCCTCCGAGAGCAGGTCGTAGGCGCGGCGCTGGGTCGTCGAGACCGGCTGGGAGCCGTCGTCGGGCAGGCCCAGCTCCAGCGAGGCCGCCGGGACCGCCGCGGCACCGAGGCCGACGACGCCGAGGAGGAGCACGGCGACCGGGCGGCGCACGACGAAGCTCGCCCAGCGCGTGCCCATGTTGGGCTTGCCGGAGGCCGTCTTCCGCTCCGCCCGCGCGCCGCCGAGCAGCTTGCTCTTCTGGCCGGCCGGCTTGACCTTGCGGCCGGCGTAGCCGAGCAGCGCCGGGATCATCGTCAGGGCGATCAGCACCGCGACGGCGACCGTGCCGGCCGCGGCGACGCCCATCTTCGTCAGCATCGGGATGTTGACCACGGACAGGCCGACCAGGGCGATGACCACGGTGAGGCCCGCGAAGACCACCGCCGAGCCGGCGGTGCCGACGGCCCGCCCGGCCGCCTCCTCGCGCTCACGCCCCTCGGCGAGTTCGGCGCGGTAGCGGGAGACGATGAACAGGGCGTAGTCGATGCCGACGGCCAGGCCGATCATCGTCGCCAGGGTGGAGGTGGTGGAGCCGAGGTCCAGCGTGCTGGCCAGCGCGGTGATCGTCGAGACGCCGATGCCGACGCCGATCAGCGCGGTCAGCAGCGGCAGGCCGGCCGCGAGCAGCGAGCCGAAGGTGATGACGAGGACGACGGCCGCGATGGCGATGCCGATGACCTCGGTGGCCCCGGTCTCGGGCACCGCGCTGAGCGCGTCACCGCCGATCTCCACGGTCAGCCCGGCGTCCCGCGCGTGCTGCGCGGAGTCCTTCAGGGCGTCCTTGGTGGCGTCCTGAAGCTCCATGCCGGAGACCTCGTACTTGACCGAGGCGTAGGCGATCGTGCCGTCCTTGCTGACCGCCTTGCCGGTGAAGGGGTCGGCGACGGAGGCGACCTCGGAGCCGTCGGACAGCTCCTTGACCGTCTTCTCGACGGTGGCCTTGTTGCCCGCGTCGGTGATCTTCTGCCCGTCGGGCGCCTGGAAGACGACCCGTGCGGTGGCGCCGTCGGCGCTCATCCCGGGGAAGCGCTGCTCCAGCAGGTCGAAAGCCTTCTGCGCTTCCGTGCCGGGGATGGAGAAGGAGGAGTTGCCGGCGGCGGGCGCGCTGGCCGCGCCGACTCCGGCGAGGGTCAGCAGCGCCACCCAGATGAGGGCGACGAAGTGCCGTCGCCGGAAGGCGAGGCGCCCGAGTTTGTAGAGGAACGTGGCCACGGAGGCGTACTCCCGGTCAGTCGTGGGGTCTTCAGGGCAGGTGTGATCAGCCCGACGACGTGAGCGGTGACGTCAGGTGGAGGGCTTGGACAGGGGACGTGTCAGGAGGGGGAGACGCCGAGGGCGGGGAGGACCACGGCGTCGATGTACGACAGCAGGAACGCCTGGGTGGGCGGCTGTTCGTCGATCATGGTGCGGGCGGCGAAGGCGCCGAGCAGCATGTGCATGATGTAGCCGATCGCCGGGTTGTCCTCGCGGACCTCGCCCCGGTCGATCGCCCGTTGCACCACCCGCCGGAACTCGGCCAGCTCCGGCTCAATGAGGTGCTCCCGGAACGCCTGGAGGAGGTCCGGGTTGCTGTGGACGGCCATGGCGAGCCCTCGCATGAGCGCGGAGTTCTGCTCCATCTCGCAGTCGTCCGAGCGCCGGGTGAGGGCGTGCAGGTCACCTCTGAGCGAGCCGGTGTCGATCCCGTCGAGCGAGCCGCCCGGCTTGCTGTGCCGCACCGCCTTGGCCACCAGCTCGGCCTTGCCGCCCCACTGGCGGTAGAGCGTCGCCTTGCTGGACCGGGTGCGGGCGGCCACGGCGTCCATGGTCAGAGCGTCGTAGCCGACCTCCCGGAGCAGGTCGAGCACGGCCTCGTACAGCTCGGCCTCGCGCTCGGGCGTGATCCGACTGCGACGCGCTGTCGCGACCTCAGTCACGGTCACTCACCCCTTCCGCTCCGGACGACACGGTTGCGTACGGCTGTCGTACAGGACGAATGTAGCGCAGCCGCTCTGCGAAACGAAACGGTTTCGTACGTGGTCTGGGTCACGACTGTCGGATCCAGATAAACACCCACGAGTTGCCCGGCCCCCTCCCCCGGAAAAGCATGGGGAGGTGAGCTATCTGCGCCTGCCCCACCTCCATGGCGAGCTGCTGTGCTTCGTGGCCGAGGACGACCTCTGGCTGGCCCCCCTCGACGGTCCGGGCCGCGCCTGGCGGCTCACCGTCGACCGGACCAAGACGGGCCACCCCCGCTTCTCGCCCGACGGCCGGCACATCGCGTACACCTCGTGGCGCAGCCTGGTGCCCGAGATCCATCTGGTCGCCGCCGACGGCGGGGAGAACCGGCAGCTGACGTACTGGGGCAGCGCCGACACCCAGGTCTGCGGCTGGACACCCCCTGACGGGGACGGACACAGCGACATCCTCGCCGTCGCCTCGCACGGCGAGCCCTTCTCCCACTTCACCTGGGCCTACAAGGTCACCCCCGACGGCGACCCCGGCCGCAAGCTGCCCTGGGGCCCGGTCTCCGACATCCAGGTCGCCGACCTCGACGGCGAGCGCAGGACCCTGCTGCTGACCGGCACGCCCCCGCACGAGCCGGCCGCCTGGAAGCGGTACCGGGGCGGCGCCACGGGCCGGCTGTGGCTGCACGGCAAGCGGCTGCTCGCCGGCCTCGACGGCCATCTGCACTCGCCCCTGTTCGTCGGCGGCCGGATCGCCTTCCTCTCCGACCACGAGGGCGTCGGCAACCTCTACTCCTGCGCCTACGACGGCTCCGACCTGCGCCGGCACACCGACCACGACGCCTTCTACGCCCGGCACGCCGCCAGCGACGGCACCCGGGTGGTCTACCAGTGCGGGGGCGAGCTGTGGCTGGTGGACGACCTGTCCCCGGACGCCGTACCGCGCAGGCTCGACGTCCGGCTGTCCGGGCCGCGCGCCGGGCGGCGCCGCTACCAGGTGCCGGCCGCGCAGCACGTGGACGGGCTGTCCGTGGACGAGACGGGCCGGGCCAGCGCGGTCGTCGTACGCGGCAGCCTGTACTGGCTCACCCACCGCGACGGCCCCGCCCGCACCCTCACCGACGTCTCCGGTGTCCGGGTGCGGCTGCCGGAGATGCTCGGCTCGACCGGACAGGTCGCCTACGTCACCGACGCCGAGGGCGAGGACGCGATCGAGATCGCCTACCTGCCGCGCGCCACCGGCGACCGGGAACCGCGCCGGCTGGCCTCGGGGGAGCTGGGCCGGGTGCTGGAGACGGTGTCCGACCCGGCGGGCGAGCGCCTGGCGATCGCCGCGCACGACGGGCGGCTGCTGCTGCTCGACGTGACGGAGGACTCCAACGGCGAGGTCACCGAGCTGGTCCGGTCGGACAACGGGCCCGTCCGCGACCTCGCCTTCGCCCCGGACGGCTCCTGGCTGACCTGGTCGCATCCGGGGATCGGCCGGTCTCTGCGGCAGATCAGGCTGGCCCGCATCAAGGACGGCCTGATCGTCGACGTGACCAACGGCCGCTTCGAGGACGAGAACCCGGTCTTCACCCGCGACGGCCGCTACCTCGCCTTCCTCTCCTGGCGCGGCTTCGACCCGGTGTACGACGTCCACACCGGCGACCTGTCCTTCCCGCTGGGCTGCCGCCCCTACCTGGTGCCCCTGTCCTCCGCCACCCCCTCCCCCTTCGCCCTGAACCCGGAGGGCCGGCCGGCCGCCGGTGGCCTGGACCCGCTGGAGGACGAGGAGAGCGGTGACGGCAGCGCGGTGACGGTGGAGGTGGAGGGCCTGGAGAGCAGGGTGACGCCGTTCCCGGGCGCCGCGTCCAAGTACTCGGCGCTGCACCCGGTCGCGGGCGGCGGCCTGGTGTGGCTGCGCTGGCCGATCTCGGGCGCGCTCGGCGAGACGTTCGCCAACCCCGGCGACCCCAGTGAGCGGCCCACCCTGGAGTACTTCAACCTCACCAAGGCGAAGAGGTCCGAACTCGTCGACCACCTCGACTGGTTCGCCGTCAGCGGCGACGGCACCCGGCTCGTCGTCATGGACGAGGGCGACCTGCGGGCCGCGCCCGCCACCGAGCCCGGCGACAGCGACTCCACCACCTGGATCGACCTGCGCCGCATCCTGCACCGGGCCGACCCGCCCGCCGAGTGGCGCGGCGCCTTCGAGGAGGCCGGCCGGCTGATCCGCGCCTACTTCTGGGACCCGGGGATGAGCGGCATCGACTGGGACGCGGTGCTCGGCCAGTACCGTCCGCTGGTCGACCGCGTCGCCTCCCCGGACGAGTTCGCCGACCTGCTGCGCGAGGTCCTCGGCGAACTCGGCACCTCCCACGCCTATGTCTCCGCCGCCCGCCGCAACGAGGGCCCGCCGCACTACCAGCGCCTGCAGGGCCTGCTCGGCGCCAACTTCGTGCGCCGGGAGGCCGGCTGGACGGTGAAGCGGATCCTGCCCGGCGACTCCTCCGACTCCAAGGCCCGCTCCCCGCTGGCCGGCACCGGCATCCGCGAGGGCGCCGTCCTCACCCACGTCGACGGCCGCCCGGTCGACCCGGTCGCGGGGCCGTACCCGCTGCTCGCGGGGGCGGGCGGGACGACGGTGGAGCTGACGTTCACCCCCGCCGAGGGCGAGGCCGGCCGGGCCCGCCGGGTCGCCGTCGTGCCCCTCGTCGACGAACGCCCCCTGCGCTACCAGGACTGGGTGGCCAAGCGCCGGGAGGTGGTGCGCGAGCTGAGCGGCGGGCGGTGCGGCTATCTGCACATCCCCGACATGGGCGGCTCCGGCTGGGCCCAGTTCAACCGCGACCTGCGCATGGAGATGTCCCGGCCCGCGCTGATCGTGGACGTCCGCGGCAACGCCGGCGGCCACATCAGCGAACTCGTGGTGGAGAAGCTCACCCGCCGCATCCTCGGCTGGGACCTCACGCGCAACGCCCAGCCGGTGTCGTACGCCTCCAACGCGCCGCGCGGCCCGGTCGTCGCGCTGTGCGACGAGGCGACCTCCTCCGACGGCGACATGATCACCGCCGCGTTCAAGCTGCTGAAGCTCGGCCCGGTCGTCGGGCAGCGCACCTGGGGTGGTGTCGTCGGCATGACCGGCCGCCACCGTCTCGGCGACGGCACGGTCATCACGGTGCCGATGAACGCGGCCTGGTTCAACGCGTACGGCTGGGCCGTGGAGAACCAGGGCGTCACCCCCGACGTCGAGGTCCTGCGCACCCCCCTCGACTGGGCCGAGGGCCGTCACGCGCAGCTCGACGACGCCGTCCAGCTCGCCCTGGAGCTGCTGGAGACCGACCCGCCCGCGACCGCGCCGGACTACCGGGACGTACCCGACCGGTCCCGGCCGAAGCTGCCGCCCCGCAGCTGACGTACCGTCAGGCGAAGTCGTACACCGCCCAGTCGGCCACCCGCTCGTAGCCGAGGCGGCGGTAGAGGGCGTTGCTCGTGGGGTTGGCCGCGTTCGTGTACAGCACGACCTCCGTGGCGCCCGCCGCGAGCGCGGCCCGGCTCGCCTCGGCGGTGACGGCCGCCCCGTAGCCGCGGCCGCGAAGCCCGGCCGGGGTGTAGACGGGGTCCAGCCGGACCATGCGGGCGACCATCGGGTTCACGCCCGCCATGGAGACGGGCGTGCCGTCCGGGGTCTCCCAGAACGTGTACCGCTTCTCCGCGAAACGGGTCCCGGCCCAGGTGGCGGCGTCGATCGTGACCTCCTCGCCCACGTCGGCGGCGAACTCCCGGCACCAGCGCATCAGATGCTCGTGGTCGTCCTGGCCGACGAGCCGGCCACGGCCCTCCGGGTGCGGGTCGGGCGGGATGAGCGCACCGAGGCGGTACAGCTGCATCCGCACCCGGACCGCCGGCGCCGCCCCGGTCCGCCGCGCCCAGGCCCCGGCGAACGCGGCGGCGGTGTCGCGGTCGGCGGTGACCCCGGCGAGGGTGTGCCCGAGGGCGAGCAGCCGCCCGGCGAGCGCGTCGGCGTGCCCGGGGGCGAGCGGGGTGAGGGTCAGCCGGTTGCTGGGCGGACGGTAGAAGACGGCCTCGGTCCCGGCGTCCCCCTCCAGCCGCCCGAAGAGAACGGTGCCGGGCGCGTACGCCCCCGGCTGGTTCCGCCACTTCTCCAGCGTGGTGAGGGGGGTGTTGTGCAGGACGGGCCGCGACCGGAGGAAGCCACCGGCGCGGAGGTGGAAGTCGTCGAGGTCGTGGGTGAGGTGCCACTGATCCGAAGGCATGCCCCATGGTCCCCCTCATACGAAAACGCGGGGCACCCCCCATGCAGGGGGCACCCCACGTCGACAGGTTCAGCCGAACTCAGTGGCTACGCGTCGTAGTCCTGGTCGAACTGCTCCTGCATGTCCCGCTCCTCGTCGCCCGGCCGGCGCCCGCGCTCAGGCTGCTGCTGGCGGTCGGGGCGCTCCTGGCGCTCGGGGCGCTCCTGACCACGCTGGCCGGCACGCTCGCGGGTCTCGCCGAGCTTGTCCTTGGCCTGCTGCTGCCACTGCTCGGCCTGGTCCTGGAACTTGTCCTTCATGCCCATGTGGGTTCACTCCTGTGGTGGGTGAGGGGAGGCCCCGCGGGCCGCCGTAGGGCGTCCTCGGTGGGGCCTCGACCAGATTCACACGGGCCGTGACAGGGCGCATGTCGATCAGTCACGCTGCGTAGTGCGCACCGTCCGCTCCCGTTCGTCGGCGGCGCCGCCCGCGCCCACGAGGCCGGTGCGCATGCCCTCCAGCCGGTCGGCGAACCGCCGCATCTCCCGCTGCCCGACGGTGCCGATGAGCCCCGGCAGGTAGCCGCGCACGCCCTGCATGCCGCGCAGCCACCACTGGCCGTAGACGTGACTGGAACGCCGTTCGATGCCGGCGACGATCCGGTCGACCGCCGGGCCCAGCGGGTACGTCTTGTTCGACGGCCACGGCAGCCGCTGCCGCAACTCCCGCATGACGTCGTCCTGGTCGGCGCCGCGCACCATGTCGGTGTCGGTCCACGACAGGTAACCGACGCCGACGCGCACGCCCTTGTAGCCGACCTCGGCGCGCAGACTGTGCGCGTACGCCTCGACGCCCGACTTGGACGCGCAGTACGCCGTCATCATCGGCGCCGGGGTGATCGCGGCGAGCGAGGCGATCTGCAGCAGATAGCCGCGGCTCTCCATCAGCACCGGCAGGAACGCGCGGGCCGTCACCGCCGACCCGATGAGGTTGACCTCGATGACCCGCCGCCACGCCTCGGGGTCGGAGTCGACGAACGGACCGCCGGTCGCCACACCGGCGTTGGCGACGACGATGTCCACCTTGCCGAAGCGTTCCTTGACCTCCTGCGCGACCCGCGCCATCGCCTCGTGGTCGGTGACGTCGGCGTACCAGTGGCCGCTCTCGCCGTGCAGCCGTTCCGCGACCTGCTTGAGGGCGTCCGGCTCCAGCCCGACCAGCGCCACCTTCGCGCCGCGCGCGGACAGCTTGCGGGCGAGCAGTTCGCCCACGCCCCGCGCCGCGCCCGTGACGACCGCGACCTGACCCTCCAGGCTGACCCTGCTCATGCGCCCTCCTTGACACGTGCCTCGTCGTCCGTGGCCGTCAGATAAGCCCCGGCCAGCTCCCGGATCTTCGCGGTGACCGGCTCGGGGGCCTCCACCGGTGTCATGTGGCCGAGCCCGGGCAGCTCGGTCACCCCCAGGCAGTGCGGCAGCGCGGCGGCCAGCGCCCGCGCGTGCACGGGCGGGGTGAGCCGGTCCGCCGTACCGACGACGACCGCCGTCGGCACCGCCAACTCCCGTACGCCGTGGTCGAGGTCGAGCAGGTCCAGCACCTGCGACCAGGCGTGGCGCACCCGGCGCGGGCAGGCGTGCACGATGTGCGCGCACGCCTGCACCATGTGCGGCGCCGAACCCGGGCCCATCGTCCCGTACTTGAGGATCCGCAGCGCGAGCGGCGTGACCGGGCCGAGGGGCGCGCGGGAGCCGAGGATGTGCCGGGTCAGCCAGGTCCGCAGCCGTCCCGGCCGGATCGGTACGACCGTGGACTGCGCGACCAGCCGGGAGGCGCCGGTGCTGCACAGCAGGACGGCCGCCGCGTGCTCCCGGAACGCCGGGCGGGTCGCCGCCGCCATCACGGTCATGCCGCCCATGGAGTGCCCGGCGATCACCGCACGCTCGCCGGGGGCGAGGGTGGCGTTCAGGACGGCTTCCAGGTCGTCGGCGAGGGCGTCGGTGCTGCACGCCTCGCTCGCCGGGCTGCGGCCGTGGCCGCGCTGGTCGTAGGCGATGACCCGGTGATCGGCGGCCAGCGCCCGGATCTGCGCCGCCCAGAACGCGGTGGAGCAGGTCCAGCCGTGCGCGAGGACGATCGCGGGCGCGCCCTCGGGGCCGTGCACCTCGACGTGCAGCCGGGCCCCGTCGGCGGAGACGGCGGTCAGCACGCGGGCGGGCTCGGGCGGGGCGTACGGGCCGGAGGACACGTGGGTGAGGCGGCTCATGCGGCGGCCTCCTGGGTCTTCTTGGCGGAGGACCCGGGGGCGGTCTCGTCCGGCGCGGTGCCGGCGGCGGGCCGCAGCACCTGGTACTCGGCGAGGTCCACCCGCCGCGTCGCCCGCCGGAACTCACTCGTCGTACCCGGCCAGATGGTGGTGTTGCGGCCGGAGGCGTCCAGGTACCAGCTGGTGCAGCCGCCGGTGTTCCACACCGTGCGCTCCATACGGTCCTGCACCCGCCGGTTCCAGGCGTGGACCGCGCTCGGGCGGGCGTCGAGGGCGGCCCGGCCGCCGAGGACGTCGAGCTGGCGCAGGTAGTCCGCCATGTAGTTCAGCTGGGACTCGATCATCAGGATCATGGAGGAGTTCCCGAGGCCGGTGTTGGGCCCGATGATCGTCATCCAGTTGGGGAAGCCGGCCGCGGCGGCGCCGCGCAGCGCCTGCATGCCCTCCTTCCAGTGCTCGGCGAGGGTGCGCCCGTCGGCGCCGACGACCCGCTCGGCGATCGGCATGTCCGTGACGTGGAAGCCCGTACCGAAGATGATCGCGTCGACCTCGGTCTCGGTGCCGTCGGCGGCGACGACGGTGGAGCCGCGGACCTCGGCGAGGCCGCTCGCGACGACGTCCACGTTGGGCTGCGCGAGCGCCGGGTAGTAGGTGCTGGACAGCAGGATCCGCTTGCAGCCGATGCGGTAGTCCGGGGTGAGCTTGGCGCGCAGGGCCGGGTCCTTGATGGCGCGGGCCATGTTGCGCTTGGCGAGCTGCTCGACGAAGCCGAGTTCGTTGGGGTGCTTGGTGAAGGCCTGCACCTGCAGCTCGCGGATGCCCCACAGCAGTCCGCGGCGGGCCTTCGTGGTGAAGGGCAGCTGCCGGTGCAGCAGCCGCTCGACGCCGCTGATCTCCCGGTCGACGCGCGGCATCACCCAGGCCGGGGTGCGCTGGAAGAGGGTGAGCCGGCCGACCTTGGGCTGGATCGACGGCACGATCTGGATCGCGGAGGCGCCGGTGCCGATCATCGCGACGCGCTTGCCGGTGAGGTCGTAGTCGTGGTCCCAGCGGGCCGAGTGGAAGACCTTGCCCGGGAAGGAGTCCAGGCCCGGGATGTCGGGGATCTTCGGGTCGGACAGCGGCCCGGTCGCGGAGACGACGACGTCGGCGGTGAGGTCCCCGGAGGCGGTCTCGATCCGCCACCGCAGCCGCTCGGCGTCCCAGGTCATCCGCTTCACCTCGGAGTCGAAGCGGAGGTGCGGGCGCAGCCCGAAGGTGTCGGTGACGCGCTCCAGGTAGGCGCGGATGTGCTCCTGCCCGGAGAAGGTGCGCGGCCAGTCCGGGTTGGGCGCGAAGGAGAAGGAGTAGAGGTGGGACGGTACGTCGCAGGCGCAGCCCGGGTAGCTGTTGTCCCGCCAGGTGCCCCCGACGCTGCTCGCCCGCTCCAGGACGACGAAGTCCGTGATCCCTTCGCGGCGCAGCCGCACGGCGGCACCCAGCCCGCCGAACCCGGACCCGATCACCGCCACCCGTACATGCTCGTGCTCAGCCATGCCGAAGCCCCTTCGACGCCCTGCGAAACCATGCCAGTGAACACTGGCGCAATGGGGAGAGTAGAGGAGCGGCGTACTGATGGGTAGGGGGCGGGCGAGGAAAGTTACCGGCGGTACAACATAGGCTCCTCCCGTGGCAGACAAACCTGCGGAGACGCCCGCGGAGAAGCGTGAATACCGCGTGGAGGAGCTGGCCCGGCTGGCCGGCATCACGGTGCGCACCCTGCGCTTCTACCGCGAACGCAAACTGCTCCCGCCACCGCGCCGCGAGGGCCGTATCGCCTGGTACGACGACCACCACCTGGCCCGTCTGCGCACCATCGCGGCCCTGCTGGAGCGCGGCCACACCCTGAACGGCATCGCCGAACTCGCCGAGGCCCTCGACCAGGGCCGCGACGTCGCCGACCTGCTCGGCGTCGGCACCCCCACCGAGGAGGAGCCGGTCCGCCTCACCCCCGAGGAACTCGCCGCCCGCTTCGAGGGCGAGGTCACCCCGGAGAACCTGGCCGCCGCCATGGAGCTGGGTTACCTCGGCACCGACGGCGACCAGATCGTCCACATCAGCCGCCGCCTGCTGGACGTCTCCTCGGCCCTGGTCCGCGAGGGCATCCCGCTCGCCGAGGTCCTCACGGCGGGCGCCCGCGTCCGCGCCCACGTCGACGACCTCGCCGAGATGTTCGCCGAACTGATCCTGCGCCACGGCACGGAGGCCGACCTGCACCGCCTGCGCCCGCTGGCCCGCAGCGTGGTGGAGGCGGAACTGTCGCTGGCGCTGGACCGGAGGCTGAGCAAGCGGGAGTGAACCCGGCCGGCTCCCTGGCGTCCCCCACCTCGGGGCGTTCACCCCTTCGGGGGACGTTGAGGCCAACCTTCGACGCACTGCGGTTCGAACTCCGACAGTGAGATCGAAAGGCCCCGGCGGCTGTCCCACCAGCCCCGGGGTGTGGCCGACTCTGCCAAGGAGCGTCGACATGCCCCAGCGTAGTGCCCGCATCCCACTGCCGACCCGATTCCGTGGTTCCACCGCGGCGCCGCCGAAAGCCCTGGGTGCGCTGCGGCTCAGCTGCGTCACCGCCGCGACCACGTCACCGAGTCGTCAGCGGTCCGCCGTCCGGCTGTGCGCCGAACAACTCGGCTTCAGCCTGTTCGCCGAGGCATCGGATCTCGGAGTCTCCGCACGCCGGACATCCCCCTTCGACCGGCCCGCTCTGTCCCCCTGGCTCAGGCGACCGCACGAGTACGACGCCGTCATCTGGTCCCACGTCGACCGCGCCGTCCGATCCGTGGCACACATGGTCGAGTTGATCGCATGGGGACGGGAGCACGGCCGGACACTTGTGTTCGCCATGCCCGAATCGGGACATCCGCTCGTCCTTCCTCCTGTGGGAGGCAGCTCCGCCATCCGCCGCTGCATGGACCTGGCGTACCACGCCGAACGGGAGGCCCGCACCATCTCCGATCGCCTCAGCAGCAGCCACGCGCACATGCGCGCGACAGGACGCTATGGGGGCGGACTGGTGCCCTTCGGCTACCGGAAAGCGGCCCACCCCTCGGGTAGCGGGTGGTGCCTGGAACCCGACCCGGAGACCGCCGGCCTCGTCCGGCAGATCGTGGCGGAGGTGCAGGCGGGACGCTCCCTGCTCGCCATCGCACGAGACCTCAACGACCAGGAGATCATGGTCCCCCGCGATCGCCACGCCCAACTCCAGGGTCGGCCAACGGGCGGTCGACGCCACGGCCGGGACTTCGACAGGTTCCGCTGGACTTCGGGCACACTGTCGAAGGTTCTGCGCAGCCCGTCCCTGATGGGCCACCGTACCCACGGCGGCCGGACGGTCCGCGACTCATCCGGCGCCCCTGTGCTCATCGGACGAGCTCTGCTGTCGGACAAGGAGTTCCAAGCGTTGCAGGAAGTTCTGTCCGCCAGGTCGAACGGCGCCCGTACCCACAGGCGCCGGACAACCGCGTTGCTCACCGGCATTGTTCACTGCTCCGGATGCGACGGACGCATGTACTTCGCCACGCGAAAGGGCAAGCCCTACGGCGACTACGTCTGCCGGGCCACCGCCCGAGGCGACATCTGCCCCGCCCCTGCGGGCATCCGCTCCGACTGGCTCGAGAGGTACACGCTCGACTGCTACCGCCGGACCATCCGGACCACTGCGCCCGTGACCCGGGAAGATCTCCTGCGCGACGGCGTGCGCGTCGTCGTTGCCAAAGGCCGGTCGGGCGGCGGGCCGGAGAGGCTCGGTGGGCCGGACACGTCACGGCTGGCGTTCAGCATCCGGCGCTCTCTGAAACAGGAGCAGAGCTGAAACGGAGCGGGGCGTCGAAACCGTGCGCCCCGCTCTCCCTCACACATCGAAGACGACCGTCACCGGTGCGTGGTCAGACCAGCGCTCCCCATGACTGGCGGCCCGTTCCACATACCCCTTGACCGCACGCGCCGCCAGTCCCGGAGTCGCGACGGCGAGGTCGATGCGCCAACCTGTGTCGTTGTCGAAGGCCCGCCCCCGGTACGACCACCAGGTGTACGGACCCTCGGTGTCCGGGTGGAGGGCGCGGACCACGTCGACGTAGCCGCCGTCGGCCGGGTCGAGGACCTGGGTGAGCCAGGCGCGTTCCTCCGGCAGGAAGCCGGAGCTCTTCTGGTTGGCGCGCCAGTTCTTCAGGTCGGCCTGCTGGTGGGCGATGTTCCAGTCGCCGCAGACCAGGACCTCGCGGCCGTCGGCGGCGGCCCGCTCGCGCAGGTCCTTGAGGTGGGCGAGGAACTCGCCCATGAAGCGGACCTTCTCGTCCTGCCGGTCGGTGCCGACCTCGCCGGAGGGCAGGTAGAGGGAGGCGACGGTGACGCCGGGCAGGTCGGCCTCGACGTAGCGGCCGCTGCCGTCGAACTCCGCCGAGCCGAAGCCGACGCGGACGCGGTCGGGCTCGCGGCGGGCGTACAGGGAGACGCCCGCGCGGCCCTTGGCGGCGGCCGGGGCGTGCACCACGTGCCAGCCCTCGGGCGCGCGGACCTCGTCGGGCAGCTGCTGCGGCTCGGCGCGCACCTCCTGAAGGCACAGCACGTCGGCGTCCGTGCCGGCGAGCCATTCCACGAAGCCCTTCTTCGCGGCGGCCCGCAGCCCGTTCACATTCACAGAGGTCACAGTGAGCACCAGGGCACGATACCGGCACACTGGACGGCGTCCCGATGTCCGCCGACAGCCCGTCCGCCAGGCTGCATACTTCTACGATGAGTCGCATGCTTATTCGCCAGGTCCCCTTCGACCACCCCGACGCCGTCAAGCTCAACGACCAGGTGCAGGCCGAGTACCACGTCCGCTACGGCGACGGCGGCGACGCCACGCCCCTGGACCCGGCGGACTTCGACCCGCCGAACGGCATCTACCTCATCGCCTACGACGAGTCCGACCGGCCCGTCGCCACGGGTGGCTGGCGCAGCCAGGACAAGAACGACGAGGGCAACGAGGACGGCGACGCCGAGCTGAAGCGCATGTACGTGGTGGAGGAGATGCGCGGCCGGGGGCTCGCCCGGCGCATGCTGGCCGCGCTGGAGGAGGACGCCCGCGCGGCGGGCCGGATCCGCATGGTGCTGGAGACCGGCACCAAGCAGCCCGAGGCGATAGCCCTGTACACGTCCTGCGGCTACGAGCCGTGCGCCAAGTTCGGCTACTACCGCTTCCACGCCGAGAGCCTGTGCTACGCCAAGGCCCTGTGACGGGCGCGCCGGCTCACTCCCGCAGGAACGCCAGCACCGCGAGCACCCGGCGGTGGACGTCCTCGGCGGGCGGCAGATCGAGCTTGGTGAGGATGCTGCCGATGTGCTTGCCGACCGCCGCCTCGGACACCACCAGCTGACGGGCGATCGCCGCGTTGGACCTGCCCTCGGCGACCAGGGCCAGCACCTCCCGCTCCCGCGGCGTGAGCCGTGCGAGCGGGTCCCGGCGGCGGCGCAGCAGCTGCCGTACGACCTCGGGGTCGACGACCGTGCCCCCGGCGGCCACCTCGGTGAGGGCGTCCACGAACTCCTCGACCTGGCCGACCCGGTCCTTCAGCAGGTAGCCGACGCCGGTGCCGTCCCCGGTGTCGAGCAGGTCGGCGGCGTACGACCGCTGCACGTACTGGCTGAGGACCAGCACCGGCAGCCCGGGCCGCTCGGCGCGCAGCCGCACGGCCGCGCGCAGCCCCTCGTCGGCGAAGTCCGGCGGCATGCGGACGTCGGTCACCACGACGTCGGGGGCGTGGTCGGCGACGGCCGTGAGCAGGGCGCCGGCGTCGCCGACGGCGGCCACCACGGTGTGCCCGAACCGGGTGAGCAGGGCGGTCAGCCCGTCCCGCAGCAGCACGCTGTCCTCGGCCAGCACCACCCGCAGGGACGGCCCGCCGGCCGTGGTGCCCCGCTCGTCGCCCATCGCTCCCCCTCGCCGTCGCCGTACGGCTGCCTCACCGGGTGGCGGTCCGGTGCCCGGTCCCCGCTGTCTCCCCGTCCACCGGCTCGCACGGGATCTCCGTGCGCAGCACCGTCGGCCCGCCCGCCGGGCTCGACACCGAAAGTCTCCCATCGAGCACCGACAACCGGTCCCCGAGCCCGGTCAGCCCGCTGCCGGCGGTCGCGTCGGCGCCGCCGTGGCCGTCGTCGTGGACCTCGACGACGAGCCGCCCGCGGGTGTGCCCGCCGCGCACCTCGGCCCGGCTCGCCCCGCTGTGCCGGGCGACGTTGGCGAGGGCCTCGCGGACGACGAAGTACGCGGCGCTCTCCACGGCCGGCGGCAGCCGTCCGGGCAGGTCGAGGCGGACGTCCACCGGGACGGGGCTGCGGTCCGCCGCGTCGGCGACGACGGCTTCGAGGCCGTAGTCGGTGAGCACCTTGGGGTGGACGCCGTGGATGAGTTCGCGCAGTTCGGCGAGGGCGGCGCCGGCCTCCGCGTGGGCGCGGGACAGCTGGTCGGCGAGCGGGCCGGGCGGCGCGTCGAGCCGGGCGAGGCCGAGGGTCATGGTGAGGGCGACGAGCCGCTGCTGCGCCCCGTCGTGCAAGTCCCGTTCGATACGGCGCCGTTCCGCCTCGAACGCGTCGACCAGGCGGCTGCGGGACCGGGTCAGTTCCACCACGCGCGCGTCGAGGCCCGCCTCGCGGGGCGCGATCAGCAGCCGGGTGAGGCCGGCGCGCGCCCCGGCCGCGACGCCCAGCAGATAGGCCCCTGCGGCAAGCATGAGCACGCCGAGCGCGGCGGCGCCGTACGCGGTCGGCCAGTCGGTGACCGTCCACACCTTGAGCACCTTCGCCTCGCGGCCGTCGCCCACCGTGGCCATCAGCAGCGGCGTCGCGATCATCGCGAGCGGGAAGAGCAGCGCGACGGTGACGGCCAGCGCCTCGGCCGGCCACAGCAGCGCCGCGCACAGCAGGGCGTGGCCCAGCTCGCGCCAGGTGGCCTGCTCGCGCAGCCGGGTGGTGAGCCAGCTGCGCAGCCCGGGCTCGGCGGGCCGGGCGTGGACGCCGGGGGCGGGTTCGGCGTCGGCGAGCCGCAGCCGCCACCGCTCCACGACGGCCACCGGCAGCCCGGCGAGCACCACCGCGGCGAGCAGCGGGAGGCCGACCAGGACGACGGCGAGGACACCGCCGACCGTCGCCAGCACCACCAGGGCCACCAGGACGGCGACGCCGGTGAGCACCCCGGTCAGCAGGTAGGCCGCGGCACGCCAGGGCCACGGCGTCAGCAGGTAGCGGGGCCGGGCCATGGCCTGCCAGAGGTTTCGAGGACGCATGCGGGTCACCGTAGGGGCGGTCCTCGCGTCCGGGCCATCGGTCCAGGGGGCGGACCGGGGGTATGCCTGGCCCTACCCCGACTCTCGCCCCTGCCCGAATGATTCCGGCGCCGGGCGCCGGTTGGCTTGCCCTGTGCGAGCCGAACGAGTGGGGACGGAAGAGCAGATGACCATCGACGCGATCCAACTGACCGCCGTGAGCAGGCGATACGGCACCTCCCACGACGGCGTGACGGCGCTGGACGCCGTCTCGCTGTCCTTCCGGCGCGGCACCTTCACCGCCGTCATGGGCCCCTCCGGGTCCGGCAAGTCGACCCTGTTGCAGTGCGCGGCCGGGCTCGACCGCCCCACCTCCGGGTCGGTCCTGCTCGGCGGGACGGAGCTGACCGGGCTGAGCGAGCGCCGGCTGACCCTGCTGCGGCGCGAGCGGGTCGGTTTCGTGTTCCAGGCGTTCAACCTGCTGCCGTCGCTGACCGCCGCGCAGAACGTCGCCCTGCCGCTGCGGCTGGCCGGCCGGCGTGTGCCGCGCTCCCGGGTGCGCGAGGCCCTCGACCAGGTCGGCCTCGGCGCCCGCGCGGGGCACCGCCCGACGGAGCTGTCCGGGGGGCAGCAGCAGCGCGTCGCCCTCGCCCGTGCGCTGATCACCCGCCCCGACGTCCTCTTCGGCGACGAGCCCACGGGCGCGCTGGACACCGGCACCAGCCGTGAAGTCCTGTCCCTGCTGCGGCGGTTGGTCGACGAGGAGGGGCAGACCACCGTCATGGTCACCCACGACCCGGTCGCCGCCGCCCACGCCGACCGCGTGGTGTTCCTGGTGGACGGCCGCGTGCACGGCGAGCTGAGGGGCGCGTCGGCCGGTGCCGTCGCGGCCCACATGGCGACGCTGGAGACGGACCCGGACCCTGCGCCGGCCCCGCAGGCGCCGGTGTCCCGGAAGGCGGTCCTGCCGTGCTGACCCTCGCCCTGCGCACCCTGCGCACCCGCTGGACCGCCTTCGCCGGCAGCTTCGTCGCACTGTGTCTCGGCGTCGCGCTGATGACGGTGATGGGGCTGGCCCTCGCCGCCTCCCTGGACGCGCCCACGCGCGTGCCGGAGCGGTTCGCCGCCGCGCCGGTCGTCGTGACGGCGCACGACAGCGTGCGCGTGCCGACCCCGATCGGCCCGCGCACGGGCCGGCTGGCACACCCGCGCCCGATCCCGGAGCGCACGGTCGCCGCCCTGCGGGCGCTCGGCACGGTCACCGTGGACCGCTCGTTCGCGGTACACGCGCGTGGCGGTCCCGCGGGCCTCGTCGGGCATCCGTGGTCGACGGCCCGTTTCGCCCCGTACGAGCTGACCGCGGGCCGCGCCCCGCGCGCCGACGGCGAGGTCGTGGCGGCCGGCGACTGGACGGCGGTGGGCCGGCGTCTTCGGACCGGGCACGGCACGGTCCGGGTGGTCGGCACGGTCCGCGCCCTCGGCTTCGAGAACCCGCTGTTCTACCCGGACGCGCAGGCCGCGCGCCTCGCCCCGGCGACCACGCGGCTGGTCGTCGGCGCCGACCCGGCGGCCGTACGCCGGACCGTGGGCGCCGACGCGGACGTGCTGACGGGGGACGCGCGGCGGCGGGCGGACCCGGATCCGGACCGGGACGCGGAGGCGCTCACCGCGCTGAACGCGCTGTTCGGCACGGCGGGCGGGGTCACCGCGTTCGTGTCGGTGTTCGTGGTGGCGTCCACGTTCGCCTTCGCGGTGGTGCAGCGGCGCCGCGAGTTCGGCCTGCTGCGGGCGGCCGGCGCCACCCCGGGGCAGGTGCGGCGGACGGTCCTCGCGGAGGCCCTGCTGGTGGGGGTGCTGGCCTCCGCCGCGGGCTGCGCGCTCGGCGGGTACGGCGCGCCGCTGCTCGTCGCCCGGGTGGTGGACGAGGGCCTGGCGCCCGCGTGGTTCGGGCTCGGCCCGGCGGTGTGGCCGTACCACCTGGCCTTCTGGACGGGCCTGCTGGTCGCCCTGTGCGGTGCGGCGGCAGCGTCCTGGCGGGCGGGGCGCACGGCGCCGACGCAGGCGCTGCGGGAGGCGTCGGCGGACAGCGGCCCGCTCACCCCGGCCCGCCGTGTCTGCGGGGCCGCGCTGCTGATCGCCGCGGCCGTGCTGCTGGGCCACGCGCTGCTGACCGACCCGGGCGACCTGCTGCACCGCAAGACGTACGTCAGCCGCCCGATGCTGCTGATCAGCGCGCTGGCCCTGCTCTCCCCCGCGCTGCTGCGCCCGCTGACCCGGCTGCTGACGGCGCTCCCGGCGCGGCTGCCCGGCGCGGTGGGGATGCTGGCCCGCGCGAACACCGGCGCGAGTCTGCGCCGTACGGCCGCGATCGCGGCGCCGGTGCTGGTCACGGTGGCGCTGACGGGCTCGCTGCTGGGCGCCACGGCGACGCTGGACGCGGCGCGCGCGGCGGAGCTGAGGGACCGTACGGTGGCGGACTTCGTGGTCGTCCCGGCGAGGGGACCGGCGCCGGCCGCCGCGACCGGCGAGGCGGCGGACGGGATCGACGCCGCCTCGGTCGAGCGGCTGCGCCACGTCCCGGGTGCCGTGGTCTCCCCCAGCTCCGCCTCCGCGGTGCACGTCCTGGAGGACGGCGTCGCCCTGGTCCGGTCCGAGGCCCGCGCGGCCGATCCGCGGCTGCTCGCGGCCACCGTGCGGCTGCCGGTGGCGGCCGGCCGGCTCTCCGGCCTGGACGACGACTCGATCGTCGTCAACGAGGAGTGGGAGACGCACACCGTGGGCCGCCGCGTCCAGGTGTGGCTCGGCGACGGCACCCGCCGCTCCCTGCGCATCGCCGCGGTCCTGTCCACCGGCACCGGCGGCAACGGCGTCTGGGTCACCCCGGCCAACGCCGAGGGCGCCCCCGTCGACCGGGTCGACGTCAGGGTCGCCGCCGGCGCCGACGCGACCGCCGTGCGGGCGGCTCTGCGCGCGGCGGTGGACGGCACGGGCGGGGCGCGTGTGCTGACCCGCGCGGAGTGGCTGGAGGCCAACGGCCCCCGGACCAACCGGACGACCCGGCTCGGCCTGCTGTTGGTGCTCGGCATCGCGCTGCTGTACACGGCGCTGTCGCTGGCCAACACGCTGGTGATGGGGGCCTCGGAGCGGGTGCGGGAGTTCGCCGCGCTGCGGCTGGCGGGCGCCACCGGCGCGCAGGTGCTGCGGCTGGCCGCGGCCGAGGCGCTGACCGTGGTGGCGGCCGGTGCGGTGCTGGGCGCGCTGACCGCCGTACTCGCCCTGTCGGGGATGACGGGCGCCCTGCGTCTGCTGTCGGCGCCGGCCGCGCCGCTCGCCCTGCCGTGGCCGGCGCTGGGCGCCGCGACGGCCGCGTGCGCGGTGCTCGCCGTCGTCACCTCGACGGCGACGACGGCGGTGGTACTGCGCCGCCGGGCGCGCGCGTGACGGCCGCGGTCGGATGTCCCTCGGGACCACCAACTCGCCCTTGCCGGCGGGCAGGAGCGAGCTGGGAGCGGGGGCCCGTCAGGCGGTCGGGGCCAGTCGGTCGTCCTGGTCGTCCTCGGGGACGGGCCGCGCGGGGGTCTCCTGCTTCCAGCCGGTGGCGAGCCTGAGGAGCAGTGAGGCGGCGGCGAGGATCACCCCGAACCAGATGACGCTGGTGACGCCCGTGTGGTCGACGAACAGGCCGCCGAAGAGGGCGCCGAGGGCGATGCAGGTGTTGTACGCCATGGTGTTGAGCGACATCGCCGCCTCGAACGTGTCCGGTGCGGCGGCCAGCGTCATGTTGACCTGGGACAGCTGCACCGCGCCGAAGGACAGGCCCCACAGCACCAGGGCGGCCACGGCCCCGCTCTCCGCGTCACCGATGCCGCGAAGCAGCAGCAGGGCCGCCAGGAGTCCGACCAGTCCGACGACGAAGGTGCCGCGCAGGCTGCGGCCGGCGGTGTAGCCGGCGACGAAGTTCCCGATGGCGCCGCCCACACCGAAGATGATCAGCACCACGGTGATGAAGGTGGAGCCGGCGCCGGCCTCGTCCTCCAGATAGGGCCGTACGAACGTGTACGCGCCGAAGTGGCCGAGGACGAAGAAGACGACGATGAGCAGCACGGTGCGCAGCTGCCCGTTCCTGACCGGCAGTCCGAAGACCTCACGGACGGAGACGGCGTTCTGCGACGGCAGCGACGGGATGACCGCCGCGACCGCGAGGAACACCAGCAGGCTCAGGCCGGCCCAGATGCCGAAGGTGGTCCGCCAGCTGGTGTGTGCCTCGACGACGGTGCCGAGCGGGATGCCGACGACCGTGGCGATGGAGATGCCGGACATCACCACCGCGGCGGCGCGGCTCGCGTGCCGCTCGGGCACGATCCGCATGGCCATGCTGACGCCGATCGCCCAGAAGACACCGCTGGCGAATCCCATGCACAGACGCGTCGCGAGAATCAGCGGGTAATTCGGCGATACGGCGGTGACGAGATTTCCGAGCGCGAGGACGGCGAGAAGGGCGGACAGAAGAAGGCGCCGGTTGACGCGGCGCGTCCAGGCCACGATGAACGGCACACCGAGGCCGGCCGCGACACCCTGTGCGGTCACCATCAGACCGGCTGTTCCGACGGAGATGTCCAGGCTCTCGCTCAGCGGAGTGAGCAGACCCACGGGCATCAGTTCGGTGGTGAGGAAGACGAAAAGACTGGCGGTGATGGCGGCGACGCCGATCCATCCCCTGACGGCCGACGACGACCGTTTCCGCTGCTGTACGGACATGACTGCTCTCCAGGAATTCTGCTCACGTGGGGTGCGGGCTCGCGGCTCGGCCGGCCGGGGCTGGGCGAGCACCACGGCGACGAGGACCGCGACGATTCCGGCCGTCTGTGGGGCGGAGAACGACTCGTCCTCGAAGGCGATGCCGAGGACCGTGGCGACGACGGGGCTGCCGAGGGCCAGGAACGACACGGCGAGGGCGGGCAGTTGCTCGATGCCGCGGAACCACAGCGCGTAACTGATCACCGCGCCGAGCACGATGAGGTAGGCGAACCCGAAGACGTTGGTCCCGGTGAGGGAGCCCGGCAGCCCTTCGACGGCCAGGGTGAAGGGCAGCGACACGAGCCCGCCGGCCAGCAGCTGCCAGCCGGTGAAGGGCAGCAGCCCCACCCCTTCGGGGCGCCCCCAGCGCTTGGTGAAGGTGATGCCGGTGGCCATGCAGGCCGCTCCGCCGAGGCCCGCGGCCACACCGACGGTGTCCAGCGCCGCGGACCCCTTCGACACCAGCAGGACCACTCCGGCCGCGCCCAGGGCGCAGGCCAGCGCGTGGACCGGGCGGATCCTGTCGCCGATCAGCAGCGCGGCGAGGATCAGCACGATCATCGGCTGCACCGACATGATCATCGCCGCGACACCGCCGGGCAGGCGGTAGGCGGCGACGAACAGCAGCAGGTTGAACGCGCCGATGTTGAGCGTGCCGAGCACCAGGGAACGCCACAGCCACTCGCCTTTGGGCAGCACCCGGGAAACGAGCAGCAGAATGACGCCCGAGGGCAGTGCCCGCACGGTCGTGGCGAGCAAAGGCCGGTCCGGGGGCAGCCATTCGGCCGTCGCCAGATAAGTGCTCCCCCAGATCGCCGGCGCCAGCGCCGTCACGCCCGGGGTGAGGAATTGCCGGCCATGGTTCATGGCACACAGGCCTCAGCTTCCGTCGGGGAAAAGCCGGTCCTTGGGGTCGAATTCACCCGCGGGTGAACCGGAAATCGCCGTCGCCCGGCTGGGAACGCTCACCATGCTGGCCCGGACCCTATTGATGAGTCCAACACATGTTTGTCATCTCATTTATCGTGCGGCAAGATGGATCCCCATGGAGCTGCAGCAGATGCGCTACGTGGTCGCGGTCGCCGAGACGAACAGCTTCACCCGGGCCGCGGAGCGCTGCCTGGTCGTGCAGTCCGCGCTCAGCCACCAGATCGCCCGCCTGGAACAGGAGCTGGGGGCCAAGCTGTTCGAGCGCACCACCCGCCGGGTGCGGCTCACTCCGGCCGGCGCGGCGTTCCTGCCGGCCGCCCGCCAATGCCTGGAGGCCGCCGAGCGCGCGGCCGCCGAGGTCGCCGCCGCCGTCGGGGAGGTCCGCGGGCGGCTCTCCGTGGGACTGATCCCGTCCGTCGCCGCCGTCGACATCCCGGGCGCGCTACGCGAGTACCGGCAGCGGTATCCGCAGGTGCGGGTCAGCCTCCGGGTGGGCGCGAGCGACGACCTGGTCGAGCAGGTCAAGCAGGGAACCGTCGAGGTGGCCTTCCTGGGACTGCCGACCACGGCACGGCCGGAGGGCGTCAGCTACCGCGAACTCGCCCGCGACCGGCTCGTCGCCGTCGTCGCCCCCGACCACCCGCTGGCCGACGAACCGGAGATCGACCTGCGCAGGCTGTCCTCGGAGGTGTTCGTCGACCTGCCCGCGAAGACCGCCGGACGCGCCCAGTCGGACCTGGCCTTCTCCGCGGCCGGCCTGACCCGTGACGTGGCGTACGAGGTGACCAACGCGGACTTCCTGGCCCGGCTGGTCGGGCAGGGCCTCGGCGTGGCCATGCTGCCCGCCGCGTACGTCGCCCAGCTCGGCGGCGTCACCACCATCGAGGTGGTGGACGCTCCGGCCCGCGTCGAGTACATCATCTGGAGCCCGGGCAGCCGCACCCCCGCGGCCACCGCCTTCCTGCACGTCCTCGGCGTCCCCGACACCGAAGCCGCCTCATGAGACGACCGGGATGCGGTGGCGCGACGCCGACGCCGCATCCCCTGACTCCCGTACCGGCAGGACCAGTTCGAGGGCCGCGTGCCCGAAACGACGAAGTCCCGCCCAGCTCGATGAGCTGGACGGGACTTCTGTGTGCGTGGACCTGAGGGGATTTGAACCCCTGGCCCCCTCGATGCGAACGAGGTGCGCTACCGGACTGCGCCACAGGCCCTTGCAACGAGTGAAACTCTAGCATCCCGTCGGGCGTGCTCAAAAATCCGTATGAGGCGGGGTCACTCGTTGGCCGCGCGCGGCCGGTCCCCCTCCTCGTACTGGTCGAACAGGGGGGTGCGTCCGCGCTCACGGGCCCGGCGGGCGGAGGCCGCGCGGCGGGCGTCGCTGCGGGCGGGCGCCGCCGGCCTGTCCTCCGCGCCGGGCGCGGGCTCCTCCTCGGCGGCCTCGCCGTGCGCCGCGGCCTGCGCTTCCTGCTCCGGCGCGGCGGCGCTGGAGCGCGCCGAGCTCCACGCGTCGGGCGCCCCGAGGTCCACGTCCGCCGTCGCCCGCGGCGCGACCGGCGCGGTCACGTACGTCGGCAGCGGAACCGGCACCGGCTCCCAGCTCTCCCCGTGTCCCGGCCGGCGCTGCCGCTCGCGCTGCTGGTCGACCCACTCGGCGTGGTCGGTCTGCTCTACGAGCGCCCGGCGGTCGGCGGCCAGGGCCGCCAGCCCCGGGTCGGTCTCCGGCTCGGCGCCTTCGTCCGGCTCCTCGGCGTCGGCGTGATCGTCGGCGTCCAGGGGCGTGCGCCGGCGCGGCTGGCGCTCCCGCAGCCGCTGTGCCGCGGCCTCGGCCCGGCGCCGGTCCATCTGAAAGGTGAACCGGCGGCGCTCCTGGCGGCGCAGATACGCGATGTACGCGCTGAGCAGGACCGCCGGCACACCGGGCGCCCACAGGAAGGCGAGCCCTCCGACGGCGGCGACGATCGCGCCGAGCGTGAAGGCGAGGAAGAGCACCACCGTGGTGCGCCTGCGACGGGCGAGGACCTTCGTGCGCCGGGCGCGCGCCGCGGCGGCCTGGGCCGAGGGCGTACGCCGGGGGCCCGGCACCCGCTCGTGGTCCGGGTCGGCCGCCGTGGGTCCGGGCGCCGGCGCGGCCGGCTGCTCCGGCTCGGGTCCGGGCTCGGCGCGCTCACGGGTCCGCGCCTGGGGGGCGGGTTCCGGGGTGCGGGCCGGGGGCATGGCGAAGGCCCGGACGTCCACCGAGTCGGTGACGGCGTCCGGTGCGTCGGCGTCGTACTCCTCCTCCTCGGTGGAGCGCGCCCGCAGGTCCTTGGCGTACCGGCGCTCCATGGCCGCTCGTCCGGACAGCAACCGGATGGCCGTGCTGAAGCGTTCCGTCGGACGGGCCTCGTTCAGCTCGTCCTGCCTACGGAGCCACATCGGCACCAAGTAGGCGGCCCAGGCCCCGACAATGACTGCGTAGATGAGGCCGCTGCTGCTCACGTCTCACACGGTAGAGGGGTTTGCGTGAGGCCATCCGCCAATTGGGCCGGTGTGTCGCACGATCTGGCTGATATTTCGAACTTTTTTTGTGACCGATCCGATCAGCAGCCCACCGGAGGGCGAATTTCCCGGCCCCCAGCCGGTCATGCGACGATCAATTTCGAACATTTATTCAATTTCCGGGGCGGCCGGGATTCCCCGCGCCCTGCGACCGCGCCCGCCGCCAGCGGTTGAGCAGCCCGTCCGGCACCTCCTCCGCGGTCAGCGCGAACACCAGGTGGTCCCGCCAGGCGCCGTCGATGTGAAGATAGCGGGGCCGCAGGCCCTCCTCACGGAATCCCAGTTTCTCCACGACGCGGCGGCTGGGCCGGTTCTCCGGGCGAATGCACACCTCGACGCGGTGCAGCCCCACGGTACGGAAACAGTGGTCCACCGCGAGCGCCACGGCCGTCGGCATCACCCCGCGGCCCGCCACCGCCTCGTCCACCCAGTAACCGACGTGTCCGGAACACATGGAACCCCAGGTGATCCCGGCGACGGTGAGCTGCCCGACCAGCTGCCCCTGGTACTCGATGACGAAGGGCAGCATCCGGCCCGCGTTCGCCTCGTGCCGCAGATGGCGCACCATCTGGCGGTAGGTCGGCCGGTGCGCGATCGGGCCGCTCGGCGTGGGCGGCGGGATCGTCGCCTCCCACGGCCGGAGCCAGTCCCGGTTGCGCCGGTTGACCTCGCGCCAGACCCGCTGGTCGCGCATCTTTATCGGCCGCAGGACGACCTCGCCCTCGGCGAGCACCACGGGCCAGGACGGGCTGTTCAGCTCGCACCCCCACTGCCGGCGCCGGGTCTCGGGTGATCGCCGCCGCGGATCTGGTCGACGGCGTGCACCAGCAGGGCCTGAAGAACGGCCAGGCCGTCCTTCACCCCGCCGCTCGAACCCGGCAGATTGACGATCAGCGTGCTCCCGGCGACCCCGGCGAGGCCCCGGGAGAGGGCCGCGGTGGGCACCTTCTCCCGTCCGTACGCCCGGATCGCCTCGGCGATGCCCGGCACCTCCCGGTCGAGCACCGCGCGGGTGGCCTCCGGGGTGCGGTCGGTGGGCGAGATGCCCGTGCCGCCGGTGGTGACGATCACGTCGTACCCCGCGTCCACGCCGGCGCGCAGCGCGGCCTGGACCGGGTCGCCGTCGGGCACGATCTGCGGGCCGTCCACCGCGAAGCCGAAGCCCTTCAGGCCGTCGGCGACCAGCGGGCCGCCCTTGTCCTCGTAGACCCCGGCGGCGGCCCGGTTGGAGGCGGTGACGACCAGCGCTCGGTAGCTCATGCCCGGCTCCAGTCGCCCGACTTGCCGCCCGTCTTCTCCTCCACCCGTACGTCCGTGATGACCGCTCCCTTGTCGACCGCCTTCACCATGTCGATCACGGTGAGCGCGGCGACGGAGACCGCGGTGAGCGCCTCCATCTCCACGCCCGTGCGGTCCGTCGTCTTCACCGTGGCCAGGATCTCCACGGCGTCGTCCGCGACCGACAGGTCCAGTTTCACACCGGACAGGGCGAGCGGGTGGCACAGCGGGATCAGGTCCGGGGTGCGCTTGGCGCCCATGATGCCCGCGATCCGCGCGGTGGCCAGGGCGTCCCCCTTGGGGACCCCCTCACCGCGCAGCAGCTCCACCACGCGCGGCGAGACGAGGACGCGTCCGCTGGCACGGGCCGTGCGGGCGGTCACGTCCTTCTCCGACACGTCGACCATGCGGGCCGCGCCCGCCTCGTCGATGTGGGTCAGGCGGTCCTGCGCAGGGGATCCGGGGGTCGTCCCCCGGTAAGGCTCAGTCATGCTCGTACGGCGCTCCCGGTCCGGGCCCGGTGCGGTGCGGCGCGCGGGCCTGTTGTGCGCGACACGGTACCTCCCGGCAGGCCCCGGCAGGGGTCCGGGACCCGGCGTCCCGGCATCCGGGCACCGCCCACCCGCGCGTGGGGCGCTCAGCCGAGCAGGACGACCTCGACCTCGGCGCCGGGCTCGACGGTCTCCGCGTCCTCGGGGACGACGATCAGCGCGTCGGCCTGCGCGAGCGCGGCCACCAGGTGCGAGCCGGTGCCGCCGACCGGGGAGACCGCGCCGTCGGCGTACGCCCCGCGCAGGAACTGGCGGCGGCCCTTGGGCGAGGACAGCGCCCTGTCCGCGCGCAGGGTCGCCCGCCGCGTCGGCCGGTGCACGTCCGTCAGCCCCATCAGGGTGCGGATCGCGGGACGGACGAACAGCTCGAAGGAGACGTACGACGACACCGGGTTGCCCGGCAGCGCGAGCAGCGGGGTGTGGTCGGGGCCGATGGAGCCGAAGCCCTGCGGCTTGCCCGGCTGCATGGCGAGCTTGCGGAACTCCACGCCGCTGCCGGGCTCGTCCTCGTCGCCGACGTACGACAGCGCCTCCTTGACGACGTCGTACGCCCCGACGCTCACCCCGCCCGTGGTGACCAGCAGGTCCGCGCGGATCAGCTGGTCCTCGATGGTGGAGCGCAGCGTCTCGGCGTCGTCGGCGACCGCGCCCACGCGGTAGGCGAGGGCGCCGGCGTCGCGGGCGGCGGCGGTGAGGGCGAAGCTGTTGGAGTCGTAGATCTGACCGCTGCCCAGTTCTTCGCCCGGCTGGACGAGTTCGCTGCCGGTGGAGAGCACCACCACGCGCGGGCGCGGGCGGACGCGGACCGTGCCGCGGCCGATCGCCGCGAGGAGGGCGATCTGCGGCGGGCCGAGCACGGTGCCCGCCTCCAGGGCGCGGTCGCCGGCCTTCACGTCGCTGCCCTTCGCGCGCACGTGCGCGCGTGCCTCGGCCGGCCGGTGCACGCGCACCTGGCCGGACGCGCCCTCCGGCGCGAGCGCACGGGCGCGCATCCCGCTCACCGGGCCCTCGCCGAGCCCGCCGTCGGTCCACTCGACGGGCACGACGGTCTCCGCGCCGGGCGGCAGCGGGGCGCCGGTCATGATGCGGGCGGCCTGGCCGGGGCCGACGTGCAGCAGGTCGGCCTGGCCGGCGGCGACGTCCCCGACGACCTCCAGGACCGCCGGGAACTCCTCGCTCGCGCCCGCGACATCCGCGACCCGCACCGCGTAGCCGTCCATCGAGCTGTTGTCGAACGGCGGCAGCGAGACCGGGACGGTGACGTCCTCCACCAGCACGCACCCCTGCGCGTCGAGCAGTTGGAGCTCGATGGGCTCCAGGGGGCGGACGGTGGCGAGGATGTCCTCCAGGTGCTCGTCCACCGACCACAGGTGGTCCTGGCCGGTGGTGCGGGGCGCGGCGCTGCTCAAGGTGGCTACATCTCCTCGGTGACGTAACTGCGAAGCCAGGTCCGGAAGTCCGGGCCCAGGTCTTCACGTTCGCACGCGAGTCTGACAATGGCACGCAGATAGTCGCCGCGGTCGCCGGTGTCATAGCGGCGGCCCTTGAAGACGACGCCGTGCACCGGTCCGCCGACCTTCTCGTCCTCCGCGAGCTGCTGCAGGGCGTCGGTGAGCTGGATCTCGCCGCCGCGGCCCGGCTCGGTCCGCCGCAGTATGTCGAAGACGTGCGGGTCGAGGACGTACCGGCCGATGATGGCGTAGTTGGACGGGGCGTCGGCCGGGTCGGGCTTCTCGACCAGCCCGCTCACCTTGACGACGTCGCTGTCCTCGGTCTCCTCCACGGCCGCGCAGCCGTAGAGGTGGATCTGCTCGGGGGCGACCTCCATGAGCGCGACGACGCTGCCGCCGTACTGCTCCTGGACCTCGATCATCCGCTGGAGCAGCGGGTCGCGCGGGTCGATGAGGTCGTCGCCGAGCAGCACGGCGAACGGCTCGTTGCCGACGTGCGGCGCCGCGCACAGGACGGCGTGGCCGAGGCCCCTGGGGTCGCCCTGCCGCACGTAGTGCATGGTCGCGAGGTCGCTGGACTCCTGCACCTTGGCCAGTCGCTCCGCGTCGCCCTTCTTCTCCAGGGCGGACTCGAGCTCGTAGTTGCGGTCGAAGTGGTCCTCCAGCGGGCGCTTGTTGCGGCCCGTGATCATGAGGACGTCGTCGAGGCCGGCGGACACGGCCTCTTCGACCACGTACTGGATCGCCGGCTTGTCCACGACCGGCAGCATCTCCTTGGGCGTGGCCTTGGTGGCCGGCAGGAACCGGGTGCCGAGGCCTGCTGCCGGGATGACAGCCTTGCTGATCCTGGGGTGCGACTGGGTCATGCCCGCCACCTTATCCGGTGACCCTGAGGGGTTTACGCCCCTCCGGGACCATAGTCGCTCATATGAGCATACTGAAGCGGTACGGGAGCCAGGAGTGAACGAAAAGGACCCTGCGGCCGGTCCCGGCAAGCGGACACTGCGGCGGGACTTCCTCGCGGTGCGCAACGCGCTGCCCGCCTCCGACCTGCGGGAAGCGGCCGGGGCGCTGGCCCGGCGGGCGCTGGAGCTGCCCGAGCTGGCGCGGGCGCGCACGGTGGCGGCGTACGTCTCCGTGGGGAGTGAACCGGGCACCCTCGCGCTGCTTGACGCGCTGCGCGCGCGGGGCGTGCGCGTCCTGCTGCCCGCGCTGCTGCCGGACAACGACCTGGACTGGGGCGAGTACACCGGCCCCGGCTCCCTCGCGCGGGTGCAGCACGGCGGGAAGATGGCGCTGTTCGAGCCGGCCGGCGAGCGCCTGGGCCCGGAGGCCGTCACCTCCGCGGACGTCGTGCTGCTGCCGGGGGTCGCCGTCGACGCGCGCGGCATGCGGCTGGGGCGTGGCGGCGGCTCGTACGACCGGGTCCTCGCCCGCCTGGACCGCGCGGGCGCGCACCCCGCGCTGGTGGTGCTCCTGTACGACACCGAGGTCGTCGCGAGCCTCCCGGAGGAGGCGCACGACCGGCCGGTCCACGCGGTGGTGACGCCGTCCGGGGTGCACCGCTTCCCCCGCTGAAGCGGAGCCAGAAGCCGCCCCGGTACGGCGAAGGGGCCCGCACGCGCGCGTGGGGCCCCTCCGGTCAGCGTCGGCTCACGGCTTGAGCGTGAGGGTGTCGCTGGTGCTGTCGTCGACCGCCTGCGGTGAGAACGACCACGGCAGCAGCTCGCCCTTGGCCCACTTGTCGGTCTGGTCGGTGTAGTGGGCGCTGTAGGCGTGCCCGGACGCGCCGCTGAGGTTGATCCACTTCGACTTGTCGAGGCTGTCGAGGTTGACCACCATCCGCATCGACGGCACCCAGACGACGCCGTAGCCGCCTGCGGCGTTCCAGCCGGTCGCGTTGACCGCCGCCTCGCCGCCGCCGAGCTTCCACGGGCCGCGGTTGAGGACGTACTGGATGATGCCGGGGCCCTCGGTGCCCAGCGTCTGGTTCTTCAGGAACAGGCGGTGCAGCCGGCCCCAGCTCCAGGTGTCGATGTCCTTGCCGAGCTTGGCCGTCAGCTCCCAGCGCGCGTCGATCATGGCCCGCTCGAACAGCTCGTCGCGGTTGTGCGCGGCCGGGCGGGTGCCCGAGCGGGGCGCGGTCCACCAGTCGCTCTTCTCGTCGTCCATGAGGGTGCGCACCACCTCGAACCAGCGGTCGCCGCCGTCGGGCTGCGCCTGGTCGGCGTCGCGCCGGCCGCACTCGCGCACCTTGTTCGTGTCGTCGACGGGCCCGGTGGTGTCGGCCGGGTCCACCCACAGGCACTGGCCCTTGACCCGCAGCTCCTTGGGCAGCTTGTTGCCGAAGGCCAGCTTGAGGATGTTGCGCCACACCGAGTTGAAGTAGGCCGCCGCGGCCGAGTCGGCGTCCTGGGTGTAGTCCCAGCCCTCCAGCAGCTTCTGCGCCTCGCGGACGTCCGGATCGTCGATGTCGATCTTCAGCAGGACCGGCACCAGCAGCTTGGCGATCTCGCTGCTGTTGTCGAGCTGCATCTGCCGCATGTCGTCCGTGGAGATCTTGCCGCCGCCCTTGATCTTCTGCTCGATCAGGTCGCTGATGCGCTGGCTGCGGGTGCCGTAACCCCAGTCGGTGGTGAGGGTGTACGGGTACGCGTCCGGGTCGACCACGGCCTGGTTGGCCGTGACGATGTAGCCGCGCTGCGGGTCGTACTCGTGGGGCAGCTTGTCGAAGGCGAGGAAGCCCCGCCAGCGGTACCTGGGGTCCCAGCCGGGGACGGGCACCGAGCCGTTCACGCCCTTCGCGCGCGTGGGGATCTTCCCCGGCAGCTGGTAGCCGATGTGGTTCTTCGTGTCGGCGTAGACGAGGTTCTGCGAGGGCACGTCGAAGAGCTTCGCCGCGGCCCGGAAGTCGTCCCAGTCGGCCGCCTTGTCCATGGCGAAGACGGCGTCCATGGAGGTGCCCGCGTCCAGCGCGGTCCAGCGCAGCGCGATGCCGTAGCCGTCGCCGCGGTCGGGCGCGGCCGTGTCGACGGAGGCCTTCCTGCCGACCTGCACCAGCTCGTCGCTGCGGTCGGACAGCAGCGGCATGCCGTCCCTGGTCTCCCGGACGACGATCTTCTTGGCGGTGCCGCCGGCGACCTTGATGGTCTCCTCGCGCGTCCGGAACGGGACGACCTTGCCGTCGTAGAGGTAGCCGTCGCCGGTGAGCTTCTCCAGGTAGAGGTCGGTGACGTCGACGCCGGAGTTGGTCATGCCCCAGGCGATGTCCTTGTTGTGGCCGATGACCACGCCGGGCATGCCCGCGAAGGTGTAGCCGGTGACGTCGTACTGGCACGAGGCCGAGATCGTGCGGCAGTGCAGGCCCATCTGGTACCAGACCGACGGCAGCGAGGCCGACAGGTGCGGGTCGTTGGCCAGCAGGGGCTTGCCGGTGATGGTGTGCTTGCCGCCGACGACCCAGGAGTTGGAGCCGATGCCGTTGCCGTTCACGCCGACGGCCGCGGGGACGTCGTCCAGGACCTTGTAGAGGCCGGCGAGCTGGCTCTGCAGGGCCGAGGAGGCGGAACCCGAGGAGGTGCCCGAGGCCGAGCCCGAGGAGGTGCCCGTGCCGGTGCCCATGGAGCTGCCCGTGCCCGTGCCGGTGCCGGTGCCGGTGCCGGTGCCCGTGGAGCCCTCCTGGTCGTACTCCCCGGTCAGCTCGCTGTACCCGCCCTCCTGGACGATCGGCCGGTGGCGGTCGTAGGGGTACTGCGGGTACAGCTGCGCGATCTGCTGCGGGCCGAGGCGGCTCGTCATCAGCGCGCGGTCGATCTCGTCCTGCATGTTGCCGCGCAGGTCCCACGCCATCGCCTTCAGCCAGGAGACCGAGTCGACCGGGGTCCACTTCTGCGGCTTGTAGTCGTTGGTGAAGCCCAGGGCCGCGTACTCCAGGGAGATCTCCTTGCCGTCCTTGCCGTCGAGGTAGGCGTTGACTCCCTCGGCGTAGGCCTGGAGGTACTTCTTCGTCGAGGCCGACAGCTTGGTGCGGTACTCCCGCTCGGCGATCCGGTCCCAGCCGAGCGTGCGCAGGAACTCGTCGTTGTCGATCTGGCTCTTGCCGAACATCTCCGACAGGCGCCCGGACGTCATGTGCCGGCGCACGTCCATCTCCCAGAACCGGTCCTGCGCCTGGACGTAGCCCTGCGCCATGAACAGGTCCTCGTCGGAGGACGCGTAGATCTGCGGGATGCCGTAGCCGTCACGCTTGACGTCGACGGGACCCGACAGGCCCTTGAGCGTGATCGTTCCCGTGGTCTGCGGGAAGGAGGCGCGGACGGTGCTGATGGACCAGTACGCCCCGTAGGCGACGCCTCCGATGAGCGCCAGCACCAGTACGAGCACGATCAGGCGGGCTTTGCGCCCCTTCTTCCTGCCGGACTTGCCGGGCTTGTCACCCGTTGTGGCGGTGGTGTTGGGGGGCATCGCTGTCCTTGCTGTCCTAACGCGAGCGGCAGGCGGTCTGTGACATTGAATGAGCGCTGGAGCAACCATAGGCGCAGGGCCCTGTGGCACTTGACGCGGAGTCGGGAACCAGCGCGGGCAGACGTTCGATCTTGCCTCGGCGAGCGTCAAGAAATCGTCAAGAGTTAGGTAAGGTAACGAAGTAGTTGCGTGCGGCGCGCGCGGCGTTGTGTCCGGAATATGTGCGCGCCCCCGCGAAATCGGCCCCGCGGTACGGAAGGGAAGCGCCGCTGACTGTCCAGCACCTCAACCAGCTTCTGCTCGTCTGCTCGCTCGTCCTGCTCGTCGCCGTCGCAGCGGTCCGGATCTCCTCGCGCAGCGGGCTCCCCAGCCTGCTCGTGTACCTGGGCATCGGCGTCCTCATGGGCCAGGACGGCATCGCCCACATCCACTTCGACAACGCCGAACTGACCCAGGTCATCGGGTACGCCGCCCTGGTCGTGATCCTCGCCGAGGGCGGTCTCGGCACGAAGTGGAAGGAGGTCGGGCCGGCCCTGCCCGCCGCGTCCACGCTGGCGCTGGCCGGCGTCGCGGTCAGCGTCGGCGTCACGGCGGCGAGCGCGCACTACCTGGTCGGGCTGGAGTGGCGGCAGGCACTCATCATCGGCGCGGTGGTCTCCTCGACGGACGCGGCGGCGGTCTTCTCCGTGCTGCGGAAGATTCCCCTCCCCGCGCGCGTGACGGGCACGCTGGAGGCCGAGTCCGGCTTCAACGACGCCCCGGTGGTCATCCTCGTCGTCGCCTTCTCGCACGCCGGACCGGTCGAACACTGGTACGTCCTGCTCGGTGAGATCGCCCTGGAACTGGCCATCGGCGCGGCCATCGGCCTCGCGGTCGGCTGGCTCGGCGCCTGGGGCCTGCGGCACGTGGCGCTGCCCGCGTCCGGCCTCTACCCCATCGCCGTCATGGCGATCGCCGTCACCGCCTACGCGGCGGGCGCCCTGGCGCACGGCAGCGGCTTCCTCGCCGTGTACCTGGCCTCGATGGTGCTCGGCAACGCCAAGCTGCCGCACTGGCCCGCCACCCGCGGGTTCGCCGACGGCCTCGGCTGGATCGCCCAGATCGGCATGTTCGTCCTGCTGGGCCTGCTGGTCACCCCGCACGAACTGGGCGACGACGTCTGGCCCGCGCTCGTCATCGGGCTCGCCCTCACCGTGGTCGCCCGCCCGCTGAGCGTCGTGCTGTGCCTGCTGCCCTTCCGGGTGCCGTGGCAGGAACAGACCCTCATGTCGTGGGCCGGGCTGCGCGGCGCCGTGCCCATCATCCTGGCGACCATCCCGATGGTGAACGGCGTCGACGGCAGCCGCCGTATCTTCAACATCGTCTTCGTCCTGGTCGTCGCCTACACCCTGGTGCAGGGGCCGACGCTGCCCTGGCTCGCCCGCACGCTGCGGCTGGGCCGCGGACCCGAGGCCGCCGACCTCGGCATCGAGTCCGCGCCGCTGGAGCGGCTGCGCGGCCACCTGCTGTCCGTCTCCATCCCCGAGGGGTCGAAGATGCACGGCGTCGAGGTCCACGAGCTGCGGCTGCCCGCCGGGGCCGCGGTCACCCTCGTCGTGCGCGACGGCACCTCCTTCGTGCCGATGCCCTCCACGGTGCTCCGGCGCGGGGACGAACTGCTCGTCGTCGCGACCGACCCGGTACGCGACGCGGCGGAGCGCCGCCTGCGCGCCGTCGGCCGCGGCGGCAAGCTGGCCGGGTGGCTGGGGACGGGCGACGAGGACCGGGAGGATTGAGACGGCCCGAGCGGCTCCCAGGCGTCGGCGCATTCCCAGGTGGGCCGGGGCATGGTGCTCGTTTTCACAGGAGCACATGCCGTTGATCCCTGTACGATGAAGGCGCACCCTGATCGAACCAACTCTGCCTGACGCAGAGCTGGCGCGACCGTATGGCGGCCGGGTGGCCCTCCGCAATGGGCGCCGGCATCTACCGCAGTCCGCGCAAGAGGACAGCTCTCGGCGCCCGCGCCCCCTTACAAGAGGGCGCGCGCTACCAGGCGGCGGAAAGGCACGGGCCGTGGCATCCACGGTCACCGACAGGCCGGAGAACTCGCCGGCCACCCCGCGTCCGGGGTACGGGCAGCTGCTGCGCACACGCGGCGCCTGGACGTTCCTGCTCCCCGGCTTCGCGGCGCGTCAGCCGTTCGCGATGCTGACCATCTCCATCGTGCTGCTGGTGCAGCACACCACCGGCTCGTACGGCGCGGCGGGCGCCGCCGCAGCCGTCACCGGCGTCTCCATGGCGCTGTTCGCGCCCTACAGCGGCCGGCTCGCCGACCGCTACGGCCAGCGCGCCGTGCTCCTCCCCGGCGTGATCGTGCACACCCTGTCGGGCCTGACCCTGACCTCGCTCGCCCTCGCGCACGCGCCCCTGTGGGCGCTGTTCGTGGCGGCCGTGCCGACGGGCGCCTCGGTCCCGCAGGTCGGCCCCATGGTGCGGGCCCGCTGGGGCGTGAAGCTGAAGGACTCGCCCCTGATGACCACGGCGGCGGCCTTCGAGTCGGTGACGGACGAGCTGACCTTCGTCGTCGGCCCGCTGCTGGCGACCGCGCTGTGCACGGCCGTCACCCCGGCCGCGGGCCTGGTGACCGAGGCCGCGCTCACCCTGGTCGGCGGTCTGCTGTTCGCGGCGCAGAGGAGCACCCAGCCCGTGGTGCGCGCCGCCGACGGCCACGCGCGCGTGGAGCACACCTCGGCCCTGCGGATCCCGGGCGTGCGGGTGCTGATCGTGACCTTCCTGGGCATCGGCTCCGTCTTCGGCGGCATGCAGGTCTCGCTGGCCGCGTTCACCGAGTCGATCGGCGAGCCCGGCCTGAACGGCGTCCTGTACGGCGTCTTCGCCGCGGGCAACATGCTTTCGGGCATCGTGTGCGGCGCGATCGCCTGGAAGGCCGCCCCGCACCGGCGCCTGGTGATCGGCTACGCGGCGCTCGCGCTGACCGCGTCCGCGCTGTGGACGGCCCACTCGGCGCTCCTGCTGGCCGGCCTCGGCCTGCTGGTCGGCATGTGCATCGCGCCCGCGCTGATCACCGGCTACACGCTGGTGGAGGGCCTGGTGCCGGCCGGTGCCCGCACCGAGGCGTTCACCTGGCTGACCGGCGCGGTCGCGCTGGGCCAGGCGGCCGCCGTCACGGTCGCCGGGCAGCTGGAGGACCACTTCTGGGACGGTGCCGGTTTCCTGGTCCCGATGGGCGGCACACTGCTGGCCCTCGGGACGCTGCTCGCGCTGCGCTCGCGGCTGGTGGCACGGCCCGGCGGCCGGACCGTCGTACGTGGCGTCGGTCACCGCGTGCCGGTGACGGTGGACTGATCCCGCGGAATACGTCACTATGGTTCGTCGTTAGCACTCATTGAGTGAGAGTGCCAGGAGGAAGACAGTGCCCACCTACCAGTACCAGTGCACCGAGTGCGGCGAGGGCCTCGAGGCGGTGCAGAAGTTCACCGACGACGCCCTGACCGAGTGCCCCAGCTGCGGTGGCCGCCTGAAGAAGGTGTTCTCCGCGGTCGGCATTGTCTTCAAGGGCTCCGGCTTCTACCGCAACGACAGCCGCGGCGCGTCGTCGAGCAGCACGCCGGCCTCGAAGTCGACGTCCTCCTCATCGTCGGCGTCCTCCTCGTCGTCGTCTTCGGACTCGTCGTCGAGCTCGTCGTCCAGCTCCGGCTCGTCCACCGGCTCCACCGCCGCCTGAGACAAGCCGTCTGAGACAGGCCGCCTGAGACCGAGACGGGCCGTCTGAGACACCGCACCGCTCTTCGGACCCTGCCGTCGCCGACGGCGGGGTCCGCGGTGTTTCCGGAGGCCGGGGCCGAGCCGCCGGGCGTCCGGCTACTGTGCATGCATGGCTGACGCAGAGATCGGTGTAATCGGCGGTTCCGGGTTCTACTCGTTCCTCGACGACGTGACCGAGGTCCAGGTCGACACCCCCTACGGGCCGCCCAGCGACTCCCTCTTCCTCGGCGAGGTCGCCGGCCGGCGGGTCGCGTTCCTGCCCCGGCACGGCCGCGGCCACCATCTGCCGCCGCACCGGATCAACTACCGCGCCAACCTGTGGGCGCTGCGCTCGGTCGGCGTCCGCCAGGTCCTCGGGCCGTGCGCGGTCGGCGGTCTGCGCCCCGAGTACGGGCCGGGCACGCTGCTCGTGCCGGACCAGATGGTGGACCGCACCAAGGCGCGGGTGGCCACCTACTTCGACGGGCTGCCGCTGCCCGACGGCACCGTGCCGAACGTGGTGCACGTGTCCCTGGCGGACCCCTATTGCCCCACCGGGCGGGCCGCCGCGCTGAAGGCCGCGCGGGGCCGGGACTGGGAGCCGGTGGACGGCGGGACGCTGGTGGTGGTCGAGGGGCCGCGGTTCTCCACCCGTGCCGAATCGTTGTGGCACCAGGCGCAGGGCTGGTCCGTGGTCGGCATGACCGGCCACCCGGAGGCGGCGCTCGCCCGCGAGCTGGAGCTCTGCTACACGTCGCTGACGCTGGTCACGGACCTGGACGCGGGCGCCGAGACCGGCGAGGGCGTCTCGCACGACGAGGTGCTGCGCGTGTTCGCGGCGAACGTGGACCGGCTGCGGGGCGTGCTGTTCGACGCGGTGGCCGCACTGCCGCCGACCGAGGAGCGGGACTGCCTGTGCGCCGGGGCGCTCGGGGGTATGGATCCCGGGTTCGCGCTGCCGTAGCCGGTGCCGCCAGGGGGTCGGGGCGGGGGAACGTCCGGGAACGTCCCGTTCGGGTGAGGAAGTTTTCCACAACCCGTGGATCGTCCACGGGCTCCGGCGAGCGGTCGCACGAGGCGTCATCGTGGCTTCGTCAGCCGGCCTCTCGTCACAGGTGGTGATCCACGGTGTCCTTTCCGACGCCCTCCTCCGCTCCGTCCTTTCTTCCTACGTCCGCGCAGCCCCCGGGCGCCGACGCTCCGCCCCCGTGCGAGGTGCCGCACTTCGCCCCCGTGCGGGTGCGCGGCGCGCGGGTCCGGCTGTACCGGCTGCTGCGGCACCGCCGACGTGCGGTGGCGGTCGGCCTGGCGGTCACCGCGGCGGCGCTGGTGGCGGCGGGTCCGCGGGCCGAGCCGGCCCGGGGGCATCCCGACGGGAGCCCGGCGGCGCGCGCCGCGGCGACCGGTGTGCCGCCCGGGCCTGAGCGGCGCGCCGCCGGGGAGGACGTGGCGGCGCCGGTGCGCATCGCCGATGCCGCGACGGTACGGCTGCTCAGGCCGGGCGACCGGGTGGACGTCGTCGCCGCCGGGGAGACGGCGGCCGGCGGTGGTGCCCGGGTGGTGGCACGCGGGGCGCTGGTGACGAAGCTGCCGGAGCCAGTGGACGATGTCCCCGAGGCCGGGGCGCTGGTCGTGCTCTCGGTGCCGCGGGCGACGGCGGCGCGGCTGGTCGGCGCGGGCGTGACGGCGCGGCTGGCGGTGACGCTGTGCTGAGCCGGGAGATCCGCACGACCCGCACCCTGCTGTCAAGTCCCTCGTTGGAGCTACGGAATTGGACAGGGCCGCCTCGCCGTGACGTAGGTTGCGGAGCGTTTCGTTCCACGACCCGTACATACGAAGAAAGGCCCCGAGGTGAGCGAGAAGAAGGAACCGGGCGTCTGGCAGGGCTTCAAGGCCTTCCTGATGCGCGGGAACGTCGTCGATCTGGCAGTAGCGGTGGTCATCGGCGCCGCCTTCACCAACATCGTGAACTCGGTGGTGAAGGGGATCATCAACCCGCTGGTCGGCGCGATCGGCACGAAGAACCTGGACAGTTACAGCTCCTGCCTGAAGTCCCCGTGCGTGGTCGCGAAGGACGGCACGGTGACGAGCGGCATCCCGATCATGTGGGGTTCGGTGCTCGGCGCCACGCTGAGCTTCGTCATCACCGCTGCGGTCGTGTACTTCCTGATGGTCCTGCCGATGGCGAAGTACCTGGCGCGCCAGGCCAACCGCAAGGCGGCACGCGAGGGCGCGAAGGAGATCGTGGAGGTGAGCGAGCTGGAGGTGCTCAAGGAGATCCGCGACGCCTTGGTCGCCCAGCGCGGCGCCGGCCACAACGAGTAACGGCCGCGGCTCAGAGGTGGTGGGGCGGCTTCTCGTCGAGGAAGCGCTTCAGGTCGGAGACGCTGTCGCCGCCCGACTGCTCGCCCCAGCCGCGGTCCGTGTCGTCCGATGACTGCTGGTCGAACGGATCGTCGAAGATCAGCGCGGCCTTCGGCTCGCGGGGCTCGGGGGTGGAGTCGGTGGTCATGCCTCCAGGGTACGGCGCCGCGAACGGCACCCCCGGGAAACCCATGCACAAGCACACCGGCCGGTTATCTGCTGTGCTTGGAAGCATGACCTCCGGTTCCCGTCAGTCGACAGCACCGTCCGGTCGGCCCGCACGTTCCGCCCCGCTGCGCAGACTGACGGCGCGCGGACGGGAGGAGTCGCACCGGGTCGCCTCTCCGCTGGAGCTCTTCTTCGACCTGTGCTTCGTCGTCGCGATCGCGCAGGCGGGCGTCCAGCTGGTGCACGCCCTCGCCGAGGGGCACGCCGGTCAGGGCATCCTCGACTACGCGATGGTCTTCTTCGCCATCTGGTGGGCCTGGATGAACTTCTCCTGGTTCGCCTCCGCGTACGACAACGACGACGCCCTCTACCGGGTCGTCACCCTCGTGCAGATCGCGGGCGTCCTGGTGCTGGCGGCGGGGGTCTCCCGGGCCTTCGACGACCACGACTTCCTCGTCGTCTGGCTCGGCTACCTGATCATGCGGCTGGCGATGGCCTCCCAGTGGCTGCGGGCCGCGAGATCGGCGCGGGGCTCGGAGAGAACGATGGCGCTGCGCTATGCCGGCGGTGTGCTGCTGTGCCAGGTCGGCTGGCTGGGCCTGGTGCTGCTGCCGGAGCCGGCCCGGCCGTGGGTGTTCCTGGTGATGGTGGTCGCGGAGCTGGCCGTGCCGGCGGTGGCCGAGAAGGACTACGCCACCTCCTGGCACCCGCACCACATCGCCGAGCGCTACGGCCTGTTCACGATCATCGTGCTCGGCGAGACGATCGCCGCGGCCACCGTCGCGGTGAAGTCGGCCGTGGACGAGCACAACGCGCTCGGCGAGCTGCTGCCGATCGCGGCGGGCGGCCTGCTGATCGTGTTCTCCGCCTGGTGGATCTACTTCGTGGTGCCGATCCACGGTCATCTGCGCTCCAACCGGCAGGCGTTCCTGTGGGGGTACGGCCACTACCTGGTCTTCGCCTCCGCCGCCGCGATCGGCGCGGGCCTGGAGGTCGCGGTGGAGCAGGCGGTCGGCAAGGCGCACATCTCCACGATGTCCGCCTCGGCCGCGGTGACCCTGCCGACCGCGCTCTACCTGATCAGCGTCTGGGCCCTGCACGCACGGCACTTCAAGGTGGGTATCGCCCAGCAGCTGGTCCTGCCGACGACCGCGCTGCTGGTCATCTGCTGCACCTTCCTGGGCGAGTGGGCGGTGCTCGCGGCGGGGCTGGTGTCGGCGCTCGCCGTGGTGGTCGGGGTGACGCTGACGGCACGCATGGTGGCCAGGGAGAGCGCGCCCCCGGAGACCGCCGAGGCGGCGTGACACGACCCTCGCCGCACGCCGGTGCGCTCTCCGGTGCGCAGGGCCGCGTGCGGCGGGGCGGGGCCGGCCCCGGCTGGGCACCACAGCGCGTCGCTGCGGGGACACTGTCGCGCGCGTCGCTGCGGGGACACTGCCCTCATGACAGTCGACGCTTTGACGGACGTTGCCGGGGTGCGGGTCGGGCATGCGACGCGGACCGGGGACGGCTGGCTCACCGGGACCACCGTCGTCCTCGCCCCCGAGGGCGGGGCCGTCGCCGCCGTGGATGTGCGCGGCGGCGGGCCCGGCACCAAGGAGACCGACGCGCTCGATCCCCGCAACCTGGTGCAGAAGGTGGAGGCGATCGTCCTGACGGGCGGCAGCGCCTACGGGCTCGACGCGGCCTCGGGGGTGATGGCCTGGCTGGAGGAGCAGCGGCGCGGGGTGCGCGTCGGCGCCGATCCGGCGCACGTCGTGCCGGTGGTGCCCGCCGCGTGCGTCTTCGACCTCGGGCGCGGCGGTGACTTCCGGGCCCGGCCCGACGCCGCCACCGGGCGCGCGGCCGTCGAGGCCGCCGCCGCGAGCGCGCCGGGCTCGCCGGTGCCGGAAGGGTGCGTGGGCGCCGGCACCGGTGCGGTGGTCGGCGGGATGAAGGGCGGAGTCGGCACCGCGAGCACGGTGCTCGGCTCGGGCGTCACCGTGGCGGCGCTGGTGGTGGCCAACGCGGTGGGGGACGCGGTGGATCCGGGGACGGGGGTGCTGTACGGGGAGCTGTTCCAGGGGCGTGCCGCGTATCCGGCGGCGCATGTCCACGAGGCCGCGCGGCAGCGCCTGGCGCAGGCCGCGGAGCGGAACGCGCCCCCGCCGCTCAACACCACGCTGGCCGTGGTCGCGACCGACGCGGAGCTGACGAAGGCGCAGGCGCAGAAGCTGGCCGGCACGGCACACGACGGGATCGCCCGCGCCGTACGGCCGGTGCACCTGCTGCACGACGGCGACACGGTGTTCGCGCTGGCGACGGGGACACACACCCTCGACGCCGGGGACCCGCTCGCGCTGAACGAGATCCTCGCGGCGGGCGCGGACATGGTGACGCGCGCGATCGTCCGCGCCGTACGCGCCGCGGAGCCGGTGGACGGACCGGGCGGGACGTGGCCGTCGTACGGAGCGCTGTACGGCGGCTAGGCCACGTCCGTCGCGGGCGGGCGGCCGGTGATTGTCCCGGTTCTGTCACGTGATGGCGTGCGCGGCGGTCGGCTGGAACCCCGTCGGCCGCCGTTCCCCTCTTTCCCCACGCACCGGAGCGGACCACGCACATCACACCAACGGGGAGCAGTCTGTGACAACGCCGGACAGAGCAACGCGGCGCGCACTGGGAACCTGTGCCGCCCTCATGGTCGGCGCGCTGGCCCTGACGGCCTGCAGCGGCAGCGCCACCGCCGAGGACGGCGGCGGCAAGGGCGGCGGGGGCGGCCAGGGCTCCGCCAGGACCTCGACGGCGAAGATCGTCATCTCGGCCCGGGACGGCTCGACCGGCGCGTCGATCAACTCCACCGGCGTGCGGGTCAGCGACGGCACGCTCACCGAGGTGAAGATGACGGTGGCGGACACCGGGCAGGCGGTGGCCGGCTCGCTGTCCGCGGACCGCCGCAGCTGGAAGCCGAAGGAGCAGCTGGATCGGGGCACCAAGTACCGCATCGCGGCGACGGCGAAGGACGCCGGGGGGCGCACCTCGGCGGCGAACTCGGTCTTCACCACGGTCACCCCGGCGAACAGCTTCATCGGGACGTACACGCCGGACGGTGGCACGACGGTCGGCGTCGGCATGCCGGTGTCGTTCACCTTCGACAAGGCCATCGGCGACAAGAAGGCCGTCCAGTCGCACATCACCGTCACCTCCAGCAGCGGGCAGAAGGTGGCCGGGCACTGGTTCGGCGCGCAGCGGCTCGACTTCCGGCCCGACGCGTACTGGAAGGCCGGCTCCAAGGTCACGATGAAGATCGACCTGGACGGCGTGGAGGGCGCGAACGGGGTCTTTGGCGTGCAGAAGAAGACCGTCACCTTCACCGTCGGCCGCTCGCAGGTCTCCACCGTGGACGCGAAGACGCAGACCATGACGGTGGTGCGGGACGGCCGGACCGTCCAGACGATCCCGGTCTCGACGGGCAGCCCGGAGTTCACCACGTACAACGGCAAGATGGTGATCTCCGAGAAGTTCACGCAGACGCGGATGAACAGCCGGACGGTCGGGCTCGGCGGCGAGTACGACATCGACGACGTGCCGCACGCGATGCGCCTGACGACCTCGGGCACCTTCATCCACGGCAACTACTGGTACAAGCCGGGCAACCCGCCCTTCGGCCGCTTCAGCAGCAGCCACGGCTGCGTCGGCCTGCGGGACGTGCGCGGGGCACAGGGGGACACGCCCGCCAAGTGGTTCTACGACAACTCGCTCGTCGGCGACGTGGTGATCGTCGAGAACTCCGCGGACAAGACCGTGGCGCCCGACAACGGCCTCAACGGCTGGAACATGCCGTGGAACGAGTGGGTCGCCGGCAGTGCCGCGTGATACCCCACGGGCGGTCAACTCGCCGCTGAGCAGGGCTTTTTGACGTGACGTCGGGCCGTCCGGGAACTTCCCGGGCGGCCCCCGCGTTTTCCCGGCGTACGTTTTCTCGGTTCCCGGACACGATGCCCTGCCGAGGGGCTACGGTATGCACCCACAAGGTGACATGCAGCAACGCCGGGAGATGCCTTGAGCGTTCCGTACGAGACCGCAGCGTACGAACCAGCCGAGTCGCCCGAGTCTCCGGAGGAGCACCTCGCGCGGCTGCTGGGCCGCGCCCTGAACTCGTTCGAGCTGCCCGACGAGACGATCAGGCGCCTGGACTGCGCGCTGGCGCACGACAGCTCGCTGCACTCCGCCCACCACAGCGCGGGCCTGCACCGGGAGACCTACCGGCACACATGGCTCCTCCCGGACGGCGCGGCGCTCACCCTGTGGGAGCTGGTCCACAACACCGGGCGCAGCGGCGAGCCGCAGCACGAGGTGTACGTGGACGAGGAGGAGCTGCGCGCGGCGACGGCACGGCTGCCGCTGCCGCCGGACGACTCGGAGTTCGAACTGCCGGCGCTGGTGCAGCTGTCGCCGGTGCCCCCGCCGCGGCATGTGTACGTCCCCGACGACTCGGCGGACCACGCGCGCCGGCTGCTGCGCCGGGCGGAGAACCCGGACCGGCCCGGGGCGGAGACGGCGGCGCTGCTGGCCACGGCGTCCGCGCACCAGATCACGCAGGCCTTCGGGCGCCCCTGCCGGGCCGGCCGCGCCGGGCTGGGCTTCTCCCTCTACGAGCACGCCTTCCTGCTGCGCGACGGCCGCGAGGTCGCCCTGTGGGAGGTCGAGCACACGGCGACGCCCGACGGGCGGCACATGTGCGAGGTGTACACGAGCGAGGAAGCGGCGCGGGAGGCGATGGAACGGCGGGCCGCACAGCTCTCCTGACAGCGATGCCGGGGGCACCCGGGGGCGTGCGTCTGCCGGGACGTAATCCCTCAGCGGCCGTCGTCGCTAAGCTGTCGTACCAGGCCCGCGAAGGCGGCCTGCTCGGCCGGGGTCAGTTCGACGGTCTCGCGGCGCGGCCCGGTCTCGCGCGGTCCGGGCAGAGCCGACAGCGGGGTGACGACGGCCGAACGCCCGGTCGCGGCCTCGAGGCGGGCGCTGCGCAGCATGCGGGTCATACCGATCAGCCAGGCGACGCCGGCCAGGGTGAGGACGGCCGCCCCCACCAGCTGAAGGGTCGAGAGATGCTCGGGCATGACTCCAGTAGACACCACGGTCCGGGACTTCGGCCCCGGACCGTGACGAATCTCGCAGGGTGCGCGGTGCCCCTCAATCCCGCACAGAGCGCGTGAACAACTCACCTTCCCGCAAAGGGTGCAGAGGCGATCACGCCGCCACCGGCTGCTTCGGCTCCGCCGCGGCGGCGGACCCGCCCTCCGGCGAACCGGCGGCCGCACCGGCCGTGGCCGGCTTGCGCAGCCCCTTCAGGACGACGACCAGCCCCGCGGTGACGCACACGCCGACGGCGATGGCGAGCAGGTACAGCAGCGGGTTGCCGATCAGCGGGACCACGAAGATGCCGCCGTGCGGGGCGCGCAGCGTGGCGCCGAAGGCCATCGACAACGCGCCGGTGATCGCGCCGCCCACCATGGACGCGGGGATGACCCGCAGCGGGTCGGCCGCGGCGAACGGGATGGCGCCCTCGGAGATGAAGGAGGCACCCAGCACCCAGGCGGCCTTGCCGTTCTCCCGCTCGGCCCGGGTGAACAGCCTGCCGCGGACGGTCGTGGCCAGGGCCATCGCCAGCGGCGGGACCATGCCGGCGGCCATGACCGCGGCCATGATCTTCATCGCGGAGTCGCTGGGGCTGGCGACGGCGATGCCCGCGGTGGCGAAGGTGTACGCGACCTTGTTGACGGGGCCGCCGAGGTCGAAGCACATCATCAGGCCGAGGAGGGCGCCGAGGAGGACGGCGTTGGTGCCGGTGAGGCTGTTGAGCCAGTCGGTCAGGCCCTTCTGCGCCTCGGCGATGGGCTTGCCGATGACCACGAACATCAGGAACCCGACGATCGCCGAGGAGATCAGCGGGATCACCACCACCGGCATGATGCCGCGCAACGACGCCGGGATGTTCACCTTCTGGATCGCCATCACCACGCCGCCGGCGATCAGACCCGCCGCGAGGCCGCCGAGGAACCCGGCGTTGATGGTCACCGAGATCGCGCCGCCCACGAAGCCGGGGACGAGACCGGGCCGGTCGGCCATGCCGTACGCGATGTAGCCGGCGAGGACGGGGACCAGGAACCCGAAGGACACCACGCCGATCTGGAACAGCAGGGCTCCCCAGCTGTCGGCCTGGCTCCACACGAAGTGGTCCATCACCGACGGCGCCTTGTTGATCTTGTAGCCGCCGATCGCGAACCCGAGCGCGATCAGCAGACCGCCCGCGGCGACGAACGGGACCATGTAGCTGACGCCGGACATGAGCCACTTGCGGAGCTTGGTGCCGTAGCCCTCGCCGGAGTCCCCGGCGCGCTCCACCGGCGTGCCCGAGCCGGCCGCCGTCCCGGTCACCTCGCCGCGCGCGGCCTTCTCGCGGGCCTCGGCGATGAGTTCGGCGGGCCGGTTGATGCCCGCCTTCACCCCGACGTCGACGGTCGGCTTGCCCGCGAAGCGGTCCTTGTCGCGGACGGGCACGTCGTGCGCGAAGATCACCGCGTCCGCCGCCGCGACGACCGCGGGGTCGAGCCGAGTGAACCCGGCCGAGCCCTGCGTCTCGACGACGACCTCGACACCCGCGTCACGGCCCGCGTTCTCCAGGGACTCGGCGGCCATGTACGTGTGGGCGATGCCGGTCGGGCAGGAGGTGACGGCGACGATACGGAACGGACGCCCGCCCGCGCCGCCGTCGGCCCCCGGCACCGGGGCGGTCGTGCCCGCTGCGGCGCCGGCGGAGGCCGCCACCGACGCCGCAGCGGAGTCCTGGGGGGTGGACGCGGCGGCACCTGACCCCGCGTCACGGTCCGCGCCCCGGGCGGATGCGCTGCCGTCCGCGCCCCGGGCGGCGGCGCCGGCGTCCTCGCCCCGGATCAGCGCCGCCGTGGCCTCCGCGTCGTCCGCGGCGCGCAGAGCGGCGGTGAAGTCGGCGTCCATCAGCTGGCGGGCGAGGGAGGACAGGATCGTCAGGTGGGCGTCGTCGGCGCCGGCCGGGGCGGCGATCAGGAAGATCAGGTCGGCGGGGCCGTCCGCGGCACCGAAGTCGATCCCGGCGGCGCTGCGCCCGAAGGCGAGCGTCGGCTCGGTGACATGGGCGCTGCGGCAGTGCGGGATGCCGATGCCGCCGTCGAGGCCGGTGGGCATCTGCGCCTCACGGGCCGCCACGTCGGCGAGGAAGCCGTCGAGGTCGGTCACCCGGCCGAGGGCGACCATGCGCTCGGCGAGGGCGCGGGCCGCGGCTTCCTTGGTGTCGGCGGACAGGTCGAGGTCGACCAGTTCCGCGGTGATCATGTCGCTCATCGCGGGCTCCTTAGCTCGCGTATCGCCCGGGAGGAGGGGTGGGCGCAGTGGGGACGGGGGTGCGGTGGGGGGCTGCGGGGGTGCGGGCGGGGGAGACGGGCACGGGGCCGGGGAAGCCCCGCCTCCCCCGGGCGGCGGACGGGTCGGGATGGGTCCGCCACCGCTCACGGGCGGCGAGTAACGGGGAGAAGCGTCGCCGCGCCGGGGACATCCGGTGCGCGGGGACCAGGGACCACCGGTGGGTCAAGGACACCCAGGGACTCGGGGCCGACCGTTCGACCGGCAACGACGGGGCCTCCGCCACGCGGGGAGTCATGACACCGGCTCCGTCAGAAGCACCGGCTCGGTCAGGAGGCGGTCGACCGGTACGTCGGCCGTGACGCTCACCGCCGAGGGGTCCAGGTCGGCCGGGGTCGGCATGACGCTGCCGGGCAGCTGGACGGCCGCGGCGCCGTGGGCGACGGCGGAGGCCAGGGCCTCGGGGCCGCTGCCGCCGGCGATGAGGAAGCCGGCGAGGGAGGAGTCACCGGCGCCGACGTTGCTGCGGACGGCGTCGACGTGCGCGCTGCCGAACCAGGCGCCCGCGTCGTCGACGAGCAGCTGCCCGTCGGCGCCCAGGCTGGCGAGCACGGCGCCCGCACCCATCCCGCGCAGTTCCTCGGCCGCCTTCAGTGCGTCGCCCACGGTGACCAGGGGCCGCGCGACGGCCTCCGCGAGTTCCTCGGCGTTCGGCTTCACCACGTCGGGCCGGGCGCGCAGCGCCTCCAGCAGCGCACGCCCCGAGGCGTCCAGGGCGATCTGCGCGCCGCCGGCGTGCGCCCGGGTGACGACATCGGCGTACCAGGAGGGCGCGAGCCCCCGGGGCAGGCTTCCGCAGCAGGCGATCCAGTCGGCGTCGCGCGACTGCTCCCGTACGGTCTCCAGGAGCAGCTCCTGCTCCGCGGCCGACAGCTGCGGCCCCGGCGCGTTGATCTTCGTGAGGACCCCGTCCGCCTCGGCGAGCGCGATGTTGGAGCGGGTGGCGCCGTAGACGGGGACCGGGGCGACCTCGATGCCCTGCGCGTCGAGCAGATCGGCGAGGAGCGCGCCCGGCGCACCACCCAGGGGCAGGACGGCGACCGTGCGCCGTCCGGCGGCGGCCACCGCGCGCGAGACGTTGACACCCTTGCCGCCCGGGTCCATGCGCTCCGTCTCGGCGCGGATGACCTCGCCGCGCTTGAGCGCCTGGACCTCGTAGGTGCGGTCCAGGGACGGGTTGGGGGTGACGGTGAGGATCATGCGCGCACTACTTCCGTGCCGACGCGCTCGATGGCGGCGGCGTCTTCGTTGCTCAGCCCGCTGTCGGTGATCAGCAGGTCCACGTCGCCGAGGTCGCCGAAGCGGGCGAAGTGCTCCTGGCCGTGCTTGGAGGAGTCGGCGAGCAGCACCACACGCCGCGCGGCGGCCACGGCCGCCCGCTTGACGGCGGCCTCGGCGAGGTCGGGGGTGGTCAGACCGTGCTCGGCGGAGAACCCGTTGGCGGCCACGAACAGCACGTCGGCGCGGATCTCGCCGTACGCCCGCAGCGCCCAGGCGTCCACGGCGGCGCGCGTACGGTGCCGTACGCGCCCCCCGACGAGGTGGAGCTGGATGCCGGGGTGGTCCGCGAGGCGGGCGGCGATCGGCAGGCTGTGGGTGACGACGGTGAGGGAGGCCTCCAGCGGTATGGCGGCGGCCAGCCGGGCGACCGTCGTACCGGCGTCGAGGACGAGGGTGCCCTCGACCGGCAGTTCCGCGACGGCGGCCTTGGCGATGCGGTCCTTCTCGTCGGCGGCGGTGCCCTCGCGTTCGGCGAGGTCCGGCTCGAAGTCGAGGCGCCCGACGGGGATGGCGCCGCCGTGCACGCGACGCACCAGGCCGGCCCGGTCGAGGGCCTTCAGATCGCGGCGGATGGTCTCCGCCGTCACCTGGAACTCCTCGGCCAGCGACACGACGTCCACCCGGCCGCCGTCACGGGCGAGCCGGAGGATCTCCTGCTGCCGCTCCGGTGCGTACATGTCCGTTCGCCTCCACCTTGATGTCCGACCACATCCGGATCATGCCCGAACTTGTGGTTTCGCTCGTGAGGCTACGCCCGGTTTTCGGGAAAGTAAACAGGTTCGGGCGCAATCCGGGCATGATCGGACCCAGAAACAGACAGGAAAGACAGGTGAGACAGGTGAGGCGGACAAACAGAGAGGCCCCGCGCCCCAGGGACGCAGGACCTCTCTCACCTCAGCGCGGAAGACCTCGCCGCCGCGCGGGCGGCCTCAGGGCACCAGCTCCGGCTCCTTGGCCTGGGCCACCGGGGCCTCCGCCCCACCCTCCACGTGCTGCGCCGGGCGACGCGGCAGGGCGAACATCAGCAGGAAGATGCCGGCCATGAGGGCGGCGACCCAGCCGAGCGCGTGCTGGAAGGCGTTGACGAAGGCGGGCCCGACCTGCTGCGCGGTCAGCCGGTCACCGATCTCGCCGAAGAACACCACGGACACCAGACCCAGGCCGAGCGCGTTGCCCATCTGCTGCACGGTGTTGATGAGCCCGGACGCCGAGCCGGAGTGCTCACGCGGCACCTCCGAGAGCACCGCGTCCGTCAGCGGGGCGACGATCAGGCCCATGCCCACGCCCATCACGACCAGCGGCAGCGCCATCTGCCAGGAGGCGATGGACAGGCCGTAGCGGTGGGCCTCCCAGATGTAGATCAGCACGCCCGCGGCCATGACCAGCGCGCCGGCCTGGAGCACCCCGCGGCCGAAACGCGGGACCAGCTTCTGCACGGACAGCCCGGCCGCCGTCGAGACGGCGATCGAGAACGGCACCCCGGTCAGCCCGGCGCGCAGCGGCGTCCAGCCGAGCCCGACCTGCATGTACAGCGTCCACACCAGGAAGAACACGCCGAGGGCGACACCGAAGACGGTCTGTACGGCGATACCGGCGGCGAAGCTCTTCACGCGGAACAGCGACAGCTCGACGAGCGGGGAGCCGTCCCGCGCGCCCTTGCGCCGCTCGTACACCACCAGCGCCCCGAACACCACGAGCGCACCGGCCATCGAGAGGTACCCCCACAGCGGCCAGCCCAGCTCGCGGCCGCGGGTCAGCGGGTACAGCAGCATGAGCAGACCGAGCGTCACCAGGGCGACGCCGACGAGGTCCAGCTTCAGCGCGCGCGGCGCCTTGGACTCGGTGATGAAGCGGCTGCCGAGGATCAGACCGGCGATGCCCACGGGCAGGTTGATCAGGAAGATCGGCCGCCAGGCCAGCCCGAACAGGTCCCACTCCGTCAGCAGGGCGCCCAGCAGCGGCCCGGACACCGCGCCCAGCCCGACGATGGCGCCGAAGAGCCCGAAGACCTTGCCGCGCTCGTGCGCCGGGAAGGTGGCGTGCACGATCGACAGCACCTGCGGCACCATCATCGCCGCCATGGCGCCCTGGAGGATGCGGGCGGCGACCAGCATCTCGGGGTTGGCGGCGAAGCCGCACAGCGCCGAGGCCAGCGTGAAACCGCCGATACCCACGAGGAAGAGCCGCTTGCGCCCGTGGATGTCACCCAGCCGCCCACCGGTGATGAGACCGGCGGCGAAGGCGAGGGCATAGCCGGCGGTGATCCACTGGATCTGACTGAAGGTCGCGCCGGCCTCCTCCTGTATGGAGGGGATGGCGATATTGACGATGGTCACGTCGACGAGGTCCATGAAGGCCGCGGTCATCACGATCGCCAGAGCGAACCAGCGGCGCCGGTCGGCCTGTACGGCGGCTGAGGTCTCGGTTGAGGTCATGCCATGAACCTAGACCCCAAGTAGGTCAGAACAGGTCCTACTTCTGCGGCATCCTGACCTCCATGACAACCGACACCCCGGCACGTCTCCTCCAGTTGCTCTCCCTCCTCCAGACGCCCCGCGAGTGGCCCGGCGGCGAACTGGCCGAGCGGCTGGGGGTGTCCCGGCGCACGGTACGGCGGGACATCGACCGCCTGCGCGACCTCGGCTATCCCGTGCAGGCCACGATGGGCGCCGACGGCGGCTACCGGCTCGTCGCCGGCAAGGCGATGCCGCCGCTCGTCCTCGACGACGAGGAGGCGGTCGCCATCGCGGTGGGGCTGCGGGCCGGTGCGGGGCACGCGGTGGAGGGCGTCGACGAGGCGTCCGTCCGCGCGCTGGCCAAACTCGAACAGGTCCTGCCGTCTCGCCTACGCCACCGGGTGAGCACCCTCCAGGCCGCCACGACCCCCCTGACCAGCGGGGACGGCCCCAGCATCGCACCCGAGACACTCACCGTGATCGCCTCGGCGGTGGCCGGGCACGAGCGGCTGCGGTTCGCCTACCGGGCGGCGGACGGGGCCGAGTCGCGGCGCGTGTGCGAGCCGTACCGGCTGGTGTCGACGGGGCGCCGCTGGTACCTCGTCGCCTACGACCTCGACCGGGCCGACTGGCGGACGTTCCGCGTGGACCGGGTCAGCGAGCCGTTCGCCACGGGTCTGCGGTTCGCTCCGCGGGAGCTGCCGACGGGGAGCGCGGCGGAGTTCCTGCGGCGCTCGATGCACCGACAGCAGTCGTCATACACCTTCGAGGTGGACTTCACCGCCCCGACGGAGACGGTCGCGGGCCGGCTCCCCCACTGGCTGGGCACCCCCGAGCCCCTGCCCGACGGCGGCTGCCGGCTGCGCGCCGAGGTGTCCGACCCGGTGGAATGGCTCGCGGTCCGCCTGGCGATGCTGGGCATCGACTTCCAGGTACGCGAGCCGACCGAGCTGACGAACTGCGTCCGCCAACTGGGGATGCGCCTTACGCGGGCCGCGGCGACCTGACCCTACGACCGGCCCGCTGAACTTCACCCTCTTAGGCACCCGGCGCTGCAGCCGGGCGGGGGCGGGCCGCGCGACCCGGCGCTACGGGGTGCCGCTGCGCCCACCCGTGCCGCCCCAGCGGCACGACTGCCCGCAGCTAGGCCAGAGGGGCGCTTCGGGGGTGCGGCTGCCCGCAGCTAAGCGGACTGGCGGCCGCTGCCGGGTGGGCGCCGGCTCAGCGGCGCGGCTGCCCGCTACCCCAGCGGGGCGGCCCTGCCGCGGTCACGGCGGCCGGTAGACGCGTACGGCGAGCAGGGGACGTGTCGGGGGGTGTCCGCCCGCAGCGGGCGCCGCAAAGAAGCGGCACGAATTTGACCGTACCCAGCGGCGCACCGAGGACGGATACCCCCCGGCGCGGCCCCGACCCACCCACCAGCACAACGCGCTACACCAGCCACCCACCCACAGAAACGGGCCGCCGCAGGCATATAGGGGCGCGGGGAACTGCGCGAGCAACCACCCACCCACCCGCACACGGCCTACTCCAGACCCCCCGACAAGAACCCCCGCACCGCCTCAAGGTTCCGCACCGCCGCCTCCACCGGCCCGTCACCCACCCCCTCCCCCACCGCCCACTCCTCCACAGCAACCCGCACCGCCGCCCCCACCACAGCCGCCGCAAACCGAACCCCGGGCCCGGGGGCAACGTTGTCGAGCCGCTCCGCCAACACCTCCGCCAGCTCCCCCTCCGCCACAAGGCACGTCTCGGCCCACACCCGATGCAACGCAGGACTCGCCTCCGCCAGCCGCACCAGCGTCCGCACCCACTCCCACGACGCCGCCGACACCCCACCCCCCGGCGTGAGTGTGTGCCGCACCGCATGCTCCAGCGCCTCCGGCAGCCCCAGCTCCTCCGGCGCCGACCGCACCGCCTCCGTCCAGCGTCGCGCCCCCACGGCGTAGAGGGGCGCGACAGCCTCCTCCTTCGCGGCGAAGTAGCGGTAGAACGTCCGCGGCGCGACCCCCGCCGCCTGGGCGATGTCCTCGGCCCGCGTACCCCGCAGGCCGTGCGTGACGAACAGCCGCGCCGCGGCGCGGGCGATCTCCATCCGGGTCGCCTCCTTGCGCCGCTCGGTCAGCGAACCGGGGGACGGAGACGTACTGCGCGCTGGGGTGGTGCTCACGTCCGGCAGGTTATGCCGGTGTGGCACAATCTGCCATTCGTGGGCCACCCCGTGGTTCAGGTACGGGGTGGCCCACGGCAGACAGCAACCGGCAACCGGCAACCGGCAACCGGCAGAGAACAACCGGATCCACGCACCCGGCACCCCGGCACCCGGCACCCGGCACCCGCAACCCGCCAAAAGAAGGAGCCGGGCCCCGGCACCGGGGGGAGGTGCCGAAGCCCGGCTCGGGGAAAGTCCCGGCACCGGGGGGAGTGCGTCGGGACTTGGCTGTGGTCCGGGCGGGAAAGGGCGCCCGGTCGATCAGACTCTACGACCGAACTCCCGTTCCCAGAAGTCTTGTTCCCCCGGCGTGCCCCATCAAAGCGACGCGACGACGCCACGTTTCGGACTACGCGGCCGCGTCGAACCCGGTGTCCCGCGCCAGCTTCTTCAGTTCGAGCAGCGCATGCTTCTCGATCTGCCGGATCCGCTCACGCGTGAGCCCGTGCTCCTTGCCGACCTCGGTCAGCGTCCGCTCGCGCCCGTCGTCGATGCCGTACCGCATCTTGATGATGGACGCCGTGCGCTGGTCGAGACGGCCGATGAGGTCGTCCAGCTCCTCGCTGCGCAGCAGGGTCAGGACCGACTGCTCGGGGGAGACCGCGGACGTGTCCTCCAGCAGGTCGCCGAACTGCGTCTCGCCCTCGTCGTCGACCGACATGTTCAGCGAGACCGGGTCGCGCGCCCAGTCGAGCACGTCGGTGACGCGCTCCGGCGTGGAGCCCAGCTCCGCGGCGATCTCGGCCGGCTCCGGGTCGCGGCCGTTCTCCCGGTTGAACTCGCGCTGGACGCGGCGGATGCGGCCCAGCTCCTCCACCAGGTGGACGGGCAGCCGGATGGTGCGGGACTGATCGGCGATCGAGCGGGTGATGGCCTGCCGGATCCACCACGTGGCGTACGTGGAGAACTTGAAGCCCTTGCGGTAGTCGAACTTCTCGACCGCGCGGACCAGGCCGGCGTTGCCCTCCTGGATCAGGTCCAGCAGCGGCAGGCCGCTGCGGGGGTAGCGGCGGGCGACCGCGACGACCAGGCGCAGGTTGGAGCGGATGAAGACGTCCTTGGCCCGCTCGCCCTCGGCGACCAGGGCCTCCAGCTCCTCACGGGTGGCGTCCGCCTTCGACTCCTCGTACCCGTCGAGGACCTGCCGCGCGAACACACCCGCCTCGATCATCTGGGACAGCTCGACCTCCTTGGCGGCGTCGAGCAGCGGTGTCCGCGCGATCTCGTCGAGGTACATGCCGACCAGATCGCGGTCGGCGATGTCGCCGCCGTGGGCGCGAACACTGCTTGCCGCGTCGGCCGTCTCGCCGGTGGCGGACTGACGACGGGCGACGGCACGGGTGGCCATGCGTGCTCCTTTGCGATGGTGGCTCAGCGGGTGGTCCAACGGACGCCGCGCACTTTCCCGAGCTCCCCCTTGAGCTCGGCCTCAAGCCCTGTCAGGACTCTCCTCGGGTGCCCTGCATCCGATGGAAACAACGACTGGAATCCGGACAGAATTCCCAACCCGCCCCCCGATTTTTCTGATCATGCAGTACCCTGTCCGGCCACACGAGGAGGCGTGATGCCCAGGGATTCCGCAGAGGTGCAGGTCAGGCCGGGGGTCGAGAGTGACCTGGAGGCCCTCACGGACATCTACAACCACTACGTACGTGAGACGGCCATCACATTCGACACCGCCGCCTTCTCCCCGGAAGAGCGCCGCCCTTGGCTGCTCTCCCACCCGGAAGACGGCCCGTACCGCCTGATGGTTGCCACGCAGGCGGCTCCCACAGGGAACTCACAGGAGTCACAGGAGATCCTCGGGTACGCCACGTCCAGCCCGTTCCGCGCCAAGCCCGCGTACGCGACCTCGGTGGAGGTCTCCGTCTACCTCCGCCCGGACGCCGGCCGCCGCGGCATCGGCACGCTGCTGTACAAGGCCCTCTTCGAGGCCCTGGCCGGGGAGGACGTGCACCGCGCCTACGCGGGCATCGCCCAGCCGAACGAGGCCAGCGCCCGCCTGCACGAGCGCTTCGGCTTCCGCTACGTAGGCACGTACCGCGAGGTGGGCCGCAAGTTCGACCGGTACTGGGACGTGTCCTGGTACGAGAAGGACCTCTAGGCGCTCAACCGCACCCTGACACCGCACCCGGCACCGCACCCGACACCGAACTCGGCACCCGCCCCCGCCCCCACCCCCGCGGGCCCGCCTCAGCCGAACTGCACCGACCGCTTGGCCAGCCCCATCCAGAACCCGTCGATCACGGACCGCACGGACTTCCGCTCCCCCAGCTCGCCGGCCGCGTCCGCCGCGCCCATCGTCACGAAGAGCGGTGCGAAGTGCTCGGTACGGGGATGGGCGAGCCGCCCCGCCGGCGACTTGTGGGTGAAGTCGAGCAGCGCGTCGACGTCGGCGCCCTCCAGCGCCCGCCGCCCCCAGTCGTCGAACTCGGCGGACCAGCCCGGCACCCCGCCCGCGTGCCGCAGTGCGGCGAGGTTGTGGGTGAAGAAGCCGGAGCCGACGATCAGCACGCCCTCGTCGCGCAGGGGCGCGAGGCGGCGGCCGATCTCCATGAGCCGGACGGGGTCGAGGGTGGGCATGGAGACCTGGAGGACGGGGATGTCGGCCTCGGGGAACATCTCGACCAGCGGTACGTACGCCCCGTGGTCGAGCCCGCGGTCCGGGATGTCCTGGACGGGTGTGCCGGGGGCGCGCAGCAGCTTGCGCACGGACTCGGCGAGCGCGGGGGCGCCGGGGGCGGGGTAGCGGACCCGGTAGTAGTGCTCGGGGAAGCCCCAGAAGTCGTAGACCAGCGGCACGGTCACCACCGCGCCGAGCGCGAGCGGGGCCTCCTCCCAGTGGGCGGAGACCATGAGGACGGCCTTGGGGCGGGGCAGCCGGGCTGCCCAGGCGGCGAGCTGGCCGGGCCAGACGGGGTCGTCCGCGAGGGGCGGCGCGCCGTGGCTGAGATAGAGCGCGGGCATGCGCTCCGGCACCGTGCGGTGGTCCTCGGTGACGGTCATGACGGCGACTCCCTCCGGACTGCTCGGACTGCCTCGGACTGCTTCGGACCGCTTGGAATCCAAGACTGCTTGAAATCTAAAACAACTACAGCCCTCACCCTACGCCCCGTTTGTTTAAAGTTCAAGAATGCTTCTCGTAGAGTGGAGTGCATGAACACGGCACCCGACCAACCGCGCTGGCTGACCGACGAGGAGCAGCGCGTCTGGCGCGCCTACCTGCACGCCACCACCCTCATGGAGGACCACCTCGACCGCCAGCTCCAGCGGGACGCCGGCATGCCGCACATCTACTACGGCCTGCTCGTCGGGCTCGCCGAGGCACCGCGCCGCCGGCTGCGGATGACCGAGCTGGCCATGCAGGCGAAGATCACCCGGTCCCGGCTCTCCCACGCGATCGCCCGCCTGGAGAAGAACGGCTGGGTGCGCCGCGAGGACTGCCCGTCCGACAAGCGGGGCCAGTTCGCGGTGCTGACCGACGAGGGCTACGAGGTGCTGCGCCGCACCGCGCCCGGCCATGTGAGCGCCGTACGGCAGGCGATGTTCGACCGGCTCAGCTCCGAACAGCAGAAGGCCCTCGGCGAGATCATGCAGATCGTCGCCGAGGGCCTGCAGCCCGACGAAGCGGGTGCGGACCTGCCCTGGCTCCGCTGAGCCGCTCACTCAGCGGAGCCGGGGCAGGCCCCGGGACCGCGCCTGCGATCCCGGGACCGTGCGTACGAGGCGTCCCCTTCCCCGTACGCACGGACGAACCGAAGGGGTACGGCCGGACAGCCTCCGAGGTGCCCGGAGGGGCGCCGTCAGTGGGCGACCACCGGCACCGGCACCTCGTCCTCGGCGCCCTCGCCCTGGCCGGAGCCGGCCACGGTGCCCATGTTCGGGCGGCCGGCGTTGATGAGGGTGACGGCGATCGCGGCGGCCGCGACCAGGATGCCCACGGCGAACCAGATGGCGCTGGTGTAGCCGTGCACCATGCCCTCCAGCTGGACCAGCTGCTGCTGCGGCCGGGACCCGGCGGAGGCGATGTGGTCCTTGATGTACGACGTCGTCGCGGACGCGGCGATCGTGTTCAGCAGGGCCGTACCGATGGCGCCGCCGACCTGCTGCGAGGTGTTGACCATCGCGGAGGCGACACCGGCGTCCCGGGGCTGCACGCCCAGCGTGGCCAGGGACATCGCCGGCATGAACGCCGTGCCCATGCCGAGGCCGAGCAGGACCATCGCCGGCAGCAGCAGGGTGGCGTAGGAGGAACCGATCTCCAGCTGGGTCAGCAGCAGCATGCCGAGTGCGGCGACCAGGAAGCCCGGGCCCATCAGCAGCCGGGGCGCGACCCGCGTCATCAGCCGGGTGCCGATCTGGGTCGAGCCCGTGATCATGCCCGCGATCATCGGCAGGAAGGCGAAGCCGGTCTTGACCGGCGAGTAGCCCTTCACGACCTGGAGGTAGTAGGTCAGGAAGAGGAACAGGCCGAACATCGCGATGATGGCGAGGCCCAGCGAGAGGTAGACACCGCCGCGGTTGCGCTCGGTGACCACGCGCAGCGGCAGCAGCGGGGTCTTGACCTTGGCCTCGACCAGGACGAAGGCGAGCAGCAGGACGCCGGAGGCGACGAACATGCCGATCGTCAGGGAGTCGCTCCAGCCCTCGGACTCGGCGCGGGTGAAGCCGTAGACCAGGGAGACCAGACCGAGGGTGGACAGCAGCACGCCGGGGATGTCGAGCGGGTTGCGGTTGCGGCCGCCCTCCGGCTCACGGATGACGAAGTACGCGCCCAGCGCGGCGACGATGGCGAACGGGATGTTCACGAAGAACGTCCAGCGCCAGTCCAGGTACTCGGTGAGGAAGCCGCCGAGGATCAGGCCGACGGCGCCGCCGCCACCGGCGATGGCACCGTAGATGCCGAACGCCTTGGCGCGCTCCTTGGCGTCGGTGAACATGACGGCCAGCAGCGACAGCGCGGCCGGTGCGAGCAGCGCGCCGAACACGCCCTGCAGGGCGCGGGCACCGAACATCATCGCCTCGTTGGCGGCGGCACCGCCGAGCGCGGAGGCGAAGGCGAAGCCCGCCAGGCCGGTGACGAAGGCCCGCTTGCGGCCCCACAGGTCGGCGATGCGCCCACCGAAGAGCAGCAGGCCACCGAAGGCGAGGGCGTAGGCCGTGACGACCCACTGCCGGTTGCCGTCGGATATGCCGAGGTCCTGCTGGGCGGAGGGCAGGGCGATGTTCACGATGGTGGCGTCGAGGACGACCATCAGCTGGGCGAGCGCGATGAACGCGAGCGCCTTCCAGCGGTTGGGGTCACCGGAACCGGATGCGGCCGGTGCGCCGGGAGCCTTGGAGGCTGCTTGAGACATGGGGGTACCCACTTCGGGACTCTGTGACGGAAAAAAGGTGTCGTAAGGGGACGGCGGTCGTACGTGCGTGTCACGCGGGCGACGGCCGGTGAAGGGAGACCGGTCGGTCGTAGGCAGTAGGACTGCGGCGGAGCCCCGGACTCATCGGTCAGGGCTGATCGTTCAGGCCTTGCGCAGGTCCTCCATGGTCAGGGCCGTACCCGGCAGGGCGGAGCGGGCGGGGGCCCGCAGCCCGTCGAGGAACAGCTGCAGATGGCGGTGGACGAAGTCGTCGACGCGGAAGCACGGCGTGCCCGCCGGGGGCCTGCTGAGCTGGGCGATGGCGATCATGACGTCGCCGACGCCCACGTCGGGCCGGAGCTGCCCGGCCGCCTTGGCGCGGTCCATCAGCGCCACGACCAGCTGCTCGCACCGCAGGCGGGACGCCTCCAGGTCCGGGTGGTGCTGGTCGAAGGTGCTCTGGATCATCGGGCACAGCGCGCTGATCCGCTCGTCGGCGGTGGCGTGCACGAAGCGCTCCAGGGCCTCGAAGGCGTCCCCCGTCTCCGCGAGCGCGGCCTCGGCGGCGGCGGTCGTGCGGTCCATGACGGAGCAGACGACCTCGCGGACGAGGGCGTCGCGGTCGGGGAAGTTGCGGTAGACCGTGGCGTTGCCGACGCCGGCCCGGCGGGCGATCTCGTCGAGCGGCACGTCCGGGCCGTGCTCGACGAACATCTCCCGGGCGGCGGTGACGATCCGCTCCCGGTTGCGCAGGGCGTCGGCGCGGGGCCGGGTCGCCTTGCGCTGAACGGGAAGGGCGGTCTGCACGGCGTACTCCTTGGCGTCGTCTCGTCTGGTGCCGGCTATCCGGGGACGGGTTCCCCGTTTCGCGCGGACACAGGGCTAAACGGGGAACGGATCCCCGGTTATTTCCCCGCCGCCGACTTTCTTCCTGTGACCTGAGTCACAGACTCGCCTCCTCCGTGGTCGGGCCACCCCGCTACTCACCGGAAACCCACGATCGGCCCAGGCCAGCGCGCGCCCGCAGGTCCTCCCCCCGAGGGTGATCGCAAGGGTGCAGCCGGGGACCGGCGGCTGCCTGGAGCGAAAGGTCCTGCATGCAGCCGCAGCCTGAGCGATCCCGGAACCGCCGTCGGATACGCCCGCGCCGTGTGGCCGCCCTCGCCTCCGTGTCCGCGCTGACCCTGGCGGTCAGCACCTCGGCCGGAACCGGGCATCTGGCGCCGGGCGGCACGGCCGCCGGGGCGGGCCCGGTCGCCGCGCTCGACCGTTCCTCGACGCTCGGACCCTGCCTGATCAACGGCCACCCGGCGGTGCAGATGTCGGAGGGCATCCCCACCCCCGGCGGCTACGCCCGCTCCACCGGCACCGTGCGCGCCCTGACGGTGATGGTCGACTTCCCGGACGCGCCGGGCCAGGGGAAGGCGATGGACCGGTTCCACGAGTTCTTCCCGCAGACCCGCAAGTGGTTCCGCACCAGCTCCTACGGCCGCCTCGACTACCGCCCCTCGACCCCCATCCAGGACTGGCTGCGCATGCCGAAGGCGTTCCTGGACTACGGCATAGACCGCGGCGCCCCCTTCGACCCGGGCTACCGCGAGCTGGTGCAGGACATCATCGCGGCGGCGGACGCGAAGGTGGACTTCCGGGACTACGACCTGCTGAACGTGCTCGTCACCCCGAACGCGGGCCCGTCCGCGCTGGACACGGTCCTGTCGGTGACGTTCGCGGGCAACGCCGACGCGCCGGTCGCCGACGGGGTCCCCGTGGCGAACGCCTCCTTCGTCTACTCCCGGCAGGACGACGGCTCCGGCACCTACGACCGCACCGGCTACCGGGTGCTGCCGCACGAGAACGGCCATGTCTTCGGCCTGCCCGACCTCTACACCCAGGAGGGCGGGGGCGCCGTCGGCCACTGGGACATCATGAGCGAGGACTGGGGGGCCAACAACGACCTGCTCGGCTGGCACAAGTGGAAGCTGGGCTGGCTGGACGCCGGCCAGATCAGCTGCGCCTCGGGCACCGGCACGGCCGAGTTCACCCTCACCCCGCTCGCCCGCCCGGGCGGCCGCAAGCTGGTCTTCGTCCCACTGGACGCCCGTACCGGCTACGCCCTCGAACTGCGCACCCGCGAGGGCAACGACGAGGCGGTGTGCCGGCCGGGCGTCCTCGTGTACCGGGTCGACGCGGACATCGACACGGGCATGGGCCCGGTCACCGTCTTCGACTCCCGCGAGGACAGCGGGGGCTGCACCCGCAGCCCGAACGTCCACGCGGAACTCTCCGACGCCACCTTCACACCCGGCGAGACCTTCAAGGACCCGGCCCGCAAGATCAGCGTCGAGGTGGCGTCGGCGGACGTGTCGGGGACGTACCGGGTGCGGGTGACGCGGGGGTAGGCAGGGACCGTCGGGCCGACCGTCGGGTCACCGACGCCTGTCGGATTACGGTAGGACGCACCGCCCGTCGACAGGAGCACGCCGGGCTGCCCCACCGGAGAGCCGATCCCTATGCCCGCGAAGACCCCGACGGAGCCCGCCCAGGCGACGGCGCCGAGCGCGCCGTCCGCCGTACCGGACGAGGCGGTGACTCCGCTGATCCGCGGAGTGGCCGTACTGCGGGAGCTGACGGAGGCGGGCGGCACGCTCAGCCCGAGCGCGCTGGAACGGGCGACCGGCCTGGCCCGCTCCACGGTCGACCGGATCACGGCGACGCTCGCGCGCATGGGCTACGTCCGCGTAGACGGCCGAGACGTGACCCTGACCCCCCGGGTGATGGAACTGGGCAACGCCTACCTGGCCGCCCTCCGCCTGCCCGCGCTGCTGTCGGCCCGGGCCGACGCGCTGGCCGACGAGCTGGACGAGTCGGTGTCGCTGGCGGTGGCCGACCGCGACGGCATCCGCTTCATCCACCAGGCGACCCGCCGCCGCGCCCTCTCCCTCAGCTTCAGCATCGGCGACCTGCTGCCGGCCGAACGCACCGCGCCGGGCCCGCTGTTCGCGACGGAATGGACGGACACCGACTGGCACCGCTGGCGGGCACGCCGGTCCGCGGACCCGCGGGACCACGGCTTCCCCGCCGTACCCCCGCGCGAACGCCCGCACGCCGACGATGACTTCGTCCGCCGCACCCGGCAGGCGGCGCGGGACGGCTGGGCCCTCGACGACCAGCTGATCGAACCGGGCCTGGTGGCGATCTCGGCCCCCGTCCGGGACCCCGGGACCGGCCGCGTGGCGTGCGTGGCGAGCGTGGTCAGCCACACGAGCCGCCACGCGGCGGACGACCTGACGACGACCCTCCTCCCACGCCTGCGGGAGGCGGTGACGGCGATGGAGGAGGACCTGCGCACACCGCCCGCGCCGACCCCGCCCCCACCCCACGCTCCCCTGGCCACCTGGGCGGCGGCGACGAAGCACGCACTGGGCCGCGGTTTCATCGAGTCCCTGGCCCGGGGTCTGACGGTCCTGACGGCGTTCGGCGAGGGCAGAGGCCGGCTGACCCTGACGGAGGTGGCGAAGGCGACGGGCCTGGCCCGGGCCACGGCCCGCCGAGCCCTCATCACTTACGAGCACATGGGTCTGGTGTCCCAGGAGGCCGCCGCGTTCTCCCTGACCCCCCGTGTCCTCGCCCTGGGCTTCCCGCCCCTCTCGCGCACCACACTCCCGGAGATCGCCACGCCGCACCTGAACGACCTGACGGCCCGCATCCAGGAATCCACGGCGCTGGCGGTCGACACCCCCAGGTCCGGCGAGATCGTGTACGTGGCCCGCGCCACGCACCACAGAGTGATGAGCGCGGACCTCCCCTTGCGCCACCCACTCCCCTCCACGGAAACGTCGGCGGGCCGCGTCCTGCGCGCGGCCCTCCCCCACGCCGTCGAGGACGCGGAACTGGAAGCGGGTCTGCGGACGCTCTCGGTCCCCGTGCACGACACGAGCGGCACGGCGATCGCGGCCCTGACGACGGCCACCCACGCGGCCCGCCGCACCCGGGAGGAGTGCGAGCGGACCCTCCTCCCGGAACTCCTCACCACGGCACGCGCGATCGAACAGGACCTGCACACGGCGTCCCGCTTCACGCGGGTACGCCTGACCTGACGCCCAGGAGCACCCGCCGACCCACCCCCTCTCAGCCCCACTCGGCCATCACACCGACACACTCCTCAAGGGCGGCGTGCAACGGCCGCACAAAGGCGGCCAGTTCGACATCGCAGGCCCTCCCGTCCTCCAGTACGGACCCCACGACGGCCACGAGCACGGCGGCGGTCTCGAGGACATGCCGATCGGCCAGCCCCTCGAGAAACCCACCGGGTTCGGCGACGACGAAGGCCTCCTTCCCGGTGGCGGGGTCCACACCGATGCTCCGGGGCCTCGACCGGGAACTCACACGACCACCCCCCATTCGGCGAGGAGGACATAGGGCCGGACCAGCGGAAGCCCGTCGACGAACACGACCTCGACAGGGGGCCGCGCGGGGCGCGGGGGCGGGCAGCCAAGGTCAACCGCCCCCGAGGGCACTGCTACGGAGAGGCTCCGATGGGCCCCTCGGGCAGGGAACAGTAACTGCAGAACCGCGGCCACTAGGCTGCGCATAGGTCGACTCCTACTCAGTCGGCTGAGGCCCCGGCCAGGAAGTAGCCGCTTCCTCCCGGGGCCGCTGTGTGTCCGCTCCAAGATAGCGTGGATAACCGTGGATAACTACGGATGCGCGGAAGTCCGTGGTCACCCACGCTGGCGCCATAGATCTCGACCGCACCCGCCCGCTCTGGCGACAGATCGCAGCGGAGATCATCCGGCGCATCAAGAGCGGCACGTATCCACCCGGCAGCCGCGTGCCGTCCACCTTGGAGATCGCCCAGGAGTTCGGCGTGGTGAACGCCACGGCGGCGAAGGCCATGCGGCACGTACGGGAGCAGGGCTGGACACGCGGCGAGGTCGGCCTGGGAACGTTCGTGGCGGACCCCCTGCCGACGGAGGCCTCCGAGTAGAGCCCCGACGAGGCCACCTCGCTCCATCCCCCGCCCGGACGCATCCGCTACCCTGTCCTAAGTCAGCCGGGCACCCGGCTGCCGGCCACGCCTTCGTAGCTCAGGGGATAGAGCACCGCTCTCCTAAAGCGGGTGTCGCAGGTTCGAATCCTGCCGGGGGCACAGGCAGAAGGGCCAGCTCAGGAGGGGTTTCCTCCCAGGCCGGCCCTTCGTCGTTTCAGCGGTCGTGCCACACGCGTGCCACTAGTGTCCACATCCCCTAGCCGGAGGCCGCTCCCCCACCGCCCCGGATCATGGCCCCGAGCCGGTCGGCGATGGCCCGGTCACGGTCGCTGGTCATGTGCTGGTAGATCAGCGCGGCCCGTGAGCTGCTGTGGCCCATGCGGGTCATCCGCTCCCGCGTGCTGGCCCCTGCCGTGGAGGCCAGCGTGTTGCCCGTGTGCCGAAGATCGTGGAAGTGCAGCTCGGCCGTGACGCCCGCGGCCTTCCGGGCCTTGACCCAGTCGTCCCGGAAGTTGCTTCGCCGCAGTTGTCCGCCCTGGGGGCCGATGAAGACGTGTCCGTCACTGCCGGGAGCGGCGAAGTGCTCCAGGTGGTGCGTGACCGCGTCGAGGAGTTCGGCCGGGAAGGAGACGGAGCGCACCCCGGCCGCGGATTTGGCGCCTTGTCGAAGAGCCGGCCGTCCTGCAGCTCGGCCTGAGCGCGGCGCACGGTGACCGTCAGCCCGTCCAGGTCGATGTCCCGGCGCCGGAGGGCCGCCAGCTCCCCGAACCGCAGGGTGGTGAAGGCCGCCAGGAGCACGAGCAGCCGGTAGCGCGGCGCAATGGAGTCGGCGACGGCGAAGACCTCCGCGACCGTGAGGACCGGCCGCTCGGGCACGTCGTAACGGTCCGCACCCTTGATGCGGCACGGGTTGCGCCGGATCAGCTCGTCGTCCACGGCCGTGTTCATCAGAGCCCGCAGCAACTGGTACGCCTTGACGACCGACGGCTCACCGACGCCGGCCGCCAGGAGCTTGCCACGCCAACTTCGCACACGAGCAGTCGTCACGTCGGCCACCGTCCCGGCCCCGAAGGGGGGCAGGATATGCAGCCGCATCACCGACTGGTTCCGCGCTGCACACAGCTTCAAGCCCCACCGCACAGACTGAGTTACAACTTTCTCTACGGGTTCGCGGCGGCTCGCTCCGCTCACCGCGCGCGGCCCGGCCCCCGGCCCGCCTGCGCTCCTGCCTCCGTCCCACTCCAGCCCGGCCGGCACCCGTGCCGCGCTCACGGCAATCAGTCGCCTGATGCCAGAGAAGGGGTACGTCGTGGCTTGGGCGGTCGGCTTCACGGCTTTAGGCAGCCACTTTGGCGCGAGCCTCGAAAATCACGGCCCCAACGTCGTGTTTTACCGGGCAGGTCCACAGACTGCCCGACGCGCCGGAAGCTTACGGGGCCATGATCACTCGCGCCAAAGCAGCTCCAGCCCAAAGCCGCTCCGCCGACCTTGGCACTCGATCAGGAGCTTTGTCGCGGGAGTCTCGCTTGAGGCCAATCCGCCCCGAGGAGCACATCGAGCTTCTGGGCGTACTCGAAGAGCAACCGTGCGTCCTCCTCCAAGCCTTCGAAGGAGCCCACGATGCTGGCGCCGTCCTGCTTCCGAAAGAATCGCGACCTGATCACGCCCACGCCGTCCCAGTTCCACCACGACGCATGAACGGCATCGTCACGGCGTCGCTTGAGCTCGTGGTCGTCGCCCCACTTGAGGACCTCTGCCAGCGCAGCGGCCTGTGGAATGCTTCGGCGCGATTGCGTCACCAGCAGCTTGTGCAGGTCCGTCCAGGTCTTGTCGACCACCGAGAAACCACCTTCGTCCCCCTTGAGAAGCAAGATGAGACGCTTCATGGCCGCCTCTACGTGGCCCCCGGCCACCACGATGGCTCCGATCAGGCTGTAAAGACGCTCGCGGAACGCGAGGTCTGATTCGTTCGGCCCGCCATGGCGACCCAATCTAAAGGTGGAGATGTCAGCCGTTGGTCTGGCACTCGGAAGCGCAACGTCCATGCTGAAGGACGGCCCACCATCTAGGTGGGTATCCATGCGGTAATAGAAGGAGTGCCCAGGTGGGGGCCAGTCGTCCGACATACACACATCTTGCCGGTTCAGGCTGCCCTCGAACCATCACTTTTGCTGTCGGCCGAGGTCACCCAGCGTCTCCATGTCCGCTTCGAGGCCAGACTGGGAACCGGCACGGGCTCAGTCGTTGCTGCGCGGGCCGAACTGCTTTCGTGCTGCAGCGGGTTGGCGACGCGGCCGCCCGAAAGCGGAGTCATGCCAAAGTGCCGTTCCCACCCTGTTGGCGGCCCCAGTGTGGATGTAGCTCCGTAACCCGGACCAAAGCTTCGCGCACTCGCTCAGCGTCCGAGCCGTGCTGGAACACCGAGATCAGCAGCTCTTCTCGCGCTTTGGCCGCAAGATGCACCTTACGCGCATTCAGGGCAGCGAAGTCCGAGATATTCATCCCCGCGTCGTATGCGCCCTTGGTGGAGACCTTCACACACTCGAACAAGTAGTCTTCACCACCACAGAATTCGAGCTGTCCTCGCCTGTCGAGCTCTGCGGCGACTTGAGGTACACCCACAGGCTTCCCCGCCCTATGGAGGTCGACGATGGCCTCGTAAATCAACCGGTTCCGGTTGAGAAGCGCACCGGGGAGGGATGTCGAGCGAACCGTCCCGGAATCGGACGCCTGCAGGCTCACTGGTGGTGCCACCGGCTCGCCAACTTTTGGTGAGGCCGCAACCCAGACATGCGCCTCGTCCCACAGAGCCTTGAAGCGGTTGACCTCTGCCTCAGCCGCAAGGCGCGGGCGAGCCTGGAGAGCCAACTGCTCAACGATCACCTCGACCACTCCCCACGAGGGCAGAGCGGGCTTGATGAAGGCGTGGTGGATGTTGGTATGGCTGACGACCTTGTCCACGGCCAGGTAGAGCTTCCGGGCCGAGGGGTATCCCGCCTTGCCATGCAGCACATGGAGTTCGCGGTTGAGGTTCCGAAGGGGTCCTTCGGGAAGCTTTGGCCTGAGCCACTGTGGCACGCGATCCCCCTAGTCGTCTCCCACGTGTGACCTGCCCATGATGTCACCGGGCGTCATGATCTGTCAGGAGCTGTAAAAGATCACGTGGGGCCGTAAAAACCTGTAATGGGCGTCCCGCGGGTGCTGACGATGACTCCAAGTGAATGACCTACATGGAGAGGCCAGATGAACAAGACCAGCACCCGAACCCTCCTGCTCATGCTCGTCGCGGCCTTCACGGTCTATGTGGTTTTGGAGCACCCGGCACTAGGGGCGGCCCTTGGTACGGCCGTTGCCGTCGTCGCCCTTCTGCACGAGCTCTTGCGCAGGTAGTTCCAATAGGCTCGGCTAGCTCAGCACGGACCTGAGGCAGCACGGGGCCGCAACCGATTCCCCGATCCGGTCGCGGCCCCGAGTCTCCGGGTGTTGAGACTGGTCACGATCAGCAGCAGCCGCCCGCCGCCGCTTCTTCGGCAGGTGTACCGGCCCCGAGCTGGATCAGTTGGGCTGCCGGGGCGCAGCATCCGCCGCCCGTCTGGGCTGCCTCGGGGCGTCGAACAGGCCCGCTCCGCCGCGCACCCCGCCCGGTTTCTGGGAGGATGAGTTCGACGCGGTTGGCGGACTCGAGGTCGCCGGCGAGGGCGGCCACGACTGAGCGGACCTGCTCATAGCCGGTCATCGCGAGGAACGTAGGGGCTCGGCCGTAGGGCTTCATGCCGACCAGGTAGGCCCCCTGTTCCGGATAGGCCAGCTCCTGGTGGCCGTGCGGGTAGACGGTGCCGCAGGAGCGCTGGTTCGGGTTGATCAGCGGAGCGAGCGCGGTCGGCGCCTGAAGGCGTTCGTCCAGGCCGAAGCGGATCTCCGAGTGGAACGAGAGGTCGGGGCGCAAGCCGGTCAGCACGATCACCTCGTCCACCGGCTCCAGGCGGCGGCCGTCCTCGGCGACCAGGACCAGGCGGCCGTCGTCGCGCTCGATCACCTCAGTGCAGGCGTCGATAGCCATCCTCCCCAAGTCAGTCCCGCAGCGAGTCCTTGAATCACCTCAATTTCCCAAGCTGAAGGCTCAGGCGCCGTCATAATGTTCCGACCGTCGTGGCTTGCTCTGGTGGACGGCGTCGGCACCGGGGGTGCAGCGAGACATACGCGCGCCTGATTGGTCGTCCCACCCGCCGTCGTGGCTGACTGTCGTCGGCTGAGGTTCGTGCCACAACCGTGCCAGATGCAGGGGTCAGCCACGGTCAACACGGGTGCCCCGCAGTCGCGTAGCCGCCCGCTTCCTCGGCCAGCGAAGCCGCAGCTCAGCCCGCAGGTCACCCAGCCTCTCTCCTAAAGCGGTTTCGCAGGTTCGAATCCTGCCGAGGGCACCACCGACGAGGCCTCGGACCGATCATGGTCCGGGGCCTTTGACCTCTCCCCGGCTAAGGGGTCTCGGACCGGCCTTGTGGTCTCACCGCGTCGAAAAGCGGCCAGCCGTCCGTCTCCACCAGGCCGCTCGTGGGAAGCAGTCCGCGGGCCACGGCCTCGTCGAGCAGCGACCGTACGCTGCCCGGCTCGTGGAGGTTCAGGTATGCCCGGTCTGTCAGGCGGACCACCGCGCCCTCGTCGAAGTAGCCGTCGGCTATGGCGCGGTCGGGGGACGGACGGAACACCAGACGCAGGCAGGACCGGTCCCCGGCACGCCACAGCGTCAGCGTGGTGCTGCATCCGGCGTAGCCCCGCAGCCGGTCGTGCCGGTGCCCGAAGCACCAGGCGTACTCCGTGCCGCCCACCAGCATGCGTCGTACTCTGCGCCTCGTCATGCGCGTGCCCGTACGTGCCCCAGGGCGACCAGGCCGACGCCGACCACGCACAGGGACGGTGAGATATTGCCGCCCATCAGCATGAGCAGGGCGCCGGCACCCCACAGTCTGGGGTGCCTCACCAGCCGGGCAAGCCGCCGGCCGGGCATCCGGCCGAGCAGCAGCGCATGCAGTCCCAGCACGGCCCACCAGATGACCAGGCTGAACAGCATGAGACCTATCGCCAGGAATAGGAGCATTCCTTTCCCCCTTCGACGCCTAGGCGTCCGTTCCCTGCCGTTCCAGTACGTACGTGCTGCGTGAGTCCGGGTCGCCGAAGAAGAAGTACAGCTGGAGTGCCTTCTTTTCCGGGCGTCTCAGTTCGAACGTCCAGGTGTAGGTGCTGGGGGCGGGGGCGGTGCGCGGCGTCGGCTCCGGGCGGGTTGTCGACTCCGTGCGGGTCGTCAGGGTCAGCTTCACGTGCTGGCCGTCGTTCCAGCCGGTGCGGTGGGTCGTCAGTTTCCAGGTTCCTGTGCCCGATACGCGCCAACCCTCGTCGAAGTCGAATTCCTGGCCGTCCAGGAGGCTGATCGTGGCCTTGCCGTCGGGGGTGAGGGTGACCGTCGTGTGGTCGTAACCCAGCCAGGTGCCCGGCAGTTCGGTGGGGCGGGCGTCGTGGACGGCCGGGACCTCGTCGTATTGGTGCGGGTTGCAGGCGGTCAGGGGGAGGACGCAGGCCGCGAGCAGGACGGCTCGCCTCTTCGCCGCCGTCCCCGCTCTCCAGGGAGTCATGGGCGGCATCCTGGCAGGTTTTTTGAACGTGTTCAATATGCCGCAGATGAGTACGCGTGCTCATGCGGGCGGCACCTTGTCGCCCCCACTCTGGACGTATGGGAAAACGGGGAACACATCTCACGCACCTGACCTTCGTCGCCGCCGTCCTGCTCGTCGTCGGCGCTCCCGTCGCCGTATGGGGCCTGATGGGGCAGCAGAACGCGCAGGGACTGCCGTCGTCTGAGCTGGATTACGCCTTTCAGCCTCCGGACATCTCCGACGGCACGGCAGCCGCCCTCGGGGGTGTCGCGCTCGTCCTCGCCGTCGCCGGTGCGGCACTGCTCGTCCTGGCGTCCCTGCGCGGCGCCTTCGACCACCGGTGGTGGGGGGTGCTCGCCCCGCTGACCGTTGCGGGGGTTCTCGCGGGCGTCGGCTGGCGCCTCCTGACGGCCGGTGTCATCGGCGCCAACATCGGCGCCGGTTTCGTCATCATGCTCGGCGCCCCGCTCGTCGCCGGCCTGTTGCTGTGGGCCCTCGCCCGAGCCTTGTGGCTGGCGTGGGAGCGGGTGGGGCGGCGGGACTCCGCGTCGGCGGTCTGACTCCGACGGGTCGGGTCGGATCCGATCAACCGGCCCGGCGGGCCAGGCGGGACTCCACCCACGTGCCTACCCGCCCCCGGACCGCCGTTGAGTAGCCGTACTCATGTCTGGGCGCGGCCCGTGGTCCACCGTGGAGATCACCAACGGACCGAACCGAGGAACCACCGATGCCGAATGCGTCCCACAGCCCCCGCCGCCTCCCGCGCCTGCGCCGACTTGTTGCGCTCGCATCGGGCAACTGGCTCGCCCGGGGCTATCTCGCGGTGTTCGCCGTCGCTTTCGCAGTCATGTTCCTCTTTCCGGAGAGCCCCTTCGCCGGGGGCCCTCTGCTGCTGACCGCGCCACTGTCCTTCCTGGGCGTGTTCCTCCCTCTCGACCCCGGCGCCGGGATCGAGGGGGCGGCCGACGTGGCGGCGGTCGTGGTCTTCAGCCTGTGGCTCCTCCTGTGCGCCCTGGTGAACGCCGCCGTGCTCGGCGCCCTCGTCACGAGGAGGACCGCGACCGCCGCATCGACCGGCGCGCGTGCGCCCCTCCCGCACATCACGGCCCCCGCTGGGGTGCGGGGGCTGCTGGCGCCCGCCGTGGACAACTGGCTCGCTCGTGGGTACCTCGCCGTGGTCGCCGCGGCGCTCGGGTTCTTCCTGTACGCCGAACTCGTGCTGCAGGACCCCGGGTTCGCCGGGATCTGGCCGCTCATGACCACGGCTCCGTTCGGCATCCTCGCGATGGCGGTGTCGTCGCCCGTGGCGTACTACTCCCCGGTCGCCTGGTTGAGCCCACTGGTCTTCTCCCTCGGGGCGGCACTGTCCGGGCTGGTCAACGCCGTGCTGCTCGGCCTGCTCGCCCGCAGGCTGCGAGCGGCGCGGGAACCCCACCCCGCCGCCTGAGCGGAGCACTGACCGGTCCTCTCGTCCTCCCCCTTCCCCGCCCACGTCAGCGCGCCCGTCACCGCGAGCGACGCCGCCGCCATCACCGTCATCGCCACCCCGGGCGAGGTGACCTGCGCGACCGTGCCCGCCAGTGCCGCGCTCACGCCCTGGAGGGTCATCGTGCCGGACGACTGCAGGCCCAGGACGTGGCCGGCCAGGTGGTCCGGGGTGAGGGCCACCAGCCGTTCCTGCTGGACGAGGCTCGCGCCGAAGCCGATCGAGGCCAGGGCCGCGGCGGCCGCCGCCAACGGCACCCCGGGGTCCAGGGCGAAGAAGAGGTACGGCGTCGCCAGCAGGAGCAGGAGCGGCACCCCCAACCGGGGCCGCCGGCCGGGCGGTACCAGGCGGCCCACGGTCACGTCGCCGACGAACATGCCCAGCGCCGCGCTCGCGTACAGCGCGCCCGCGGCGCCGGGGTCGTAGGAGACGTAGAGGGATTCGCAGCCGACGACCAGGCCGTTGGGCACCCACAGGCCGAGGAGGGTCAGGCGGCGGGGGCGCGAGGACCACAGGAGGGCGTTGGTGCGCCAGGTCGCGGCGACCGACGGGCGGCCCGAGGCGCGCGGCGGGCGGGCGGTCAGGCCGAAGCGGGTGACCAGGGCCGACGCGACGGACAGGGCCGCCGCGAGGAGCAGGCAGGCCTGCGGGGACAGGAACGTCAGCAGGGCGCCGCCGGTGGCGTAACCGGCGACCTGCATCAGGCCGGTGAGCATGTTGAACACCGACCGGCCCAGCAGATACCCCTCCTTGGTGAGGATCTCGTTGAGCAGGCCCCAGCGGACCCCGCCGCCCAGGGAGGCGATCAGGCCCTCCGCGAAGACGACCGCGAAGACCACCCCGATCGGCAGACCGGGCAGCGCGAGCAGGGCCGTGCCGGCCGCGGTGGCGAGCTGGATGCCGGTCAGAGTGGACCGCGGGGGCAGCCGGTCGGCACCCGACATCAGGAAGGTCGCGCCGAGCATCTGCGCCAGTTGCGGGCCGAACATGCTGACCGCGGACAGCAGCGGGGAGCCGGTGGCCCGGTAGACGAGCGTGCCCAGGGCCAGACCGCTGATCGTCTGGGCGGCGGTGCGGGCGGCGGCGGAGACGAAGAACGGCGTGAACTCCGGGGTGCGGAACAGCTCTCGGTAACTGCGCATGCACCGGAGTCTCGGAGCCACGTTCTTCCGGCCGTTACTGTTTCGCACAGGCGCGAAACCCCAGAGAGGCGGTGCACTGTGGGCTGGTGGCAGATCAACGCCGAGACGCTCGCCCGCAGCCGCTTCCTGATCTCCCCGCTCGCCGAGACCTTCGCCTGTCTGAAGCTGCTGCACGCGGGGACCGGGGCGCACCCCGGGGAGCAGGACTGGCTGCGGCTGCACCGGCCCGGCTACCTGGCGCTGCTGGCCGCCGATCCGCTCACCGCGCGGCTCGTGCGGGCCGGGCTCGGGCGGGACTGGATCGCCGACTTCCTCACGCCGACGCCCCGCGACGGGGAGACGTTCGCCGACGGGCTCGCCCGGATCCGGGCGGCCGACCCGGCGGCGGCCCGCGCGCACGTGCGGGTCTCCCTGGCCGGCCCGCTGCCCGCCGCACTGGAGCGGGACGACCTGCCCGAGCGGGCGGCGGCGCTGCTGGAGTGGGTGTGGGAGCAGACGGTACGGCCGACCTGGGACCGGCGCCGGCGCGTGCTGGAGGCCGATGTGGTCGCGCGGACCGCGCAGGCCGGGCGGGCCGGCTGGGCGGCCGTACTGGACTCGCTGCGGCCGGGGACGCGGTGGCTCGGCGAGAGCCGGTGGCAGATCAACCTGCACGAGTACCCGCCGCGTGAGGTGGCCGACGCGGAGCTGCTGCTGGTGCCGGTGACACCGCAGACCGGGTGGGTGTCGTGGGAGGAGCCGTCGCGGTCGCGGTACGCGGTGGTGTACGCGTGCGCGGGCGCCCTGGCCGGCGACCCGGCCCGTACGCCGGTGTCCGCGGCCCTGTCCGCGCTGCTCGGCCCGGGCCGGGCCCGGGTGCTGGTCCTGCTCCGCACCCCGCTCAGCACGACCCAGCTGGTCGCGCTGACCGGGCAGGGGCTGGGCTCGGTCGGCCGGCATCTGCGGGTGCTGCTGGACGCGGGCCTGGTGGAGCGGGGGCGGGCGGGCCGCTCGGTGCTGTACGCGCGGACGGCGGCCGGGAACGTCCTCGTCGAGGCGGCGGAGGGGACGACGACCGGGGCGGCGGAGGGAGGGGCTGAGGGGACGGCGGTCGACGGGACGACCGAGGGGGCGGAGGGGGCGACCCAGGGGGCGGCCCACGCGCCGGCGGACGGCTCGGCCCGGGAACGCCCCGCCCCCGGGAGTTAGCATCCGCCCATGACCACTGACATCAGTTCCTCTCCCCTCGGCGTCGAGATCGGCGCCCTGACCGGCGGTTCCGCCGACCTCGCGCAGTACGCGGGCCAGGTCGTCCTCATCGTGAACGTGGCCTCCAGGTGCGGTCTGACCCCGCAGTACGCCGGCCTGGAGAAGCTGCACGAGCAGTACTCCGGCCGTGGCTTCACCGTGCTCGGCGTGCCCTGCAACCAGTTCCTCGGGCAGGAGCCGGGCAACGCGGAGGAGATCGCCGAGTTCTGCTCGGCGACGTACGGCGTGACGTTCCCGATGACCGAGAAGGTCGAGGTCAACGGCGAGAACCGGCACCCGCTGTACGCCCGCCTGGTCGACTTCCCGGACGCCGAGGGGCACACCGGCGACATCCGCTGGAACTTCGAGAAGTTCCTCCTCGGCCGGGACGGGTCGGTCGTGGCCCGCTTCTCGCCGCAGACCGAGCCCGACGCGGACGAGATCGTCACCGCCGTGGAGGCCCGGCTCTCCGCTTGACCTTGCCCCTGGGGCAGGCAGGAGCGTCCCTGCCACCGGGCGATCGGCGTCCGGTGGCGGAGGATGAGGGCGTGGACGACGATCTGCTCACCATCGGCGTGTTCGCGGCGCGGGCGCGCCTGTCGGCGAAGGCCCTGCGGCTGTACGACCGGCTCGGGCTGCTCGCGCCCGCGTACGTCGACCCGGTCAGCGGCTACCGCTACTACCGGGCCGGGCAGATCGAGCGGGCCCGTACGGTCGCCCTGCTGCGGCGGCTCGACATGCCGCTGGCCGTCGTCGCCGAGGTGCTGGCGGCGGCCGAACCGCTCGGCGCGGAGCGGCTGGCGGCGTACTGGGCGGATGCTGAGGCCCGGTTCGCGGCGCAGCGCACGCTCGCCGCATTCCTCCGTGCGCGTCTGTCAGGCAGGAGTGCGGAGATGTACGAGAAGTTCGCGGTGGAGACGGTCGACGTGCCCGCGCAGGTGGTGCTCTGCGAGAAGCGGCATGTGCTGGCCGACGAACTGCCCACGTGGATCGGCGCGTCGATGGGCCGGCTGGAGGCGGCGGCGCGGGAGTGCGGTGGCGTCGCCGGGGCGCCGTTCGTGGTCTACCACTCCGATGTGTCCATGGACAGCGACGGGCCGGCGGAGTCCTGCGTGCCGGTCGCCGACGAGGCGGCCGCGCGGGCGTGGGCGGAGCGGCAGGGGCGGGCGAGGGAGACGACCGTGCGCGTGGAGCCCGCGCGGCGGCTCGCCTTCACCCGGATCGGCAAGAGCCAGGTCGCCTTCCCGCAGATCCTCGCCGCGTTCGAGGCGGTGGAGGCGTGGATCGGGACGCGGGGGCTGTCGTACGACGGTCCGTGCCGGGAGGTCTACTTCGCGGACTGGGAGGCGGCCGGGCCCGAGGACCCGGTGTGCGACGTGGCGTTCCCGGTGAGGTGACCGTCGCGGCCGTGCGGTGAGTACGGCGGCCACGCCGTCAGTACGGCGGCCGTGCGGTGAGTACAGATGAGCCCCCTCGGCTAGGACGGCGATTCTGGTCGAGAGGGCTCGTTCTGTCGTGCTTATCCAGTTGTGTGCGAGCGGCGAGTCTCAGACAGACCCGCCCCCTACGCCTTGACCGATGCGACGAAGACGTTCCACGCCTCGGCGGGGAAGGACAGGGTGGGACCCTGGGGGACCTTGGAGTCCCGTACGGCCATGGCCTCGACCACCGGCGACTTGATCTCGACGCACGCGCCGTTACCCGTGGAGTACGAGGACTTGGTCCAGGTGTCCGTGGCGCCCTGACGAATTGCCATTTTTGCTCCGTGTTACCTCTGGTGAGTTGCTCGGTTTCCGCCAACCTTGTTGCTCGATGGCGTGATCGACGCTACTCGCCAACATCGGCCTACGAAGCGACTATTCACTCGTTGGATGGCATATTCCAGTGGAGACTTCCATCCGAGCCGGGCAAGGGTGTACTGTGCGGCGCCACCCGGACGGGAGCCTCCTCAGCCGTCCCCTCAGCCGCGCCCTCAGTCGTCGGCGTACTCCTTCGCGATCTTCTGGATGAACTGCAGGGACTGCTCCACGTTCAGCGCCTGGGCGCGCAGGTGCTCGTACATCACGCTGTACTTCTGCACGTCGTTCGCCTTCTCCAGGTACAGGTCGCTGGTGACGCCCTCGATGTAGACGACGCTGGAGTCGGCCGCGTCCGGGAACTCCAGGATCGCGTACTGGCCGTTGAGGCCGGGATGCGCGCCCATCTCGAACGGGATGACCTGCACGGTGACGTGCGGCAGCTGCGACTGCTCCACCAGATGCTCCAACTGCTCCCGCATCAGCGCCTTGTTGCCGACCACCCGGCGCAGCGCCGCCTCGTCCAGGACCGTCCACAGCCGCAGCGGGTTCTCCGGGGCGGTGATTCGTTCCTGCCGGCGCATCCGCACCTGCACCCGCTTCTCGATGTCCGCCGGTGCCGTCTCCGGCAGCGCGCCCGCGATGAGCGCCTCCGCGTACTGGCGGGTCTGGAGCAGGCCGGGGACCACCTGCGGGTCGTACACGCGCAGGCTGGCCGCGTCCGTCTCCAGGCCGATGTAGACGCTGTAGGGGATGTCGCCGAAGGTGTGCCACCAGCCCTGCTGCCGGGAGTCCTTGGCCATCTGCATCAGCGAGTCGACGATCCGCTGGTCCTCGACCTCGTACACGTTGCACAGGTCGCGGACGTCGCGCTGGCTGATGCTGCGCCGCCCGTTCTCCAGCCGGCTGATCTTCGACTGGGACACGAGCAGCCGCTCGGCGACCTCTTCGGCCGTCATGCCCTTGAGCTCGCGGAGCCTGCGCAGCTCCTGGCCCAGCCGGCGCCGCCTGACGGTGGGATTGACATTGGACGCCACGGGACGTGCACCTCCGGCTGCATGCCTGTACTCGGGTGTACTGGCTTGTACTTGCAACTATGCGTATCTGCTGTTGAGCAGACTGCCACCAAGGTGCTTCCTACCGCTGGGAAACCCGGGATATGCGGCTGAGGTGTCCCGGACATGCGTCCGCGCGGGGCGGCGGGCCGTGTCCTGTCGGACGTACGGCCGTGCCGCCCCGCGCGGCGCGCGGCTCCCGAACGGGTCTGTGCGTCGTGCTGGGTCGTGCCGGGCTGTGCTGAGGGTCGTGCTGTGCGGTGGACCGTCCGTGCCATGGACCGTCCGTGCCGTGGGACTGCGGCTCAGTGGGCCACGGCGCGGGCCATCGATCCGCGGTGCGGCTGCACCGGAACGCCACGAGCGGGTTCCGTCGCCGCCCTGCCCCCGGCGGCGGCCTGGCGGCCTGCCGGAGAGCGGCGCGGCTGGGCCGCCACACCGTTCTGGACGTCCATCACGGCGTGCGCGACGAGGCCGCCCATCGGGTCGTGCCGGATCAGGTCCCTGAGCCGGGAGCGGGACGAGCGTCCCTCGTTGCCCGGGTACAGGTGCTTGCCGAGTCCGACCGCGTGGGCCAGCGCGGCGAGCGCGGCGGTGCGCGGGTCCGGCGGTACGCCGGTCCGGATCGCCGAATCCAGCCGGGCCCTGATCTCCCGGCTGATCGCCGTGTCCGTCGCCTGGTAGCGCGTCGTCGGCAAGACCCCGCACATCTGGCCCGCCACGGCATGCACCATGCCGCACCGCTCCAGATGCGAGAGGTAGGTCTGGCGGAGCCCGAGACGCGGCCCGCCGATCCAGTGGACGGCACGCACCGGAGCGCCACGCCTTCGCAGCAACTCCAACGCGCAGTCCAGTGTCGGATCTCCAGTCGGCCGTGGGGACACCACGGCGATACGATCCCCGTCTGGGGCTATCCGTCCGGCCAGCGCCAGCTCCACTAGCTGTGCTCCGGCCAGACCGAGGTCGAGCGACTGCGGCTGTGCAGTGGTACCCGTGGCCGGGTCCAGTGCCAGCAGCAGAAGCTCCTCCGGAAGTGTTCTGCGGCTCCTGCCCATCCATGCCTCCCCGCGTGGATGAATGACAGGGTGACCCCTCTCACATTGGTCTGTCGAGGGTGCGTGACCTGTTTGTGAGGGAACCGGCAGGTATGTCGTTCTCGTCTACCGCAGGAGCCAAGCCCTCACACAGGACACTGGTACATGGTTCGGACAGTGTCGTACGACGGTGTCCGGGCCGGCGATTCACGGTTGGGTTCGGTAGCGCGCCAAGGCGTGCGGCGCATGGAGGAGGCATCGGTGGCGGGCGAGTCCCCCGACAGGTCGAAGCAGCGCGAGTCGTCGGCGGAACCGACGTCGGGGAGCGCGGTTCCGGTTCCCGAGGCCCGGGACGGGGAGCGCGGGGACTCCGGCGATCCGCGCCTGACCCTCTCCCGCGAGGAGGCGGCCACGGGGTCCCCCCGCGGGGGCGTGGACACGGCCACCCGGGTGCTGTCGATCCCCGAGCGGACGGAACGGACGGCGGAGGCGGGGGCCGGGGACTCCGGTCGCGCCGGTGACGCCGAGGACGACGACGAGGACGCCGAGGAGGACTCCGAGGCGGAGGCCGGTGCCGGGGAGGATGCGGAGGACGCGGACTCCGCGAGTGCCTCCGGCGCGGACGAGGCCGAGGACGGCTCCCGCGACGGTGACCCGACGGACGGCGACTCGGGGAACGCGGAGCGCGACGAGCGCCTGCGGGCGGCCGTGGCCAAGTGGGTGACGTCGACGCCGGACGGGAAGGGCGAGAAGGGCGCGGAGGACGCGGAGGACGCGGAGACGGCTGAGGGCGCCGACAGCGCCGACAGCGCGGAGACCGCCGAGGACACCGACGACGCGCAGACCGCCGAGGACAGCCAGGACGACCAGGGCGACCAGGACGACCAGGACGCCGGCGAGGACAGCGAGGCGCCCGCCGAAGCCGACGGCAAGGGCACGGACTCCCCCGCCCCGGAAGCCGCGGGCACCGAAGGCGAAGCCGAGGACGACGTCGAGGACAACGCCCCCGAAGCCAAGGGCACCGACAAGGGCACCGGCAAGGGCACCGCCAAGCCCGCCGTCGACCAGCCCACCACCATGCTCAAGCTCGGCCCGCCCGCGAAGCCCGCGAAGCCCGCCAAGCCCGCCGTCGACCAGCCGACCACCATGCTCAAGGTCGGCAAGCCGGGTGAGCGCGACAAGCAGGACAAGCAGGACAAGCCGGCCCCCTCCGAGCGGGACAGCGAGCGCACCAGCAAGTTCGTCGCGCTGAAGCCCCTCGATGAGCCGGCCACCAGGAAGCCCCCGCAGAGCCCGCAGACCCCCAAGACCCCGAGCCCCGCCGACGCCACCGCCGCCCTCCCCCAGGTCGGCCCGGAGCGCACCACCCAGCAGCCGCTTCCCCCGAAGCCGCCGCTGGACCTGCTGGCGGAGCTGACCAACACCCCGCCGCCCCCGCAGACGCCGCTGCGCACGCTGGCCCGCCGGGTCAAGATCTGGACGCCGCTGGTGCTGCTGCTGGCGATCGTCTTTGCGGTCGTACAGGCTGTGCGCCCGCTGCCCGCGCCCGCCCTCGTGCTCACCGGGCAGGAGGCGTACACCTTCGACGGCGGCAAGGTGAGCCTGCCGTGGTCGGACAAGGGCCAGGGCTGGCTGGAGGTCGACGGCGTCGGCAGGATGGACGGCTTCGGCGAGCAGAAGCCCGTGCCGATCGGCTCGGTCGCCAAGACGATGACCGCGTACCTCATCCTGCGCGACCACCCGCTGAAGGTGGGGCAGGAAGGCCCGAAGATCGAGATCGACGCGCTGGCGGAGAAGGAGGGCGGCTACAGCGACGACGGCGAGTCGACGCTGAACACCGTCAAGGCGGGCCAGACCCTCACCGAGAAGCAGGCCCTGTCGGCCATCATGATCCCGTCCGCCAACAACATCGCGCGGCTGCTCGCGCGCTGGGACGCGGGCTCGGAGGCGGCGTTCGTCAAGAAGATGAACGACGCCGCCAAGGAGCTGGGCCTGACCCACACGACGTACACGGACCCCTCGGGGCTGAAGGAGACCACCGTCTCCACGGCCCGGGACCAGGTGAAGCTCGGCCGTGAGGTCGTGAAGATCCCGGCGCTCGTGGACATCACCAGCAAGGCCAGCTGGACCGACCCGTCGGGCAAGTACCACGACAACTACAACCAGCTGCCGTTCCGCATGGGCGCGATCGGCATCAAGACCGGTTCCACCACGGCCGCCGGCGGCAACCTGCTCTTCGCCTCCCGCAAGGAGGTCGGCGGCCGGACGGTCACGCTCGTCGGCGCGGTCCTCGGCCAGACCAAGCCGTCGATCCTGGCGACGGCCAACAAGGTCAGCGAGGCCGCGCTGCGCGCCGCGCAGGACGCGCTGACCTCGGCGAAGATCGTGAAGAAGGGTGACGTGGTCGGGTACGTCGACGACCAGCTGGGCGGTCGTACGCCGGTCGTGGTCACCGAGGACGTCACGGCGGTCGGCTGGTCGGGGCTGAAGGTGAGGCTGTCGTTCGCCGCGGGTGACGTTCCGCACGCGGCGGCGGCCGGCACGAAGGTCGGCACGCTCACCGTCGGCGACGGCACCAGCGGCGCGGTGAAGGTCCCCGTGGCCCTGCAGAAGGACCTCGTCGAGCCGGGGTACCCGCAGAAGCTGACGCGCGTCTCCTGACCCCCGGGCCGCCCCCGGCCGCCCCGGGCGCGGGCGGTCTCGGCCGCACCTCGCCGGTGTCCACCGCCGGCGGGGTGCGTGCTAGCGTCACGAAACAGGACAGGTCGAAGCCGACGTAAACGGAGCGCGGCCGAGAGAAGAGAAGACGGGACACGGGGAGTGCCTTCAGGTGGCCACTGCGGAGCCGACACGCGCCGACGACACCGGTCCGGGCCCGGGTGGCGGCCCGCGAATACCGCTGTCTGAGGCACCGGAAAAGCCCTCGGCGGACCAGCACGGACCGCGCAAGCGGACGCCCGGGGAGCGCGCGCCGGAGCCGGGGAGGCGCTCGCCTCTCATGGCGCTGCGCGCGCGGATGCTCCGGCATCCCGTGCTGTCCGTGACGGCCCTCTCCGGGGTCCTGCACATCGTGTGGTTCTTCACGTTCGCGAACAGCGGCGGGGACCTGGCGGCGCAGGACGCGTGGGCCGAGTTCGTCGGCCGGCATCCCGACTCGGCGTACAACCTGGCCTGGTACGGCGGTATGCACCCGGTGTCGTACAGCGTGGTGTCGCCGTATCTGATGTCGGTGCTCGGTGTCCGTACGACGATGATGATCGCCGGGACGGTGTCGGCGGGGCTGCTCATCCTGGTGCTGATCCGCAGCCGGGTGGTGAGGAACCCGCTGTGGGCCTCGCTCGCCGGCGTCTTCGCCTTCCTGTGCAACGCGATCTCCGGCCGGGTCACGTTCGGGCTGGGCACGATGTTCGCGCTCGGCGCGGTCGCGGCCGTCTTCTGCTGGCCGTACCGCTGGCGGCACAAGCGGTGGGCGAAGGCGCTCGTCGCGGGTCCGCTCGCCGCGCTGGCGACGATGGCCTCGCCGGTGGCGGGCCTGTTCGTCGGGCTGGTCGCGGTGGCGCTGTTCCTGCAGAAGCGGCGGCCGGGCGCGTGGGCGCTGGGGCTCGCGCCCACCGCGGTCGTCGCGGTGTCGGCGTGGCTGTTCCCCTTCTCCGGCACCCAGCCGATGTCGTTCGGCTCGGCGATCCTGCCGCTGCTGTTCTCCGGGTTCGTCTACTACCTCGTGCCGCGCACCTGGAAGACCGTGCGGATCACGGCCGCGGTGTACGGGCTCGCCGTGCTGCTGGTGTGGCTGATCAGCTCGCAGATCGGGTCCAACATCACGCGGCTGGCGATGCTCTTCGCGGGCGTGGCGCTGATCGCCGCGCTGCCGTTCACGGTGCCGCGCTCGCGCAAGTGGTACGCGGCCGTGGTGGCCTTCGTCGGGTTCGTCGTCTGGATCGGCTTCAAGTCGGTCGACGACATCGTGCACACCGCGCCGGCCGCGTCCTGGTCGCGTGAGCTGGCGCCGCTCGTCAACGAGCTGCAGCAGGTCGGCGCCGAGAAGGGCCGCGTCGAGGTCGTACCGGCCCGCTCCCACCGCGAGGCGTCCGCCCTCGCGCCGTACGTGAACCTGGCCCGGGGCTGGAACCGGCAGGCCGACATGGAGCGCAACCCGCTCTTCTACGACGACACGCTCAACTCCGCGAACTACCACGAGTGGCTCCAGCGCTGGGCCGTGCACTACGTGGTCGTCCCGAAGGACGAGCCGGACGGGGACGGCGGGCAGCGGGAGCGGGCGCTGGTGCGGCGCGGGCTGCCGTATCTGACGCAGGTGTGGGGCGACGCGAACTGGCAGCTGTTCCGGGTGACCGACCCGGCGCCGCTGGCCGAGCCGAACGCCGTGGTGACGCGGGCGGACCAGGGCGAGTGGACGATGGAGGTGCGCGAGCCGGGGCGGATCCTGGTGCGCATCCCGTACTCGCCGTGGCTGAGCCTGGTCGACGCCGAGGGCAAGAAGCTCAAGGCCCCGCAGGAGACGGAGGCCTCGAAGAACCGTCCCGAGGGGACGCCGAAGACGTACGACAACGTCAACGGGTGTCTGACGGAGACGGAGGAGGACGCGCTGGGCGACAGGTGGACGCTGCTGGTCGCGCCGAAGGCGGGGACGTACCGTCTGGCGGCGCCGTACACCGTGCCGCGGGGGACCCCGTGTCCGGACGAGCTGAAGTGAGCGCCGTACGGAGCTGACCATCGAACGAGACTGAGCGTCGGTTCAAGTACGTGAACACAGGACAGTAGCCCGAACGATTTTACTGTCCCTTGACCTGACGCCAACTTGTCGTGCCCTGTTCACCGTACCCACCATGGGCGAGCCGTTCACAGGACGGAACCCTGGAAGGGAACACATGAACAGTCTCGACTGGGCCGTACTCATCGGCTACTTCGGTGTGATGGTCGTGATCGGCGTCTGGTCCCACAAACGGGTCGACAACGTCAGCGACTTCTTCACCGCCGGCGGGAAGATGCCGTGGTGGCTGTCGGGCATCTCGCACCACATGTCGGGCTACAGCGCGGTGATGTTCACCGGGTACGCGGGCATCGCCTACACCTACGGCGTCACGTCCTTCGTCACCTGGTCGTTCCCCATCGCCCTCGGCATCGCCATCGGGTCGAAGCTGTTCGCGCCCCGCATCAACCGGCTGCGGTCCAAGCTCCACGTGGCCTCCCCGCTGGAGTACCTGAAGAACCGCTACAACCTGCCGACCCAGCAGGCGCTCGCCTGGTCCGGCATGCTGCTGAAGATCGTCGACGTGGGCGCGAAGTGGGCGGCGATCGCCACCCTGCTGTCGGTCTTCACGGGCCTCAGCCTGAACCAGGGCATCCTCATCACCGGCGCGATCACCGCCGTGTACTGCACGATCGGCGGACTGTGGGCGGACGCGCTGACGGAGCTGGGGCAGTTCGTCATCCAGCTCCTCGCCGGGGTCGCCATGTTCGTGGCGGTCGTGATGAAGCTGAACGACAAGGGCCTCGGCATCGTCAGCGCCTGGGACGAGCCCGCCCTCGCCGGCCACGAGAAACCGCTGGTCGGCAACTACGGCACCGTCTTCCTGCTCGCCTTCCTCTTCATCAAGCTGTTCGAGTACAACGGCGGCATGCTCAACCAGGCCCAGCGCTACATGGCCACCGGCAGCGCCCGCGAGGCCGAGCGCTCGGCGCGGCTGTCGGCGGTGCTGTGGCTGGTCTGGCCGCTGGTGCTGTTCTTCCCGATGTGGATGTCGCCGCTGCTGGTCACCTCGCAGAAGCCGGACGGCTCCGACTCCTACGCCCTGATGACCGAACAGCTCCTCCCGCACGGTCTGCTGGGCCTCGTCATCGTCGGGTTCTTCTCCCACACCATGGCGATGTGCTCCTCCGACGCCAACGCGATCGCCGCCGTCTTCACCCGGGACTGCGCGCCGGTGGTGTGGCGGCGGGCGCGGGCGTGGAACGAGCGCAGCGGCCTGATCGCGGCCCGGGTGACGACCGTCGTCTTCCTCGGCCTGTCGATGGCGGCGGCGACGCAGGTCAACTCCCCCGCGTTCAAGGACATCATCACCGTCGTCATCAAGTGGGTGGCCGGTCTGATGGGCCCGATGGCGATCCCGATGATGCTGGGCCTGCTGCGCCCGTTCCGCCGCTCCGGCCCGACCGCGGCACTGATCTCCTGGGCGCTGGGCCTGCTGGCCTTCTGGCTGGTCAACTACCCGATCAGCTGGCAGATCGACGGCGGTGTGCCCCTCCAGTACCAGGTGTCCATCCCGCTGGCGGTCTCCCTCGTCCTCTACATCCTCATCGGCTACCTCAAGCCGGAGGACACCCCGGAGCGGATCGCCCTGATCGAGCGCATCAACGGCGGCGACGACGCGACGGCGGCGGCGATCCCGGCCCCGGCGGGTGCGGTGGAGGACGCGGTGCCCGCGAAGGACTAGCTCAGCCGGCGTCTTACGCCCGCGGATACCGCGCCAGCCACCCCGGGGAGGCCGCCGCCGGTCCGTGCAGGGCAGGACCCTGGGTCATCTCCATGGCGAAGTCGTCGGCGAGTTCCAGGATCGTGGGACGGCCCTCCAGCTCGGCCAGCCAGGCCGGCGGGAGGGCCGTCTCGCCGTGCAGCGCGCCGAGCAACCCGCCGGCGAGCGCGGCGGTCGCGGCCGAGGGGCCGTCCTGGTTGACGGCCAGCCGCAGACCGTGCCGTACGTCCTCGCCGACGAGGGCGCAGTAGACGGCGGCGGCGAGGACCCCGTCGGCGGCGCCGTTCCCGGCGAGCCCGGCCACCCGGGCGGGCGACGGGATGCCCTGCCGCACCGCGCCCAGCGCGTGCTGCAGACCGTCCGACACCGGCTCGTGGCCCGGCCGCTGCGCGAGCAGCGCGAGCGCGTGCTGCACGGCACCGTCGAGGCTCTCGCCGCGGGCCAGCCCGTGCACGACGGCGGCGTACGCACCGGCCGCCAGGCAGGCCACGGGGTGCCCGTGGGTGTGGGTGGCGCACTCCAGCGCGAGCTGGACGACGAGCTGCGGCTCCCAGCCGACGAGCAGCCCGAAGGGCGCGGAACGGGCGACGGCCTCGGGCCCGTCGGCGCCGGGATTCTTCGGCGCGCCGGGCGTGCCCATACGGTCGTCCCCCAGCCCGAGCAGCAGGGCGCGGCTCGGGTCCCGCCGCGCGTACAGCCACTCCTCCCGGGCGAGCCACCCGTCCTCCTTGCGCCGCTCGTCGGGCCCCCAGTCCCGCTGGGTGGCGGCCCACCGCAGGTACGCCCGGTGCAGATCGGTCGGCGGATGCCAGGCCCCGGTGTCCCGCCGCACCTGGGCCCGTATGAGCCCGTCCACGGTGAACAGCGTCAGCTGGGTGAGGTGGGTGACGGCACCGCGCCGCCCGTACGCCGGTACGAGATCCACGACCCCCTCGGCCCCGCACCGCTCCCGGATCTCCTCGACCCCGTCCGCGTCGACCGGCGCCCCGAGCGCGTCCCCCAGGGCCGCCCCCAACAGGGTCCCGCGCACCCGGCTCCGAAAGTCCTGCTGCTCGACCCGCCCCCAGACGGCCCCGGCTGCCCCACCCACCACGACCTCCCGGGAACCGTCCGCATGTACGACGCCAGCACTGTAATCGAACGGGAACGGTCGGTTGAGGGCACCGAAGAAAGGGAGACACCGCCGGAACGGTCAGGAGAGGGCCGCCGGGTCTCCTGCATGCGAGAGCCGGCGGCCGTCGGGTGATGCTCGGTTCAGCCGTACCAGCACAGGCACGGCTCGGTGCCCCAGCCCAGCTGGCTGATGTCGTGCTCGCCCAGAACGCCGGAGAAGGCCTGCACCTCGTCCACGTCACCGTGCAGGTACTCGCCCCACCACCCGTCACCGGTGTGACCCCGGCCGACCTGGAGAGGACCCGAGCTGCGCCAGCCGTCGGGGAGGTCGGCGGTCGAGCCGATCGTGGCATGCCCGTCGAGGTAGAGCGTGATCTTGTCGGTGGCGTCGTCGTACACGACGGCGATCCGGTGCCCCTGTCCCTCGCCGTCGTCGGCCATGGCGGTCTGGGCCACCACGCTCCCGGGAGCGCCCTGCTCGTCCCGCTGCGGCATCACCAGCTGCCAGGCGTGTGCCGACGGCTCGTAGCGCACCTTGAAGGCGTCGGTGTGCTCGCCGGCCTGCGACAGTAGGGTCACCGGGTGCGCCGGTTCGGAGTCCGCCAGCCGCACGACCACGCCGAGGGTGAAGCTGTCCGACGTGTCGACGACGGGACCTTCGGTCGCCGCGTACGCGGACTCGCCGTCGAGCGTCAGATGGCCGTCGCCGACCAGCGCGTAGGGGATCGCGGGGCAGTCCGGGTCGATGTCCGGGATGCAGGAGCCGTCCGGCCCGCGGTGGATCGTCGCGCCCGGCCCCAGCCGCAGGGGGGTCCCGCCGTACAGTTCCGGACTCGTTCCGTCCGCTGCCGTCTCCAGGGACCAGTGGCCCAGCAGCCGGGGCTTGCGGGAGGACAGTTCGGTGGCCTCGCCCGGCACGACCACGCGGTCGTGGACCCGGACGTCTCCCAGCTCACCGTGCCAGCGGTCGTGGTATCCCTGGCCGTCGCGGACGCGGCCGAGCTGGAATGCGCCGGCCGTCGCGGCGGGCGCGGCCTGGGCCTCGGTTCCGGTCTGGTGGCCGTTGACGTACAGCCGTGCCCGGCCGGTCTCGGCGTCGTACACGCCGAGCAGGTGGGCCCATTCGCCGGTCTCCGGTGTCCCGCCGGTCAGCTGGACGCCGCCCACGGTGAACGACCAGGTCGGTACGCCGTCCCGGGCACGCAGGCCGAGCGCGAAGCTCGCGGACTGGCCCGCGTCCTGGCTCGCGACGGTCATGTTCCGGTCGGTCTGGGCGGGGCGGACCCAGGCGCCGACCGCGAAGGTCCTGCGCGGGTCGGCGACGGCGGGGGCGTCCGGGGTGAGGTAGCCGTGGCTGCTGCCGTCCAGCCTCGCCGTGGAGGCGAGGGCGGTGCCCTGGGGCGCCTGGGCGCCGAACGTCACGCCGGAGCCGGCCCGCGCGGCGGTGCCTGTCTCGGCGCCCGCGCTCGTGGAGCCGGCGGGGTCGGCCAGCGTCCAGTGGGCGACGGGGGCGCGACCACGCCGCACGAAGAATTCGTACCTGGACGCGGCACTGCGGTGTCCGGCACGGTCGACGGCCATAACCGTCAGCGTCTGCGGGCCAGTGCGGTCGGGCAGGAAGGAGATGGTGGCGCTGCCACCGAGCCGGTCCGGCCGGGCGGTGCCGTACGGGCCGCCGATGAAGTTGTAGTCATAGGCCACGACGTCGTCGGAGGGTGAGTTCACGGTGAAGTGCCCGTACACACCCACGCCGTCGACCGACCACGCGTCCGGCGGGTAGTCCAGTGCGTCGATCGCCGCCTTCTGCGGTGCCTCGTCGTCGTACACGAACTCGCAGACGGTCCCGTCGCCTTCGGAACTCCACGGCGAGTACGCCGTGCCGTCGAAGGCGCGGACGTGCCACGAGACGACCGTGTTCGCCGGGATGCCGTCGGGCACCTGCCACGGCTGCCGGAACCCCGAGGGCATCCCGGGCATGGTGTGGGTGAGCCGCTGCTCCACCCCGTCAGGGCCCGTCCACCACACCTCGTACTCGCCCTTGACCATGGTGACCTCACCGGGCCGGTCGTCCTCGACGGGGTCGTACAGTGCCGCGCTCAATCGCGGCGCCCCGCCGACGTACGCCTTTTCGTCCCCCGTCCCGCACGCCTTGCTATCCGTCTTCAGGTCGCCGACCAGCGGCTGCTTCGGCGGCAGGTTGTCGACTGCCGCGGCGACGCCGGACGTGCCCGCCACGAACGCCACCGCGGCGCAACCCGCCGCCAGAAGTCTTCCGCGGCCGGATCTCCACCGTCTCACCGTTTCTCCCCTCCCCTGGACCTTCCGGCGGTCCCTGGATCTTGTGAGCCGGTGCAAACTAACAGCGGGCACCGACATCCTCGAAGGCGTTTTCCGGATCAACTGCCCGGCAAGAGAGCCGTTCTGGCTCAATGCCTCCCTCTCCCGCCCCGACGTGCGGTAAATGATCTGCATGACCACCCCCACCACACGCATAGTCCCGCTCGCTGCCGGGCTGTTGACCGGGACGCTCGCTCTCTACATCGGGCTCGTCGCCTTCGGGAACATCACCGACTTTGGGACCAATCAGGCGTTCGTGCAGCATGTTCTGGCCATGGACACCACGTTCAAGGACGACGACCTCATGTGGCGGGCCGTCACCAGTGAGGGGCTGCAGAACGCCGCCTATGTCGCGATCATCGTCTGGGAGACCGTGGCCGCCCTCGTGCTCGTCGCCGGGACCTGGTTCTGGGCGCGGGGTGCCCACGGGAGGGGCCGGCAGTGGGCCACGTACGGGCTGCTCATGCTGATGCTGCTGTTCGGGGCCGGGTTCATCGCGATCGGCGGTGAGTGGTTCGCGATGTGGCAGTCGAAGGACTGGAACGGGCTGGATGCCGCCACCCGGATCTTCCTGATCAGCGGGGTCGTGCTGCTCGTCAATCAGCTGCCCGCGGGTGAGCGCGGGCCGGGCCGGCCGGACTAGCCGACCACCGTCACCGTCGTGCCCGTCGTCGCGAACGCCCACAGGGCCGTGCCGTCGGGCTTGCCCATGCGGATGCCGCCCGTCCTGGTCCCGGAGGCCGGGGCGGGCGGGGAGGCGCCGTCGACGGCGTTGGAGAAGGCTATGGACAGGCCGGACTTGGCCGTGAAGTAGACGATGTGCTCGATCGGCACGCCGTCGGAGCCGGTCGTCGCGTCCCGCCGGACGGAGACCGTGTACGTGCCCGGGTCGGGGCTGACCGTGCCCGGCCAGACGGCGAAGGTGCGGCGCGGGGCGTCGCTCGCGTCGATCAGCCAGACCCGCTTCTGGCCGAGGGAGTAGACGATACGGCGGCCGGTGCCGGAGCCGTCCGGGACCTTGACCGCGGTCGGCGCCGGGTTCGGCCGCGCGGACGGCGACGCCGTTGCCTGTGCGCTCGGACGGGTGGCCACCGCCGTCGGCTTCGGGCCCTGGTCGGCCTGGACCGCCAGGACCGCGACCGCGGCGACCGCACCCACGGTCAGACCGGTGACCCAGGCCCACGAGGGAAGCCGCAGGGCAGGCACGGGCACGCATCTCCTCAGTCTCCGGCCCCGGTACCGGACGGCACCGAGGGTCGGATCATCGTACTGCGCGGTGCCTGCCCGGTGGCCTCGGCCGGGGCCCGGGGCCGTGCGTCAGTCCAGTACCGGCAGGAGTTCCGGCAGGTGCCCGTCGGATGCCGCCGCCGTCCGCTGCCGTTCCTCCGGGACCTCGCCGTAGAGGGTGGTGCGGGGCTTCGCCGGGCGGCCCGCCGCGTCGGCGACCGCGATCAGGTCGCGGACCGACTTGTAGGAGCCGTAGGAGCTGCCCGCCATGCGGGAGATCGTCTCCTCCATCAGCGTCCCGCCGAGGTCGTTCGCGCCGGAGCGGAGCATCTCGGCCGCGCCCTCCGTGCCCAGCTTCACCCAGCTCGTCTGGATGTTCGGGATCCAGGGGTGGAGGAGGAGGCGGGCCATCGCCGTCACCGCGCGGTTGTCGCGGAGCGTCGGGCCCGGACGCGCGATGCCCGCCAGGTAGACCGGCGCGTTCGTGTGCACGAAGGGCAGCGTGACGAACTCCGTGAAGCCGCCCGTGCGCTGCTGGATGCCGGCCAGGGTGCGCAGGTGGCCCAGCCAGTGGCGGGGCTGGTCCACGTGGCCGTACATCATCGTCGAGGAGGAGCGGATGCCCAGCTCGTGCGCGGTCTCGATGACCTCGATCCAGGTGGCCGCGGGCAGTTTGCCCTTGGTCAGGATCCAGCGGACCTCGTCGTCGAGGATCTCCGCTGCCGTGCCCGGGATCGTGTCCAGACCGGCCTCCTTGGCCGCCGTCAGCCACTCCCGGATCGACATCCCGGTGCGGGTGGCGCCGTTGACCACCTCCATCGGGGAGAAGGCATGCACATGCATGCCGGGGACGCGCTCCTTCACCGCCCGGGCGATGTCGAAGTACGCCGTGCCCGGCAGGTCCGGGTGGATGCCGCCCTGCATGCACACCTCGACCGCGCCGACCTCCCACGCCTGCTGGGCGCGGTCGGCGACCTGGTCCAGGGAGAGCGTGTAGGCGTCGGCGTCGGTGCGGCGCTGGGCGAACGCGCAGAAACGGCAGCCCGTGTAGCAGACGTTGGTGAAGTTGATGTTCCGCGTGACGATGTACGTCACGTCGTCGCCGACCGCCGACTTCCGGACGTCGTCGGCCACCCTGCACAGCGCGTCCAGCGCCGGGCCGTCCGCGTGCAGCAGGGCCAGGGCCTCGGCGTCCGTCAGCCTCGTCGGGTCGTCGGCCGCCGTCGCCAGCGCCTGCCGTACGTCCGCGTCGATGCGCTCCGGCGCCATGCCGGGCGCCGCCGCCTCGCGCAGCGCCTCCCAGTCGCCGTACACCTCGTCGAAGTCCGCGCGCCGGTCGCCGCTGCGGCCCTCGGTGTCGATCGCGCTGTGCAGGTCGGTGCGGCCGGACGCCACGAACACCTCCTCCGGCTCCTGCCAGGGGCGGCCCTCGACCACCGCGTCCGGGAGGGCCAGCCCGGTCTCCGGGTCGGCCAGCGCCCGCACGTGCGGCAGCAGCCGCGGGTCCAGCCAGGGCTCGCCGCGCCGCACGAACTCCGGGTAGACACAGAGGCGTTCGCGCAACTCGAAGCCGGCCGCCGCCGAGCGGGCGGCCAGCTCCTCGATCTGCGGCCACGGCCGCTCGGGGTTGACGTGGTCGATGGTCAGCGGGGACACCCCGCCCCAGTCGTCGATGCCCGCGCCGATCAGCCGCTCGTACTCGGCGTCGACCAGGTTCGGCGGGGCCTGGAGGCAGGCGGACGGGCCCATGATGTGCCGGGCCACGGCGACCGTCGCGACCAGCTCGTCGAGTTCCGCGTCCGGCATGCCGCGCATCGCTGTGTCCGGCTTGGCGCGGAAGTTCTGGATGATCAGCTCCTGGATGCCGTGGTAGGCCCGGGAGACCTTGCGCAGGGCGAACAGGGACTCCGCGCGCTCCTCGTACGTCTCCCCGATGCCGATCAGCAGCCCCGAGGTGAAGGGCACGGACGAGCGGCCCGCGTCCTCCAGCACCCGCAGGCGCACGGCCGGTTCCTTGTCCGGGGAGCCGTAGTGCGGGCCGCCCGGCTCCGACCACAGGCGGGTCGCCGTCGTCTCCAGCATCATGCCCATCGACGGCGCCACCGGCTTCAGTCGCTGGAAGTCCGTCCACGACAGCACGCCCGGGTTGAGGTGCGGCAGCAGGCCCGTCTCCTCCAGGATGCGGATCGAGACGGCACGGACGTACGCGATCGTGTCGTCGTAGCCGTGCGCGTCCAGCCACTCGCGCGCCTCCGGCCAGCGGTCCTCCGGCTTGTCGCCGAGCGTGATCAGCGCCTCCTTGCAGCCGAGCGCGGCACCGCGCCGGGCGATGTCCAGCACCTCGTCCGGCGACATGAACATCCCGTGCCCGGCGCGGCGCAGCTTGCCCGGCACGGTCACGAACGTGCAGTAGTGGCACTTGTCCCGGCACAGCCGGGTCAGCGGGATGAAGACACTCTTGGAGTACGTGATCACGCCGGGGCGGCCGGCCTGTGCGAGGCCCGCGTCCCGCACCCGGGCGGCCGACGCGGCCAGGTCCTCCAGGTGCGCGCCGCGCGCCTGGAGCAGCACCGCCGCCTCGGCGACGTCCAGGGCGACGCCGTCCCGGGCCCGTCTGAGGGCGCGACGCAGGGCGTTCTCGGTCGGGCCGGTTCCGGAGGTCGCGGAAGTCGTCATCCTTCGAGCATACGAGCGCACTGATCGTTTCCCGGGGCCGTACCGCCGCCCGACCGGCCGCCGCGTCCGGGACGCGTGTGCCGACCCGCCCGCTCCCGGCCTGTCCGGCATCCGCCTGCCGGTCCGCCGAAAGGCGCCGATTCCCTTCCCTTGCACGGGAGTTCACGGCTCAATACGAGGGTTGCACGCACCACCCCCGCACCACCCTGCCCTGTCCTTGACGACACCTGGGAGACGCAGCATGTGCGAGGACGACCGCGGCCTGGGCCGACGCGCCCTGTTCGTGACGGGGGCCGCCGCAGCGCTTACGTTGGGAAGCGTGAGCTTCGCTGCAGCGGCCGACGGCGACCGGCAGACGAGGACGATCCGCGGCACGCTGCCGCCGGGCGCCCCCGACTTCGTGTACGTGCCCCTCGAAGTACCCTCCGGCGTATGGGAGATCAGGGTCTCCTACACCTACGACCGGCCCGCCGTGCCCGCCGGCACCCCGGGCAACGCCCTCGACATCGGCCTCTTCGACCAGCGCGGCACCGCGCTCGGCGGGGAGGGCTTCCGCGGCTGGTCGGGCGGGGCGCGCACGGAGTTCTTCGTCCGCGCCGACGACGCCACGCCGGGCTATGTGCCGGGCCCGGTGCGGGAGGGCACCTGGCACATCGCGCTCGGCCCGTACACGGTCGCCCCGCAGGGTCTGTCGTACGAGATCACCGTCACGCTCACCCACGGCGACCCCGGCGAGACGCCGGAGCCGGTGTACCCGCCGGAGCGGGCCCGGGGGCGGGGCCGGGCCTGGTACCGCGGGGACTGCCATCTGCACTCCTGGTACTCCGACGGCCGCCGCACCCCCGCCGAGATCGGGGCGCTGGCCCGCGCGGCAGGGCTGGACTTCATCAACAGCTCCGAGCACAACACGCACTCCGCGCACCCGCACTGGGCCGACGTGGCCGGGGACGACCTGCTGGTGATGCTGGGCGAGGAGGTCACCACCCGCAACGGGCACGTCGTCGCGCTCGGCACCGACCCGGGCACCTTCGTCGACTGGCGCTACCGGGCCCGCGACAACCGCTTCGGCCGGTTCGCCCGCCGCATCCGCCAGGCCGGCGGGCTCGTCGTACCGGCCCACCCGCACGCCACCTGTGTCGGCTGCAACTGGAAGTTCGGCTTCGGCGAGGCGGACGCGGTGGAGGTGTGGAACGGGCCGTACACGCCCGACGACGAGGTGGCGCTCGCCGACTGGGACGGCATGCTCGTCGCCTCCGTCCGGGACGGGCGCGACTGGATCCCGGCGATGGGCAACAGCGACGCGCACCGCGACCCGGACACGGTCGGGCATCCGCAGACGGTCGTCCTCGCCGACGACCTGACCCGCGAGGCGATCCAGGAGGGCATCCGGGCGGGCCGCTCCTACGTCGCCGAGTCCTCCCGCGTGTCGCTGTCCTTCACCGCGAGCGGCGGCCGCGGTGAGCACGCCGGGATCGGGGAGCGGCTGGAGACCGGCCGGGACACCCCGGTCACCGTCCGCCTGGAGGTCACCGGGGCCCCGCGCTGCACGGTCCGCCTGGTCACCGACCAGGGCGTCCTGTTCACGTCCGCGCCGCTGCCGGTGTCCGGGACGGGGGTGGTGGAGTGGCGTACGACGCCCTCGTACGCGGCGTACGTCCGCGCCGAGCTGCGGCACGAGACGGCGGCGGGACCGGTGCCGGGGGCGCTGGCCGCGTTCACCAACCCGATCTTCCTGGGGCGCCGGCGGTGAGCCGCGTCAGCCGACGGTGACGGTGTAGACGCGGCGCTCGGGGCGGGGGGTGGGGCTGGCGGTCGGAGTGGGGGTCACGGTCGGAGTGGGGGTCGAAACCGGCGTACGGCCGTCGCAGGGTGCGGCGAAGGTGCAGTGCAGGAGCACAATGCGGGCGCTGCCCGGGCCCGCGGCCTCGAACGTGAAGACGACGGTGTGCGGGGCGCCGTCCATCTCCTCGGTGCCGGGGTCGGTCTCGGTGCGGGAGCCGCCGCCGCGGACCACCGGCGCGGACGGCCCCGGCGCCACCAGGTGCCACTCCTCGCGGGTGGAGGCGTTGGCCTGCACGGCGATCTCGAAGCGGTCGCCGACGTGGGCGGTGATCCGGGCGTCGGCCGGGCCGTAGCGGGCGGGCGCGGCGGGGCCGTCGTCGCATCCCGCGGTGAGCGGCAGGAGGAGTGCGGCGGCGGCCGTGAGCCGGCGGGCCGGGCGCCTCACGGCCGGCGGCCCGCGCCGCGGCTGTCCACCCGCATCCCCATGATCTCGGCGACCGCGGCCAGCCAGCGGGCGCCGTGCCGCTCCCCGTCCGGGGTGGTGGCGGCGCGCGCCGCCGTCTCCAGCCAGTCGCGCAGCACCGCCGACGCGCGCGGCGAGGGCAGCGGCTCCGGCAGGGCGGCCGCGTAGGCCAGGCCGCCGGCCCGGGCGACCTTCGCGACGAAGGCCATCGAGCGGGGCACCACGCCCATCCGGTCCAGGGTCACCGCGGCGGCGACGGCGCCGTCCCCGAACAGGGCGGGGCGGAAGGCGTCCTGGGCGAGGCCGTAGCGGAGCAGGACGCCGACGTCGGTGGCGGCGAGGAGTTCGTCGTCGGTGCGGGAGGCGGAGGGCGGCATGGCGGGCTTCCGGTCGTCTCGTCGTCGTGAGGTCGGGGCAGGCGGAGGGGTCAGCGGACCGTGACGGTGTAGACGAAGAACGCGGGCCGGTCGTCCGGGGTGCCCGTCGCCGTCGGGAAGGGGCTCTCGGAGGGGCCGCCGGGCGTGACGGACGCGCTCGGGTACGGCTTCGCCGACTCGGTGCCGCTGTGGCAGCTCGCCATCGGGCAGTGCAGCAGCCGCACCGTGGCCCTGCCGGGCTTCAGCGCCGTGAAGTCGAAGAACTGGGTGCCGTCACCGGCGCCGGTGAGGTCGCCGCCGCCCTCCTCCTCTTCCCGCTTGCCGCGGTACTTCAGGACGTCGGCGGCGGGCTGCGGCTCGGCCAGGTACCAGTTCTGGCCGAGCGCCGGGTTGGCCGGCACCTTCAGCGTGAACTCGTCGCCCGCGTCCACGGTGATGGCGCGGTCCTGGGTGCCGTACTCGTCGCCGGCGCCCGAGGAGCCGCAGCCGGTCAGCAGGAGGACGCCGGCGGCCGCGGCGGCGGCCAGGGAGGTCGGTGCGGTGCGCATGGTCACGGTGCTCAGCCCTGCTGGATGTAGACGGTGTCGACGTTGCCCTTGTGCGCGGCCGAGTAGCGGTCGTCCGCCGCCGCGCTGAGGTCGCCGCTGATGAACTGGTCCTCGGTGACCCAGGTGGTCGTGCCCCAGGGGTTGTAGATCTGGAGCTTGTCGCCCTCCTGGCCGATGATCATCATGCTGTGGCCGTGCCGGTTGCCGTCCTCGTCGTACCGCTCGATGTTGATCGGGACGGGCTTGCCCTCGGCGACGGACTTCTCGATGTCGGGCAGCACGTTGCGGCGGTCGTCCGCGCCGTCCATGGACTGCTGCTCGTAACTGTCACCGGTGTGCGGGCTCAGGTTCTTGTTCGAAATCTCCTCCTGCCCGTCCTTGTCCATGCCGGACGGGTGCTCGTCCCACCACCAGCCGGAGTTGTCGCCGTCGCCCTGCTCGTGCAGGCGCAGCTGTTCGTCCGTCAGGCGCTTGCGGAAGTGCTCGGGGTCGTCGTCCGTGCCGTCGGGCCCGCCGGTCAGCTCCAGCGCGTACACCGGGTCCACGATGGCGCGCGCGGTGACGGTGGAGGACGGCACGCAGGTCTCGCCGTCCTGGTCCCACAGCTTGCCGTCGAAGTCCTGGTTCTCCTGGCCCGTCTGCGAGGGGTCGTTGCCCGTCGTCACCGGCGCCAGGTGCTCCTGGAGCCACTTGGGGTCCTTGCCGTGGATCTTGCCGCCGAACGTCTCGACCTCGTCGACGGAGTACCCGGAGGCCAGCGCCTTCATCAGGTACGCCTTCTCCTGCGGGGTCTTCGCGTCGTGCAGCAGCTTCTCCATGCGGGCCCGGTCGGCCGGGGACAGCTTCTCCATGGCCTGCCCGGAGCGTTCCAGGTCGTTGGCGCTGAGGATCTCGTTGTACTCGGGGTCGCCGTCGATGTTGCTGGTGTCGGCGAGCATCAGCCGGTCGACGGCGGTCAGCTCGTCGGTGTCCATCTTGCCGGTACGGGCCTCGGCGGCCCACTTGTTGAGGTCGCGGGCGGCGTCGCGCGCGGCGTCGTCGGCGGTCACGGCGGCGTCGTGCCGCAGCTTGACGCCGACCGAGGCGAGGGAGCGGGCCTTCAGCCGCAGCGACTCCTCCTCGTCGTCCTCGTGCAGGTCGTCGAAGAAGCCGTCCTTGCCGCCGAGCATGCCGCGCGCCTCGCTCAGCTTGGCGCGGCCGTCGCCGTCCTTCTTCTGGGCGGCCTGGAGCTGGTCGGAGAAGGTCAGCAGGGCCTTGCCGCCGCCGGTGAACGCCTCGGACATCTCGGCCGCCGCCCGGGCTGCCGCGTTGACCGCATCGGCGGCGAGCACGCTGGTGTCGCCGACCCACACGTCGGGGATGCCCTGCGCGGCGACCTTGGCGACCCGCTCGGACAGTTTCGTGGCGTCGTCGGCCTGGTCCTTGTAGCGCTTGCCGAGCATCTCCAGCGTGGTGGGGTCGCCCTCGGGGGCGGACACGCCGAGCGCGGCGTCGATCGCCTCGATCAGGTCGTTCTTGCTGCCGGCCGAGTCGATGTCGCCGGTCAGCTCGGCCAGCCGCTTGCGGCGGTCGGTGGAGGACTCCGTCATCGGGGTGGGGTCACCGGCCTCAGTAGCTGGACAGGACCGAGGGGCGCTCGGCGTAGGCGGGCATGGTGGAGACGCGCGGGTCGGGGCCCGAATTCGGCGTGTTCACGCGGACGTTCGCCGCGTTGGTGCGGACGAGGCCGTCGCTGCCGCCGTAGGCGCCCTTGGCGGCCCGCACCTTCTTCGCCAGCTCGTGCAGGGCGTCTTGAAGCGTCTTGGCCTCGGCCTCCCAGGCGGCGGCGTACGCGTTGAACGCAGGGCCGGAGTCGGCGCCGCCCAGCACTTCCTGGGGGTAGCAGAGGGTGGGGTTGACCGCCTGGGCGATCTTGCCGGCGTCGTCGCCGGAGCCGTCCAGTTCATGGGCCTGGTCGCCCAGGCCGGACTTCACCTGATAGCCGCCCGACGGCGTGGCCATCGCGTTCCCCCGTTCCCCGTTCCCGCCCCTGCCGATCGGTGCGCGCGAGCGCGGGATCCGGCCGGGGACGGTGAGTGATCACACCGGCGGGGAGGCTAGCACGCGGGGGTGCGGGGGCGGTCGGGGTGTGCGGAGGACGGGGTCTTCCTGCGCGAGGGCTTCACGGGGTGGGCACGGGGGCTGCACAGGGGACAGGGGTGGGCACGGGGGCTGCACAGGGGGGTTGGCCGGGGGCTGCACAGGGGTGGGCGCGGGCGCCGCACTGGAGTGGGTCTGGGGGCTGCACAGGGGGGTTGGCCGGGGGCTGCACAGGGGTGGGCGCGGGCGCCGCACTGGAGTGGGTCTGGGGGCTGCACAGGGATCAGTCCCGGGGCTGCACAGGGGGTCGGCACGGGGGGACGCACGGCCCCGTGCCTCAGTCCGCCAGGTCCGCGACGACCGCCGCGTGGTCCGACGGCCACACCCCGTCCACCGGGCCGTCCCCGGCCCGCCGTACGCCGAGGACCCGGCCGAGCCGGTCGGGGCCCGGTGGGGCGACGTGGACGTAGTCGACCCGGACGCTCGGCGAACCGCCCCGCGCCACGTACGGGTTGGCCCGGTCCCAGGTCGCGGACGGCGCGGCCGGGTCGGCGTACTCCCAGGCGTCGTGGAAAACCTGGCCGGGTACGGCGGGGGCGGTGCGGTAGCCGCCGAACAGCCGTATCTCGTCGGAGTCCGGCCAGGCGTTGAAGTCGCCGGTGACGACCGGCGGGAACGCGGTGCCCTCGCGGTGCCGGGCGACGAACCCGGCGAGCGCCGTGACCTGCCGGCAGCGGACGCTGGAGGCGTGCAGCGCGGAGGTGAGGTGGACGGTGAAGAACGGCACCTCGTGGCCGGGCGCGGCGAGGCGGGCGTACAGCGCGAGGCGGCCGTCGTCGAGGCCGGGCGGGGCGGGCAGCGGCAGCACGTCGTGGTCGCTGACGGGCCAGCGGCTCAGGACGGCGTTGCCGATCTGGACGGTGGCGGCGAGGGGTTCGTCGAGCCGCCGCTGCCAGGGGGCGGGGGCGGGGGAAGGCGCCCAGGTCCAGTGCAGGCCGAGTTCGCCGGCCAGCCACTCGGCGAGGTTCTCGCCGCCGTCCGCCCACACCTCCTGCAGGCCCACCACGTCGGGGCGTAGCTCCCGCAGCACCGCGAGGATCGCCTTGCGGCGCTCCTGCCACGGCCCGAAGCGCCACCACAGGTTCCACGTCACGACCCGCATTCCGGCCACCCGCCCCGCTCTCCGGAGGAACGCTCCCCGGGGGACCATTGAACCAACGGCCCCGCCGGTCCCCCAGTGCCGGCCGCGGCCCGACCGCCACTGTTCATCTGAAACGCCTCTCCCGAGGAGTCCGCCGCCGATGTCCCGCCGCTCCGATCTCCGCTTCCGTGCCGCCACCGCCTTCCAGCGCCGTGTCGGCAACCCCGTCCTGCGCCGGCTGCCGCTGCAGACGGTCCTGGAGACCACCGGCCGGGTCTCCGGCCTGCCCCGGCCGACGCCGGTGGGCGGCCGGCGGGTGGGCAACTCCTTCTGGCTGGTGTCGGAGTTCGGCGAGCGCTCCCAGTACGTCCGCAACATCAAGGCCGATCCGCGGGTACGGGTGCGGATCCGCGGCCGCTGGCACACCGGCACCGCCCATCTGCTGCCCGACGACGACCCGGTGGCCCGCCTGCGCTCGCTGCCCCGCTTCAACAGCATGGGCGTACGGGCCTTCGGGACGGACCTGCTGACGGTGCGGGTGGACCTGGACGGCTGACGACTGGGAAGCCCGCAGGGTTGGGCGTTGTTGTGCGGGTATGGGGAGGGCGTGTGGGGGCTTTGTGACCTCCCGTGCGTCCGGCTGTGATCGGCATCTCGCGCGGCTGACGGGCCCGCCGCCGACAGGGCAAACTGACAGGGTTGCTCAGGTTGTCTAGGGGGACGGCGATGGACGGAGTACCGCGAGTGCCGCAGCAGAGGCGTCCTGACTCCGGGGCAGGGGCGGACCCCGCGCTGCTGCGGTTCTCTGTGCTCGGCCCGGTGCGCGCCTGGAGTGGCGACGAACCGCTGCCGACCGGCTCCCCGCAGCAACGCGCGCTGCTGGCGGCCCTGCTGCTGCGTGAGGGCCGTACCGCGACGGCCGCCGAGCTGATCGACGCCCTGTGGGGGGAGGAGCCGCCGCAGCAGGCCCTCGCGGCGGTACGGACGTACGCGTCACGGCTGCGCAAGGCGCTGGGCGCCGGGGTCCTGGTGAGCGAGTCCGGCGGCTACGCGGTGCGCGGCCTCGGCGACGGCGCCCTGGACCTGGCGCGGGCGCAGGAGCTGGCCGCGGAGGCGGACAAGGCGCGGGCGGGCGGGGACCTGGGCCGGGCCCGGGAGCTGCTGGGCGGCGCGCTGGCGCTGTGGGACGGCGAGGCGCTGGCGGGGGTGCCGGGGCCGTACGCGGAGGCACAGCGGGTCCGCCTCGAGGAGTGGCGGCTGCAACTCCTCGAATCGCGGCTGGACATGGACCTGGAGCAGGGCTGCCACGCGGAGGCGGTGTCGGAGCTGACGGCGCTCACTGCGGCGCACCCGCTGCGCGAGCGGCTGCGGGAGCTGCTGATGCTGGCGCTGTACCGCAGCGGCCGGCAGGCGGAGGCGCTCGCGGTGTACGCGGACACGCGGCGGCTCCTCGCCGACGAGCTGGGCGTGGACCCGAGGCCGGGCCTCCAGGACCTCCAGGAGAGGATCCTGCGCGCGGACCCGGCCCTGGCGGAACCGTCCGCCCCCACGAAGGAACCGTCGGTGACGCGGGTCCGTCCGGCGCAACTCCCCGCCACGGTCCCCGACTTCACGGGCCGCTCCTCCTTCGTCCGCGAACTGAGCGAGATCCTCTCCTCGGCCGAGGGCAAGGTGATGGCGGTCTCGGCGCTGGCCGGCATCGGGGGCGTGGGCAAGACGACGCTCGCGGTCCACGTGGCGCACCAGGCCCGGTCGGCCTTCCCCGACGGCCAGTTGTACGTCGACCTGCAGGGCGCGGGCCCGCGCGCGGCGGAGCCGGAGACGGTCCTGGGCTCCTTCCTGCGCGCGCTCGGCACGGCGGACTCGGCGATCCCCGACACCCTGGAGGAACGCGCGGCGCTCTACCGCTCGGTCCTGGACGGCCGCCGGGTCCTCGTGCTGCTGGACAACGCGAAGGACGCGGCGCAGGTACGTCCGCTGCTGCCCGGGACGGAGGGCTGCGCGGCCCTGGTGACGTCCCGGGTGCGGATGGTCGACCTGGCGGGGGCGCACCTGGTCGACCTGGACGTGATGTCCCCGGACGAGGCGCTGGCGCTGTTCACGAAGATCGTCGGCGAGGAGCGGGTGGCGTCGGAACGGGAGGCGGCCCTGGACGTGGTCGCGGCCTGCGGCTTCCTGCCGCTGGCGATCCGCATCGCCGCGTCCCGCCTGGCCGGGCGCCGCACCTGGACGGTCTCCGTCCTCGCGGCCAAGCTCGCGGACGAGCGCCGGCGCCTGGACGAGCTGCAGGCGGGCGACCTGGCGGTGAAGGCCACCTTCGAACTCGGCTACGGCGCCCTGGACCCGGCCCAGGCCCGCGCCTTCCGCCTCCTCGGCCTGGCCGACGGCCCCGACATCTCCCTCGCCGCGGCGGCGGCCGTACTCGACCTCGACCCGGAGTCGACGGAGGACCTCCTGGAGTCCCTGGTCGACACGTCCCTCCTCGAATCGGCGGCCCCCGGCCGCTACCGCTTCCACGACCTGGTCCGCCTCTACGCGCGTGCGTGCGCGGAACGCGACGAGTGGCCCCCCGAGGAGAGGGGCGCGGCCCTGTCCCGCCTGCTGGACTTCTACCTGGCGACGGCGGCGGGGGTCTACGCGATCGAGCGGCCTGGGGACCGGACGGTCGAGCATCTGGAGAAGGGCGGACGGGAGGGCCGGACGTTCGCCGACGCGGCGGAGGCACTTGACTGGCTGCACGCCGAAGCCGACTGCCTGCTTGCCTGCGCTCAGCAATCCCTCCAGGGACCGACACTGCGCCGGGCGGTGGACCTGCTGCTGGCCGCGAAGGACCTCGCCGAGTCAGGTGTGAGCTCCCGCAGGTACGAAAGGGCCACCCTGGCCGCCTGTACGGCCGCCCATGCCGCGGGGGACGCGCACGCGGAGGGCCGGGCCCGTGTCACGCTGACGCAGGTGCTCAGCAACGCGGGCCGTTTCGAGCAGGCCGAGGCGGAGGCCCGTAAGGCGATCGCCCTCGCGGCGACCTCGCAGGACCCGTGGACCAGCAGCAACGCCCCCAATGAGCTGGGGATCATCGCGAACTGCACCAACCGCTATGCCGACGGCGAGATTCACCTGATGCAGGCGATCGAGGCCTTCCGGGCCGACGGCAACCGTCCCGGCGAGGCCAGCGCCCTGTGCAATCTGTCCCGGGTTCTCGCCCCCATGGGCCACTTGTCCCGCGCCGTGGAACTCGCACGCGAGGGGACGCGGATCTATGACGACCTGGGACTGACCGTCCGGCTGGCCAACGCGCGGTACGCCCTGGGCATCGTCCTGACGCAGTCCGGCCTGCTCAGCGAGGCGATGCGGGAACTCACCGAGGCCGTGCGGATCTTCGGGGAGAACCGGCAGCGGCTCTGGGAGGGGACCACCCACTTCCGGATCGCCCAGGTGCATCTCCTGGCGCACCGGCCGGCCCAGGCCGCACAGCACGCCGAACAGGCCCTGGCGACCGGCTGCATCGGCGGTGACTGGATGCGGGGTAACGCCCTCACGCTCCTGGGGAGGTCGCTGAACGCCCTCAACCAGCCCGATCGCGCGCGGGCTTGCTGGCGGGAGGCGCTCGCGATCTACGACGCGTCGGCGGCCCCGGAGGCTGAGGAGGTCCGCGCGCTGCTGGCGCCTCTTGCCGCGGCGTAGGACGCCTCCTGGTCGTTCATCGAACGTTTATGAGGGCCTGCCAGTCTCTGTCCATCGACCCGTCGCGTCGGGGGGCAGACGGATCGTCAGGGCCCTCATCGTTACAGTGAGCGCCCTGGAACGCCCGTTCGGCGACCCTCGGGGGAGTTGCCGAACGGGCGCTTCCACTAGACGAGCTTGGTATCCCTGGGAGTTTTGATCATGAGTGACGTTACGAAGGACGAGGCAGTGACCTCCGGCGGTCAGGGCCATGCCGTCGATGGCAAGGACAGCACCGACGCCATCACCACGATGGACAGCCACTCTCCGGCACCGCCGAGCGACGGCGCCGTCACCACGATGGACAGCCACTCGCCCGCACCGCCGAGCGACGGCACCGTCACCACGATGGACAGCCACTCTCCGGCCCCGCCCGCCCTGGACCTCGACGGCTCCAAGTAAGCCTCACCCAACGGGGATCGGCCGCGGCGGCGCGGAGGGGGAGCCGCCGCGGCCGAGGCGTTCACACTCGCGGGCAGAACACCGGGGGGCTCCCGGCCGGACTAGCCGTTCGAGCCGCCCCCGGCGTTGAGCTGCGAGGAGTTATCCACAGGCCCGAGCGGCGCTGAGGCTTCCTCCCTCACAGTTGTGCCGTGAAGCGTACGGACTTGAGCGCGCTCGCCGACGGGGGCCTGCTGCTCACCGCTCGGGCCCTGCAGGCCGGGTGGAGTCCGGCCACGCTCAGCCGGCAGTTGCGCCGCGAGGGATGGCTGCGGATCCGGCGCGGAGTCTGGGCCGAACCGGGCAGGCCAGTCGACCTCACGCCACGACTGCGGGCCACCCAGCTCCTCAACCCCCGACTCGTCGTGAGTCACGTCTCGGCAGCCCACCTCTGGCAGATCGAGACCCTTAACGCCCGTACCGCGGACCAGCAGCCCCTCGACTTCACCGACCCCGACCTCACCTTCCGGCAGAGCCTCGCCGACGCCCGCGTGCACCGGATCCCCCTCAGCCAGGACGAGGTCGTCACACGCCACGGCCTGCGCGTCACCGACGTACCCCGCACCCTCGCCGACCTTCTCCGGTCCGGGCCCAGAGACGACGCGCTCGTCGCGGTCGAGTCCGCGCTCGGCTTCCGACGGGCAGGCGGGCAACGGCGTCCCCCACTCGTCACCCTCGCCTCCCTCTCCCTCGCCCTGGAAGCACCGCTGCGGGGCGGGCGACGGGGGCGTACGTGGTTCGGGCTCGTCGACCGAACCTCTGGCTCACCGGCCGAGACGATCGCCCGCCTGCGCATGCTGGACGCGGAGCTACGGCCGGAGACACAGGCGGAGGTGCGGGGGCCGGACGGACGCCGGTACTACCTGGACTTCCTCTTCCGGGCCGAGGGACTGGCTGTGGAGGTGGAGGGCTACGCCTACCACGGCACCCGCGACGCCCACCGCCGGGACATCGCCCGCTACAACCAGATCGCGCGGTGCCCCGAGGTCAGGCGGCTGCTGCGCTTCACGGCCGAGGATGTGTTCCACCGGGGGGCGTGGGTGATCGAGGAGATCCGCGCGGCGTTGGCCGCCTAGTTGCCGTGGGGGCCGCCCGCTTCTCGGCCAGTGTCGTGCTTCCACGACCCGAGTCAAGGGCGCTCCACTCCGCTGCGCTGCGTTCCGCGTCGCCTACGGCGATCGGCCTACCGGCCGACCCTTGACACGGGTCGCGGAACCACGGGGAAGAAGCGAGCGAGCGGCCCGGAAAGCGGGTGGCCGAGCCACGTCGGGCCCCAACCGGCGCTGCCAGGTCACCGCCGGTTGGGGATGCGCGGTTCCGCCTCGCCAGCACGCCGGGCAGGCTTGGCGGCTGACGGCCGGTGGGGCAGGAGGGAGAGCAGCGCGGTCGCGCGTCGACGTACGTCAGGTGGTTTGGCGGCGAGCGGCCGGTGGGGCGGGTTCGGTTCGGGGGTGCTTCTGGGTGGGGCGGCGGAGTTGGGAGCGAACGTTGCAGATGGCCGCCCATCGCGGCGGGGGGCGGGCGAGCGGTATGAAAGGTTCGCTCCGAAAGTCCTCAATCCCCTCCATCCGCTGGATGTGCCTAGCGTGGGCCGGCTCCAACAGTTCCCCTCAGCTCTCCGGCTCTCCGGTCTTCGACTCTCCGGCTCTCCGGTCTTCGGCTCTCCGGCTCTCCGGCGCGCCCCATCCCACCCCACCCCCCCCCACAAGCCCTCCGCCGCCAAACGGCCCGGCGTGCTGGCGAGGCGCGGCCGCGTTTCCGCAACCGGCGGTGACTACGCAGCGCCGGTAGGGGTGGGCTCGCCTTGGCCACCCGCTTTCCGGGCCGCTCGCTCGCTTCTTCCCCGTGATTCCGCGGCCCGTGTCAAGGGTCGGCCGGTAGGCCGATCGCCGCAGGCGACGCGGAACGCAGCGCAAGCGGAGTGGAGCGCCCTTGACTCGGGTCGCGGAATCACGACACTGGCCGAGAAGCGGGCGGCCCCCACGGCAACTGACCGGCTCGCCCCAGCCGTTAGGGTGACCCGTATGGGTAGGAAGATCTTGGGCGTGGGGTTGGTGGTCGTCGGCGTTCTGGTGAGTGCCGGGTGTTCGTCGAGCGGGGGCGACCGTGACGCCAGGGGGAAGGGGGCCGCCTCTCCGGCCGCCTCCGTGTTGCCGCAGAAGTTGGCGAAGCCCGGCGGTGGCGCTCCCGTGTTGGAGGCCGATGCCTCTCCTGCCGCCGGTGCCGCCTTCTCCGAGCAGTTGGAGTACGAGCTGCGGGGGCGGACGCTGAAGATGGCCGGGGCTCCGGGGGCCACCACCGCCACCTGCCCCGACGGGCTGGAGTCCAGCAAGGGGACCACCACGACCTGTTCCGTCACCTATGACGGGCTCAAGGTGGAGTGGACCGTGCGGATCGGCGACAACGCCGCCTGGTCCGACCAGTACGTGCAGTACGAGGCGACCCCGAACTCCGGCATCCTCACCAGGGACGGCGTCGCCCGGCTGCTGTACGGCAACTACTCCACCATGGACTACGCCCTCTGCAATGACATTCCCGCCGCCGCCCTCGTACCGCTGAACACCGAGTCCAAGTACCGGTGCGAGATCGTGTTCCCGGGCAAGCAGCCCACCGGCTACGCCAGCCCCGTCCGCGCCACCGAGGCCGGACCCCGGGCCGCCTAGGAGTTCGCCGGCCGGGCCAGGTCGGGGACCTTGCAGCGGGTCACCTTCGTCGCGGCCTTGCCGCCGACGTACTCCTTGACCGTCACCGTCTCGTTCGCCGGGACGTCCACGTCGTCCGTCTCCGCGTCGAGCAGCCTGCCCTTCGCGTCCAGGAAGCTGATCGTGAGGTCGAAGGTGCCGTCCTGGTCGTTGGGGTTGTGCAACTGGACGGTGGCGTACGGGCGTTTCTTCGACGCGCAGCTCACCAGCGTGACGATCGCGTCCTGTTGGGGCATCCCGGTGGCGGTCGCGGTCGCGTCCGCGGGCGCTCCGGCCGCGTCGTCCCCGTAGGTGTCGTCGTATGTGTCGTCGTGGCTCGTGTCGTGGTCCTGGCTGGAGCTGCTGCAGCCGCCTCCCCCGCCGCTCCGGCTCTTGCTGCCCCGGCTCGTGCTCGACTTGCTCTTGCCGGTCTTGCCGGTCTTGCCGCTGCCGCCCGTGCTGCCGTGGCTGCCCGTGGAGAAGCCGGTGAGCGCCAGGACCACCAGGGCCGACACCGCCAGGAACCTGAAGTTGTGCCCCCATCTCTGCATGCCGCCACCTTAGGGCGGGCCGATCACGGGCCGGTCACCGCGTGGCGACCGGCCCGTACCGGGCGTAGCGTCTGGGGTGGGAGTGACGGACGAGGGCATCGTTCGCCCCCGTGCGCTCCCCTTGGACGACGGCCGCCGTCTGGATTCCCTTCCGTGCGCCCCATACGACGGCCGTCCCCCACCCGGGTGAGGGCGTCAGGCCGTGCGGGCCGTGCCCGTTCCCTTCTCCGCGTCGAGCGCGTACACGCAGCGGTCCTTGCTGCACGCGTACACCACGCCGTCCCGGACCACCGGCGAGCCGGTGATCTCGCCGCCGGTGGCCAGCTTCCAGCGCAGGCGGCCGTCGTCGGCCTTCAGGGTGTAGAGCAGGTGGTCGGTGGAGCCGAAGTGGATACGGCCCTCCGCCACCGCCGGTGCGCCCACGATGTCGCCGCCCGCCTGGAAGCGCCACTTCGGGGTGCCCGTGACGGCGTCCAGGGTGTAGAGGCCGCGGCCGCTGCCCACGTGGACGTGGCCGGCCGCGACGAGGACGGGTTCCACCGACGCCCTGGACTCGGTCGCGATGCGCCAGCGGTCGCGGCCGTCGGTGGCGTCGAGGGCGTAGACCGTGCCGAGGTAGTCGGCCAGGTAGACGCCGCCGCCGGTCACCGCGGGGCCGGGGACGAAGGCCGGCGGGGAGAGGAAGACCGCGGGGGCCTCGAAGTGCCAGCGGACCATGCCGCTCGCCACGTCGACGGCGAGGACGCGGGTGCCGGCGGCGACGTAGACGTAGCCGTCGGGGGCCTGGCTGACGCGGACCGGTACGCCGCCGCAGGAGGCCGCGTCGCCGATGGGGTACGACCAGCGCTCCTCGCCCGTGCGGGCGTCCAGGGCGCGCAGCCGGGCGTCCTGCCAGACGTACACCGTGCCCTCGTGCAGGGCCGGGCCCGCCTCGGGGGACTCGAAGTCGGTCTGGCAGCCGGTGATCTCCCACAGCTTCTGGCCGCTGGAGGCCTCCCAGGCCTGGACGCCGCCGCCACGGGTGCCGGTGACGACGGTGCCGCGGTCGGCCTTGAGGGAGTACACCCAGGCGTCGGTCTGCAGCCGCCACAGGTCGGTGCCCTCGCGGGCGTCCAGCGCGTACAGCGTGGGCCCGTCGGAGGCGTGGATACGGCCGTCCGCGACCGCCATCGACCAGGCGACGTCCCGGGTCTTGAAGCGGCGGCGGCCGGTGGCCACGTCCAGGGCGTGCACCTCGAAGGAGGTGACGTAGACCAGGTCGCCCGCGACGGCCGGGGTGCCCCAGACGTCGTTGGACATGCGGAAACGCCAGGGGCGCCAGCCGCTCTGCTGCGCTTCCGGGGCCGCGGGCGCCGGGCCGGGTACGGCGGGGTCGGCGACGCCCACGCCCGGGCGGGGCTTGGACCAGGAGGCGGCGAGGGCGGCCTCCGGCGCGGGCGCGCGGACGGCGGCGGCGCGTACGTCGGCGACGCGCGGGCCGGGTCCGATCGGCACGGCGGCGCCGGCGAGCCGGACCGGCCCGGTGTCGGGGGAGGCGGCCGGGGAGCCGGCCTGGGCGCCCACGGGCGCGGGTACGGCGGGCGCGTGCGACGGGGGCGGCGGGACCGCGGGTGCCGCGGCACCGGCGCCGCCTCCCGAGCCGCCCCGGCCCGCGCCGCGCGCCCCGGCCGCCGGCTGCTGGGCCGCCGTACGGCCGCCGCGGCGGGTCTCGATGAGGGCGACCGCCTTCTCCGGCAGCCACGCCGACGCCGTACCGCTGTCGTCGGAGCCGGAGCCGAACAGGTGGGGGGCGAGCTGGGCCTGGAGGTCGGCGGGGGTGGGGCGGGCGGCGGCCTCCATCTGCATGCAGGACTCGATCAGCGGGCGCAGTTCCTCGGGCAGGCCCTCCAGGTCGGGGCCCTCGCGCAGCAGCATGAAGACGGTCTCGACCGGATTGGCGCCGTGGAAGGGCGGGTGGCCGGTGGCCGCGAAGACGAGGGTGGAGCCGAGGGAGAAGACGTCGGAGGCGCCCGTCACGCTGCGGGAGTCCTTCGCCTGCTCGGGGGACATGTAGGCGGGGGTGCCGACGGCGACGTTCGTCATCGTCAAACGGGTGTTCGAGACGCCGGACGCGATACCGAAGTCGATCACCCGGGGGCCGTCCTCGACGACGAGGACGTTCGACGGCTTGAGGTCGCGGTGGACCAGTCCGGCGCCGTGGATGGACTGCAGCGCCTCGGCGACGCCCGCCGCCAGCCAGCGCACCGCCTGGGCCGGCAGCGGCCCGCACTCGTTCACTATCTCTTCGAGGGAGGGGGCGGGGACGTAGGCGGTGGCCAGCCAGGGCACGGCGGCGCGGGGATCGGCGTCGACCACGGCGGCCGTGTAGAAGCCGGAGACCGCGCGGGCCGCCTCCACCTCGCGGGTGAAGCGGACGCGGAAGAGCTGGTCCTCGGCCAGCTCGGTGCGGACCGTCTTGATCGCCACGCGCCGGCCGGACGCCGAGCGCGCGAGATAGACCAGCCCCATGCCGCCGGCGCCCAGCCGTCCCAGCACCTCGAACGGCCCGATCCTGCGCGGATCGTGCTGCGTCAGCTGATCCACCACTTGCCTGCCACCTCCCCGTACGAGCCGCGCCACCCACTTATGCACGCGGCCGAAGTGCAGCGTCTCACCACCGCACCGCCGTGGCGGCACGCACCCCGATTCTTCCTGGCCGGGGCGCCCGTTGCGAACCCGGTGACAAAGGGGGTGTCTCGCATTATTTCAGGACGGTTCCACCGGCTCGTTCACCGCTGCGCCCCGGCTCGTGCACCTCGGCTCAGCGTTGCAGCAGCGCGAACGACGCCCCCTGATTGTCCGTGACCACGGCGACCGTCCCGTACGACGCCTCGAAGGGCCCCGCCTGCACCCGCCCGCCGAGCCGCTGCACGGTGCCGAGGACGGCCTCGCAGTCCTCCACGCCGAAGTGGACGACGAAGTGCGGCGGCATCTCGGCGGGGAAGACGTCGGCGACCGGCGCCCGCCCGAAGTCGGGGTCGGCGTCCGGCCCGAAGAGGGCGTCGTGGAAGAGGTGGCCGTAGAAGGCGTTCACGGCGGCGGTGTCCCGGGCGTACAGCTCGGCCCAGGCGAAGGTGCCCGGCTCGTGGCGCCGGCCGAACCCGGGATGGGTGCCGGGCTGCCACAGGCCGAAGACGGCGCCCTCGGGGTCGGTGGCGAGGGCGGAGCCGCCGAGGCCGTCGCCGACCGGGAGCGGGGCGGTGACGATCTGCCCACCGGCGGCGAGGATGCGCCGGGAGGTGGCCTCCGCGTCCGGGGTGGAGAAGTACACCGTCCATACGGTGGGCAGGCGGCCGTCCGCCTTGTGCGCGAGCGCGGCGACCGGCTCGCCGTCGAGGCGGGCCCACACCGTGGAGCCGTACGCGTCCTCGTACGTCCATCCGAAGAGCTCACCGTAGAAACGTTTGCCCGCCTCCACGTCCGGCAGCTGTGCGTCCACCCAGCAGGGGACGCCCTCTCCGTACGCGGATGCCCTGTTTTCGGCCATAGCGCCAAAGTAACGGGCGCACCGACAGCCCGCAGACCAGGCACACCAGCCTCCGCGCCCCCGTGCACCCCATTTGCAGTCGGCCGAATCGCGCTCAGATCACCCGTCGGTAAGCTGACGGCATGACAGGACAAGTGCGTACCGTCGACGGCCGGGTGGCCGGCCGGCGTGGGCAGGCGACCCGGCAGAAGCTGCTCGACTGCCTCAGCGAGATGCTCAGCTCCTCCCCCTACCGGGACGTCAAAGTCATCGATGTCGCCCGGAAGGCGGGCACTTCCCCCGCGACCTTCTACCAGTACTTCCCGGACGTCGAAGGCGCCGTCCTGGAGATCGCCGAGCAAATGGCCACCGAGGGCGCCGGGTTGGCGGACCTGCTGGAGGGCCGGTCCTGGGCGGGCAAGGCCGGCTGGCAGACGGCGCAGGAACTGGTCGACGGCTTCCTGGAGTTCTACCGGAAGAACGACGCGATCCTGCGCGTGGTCGACCTCGGGGCCGCGGAGGGCGACAAGCGGTTCAACAAGATCCGCCTGAAGATCCTCAACTCCGTGACCACCTCCCTCGCGGAGTCGATCGGAGCCCTGCAGTCCAAGGGGCGCATCGACAAGGACGTGAACCCGGCGGCGATCGCCGGCGCGCTCGTCGCGATGCTCACGGCCGTCGCCTCGCACCAGAAGGGCTTCTCCACCTGGGGCGTGAAGCAGGCCGAACTCAAGCCGAACCTGGCCCTGTTGGTGCACCTCGGCGTGACGGGCAAGAAGCCGACGAGGTAGCCCCCTCTTCTCTTTCCCGCCCGCGGCCCTTCGCCCAGCGAAACCTTTCCTCAAGTCCTGTCAGGCCTTACGCCGGCAGCGGGCGGTCCTTCACCACGTGCTTCATCACCAGCGTCGAGGTCAGCCGCTGCACGCCCGGCAGGGTGGCGAGCCGCTCGTCGTACAGCCGCTGGTAGGCGGCGAGGTCGGCGGCGACGACCCGCAGCAGGTAGTCCGGCTCGCCGAACAGCCGCTGCGCCTCCACCACCTCCTCCACCTCGCTGAGCGCCCGCTCGAACCCGGCGACCGTCTCCCGGTCCTCCTGCCGCATCGAGACGAAGACCAGCGCCTCGAAGTTCAGGCCGACGGCCGTCGGGTCGACCAGTGCCCGGTAGCCGCTGATCGCGCCGGACCGCTCCAGCTCGCGCAGCCGCCGGTGGCACGGCGAGACGCTGAGGCGCACCCGCGCGGCCAGCTCGGTCACGGTCAGCCGCCCGTCCTGCTGCAGCTCGGCAAGGATTTTCCGGTCCACGTCGTCCATGGGGAAGATTCTCCCCCACCAGCGGGGCCTCGCGGAGAAACTTCGGCAACACTTTCGGCCGTATCGCGCCTAATCTCGCCGATATGCACTCGGGAACCCTCCTCTCCTTCCTCGCCGTGGACTTTCTGCTGGTCTGCGTGCCGGGCGCCGACTGGGCGTACGCGATCGCAGCGGGGCTGCGCGGCCGGTCGGTCACCGTGGCGGTGGCGGGCCTGGTCGCCGGGTACGCGCTGCACACGGTGCTGGCCGCGGCGGGCCTCGCCGTCCTGGTCGCCGGGTGCCCCGAGCTGCTCACCGCGCTGACGGTGGCGGGGGCGGCGTATCTGCTGTGGCTGGGGTGGGGCGTGCTGCGCCGGCCGGGTGTGCCCGGGGCGGGCGAGGCGCCCTCGGCGGACGGCCGCCGCGTCTTCGCGCGCGGCGCCGCGATCAGCGGCCTCAACCCGAAGGGCCTGCTGCTGTATCTGTCGGTCCTGCCGCAGTTCCTCACGCCGCACGGCGACCGGCTGCCGGTGCCGGTGCAGACGGCCACGCTCGGCCTGCTGCACATGGCGTGCTGCGCCGCCGTCTACCTCACGGTCGGCCTCCTCGCCCGCGTGGTCCTGTCCGCCCGTCCGGCCGCCGCCCGCGCGGTGACCCGGACGTCGGGGGCGGCGATGCTGGGGATCGGCGCGCTGCTGCTGGTGGAGCGGCTGGCGACGCTCTGACGGCCGTACGCGATACGGCAGTTGGCGGGCGCGGGGATGGTTCTGCGGCGCCGGGGCGTTGGACCAGGGTGGAAGGTAGGCGACGGAGAGGACGCAGGCATGCCCCTGACCCCCGAAGAGCGCGCGCTGTTCCTGGCCGAGCCGCACGTCGCGGCGCTCGCGGTCGACGCCGGAGCCGGACGGGCTCCGCTGACCGTGCCGATCTGGTACCAGTACGCGCCCGGCGAGGACGTATGGATCATGACCGGGCTGCACTCCCGCAAGTACGAGCTGATCAAGGCGGCGGGCCGGTTCTCGCTGATGGTGGACCGGCTGGAGCCGACGGTCCGGTACGTGTCCGTGGAGGGCCCCGTCGTCGCCGCCGAGCCGGCCACCGTCGAGCAGTTGAGGGAGCTGTCGGCCCGGTACCTGCCCGCCGACAAGGTCGACGGGTATGTCGACTTCTCCTGGAAGAACCACGGGGAGCAGGTCGTGGTGCGGATGCGGCCGGAGCGCTGGGTCTCCTCCGACCTGGGGCAGGTCTGACGCCGTAGCGCGGAGCGGCCGTGCCCCAGAATCGGGGGATGAGCACCGATCTTCATCAGCTGCTGCGGTCCCTGCGGGTGTGGGATCCCAAGGTGACGTCCCTGCCGGAGTTCGACCCGGGGGCGGCGCCCGCGGATCCGGTCGCGTTGTTCACCGAGTGGTTCGCCGACGCGGTGGCGGCCGGGCAGCCGGAGCCGCACACGATGTCGCTGGCCACCTCGGACGCGGAGGGCCGTCCGGACGTGCGGACGGTGATGCTGCACGGCGCGGACGCCGACGGCTGGGCCTTCGCCACGCACGCCGGCAGCCGCAAGGGCCGCCACCTCGCCGCCCGGCCGTACGCCGCGCTCGGCTTCTACTGGCCCGCGCTGGGGCGGCAGGTGCGGGTGCGGGGGCCGGTGGCCGTGGCGCCGGCCGACGAGGGGCGGGCCGATCTGCACGCCCGGTCGACCGGCGCGCTGGCCGCCGCGCTCACCGGACGCCAGAGCGAACCGCTCGGCTCGGTGGAGGAGTTGCGGCAGGCGTCGGAGGCGGCGTGGGAACGGGCCCGCCGGAAGCCGGACGCCGAGGCGGCGACCTGGACGCTGTACCGGGTACGGCCGGAGGAGGTCGAGTTCTTCCAGGGGGACGCGGCACGGCGGCACGTGCGGCTGACGTACCGCGCGGAGGGCACGGGCTGGACGAAGGGCCTGCTGTGGCCGTGATCCGGCGTCAGCCGGAGACCGGGTCCGGCGGGCCGTTCGGGTCCACCGGGTCCGCCGTGCCCACCGCGCCCATCGGGTCCGCCGTTTACACCGTGTCCACCGGGTCCGTCGCCAGCCGGGCGTGCAGGTGCGCGTCCCGGAAGGCGTCGCGCCGCCCCGCCTCGAAGATCGAGCCGCGCAGCGTCCCCTCGTAGCGGAACCCGCAGCGCTCGGCGACCTTGCAGGAGGCCTCGTGGCCGACGGCGTGGTCGAGCTCCAGCCGGTGCAGCCCGAGGTCGGTGAGCGCCCAGCGGGCGGTGAGGGCGAGGGCGCGGGTGGCGACGCCGCGGCCGCGGGCCTCGGGCAGCACCCAGTAGCCGACGCAGCCGGAGCGCAGGGCGCGGTCGATGCGGCTGACGCCGATGTGCCCGAGGGGCGTGCCGTTCACCGCGTCCTCGACGCAGTACGACACCCCGGTGCCGTTCCGTGCCGCCTCGGCCCGTTTCCGCAGGGCGGTGCGGGCGGCGTCCAGGTCGTCGACGGGGGTGATCGGGGTGTTCCAGCGGCGGAACTCGGGGTCGCTGTACCCGCGCAGGAAGGTCTCGGCGTCGGTGTCCCGTTCCGCGTCCCACGGGCGGAGCCGCAGGCCGTCTCCGTGGAGGTCGGGGAACGGGGTCGCGTGGGGTGCCGGAGCCTCGGTCATCCGGTCATTCAACACCAGCGCGCACAGCGGCTGTGAGCCTTCCATGAATCCCCAGAAATTGTTGACGATTTTGTTGGCGTCCGCCTACGTTCGCAAGCGCAGACCCCCGGAGAACCCCCGGAACCCCACGCAGGGAGAGGCGATCAACGTGCGGCACAGGGCAGTCAGGCGCAGGTCAGTGGTGATGGGCATAGGTGCGGGTGCCGGTGTGGCGGCGGTCGGCGGGGTCGCGGTGACCGCGCGGGCGTCGAGCGGCCCGGACTCCTCGACGCAGGGCACGACCGGTAGCGGATCCTCCCTCGCCTTCGACCCGGACGCCCACACGACGCTCACCACCTCGGTCACCGGCACCGACGGCACCACCCACTCGGTGACGTACCGCTTCTGGAAGGCGATCACCTATGTCGCCCGGCCGGTCGACGAGACGTACCAGAGCCTGAACGTCAGCGTCCCCGTCGAGATCGACGGCAGGGCGGTCGACGCGAGCGACGCGCCGATCCTGTTCGCCAACTCCGTCGGGGGCTACATGCCCTCCTCGGTCGCCGGCGCCACCGGCATCGGCGGCGGAGGCATGGGCGGCGGCGCGCCCGGCGGCGGCGCCCCCTCCGGCACCCCGTCCGCCTCCGCCGCCCCCTCCGCGCCCGGCGCCAACGGCAACACCAACGCCACCGGCGGCGCCCTGGCCACCAACCAGCTCCTCGCGCTGGCCGCCGGGTACGTGGTCGTCGAGCCCGGGGCGCGCGGCCGTACCCTCAAGGACTCCGCCGGGGAGTACTACGGCGTCGCCCCGGCCGCCATCGTCGACCTCAAGGCGGCGGTGCGGTACGTGAGGGCCAACCGGGGCCGCATCCCGGGGAACACCGACCGGATCGTGTCCGCCGGCACCAGCGCGGGCGGCGCGCTGTCCTCGCTGCTGGGCGCGTCCGGCGACAGTGCGCTGTACGAGCCGTACCTGAAGGAGCTGGGTGCCGCCGACGCCTCCGACGCCGTCTTCGCGGCCGGCGCCTGGTGCCCCATCACCGACTTGGAGCACGCCGACGGCGCCTACGAGTGGAACTGGGGCGGCAACGCCGTGCAGTCCACCGGCAAGACAGCCGACCGGACGGTGTCGCAGCAGCTGAAGGCCCAGTTCGCCGAGTACCAGGCGGGCCTGAGACTGCGCGGTCTGAACGGCTTCGGGCCGCTGACCGCCCGCAACTACGACGCCTACCTGCTCCGGCAGTACCTGGAGCCGTCGGCCACCGCCTACCTGGCCGGGCTGACCGACTCCGCCCGCGCGGCGTATCTCGCCGCCAACTCCTTCCTCACCTGGGACGGGAGGAAGGCGACGTTCACCTGGGACGGCTTCCTCGCCCACGTCGGCGCCCGGAAGAAGACCGCCCCGGCCTTCGACGCCTTCGACCTGTCGACCGGCGAGAACAACCTGTTCGGCGCCGGCACCACCGCGGCCCGCCACTTCACGGCGTACGGCGCGAGGAACGACACCACCGGCCTGAGCGGCAGGCGCGTCGCGAGCGACATCCCGGCGCTGCTGGACCTGATGAACCCGATGTACCACCTGCTGACGGAGCGCAACCCGCGCCGCTGCAAGCACTGGTGGATCCGTCTGGGCACGAAGGACACCGACACCTCGCTGACGGTCTCCGCCAACCTGGCCGCCGCAGCGGCCGGTCTCGGCGACGACGTGAACCACCTCTACTACTGGGACCAGGGGCACGGCGCGAACACCGACCCGGGCGACTTCATCGCCTGGATCGCCGAGGTGACGGGGTACCGGAAGCGGTAGCCGGCCGCGGGGGCGTGGCAGCGGCCGCGCCCCCATCCGTGACCGATCCGCAATCAATTCCGGTCTTGACCGAGACCCATCAAACTGATGGGTGATTACGCTCGCGCTCATGGCCGACTCCACACCGTCCGCGACCCCGGCACACCCCGCCGCGCAGCCCGCCGACCGCCCCGTCTACGTCATCGGCGGCGGGCCCGGCGGTCTCGCTGCCGCGTACGCCCTGCGGGCCCGGGGCCTGCGCGCCGTCGTGCTGGAGAAGTCCGACCGGGTGGGAGCGTCCTGGCGGCGCCACTACGACCGGCTGCACCTGCACACCACCCGCCGGCTCTCCGCGCTGCCCGGGCTGCCGATGCCGCGCCGCTTCGGCCGCTGGGTCTCCCGCGACGACGTCGTGCGCTACCTGGAGAAGTACGCCGAGCACCACGCGCTGGAGATCGTCACCGGCGTCGAGGTCTCCCGCGTCGACCGCCTGCCCGACGGCACCGGCTGGCTGCTGCACGCCTCCGGCGGCCGGGAGCTGACCGGCGCCGCCGTCATCGTCGCCACCGGCCACAACCACACGCCGCGCGTCCCGGACTGGCCCGGCCGCGCCGGCTTCACCGGCGAGTTCCTGCACGCCTCCGCCTACCGCAACGCCGGCCCGTACGCGGGCCGGGACGTCCTCGTCGTCGGCGTCGGCAACACCGGCGCGGAGATCGCCGTGGACCTGGTGGAGGGCGGCGCGGCGCGGGTGCGGCTCGCGGTGCGCACGGCGCCGCACATCGTGCGCCGCTCGACGGCCGGCTGGGCCGCCCAGTACACCGGCGTCCTGGTACGGCGGCTGCCGGTGCCGCTGGTCGACCGGCTGGCGAAGCCCCTGGCGCGGCTGAGCGTGCCCGACCTGTCCGCGCACGGGCTGCCCCGCCCGGACACCGGCCTGTACAGCCGGGTCACCGAGGGCGCGATCCCGGTGCAGGACGTGGGGCTGATCGACGCGGTGCGCAAGGGCCGGGTGGAGGTCGTGGCCGCCGTCGACTCCTTCGAGGAGGGCAAGGTCGTCCTCGCCGACGGCAGCCGGATCGAGCCGGACGCGGTCATCGCCGCGACCGGGTACGTCCGCGCGCTGGAGGACCTCGTCGGCCACCTGGATGTGCTCGACGAGCGCGGCAGACCCGTCGTGCACGGCGCCCGCTCCCCGCGGCAGGCGCCGGGCCTGTACTTCACCGGGTTCACCAACCCGATCAGCGGCATGTTCCGCGAGATGGCCCTGGACGCCGGGAAGATCGCGAAGGCGGTCGCCGCGCACGCCGACGGGCAGGTGTCGCGGCTGCCGTCCTGAGCGGCCGCCGACGGCCGGGTCAGGCGTCCCGGCGGAGGCTTGGCTCCCGGGTCAGGCCGCGGCCACCAGTGCCCGCGGCTGCCGCCGGATCACCAGCGCCATCAGCGCCGCCGCCGCGCACAGCGCGCCGGACGCGTACCAGACGACGTCGTACGCGCCGAAGGCGTCCCGGGCGACGCCGCCCAGCCAGGCCACGGCCGCCGCGCCGACCTGGTGGGAGGCGAGGACCCAGCCGAAGACGATCGCGCTGTCCTCGCCGTACTGCTCCCGGCACAGGGCCAGGGTCGGCGGGACGGTGGCGACCCAGTCGAGGCCGTAGAAGACGATGAAGAAGATCATCGGCGGGTGGACGCTGGGCGCGAGCAGCATCGGCAGGAACAGCAGGGAGACGCCGCGCAGGGCGTAGTAGACGGCGAGCAGGCGGCGCGGTTCGAAGCGGTCGGTGAACCAGCCGGAGGCGATCGTGCCGGCCACGTCGAACACGCCGATGACGGCGAGCAGCGAGGCGGCGGCGGTCACGGGCATGCCGTGGTCGTGCGCGGCGGGCACGAAGTGGGTCTGGATCAGGCCGTTGGTGGAGGCGCCGCAGATCGCGAAGGTGCCGGCCAGCAGCCAGAAGGGGCCGGTGCGCACGGCGGACAGCAGCACGCCGACGGCGCGGCGGGCGGCGCCGGGCACGGGGGCGGGCTTGGGCACGAACTGCCGTGCGCCGTACGGCGCGAGGCCCACGTCGGCCGGGTGGTCGTGCAGCAGCAGCCAGACGAACGGCACCACGGCGAGGGCGGCGAGCGCGACCGTGACGGCGGCGGGGCGCCAGTCGTGCTTCTCCACCAGCCAGGACAGCAGCGGCAGGAAGATCAGCTGGCCGGAGGCGGACGCGGCGGTGAGGATGCCGCTGACCAGGCCCCTGCGCTCGGTGAACCAGCGGTTGGTGACCGTCGCGGCGAAGGCCAGCGCCATCGAGCCGGAGCCGAGGCCCACGAGCACGCCCCAGCACAGCATCAGCTGCCAGGGCGCCGTCATCCACACGGTCAGGCCGGAGCCGAGCGCGATCACCGTCAGGGCGGCGGCGACGATACGGCGGATGCCGAACCGGTCCATCAGCGCGGCGGCGAACGGGGCGGTGAGGCCGTACAGCGCGAGGTTCACGGAGACGGCGGCGCCGATCGTGCCGCGTGACCAGCCGTACTCCTCGTGCAGCGGGTCGAAGAGCAGGCCGGGCAGCGAGCGGAAGGCCGCCGCGCCGATGATCGTGACGAAGGTGACCGCGGCGACGAACCACGCGCGGTGGACGCGTGTCCGCCGCTGCGGGGGGACGGCGGTGGCGGCTTCGGTTGTCTGAGTCACGTCATAGAGCTTCGGGCCCGCGCCCGAGGTGATCGAGTGGCCCGGAGGACAGCATTCGCTAGGATCGGGCCATCAGTCGGCCATCAGTCGGGCGAGAAGACCGGGGAGGAGAGCGGGATGAGCGAGGGCCGGGAGTTCCGCCCGCACCGGGTCGCCGTGCTGGCGCTGGACGGGCTGCTGCCGTTCGAGCTGGGCATCCCGCACCGGATCTTCGGCCGCCCCCGGGACGGGCTGCGGCGCCGACTGTACGACGTCGTCACCTGCTCGGTGCGCCCGCCGGGGCCGGTGCAGACGGACGCGGACTTCGCCATCGACGTCCAGCACGGCCCCGAGGTCCTGGCCACCGCCGACACGGTGATCGTCCCGGCGTCGTACGAGCTGGGCCCGGTCTACGACGACGGCGTGCTCACCGAGGAACTGGCCGCGGCGTTCGCGCTGATCCGGCCCGGCACCCGGCTCGCGTCGATCTGCACCGGCTCCTACGTCCTGGCCGCCGCCGGCGTCCTCGACGGCCGCCCCGCCACCACGCACTGGGCCGACGCCGACCGGTTCCAGCGGATGTTCCCGCGGGTCAGGGTGGATCCGGACGTGCTGTTCATCGACGACGGTGACGTGCTGACGTCGGCGGGCGTCGCGGCCGGTCTCGACCTGTGCCTGCACATGGTGCGCCGCGACCACGGCACCGCCGTCGCCAACGAGGTCGCCCGCCGTACGGTCGTACCGCCGTACCGTGACGGCGGGCAGGCGCAGTACATCGAACGCCCGGTGCCGGATCCGCAGCAGGCGACCACGACCGCCGCGCGGGCCTGGGCGCTCGGCCGGCTGCACGAGCCGATCCAGTTGCGGGACATGGCCGCCCAGGAGGCCATGTCCGTACGGACGTTCACCCGGCGCTTCCGCGAGGAGACCGGTGTCAGCCCCGGCCAGTGGCTCACCCAGCAGCGGGTCGAACGAGCCCGGCAGCTGCTGGAGTCGACCGACCTGTCCGTCGACCAGGTGGCCCGGCAGGCGGGGTTCGGTACGGCGCAGTCGATGCGGCAGCATCTGCAGGCGGCGCTCGGGGTGACCCCCACGGCGTACCGGCGTACGTTCCGTGCGGGCAGCGTGGTCTGACGTCCCGTCCTCCACAGCCTGTGGACAGCAGTGCGGCCGGCGGTGCGCGACTCCGCCCCGAGCACGGCACCGCGCACCGCCGACCGACTCCGGCGTACCCGCCCCGACTTCCCTTCGCCCCGAGCGCCCCGTGAAGGGAACCGACGCCGTCCGCGATCCGCACTCGCCGAGGGCCCGTCAGCGGGGCCCTCGCCGTCCCCTCGCGGCGAATCGCTGCCCACAAGCGTGATCAAACGGACACGTCACGTCAACAGGCGAAAGGAAAATTGTTACTTACGACCCATTTGTCGCGGGCGCGCACAGGAGCACACCACGGGCGCACAGCCCGGCCGGGGACGGCCGGAACAGCGCTTCCTGCGACCGTGCCCCACTGCGGGCGCCGGTCGCGACGGCGCGCGTCACACGCGGTGGGCGGGCGGGCCGCCGTCACACCGCTTCGTACGCCAGGCCCCCGTACAACGGCAGCGCGGTGCCGCAGGTCCGGGCGGACCGCGGCGGTGTGCAGCGGTCGAGTTCGCACCAGATGCGCTTGCCCGCGCCCTCGGGACTCCAGCCCCACCGGTCGGCGAGCCCGTCGACGAGGGCCAGTCCGCGTCCGCCGGTCGCGTCGCCGTCCACGCAGCGCGGCACCGGCGCGCGCCCGCTGAGGTCGGCGACCTCCAGCCGGACGGGGGCCGGTTCGGCGGCCGCGCCGGGCAGGGACAGCCGCAGCACGGCCGGACAGCCGGTGTGCACCACGGCGTTGGTGACCAGTTCGGACACGAGCAGGATCAGCGTCTCGGCCAGCGGGTCGTCGGCCGCTATGCCCGATCCGGCGAGCCGCGAACGGGCCCACCGCCGGGCCCGCCCCACTTCAGCGGGGTCGGGCCGGATCTCCAGCTGCACCTGTAGCACCTGCACCGCTCACACCATCCGAACCGGCGGACACATGGCCGCGCGCCACGCGAGCACCACGACGACGAGGGCCACGATCGTAGCCATCTTCTGCATGGCCAGGACAATGGCCGGAGCCTGGATCACGGAACGTGAAACCCTTGCAGGACAGCTTGGTTGACGTACAGTCACCCCAACAAGCGCTTCGGGCATATTCCAGCGCGAAGGAGTACCCGTGCGGCATACTGTGCGACGCTCTTCGCGGGGAGTCGAACAGGCAACACCGGCATGGCTCTTACCGGGAACCACTCGCATCTCACCCAAGGTACCCGAGGGCACCCCCGACTCCGGGCCGTGACGAGTCGCGGGAAGGACACAACCCGGTATCGACGCTCCGTGACAGCGGTATGCCACATTCCGCGACATCGCGAGGCCCCGCGGCCCGCGCTGAGTGCCGGTCGGGGAACGGCCTTTCGGGCCGGCCGTACCGTCGGCGCCGGCCCTTCGCCCTCACGCCGACAGCGGCGGCTCCTCCTCGGTGACCGCGTCGGTGAGATCGGGGTGCACATCGAACAAGCGGCGCACGCCGAGGGCCCCGAAGACCCGGTTGACGTGGGAGCCCTCCACCGAGCCGCCGTCCGGCAGCACCAGCCGCAGCCGGCCCCGGCACGAGCGCAGCAGACGGCGGGCGGCGATGAGCACGCCGATGCCGCTGGAGTCGCAGAAGTACACCTCGGACAGGTCGAGGACGAGGTCGTGCCGGCCCGCCGCGACCACGTCGTGCACCCGCTGCCGCAGCACCGGGGACGTCACCAGGTCCAGCTCTCCCGACACCTGGAGCACGGCCCACTCGCCGCGCTCGCCGTCGGTCACTTTGAACGTCACCACCACGCCCTTCGCTCACCAACCGGAAGCAGTCCCTACGCTTCCTTGCAGCGCGGCTGCCCACCGGCCGTTCCCCGAAACCCGGGACATAAAACCGCAGACGATCAACAAGGGGCTTGTTTCAGTCACCCTCGATCCTGTTCGATCGAGACAGGTCAGACGGAAATCAGTTCTGGTCGGAAGGTGAGGGGGTAGGCGGCCGCCAGGGGTGAAAACTCCGGAAGCGTCCCCATACCACCTCCGGCACAACTGGGGGCGCACATTGGCACAAAGGGGCGTGCGTTGTCAGACGTGCCGACTACATTCGAGGAGACGACGGGCGCAGGCTGGACCAGGGCGACGGGCACCGGGAGGGGGCCGAATGGCGAAGAAGGACGCACCGCCCCGCTGGGACCGCAAGATGCAGCAACGGCTCGCCCGCGGTGAGGCCGCCGCGCTCGGCGAGCTGTACGACCGCTTCGCCTCGCTCGTCTACAGCCTCGCCCACCGGGTCCTCGGCGACGACCGGGCCGCCGACGGCATCACCCGCGAGGTCTTCGCCCACGTCTGGGAGCACCCCGACACCTACGACCCGAAGACGGGCCCGCTGCGCACCTGGGTCGCCTCGCTGACCCACCGGCTCGCCGTGCAGCGGCTGCGCGCCACCGAGACCGCCGCGCTCGCCCAGGGCGGCCAGGGCTCCGCCGAGGAACTGGAGCGCAAGGTCCGCCACGCGGCCGTCGCCGCCCGCGCCGACTACATCGTCCAGGCCATGCCCGCCCCGCTGCGCGCCGCGCTGGAGTCGGCGTACTTCCAGCGCCGGGACTACCGGCAGACCGCCGTCGACCTCGGCGTCACCGAGGACGAGGCGCGCCGCCGCCTCCGCCTGGGCCTGCAGCTGCTGTCCACGGCGCACGACACCGCGACGCCGGGCGCGCCACCGGAGTACGGGGGTGCGGTGTGACCGAGCTGAACCACTTCGAGGAGCCGGAGGGCCCCGAGGAGGGCACGGAGGACGGGCCGGACGGCACACAGGGCCGCGAGCCCGGGGGGACGGCGTACGAGGTGCCGGAGCAGGGGGGCGACGACCGGGAGGGGGACGCCGGGCGTTACGGCGACGAGCGGGACGGCGACACCGGACATTACGGCGACGATCGCGGGGGCGATGGCCGTCACCACGGCGACGAGCGGGACAGCGACGGCCGTCACCGCGGCGACGACGGGGGCAGCGACGCCCATCAGCCCCGCGACGACCGGGACGGCGACGCCGGTCTCGGCAGCGGCGCAGGTCACTACGGCGGCGGCGACGATGACGGCGGCGCGGGGGACGGTGCGTCTCCGCTCCCGGACCGCGAGCCGCGGATACCGATGCCCCGGGCCTCCGTCGAGGACAGCGGGCGGCCGCTCCCGCCCCCGGCCGTCCCGGTGCCGCTGCGCCTGGAGCACGGCGTGCTGAAGTCGCTGCTGGGCGCGTGGGCGCTGGCGGCGTGCTCGGCGGAGGAGACCGCGGCCGTGGAGGAGCACCTCGGCTCCTGCGGCGCCTGCGCCGACGAGGCGCGCCGGCTGCGGGAGGCGGTGGGCCTGCTCCAGCGCCCGGAGAGCCTCGACCTCGACCCGGCGCTGCGCACCCGCGTCCTCCAGGGCTGCCTGGACCGGCGGCCGCCGCGCATCCCGGTGCCGGAGTGGGCGCGGGCGTACGACGCGGAGACGGCCCGCCTGGACGCGCTGCTGCAGGACTTCGGGGACGCCGAGTGGCACGCGCCCGTGCGGCTGCGCTGGTTCGCGGGCGAGGAGGCGACCAGCCGCCGTACGACCGTCGCCGGGGTCATCGCCCATCTGCTGGCCGTCGACGGACTCGTCGCGCTCGCGCTGGGCCTCGACGACCCGCTGGAGGGCGCCGGCGCCGAGGCCCGCACGCCCGGCGCGCGCACGGAGGCGTACTGGCGGGCCTCGCACTTCCCGCCCACGCGCACGGTGCGCGGGCCGTGGCGGGAGCAGAGCCACGCCATCGTGCGGACGGCCTCCTTCACCGGCAGCACGGCGGGCGGCATGGGCATCTCCTACGGCGACTTCGAACTGCCGTTGCGGGACGCGCTGCTGGACCGCGCCTTCGAGTGCTGGGTGCACGCCGAGGACATCGCCGAGGCCGTGGACTACCCGTACGACCCGCCGGCGCCCCGCCATCTGCGCGGCATGATCGACCTCGCCGCCCGGATGCTGCCCAAGGTGCTGGCCGCCCGCCGCCAGGCCGGCCTCGCCCGGCCCCGGCCGGCACCTGGTGGCCGCCGGTGAGCCGGGCCGCAGTCTGCGGCTGGAGATCGAGGGCCTGGGCGGCGGCGAGTGGTTCATCCCGCTCGACTCCCCCGCCGCGCTGGGCTCCGCCGACCACGAGGTCGCCCACATCGCCCTGGACGGCGTGGAGTTCTGCCGCCTGGCCGCGGGTCACGTGCCGCCGACGGAGGCGGCGGCGGGCCAGATGGGAGACAAGGAGGCGATCCGGGACGTGCTGTACGCGGCGGCGGCACTGAGCCGGATGTGAGGGGCGTCGCCTTCGAAGCGAAGGCAACTGCCCTAGGGCGTGTCCGCAAAGTCGCGTCGTCCGCCCGGAGGGCGGGCCGAGCGGCGTCCGGTGTGTGCTCTCGCCGTGCCGGACGGGCGCCCGCGTACTGGTTGTAAGCGGGAGACCGGCCGGTGCGGCGAGAGGACGTGCCGGGCGTCGGGCGGCAGACGGGACTTTGCGGACACGCCCTAGGCGAACACGACCGTCCGGCGCCCGTTGAGCAGGATCCGGCGCTCCGCGTGCCACTTCACGGCCCGCGCCAGCGCCTGGCACTCCACGTCCCGGCCGATCGCCACCAGCCCCTCGGGCGAGACGTCGTGCCCCACCCGCTCGACCTCCTGCTCGATGATCGGCCCCTCGTCGAGGTCGGCGGTCACGTAGTGCGCGGTCGCGCCGATCAGCTTCACCCCGCGCGCGTGCGCCTGGTGGTACGGCTTCGCGCCCTTGAAGCTCGGCAGGAAGGAGTGGTGGATGTTGATGATCCGCCCCGACAGCTGCTTGCACAGGTCGTCGGAGAGGACCTGCATGTAGCGGGCGAGGACGACGAGCTCGACCCGCTCCTCGCGGACCAGCTCCAGCAGCCGCGCCTCGGCCTCCGGCTTGTTCTCCTTCGTCACCGGGATGTGGTGGAAGGGAATGTTGTACGAGGCCACCAGCTCGGCGAAGTCGGTGTGGTTGGACACCACCGCGGCGATCTCGACGGGCAGCGCGCCGGTCCGGGCGCGGAACAGCAGGTCGTTCAGGCAGTGCCCGAACTTGCTGACCATCAGGACGATGCGCATCTTCTGGTCGGCCCGGTGGATCTGCCAGTCCATGTGGAAGGAGTCACCGATCGCGGCGAAGCTGGCGCGCAGCTTGTCCACGGTCACCGGCGCCTCCGCCGAGAAGTGGACGCGCATGAAGAACAGTCCCGTGTCGTGGTCGCCGAACTGCTGGCTGTCCTCGATGTTGCAGCCGGTCATGAACAGGTAGCTCGACACGGCGTGGACGATGCCCTGCTTGTCGGGGCAGGAGAGCGTCAGGACGTACTGGTCGGCCGGGGCCTCGGCTCGGGGGGACTGCTCGTTCATGCAGGACAGGGTCTCATGTCCGGCGCCGCCGGACGGAGCGCCGTCCGCTACGCGGACCGGGTGAGGATCTGCAGGACCTCCAGGGTGCGCGGCGGCGCGTCGGGGTCCTCGCCGTCGCTGGTGGCGAGGCGTATGTGCGCGTCGCGGGCCGCGCGGACCGCCTCCGGCCACGCCGGGTGGTCGATGTAGGCCGAGACCGGGGCGTCCGGGCCGACCTGGTGCACGATCCGCAGCACGCGCAGCACGGCGGTGTCGACGAGGGCCGCCTCCTGCGAGTCGCGGAAGATCGTGCCGACGTACTTCTCGGCGGACCAGTGGTCGAGCCAGGTGTCCTCGACCAGCCGGTACACGGCGTCGGTGACGTCGCCGTACCCCTCCACGCCGGCCAGCCAGACGTCCCGCTGGAAGCCGGGGTCGGAGAGCATGTGCAGCGCCGAGCGCACGTTGCTGCGCCACCGCCACCACGGCATGTCGTTTACAGGCATGCCGCCCATGGTGGAGGAGCGACGGCCGCGACGGGAAGAGTTCTCCGGAGCTTGCACAGTCATCGATCGTACGATCCGCCGCGGACCGCCCGTGACGCCCCCCGTAATTCACCTCCGCGTCACCATCCGTTGACCGGTGGTCACTCCGGGGTTGGCTGTGTGGCGGAATCGTGCGGATCCATGACCGGCAGGCGACACACGCGAAGCACCTTCCTCCCCACCCGCACCGACCCCGTCACCAGAGCCCTCCGCGCCGCGGCGGCAGCGGTGGCGTGCGCGTCCCTCGCCGCCGGATGCGGGGTCGTCCCCGGTGCCACGGGGGGCTCCGGGGATGACCCGATCAAGGTCATGACCTGGGCGCCGATGGACACCGGCGCCACCGACAAGCCCGGTATGCCCGCCTTCGCGCAGGCCTACGAGCGCTGGATCAACGCCCACGGCGGCATCGACGGCCGCAAGCTGAAGGTCCTGGTCTGCAACGAGCACAACGACATGGTGGGCGCCGCGAAGTGCGCCCGCCGCGCCGTGCAGGAGGAGGTCGTCGCCGTCGTCGGCTCCTACAGCCAGTACGCCGACTCCTTCTTCCCGCCCCTGGAGGGCGCCGGCATCCCGTACATCGGCGGCTACGGCATCACGACCGCCGAGTTCACCAGCCCGCTGTCCTACCCGGTCAACGGCGGCCAGCCCGCCCTGCTCGCGGGGCTCGGCCGCAAGCTCGCCGCGGCCTGCGGCCCGGTGACGCTGGTGCGGCCCGACTCCATCGCCGGCGACGAGCTGCCCGCGCTGCTCGACTCGGGTCTGAAGGCCGGCCGGCACGCCGCCTCCGGCGACCAGCGGGCCGCGGAGGACGCCACCGAGTACTCGGCCCAGTCGGAGCGGGCGCTTCAGCGGTCCACGGCGCACTCGGGCGAGGAGGGCTGCGTGGTGCCCGCGCTGGGCGACCGCACCGACATCTTCATGGACTCCTTCCGGCGCGTCCGCGACGACTATCCGCGGGTGCGCGCGGCGACCGTCCTCGGCAGCGTCGACCAGACGGTGATCGACGCCTCGGGCGGCCGGTCGGGGCCGTACGAGGGGGCGTACATCACCGGCTGGTACCCCGTCGCGAGCGATCCGCGCTGGGAGGGGATGAAGAAGGTGATCAAGGAGCAGGCCTTCCTCGACAACCGCATCGACCCCGCGGACGCCGGGGTGCAGACGACGTCGATCGCCTACACCGCGTTCACGCAGGTGGTCGAGAGGCTGGGCGACGGCGAGGTGACCGCCGACACCGTGCGGGGCGCCCTCGACAAGGGCGTCACGGTCGACACCGGCGGGCTGACCCCTCTGCTGCGCTGGGAGTTCTCCGGCAAGCTGGCCGCCGTGGGCTTCCCCCGCCTGGTCAACGCCGACGTGACGCTCCAAGTCGTCCGGGACGGCCGGCTGGTCGCCGCCGAGAAGGGCTTCGTCGACGTGACGCGGACCCTGCTCGACGCCGACCTCGGCTGACCGTCCCCGGTCCGCGTCACAGAGCGGGCCCCGGCCCCGCCGTCACAGCTGGGTCGGCTGCCGCTCGCTCAGCCCGTACTGCCGGGCGATCGCGTTCCACAGTCCGGCGGCCGTCTTCTTCTCCGTGCTGGCGGTGCCGCTGGCGCGGTTGCCGGCCGCGGCCTGGTTGGTGGCGCGGGCCTGGCCCTTCTTGCACAGCTTGCCCTTGCTCGCGGCGACCTGGTCGGCCCACGCCGCGTAGTGGTTGTCCGCCGACGCGGACGCCTTCCACGCGTTGGTGAGCGCACCGGTCAGGGCGGCGTGGTCCGGCAGCTTGTCCACCTGGAGCGTGCCGAGCCGGGTGACCAGGCCGGTGCGCTGCTGGGCGGCGGCGCGCAGGTCGGTGGCGGCCTGTCCGAGGTTGCGGCAGCCCTTCACATCGGCCACCGCCTTGATCACGGCGGCCCGGCTGCTGCCGCTGTCCGCCAGCAGCTTGTCCAGCGCGACCGCCTGCTCCTTCGCCGGATCGGCGGACGGCGACGGGGAGGCCTGGGTCGCGGGCGCGGTCGCGGACACGTTCGTGCTCGCGTCGCCCTTGCTGTCGTCGTCGTCCCCGCCGGAGCTGCCGAGGAGCGCGCCCGCGCCGACACCCAGCACGGCGATGCCGACGCCGATCGCGGCGATCAGGGGCAGCCGCGAGCCGGTACGGCCGGCCCGGCGCCGCTCGTCGCCGCCGTCCTCGTCCCGGCCGGGGCGCGACGGGATGAACGCGGGCGGCGCGGCCTGCGGGGCGTACCCGGGGGCGCCGGCGCCCTGGTCGATGCGGGGCAGCTGCTGGGTGGCACCGGCGGGGCCGTCGGCGCCGGGGCCGCTGCGGAAGAGGTTGTCGAACTCCGTCGGCGGCTGCCGGTCGGCCCCGCCGCCGTACGCCGCCGCCGGGTCCGGCTGTCCGGGCACGGGCGCGATGTACTGCGTGGCCTCGGCGTCGGGGCCCCCGGCCGGCGGCAGCGGCCCGGGACCCGGCGGTACGGCCCGCCCGAGCAGCTGCGTCGACTCGGCACCCCGCTCCGGCGGCAGCGCACCGGGGCCGACGGGGCGGATGAGGTGGGTGGCGGGGTCGGTGGGGGCACCGTGCGGCTGCGCGGAGGCCTGCGCCGGCTGGGCGCCCGGGGTCTGCGAGGCCTGGGGGTGGTGCGCCGCGGGGGCGGCCGGACCGCCCTGCGCGGGGGGCATGCCCTGCCCCTGGGGGGCCTGGGGGTGGTGCGCCGCGGGGCCGGCGGGGCCGCCGTGCGCGGGAGGCATGCCCTGGGCCTGGGGAGCCTGGGAATGGTGCGCTGGGCCGGCCGGGCCGCCGTGCGCGGGAGGTATGCCCTGCGCCTGCGGGGCCTGCGGGGCCTGGTGGTGTGCGGGGCCGGCCGGGGTGCCGTACGGGCCGGGCGCGCCCTGGGTGCCGGGCGCGCCGTGGCCGGGCTGGGCCGGGACCGGCGGGAGGTACTGCGTCGCGCCCTCGTCGCCGCCCGGAGCGGCCACGGGCGGCAGGTACTGCGTGGCGCCCTCGTCGGCCGGGGGCAGCGGGGCGCCCGGTACGCCGCCGGCGGCGGGCGCGGGCGGGTAGCCGTAGGCCGGGGTGTGCGGGTCGGGTGCCTGCGGGGCGCTCGGGTAGGCGTAGGCCGCGGTCTGCGGCGCGCCCTGGCTGCCGTACGCCGGGGGCTGTGCGCCCTCCTGGGGCAGCGGCCCGGCGCCCGCCCAGGTCTGCGGCTGGGCAGGCTGCTGCTGCCACTGCTGCGGCGCCTGCTGCTGCGGCTGCTGCTGCGGCTGCTGCTGGCCGGGTCCCCACGCTCCGCCCCACGCCTGGCCGCCCGCGGGGGCGGCGGCGGAGGGGTCGGGGCCGTACGGGCCGGGCTGCGGCCCGCCGGGGTACGGCCCCGGCTGCGGGCCGGGCTGTCCGCCCGCGTGCGGGCCCGGCAGCAGGGGCTCGCCCCCGTCGGAAGGCAGCACTATGCCTTCGCGCGCGGGCTGCGCCGAGGGCTGATCGCCCTGTCCACTCTGCGTCACCGGGACTCCTACGAATGGGGGACCTTCGGAATCGTCGGCTCACGCTACCGGGTCCCCCGAGCCGGGTGCCACGCAGCTCAGGACGTCGCCTCCTTCCCTGTGACCGCCGTTACAGACTCGGTCACGCCGCGGTCTGCAGGTCCAGCCGCGCTCCGAACTCCCGTACCACCGCCTCCTCTCGGTACGGTTCGAGGCGCTGCTGGAAGTCCTCCAGGTACTCGGCGCCCCGGTTGGAGCGCAGGGTTTCGAGGAGTTCCACCGCCTTCAGGCCGGTGTGGCAGGCCTGTTCGATCTCGCGTTGCTGCACCTGCGCGGTGGCGAGGAGGACATAGCCGATGGCCCGGCGGCGCGCCCGCGACTCCGGGTGCCCGGCCAGCGACTGCTCGGCGTACCGGGCCGCCGCCTCGGCCTGGCCGAGGTCGCGGTGGCAGTGCGCCAACTCGTCGGCGAGATAGGCCTCGTCGAAGTGCGCGATCCACACCGGGTCGTCCCCGGACGCCGGGTCGGCGGCCTCCATCGCGCTCAGCGCCCGCCCGGCGGCCGCCTGCGCGGCGCGCGCGTCACCGAGGAGGGCGTGCCCGCGGGCCTCGGCGGCGTGGAACATCGACTCCGCGCGCGGTGTCACCCGCCCGCGCGCCCCTTCCTGCGCCGCGCGCGCCAACTGCGCGATCTCGCGCGGGTTTCCGAGCTGCGCGGCGAGGTGGCTCATGGAGGCGGCGAGGACGTACCCGCCGTAGCCGCGGTCGCCGGCGGCCTGCGCGAGCCGCAGCGCCTGGATGTAGTACCGCTGGGCGAGCCCGGGTTGGCCGGTGTCGACGGCCATGTAGCCGGCCAGCTCGGTCAAGCGGGCGACCGCGGCGAAGAGTTCCCGGCCGACGGCCTCCCGGTACGAGCCGGCCAGCAGCCCGGAGACGACGCTGTTGAGGTAGTGCACGACGACCGGGCGCACATGCCCGCTGCCGTACTGATGGTCCAGGTCGACCAGGGCCCGGGTCATGGCCTTGACGGCGGCCACGTCGGACTGGCCCACGCGCGGCCCCGCCGCCCGCGCCACCTGCGCGTCGGGCGCGGAGATCAGCCAGTCGCGGCTGGGCTCGACCAGCGCGGACGCGGCGACGGACGAGCCGGAGAGGAAGTCGCGGCGCCCCACGTCGCTGCGCCACAGCTCACACACCTGCTCGATGGCCCCCAGTACCGTCGGCGAGAACTGGAGACCGACACCCGACGCGAGGTTCTTGCCGTTGGCCATGCCGATCTCGTCGATCGTGACCGTACGGCCCAGCTTGCGGCCCAGCGCCTCCGCGATGATCGCCGGGGCCCGGCCCCGCGGCTGCTGCCCGCGCAGCCAGCGCGCCACGGACGTCTTGTCGTACCGCAGGTCCAGGCCGTGCTCGGCGCCGCACATGTTGACCCGGCGGGCCAGGCCCGCGTTGGAGCAACCGGCTTCCTGGATGAGCGCCTGCAGCCGTTCGTTCGGCTGCCGCGCGACGAGAGGCCTTGCGGCCATTGGCATAACCCCCTGTGGCTGCGGTGCCTGCCCACGCACCGGGTTGACGAGTCTTCCGCGACCGGACCCCTTCACGTCCCGGCGTGCCGATCCGGTCGTGAAGATCGATGCCCCACCGACATGTCGAAAATGCACGTCATGCGAGGCATGTTGAGGATTGCCGGGGTACCGGCGGCAGCCGGCCCCTCCCGTGGCTACCCGCACACGCCCCTCGTTCCTCCCGCGCGCCCCCACCCGTGCACCCATGCGCCCCGGACGCGGAATCGATGCTCCTCCCCCGCGCGCGGTCGCGGCCGTAACCAGAGGTGGGTGCGGGAGTTGTGTTCCACGTGGAAGAGACGATCCCGGGCACCGAAGCCGCACAGATTCCGAAGCAGCGCGGGGAATCGCTGCTGGAGACCGCCGTTCGCTATGCCGAGGAGCGCCACTGGGACGTGTTCCCCGGCACCTGGCTGGAAGCCGTCGACGGGGTGCAGCACTGCTCCTGCGAGGACGCGGCGTGCGCCGCCCCCGGCGCACACCCGGCGCGCGCCGACTGGGCGACGCAGGCGACGGGCAGTGCGACCGTCGCGCGCCGTATGTGGCAGAAGCAGCCGACGGCGTCGATCCTGCTGCCGACCGGGCGGACCTTCGACGCGATCTCCGTGCCGGAGACGGCCGGGTTCCTCGCGCTGGCGCGCATGGAGCGCATGGAGCTGACGCTCGGGCCGGTGACGCTCACGCCGGACCGCCGGATGTTCTTCTTCGTGCTGCCGGGCGCGGCCGTGAAGATGCCGGAGCTGGTCCGCAAGATCGGCTGGTCGCTCTCCTCCCTGGACCTCGTGGCGCTGGGCGAAGGCGCGTACGTGGCCGCGCCGCCGACGCGGTACGGGTCCCGGGGGGCGGTCCAGTGGGCGCGTCGGCCCACTCCCGCGAACCGGTGGCTGCCGGACGCGGAGGAGCTGATCTCACCGCTCGCGTACGCGTGCGGACGGGATCGGTGACGGCAGCCTGTCGTCTGCCGGGTCCCGTGGCCCTGCGGGGCTAGGTTGGCTCCCATGACGTCGGCCGTAAGTGTGCGTGGGCTCTGGAAGCGGTTCGGGCAGCAGGTTGCCGTGGGCGGGATCGACCTCGAACTGCCCGCGGGGCGGTTCATCGGGCTCGTCGGGCCGAACGGGGCCGGCAAGACCACCACGCTGTCCATGGTGACGGGGCTGCTCCGGCCCGACCAGGGCAGCGTCGAGGTCGTCGGGCACGACGTGTGGCGCGACCCGGTCGCCGTGAAGGCGCGGATCGGGGTGCTGCCGGAGGGGCTACGGCTGTTCGAACGACTGTCCGGGCGTGAACTGCTCGGCTACACAGGGCGGTTGCGCGGGCTGCCCGGCGCCGAGGCCGACAGGCGGGCCGCGCAGCTGCTGGACGTCCTGGACCTGGCCGGGGCGCAGCACAAGCTGGTCGTCGACTACTCGACCGGCATGCGCAAGAAGATCGGCCTCGCCGCGGCCCTGCTGCACAATCCCGAAGTGCTCTTCCTCGACGAGCCGTTCGAGGGCGTCGACCCGGTCTCCGCGCAGACCATCCGGGGCGTCCTGGAGCGGTACACCGCCTCGGGCGCCACGGTCGTCTTCTCCTCCCACGTCATGGAGCTGGTCGAGTCCCTGTGCGACTGGGTGGCCGTCATGGCCGCCGGCCGCATCCGCGCGCACGGCACGCTGGCCGAGGTGCGCGGCGACCAGCCGTCCCTCCAGCAGGCGTTCCTGCACCTGGTCGGGGCGACCGGCCGGGACGCCGGCACCGATCTGGACTGGCTCGGCGGCGGGGCGGACCGGTGAGCGGCACCTCCGGCACCCCGGTCACCGCCGTCGTCGTACGGCTGAAGCTGTCGCTGCTGCGCAACGGGCTGCGGCAGTCCGGCGGGCGGCGCGCCGCGTACGTCGCCTCCGCCGTCGTCGCCCTGGTGTTCGCCGCGCTCCAGCTGATCGGTCTGATCGCGCTGCGCGGCCACGCGCACGCGGACGCGCTGGTGGTGCTGCTGGCGGCGGTGCTGGGGCTGGGCTGGGCGGTGATGCCGCTGTTCTTCCCCGGCGGCGACGAGACGCTGGACCCGACGCGGCTGGTGATGCTGCCGCTGCGGCCCCGTCCGCTGGTGCGGGCGCTGCTCGCGGCCTCGCTGGTGGGGATCGGTCCGCTGTTCACGCTGCTGATGCTGGTGGGGTCGGTGATCGCGGTGGCGCACGGGGCGGCGGCGTACGCCGTCTCGGTCGTCGCCGTGGTGCTGGCGCTGCTGCTGTGCGTGGCGCTCGCGCGGGCCGTCGCCGCCGCCAACATCCGGCTGCTGACCAGCCGCCGGGGGCGGGATCTGGCGGTGCTGAGCGGGCTGGTCATCGCGGTCGGCGCGCAGGTGGTGAACTTCGGCGCGCAGCGCCTCGGTTCGGCCGGGCTCGGGCAGCTCGACCCGGCCGCGGACGTGCTGCGCTGGGTGCCTCCGGCGGCGGCGGTCGGCGCGGTGCACGCGGTGAGCGACGAGGCGTACGGGCAGGCGGCCGCCCAACTGCTGCTGTGCGTGGCCGCGTTGGTGGCGCTGGTCAGAGTGTGGGCGCGGAGTCTGGAGCGGCTGATGACCGCGCCCGACGGTTCGACCCTGCACGCCGCCGTGCCGGACGGGCGGGCGCGGGACGCGTCCCGGGGCGCTTCCCATGGCTGGGAGCGGCTGCTGCCCGCCGGGCGCACCGGCACGGTGATGGGCCGCAGCCTGCGCTACATCTGGCGGGACCCGAAGACCAAGGCGGCCTGGGTGACCTCGCTCGCGATCGGGGTGATCGTGCCGGTGTTCAACGCGGTGCAGGGCACAGGGTCGGTGTACTTCGCCTGTTTCGCCGCAGGGATGCTCGGCATCCAGATGTACAACCAGTTCGGGCAGGACACCTCGGCGTTCTGGATGGTCGCGATGACGATCTCCGGTGCCCGGGACGCGTACGTCGAGCTGCGCGGGCGGGCGCTGGCCCTGCTGGTGGTGACAATGCCGTACGCCGCGCTGGTGACGGTCCTGACGACGGCGCTGCTGGACACCTGGGGGCGGCTGCCGGAGGTGCTGGGCCTGTCGTTCGCGCTGCTCGGGGCGATGCTGGGGACCGGCGCGTGGACGTCGGCGCGCTTTCCCTACTCGATCCCGCAGGAGGGCCACAAGAACGTGGTGCCGGGGCAGGTGGGGCTGGCGTGGATGTCGATCTTCGGCGGGATGGTGGCGGCGGCGCTGCTGTGCGCGCCGGTCATCGTCCTCACCGTCTGGCTGCACGCCGGGCCCGGCGCCGACGCGTACGGCTGGCTGCTGCTGCCGGCGGGCCTGGTGTACGGCGCCGCGCTGACCATGCTGGGCCTGCGCCTCGCGGCCCCGAGAACGGCGGCCCGCCTCCCGGAGATCCTCTCAGCGGTGAGCAAAGGCTGACACCCTGAGCATGCCCGGGTACGGGCATGCGGCCCAGGGGCGCGGGGAACTGCGCGACCGGCCCCACACAAGCCGCACCCGCCGGACGACGAAGAGCACCCCCCTCAAGAGGCGCCCGGCCCGGCCTCACGCAGTGCCCCGTCGAGGAACGGCTCGATCGCCGCCCGCCACCCCTCCGGCTGGTCGTAGTGGACGAGGTGCCCGGCGTCGGCGACCTCCGCGTACTGGCCGCGCGGCAGCACGCGGACCATCTCCTGCGCCTCCGCGCGGCCCAGTTCTCCGTCGAGGCCGCGGACGACGAGGGCGGGGCACCGCACCTGGGCCAGCTCCTCCCAGTGGGCGTCGTACACCCAGGTCTCGCGGGAGCGGAGCATCTGCTCGGGGTCGAAGACGGGGCGCCAGCCGTCGGCCGCCTCCTGCATGACCTCGGCGTAGAAGGCGCCGCGGGAGGGGTTGGGCCGCTCCACCCAGGGGTCGTCCTCGCCGAACCACTTGCGGACGTCGGCGAGGGTGGCGAAGGGCAGGGGCCAGGCCTTGAACCAGTCGGCCCACTCGCGCTGCGAGGCCGCGCCGAGCGCGGAGGCCCGCATGTCGCAGATGACGAGGCCGCCGACGAGGTCGGGGCGCTGGGCGGCGAGCTGCCAGGCGGTGAGGGCGCCCATGGCGTGGCCGATGAGGACGGCGGGGGCGAGGCCGAGCTGTTCGAGGGCGGCCTCGGCGTCGGCGACGTAGGCCTCGCGGGTGAAGGCGGCCTGCGGGGGCTTGGCGCTCTGGCCGTGGCCGCGCTGGTCGAGGGCGACCGCGCGGTGCCGCTCGGAGAGCCAGCGGGCGGTGGACGCCCAGTGGGAGGCGCGGCCCATCAGACCGTGCAGTAAGAGCACGCCCGGTGACCGTCCGGGCCCGCCGCCGGGCTCCTGCGGGGCGCCGCCGGGTGGGCGGGGCCGGGCGTGGCCCTCGGGGCCCGCCTGGGCGGGTACGAGGATCCCCGGCTCGCCCTTGGGAGGGTCGCCGAACTCCCAGGCCGCGAGGCGGACCCCACCCGCCCCGGTCACGTCGATGCGCCGCGTCATGCTCCTGGCACCCCCCAAGCTCCGCGTTGCCGCTTGCCGTCGTACCGCTGTGCCCTGCCGCTGCCCTGCTCTGTCCTGCCGTGCCGTGTGTTCTCGTGGTCGGTGCTCCGCGTTCCGCTTCCGCTTCGCGCGGCTCTACGGGCCGTACCGTGCCGTGCACCATGTGTAGCGCACGTTCCGCGTGGCTCGTCACCCGCACACTATCGAATGCTCGTTCGGAAAACGGTGTCTCCCCGGGCAACACCCCTCGTTCGAGTGACCGCCCTCAAGGATTGATCGCCGCTGCCGAGGGGAGATCTTCAACGGGAGGCGGACCGCTCGGGGAAAAACGGTCCGAGGGGGACGACCCTGGGAGCTCGGGGCTCCGGGTCGCAACAGGGGAGGACAGGGCCCCGGCGTCGCTCAGCGCCGGGGCCCTCCGCTCACCGCTTGGCGACGAAGACGTGGGAGGCGACGTCCGCCTCCAGCTCGGCGGCCTCGCCGCCGCTGCCCACCAGCACCCCGCCGGGCGACTCCGTCACGCTCACCACCGAGCCGGGCTGCACGCCCGCCCGCCGCAGCGTGTACATGAGCTGCGCGTCCGTCTGGATCGGCTCGCCGATACGGCGGACCACGACCGTCTTGCCCTCGGTGCCCGGGTCCAGCTCGGCCAGCGACACCATGCCCTCGTCCAGGAACGGGTCGGCGCCGTCCTTCTCGCCCAGCTCCTCCAGGCCCGGGATCGGGTTGCCGTACGGCGACTCGGTCGGGTGACGCAGCAGCTCCAGCACGCGGCGCTCCACGGCCTCGCTCATCACGTGCTCCCAGCGGCAGGCCTCGGCGTGCACCTGCTCCCACTCCAGGCCGATCACGTCGACGAGCAGACACTCGGCCAGGCGGTGCTTGCGCATCACGCGCGTGGCCAGTCGGCGGCCCTCGTCGGTCAGCTCCAGGTGCCGGTCGGTGGCCACGGACACCAGGCCGTCGCGCTCCATCCGGGCCACCGTCTGGCTGACCGTCGGCCCGCTCTGGTCGAGCCGCTCGGCGATCCGGGCGCGCATGGGGACCACACCTTCCTCCTCCAGCTCGAGGATGGTGCGGAGATACATCTCCGTGGTGTCGATCAGTCCGGACATACGTGCCCCTCGATGAGATCTGCCGAAGGCCCGAGGCGCCTCGGCGCGTGCGCTGGCCCTGCCGTCAATTCTGCCGGATACCACTGACAACCGTGCCGCCGCGCCGAAACCGGGGGCCGTGGCGGCGGCCGTACCGGGACAGGGCGGGGCCGTATTGACACCGCACTGGTCCAGACCGCACCGTGATCCGCGACACGGACCGCACTGTGCGAAGGAGCCCGCGGATGAGCGACCGGCTGGCCGACCAGTTCTTCGACGCCGCGATCGGCCTTCTGCAGCGCGTCCGGGACGAGGAGGGGGCCGCGATCGAGGCGGCCGGGGCGCTCCTCGCCGACACCGTCGCGGCCGGCGGGCGGCTCTTCGCCTTCGGCGCCGGGCACTCCTCCCTCGCCGCCCAGGACGTCGTCTACCGCGCCGGCGGCCTCGCCCTGATGAACCTGCTCGCCGTACCGGGGGTCGTCGGCGTCGACGTGATGCCCGCGACGCTCGGCTCCGCCCTGGAGCGCGTCGACGGTCTCGCGGCCGCCGTCCTGGACAGCTCGCCGCTGCGCGCGGGCGACGCCCTGGTGATCGTCTCCCTCTCCGGCCGCAACGCGCTGCCCGTGGAGATGGCCATGAACGCCCGCGCCCTCGGCGTGCGCGTCATCGGCGTGACGTCGGTGGCGTACGCGACGGAGACGAAGTCGCGGCACTCCTCCGGCACGTTCCTGAAGGACCACTGCGACCTCGTGCTCGACTCGAAGATCGCGGTCGGGGACGCGGAACTCACCCTCGACAGCGTGCCCGCCCCCTTCGCGCCGGCCTCCACCGTCGTCACCGCGGCCCTCCTCCAGGCGGTCGTGGCCACGGCCGCCGGGGCCCTCGCCGACCGCGGCATCGAGCCGCCGCTGCTCCGCTCCGGCAACGTCGACGGCGGCCACGAGTGGAACGGGCGGATCCTGGAGCAGTACCGGGACCGGATCTTCTACCGCAGCTGAACCGGCGTCCCCGAGAAGGCGTTAGACCTTTCGACGGCCGGGCCATAGCGTTCGACGCATGACGGATCAGGTGCGGCGGGCGATTCTCAGCGGTTCGGTGTTCGAGGAGGAGATCGGGTACGCGCGTGCCGTGGTCGACGGCGACCGGGTGCACGTGTCCGGGACGACCGGGTACGACTACGCGACCATGACGATCTCCGACGACGTCGTCGAACAGGCCGGGCAGTGCCTGCGCAACATCGGCGCCGCGCTCGCGGAGGCCGGGTGCACGTTCGAGGACGTCGTGCGGGTGCGGTACCTGCTGCCCGCGCGGGAGGACTTCGAGCCGTGCTGGCCGGTGCTGCGCAAGACGTTCGGGCAGGTCCGCCCGGCCGCGACCATGATGGTGTGCGGGCTGGCGGACCCCCGGATGAGGATCGAGATCGAGGTGGACGCGCGGCGCGGGCCGGTGGGCTCCCGGCTGCGGATCGAGCAGGTGAGCGGTACGGCGATGCTGGAGCAGTGGCGGCACGTGCACAACGTGATCGTGCCGCCGGCGGAGATGTCCCTCGCGGAGGCCGAGGAGCGCCTGGGCCGGTACCGCCTGGAGAACGCCTACCTCGGCGACGTCCTCGTCGGCTGCTCGACCGTACGGCCGCCGGAGGGCGACGGCGGGGCGGCCACCGTCATCGCGCGCGTGCTGCCCGCCTACCGCGGCCGGGGCATCGGCACCGCGCTGTACGAGAACGGTCTCGCGCACGCGCGCGTGCTCGGCGCCGAAGCGATCGAGACGTGCGTGCTGGCGGCCAACGAGGACGGGCTGCGCTTCGCGAAGGCCCGCGGCTTCACCGAGACCGAGCGGTACGTGCTGGACGGGGAGGACGACGAGTGGGTCGACCTGAGCCTCGCCCCGGCACCGGCTCCCGGTCCCCGTTAACCGCCCGTACAGACCGGGTCGACGTCGAGTTTCCGCCGTACAACGATTCTCGCAATCTTGCGGGAACCCTATGTGGGCTGCGTCACGTTCGAGTTGAATGAGGGCAAGTGAGCGAACCGACGCGCCGTAACTGCGGACGCAGCCTGCAGGGGGTTCAGGTGAGTGCTTCCCGGCGTAGTGGGACGACCGACGAGCTGGGGCCGGACGAGCCCGAGCCGCCGGAGCGGGACGGAGCGGATCTGCTCGCCGCGCTCCTGGACGGCATGGACGCGGCCCTGTGCGCCTTCGACGCGGACGGCGTCGTCACGCACTGGAACCGCGAGGCCGAGCGCATCCTCGGCTGGAGCGCCGCCGAGGCCGTGGGCCGGCAGGGGCTGGCCGGCTGGGCCGTGCGCAGCGCCGACGCCGAGGAGGTCGAGGCGCGGCTGATGTCGGCGATGCGGGCGCCGGGCCGCCAGGTGCACGAGTTCGCGCTGCTGACCAAGGACGGCGGCCGGGTGCTGGTGCGTACCCAGTCCGCGGCGGTGCGCGGCCCGGACGGCAAGCCGGCGGGCGTGTACTGCGCGTTCAGCGAGGTGCACGCGCAGATCGACCTGGAGCGGTCCATCGCGCTGAGCGAGTCGCTGTTCGAGGACGCCAGCTGGGGTGTCGTCCTGGTCGACGCGGACCTGCGCCCCGCGGTCGTCAACGCGCACGCGGCCCGGCTGCTGGGCACGGGGCGTACGGCGGTGCTGGGCCGCCCGCTCGGTGAGCTGCTGTCGCAGGGCGTGGAGGAGCTGGAGAGCGCCCTCACGCATGTGCTGGCCGAGGGCGCGCCGCCCGCGCCGGCCGAGGTGTGGGTGGCCGTGCGCACGCCGGAGGGCGAGCGGCGGCGCTGCTGGCGCAGCGGCTTCCTGCGGCTGGCCTCGCCGCTCGCGGAGGAGCCGGTGCCGCTCGGGGTCGGCTGGATGTTCCAGGACATCACCGAGTCCAAGCAGGCCGAGCAGGAGGCGTCGCTGCTGCGGTTCCGCACCAACCAGATGCACCGGGCGGCCCGGGCCGCCGCCGAGTGCGAGGACCCGGCCGAGGCGGCCACCGTCCACCTGGACTTCGCGCTCGCCGGGTTCGCCGACCACGCGGTGATCGACCGGGTCGCGGGCGGCGCGCGATCCGCCGACGCGGACGCCACCGGGCCGGTGCGGCTGGTGCGGGTCGCCGCCACCCCGTCCGGCGCGCCCGGCCCCAGCCTGCAGGACGGCGGGGCGGGGCTGCCGGTGCGGTACGGGGAGGGGCATCCGGCGGTGCAGTGCGTGCAGCGGGCCGGGTCCGTGCGGTCGAGCGCGGGCTCCGGGCCGGCCGAGGAGGCCCGGGAGTGGGCGCTGGCCCGCCAGTGGCCGGCGGACACCCGGCACGCGCTGTGCACGGTGCTGCGCAGCCGGGGGCGCACGCTGGGCGTCGTGACGTTCCTGCGCGGCGGCGGGCGCAACGGCTTCGAGCGGTCCGACACGACGTACGCGGAGGACGTGGCGGCGCGGATCGCGCTGGCGCTGGATCTGGCCGGGGTGGTGAAGGCGGGCGAGGACGGGTGAGAGCCGGTGCGCGTCGCCCCGCCATCGGGGCTCCCATCAGCGCTTTCGCCTTGCTGCCGTCCGCATCGCGAAAAAGCTGTTGAATCCCGGCGAACCGCTTCCTAGGGTGGCGGTACTTCGGAAAGGAGGTGGTTCGGCAGATGTATGCATACCGGACGGAAGAGGTGGCTGCGGGCTAGCGGCCCGTCGCCGTACTCGGTTCGGCGCCGGACCAGCGCGTGAGCGATGCGCGCAGCCGGCCAGTTCCACGCAGTCACCCGACCCGCGAGTCGCCGGTACGTCCGGCCGGCTCCTCCCCAGGTTCTCCTGGAGAGGACCAGACTCGCGGGTCGTTTGCGTTCTGCGGCGGCTTGCGGGCCTTACCGCTGCCCGCTTGCGGGCCCTACTCCTGCCCGCTGATGTCCGCGTAACCCTCGATCTCGCGCGGGCTGCGGACGCCCGGGCCGACGTAACGGGCGGACGGGCGGACCAGGCGGCCGGTGCGCTTCTGCTCCAGGATGTGCGCCGACCAGCCCGCCGTACGGGCGCAGGTGAACATGGACGTGAACATGTGCGCCGGGACCTCCGCGAAGTCGAGGACGATCGCCGCCCAGAACTCGACGTTGGTGGCCAGGACCCGGTCGGGGCGGCGGTTGTGCAGCTCCTCCAGGGCCGCCTTCTCCAGCGCCTCGGCGACCTCGAAGCGGGGGGCGCCCAGCTCGCGGGCGGTGCGGCGCAGGACGCGGGCGCGGGGGTCCTCGGCGCGGTAGACGCGGTGGCCGAAGCCCATGAGGCGCTCGCCGCGGTCGAGGGCGTTCTTGACGTAGGCCTCGGCGTCGCCGGTGCGCTCGATCTCCTCGATCATGCCGAGGACGCGCGAGGGGGCGCCGCCGTGCAGCGGGCCGGACATCGCGCCGACGGCGCCGGAGAGCGCGGCGGCCACGTCGGCGCCGGTGGAGGCGATGACGCGGGCGGTGAACGTGGAGGCGTTCATGCCGTGCTCGGCGGCGGAGGTCCAGTAGGCGTCGACGGCCTTGACGTGCTTGGGGTCGGGCTCGCCCCGCCAGCGGATCATGAAGCGTTCGACGACGGACTGCGCCTTGTCGATCTCGCTCTGCGGGACCATCGGCAGGCCCTGGCCGCGGGCGGACTGGGCGACGTAGGACAGGGCCATGACGGCGGCGCGGGCGAGGTCCTCGCGGGCCTGCTCGGCGTCGATGTCGAGGAGGGGTTTCAGGCCCCAGACCGGCGCGAGCATGGCGAGCGCGGACTGGACGTCGACGCGGATGTCACCGGAGTGGACCGGGATGGGGAACGGTTCGGCGGGCGGCAGGCCGGGGTTGAAGGCGCCGTCGACGAGCAGGCCCCAGACGTTGCCGAAGGAGACGTGGCCGACCAGGTCCTCGATGTCGACGCCGCGGTACCTCAGGGCGCCGCCTTCCTTGTCGGGTTCGGCGATTTCCGTCTCGAACGCGACGACTCCCTCGAGTCCGGGTACGAAGTCGGACATCAGGCGGCTCCTCGTGATGTGTGCGACGGATCGTGGTGCGGGTGGGGTGCGGCCGGTGCGGCCGGGGTCGGTGCGGGTGGCTGATGTCCGCGCCGGTGCGTGGGCCGGTGTGGCCCTGTGATGCCCCGTCCGGCGGGCGGTCACCCCACGGTCACCCCGCGGGGTGGCATCAGCACCATATCCCCGAGTGCCAGCCTTGGGGAGGTTTCACGGCACTCAGTGCCAACCTCTGGGGTGCGGCGGCGGCATACGGCAAGATGACCGCGTGACCGACCGAGACGCCGTCCCCCTCGATCCGACCGACTCCCTCGCTCCCGACCCCGCGTCGATGCGCAAGCAGTACCGGGCGGAGGGCCTCGCCGAGTCCGAGCTGGCACCCACCCCGGTGGAGCAGTTCCGGCGCTGGTTCAAGGACGCCGCGACGGAGGCCCACCTGTTCGAGCCGAACGCCATGATCGTCTCCACGGCGGACGCCGAGGGCCGGCCCAGCTCCCGCACGGTGCTGCTGAAGCAGTTCGACGAGCAGGGCTTCGTCTTCTACACCAACTACGACTCCGGCAAGGCCCGTGACCTGGCGGTCAACCCGTACGTCTCGCTGCTGTTCCCCTGGCACGCGATGGCCCGGCAGGTGATCGTGCAGGGCGTGGCGCGGCGGACCGGGCGGGACGAGACGGCCGCCTACTTCCGCACCCGGCCACACGGCTCGCAGCTCGGCGCGTGGGCGAGCCCCCAGTCGTCGGTGATCCCCTCCCGCGCCGAGCTGGACGCCTCGTACGCGGAGCTGGCGGCACGCTACCCGGAGGGCGAGCAGGTGCCGGTACCGCCGCACTGGGGCGGTTTCCGGGTGGCCCCGCAGCGGGTGGAGTTCTGGCAGGGCCGCGAGAACCGCCTGCACGACCGGCTGCGCTACGTGGCGGAACAGGACGGGAGCTGGAGGGTGGAGCGGCTGAGTCCGTGACGGACGGACCGCTGGGGGCTCCCGGCGGTCAGGACGGGTCCTGTCCCAGCGCCGCGTCCAGCAGATCCGCCCACTGGGTCACCACGCGGTCGCGGCGGGTGCGGTCGTCGGTGAGGAGGTTGGCGAGGCCGAGGCCGCGGGCCATGTCGAGGAGGCCCTGGACGGTCTCGCGGACGCCGGGGCGGGTCTCGTCGGCGGCGAGCAGGTCGACGGCTATGCGGTGCGTCTCGCGGCCGACACGGGCCTCCAGCTCGGTGACGCGGGGGCCGAGCTGTTCCTCGTTGGAGGCGGCCACCCACAGGTGGAGGGCGGCCCGGAAGAGGGGGCCGGTGTAGAGGTCGACGAGGGCCGCGACGACGGCCCGGCGGTCGGCGCCCTGGGCGCCCTCGGGGAACAGGGCGCGCAGGGCCTGGGAGCGCTCCTCGGCGACGTACTCGACGGCCGCGGTGAACAGGTCCTCGCGGGTGGGGAAGTGGTGCTGGGCCGCGCCGCGGGAGACGCCCGCGCGTTCGGCGACGACGGCGACCGTGGAGCCCGCCCAGCCGCGTTCGGCGAGGCAGGCCACGGCGGCCTCCAGCAGCCGCTGCCGGGTGGCGCGGCTGCGGTCCTGCTTGGGGAGGCGGTCGACGGTCGTCATGTCCATACCGATCTCACTGCTGGTGGCGCTGGTGGTGGCGCTGCGGGTGTCACAGGGCCCATACCGGGTCCCGTCGTTCGAGGAAGGCCGTCATCCCCTCGCGGGCCTGCGGGGTGGCGAACAGCCGGGCCGAGAGCGCGGTCAGGTCGGCCGCGTCCCGGTCGAACGCTTCCAGCACCCTAGCCGTGAGCAGTGCCTTCGTCTCGGCCAGGCCCTGGGGCGCGGACCGGCGCAGGCCGTCCAGGACCGGGGCCAGTGCCTCGTCGACGTCGTCCCCGTACGTGGTCAGCAGGCCGGTGCGGGCCGCTTCGGGGGCGGTGAAACGCTCTCCGGTGAGGTAGTAGCGGGCCAGCGCGCGCGGGTCAGCGCGCGGCAGGACCGTCAGGGAGATCACCGCGGGGGCGACGCCTATGCGGACCTCGGTGAAGGCGAAGGTGGCGTCGCGGGAGGCGGCGGTGATGTCGCAGGCGGCGAGCAGTCCGAGGCCGCCGGCCCGGACGTGCCCGGTGACCCGGGCGACGACGGGTTTGCGCAGCTCGACGATCTGCCGCAGCAGGGCGACGAGGGCGTCCGGCGCGGGCGGGTCGCGCAGGTCGGCGCCCGCGCAGAAGGTGGTGCCGGTGTGGGTGAGGACGACGGCGCGGACGTCGCCGTCCTTGCCGCAGTCGGTGAGGGCGTCGGCGAGTTCGCCGACGAGGGCCGCGGACAGGGCGTTGCGGGTGGCCGGGGAGTCGAGGGCGAGGGTCTCGACGCCCCGGTCGCGGCTGCGGGCGACGAGGGTCATGCGGTGCGCTCCCTGAGCTGCCGGCGCAGGATCTTGCCGGAGGCGGCGCGCGGGACGCCGTCGATGAAGGTGACCCTGCGGATGCGTTTGTACGGGGCGACGCGTTCGGCGACGTACATCATGACCTCCCCTTCGGAGAGGCCGGGCGCGGTGGGCTGGCGGACGACGAAGGCGTGCGGGATCTCGGTGCCCTCGTCGTCGAGGGCGCCGATGACGGCGGCGTCGGCGATGCCGGGGTGGGTGAGCAGCAGCGCCTCCAGTTCGGCGGGGGCGACCTGGAAGCCCTTGTACTTGATGAGTTCCTTGACGCGGTCGACGACGAACAGCCAGCCGTCGTCGTCGACGTGGCCGACGTCGCCGGTGTGCAGCCAGCCGTCGGGGTCGATCATGGCGGCGGTGGCGTCGGGCCGGCCCAGGTAGCCCTTCATCACCTGCGGGCCGCGGATGAGGATCTCGCCGGACTCGCCGGGGCCGAGGTCCTTGCCGGGGTCGTCGAGGGAGACGATGCGCATCTCGGTGCCGGCGATGAGCTTGCCGACGGTGCCGGGCGGCGCCTGGTGCATGGCGTCCAGGGGGACGACGTGGGTGCCGGGGGACAGTTCGGTCATGCCGTAGGCCTGGCCGACGGGCGGCAGGCCCAGGCGGCGGGAGCAGGCGGCGGCGAGCTGGGCGTCCAGCGGGGCGGCGGCGCTGACGACGTACTTCAGCGACGACAGGTCGTACCGCTCGACCAGCGGGTGCTTGGCGAGGGCGAGCACGATCGGCGGCGCCACGTACAGCCCGGTGATGCGGTGGGTCTGGATGGCGGCGAGGAACGTCTCCAGGTCGAAGCGGGGCAGGACGACGACGGTGGCGCCCTGCCGCAGCGGCGCGTTCATCAGCGCGGTCAGGCCGTAGATGTGGAAGAACGGCAGCACGGCGAGGATGCGGTCGCCGGGTCCCGCGCTGATCGCCGGTGCGAGCTGGGCGAGGTTGGTGGCGATCTGCCGGTGGGTGAGCATCACCCCCTTGGGGATGCCGGTCGTGCCCGACGAGTACGGCAGCGCGGCGACGTCCTCGGCGGGGTCGATGGTGAGGTCCGGCTCGGGGGCGGTGGTGGCCAGCAGGTCGATGAGGGAGCGGTGGCCGGGCGCGCTGTCGCAGACGAAGATCTCCTGGATGCCGCCCGCGAGTTCGGCGGCCCGGCGCGCGGCCTGCAGCAGCGGCGAGACGGTGACGATCCAGCGGGCGGCCGAGTCCTCCAGCTGCTTGGCGAACTCCTCCGGCGTGGCGAGCGGATGCACGGTGGTGACGGAGGCACCCGCGCGCGTGGCGCCGTAGAAGGCGGTCGGGAAGGCGATCGTGTTCGGGCTGTGCAGGGCGAGGACATCGCCCTTGCGGACGCCGGCCTCGGCGAACGCGGCGGCGATGCGGCGGTGGAACCGGTCCACCTGCTCGTAGCTGAGGGTGGTGCCGTCGGTGCCGTCGATCAGGGCGGGCGTGTCCCCGAAAGCGGCGGCGCCGCCCAGGGCCGCCTCGTGGATGGGGAGTTCTACGGGCGGGACGTCTGCGTACTCGCTGCGGAACACGGTTCCTCCTCACGCACGCCGTCGTGCGTCGTCAGTACGACTTGGGCAGACCGAGGGTCTGGTGGGAGACGTAGTTGAGAATCATCTCCCGGCTCACCGGGGCTATACGAGCCACGCGCGCCGCCGTTATCAACCGGGCCAGCCCGAACTCGCGCGTGAGGCCGTTCCCGCCGAGGGTGTGCACCGCCTGGTCGACCGCCTTCACACAGGCCTCCCCCGCCGCGTACTTCGCCATGTTGGCGGCCTCGCCCGCGCCGACGTCGTCTCCCGCGTCGTACAGATGGGCCGCCTTCTGCATCATCAGGCGGGCCAGTTCGAGGTCGATGTGGGCCTGCGCGAGGGGGTGGGCGATCGCCTGGTGGGCGCCGATGGGGGTGTCCCACACCGTGCGTTCGCGCGCGTACTCGATCGCGCGGGTCAGTGCGTGGCGGCCCATGCCGATGGCGAAGGCGGCGGTCATGATGCGTTCGGGGTTGAGTCCGGCGAACAGTTGCAGCAGGCCCGCGTCCTCGTCGCCGACGAGCGCCTCCGCGGGCAGCCGTACGTCGTCCAGGACCAGCTCGAACTGCTTCTCCTCGGCGCTCAGTTCCATGTCGATCGGGCGGCGCGAGAAGCCCTCCGCGTCGCGCGGGACGATGAACAGGCACGGCTTGAGGCGGCCGGTGCGGGCGTCCTCGGTGCGGCCGACGATGAGCGTCGCGTCGGCGATGTCCACGCCGGAGACGAACACCTTGCGGCCGGTGAGCAGCCAGTCGGCTCCGTCCTTGCGGGCCGTGGTGGTGATGCGGTGGCTGTTGGAGCCGGCGTCGGGCTCGGTGATGCCGAAGGCCATGAGGCGGCTGCCGTCGGCGAGGGCGGGCAGCCACTCCCGCTTCTGCTCCTCCGTGCCGAAGCGGGCGATCACGGTGCCGCAGATCGCCGGGGAGACGATCATCATGAGCAGGGGGTTGCCGGCGGCGCCCAGTTCTTCGAGGACGAGGGAGAGTTCGGTGATGCCGCCACCGCCGCCGCCGTGCGTTTCCGGGAGGTTGACGCCGATGTAGCCGAGCTTGGCGGCGGCTTGCCACAGCTCCTTGTTGCCGAGGTGGTGGTGGCTCCTGGCGAAGGCCGCGACAGCCTTGCGGAGGGCCTGGTGCTCTTCCGGTTCCGTGTGCGTGGTCATCGGTCTCCTTCGGGCTGTCCGTCGTCGGTGGTCGCTCGCGCAGTTCCCCGCGCCCCTTCCAGGTCGGTCTGCTCGACCACCGCCAGGAGGGCGCCGACCGTCACCTGCTGTCCCGGCGTCACCGGGAGTTCCGTCAGCACCCCGGCCGCCGGTGCCGAGATGACGTGCTGCATCTTCATCGCTTCGAGCCACACGATCGGTTCGCCGGCCTCGACACTCGATCCGGTGATGAGACCGTCGGCGATCCGGACGACCGTGCCCGGCATCGGCGCGAGCAGCGAGCCGGGGGCGTGCTGGGCGGTGGGGTCGGGGAAGCGGGGCAGGGCGGTGAGGCGGTCGGCGTTGACGTGGACGTCGGCGGCGTCCGCGCCGTAACGCGCGACCTCGTAGCGGCGGCGCACGCCGTCGACGTCCAGGACGACCAGGTGTGGCCCGGCGTGCACGACCCGCACACCGGCCCCCTCCGGCTCGTAGCCGTCCCGGGTGTGCCGGTAGCGGACCTCGTGCTCCTCCCCCGCCATCCGGTACCGCTTGACCTGCGGCCCGGAGGGCACGTTGCGCCAGCCGCCGAAGCGGGAGCGGCCGTGCGCGTCGGCGAGGGCGGCGGCCAGCGGGGCGTACGGGTCGGGGGCAGGTGCCGTCAGGGCGGCGAGGTGGCGGTCGTAGAAGCCGGTGTCCATGCGGGCGGCGGTGAACTCCTCGTGCCGCAGGGAGCGCACGAGGAGGTCGCGGTTGGTGACCGGGCCGTGCACGGCGGCGCGTTCCAGCGCGCCCGCCAGCTTGCGCAGCGCCTCGGCGCGCGTGGGGGCGTGCGCGACGACCTTGGCGAGCATCGGGTCGTAGTGCACGCCGATCGTGTCCCCGTCGGTGTACCCGGTGTCCAGGCGCACCCCGTCGGGCACGGCGAGGCGGTGCAGGGTGCCGGTCTGCGGGGCCCAGTCGCGGGCCGGGTCCTCCGCGTACAGGCGGGCCTCGATCGCGTGGCCCCGCGCGCGGGGCGGCTCACCGGCGAGCGGGTGGCCCTCGGCGATCCGGATCTGCTCGGCGACCAGGTCGAGGCCGAAGACCTCCTCGGTGACGGGGTGTTCGACCTGGAGGCGGGTGTTCATCTCCAGGAAGTGGGCGCGTCCGTCGGCGACGAGGAACTCGACGGTGCCGGCGCCGACGTAGGAGACGGCGCGGGCGGCGCGCACGGCCAGCGCGTGCAGCTCGCGTTCGAGGCCGGTGCCGAGGCCGGGCGCGGGCGCCTCCTCGATCACCTTCTGGTGGCGGCGCTGCAGCGAGCAGTCGCGGGTGCCGAGCGCCCACACCGTGCCGTGCGCGTCGGCGAGGATCTGCACCTCGACATGGCGGCCGTGCTCGACGTACGGCTCGACGAACACCTCGCCGTCGCCGAAGGCGCTCGCGGCCTCGGCGCGCGCGCCCTCCAGCGCGGCGTCCAGGTCCTCCAGGCGGCGCACGATCCGCATGCCGCGCCCCCCGCCGCCCGCGGCGGCCTTCACCAGGACGGGCAGGTCGGCCTCGGTGACGTCCTTCAGGGCCTCGATGCCCATGAGTTCCTTGGCGCGGGTCTTGGACGCCATCGCCTCGATCGCCGACGGGGGCGGGCCGATCCACACCAGTCCCGCGTCCGTCACGGCACGCGCGAAGGCGGCGTTCTCGGAGAGGAAGCCGTAGCCGGGGTGGACGGCGTCCGCGCCGGCGGCGAGTGCCGCCTTCACGATGAGGTCGCCGCGCAGATACGTCTCCGCGGGGGCCGCGCCGGGCAGCCGTACCGCTTCGTCGGCCACGCGCGCGTGGAGCGCGTTCCCGTCCGCGTCGGAGTGCACGGCGACCGTGCGGATGCCCAGCTCGCGGCAGGTGCGGAAGATCCGGCAGGCGATCTCGCCCCGGTTGGCGACGAGCACAGAAGTGATCACTGGAAGGTCCCTCACATCCGGAAGACGCCGAAGCCGCCGCGCGCGCCCTCGTAGGGCGCGGTGTGCAGGGCGGACAGGCACAGGCCGAGGACGGTGCGGGTGTCGCGCGGGTCGATGACGCCGTCGTCGTACAGCCGCCCGGACAGGAACATCGGCAGCGACTCGGACTCGATCTGCTGCTCCACCATGGCGCGCAGCGCGGCGTCCGCCTCGTCGTCGTACGGCTGTCCCTTCGCGGCGGCGGACTGGCGGGCGACGATGGACAGCACGCCGGCGAGCTGCTGCGGGCCCATGACGGCCGACTTGGCGCTGGGCCAGGCGAACAGGAAGCGCGGGTCGTAGGCGCGTCCGCACATGCCGTAGTGGCCGGCGCCGTAGGAGGCGCCCATGAGGACGGACAGGTGGGGCACGCGCGAGTTGGAGACGGCGTTGATCATCATCGCGCCGTGCTTGATGATGCCGCCCTGCTCGTACTCCCGGCCGACCATGTAGCCGGTGGTGTTGTGCAGGAACAGCAGCGGGATGTCGCGCTGGTTGGCGAGCTGGATGAACTGGGCCGCCTTCTGTGACTCCGCGCTGAAGAGCACGCCCTGCGCGTTGGCCAGGATGCCGACCGGATAGCCATGCAGCGCGGCCCAGCCGGTGACCAGGCTCGTGCCGTACAGCGGCTTGAACTCGTCGAAGTCGGAGGCGTCGACGATCCGGGCGATCACCTCGCGCGGGTCGAAGGGGACCTTCAGGTCGCCGGGGACGACGCCGAGCAGCTCCTCCGGGTCGTGCTTCGGCGGCTCGGCCGGCCCCGGGTCCGGGTACGCCTTGCGGTGGTTGAGGCGGGCCACCACGCGCCGGGCCTGCCGCAGCGCGTCGGGTTCGTCGACGGCGAAGTAGTCGGCGAGGCCCGACACGCGCGCGTGCATCTCCGCGCCGCCCAGGGACTCGTCGTCGCTCTCCTCGCCGGTGGCCATCTTCACCAGCGGCGGCCCGCCGAGGAACACCTTGGCCCGCTCCTTGACCATGATCACGTGGTCGGACATGCCGGGGATGTAGGCGCCGCCCGCGGTGGAGTTGCCGAAGACGACGGCGATCGTGGGGATGCCGGCCGCGGACAGCCGGGTCAGGTCGCGGAAGATCGCGCCGCCCGGGATGAAGATCTCCTTCTGGGACGGCAGGTCGGCGCCCCCCGACTCCACCAGGCTGATGCAGGGCAGCCGGTTGGCGAGGGCGATGTCGTTGGCGCGCAGCGCCTTCTTCAGCGACCAGGGGTTGGAGGCGCCGCCGCGCACGGTCGGGTCGTTGGCCGTGATCAGGCACTCCACGCCCTCGACGACGCCGATGCCGGTGACGAGGGAGGCGCCGACGGGGTAGTCGCTCCCCCAGGCGGCGAGCGGCGACAGCTCCAGGAACGGCGTGTCGGGGTCGAGGAGCAGTTCGATGCGCTCGCGGGCGAGCAGCTTGCCGCGCTTGCGGTGCCGTTCGACGTACTTCTCGCCGCCGCCCGCGAGCGCCTTGGCGTGCTCGGCGGCCAGCTCGTCGAGCTTGGCGAGCATGGCCTCGCGGTTGGCCCGGTAGTCGGGGCTCGCGGGGTCCAGGGCCGTCTGCAGAACCGTCACAGCAGAACCTCCGGGATGTCCAGGTGGCGGGCGCGCAGCCACTCGCCGAGGGCCTTGGCCTGCGGGTCGAAGCGGTGCTGGGAGGCGACGCCGGCGCCGAGGAGGCCCTCGACGACGAAGTTCAGGGCCCGCAGGTTTGGCAGCACGTGCCGGGTGACGGACAGGTCGCGGCTCTCCGGGATCAGCTCCCGGAACCGCTCGACCGTCAACTCGTGGGCCAGCCACCGCCAGGCGTCCTCGGACCGGACCCATACGCCGACGTTGGCGTCCCCGCCCTTGTCCCCGCTGCGGGCTCCAGCGACGAGCCCGAGGGGCGCGCGGCGGACCGGCCCCGACGGAAGGGGGGTCGGCAGCCCTGGTTCCGGTACGGCGGTGAGCGGGCGGCTGTCGGCGGGCGGGGCCACCGGGACGCGGCGCCCGTCCGGCAGGACCGCGGTGTGGGCGACGGCGTCCTGGGGGACGTACGCCGCCTCGAACACCCCGTACGGCGCTCCCTTCCCGGGCGGGGCGAGCACGTGGAAGCCGGGGTAGCCGGCCAGCGCCAGCTCCACCGCGGCCCCGCTGAGCGCCCGCCCGACGGCCTCCTGCCCAGGGTCCCGGACGACGAGCCGCAGCAGCGCGCTCGCCTCCTCCTCGGTGCCGGCGTCGGGCCGGTCGGTGCGGACGAGCGTCCAGCGGGCCTCGGCGACCTTGCCGAGGACGGGCTCCATCTGCGCCCGCACGAGCGCGGCCTTCGCCTCGATGTCCAGGCCGGTCAGCACGAAGACGACCTCGTTGCGGAAGCCGCCGAGCCGGTTGACGCCGACCTTGAGCGTGGGCGGCGGGGCCTCGCCGCGCACCCCGTCTACGCGGACCCGGTCGGGGCCGTCCTGGGTGAGCCGTACGGTGTCCAGCCGGGCGGTGACGTCCGGTCCCGCGTACCGGGCGCCAGCCGTCTCGTACAGCAGCTGGGCGGTGACCGTGCCGGTGTCGACGAAGCCGCCGGTGCCGGGGTGCTTGCCGATCACGCTGCTGCCGTCGGCGTGGATCTCGGCGAGGGGGAAGCCGGGCCGCCGCAGGTCCCGCTCCCCGTCGTTGAAGAAGGCGTAGTTCCCGCCGGTGGCCTGGGTGCCGCACTCCAGGACGTGCCCCGCGACGACGGCGCCCGCGAGCTGGTCGTGGTCCGTCGGCGCCCACCCGAAGCGGGCGGCGGCGGGGCCGGTGACCAGGGCGGCGTCGGTCACCCGCCCGGTGACGACGATGTCGGCGCCCGCGCGCAGGCACTCGGCGATGCCGAAGCCGCCGAGGTAGGCGTGGGCGGCGAGGGCGCCGGGGTGCCGCGCGGTGAGGTCGTCGCCCTCGACGTGCGCGACACGCACCGGGAGCCCGAGCTGCCCGGCCAGCCTCCGTACGGCGTCGGCGAGCCCCGCCGGGTTCAGCCCGCCCGCGTTGGCGACGATCCGCACCCCGCGCGCGTGCGCGAGCCCGAGACAGTCCTCCAGCTGCCGCAGGAAGGTACGGGCGTATCCGGCAGAGGGGTCCTTCAGCCGGTCGCGGCCGAGGATGAGCATGGTCAGTTCGGCGAGGTAGTCGCCGGTGAGGACGTCGAGGTCGCCGCCGGTGAGCATCTCGCGGAGGGCGTCGGAGCGGTCGCCGTAGAAGCCGGAGAAGTTGCCTATGCGCAGAGGGCCCTCCGGGTTCACCTGGCCTCCCCCTTGGGTGTACGTCCGCTGCCGGGCGGCCCCGCGAAGGCCTGGGCGATGTCCAGCCAGCGGTCGGCGTCCGGGCCGGTGGCGGTCAGGGCGAGGTCGGCGCGGTGGGCGCGCTGGGTGACGAGCCGGCAGAAGTCGACGGCGGGGCCGGTGACGCGCTGGGCGGCGTCGGGCGGGCCGTAGCTCCACGTGCCGCCGTCCGGGGCGGCCAGCTCGACACGGAACTCCTCGCTCGGCGGTGTCAGCCCGTGCGCCCCGAAGGCGAAGTCGCGGGTACGGACGCCGAGACGGGCGATGTGCCGGAGCCGGTCGGTGGGGGCGAGGTGAACGCCGAGCGCATCCGCGATGTCCAGGCCGTGTGCCCAGGTCTCCATCAGGCGGGCGGTGGCCATGGAGGCGGTGGACATGGGCGGCCCGTACCAGGGGAAACGGGCCCCGGGCGGGGCGGCGCGCAGGGCCCGGTCGAGCGCCGCGCGCCCCTTGCGCCAGCGGTCCAGCAGCTCGGCGGGCGGCAGCGCGGCACCCTCGTCGGCGCCCTCGTCGACGAAGGTGCCGGGGGCGGCGAGGGCCTTGTCGACCAGGGCGCGGAAGGCGTCGGCGTCGGTGACGGCGGTCAGCGCGGACTGGTCGGTCCAGGCGAGATGGGCGATCTGGTGGGCGACGGTCCAGCGGGGGGCGGGGGTGGGGAGCGCCCAGCGCTCCGGCGCCAACTCGGCCACGAGCCGGTCGAGTCGGTCGCTTTCCGCACGCAGGTCGTCGAGGACGGGCGTCGGGTCGGCCATGGGGGGAGCATGGCAGCGGGGCCGGAAACAATCAAGCATGCTTGCATGATTTTTGGGAGTCGGGGATCAGCGGGGCGGAAAGACCGCGGCGGCGGCCGCCCCACAGCCCAGAATCGCGTCGCTCGTGCCGTCCCGCGCCGGCTGCCCGGTGGAAATTGGCGCGCCCCGGCCGGGGCGGTCGTCGTAGCGTCGGCGCATGCTCGATGAAGACGGTTACTTCGGGGAGTCCGTCGCCGCGTCTTACGACGAGTCGTCGGCGGAGATGTTCGATCCGCGGGTCGTGGAGCCCGCCGTGGACGTGCTGGCCGAGTTGGCCGGGGCCCGGGGGCGGGCGCTGGAGTTCGGGGTCGGGACCGGGCGGGTCGCGCTGCCGCTGGCGGCGCGGGGCGTCGAGGTGCACGGCATCGACTTGTCCCGGGCGATGGTCGAGCGGCTGCGGGCCAAGCCGGGTGGGGACGGGATCGGCGTCACCATCGGGGACTTCGCGACCACCGAGGTCGAGGGGACGTTCTCCGTCGCCTACCTCGTCTACAACACGATCATGAATCTGACCTCGCAGGACGCCCAGGTCGACTGCTTCCGCAACGCCGCCGCCCATCTGGAGCCCGGCGGCTGCTTCGTCATCGAGGTCGCGGTGCCCGATCTGCGGCGGCTGCCGCCCGGGCAGGACGCGGTGCCGTTCCGGGTGGAGGAGGGGCGGCTCGGCTTCGACCTGTACGACGTCGCCACCCAGTCCGTCACCTCCCACCACGTCACCGTCAAGGACGAATGCGGGCGCCACCTGGCCGTCCCCTTCCGCTACGTCTGGCCCGCCGAACTGGACCTCATGGCCCGGCTCGCGGGGATGCGGCTGCGGGCGCGGTGGGACGGGTGGACGCGGAAGCCGTTCACCAGCGAGAGCCGGCAGCACGTGTCGGTGTGGGAGAAGTGCGTGAGCTGAGCCGCTCGGGGGCGCGCGTCAGCAGCCTTACGACCTCACAGCGTCACCAGGCAGTACAGGTGCTCGCCCGCCTTCCGGGCGCCGGTGGCCAGCGCGGCGAGGTTCGTCAGGAAAACGGCCAGGTCCTCGGGGTCGGCTTCCCCTCCGAACTCCTCGATGCGGGCCCAGTGCGGGGCCGTCTGCCGGAGGCGCTCCGGCGGCGCGGTCGCCAGGGCGTCGCGGAGTTCGTCGGTCAGGGTGAGCAGCCAGCGGCTGTCCGCCTCCGGGGAGCTGAGGAGGTCGTTGAAGCGGGGGCGTTCGACGATGTCGTCGTACGGAACCTCGGTGAGCAGGCTCTCCACGGCGCCCAGCTGGACGTACGGGTCCACGCCCTTGACCAGCAGGGTGGGGAACCCGGCCGCTTCCGGACCGCCGTCGAGCCCGTGGGCGGTGAGTGCCGTGTCGTCGCCGGGCGCACTGAAGTACGCGTAGAGGTTGCCCATGGGCCCATCCTCGCGGACGCCACCGACAAGCCCCTCACGCCTCCGGTGCCACCCGCCTCCGTCTGCCCACCTGGGTTCGCACCGCGCCCATGCTTGCCGCGATCACCAGGGCGATGGCTATCGCCTCCGTCGCGGCCAGCGACTGGTGGAGGATGAGGAAGCCCGCCGTGGCGGCGAGGGCCGGTTCCAGGCTCATCATGATCGCGAAGGTGGAGGCGGGGAGGCGGCGCAGGGCGAGGAGTTCGAGGGTGTAGGGCAGGACCGAGGAGAGGACGGCGACGGCGGCGCCCAGGCCGATGGTCACCGGGTCGAGGAGCTTCGTGCCGGACTCGGCGATGCCCAGCGGCAGGAACAGCACCGCGCCGACCGCCATCGCCAGGGCCAGGCCGTCGGCCTGGGGGAAGCGGCGGCCGGTGCGAGCGCTGAAGATGATGTACGCCGCCCACATCGCGCCCGCGCCGAGCGCGAAGGCGACGCCCAGCGGGTCGAGGCCGGAGAAGCCTCCGCCGCCGAGGAGGAACACGCCGGCCAGGGCGAGCCCGGCCCACACCAGGTTGATCGCGCGGCGGGAGGCGAGGACGGACAGGGCCAGCGGGCCCAGGACCTCCAGCGTGACGGCCGGGCCGAGCGGGATGCGGTCGACGGACTGGTAGAAGAGGCCGTTCATCGCGGCCATGGCGATGCCGAAGACGACGACCGTGCCCCAGTCGGTGCGGGAGTGGCCGCGCAGGCTCGGGCGGCACACCAGGAGCAGGATCACGGCCGCCACCAGCAGGCGCAGCGACACCACGCCCAGGGCGCCGGCCCGGGACATCAGCTTCACCGCGAGCGCCCCGCCGAACTGCACCGAGACGCCCCCGGCGAGCACCAGCCCGACGGGTCCCAGCGCGGCCCGGCGGGACAGGGCGGGTCCTGTGGAGTCGGCGGGGGTGGCGGTGGTGGTGGTCGGCGTCGCCGGGGTGGTCGAGGGGGCTTCGGGGGTGGTCACGGGCGGTTCCAGGGGATCGGCACGGAGTGTTCATCGTGATGCACTGCAGGGTCCAGAGTAATGGACCCCGTCAGGTGTGTGAAGGCTTTTAGGGGCTGACCTCCTTGTCGGCGTCGCCGTCCTCCAGACTCGCCGCCAGTACCTCCGCGAGGTGCCGGCCCCGCACCCCGGCCAGTTGTTCCAGCTGGGTGCGGCAGGAGAAGCCGTCGGCCAGGAGCACCGCGTCCTCGGGGGCGTCGCGCACCGCCGGCAGGAGCTGGTCCTCCGCGCAGGCGCGGGAGACCTCGAAGTGGCCCCGCGCGAAGCCGAAGTCACCCGCCAGGCCGCAGCAGCCGCCCGCCAGGTCGCCGGTGAGGCCGGCCGCCTCGCGCAGGCGGCGGTCGGCGCCGTCGCCGAGGACCGCGTGCTGGTGGCAGTGGGTCTGGCCGGTCGCCGGGCGGTCGACGCGGGGCGGGGTCCAGTGCGGCGCGTGGCGTTCCAGGGTCTCCGCGAAGGTCAGGACGCGGGCGGCCAGGCGGGCGGCGCGCGGGTCGTCGTGGAGCAGTTCCGGCAGGTCGGTGCGCAGGGCCGCCGCGCAGCTCGGCTCCAGCACGACGACCGGCGCCGCCGTCTCCAGCACCGGCTCCATCAGGTCCAGGGTGCGCCGCATGACCGCACGGGCCCGGTCCAGCTGGCCCGTGGAGACGTACGTCAGGCCGCAGCACACCCGGCCCCTGCCCCGCAGCAGGCTCAGCGGGTCCAGGGCGACCGTGCGGCCGTCGCCCACCGGGGGCCGCTTCAGGTGCAGCGTGGGCGGCAGCGCCACCCGCAGGCCCGCCGCCTCCAGGACCCGGACGGCAGCCCGGCCCACCGAGGGCGACAGGTGCTCGGTGAAGGTGTCCGGCCAGAGGATCACCAGGTCGCCGTCGCGCCGCGTGGCCCGGTGGCGCTCCCACCAGCGGGTAAACGGCTCCCGGGCCAGGCGGGGGATCGTCCGCTCCGGGGCGATGCCCGCGAGGCTTTTCGCCACCCGGGCCAGCGGGCGGGTCGCCGTCAGCGCGTTGAGCAGGCCGGCCGTGCGGGTGCGGGACACCCAGCGCAGCCACTGCGGCAGGCGGCCCATCGAGTAGTGGGCGGCCGGGCGGCGGCGCCCCGCGTAGTGCTGGTGCAGGAACTCCGCCTTGTACGTGGCCATGTCGACCTCGACCGGGCAGTCGGAGCGACAGCCCTTGCAGGACAAGCACAGATCCAGCGCGTCCCGCACCTCCTCGGACCGCCAGCCGTCGGTGACCAGCTCGCCGGCGAGCATCTCGTGCAGCAGGCGGGCCCGCCCGCGCGTGGAGTGCGCCTCCTCGCCCGTCGCCCGGAAGGACGGGCACATGACGGCCGGGCCGGACACGGTCGCCGTACGGCGCTTGGCCACGCCCACGCAGCGGCGGACCGCCGCCGAGAAGTCGCCGCCGTCGGCCGGGTAGCCGAAGGCGACCGGAACCGGCTCGCGGGGGAGGACGGAGAAGCGGAGGTGGGAGTCGAGGGGGGCCGGGCGGACCAGGACACCGGGGTTGAGGAGGTCGTCCGGGTCCCAGACGGCCTTGGCCCGCTCGAAGACGCCCACCAGCTCGGGGCCGTACATCCTCGGCAGGAGCTCCGCGCGGGCCAGTCCGTCGCCGTGCTCCCCCGACAGTGAGCCGCCGTGCGCCACGACCAGGTCGGCCAGTTCCCCGGCGAAGCGGCGGTAGCGGGCCACGCCCGCGTCGGTCACCAGGTCGAAGTCGATGCGGACGTGGATGCAGCCGTCCCCGAAGTGGCCGTACGGCGTGCCGCGCAGGCCGTGGGCGGCGAGCAGCGCGCGGAAGTCCCGCAGGTAGGCGCCGAGGCGGGCGGGCGGCACGGCGCAGTCCTCCCAGCCGGGCCAGGCCTCCGAGCCGTCCGGCATCCTGGTCGCCGTACCCGCCGCGTCCTCCCGGATCCGCCAGAGCGCCCGCTGCCCCGCCGGGTCGGTGACGATCGCCGCGTCCCCCGCGTCGGCGGCCCGCACGATCGCCTCCGCACGCGCGCGTGCCTCCCCCGGCGTCTGTCCGCCGGTCTCCACGAACAGCCAGGCACCGCCCGCCGGCAGGGCCGCCGCCGACGGCACCAGGTCGGCCGCCATGCCCTCCACCGTCAGCGGCCGGAACGGCAGCAGGCTCGCCGCCGCCTCGGCCGCCGCGCCCTCCTCGCCGTACCCCAGCACCGCCAGCGCACGCGCCCGCGGCGCCTCCACCAGCCGTACCTCGGCCTGGGTGAGAACGCCCAGCGTGCCCTCGCTGCCGCAGAAGGAGCGGGCCACGTCCGCGCCCCGCTCCGGCAGCAGCGCGTCCAGCGCGTACCCCGAGATGCGGCGGGGCAGGTCCGGGAAGCCCGTGCGCAAGCGGGCCAGTTCCCCCTCGACCAGCTGCCGCAGGCCCTCCGGGGCGCCCGCCCAGCCCCGCCCCAGCCGCAGGCGGGCACCGCGCGCGGTGATCACGTCCAGCTCCCGCACGCTGTCCGCGGTGGTACCCCAGGCCACCGAGTGCGAGCCGCAGGAGTTGTTGCCGATCATCCCGCCGAGCGTGCACCGGCTGTGCGTGGAGGGATCCGGGCCGAAGCGCAGGCCGTGCGGCGCGGCGGCCTCCTGGAGGCGGTCGAGGACCAGGCCCGGCTGGACGACGGCCGTGCGCTCCTCCGGGTCCAGCGATACCAGCCGGTTCATGTGCCGGGTGAAGTCCAGGACCACGCCCGTGCCCGTCGCCTGCCCGGCGATCGACGTGCCCCCGCCCCGGGCCACGACGGGCACCCCGTGCGTCCGGCACACCTCCAGTGCCGCGGCCACGTCGTCGGCGTCCCGCGGGGCGACCACGCCCAGCGGGACCCGCCGGTGGTTGGAGGCGTCCATGGTGACGAGCGCCCGGGCGGTGACATCGAAGGCCACATCCCCCCGGACGGCCTTGCGCAGCGCCTGCTCCAGATCCGACATGCCTCCAGCATGCATCCGCTCACCGTCACCGGACGTTGTCCACAGCCCCGCCCTCCCGCTCATATCGTCGTACGAATTCACGAGTCCATCCCGCGACGCGCTCGTCTCATCCGACGGACACGTTTCCGTCCGGTTTCGCCCAGCGGATACCCTCCGACTCGTGGCCGACATCCAGATTCCCGCTGACATCAAGCCCGCCGACGGTCGTTTCGGCGCGGGTCCCTCCAAGGTGCGGACCGAGGCGCTGGACGCCCTCGCCGCCACCGGAACCTCCCTCCTCGGCACCTCCCACCGGCAGGCCCCCGTCAAGAACCTGGTCGGGCAGGTCCGTGAGGGCATCCGTGAGCTGTTCCAGCTCCCCGAGGGCTACGAGGTCATCCTCGGCAACGGCGGCTCCACCGCCTTCTGGGACATCGCGACCCACGGCCTGATCGAGAACAAGTCGCAGCACCTCACCTTCGGCGAGTTCAGCTCGAAGTTCGCCAAGGCCGCCAAGCTGGCCCCCTGGCTCGCCGAGCCCACCGTCGTCTCCGCCGACCCGGGCACCCACCCCGAGGCGCAGGCCGAGGCCGGCGTGGACGTGTACGCGTTCACCCACAACGAGACCTCGACCGGTGTCGCCATGCCGATCAAGCGCGTCCAGGGGGCCGACGAGGGCGCCCTCGTCCTGGTCGACGCCACGTCCGGCGCGGGCGGCCTGCCCGTCGACGTCGCCGAGACCGACGTGTACTACTTCGCCCCGCAGAAGTCCTTCGCCTCCGACGGCGGCCTGTGGATCGGCGTCTTCTCCCCCGCCGCGATCGAGCGCGCCGAGCGGATCCACGCCTCCGGCCGCCATGTCCCGGAGTTCTTCTCCCTGCCGACGGCGATCGACAACTCCCGCAAGAACCAGACGTACAACACCCCGGCCCTCGCCACCCTCTTCCTGCTGAACCAGCAGCTGGAGTGGATCAACGGCCAGGGCGGTCTGGACTGGGCCACCGCGCGTACCAAGGACTCCTCGACCCGGCTGTACGCCTGGGCGGAGGAGTCCAAGTACGCCACCCCGTTCGTCACCGACCCGGCCAAGCGCTCGCAGGTCATCGGCACGATCGACTTCTCCGACGAGATCGACGCCGCCGCCGTCGCCAAGGTGCTGCGCGCCAACGGCATCGTCGACACCGAGCCGTACCGCAAGCTCGGCCGCAACCAGCTGCGCATCGCGATGTTCCCGGCGATCGACCCGGCGGACGTCGAGGCGCTGACCAAGTGCGTCGACTACGTGATCGAGAAGCTGTAGCCACCCCGGTACGACGAGGAAGGGCGCCCGGTCCACACCGGGCGCCCTTCTTCCTCCGTCCCGGCAGGGGCACGCGCGCGTGGCCGCCCGCCGCCTCTCACGGCACCAGCACGAGTTTCCCCGTGGTGCGCTTCGCCTCGATCGCCCGGTGCGCCTCGGCCGCCTCGGCCAGCGGGTACGTCCGCTCGACCGCGACCCGCAGCCGGCCCGTCTCGATGCGTTCGGTCACCGGCTCCAGCGCCTGCCCGGCCGGCTCCGCGGTCACCCACGCGTACCGCAGGCCACGGGCCGCGGCGGTCGCCTCGTCCACGCCCGGGTCGATCGCCGCGCCGACGAGCAGCCCGCCGGGCCGCAGCACGTCCAGCGAACGCCCCCCGTAGGCGCCCCCGACCAGGTCCAGCACGACGTCCACCTGCGCCACGGCGTCACGGAAGTCCACAGCGGTGTAGTCGACGAGCTCGTCCGCGCCCAGCTCCCGCAGCCAGTCATGCTTGGCCGGCCGCGCGGTCCCGATGACGTGCGCGCCGCGCTACGCGGCCAGCTGTACGGCGACATGCCCGACCCCGCCGGCCGCCGCGTGGATCAGCACCCGGTCACCGGGCCCGACCCGGCCCAGCGCGTCGAGGGCGGTCCAGGCGGTGACCGCGGCCAGCGGCACGGCGGCGGCGTGCGGCAGGTCCAGGTTCTTGGGCTTGGGGGCCAGCGCGGCGGCCGGGGCCGCCGTGTACTCGGCGTACGCGCCGCGCCGCGAGACCGGCAGCATGCCGTACACCTCGGCGCCCGGCGCGAACCGGGTCACGCCGGGTCCGACGCGCTCGACGACACCGGCCACGTCGTTGCCCGGCGTCCAGGGCAGCGCGACGAGGTCGGGCACCCGGCCGGACCGCAGCACCGCGTCCCCCGGATTGACCCCGGCACCGCCGACCCGCAGCAGCACTTCCCCGGCGCCGGGCTCCGGCACATCGGTCTCGGTACAGGTGAGGACCTCCGGGCCGCCGAACGCCGTCTGGACAATGGCATGCATACGCGTCATGCCTTCATCGTCGGGGCGGCCGACTCCCCGGCGGAAGAAGGCACTTCACAGATATCGAGGTTCCTCGTGGATACCGGCTTCGACCTGAGGAAACACGGCGGCGTGGACGTCTTCCTGCGCGACTGCCCCACCCGCGCGGTGCTGGAGCTGATCGCGAGCAAGTGGACCATGCTGGTGCTGGTGGCGATGGAGGACGGACGGCCCATGCGGTTCGCCGAACTGCGCCGGCGTCTGGACGGCGTCACCCCGAAGGTCCTGACCCAGACCCTGCGCGCGCTGGAGCGCGAAGGCCTGCTGACCCGCACCCTGTACCCGACGGTGCCGCCCCGCGTGGAGTACCGGCTGACCGGTCTGGGCCGCGAGTTGGGCGGGCTGATCCAGACCCTCACCGACTGGTCGCAGGCGAACATCACCGCCATCCGGGCCGCTCGCCGGGAGTTCGACGAACGCGCCGAACAGGAGACCGAACCCGTACGGCGATGAGGGCGCCCGGCACCGGGGCCGGGCGCCCCGCTCTCAGGAGGCCGTGCAGCTCACACTGGGCGCCGCCCCGCCCCCGGGCGCTCCCCCGAAGCCGAAGCTCGTCGAACCGCCGGCCGACAGCGCGCCGTTGTGGGCCGCGTTGGTCGCGGTGACGCTCTGGCCGGACTGGGTGACGGTCGCGTTCCAGGAGTTGGTGATCTTCTGGGTGCCGGAGTAGGTCCAGGTCACCTTCCAGCCGGACAGCGCGACGGTGCCCGTGTTGGTCACCTTCACCTCGGCGTTGAAGCCGCTGCCCCAGTCGTTGGTGACGGTGTACGTGGCGCTGCACGCGCGCGTGCCGTCACCGCCGCCGCCCCCGCCTCCTCCGCCACCGCCACCGGTGCCTCCGCCCGTGCTCGGGAACAGCGGCGCCTTGATGCTCTTGAGGTACCCGTCCTTGACGGTGTCGACGGTCGTCCAGTCGCTGTTCAGGATGCCGCCGGTGTCACCGGAGTTGGGGTTCAGGGACCAGTACGTCCAGTGGAAGGAGTCGGCGCCGTACGCCGACGTGGAGCGCAGGTACGTCACCAGCACGGCCAGCCACTTCTGGTCCACGGTCGACTGGAGGGTCGTACCGAACTCGCCGACCCACACGGGCGCGATGTTCTGCTTGAAGATGTAGCCCCAGTACTTGTCCCAGACGCCGGGCATGTTGTCCGGGAACGACGGGTCGCTGAACCAGGTCTGCTGGGCGACGCTGGTGGCGTAGTCGTGGGCGGAGTAGACGAGCCGGTTCGGCACGTCCAGCTGGACCGGGTACTGGGCGACGCCCATCAGGTTGCCGCCCCACCAGCCGGAGACGCCGTTGACGGTCTGCACACCCTCGACGAAGACCAGCAGGTCGGGGTTGACGGACAGCACGGCGTTCCCGCCGCGCTGGGCGGCCAGCCGCCAGTCCTTCGTGGTGTCGCCGCAGCCCCAGCAGGCCGGGTCGTGGGGCTCGTTGTGCAGGTCGATGCCGATGACGGTGTCCTGGCCCTTGTAGCGGGCGGCGAGCGACTTCAGGTTGGCGATCCACGTCGACTCGGGAACGGACGCCGTGTACCAGAGGGCGCTCTGGCCGGCGGAGTCGGGCCGGTGCCGGTCGAGGATGACCTTCAGGCCGTCCTGTCCGGCGTACGCCACGATCTTGTCCAGGACCTGCAGCGAGGTGAGGCCCGCCAGGTCGGCGTTCATGCCGCTGGAGGTGTTGACGCTGTCCGGCATGGTGCCGGGCTTGAGGATGTCGTCGCTGAAGGGGATGCGGAGGGTGTTGTAGCCCAGCGACCTCATCTGGTCGATCATGCTCTTGTAGTCGCGGGACCACAGGCCGTGGACGACGTGGTTGGACGTCTCGAAGCCGAACCAGTTGATCCCGGCGATACGCACCGGCTGCCCGGCCGCGTCCAGGATCTGCCGGCCGCTGGTGTGCCAGTAGCCGGCGCCGGGAGCGGCGGCGGCGTCGGCGGCGGCACCGGCTGTCTGCGCACCGGCCAGCGGTATCAGGAGCGCCGCGGCCATCGCGCACAACGCTCTTCGCACACTGCGGAACATGACGCAGGTTCCTCTCGGGGTAGCGCGGCCCCGGAACGGATGGGAGCGCTCCCATGCACCGCGCACCACCCAGGTAACTGGCGTCTCAGGAGAGCGTCAAGTCTTACGGCACAGTAGGGAGTTGGGACTTTCAGGAACGACGGAAGAGCCGGCGCGCGCCGAACAGGGCGGCGCAGACCACCGCCACGGCGAGGGCGCCGTTCCTCACCCCGTCGCCGGAGCCGCCGTCGTCGGAGCCGCCCGAGCTGCCGGAACCGCCCCGCGCGCCGGACGGCTTCCCGCCCCCGCCGGACCCGCCGCCCCCGGGCGCGTCCTCGGCCTCCACCTCGCTGTCGGCGCCCTCGCTGCCGTAGAGGAGCTTGGTGCCGTCGGCGGAGTAGGTGACGGACTCGCCCTGGCGCTGGAACGGCACGTCGAGCTGCTCGACCCGCTGGAGCCGGCCGCCGTGGAAGTCGTAGAGGATCCCGCCGAAGTAGCCGCGCACGGCGAGGCGTTCGCCGTCCGGGGACAGGGCGGCGTCGGTGGCCCACAGGTCGACGCCGGCGACGGGCCGGAAGATGTTGGCGCCGGAGGCGGTGAGGTGGGCGGGGCCCTCGTACAGATGGCCGCCGTCCTCGTTCTTGTCGACGATGTAGACGCGGCCGGTCTTCGGGTGGACGACCAGGGACTCGGCGTCGCGGGGCCCGTCGGCGTACTTCACGACGTACTGCGTGGCGCGCACGGTCGCGTCCTTGAGCTGCTTCGGCTCGGGCAGTTCGTAGATCCACACGTACGGCCACCGGCCGCCGAAGTTGTCGCCGATGTCCCCCACGTAGATGCGGTTGTCCGGGCCGATGGAGATGGCCTCGACATCGCGCGGTGAGCCGATGCCCTTGAGGGTGAGGGTGGCCAGGGTGCGGCCGGTGGCGCCGTCGACGGCGTACAGGTAGGGGCCGTCGTCGCTGTCGTTGTGCGTCCAGAAGACGCCCGGGTGCAGCCGGGAAGCGGCCAGGCCGCTGGACTCGGTGATGCGCGGGTCCTTGATCGTGAACCCCTCGTCCCCTCCGGCGGCGGACGCGGCGGGCGCGGCGAGGGCACCCAGGAGGAACGCGGCGGAGAGCAGGGCGAAGGGTCGGCGCATGGGTCAAGCGTGCCATTGCGCGGGCGGGTTCGGCTCAGGCGCTCGGTGGACCGGGGGCGTGGCAGGCCTCACACGCCGGGGCGGGCGTGGAGCGGCGCACGATCCCGCATCATGAGCGGATGCTCAGGTTGATGCCCGTCGGTGACTCCATGACGATCGGCAGCACGGGCGAGCACACATGGCGTTACCGCATGTGGCAACACCTGTGCGCGACGTACGGCGACCCGTTCACGCTGGTCGGCCCGCGCGAGACGCTGTACGACCAGCATGCCGGGGCCCCGGTGTCGTACGCCTACGCCGAACCGGACTTCCCGCGCGCCCACCTGGCCGGCTGGGGCGAGGGCTGGCTGCACATGGCGCCGCTCGTCGGGGACGCGGTACGGCGGCACCGGGCGGACGTGCTCCTGGTCTCCCTCGGCCTGATCGACCTCGGCTTCTACACGAACGCCGAGCAGACCGCCGAGAACGTGCGCCTCTTCGTGGCGGAGGCACGGGCGGCCAACGCGCGCGTGCGCATGGTGCTGCTGCCGGTCATCCCCAATGTGCGCGCGCTGAACGACGAGCCCTTCGCCGCGCAGGTGGCGTCCTTCAACGAGCTGCTGGCCAAGACGGTGGCCGACCTGGACGAGCCCCGCTCGCCACTGCTGCTGGCGTCGACGCCGGACGGCTGGGACATCGACGGCGACACCTACGACGGCACGCATCCCAACGCGAGCGGGGAGCGGAGGATCGCGGGGGCGTTCGCGGACGCCATGCACCAGGCGTGGGGGCTGGGCGGGGCGTACGAGGGGGCGTGAGCCTCCTTGGTGACGAGGAGGTGTGAGCCTCCTCGGTGACCTGGTCACCGTGCGTATCGTTGTACTGCGCGGCTGCGCTCGCATCGGGGCAGCCGGCGAGGAGCGCCACGATGACCGTCGTCGAAGACAGGATCGAGATGGCCGATGACAGCGGCGAGCTGACTCTGGACGACCTGTTCGAGTCGCTTGAGCGGACCACCCCCGAGGGCTACAAGGTCGAGATCGTCGAGGGGGCCATCTTCATGTCGCCGCAGCGGGACACGCACTGGGAGATCATTCTCGACATCATCGAACAACTGAGGACCAAGTACCCCCGCAAGCGGGTCAAGTCCGACGTCCGCATCGACTACCCGGGGCACCTCAACGGTTTCGCGTCCGACGTGACGCTGGTGGCGGAGGGCGCCGAGAAGACGCCCGCCGGGCTGTGGCGGTGCAAGGACGTCGAGTTCGTCGCCGAGGTGATCTCGAAGGGGACCGCGCAGAACGACTACGGCCCCAAGAAGGCGGCGTACGCCGTCGCCGAGGTGCCCGTCTACCTGGTCGCCGACCCCTACCAGGGCAAGTGCCACCTCTATACCCAGCCCAAGGACGGCGACTACGTGAGCGAACTGACCGTCGCCTTCGGAGCGGACGTCGACATGGCCACGACGCACCTCGGCCTCACCCTGCGGACGGACGAGTTTCCCCGGGACTGACAGCGGAGGTCCGCAGCAGGTCGGCGTAGACGATGATGTTGTCCGGGCGGTGACCGTCGCGCAGGTCGCCGCCGCAGGTGATGACGCGCAGTTCGGGGCGGGCGGTGTCGCCGTAGACGCGCTGGGTTGGGAAGTGCTCCTTGTCCACCTGCTCCACGGTGCGTACGGCGAAGACGGCGGCGGAGCCGTCGGCGCGGTCCACGGTGATGGTGTCCCCCGGGTGGATCCGGGCGACGTCCCGCAGCACGGCGGGTCCCTCGACGGTGTCGAAGTGGCCGATCAGGACCGCCGGCCCGGTCTGTCCCGGCGTGACGCCCTCCCGGTACCAGCCGATACGGTCGGCGTCCGCCACGGACGGCACCTCGACACTCCCGTCGGCGGCCAGGCCGAGTTCCAGGACGGGCGCGGTGTCGACACCGGCGGCGGGGATACGGACGCGGACGGGCTTGGAGGCGGCGAGGGGGGCCGGCGGGGACGCGAGCACCGACGCCGTCGGGGTGGGGGCGGGGGTGGCCGCCCGGGCCGGGGCGGCGATGTTCGCGCCCGCTTCGTGGGCACGGGGAGCCGGGTCGCCGTCGTGCAGTGCGGTGACGGTCATCCACCCGCCGACGACGAGCGCGGCCGAGGCCACCGCCCCGACCCAGATCAGGCGGGGGCGGGAGGGGGCGGGGGCGGTGGCGTTCACGGTGTTCCTCGGCTGCTGACGGGGGGTCGGCTGGTGACGGTAAGTCAGATACGGCTGCTGCTACGGCGCCGGCGCACCGCGTAGCCCAGGCCGAGGACTCCGACGGCAGCCGTGGCGGCACCGCCCGCGAGCAGCGGGGTGTCGATGCCCGTGCCGCCGCCCTCGACGCCTGCGGCGACGCCGCCGACCGGGACGGTCTTGGTCTGGGTGGTGGTCGTGGTGGTCGTGGTGGCCGTGGTGGCCGTGTCGGCGGGCTTGGTGGTTCCGGCGCCCGTGTTCACGCAGTCCTTGGGGAGAGCGGGGAAGGGGGTCTCACGCCAGGGGGAGTCGCCGCCCTGGTTGTTGTCGAGGAAGACGGGGGTGGTGGTGTCGGCGCGCTTGATCCACAGGCCGTGTTCCTGGTCCTCCGGGTGGGCACGGTCGACGCTGGCGACGACCTTGCCCTCGTCGGTCTTCAGTACGGCCTTGGGGCCGGCGTCGAGGCTGTTGGTCAGGTCGACCGTCCAGCCGCCGAAGCGGGAGGGGATGGTCTGGAGCACCGTGCACTTGCCGATGACGGTGATGGGGCCGGTGCCCGGTTCGAGGACGGGCGGGGGCTTGGGCTTGTCGGTTCCGGTGGTCGGCTTGGGCGTCGGCGTCGGCTCCGGCTTCGGCTCCGTCTTGCCGCAGTCCTTCGGCAGGGCCGGGAACGGCGTCTCACGCCACGGCGCGGGGTCGCCCTGCGAGCGGTCGAGGAAGACGGGGGTGGTGGTGTCCGCGTCCTTGATCTTCATCCCGTTGGTCAGGTCCTCCGGGTGGGCGCGGTCGACCGTGGCGACGGCCTTGCCCTGGTCGTCCTTCAGTACGGCGGAGGGGCCGGCGTCCAGGCTGTTGGTCAGGTCGACCTTCCAGCCGCCGTAGGAGGCGTCGATCGTCTGCGTGACGGTGCAGTGCGCGGCGGTGCCGGAGGTGGTGGCGGAGGTGGTGCCGGTGCCTTCGGCGAAGGCGACGGCGGGGGTGAGGAGCGCGCCGGCGAGCGCGGCGGTGGCGACGGCGGCGCGGAGGACGATGCGGTGGCGTGACAGACCGCTGGACATGGAAGCCCCCAGGAGGAAATGACGTGGATGAACGGCACGACCCGCGCGGTTTTCCTCCGGTCCCCCCGGTCGGCCCTGGCGGTGTGCGATGTGATCAGTGTGCGGCCCGAGCGATCTTGCTCACATAGGGGAACCGTCACCACCGTGTAACAACCACGCGGTACCCGCGTCGAGTTGGGGGCGTACTGCTGACGTGGACTGGATGGTTGCCGTGGGGGCCGCCCGCTTCTCGGCCAGTGTCGTGCTTCCACGACCCGAGTCAAGGGCGCTCCACTCCGCTGCGCTGCGCTCCGCGTCGCCTACGGCGATCGGCCTACCGGCCGACCCTTGACACGGGCCGCGGAATCACGGGGAAGAAGCGAGCGAGCGGCCCGGAAAGCGGGTGGCCGAGGCGAGCCCACCCCTACCGGCGCTGCGTAGTCCCGCCGATTGCCGGGACGCGACCGCGCCTCGCCAGCACGCCGGGTCGGCTTAGCGGCTATCCGCCGGTGGTGGCGGGTGCGCACCCCCACCCCACCAGCACGCCGGGAGGGCTCGGCGGCCACCCGCCGGTGGGCCGGTGGGCGGCGATCGGCGGCGATTGGGACGAAGCTTCCATGTGCGCCACCCCCAGCCCGGGCCCGAGGCCCCTCGCATGCAAGGTCCGCGCCAATCATGCCCATCACCCCTCCCGAGCACCCGCTCCCCACCACCGAAAGCCGCCGAACCCACCCGGCGTCCTCGTGAGGTGCGGACGCGCCACCCCCACCGGCGGACAGCCGCCGCACCCGTCCGGCGTGCAAGCGAGGCGCGACCGCGCACCCCCCACCTGCCGTCAGCCGCCAAGCCGTCCCGGCGTGCAGGCGAGGCGCGAACGCGTCCCCCAGCCCACGGCCACAGGTCAACGCCGCCAAGGGCCCGAAGGGGTCGGGCCCCCCGCTCCCCTCCGGCCGCTCGCTCGCTTCTCCCCCGTGCTGGAGCGGGGTGTGTCAAGGGGCGGCCGGCAGGCCGATCGCCGTCAGGCGACGCGGAACGCAGCGCAAGCGGAGTGGAGCGCCCTTGACTCACCCCGCTCCAGCACGACAATGGCCCAGAAGCGAGCGGCCCCACGGTCACCTCACCACGCCGGTCGCCTTCCCCACCGCCTCCCGCAACAGCCCCCCTTCCACGAACGGCACCCTCGCCGACGGTTCCGACCGCCAGACCAACGGCCATGTCACGCCGGTCAGCGCCGGTATGCCGACGTACGCGCGAAATTCTGGAGACGACCGAGCACAGTCGGCTCGCCTACGTAGAAGGGCCTAGCGGCGGCTACTTCGTCAGTGAACAGCCGGACCTCACAGAGCTGTTCGCCCGGTATGGCATTCTGCGAGCGCAGGCTCTCAGCCCCGAGGAGTCCGCCAAGCTGATCGAAGAGGTGGCACAGGGACTATGAGCGCGGACCTCCAATGGTTCAAGAGCAGCTATAGCGGCGACCAGGGGGAATGCCTGGAGGTCGCCCTGGAATGGATGAGGTCGAGCTGGAGTGACGGCGAGGGCGAATGCGGAGAGATAGCCTCCTCGACTCACACCATCCACATCCGCGACTCCAAGAACCCCACCACGCCCCACCTCACCATCTCCCCCACTGCCTGGGCCGCCTTCCTGCGGAACAGTGCGGCCATGACGGACACGGTGAACGCGGCCCTGGAGGGTGCCATCAAGCGCCGTAAGCGAGCGTCCTTTCTGGGCTGGCTGGCAGAAGGTGGGCTGCCGGACCTCACTGGCCCGATCGAGCGCCCGGCCGACACCCGGCAGTGAGCCACCGTCCTGCCATACGACGGCGACTACCCCGGATGAGGACCCCCCTTGCTTCGAGCGCACTCCACGTCGTTGGCTGAGTAACCATGAAGTACACGCAGCTCGGACGCACCGGACTCAAGGTCAGCCGACTCGTCCTCGGCACGATGAACTTCGGTCCTCAGACCGACGAGGCCGACAGTCACGCCATCATGGACGCGGCGCTGGACGCGGGGATCAACTTCTTCGACACCGCCAATGTGTACGGCTGGGGCGAGAACAAGGGCCGTACCGAGTCGATCATCGGCAACTGGTTCGCCAAGGGTGGCGGGCGGCGCGAGAAGACCGTCATCGCCACCAAGGTGTACGGCAACATGGACCCGGACGGCGGCGCCGTCTGGCCCAACCACGACAAGCTCTCCGCGGTGAACATCCGGCGGGCCGTGGACGCGTCGCTGAAGCGGCTGCAGACGGATTACATCGACCTGTACCAGTTCCATCACATCGATCGGGCGACCCCGTTCGAGGAGATCTGGCAGGCCATCGACGTCCTGATCCAGCAGGGCAAGATCCTCTACGTCGGCTCCAGCAACTTCCCCGGCTACAAGATCGCCCAGGCCAACGAGATCGCCGCCCGCCGCGGCGGGACCATCGGACTGGTCAGCGAGCAGTGCCTGTACAACCTCTTCGAGCGCCGCGCCGAGATGGAGGTCATCCCGGCCGCGCAGGACTACGGCCTCGGCGTCATCCCGTGGTCGCCGCTGCACGGCGGCCTGCTCGGCGGTGTGATCAAGAAGGAGGCGCAGGGCGGGCGCCGGACCAGTGGCCGGGCCGCCGAGACGCTCGCCGATCCGGCGAAGCGCGCGCAGCTCCAGGCCTACGAGGACCTGGTCGACAAGCACGGCCTGGAGCCCGGCGAGGTCGCCCTGGCCTGGCTGCTGACCCGGCCCGGCGTCACCGGACCGATCGTGGGCCCGCGGACGGCCGAGCAGCTTCAGTCGGCGCTCAGGGCGTCCGAGCTGGAGCTGAGCGAGGAGCTGCTGGGCGCGCTGGACGACGTGTTCCCGGGTCCGGGGCCGTCCCCGGAGGCCTTCGCCTGGTAGGCGAGCCGAAGAGCAGGCAGGATCGCGCGACGGTGGTCGGCACAGGTTTCTACCTGCCGACCGCCGCCGCCACGATCACCACCACGAACATCAGCACGAGCGCACCGGCCATGATCCGGTTCCGGGTCTTCGGGTCCACGCCCCGAGCCTAACCGGCCCCGCCGAGCGGCCAGCGCGCGACCGCCTCGTAACGGGGCTCCTCGCCGGGCACCCCCGAGCGGGGCAGCCGGCTGCGGACCAGGACCAGCTCCTCCACCGTCCACGGCTGCCCGGCGAAGGTGCGCAGCGCCTCCACGTACGGTCGTACGTCCACGGCGCGGCGGCTGCGCGCGACCGTGAGGTGGGCCTTGTAGCGTCGGTGCTCCCCCATGTCCACGCCCGCCCTGCGGCCCGCCGCCTCGGCCCGGTCGGCGAGCAGCCCCAGCGTCGTCACGTCGCCGTCGGCGCCGGTCCACAGGGCGCGGCCGTGCCCGAACTGGCCGCCGCCGCTCAGCGCCAGCGAGAACGCCTCCGTGCGGTGCGCGGCGCGCTCCAGCCTGGCCGACAGCTCCGGCACCACGTCGTCGGCCACCTCGCCGTAGAAGGCGAGGGTGAAGTGCCAGCCGGGGCGGCCCGTCCAGCGCAGCGCGTCCGCGTCGGGCAGTGTCCGCAACCCGGCCACGGCGGCGGCCAGTTCCTCGGTGGCCGGGTCCGGGGGCAGTATGGCGGCGAAAAGTCTCATGCCCCCGATAATTACCGGCGGGCGGCTTCCGCGCCCGGCAGCATGGGCGCCATGACCGACATCACGATCAGGGCCGGAGGGCCCGCCGACATACCGGCCGTGCTCGGCCTCTTCGACGGGGCCATGGAGTGGCTGGTGGCGCAGGGGCGGACCGGGCAGTGGGGGACCGAGCCCTGGTCGACCAGCCAGGGCACGGTGGACATCGTCACGCACTACCTGACGAAGGGGCAGCCGTTCGTCGCGGAGGCGGGCGGGGTGCCGGTCGGTACGCTCACGCTCACCGAGGGGCCGGGGCCATATCTGCCGCCCGCCGGTGAGCCCGAGCGGTATGTGCATCTGCTGGTCACCGACCGGCGGCTGAAGGGGCGCGGCATCGGCGGCGCGCTGCTCGCGCACGCCGTGGCGGAGACCCGGCGGGCGGGCGTCGCGCTGCTGCGGGTCGACTGCTACGCCGGGGACGACCGCAAGCTGGTCGCGTTCTACGAGCGCAACGGCTTCACCCCGACCGAGACGTACACCGGCGAGGACGGCTGGCCCGGCCAGGTCCTCGCCCGGCGTGTACTCCCCTGACAGCCGGTCCTCACGCCGCCGCCGTCAGTTCCTCCCGGCGCTCCCTCGGCACGAACCGCACGTGCGGGTGGCCGCCGTTCCAGCCGACCGACAGGCGCAGGCCGCCGACGCGGGCCAGGACCAGGGCGATGGCCGTGGCGGCCAGGGCCGAGATCACGCCGCCGACGGCGAGGCCGGCCCGGACGCCGTACGCGTCGGTGATCCATCCGGCGATGGGCGCGCCGACGGGCGAGCCGCCCATGAACACCATCATGTAGAGGGCCATCACCCGGCCGCGCATGGCCGGGTCGGTGGCCATCTGGACGCTGGTGTTGGCGGTGACGTTGACCGTCATGCCGAACATCCCGATGGGTGCCATGAGCAGGGCGAACAGCCACAGCGACGGGGCGAGCGCGGCGACCGTCTCCAGGACGCCGAAGGTCACCGCGGCCGTGATCAGCACCCGCATCCGGGCCGTGCCGCGCCGGGCGGCGAGCAGGGCGCCCGCGAGGGAGCCGACGGCCATGAGGGTGTTGAAGAGGCTGTAGGAGCCCGCGCCCGCGTGGAAGACGTCGTCGGCGAAGGCCGACAGGTACACGGGGAAGTTGAAGCCGAAGGTGCCGATGAACCCGACGAGGGCGATCGTCCAGATCAGTTCCGGGCGGCCCGCGACATAGCGCAGGCCCTCCCTGAGCTGGCCCTTGCCGCGCGGGGCGCGCTCGACGACGTGCAGTTCGCGGGAGCGCATCAGCAGCAGTCCGGCGATGGGCGCGACGAAGGACAGCCCGTTGAAGAGGAAGGCCCAGCCGGTGCCGACGCCGGTGATCATCAGGCCGGCGACGGCCGGGCCGACGAGGCGGGCCGACTGGAAGTTCGCGGAGTTCAGGCTGACGGCGTTCTGCAGCTGGTCGCGGCCGACCATCTCGGTCACGAAGGACTGGCGGGCCGGGTTGTCGACGACCGTGGCGAGGCCGACGAGGAACGCGGCGAGGTAGACGTGCCAGACCTGGACGTGCCCGGTGAGGGTGAGGGCGGCCAGGGCGAGGCCGGTGACGGCCATCGAGGACTGGGTGAACAGCAGCGTGCGGCGCTTGGGGAGGCGGTCCACGAGGACGCCGCCGTAGAGGCCGAAGAGCAGCATGGGCAGGAACTGCAGCGCGGTGGTGAAGCCGACGGCGGTGGCGGAGCCGGTGAGGCTGAGCACCAGCCAGTCCTGGGCGATGCGCTGCATCCAGGTGCCGGTGTTGGAGACGACCTGGCCGAGGAAGAAGAGGCGGTAGTTCCTGATCTTCAGCGAGCTGAACATCGAGGAGGTGCGGGTGGGGGTAGTAGGGGTCGGTGCGGGGGCGGAAGGTGTTCCGGTTCCCGTACTCAAAAGCGTTCGCCTCCTTGTGGTACGTCCTTACAGATGCGCGAGCTTCTCCAGCACGGGGGCGGCTGCGCGCAGCTTCGCCCACTCGTCCTCGTCGAGGTTCTCCACCAGGGCGGCCAGGAAGGCGTTCCGCTTGGCGCGGCTCTCGGCGAGCATGGCCTCGGCCTGTTCGGTCTTGCTGACGACCTTCTGGCGCCGGTCCTCGGGGTGCGGCTCCAGCCGGACCAGTCCCTTGGCCTCCAGCAGGGCGACGATGCGGGTCATCGACGGCGGCTGGACGTGCTCCTTGCGGGCCAGCTCACCGGGGGTGGCCTTGCCGCAGAGGGAGAGGGTGCCGAGCACCGACATCTCGGTGGGGCTCAGCGACTCGTCGACTCGCTGGTGCTTGAGCCGACGCGACAGGCGCATCACGGCGGAGCGCAGGGCGTTCACGGCGGCGTCGTCGTCGCCATGGGTGAGGTCCGGCATGTCTTTAGCGTAACTCATTACTCTGACTAACAACCACCGGGGGTGGGCGGGTATGCCCGTGACTCCGGCCACTGATGCGCCGGGTGACCACCGAATCACTCATTCGGGTGATCGCAGAGCGGAACGTGACACACCGCCCGGAACACTGCGGCGACCCTCGTGTGCATGGGGACCAGCGTGCTCAGCCTGCGGATAGACGGGGAGCTGCTCGAACGGCTCCGGCACCACGCGGCGAAAAGAGGAATGAGCGTCCAGGACTATGTCGTCCGGACGCTCATTCGCGATGACTTCGACGAGCGGTTCCAGGCCGCCGTCGAGGAGACGGAGAAGTTCTACGGGCTCACCTAGGCCCCGGTCAGAGCCTAGGCACCCCCGGCATCAGGTCAGGCCCAGCGCCGGCATCAGGTAGTAGAAGGCGAACACCGCCGAGACCACGTACATCGCCGCCGGGACCTCCTTGGCCCGGCCGGCCGCCAGGCGCAGCAGGGTGAAGGTGATGAAGCCCATGCCGATGCCGTTGGTGATCGAGTAGGTGAACGGCATCATCAGCATCGTCACGAACGCCGGGATCGCGATGGTGTGGTCGGCCCAGTCGATCTCCTTGACGGAGCCGGCCAGGATCAGGAAGCCGACCGCGACGAGCGCGGGCGTGGCCGCCTGGGACGGGACCATCGTGGCGATCGGCGTCAGGAACAGGGCCACGGCGAACAGCGAGCCGGTGACCACGTTGGCCAGGCCGGTGCGCGCACCCTCGCCGACGCCCGCCGTGGACTCCACGAAGCAGGTGGTGGCCGAGGAGGAGCTGGCGCCGCCCGCGGCGACCGCGATGCCGTCGACGAAGAGGACCTTGTTGATGCCGGGCATCTGGCCCTGGGCGTCGGTCAGCTTGGCCTCGTCGGAGACGCCCATGATCGTGCCCATGGCGTCGAAGAAGCAGGACAGCAGCACGGTGAAGACGAACAGGACACCGGTCAGCACGCCGACCTTGTCGAAGCCGCCGAACAGGCTGACCTGGCCGACCAGGCCGAAGTCGGGGGTGGCGACCGGGTTGCCCGGCCACTTCGGGACGGTCAGACCCCAGGCCTGGCCGCCGGCGACCGCCTCGATGATCACCGCGACGACCGTCATGGCGACGATCGAGAGCAGGATCGCACCGGGCGTCCGGCGCACGATCAGCGCGAACGTCAGCAGCGCGCCGAGGATGAAGACGAGGACCGGCCAGCCGGTGAGGTGACCGGTGCCGCCGAGCTGGAGCGGGACGGTGGTGTGCGCGGCGTCCGGGATCCGGCTGACGAAGCCGGAGTCGACCAGGCCGATCAGCATGATGAACAGGCCGATACCGATCGAGATGGCCTTGCGCAGGCCGAACGGCACCGCGTTCATCACCCGCTCGCGCAGACCGGTGGCGACCAGCAGCATGACCACGAAACCGGCGAGGACCACCATGCCCATCGCGTCCGGCCAGGACATGCGCGGGGCGAGCTGGAGGGCGACGACCGAGTTCACGCCGAGACCGGCGGCGAGCGCGATCGGGACGTTGCCGATGACGCCCATCAGCAGGGTGGTGAACGCCGCCGTCAGCGCGGTGGCGGTGACCAGCTGGCCGTTGTCCAGCTGATGGCCGTACATGTCCTTCGCGCTGCCGAGGATGATCGGGTTCAGCACGATGATGTACGCCATCGCGAAGAAGGTGGCGAGACCGCCCCGGACCTCGCGTGCAAGGGTGCTGCCGCGCTCCGAGATCTTGAAGTAGCGGTCGAGGGCGCCGTAGGCGGGCGCCTTGCCCGGCTGCTCGGGCGCGGGGACCTTGGCGGGGGCCGAGGTGGACATTTGTGAGTTCCTACGAACAGAAGTGGTCAGAGGCAAACGGTTTCAGTATGAACATATGAGTTCCTTGATTGCCATCTCCGCGCGTAGACCTGATCGCGGCCTAAACTGACCCCATGGCGAAGTGGACCCCCAAGCACGAGGCGCCGGAGCCCCTGGAGGGCCCCGTGGTCGCCACCATCACCGGCGGCACGATCGTGTGGTTCGTCCTCTTCCTGGCCCAGCTCCCCTTCTACGGCTGGTTCGACGACCACGGCCACACCTGGTGGGTGTGGACCTGCCTGGCCGGCGGCGGGCTCGGCCTCATCGGCATCTGGTACGTGCGCAAGCGGGACGCCGCCATCAAGCGGGCCGCGGCCCGCGAGGAGACCCCGGGCGAGCCCACCCCGGCTGAATAGCCTGTACAACCACGGCAGGACACCCGGTCCTCCCCAGGTCGGATCTTCCGGGCACTCGGCGGGTGAAGCCGTGAAACCGCACGTACCGTCGAATGCATGACGCACACCGATGCCGAACTCGATCCGGTGCGTGCCGTGCGGGCTCCGGCGACCCCGGCCGGCGGACTGACCGCCGCCCAGGTCGCCGAGCGGGTGGCGCGCGGTGACGTCAACGACGTACCCGTCCGCAGCAGCCGCTCGCTCGGCGAGATCGTCCGGGGGAACGTCTTCACCCGGTTCAACGCGATCATCGGCGTGCTGTGGCTGATCATGCTGTTCGTCGCGCCGATCCAGGACAGCCTGTTCGGCTTCGTGATCCTCGCCAACACCGGCATCGGCATCGTCCAGGAGTGGCGGGCCAAGCAGACCCTGGACTCCCTCGCCGTCATCGGCGAGGCCAAACCCATGGTGCGCCGGGACGGGGCCGCCGTCGCCCTGCACACCTCGGAGATCGTCCTCGACGACCTCCTGGAGATCGGCCCCGGCGACAAGATCGTCGTCGACGGGGTGTGCGTCGAGGCCGACGGACTGGAGATCGACGAGTCGCTGCTCACCGGCGAGGCCGACCCCGTCGTCAAACACCCCGGCGACCCCGTCATGTCCGGCAGCTTCGTCGTCGCGGGCGGCGGCGCCTTCCAGGCCACCAAGGTGGGCCGCGAGGCCTACGCCGCGCAGCTCGCCGAGGAGGCGTCCCGCTTCACCCTCGTCCACTCCGAGCTGCGCTCCGGCATCTCCACCATCCTGAAGTACGTCACCTGGATGATGGTGCCGACCGCGATCGGCCTCGTCATCAGCCAGCTCGTGGTCAAGGAGCACGGCTTCAAGGACTCCGTCGCCCGCACGGTCGGCGGCATCGTCCCGATGGTCCCGGAGGGGCTGGTCCTGCTCACCTCCGTCGCCTTCGCGATAGGCGTCATACGGCTCGGCCGCCAGCAGTGCCTCGTACAGGAACTCCCCGCCATCGAGGGCCTCGCCCGCGTCGACACCGTCTGCCTCGACAAGACCGGCACCCTCACCGAGGGCGGCATGGACGTCACCGAGCTGCGGCTCCTCGACGGCAGCGACGGCACATACGTCCGCCGGGCGCTCGCCGCGCTCGGCGAGTCCGACCCGCGCCCCAACGCCTCCCTGAAGGCGGTCATCGACGCCTTCCCCGACAACGACGACTGGCGCTGCACCGAGTCCCTGCCCTTCTCCTCCGCCCGCAAGTACAGCGGCGGCACCTTCAGCGAGGGCGACGGCGAGTCCAGCACCTGGCTGCTCGGCGCCCCCGACGTGCTGCTGCCGCCCGGCGACCCGGCGCTCGCCGACACCGAACAGCTCAACCGGCGGGGTCTGCGCGTCCTCCTCCTCGCCCGGGCCGTCCGCGACCTCGACGACCCCGAGGTCGCCCGGGGCGCCCGGCCCGCCGCGCTCGTCGTCCTCGACCAGCGGCTGCGGCCCGACGCCGCCGACACCCTGCGCTACTTCGCCGAGCAGAACGTCCACGCCAAGGTCATCTCCGGCGACAACGCGGTCTCCGTCGGCGCGGTCGCCGCCAAGGTCGGGCTGAACGGGGCCGCCGTGGACGCGCGCCGGCTGCCCGCCGAGCGGGACGGCATGGCACGGGAACTGGAGCAGGCCACCGTCTTCGGGCGGGTCACCCCGCAGCAGAAACGGGACATGGTCGGCGCGCTCCAGTCCCGCGGGCACACCGTCGCGATGACCGGCGACGGCGTCAACGACGTCCTCGCACTGAAGGACGCCGACATCGGCGTCGCCATGGGCTCCGGCTCCGAGGCCACCCGGGCCGTCGCCCAGATCGTGCTGCTGAACAACAGCTTCGCCACGCTGCCGTCGGTGGTCGGCGAGGGGCGGCGGGTCATCGGCAACATCACCCGCGTCGCCACGCTGTTCCTGGTCAAGACCGTGTACTCGGTGCTGCTGGCGCTGCTGGTGGTGTGCTGGCAGGTGGAGTACCCCTTCCTGCCGCGCCATCTGACCCTGCTGTCCACCCTCACCATCGGCGTCCCCGCGTTCTTCCTCGCGCTCGCCCCCAACAAGGAGCGCGCGAAACCCCACTTCGTGCGGCGGGTCATGCGGTACGCGATCCCCGGCGGGGTGGTCGCCGGGGTCGCCACCTTCGTGATGTATCTGGTCGCGCGGCACCACTACACGGGGCCGGGGTCGCTGGACGCGGAGACCAGCGCGGCGACGCTGACGCTGTTCCTGATCTCCATGTGGGTGCTGGCGATCATCGCGCGGCCGTACACGTGGTGGCGGGTGGCGCTGGTCGCGGCGATGGGGGCCGCGTTCGTGGTGGTGCTGGCCGTGCCGTGGCTGCAGGAGTTCTTCGCGTTGAAGCTGGTCGGGATGTCGATGCCGTGGACCGCCGTCGGCATCGCGGTGGTGGGAGCGGGGGTGCTGGAGGTTCTCTGGCGGGCGGTGGACCGGCGGTTTCCGGCGTAGACCGCCCTACCAGGCGTCAGTCGAACCAGCGGTCCCTCGCCAGCTCCTCCGTGCGTGAGGGATCTTCGAGCAGGGCCGCCACCTCGAAGCGGCGCGGCCACTGGCCCGCCGACCATGCCAGGCCCGCCGCCACGCCCTCCAGGGTGGACGCGTGCAGGACGCCGTCCGCGGTGACGCGCCAGTCGATCTCCACGCCGTCCACGACCAGTTCGTCGTGCTCGAGGTAGGTACCGGGCGTACGCGGGCCCAGCAGGACCCGTACCGACTCGGGTACGTCGTGTTCCGTGCCCTCGGAGTGGACCTCACCGGTGACGGACTCGCTCAGGCGGCGCACCTGGAACAGCTCCGCCAGGTCGGCCGCGCGGGACGGGCGCACCGGCAGCAGCGGCACGCCCTCGGTGAACGGCAGCAGGTCGGGCGAGTCGACGACGACCGCGTCGGCCGCGTCCACCACCCGCACCTCGCCGTCGACGACGGCCCGCAGCTCGTCCGGCAGGGTCACCTGCTCCGGGTCCAGCTCGGCCAACGCGCCGTACAGGCCGTGCAGTTGAGCCGCCGTCACGGGGCGGTCCGGGTCGGCGAGACGGTCGAGGAGTTCGGCCGCGCCGCCGGGCTCGTCGAGCAGGGCCGCCACCGACGTCCGCACGCCCAGCGCCCGCAGCACCTGCTCGTCGTCGAACCCGGTCGCGTCGGCCTCGTCGTACAGGCCGCGCAGCAGCGGGTCGCCGCCGGCCGCCAGCAGGCCCGCCGGGCGGCGGCCGTCCAGCACCGGGTGACCCCGCAGCCACCACGCGGTGTACGGCCGTACGACCTCGTGGGTGCCGTCGGGGAGGAGGATGCGGACCGGCTGGACCAGGGCGTCCCGCAGGGGCGGGCGGGAGAGCAGCGCGAGGGCCTGCGGCCAGTGGTCGTCGTCGACCAGGTCCAGGTCGCGCACGGCGACCAGTTCCGTGGCGACCGGCGGGACCGGGGTGTCCGGGAAGCGGTCGAGGATGTCCTCGCACCACACGTCGACCGCGTCGAGCAGGCCCGCGTCGTCGGGCTCGGCGAAGTCGCCCTCGCGGGGCTCCAGTTCGTCCGGGTCGAGGACGACGTCGGTGGCGCGGACGAGCGCGAACGTGGCGAGGACACCGCAGGCGGCGAGGGGCTGCTCGCCCCACTTCTCGGCCAGTTCGGCGTCCACGCAGGCCAGCTCGCCCTCCCGCATGACCTGGTGGAAGGGGCTGCCGGGCAGGACCAGCTCGCCCGCCGGGGCCGGCTCGCCGTCCTCGTCGGGCAGCGCGAGCGCGCCCAGCCAGGGCTCGTCGCCGGGCTCCAGACCGGCGTCACGGACCAGGGCGAGAACGGTGTCGGCGAGTTCCTCGGCGTCCGGGGTGTCCTCGTCCCAGCCGCCGGCGTCCTCGTCGAGGGAGGCGGCGACCGCCGCCCGCACCTGCGGCGTGGTGAGGATCGCGCGCGGGGTGGCGGGCAGCGCGCCCAGCTTCTCCAGCAGCGGGTGCGCGGCGTCCTCGTGGGCGACCTTCAGACCGAGCCGGGCCAGGATCTCCGGGTCGACCCCGGTGGTGTCCGCGGTGGGCAGCAGGACCTGCCGGGGGCCGATGGTCGTGCGGCCGTCGGCGAGCGGCACGGGCAGCCCGGAGAGCCGGTCGGGGTCGACGCCGGCGAGGCTGTCGTAGAGCCGCCGCCACCAGCCGGGATCCTTCTCCAGGCCGGCGAGGCGGTCGATGGCGTCGGTGAGCGGCACACGGGCCACGCCCAGCGTCCGCAGTTCGATACGGCGTTCCAGTCCGGCGGGCAGCAGCGTGGGCAGCACCTCGGCGAGGACCCGTACGGTCTCCACGCCCGCGCCCTCCACGACCTCCGCGTCCCGGGGCCGCAGCGACTCCGGCAGGTCCTCGTGGTCGGGGGCGGGCTCGGCGGCCGGCGGCAGGAAGGAGGTGCGCGGCAGGCGCTCCAGGATGGCCTGGCGCAGCGCGCCGTCCAGCTCGCCCTTGCCGAGCGGGCCCGGCACGAGGTCGATGATGCCGGTGCTCACCGGCCGCCAGTCGGCGAGGAGTTCGGCGTACGCGTCCGCCGCCCGCTGCACCAGGAAGTCGGTGAGCGGTCCGGCCGCGGTGTGCCGGCGGGTGGAGTCCAGCGGGAACGAGGCGATGAGCAAGGCGGGCACGCCCAGCGGTTCGTCGCTGGGGGTCGGGGCGTGCACGACCGGGCTGGTGCGGGGGCGGGCCGGGGTGCTGTCGGTGGCGTCGACCGGGACGGCCCAGGTCAGCGACCAGTGGGGGCGCAGCCGCTCCTCCACGGGGCGGTCGGCGAGCAGGTCGGGGGTGAGCGGGCCGTGCGCGGAGGACGTACGCCAGTGGGTGGTGCCGTTCTCCGAGTCCTCCACGACCGTGAAGGGGCCGTCGGTGCGGCGGCGAAGGGTGCGGGCGGGCCCGTCCCCGATCTCGACGACGACCTCCTCCAGGCCCGGCAGGGCGAGCAGCAGGGCGTCGTCGACCGCGGTGAGCAGGCGTTCGGCGAGGTCGGCGGCGGCCGCGTCGCGCAGCGGGAGCACGACGACCGTGTCGTAGGGGCCGGGGGCGGTGCCCTCGGCGGCGAAGGGGAGGCGCAGGAGCGGTACGTGCCCGTCGCGGCGGCGGATCTCGTCGCCGAGGCCGGGGCTGTGCCGGGCGGTCTCGGCGGCCAGTTCGCGGGCCTCGGCGAGGGACCAGCGCACGCCGCCGTGCCGGCCGAGGACGGCGGGCTCGTCGCTGACGGAGAGGACGGCGGCGAAACCGACGCCGAAGCGGCCGACGGCGCCCTGGTGGGTGTCCCGCTTCGCGGAGGCGCGCAGGGTGGCCAGCGACTCGACGCCGGCCGCGTCCAGGGGGGCGCCGGTGTTGGCGGCGGCGAGGACGTTGTCGCGGAGGGTGAGGCGGAGGCGGCCGGGGGTGCCGGCGCGGGCGGCGGCGTCGGCGGCGTTCTGGGCGAGCTCTACGACGAGGCGGTCGCGGTAGCCGCCGAGGACGAGTTCCTCCTCGGCGTTGGCGTCCTCGCGGAAGCGGGCGGGGCTGGTGGCCCAGGCGTCGAGGACTCCGCGGCGCAGACGGGCCGTCCCGAAGGGGTCGGCACCCTCGGCCGCCGGCCGCACGAACTTGCTCACGACGTTCACTCTCCTCATCGGGGTGAGCACGAAGGTACCGTGCCCGGCCCGACCGTCACGGGGCTCCGCCCCGCACCCCGCCAGGGGCTCCGCCCCTGGACCCCGGCCTTCGCCCACCCACCACCCGACTCGGTGGGTCGAGAAGTGCGCCAACGGGCCACCTTTGGCCCACCAAGTCACACGCCGCCGGGCGGCAACCTTCCACCCGCCCGAGACACACGCCCCGGGCGGCAACCTTCCAGCCGACCGAGACACGCCCCGGGCGGCACCCCCCACCCGACCGAGACACACCGACCGGGCGGCAGCCTTCCAGCCGGCCGAGGCGCATGCCCCGGGCGGCAACCCTCCAGCCGACCGAGACACACCGGCGGGGCGGCAGCCTTCCAGGCGACCGAGACACACCGGCGGGGCGGCAGCCTTCCAGCCGACCGAGGCACGCCCCAGGCGGCAACCCCCCACCCGACCGAGGCGCACGCCCCGGGCGGCACCCCCCACCCGACCGAGACACACCGGCCGGGCGGCAGCCTTCCAGCCGGCCGAGGCGCATGCCCCGGGCGGCAACCCTCCAGCCGACCGAGACGGGTGGTGGGTGGGCATAGGCGGGGTCCAGGGGCGGAGCCCCTGGCGGGGGGCTGGGGGCGGAGCCCCCAGGGCCTCGGGGGTCCGGGGGCGCTGCCCCCAGGGCCCTTGTGAAGCCCGGCGGAGCCTACGAGTGGCCCAGTTCCGCCGACTCCTCGTCCGTCGTCTCCGGTACGGACCCGGACGGCGCCGGCCGCAGCGGGAACGGGTCGACCCGCGTCTCGTCGATCACCGGCGGAGCCGGCTGCGGCGGCTTCGGCATCACCGCCGCCTCGGAGTGCCCCCCGCAGCCGTACGCGAGGGACACGACCCGCCCGTCCGCCGGGGAGAACTCGTTGGCGCACACCCCGAACGCCTGTCCCAGCGACCCACCGATCGGCACCAGGAACCCGCAGCTCACGCACGCCGCGGGCGCGGCCTGGGCCATCGGGGTCTTCGAGCCGAACGCCTCTTCCCAGCGGTCCGCGGCGACATGCAGGCCGTACCGGGACAGCACCCGGGCCCGGCGCATGCCCAGCTCCTCCGCGACCGCGGCGATCGAGCCGCGGGACGGCGCGGTGGCGAGGCCGGCGGGCGGGCCCTCGGTGACCTCGGCGTCCTCCGCCTCGACCAGCTCGGCCATGTCGGCGGAGACGGCCGAGTTCGGCGGGGGCTCCTCCTCGCCGGTGAAGCCGGGCTCCAGGCGCAGGTCCTCGGCGTCGGTGGGCAGCAGGTCGCCGGGGCCCATGTCGCCGGGGCGCAGCCGCTCGCTCCACGGCACCCACTCCGGCGCGAGGACGGCGTCGGGGCCGGGCAGCAGCACGACCTCGTCGAGCGTGACGATCTTGGCGCGGGAGGCGCGGGCCACGGTGACGGCCCAGCGCCAGCCGCGGTAGCCCAGCTCCTTGCACTCGAAGAAGTGCGTGACCACGCGGTCGCCCTCGGAGACCAGCCCGGCGTGCTCGCCGACGACGCCGGGCGCGGCGGCCTCCTCGGCTGCAGCGCGGGCGAGGTCGACGGCCTCGGCGCACAGGCGGTCGGGGGTGCGGCTTCGCGTGCTCGCTGCGCTCACAGGTATCGCTTCTCTCCAGTACGCCGTCTTCCGGTGCGGGTGCCTCCGGCGGCGGGGCGGAAGACGGAGCGGACACCTGGACCGCTTCGACGTCTGCGCACGCTCGCGCTCGGGCGCACCTCACCATCCATTCTGCGGGATGGCCGAGATACGCACGCTACCTGTTCGCCGCCGCTGGGCCTACACCGACGTCTTCGTTCGCCGCTTCGCGGCGGTTCTTTCCCCCTCCCCCACCCGACCCGCTTGGCCGCAAACGCGCCGTAACGGCACTACGTCCACCTATCTCGGGGCACTATGACGAGGTGGCAGCCGCGAAGTCCCCCGAAGGTGCCACCGGGATCGGTGGGGTCAAAGGAAGCAAGGCGAGCAAGGGGAGCAGCCGAGGCGGCGGTTCGGGCCGGTTCCGGGGGTCCGTCCGCTCGGTCGGGCGTGCCCTGCACTTCCCGGTGACCGGTCCGGCCCGCGGCATCCGCAAGGCGACGCACGCGCACGGCGCAGGCGAGTCGGGGCTCGGCCAGCTGATCGAGCTGCACGGGGTGAACGGCGCCGGGGATGTCATGATCACCGTCGCGCTGGCGTCGACGGTGTTCTTCTCGGTGCCGACGGACGAGGCGCGCGGGCGGGTCGCGCTGTATCTGGCGATCACGATGGCGCCGTTCACGGTGCTGGCCCCGGTGATCGGCCCGCTGCTGGACCGGCTGCCGCACGGCCGCCGGGCGGCGATGGCGGGCGCGATGCTGGCGCGGGCGCTGCTGGCGCTGGTGCTGTCGGGGGCGGTGGTCACCGGCGGTCTGGAGCTGTATCCGGCGGCGCTCGGCGTGCTGGTGGCGTCGAAGGCGTACGGCGTGGTCAGAAGCGCGGTCGTGCCACGGCTGCTGCCGCCGAAGATCTCCCTGGTCAAGGCGAACTCGCGGGTCACGCTGGGCGGGCTGCTCGCCACCGGGGTGGCCGCGCCCATCGGGGGCGGGCTGCAGGCGATCGGGGCGCGCTGGCCGCTGTACGGCGCGTTCGTGATCTTCATCGCCGGGATGTTTCTGTCGTTCTCGCTGCCGCCGAAGGTGGACTCCGCGAAGGGCGAGGACACCGCGCTGCTCGCGGCGGACGAGCAGCATCTGCACGGGCCGCATCTGAAGCCGGTGAAGCGGCCGGGGCTGCGCACGGTCGGCCCGGCGGTCACGCACGCGCTCGGCGCGAACGCGGCGATCCGCTGCCTGACCGGCTTCCTGATCTTCTTCCTGGCGTTCCTGCTGCGCGAGCACCCGATAACGGGGCAGAGCGCGGCGGTGTCGCTGGGCATGGTGGCGGTCGCGGCGGGCGCCGGGAACGCGCTGGGCACGGCGGTGGGCGCGTGGCTGCGGTCGCGGGCGCCGGAGATCATCATCGTGACGGTGGTGGCGGTCGTGCTGGGCGCGGCGGTCGTGGCGGCGGTGTTCTTCGGGGCGGTGCTGGTGGCGTGCCTGGCGGCGGTGGCCGGGTTCGCGCAGGCGCTGGCCAAGCTGTCGCTGGACGCGCTGATCCAGCGGGACGTGCCGGAGCTGGTGCGCACATCGGCGTTCGCCCGCTCGGAGACGCTGCTGCAGATGGCGTGGGTGTTCGGCGGGGCGATCGGCATCGTGATGCCGCTGAACGGCACGGTGGGTCTGTCGGTGGCCGCGGCGATCGTCGCGGTCGGCTGGCTGACGACCGTACGGGGCCTGCTGGCCTCGGCCCGCCACGGCGGCGCGTCCCGGGCGCGAGTGGCGTGAGAGTCCGCGGCCGTCCGGGGTGGAAACGCCCGCCTGGCGTAACGAACCGGGCACGTCGGCCCCCGCGTGGTCGGTGTGCGGTGGCCGCCCGATAGCCTTCGGGCATGACCATGCTGCAATCCGTCGTGCGACGCCGCCGCGCCGTCGCCGCCGCCGGCGCCGTTTCCGCCGGACTGCTCGTCCTGTCGGCCTGCGACAAGCCGACGCCGGTTTCCACGATCTCGATCGGCCGCGGCTCGGTCAGCTCCGAGGCCGCCTGCTACAACGACGGCAAGGCCCTGGACGCCAAGACGCTGACGAAGTGCGCCACCGACAAGTCCGACGTGAAGTCGATCGACCTGGGCCAGGACCAGGCGATCCGGATCGGCGTCGACCCCGAGATCGCCGAGAACGGCTGGACCATCCTGGTCAACGGCCGCCAGTTCGCCGACTTCAGCAAGAACACCTACCGGTCCGTGCCGGGCAGCGTGTTCTTCAACGAGCAGTACCAGACCGGTGGCGAGACCAACACGATCTCCATCCAGGAGGGCGAGAAGGCTCCCAAGGGCGTCTGGACGTTCAAGCTGAAGAAGGCCTACTGACCGGGGTCCGTCCGATGCGTGTCCTCGTCGCCACCGCCGTTCCCGCCGAGCGGGACGCGGTGGCGCAGGCGTTTCCCGCCGGGCGCGGCCCGGCCGCCCCGGGGCTGCTGGCCGCCGGCGTGGGCCCGGCACGCGCGGCCGCCGCCACCGCCGCCGCCCTGACCGCCGCCGAGCGCGACGGCGCCCCCTACGGGCTCGTCGTCAGCGCCGGTATCGGCGGCGGCTTCCTGCCCGGGGCGCCCCTCGGCTCGCTCGTCGTCGCCGACGAGATCACCGCAGCCGATCTGGGCGCCGAGACCCCGGACGGCTTCCTGCCCGTCACCGAGCTGGGCTTCGGCACCGTCACCCACCGCCCACCCGCGGCCCTGGTGCGGCGGGCCGCGGCCGCCACCGGCGCCCCGGCCGGGACCGTGCTGACCGTGACGACCGTCACCGGCACCGCCGCCCGCGCGGCCGAGCTGCGCGCCCGCCACCCGCGGGCCCTCGCCGAGGCCATGGAGGGTTTCGGGGTCGCCGAGGCCGCCGCCCTGCACGGGCTGCCCGTGCTGGAGATCCGCGCGGTGTCCAACCCGGTCGGCCCGCGCGACCGTGCCGCCTGGCGCATCGGGGAGGCGCTGGCCACGCTCACCGAGGGCTTCGGGAAGCTGGCACCCGTACTGGAGAGTTGGAACAGCCATGACGACCAGTGAGCCCGCGCGGTCCCTGCGGATCGCCTACTCGCCCTGCCCGAACGACACGTTCGTCTTCGACGCCCTCGCCCACGGCCGGGTCCCCGGCGCGCCCGCGCTGGACGTGACCTTCGCCGACATCGACCTCACCAACGGCATGGCCGAGCGCGGCGAGTTCGACGTGCTGAAGGTGTCGTACGCCGTGCTGCCGTACGTCCTCGGCGAGTACGCCCTGCTGCCGTGCGGCGGGGCTCTGGGGCGGGGCTGCGGGCCGCTGGTGCTCAGCCGCGAGGCCGGTCTCGATCTGACGGGGCGTACGGTCGCCGTGCCCAGCGAGCGGTCGACGGCGTATCTGCTGTTCCGGCTGTGGGCGGCGGACACCGTGCCCGGCGGGGTCGGTGACATCGTCGTCATGCCGTTCCACGAGATCATGCCGGCCGTGCGGGACGGCAAGGTGGACGCCGGACTGGTCATCCACGAGGCCCGGTTCACGTACCAGAGCTACGGCCTGCACAAGCTGGCCGACATGGGCGAGCACTGGGAGCGGACGACCGGGCTGCCGATCCCGCTGGGCGCGATCATCGCGCGGCGGTCGCTGGGCGCGGACACGCTGAAGGTGCTCGCCGAGTCGATCCGTACGTCCGTGCGGATGGCGTGGGACGAGCCGGAGGTCTCCCGGCCGTATGTCATGGAGCACGCCCAGGAGATGGACCCGGCCGTCGCCGACCAGCACATCGGGCTGTACGTCAACGAGTTCACCGCCGGGCTGGGCGAGGACGGCTACGCGGCCGTGCGCGGGCTGCTCACCCGTGCGGCGGCCGAGGGGCTGGTGCCGCCCCTCGGCCCGGACGCGCTGGAATTCCCGTAGGTCCTGTCCCGGTCCTGTCGCTGGGTGTCGGTTCAGACGTCGAGCTGGTCGGCGACCGCGCGGAGCAGGCCGGCGACCTTCTTGCCGGCGGTCTTCTCGGGGTAACGGCCGCGCTCCAGGGTCTGCGTGACGTTCTCCAGCAGGGTCGTCAGGTCCTGCACGATGGAGGCCAGCTCGTCCGGCTTCTTGCGCTGCGCGGCCGCCACCGAAGGGGTCGGGTCCAGCAGGATCACCGACAGGGCCTGGTCGCCGCGCTGTCCGGCGACGACGCCGAACTCCACGCGCTGGCCCGGCTTCAGGGTCTCGACTCCGGCGGGGAGGACCGAGGAATGGACGAAGACGTCACCGCCGTCGTCACGGGAGAGAAAGCCGAAGCCCTTCTCGCTGTTGAACCACTTGACCTTGCCGGTGGGCACGTCTGTCCTCGTCCTCGTACTCGTCGGAAAAATGCTCAATAACAACCCTGGCGGGTCGACCATGACCCGCCGGTACCAAGGCTAATGGTCTCCGGGCGGGTGACAAGACGTCGCCCGGTTGTTCCTTCGCGCTGGGAACTACCCTGGTCGGGTGCGTGACGAAACTCGAATGAATTCCGCCGAACCCGGTGACCGGCTGATCCGTGCCGGTGCGATCGTCTTCTTCCTCGGCGCCCTGGCCACTCTGGTCACCGTGGCTCCGCTGCTGCTCGGAACGACGCCTTTTCCGACGTACATGTTCGGGCTGAGCATGCTCATGGCCGTCGGATTCGTGCTCGCCGGTGCGGGCGTGCTGCGTTCGGCCGCGGCGGGGCGGCGGCAGGCGCGGGCGGCCGCTCAGGCGTCGAGGTAGGCCGAAAGCCACCCCGGGAACGCGTCGAGCGACGCGAGGACCACGTCCGCGCCGGCCTCGGCCAGCTCCTCGGGCGCGCACGGCCCGCTGGCCACGGCCACCGACAGCGCTCCGGCCGTGCGGGCGCCGCGGACGTCCCCGACGTGGTCGCCGACGTACACGTCGGCGCCGTACTCGCGCAGCGCCTCCGCCTTCTGCTCGGCCCACAGGTCGCCGACGACCACGTCGGCGTCCAGGCCGAGGTGTTCCACGTGCAGCTTGGCGTTGGCCTCGTACTTGGCGGTGACCACGACCGTCCGCCCGCCGGCGGCCTTCACGGCCGCGAGGGCCGCGCGGGCGCCGGGCATGGGCAGGGTGGCCGGGACGGCTATCCCCGGGTACATCGCGCGGTAGGTGTCCACCATGGCCTCGACCTGGTCCGCCGGGAACCAGTTCGCCATCTCCTCCACCAGCGGCGGCCCGAGCCGGGTGACGGCGAGATCGGCGTCGATGTAGGTACCGGTCCGCTCCGACAGCAGCTGGTACACGGCCCGGATGCCGGGGCGGGAGTCGATCAGGGTCATGTCGAGGTCGAATCCGACCACCGGAGCGCGGGACGTCATGACGGCCATTGTGCCGTGCGGCCCCGGCCGGCCGGCGCGGTCAGAACTCCGCGGTGTCCAGCTCGAAGCCGAGGGGGGCGGGCAGCGGCACGGTCTGCCCGAGCTTGTGCTTCGGCCCGTGCGCGTAGGAGTCGCCGGACGGCTCGGAGTAGACCCTCACCTCGCCCTCCTGCCGGTCGATCAGCAGGTAGACGGGGATGCCGGCGCGGGCGTAGCCGTGGATCTTCTTGTCGCGGTCGCGTTCGGCCGTGCTGCCGGAGGTCACTTCGGCGACGAGGAGAACCGGGGCGGGGTCGTGCCACTCGTCCTTGCTGTCGAAGCTGCCCTTGGGGGCGACGACCAGGTCGGGGACGACATGACCGGTACCGGAGGCACCGGGGACGTCCAGGCCGATGCCGGTGTAGTTGCGCAGCGAGCGGTCGTGGCGCCGTTCACCGACCTGGTGACTGAGTTCCGACACGAACTCCTCGTGTTCCCCGTTGGCCGGTGGCGTCACGTGGATCTCCCCTTCGATCAACTCCACGCGCCAGCCCCGGGGGGCCGCCGCACTGAAGAGCTCGAAGGCCTGCTCCACGCTCGCACCCGAGTAGTCGGGCACACCGCTGTCCGCGTCGCTGTCGCCGTCCGGGTCGTCGTAGGGGCCGTGAATGGCCTCGCCCTGGTACCCCGGCATGATGATCGGCTCCGCCGTCGCCATGACAGACCTCCCTCGCTCGACGCGACGTTCCCAGGGTAGGCGGGAAGCGCGTCCGGCGAATCCGGTGCGGATCACCCGAACGAGTGTGCTGTTACGTTTCCGCGCCTCGGCACTACCGCTGCCGCTGCGAGCGCCACACCAGGAACAGGGCCGACGCCAGCGCCGCGCCGCGCAGGACCCACGGCCAGGTCTCGGAGATCGCGTCGCTCATGTGGCCCTCGGCGATCGGCTCGCCCCAGCGGCCCGCGGTACGGCCCCACAGCCACACCACCCCGGCGGTCAGGGACAGGCCCGGGAGGATGACGACCGCCCACTTGGTCTCCGCGTCGGTCAGGCGGCGTGAGGCCCAGGCGATCAGCCAGCCCGCCGCCAGCGCGACCAGGTTGCCTAGCACCGCTCCGGCGACCAGGCAGGCGGCGGCGAGCAGCAGCAGGGGGTTGCTCCAGCGGGGCAGGGAGCGGGGGCGGACCCGCTCGATCACGCCGGGCTTCCCGTCGGAGGCCGGTTCGGCGTCCGTCTCGGGCTCCTCGTCCGGGGTCCCGGCGGGCTCGGTCTCCTTCTCCGCCGGTTCCTTCCGCGGTGGCTTCAGCAGGTCCGGGATCTCCACCCCGCCCACGAACCCGGGCACCTCGTCCGTGCCGGCGTCCCCGAACGGTCCCGGCTGCACCCGCCACCAGTCGGGCTGTACGGCGCTGCGGCCCAGCTCCTGGGCGCTGGCCAGGTGCGGCGGGGCGGGGACCTCGGGCGCGGGGGCGTTCTCGGGGGAATCGGCGGGCCGCGGGCGGGGCACGCGCCGCCGCTTCGCGCGGGGTGCCTTCCGTTCGTCCCGCGCGTCCTGGTCGGTGTCCCGCTGCACCGGTACCGCCGCCGCCGGTGGCTGCGGGGCCGGCGTGCCGCCGTCGACGGCGGCCGTGACCACGTCGTCGGGGCTGCCGAGGCGGTCCAGGATGCGGCGCACGGCCGCCGGGCTGTCGACGACCGCCCGGGCCCGGCGCCGGTCGATCTCGTCCCTCAGCTGCGACACGAGCCGCATCCGGGCGGCCGACGGCAGCTGTTGTTGCTGCGCCACGTCACCGACGCGGCTCAGGTACTCGTAGACGACCTTGTCGCTCTCGATCCCCACGGGAAGAAGCTATCGCGCGGCCCCCCGCCCCGGGCACGGCCGCGCTGTCGCACCCACCCGCTACCGTGGGTCGGATGAGCCCCGAGGACACGCCGGCCCCCCGCTCGCTCGCCGAAGCGCTCCGCGCGCGCGACGACGCCTCCCTGGCCGCCCTCCTGCGCAGCCGCCCCGACCTCATCACCCCCGTGCCGACCGACCTCACCCAGCTCGCGACGCGTGCCGGGACCCGGGCGAGCGTCGTGCGCGCGCTGGAGCGGCTGGACCGGTTCGCGCTGCAGACCGCGCAGGCGCTGGCGGTGGCCGCCGACCCGGCGTCGTACGAGGAACTGCTCGGGCTGATGGCCGGGGACGAGCGGGACCCGGCGGTCGCCGCCGCGCTGCCGCACGCGCTCGGCGTGCTGCGCGAGCAGGCGCTGGTGTGGGGCGGCGACGACCGGCTGCGGCTGGTGCGCACCGCGCGCGAACTGCTCGCCCCGTCCCCGCAGCACCCCTCGCCGACCGGGCTCGGCCCGACCGTGCAGGAGGCGACCGCGGGCATGTCGCCCGGGCGCATCCAGGAGATCGTGACCACCGCGGGGCTGGCCTCCACCCACGACTCGGTGTCCGCGGTCACCGCGCTCACCGCGCTGTTCGGCGACCGCAAGCGCATGGCGGCCCTGCTCGCCGGCGCGCCGGAGGAGTCCCGGCAGGTGCTGGCGCGGCTGGTGTGGGGACCGCCGTACGGGCAGGTCACGGCCGACCCGGCGGCGCATCTGCGCTGGCTGCTGGACCGCGGGCTGCTGCTGCCGACCGCGCCCGGCACGGTCGTGCTGCCCCGGGAGGTGGCGCTGCATCTGCGGCAGGGCCGCGCGCACCGGGAGCCCGAGCCGCTGCCGCCCGCCGTCGAGGCCGTGAAGGTCCACCGTCCCCAGGTGGTGGACGCCACCGCCGCCGGGCAGGCGCTGACCGCACTGGCCACGGTGGAGGAGCTGCTGAAGGACTGGCACGAGGGCGGCCCCGCCGTGCTGCGGGCCGGCGGGCTCAGCGTGCGCGACCTGAAGCGGACCGCGGTCGCGCTGGACGTGCCGGAGCCGGTGGCCGCGTTCTGGGTGGAGCTGGCGTACGCGGCCGGGCTGCTGGCCTCCGACGGCGAGGCCGACGAACGGTACGCCGCCACCCCGGCCTACGACGAGTGGCTGACCCTGCCCGCGCAGGAGCGGTGGGTGCGGCTCGCGGAGGCGTGGCTGGCGGCGACCCGCACGGCGGGGCTGGTCGGCGGGCGGGACGCCAAGGAGCGCGCGCTGTCGGCGCTGGGCCCGGGCCTGGACCGGTCCGCGGCGCCGGAGGTACGGCACCGGGTGCTGACGCTGCTCGCCGCGCTGCCCGAGGGCGCCGCGCCGGACCCGGAGTCGGTGCTGGCGCGGCTTCAGTGGGAGCGGCCGCAGCGCCGGGAGGACGACCTGCGCACCCGGCTCGCCCGCTGGACGCTGGACGAGGCGGAGTTGCTGGGCGTGACCGGGCGGGGCGCGCTGGCGGCCCACGGCCGGGCGCTGCTCGGGCTGCCCGCGCCGGACCACACCCCGCGCGCGGAGGAGCCCTCCGGCCCCGGCGACAAGCTGCCCGTCCACCACCACCGCCGGCCCGCCCCCGCCGCGCCCCTGTCCCCCGCCGAGCAGGCCGCCGCCTCGGCCGCCGCCGCGCGGCTGCTGGCGCCGCTGTTGCCGGAACCGCTGGACCACGTGCTGCTCCAGGCCGACCTGACGGCCGTCGCGCCGGGCCCGCTGCAACGCCCCCTCGCGGACACGCTCGGCGTCCTCGCCGACGTCGAGTCCAAGGGCGGCGCGACCGTCTACCGCTTCACGCCCGCCTCCGTACGGCGTGCCCTGGACGCCGGGCGCACCGCCGCCGACCTGCACGCCTTCCTCGCGGCGCACTCGCGCACGCCGGTGCCGCAGCCGCTGGCGTACCTGATCGACGACGTGGCCCGCCGCCACGGCCATCTGCGGGTCGGCGCCGCCTCCGCGTACGTGCGCTGCGACGACGACGCCCTGCTCAACGAGATCCTCGCCGACAAGCGGTCCGCCGGGCTGCGGCTGCGCCGCCTCGCGCCGACGGTCCTGGCCGCGCAGAGCGACCCGGCGACGCTCCTGGAGGGCCTGCGGGCGATGGGCTTCGCGCCGGCCGCGGAGTCCGCCGAGGGCGATGTGCTGATCGCCCGCCCCGACGCCCACCGCACCCCGCCACGCACCCCGCCGGAGCCGGTGCCGGACGGCCCGCCGATGCCGGACGCGGCACTGCTGTCGGCGGCGATCCGCGCGATCCGGGCGGGCGACCTGGCCTCCACCACCCCGCGCAAGCCCACCGACGACACCCCGCTCGCGCCGGGCGAGCTGCCGCGCACCTCGGCCGCCGAGACCCTCGCCACCATGCAGGCCGCCGTGCTGACCGGCGAGGCGGTGTGGATCGGCTTCGTCAACGCCGAGGGCGCCGCCAGCCAGCGCGTCATCGCGCCGGTCCGGGTGGAGGGTGGCTTCGTCACGGCGTACGACCACACCGCGGACGAGGTCCGCACCTTCCCGCTGCACCGGATCACGGGAGTGGCGGAGCTCGCGGACGACTGACGCCCGGGTGCGGCACACTGGACGTTTGGGCCGTTGTGGAAAGGTGTGTGCCGCGCGTGAACGGACCGCTGATCGTCCAGTCCGACAAGACCCTCCTCCTGGAGGTCGACCACGAGCAGGCCGACGAGTGCCGTCGGGCCATCGCGCCGTTCGCGGAGCTGGAGCGGGCGCCCGAGCACATCCACACCTACCGGGTGACGCCGCTCGGCCTGTGGAACGCGCGGGCCGCCGGGCACGACGCCGAGCAGGTCGTGGACGCGCTGGTGCAGTACAGCCGCTACCCGGTGCCGCACGCGCTGCTCGTCGACATCGCCGAGACGATGGACCGCTACGGGCGGCTGTCGCTGGTCAAGCACCCGGCGCACGGGCTGGTGCTGACCTCCACGGACCGGCCGGTCCTTGAGGAGGTGCTGCGCTCCAAGCGGATCGCCCCGCTGGTCGGCGCCCGCATCGACCCCGACACCGTCGTCGTGCACCCCTCCGAGCGCGGGCAGATCAAGCAGACGCTGCTGAAGCTGGGCTGGCCGGCCGAGGACCTCGCCGGGTACGTCGACGGTGAGGCGCACCCGATCGAGCTGGCCGAGGACGGCTGGGCGCTGCGGCCCTACCAGAAGCAGGCCGTGGAGAACTTCTGGCACGGCGGCTCCGGCGTCGTCGTCCTGCCCTGCGGCGCCGGCAAGACGCTGGTCGGGGCCGGGGCGATGTCCCAGGCCAAATCGACCACGCTGATCCTCGTCACCAACACCGTCTCCGCGCGGCAGTGGAAGCACGAGCTGGTGAAGCGGACGTCGCTGACCGAGGACGAGATCGGCGAGTACAGCGGCACGCGCAAGGAGATCCGGCCGGTCACCATCGCGACGTACCAGGTGCTGACGACCCGGCGGAAGGGTGTCTACCCGCACCTGGAGCTGTTCGACTCCCGGGACTGGGGTCTGATCGTCTACGACGAGGTGCACCTGCTGCCGGCGCCCGTGTTCAAGTTCACCGCGGACCTCCAGGCGCGGCGGCGGCTCGGCCTGACCGCGACGCTGGTGCGGGAGGACGGCCGCGAGTCGGACGTGTTCTCGCTGATCGGCCCGAAGCGGTTCGACGCGCCGTGGAAGGAGATCGAGGCGCAGGGGTACATCGCGCCCGCGGACTGCGTCGAGGTCCGGGTGAACCTGACCGACTCCGAGCGGCTGGCGTACGCGACGGCCGAGGCGGAGGAGAAGTACCGGTTCTGCGCGACGACGGACACCAAGCGGAAGGTGACCGAGGCGATCGTCCGGCGCTTCGCCGGGCAGCAGATCCTCGTCATCGGGCAGTACATCGACCAGCTCGACGAGCTGGGCGAGCACCTGGGCGCGCCCGTCATCAAGGGCGAGACGTCGAACGCGCAGCGGGAGAAGCTGTTCGACGCGTTCCGGGAGGGCGAGATCAGCGTCCTGGTGGTGTCCAAGGTCGCGAACTTCTCCATCGACCTGCCCGAGGCCACGGTCGCCATCCAGGTCTCGGGCACGTTCGGCTCCCGGCAGGAGGAGGCCCAGCGGCTGGGCCGGGTGCTGCGGCCCAAGGCCGACGGGCACCAGGCGCACTTCTACTCGGTGGTCGCCCGCGACACGATCGACCAGGACTTCGCGGCGCACCGGCAGCGGTTCCTGGCGGAGCAGGGGTACGCGTACCGGATCATGGACGCGGACGAGTTGCTGGCGGAGAGCTGAGGGGCCGACGCCGGCCGCCTTCGGTCGGCTCGGTTCCCGGTCACCCCTGCGGCAGTGTGAACACCAGGAGCAGGACGAACACCGGCGGCAGCAGGGAGGCCACGGCCAGCCAGGCGCGCAGGGCCGACCAGCGGCGGGTCCAGGGCAGCACCCAGGACGTGAGCCAGGTGCCGAAGGTGAGGAAGCTGCCGAAGAACAGCGTGCCGTAGATCAGGGACAGCGCGGTCTCCAGCGCCTGTGAGCAGTCGTCGGGGCCGCAGCTGTCGGTGGCCATCGCGGACAGTCCGCCGAAGAGCAGCGCGGCCGGGCCGAGGACGAGCAGGAGCAGGGTCGCGACGGTGGGCGCGATCCAGGCCAGGCGGTCGCGGTCGGCGGTGGGCGGCGGGAACGCGGGCGGCGGTGCGGCGAAGTGCGGGAGGTGCGGTGTGCTCATGGGGCCAGTGAAGCCGCGCCGGCCGGCCCGGCGCACCGGCCCGGGTACTCATCCGTCGCCGGTGCTCATACTCATCTCCTCCGGACGTCCCCTGCGGCGTACGACCGTCTCCTCGCCGTACTCGCCGAGGACGACCACGTCGAAGGCGGCACGGGCGTAGACACGGACGGCGCGGAGGGTGTCGCCGAGGAGGTGGCGGTGGCTGCCGGTGACCGGCGAGGCGCCGTGGGGGCGGGTGGGGCCGGTGGCTGGGTAAAGGGTCGCTGTGCTCATACCTCCATGGTGCGATTGCGGACATAAGATGCGCATCGGTCTGGGGGATGCTGTGTCCCTTAGGGCGGGGTGGGGCGTCCCCTAGGGGCCGGGTCGGGCCGGGCCGGGGGTTCGCGGTTGTGCCTCGGGGGTCGGGAAAAGCGTTCGCGGTGGGAATGCGCGGTCGCCTACAATCTCCGCTCTTGCCCGCCTCCCTTCGCCGGAGTGCTGTCGTCCGGTCGGAAACCGGGCGGCCCGCCCACTCGTCCAGGAGTCACCCCCGCAGGTTTTCCGGAGGCACCGCCTTGTCCACGCCCGTGTCCCAGCCCACCGACGACCCCCTGGCGCGGGAGCGCGCCCACCTCGCCGAGTCACGGGCCGCGCTGCGCGCGATGCGCGAGGACGTCGAGTCGCTCGACATCCGCGACGTCACCGCGAACTGGGTCAACGCCGAGGTGCTCTCCCGCCAGATCGACGAGCGCATCAAGGCCCTGGCCGACCTCAGCGACACCCCGCTGTTCTTCGGCCGGCTCGACTACCTCCACGCACCCGGCGCCGACCGGGCGGAGGGCGCGGAGGGCGAGCGGTTCTACATCGGGCGGCGGCATGTGCACGACGCCGACGGGGACCCCATGGTGATCGACTGGCGGGCGCCGGTCTCGCAGCCGTTCTACCGGGCGTCCAAGAAGGACCCGATGGACATCGGGCTGCGCCGCCGCTTCGGCTACACCGGCGGCGACCTCACGGCGTACGAGGACGAGCACCTGTCCGACCCGGCGGAGGCGGCCCGCACCAGCAAGCTGCTCCAGCAGGAGATCGAGCGGCCGCGTGTCGGCCCGATGCGGGACATCGTCGCGACCATCCAGCCGGAGCAGGACGAGATCGTACGGTCGGGGCTGGGCGGCACGGTGTGCGTGCAGGGCGGCCCCGGCACCGGAAAGACCGCCGTCGGCCTGCACCGGGTGGCGTACCTGCTGTACGCCCACCGGGAGCGGCTGGCCCGCACCGGCACGCTGGTGATCGGGCCGAACCGGTCCTTCCTCCACTACATCGAGCAAGTGCTGCCCGCGCTGGGCGAGTTGGCGGTGCAGCAGGCGACGGTCGACGATCTCGTGGCCCATGTCGAGGTGCGCGGCACGGACGACGCGCCCGCCGCGCTCGTCAAGGGCGACGCCCGCATGGCCGAGGTGCTGCGGCGGGCCCTGTACGCGCACGTGACCATGCCCACCGAGCCGGTCGTCGTGGTGCGCGGCTCGCGGCGGTGGCGGGTCCCCGCGTACGAACTGGAGGAGATCGTCCGGGAGTTGCTGGACCGGGACATCCGGTACGGCGCCGCCCGCGAGGCCCTGCCGCAGCGCATCGCGCACGCCGTGCTGGTGCAGATGGAGCGGGCCGGAGAGGCGCCGGACGACCGTGTGCAGGACGCCGTCGCCCGCAACAGCGCGGTGAAGGCGGCCGTGAAGGCGGTCTGGCCGGCCGTCGAGCCGGCCAAGCTGGTCCTGCGGCTGCTCACCGACGCGGATTTCCTCGCCGAGCACGCGGAGGGGATCCTCGACGCGGAGGAGCAGAAGACGATCCTGTGGGCGAAGCCCGTCCGGAGCGTGAAGTCGGCGAAGTGGTCGGCGGCGGACGCCGTGCTCATCGACGAGGTGACGGACCTCGTGCAGCGCACGTCCTCCCTCGGGCACGTGGTGCTGGACGAGGCGCAGGACCTGTCGCCGATGCAGTACCGGGCGGTGGGGCGGCGCTGTACGACCGGTTCCGCGACGGTCCTCGGCGACCTGGCGCAGGGGACGACGCCGTGGGCGACGAGGAGCTGGGAGGAGGCGCTGGCCCATCTCGGCAAGCCGGACGCGGTGGTCGAGGAGCTGACGGCCGGTTTCCGTGTGCCGACGGACGTCATCGCCTACGCCTCGCGGCTGCTGCCGCACATCGCGCCGGGGCTGACGCCGGTGGCGTCGGTCCGGGAGAACCCCGGGTTCTTCGAGGTGCGGGCGGTGGTGGGGGCGGGGGATGTCGTGGCCGCGTGCGAGGAGCTGCTGCGGAACGAGGGCTCGACGGGTCTGATCGCGGCGGACGCGCGTATCGCCGCGCTGGCGGAGGCGCTGGACGCGGCGGGGATCGGGTACCTCTCCCCCGGTGAGGAGACGACGCGGGAGACCCGGCTGACGCTGGTGCCGGCGTCGCTGGCGAAGGGTCTGGAGTACGACTACGTCGTCCTGGACGAACCGCAGGCGGTCGTGGACGGGGAACCGGACGAGCGGACGGGGTTGCGGCGGCTGTACGTCGCGCTGACGCGTGCGGTGTCTGGGTTGATCGTGACGCATGGGGCGGGGTTGCCGGGGCAGTTGACGTGACGTGGTGGGGTGCGGGTGCCTGCGGGGGCCTGTGCGGGTGCCTGCGGCGGCCTGTGCGGGTGGGTGGGTGGTTGCTCGCGCAGTTCCCCGCGCCCCTGAATGCCTGCGGCGGCCCGCGCGGGGCAGTGGGTGGCTGATGTAGCGCCATCCGCTGGTGGGTGGGTCGGGGCCGCGCCGGGGGGTATCCGTCCTCGGTGCGCCGCTGCGTCGGTCAAATCCGCACCGCCACTTTCCGCCGCCCGCTGCGGGCGGACACCCCCCGACACGTCCCCTGCCCGCCGTACGCGTCTACCGGCCACCGTGACTGCGGCAGGCCGCCCCGCTGGGGTAGCGGGTAGCCGGCGCCGCCTCGCGACTCAGCTGCGGGCAGTCGTGCCGCTGGGGCGGCACGGGTGGGCGCAGCGGCACCCGTTAGCGCCGGGCTGCGCCGCCCACCCCCGGCCCACCGCAGCGCACGGCAACCCGGTCAGCCGTCCGCGCCAGCGTCCAGTACCGACCTCCACTCCGCCACCGCCTCCACAGACACCGGCCCCTCCCAGCCCCCCGGCCGAGCCGCGCCGCCGATGTGGAAACCGGAGATGCCCGCGTCCAGGAGCCGCGGTACGTGGTCCAGGCGGAGGCCGCCGCCGACCAGGATGTGCTGCTCGTACCCCGGTTCCCCCTGCCGCCGCGCCTCCGCCAGCAGCGTGGGGAGCCCGGCGTCGACGCCTCCCGCCGCACCCGCCGTGAGGTAGGTGTCCAGCCCCGGCATCCCGTCCAGCGCCTTGCGCAGCGCGTCGCGGTCCGCGGCGCGGTCGATCGCCCGGTGGAAGGTCCAGCTGCACCCGTCCAGGGCGGACAGCACGCGCTCGACGGTCCCCAGGTCCACACTGCCGTCCGCCGACAGGAAGCCCAGCACGAACTCCTGCGCCCCCGCGGCGCGCAGCTCCCCCGCGAGCCCGACCAGCCGTGCGACATCCCCCGCGGCGAAACCGTCCGCCAGCCGCAGCATCACGCGCAGGTCGAGGTCGACCGCGGCACGGATCCCGGCGAAGGTCGCCACGGACGGGGTGAGCCCGTCGGCGGCCATGTCGGTGACCAGCTCCAGCCGGTCCGCACCTCCGGCCTGGGCGGCGACCGCGTCCTCGGGGTCGAGGGCGATCACCTCCAGGACTGCACGCTTGCTCATGGGACCCCATTCCTCGGTCGTCGACGGCGGCTACAGCCGATAAAGGGATACAGGTCTAGTCCAATCCCGAAGGGAAAGACTACGCCCGCCGCCGCGCACGCCACAGTCACCCGAAGATGTTCAGCTCCCGAGGCTCCACTCCGGTCAGCTCGTACGCCGCCCCGGCCGTCGGGCGGCCCGCGTAGAGGCGTACGAGGGTCGCCGAGTCACCGATGAAGCGCGCCACGTGCCGGTGCTGGTCCACTCCGACCCCGCCGAGCCGCAGCGGCTCGTCCACGTCGTCCAGGTCCGCCTGAAGTGGGATGTGGCCAAGAGTCTGCGTTCCCCACGCGAGGAGGGTCAGTGCGTGCGGGAGTCCCGGCCCGCCGTAGGCGTTCGGCTCGCCCAGTGCCTCCCGTACGTCTCCCGCGTGGACCCATTCGCCCAGCGCGATCAGGTCCATCCGGCCGTCCGAGCCGGCCATCACCGGGCCCGCCTCCGTCATGCCGCGCTCCAGCTCGTCGACGATCCGCGCGTTGCTCCAGGCGGACCGTTCCGCGATGTCCCTCGCGTTGTTCTCCGGCGTGAACACGCCCGGCTCGTACCGGCCCTCCACCACCCGCTTCAGCGCGGCCGAGCAGTGCGCCAGCACATCCCGTACCGACCAGCCCGGACACGCCTCCACCGGCCGCGCGTAGTCGTCGTCGGCGCGCTGTCGCAGCAGCGGGACCAGCGCGTCGCGTTCCGTGGTCAGCAGCCGTCCCGGCAGTTCCGGATCCCGTTCCCGTACGTCAGTCATGGCCCCCACGCTAGGCGCCGCACCCCCGCGCCCGGCGCAACAGCGGAAGAATGTCCCCATGGCCGACCCCGATCTCGACGCCCTCCGCAGTCGCTTCACCCGCGCCCTCGTCGCGGTGCGCGGAGACGCCCCCGCTCCGGCCCCGGAGCCCTACGCCGACAATCTGCTCGCCCGCTGGCGGGAGCCGCAGCGGCGGTATCACACGCTCGCCCACCTCACCGCCGTCCTCGATCACATCGACGGGCCGCTGGAGGAGTACGCGGGCGCGCCGGACCTGGTGCGGCTCGCCGCCTGGTTCCATGACGCCGTGTATCTGCCGGAGCGGTCCGAGAACGAGGAGCGGTCCGCCCGGCTCGCCGAGCGGGCCCTCGCCGAGGCCGGCCTCCCCGAGCGGGCCGTCGCCGAGGTCGCCCGGCTCGTCCGGCTGACCGAGACGCACGATCCGTCCGACGACGACCGCGACGGGCAGGTGCTCTGCGACGCCGATCTCGCGGTCCTCGCCGCGCCGCCGTCCGCGTACGCCGCGTACACCGCCGCCGTCCGCGAGGAGTACCACTTCGTGCCCAACGACGCCTTCCGGTCGGGGCGGGCCGCGATCCTGCGTCAACTGCTTGAGCTTCCGCGGCTGTTCCGTACGCCGTACGGGCGGGAGCGCTGGGAGGCCACCGCCCGGTACAACCTCGCGGCCGAGCTGGAAATGCTGTCGACCGCGGCGGATCCGACCGCCTAGGGTGCCGCTCATGCGTGCATGGGGCGGGGACGAAGTGGAAGAGGCCGTCGCGAGCTGTGTCGCGGCGCTGCGGCCGGCGGTCGACCGGGACTGGGCGTCGGTGCGGGCCGGGCGGGTCGAGTGGAGCTGTCGTACCACAGCGGCCCACATCGCCAGTGATCTCGTGGGGTACGCGGGGCAGTTGGCGGGGCGGGTGCAGGATCGGTACGCGCCCTTCGACATCACCGTCGACGGCAATGAGGACGGGTGGCCCGCAGCCGACAACCCCGGGCTTCTGGAGGTCATCGAGACCACCGGTGCCCTGCTCGCCGCCGCCGTCCGTACCGCGCCCCGGGACGCCCGCGGCTTCCACCCGTATCCCTTCCGCAGTGCGGACCGGGAGGGTTTCGCCGCGATGGGCATCGCGGAGGTGCTGCTGCACACGCATGACATCGCCGAGGGGCTGGGGCTGTCCTACGAGCCGCCCGCGCAGCTCGTCGAGGACCTCCTCACCCGGATCTTCCCGCACGTGCGGCCCGGCCCGGCCGCCTGGCCGACGCTGCTGTGGGCCACCGGGCGCGGTGCGCTGCCCGAGCGCGAACCGGTCACCAAGTGGCACTGGTACAACAACCCCGCCCTGCCCGCCGGGCCGCTCACCCTGTACGGCGTGACCCCGGCCGCCGCCCGTGACCTCGCCGTCGGCGGGGACGGAGGCTTCGACTGGGTCGAGGACGGGCCCTTCGACGGCACGCGGGACGCCGCCGGCATGGTGGTCAAGGCGTACGAGGCGGGCGTACTGCGTCCCGAGTGGGGGATGTTCGTGATGGTGCGCCAGGAGGACGGGCTCGCCGTGGGGGGCATCGGGTTCCACGGTCCGCCGGACGACGAGGCGCGCGCCGAGGTCGGCTACGACCTCGCCCCCTCCGCCCGCGGCCACGGCTACGCCACCGAGGCACTGCGCGCCCTGTCCGACTGGGCGCTGGCCCGCGACGACGTACAGATGCTGCTCGCGGTGATCGACCACGACAACACGGCCTCGCAGGGCGTGGTCACCCGCGCCGGATACACCCGGGCGACGACGGACGAGGAACGCGTCGCGCAGGACCAGCACGGCATGGAGGCCGCGCAGCAGTTGTACGTCCGGCGCGTCTGACGGGCGTCACGCGCCGCGCTTGCGGCGGCGCAGGCCCGCCCCGTGCAGCAGCCGGACCACCTCCCGGCTGCTCACCTCCACCGCGCCCGCGCGCACCGCGTCGGAGTACCGGTGGGAGGGCAGGTCGTAGTGGTCGCGTTCGAAGGCCCGCCGGGGCACGCCGAGGCGCTCGGCGAACCGGTGGAGTTCGTCGTACGACGTGTCGCTGACGAGGTGGGACCACCACCGGCCGTGTCCCGGCCAGTTCGGCGGGTCGATGTAGACCGTCACGACGAGGGCGTTCCGCCGGCCGCCCGGCCCAGTCCGCCGATCGCCGCGACCTTCACGCCGGCCTTGTGGCACACCCAGTGCGGGTCGGGGCCGAGTTCCGGTTCGACCTCCAGGGCGTGCGGGTCGCCGGAGCCGCACACCGGGCACAGCGGCCAGCGGCCGTACCGCTCCAGGAGGGAGTCCTGTACGTCCTGGGCGATCAGCCCGGCGAGGAACCCGGCGCCCTCCGGCCACTGTTCGACCCACCACCGCCGCTGCGCGACGGACTCCTCGACCATCGAGACGACGTCCGCCTCGGCGACCTCGCGCGCGACGAGGTCCGCGAGGACGAGGGCGCGCGCCGCGTGCAGGGCCTGCTCCAGGGGGCTGATGGGGTCCGTGCCGTCCATGCCCCCTATTGTGCGCACTCTTGACCCCGACCCCGAGCCGAAAATATCTTTCACTGGTGACCCAGGATGTGAAGGAAATTTTCGGGGGTGCCCTCGCCGCCAAGGTGCGCACGCTCGCCCCCTCGATGACCCGCTCCATGCAGCGCGTCGCCGAGGCCGTCGCCGGCGACCCGGCCGGCTGCGCCGCCCTCACGGTCACCGGCCTCGCCGAACTCACCGGCACCAGCGAGGCGACGGTGGTCCGCACCGCCCGCCTCCTCGGCTACCCCGGCTACCGCGATCTGCGGCTGGCCCTCGCCGGGCTCGCCGCCCAGCAGCAGTCCGGGCGGGCGCCCGCCATCACCACCGACATCGCGGTGGACGACCCCATCGCCGACGTCGTCGCCAAACTCGCCTACGAGGAGCAGCAGACGCTCGCCGACACCGCGGCCGGCCTGGACACCGCGCAGCTCGGCGCCGCCGTCGCCGCGGCCGCCACGGCCCGCCGTATCGACGTCTACGGCGTCGGCGCGTCCGGGCTCGTCGCGCAGGACCTCACGCAGAAGCTGCTGCGCATAGGGCTGATAGCGCACGCGCACAGCGATCCGCACCTCGCCGTCACCAACGCCGTGCAACTCCGGTCGGGGGACGTGGCGATCGCCATCACCCACTCCGGCTCCACCGGCGACGTCATCGAACCGCTGCGGGTCGCCTTCGAGCACGGCGCTACGACGGTCGCCATCACCGGGCGGCCGGACAGCCCCGTCACCCAGTACGCCGACCACGTGCTGACGACGTCCACCTCCCGGGAGAGCGAGCTGCGGCCCGCGGCGATGTCGTCCCGCACCAGTCAACTGCTGGTGGTGGACTGCCTGTTCGTCGGGGTCGCGCAACGGACGTACGACACGGCCGCCCCGGCGCTGGCGGCGTCGTACGAGGCACTGGCGCACCGGCACCGGAAGTAACCCAGGACCCGAAGAGAGCCGCCCCCCTCATGACTTCCTCCTCCACCTCCGACCCCCGGGACCTCCTGCCGGAACTGTCGGCGCTCAGCACCGAGGCCTTCCGCCCCGAGCTGGCCGACATCGACCGGCTGCCCACCCTCGACATTGCCCGCCTGATGAACGGCGAGGACACCCGCGTCCCGGCCGCGGTCGCCGCGCGGCTGCCCGAGATCGCCGCCGCGATCGACGCCGTGGCGGAGCGGATGGCCCGCGGCGGCCGGCTGGTGTACGCCGGTGCCGGCACCGCCGGCCGGCTCGGCGTGCTGGACGCCTCCGAGTGCCCGCCCACGTTCGACACCGACCCCGGGCAGGTCGTCGGACTGATCGCGGGCGGCCCGGAGGCGATGCTGACCTCGATCGAGGGCGCCGAGGACGACCCGGAGCTGGCCCGGGCCGACCTGGACGCGCTGCGCCTGACCCCCGACGACACGGTGGTCGGCGTCTCCGCCTCCGGCCGCACCCCCTACGCCGTCGGCGCGGTGACGCACGCCCGCGCGCTCGGCGCCCTGACCGTCGGGCTCGCCTGCAACGAGGGCAGCGCGCTCGCGGCGGCCGCTGAGCACGGCATCGAGATCGTCACCGGGCCCGAGCTGATCACCGGCTCGACCCGGCTGAAGGCGGGCACGGCGCAGAAGCTGGTCCTCAACATGATCTCGACGATCACGATGATCCGGCTGGGCAAGACGTACGGGAACCTGATGGTCGACGTGCGCGCCTCCAACGACAAGCTGCGCGCCCGCTCCCGCCGGATCGTCGCGCAGGCCACGGGCGCGGGCGAGGCCGAGATCGAGGCCGCGCTGGCCGCCACCGACGGCGAGGTGAAGAACGCCGTCCTGCTCCTGCTGAGCGGCGTCGACGCCGCCGAGGCCACCCGCCTGCTCAAGGAGTCCGGCGGCCGACTGCGCACGGCACTGGAGGCGGCGAGGGCCCTCAGGGGATCCGCTGGGTGATCTCCCACAGACGGCGCGGCAGCTCGCCCTCCTCGAAGGGGCGCACCTCGTCCAGCACCCAGCCCTCGGCGAGCGAGTCGACGAGGGCGCGGGAGAAGAAGTGCACGGCGAAGCCGCCGTGCTCCCAGATGTCGTCGCCGTGCCCGACGCCCGCGCCGAAGTGCGCGTCGCCGGTGTGCCGGACGGTGTAGACGAACACCCCGCCGGGCCGCAGCACCCGCCGCACCTCGGCGACGAGCGCGCGGATCTCCGCGGTGGACAGCGCCATGCACAGCAGCATGTGCGCGAACACGGCTCCGGCGGAGCGGTCGGGCAGCGGCAGCGGCTGCCGTACGTCGTGGACGGCGGCCGTCACCGGCAGTCCCGCGCGCCGGGCGGCCTCGCGGAGCTGCCCGATCCCGGCGGGGCTGAAGTCGGTGGCGTGCACGGTGAAGCCCTGCCGGGCGAAGAACAGCGCGTCGCGGCCGTGCCCCGCGCCGAGTTCCAGGACGTCCCGCACGCCGTGCGCGCGGAAGATCCCCGCGGCGTGCACGGCGGCCGCGGAGGGCTGTTCGCCGTACATCCCCGGGTGCTCGGTGTACGTCCGCTCCCAGTGCGCCCGCTGCCCGCCGGCGGGCCGCCCGTCCGCGCTCACGCTCGCCCTGCCCTTCGTCGACGGGGACAGCGTAGGCCGCTCCCGGTGACCGGCGGCCGGATCCCCCGTCCGGGGGCCGGCACGGCACACTGGGTGCATGAACCACGCCCAGCTCACCGCCCTGGGCCGTGCCCTCCGGCTGCTCGGGGAGCACGGCGAGTCCCTGTCCGCCGACACCCCCGACGCCAAGTTGCACGAGGTCAGGGCGGATCTGCGGCGTGCGCTGGACCTGCTGGAGGACAGTGTCACCGGCGGCGCGCCCAGCACGCGCTGCGCCGAGCACCCGCAGGGGCCCGTCGACGAGAGCGCCCCGGATCTGTGCCTGCTGTGCGAGACCCGGCGCCGTGCCGCCCGCCGCGCGGAGGTGGGCGGCTCCTACGCCCGGCCGCGGGGCCTCGCCGAGCCGGTCGAGCGGACGCCGACCCGCTACGGCGTGCGCGGCGACCGGCCGCAGCCGCAGCAGCGCTGGCTGGCGGAGATGTGGAACGGCCGCGAGTGGCAGCTGTGTGGCACCCCGCGCCACGACCGCCGCGAGGCCGAGCTGTACCTGGCGGCGCAGCGGCGCGGGCCCCGGCCCGCGATGGCGTACCGGCTGGTGCACGAGTTCACCGACTACGAGGTGCTGCGGGTGTGGGGCACGCCGGTGAAGGTGGACATCGAGCCGATGGGCAACCTGTGAGGCCGCTCAGGCGGTGACCTCGGAGACCTCCGCCTCGTCCGTCCCGCCGGCCGCCGCCGGGGCCTCCGCCGCCGTCCGCTGCCGCGGGATGAACGCGGCCACCGCGAACGCCAGCAGCGCCGCGCCCGCGCCGACCGCCAGCACCGTGCGGAAGCCCTCCCGGGACGGCAGGGACACCGGGCCGAGCCTGGTCGTCATCTGCGCGAGGATCACACCGGCGATCGCGCTGGCGGTGGACGTGCCGATGGACCGCATCAGCGTGTTGAGGCTGTTCGCGGCGGCCGTCTCGGACGGGTCGACCGCGCCCATGATGAGCGCGGGCATCGAGCCGTAGGTGAAGCCGATGCCGGCGCCGATGACGCACGAGACCAGCACGAAGTGCCAGACGGCGTCCATGAGGACGATGTTCAGGCCGTAGCCGGCGGCCACGATCAGCGCGCCGATCATCAGGGTCACCTTGGGGCCGCGGGCCCGGGACACGGCCGCCGAGACGGGCGCGGTGGCCATCATCACCAGGCCGGAGGGGGCCATGACCAGGCCCGCCGCGAGCATGGACTGCCCGAGGCCGTAGCCGGTGGTCTCGGGCAGCTGGAGCAGCTGCGGGATCACCAGGGACATCGCGAACATGGCGAAGCCGACGGCGATGGACGCGAGGTTGGTGACCAGCACCTGGCGGCGGGCCGTGCTGCGCAGGTCCACCAGCGGCTGCGGCGTCCGCAGCTCCCACCGGCCCCAGGCGAGCAGCACCACGACGGCCGCCGCGAACAGCCCGAGGGTGGTGCCGCTGCCCCAGCCCCAGTCGGCGCCCTTGGAGACGCCGAGCAGCAGGCAGACCAGGCCCACGGCCATGCCGATGCCGCCGACGACGTCGAAGCGCCCGCCGGTGCGCACCTTGGACTCCGGTACGAGGGCCAGGACCAGGCCGGTGGCGACGACGCCGAGGCCCGCGGAGGTCCAGAACAGGGCGTGCCAGTCGAGGTTGTCGGCGATGAGCGCGGCGGCGGGCAGGCCGAGGGCGCCGCCGACGCCGAGGGAGGCGCTCATCAGGGCGGTGGCGGAGCCGAGCCGTTCGGCGGGCAGCTCGTCGCGCATGATGCTGATGCCGAGCGGGATGACACCGGAGGCCAGGCCCTGCAGGGCCCGTCCGGCGATCATCGGGGCGAGCGAGTCGCTGAGGCCGGCGGCGACGGACCCGGCGACCAGCAGGACGAGGCTGACGAGCAGCATGCGGCGCTTGCCGACCATGTCGCCGAGGCGGCCCATGACCGGCGTGGCGACGGCGGCGGCGAGCAGGGTGGCGGTGACGGCCCAGGCGGTGTCCGAGGCGTCGGCGTGCAGCAGCCGGGGCAGCTCGGGGACGATCGGGATGACGAGCGTCTGCATGAGCGACACGACGATCCCGGCGAGGGCCAGCACCGCCACCACGGCGTTGGGCCTGGGCGGCGGGGACACGGCGGGGACGTCGGACATGGCGGAGCCTCCTCGGGTGCGGCGCGTCGCAGGGCGCCACGGGCGCAGGTGCTTGACTCAGGCAACTTTAAGTCAGTTGCTTGACTTAAACAACGCCGAGGCAAGGGTGGGCGCCTACCGGCGTGACCGCCTCCGCTTCTGGACATTCCATGGGGAGATGCGCCGCGCTGGGAGCCGAATCACCCCCCGCGGGCGTCCCCTGGGGCAAGGTACGACTGACGCGAGCGACGAACCGGACGATCCGAGCAAGGAGCAACGGGGGCCATGGCGTGGGACGAATGGGAACAGCTCAAGGCGGAGGCGGCGCAGCGGCACGCCACGGGCATGCAGATCGACCATCTGCCGCCGGACGGCGGCGGCAGCGACGGCGGCGGGAACAGCAAGACCTCCTTCGGTGATCTGAAGGTCGGCCAGGACGACCTCGCGGCGATCGGCGACCGCGCGTTCCAGCTCTTCGACAAGCTGGGCACCCAGGGCAAGGTCGCGGAGGCCAGCACCGGCGGCGCCGCGACCGATCTGAAGACCCAGGGCTTCGCGCTCGGGGACGCCCTCGACCGCGTCGACCAGCAGTGGCAGAAGCAGCTGCGGTCGCTGACGGAGGCGTGCGCGCACATCTCCAACCACATGGAGTTCTCGGGCAAGGTGCACCAGGGCAACGAGTACCACGTCATCGGCCTGGTCAGCTCGATCGCCGAGCTGGACAAGGGCTTCGACGAGAACCCGGCCAACCCGGAGAGCCGATGAACCTCAACACCCTCCGCTTCGGCGAGTTCGGCAAGCTGGCGACGGCCCTCGCCGACTGGAACACCCTGGTGACCAATCTGGAGCCCTGCAGCGGGAGGCCGCGGAAGGCCTGAAGGGGTTCGCCGACAAGGCGGACTGGGCCGGGGTGAACTCCCAGGTGTCGAGGGAGTTCATCACCAAGACGGCCGGCGAGTTCTCCGACGCGTACAGCCAGGCCAAGACGGTCCGCAACATCCTCCAGGACACGCACGACGAACTCGTCGGCCACCGCGACCGATTGAAGACGACCCTGGACAACGGCCTGAAGAAGAACCTGACCGTGATGGACACCGGCAACGGCACCTTCACGGTCACCATGAACGTCCACCCGGACCGGGCGGCCGAGGGCCACGCCCCGCCCGAGCACACGCCGGAGGACATGACCGCGCTGCGCGACGAGGTGGCGCGAATCCTCGGCGACGCCACCACCAGCGACAGCACCGCGGCGGAGGCGCTGAAGATCATCGTCGGCCAGTCCGAGCTGGGGTTCTCCGACGCCTCGTTCGCGGACCGGGACGCGGCGGCGCAGTCCCTGAAGGACGCGCAGCGCGTGGCGGACCTGATGAAGAAGGGCGACGACATGTCGCCCGAGGAGTTCGACGAGGCCAACCGGCTGCTGGCGGCCCACCGGGCGGACCCGCTGTTCCAGGAGAAGTTCGCGACGACGCTGGGCCCGCGCGGCACGATGGACTTCTGGGCGGACCTGTCCGACGGCAGCGACGGCGGCGGCCTCCAGCGGGCCCGCCTCGGCCAGCTCGCCGACCTGCAGAAGAACCTCGGCATGACGCTCGCCGGGGCCACCCAGTCCGACTCGCCCGCCATGCGCTCCTGGTCCGACCAGCTGATCCAGCTCAGCGACCAGCGGTTCACCCAGCGCGGCGGTGACGTCTACGGCTTCCAGATGATGAGCAACCTGATGCGGACCGGCGACTGGGACAACACGTTCCTGAACCGCTACGGCGACAAGCTCGTCGCGACGGAGAAGGAGATGAAGATCCCGGACCGCTTCTACCAGATGGAGCCGACGTTCAAGACGAACTTCATCGGCGAGGAGCGCGGCCTGGACCCGATGTCCGGCTTCATGACGGCCCTGTCCAACAGCCCGGACGCGGCGACCGAGTTCTTCCGGGACGACCAGCCGCAGGACAACGCCCGCTGGGTGCTGAAAGACCGGCCCTACTTCGACGACAGCCCGTTCAAGGACGGCCCGAACGAGGCGAAGGACGCGGCCGGCCGGGCGCTGCTCGCCGCCGCCACGGGCATGAACCCCAACGACCCGAACGCCCGCTTCGTCGAGCACACCGACGGCCACCGGGCCGTCCTCGACCGGTCGCTGGCGATCCTCGCCGAGACGAAGGACGACTTCCCGGCCGAGTTCCGCGACGACATGGCGAAGATCCTGGCGAACCACGGCGACTCCGTGCACCACACGATGAGTTCGCTCGCCGCGGACGACAACGACCCGCGGCAGCTGGACCGCAAGCAGCTGCTGGAGGTCACCAAGCAGATCTCCCGCGACCAGGCCGCCTACGGCATGCTCAACGAGGGCCTCACCCACGAGATCGTCCGGGACATCCGCTACGACCGGCCGGACGACCCGAGGGAGACCCTGCTGCGGGCCGGCGCCACGATGGGCTTCCTGGAGGAGGCCCGCTACCAGGCGCTGGAGGTCGACAAGGACGACCCGACCTGGACGGCGAAGTGGGTCGAGAGCGGCGTCGGCGCCGCGGTGAGCTTCATCCCCGTGGTCGACGGTGTCGTCGACAAGGGCGTCGGCCTCGCCGTGGAGGCGTGGAAGCAGGACGAGGAGCAGCGCATCAACGAGGAGAACCAGCGGATGAAGGGCGACACCTTCACCGCGCGCGAACGCCAGCTCCAGGCCCTGGCGGACGAGTGGATCGCCGCGAACCAGGGGCACCTGGACGGCGGCAACCGCTACACGATCACCAACGACATCAACGGTGCCGCGTTCGACGGCAACAACCGGGCACAGGGGCTGGTGGGCAAGTGACACCGCGACGCGTCGGGCGCGGCGGCACGCGCGCGCTGGTGGCGGCCGTGACGGCCGGGGTGCTGGCGGTCGGCGTGGCCGGGTGCGGGGACTCCGGGGACCGCGCCGTGCCCGGCCGGGTGTGCGGCGTCCCCGTGGACGCCGACGCGCTCGCGCCGCTGCTGCCCGGCGACGGGAAGGTGGCCGACCGCCGCACCGACAAGGGCGCCGGGAGCGTGTCCTGCCGGGTGAGCGTGGACGGCTCCCCCGTCCTCTACCTCGCCGGGGACGTCACCGACCCCGGCACCGGTGCGCGGGCGGTGTCCCTGGCGGACCGGGGGCTCAGGCGGCTCGGGAACCCGGCCCTCGTCAAGGGGGCCGGGGACACGGCCGCGGTGGCCGACCGCGGGGCGAAGGCCGCGGCGCGGTGCACCTGGCAGGGCCGGGCGCACGACTTCGTGGGCCTCGTCCAGCTGGAGGGCGAGGACCCGGTGCCCGCCGGGACCGAGGACCGCAGGGACGCGCTGCTGGCGTTCCTGAAGTCCTGGTTCCCGGCGGCGGCGCGGGCGCAGGGCTGCACCCCCGGGTCCGGCGGATCCGGCGTCAGCTGAGCGTGTTCACCGCGGCGGCGTCGTACGGCTGCAGCTCGTCGAAGCGGCCGGCGAGCACCTTCTCGGCCCACTGCGGGTCCTGGAGCAGCGCACGGCCGACGGCGACGAGGTCGAACTCCTCGCGCTCCAGCCGGTCGAGGAGGTTGTCGAGGTCGCCGACCTCGGCGCCCTGGCCCTGGAAGGCCTTGATGAAGTCGCCGTTCAGGCCGACGGAGCCGACCGTGATGGCGGGCTTGCCGGTGAGCTTCTTGGTCCAGCCCGCCAGGTTCAGGTCGGCGCCGTCGAACTCCGGCAGCCAGTAGCGGCGCGTGGAGGCGTGGAAGGCGTCGACGCCGGCCGCGGCGAGCGGGGTCAGGATGGCCTCCAGCTCCTCGGGGGTCTCGGCGAGGCGGGCGTCGTAGGCGTCCTGCTTCCACTGCGAGTAGCGGAAGATGACGGGGAACTCCGGCGAGACCGCTTCCCGTACGGCGGCGACGATCTCGGCGGCGAACTTCGTCCGGGCGACCGGGTCGCCGCCGTAGGCGTCGGTACGCCGGTTGGTGCCGGCCCACAGGAACTGGTCGATCAGGTAGCCGTGCGCCCCGTGCAGCTCCACGCCGTCGAAGCCGATGCGCTCGGCGTCGGCGGCGGCCTGCGCGAACGCGCCGATGACGTCGTCGATGTCCTTCTGGGTCATGGCCTTGCCGGCGCCCTCGGTGCCGTCGGTGCGGATCCCGGAGGGGCCGACGACGGGGGCGTCCGCGAAGGGCGGCCTGCCCTCCTTGCGGACCATGCCGATGTGCCACAGCTGCGGCACGATCATCCCGCCGGCCGCGTGCACGGCGTCGGCGACCTTCGCCCAGCCCGCGAGCTGCTCCTCGCCGTGGAACCGCGGCACCCGGCTGCTCTCCCCGGCCGAGTCGTGCCCGACGTACGTCCCCTCGGTCACGATCAGCCCGACGCCGGCGGCGGCGCGGCGCGCGTAGTACGACAGCACGTCCTCACCCGGGACGCCGCCCGGGGAGAACATGCGGGTCATGGGCGCCATGACGATGCGGTTCGGGACGGTGAGGCCGTTGAGGGTGACGGGCCGGGAGAGGACCTCGGCGGCCCGGTTCACGGCGGATTCGGCGGCGGTCACGTGGGCTCCTCGGGGGTGGGGGACTGTGAGACCAGACGGTATGTGCACGCGCATTGTTGCACCGACTTAAGCAAACCACCATGGGCGTCCGCGGATTCCGCCCCCGGCCCCCCATGCCTGTGATCTGGGCCACGGGCCGACCGCCCGCCTCGCCGCAGTCGCGTCCCGCCACCGCTGACACGCCGAAGGGCGGCACCCCCCGCGCTGCGGGGAGTGCCGCCCTTCAGGCACTCAAGAACTGGTGATCAACCCTGGGGCCGATCAGAAGTCCATGTCACCGCCCGGCATGCCGCCGCCGGCCGGGGCCGCGGCCTTCTCCGGCTTGTCGGCGATGACGGCCTCGGTGGTGAGGAACAGCGCGGCGATGGAGGCGGCGTTCTGCAGAGCGGAACGGGTCACCTTCGCCGGGTCGATGATGCCCTCGGCGACCAGGTCGACGTACTCGCCGGTCGCGGCGTTGAGGCCGTGGCCCGGGGTGAGGTTGCGGACCTTCTCCACCACGACGCCGCCCTCGAGGCCGGCGTTGACGGCGATCTGCTTGAGCGGGGCCTCCAGGGCCAGCTTCACGGCCTGGGCACCGGTCGCCTCGTCGCCCTCCAGCTCCAGCTTCTCGAAGACCTGGGAGGCCTGCAGCAGGGCCACGCCACCACCGGCGACGATGCCCTCCTCGACGGCCGCCTTCGCGTTGCGGACGGCGTCCTCGATGCGGTGCTTGCGCTCCTTCAGCTCCACCTCGGTGGCGGCACCGGCCTTGATGACCGCGACACCGCCGGCGAGCTTCGCCAGGCGCTCCTGCAGCTTCTCGCGGTCGTAGTCGGAGTCGCTGTTCTCGATCTCGGCGCGGATCTGGTTCACACGGCCGTTGACCTGGTCCGAGGAGCCGGCACCGTCGACGATGGTGGTCTCGTCCTTGGTGATGACGACCTTGCGGGCGCGGCCCAGGAGGTCCAGGGTCGCGTTCTCCAGCTTGAGGCCGACCTCCTCGGAGATGACCTCGCCGCCCGTGAGGATGGCGATGTCGCCGAGCATGGCCTTGCGGCGGTCACCGAAGCCCGGGGCCTTGACGGCGACGGACTTGAAGGTGCCGCGGATCTTGTTGACGACCAGGGTCGACAGGGCCTCGCCCTCGACGTCCTCGGCGATGATCAGCAGCGGCTTGCCCGACTGCATGACCTTCTCCAGCAGCGGGAGCAGGTCCTTGACCGAGGAGATCTTGGAGTTGGCGATCAGGATGTACGGGTCGTCGAGGACGGCCTCCATACGCTCCATGTCGGTGGCGAAGTACGCCGAGATGTAGCCCTTGTCGAAGCGCATACCCTCGGTGAGCTCCAGCTCCAGACCGAAGGTCTGGGACTCCTCGACGGTGATGACGCCTTCCTTGCCGACCTTGTCCATGGCCTCGGCGATCAGCTCGCCGATCTGGGTGTCGGCGGCGGAGATGGAGGCGGTGGAGGCGATCTGCTCCTTGGTCTCCACGTCCTTCGCCTGCTCCAGCAGGGCGGCGGAGACTGCCTCGACGGCCTTCTCGATACCGCGCTTCAGAGCCATCGGGTTGGCGCCGGCGGCGACGTTGCGCAGGCCCTCGCGGACCAGCGCCTGGGCGAGAACGGTCGCGGTGGTCGTACCGTCACCGGCGACGTCGTCCGTCTTCTTGGCGACTTCCTTGACCAGCTCGGCGCCGATCTTCTCGTACGGGTCCTCGAGCTCGATCTCCTTGGCGATGGAGACACCGTCGTTGGTGATCGTGGGCGCGCCCCACTTCTTCTCGAGGACGACGTTGCGGCCCTTGGGGCCGAGCGTCACCTTCACGGCGTCCGCGAGCTGGTTCATGCCGCGCTCGAGGCCGCGCCGCGCCTCCTCGTCGAACGCGATGATCTTGGCCATGTGAAGTGGTCCCTCCAGGACTGGGGGTGATTCCTTCGGACCGCGCCCGCGCCCGCGACGGACGGCTCGCCGGCCTCGTGGTTCCTTGCCCCACCCGGCCCGCGGGCCTCACCGACCCGGTCCTTCACTGTCACTCTCACCTTCAGAGTGCTAACGCCAATGATTAGCACTCGCCCCCATCGAGTGCAAGCGCCTCCCGGGATCCGGCGGGCCGCTCCGCCCCCCGCGAACAGCGGAACCGGTCCGGGTTCCGGGGCCTGCCCCGGGCATGGCGAGGGGCCCGCACCCTGTGCCGGTGCGGGCCCCTCGTCGTAGAAACGTTCAGGCGGTGACGCGAACCATGTCGGCCTGCGGGCCCTTCTGGCCCTGCGAGATCTCGAACTCGACCCGCTGGCCCTCTTCCAGGGTGCGGTAGCCGTCCATCTGGATCGCGCTGTAGTGGACGAATACGTCCGCACCACCGTCGACCGCGATGAAGCCGTACCCCTTCTCCGCGTTGAACCACTTGACGGTGCCCTGAGCCATGCCTAACTCCCCTATTACTGGCCCTTGCACAGATCCACACTTCGCGGATCCGGGTCAGACCTCACCCCCCAGTCAGCGGGGGCGTGCGCCGGAACGCGTCGACCGCGGCTGAATGTATCTGTCCAACTGCCGTCTGCAACAGGTCAATCGGACGAGAATTCTGGACGCGCACGGTCCGGAATGTAGTGAGAATTCCACTGAATTCAGGTCAAGTCGGGCGCCACAAAAAACACAAAAGCCGCGAAAGACACGCACACTTTGGCTGCTTCTTGTCGGGCTCGCGGCAGGAATCCAGGGCCCGCCGATCAGCGATCGGGGCCGTGTTCCCCAACTCTACCGCGCTCAATCACGCAGAATTGCCCCCTCCGTTTCTCTTACGGAGGGGGCAATCCGGGGAACTGTCGGTGACGCTCAGCCGCCGGCGACGGCCGGAATGATCGACACGCCCGCGCCGTCCGGCGTCGGCGTCTCCAGACCCTGCTCGAAACGGACGTCGTCGTCGTTGACGTACACGTTCACGAACCGGCGCAGCTTGCCCTGGTCGTCCAGGACGCGCGCGGCGATCCCGGTGTGGTTCTTCTCCAGGTCGGAGATGACCTCGGACAGGGTCGCGCCCTCGGCGGCGACCTCGGCCTGCCCGCCTGTGTAGGTGCGCAGGATGGTGGGGATGCGGACGGTCACGCTCATGCGAGGCCAGCCTCTCGGAAGGAGTCCAGGTTCGGGCGGATGGTGGCGGTCAGGCCGGTGCCGGCCACCGCGTCGAGGGTCTTCAGGCCGTCGCCGGTGTTCAGGACGACCGTGGTCTTCGTGGGGTCGAGGACACCGTTCTCGATCAGCTTGCGGGTCACACCCACCGTCACCCCGCCGGCGGTCTCCGCGAAGATGCCCTCCGTGCGGGCGAGCAGCTTGATCGCGTCGACGACCTGCTCGTCCGTGACGTCCTCCACGGCGCCGCCGGTGCGCCGGGCGATGTCGAGGACGTACGGCCCGTCGGCCGGGTTGCCGATGGCCAGCGACTTGGCGATGGTGTTCGGCTTCTGCGGGCGGACGACGTCGTGCCCGGCCTTGAAGGCGGTGGAGACCGGCGAGCAGCCCTCGGCCTGCGCGCCGAAGATCTTGTACGGCCTGTCCTCCACCAGACCCAGCTTGATCAGCTCCTGCAGACCCTTGTCGATCTTCGTGAGCTGCGAGCCGGAGGCGATCGGCACGACGATCTGGTCGGGCAGCCGCCAGCCGAGCTGCTCGCAGATCTCGTACGCGAGCGTCTTGGAGCCCTCGGCGTAGTACGGCCGCAGGTTGACGTTGACGAAGCCCCAGCCCTCGCCGGCCGGGTCGCCGATCAGTTCGGAGCAGAAGCGGTTGACGTCGTCGTAGTTGCCCTCGATGCCGACGAGGTCGCCGCCGTAGATCGCGGCCATGACGACCTTGCCCTGCTCCAGGTCGTGCGGGATGAACACGCACGAGCGGAAGCCGGCCCGGGCCGCGGCGGCGCCGACGGCGCCGGCCAGGTTGCCGGTGGAGGAGCAGGACAGGGTGGTGAACCCGAAGGCGCGCGCGGCCTCCAGCGCCTGCGCGACGACCCGGTCCTTGAAGGAGTGCGTCGGGTTGCCGGAGTCGTCCTTCACGTACAGCCCGCCGGTGACGCCCAGCTCACGCGCCAGGTGGTCGGCCTTGACGAGCTTGGTCCAGCCGGGGTTCAGGTTCGGCTTCTCGGCGACGTCCGCCGGGACCGGCAGCAGCGGGGCGTAACGCCAGATGTTCGCGGGTCCCGCCTCGATGCGCTTGCGCAGCTCCTCCGTGTCGTAGGAGGAGAAGTCGTACGCGATCTCCAGCGGGCCGAAACACTCCTCGCAGGCGAAGACCGGGCCGAGGGGCACGCGGTGGCCGCACTCGCGGCAGCTGAGGGCCGCGGCCGGGCCGAGGTCGACGGTGGAGTCGGTGGTGCTTGCAGCGGTCTGCACAGCCATGTGAGGCGAGGCCCTTTCTCCTCATCTTCCTCACGACGCATCTCGCCGTGAGACGGAATTGGCACCTTCCCTGGCCGGGAGCCTCGCGTGAACGAGTCCGGTGATCAGGGGGGTTGCCGGGGCTTCATCGGGCCGTGTCCCTCTGCCCCTCTGGATGAGCGGTATGTGGTTGTGAACGCGGGGCCACCCCGACATGCGATGGTCACCGGCGTTGTTCAAGACTGTAACCGAAGGCCAGGACAGTTGAGATAGTCGTCCGAAGCGCGAGATGGATCACACGGTCACCCGGTGTGATCACGACAGTGAGGAGCCGCAGACCGTGCTTGCCGAAGTAGAGCGCTGGCTGACCACCCGCTCCTGGTCCGCGACCGATCGCCCGCTGCACCAGATCCTGGCCGCGAAGCAGCGCACCGGCCAGACCGTCTCCGTCGTCCTGCCCGCCCTGAACGAGGAGGAGACGGTCGGCGACATCGTCGCCGTGATCCGCCACGACCTCATGCAGCAGGTCCCGCTCGTCGACGAGCTCGTCGTCGTCGACTCGGGCTCCACCGACCGCACCGCCGAGGTGGCCGCCGCGGCGGGCGCCCGGGTCGTCCACCGCGACGACATCCTCCCGCGCATCCCGGCCGTCCCCGGCAAGGGCGAGGTCCTGTGGCGCTCACTCCTCGTCACCACTGGGGACATCGTCTGCTTCATCGACGCCGACCTGCGCGAGTTCTCCTCCGACTTCGTCTCCGGCATCGTCGGCCCGCTGCTCACCGACCCCGGTGTGCACCTGGTGAAGGGCATGTACGACCGCCCGCTCGCCGGCGCGGCCGGCCAGGGCGGCCGGGTCACCGAACTCATGGCCCGCCCGCTGCTCAACATGCACTGGCCGCAGCTCGCCGGCTTCGTCCAGCCCCTCGGCGGCGAGTACGCCGCACGCCGGTCGCTCCTCGAACAACTCCCCTTCCCCGTCGGCTACGGCGTCGAGCTGGGCATGCTGATCGACGCCCTGCACCTGGTGGGCCTGGACGCCCTCGCCCAGGTCGACGTCGGCGTCCGCAAGCACCGCCACCAGGACGGCCAGGCCCTCGGCCGGATGGCCGCGGCGATCTACCGCACCGCGCAGCTCCGCCTCGCCCGCGGCCACCTCATCCGCCCCGCCCTGACCCAGTTCGAACGCGGCGAGGACGGCTTCGAGCCCCGCACGTACTCCGTCGACACCGAGGAACGCCCGCCGATGATCGAGATCGCGGAGTACGCGGCCCGGAAGGTGGCGTAGGGCGTGTCCGCAACCCGGCGGCACCCGGGATTCCGCCGGTCGTATACGGAATTGCCCGCATGGCCGGGGAGACCGGCCCGTACGTTTGAGCGTTTCCGGGCCGGGCTAGGTTGAGGGCTATGGCTTCCACGCACGGTGCTGAGGTACTGGTCGCGTCCAACCGCGGCCCGGTTTCGTATCAGGTGCGCGAGGACGGCTCGCTCGGCGCGAAACGCGGCGGCGGCGGTCTCGTCTCGGGCCTGTCGGCGATCGGACCCGACGCGGGCGCCCTGTGGGTCTGCTCGGCGCTCTCCGACGGAGATCGCGAGGCGGTCCGGCAGGGCGTGGGCGAACCGGGCGTCCGCATGCTGCCGATCCCGCCGGACGTCCACGCCGACGCCTACAACGGCATCGCCAACTCGGTCCTGTGGTTCGTCCACCACATGCTGTACCAGACGCCGCTGGAGCCGGTCTTCGACGCGGAGTTCCGCCGCCAGTGGGCGTCGTACGAGACGTACAACCGCGCGTTCGCCGAGGCGCTGGCCGAGGAGGCGGCGGAGGGCGCGGCGGTGCTGGTCCAGGACTACCACCTGACCCTGGTCCCCGGCATGCTCCGCGCGCTCCGCCCCGACCTGCGCATCGCCCACTTCTCACACACCCCCTGGGCACCGCCCGAGTACTTCCGGCTGCTCCCCGACGACATCGCCCACCAGGTCCTGACCGGCATGCTCGGCGCGGACCGCCTCGGCTTCCTGACCCGCCGCTGGGCGGACGCGTTCACGGCGTGCGCGGAGCGGTTCGCGGACGGGCTCGGGGGAACGGAGATCGGCGTGCACGGTCTGGGCGCGGACGCGGACTTCCTGCGCCGCAGGGCCCACGAACAGGACGTGAACGAGCGCATGGGCGGCCTGCGCGAGGAGATCGGCGAGGGCCGGAAGACGATCGTCCGAGTGGACCGCACGGAACTCTCGAAGAACATCGTCCGGGGCCTGCTGGCCTACCGCGCCCTCCTCGAAGAGCACCCGGAGTGGCACACCCGCGTCGTCCATGTGGCGTTCGCCTACCCCTCCCGGCAGGACCTCGCCGTCTACCGCGACTACACGGCCGAGGTGCAGCGGGTGGCGCAGGAGATCAACGACGCCTTCGGCACCCCGGACTGGACGCCGGTCGTGCTGCACGTCAAGGACGACTTCGCGCGCTCCCTGGCCGCCTACCGGCTGGCGGACGTGGCCCTGGTCAACCCGATCCGCGACGGCATGAACCTGGTCGCCAAGGAGGTACCGGTCGTCTCCGACGAGGGCTGCGCGCTGGTGCTGTCCCGGGAGGCGGGGGCGTACGAGGAGCTGGGCGAGGACGCGCTGGTCGTCAACCCGTACGACGTGACCGGCACCGCCCGCGCGCTGCACGAGGCGCTGACGATGCCGGCCGGGGAGCGGGCCGAGCGCGCCAAGCGCCTCATGGCGGCGGCGACTGCCCTCCCGCCGAAGCAGTGGTTCCTGGACCAGCTGCAGGCGCTGCGCGGGGCTCAGCCCAGCTGACGGGCGAGCGCCGCGAGCAACCGCACGACCCCCTCGGGCCCGTCGACCACGAGGTCGGCGCGCTCGGCCAGCTCGCTGACCTCGCTGCTGCCGCTGCACACGAGCAGCCCCGGCAGGCCGTCCGACCTGAGCTTCTCCACGGCGGCGAAGGCGGGCAGGTCACCGAGGTCGTCGCCGGCGTACAGCACGCAGGAGGCGCCCAGCTCACGGACGTACTCGGTGAGCGCGACGCCCTTGTCCATGCCGGGCGGGCGCAGCTCCAGCACCATCCGGCCGGGCTCGACGATGAGCCCGTGCCGGGTGGCGAGGGCGGTCAGGGGCTCGCGGAGCGCGTCGAACGCGCCCTGCGGATCCTGGGCCCGCCGCGTGTGCACGGCGACGGCCCGCCCCTTCTCCTCCACCCAGGCCCCGTCCGCGACCCCGGCCGACTCGATCACCCCGGGCAGCCAGGCCCGTACGGCGGCGACGCCCGGATGCGGGGGCGGTGCGCTGACCTGCCCGCTCCTCGCATCCCAGCGCTCGGCGCCGTAATGCCCGAGCACGGACAGGTGCTCCAGCCCCGGCACGCCGGCGAACCCGCCGTACCGCACGGCCACCTCGGCGGGGCGCCCGGTGACCACGGCGACGGCGGCGAGCTTCGGGGCGAGCGCCGCGAGCGCGGGTACGGCGTCGGGGTGCGCCCTGGCCCGGTCCGGGTCCGGCACGATCGGCGCGAGGGTCCCGTCGAAGTCCAGCGCGACCACGGCACGGGCCGGCTCCGCGAGCAACTTGCTCAGCCCGTCCCGCCCCTGCGGGGTGCGCGGACTCGGAAGGTCGTCTACATGCTGACTGCCCATGCGGTGACCCTATCCACCGAGGCCTCCCCTGAACCTGCACCCTGCACTGCGGCCGGCCGGAGGCGGTTCGCGCAGCCCGGCGCCAACGGGGTGCCGCTGCGCCCACCCGTGCCGCCCCAGCGGCACGACTGCCCGCAGCTCAGTGGGCTGAGTGGGACAGCCGCCGACGGCGGGAAGGGGACGTGTCGGGGGGTGTCCGCCCGCAGCGGGCGCCGGAAAGAAGCGGCACGAATTTGACCGTACCCAGCGGCGCACCGAGGACGGATACCCCCCGGCGCGGCCCCGACCCACCCACCAGCAGACGGCGCAACACCAGCCACCCACCCACAGAAGCGGGCCGCCGCAGGCATATAGGGGCGCGGGGAACTGCGCGAGCAACCACCCACCCACCCGCACCGGCGACCCCGCGCCCAGCCCCCACCGGCCTCAGCGTTCCGTGCGGCGCGAGTCCCGCACCCGGCGCAGCCTGTTCACCGTCACCGGATCGTGCGCCAGCGCCCGCTCGTCGTCCAGCAGGGCGTTCAGGAGCTGGTAGTAGCGCACCGGGGACAGGCCGAGTTCCTCACGGATCGCCCGCTCCTTCGCGCCCGGGCCGGCGAACGGCCGCCGTTCCAGCGCCAGGATCCCCAACTCCCTCGCACCCAGCTCTTCCATACCGGAACGGTAGCGCGCCTACTCCGCCGCCTGCGCCGCCGTAGCCGCCGTCTGCAACTGCCGCAGCACCCCCGAAGGACTGCCCCCCGCCTGCACCGCGGAGCCGATCCGCCGCTTGATGTCCGCGCTCACCGCCGCCCACGACGTCTTCCCCACCGGATACAGCTCGGACACCGGCAACTGCTCCAGGAACGGCGCGAGATCCCGGTCCTGCGGCGACGAGGACATCACCGCGGACGCGGACGTCGTCACCGGCAGCAGGTCGTACTCACGGGAGAAGGCGAGCACGTTCTCGTCGTTGTAGACGAAGTCGAGGAACGCCCCGACCTCCTCCCGGTGCCCGTTCTGCCGGAACGCCGTCATCCAGTCGGCCACGCCCATCACGGACCGGCTCGGCCCGTTGACCCCCGGCATGGGCACCATGCCGAACTTCACGCCCTTCTTCGCGGCCATCTTCATCAGCGAGGGATGCCCGTTCAGCATCCCCACCTCCCCGTCCGCGAACGCGGCGAACGCGGCGGCCCGGTTGAGCTTCCCCGGCGCGACGGGCCCGGTCAGGTCCTTGCCGACCAGCTCGTTCTTCAGCCAGGTGAAGGTGTCGATGTTCTGCGCGGAGTCGATGGCGTAGGAGTTGACCGTGTCGGTGTACCCGCCGCCACCGCTCAGCAGCCACTGCATCGTCTCGGCCTGCGCCTCCTCCGGCCCGAGCGGCAGCGCGTACGGGTACTTCACGCCCTCCGCCTTCAGCGCGGCCGCGTCCGCCGCCAGCTCGCTCCAGCTGGTGGGCGGCGTGATGCCGGCCTTCCGGAACAGCGTCTTGTTGTAGAAGAGCAGCCGCGTCGACGCGGCGAACGGAATCCCGTACTGCTCCCCGCGCACCTCCCCCGCCTCCACGAACTGCGAGGCGAAGTCGGCCTGCGTGGGGATGGAGAGCACCTCGGACGCCGGGTAGAGCTGCCCGGCCGCCGCGTAGTCGGCGTACGCGCCGATCTGCGCCATGTCGGGCGCGTGCCCGGCGTCGACCATCTCCTTGACCTTGCGGTCGACGTCGTTCCAGGAGTAGACGCTGACCTCGATGTTCACGTCGGGGTGGTCGGCCTCGTACGCGGCGACGAGGTCGTCCCAGTACTTCTGCGTGCTGTTGGCCGCGCTGTCGCCGTAGTCCGCGGCGACGAGCCTGAGCGTGACGTCGTCGCCACCGGTCACCCCGCAGCCCCCGAGCACCGCCGTCAGTCCGATGACGGCTCCCACCGCGACAGCCCCCGTACCGAACCTCTGCGCCCGCCGCTCCCGCTGCACCGTTCCGTTCCCCAACCCTCACCGGCCGGCCACCGACCGGTCTCCACCTGTTTCCGAATACCGGATTATGGTCTACACCATGCAAGTGGACTAGACCTCTTGCGGGTCCTAGGTCCACACTGTTCCCGTGAGACACGTCATCGCCCTGGATGTGGGCGGCACCGGCATGAAGGCCGCCCTGGTCGGGGCGGACGGCGAGCTGCTGCACCAGTCCCGCCGGCCCACCGGCCGCGAGCGCGGCCCGGACGCGGTGGTCGACGCCGTCCTCGGCTTCGCCGCCGACCTGCGCGCCCACGGCGAGCAGCACCTCGGCGAGCCCGCGAGCGCGGCCGGCGTCGCCGTCCCCGGCATCGTCGACGAGCGGGACGGCATCGCCGCGTACTCGGCCAACCTCGGCTGGCGCGACGTACCGCTGCGCGAGCTGCTCGCGCGGCGGCTCGGCGGCATCCCCGTCGCCCTCGGCCACGACGTGCGGGCCGGCGGGCTCGCCGAGGGCCGGATCGGCGCGGGCCAGGGCGCCGACCGTTTCCTGTTCGTACCGCTCGGCACCGGCATCGCGGGCGCCATCGGCATCGGCGGCCGGGTGGAGGCGGGCGCGCACGGCTGTGCGGGCGAGATCGGCCATGTCGTCGTACGCCCCGGGGGCACCCCGTGCCCGTGCGGGCAGCGCGGCTGTCTGGAGCGGTACGCGTCCGCCGCCGCGGTCAGCGAGGCGTGGGCGGCGGCGAGCGGCGACCCGGACGCGGACGCCGCGGACTGCGCGAAGTCCGTCGCGTCCGGTGACCCGAACGCCGTCCGGGTCTGGCGGGAGGCCGTGGACGCCCTCGCCGACGGTCTGGTCACCGCGCTCACCCTGCTGGACCCCCGCGCCATCGTCATCGGTGGCGGGCTCGCGGAGGCGGGGGAAACCTTGTTCACACCGTTGCGGGACGCCGTCCGGCAGCGGGTCACCTTCCAGAAACTGCCGGAGATCGTCCCGGCCGCCCTGGGCGACACGGCGGGCTGCCTGGGCGCCGGACTCCTGGCCTGGGACCTGCTCGGCACCACCGACCGCAAGGAGGAGACGGCCTGATGGCAACCGCCCCAGGGGCGCGGGGAACTGCGCGAGGAACCACGGACATCCCGCAGCCGGCGACGGACCGCACCCCCCTGGTCCTCTCCGGGGCCACGGTGGTCCTGCCCTCCGGACCGGTCGAGGCCGGCCAGGTGGTCGTGGACGGCACCCGCATCTCCGCCGCGGCCCCCGAGAACGCCCAGGTCGTCGACGTGTCCGGCCACTACCTGGTCCCGGGCTTCGTCGACCTGCACAACCACGGCGGCGGCGGCGCGTCCTTCACCTCCGGCACCGTCGAGGAGGTCCTCACCGGCATCGCCACCCACCGCCGGCACGGCACCACCACCCTGGTCGCCTCCACGGTCACCGGCGACATGGACTTCCTCACCCACCGCGCTGGCCTGCTGTCGGAGCTGGCCGAGCAGGGCGACATCGCGGGGATCCACTTCGAGGGGCCGTTCATCTCGCCGTGCCGCAAGGGCGCGCACTCGGAGGAGCTGCTGCGCGACCCTGACCCGGCGGAGGTGCGCAAGCTGGTCGACGCGGCGCGCGGCCACGCGAAGATGGTCACGCTCGCCACGGAACTGCCGGGCGGCATCGACTCCGTACGCCTCCTCGCCGAGCACGGCGTGATCGCGGCGATCGGCCACACGGACGCGACGTACGAGCAGACGGTGCAGGCCATCGACGCGGGCGCCACGGTCGCCACGCACCTGTTCAACGCGATGCCCGCGCTCGGCCATCGCGCGCCCGGCCCCATCGCGGCCCTGCTGGAGGACGAGCGGGTCACGGTCGAGCTGATCAACGACGGGGTGCATCTGCACCCGGCCGCGCTGGAACTGGCGTTCCATCACGCGGGCGCGGACCGCGTCGCGTTCATCACGGACGCGATGGACGCGGCCGGTTTCGGCGACGGCCGCTACATGCTCGGCCCGCTGGAGGTCGAGGTAGCCGACGGCGTCGCCCGTCTGGTCGAAGGCGGCTCGATCGCCGGTTCGACGCTCACCCTGGACCGCGCGTTCAAGCGGGCGGTGACCGTCGACGGGCTCCCGGTGGAGGCGGCGGTGGCGGCCCTGTCGGCCAACCCGGCCCGTCTCCTCGGCCTCGCCGACCGCGTCGGCTCCCTGGAGCCGGGCAAGGACGCCGACCTGGTCCTGCTGGACGAACAGTTCGAGGTGCGGGGCGTGATGCGCCGCGGCACCTGGGTGGTTGCCCCCCGACTGGGCTGATTCCTCCACCTCACGGCAGACGGTGGCCGGTCCGGGGACTGGGCCGACCGCCGTCTCTTTGGCATGATCGGGCCCGGGAAACCCCACATCACCAACCGTTCTGGTGCTGTCCCCGTTCCAGTTCAGTTCTCATTCTCGTTCTCGTTCTCGTTCTCGGGGGAGGTCGGCCCGGGTGATCCTGACGGTCACGCTGAACACCGCTCTCGACATCACCTATCACGTACGGTCCCTGCGCCCGCACGCCTCCCACCGGGTCTCCGAAGTCCTGGAGCGGCCGGGCGGGAAGGGCGTGAACGTGGCGCGGGTCCTGGCGGCCCTGGGCCACGAGGTGACGGTCACCGGTTTCGCGGGCGGCGCGACCGGCCGGGTCGTCCAGGAGCTGCTGACGGCGACGCCGGGCGTCGCCGACGCCCTGGTGCCGGCCGCGGGGGCCACGCGCCGCACGATCGCCGTCGTGGACGAGGAGTCCGGCGACACCACCCAGCTGAACGAGCCGGGCCCGGCGATCACGCCGGTCGAGTGGAACGCCTTCCAGGACCGGTACGAGGCACTGCTGGCGTCGGCGAGCGCGGTCGCCCTGTGCGGCAGCCTGCCGCCGGGGCTGCCGGTGGGGGCGTACGCCGGGCTGGTCCGCACGGCCCGCGCCGCGGGCGTCCCCGTCCTGCTGGACACCAGCGGTGAGCCGCTGCGCCGCGCGGTCGCGGCCCGCCCCGACCTGATCAAGCCGAACGCCGACGAGCTGGCCGAGCTGACCGGTTCGCACGAGCCGCTGCGGGCCACGCAGGACGCCCGCCGCCGAGGCGCCCGCGCGGTGGTGGCCTCGCTCGGCGCGGAGGGCCTGCTGGCGGTCACCCCGGAGGGCCGCTGGCGCGCCACCCCGCCGGTCCGGCTGCGCGGCAACCCGACCGGCGCGGGCGACTCGGCCGTCGCCGGCCTGCTGTCCGCCGAGGCGGAACACCTGCCCTGGCCGGACCGCCTGGCCCGCGCGGTGGCCCTGTCGGCGGCGACGGTGACGTCCCCGACGGCGGGCGAGTTCGACCACCGCACCTACGAGAAGCTCCTGGCCCAGGTGTCGGTGACGACCGAGGCGCACGCGGCGTGAGCACGATGACCGGAGCCGCCTGACCGAGAAACACCCTTGCACGCAGGTCAGCGAAATGATCGGATGATCATTTGTTCGGTGTATGACCAGCACCGAAGGATGCAAGGGGAACATCACATGAGCATGCTCAAGAAGAGCCTGACGACGATGGCCGTGGCCGGCGCGTTGCTGAGCGGCGTTTTTGCCACACCGGCTGTGGCGGCCGATCCCAACACCTGCCCGCAGGGGAAGGTCTGCGGGTGGTCGGGGAAGAACAGGACCGGCACCAGGACCGTCCTCTCCCTGGCGCCCGGCTGCTATCCCTTCGACACGGCCCGGTCGGTCTCGAACCAGACGTCTTACCGCATCGAGTTCTGGCACATCACCCCGGGAACCGGCTGTGGAGTCGGCACCAAGCTCGTCACTCTGAAGCCGCACACCTACTCGGACGACACCCACGGCACCGTGACCGGGATTGCGGTCTACGGCGGTTGATTCCGAATAGCCCGAGCCTCACCGGAACGGTCCACCGCTGTACGGGCGGACCGTTCCGGTGTCAGGGCCTTACTGCACCCAGAGTGATCGGTGAGAGTGGAGGCGAGCACGGCCTGAGCGGCCCTACGCTCCGTCCTTCCCGGTGAGCCACAGCTGGTCGAGGTTGGCGTTGCACTGGTTGCCCTGCTGGCAGGACAGCTCGATGGTGTTGGTGCCCTCGGTCAGGTTGACGATGGCCCAGGTCGTCTTCCAGCCCTTCTCCCAGTCGCCCGCGGGCGACCCGCCGAAGTTCTTCATGTTCAGCGGACTGGTGTTGGGGGTGCCGTTGACCGCCAGGGTCGCGTTGGCGTCCACCCCGGGGATGCCGTAGCGCACGTAGAGGCGGTAGGTGCCGGCCTCCTTGATGTCGCTGACCGTCCAGGTGACCGTGGCTCCGACCTGGTTGAACCCGGTCACGTACACGCCGCCGTCGGCCTGGGCGCCCTTCACGTCGGAGGCGAGGGCCGTGCCGCCCGCCAGGCGGAGGGCCTTCGCGTCGATCTTGGGCAGCTCCGCCTCCGCGTCGCCGCTGTTGCTCGCCGACGGGCTCGGTTCGGTGGGCTGGGACTGGGTGGGGGTCGGGCCCGCGTCGGTGTCGGTCTTCTTGTCGTCGGAGCCGTTCATCATGGCCACGCCGATGCCGATGACCACCGCCGCGACCACGGCGACCGCGCCGATCAGCAGGCCCTTGGTGTTGGGGCCGCGGCCCCGGCCGGAGCCGCCACGGGCCGGCTGCTGTGGGGCGGTGGGGGCGCCGCCGCCGGGCAGCGTCTCGGGGGCGGCGTAGTGCGGGTTCGGCCTGCCGTACGCGCCCTGCTGCGGCGGGACCTGGCCGTAGGGCGCGGTGGGCTGCTGCTGGCCGTACTGCCGCTCCCCGACCGTGCGGACCCGGCTGACCGAGTTGGGGTAGCCGTAACCACCGGAGGGCGGCTGCGCTCCCCTGGCCTGGCCGTCGGCGTAGAGGTAACCGAACGGGTCGTCGTCCTCAGGCGTGCCAGGGCCGTTGTTGCCGGGCGTCATCCCTTCGTACTCCTCAACAGGTGCGGGGCGGATGCGGTCGTACGTCGCGGTGTCGCGTCTTGTCGCGTCTCGTGGCTCGTCGTGTGTCGCAGAGGGCGAGCCTACCCGTTTCTCAAGCCCCAAACGGGTGACTCAGCCCGCACCGATGCCCTGACCTGCGCTTCATCCCGCACGCCTGTGCTGTTTGGGACGAGATCGTTTCTCGACGTACATACGTTCGTCGGCTGACTTGAGCACCTCGTCGGCCGTCATGCCGCAGTGCGCCCACCCGATGCCGAAACTGGCGCCCACCCGGACGGCCCGGCCCTCGGCGCGGATCGGCTGGATGATCTCGTTGCGCAGGCGTACGGCGAGGTCCTGCGCGTCGGCCCGGCCGAGCCCGTCGGCGAGGATGACGAACTCGTCGCCGCCGAGCCGCGCGACCGTGTCGCCGTCCCGCACCCCGCGCGAGAGCCGGCGCGCGACCTCGATGAGGACCGCGTCGCCCGCGTTGTGGCCGAACCGGTCGTTGATCGACTTGAAGCCGTCGAGGTCGCAGAAGAGGACCGCGAGCCCCTTCGTGCCGTCGTCCCGGTCGCCCTCGGGGGCGACGGTGTGCACATGGTGGTCGTAGGCGTCGTACGGCTCCGCGCCCGGCCGGAAGTCGAAGCCGTGGCCGTTGGCGTCGTAGACGGCGGGGTGGGTGTACGCGGAGTCGTACGACTCGTACGCGTCCACCTCGGCGGGGTGCGCGGACTGCGGCCGCCGGCACAGGCGGGCCGAGAGGCGGGCGCGCAGCTCGGCGGAGTTCGGCAGCCCGGTCAGGGAGTCGTGGGAGGCACGGTGGGCGAGCTGGAGCTCGCGGCGCTTGCGCTCCTCTATGTCCTCGACGTGGGTGAGGAGGAAGCGGGGGCCGTCGGCGGTGTCGGCGACGACGGAGTTGCGCAGGCTCACCCAGACGTAGCTGCCGTCGCGGCGGCCGAGCCGCAGCTCCGCCCGGCCGCCCTCGGCGGAGGTGCGCAGCAGGGTGCCTATGTCCTCCGGGTGGACCAGGTCGGAGAAGGAGTAGCGGCGCATGGCGCTGGCCGGACGGCCGAGCAGACGGCACAGCGCGTCGTTGGTGCGCAGGATCCGGCCGTGCTGCTCGCCGCCCATCTCGGCGATGGCCATGCCGGAGGGGGCGTACTCGAAGGCCTGCCGGAAGCTTTCCTCGCTGGCCCGCAGCGCCTGCTGCTCGCGCTCCAGGCGAACCAGGGCGCGCTGCATGTTGGAGCGCAGGCGGGCGTTGCTGATGGCGATGGCCGCCTGGAACGCGTACATCTGCAGAGCCTCGCGGCCCCAGGCGCCGGGGCGGCGGCCGTTGCGCGGGCGGTCCACGGAGAGCACGCCGAGCAGCTCGCCGCGCGGGTTGCCCTGGCCGCCGGGCGCGTACATCGGGGCGAAGAGGCGGTCGGCCGGGTGCCACTCGTCGTCGAAGCGGGGCGCGGGGCCGTCGGTGTACCACTGCGGGACGTCGTCGTCGTCGAGGACCCAGCCCTCGGTGTGCGGGATGAACACCAGGTCGCCCCACATCTCGCCCATGCTCAGCCGCCGCTCCCAGGACTCGCGGGAGCCGACGCGGCCGGTGATGAGGGCCTCCGCGGCGGCGTTCCCGGCGAAGGCGGCGACGACGAGGTCGCCGTCGGGGCGGACGAGGTTCACGCACGCCAGCTCGTACCCGAGGGCGGTGACGACGCCGTCCGCGACGGTCTGCAGTGTGTCGGCCAGGCTGCGTGCGGTGTTCATGTCCGCCATGACCTGGTGCAGCTGTCGCAGGGACGCAAGACGGACGTAGGGCTCCGACTCGGTCTCCATGCTCGCCCTCCCCCCGAGACCTCGCAGCGAATCAAGGGTTGTGTACGGCGTACTGTCGTTGCCGTGTGATGTGCGGTGCGGTGTGCCGTGTGCGGTGTGCGGTGCGGTGTACTTCCAGCGGTCTCCGCCACTGAATCACAGCGCGCTGCCCACTCGGTACACAGGGTCAACAATTAATGGCCCTTGTGACTCAAGTCACAGCAGAACGTGAACAATTGGGTGCAGTTTCTGCGTTTTTCCTGTGCGTCTCATGAACACACCCTTTGCGAGTATGCGGCATGCGGGGGTGGTGGACCTAGGTCGTGTCGCTTAGGCCGGGTCGGGCGGGGGACCGATGCGGGGGCCGTCGAGCGGAGACTAGCGTTTCCGGCGTGTTGAACAGCTCCCGTGCCGCCGCCCTGCCCGTCCCCACCGTCCCCGCTCCCGCCGGGCATGCTGAGGGGGTGACCGCCGACGAGTTCCGTGCCGCCATGTCCCGGCTGGCCGCCGGCGTGGTCCTGGTGACCGCGCAGGAGCCGCCGCTCGACCCCGACGACCCGAGCGCGCCCGGTGGTGAGGACGTCGGCATGACGGCCACCGCGTTCCTGTCCGTCTCGCTGGATCCGCCGCTGGTACTGGTCAGCCTGCGGGAGGGGTCCCGCATGGACGACCTGCTCGCGGAGCAGCCGCTGTGGGCGGTGTCCGTACTGACCGAGAGCCAGCGGCATGTCGCGGGGCGGTTCGCGATGAAGGGGCGGATCAGCGACCGGCTGCTGTTCGAGGACATCCCGTATGTGCGGGGTGAGGTGAGCGGGGCGCCGCTGGTGGGCGGGGCGCTGGCGACGCTGGAGTGCCGGACGGAGCAGCGGGTGGCGGCGGGTGACCACACGCTGGTCATCGGGCGGGTGCTGTCTGCGCGGGTGCCGAGTGCGGAGGGTGGGCCGCTGATGTATTTCCGGGGGCGGTACCGGCAGCTGGGGTGAGGCGGTTACCTGTGTGCGGGCCGGTGGGGGCTGGTCGCGCAGTTCCCCGCGCCCCTGAATGCCTGCGGCGGCCCGTTTCTGTCCGTGGGTGGTCGCTGTAGCGCCTACGGCCCGTGGTGGGGTCGGGGCCGCGCCGGGGGGTATCCGTCCTCGGTGCGCCGCTGGGTACGGTCAAATTGGCACCCTCTCTTTCCGGCGCCCGCTGCGGGCGGACACCCCCCGACACGTCCCCTTCTCGCCGTACGCGTCTACCGGCCGCCCTGGCTGCGGCAGCGGGGCCGCCCCGCTGGGGTAGCGGGAAGCCGCCCCGCTGGGTCGCTCTCGCCGACTTAGCCGCGGGCGGCCGCACCGCTGGGCCGGCGCCCACCCGGCAGCGGCCGTCAGTCCGCCTAGCTGCGGGCAGTCGTGCCGCTGGGGCGGCACGGGTGGGCGCAGCGGCACCCCGTCAGCGCCGGGCTGCGCCACCCACCCCCGGCCCGCACCAGCGCCGGGGCGATGACTTTGGGGGCCTGGGGACGCCGTAGACCCAGGCCCGCGCAGCTCACTGCAGCCGGATGTCCAGCGCAGCCACCCGTTCCGGTGTCAGTGCGATGTCGATCACCGCGATGCGGTCGCGGACGAACGTGAAGGACAGGGCCCGTACCGGGCGGCCCTCGGAGAGGACCGCCACTCCGGGGACGCCGTCGATGAGCGCGGCCGTACCCTCGGGGCCGAAGCGGGCGTACGTCATCGCGCCGGAGGCCACCGTCCGCGCCCCCGCGCTCACCCCGGACTCGGTCCGCGCCACCACGTCCGGGTCCAGCACCCGCAGCAGCCCGTCGAAGTCCCCCTCCCGCGCCGCGCTGAGGAACGCGTCCACGATCTGCCGCTGCAGCGCCAGGTCGGCCTCCGGCTCCGGCGCGCCCTGCACCCGCCGCCGCGCCCGGCTGGCCAGTTGCCGGGCAGCCGCCGGGCTGCGGCCCACGATCGCCGCGACCTCCTCGAACGGCACCCCGAACAGATCGTGCAGCACGAACGCCAGCCGCTCGGCCGGCGTGAGCGTGTCCAGGACGACGAGCAGCGCGACGCCGACGGAGTCCGCGAGCAGCGCGTCCTGCTCGGGGCCCGCGCCGCCCGCCGACAGGGGCGTGTCGTCGAGGGGTTCCTCGGCGCGGGAGCGGCGCGAGCGGAGAATGTCGAGGCAGATCCGGCCGACGACGGTGGTCAGCCAGCCCGCGAGGTTGTCGATCTGCCCGGCACCGGACCGGCCGAGCCGGAGCCACGCCTCCTGCACCGCGTCGTCGGCCTCGGCGGTGGAGCCGAGCATCCGGTAGGCGACGGCCCGCAGCCGTCCCCGGTGCGCCTCGAACTGCCGGGCGAGGAAGTCGTCACCGGCCTCGGACGGGTCGTTCGTCATCTGTCACAGTCCCTCGGTCGTCCCAGTGTCGTACGGATGACGGAGGGGAGGGGGGAGATGTGACAGGGCGGGTCCGTCAGGTCCAGTCGCGGCCCGAGCGGCCCCGCTTCACCTCGGCCCGCTGCTTCTTCGTCCGCAGCCGCCGTTCGTTGATCCCGCGCGGGATCCGGGTCGGCTTGCGCGGCTTCGGCGGCGGGGCGGTCGCCTCGGCGAGCAGCGCCGCGAGGCGTACGGCGGCGGTCTCGCGGTTGCGCCACTGCGAGCGGTGCTCGGAGGCCCGTACGGAGATCACCCCGTCCACGAGGCGTGGCGCTAGGCGCTCCAGGGCGCGCCGCTTCCAGACCTCGGGCAGGGCCTCGGTGCCGGCCAGGTCGAAGCGCAGCTCGACCTGGGAGTCGGTGGTGTTGACGTGCTGTCCGCCGGGCCCCGAGGACCGCGAGAAGCGCCACAGCAGCTCGGCCTCGGGGAGCGCGACGGAACCGCGGATGAGATAGGGACCGGACATGCCGTCCATGTTCCCGCCCGTGTCCGGTTCACGTCACGCGAATATCGCGCGAGCGGGAGCCCCGGCGGCTCGGTAAAGAAAGTAAAGGACGCCGGAACCTTTGGTGGGGCTCTCTGCGTTCATACCGGTAGCTGTAGCTTCATGCCGTAAGCATCACGAGGGAAAGGACTCCCCATGGCTGTAAGCCTGTCCAAGGGTGGCAACGTCTCGCTCACCAAGGAGGCTCCGGGCCTGACCGCTGTCACCGTGGGCCTGGGCTGGGACGTCCGCACCACCACGGGCACCGACTTCGACCTCGACGCGTCGGCGATCGCGGTCAACGCGCAGGGCAAGGTCTACTCGGACGCCCACTTCGTGTTCTTCAACAACAAGCAGACCCCGGACAACACGATCGTCCACACCGGCGACAACCGCACGGGTGAGGGCGCCGGCGACGACGAGGCGATCAACGTCAACCTGGCGGCCCTGCCGGCCGACATCGACAAGATCGTCTTCCCGGTCTCCATCTACGACGCGGAGAACCGCTCGCAGAACTTCGGCCAGGTCCGCAACGCCTACATCCGCATCATCAACCAGGCGGGCGGCGCCGAGATCGCGCGGTACGACCTGTCGGAGGACGCCGCCACGGAGACGGCCATGGTCTTCGGCGAGCTGTACCGCAACGGCGCCGAGTGGAAGTTCCGCGCCGTCGGCCAGGGTTACGCCTCGGGCCTGGTCGGCATCGCCCAGGACTTCGGCGTCAACGTCTGACGCGCGGCACACCGCCGCCCGTTCACGGCAGCCCCCGGCCATCGTCCGTCGCAGAACGCCGGGGGCTCCGGGCCGCCTCGCGTCAGGGGCACGCGCTAGCGTCCTGGCGTGATCATCGAGCCTCTTGTCACCGGCCCTGACGGCGGTGTCCCCGCCCCGCTCCTCGCCGAGCTGACCGCGCTGTACGCGTCGAACCGCGACTTCCACGCCCTCAGCGGCGACTTCCCCGATCCGGACGACGTCCGGGAGGAGCAGGTCGCGGCGGCGCTCGCGGACGACCTGGCGCACCCGGACGCGGAGGTGCTGCTGGCCCGTTCGGAGGGCCGGCTCGTCGGCGTGGCCGTCACGCTCGCCCGCCACCCCGACCCCGCCGATCCCGATCCGTGGATCGGCCTGCTGATGGTGGACGCGGGCACCCACCGGCGCGGGTACGGCCGCCGGCTCGCCGCCGCCGTGGAGGACCGGTTCCGCGCCGCCGGCCGGTCCGCCGTACGCCTCGCCGTGCTGGAGAACAACCCCAGGGCGCTCGCCTTCTGGACCTCCCTCGGGTACGAGGTGATCGGCCACCGCCGCGACCGCCAACTGGACCGTCCCTGCGTCGTGCTGCGCAAGCCGCTGCCCGCACCGGGCGCATTCCGGGAGGGGTGACATTCCACGCCCCAACAGCGCTGTAGAGAAAGGGAATTGACCCCTCCACAGGTCGTCCGCATACCGGATCCGCACCACCGTCTTTCGGATACGAACACGTAAAATCTTGACTGCGCCCTGTCAAACGACAGTGGCAGGTGTCACCCTCTCCTCACTCGCCGCTAACTCTGTGCCCCACCTGTGCCTCAACCACGAGGCCAGCGACCCCAGGAGACCGAGTGAGACAGCAGTCCCGCGCCACCCGCACCACCACGCTCCGCGCCGCCGCCCTGATCGGCTCGGCGGCGATGGTGGTCCTCGCCCTGCAGAACGGCTCCGCCACCGCGGCCCCCGAGCAGAGCAGCACGGCCCCCGCGTCCGCCACCGCCCTCACCCTCTCCCCCTCGGCCCGCGCCGCCGCGCTGCAGACGGCGCAGGACGCCGCGCCCGCCGCCGCCCGTCAACTCGGGCTCGGCAGCGCGGAGAAGCTCGTCGTCCGGGACGTCGTCAAGGACGCCGACGGCACGGTGCACACCCGCTACGAGCGCACCTATGCCGGCCTGCCCGTCCTCGGCGGCGACCTGGTCACCCACGTCAAGGGCGGCGCCCTGAAGGGCGTCACCAAGGCGACCGGCGCGCGCATAACCGTGGCGTCCACGGACGCCGCCGTCCCCGCCGCCACCGCCAAGGCGGGCGCCCTCAAGGCCGCCGACAGCGCCTCCGCCGCCGCCTCCGGCGCCCGCAAGGTGATCTGGGCCGCCGGCGCCAAGCCGGTCCTGGCCTGGGAGACCGTCGTCACCGGCCTGCAGCACGACGGCACCCCGAGCGAGCTGCACGTCATCACCGACGCCACCTCCGGCAAGGAGCTGTACTCCTTCGAGGCGATCGAGACCGGCACCGGCACCAGCCAGTACAGCGGCACGGTCACCCTCGGCACCACCGCCTCCGCCTCCGGCGGCTTCGACCTGATCGACGGCGGCCGCGGCGGCCACAAGACGTACGACCTCAACGGCGGTACCACCGGCACCGGCACCCTCTTCCACGACGCCGACGACGTCTGGGGCAACGGCACGGTCACCAACCGCCAGACCGCCGCCGTCGACGCCGCCTACGGCGCCCAGGTGACGTGGGACTTCTACAAGTCCGCCTTCAACCGCAGCGGTATCGCCGGTGACGGCAAGGCCGCCTACTCCCGCGTCCACTACGGCAACGCGTACAACAACGCGTTCTGGTCGGACTCCTGCTTCTGCATGACGTACGGCGACGGCGCGAACAACGCCAAGCCGCTGACCTCGCTCGACGTGGCGGGCCACGAGATGAGCCACGGTCTGACCGCGGCCACCGCCGGCCTCAACTACCGCCGCGAGTCCGGCGGTCTGAACGAGGCCACCTCCGACATCTTCGGCACCTCGGTGGAGTTCTTCGCCAACAACTCCGCCGACCAGGGCGACTACCTGATCGGTGAGAAGATCGACCTCCGCGGCAACGGCACCCCGCTGCGGTACATGGACAAGCCCAGCAAGGACGGCAGCTCCGCCGACTACTGGTCCTCCGGCGTCGGCCGCCTCGACGTGCACTACTCGTCGGGCGTGGCGAACCACTTCTTCTACCTGCTGTCCGAGGGCAGCGGCGCGAAGACGATCAACGGCGTCAGCTACAACTCGCCCACCTACGACGGCTCCACGGTCACCGGCATCGGCCGGGACAAGGCCTACCAGATCTGGTACAAGGCCCTGACCACGTACTTCACCTCCACCACGGACTACGCGGGCGCCCGCGCCGGCACCCTGCAGGCCGCCGCGGCCCTGTACGGGTCCGGCAGCGCCGAGTACAACGCGGTGGCGGCGGCCTGGAAGGCCGTCAACGTCAACTGACGTCGTCTCGCGACGGTCGGCCGGGCCGTCCCTCCTGGGGGGCGGTCCGGCCTTCCGTCTTCAGGGGCGGTCCGGCTTTCCGTCGCCGTACAGCCAGTCCTTCCAGATGCCGCTGAAGTCCACGTCCGGGGCCTGCTTCTCGACGAAGGCGGTGAAGTCGGCGGTGGAGACGTTGCCGTGCCGGTGGGCGGCGGCCCAGCCCTGCACGAGGTCGTAGAAGGCGTCGTCGCCGACGGCCTGCCGGATCTTGTGCAGGACCATCGCGCCGCGCTCGTAGACCGGGTGGGCGGAGATGTGCGCGGCGCCGCTCGGCTCGGCCGGCGGGAAGTCCCACAGGTCCGCGTACGCCTCCACGCCGTGGTCGTACAGCTCCCGGAAGGTCTCCTCGGCGGTGTCGCCGCCGTGGTCCTCGCCCCACAGCCACTCCGCGTACGTCGCGAAGGACTCGTTCAGCCACATGTCCCGCCAGGTCTTCGGCGTGACGGAGTCGCCGTACCACTGGTGGGCCAGCTCGTGCACCAGGGTGAAGGTGTCGGTGGGGCCGGGGAAGACGGGCCGGTTCTGCGTCTCCAGGGCGTAGTCGGCGTCCTCCTCGCGGTCGACGATCACGCCGGTGGAGGAGAACGGGTACGGGCCGAAATTGGTCTCCAGCCAGTCCATGATCTCCGGCAGCTGGGCCAGCACCTTCCTGCTGGCGGCGGCGCTGACGGGGTCCACGGCGACATACGCCGGCAGGTGCCGCTCGCCGACCGTGGGGGTGGTGACCTCGAAGCGGCCGATGGCGAGGGTGGCGAGATAGCTCGCCATGGGCTCGCCGGTGTGCCAGGCGAAGGTGGTGCGGCCGCCGCTCGACGTCCGGTCGCGCAGCTCCCCGTTGGACACGGCCGTCAGCCCGTCGGGGACGGTGACGGTGATGTCGTACGACGCCTTGTCGGAGGGGTGGTGGTTGCCCGGGTACCAGGCCATCGACCCGGTCGGCTCGCCCAGCGCGAGCGCGCCGTCGGCGGTCGGCAGCCAGCCCTCCTTGGAGCCGTCGGCGTCGGTGACGGTCTGCGGGGTGCCCGCGTAGCGGACGGTGACCTGGAAGGTCTCGCCGCGGTCGAGGTCCTCGCGGGGGCGGACGGTGAGTTCCTGGCCGGCGCGGCTGAAGCGGGCGGGGCGGCCCTCGACGGTGACCTCTTCGACGGTCAGGCCCGTGAGGTCCAGGTCGAACGCGGAAAGGTCCTTGGTGGCGCGGGCGGTGAGCTGCGCGGTGCCGGTGAGGTGGCGGCGGGCCGGGTCGTAGGACAGCCGCAGGTCGTAGTGGCCGACGTCGTAGCCGCCGTTGCCGGCCTTCGCGAAGTACGGGTCGCGCACGCCGGCGCCGCCCGGTGTTCCGTGCACCCCGCCGCCGCCTCCGGCGCTGCACGCGGTCAGGGCGAGGGCGAGCAGGGCGGCGGGGACAACGGGCGCGAATCGGGACACGACCGTGATCCTATGCGGGCATGACACCATTTCCCCCGTGCTCGACATCGGCTACGCCCTCTCCACCCGCTTCCCGGACCCGCCCCAGACGGACTACCGGCGCGCGGACGTCCACGCCCTGCGCCACGACCTGTTCTGCGGCGACGTCTACCTCGCGGACACGGAGGCCGACCGGGAACTGTCCACAGCCTGGGGATGGGTGCCCGTGCTGGACTTCGCGTGGGCGCTGTGCGACATCGTCGAGCGGCTCGACCGGGACCCGGCGGGCTCCCGTGCCTCCCGCCCCCAGCACGCGGAGCTGGACTTCACCGAGTCCACCGACCGCCTGCTCTTCGAGCGCCGCTTCGGCTGGGTCGACATCGAGTCCGACTGGATGCCGGCCGAGGAACCCCCGCTCACCTTCTCCCACGCCGAACTGCGCCGCGAGGCCCGGGATTTCCTCCACGATCTGATCGCCGACCTGTGCGACCTGCACGAGGACCTGGCGGAGAACCCGGCCATCTGGACCCTCCAGGCCACCTTCCCCCGCCTGCCGTGACGCCCGCTCAGCCCTGAGCGGCCGGCCACCGCGCCGGCCCCACCAGCACCAGGTCCCAGGGCACCACTCCCCGGGGCAGCCTCCCCTTGCCGATCTCGTCGTATCCGTAGGCCAGGCGCGCCGGGTCCAGGCCGAGGCAGGCCATCACCTCCGCGTGCTGGGCCTCCGCGAACACGTACCGGCCGTCCTCGCCGTCGTCCGGGTCGAGCGGCACACCCCGCAGCGCGGACAGCAGCCGCTGCCGGTCCACGGGCCCGGCGGCCAGCCGCAGGAAGGCGTCCGGGTCCACCCCGACCGGTTCCGGCCACACGAAGGCCGCCTCCTCGTCGTGGTCGCCGTCCTCCTCCGGCACCGGGTCGTCGTCGAAATAGCCGGGACACGAGTCGTAGTGGACGAGCACCTCGCCGTCGTCGCACACCCCCATCACCAGCACGTCGGAGTCGTACAGGAACATGCCGAGCGCGGGCGCCCGCAGCAGCCGGCTCAGCGGGGCGGCCAGGTCGGGGCAGGACGTCTCCGGGTCCAGGTACAGCACCGTGTGCTCCGCGCCCGCCGGTACCGCGTACCCGTGGAAGTCCTCCCCGGCCAGCAGCGGCAGCACCTCCGCGCACGCCCTGGCCACCAGCACGTTCCCGTAGAACGCCCCCACCGTCAGTCCTCCACCCTGATGCCCAGCTCGCCCGCCAGCAGCGGGGCCAGGTCCAGCAGCTGTCCCGTGCTGATCACCGCGCCGGACAGGCGGTCCAGGCCGCGGGTGATCTCCAGGGGGGCCGCGCCGCGCAGGTCCACGTCGGTCAGCGCGGCCGTGCCGAAGTCGGCGGACTTCACGGCGCAGTCCACGAACGCGACCCGCTCCAGGCGGGCCCCCGCGAAGTCCGGCTCGACCAGCACGCAGGACTCGAAGACGACGTCTCTCAGGCGGGCCCTGCGCAGGTTCAGGTAGTCGATCTTGCCGCCGCGGACCAGGACCCGCTCCAGCACCGCCCCGTGCAGCTGCGTCCCACCCAGCCGGGCGTCGAGCAGCTCCACGTCCCTGAGCGTCGCCTCCGCCAGGTCCGTGCCCACCCCGCGCACGCCCGTCAGCACCGAGTCCAGCACACGCGCGTGCCGCAGCCGCGTCTCGTCCAGCGCGCACCCCGCCAGCCGGCAGTCCATGAACCGGGCCCCCGCCCCGTCCTGCCCGCCCAGGTCCGCGTCCCGGAACTCCAGCCCGTCGTAGTCCCCGTCCGGCTCCAGGCCGCCCCCGCGGAACCCCCGCAGCTCCGGCAGGCGCACCTCGGGCCGCCGCGCCGCCTTCACACCCGGCCTCACACCCGTGCCCACCCCCGCTCTCGCGCCCGTCCGCGCACCCCTCTTCGCACCGGCCCCCGCACCCGGCTCCGCCCCTGTCCTCGCACCCGCGCCCTCGCGCCCGCCTGCCATGGCCCCATGCTGCACCCCGCCACTGACAATCGCCCTGACCTGCGCAAACCCCGCCCGTGTCACATTTCGGCGCCGTATCCGGTCGTACTCGTGAAAGCCGCGCACCCGCGAGGAGGACCACCGACATGCGCCACCCCCGCCCCGCCCACCGCCTCACCGTCATCGGCGGCGGCTTCGCCGGACTCACCGCGGCCATCACCGCCGCCGAGGCCGGCGCCAAGGTCACCGTCTTCGAAGCCCACCACACCCTCGGCGGCCGGGCCCGCACCGCCGACGGGCCGTACCGGACCAACGACGGCCCCCACGCCCTCTACAGCGGCGGCCCCCACTGGTCCTGGCTGCGGCAGCGCGACCTCATCGGGCCGCTGGCCCCGCTGCCGCCCCTGGAGGCCGCCCGGCTGCGGCTGCGTCACAAGGGCGTCCTGCGCCGCACCCCGCCCTTCGCGCTGCTCAAGCTGCTGCGCCCCGGCATCCGCCACGCCCCCGTCGACACCGACTTCCTCACCTGGGCCACCGGCGTCGCCGGCGAGGAGGCCGCCCGCGCCGCCGCGAACTACTCGGCCGTCGCGCTCTTCCACCACGACCCCGGCGCCCTGTCCGCCGCCTTCGTGCAGGAACGCCTGCGCCGCGCCACCAAGCTGCCCCCCGAGGCGCACTACCCGCGCGGCGGCTGGGCCACCGTCATCGACCGGATGGCCGCCCGCGCCTGGAACCTCGGCGTCCGTATGGAGACCCTGTCCCGCGTCGACACCCTCCCCACCGACACCCCCGTCGTCGTCGCCACCTCCCTCGACGCCGCCCGGCGCCTCCTCGCCGACGACTCCCTGACCTGGCCGAGCGGCCGAACCGCCCTCATCGACCTCGCCGTCCGCACCCGCCGCGGCGACGCCTTCGCCGTCTCCGACCTCGACTCCCCCGGCTGGCTGGAGCGCTTCACCGCGCAGGACCGCACCCTCGCCCCGGCCGGCGAGCAGCTCGTCCAGGGCCAGATCCCCCTCGCCCCGCACGAGACCCGCGCCGACGGCACCGCCCGCGCCGAGGACCTGCTCGACCTGGCCTTCCCCGGCTGGCGCGAGCGCGTCACCTGGCGCCGCGAGGCCACCGCCAACGGCCGCACCGGCGCCGTCGACCTCCCCGGCACCAGCTGGCGCGACCGACCCGCGATCGACCGCGGTGACGGCGTCTACCTCGCCGGCGACCAGGTCGCCGCCCCCGGCGTCCTCTCCGAGGTCTCCTTCAACAGCGCCCTGACCGCCGTCTCCCTCGCCCTCGGCCGCAACGCCCTTGACCTCAAGCGCGCTTGAGGTTGAACAGTGGGGCGCGCCGACCCACGAGAACCCGGGCCGACCCACACAACCCAGAGGGGGACCCCATGCGCGCCATCCGTCTGCACGCCTTCGGCCCGGCCGAGAACCTCATCCACGAGGAGGTCGACGACCCCCGCCCCGCCCCCGGCCAGGTCCGTGTCAAGGTCGCCGCGGCCGGCGTCCACCTCCTCGACACCGCCCTGCGCGAGGGCATGCGCGGCCCCGCCCCCGAACTGCCCACCCTGCCCACGATCCCCGGCCGCGAGGTCGCCGGCACCGTCGACGCCCTCGGTGAGGGCACCGACCCCGCCTGGCTCGGCCGGCACGTCGTCGCCCACCTCGGCTTCGCCCCCGGCGGTTACGCCGAACTCGCCGTCACCGACGCCGCCCGCCTGCACAGGATCCCGGCGGGCCTCGACGCCGCGCGGGCCGTCGCCATGATCGGCACCGGCCGCACCGCCCTCGGCATCCTCCAGTTCGCCGACCTCGGCCCCGGCGCCGTCGCCCTCGTCCCGGCCGCCGCCGGCGGCATCGGCACCCTCCTCGTGCAGTACGCCAAGAACGCCGGCGCCACCGTCGTCGGCCTCGCCGGCGGCCCGGAGAAGACCGCACGCGTCCAGGCCAACGGCGCCGACCTCGCCGTCGACTACACCGACCCCGACTGGCCCGGCAAGGTCCGCGCCTACCTCGGCGGACCCCGTGCCACCGTCGTCTTCGACGGCGTCGGCGGCGACACCGCCCGCGCCCTGGTCGGCCTGCTCGCCCCCGGCGGCCGGCATCTCGTCTTCGGCTGGTCGTCCGAAGGCCTCCGCGACGGCACGGGCTACCACCTCGACGGCGTGTCCCAGTCCGTCCTCGGCCCCGCCATGCTCGCCCGCGCCGGCGGCCCCGACCCCCTGCGCACCCTCGAACTGCGCGCCCTCACCGAAGCCGCCGAGGGCCGCCTCACCCCCGCCGTCCACCGCTTCCCGCTCGCCGAAGCGGCGGCCGCCCACCGCGCCCTGGAGACCCGCCGCACCACCGGCAAGGTCGTCCTGGAGCCGTAAGCCCGACGAGGACGCCTGGAGCCGTACCCGCGCAAGGTCGTCCTGGAGCCGTAGACCACCAGGTGTCAGTGCCGCCCCGCCACCCGGTCCGCCAGCCGCGCCAGCCGGGACGGGGCCATGCTGTGCGACACCCGCTCCCGCCGGTCCGCCGACCGGTACGTCGCGTACATGCCGTGCACACCCAGCCAGCGCAGCGGCTCCGGCTCCCACTTGCGCACCCGGTGTCCCACCCACGGCAGCCCGGTCAGGTCCGTGGCGCCCGCCTGACCGGAGTCCTGCTGCACCAGGTCGCACAGCGTCCGCCCGGCCAGATTGGCGGTGGCGACACCCGAACCGACGTACCCGCCGGCCCAGCCCAGCCCCGTCGCACGGTCCAGCGTGACCGACGCGCACCAGTCCCGCGGCACCCCCAGCACCCCCGACCACGCGTGCGCGATCCGCACCCCGGCCAGCGCGGGAAAGAAGTCGACGAGGATGCCGCGCAGCGCCTCCACCGTCTCCCGCTGCGTCCGCCCGTCGTTGTCCGTGCGCGAGCCGAACCGGTACGGCACCCCGCGCCCACCCAGCGCGATCCGGCCGTCGGCGGTGCGCTGCGCGTACATGTAGGCGTGCGCCATGTCCCCCAGCGTCTCCCGGCCCGCCCAGCCGATCGCCGCCCACTGCTCCTCGCTCAGCGGCTCGGTCGCCACCATCGACGAGTTCATCGGCAGCCACGTCCGCCGCTGCCCCTTCAGCGACGCCGTGAACCCCTCCGTGCAGCGCAGCACGTACGACGCCCGGACCGTCCCGTACGGCGTCACCGCGTGCCCCGGCCGGATCTCCGTCACCGGCGTCGACTCGTGGACCGTCACGCCCAGCGCCTCGACCGCCGCCGCGAGCCCCTTGACCAGCTTCACCGGATGCACCCGCGCCCCGTGCGGCGTCCACGCCGACCCCACCGCGTCGGCCACCCGGATCCGCTCGGCGGTCTCCCGGGCGCCGTACAGCTCACGGTCCTTCTCGCCGTACGACAGCTCCTGCTCGTGGAAGGCCCTCAGCCGCGCCAGCTGCGCCGGCGTCCGTGCCACCTCCAGCACACCGCCGCGCACGATGTCCGCATCGATGCCCTCCTCGGCGGCGGCCCGCACGACCTCCGCGACGGTGTCGTTCATCGCCTTCTGCAGCCGTACGGCGGCGTCACGGCCGTACAGCTTCGCGTACCGGTCGCGGCCCGCGATGCCGTTGTAGAGCCAGCCGCCGTTGCGTCCCGAGGCGCCGTACCCGCAGAACTTCTGCTCCAGGACGGTGATCCGCAGGAAGGGTGCCGCCTTCTTCAGGTAGTAGGCGGTCCACAGCCCCGTGTACCCGCCCCCGACGATCACCACATCGGCCGTCGCGTCACCCGGCAGCGGCTCCCGCGCGGCCGGAAGGCCGTCGTCCGCGTACCAGAAGGAGATGCCGCCGTTCACGACAGTGCTGGTCATGGCCAGGGACGTTAATCGCTGCCGACCGCCGCTGTCTCCTTCGGATTCCGTGTTTTTCCGGGCCGCCCGCGCACCAGCGGACGGCACGCCAGCCCGGTCAGCAGGCCCACCCCGTGCCCGAGATCGGTGAACGTCGGCCCCAGCGCGAGCGGCACCCCGTACACCGCGAGAACGGCGAGCAGATACCCGTACCGCCACGCCGTCCCCGGGATCCGGTACACCAGCACGCCCACCACCCCCGCCAGCGCGTAACTCACCCCCACGTCCATCGCGTCCACCGCCGACCCCGGCGCCACCCCCGCCCGGATCGCCCACAGCAGCGCCCCCTGACTGACCAGCGTCGCGCCCACGTGCGCCACCCCGCACACCGCCAGCCAGCGCACCGTCCCCAGCCACCGCTCCGCCTGCGCGTGGAACACGCTGTACAGCACCGCGTACGGCACCCACCGCCCGCCCTCGATCCACATCGCGCTCGCGATGAGCACCCGCACCGGGTCGCTCGACAGCTCCCGAAGGTTCGTCGACCGCGCCCGCAGGAACTCCTGCTCGAACTCCGGCGACATGTGGTGCAGCGCCACGGTGGTCAGGAACAGCACGCCCAGCCACAGGTACGTCCCCGGGGCGTCCCGCACATACCCCCACACCCGCCGCAGCCCGCGCGAAATCCACATGAACCGATTCACGCACGCCGGTAGGGTCGCCCGCGTGACCGACATCCCGGCGGCCCTCGCCGCGTCGCTGACACACTTCCACGGCCCCGAAGGCCGCGCCTTCCTCACCGCCCTGCCCCGCCTGGCCGCCGGCCACCTCGACCGCTGGGACCTGCGCCCCGACGGCCCCCCGATGCACGGCCGGTGCGCCCTCGTCCTGCCCGTCACCCGCGCCGACGGCACCCCGGCCGCGCTCAAGCTGCAGATCCGCGACGAGGAGACGGAGGGCGAGCCGACAGCCCTGCGCGCCTGGGCCGGCGACGGCGCCGTACGCCTCCTCGACCACGACCCGGCCACCGGCACCCTGCTCCTCGAACGCCTCGATACGGCCCGCCGGCTCGCCCACGACCCCGACGACCACCGCGTCGTCCTCGTCATCGCCGGGCTCCTCGCCCACCTCACGGCCCACCCGGCCCCACCGGACCTGCGCCGCACCCTCGGCGACGTGGCACGGGACCTGCTGGAACGCACCCCGCGCGCCCTCCCCCGCATCCCCGACCCGGCCACCCGCCGCCTCCTCGCCGACTGCGCCGCCGCCGTCCGCGAGGTCGCCGACACCCCCGGCGACCGCCTCCTGCACTGGGACCTGCACGACGAGAACGTCCTCGGCGCCCCCCGCGCCCCCTGGCTCGCCATCGACCCCAAGCCGCTCGCCGGCGACCCCGGCTTCGACCTGTGGCCCGCCCTCGTCAACCGCTTCGACCCCGGCGACGTCCGCTGGCGCTTCGACGCGATGACGGACGTCCTGGCCCTGGACCGCGCCCGGGCCCGCGCCTGGACCCTGGCCCGGCTCCTGCAGACGTCCCTGTGGAGCGTGGAGAACGACAGGGCCCCGGACAAGGAATGGCTGGAGACCGGCCGCCGCCTGCGCCCCTGATCCCGCCCGGCCCCGGACATGACGAAGCCCAGGTCAGAACCACTCTGACCTGGGCTTTCCCGAGCCCCCTGTCGGATTCGAACCGACGACCTACGCATTACAAGTGCGTTGCTCTGGCCAGCTGAGCTAAGGAGGCCTGCGCGGGTACGGCGCGGCGCGCCAGTGCAGTGTACCCAGGTCGCCCGGGCGCTCCGTCGAAAATTTCCGCGAAGTTCACAGGGGTCCAGGTGCTGACAGACCAGGTGGACGCCAGGTACCGTCCTGACCCAGTTCACGCGTGTGGACTACACCAACCACCTTCCTACAACGGATCGTCCGGCACGTTCCTGCCGGTAGAAGGGGGCCCATTCACCATGGCCACTGTCACGTTCGACAAGGCGACCCGGATCTACCCGGGTTCCACCAAGCCCGCCGTCGACGCCCTGGACATCGAGATCGCGGACGGCGAGTTCCTCGTCCTGGTCGGTCCGTCCGGTTGCGGCAAGTCCACCTCCCTGCGGATGCTCGCCGGTCTGGAGGACGTCAACGGTGGCGCGATCCGCATCGGTGACCGCGACGTCACGCACCTGCCGCCGAAGGACCGGGACATCGCCATGGTGTTCCAGAACTACGCGCTCTACCCGCACATGACGGTCGCCGACAACATGGGCTTCGCGCTCAAGATCGCCGGCGTCAACAAGGCGGAGATCCGGCAGAAGGTCGAGGAGGCCGCGAAGATCCTCGACCTCACCGAGTACCTGGACCGCAAGCCGAAGGCGCTCTCCGGTGGTCAGCGCCAGCGTGTCGCCATGGGCCGCGCCATCGTGCGGGAGCCGCAGGTCTTCCTGATGGACGAGCCGCTGTCCAACCTGGACGCCAAGCTCCGCGTCAGCACCCGTACGCAGATCGCCTCGCTCCAGCGCCGGCTCGGCATCACCACCGTCTACGTCACCCACGACCAGGTCGAGGCCCTGACGATGGGCGACCGCGTGGCGGTCCTCAAGGACGGTCTGCTCCAGCAGGTCGACACCCCGCGCAACATGTACGACCGGCCCGCGAACCTCTTCGTCGCCGGCTTCATCGGCTCGCCGGCGATGAACCTGGTCGAGGTGCCGATCACCGACGGCGGTGTGAAGTTCGGCAACAGCGTCGTGCCGGTCGACCGGGACGCCCTGTCCGCGACCACCGACAAGACGGTCACCGTCGGCGTCCGTCCCGAGCACTTCGACGTGGCCGGCCCCGACTCCGACCTGGGTGTCGCGGTCACCGTCAACGTCGTCGAGGAGCTGGGCTCCGACGCGTTCGTCTACGGCACCGCCAAGGTCGGCAGCGAGACCAAGGACCTCGTGGTCCGCGTCGGCGGCCGTGAGGTGCCGGAGAAGGGCAGCACGCTGCACGTCGTGCCGCGCTCCGGTGAGACCCACGTGTTCTCCACGTCGACGGGCGCGCGCCTGTCCGACTGAGGTCGTGGCGACCCGGTGACGCACCCCGGTTGACGAGAAGGGCCCCGCACTCCGGTGCGGGGCCCTTTCCCGTGTCACCGGATACCCCGGCAGAGCGGACGTTTCGAGCCCTGTACGTCAACCCCGTACCCCGGAAATGCCGCCTTCCCGTCCCCCGAACCGGTGACTAAATGTCGCCAAATCATCACCGGGCGCTACCCTCACTCGCGTGAAGCACTCCACCACCCAACAGACGCGACGCGGCCACCGGGGCCCAGCCCGCCGGATCGGCCGCTCCCTCGCCCTCGTCCTGCCCGTCGTCCTGGTGCTCTCCGGGACCCTCGCGGTCACCCGGGTCAACTGGTCGGGGGACCCCCACGACTCGGTGCTCGCCGCCACCGACGTCTCCACCGCGGCCGACGGCAAGAACGCCGCCCCGCGCACCCCGCAGGACGTGCTGCGCGACCAGCTGCTGACCGAGCTGCAGGCGAAGGACCCGGGCGTGGCCCTGACCCACCTCCAGCAGGCCGTCGACGAGCGTCCCTCGCTGGCGAAGCACTGCGTGTCCATCGCCCGCGCCCTGGGCCGCGCCGCGGTCCGTGTGTACGGCCCGTCGCGCGCCCAGTCCTTCGCCCGCCCGGTGTGCGACACGTCGTTCGCGTCGGGCGTGCTGGCGGCCCGCGGCTGAGCCGGCCCAGCCGCCCTGCGGCGGTCCGGCGCCTCCCCGCACCCCATCCACGCTCAGCAGCCCCCGCCCCGCCGGGCCCGGGGGCTCTGCGCGTACAGTGCGGGCATGACCGACCCCACCGCCGCCAAGCGCCCCACCCAGGCCGTGATCCTGGCCGGGGGCCAGGGTTCCCGGCTGCGTCCCTACACCGACGACCGGCCCAAGCCGATGGTCGAGATCCCCGGGACGGGGACGCCGATCATCGGCCATCAGCTCACCTGGCTCGCCGAGGAGGGCGTCACCGACGTCGTCGTCTCCTGCGGCCATCTCGCCGAGGTGCTGCAGAAGTGGCTGGAGACGGCCGATCTGCCGGTGTCGGTGACGACGGTCGTCGAGAACGAGCCCCTCGGCCGTGGCGGCGGCCTGAGGTACGCCGCGGCCCGGCTGCCGCACCCCGACCGGCCCTGGTACGCCACCAACGGCGACATCTGGACCCGCTTCTCGCTGCGGGACATGGCCGACTTCCACACCGAGCGGGACGCCATAGCGACGCTGGCGCTGGCCCGGCCGCGCATCCCGTGGGGCGCCGTGCAGACCGACGGGTTCGGTCACATCACGGACTTCATCGAGGCCCCGCCGTCGACGTTCGAGATCAACGCGGGTGTGTACGTCTTCTCCCCCGAGTTCGCGGCGCGGCTGCCGGAGCGGGGCGACCATGAGCGCACGACGTTCCCGCAGCTGGCGCGGGAGCGGCGGCTGTTCGGCTATCCGATCCCGCAGGGCGCGTACTGGCGGGCCATCGACACGGCGAAGGACCTGACGGAGGCGGCGAAGGAGCTGGCGGCGCTCGGCCGCTGACCCCACCGCACGGACCCCGCTCACGGCACAGACGACGAGGCCCCGCTCCCTGACCGGGAGCGGGGCCTCGTCGTGCGGGCGGGGTGTCAGCCGGCGGGCTCGCCCAGGATGCCGCCCACCGGCCGGGTTACCCCAACAGGCCGCCCACGAGGCCGGACCGGCCGTCGGTGGAGCCGCCGGAGCCGCCGCCCGAGCCGCCCGTCGAGCCGCCGCCGGAACCACCGGAGGAACCGCCGGAGCCGCCGCTGGTGGCGCTGCCGCCGGAGGTCGGGCCCGAGCTGCTGCTGGGCCTGTCGTCGGCCGGGGTGGACTGCCGGGGCGGGGCCTGGCCGGTGCCCTGGGTCTCGCTGGGGGTGCCGGCGGTCGCCGTACCGGTGTCGCGGGTGGCGTCCGGGGTGGAGGCGGCGCCCTCGGTCGGGGCGGCCGAGGTGGCGCCCTGGGTGGGCGAGGCGGCCGCGGACGGGGAGGCGCCGCGCCGGTGCTTCTCCGGGTCCTGCGGGAGCGGGGAGCCGGGCAGCTGGTTGCGGGGGGCCTCGCCAGGGCCGGGGACGACCACCCGGTCGGCGTCGCGGACGGCACCGCCGAGCAGGGAGCCCAGCAGCAGGGTGAGGCCGGTGACGATGGCCGTGACGAGGGCGCCGCGGCGCAGGACATAGCTGCGCAGGTCCCAGATGTCGGAGCGGGGTCCGAGGCGGCGCCAGGCGCCGGCGGCGAGGCGGCCGTCGACGGAGTAGACGGGGGCGCCGGCGATGATCAGCGGGGACCAGGCGGCGAGGAAGATGATGTCGGGCGCGTCGTAGACGGGGACGGTCTTCCAGCTGACGGTGACGATGAGCGCGGCGGACAGCATGGCGCCGACGACGGCGGCCACGCGCTGCCAGCAGCCGAGGACCGTCAGGACGCCGACGACGACCTGGAGGAAGGCGATGACGAGGCCGGAGCCGACGGGGTGGTGGAGGGCGAACTGGCGCAGCGGTTCGGCGACTTCCCAGGGGTGGAGGGTGTTGAGCCACTTCACCATGGAGCCGCGCTTGCCGCCGTCGAAGTAGACGGGGTCGCAGAGCTTGCCCATGCCGGCGTAGATGGAGATGAAGCCGAGGAAGATGCGCAGCGGGAGCAGGACGACGCCGAGGTTCATGCGGCGGCCCGGGTAGTAGGCGTGCCGGGCGGGGTCGTCGCCGTGGCGCCTGCCGCGGGCGGCACCGGTGCCGTCGCGGTCGTCGGCGTCGTCGACGTCCTGGTCGTCGTAGCCGGATTCGTCGTAGCCGGGTTCGTCGTAGGCGCTGCCGACGGTGCGCATGGCGGGCAGCAGGCGGTCGCCGTGAGTGCGCTGGGCGCCGACGACGGGGGTCTCGACGGTGGCGTCGAGGGCGTCGTAGGCGGCGTCGTATCCGGGGTCGGTGCCGTCGACGCGGGGGATGACCTGGGTGGCGCCGGCGTCGGCGGGTTCGGCGTGGCTGACGCTGCCGGCCCGCACGGCCTGGAGGAGGCGGTGGGCGCCGGTGTCGTCGGGCGCGGACCTGCCGCTCCAGACGACGGGCCGGCGGCGGGCACCGGCGGGCGTCGCGGCCGTGGCGCCGGCGAAGGGCATCCGTGCGGTGTCGCCGGTGGCACTCAAGTGCCGCGCGATCCGCGGGGATTGGGCACGTCTTGCGGACGCGCCCAGCTGCACGCGGAAGCTCGCGTGGTTCACGATGATCTGCGCCGGGTCGCTCGGCACCTTCACCATGCTCAGCGCGGGAGCGTCGTCGAATCCCGACGAGCGGTCCCCCGTGGGTGTGCGGGGTGTTCTGGTGTCCACACTCATCTAACCGAGTGACGTGTGGTTAGGACACTGCTTTGACCCGCCGGATCTGTCCGGACCCCGTCAAGGTTGTCCGTGCTGCCCGGAATCCCCCAGGTGGGTGACGAGCCCGAACGCCAGTCCGGGCTCGTCCGTGTGGTTCACGCGCGGCGGCGTGCCGCCTCGTACAGCACGACGCCCGCCGCGACACCGGCGTTCAGCGACTCGGCGCCGCCCGGCATGGGGATGCGCACCCGGAAGTCGCAGGTCTCGCCGACCAGCCGGGACAGGCCCTTGCCCTCGCTGCCGACGACGATGACGACCGGTCCGCCCAGTGCCTCCAGCTCGCCCACCTCGGCCTCGCCGTCGGCGGCAAGCCCGATGACGGTGACGCCCGCCTTCTTGTACTGCTCCAGCACGCGGGTCAGGTTGGTGGCGCGGGCGACCGGCGTGCGGGCGGCCGTACCGGCGGAGGTCTTCCAGGCACCGGCGGTCATACCGGCGGCGCGGCGCTCGGGCACGACCACGCCGTGGCCGCCGAAGGCGGAGACGGAGCGGACGACGGCGCCGAGGTTGCGCGGGTCGGTGACCCCGTCGAGCGCGACGATCAGCGGGTCCTCGCCCTCGTCGGCGGCGGCGTCGAGGAGGTCCTCGGGGTGCGCGTACTCGTACGGCGGGACCTGCAGGACCAGGCCCTGGTGGTTGAGGCCGTTGGTCATGCGGTCCAGCTCGGGGCGGGGGGCCTCCATGAGGTTGATGCCGCCGCGGTCGGAAGCGAGCTGCAGTGCCTCGCGGACCCGCTCGTCGTTGTCGATGAACTGCTGGACGTAGAGCGTGGAGGCGGGCACGCCGCCGCGCAGCGCCTCGACGACCGGGTTGCGGCCGACGACCAGCTCGGAGGCGGACTTGCCGCCGCGGCCCCTGGGCGCCTGGCGGCGCACCGACTGCTTCGCCTTGGCGTTGGCGAGGCGGTTCTTCTTGTGGCCCTTGCGCATTTCGGCAGGCGGGGTCGGCCCCTTGCCCTCCAGGCCCTTGCGCCGCTGGCCGCCACTGCCGACCTGCGCGCCCTTCTTGCCGGACATGCGGCGGTTGTTGGCTGCCATGACCTACCTGTCTTTTCGGGGTGCTCTGAAACTCGATACGGAGACGGGCGTACGCACGTCAGTGCAAGTGTGCCGCCCGAAGGGCCGGGCGGCACATCCGCGGTGGTCAGCGGCTGATGCTCCAGCGCGGACCCTGGGGGCTGTCCTCGATGGCGAGCCCGGACTGCTTGAGCTGGTCGCGGATGGCGTCGGCGGTGGCCCAGTCCTTGCGGGCGCGGGCCGCCTCCCGCTGGTCGAGGACCAGACGGACGAGGCTGTCGACGACGCCGTGCAGGTCCTCGCTCTGGTCCGACTCGCCGGCCCAGTGCGGGTCGAGCGGGTCGAGGCCGAGGACGCCGAGCATGGCGCGGACCTCGGCGAGACGGGCGACGGCGGCGTCCTTGTCGTCGGCGGCCAGGGCGCTGTTGCCTTGCCGGACGGTGGTGTGGACGACGGCGAGCGCCTGCGGGACACCGAGGTCGTCGTCCATCGCGTCGGCGAAGGCCGGCGGCACCTCGGCGGCGGGCTCGACCGGCCCCCCGGCGAGCTCGACGACGCGCTGCACGAAGCCCTCGATCCGCGCGAACGCGGACTCGGCCTCGCGCAGGGCCTCCTCGCTGTACTCGATCATGGACCGGTAGTGCGGGGTGCCCAGGTAGTAGCGGAGCACGATGGGGCGCCACTGCTTGACCATCTCGGAGACCAGCACGCTGTTCCCGAGCGACTTGGACATCTTCTCGCCGCTCATGGTGACCCAGGCGTTGTGCACCCAGTACCGGGCGAACGCGTCGCCGAAGCCCTTGGCCTGGGCGATCTCGTTCTCGTGGTGCGGGAAGATCAGGTCGATGCCGCCGCCGTGGATGTCGAACTCGCTGCCGAGGTACTTGTGCGCCATGGCGGAGCACTCCAGGTGCCAGCCCGGCCGGCCGCGGCCCCACGGGGTCTCCCAGCTGGGCTCGCCCGGCTTGGCCGCCTTCCACATGGCGAAGTCACGGGGGTCGCGCTTGCCGGTCTCGCCGTCCTCGGAGGGCTGGAGGAGGTTCTCCAGCTCCTGGTTGGACAGGGCGAGGTAGCCGGGCAGGGAGCGCACGTCGAAGTAGACGTTGCCGTCGGCCTCGTAGGCGTGGCCGCGCTCGATGAGCCCGCGCATCATCTCGACCATCTCGGTCACGTGCCCGGTGGCGCGCGGCTCGTAGGTCGGGGGCAGGCAGCCGAGCACGGTGTAGGCGTCGTCGAAGGCGCGCTCGTTCTCGTAGCCGATGGACCACCAGGGGCGGTTCTGTTCGGCCGCCTTCCTGATGATCTTGTCGTCGATGTCGGTGACGTTGCGGATGAACGTGACGTCGTAGCCGCGGTAGGCGAACCAGCGGCGCATGATGTCGAAGTTCAGGCCCGAGCGGATGTGCCCGATGTGCGGTGCGGCCTGCACGGTGGCGCCACACAGGTAGATCGAGACACAACCCGGCGTGAGCGGGGCGAAGTCACGGATCTGCCGGGCGCTGGTGTCGTACAGGCGAATAGTCACGAGACCTAGGGTAGTGGGCGCGGGGGTGTGCGTGGAGCCGCCTTGGGGCACCGGGCGTCACCCGTCGTGCCCCGCCGTCACGGGACGCGCACGACCAGGGCCGTCGCCACCGCCATCAGTCCCTCGTCCCGGCCGGGGAAGCCGAGTCCGTCGGTCGTCGCGCCGGACACCGACACAGGTGCTCCGGCCGCGTCGGAGAGGATCTTCTGCGCCTCGTCGCGCCGCTTGCCGATCTTCGGGCGGGGTCCGACGACCTGGACGGCGATGTTGCCGACGCGGAAGCCGGCCTCGCGGACGATGCGGGCGGCCTCGGTGAGCAGGGTGACGCCGGAGGCGCCGGACCACTCGGGGCGGCCGGTGCCGAAGTGCTGCCCGAGGTCGCCGAGTCCGGCGGCGGAGAACAGCGCGTTGCACGCGGCGTGGGCGACGACGTCGGCGTCGGAGTGGCCGGCCAGGCCGGGGCCCTCGCCCTCCCACTTCAGGCCGGCGCACCACAGCTCGCGGCCCTCTTCGAAGGCGTGGATGTCGGTGCCGATGCCCACCTGGGGCAGCACGATGTCCGGTTCAGAAGCCATCGTTGAGCCTCCTGCGGGCCAGGACGGCCTCGGCGAGGACCAGGTCGAGCGGGCGGGTGACCTTGAAGGCCTCCTCGTGCCCGGCGACCGCGACCACGGGCTCGCCGAGCTGTTCCACCATGCCGGCGTCGTCGGTGACGGCGCCGGTGATCTGCTCGTGGGCGCGGACCAGGGTGGCCCGCGCGAAGCCCTGCGGGGTCTGCACGGCCCGCAGCCGCGCCCGCTCCGGCGTGGCGAGGACGGGCTCCGGCTCGCCCGGGGCGGCCGGCTCGACCTCCTTGACGGTGTCGGCGAGCGGCAGCGCGGGCACGGCGGCGACGGCGCCCTCCCGTACGGCCTCGATCACGGTGTCGACGGTGTCGACCGGGACGAGCGGGCGGGCGGCGTCGTGGACGAGCACGATGCCGTACTCGGGCGGCAGCGCCTCCAGGCCGAGGCGGACCGACTCCTGCCGGGTCTCCCCGCCGGGGACGACGACGAAGTCGGTGCGCTCGGGCAGCGCGTGCGTGTCCAGCAGGGACTTGACCTCGGCGGCGCCGTCGGGCGGGGCCACGACGACCACCAGGGAGACGGCGCGCGAGGCGGCCATCGCCCGGACGGCGTGGATGAGCATGGGCACGCCGCCCAGGGTGCGCAGCGCCTTGGGGGCGCCGGGCCCGAGCCGTACGCCGCGGCCGGCGGCCGGGATGACGACGGCCGTGCGGGCGGCCTCGGCGGGCGGGGGAGACGAAACGTCAGACATCGGTTCCTGTCAGGTTTGTGTGCTGGGCTGGCTTGGGTATGGCCTCAGCGTGCGCCGGACGGGACACGTTCGACCGGACCCTTCCGTGACCATGGTCGAACCGGTTGCCCGGCCCCGGCACACAGGATCGGGGGAAATCTCCCCGTTGTACGGCACGGACGCGTCGTCTCTGCGCAGGAAGTCGTGACTGCGTACGAACATGCCGCAGCGCCCGGCGACGGATTGTCACGTCATCGGGCACCGCGGCATCGCCATGTCAGCGCATGTAGGTCATGTACGTCATGGCAGGTACTGAGCGGCCTGCGCCGGCGTCAGGACGCGAGGACCTCGTCGAGCAGGGCCTCGGCCTTGTCCTCGTTCGTGTTCTCCGCGAGGGCCAGCTCGCTCACCAGGATCTGCCGGGCCTTGGCGAGCATGCGCTTCTCACCTGCGGAGAGTCCGCGCTCGCGCTCGCGACGCCACAGGTCGCGCACGACTTCCGCGACCTTGATGACATCGCCGGAGGCGAGCTTCTCCAGATTTGCCTTGTAGCGACGCGACCAGTTCGTGGGCTCCTCGGCGTACGGCGCGCGCAGCACCTCGAAGACCCGGTCCAGCCCGTCCTGACCGACCACATCACGCACGCCGACGAACTCCGCATTGTCCGCTGGCACACGTACCGTCAGGTCACCCTGGGCGACCTTCAGCACCAAGTAGGTCTTGTCCACGCCTTTGATCTGGCGAGTTTCGATGGCCTCGATCAGCGCGGCCCCGTGATGGGGATAGACCACGGTGTCGCCAACCTTGAACGTCATGTGACAGGTACCCCTTCCGTGGCTATCCAGGGTAACACGGATACGGCGTCTTCTGAATGGCGTTTTCGCAGGTCAGGGCATATCTCGGGGCTTGACAACAGCAACAGGAACGTGCTGCGCGGGCCGAGCGGAAGCGGGTATTCGCAGGTCGGAGCGGCTGTGCGGGGGAGGTGAAACGCGTACGTTACACGCATCCGGAGGCTCCCTCAGGCGGCCGAACGTCCCCAAATGTCCGGTTCCGGATGTGCGACTTCCGCTACTCCGTTCGGTGTCCCGGAGGTGGATACGCGCCGAATCCGGAATTGATCACGGGCACCGCACAAGGCCGGACGCTACCCGCGTTGATCAATTCCCGGACAGCGGCACCGGAGGGCCGCGCATTCCTTCACGGAAAATCCGCGCGACAGCGCAGGTGAGACCGGCGGCGACTTATGTGAATGGCGGACCGGTGGCCGGTCAAAGTGACTGATGGGTCAGTTGTGGCGGAGGTGATCGCGCCGCCTCGCGCGCCTGCACGAGGGAAGCCGGAACGCCCGGGGGAGGGTCGGGTGCGGCGGCCGGGGGACGGCTCGGTAACCTAAGGCCGCTGACAGACCCTTAGGGCGGCTTTGTGACACGCGCCGCTCTGTCCCTGCGTTCAAGGAGTTGCCGCCGCCGTGAGCAGCAGCCTTCGACGCGGCGCCCTCGCCGCCTCCGTCATCGCCGTCTCCATCGCCTCGCTGGCCGCCTGCGGCGCCGGGAACGACTCGCAGACGCTCCAGATCAAGCCGGACAACGCGGCCACCAGCGTCGGCGACATCAAGATCCAGAACGCCGTGGTCGTCACCCAGCCCGAGCGTGAGTCGACGGGTCCGGCGGCGATCTCCGCCACCGTCTTCAACACCGGTGACACCGCCCAGACGCTGGACGCGATCAAGGTGGCCGGTGTCGACCAGCCCGCCGAGATCAAGGCTCCCAAGGGCGGCAAGCTGACCGTCCCGGCCGGCGGCTCCGTCGTCATCGGCGGCAAGGGCAACGCCGTGGCCACCGTGGAGAGCGGCCACGAGGCGGTGCGGGACGGCAACGTGCAGAAGGTCACCTTCACCTTCAGCAAGACCGGTGACGTGGCGCTGGACGCGTTCGTCGTCCCGGCCGAGAGCTACTTCTCCGAGTACGGCCCGAGCGAGGTGCCAAGCGCGTCCGCCGAGGCGCCCTCCGGCAAGCCGTCCGAGTCCGCCTCGGGCAAGCCGTCGGCCTCCGCCTCCGGCACCCCGACCGACCAGGCCTCCGCCAGCGCTTCGGCGTCCGCGTCGGCCTCGGAGTCGGCCGGTCACTGAGACACCTTGGATACGCCGGAAGGGCGGGACCTCTCCGTGAGGTCCCGCCCTTCCGGCGTACCGGCGTGTCCGCCCCGCGGTGTCTACGGCTCGAACTTGTAGCCGAGGCCGCGCACGGTCACCAGGTAGCGCGGGGCGCCCGGGTCCGGCTCGATCTTGGCGCGCAGCCGCTTGACGTGGACGTCGAGGGTCTTGGTGTCCCCGACGTAGTCGGCGCCCCAGACGCGGTCGATGAGCTGCATGCGGGTGAGCACCCGGCCGGCGTTGCGCAGCAGCATCTCCAGCAGGTCGAACTCCTTCAGCGGCAGGTCGACCTTGGAGCCGCCGACGGTGACCACGTGCCGGTCGACGTCCATGCGGACCGGGCCGGCCTCCAGCGCGGTCGGGGTCACCTCCTCCGGCTCGCCGCGGCGGCGCAGGACGGCGCGGATGCGGGCGACCAGCTCACGGGAGGAGAAGGGCTTGGTGACGTAGTCGTCGGCCCCTATCTCCAGGCCGACGACCTTGTCGATCTCGCTGTCCTTGGCGGTCACCATGATCACGGGGACGTTGGAGCGGCCGCGCAGCTGACGGCACACCTCCGTGCCGGGCAGCCCCGGCAGCATCAGGTCGAGGAGGACGAGGTCGGCGCCGTTGCGCTCGAACTCGTCGAGTCCGTCGGGTCCGGTGGCCGCGACGGCCACCTCGAAGCCCTCCTTGCGGAGCATGTACGACAGGGCGTCGGAGAAGGACTCCTCGTCCTCGACGACGAGCACACGGGTCACGGAAGGACCTCCGGGGCGGAAAGCGTTTCGTACGCGGTCGGATCAGGGGGTGACGCAGTGGATGAGGCAGAGGTGGTGCGGCGGGTGCCCGCCTCGTCGTCGAGGGCGGGGTGCTGCAGGGCGCGGTCCCGGTCGCGGGCCGCTCCCGCCTCCGGCAGGCGCAGCGTGAAGGTGGAGCCCTGTCCCTCGGCGCTCCACACCGTGACCTCCCCGCCGTGCGAGGCGACCACGTGCTTGACGATGGCCAGGCCGAGGCCGGTGCCGCCGGTGGCCCGGGACCGGGCCGGGTCGACCCGGTAGAAGCGCTCGAAGATGCGCTCCTTGTCCTTGTCGGAGATGCCGATGCCCTGGTCGGTCACGGCGATCTCGATCATGTCCCCGCCGGGCGCGGTCACCCGGCGGGCGGCGATGCCGACGCGGGTGCGGGCCGGGGAGTAGTTGACGGCGTTCTCGACGAGGTTGCCGAGCGCGGCGGCGAGCTGGCCGCGGTTGCCCCACACCCGCAGGTCGGCCGTACCGCCCGCGGTCATGGTGATGTTCTTGGTGCCGGCCTGGTGGCGGCAGCGGTCGATGGCCTCGTTGACCAGTTCGTCGACGCCGACGGGTTCGGCGTCCTCCAGCGGGTCGTCGTTCTGCACGCGGGAGAGGTCGATCAGCTCCTGCACGAGGTTGGTCAGCCGGGTCGCCTCGATCTGCATGCGGCCGGCGAAGCGCTGCACGGCCTCCGGGTCGTCGGAGGCGTCCATGACGGCCTCGGACAGCAGGGAGAGCGCGCCGACGGGCGTCTTCAGCTCGTGGCTCACGTTGGCGACGAAGTCGCGTCGTACGGCCTCGATCCGGCGGGCCTCGGTGAGGTCCTCCACGAGGAGCAGCACGAGCCGTGAGCCGAGCGGGGCGACGCGCGCGGAGACGGCGAGCGCCTCCCCGCGGCCGGTGCCGCGCCGGGGCAGGTCCAGCTCGACCTGGCGTATCTCACCGTCGCGTCGCGTGTCCCGGGCCATCTGGAGCATGGGCTCGACGGCCAGTTTGCCGCCGCGGACCAGACCGAGGGCGTACGCCGCCGAGCTGGCCTTGACGACGCCGTCCGCCTCGTCGAGGACGACGGCGGAGGAGCGGAGCACGGACAGGACGGTGTCGACGCCGGGCGGGAGCACCGGGTCTGTGTGCAAAGAGGTGCGGGTCGGGCGCTTCAGCTCCCGCTCGCTCCAGCGGAACGCCAGCATGGCGATGACACCGGTGAGCACCCCGGCGATCGCTGCCGCTGCGGCGACCGCCGCGTTCACGTCCATGGCTCCAGGTTAGGCACGGGATGCGGGCTGCCCACAGCCGTCCGGGTGCGACCTCGAACACTCGTCGCCCAGAGTTCACCTGGGAGCCAGTACCGGTTCATTTGGGGTGACGGAATCCGACGCGTACGGCGTCGAACGTGGGAGCGTGGGGTTCTGAGCCCCGTCGACAAACCTGAGAAGACGTACGGGAAACCGCCGTACCGGAACCCCCGGCGCACACGTGAGAGAGGGACCCTGATGCGGGACGCGTACCACGAGGAACTGGATTCGATCGGCGACGGTCTGGTGGAGATGGCCCGGCTGGTCGGCTCGGCGATCGGGCGCGCCACGACGGCGATCCTCGACGCCGACCTGAAGCTGGCCGAGAGCGTGATCGAGGCCGACCAGAAGGTCGACGAGCTGCAGCACGGCCTGGAGGCGCGGGCGATAGCGCTGCTGGCCCGGCAGCAGCCGGTGGCGACGGATCTGCGGATCGTCGTGACGTCGCTGCGGATGAGCGCCGACCTGGAGCGCTCGGGCGACCTCGCCCAGCATGTGGCGAAGCTGGCGCGGCTGCGGTTCCCGGAGCGGGCGGTGCCGCAGGACCTGCACGCGACGATCCTGGAGATGGGGCAGCTCGCGCAGCGCCTGATGGCGAAGGCCGCGGAGGTGATCATCACCAAGGACGTCGACCTGGCGCTGCAGCTGGAGCAGGACGACGACGCGATGGACCTGCTGCACCGCACGCTCTTCCAGCACCTGATCGACGAGCGGTGGAAGCACGGCATCGAGACGGCGGTGGACGTGACGCTGCTGGGCCGCTACTACGAGCGGTACGCCGACCACGCGGTCGCGGTGGCCAAGCGGGTGGTGTACCTGGTGACGGGTGAGCACGCGGACGAGCTGCAGCAGGACACGCAGACGGTGACGGGGGTGGAGGGCGCCTGAGCCCCGCTCCGGGTGGTGTTCGGGGGCGCGTGCCTGGGGCGGTGCGCTGATGTGCGCCGTTGATGCGCCCAGCCGGGCGGGCATGCAATGGGCACAGGCACCAGCCGAGGAGGGACCATGGCCGAATCCCCCAGCACCCCCAGCACCCCGCCCGACCCCACGCAGGAACGCCCGACCGAGCAGCCCGCCGAGATCAGGAACCTGATGCTGATCGGCGCGTGCGGGTGCGGTTCGGGGTGCGGGTGCGGTTGCCAGTCGGGCAATCCGTGCCAGTGCGGCTGAGGGTGGTGGCGTAGCCGCCGGTACGACGACGAGGGCCCGGGTGCGTTCTGCGCGCCGGGGCCCTTCGTCGTCGTGGCCGCGCGGTCGCCGTGGAGACCGGTGGGGCGCAGGATGAGGGGAGGAAAGGACAGGGCGGGACGGCACGGAAGGAGGTGCGGGGATGGCTCGGTACATGGACATCCACCGTGGCATGAAGGGCATCACGGCCGACCAGCTGAAGCAGGCCCACGAGGCGGACCTCGCCATCGAGAAGGACGAGGGCGTCCACTTCGAGCGGGCCTGGGCCGACCCGGAGACCGGCACGGTCTACTGCCTCTCCGAGGCCCCCTCGGCCGAGGCGGTCCAGCGCATCCACGAACGCGCGGGCCACAAGGCGGACGAGGTGCACGCGGTACCGCTGCAGGTCTGACCACACGAGACCCACCGGAACGGGGACGGCACGCCGGCGCCGTCCCCGTCGCGCGCGCCCGCGCTGCGGTCGCGTGGGCGACACATACTGGTCACGCTTGGGTCGCGGCCGGGCGATCAGCGGCTTTCGGCCTTGACCGGGAAATGCTCTTAGGTGAGGCTTACCTAAATCTTGCTATGTACGTCCTAGGAGCCCCCTGTGTCCGTCCTGCCCTCGGAGACATCCGTGCCCCCGTCGGCCGCGGCCACCCGCCGCCTGGGGCTGTACGACACCTGGTGGACGGTCGCGGCCGGCGCACTGGCCGCCTGCCTCGGCATCGCCGCCTGCGCCTGGGTCTCCCTGCACCTGCACGCCGACGCCGCCCTGCACAGCGCGGCCCTGTTCCTCCATCTCGCCGCGCTGGTGCTCGGCTTCGGCGCGGTGCTCGTCGCCGACTACTACGCGCTGCTGTTCCTGACCGGCCGGTGCAGCCTGCGCGACGCCCTCACCACGACCGGACGCCTGCACGCCCCGATCTGGGCCGGCCTCGTCGGCCTGGTGGCCAGCGGCGCGCTGCTCCACCCGGACCTCGGCTCCGTCCTCACCCGCGTGAAGCTGGGACTGGTCCTCGCCCTCACCCTCAACGGCCTGCAGGCCGGCGTCCTGAACCGGCGGATGCGGGACGAGACGGGCACCCCGCTCACCGGCCGCCTCCTCGCCTGGGGAGCCGGGACCGCCCTGGTGTCCCAGGTCTGCTGGTGGGGAGCCGTGCTCATCGGGTTCCGCAACAGTCAGCGCTAGGCCTGTCGCGGAAGTCCCGTCGTCCGCCGGAGGACGGGCTCGGCGGTGTCCGGGTCAACGGTCAGGGCACCAGGACCAACTTGCCCGTCACATGGCCCTCTTCGCCCAGGGCGTGGGCCCGCGCCGCCTCCGACAGGGGGATGACCTCCTGCACGTGGGCCCGCAGGGCGCCCTTGCGGGCCAGGTCGGCGACGGCCGTCATGCCGGTGTGGTCGTGCTCCACCAGCATGGCGGCGTACCGGACGCCCCGGTCGGCGCAGGCGGCCAGCTCCTCCTCCGTCGCGCCCGGCAGCAGGGCGACCAGCGTGCCGCCCGGCCGCAGTACCTCCACCGTGCGGATCCGGGTGGCGTCCGTCATCGGCACCAGCGCCACGTCCACGTCCCGCACCACGTCACGGAAGTCGGTGGTGCGGTAGTCGACGACCTCGTCGGCGCCCAGCGAGCGGACGAAGTCGTGCTTGGCCGCGCTCGCCGTACCGGTGACCCGGGCGCCCAGATGCTTGGCGATCTGCACCGCCAGGTGACCGACCCCGCCCGCCGCCGCGTGGATCAGCACATGCTGCCCGGGCCGCACGTCGGCGGTGTCGACCAGCGCCTGATACGCCGTCAGCGCGGCCAACGGCAGCGCTCCGGCCTGGACATGGTCGATCTCGTCCGGCTTGGCCGCGAAGGCGCGGGCCGGTCCGACGGCGTACTCGGCGTGCGAGCCGACCCCGTGCGGGTAGGGCAGCATGCCGAACACCTCGTCGCCCGGCCGGAACAGGGTGACGCCGAAGCCGACCTGCTCCACCGTGCCCGACAGGTCCCAGCCGAGGACCCGCGGCGGCTGCTCGAACCACACCCGGCGGGCCCGGTTCTTCCAGTCGGTCGGGTTGACGCCCGCGGCCCGTACCCGCACGAGGATCTGACCGGGTCCGGGCTGCGGCACCGGCAGGTCCACCTCCTGCAGGACGTCCAGGCCTCCGTACCGCTGCTGGCTGATCGCGCGCATGGTGCTCCTCAGGGAAGAAGACGGGGTGGTTCCGTCACCGTAGGGCGCGGGCGGGCGGCGTAGGTGGTGGCCGTGACACCAGGATCCGCACCCACTTCCTGGCCCTCTTCGCGGCCAGCACGATCGAGACATGATCCAGTCACTGACAGAGGCGCTGCGGTCGCACGAGGACCGAGAGGCGATCATCTTCCATGGGCAGAGCACGAGTTATCGGACGCTGCTGACCGGCGTCGAGAAGTGGCGGGCCCGGCTGAACGAGTACGGCATCCGCCCGGGGCAGGTCGTCGCGCTGGAGTCGGCGTACTCGCCGCAGGCCTGCGCCGCGCTCGTCGCCCTCATCGAGACCGGCGCGATCATCGTCCCGCTGGTCACGCTGCCGGACGCCAAGCGGGCCGAGTTCCATGAGATCGCCGAGGTTGAGGCGGTCATCACGCTCGACGGCAGCGAGGCCGGCTGGACCATCACCACCACCGGCCGCACCGCCGGCCACGAGCTGTTCACCGCGCTGCGCCGCGAGCGGCACCCCGGCCTGGTGCTGTTCAGCTCCGGCACCACCGGCCGCAGCAAGGCCTCCGTGCTGGACTTCACCAAGGTCCTCGCCCGCTACCGGGGCGGCCGGCCCGCGCGGACGCTGTCCTTCCTCAACCTCGACCACATCGGCGGCGTCAACACCCTGCTGCACACGCTGGTCCACGGCGGCGCGGTCGTCACCGTCGCCGAACGCACCCCGGACAGCGTCTTCGCCGCGATCGAGGCACACCGGGTGGAGGTGCTGCCGACCACGCCGACCTTCCTCACCATGGCCGTGGTCTCCGGCGCCGTCCGCCGCCACGACGCGTCCTCGCTGCGCCTGGTGACGTACGGCACCGAGCCGATGCCCGAGCAGACGCTGCTCGCCGTGCACGAGGCGCTGCCCGAGGTGCGGCTGAAGCAGACGTACGGCCTGTCGGAGCTGGGCATCCTGCCGACCCGGTCCAAGGACGACTCCTCGCTGTGGGTCAGGCTCGGCGGCAGCGGCTTCGACTACAAGATCGTCGACGGGGTGCTGTGGGTCCGCTCCGAGATGGCCATGCTCGGCTACCTCAACGCGCCCGCCCCCTTCGACGAGGACGGCTACTTCAACACCCAGGACATGGTGGTGGTGGAGGGCGAGTACCTGCGGATCCTCGGCCGCCGCTCCGAGATCATCAACGTGGGCGGCGAGAAGGTCTACCCGGCCGAGGTCGAGAACGTCGTCCTGGAGGCCGGCAACATCGCCGACGTCACCGTCTCCGGCCGGCCCAGCCCGGTCACCGGCATGGTCGTGCAGGCCACGGTGAAGCTGGTGCGCCCGGAGGACGAGGACGCCGTCGCGGCCCGCGTGCAGGACCACTGCGCGGCCCGCCTGGAGCCGTACAAGGTGCCCCTGATCGTGCAGGTCTCGCAGGCCGACCAGCACTCCGACCGCTTCAAGAAGCTCAGGAGCGCGGCGTGAGCGACACGACGGCCGGTGTCGCCCTCGTCAGCGGCGGCAGCCGGGGCCTCGGGCAGACCCTGGTGACGCGGCTGCTGGCGGAGGGCTGGCAGGTCGCCACCTTCAGCCGCACCGCCGGCGACTTCGTCGAGCAGACCCTGAAGGCCGAGCCCGACCGGTTCTTCTGGACCGAGGCCGACCTGCTGCGGCCCGAGACCGTGCGGGCGGCGGGCAAGGCCGCGATCGACCGGTTCGGCCGGATCGACCTGCTCGTCAACAACGCGGGCGTGCTGGAGCAGGGCCTGTTCGTGACGATGCCGCCGCGGCGGGCGGAGGACCTCGTCACCGCCAACCTGACCTCGCCGGTGGTGCTGGCGCAGGTGGCCGCCCGGTCCATGGTGGCCTCCGGCGGCGGCCAGATCATCAACATCTCCTCGGTCAACGCCGTGCGCGGCTACCGGGGTGTGGCCGCCTACAGCGCGGCCAAGGCGGGCCTGGACGGGCTGACCCACAGCCTCGCCCGCGAACTGGGCCCGGCCGGCATCCGCGTCAACACGGTCGTGCCCGGCTTCTTCGACTCGGACATGACCGAGGGCGTCGGCCCGGAGTACCGCGAGCGCATCCAGCGCCGCACCCCCCTCGGCCGGCTGGGCGACCGGGCCGAGGTCGCCGACGCCGTGCTGTTCCTGGCTTCTCCGCGGGCCGGTTTCGTCACCGGTCAGCGGCTCGTCATCGACGGAGGAATCACATGCTGAGCAACACGCTGACCGACACGCGGACCACCGACGTGCAGGCCACGGTCGTCCAGGAGATCGTCGCGATCCTCGACGAGGACACCGTCGACGAGCTGGGCGAGCTGACCGCCGACACCGAGCTGAGCGCGCTCGGCCTCAACTCCCTCGCCTTCGCCCGGCTCATCATCAAGCTGGAGCGCGCCCTCGGCGTCGACCCGTTCAGCCAGGGCGGCGACTTCGTCGCGCTGCGCACCGTGGGCGCCCTGGCCGGGGCGTACGAGCAGGCGCTGAGCGCCCGTACGGAGGCCTGAGCCATGTCCACGGCGACGACGACCCTGCTGCACCTGCCCTCGGTCGACGACTACCTCGGCCCGTCCGCCACCCGCTTCTTCTCCGCCGGCTACCGGCGCGCCGAACACACCGTCGACGACTTACGGATATCCACCGGCACCGCCACCGGCGACCGTCCGGGCGTGAGCGCCCGCGTCTCGCTCGCCTACCCGCGCGACTGGTCGAAGAAGAAGGCCTCCACCGACCTGTTCCCGCACGTCAGCACCGTCGACATGCTGGTGATCGGCATCCAGCTGTGCGAGGCGTACCTCGCCCACGTGCACCGGCTGGGCGCCGCCGACCGTCGCCGGGCCCGCGTCCGCAAGATCACGCTGAAGGCGGGGACCACCCCGCAGGAGGAGCTGACCGGCCTCACCGCGGGCGCCGAACTGCGCCGCACCCACCAGGACCCGGCGGCCGCCGGCGGGCACGTGTCGACGTTCACCGCGCACGTCGGGGTGATGACGGCCCGGTACGAGATCGAGCACGCCGTCGCGGACGAGCCGCGCGGGGAGGGGACGTACGCCTCCCTCGACGACGTCCTCGGCCCGGCCGCCGCCCGCTACTACGGCGACGGCTTCAAGCTCCGCAGCCACACGGTCACCGACGTACGCGCCGACGTGGCCGAACTGACCGCCACCGCGACCGTCGCCGCGCACGACCTGCCGGGATACGCCGACGCCGTCACCGCCGGTCTCGACGGCGAGCGCCTGGCCGGCGAACTGACCCCGGTCGACTGCTTCGTGACGAACCTGCAGCTCATCCAGGTCCTGATGTACGAGCTGGACGGCATCCGCCGCCAGGACAGCAACACCCTGTGGATGCAGCAGACCGTGCTGACCGCCACCGGCCCCGCCCACCCGGCGGACCGGCCGGCCACCGCCGAGGCCGCCCTCACCGGCAGCTGGCTGGTCCCGCTGCGCGGCGGCCTGTGGCGGGACGTCGCGATCAGCGCCCGCCTGGGCGGCTACGAGATGCAGTGCTCCTTCGCCCACGAACTCCCGCCGTTCGCCGCCGCCGCGGCCGCCGCCGACCCGACCCCGAGGGCCTGACATGAAGATCTCCGTATCCGGTACCTACTCCGCGGGCAAGACCTCCACGGTCATGGCCCTCTCCCACTACCTGGGCCTGCCCCGCACCCTCGCCAAGACCATCCGCGAGATCCTGCCGGAGGCCGTCCCCGGCAAGGCGCTCGCCGAGGTCACCCCCGCCGAGTTCCTGCACCTGATGCTGCGCCGGCACTGCGGCCGCGCGGTCGCCGAGGCCCGGCTCGGCGACTCGTTCCTCTCCGACGGCTCCTCCCTGCAGGAGTGGCTGTACGGCGCCGCCCGCGTCCGCCACGGCATGAACCCCAACGCCACCGCCGCCAACGACGGCGGCCTCGCCCCCGAGGTCACCCCCGAGATGCGGTTCTTCGGCGAGGTCGTCGACGAGTACGGCAAGGCGTTCCGCCGGCACGTGCAGGAGACGTACGACGTCTTCATCCACCTGGAGCACGAGCTGGAGATCACCTCGGACGGCCACCGCCCGATGAACAAGGGCTTCCGCGACACCATCGACCGCATGCTCCTGGACACCGTGCGGGAGCTGGGCATCCCGCTGCACCGGATCAGCGGCACGATGCCCGAGCGCATGGAGAAGATCACCGCGGTGCTCGGCCTGACCCCCGTGATGAGCATCGAGGAGGCCCTCGCCCTCGGCAAGCGCGAGTACGACGCCCAGGACTTCCGCCTGGAGACGGAACGGGCGGCAGCGGCATGAACGCTCTCAACCGCAGACGCCTCCTCGTCTCCACCGCGGCACTCACGGCCGGCCTCGGCCTGCCCCTGGAGGCCCACGCCGCGTACGGCGCGGACGCGGCGACCTCGTCGGCGTACAGCGAGCGCTCCCGCACCGGCCGCAAGCTGCGCCAGCGGGCCGCCGAGCGGGACTACCCGGCCACGCTGCCCGACCACCCGGTCAACGGCGAGGAGTCCCTCCCCTCCAAGATCGCCAGCTACTCGAAGGGCCTGCCGCACAACGACCTCGGCGAGGTCGACGTCACCGCGTACGCCCGGCTGATCCACGCCCTCACGACCGGCAACCCCGCCGACTTCGAGGCGATCCCCTCGGCGGGCGAGCGCAAGCAGCTCGGCCCGCAGGGCGGGCTCGCCTACGACCTCGCCGGACCCGACCCGTTCAAGCTGGTCGTGCCGCCCGCCCCGCGCATGGACAGCGCGCAGGGCGCCGCCGAGATGGCCGAGCTGTACTGGCTGGCGATGCTGCGGGACGTGAAGTTCACCGACTTCGAGGACTCACCGCTCGCCGCCGCTGCGGCCGCCGACCTGTCCACGTACTCCGACATCCACGCGCCCAAGCAGGGCGGCGGGATCACCCCGCAGACCCTGTTCCGCGGGAACACCCCGGCCGATCTGACCGGCCCGTTCGTCTCGCAGTTCCTGCTGCGGACCGTCCAGTACGGCACCCTGCGCGTCCCGCAGCTGCACGACACCGTCGCTCCCGGCGTCGACCACGGCACCGACTTCGCGGAGTGGCTCGCCCTCCAGCGCGGCGCGGCCCGCTCCACCCAGCGGGACTTCGCCGGCACCCGCTACCTCCAGACGCCCCGCGACCTGGCCCACTACACCCACTTCGACGTCCTGTACCAGGCCTACCTGAACGCCGCGCTGATCCTGCTGGCGCTGCCGCAGGCCGCCGTACAGGACCGGGGCAACCCCTACCTGACGTCGAAGAACCAGATGGGCTTCCCGACGTACGGCACCCCGCACCTGGTGTCACTGCTGGCCGAGGCGGCGATCCGGGCCATCAAGCACACCGAGTACCAGCAGTTCTACGTCCACCGGCGGGCCCGCCCGGAGGCCTTCGGCGGCCGTATCGAGGTGCACCTGCGGCGCAGCCCCGGCCGCTACACCGGCCTGCTCCACGAGGAGATCCTGCGCTCGGAGGTGCTGGAGCGGACGCGCGCGGCGACCGGCTCGTACCTGCTGCCGCTGTCCTTCCCGGAGGGCTCCCCGATGAGCCCGTCGTACCAGAGCGGGCACGCGACGGTCGCGGGCGCGTGCACGACCGTCCTCAAGGCCTGGTTCGACGAGTCGTACGTCCTCACCGACCCGGTCGTGCCGAGCGCCGACGGCAAGTCCCTGGTGCCGTACACGGGCGCCGGCCAGGACTCCCTGACCATCGGCGGCGAGCTGAACAAGCTCGCGGCCAACATCGGCGCGGGCCGGGCCGCCTCGGGCGTCCACTACCGCACCGACAACACGGCGGCGTACACGCTCGGCGAGACGATCGCCCTGGAGCTGCTGCGCGAGCAGAAGCCGCTGTTCAACGAGGGTGGCGGCTTCTCCGTCACCTGCTTCGACGGCACGGCCGTCACCATCTGATCCCCGCTCACGCTGTTCACGCCGAAGGAAGCAGAGAAAAGACGATGCGGAAGACGCAACTGGGAACGCAGGGCCTCGAGGTCTCGGCGGTCGGCCTCGGCTGCATGGGCATGACGTTCGGGTACGGCTCGGTCGAGGAGTCGCGGTCGATCGCCACGATCGAGCGGGCGCTGGAGCTGGGGGTCGACTTCCTCGACTCCTCCGACCACTACGGCCCCGAGACCAACGAGACGCTGATCGGGCGGGCCATCGCCGGCCGCCGCGACGAGGTGATCGTCGCGACCAAGTTCGGCAGCTACTCCACCGAGACGCCGCCGCGGATCCCCGACGGCCGCCCGGAGACCGTGCGCTGGGCCGTCGAGGGCTCGCTGAAGCGGCTCGGCACCGACTACATCGACCTTTACTACCAGCACCGGGTCGACCCGCGCGTGCCGGTCGAGGAGACCGTCGGCGTGATGGCCGAGCTGGTCGCCGAGGGCAAGGTGCGCTACCTCGGCCTGTGCGAGGCGTCGGCGCAGACGATCCGGCGGGCGCACGCCGTCCACCCGATCACGGCCGTGCAGAGCGAGTACTCGCTGTGGACGCGGGACGCCGAGGAGGAGGTGCTGCCGACGCTGAAGGAGCTGGGCATCGGCTTCGTGGCGTACAGCCCGCTCGGCCGCGGCTTCCTCACCGGCACGATCTCCTCGCTGGACAGCCTCGCGGAGAACGACTTCCGGCGGATCGCGCCGCGCTTCCAGGGCGACAACCTCGACGCCAACCGGGGCCTGCTGCGCCGGCTGCAGGAGATCGCCGGGGAGCGGGGCGTGACGCCCGCGCAGGTCGCGCTGGCGTGGGTGCTGCGCCCGGCCGAGGGCATCGTGCCGATCCCCGGCACGACGCGCCCGCAGCGGGTGGACGAGAACAGCGCGGCGCTGGACATCGCGCTGACCGACACGGAGATCGCGGAGCTGTCGGCGGTGTTCGCGCCCGGTTCGGCGGTGGGCGACCGCTACCCGGCGCCGATGATGGCGACGCTGAACGGCTGAGCGGTGGTGTGAGGGACGGCGAGGGGTGCCCCTGGTACGACGGGGGCACCCTTCTCTGTGCCTACAGGTGGGCGGCGTTGAGGATGCCGCGGGTGTCCACGCCGGTCTCCTGCTCGGGCCGCGGGTTGTAGAGGACGATCAGCAGGTCGGGGAACTGCGGGATGCGCATCCTGGTGACGTCGAAGTGCAGCACCCCCAGCTCGGGATGGTCGACGACCTTGACGTTGACCCCTTCGGCCCGCACGTCGTGCCGGGCCCACAGTTCGGCGAACTCCGGGCTCTTCTTGGTCAGTTCACCGACGACGATCTCGAACCCGAGGTCACCGGGCCGGGTGGTCATCCCGTACCGGTACTGGGCGACGATCCAGGGCGCGAGTTCGGCCCAGTTGAGGACGCGGGAGCGCACCAGGGGGCTGGTGAAGAAGGTGACGAGCGAGTTCCGGTCGGTTTTCCGGTACCCGAGCAGGTCGTACGTCGCCTGGTTGGCGGTGACCAGGTTCCAGTACGGGTCGACGACGAACGCCGGGTACGGCAGGTTGTTCTCGGTAAGACGCGCCAGCATGACATCCACTTCGAGCGGCTCAGAACTGAGAGGCAGCGGCGGATTCAGACCGGCCAGCACATACAGGTAGGTGCGCTCGGCCTGGTCGAGCCGGAGCACCTTGGTGATGGCGTCGAGCACCTGCGGGGACACGGAGATGTTCCGGCCCTGTTCCAGCCACTGGTACCAGGAGGCGCTGACTCCGGCCAGGAAGGCGACTTCCTCGCGCCGCAGCCCGGGCGTCCTCCGGCGTCCGTAGTGCGGGATCCCGACGTCGCCGGGCGTCAGCCGGCCGCGCCGGTTGACCAGGAAGTCCCGCAGTTCCTTGCGGCGACGGGCCTCGGAGGACGAGGACCTGCCGCTGCCGGTCCCGACCGCCCCGGCGGCCGGCTTCGCAGCCGCCGCCCCCTCTTCCGGTACCTCTCCCGCTCCGCGCGGCGGGGCCTTGGCCTCCGCCGACTTTCCGGTGATCGCGTACACGATCTGCACCCCCCATTCCGGCCGCGCTTCCCCAGCGGCGGCCTGTGTTCTACGTGATCCGGAGCGCGTGCACAGCGAACGGGAACGCCCCTCGCAGCGAAGCCCCCTTGCTTGCGTGCGACCGAGCCGACACTGCACAGCGCGCTGCCGAAGGCACAGACGAAGCTTCCCCTCGGGCATGTACAACTCAGGCCGAAAAGACCAAGGTTTGACCGTGATGTTGCCCACGTTTCGGACACGGGGGGCGCGGGCGTGGCCGGAGCCGGAGTTCTTGCGGGGGTGAGGGCCACGGTGTCAGGTGTCAGGTGTCAGGTGCAGTCCACGGGATCAGTTACTCAGGCGTGGCGGTGACACGCCACAAGGGAGGTTCATACTGCTCCGGGCGGCTGTCGATGACCAGGCGTCGCAGCGCCTCGCGCTGGGAACCGGGGAGATTCAAGGCCTCCGTAAGCCGCCGAAATGTCGTATGGGTGACGCCACGGCGCCGCGCTTCCGCCTCGAACCGGTCGAGCTGCGCCGACACCACGTCGGCGTCGATCTCCACGGGCGGCTGCTCGCTCAACCGGGCGGCCTTCTCCCGTTCGTGGTCGATCTCGGAGATCCCGCAGATTTCGCGGGCGTACGCCTCGACCTCGTCCAAGGCGGCGGTGGTCATGATGGCGCGGGCGAGGCGGTTCCGGTTCACCGCTTCGTCCAGGTCGACAGCGTGAACCCTCGGTCCCTCGTCCGTGAGCGCCACGGCCGGCCCGGCATCGCGCACCTCACAGCTGCCCCGAACCCCTCGGGCGGTGGCGGCGAGCATGGCGGCCACCTCGGAGGGATGCCACTCCAGAACGCTGCTCACCGGCTCGACGTCCGTCGCCGTGAAGGTGTGGACGACAGGCCCGAGGAGTGGCCGCAGCGCATCCGGCGGAAGCTCGCCATCCAGCCCCGGCCCGGCCACCAGCAACCGCACGGACGCATTGACCTGGCACGCGGCGGCCAGGGTAAGGGCATCGGCGAGCGGACTCTTCAGCGTCGGCTCGCCGCCCTGCGCGAGAATGTCCCCACCGACGTCGAGGAGATCGATCGACTCGGGCTCCAATTGGCGCACGACTTCCTCCAGCTGCCGCGTAACACCCTCAACGCCCCGCTGCGGATCGAGCAGCGCGAAGGTGTGCGGAAGCTCCGCCGCCAGACGCGGCAGCGTGGACCGGGTGGGCGCAACGGGCCGAGCACTCGCGGGCACGGTCCGCACGGCGGAGGTCAGGGGGGCAAGCCCCTCAAAGTCGCTCGTGCTACGCGGCCCGGGCACAGGATCGACGACCAGCCGGTCCCAGGCATAGGTGAGGATCACGGCCGGTTCCTCGCCGCCGTACAGGGCGGCGTGCAGCATGGCGGCGGCAACGGCATCGCCTCCACCGCCGGCCGCGACGATCAGCCTCGTCATGACGCCAGCGTAGGAGGCAAAGAGATACATTTACGCGCCACACACGCTGCGCTCCCCGCTTTCCCTTCGCATTGAGCGTGTGGCGGTCGGCCACGCGGGACGCCTGGCCCGAGTCCTCAACGCCCTGTGACCACCACGAGCAACTGGCGCAGACACGCCGGCGCAAGGAGCCGGGAGACGATCCCCGGTGAGCTGTTCACTCCGAATGTGCCGGGCGGCCTGCGGCGAGCCGATCACCGGCCCGGACGACGTCATCTACACGCTGACAGGTCCCCTGGCCTGCGCAGCAGGGGATCCTCCGCAAAGCTCCCGCCACGGGCAAGCGGGGCCGTTTCGTCGCCGTCTCGACTTGGGCCGGATATCCGGCAGAGGCTGCGGGTACCCGCCCCACAGCATGGCCCATGGCCGAGTCCGGTACGCGGTGACAGCAACGGAGAACCAGATGAAGGCCCGCCAAACAGCAGCCCCGCCGACGCCGACGCTGGTCCCAGCGGAGGAGCAGCCCGGCGAACTCCTTTCCGGCCGCTACCGTTTGGGCGCCAGAATCGGCTCGGGAGGCATGGCCGACGTGTACGAGGGCGTCGACACGCGCCTTCGGCGGTCCGTGGCCGTCAAGGTGTTCCGGCCCGGCCCGGACCCGCAGACGGAGGACCGTCTCACCGCGGAGGCCGTCCTTCTGGCCCGCCTGCAGCACCCAGGACTGGTCACCGTCTACGACGCCGGCCGCCACGACGACCGCACCTACCTGGTCATGCAACTGATCGAAGGCCCCACGCTGCGCGGCATTCTGGCGTCCGGAGCGCTGCCCGAGCGGCGTGTGGTGGAGGTGGGCGCCGCCCTCGCCCGGGTGCTGGCGTATGTCCACCAGTCCGGCGTCGTGCACCGGGACATCAAACCGTCGAATATCCTCCTCGACACGGCCGGCGCTCCTCACCTCGCCGACTTCGGCATCGCGCGCCTGGCCAACGCCACCCGCCACACGGCACCGGACGTACTGATAGGGACCGCCGCCTACCTGGCACCAGAGCAGGTCAAGGGCCGGCAGATCGGGCCGGCCGCCGACGTCTACGCGCTCGGCCTGGTCCTGCTGGAGTGCCTGAAAGGGGAACTGGAGTACCAGGGCACCCCCTTGGAGGCGACCGTCGCCCGCCTGCACCGCCCACCCGACGTCCCCGCCTGGCTCCCCCCGGAACTCGCGGCCCTGCTGCGGGCCATGACCGCCCAGGACCCCGAGGCCCGCCCGGACGCCGAGCAGTGCGCACAAGCCCTCGCCTCCCGGCACACCGGGCCTGCCCCCTACCCCCTGCCGCTCCCGGCGCCCTCCGGGTCGGCCCTTCCGACGCCGCCGGCCACTCCCCCCGGGACGAAGGAGCACATACGCTCCCAGGATGCGGTCGTCACCCGGCGCGGCCTCCCCGGCGGCACGCGCCACGGCCGTCGTCTGGCGGCGGGCACGGCCCTGGCCCTCTCCGTGGCCCTGGGCGCGACTCTTGCCGCCACATCGAGCACCAGCGAAAGCGCCGACCGGAACGCAGGGACACCCGCCACAACCCCCGCACACCCGCCCTCCGGTACCGCGACAGCGAAGAGCGGACCCGGCGCCCCTCCCCCCACCCGGTCTCACGGCACTCAGCCCCCTTCCGGGACATCCGGTGCGTCCGATCCCGCGGCCGCGACGACCGGCTCCCACGCCCAGCCCGCTTCCAGGACACTCGGCGCCCCTGATCCGGCGGCCGCCCCGGGTTCGAGCCGCGGCGCCTCCGCACCGCACACGAGTCACCGGCCGCCCGGATCGGCGTCACCATCCACGCCGACCGCGACCGGCGCCACCGGCCCGACCCAGACGACACCTGCGGCATCGCCGACCACCGGCACGGCGCCCGCGTCACCGCGGCCCTCGAAGGGCAAGGCCACCGGCGCACCCCCCAAGCCGAGCCCGACGCGGTAGAGGCCGACCCGCCCGGGGCACACCCGCGTCAGGAGCCCGCCCCGGAGCGACGGCCTACAGACAGCGAAAAGCCCCCTCCGCGGAGAACCCGCAGGCAGGGGGCCAATGACATGGGCGTCTACTTCTTCTTACCCTGGGTCTTGCCGGGGATCTTGATGAGCTGCGTTTCTGCTGGTTAGCGCCGTATTAGAACGCGGCTGCGGAGTCACTCTTTGTCGTTGTTGGCTGCTGTCGAGCAGCCTCGGACGGCCCCAGGACGGCCCAGAGCCGGGCTCAGTGTTCAGACACAGAGTGCCCAGGCCACGCAAAGCATCACGTCGTACAGGGATAGGCCTCGTATCTATGCAACAAGGTCGAGGGAGCCATACGCGACGTCGGCGAAGCTATCCCGGACTGCCTGAAAACGCTCCAGCAGTGGGTCTCGGACGAAGCCACCGATCATCTCGTCCCAGAACGCAACACAGTTGGCCACTTCCATTACGTGCTTGACCTGTTCCGCATCCAAGGCGTGACTCTCCTGCAAGGTGAACTCCAAGAGGTCGAGCTTCTCCCACCGCTCCTCATCCTCCAGACGCCCCCACTCGCATAAGAGCCCCCAGGCCACGTGCGCGGAGTTGTGGTGTGGGTCCTGGCACCACTCGGCGTTGCGAGGGCACCAAGCGTCCTCCAGGGCACTGATCGCCGATCTCAGCACAGCTCTGCGAAGTGCCAACTTCTCCAATTGGGCGCACTGCTCGGCCACCCTCTCCGCTTGACTGAGAACTGGCGGCGGCCCCAGAACGGCAACGCCAGCCCGGGCCTGCACCACGGCGGTCGCCTTCTGATCGAGCAGTTCTCGCCGTGAAGCGCGAGGCATGTCTGGTAGCGCGGTGACGATCCGGACGAAGACGTCTACCGCACTCAGGAAGTCGGCATAGGCCGAGCGACGTGCACTCTCCAAGGACTCCTCCCGTAACGCACGCTCCTGGAGTTGGGCAGCCGCCACTGTGGCCTGAGATTGATCAAGGCCTGCCGCCACCGTCGCATTAGCGGCCTTGTCTGCGCTACGTCTGGTCCAGTGGGCAGCGAGCAGAGTGGCAGGCACCGTGATGAGGGTGGTTAGAGCGCTCGTTGCCGCTACAGCTTGTTCTAGTTGCACGAGACGCATAGTGGTGTCAGAGCCTGTCAGCCGCGGTAAAAAGGTGAATCAGCCGAGGATGACCGTCGCGCCATGCTAGGTCCCTCATGGGGAGAAGCGCCCCATCTTGCCTGACCGCCGCCCCTGGGGGGAAACCCGTATGGTTCCGGCCCTCTGACCTGGCCTTTCGCCGCAGACGGCCGCGACACACCTGTCACTGCCGGTCGCCGTTGGTCGACCTCGGGCACCCTCGCACGGCCCAGGGACGGCCCAGGGCTGAGCCGAGCCGGGAGCGGGGATCAAAAGCTGCTGCGCCGCACCGACACCGGTCACTCAAGTGGCAAGGGAGCGACTGGGAGCTGTTCCTTGTGGAGCCACCTGAAGGTCCGGTCCGGTTCGAGGTGGGCCTCTCCCCAGTGAATGACGTGGATGCCGTTCTCCGCGTCGGCCGTGAAGAACACGCAGACGAGCCTCGTGGAGGCCCCCAGCTCCTCGAATGCCTCGTGCAGGCCCAGGTACTCCTCCGTCGCCAGGCCAGCATCGACCTCGAACAGCCCGTCTGGAGCCTGCGGCCCGTGGGCCCGGAACAGCCGCTGCCGGGTGGGGGACGCGTTGGCAGGCAACCGCGCACGATCCAGGGGCCGCGGCTTGTCTGCGTACCTGAAGGGGAAGAGCGCGTGCTCGTTGATCACGGCGTACTCGTACCCCCGGACATCCCGCACGGACTCCCCCAGCTCCCGCGCCGCGTCCGCCAGGCCCTCACGCACAGCCCCGGCAAGGGCGACACCGTAGGGGCTCCGCTTCTTCAGCCCTGCCGCTATGTGCGCCGCATGAGCCTTGGCGTGCGCCCTGGCCAGTTGTAGCGGAACAGCAGCGGCGAGCGCGCCGGCATGCCGCCCGAACCGCTCAACCGCCCAGTCCGACGGTCCTACCGGCTCACGACCCCGCACAGACATGAAGCGCCCCCCCTCGCCCGATCACCCGCCTTTCAACTGTGTGACACGTACACGAACGGCACACAAGGGAGCGATCTAGCCACGGCATCGCGCAGACAACGCTGCTGGGAGAGCGCGCACCCTATCTTCGCCTGTATGTTCGCGAACAGGTAGTCATCACAACGGGCGCAACACAGGCCTAGTTCTCGGCGTAAGCAGCCGAAGGGGCTCAGTTCGGATATGCTCGGGATGTGAATTTTGGAACCTTTGCCAGTGACACCCTGGCCGGCGCACTGGGGGCAATTGCATTTGCGGCAATCACTGCCCTATGCGCATATCTAATCAAAAGACACCAGAACCCTCTAAAAATAAAAGCCCGAAAGGTCCTCACCGACCATTGGCGCGTGGCGCTGCGGTCAACAATTTTCCGCAACGAGCCCGTTCCCCCGAGCATGCGTGAGCTGAGCTCCGGAAATCGAAGCAGACAACTCCCACCATACGTTGCATGCACTCTACCGATGGCTGGAGAAGTTCGGGTCCTATGATCAAGAGCACTCCATCGTGGAAGTCACGGTCGAGAACACTTCAAAGGGCACACCCTTCCAAATCAAAGGCATCGATCTACAGAAGACCGACGAAGGAGAGCCAGTCTCAGAGGCAGGCGTGACCTACCCAACGGCTGGTACAAATTCAATCATTGCCCTCCATGTGGACCTCGACGCCCCTCAGTGCGTCGCTAGACAAATCGTTTACGGCGATGGCCATAATTCCATAGAACCATCACCGTACTTCGAAAGGAATGTTATCGACGTCGCTCCGGGCGAGTTGGTGACCCTTCGCATTATGGGCGTCGCGAAAGAGCGGGCGTACAGTTGGACACCGCTGCTACTGGTTGACACGCCTTCTTGGAAACGTGCACGATCGATACCTGTACCCATTGAGATACAGCGGACGTCAGCAGTTCCGCGAGAGGGATACGCAACTGAACTTATCTGGAATTGGTTCGCGGGCCCCCGAGACGCAGACTTCACACCTCCCATGACCTAAGCCCCGCAGATACCCCTCACTCGCCCTCGGACCGAAACTCAGGGCGGGGGGTCATCTCATAATTCCGCATCCAAATCCTACTGCAACAAACAATACCTTCGAGAGGCATTACTTCCGCACCAAACGACCTTCCCTGGGCGTCTCGAAAGTTGAAAGCATATTTCGCCGCTTGGGCATCAACATCGGAACCTACCAACGTCAAGTCATCGAGAGCAACGTCATAATGCGAATTGATTTTCATACGCGCCACATTTTGCGCCTCCTCCTCGGTCGCAAGATTCTCCCATGAATCACGGGCAGCCCTCTTCCGGATTTTTTCAAAGGTTGATTTGATGGCTGCTTGTACTGCCACCACACCAAGTCCACCACCCATGCCGCTGCTCAATTGGAGAACAAATTCACCAAACGACCCGGAAGCGCCCCAGGAGTGATGCCCATGTTGACCACGCAAAACAAAGTGTGCGGGATATTCGCCGCCCTCGGCCCACGCTATTTTAGAAAGCTCATCAAGAATTTCCTCAGTCGACATGCTGATGTGCTCAAGATTGACTTCCCACACTTCTTCCGGGTAAGCCGTCGGATGCGAAACGATCTGGACCGTAACGCGGGATTCCTGTGCCTGCATTGCGCCTCCTGATGCTGCTAGTGCGGTGAGGCTACCCGACTTGCGGGCACTTTTGTGCCGATTTCGCCAATCCGGGTTCTCGCCATCGCGATAGGTCAGTGGAGCGGCTTTGGGCTGGAGCTGATTTGGCGCGAGTTATCATGGCCCATTACGCTAGCCAGCGGATCGGGCAGGTTTGTGAGCCTGCCCGTTAGTGCCCGATCTTGGGCCATGATCTTCGAGGCTCGCGCCAAATTGGCTGCCTAAAGCCGCGGAGCCGACCGCCCCAGCCACAGAGGGTTTCCCTACGACATGCCCGCAGCCGCCGAGCGCGCCGCCGGGCGCGGCCAGCCGGGGCGAAGACAGGAGGCAGGCCGCGCCGCAGAGGCGGCGCGCGCCCGCGCCGTGCGCGGGCCTTGATGTAGTAGAGAAAGTCTTATCCCGCTGGGATCAGGCGCTTCCCGTCGTGGCTCCGCACGTGGGAGCCATGGCCGTGCAGCGCGTCCTAGAGCCTGATCACGTAGACCTCGACCGTGCGCTCGCTGACCTCGTCCGTTCGCTGAGCCAGGAGGGCGAGATGTCCGACGAAGAGTCCACCGAGTACTACACGCTGCTCTGCGACGACCCGTCCCACGAGGTGGTGCTCATCGACTGCGGACCCTGCGAGAGGGAGGTGATCCTGGCAGTCCGCATGGTGACCGGGCAGAGCCTGTGGCGCAGCTGGGACCTGGCGCGCCAAGCGCCCGTCGCCCTCCTCGGGGGTCTGTCTGCGTACAGGGCCCAATCCGCTGTCGCCGTGCTTCAGAGCGCCGGTGCCATAGCGGAGTGGAGACAGGAGCTGGAGCCCGGAGAGCGCACGGCTACATCACCCTGACGGCCCAGAGACGGCCCAGCGACAGCGAAAAGCCCCCTCCCCGCGGAGAACCCGCAGGCAGGGGGCCGATCACATGGGCGTCTACTTCTTCTTGCCCTGGTTCTTCACGGCCTCGATCGCCGCCGCTGCCGCCTCCGGGTCCAGGTACTTGCCGCCCGGGACGACCGGCTTGAAGTCGGCGTCCAGTTCGTAGGCCAACGGGATGCCCGTCGGGATGTTCAGGCCCGCGATGTCCTCGTCGGAGATGCCGTCCAGGTGCTTGACCAGGGCGCGCAGGCTGTTGCCGTGGGCCGCGATCAGGACCGTGCGGCCGGCCAGGAGGTCGGGGACGATGCCGTCGTACCAGTACGGGAGCATGCGCTCGACGACGTCCTTCAGGCACTCCGTGTTCGGGCGCAGCTCCGGCGGGATCGTCGCGTAGCGGGCGTCGTTGGCCTGGGAGTACTCGGCGTCGTCGGCGAGCGGGGGCGGCGGGGTGTCGTAGGAGCGGCGCCACAGCATGAACTGCTCCTCGCCGAACTCGGCGAGGGTCTGGGCCTTGTCCTTGCCCTGCAGGGCGCCGTAGTGGCGCTCGTTCAGGCGCCACGAGCGGTGGACCGGGATCCAGTGGCGGTCGGCGGCCTCCAGCGCGAGCTGGGCGGTGCGGATCGCGCGCTTCTGGAGGGACGTGTGGACGACGTCGGGGAGCAGGCCGGCGTCCTTGAGCAGCTCGCCGCCGCGCGTCGCCTCCTTCTCGCCCTTCGCGGTCAGGTTGACGTCCACCCAGCCGGTGAACAGGTTCTTCTCGTTCCACTCGCTCTCGCCGTGGCGGAGGAGGATCAGCTTGTACGGTGCGTCGGCCATGCGTATGAGCGTAATCCAAGCCCTCCGTCGCCGGTGTCCCCTGCCCGATGGGCGGACGCCCCCACGTCCCTCCCCGACGGTTGACGCCATTTGTTAAACGAGTGGCCCCCGCCGAGCCCGGTTTCGTAAGGTCTGCTTGCTACTCGCGCTCATTACCTACGGGGGTTCCTGCCATGCCGTCCGCCGTCTCCCTCAGACGCGCCGCCCGCGAGACCGTCTCGGGGCTTCCCCGTGAGTTCTGGTGGCTGTGGACCAGCACCCTCGTCAACCGGCTGGGCGCCTTCGTCGCCACCTTCATGGTGCTGTGGATCACGCTCGATCTGGGGGGCTCCGCCTTCTACGCCGGGCTCGTGGTCTCCCTCCACGGGCTCGGGGGCGTGCTTTCCTCGCTCGGTGGTGGTGTGATGGCCGACCGGGTCGGGCGGCGGCCGACCATGCTGCTCGCGCAGCTGTCCACCGCCGCCTCCGTGGCGGTGCTCGCGTTCATGCGGGACCCGGTGGCCATCGCCGCCGTCGCCTTCGTCGTCGGCATGGCGTCCAACGCCTCGCGGCCCGCCGTGCAGGCGATGATGGCCGACATCGTGCCCGAGAAGGACCGGGTCCGGGCGTTCTCGCTGAACTACTGGGCCATCAACCTGGGCTTCGCCGTCTCCTCCACCGCCGCCGGTTTCGTCGCCGAGGTCAGCTACCGCGCCGGTTTCCTCGTCGAGGCCGGGATGACCCTCGTCTGCGCCCTCGTCGTCTTCCTCAAGGTCCCCGAGTCCCGGCCGCCGAGCGCGGGCAAGGACGGGGACGGGGCCGCCGACTCCGTGGGCCTCGGCACCGTCCTGCGCGACCGGCGCTTCATGAGCCTCGTCGGGCTGTCCTTCCTCGTCGCGCTGATCTTCCAGCAGGGCTTCGTCGGCCTGCCCGTCGCCATGGGCGAGGCCGGGTTCACCCCCGCCGACTACGGCCTCGCCGTCGCCCTCAACGGCGTCCTCATCGTCGCCCTGCAGATCCCGGTCACCCGGTTCATCGAGCACTGGGACCCCAAGCGGCTGCTGGTGATCTCCTCGCTGCTCGCCGGGTACGGCTTCGGGCTCACCGCCTTCGCCGGGTCCGTCGGCGTCTTCGCGCTGACCGTCTGCGTGTGGACGCTCGCCGAGATCGTCAACGCGCCCACCCAGACCGGTCTCGTCGTACGCCTCTCCCCCGCCCAGGGCCGCGGCCGCTACCAGGGCATGTACACCATGTCCTGGTCCGTCGCCGCCCTCGTCGCGCCGCTGATGTCCGGGTTCGTCATCGACCGGTACGGCGCTGACTGGCTGTGGGGGCTGTGCGCCGTGGTCGGCACCGCCGCCGGCCTCGGGTACGGCGCCCTCATGCGACGGCTGCCGGAAGAGGAGCCGGTCCCGGCGGACGTGGCGCGGCAGGCCGGCCCGGCCGACGAGGGGGCGACCCCGTCCGACCTGCCCCGGCAGGCCGCGCCCGGCGACACCCCGGCAGATCGACGGAACCCCTCCGTCCACTGATCACCGCCGGTTAGCTTCGGCCCATGGACAACAACGAGCGCACCACCGAGAACACGGAGCACCAGGAGAGAACCCACCTCATATCGGCAGCCCGTACCCGCCGCGCCGGGCGGCTGACGGCCACCGTCGCGGGGGCGGCGGCCCTCGTCGCCCTCAGCGTCGGCGCCGCCCTCGCCGCCGGCTCCGCGGACGAGCCCACCCCGCAGCCGTCGCCGACGGCCACCTACGGCGACCCGGCGCCCGACGGCGGTACGACCGACAGCGGCGGCACCTCCGGCGGGGACAACGGCGGCGCGTCCACCGACGGGGGCACCACCGACGGAGGCCCCTCGACCGACGGCGGCACGACGACCGCCGGGGGCGTCTCCGGCGGCACCTCCGGCGGCGGCGACGAGTCCCCCAACCCCACCTACACCCCGCCCCCGCCCATCGACTGGCCCACCGACAACCCCACCGAGGTACCGCCCTCCCCCGCCCCGACCGACCTGGCGGAGCTGAACCGGCGCATCGCCGAGCTGGAGAACAAGGTCGACCAGCTGCCCACCAAGCAGGAGCTGGCCGACGCCCTGCGCGCGATGGCCGACAAGCTCGACCCGCAGGAGCGGTAGGCGCCACGCGGCACCGGAGGCCGCACGCTCACGGGTGCATCCGAGAGCCCTTCAGCACCTTGTCCACCGCGTTGCGCGGGCCGTACACCGCCAGCCCGACCAGGTCCAGGTCGGCGGTGGGTACGGCCCGCACCGCCGCCCGGTTGTCGCGGTCGTTGCCGGTCGTGAACAGGTCCGAGGTGAAGACGGCCCGGGGCAGCGCGCGGGACAGCGCCCGGCCGTGGGCCGCGGTCAGGGTCTCCTTGGTGCCCTCGAAGACCAGCACCGGCTGCCGGAACATCGGCAGGTAACCGACGCCGCCGGCGTCCTCGTACGGCTCCCCGATCACCTCAGGGACCGCCGTACCGAGGCCGCTGACCAGGAACGCGGTCACGTTCAGCCGCTGCCAGGGCTCCAGGTCGTCGCGCAGCAGGACGGCGATCTTCGTGTCGAAGCGGACGGGTTCCTCACCCGCGGTGGTGTGCGTGCTCATACGGCGAGACTGCCGACCGCCGTACGACCCCGTCTTGTACGTTCTTTGCATGGCCGCCCGGCAGGAAGCCACCACCCAGGACGTCACCACCCAGAAAGCCACCACCCGGGACGTCACCACCCAGGAAGTCACCGCCTGGCGCCCCGCCGTCCCGGGCGTCGTGGAGGTCTTCCACGCCCACTTCACCGGGTACGCCTACCCGATGCACGTCCACGAGGCGTGGACGCTGCTGATCGTGGACGACGGGGCCGTACGGTACGACCTCGACCGGCACGAGCACGGCACCCCGCACGACACGGTCAGCCTGCTGCCGCCGCACGTCCCGCACAACGGCTCCGCCGCCACCCCGGACGGCTTCCGCAAGCGGGTGCTGTACCTGGACACCCGGCATCTGCCGGGCGAGCTGATCGGGGCCGCCGTCGACGCGCCCGACCTGCGCGATCCGCTGCTGCGGCGGCGCGTAGGGCAGGTGCACGCCGCGCTCGCCCGGCCGGGGGAGGAGCTGGAGGCGGAGAGCAGGCTGACGCTCGTCGGCGAACGGCTGCGCGCACACCTGCGGCCCCCCGCCGCCGCACGGCCGCCCCACCGCGACCCGGCCCTCGCCCGGCGGCTGCGCGACCTGCTCGACGCGCGCGTCGCCGAGGGCGTCACGCTGGAGGAGGCGGCGCGAGTGCTCCAGGCCCATCCGGCCCATCTGGTACGGGCGTTCAGCGGGGCGTACGGCATCGCCCCGCACCAGTACCTGACGTCCCGGCGCGTGGACCGGGCCCGGCGGCTGCTGCTGGACGGAATGCCACCGGGCGAGACGGCCGCCGCGACCGGCTTCTACGACCAGGCCCACCTCACCCGGCACTTCCGCAGACTGGTGGGGGTGACACCGGGCCGCTACCGGGGCGGCGGGCGCTGAGCGCCGTAGGACGTCAGTCGGCCTGCCGCTCGGTCAGATGCCGGAAGGCGTCGAGGTTCCGTGTCGACTCCCCGCGCGAGACCCGCCAGGCGTACTCCTTGCGGATCGCGGAGGCGAAGCCCAGTTCCAGCAGGGTGTTGAAGGCGCCGTCGCAGGCTTCGAGGACCTGGCCGAGGAGGCGGTCGATCTCGTCGGCGGTGACGGAGGCGAGCGCCAGGCGGGCGGTGACGTAGATGTCGCCGAGCGGGTCGACGGCGTAACTGATGCCGTACAGCTTGAGGTTGCGCTCCAGCAGCCAGCGGTGGACGCCCGCCTCGTTCTCGTCGGGGTGGCGGATGACGAAGGCGTTCAGGGAGAGCGAGTGGCGGCCGACGATCAGCTGCACGGTCGTGGACAGCTTGCGGGTGCCGGGCAGTTTCACCACGTACGTGCCGGGCTTGGGGCTCTCCCACTCCAGCTCGGCGTCCTTCAGGGCGTCCTCGACGACCTGCGCGGCCTGCTGTGCGTTGTGTCCGTCAGCCATGGTGGGAGCGTACGCGACGGCGGTGGGCGTGCATGGCGGCCGTGTACACGTCGGCGGTGGCGGCGGCGGCGGTGTCCCAGCCGAACGACATGGCGTGCCGGGCGGCGGCCGCGCCCAGGCGCGGGGTGAGCTGCGGGTCGTCGGCGAAGCGGGCCAGCACGCGCGCGTACGCCGCCGGATCGTGCCCCTGGACGAGGAAGCCGGTCTCGCCGTCGCGGACCGCGACCGGCAGGCCGCCGACCGCGGCGGCCAGCACCGGGGTGCCGGTGGCCTGCGCCTCTATGGCGACCAGGCCGAACGACTCGCTGTAGGACGGGACGACGAGGACGGACGCGGCGCGGAACCAGTCCGCGAGCCGGTCCTGGTCGACGGGCGGCCGGAAGTGGACCACGTCGGCGATGCCGAGCCGGGCGGCGAGCTTCTGCAGGCCCTCCGGCTTGGCGAGGCCGCTGCCGCTGGGGCCGCCGACGACGGGCACGACGAGGCGGGAGCGCAGCTCGGGGCGCTGGTCCAGCAGCACGGCGATCGCCCGCAGCAGCACGTCCGGAGCCTTCAGCGGCTGGATGCGGCCGGCGAACAGCGGGATCACCGCGTCCTGCGGCAGGCCGAGGCGGGCCCGGGCGGCGGCACGGCCGTCGGCGGGGCGGAACCGGCCGAGGTTGACGCCCGGGTGGACGACGGCGACCTTGGCCCGGTCGGCGGCGTAGTGCCGTACCAGTTCCTCGGCCTCCTCGGCGGTGTTCGCGATCAGCCGGTCGGCGGCGGCGACGATCTGGGTCTCGCCGATGACGCGGGCGGCGGGCTCGGGGGTGTCGCCGTCGGCCAGGTTGGCGTTCTTGACCTTGGCCATGGTGTGCATGGCGTGCACGAGCGGGACGCCCCAGCGCTGGGCGGCGAGCCAGCCGACGTGGCCGGAGAGCCAGTAGTGGGAGTGGACGAGGTCGTAGTAGCCGGGGCGGTGGCCGGCCCAGGCCTGCATCACGCCGTGGGTGAAGGCGCACAGCTGGGCGGGCAGGTCCTCCTTGGCCAGGCCCTCGTAGGGGCCGGCGTCGACATGCCGGACGAGGACGCCGGGCGCGAGTTCCACGGCCGGCGGGAGGGCCGCGGTGGTGGCCCGGGTGAAGATCTCGACCTCGATGTTGATCGCGGCGAGGCGCTGCGCCAGCTCCACGATGTAGACGTTCATGCCGCCGGCGTCGCCGGTGCCCGGCTGGTGCAGGGGGGAGGTGTGCACCGAGAGCATGGCGATGCGGCGGGGGCGCCGGTGGAGCCGGAGCCGGCCGGGTGCCGACGGGGAGCGACGCCCGAGCCTGCTGACGTAGTGGCTCACGTGGCGTTCCTCCTTGCTGCGGGCATGCCGGGCGGAGGGTGCTGGGCGCCCTCCACGGGTGGGAACAGCGGAGCGAGGCATTCCCATTCCTGCGCGGCCTCCGGGCGGGGGGCTTTTTGCCGAGGTGTTATCGAGATCGCTCAACCGTTCGATGAGTGGATGCGTCTGCCGGGCGCCTGCGCCGGTGCCGCTCCCCTCCCTGAGCGGATGCGTCCGGGTACCCGCCCGCTCCGGCCGCATACCCGCGGCCGCATACCCTCGTATCCATGACCTCCCGCGCCCCCGCCCGCCGCCCCGTGGGCACGGTCACGCGCGGGACGACCAATCCGAACCGGCTGCGCCGCATGGACCGCTGGATCGCCGCCGCGCACGGCGCCGAGCTGCGCCGGGCCGCCGACCCGGTCGCCGTCGACCTCGGGTACGGTGCCGCGCCCTGGACCGCCGTGGAGCTGCTGGGCCGGCTGCGGACCGTCGCGCCCCGCACCCGGGTCGTCGGCATCGAGATCGAACCGGCGCGGGTCGCGGCGGCCCGGCCGTACGAGCGCGAGGGGCTGGTCTTCCGGCACGGCGGCTTCGAGGTGCCGGTGCCCGGCCGGCCGCAGCTGATCCGGGCGGCGAACGTGCTGCGCCAGTACGACGAGGAGCAGGTCGCCGCCGTCTGGCAGGGGCTGTGCGCCCGGCTGGCCCCGGCCGGCGACGGCTCGCGCGGCGGGCTGCTGGTGGAGGGCACGTGCGACGAGATCGGGCGGCGGCACGTGTGGGTGGCGCTCGGCCCGGAGGGTCCGCGCACGGTCACCTTCGCCACCCGGCTCGGCTCGCTGGACCGGCCCTCGGACCTCGCCGAGCGGCTGCCGAAGGCGCTCATCCACCGCAACGTGCCGGGCGAACCCGTCCACGCCTTCCTGCGCGACTTCGACCGCGCCTGGGCCGCCGCCGCGCCGTACGCCTCCTACGGCGCCCGGCAGCGCTGGATCCGCACGGTGCGCGACCTCGCCGCCGACTGGCCGGTGACGGACGGGCCGGTGCGCTGGCGGCAGGGCGAAGTGACCGTGACCTGGGCGGCCTTGGCGCCACGGCCGCGCCCCTGACGGACGGAACGATCTCCGCGGGTCGTTCGTCACAGTGACCGGGGGGCGGCGGGGGAGGCCGGTAGAGGGGGTTCTGTACCCGGGCATGGCCTCTGTTGCTTTCCGCGCGGACATGGCACGATCCCCCCGACGCCAGGAAGTTACTGACGGTTAATCAGCTTGGGGGACACGTATGGGTACGGCGGGCAAGCGCGGCCTGATCACGGCCGCCGTGACCGTGGTCTGCGGGATCACCGTGCTGGCGGCACCGGGCACGGCCTTCGCGAGCCCCACGCCCACACCCACGCCGACCTCGTCCACCTCGTCAACCTCGTCCACGCCGGCCTCGCCCACGCCGACCTCGTCCACGGCACCGGTCGTGCCGCCGCTTCCGCCCAACAAGGACCTCGAAGCCGTACGCGAGAAGCTGGAGTCGCTGTACCACGACGCGGCCGTCGCCACCGACGCCTACAACGCCGCCGAGGAGAAGGCGCAGAAGCAGTCAGCGCAGCTCGTCCAGCTGGCGAAGAAGATCGTCGAGGGGCAGCGGCGGCTCGACGCGCTGAAGGACCGGGCCGGCGCCGCCGCCCGCCAGCAGTACCGCTCCGGCGGACTCCCGCCCGAGGCGCACCTGATGCTCAGCGACGACCCGGGGCAGTTCCTCGACGGAGCGGGCCGGGTGCTCCAGGGCCAGCGCGCCACCAAGGCGATGCTGGACGAAATGACCCGCACCCAGCAGGACTTGAAGCAGTACGCCGCGGACGCCGCCGCCCACTGGCGCGAACTGGAGGCCAACCGCAAGGCGAAGGAAGCCGCGCGCAAGAAGGTCCAGAAGCAGATCGCCGAGGCCGAGAAGCTGGAGTCCCGGCTGGAGAAGCAGGAGAAGGAGCGGCTCGCCGAACTGGAGCGGCAGGCGGCGCAGAAGGCGCAGACCGCGTGGCTGGACACCGGCGTCCTCAAGGACATCCAGGGCAAGGCCTCCGAGCAGGGCGCGAAGGCCGTGAGCTACGCCACCGCGCAGATGGGCAAGCCGTACGAATGGGGCGCCGAGGGGCCGAGAACCTTCGACTGCTCGGGGCTGACCTCGCAGGCCTGGGCGCACGCCGGGCGGCCGATCCCGCGGACCTCCCAGGAGCAGTGGCGGCAGCTGCGGCACGTGGACGTGAAGGACATGCGCCCCGGTGACCTGGTCATCTACTTCGGCGACGCCAGCCATGTCGGGATGTACATCGGCGACGGCACGATCGTCCACGCCCCGCGCCCCGGGCGGACGGTGACCGTCGCTGGGGCGGGTTCGATGCCGATCCTGGGGGTCGTCCGGCCGGACGCGTGACCGGCGGCACACCGCCAACTGTCCCCGGGTGACCGGCGGCACACCCCGATCGGCCCCCCGGTGACCCCGGCCACGTGACCCACCGCACGCCGAACTTCGCACGGACGTGACGTTCGTCATCCCCGTTCCGGCGGCGACCTGTCCAACTGCGGTACGGAACGCGGCATATGACAGGGGCCGGTGGCCGGACGGGGTGGCCCACACCATTCCTCTACGGCACCGCCACCCGCTATGGTCCCCGTCGGTGGACCGAGGTCCCTCGGCTCCGCCATGCCCTCGGGGGGAGGGAAGGAACCCAAGACAATGCCCGTACCCGTACCGCGGCCCAGGGCGATCCCGGCCGTGGAGAGTGGTCAGGCGCCGGCCGCACCCATCGGCGGCCCCTCGAAGGAAGAGACCCCGCGCAAGGAAGCCACGGTCGTCGACAACGCCGCCACCACCACCAACCTGACGCTGCTGCTGATCGAGGACGATCCCGGCGGCTCGCCGATCGTGCCCGACCTGCTCGACTCGGCGGGCAAGCCGATCCGCATCCGCACCGCCCGCAACCTCACCGAGGCCGAGCGGCTGCTCACCGACGACGTCCACTGCATCCTGCTGGACCTCGCGCTGTCCGCGCCCGGCCGGGCCCAGGGCGACGAGGACGAGCTGGCCGTGCTGCGGCACGTGCTGGAGCTGGCGCCCCGGCACGCCGTGCTGGCGCTGACCGCCTCCGGTGACGCCGAGCGCGGCGCCGAGGCCGTGCGCGTCGGCGCCCAGGACTACCTCTTCCGGGACGAACTGGACGGACGGCTGCTGAGCCGGGCCATCCGGTACGCCGTCGAGCGGAAACGATCCGACACGGCCGAGCGGAAGCTGGCCGAGGGCCGGCTGCGCGCCCAGGAGAACCGCCGACTGGAGCGGGGCCTGCTGCCCACGCCCCTGCTGGACGGCTCCTCGCTGCGCTTCGCCGCCCGCTACCGCCCCGGCCGCTCCCGCGCGCTGCTCGGCGGTGACTTCTACGACACCGTCCGCACCCCGGACGGCACGGTGCACGCCATGATCGGCGACGTCTGCGGGCACGGCCCGGACGAGGCCGCGCTCGGCGTGGAGCTGCGGATCGCCTGGCGGGCGCTGACGCTGGCCGGGCTGTGCGGCGACGAGCTGCTGAACACGCTCCAGCAGGTGCTGGAGCACGAGCGCGGCGACGACGAGATCTTCGCGACGCTGTGCACGGTGGACATCGCGCCGGACGGCCGGCGCGCCGGCCTGTGCCTGGCCGGCCACCCGTCCCCGCTGGTGGCCCGCCCCGGCCAGCGGCCGCGGCTGCTGCCGTACGACAACAACGGCCCCGCCCTCGGCCTGCTGCCGGGCGCGCGCTGGCCGCGGATGCAGGTGGAGCTGGGCTCGGAGTGGAGCCTGATGCTCTACACCGACGGTCTGATCGAGGGCCGGGTCGGCGACGGCGGGGAGCGCCTCGGCCAGGACGGCATGGTGGAGATGGTCGGCCGCCAGCTGGCGCAGGGCCTGCGCGGCGAGGAGCTGCTCCAGGCCGCCGTCAACGAGGTCCGCGAACTGAACGGCGGCGAGCTGACGGACGACGTGGCGGTGGTCCTGCTGGACCGGGTGCCGTAGGGACGCCCCTGGGGCATCTGTGAGTCCGGGTGGTTCAGCGGCCGCCGTTCCACGGGCCGTACGGTCCGTCGCTGCTGGAGCCGCGGCGGCGGCCCCAGCCGCTGCCGCCGGACAGGCCGCGCAGGGCCGGGCGGACGTCGACCATGTACACGATGGTCGCGACGAGGCCGATGATCAGCAGGAACCACATGCTGGCCAGCGTCACGTTCGCCACGTTCACCAGGAAGGACAGGCCGAGGACGATCAACCAGAACGGCTTGGTCTGCTTGTCCGCCGCCCGGTAGGCGTCCTCACGGCGGATCGCGGCGTCAATTAGCGCGAACCCGCTGAACACCACCAGCGCCAAGCTCAGCAGGAACATCACCCAGCTGAAACCCGCGATCAGCATCGCCCTCCACCGCCCGTCTCTCCAACTGCCCTGCTCGTGGCCTGTCGCCGCCACCGTACCCAGAGAACGGGCCGGGCACCCGGAACGTGCCCGGCCCGTGACCGCCGCCTGGTGAACCGGCCGGTTACTCGGCGGCCGGCGTGGTCTTCTTCGCCGTGGTCTTGCGCGGCGTCGTCGTCCGCTTGGCGGCGGGCTTCTTCTCCGCGGCCGGTTCGGCGGTGGCCGCGGCCGGCTTCGGCTCCTCCTTGGGCTTGGCCGGCTCGTTCGGCTCGACGGCGACGGCCAGGTCCTCGATGCCCTCGGCGGCCTCGCCGCGCCAGGTCTTCACGGCCTGCTCGCCGTGCTCGGCGACCTTCTCGTAGGTCTCGCGGGCCTTCACGGCGTACTCGGCGGCGACGCCGACGCCGCGCAGGGCGAGGTCCTGGGCGGTCTCGCCGAGCTTCTTCAGGTCGCCGTCGAGGGCGGAGAACAGCTCGGTGACCTTGGCCTGGAGGGTCTCCTGCGTCTCGCGGACGCGGGCGGTGGCCTTCTCCTGCACCGCCTTGGGGTCGGTGCCGCGGACCGCCTCGAAGCGGGCCGGGGCCTGCTCACGCAGCTGCTCGACCAGGGCCGGCACCTTCTTGGCCTGCTGGAACGCCAGGTCGGCGGTGCCGGCGGCGAAGTAGAGCGGGGTGGGGTCGCTGAAAGTCTTGCGCAGGTCGTCGGTGATGGCCATGGTGATGGTCCTCCCGGATGGTTTTCGGATGAGGGTCGGTTGATCCGCGGCGGGCGGCCGGTCTTTCCCTGGACCGGTCAACCGGCCGTCCGCCGCGGATCGGCGTCGCTTCCGCCGACCGTGCGGGGGTCGTCCGCGGCGGCGTCGCTCTCGGTCCGCCCGTCGAGGCCGGTCTCGGCCCCGAACGCGGCCTCGGCCTCGGCTTCGGCCTCGGCGCCGAACCCGTTCTCCTTGCGGAACGACTCGTAGATCTGCAGAAGCACCTGCTTCTGCCGCTCGTTGAGCGTCGGGTCGGCGAGGATGACCGCGCGGGTCTCCACCTCGTCCCGGTCCCGCTCGGCGTCGAGGATGCCGGCGCGCACGTACAGCGTCTCGGCGGAGATCCGCAGCGCCTTGGCGACCTGCTGGAGCACCTCCGCGCTGGGCTTGCGCAGCCCGCGCTCGATCTGGCTCAGGTACGGGTTGGACACCCCGGCGGCGTCGGCGAGCTGCCTGAGCGAGAGCTGGGCGTTGCGCCGCTGCTCGCGCAGATAGTCACCGAGATTGCCGACGTTGAGCGATGCCATGCCTCCACCTTGCCGCACCGCGCTAACTATTGCAAGCATCCTGCTTGCAAGGGTTATCGGCGGCGCCGCTCCCACTCCTCGCGGGTGAGTCCGTACTCGACCTCGCCGTGTTCGGAGCCGGGGATCGGCTCGGGCCAGTCGCCGAAGTACGTCCGTACGAAGACGAGTCCGGACTTCTCCATCACGCGCCGGGAGGCCCGGTTGACGGCCATCGTGTTGGCGGTGACCCGCCGCACGGGCAACGCGGTGAAGCCGTGGTCGATGAGCGCCCGCGCGCCCTCGGTGGCGTATCCGCGGCCCCAGGCGGCCTTGACCAGCCGGTATCCCAGCTCCACGACGGCGGCACTGCGCTCGTCCACGGGCCGGAACTCGAACCACCCGAGGAAGGCGCCGCTGCCCTTCTCCTCCGCGGCCCAGTACCCGCGGGTGCCAAGGCAGGGGTGCTCGTGCAGCAGCCGCGGCAGGACCCTCTCCACGACGGTCTCGCGGCTGGTGGGCCGCCCGCCGTTGAGGAAGCGCATGACGTCGGGGTCGTTGTCGAGGGCATGGAGGTGGTCGGCGTCGTCGGGGGTGAAGGGCCTCAGCACGAGCCGCGCGGTCTCCAGGAAGGCAGGCATGGGGCGATCGTGCCGGGAGGGCGGCCGCCGGGGCACGCACTTTTTTGTGCGTACTAGGCAGGACGGACGCACCGACGGAGGCTGAAGAAGCTGATCGGCACGCCCCATCCCCCTTCCCCCGTACTGGAGTTCCCCCATGCCCACAACCGACCACCCCACCCCCTCTACCGTCACCGTCCTGGGCCTGGGCCCCATGGGCCGTGCCCTCGCTGGGGCGTTCCTGGAGGCGGGTGCGTCCGTCACCGTCTGGAACCGCACGCCCGGCCGCGACGCCGAACTCCTCGCCCGCGGGGCACGAGGGACGGCCACGGCGGCGGAGGCGGTGTCGGCGAGTGACCTGACCGTGGTGTGCGTGGTGGACTACGACGCCGCCGACGCCGTCCTGCGCGGCGAGGACGTCACGGCCGCGCTGAAGGGCCGTACGGTCCTCAACCTGACCGCCGACACGCCGGCCCGGGCCCGGGACACCGGGGCGTGGGCCGCCGCGCACGGCATCCGCTACCTGGACGGCGCGATCATGACGCCTGCCCCGAGCATCGGCACGCCGGACGCGGTGTTCCTGCACAGCGGGCCGCTGGACGTGTACGAGGAGCACCGGCCCGTGCTGGCCGCGCTCGGCGGCACGCACACCCACCTCGGCGAGGAGATCGGCCGGGCCGCCGCGCACGACCTGGCGCTGCTCGACGTGTTCTGGACGGCGATGGCGGGCTACGCCCACGCCCTGGCGATGGCCCGCGCGGAGGGCGTCACGGCGCGGGAGCTGGCGCCGTTCGCGGCGGGCATCGCGGCCATCCTGCCGCCGCTGTTCGAGGAGTTCGCGGGGGACGTGGACGCCGGCACGTACTCCGGCGCGATCAACCCGATCACCTCGGCCGCCGCGTCCATGTCCCACATCGTCGCCGCCTCCGAGTCCCACGGCATCGACGCGACCCTGATGCGCACGGTGGAGGGCCAGGCCCGCCGCGTCATCGCCCGCGGCCACGGCAAGGACGGCTTCATCAGGGTGACGGAACTGCTGTCCTCGCGCTGACGGCCGACGACGCGTCGACGCACCCAAGGGGCGCGGGGAACTGCGCGACCGGCCACGGACGGCCCGCAGCCCCGAAGACCACCGTCGGGGCGGGGTGGGGCCGCAGGCCCGTGTGGAGCACCTGCCCGACTCCCCGGAGCCGACGGTGCGTCGACGCACCCAGGGGCGCGGGGAACTGCGCGAGCGGCCACGGACGGCCCGCAGATGGAAGGTCACCGTCAGGGCCCGCTGGGTCGCAGGGTCAGAACGGCAGGGGGTGGGTGTGGAGGATCGTCAGGTGGGAGACCGCGCGGGTCAGGGTCACGTACAGGCGGTGCAGGCCGCGGGGCTCCGCGTCGGCGATCGTGGCGGGCTCGACCGCCACCACGTGGTCGTACTCCAGGCCCTTGACCAGCGTGGCCGGGACGACCGTCACGCGCGTGGCCAGGTCCTCCGGGCCGCCGTGGGCGATGCCTGCGCCGGTCAGGGCACGCCGTACCGCCGGGACGTCGCCGTCGGCCGCGACCACGCCGACCGAGCCCTCCCCGGCGAGGGCGTCCCGCACCGCGGTGACCAGCGCGCCCGCCAGGTCGGCTCCCGCGTCGACGATCCGCAGCTCGCCGTCCCGGCGCAGCGACCGCGCCTCGGGTACGGCGACGTCGAGCCGGGCCAGCAGCCGATTGGCGAGGCCGAGGACGGCGGCGGGGACGCGGTAGCCGGTCGTCAGCGGGACGATGGTCGCGTCCGGTTTGCCCAGGTGCCGCAGCAGGCCGGCCCAGTCGCGGGCCGCCCACGGCGTGGTGCCCTGCGCGAGGTCGCCGAGGACGGTGAGCGAGCCGAAGGCGGAGCGGCGGGCGACGGCCCGGGCCTCCATCGGGGACAGGTCCTGGGCCTCGTCGACGACGACATGGCCGTACCCCTCGGGGTGTTCGATCAGCCCGGCGACCTCGTCGAGCAGGACCAGATCGGCGGCCGACCAGCGCGCGGACTTCCACGAGCGCGGCGGCCTCGCCCACAGCAGCGTCTTCCGCTCGGCCGGGGAGAGGAGTCCGTCGGCGGCCCGGGCCAGCGCGTCGGGGCTGGTGAGGAGGTCCGCCACCACCTCCTCCGGGCGCGCCTTCGGCCACACCGCGTCCAGGCACGCCGTCACCACCCGAGCCCGCTCGATCCGCCGTACCCAGGACAGCGGCTGCGGCCCGGCCCGCCGTTCGGCCTGCTCCTGCAGCCGCCGCACGATCCTGCTGCGCACCCGTTCCCGGCCGATCGCGTACGGCGGCCGCTCCTCCAGCACGCCCCCGACGATCCGCGCCAGTTCGCCCGCGCCGACGCGCCAGCGGTAGGAGCCGTCCACCACGGCGAGGTCGTCGGCGCCGTCGGCGGTCACGCGCGCGTACAGCGCCCGGCGCAGCACCTCCGCCATGCGGGCGTCGTGCTTGAGGCAGGCGGCGGCCTCGTCGTCGTACCCGGTGACCGGGCGGGACGCGGCGACCTCCTCCGTCAGGGTCGACTGCCGTACGCCCGTCTCGCCGAGCGCGGGCAGCACCTCGGCGATGTAGGAGAGGAAGGTGCGGTTGGGGCCGAGGACGAGCAGACCGCCGCGGCGGATGCGCTGCGGGTGGGTGTAGAGGAGGTACGCGGCGCGGTGCAGGCCGACCGCGGTCTTGCCGGTGCCGGGGGCGCCCTGCACGCAGACGGAGACGGGCAGGTCCGCGCGGACCAGGTCGTCCTGTTCGGGCTGGATGGTGGCCGCGATGTCGCGCATGGGCCCGACCCGGGGCCGTTCGATCTCGCGGGCGACGATGGCGCTCGACCGGTCCTCGCCGCGCCCGAGGTGCTCGTCCTCCAGGCCGGTCAGATCGGCGGAGTCGCCGCGGCTGCCCGGCGCCCAGCCGTAGCGCCGCCGTACCGCGACGCCCTGCGGGGCGCGGGCGCTCGCCTGGTAGAAGGCGCGGGAGACGGGGGCGCGCCAGTCGACGACGAGGGGTGGGGCGGCCGGGTCCTCGGTGATCCGCAGCCGGCCGATGTGGTAGCGCTGCCCGGCGTGGTCGGCGGCGTCGGGCGCGAAGTCCAGCCGGCCGAAGAACAAGGGTCCCTCGGGCAGTTCGCGCAGTTCCTTGGCCTGGCTGCGCAGGCGGTACCCGAGGACTTCGGCGTCGGCACCCGAGGCGGAGACGTCCTCGCCGATGACGACCTGCTCGTCGGCGCCGTCGATCATCGCGGCGAGGGCGGCACGGCAGGTGTCGTGGTAGGCGCGGGCCCGGGTCAGGTCGTTACTGAGGGCGGGGTCGGGTGACGTCATGCACCGACCCTAGCCCAAAATTCGTTACCGAGTTAAATTCATTACCCGATCTCACTTGCGGTCGGCATCCAAGGCCGGCCCGACCGCCCGCAGCCCCGGCAGCCCCGCCTCCAGCCGCCCGAACGCCCGCTCCGCCGCCGCCTCCGCCTCCGCCCGCAGCGCCACCGCCCGCTCCCCCGCGGCGATCCGCCGCCAGTTCTCCAGCGCGAGCACCCGCTGTACGGCGACGATCTGCGCCGCGGCCAGTCGCGCGTCGAGATCCCCGCCGAGCACCTCGGCGAGCGCGGCCTCGGACCGCTCCTGGTACGCCATGACCCGGGCCGCGAGCGAGGGGGTGCCGTAGAGCAGGGAGTGGAAGGCGAGCACCTCGGGCGCGTCGTTCAGCCCGGTCACCGGGTCGTACCGGCGCAGCCCGTCCAGGAAGTGCCGCCGCAGCGCGTCGAGCGGCGGCACGTCGGCCCCGGCGACGATCCGCGCCGCCTCGCCCTCGTGATCGGCGATCCGGTACAGGACCAGGTCCTCCTTGGCCGGGAAGTACCGGAACAGCGTCGGCTTGGACACCTCGGCCGCCGCGGCCACCTCGGCGACCGGCACCGCGTCGAACCCCCGCTCCAGGAACAGCCGGATCGCGATGTCCGACAGCTCCTGGAACATCCGCTGCCTCTTGCGCTCACGCAGCCCGATTTCGCTCATGCAGCGAGCCTACGGGCGCGGCACCGGGGGCCGGCATGTTGCCGCTCAGCGCCAGGTCACCGCTGGGTTCCGGCCGTGGTCGGCGACCCAGCCCATCAGGGCGGCTCCGATCTGCCGATGGCCCGGAACCGAGTCCATCCCCAGGGGCCCGGCCGCAGCCGCGAGGATCCGGTGGATCTTCCGTCGCGCTCCCGCGAGCCGGTGGCCGAGAGGGTCGGGGCCGGTGTCCAGCGACAGGGCCACGCGGATCACATCGGTGAAGACGGACTGGGCCTTCTTGTAGGCGATGAGGCGGTTCAGGTCGCGCTGCCAGCCGTTGGCGCTCCCGGCACGCACCCGCTCCACGGCCGCCGCCCATCTCCGCGCCATGTGGTGGGCCTGCCGGGCCGCGTAGCGCATCAGATACAGGTGGGTGGCCAGGTCGTACAACGGGTCGCCGAAGAGGGCGAGTTCCCAGTCGATCGTCCAGAGCCGGCCGTTCCGGTCGACTACGAAGTTCTCCCGGTGCAGGTCGGCGTGGAGCAGGCAGAAAGGGCGCTCGCTGAGGCCCGACACCTGTTTCCGGAGATGCCGGAAGCAGTCACCGTCCAGTCCGAGTGCGGCGAAGAGCCCCCCGAAACGGTCCCGGTTCCCCCAGTAGACGCGCTCCTCGGTGAAGGCGACTAGCCGTTCCAGGAACCCGTCGGTGTCGCCGTTCTCCGGCCGGTCCGCGGCCCGGCACCGCCTTTCGACCGGGAGTGTCTCGGGCGTCACCTCGGCCATCTCGCCGAAAAGGCGCACGATCTGCCGGCACAGCGCGTCCGGAACGGGCAGGCCGGAAGCCCACAGGGCGCCGAGCGTCCGGCCCTCAACGAAGCGCTGCAAGCGGAGACCGTCGGCCTCGATGATCTCCGGAATGCCGGAGATCCTTCCGCGGAGCGAGGCGAGCAGTTGCTCCTCCGAGGCGAAGCACCGCCGGTCGAACCACAGCAGTCCGCCGCGCGGCTCCCGGCACTTCCAGCGGACGGCCTGCCCGCCGCCCGCCGTTCCGGGCAGGGGGAACACGTACGTCTCGTGGTGGTAGCCGGACAGCGGGCCCTCGACCACGCTCTCGTCACCGCTCATCTCGACCGCGCGCCGCCGAGTGAGGGAAGCCGCTTCGGGGGACATCGCCCGTTTTTCTTTCGCCTTCGACGCTTCCGAGGGTGCGGAAGTGAAAGTACGTTACTGCACCGGCCGCCGGGGATCGCGCACAACGCCGTTCCCGGGGAAACCGGTCCCACGGGACGGCGATCGGGCGGGCAGGTGTACGGGAGTCAGGCCTGGGCTCTCAGGGCCTTCAGGACCGTTTCGAGCGAGGACACGATCGTCGTGGCGCCGGCCTGCCGGAGGTGGTGGCCCTTGCTCTCGTCGCGTGCGTAACCCAGGAAGGGCACTCCCGCCGCCCGGGCGGCGAGGTAGTCCGAAGGGGTGTCGCCGATCATCAGGGCCGACGTCGGGGCGCAGCCCATGGCGCGCAGGGCGCGGTTGAGGCAGTGCGGGTCGGGCTTGAGCAGGTGGAGGTCCTGGGTGCGGCCGTAGATGTGGGGGGCGAAGCAGGCGGTGAGCCCGCGACCGGCCAGATAGTGCTCGACGACGCGCGGGGAGTTGTTGGTGGTGATCGCCAGCCGGGCGCCCACGGCGGTCCAGGTGCGTATCAGCGGGTCGGCCCACGCCGTGGGCATCGCCGACACCGCGGCGCGCAGCTCCTGCTGGGTGAGGCGTTCCTCCAGTTCCGCGATGAGGTCGCTGCCCGGACGGCGGCGGTCCAGGGCGCGCAGCACGGCATGCGGATCGAGCGAGTCGCGTTCGCCCTCGGTCAGCAGGCCGTGCAGGCCCTGGAACCCCAGCCACTCCACCAGGTCCTGCGCCACCTTCTCGGCGCGGTGGACGGCGAACAGCCGGCAGATGGGGCCGTCGAAGTCCCACAGGACGACCTGTGCCCTGCTGATCAGATCGCGCAGCAACTCGGTCCGCTCTGCCGCCACTTCGCTCTGCGTCGTATCAGAAGTCACTAAGAGAGTGTCAGGTCCGTGGTGATGGTTTCCCAGAGGGCGTTGAACCACTTCTGGGATTCCTCCACGAACGCCGCGTCCCGGCCCACCGCCTGGCGCTGGAAGGAGAACAGCAGTGACGTGGCTCCGAGGGCGTCGTACATGTCCAGGGTCTGCCCCGCGTGTTCCTCCTCCCGCCGGGCCACCACGTAGTAGCCGATCAGCGCCTCCGCCCCGTTGAGCAGGTAGAGCTTGACCGGCGGTGTGAAGGTCAGGGCGCGGAAGGTGACGTGGACGTCGATGTTGTGGGTGGAGCGCAGGGCGAGCAGGTTGTGGCGCAGGACCTGGCTCTGGGCGTTGCGCATCGCCAGCCAGCGCTCGTGGACGGTGTCGTCGTCGCCCTCGACCGGCACCGGGAAGGCGAGGTTGATGTCCCGGGAGGGCAGCAGGATGCGGACGTCGATCGACTCGGGGCGCAGCATGCCCTCGTGGATGTGGCGCAGCGGCTCGCCGAGGGCCAGCAGCAGTGTCTCCGCGGTGTGGCAGACGACGTCCACCTGGACGCGCCGGGCGGTGAAGGCCTCCACCAGGCGGGGCGCGAGTCCGACCATCGTCGGCTGCGGCGCGCCGGACGCGGGTGCGGGCTCGGCGATGCGCGGTGGGCTGCCCTTGCTGACGTTGGTGAGGAGGCCGTCCTCCTGGAGCACGCGCAGGGCCTGGCGGACGGTGCCGCGTTCCACCCCGAACTCCTCGGCCAGCTCGGCCTGGGTGGGCAGGCGGTCGCCGGCCTTGAGTGCGCCGGCGCGGATACGGTCGCGCAGGGTCTCGGCGATCTCCTGGGGCGTACGCCTTCTGCTGCCGTTCACTGCCACGTTCTCCTGGGTCACGACCAAACGCTACAACTCTGACCTATCTCCGTGGAGTTGTTTGAAACTTGTTTGAGGGGACCGACCAAGTGGGGACAACCTAGTCAGAGATAGCACGACTTGGCTGCCAACTTCGCCGAGTTGGCAGCCAGAAGGAGGACCACCACCGCCCAACCTGAAGGGGGAACCTCATGCCCGCGCTCGCCCTCCTCTCCGCCGTTCTCGTCGTCACCTTCGAGCAGCTCGTCCAGTGGAAGTACGGCCCCATGGGCATCATCGGACTGCTGCTCCTCACCATCGGCCTCAAGGCCAAGAGCCCGGCCGTCAGCTCCCTGGGAGCCGTCGTGCTCGCCCTGCTGGTCACCGGCCCCGCGCTCTAGGCACCGGACACGGCGCCGGGCACGGCAGCGCTACGACAGCTGCAGGTCCGAGCTGATCGTCTGCCACAGCCCGTCGAACCACAGCTGCGACTGCTCCACGAACGTGGTGTCCCGTGGGCTCGGGCCCTGCTCGAAGGCGAAGAGCATGGACCGGGTGCCCACGGCGTCGTACGTCTGGAGCTTCTCGTCGCCGATCTCCGTCTGCCGCTGCGACAGCGTGTAGTACGCGAACAGCGCCTCCCTGCCGTTGAGCAGGTACAGCTTCACCGGCGGGGTGAACGGCACCGCGCGGAAGGTCACCCGGACGTCGATCCCGTGCGTGGCCCGCAGCGCCAGCAGGTTGTGCCGCAGCACCTGGCCCTGGGCGTTGCGCTGGGCGAGCCAGCGGTCGTGCAGCCGGCCGTCGGAGGTCGGTGCGACCGGGGCCGGGAAGGCCAGGTCGATCTCCCGCGACGGCAGCAGCACCCGGACGTCGACCTTGGCCGGTTTCAGCTCCCCCGCGTGGATCCGGCGCAGCGGCTCGCCGATCGCGAGCGTGAGGGAGACCGCGGTCAGGCACACGGCGTCGATCTCCACGTGCGGCGCCGCGAAGGCCTCGGCGATCCGCGGGGCCAGGGCCACCATCGTGGGCTGGGGCGGGGCGTAGGGGCCGGCCGGAACCCGGCCGGAGCCCGCCTCCGGGGCGACGGTCGCCGGAGCGCCCTTGGAAACGTTGGTCAGCAGGTGCTCCGACTGAAGGATGCGCAGCGCCTGGCGTACGACACCCCGCTCCACGCCGAACTCGTCCGCCAGCCTGGCCTGCGTGGGCATGCGCTGCCCCGGCCGCAGCACTCCCGAGACGATCCGGGCGCGCAGCTCCGCCGCGACCTCGTGATGGGTCGGCGGTGACGGGCGTGACCTCTGGGGCCTGTTCCGTCCATTGACGGAGGCGTGTTCCGGGTCCACGACCAAACACTACAACTTCCCGCCATCTTACGGCAGTTCAGAGAAAGGTGGTTATGAGCCGCTTCCAAGCGGAGATAAGTACAGTGAAGTTGGTCGCCAACTTCACACAACATGGTCGAGCCGGTGGAGGGTTGGCCGGGCTCCCTTCCGGAGGGGAGCCGGGAGTCCGGCCAGTCAGCACGGCCCGCACAGCACAGCCACAACTCAAGACGGATCAGCACAGCCACAACTCAAGACGCGATCAGCACAGCCACAACCGAACACAGCGGCACAGTCACAACTGAAGACGCAGCTACGGATGAACACCGCACCCGCCACCGGCGAGAGGAGAACCGTCAGAACATGTCCGGGCACCACGGGCGCCTGGACGTACGCAGCAGGGCGTCGGCCACCCGGGCGGCGCCCGCTCGTTCTTCCCGCACCCGGCCCAGCGTCACCAGCCGCTGAGCCGACTCGTCGCCGAGCCACAGCCGGGCCAGCTCCCCGATCTCCAGCGTGAGGTCGGCGGTGCGCGTGGTGGACGTGCAGGACGCCCCGTCCGGGGTCGCGTCCAGCAGGTAGCGCCCACCGGCGAAGCCCGCCGCGTCCACGACCTCCAGCACCAGCTCACCGGCGGTGGCGTAGGTGCGCGCCTCCAACGCGCGTACGACGTCCAGCAGCCGTACCCACAGCCAGTCCGCCTGCGTCGTGATCCGCGCCGCCCGCGGGTCGGGCAGCAGCAGCGGCAGGACGTCGTCCGGGGAGCGCCAGCCGCTCTTGACCGTCTGGACCCAGTCGATCGAGCACAGGTAGTGCCACAGGGCGCGCTCGGCCCCCGGCGTCGCCGCGATCAGCCAGTTCACCTCGGCCGTGTTCAGCGGCTGCTTGGCGTCGCCCCACTTGTCGTCGCACTCGTACGACACCATGCCCTCGACCTCGCCGGCCGCCGAGCGGTACACGGCGTAGAACGGCTCGGTCCACTTCGAGAAGAAGGGCACGGCACCGGTGTTCACCTGCCACCACAGCTCCCCGCGGCTGACCGCGCCGGGCTGGGCGCGGCGCACCCGGTCGTGGAGGTCGGGGCCGAGCTTGCGGACGTCCTCGGGGTCCACGAGGTCGATCCGGCCGCCGTCGTCGGGAACCGCGGGCCGGTTCGGGCCGAACCCGGCGCGCGGCACGTCGATCACCCACTCGGTCATGGTGGTCGCCGGCCCGAAGCCGAACCGGCCGTAGATGCCGTACTCGGCGGCGATCAGGGTCGAGACGACGTCCCCGCGCTCCTTCGCCGTGGCGAGGTCGGCGCCCATCATGCGGCTCAGCACGCCGCGCCGGCGGTGGGTCGCGGTGACGGTGACGTTGGAGACGGCGTCCGCGGCGACGGCCGTACCCCCGACGGCGGTCACCTCCTGCGCGAACGACCGGTACGTCGCCACACAGCGCCCGTTGTCGAAGGCTCCCAGCAGCCGCCCCGGCACGAACTGCGGCCGCCGGGCCTCCACCACCTCCGCGGAGACCACCGGCTCCCGCAGGAACCCGGCGTTCAGAGCCCGCAGCCACTCGGCGAACTCGGCCTCTTCGATGGGACGGACGTCGATACCGGGGGCGTCGGGGTCACTCATACAGGGCACGGTAGGTGCCGCGCCCCCTGACTGTCGCCCGCTTTTCGCCTCACACCAGCAGATCGTCGACCTGCGCCTCCCCCTCCCGGTACCGCCGCGCGATCTCCGCGCTGCAGTCGTCGGCCGTGCGCTGCAGCCGCTGGCGCCGCCGGGACACCTGCTGCTCGTAGCGCACGAGCCGCCCCATCGCCTCGTGCAGCTCCCCGTCGGTCCGCGCGCCCAGGTCGGACAGCTCGACGTCGGCGAGCATCTCCGCGGCCAGCCGCCGGTACTCCTCGCTGTGCGGCGTGGCCAGGGTGACGTGCCGGGCGGAGGAGCGGTACCGGGCCGGGGGGTCGGCGAGGATCTCCGGCAGCCGCTCGACGACGGAGTTGCCCGGCGCCACCGTCACCACGGCCGCCTCCCCGACCGCGACCACGGACGTCGGCCCGCGCCGCGCCAGCTCCGCCCGCAGGATGTCGATACGTCCCTGCAGCAGCCGGCGCACATAGCTCAGGTCGGCCTCGTCCCGCTGCGCGTCCCGGCGCACGGTGCGCAGCTCGGGCAGGCTCAGCGCGGCCAGATCGGGCTCGGCCGGCTCGGCCGGCATCCGCGGACTGTCGGTGCGCTGCGCGGGCGGCCGGAGGTCAGCCCGGTGCCCGGTACTCGGTGTGCTCATGTGCCTCTACCGTCCCCTCGACCGGTTAGGGCAGCAATCGTGCCACCCCAAGTGGCCGCTATGTGACCGAGTGCCCCCGAACGGCCCTAGTTGGGGGGTTGGTCTTCGAAAAGAGGCGCGTCAACGGGCCGCCCCCGGCGCCCTGCATGATGGTCCTATGCGTGCAGTGGTGCAGAGGGTGGACGGCGCGAGCGTCGTCGTGGACGGGGAGACCGTCGGGGAGATCAAGGGCGAGGGGCTGTGCGTCCTCGTGGGGGTGACCCACGAGGACACCCCGGAGAAGGCGGCGCAGCTCGCCCGCAAGCTGTGGTCGGTCCGGATGCTGGCGGACGAGAAGTCGTGCAGCGACATCGACGCGCCGCTCCTCGTCATCAGCCAGTTCACGCTGTACGGCGACGCCCGCAAGGGCCGCCGCCCCACCTGGAACGCCGCCGCCCCGGGCGAGGTGGCGGAGCCGCTGGTCGACGAGGTGGTCGCGCGGCTGCGCGCGCTGGGCGCGACGGTGGAGACGGGCCGGTTCGGCGCGCAGATGCGGGTGTCGCTGACGAACGACGGCCCGTTCACCGTCCTGCTGGAGATCTGAGGCCGCTTACGGCTCGACGACGACTTCCTGGGCCGCGGCGGTCGTACCGGCGACCAGCGGGGCGTCGACGGGCACGTTCCGCTTGACCAGGGCGAGGGCGACCGGGCCCAGCTCGTGGTGGCGTACGGACGTCGTCACGAAGCCGATCTTGCGGCCGTCGGGCCCCTCGTCGGCGAGGCGCAGCTCGGTGCCGGCCCCCGGCAGGTGGACCTCGCTGCCGTCGAGGTGCAGGAAGACCAGGCGGCGCGGGGGCTTGCCCAGGTTCTGCACGCGGGCGACGGTCTCCTGGCCGCGGTAGCAGCCCTTCTGCAGATGGACCGCGCTGCCGATCCAGCCCAGCTCGTGCGGGATGGTCCGGTGGTCGGTCTCGAAGCCGAGGCGGGGCCGGTGCCGCTCGACGCGCAGCGCCTCGTGGGCGAGGATCCCGGCGGGCGGCCCGGCCTTCCCGGCGTACGACTCCAGGTCGGCGCGGGGCAGGAAGAGATCACGGCCGTACGGCGTCTCGCGGACGACGACGCCCTCGGGGACCTCGGCGATGGACCCGGCGGGCAGGTGGACGACCGCGTACTCGGCGGTGCGGTCGGCGACCTCGACGCGGTAGAAGAACTTCATCGACTCCAGGTACGCGATCAGGGCGTCCTGGGTGCCGGGCTCGACATGGGCCCAGACGGTCTCGCCGTCGTCCACGAGGTACAGGGCGTGCTCGATGTGGCCGTGCGCGGACAGGATCAGCGCCTCGGTGGCCTCGCCCGCGGGCAGCTCGCTGACGTGCTGGGTGAGCAGCAGGTGCAGCCAGCCGAGCCGGTCGTCACCGGTGACGGTGACCACCCCGCGGTGGGAGAGGTCGACGAAACCGGTGCCGTCGGCCAGGGCGCGCTGTTCGCGGAACAGGTCGCCGTAGTGGGCGGCGACGCCTTCGTCCGCGCCTTCGGCGGGGACGGCGCCGGGCAGGGACAGCAGGGGGCTCTTCATGGCCACAAGCCTACGACCCGTTACTTGAATCCTTGAGCTGCTGTCCGGCCTGGCAGTCCTTGCACCGGCCGAAGATCGCGAAGTGCTTCATGTCGGTGTCGAAGCCGAACTGCTCGCGCAGCTTGGCGGTGAACTCGGCGGCCACCGACACATCGGCCTCGATCACGTTGGTGCAGTCCCGGCACACCAGGTGGATGTGGTGGTGCCGGTCGGCGAGGTGGTAGGTCGGCGCGCCGTGCCCCAGGTGGGCGTGGGAGACCAGCCCCAGCTCCTCCAGCAGCTCCAGCGTCCGGTAGACGGTGGAGATGTTGACCCCCGACGCCGTCTTCCTCACCTCGCTGAGGATGTCGTCGGGGGTCGCGTGCTCAAGGGTGTCCACGGCTTCGAGCACAAGCTGCCGCTGCGGGGTCAGCCGGTAGCCGCGCTGCCGCAGGTCCGTCTTCCAGTCGGTGCTCACCACACCCACGAGTCTAGGACCACAGGCGGCGCGTCTCCTCGGCTCCGCCTACTTGAAGAAGGCGATGCCGTCGTCCGGGAGGTCGTCCGGCAGGGCCTTCGCCCAGCGCTCGACGTCCTCGGGGGTGACGACCTTCTTCAGCTGGGCCGACATGTACGGCCGCAGGCTGGTCTCGGGGGTCTGCTTCTCGCCGACCCACATCAGGTCGCCCTTGACGTAGCCGTACAGCCGCTTGCCGCCGCTGTAGGGCGCCGAGGCGGCGGTGCGGGCCACGGCGTCCGTGGCCAGGTCGATCTGCGGCTTCTGGTGGGCCAGCTCGCCGTACCACACCTCGACCACGCCGTCCTGGCGGACCATGACGACCTCTAGCTTGCGGGCGGCGTCGATGCGCCAGTAGCCGTGTTCGGACTCCAGCGGGCGGACCTTGTTGCCGTCCTTGTCGAGCACCCAGCTGTGCGACTGGTACTCGAGGAAGTCCCGGCCGTCGTGCGTGAAGGAGACCTCCTGCCCGAAGTTGCACTTCTCGGAGCCGGGGAAGTCGTGCACACCCGCGCCCGCCCAGTTGCCGAGCAGGAAGGCGAGGGGGACGAGGTCCTTGTGGAGGTCGGACGGGATCTCGATCATGAGTGAGGTTCCTGGAGAGGGGTCAGCGCTGGCCCTGGTACAGCTTCTTCACGGTCAGTCCGGCGAAGGCGAGGACGCCGACGCAGACCAGGACCAGCAGGGTTTCGAAGAAGATCTCCACGGGGTGCTCCTTGCGGTGAGCGACAGGTGCGGTACGTACACAGAACCGGGCCCCAGCTTACGCGTCCGGGACCCGGCCCTCCTTGTGAGGTACGCCCTCGGGGAACGGCCCCCGCTCAGCCCAGCAGCTGGCTCTGCAGGGTGACCGTCTGCTGGAAGGGCACGGCGGGGGCGGTGCCCTTGCGGGACTGGAGGATCACGGCCATCACGTCACCGGCGCCGACGTAGGCCTCACGGGCCTGCACCGGGCCGTACGGCTTCGCCTCGACGAACACGGACCGCTGGACGCCCGACACCTGCGCGGCCTCGGGGTAGTCCTCGTCGAACACGGCGACGTCGGCCTCGCGCACCGCGTACGCCGGGCTGCTGTACGAGAACACGTCGCCGAAGCCGCTCTCCACCACGGCCGCGGTGTTGAACTGGAGGAGGTAGATCCGGGTCCGGGTGCCGTCCTCGGTGGTCCAGCCGCGTGCCGCGATGTGCCGCAGGCCCGCGTCGAGCAGCTTCTGCCCGAAGTCCTCCTGGTCCCAGCCGTCCTTGTACTCGGCGAGGAAGGTCTTCGTCGGCAGCCAGCCGTCCGTGCCGCGCAGCGCCTTGTCCTCCACGGCCCCCTTCGGGGCGGGCAGCAGCAGGGCGCGCAGGTCGGCGTAGTGGGCGCCGGCCTTGTTCTCCTCGGCGAAGGGCCCGGGGCTGCCGGCGGGCAGCGGCGGCTTGACCAGCGTCGGGTACTCCCAGCGCCCGTCCGGCTCGGTCGCGAGACCGGGTACGTCCGTGCGCTCCATCCGCGTGATGCCGTACGCCGTCCCGGCCCCGACGGCCGCGAAGACGACGACGGCGGCGGTCCAGCGCAGGACGGCCCGCAGGACCCGGCGGTCCTTCTTCGGCGCCGCCGGCTGCGGCTCGGCCCCGACGTCCGCGGCCGGCGGGGGCGGCGGTTCCTCCAGGGTCGTCGGCGACGTCGCCGGCGTCGTCTGCTGCTGCTCGCTCATACGGCCTCCCCCGTGTCCTGGATGCGGTCGAGCTGCCGGCGGAGCAGTTCGGCGGCTCCCTTCGTGTCGAGCGGCTTCGGCCCGTCCGCGGTCGCGGTGACCAGGACGTCGCCGACGTACGCCGTGCACACCATCGTGTCGAGCTCGCTGTCGTCGTCCTTGGGCGGCAGGAAGCAGCTGGCGTTCTTGTGGCCCTCGATCTTCGGCCCGGCGCGGAAGATCTCCAGCGCGTCGAGGAACGCGCTCTGGGACCTCGCCGTGTTCCGTACGGCCGTCTTGCTGTCCATCCGGGCGAGCACGAGGCGCATGGTGAAGACGCCGTCCTCGTTGTAGAGGCTCGCCTCGCCGCTGACGTAGCTGCGCATCGCCATGCCGGTGATGCGCTGCCGGTCGATCTCCTTCTCCAGCCGCTTGCGCAGGGTCCGCGGCAGGTCCTTCAGGGACTGCTTGCGCAGGGCGGTGGCCTGGGCGCCGCTGAGCTGGGCGTCCGCGCCGAACTCGCCGAGGTCGGGCCCGCGGAGCCAGCCGTCGGTGCCGTACGGCACGAGCATCCCGGCGAGGCCCTGCGCGGCCGGTGCCTTCTGCTCGGTGGCCTTGCTCTTGGGGAACTGCCAGCGCGGGGCGCCCGCGTCGCGGTCGGCGTCCCGCACGGTCACGACGGTGAACCCGACACCGGCGACGACGGCCCCGGCCAGCAGCACCGCCCCGGCCGCCTTGGCGATCCGTCCGCGCCGACGGGGCTTGTCCGCACCGGCCTCGGGGGCCGGGCCGGTCCCGGGCTCGGGCACGGCCGGCTGCTCCGGGGCCGTCGTCGGCTCCCTCTCCGTCTCGCTCACAGCCGCTCCATCTGCCGCACCGCCAGGTCCATGATCGTCTTCTTGCTGATCGGCTTGAGACTCGTCACGAAGATCGACAGGACGATGTCCCCGCGATGCGCGATCGCCCGGGCCTCGTAGTAGGGCTCGTAGCCCGGTTCGCTCTCGGGCCGGTTGTGGACGAGCACCGTGCCCTTGGCAGTGCCGGGGAGCGGCCAGCTGTCGGTGTCCTCCTGGCTGTCCGCCCAGTACCGGCTGTCGTCGGTTTCCTCGGCTGCCTTGTACTCCTCCTCCTGCCGGAACTGGACCAGCCGGATCTCCACCGTCTGGTCGCCGGTGTCCCAGGCTGTGACGGCGGCCCTGCGGTACTCGCCCGCGACGAGGTCGCCGAACGCGTCGGCGGGCTTCTCGTACACCTCCGCGTACTCCGCGAGGTCCATCCAGCCGTCGTCGCCCGGCTCCCAGTCGGCGTCCTTGGCCCCCGCCGGCTTCCTCAGCAGCAGCTTGCGCAGGTCGCCGTCCGTCCTGACCTTGCGGTCCTGCGCGGCGGACAGGGGCTCGGGTCCCTTGCCCGTGGACTGGTTCAGCACCGGCTGGGACAGCGGCGGCAGCTTCGTCGGCGTGCGGTCGGCCTGGATCAGGTAGCCCGTGCAGGTGCCGGCCACCAGGCCGAGGACCGCGGCGGTGCGAATCAGCAGGGCCGTGCGGCCACGGCGACGGGCAGGACGCAGGGTGGGCTCGGGTATCGGCTCCGGCTGCCCTTCCCGCTCTTCGCGTTCTTCAACGACTTCTTCCACGACGGCGAGACCCGCCGGGGAGGCCGGGAGTTGTAGGGAAGTTGATTACGATTCGAACATGGCGAAGAAGCTCGTGATCAAGGTGACCGCGGGGGCCGATGCCCCCGAACGCTGCTCGCAGGCGTTCACCGTGGCGGCGGTGGCCGTGGCCAGCGGCGTCGAGGTGTCGCTGTGGCTGACCGGGGAGTCGTCCTGGTTCGCGCTGCCGGGCCGCGCGGCCGAGTTCGAGCTGCCGCACGCCGCCCCGCTGCCGGACCTGATCGACTCGCTGCTCGCGGGCGGCCGTATCACCCTGTGCACGCAGTGCGCGGCCCGCCGGGAGATCACCGAGAAGGACGTGATCGAGGGCGTGCGGATCGCCGGGGCGCAGGTCTTCGTCCAGGAGGCCCTGGCCGACGACACGCAGGCGCTCGTCTACTGACGGCCCGGCTCCCGACTACCGCGGGTGCTTCTTGCCGTCCAGCTCGTCCCACCACTCGTCCGACTTCGGGTCGCCGGACGGATCGTCCCACCAGCGGTCCTCCGGGCCCCGCCGGTTGGCGACGATCGCGGCGAGCGGGGGGATGACCATGGCGACGACGCACATGGCGACGGCGGCGGGCAGGGACCACAGGCGCACGACCCCCCACGCCAGGACGAACAGCGCCAGACAGCTGCCCATCATGGCGAAGTACACGTGACGTCGCCGTGCGTACATGCCTCCAGCGTACGGCGAAGGGCCGCACCCCAGGCGTCCAACCCGTGGGGTGCGGCCCTCCAGCCGTCGTGGGCCCGTCACCGGCCCTGATCCGGGAGGCTCACGCCTCTCAGACCGCGATCGCGACCTCTGCCAGACCGCCCTGCTGGGCGACGACCGTGCGGTCGGCGGTACCGCCGGGGACGAGGGCGCGGACGGTCCAGGTGCCCTCGGCCGCGTAGAAGCGGAACTGTCCGGTGGCGGAGGTGGGGACCTCCGCGGTGAACTCACCGGTCGAGTCGAGCAGGCGCACATAGCCCTGCACCGGCTCGCCGTCGCGGGTCACCTGGCCCTGGATGGTGGTCTCACCGGGCTTGATCGTCGAGGCGTCGGGGCCGCCGGCCTTCGCTCCGCACATGTTGAACTCCTTGAGGGGTAAAGGTCGGGGAGGTCTTACTTGTTGGCGCCGAGCTCGATCGGCACGCCGACGAGGGAGCCGTACTCGGTCCAGGAGCCGTCGTAGTTCTTGACGTTCTCCACGCCGAGCAGCTCGTGCAGCACGAACCAGGTCAGGGCCGAGCGCTCACCGATGCGGCAGTAGGCGATCGTGTCCTTGGCGAGGTCCACCTGCTCCTCGGCGTAGAGGGCCTTCAGCTCCTCGTCCGACTTGAAGGTGCCGTCGTCGTTGGCGTTCTTCGACCACGGGATGTTGCGCGCGGTCGGCACGTGGCCGGGGCGCTGCGACTGCTCCTGCGGCAGGTGGGCCGGGGCGAGCAGCTTGCCGGAGAACTCGTCGGGGGAACGGACGTCGACGAGGTTCTGCGAGCCGATCGCCTTGACGACGTCGTCGCGGAAGGCGCGGATCGAGGTGTCCTGCGGCTTGGCCTTGTACTCGGTCTTCGGGCGCTCGGGCACCTCGTCGCCGGCGACCAGCTCGCGGGCGTCCAGCTCCCACTTCTTGCGGCCGCCGTCGAGCAGCTTGACGTTCTCGTGGCCGTAGAGCTTGAAGTACCAGTAGGCGTACGACGCGAACCAGTTGTTGTTGCCGCCGTAGAGGACCACGGTGTGGTCGTTGGCGATGCCCTTCTCCGACAGGAGCTTCTCGAAGCCCTCCTGGTCGACGAAGTCACGGCGGACCGGGTCCTGGAGGTCCTTGGTCCAGTCGATCCGGATCGCGTTCTTGATGTGGTTCTTCTCGTAGGCGGTGGTGTCCTCGTCGACCTCGACGATGGCGATCGACGGGTCGTCCAGGTGCTCCTGAAGCCAGTCGGCGTCGACCAGGACGTCGCTGCGGCTCATGCTCGTTCTCCTCCGGGGCAGTCGCGGCGGGGGTGTGCAGGTGAGAGGGGGTGCGCGCCCAGCGGTGAGCGGCGCACGGAGGCCCTGGTGCAGGGCGGGGGGATGCGGAAGGGATGCCTTGCGGCCGCCTTCCGGTCAGAAGGGGCGACAGAGCATGGCGGCAACGCGGCACAGGTCCACTGCCCGCCGCTTCGTGAGATCCGCCTGTCGCTTCATGCCGTCGATCGTAGGGACGTCCGGGCGGGCGTGTCACCGGCGTGTCGGATGGTGAGACGCGATCGTCCGCACTGCGAGATCAGAGGCGATGGCGTGCCGCCTGCGCACCCCCCGCGGGTGAGCGGCCGCGCCGCCCTATCTACGCTGCGGACGGCCCCGTCTCGCCAGTCGGACAACCGGCCCGCCGCGGGCCCCGCGTGTCCGCTCCGGGGTCGTCCCTACCCGGCGAGCCGTACGTCCGAACCCCGCACGCTGATCTCCAGGCCGTCCCGCGCGGCCCGCACCGAGTCCAGCCGGACGTTGCCCGGCAGCTGCTCGATCGTCTGCTGGAAGTCGGTGACGGAACGGACGGTGTTCTCGGCGAGTTCGATGCCGAGGTCGGGCAGCGAGTCCGCGTGCACCCGCACCGTGTCGCCCTGGACGGTGACCGAGCTGAGCACCGACACCGGGCGCGGCAGATGGATGCCGAGGACCGTCGCGTCGACCTGGATCCGGATCTTGCCGTTGCCGCCGTCGGAGAGGCCGATCACCCTGGCGGTGACGCCCCGGGTGACCCGGGTGGGCTCGGACTTGGCGGCCTTCAGCAGCTCGTCGTAGCCGATGGTCGCGGTGCCCGTGGCGGTCTTCGCGGTGGCGGAGCTGTAGTCCCCGGAGAACGTGACGCCCTTCATGTGGGCCTCTATGTCGTCGATGCGGATCGTGCGCCCGTCGTCGCCGGTGGGCGCCTGGTAGTCCTTGATGCCGACCTCGACGTCGTCCAGCTCGCCGCTCGCGACCTGGGTGAGGAAGGGGAACCCGTGGATCGACACGTCGGGCGTGGCGGCCAGGCCCTCGCTGCTGCGCACCTGGTCCGCGGCCTCGTTCTCGGCGAAGTGCACGGCGACCCGGTCCGCGATCACGAACAGCACGCCGAGGATCGCTACGACGACGAGCAGTATTCGCAGTGCGCGCATGGCCAAGGTCCCCCTACTGGACGGTCACGTCCGACCACCGTAGCCCCGCCCCGCACGCGGACCGGCCGGCCCCCCGGTCACTGTCGATCATCTGTGACACGGCGGGCCGGCGGTACGTGTCCGCCGCGGGTCAGCCCAGGGTGCGGCCGAGCACGTAGACGACGGGTGCCGCGGCCGTCAGGGGCAGGGCCACGCCCGCCGTGAAGTGGACGAAGCGGGACGGGTAGTCGTAGCTCGCGACGCGGTGGCCGATCAGGGCGCAGGCCGCCGCCGCGGCACCGAGCAGGGCGCCCTTCGCGCCGAGGCCGGCCATGCCGCCGACCGCCACGCCCGCGCCGGCCGCGGCCAGCAGCGACACGACCACGGAGGCGGGCGTCGGCAGCGGCAGTGCCCGCGCCACCAGCGCCACCGCGACGGCCGCCGCGCCGACCGTCACCGCGTCCGGGCCGGCCGCGAGGTACCCGGCCGCGACGACCGACAGGGCGGCCGAGACGACCGTCGCCATCAGGCCGTACATCCGCTCGTCCGGGTCGGCGTGCGAGCGCAGCTGGAGGACGAGGCAGAGCAGCACCCACACGCCGAGCGTGCCGAGGATCGCCGCCGGCCCGTGCTCCCGCCCGGCCGTGAGGACGGCCGCGTCGGCGGCCAGCGCGCCGAGGAAGGCCAGCGCGATGCCCTGCCGGGCCGGCCACATGCCGTTCAGCCGGAACCAGCCGGCCGCGGTGACGCCCTGGAGGACGACGAGGGGGACGAGCAGCGCGTACGTCCCGAGGGCCGCCGTACCCGACAGCAGCAGCCCGAGCAGCGCGGTGAGCGCGGCCGGCTGCATGCCGGGCTCTATGACCGGCGACCGTCCTTCGAGCCGGGCGCGCTGGGCGTCGGTGATGCGGGCGTTGCCGGCGAGGGTGGCGGGGCCGTAGGAGGGCTCCTCCTCCTCGCCGCCGGCGGGGGCCGACGCCTCGGGGTGCGGCTGCGGCTGCGGCTGCGGCTGTGGTGCCTGGTACGCGTAGGGGTCCGGCTGGGGGGCGGCGTACTCGTGCGGCGGCAGGTACGCCGTCTCGGTCACGCCGGCCGCCGCGACCGGCGCCTGCATCTGGGTCTCCCAGGTCTGCCCCTGCCACTGCTGGGTGTTCTGCTGAGGGTCGTCGTAGGGCTGCTGGTACGGCTGGTGCGCCGCCCACCCCTGCTGCTGCCCGTACGCGTCCTGCCCCGCGTACTGCTGCGGAGAGGACTGCGCATACCCCTGCGGTTCCTGCTGCTGCGGCTGCTGCGGCTGCTGGTACGGGTGGGGCTGATACGGATGGGGCTGCTGATACGGCTGCTCGGTCATCGCCGGCTCACCCTCCTGCGAACGGCGGGAGCACCTCGACCGTGCCGCCCTCGGTCAGCCGTACCGTCTCGTGCCCGCGCGTCCCCACGGGGTCGCCGTCGATGAGGAACGAACAGCGCTGCAGCACCCGCGTGAGTTCGCCGGGGTGCTTCGCGCGTACGGCGGACAGCGCGTCGGCGAGGGTGTCCGCGTCGTACGGCTCCTCGGCGACCCCGGCCGCGGCCTTGGCGGCGGCCCAGTAGCGCACCGTGACCTTTGCCATCTCGTCCCTCTGGTCGGTTCGGCGGTGAGCCGGTCGGTCGGCTGTGAACACCGAAAGGCTAGCTCCCCTGCGCGACGGCCCAGCGCGCGATCCGCTCCAGCAACTCGTCGGCGGCGGCGTTCTCGGCGTGGCCCATGCCCCGCTCCAGCCACAGTTCCCCGTGGTCACCGGCGGCGTCGGCGAGCATGCGCGGGTGGTCGAGGGGGAAGTAGCCGTCGCGGTCGCCGTGGACGATCAGGAGGGGTGTGGGCGCGATGCGCGGGACCGCCTCGACGGGGGAGAGCGGCACCGGGTCCCACTCGCGGTGGTGGATCCGGGTGCGGAAGCCGTAGCGGCCGACGAGCCGGCCCGCCGGCCGGGTCACCAGCCAGTGCAGCCGCCGCATGGGCGCCGTACCGCGGTAGTACCACCGGGCGGGCGCGCTGACCGACACGACCGCGTCCGTGCGCCCCCCGTGCTCCCGTGCACCCGAACGGCCGTACAGCCGCTCACCGTCGCCGGAACGGCCGTACAGCGCCGCGTGCCGCAGGACCACCGAGCCGCCCATGGAGAAGCCGACGGTGACCACGCGCGCGTGGCCGAGACCGCGCGCCCACTCCACCGCGGCCAGCAGGTCCAGCACCTCGCGGTCGCCCACCGTGGAGCGCCCGCCGGACGCCCCATGACCGCGGAAGGAGAAGGTCACCACGGCGCCGTACCGTGCGAACGCCGCCGCGACCCGCCGGACGTGCGGCCGGTCGGCGTCACCGGTGAACCCGTGGGCGATCACGAACACCGGGGCACCGGAAGGTGACGCGGAGGCGTCGTCCACGGTCGCTCCCGGGTCGTACACGGCTTCGATCCGCACCCCGTCGGCGGTCCGCAGAAACGTCCGCGCCGGCACCCCACGGCCCGTCTCACCCTTCGGACGATCGGTGGAACGTGCCACATCTCCTGCCGGACCAGAGCTCATGTGGGCTATTCTGCTGGGCAGAGGATCCGGGCAACGTAGCCCCCGGGTCCTTTTGTGCTTTCGGAAGCGTTGTATACGAAGCGGGACACCTCCTGCGACGCTCGCTCGTGTATGGGGCCTTTCGGGAACGCAGAGCAGTGCTGTGGCCGAAAACGTCCTCGCAGGGACCGAGGAGGAACCAGACGTATGAGTTCTCTGCTGCTCCTGACCAACGCCCTCCAGCCGTCGACGGAGGTGCTGCCCGCGCTCGGCCTGCTCCTGCACAACGTGCGGGTCGCCCCGGCGGAGGGCCCCGCCCTGGTCGACACCCCCGGTGCCGACGTGATCCTGGTCGACGGCCGGCGCGACCTCCCGCAGGTGCGCAGCCTGTGCCAGCTGCTGCGCTCCACGGGCCCCGGCTGTCCGCTCGTCCTGGTGGTCACCGAGGGCGGCCTCGCCGCCGTCACCGCCGACTGGGGCATCGACGACGTCCTGCTCGACACCGCGGGTCCCGCCGAGGTGGAGGCGCGGCTGCGGCTGGCGATGGGCCGGCAGCAGATCGTCAACGACGACTCCCCGATGGAGATCCGCAACGGCGACCTGTCGGTGGACGAGGCGACCTACTCGGCCAAGCTGAAGGGCCGGGTCCTCGACCTCACCTTCAAGGAGTTCGAGCTCCTCAAATACCTCGCCCAGCACCCGGGCCGCGTCTTCACCCGCGCCCAGCTCCTCCAGGAGGTCTGGGGCTACGACTACTTCGGCGGCACCCGGACGGTCGACGTGCACGTACGGCGGCTGCGGGCCAAGCTCGGCCCCGAGCACGAGTCGCTGATCGGCACCGTCCGGAACGTCGGTTATCGATTCGTTACGCCTGAAAAGGGCGACCGGAGCGGCGACGACACCAAGGCCAAGGCGGACCGGGCAAAGAAGGAGGATGCGGACACTACGCCGTCCGTGAGCGCCTCCGAGGTCACCGCGGACGCCTGACGGCCGCCGGAGCCGGGCCTCGCGAACGGTTGCGGACGCACATCCCCGCCGCATCCACGCTCTGATACGCCCTGCCCAGAGCGGGTCTCTCCGCGTAGACTCCGCGCGTGGCCAAGGTGACTCGGGATGACGTGGCGCGACTGGCGGGGACTTCCACCGCCGTGGTCAGCTACGTCATCAACAACGGACCCCGGCCGGTCGCCCCGGCCACGCGCGAGCGTGTCCTCGCCGCGATCAAGGAGCTGGGGTACCGGCCCGACCGGGTCGCCCAGGCGATGGCGTCGCGGCGCACCGACCTCATAGGCCTGATCATCCCCGACGCCCGCCAGCCCTTCTTCGGCGAGATGGCACACGCCGTGGAGTGGGCCGCCGCCGAGCGCGGGAAGATGGTGCTGGTCGGCAACACCGACTACGTCGCCGAGCGCGAGGTGCACTACCTGCGCGCCTTCCTCGGCATGCGGGTCTCCGGCCTGATCCTCGTCTCCCACGCGCTGAACGACCTGGCCGCCGCCGAGATCGAGGCCTGGGACGCCCGCGTGGTGCTGATGCACGAGCGGCCCGAGGCCATCGACGACGTCGCCGTCGTCACCGACGACCTCGGCGGCGCCCGGCTCGCCGTGAGCCACCTGCTGGAACACGGCTACGAGTACGTGGCCTGTATGGGCGGCACCGCTGACACCCCCGCGGTCGGCGACCCGGTCTCCGACCACGTCGAGGGCTGGCGGCGCGCGATGGACGAGGCCGGGATATCCACCGAGGGCCGGCTCTTCGAGGCCCCGTACAACCGCTACGACGCCTACAAGGTCGCCCTGGACATCCTCTCCGGGCCCGACCGTCCCCCGGCGATCTTCTGCTCCACCGACGACCAGGCGATCGGCCTGCTGCGGGCGGCGCGCGAGCTGCGGATCGACGTGCCCGGGCAGCTGGCGGTGGCGGGCTTCGACGACATCAAGGAGGCGGCGCTGGCGGACCCGCCGCTGACGACGGTCGCCTCGGACCGCTCGGCGATGGCCCGCTCCGCGGTCGACCTCGTCCTCGACGACGGGCTGCGGGTGGCGGGCTCGCGCCGGGAGCGGCTGAAGGTGTTCCCGTCGCGGCTGGTGCTGCGGCGGTCGTGCGGGTGTGCGTGACGCTCTGAGACGCTGACGGACGCGCCCTTATTTCGGGCATACGAGGTTCTGTCGGGCTTCTCAGGCGGGTCTCAGGAAGCTCTCATGGTCGGCGGCGAAGCTCATGAACATGACCGAGAGCGAGAGCTTCCAGCAGCAGACCCCGGTGAACCCCGAGTGGCCGCCCCCGCCGGCGTACGCCCCGGCGCCGAGCGCGGCTCCGGTTCCGGGCACGGGCACGGTTCCGGCCCCGGCGCACAAGAAGCGCACCCGTGGCCCCCTCGCCCTGCTCGCCGCCGTGGCGATCGTGGCCGCGGCGATCGGCGGCGGCACGGCCTACGGCATCCAGGAGCTCACCGGCGCGCACGACACCGCCGCGAGCGCCACCGCGACCAGCGTCGTACCGGCCGCCAAGAAGGGCGACATCGCGGCGATCGCCGCGGCCGTCAGCCCGAGCATCGTCGAGATCAAGGCGAGCCTGGCGAACGGCTCCTCCACCGGCTCCGGCGTGATCATCACCTCCGACGGCGAGATCCTCACCAACAACCACGTCGTCGCCGGCGCCACCGAGATCAAGGTGTCGACCAGCGACGGCAAGGAGTACACCGCGAAGGTCGTCGGCACCGACAGCAAGAAGGACCTCGCCCTGGTCAAGCTGGAGGGCGCCTCCGGACTGAAGGCGGCGAGCCTGGGCGACTCCTCGAACGTCCAGGTCGGCGACACGGTCGTGGCGATCGGCTCGCCCGAGGGCCTGACCGGCACCGTGACCAGCGGCATCGTCTCCGCGCTCGACCGTGACGTGACCGTCTCCACGGACGAGGGCCAGGGGCAGCAGGGCGGCGGCGACGGCGGCTGGCCGTTCGAGTTCGGCGGCCGGCAGTTCAACGGCGACACCGGCTCGTCCACGACGACGTACAAGGCGATCCAGACCGACGCCTCGCTCAACCCGGGCAACTCCGGCGGCGCGCTGATCGACATGAACGGCAACATCATCGGCATCAACTCCGCGATGTACTCCGCCTCCGGCTCCGGCTCGTCCTCCGCGGACGCCGGCAGCGTGGGCCTGGGCTTCGCCATCCCGGTCAACACGGTCAAGGCCGACCTGGCGAATCTTCGCTCAGGCGCGCAGAACTGACCTCTCGGAACCGAGGAGAGTCCCATGATCCAGCAGGTCGCCCACACCGTCCCCGGCACCGGCCCGGCCGCGCTGACCCTGGCTCTGCAGGTGGCGTACGAGCTGCACGCCCCGAAGGCCCCGGCGCTGCCTCCGGTCCGCCCCGCCGAGATCGCCGCACCCCTGCCGACCGGCCTGCGTGCCGGTCACCCGCACCGCCGCAAGGTGCCGCTGGGACGGCTGACGGCGGTCCACGGCTGACGCGGCGCTGGGGCCGTACCCCCGGCGGCGAGGGCCGCCGCGTCCATGGCCGTACGCCTGCCCGGCATGCGACGCTGAGACCGGCCGCATGGAAGGGCCCCGCGGTCGCACGACCACCCACCGCACCCGAGGACACCGCCACCGATGAGCCCCGCCGAAGGCGACCGTGACACCCAGCGCATCCTGATCGTCGACGACGAGCCCGCGGTGCGCGAGGCCCTCCAGCGCAGCCTCGCCTTCGAGGGATACGGCACCGAGGTCGCCGTCGACGGCGCCGACGCGCTGGAGAAGGCGTCGGCCTGCCGGCCCGACCTGATCGTCCTCGACATCCAGATGCCCCGCATGGACGGCCTGACCGCCGCCCGCCGCATCCGCGGCGCCGGAGACACCACCCCCATCCTGATGCTGACCGCCCGCGACACCGTCGGCGACCGGGTCACCGGCCTGGACGCGGGCGCCGACGACTACCTGGTCAAGCCGTTCGAGCTGGACGAGCTGTTCGCCCGGATCCGCGCCCTGCTGCGCCGCAGCTCCTATGCCGCCGCGGTGGCCGCCGCGGCCGAGGACGACGACGTGCTCGCCTTCGCCGACCTGCGGATGAACCTCGCGACCCGCGAGGTCACCCGGGGCGGGCGGACGGTGGAGCTGACCCGGACCGAGTTCACCCTGCTGGAGATGTTCATGGCGCACCCGCGCCAGGTCCTCACCCGCGAGCAGATCCTGAAGGCGGTGTGGGGCTTCGACTTCGAGCCCAGCTCCAACTCCCTGGACGTGTACGTCATGTACCTGCGCCGCAAGACCGAGGCGGGCGGCGAGCCGCGCCTGGTGCACACCGTGCGGGGCGTCGGATACGTCCTGCGGCAGGGCGGCGCGGAGTGAACACGGTCGTCCGGCAGTTCCGCGCGCTGCCGATCCGCTCCCGGCTGGCGCTGCTGGTGGCGGCGGCGGTGGCGTTCGCGGTCGCGGCGGTGTCGGTGACGTGCTGGTTCATCGTCAAGGGCAAGCTGTACGACGAACTGGACAGCGACCTGCGCTCGGCGGCCAACCGCCCGGTGCAGCAGACGCTGTTCCTGGAGGCGATCGGCAGCTGCTCCGCGTCGCCGTCGAACTCGCTGCCGTTCGGCCCCCGGGTGCGCGGCTACTCGCAGATCGTGAAGGCCGACGGCACCGTCTGTGTCTTCCCCGGCGCCAACGGCACGGTGAAGGTGACCGCCGCCGACCGGGCCGTGGCCGAGCATCCCGACCCGCGCGAGCCGAGCATCCGCAACGGCACCGACACCGACGGCAACCCGGTGCGGGTGCTGACGACGGCGCTGGTCGTCGACGCGCAGTCGGAGCGGTACTCCGCGCAGAACGCCGCGCTGCTCATCGCCGTACCGCTGCGCAGCACCGAGGCCACGCTCAACGAACTGGCGCTGCTGCTGCTCCTCGTCTCCGGCATAGGGGTGCTCGGCGCGGGCGCCGCCGGCCTCGCCGTGGCCCGCGCGGGCCTGCGCCCCGTCGACAAGCTGACGGAGGCCGTGGAACACGTGGCGCGCACCGAGGACCTGTCCATCCGCATCCCCGTGGACGACGACAGCGAGGACGAGGTGGCCCGGCTGTCCCGCTCCTTCAACTCCATGACGTCGGCCCTGGCCAGCAGCCGCGACCTGCAGCAGCAGCTGATCGCCGACGCGGGCCACGAACTGCGGACGCCCCTGACGTCCCTGCGCACCAACATCGAGCTCCTCTCCCGCAGCGAGGAGACGGGCCGCCCGATCCCCCCGGCCGACCGCAAGGCGCTCCTGGCCTCGGTGAAGGCCCAGATGACGGAACTTGCCGCGCTCATCGGCGACCTCCAGGAACTCTCCCGTTCGGAGGGCCAGCGCGGCGAACGCGTCCAGGTGGTCTCGCTGGAGGACACGGTGGAGTCGGCCCTGCGCCGCGCCCGCCTGCGCGGCCCCGAGCTGACCATCACGGCGTCCCTGGAACCGTGGTACGTGCGCGCAGAACCGGCGGCGCTGGAGCGGGCGGTGGTCAACATCCTCGACAACGCGGTCAAGTTCAGCCCCCGGGACGCCACGATCGACGTGCAGCTCACCGGCGGTGTCCTCACGGTCCGCGACCACGGCCCCGGCATCCCCGCCGACGAACTCCCGCACGTCTTCGACCGCTTCTGGCGCTCCCCCAGCGCCCGGGCCCTGCCCGGCTCCGGCCTGGGCCTGTCCATCGTCGCCCGCACGGTCCGGCAGTCGGGCGGCACGGTGGCCCTCGCCCCGGCGGACGGCGGCGGGACGGTGGCGACGGTACGGCTGCCGGGGGCGCCGACTCCGCCGCCGGAGCAGCCGGCGTAGGAGAACCCGGTTTCTTCCGGTCCGGCTTCTTCCGGTCCGCCTTCTTCCGGCCCGGCGGCAACCCCGCGCCCCACCCGCGGCGACTCCCTCTCGACCCGCACGGCACCTACCCGAGAGGGAGCCACGTATGACCACCCCCCGCGCCCGCGTCCCCGCACGCGCCCGGCACCGCAGAAGCCGTACCGCGCTCGCCACCGGCATCCCGCTGGCCGTCGTCGCGGCCGGCGTGCTCGGGTACGGCACGTTCTACGGCGGTCAGCAGCAGGCGTCCGCCGCGACCGCGCCCGCCTGGGCGACGGCCGCCGCCGACGGCTTCGCCTCCGTCAACGCGCTCGGCCAGAACGGCACGTACGGCGGCCGGGACGGACAGACGGTCACCGTCAGGACGCAGGCCGACCTGGAGAAGTACGCGACGGCGAGCGAGCCGTACGTCATCGTCGTCGCCGGGACGATCACCATGAGCCCCGTCGGCAAGGAGATCAAGGTCCGGTCGGACAAGACCATCGTCGGCTCCGGCACCTCCGGCCACATCGTCGGCGGCGGTTTCTTCCTCGGCCAGGGCGTCCACAACGTCATCCTGCGGAACCTGACCATCCGGGACGCGTACCAGGGCGTGTGGAACGACAAGGAGCACGACTACGACGCCGTCCAGATGGACGGCGCCCACCACGTGTGGATCGACCACAACGACCTGCGGCACATGGCCGACGGCCTCATCGACAGCCGCAAGGACACCACGTACCTCACCGTCTCCTGGAACAAGCTCAGCCAGGACAACAAGGCGTTCGGCATCGGCTGGACGGAGAACACCACCGCCGACATCACGATCCACCACAACTGGATCCGCGAGACCGAGCAGCGCAACCCGTCCACGGACAACGTCGCCCACGCCCACCTCTACAACAACTACCTGGAGGACGAGCCGGGGACGACGATCACCTCCTCCTACGGCAACTACGCCCGCGGCGCCACCAGCATGCTGCTGGAGAACAGCTGGTTCCAGGGCATGAACAACCCCGTCATCCGCGACACGACGGCCACCCTGCGCCAGCGCGGCAACGTCTTCTCCGGCACGAGCGGCCGCAACGAGAGCGGCGGCAGCGGCACGGCGTGGGACCCGAGGATGTACTACCCGTACACGGCGGACCCGGCGGCGAACGTGCCCTCGCTGGTCAAGTCGGGGGCCGGGCCCCGCAGTTCGATCGGTGTGACTGCCACCCCGCTGACGGCAGCGGCGACGACCCTCACCGTCGCCAAGGACGGCACCGGCCAGTACAAGACCGTCCAGGCGGCCGTGAACGCGGTCCCCGCGAACAACGCCGCCCGCGTCGTCATCGCCGTGAAGCCGGGCACGTACCGCGAGACGGTCAAGGTGCCCGCCAACAAGCCGCACGTCACCATCCAGGGCACCGGCGCCGGCCGCAAGGACACGGTGATCGTCTACAACAACGCCTCCGGCACCCGGAAGCCCGACGGCTCCGGCACGTACGGCACCGGCGGCAGCGCGACCGTCGCCGTCGAGGCCGACGACTTCCAGGCCCGCAACCTCACCATCGGCAACGACTTCGACGAGGCCGCCCACCAGGACATCGCCCAGCAGGCGGTGGCGCTGCGCACCGCGGCCGACAAGGTGTTCCTGGACTCGGTGATCGTGGAAGGCGACCAGGACACGCTCCTGCTGGACACCGCCTCGAAGGACAAGCTGGGCCGCGTCTACATGACCAACTCCTATGTGATCGGCAACGTCGACTTCATCTTCGGCCGGGCGACGGCCGTCATCGACCGCTCGGTGATCACGCTGAAGAAGCGCTGGAACGGCACCTCCGCCGGCTATGTCACGGCCCCGTCGACGGCGGCGGGCCGCCGCGGCATCCTCATCGCCAACTCCACCGTCACCGGGGACGTCTCCGACCGCAGCTTCTACCTCGGCCGCCCGTGGCACGCGGGCGGCGACGCGACCCTCGACCCGCAGACCACGGTCCGCAACACCAGTCTGAGCGCGGCGATCAGGACGGCGCCGTGGACGGACATGAGCGGCTTCTCCTGGAAGGACGACCGCTTCGCCGAGTACAGGAACACGGGCGCGGGCTCGGGGTCGGCGAGCGGCGACCGTCCGCAGCTGACCGACGCGCAGGCCGCCGACCAGGAGGTCGCGGACTGGCTGGCGGGCTGGACGCCGAGCGCGTCGTAGGGGGTGTCTCGTCGATCAGGCCGGATCAGCGAGCGGCGGCTGGTGCCGTGCATCGCAAGGCGGAGGAGGGCGTCGATGCGGAGCATCGACAACCGACGACAACGCGGCGAGGCGCGGCACCAGGCGCCGGGAGCCCGGCATGAGCGGCGAGACACCCCCTAGGGCCGTAGGGCCTACCGGGTGCTCGCGTGGACCGCCCGCTGCAGGGACTCGGCGGCCAGCCGCACCGCCGCGTCCCGGGTGTTCTGCCCGAGCATCTCGGTGTGGATGGGCCCGCCCTGGGCGAGATGCCGGTCGTACGGGATCGGTACGACCGGCACGCCCGGCTCGCGCAGGTGCGCGGCGGCGGTCTTCGCGTCGAGCGTGGCGTCCGGGGAGCCGGCGATCAGCGCGACGACGGTGGTGGCGAGCGCCGAGTGCGGCAACTGGCCGAGCCAGTCCAGCACTTGCCGCGTGCCGTGAATGCCTTCGGCGGTCATGGGCGCCACGACCACCCGCGCGTGGGCGGTGTCCATGGCCGTCCGAGCCACCTCGCCCGGCAGCGTCTCGCAGTCCACGACAGTGACGGCGAAGTGCCGCTGGAGGTTCAGCGTCACGGTCCGGTACGTCCGCACGTCCAGCGGCGCCCCGACCCGCCCCTGCCCGGCGGGCAGCAGCCAGCCGCCGTCGGTGACGGGCACCAGGTAGCCGATGATGTCGGTGAGCTGCATCCGCGGCTTGAGGATCCGGGCCAGGTCGGCGCAGCTCCAGCGCACGGTCTGGGCCCCCATCCGCACGGGCAGCGTGCCGAGCGCGCCGTCCGCCTCCAGGGTGAGCACCGGGTCGTGCCGGTAGTGGTTGAAGGTACGGCCGAGCAGCGCGGCGACGGTCGACTTCCCGACGCCACCCCGGATGGAGGTCACGGCGACGACCCGCCCGACGCCCACCGGCTGCCGCACCTCGTGCGCCAAGCGCGCCTCTTCGGCGGCCCCTTGCCCCCCGACGGCCGCGAGCCGCCGCAGGGACCGCCCCGCCCGCTGGGGCAACGTGTCCCCGTGCTGGGGCCGCCCGAGAGCGACGGCTAGCCGCGGGTCGATGGTGGGAAGCGACTGGGGAGCCGGAGCGAGAGAGCCGGGCACCGGAACCGAAGCCGGCTTGTGCGCACCGCTGCCGGGGGGTGCCATCGGGACCGGCGGCACCGCGGCGACGGGCGGCGTGGTGGCCACAGGCGGCACAGCCGCGACGGGCGGCGCGTCACCGGAACCAGTCACCTGAGGCAGCGCCTCCGGCTGCCGTTCCGCACCCCCGGTCATGAGCCCGTTCCCATCACGCGCTCGAACTTATCACCGGCGCCAGGCGCCGAAGGAGGGGCGATTCGGGTGCTGATACGGGGGCGGTGTGGAGGTTGGGTGCGCAGCGGGGCCCGGGACAGCGGTTGCCGGCCCGGGCCCCTCGTTGCTCTGCTGTTACTGCACGACCGTGATCCGGTTCGTCGCCGGCGGTGCGATCGGCGCCGTCGGGGAGGAGTTGGCCGTCAGGTACTGCTCCAGGGCCGTCAGGTCGTCCGTGCCGACGAGGTCGTTCGTGCCCTGGCCCAGCGTCGTGAAGCCGTCGCCGCCGCCCGCGAGGAAGCTGTTCGTCGCGACGCGGTAGGTGGCCGCCGGATCGATCGGAGCGCCGTCGAGCCTGATGGTGTCCGTGACCACGCGGTCGGCGCCGGTCTTCGTCAGGTCCAGGGTGTACGTCAGACCCGACGACGGCTGCAGGATCTTCGGGGCCGCCGTGTTGCCGCCGCTGACCTGCTCCTTGAGGGCCTGGATCAGCTGCGCGCCGGTAAAGTCCTGCAGGTTGACGGTGTTGGCGAACGGCTGGACCGTGAAGCCCTCCGCGTACGTCACCACGCCGTCGCCCTCACTGCCCTTGGCCGCGTAGGTGAGGCCCGCACGCACGCCGCCCGGGTTCATCAGGGCCAGGTCGGCCGACGGGTCGAGCGTCCTGGCGTACGCCAGTTGCGCGTCGGCGATGAGGTCGCCCATCGGGGACTCGGTGCCCGTGTTGGGGATGTCGGCGGAGATGTAGCCGATGGGGCGGTTGCCGATCGGGGCGGCGAGAGTGTTCCACCTCGTGATCAGGTCGGTCATGTCCGCCGCCTTGGGGACTGTCCGCGTGACCACGTGGTTCGCCGACTTCACCGCCGTACGGGAGATGTCGCCCGTCCAGCGGTCGTACGTCAGCGTGGTGTCCGTGTAGAGCCGGCCGAAGGACGCGGCCGAGGTGACCATGCGGGGCCTGCCCGCCGGGTCGGGGATCGTGCACACGTACGCCGTGTGGGTGTGGCCGGTGACCAGCGCGTCCACGGCGGGCGTGACGTTCTTGGCGATGTCGACGATCGGGCCGGAGATGCCGTCGCCCGCGCCCGGCGCGTCACAGTTGTAGTTGTACGAGGAGGACGCCGGGAAGCCGCCCTCGTGGATGAGCGCGACGATCGACTGCACGCCCTGCGCCTGGAGCACCTTGGCGTACTTGTTGATGGTCTCGACCTCGTCCTTGAAGACCAGGCCCTTGACGCCGTCCGCGGAGACGATGCCCGGGGTGCCCTCCAGCGTGACGCCGATGAAGCCGATCTTGACGTCGTCCTTCCGCCACACCCAGTACGGCTTGAGGATCGGCTTGCCCGTCTTCTCGTTCTGCACGTTGGCCGCGAGATAGGGGAAGTCGGCGCCCTCGAACTCCTGGTCCGTGTGGCAGCCGGCCGTCGGGTGGCAGCCGCCGTTCTGCAGGCGGGCCAGCTCGGCCGCGCCCTCGTCGAACTCGTGGTTGCCGACCGAGGTGACGTCCAGGTCCAGCTTGTTCAGCGCCTCGATGGTGGGCTCGTCGTGGAACAGGCCCGAGATCAGCGGAGAGGCGCCGACCATGTCACCGCCGGCCGCGGTGATGGAGTACCGCTTGCCCTGGCGGGCCTCGCGCAGATGCGTGGCCAGGTACTCCACGCCGCCCGCGTCGATCGTCTTCGTCGTGCCGTCGGCCTGCAGCTCGGTGACCCGGCCGGAGGAACCGGACGGCGGTTCGAGGTTGCCGTGCAGGTCGTTGAAGGACAGCAGCTGCACGTCCTGGTATCGGCTCGGCCAGTGGCCGCCCGGCTCGCCCTGGCTCTCACCGGCGGCGGCCGTGCCCGGCAGCGCCGCGGCCAGCGCACCGGCGGTGGCGAGCCCGGCGGCGGCCGCGAGCAGCCGGTACGTACGGCGTCTGCGCGGCGGATACGGCTGTGATGTGGCTGGCAATTCGCCCCCCTGTGGGTGTTGTGCGCCCTTCGGGTCCTTCTGTGCCCTGCGGGTCCGGGGTGTGCTCCCGTCCGGCGCAGCCTAGGGTCAACGCGCGTAGCGCGACAGGGGGTTCGTGGTTACATCCTGGTTTCCCTTTGCCGTCCCCCGTACCGCCACTTTGGCGCCCCCTCCCCTTACCCTCGTACGCATGACCAGCGACGACATCGCACGGCTCCCCGGCGCCCGATCCATCGAGACCTACTCCGCGCTCTCCCCGGACCAGATCGAGGCCGTGCTCGGCCTGCTCGCCGAAGCCTCCGCCGCCGACGGCCAGCAGGCGGTGTCCGAGCAGGGGCGGCTCCAGCTGCGGGGCGGCGCCCGCGAGGGCGTCTCCCACCTGCTGCTGACCGTGGGCGACGAACTCGCCGGTTATGCCCAGCTGGAGGACACCGACCCCGTCGAGGCACCCGCCGCCGAACTGGTCGTCCACCCCGCCCACCGCGGCCACGGCCACGGCCGCGCGCTCGGCTCGGCGCTGCTCGCCGCCTCCGGCAAGCGGCTGCGGGTGTGGGCCCACGGCGGGCACGCCGCCGCCCGGCATCTCGCCCAGGTCCTCGGCCTGACGCTGTTCCGCGAACTGCGGCAGATGCGCCGCTCCTTGACCGACCTGGACCTGTCCGAGCCGGTGCTGCCCGAGGGCGTCACCGTCCGCACCTTCGTCCCCGGCCAGGACGACGCGGCCTGGCTCGCCGTCAACGCCGCCGCCTTCGCCCACCATCCCGAGCAGGGCTCCCTGACCCAGCGCGACCTCGACGACCGCAAGGCCGAGCCCTGGTTCGACCCCGCCGGCTTCTTCCTCGCCGAGCGGGAGACGGACACCGGCCGCGACCTGGTCGGATTCCACTGGACCAAGGTCCACGCCGAGGAGCAGCTCGGCGAGGTCTACGTCCTCGGCGTCGCCCCCGGCACCCAGGGCGGCGGCCTCGGCAAGGCCCTCACCACGATCGGCCTGCGGCATCTGGCGGCCCAGGGACTGCCGACGGCGATGCTGTACGTCGACGCCGACAACAAGGCGGCCGTGTCGGTCTACGAGCGGATGGGGTTCACCACGTACGAGGCGGACCTGATGTACCGGACGGAGACCTGACCCTTCGGGGCGGGGCGGGGCGGGGTGCGGGGGCCGGTGGTCTTCTCGGGCACTTCGGCCACCCGTCGTGGTCAGCAGCCCGTGCGGTCAGCCGCCCGTCGCGGTCAGCTGCCGGTGCGGTCAGCCACCCGTCGCGGTCAGCAGCCCGTGCGGTCAGCAGCCCGCGGAGGCCCGTATCCCCCCGGTCCTCGGGCCGCCGCGCCGCAGCGGCTCCGGCACACTGACCGCCCATACGATCACCGCCGCCGCCAGCACGGCGGCCCATCTGCCGTGCGCCGCGGCCCACTGAGGGCTGCCCGGGGCGACGAACAGACCCCAGCGGTCCGGCAGCAGCATCCCCGCGACCACCAGGGCCAGCAGTCCCACCGCCGCGGCGCGGCCCGGCTCGGGCTCGGCGGAGGTGCGGACGGTCGCTGCCGCGAGGGCGAGGGCGGTCGCCGTCAGCGTCACGGCCTCCAGGGTCACGTCGGCCAGCGGGGGCCGCGCGTCCCGCGGGATCAGCAGCAGCGCGCCAGACCAGGCGAGGGCCGCGAGCGGGGCGAGGAGGGCGGCGCGGAGATGGACCCTGAGCGGCCGCCCGGCCGGCGTGGTCTCCGTCATGACGCGGGACGGGTCGTCCAGGAGGAACGCCAGGCCCAGCGCCATGGCCAGCGCGCTCACCCTGAGCAGGACGGCACCGGTCTCGGGGGTCCCCAGGTCCGGCAGCACTCTCGGCAGGGCCGCCACCAGCAGACCCGTGACGGCACCCGCGAGGAGGGGGCCCCGGGGCAGGGCCCGGACGGTGGGGCGGATCAGGGCGCCGAACACCGGGAGGCCCGGCCGCCGCTCACGCCGCGCACGGATCGTCACGGTTCTCCTCCTTCTCGGGTGCCCGCACGCCCAGCAGGTGGGCGACGCGGGTCAGCGATGTCTCGGGTGAGGTGAGTTCCGTCCAGCCGGCGCGCACCGCCGACGTGACGTCCTCGCTCGGCCGGTGCAGCAACTCCCGCACCATCCGCGTCTGTTCGGCACTCATGGCCAGCGGCTCCGTGGGGGCCAGCACGGCGCCCGGGCCCTCGGTGCCGTCGTCGAGGCGGACATGGGCGAACGCGCTCATCGGGTCCGGCTGGGCGGCCAGCGCCAGCCACATGACGGTCACCGCGCGGGCGTCGCAGATCCCGCTCGCCTCCTTCTCACTGCCGGCCACCAGGACGGAGGCCACGCCGACGGCGAACTCGGGGACGCGGTTGCCGCCCCACTCGGTGCCGACGGTGATCTGGCCGGGGCCGGCCAGCGGGACGAGCGCGGCGTCGCCGGTGAGGCCGTACCGCGCCTCCACCCGCTGACGCACCGTCAGCCGGTCGTGGTGGCCGCCCGCCAGCCGCTCGACGCGTTCGACCACCGCCGCCCAGTCGGCCGTACGGCCGGTCCACTCCGGGAAGGCGCAGTACCGCACCCCGGCACGAAGCGCGCAGGACTGGTCCTTCTCCGGGCTGACCGAGGCCACGGTTCTCGCCTCCGTCAGCTGCCGTGAGTCGCCCGGGGACTGTCCGGCGACGCCGGCGGCCGTGGCGGCGAGCGCGACGGCGGTCACCACCGCGACCGGGCGGGTCCGCCGGCCGCTCACCAGGAGCGCGGCGCCCAGCAGCGTCACCGTCAGGCCCGCCAGATACAGCGCGTGCCAGGCGGCGGGGCGGCCCAGCAGAGCGGAGGGGAGCGGGGCGCCGCCCGTCTCGGGGACGACCGGGGAGAGCCAGGTCAGCCAGTGCGGGCTCGTGCCGTCCGAAGCGACCGAGATCACCACGAGCAGCACGTACAGGCCGACGACGAAGAGCGGGGCCGCGAACGCGGAGTGGATCAGGCGGGCCAGCAGGACGCCGACGACGCCGGCCAGCAGTACCGTCAGCGGGGCCACCGCCAGCTCGGCGACCGAGCCGTGCCCGACCGCGCCCGGCTTGAGGGCCGCCCAGGCGAACTCGGCGGTCACGACGACGGCGACGACCGCCGCGAACGGCACCACCGACAGCACGTGCGCGAGGGTGCGCCGCCACGGCCGCACCGGCAGCACGCCGAAGTGCCGTTCGGTGCCGTGGCGCCGGGAGCGCAGCACGGCGTGGTTGACGCACAGCAGCACCGCGAGCGCCACGAGCTGGGGCGCGGACTGGGGGGCGCGGTCGGCGTCCTGGAGCACCGGGTAGTCCGCCATGCCGTCCCGCTCGGCCGCCACCAGGGAGTAGACGGAGTAGCCGAGGTAGAGCAGGAGGAAGACGAAGACCGGGACGTGCAGCAGCAGTTCGCGCGCCTCGAAGCGGGCGAGGGCGAGCACGGCGGCCCAGGGCCGGTCCTTCGCGGCCGGCGGCCGGGTGACCTCGACGGCGGGCGGCGTCACCGTGGTGCTCATGCGACCGCCTCCCGCTCCCCGTCGCCCAGGGTGAGCAGATAGCCGTCCTCCAGGGTGGGCTCCAGCAGGTCGGCGCCCTCCGGCGGGTCGCCGACATTGCGGAAAGTGCCGGTGCCGGTGCGCCAGCCTGCGCGGGCGCCCGGGGCGCGCTCGGCGCTGCTCCAGACCCGGCCGGCCGCCCGCGCGGTCAGCTCGGCCGGGGTGCCCTCGAAGCGGACTTGGCCACCGGCCAGGACGACGACGCGGTGGCACAGCATCGCCACGTCCTCGGTCTGGTGGGTGGACAGCAGGACCGTGCGGCCCTCGCCGGCCTGGGCGATCAGCTCCCGGAACCGCACCCGCTGCTCGGGGTCGAGACCGACGGTGGGCTCGTCCAGGACGAGGAAGCCGGGGTCGCCGACGAGCGCGGCGGCCAGGGCGACGCGCTGCCGCATCCCGCCGGACAGCCGCTTCATCCGGCGGCCCCGCACCTCGGACAGGTCCACGGCGTCCAGGACCCGCCGCACCTCCCGGTGGCGGGCGGTGCGGTCGGTCAGCTCCTTGAGGATCGCGACGTAGTCGACGAACTCGAAGGCGGAGAAGTCCGGGTGGAAGCCGGGGTTCTGCGGCAGGTAGCCCAGGGTGCGCCGCAGGTCCTGGCGGCCGGCCGCGCTGCCCGGGTCGTGCCCGAGGACGGTGAAGGAGCCCTGGTCGGCGGGGACTGCGGTGGCGAGGACCCGCAGCAGGGTGGTCTTCCCGGCGCCGTTGGGCCCGAGCAGTCCGGTGACGCCCGCGCCGAGGCGCAGGGAGACGTCGTCGAGGGCACGGGTGCCGCCGTAGCGGAGGGTCAGCCCGGAGGCGGAGACGGTGACGGTCATACGGCGCTCCCGTGGGTGAAGCCGGTGAAGGGTGCGTGGGCGGGGGTGGCGTCGAAGCGGTCCCTGAGCCGGACCAGCAGCCAGCCGGCCACGGCGGCGACGACGGCGGCGGCGACCTGGCCGGGCGCGGTGAACGGCGCGGGCGTGCCCGCCGTCGTGGTCTGGGCGATCACCAGCAGCGCGGTCCAGGCCGCGCCCACCAGGGCCGGGGCGAGGACCGGACCGAGCCGGGGGGTCAGGGCGAGGCCCGTCGCGGTGAGGGCCAGCGCGGGCAGCAGCCAGGCCAGCGCCCGCAGCCCGTACCCGGGCAGGGCGAGCGTGGCCAGGCCGTTGAGGACGAGGCCGGCGGTGAGCACCGCGCAGGTGCGCAGCATCAGCAGCCGGAAGCCGTGCATCGGGGCGACGACCGCCATCTCGTACGTCGGGTCCAGGACCGGGCCGTACGACAGGGCCACCCCGGCCAGCGGCAGCAGCGGGGCGAGGCCGAGGAACAGCCCCGGGCTGTCGGCGACGCGGACCATGAGCACGGTCATCGTCAGCACGAACGCCACCGCCAGCAGCCACGACCGGCGCAGCACCGGGGTGGCCGCGAGCAGTCGCGCGGAGTGGTCGGCGACCCCGCACCGCACCAGCAGCCCCTCGAACACCCCGCGCCGCGGCGCGTCCAGCTCGGCGTCCAGCCGCTCCCAGCCGTCCGTCAGGACGACCGGGTCGCTCACCTCGGCGAGCCGGGCGCGGCAGTCCGCGCAGGCCGTCAGGTGGGTGTCCGCCGACCACAGCAGTGGCGGCGCGAGGTCACCCCGCACATAGGCGCGCAGGTCCTCTTCTGCCACGTGCCACGTCATGCCAGCGCCTCCCGCAGTTGCTTGCGGGCTCTGAGCGCCCGCGTCTTGACCGTGCCGGGCGGAATGCCGAGGACGACCGCGGCCTCCCGGGTGGTGAGCCCGTCGATGACGGTCGCCTGGAGGACGGCGCGCAGTTCGGGCGAGAGCCTTATCAGCGCGCCGGCGAGGTCCCCGTGCTCCACCCCCGCGAGCACGCGCTCCTCCGCCGACGCCTCGTCCCGGTGCCGCAGCCGCGCGAGCGCCTGCCGCAGCCGGCCCCGCGCGCCGTCGCCGCGCAGCGCGTCGACCAGCCGGCGTGACCCGATGCGCCACAGCCAGCCGGCGACGTCGCCCTCCTCGCGATAGCGGGCGCTGCCCCGCCACACCTGGAGGAACGTCTCCTGCACGACGTCGTCGACTATCCCGGCGTCGGCGCAGCGGCTGCGCATGCGCGCGGTCAGCCACGGCGCGTACCGCCGGTACAGCTCCTCGAAGGCGTGACGGTCCCCGTCTGCCGCGATGGCCCGCAGCAGCTCCCCGTCGCTTCTCGTTTCGCTCACATCTCCTCATCGGACCAGCCCCGCCGATCGGTTCACGGATCGACGGACGACTTTCTCACCCCGCTCCGGCCGGGAGTTGACGAACCGAGCCCCCTTCCACCACCCTTTCACTACTTAATTAGTGAAAGGGTGGTGGAAGCGAGTGGTCGAGTACCGGATCGACCGGCACAGCGGCGTGGCCACCTACGTCCAGCTCGTCCAGCAGACCAAACAGGCCCTCCGCCTCGGCCTGCTGCGGCCCGGCGACAAGCTGCCCACGGCCCGCGAGGTCGTCGAGGCGACCGCCATCAACCCCAACACCGTCCTGAAGGCCTACCGCGAGCTGGAGCGCGAGGGCCTGGTCGAGGCGCGCCGCGGTCTCGGCACGTTCGTCCGGCGCGGCCTCGGCTCCGCCCCCGCCGACTCCCCCCTCCGCACCGAGCTGGAGCAGTGGGCGGCAAGGGCCCGCGAGGCCGGCCTCGACCGGGACGACGTGGCCGCCCTCTTCACCGACGTACTCGACAAGCACTTCCAGGGAGATCCCTCATGACCGACACGGCCTTCGAGGCCGCCGGCCTCGGCAAACGCTTCGGCCGCCGCGGCGGCTGGGCCCTGCGCGACTGCGCCCTGCGGCTGCCGGCCGGCCGGGTCTGCGCCCTCGTCGGCCCGAACGGCGCCGGCAAGTCCACCCTGCTCGCCCTCGCCGCGGGCCTCCTCGCCCCCACCGAGGGCCGGGTCACCGTCCTCGGCACCGCCCCGGCGGCGGCACGCGCGCGTGTCGGGTACGTCGCCCAGGACAAGCCGCTGCACCCCCAGCTCACCATCGCGGACACCCTGCGCATGGGCGCCGGCCTCAACCCCGGCCACTGGGACGCGGACACCGCCGAACGCGTCGTCGCCGCCGGCGACCTCGACCCCAAGGCGAAGGTCCGCTCCCTCTCCGGCGGCCAGCGCACCCGCGTCGCCCTCGCGCTCGCGCTCGGCAAACGGCCCGGACTGCTGCTGCTCGACGAGCCCATGGCCGACCTCGACCCGCTCGCCCGGCACGACCTGATGGGCACGCTGATGGCCCAGGCCGCGCAGTACGGCACCACGATCGTGATGTCCTCGCACGTCGTCGCCGAACTGGAGGACTCCTGCGACCACCTGCTGCTGCTCGGCGGCGGCCGGGTCCGCCTCGCCGGCGAGATCGACGACCTGCTCGCCGCGCACGCGCGCGTGGCCGTGCCCGCCGGAACGGATCTCGCCCCGCACACGGTCGTCGAGTCCCGCACCACGGGCCGCCAGCTCACCGCGCTGCTCCGACCGGCGTCCCCGCTCCCCTCCGACTGGCGCGCCACGACCCCGTCCCTTGAGGAGCTGGTCCTCTCCCACCTGCGCAACCCCGACGCCCTGGCCCTCACACCCGCGCACGAGGAGGCCGCCGCGTGAGCGCCGTACCCCTCCCCGCGCCCGCCGCGGCCCGCCCCCGCCTGGCCCCCTGGCTGCTGCGCCTGCACCGCCCCGCGCTGTACGTCTGGACAGCACTCGTCCTCCTCACCGCGGCGGCACTCCTCTGGCTGGGCGGCCCGCTCACGGACGCCGCGGCGTCCGCCTGGGACCAGTACGGCGCCTGTGATTGGAGCGCCCACTGCTCCTACGACCAGCCGGCGATCCTGCGCTACAAGGACGTCGCGAACTACACCACGCTCGCCGTGACGGCGGTGCCGTTCCTCGTCGCCGCGTGGGCCGGAGCGGCCCTGTTCGGCCGCGAAATGGAGTCCGGCACCGCACAACTCACCTGGACCCAGGGCGTCACCCCGACCCGCTGGCTCACCACCCGCCTCGCGCTCCCGGCGGCCCTGATCACCACGGGAACAAGCCTCCTGGTCCTGCTCCACCACCTGGCCTGGACAGCAGGCGAGGGCCGGATCGACACGGCGAAGCCCTGGTACGACACCCTCACCCTGCACGCCAACGGCCCCACCACCGTCGCCCTCGCCCTGACCGGCCTGGCCGCCGGCGCCCTCGCGGGCCTCACCCTGCGCCGTACGCTGCCCGCGCTCTGCGTCTCCCTGCTCGCCGTCGCCTGCACGCGCGGCCTCGCCGACCTGGCCATGCCGCACCTGTGGCCGGCGGTCACCCGCGTCACCGACCTGCGCCAGGACCCCGCCGGCACGGGCCTCACCGTCGACCAGGGCCTGGTCACCGCCACCGGCCGGCACATCGCCGACCCGGGCTGCGGGTCGACGCTCGCACCGGAGTGCCGCGCCCTCTACGAGAGGCTGGACGCGACGGCCTTCTACACGGACTACCACCCCGCCTCCCACTACTGGCCCCTGCAACTGACCACCACGCTCGCCCTGCTGACCCTGACGGCACTGCTCACGACGATCGGCTACGTCACCCTGCGCCGCACCACCGGGGGCCGCCGCCGGGGAGCCGCCGTATGACCACCGCCGTACTGCGCCTGCACCGCACCGCGCTGCTCGTCTGGACGGCCTTCGTCGCCGCCCTCCTGCTCTGGCAGGTCTGGCTCACCACGGCGGGCGCGGACGAGACCCGCCGCCTGGCGGCGCGCTGCCGCGGGATGCTGGACTACTGCGACGCCTTCTCCTACGGCGAGCAGATGGCCTGGCCCGGCATCCTGCTGAGCCACACCTGCCTCGCCGTCGCCGCGTACGCCGGCGGCGCGCTGATCGGCCGCGAGCTGGAGTCCGGCACGGCCCACCTGGCCTGGACCCAGGGCGTCACCCCCGCCCGCTGGCTGGCCGCCAAGCTGGCCGTGCCCGCGGTGGCGGTCACGCTCGGAGGTACGGCGCTGATGCTCGCCTTCCGGGCGGGGTGGGCGGCCAACCGGGACCTGATGTGGGACGACTGGTGGACGTCGTACGTCTTCGTGGACCGCGGCCCCGCCCTCGTCGCCTACGGCCTGTGCGCCCTCGCCGTCGGCACACTGCTTGCCCTCCTGCTACGACGGACGCTGGCGGCGCTGGGGGCGGGTCTCGCGGTGATGCTCCTGCTGACGGTGACGCTGGACCGTTTCCGCAGCGAGCTGTGGCCCACGGTGACGCGGCGCTCGGCCCGGGCGTTCGATCCACCGGAGGGGGCGTGGCAGCTGGACGGGGGCCACCGGGGCGGGCGGTACGTCCTGACGTACCACCCGGAGTCCCACTTCTGGGCCCTGCACCTGATGGAGACGGGGGTGCTGCTGGCCGTGGCGGCCCTGGCCACGGTGGCCGCGTTCCTGCTGCTACGACGACGCACCGGGTGAAAACAGGTCCCCGGCGTCGATGCTGGCGGGGGGTGGGTCGCGCAGCCCGGCGCTACGGGGTGCCGCTGCGCCCACCCGTGCCGCCCCAGCGGCACGACTGCCCGCAGCTACGTCGGCGGGGCGGCCCGCTGCTGGGTGGGCGCCGGCTCAGCGGTGCGGCTGCCCGCAGCTAAGTCGCGCGGCGGCGCCGGCTGTCCGCTACCCCAGCGGGCGGGCCTGCCGCAGTCACGGCGGCCGGTGGACGCGTACGGCGAGAAGGGGACGTGTCGGGGGGTGTCCGCCCGCAGCGGGCGCCGTAAAGAAGCGGCACGAATTTGACCGTACCCAGCGGCGCACCGAGGACGGATACCCCCCGGCGCGGCCCCGACCCACCCACCAGCACAACGCGCTACACCAGCCACCCACACACCCGCACGGGCCGCCGCAGGCATTCAGGGGCGCGGGGAACTGCGCGAGCAACCACCCACCCACCCGCACCAGCCGCCGCAGGCACACCGCGGGGAACTGCGCGAGCAACCACCCACGCACCCGCACCGGCCGCCGCAGGCACACCGCGAGCAACCACCACCCACCCGCACAAGCCGCCGCAGGCACCCCGCACCCGCACGTCATGTCACCGTAACCATCGATTCAGACAGGCTTGCGACGCTCGGCCAATGACGCCCGCCGTGCCAGAGCCCTCGCCACCCCCAAAGAGGTGGTCGCTTTCCGACGCGCCTGTATCGCCGCAGGCGCGGAAGAATGGGTTCATGAGCCAGCCAGAAGCCAAGGCACAGGTCCAGCACGCGCAGCCTTCCGTGGGCTCCATAGCCGCGCACCGCCCCCACACCGTCGCCGCGACCGTCTCCGACCTGGAACCCGACATCGACGCCGACCTCGACGGGTACGAGGAGTCACCGGAGTCGCAGGGCGACGGCATCGCGCTGCCGCAGGGTCGTTTCCTCGACCGCGAACGCAGCTGGCTCGCGTTCAACGAGCGCGTCCTCGAACTGGCCGAGGACCCGAACACCCCGCTCCTGGAACGCGCCAACTTCCTCGCGATCTTCGCGAGCAACCTGGACGAGTTCTTCATGGTCCGCGTCGCCGGCCTGAAGCGCCGTATCGCCACCGGCGTCGCCACCCGCTCCGCCTCCGGCCTCCAGCCGCGCGAGGTGCTGGAGATGATCTGGGCGCGCTCGCGCGAGCTCATGGCCCGGCACGCCGCCTGCTTCCACGAGGACGTGGCCCCGGCGCTCGCCGAGGAGGGCATCCACCTGGTCCGCTGGAGCGAGCTGGCGGAGAAGGAACAGGCCCGCCTGTTCACCCTGTTCCGGCACCAGATCTTCCCGGTCCTCACCCCCCTCGCGGTCGACCCGGCGCACCCCTTCCCGTACATCTCGGGCCTGAGCCTCAACCTGGCGGTCGTCGTCCGCAACCCGGTCAGCGGCCACCGCCACTTCGCCCGCGTCAAGGTCCCCCCGCTGCTCTCCCGCTTCCTGGAGGCCTCCCCCGGCCGCTACGTCCCCATCGAGGACGTCATCGCGGCCCACCTGGAGGAGCTGTTCCCGGGCATGGAGGTGCTGGAGCACCACGCCTTCCGCCTCACCCGCAACGAGGACCTGGAGGTCGAGGAGGACGACGCCGAGAACCTCCTGCAGGCCCTGGAGAAGGAACTCATGCGGCGCCGCTTCGGCCCGCCCGTCCGCCTGGAGGTCGAGGAGTCCATCGACCGCGAGGTGCTGGACCTCCTGGTCCGCGAGCTGAAGATCTCCGAGGCGGAGGTCTACCCCCTGCCCGGCCCCCTCGACCTCACCGGCCTCTTCCGCATCCACAGCCTGGACCGCCCGGAGCTGAAGTACCCGAAGTTCATCGCGGGCACCCACCGCGACCTGGCCGAGGTGGAGTCGGCGTCGGCCCCCGACATCTTCGCGGCGCTGCGCCAGCGGGACGTCCTGCTGCACCACCCGTACGACAGCTTCTCCACCTCCGTGCAGGCCTTCCTGGAGCAGGCGGCGGCCGACCCGGACGTCCTGGCGATCAAGCAGACGCTGTACCGCACCTCGGGCGACTCCCCGATAGTGGACGCGCTGATCGACGCGGCGGAGGCCGGCAAGCAGGTCCTGGTGCTGGTGGAGATCAAAGCCCGTTTCGACGAGCACGCCAACATCAAGTGGGCGCGCAAGCTGGAGGAGGCCGGCTGCCATGTCGTCTACGGCCTGGTCGGTCTGAAGACGCACTGCAAGCTGTCGCTCGTCGTCCGCCAGGAAGGCGAGATGCTCCGCCGCTACAGCCACGTCGGCACGGGCAACTACCACCCCAAGACCGCACGCCTGTACGAAGACCTCGGCCTGCTCACCGCGGACCCGCAGGTCGGCGCGGACCTCTCCGACCTGTTCAACCGCCTCTCCGGCTACTCGCGCCGGGAAACCTACCGCCGCCTGCTCGTCGCCCCCAAGTCCCTGCGCGACGGCCTGATCTCGCGGATCAACAAGGAGGTCCAGCACCACCGTGCCGGACGCCCCGCGTACGTCCGCATCAAGGTCAACTCGATGGTCGACGAGGCGATCGTCGACGCCCTGTACCGCGCGTCGCAGGCGGGCGTGCCGGTCGACGTGTGGGTGCGCGGCATCTGCGCGCTGCGCCCGGGCGTGGCGGGCCTGTCGGAGAACATCCGCGTCCGTTCCATCCTCGGCCGCTTCCTGGAGCACTCCCGGATCTTCGCCTTCGGCAACGGCGGCGAGCCCGAGGTGTGGATCGGCAGCGCCGACATGATGCACCGCAACCTCGACCGCCGTATCGAGGCGCTGGTGAGGGTCGTCGACCCCGCCCACCGGGCGGCCCTGAACCGGCTGCTGGAGACCGGCATGTCCGGCTCCACGGCCTCCTGGCACCTGGGCGCGGACGGCGAGTGGACCCGGCACGCGACCGACCAGGACGGCCAGCCCCTGCGCAACGTCCAGGAGATGCTCATAGACGCCCGGAGGCGCCGGCGTGGCAACGCGACACCATGACCTGACGGACCCCGCGGCCGCGGAGACCGCGGGCCCGGTGACGGGGGAGGCCCTGGCGGGCTACCTCCGCGCCCAGGCCACGGAGTTCCTCCGCGCGCTGCGCCTGCACCGGGAGACCGGCGGGCCGGGCAACGGCGCCGGGGGATCGGTCGACGCGGCGCGCGCCCTGCGCCGTTCGGCCCGCCGTATCACCGGCAGCCTGCACACCTACCGTCCCCTGCTCGACGCCGACTGGTCGGAGGAGATCCGCCCGGAACTGGCGTGGCTGTCGGGCACGCTGGCGCTGGAGCACGCGTACGAGGCCCGGCTGGAGCGCCTGCTGACGGCGCTTCAGCGCCTGTCGGGCGCGGCGGTGCCGACCCTGCCCGAGCCCCTGACCGGGGCGACAGCCGCCCGCGCGGGTACGACGCTCAAGTCCCGCCCCGCTCATACAACGCGGACGACACTGGCTCCCCCCGAAGCCCCGGCCCCCGCCGCAGCACCGACGCCCACCGCCGCCCCGGCACCCCCCGGCACCGGCCCCCACCCCACCGCACCCCCCGACCGCGGCAACCTCACCGTCGGCGCGGCGAAGGCGGGCGCGCTGCTGGAGCGCCAGCTGACCCTCGCCCGGACCCGCGCCCACTCCACGGCCCTGCAGGCGCTCGGCAGCAGCCGTTTCCACGCCGTCGCCGACAAGGTGGCCTTACTGGCCAGCGAGGTGCCCCTGACCGCCGGCGCGGCAACCACCGACCTGCGTCCGCTCGCCACGGCGGCCGAGGAGCGGCTCGCGGACGCCGTGGCGGCGCTGCCGCTGGTCACCGCCGGGCACCCGTACAACGCGGAGGCGCTGGTCCACGGCCTGTCCCCGGACCCGGCCCCGCACCCCCAGGACGCGCCCTGGCACCAGGTACGGCTGCTGCTGCGCCTGCACCGCTACGCCCGCGAGGTCCTGCACGCCGGGACCGAGCCGGCGGACGTCCGGCTGCTCCCGGCGGGCCAGGCCCTCGACCGGCACCGGGACGCCGCGGAGGCGGCAGCGGCGGCGGCCCAGGCGGCCCGTACGCCGCGGATCGCCCCGGCGACGGCGTACGCGCTCGGCGTGCTCCACGCCGACCAGCGGCACGAGGTGGAGGCGGCGCGGTACGCGTTCCAGCGCTGCTGGCAGAAGGACCGGCAGGAAAGGGTCCCGACGAGCTGAGCCCGGAAGGCCGAGCCAGGAAAGGCGGGCCCCGGAAAGCCGAGTCCAGGAAAGCGGAGGCCAGGAAGGCCGGACCCGGAAAGGCCGGGCCCCGGAAAAGAAGGCGGCGAGCGACAGGTGACCGACGACGACCGCACCGTGGAAGCAGCCGGCTGCGTCCTGTGGCGCCGCGCCCCCGACGGCGGCGGGCTGGAGATCTGCCTGGTGCACCGGCCGAAGTACGACGACTGGTCGCACCCGAAGGGCAAGCTCAAGCGGGGCGAGGACGCGCTGGCGGGCGCCCTGCGCGAGGTCGAGGAGGAGACGGGCCGGCGCGCGGTGCCGGGGGCGCAGTTGCCGACCGTGCGGTATCTGGCCGACGGACGCCCGAAGCGGGTGCGCTACTGGGCGGCCGAAGCGGCGGAGGGCACCTTCACGCCGGGCACGGAGGTGGACCGCGTCCTCTGGCTGCCCCCGGCGGCCGCCCGCGACCGCCTCACACAGCCGCGGGACCGCGCCCTGGTGGACGCGCTGCTCGCGACCCTGCGCCTGACCTAGGGGCCGGCCTGATCGACGAGACACGCCCTGGGCGCGTCGCTTCGCCTCACATCGTCCGGAATCGCTCCGTGTCCTCACCGTGAGCATTCCGTGACCTCACCGCACCGTCCACAGGGGTTCACCCCTCGTTCATTCATGCCCTTCGGCGGCTTCACCTGATCTGCCTAATTTCGGCCTTACCCGGTGCGGCGCACGCCCGACGAGGACGCGTCCGCATGACCAAGAACTTCGCACGCCGCCGGATTCAGGACGGCGGCTCCTGGAAGGACATTCCTCAAGTGAAGCTTCAGCGCATGAACCGGCGGGCCCTCGCCCTCGGCGCGTTCGCCGTCTCCGGCGCCCTGGCCCTCACGGCGTGCGGCTCGGACGACACGGGCAACAACAGCGGCAGCGGCAAGTCCGGCGCCGCGAGCGCCCCCGCCAGCAACATCAAGTGCGACGACGCCAAGGGCCAGCTGCTCGCCGACGGCTCCTCCGCGCAGAAGAACGCCATCGACGCCTGGGTCAAGGCGTTCAGCCAGGCCTGTGGCGTGCAGATCAACTACAAGGGCCAGGGTTCCGGCGCCGGCGTGACCGCGTTCACCCAGGGCCAGGTCGCCTTCGCCGGTTCCGACTCCGCGCTGAAGCCCGAGGATGTCGCCGCTTCCAAGAAGGTCTGCTCCGGCGGCCAGGGCATCGACCTGCCGATGGTCGGCGGCCCGATCGCCGTCGCGTACAACCTGGACGGCGTCGACAACCTGGTGCTGGACGCCGGCACGATCGCCAAGATCTTCGACGGCAAGATCACCAAGTGGAACGACAAGGCGATCCAGGACCTCAATAAGGACGCCAAGCTCCCCGACCTGAAGATCCAGGCCTTCCACCGCTCCGACGAGTCCGGCACCACGGACAACTTCACCAAGTACCTCAAGGCCGCCACCCCGGAGAACTGGACCTACTCCGGCGGCAAGGCCTGGCAGGCCAAGGGCGGCCAGTCGGCCTCCGGCTCCTCCGGTGTCGCCCAGGGCGTGAAGTCCACCAACGGCGCGATCGGCTACATGGAGCTGTCGTACGCCAAGGACGGCCTGAAGACGGTCGCCCTCAACACCGGCGCCGCCGCTCCGGTCCAGGCCTCCTCCGAAGGCGCCAGCAAGGCGATCGCGGACGCCAAGGTCGTCGGCACCGGCCAGGACCTGGCGCTGAAGCTGAACTACACCACCAAGGCCGAGGGCGCCTACCCGATCACCCTCGTCACCTACGAGATCGTCTGCGACAAGGGCAACAAGGCCGACACCCTGCCCGCGACCAAGGCGTTCCTGCGCTACATCGCGAGCACCGACGGCCAGTCGGTCCTCTCGCAGAACAACTACGCGCCGATCCCCGACGCCATCATCACCAAGGTCCGCAGCACCATCGAGGGCCTGAGCTGATCCAGGGGTGCGGTCCGGATCCGGCAGACCACCGGGGCCGGACCGCACCGTCCGGTGCACCGCCGCCAGGGGCCGCCCACGCACAGCCGCCCCGCCCGAGCCGCCCGTCGCCGTGCGGCTCCGCAGACCGGAGAACCCGATGGACATATCCACGAAGACACACGACGCACCTCCGCCCCCACCCCAGCCCCGGCCCGCCCCCGCCGAGCAGAAGCGCGCGGCCCGCGGCGCGACCCGCCCCGGTGACCGCATCTTCCTCGGCCTGACGCGCGGCTCGGGCATCCTGCTGCTGGTGATCATGGCCGCCATCGCGGTCTTCCTCAGCTACCGCGCGTCCCTCGCCATCAGCAAGGACAACGGCAACTTCCTGACCACCTTCGAGTGGGTCACCGCGGGCCTGGAGCCGAGGTTCGGCATCGCCGTCCTCGCCGTCGGCACGGTCGTCTCCTCGATCATCGCCATGGCCATCGCCGTTCCGATCGCGGTCGCCATCGCCCTGTTCCTCACCCACTACGCCCCGCGCCGCCTGCGCGGCCCCATCGCGTACGTCATCGACCTGCTCGCCGCGGTGCCGTCCATCGTGTACGGCCTGTGGGGCGCGCTGATCCTCGTACCGCACATGAACGGCCTGTTCGGCTGGCTCGACGACTACCTCGGCTGGACCGGGATCTTCGCCTGGGACGAGGGCGCCCCGCGCGCGATGCTCACCGTGGGCATCCTGCTCGCGATCATGATCCTGCCGATCATCACCAACGTCAGCCGTGAGGTCTTCCGGCAGGTCCCGCAGATGCACGAGGAGGCGGCCCTGGCGCTCGGCGCCACCCGCTGGGAGGTCGTCCGCATGGCGGTGCTGCCCTTCGGCCGCTCCGGCGTGATCTCCGCCTCGATGCTCGGCCTCGGCCGCGCCCTCGGCGAGACGATGGCCGTCGCCACCGTCCTCTCCCCCGACTTCGACCTGCACGCCAGCCTGCTCAACCCCGGCGGCGGCACCTTCGCGCAGAACATCGCCGCCAAGTTCAGCGAGGCGGACGAGTTCGGCCGGGACGCGCTCATCGCCTCCGGTCTGGTCCTGTTCGTCATCACCCTGCTGGTCAACGGCGCGGCCCGGCTGATCATCGCCCGCCGCAAGGAGTACTCGGGGGCCAACGCATGAGCCACGCCGCCATCGCCGACAAGCGCCCCGGTTCCCTGCGCGGCGCCCGCCTGCCCCAGTGGGGCCCGTACGCCATCGCGGCCGGCTCGGTCGCCGCCGGCCTCGGCATCAGCGCCGGCGCGGGACTGCACAGCAGCATCCAGTGGGCCCTGATCGCCGCCGTCCTGTACGTCCTCGGCACCTACGGCATCGCCGCCCGCGTCGAGGGCCGCCGCCAGGCCAAGGACCGCGTCGCCACCAGCTTCGTCTGGGTGGCCTTCCTCCTCGCCGTGATCCCGCTCGCCTCCCTGGTGTGGGCGACGGTCAAGCGCGGCGTGAAGGTCCTCGACGGCTACTTCCTCACCCACTCCATGGGCGTCGTCGCCGACTCCGAGCCGGGCGGCGGCATCTACCACGCCATCCTCGGCAGCCTGGAGCAGGTCGGCCTCGCCACCCTGATCGGCGCCCCGATCGGCGTCCTCACCGCGATCTACCTGGTCGAGTACGGCCGCGGCAGGCTCGCCAAGGCCGTCACCTTCTTCGTCGACGTCATGACCGGCATCCCGTCGATCGTCGCGGGCCTGTTCATCCTCTCCATCATGCTGATGCTGAAGATGCAGCCCTTCGGCTTCGCCGGCTCCCTCGCGCTCGCGATCCTGATGATGCCGGTGGTCGTCCGCTCCACGGAGGAGATGCTCAAGCTCGTCCCGAACGAGCTGCGCGAGGCCTCCCTCGCGCTCGGCGTCCCGAAGTGGCGGACCATCCTGAAGGTGGTCCTGCCCACCTCCATCGGCGGCATCACCACGGGCGTCATGCTCGCCATCGCCCGCATCGCGGGCGAGACCGCCCCGGTCCTGCTGCTGGTCTTCGGCAACCCGTTCATCAACTCGAACCCGTTCGAGGGCGCGCAGGCGTCGCTGCCGCTGTACATCTACCAGCAGTACTCGCAGAGCGCCGGGTCGACGTACGCCTACGACCGCGCCTGGGCGGCCTCGCTCACGCTGATCGCCTTCGTGATGATCCTCAACCTGCTGGCCCGCGGCATCGCCCGCTGGAAGGCCCCGAAGACCGGTCGCTGACGGCGGCCATACAGCGACCGACTGTTTGGAAGTGAAGTAGAGACATGGCCAAGCGAATCGACGTAAGCGGTCTGACCGCCTACTACGGCTCCCACAAGGCGATCGACGACATCTCGATGACCGTCGAGCCCCGCTCGGTGACGGCGTTCATCGGCCCGTCCGGCTGCGGCAAGTCCACGTTCCTGCGCACCCTCAACCGCATGCACGAGGTCACCCCCGGCGGCCGCGTCGAGGGCAAGGTGCTGCTGGACGACGAGGACCTGTACGGCGCCGGCGTGGACCCGGTCTCCGTGCGCCGCGAGGTCGGCATGGTCTTCCAGCGCCCGAACCCCTTCCCCACCATGTCGATCTTCGACAACGTGGCGGCGGGCCTGCGACTGAACGGCAACTACCGCAAGTCCGAGCTGAACGACATCGTCGAGAAGTCGCTGCGCGGCGCCAACCTCTGGAACGAGGTCAAGGACCGCCTGAACAAGCCGGGCTCCGGCCTCTCCGGCGGCCAGCAGCAGCGTCTGTGCATCGCGCGGGCCATCGCGGTCGAGCCGGACGTGCTGCTGATGGACGAGCCCTGCTCGGCCCTCGACCCGATCTCCACGCTCGCCATCGAGGACCTGATCGGCGAGCTGAAGGAGCGGTTCACGATCGTCATCGTGACGCACAACATGCAGCAGGCGGCCCGGGTCTCGGACCGCACCGCCTTCTTCAACCTGGCCGCGGTCGGCCAGCCCGGCAAGCTCGTCGAGATCGACGACACCGAGCGGATCTTCTCCAACCCGTCGGTCCAGGCCACCGAGGACTACATCTCGGGCCGCTTCGGCTGAGCCGACCCCCGACTCCTCGCGGTGCTGCATGGCGGTGCCACCGCGAGGACACCAAAGGGCCCGCCCCCTGGCTCCCGGGGGGCGGGCCCGTGTGTGTTGTCGCTGGACTTGTTGCCGACCGAGTCGGGTGGTGGGTGGGCACAGGCCCGGGGGTCCAGGGGGCGAAGCCCCCTGGCACGGCGCCTAGAGGACGGCCAAGTTCACGATCCCGAAAGCCAGCGCGGCGACGAGCGCGGCCGCCGGCATCGTGATGAACCAGCCCAGCACGATGTTCTTGGCGACGCCCCACCGCACGGCGTTGACCCGCTTGGTCGCGCCGACACCCATGATCGCCGAGGTGATCACATGCGTGGTCGAGATCGGCGCCTTGAACAGGAACGCCGTCGTGAACATGATCGACGCACCGGTCGTCTCCGCCGCGAACCCCTGCGGCGGGTCCAGCTCGATGATCTTCCGGCCGAGCGTCCGCATGATCCGCCAGCCACCGGCGTACGTGCCCAGCGACAGCATCACGGCACAGGCGATCTTCACCCACACCGGGATCGGGTCGCCGTAGTCCTCGACATCGGCGATGACCAGCGCCATCACCACGATGCCCATGGTCTTCTGCGCGTCCTGCAGACCGTGGCCGAGGGCCATACCGGCCGCCGACACCGTCTGCGCGATGCGGAAGCCGCGCTTGGCCTTGTGCGGGTTGGCCCGGCGGAAGAGCCACAGGATGACCGTCATCACCAGGTAACCGGCGACGAGACCGACCACCGGCGACACGAACATCGGGATGACGACCTTTTCCAGCACGCCGTGCCAGTACACGGTCGTACCGCCCGCGAGGGCCGCGCCGACCATGCCGCCGAACAGCGCGTGGGACGAGGACGAGGGCAGCCCGAAGTACCAGGTGATCAGGTTCCAGACGATCGCGCCGACCAGCGCCGCGAAGAGGATCCCCATGCCCTTGGAGCCCTCGGGTGTCTGGATCAGGCCCTCGCTGACGGTCTTGGCGACCCCGGAGCCGAGGAAGGCACCGGCGAGGTTCATCACGGCCGCCATGGCCAGCGCCGCCCGCGGGGTCAGCGCCCGCGTGGAGACGGACGTGGCGATGGCGTTGGCCGAATCGTGGAAGCCGTTGGTGTACGTGAAGAAGAGCGCGACCGCGATGGTCACGACCAGGGCGAAGGTGTCCATGGCGGGGCCTCAGGACTCCTTGACCGCGATGGTCTCCACCGTGTTCGCCACGTGCTCGAAGGCGTCCGCGGCCTCCTCCAGCACATCCACGATCTGCTTGAGCTTGAGCACCTCGATGGCGTCGTACTTGCCGTTGAAGAGGTGGGCGAGCAGCTTGCGGTGGATCTGGTCGGCCTGGTTCTCCAGACGGTTGACCTCGATCCAGTACTCGGTGAGGTTGTCCATGGTCCGCAGGTTCGGCATGGCCTCGGCCGTCAGCTCGGCCGCCCGCGCCAGCACCTCGATCTGCTGCTCGACGCCCTTGGGCAGTTCCTCGACGTTGTAGAGGACGACCAGGTCGACGGCCTCCTCCATGAAGTCCATGATGTCGTCGAGGGACGAGGCGAGGGAGTAGATGTCCTCGCGGTCGAACGGCGTGATGAACGAGGAGTTCAGCTGGTGGAAGATCGCATGCGTCGCGTCGTCACCTGCGTGTTCCGCGGCCCGCATACGCTCTGCGATCTCGGCCCGGGCGGAGGGGTCCGCCCCGAGCAGTTCCATCAGGAGCTTCGAGCCGGTGACGATGTTGTCCGCGGAGGCGGCGAACATGTCGTAGAAGCTCGTCTCCCTGGGGGTCAGACGAAAGCGCACGTGGGGTCCTCGGGATGCATCGGTTTCGGTCAGGCTGATGCTAGGCGCATCATCCGGCCACGGCTATCGGGCCGGACCCCAGTGTCGCCCATCGGGCACAGTGGTCGGCACGGGGGCCGCACCCCCTTCTACCCGGCGAACTTCGCTACTATATACCTACCAGGGGTATATGCCCGTTTCCGTGCACCGGGGAGGACGCGATGACGACCACAGAGGCCGGCGCAGGTGCGCCCTCCGCGGAGGCGGCCGGGACGGCCGAGAGGGCCGAGACCGCCGGGACGGCCGAGACCGTCGGCGCGGAGGTGGTCACCGACCACGACCGCGGCGTGCACGGGTACCACAAGCAGAAGGACGAGCACCTCAAGCGGCTGCGCCGGATCGAGGGCCAGATCCGCGGCCTGCAGCGGATGGTCGACGAGGACGTCTACTGCATCGACATACTCACGCAGGTCTCCGCCTCCACCAAGGCCCTGCAGTCCTTCGCGCTGCAGCTGCTGGAGGAGCACCTGCGGCACTGCGTCGCCGACGCGGCCCTCAAGGGCGGGTCCGAGATCGACGCGAAGGTCGAGGAGGCGACGAAGGCGATCGCGCGGCTGCTGCGGACGTGAGGCGTGAGGCTCAGCGGCGCTCGCGCGGGCGGGCCCGCTCCTCGGCGACCCGGAGCACCTCGTCGATGCTCTCCAGGCTGAGCCGGTCCTCGTCCGCGGCCGAGGCCGCGATCATCAGCTCTCCGCACAGTTCGATCTCGGCGAGGGCCACGTGGTCCTGAACCGCCGTACCGCCGACCGGAGCCACGCGCATCACCTCGTCTCTGCCGTCACCGGCTTCCTAGAGTAGGGAGCGGCCTACACACCGCGCATGGCACGGACGGGCTAGTCCTGGCCAACTCCGGACGCGGGCGGCGGCGAGCCGGAGACGGACCTTTCTACTCCGCGATCTTGCCGGCGTAGATGTCCTCGCTCCTCGGCAGACGTACGTCGGCGGGGGCGCCGAAGTCGTACAGCAGGGTCGTCGAGGCGACGGCCACGGCGTCCTTGCGCTGCCCGTTGACGAAGCTGAAGCGGTGCCGGACCTTGCGGATACGGCCCTCGTCGTCGAGGTACACGTCGAATGGCACGACCGCCGTGGCGAACCCTTTCGCCGCGGCCAGCAGGGGTGCCCTTCCGGCCACCGAGGCCCGCTTCGCCGCCTCCCTGAGGTCGGCGGTGCCGCGGTAGTGCCGCACCTCGGTCCCGGCGATCTCGGTACGCCCCAGATACGTCGCCGACCGCGTCCCGCGCAGCAGCTCCGCGGCGGCGTACGGATCGGTGGCGCCGCCGGTGACGAGGTTCCCGTCGGACATGCCCGCGGTCTCCACCCGCACCCACTTGTCGGCGGGCACGCCCGCGCCGCGGTTCTTCATGAACAGCGCGCCCGGGGCGAGGAGTTCGGTGATGGGCCGGTGCTCGCTGCTGCCCGCGGGGTCCGGCGGCAGCATGACGGTGAGCCGGCCGAGGCGGTGCCGGTAGTCGTAGACGCCGGCGCCGCGGATGGTGACGCGGGTGCCGCCGGTGGCCATCTCCACCGACGTCCGCGCCTTGGAACTGCCCGCGGCGAGGAGGCGGTCGGGGGCGCCGCGGACCACCTGCACGGCGTCACCGGCGGCACGGGCGTCCTCGACGGCGACGCCGTTGCCGGAACATGCGGAGGCGCACAGGCAGACCAGGAGCCCGCAGGCGAAGCCCGTCGCTTGCCTGCGCAGTCGCCGCACCTGCCGCCGCTGCCGCTGCTGCTGCCGCTGCCGCCGCTCAGCCATCGCCCGCCTACCCCCGGTACGTCCGTCAAGGGCCGCCTGTCGTTCGGTTAACGACGGGTAAGTGCCGCCGTCACGCGGCGGCGCCGGGCGCTAACGTTGTCGACGTGACCGAGCAGGACCACCACAGGACCACGACGGTCGAGCAGGGCCGCTTCTGCCTGGCCCACTGCACGTGCGGCTGGCGGGGGCCGGCCCGCAGGGCCCGAAGCATGGCCCGAGCGGACGCGGAGGCCCACGTCTCGGCACCGGGCCGGACCTGAACGGGTTCGTCTGCGGGTGGGGGGGGGTGGTTGCTCGCGCAGTTCCCCGCGGTGTGCCTTCGGCGGCCCTGTGCGGGTGGGTGGGTGGTTGCTCGCGCAGTTCCCCGCGCCCCTGAATGCCTGCGGTGGCCCGCGCGGGTGTGTGGGGGCTGGTGTAGCGCGTTGTGCTGGTGGGTGGGTCGGGGCCGCGCCGGGGGGTATCCGTCCTCGGTGCGCCGCTGCGTACGGTCAAATCCGCACCGCTTCTTTTCGCCGCCCGCTGCGGGCGGACACCCCCCGACACGTCCCCTGCTCGCCGTACGCGTCTACCGGCCGCCGTGGCTGCGGCAGGGCCGCCCCGCTGGGGTAGCGGGCAGCCGCACCGCTGGGCCGCCCCGCCGCCTCAGCTGCGAGCAGCCGCACCGCCGGGCCGTATCCCTGCGTAGCTGCGGGCAGTCGTGCCGCTGGGGCGGCACGGGTGGGCGCAGCGGCACCCCGCAAGCGCCGGGCTGCGCCACCCACCCCCGGCCCGCACCCACGCCGGGTGCCCAGCCCGCCAAGCTGCAGCAGCCGCGTCCGGGGCGGCGAGGGCACCATGGAACCCCACGCCCCCGCACCCCGTCCCCTTCCACAGGACCCCCGGGGCAGGAAGAGGGCAAGCACATGGACCGGCGCACCTTCATAGGCGGTACCGCGGCGACGCTCGCCGCGGTCGGCACCGCCACCGCCTGCACAAACAGCGGCACCGCCACGAAGGACACCGCCGCCTCCACCCACCCCCCGCTCAAGACCACCGCCGCCTCCGCCCCCGCCACCTGGACCGCCCTCGCACGCGACCTCGACGGCACCCTCGTGCGGCCGGGGGACGCGGACTGGCGGTCGGCCCGGCTGCTGTACAACACCCGGTTCGACACGCTGAGGCCCGCCGCCGTGGCGTACGTACGGCACGCCGACGACATCCGCACCACCCTCGCCTACGCCCGCGCCCACCACATCAACGTCGCCATCCGCAACGGCGGCCACTCGTACGCCGGCTGGTCCTCCGGCGACAACCGCCTGATCATCGACGTGTCGAGGCTCGGCACGATCCGCGCCTCCGGCACCACGGCAGTGGTCGGCGCCGGCGCCAAGCTGATCGACGTCTACCGGGCGCTCGCCGCGAAGGGCACGACGATCCCCGCCGGCTCCTGCCCCACCGTCGGCGTCTCCGGCCTCACCCTCGGCGGCGGCCACGGGGTCGTGTCCCGGGCGTACGGCCTGACCTGCGACAGCCTCACCGCCGCGACCCTCGTCACCGCCGACGGCAAGCAGCTCACCGCCGACGCGAGGAACCACCAGGACCTCTTCTGGGCGCTGCGCGGCGCCGGCAACGGCAACTTCGGCGTCGTCACCGAGCTGCACTTCCGTACCCACCCGGCCCCGCAGGCCGTCACCGCGTACCTGTCCTGGCCGTGGGCGAAGGCGGCGGCCGTGCTGAAGGCCTGGCAGGAGTGGGGGCCCTCGCAGCCGGACGAGATCTGGTCGTCGCTGCACCTGGCGAACTACACCGGCGGCACCCCCACCGTCACCGTCTCCGCGTTCTCCCTCGGCACCTACGGTGAGCTGCAGAACGCCGTCGACCGCCTCGCCGCCCGCGTCGGCGCGGACGCGACCAGCGTCTCGCTGCGCCGCCGCTCGTACGAGCAGGCGATGGAGATCTACGCCGGGTGCTCGGCCTTCACCGAGGACGCCCAGTGCCACCTGCCGGGCTCCACGCCGGGCCGGTCCCCCCGGGGCGCTCTGCACCGGGAGACGTACGCGGCCCGCTCCGACTTCTTCGACCGATCGATTTCGGCCAACGGCGTGCAGACCCTGCTGGCGCAGATCAGAAATGTCCGCGGCGGTTCCGGCACGGTCCAGCTGACCGCCCTCGGCGGCGCGGTGAACCGCGTCGCGCCGACCGCGACGGCGTTCGTGCACCGCCGGTCGAGGATGCTCGCCCAGTACATCGCGGCCTGGCGCGCGGGCACGTCCGGTACGGCGGCCCAGGCCTGGCTGACGGCGGCGCACGGCGCGATGAGGCCGTACGCCTCGGGTGCGGCGTACCAGAACTACACGGATCCGACGCTGAGGGACTGGCGTACGGCCTACTACGGGCAGGCGGCGTCCCGGCTGGCGCAGCTGAAGCGGCAGTACGACCCGCACCGCGTCTTCACCTTCCCGCAGGCCCTGTAGGGCCCGCCGAGGGCGCTGCTAGGCGGCCAGGTCGCGTTCCTCCGAGTCGACGGACCGCTTGCTGCGCGCACCGGACACCACGGACTCCTGCCCCTGTCCGGCGCCCCGGGCTCGGATGACCCAGCCCAGCCGGCGTGAGCCCTCGACGGCCTTCATCAGGGGCGTGAGCAGCGCCATGGCGACGGGCGACAGCAGCAGCGCGACGGCCGTACCGAGGGCGAAGCCGCCGACGACGTCGGTCGGGTAGTGCACGCCCATGTAGACCCGGCAGAAGCCCTCCAGCAGCGCGAGCCCTATCCCGACGAGCCCGAACTTCCGGTTGGTGACGAAGAGTCCGACGCCGAGGGCCATCGTGATGGTGGCGTGGTCGCTGACGAAGGAGTAGTCGGTCTTGCCGGAGACGAGGACGTCGAGCCCCTGGTGGTCGAGGAAGGGCCGGGGCCGTTCCACGAAGCCTCGGATGGGGACGTTGACCAGCACGGCGACGCCCGCGGCGAGCGGCGCCCACACCAGCGCGGCGACGGACGACGCGGCGTCCTCGGCGCCGCGCCGCCGCACGGACCACCAGCACCACAGCACGAGCAGCACCATGGCGAGCAGCAGGCCGTACTCGCCGACGTACTCCATGACCCGGTCGAACCAGTGGGGTGCGTCCTTGGCGAGGCCGTTGATGTCGTAGAGCAGGTCGACGTCGGGGTTCGACCCGGATTCGGCGAGTCCAGCCATGGTGCTGCGGCCCCTTACGTCGTTCTCCGCGGCGCACCGGACATGCGCCGCTTGCCCACCCCCGTGGATTCACTGGTCGTCAACAGGAACGCACGGTCCCCCTCATTACGTTCCACGCTCCACCGAATGATCACGCAGACGTTATCGAAGAGAGATCCATCGTCGCAGCTCAGGGGAGGGGCCCCCACCCGTTTTCGCCCTTGTTTCACACTGTGGTGGGGAGCGCTTTCGCGCCATCTTCGGTGACCCGGGTGGCCCCGAAGTAGTCGGGGGTGTCGATCGGGTCGAAGCGGATCACGGCACCCGTGCGCGGCGCGTCGATCATGTAGCCGCCGCCGACGTAGATGCCCACGTGCCGGATGGCCCGCGAGTTGGTGAGGTCGTCGGAGAAGAAGACCAGGTCCCCCGGGAGCAGCTCTTCCCTCTTCGGGTGCGGTCCGGCGTTGTACTGGTCGTTGGCGACGCGCGGCAGCACGATCCCCACGCTCTCGTAGGCGGCCTTGGTCAGCCCGGAGCAGTCGAAGCGTCCTCCCTGGTCGGCGGTGCCGTTGCCGCCCCAGAGGTAGGGCGTGCCGAGCTTCTTCTGCGCGAAGTAGATGGCACCGGCGGCCTGCCGGGAGGGGTCGACACGGTTGACGGGCGCGGCGAAGGAGTCCTCGAGAGTGGTGATCGTCCTGACGTAGTTCTGCGTCTCCTTGTACGGCGGGACGCCCTTGTACTTGATGACGGCGTACGCGCCCGCGTTGTACGCGGCGAGCATGTTGTGCGTGGCGTTCCCCGGCACGTCCTTCACATAGCCGGCGAGGGTGCAGTCGTACGAAGCGGCCGACGGGATCGCGTCGTTCGGGTCCCACACGTCGCGGTCCCCGTCCCCGTCCCCGTCGATGCCGTGCGTGGCCCAGGTCCCCGGGATGAACTGCGCTATCCCCTCGGCCTTGGCCGGGCTCTTCGCGTTCGGGTTGAACCCGCTCTCCTGGTACAGCTGGGCGGCGAGCAGCGCCGGATTGAGGGCCGGGCACAGGTTGCCCCACTTCTGCACGAGCGTCTGGTAGGCGGCGGGCACGGCCCCTTTGGCCAGCGCCTTCCCGGCCCCGCCGACCCCGTTCATCAGGTTCCCGGCGATGACGAACACCCCGACGACGAGCAGCAGCACGAACCCGACGGCACCGGCCAGGGCGGCGGTGCCTACGATCCATACCTTCCGCACCGTCAACCACCCCTCGCCGCCCGGGAGTCTGCCGAGCGTCAGTGTAGAGGCGGGCGCTGTGTGACGGGGTGATCACACGCAAGTCGGGAAGAAGGAGAAACCAGCACGTGGGAACGCCGCCGTATCCGCCGCCGCACCAGCAGCAGCCGTTGCCGGACAACCCGTACGCCGCGCAGGCGGGTTACGCCCCGTCGGCACCACAGCCGCCGTACGCCCAGCCGCACCCCCCGCAGTACGCCCAGCCGCACTCCCCGCCATACGCCCAGCCGTACGGCGCCTACGCCCAGGGTCCCGCGTGCCGCATCTGCGGCGCGACTCCGGCGGCGCCGATGACCGTGCGTCAGCACACGGGCCTGCTGGTGGGGATGCGTTTCAGCAAGGTCGAAGGGCCGCTGTGCCGGTCGTGCGGTACGGCGATCCACCGGGACCTGACGACGAAGACGCTGGCCGGGGGCTGGTGGAGCCCCCTGTCCATGTTCCTGTTCTGCCCGGTCACCCTGCTGGCCAACCTGGCGCTGCACTTCCGCCTGAAGAAACTGCCGTACCCGGTGACCCCACCCCCTACGGGTGTCGTGATGAACCCGGGCAAGCCCATCCACCGCCGGCCGGCGGCGTACGTGATGGCGTGCGTGGCGGCGTTCTACCTGTCGGTGGCCCTGATCGGCGTACTGGGCGGCTAGCGGCAGTCAGGGCAGACGGCCTCCCGGTACAGTCGGCCGGCCTCCGCCCCGAGGACCACGCTGTACGACACGTCGTCGGTGGCCCCGCCCTGCTCGTGCCCGCCGAGCACGCCGACGACCTGGCCGTTCCCGTTCACCCAGGGGCTCCCGCTGGTCCCGGCGCTGAACCCGGGGCACTCGATGCGCTGCTGGGTACGGCTGTGCGGCCGGGGCTTGTCGGTGCAGGTGACCGGCGCGTCCCGGTCGTCCGGGTACCCGGTGACGGTGACGGCGGTGGCCCCGGTGGCGACCCCGGCGGCGAACCGCTCGCCACCGACGACGTCCTCGACCTCCCGCCCGCTCCCATCGGGCTCCAGCGCGGCAAAGGCAAAGTCACTGTCCTCGTCCTGACCGTCGGCCCACCCCTCGGGCAGATACCGGCGGGCCACCTTCCACAGACCGTGGGGCGCCTGCCCGTCCCGGTACCCGGGGGCGAAGAACAGCTCCCCGTCGTCCTCGCCGAGGCAGTGGGCGGCGGTGAGGACGAGGTCGTGCCGGGGGCTGTGGACGACGGAGGCGGTGCAGTAGTGCTCCCCCGGCTTCCCCTCGTGGAACAGCGCCCCCACCCGGTCGCTGCGCACCCCGGCCGCCGCCACGACGGTCACCCCGAGCGGCCCGGTCCCGGCGTCGGCGGTGGCCAGCGACGCGGACATGACGACCGACAGCACCAGCACGATCACGCCGAAGAGCGCGAGACGGCGGGGGCCGCGGGAGGCGGGTCTGGTGCGCTTCATCAAAGACCACTGTTACCCAGAAAGGTGAGAAGCGCTTCAGAAGAGTTTCCACGGCACTCGCCCGCGAGCCGACGGTGACACACAGTGACAACGATCAACAGCGCGAGCCACGGGCGAACACGCAGAGAGCCGGAGCGCCTCCTCCCTCACCCCTTTAGGATGCGAACGCGAATACGATCATCGACCATTTGATCGACAACGGGGAGCACGGGGGATGGGATACACGATCCCGGGTTGGCTTGACGAGATACTCGACTTCATCGGGATCAACTTCCCGAACGTGGACGAGGACGACTTCCGCGAAATGGGCACGGCGATGCGGGAGTTCGCGGACAACTTCGAGGGCAAGGGCGGCGACGCCCACCAAGCGGTGACCCGGATCCTGTCCTCCTCGCAGGGCTGGGCCGTGGACGCGATGGAGAAGCACTGGTCGCACGTCAAGGCCGGGCATCTCGACAAAATCCCTGAGCTGGCGCGGCTGTTCGCGGACGCGTGCGACGTCGTCGCCGACATCGTCTACGGGATGAAGATCAAGGCCGAGATCGAACTCGGCGCGATGGCCGCCTCGGTGGGTATCTCGCTCGGCCTCGCGGCCTTCACCGGCGGCCTGTCCGCGCTGCTCGGCGCGGCCGAGATCACGGCGATGCGGCAGGCGGTGAAGCGGATCGTCGACGAGGCAGCCGACCGGATCGTGGACGAGCTGGTCGCGCGGGTGACCGAGCCGGTCAACGCCAAGCTGGAGAAGATGGTCGAGGACGCGGTCCTGGACCTGGCCGAGGGTGCCTTCTCACTGCCGCCGGAGCCCAACGCGGGCGGCGGTGGCGGTGGCACCGGCAAGCACGGCCACGGCGGCGGCATGCAGCTCGCCTCGGCCGGCGGCGGGGCGATGATGCTCGCCTCCGCCGGTGGCGGCCCGGGCGGCGGCGTGGACCTGTTCATCGACCACGTCGAGTTCGAGGACGGCGCCGACAAGGTCTCCCGGCACGGCGGCGACCTGCACACCGCCGTCACCGCCCCGCTGGAGCGAGCCAAGGGCCACTTCGGCCGCACCAAGGGCAAGGACGCCTTCACCGCGCCCTTCGAGTCGGTCCTTGAGGGCGCCCTCAAGGGCTCAGAGAAGGCCGTCAAGAAGGTCGTCAAGCACCTCGCCGAGACCGTCCCGGACCGCGTGAAGGCCACCTCCCGCCTCCACAAGGGCAAGGACATCGACGCCGGCCGCCGCGCCAACAACGTCCACGTCAACTCCAGCAAGTCAGGAGACGGTTCGGGCAGCCACCACGGCGCCCCCGCCTCCGGCCGCAAGCCGGACCCCGGTCTGAAGATCGACTCCTCGAAGCTCTCCCAGCAGGCCCGCGAGCTGGAGGCGAAGGAGACCTGCGGCGACCCCATCGACATGGCCAGCGGTCAGATGATCCTGGCGGAGACAGATGTCGAACTGCCCGGCATCCTGCCACTGGTGCTGCGCCGCACCCACCTGTCGGGATGCACGACCGGACGGTCCTTCGGGCCGTCCTGGGCCTCCACCCTCGACGAACGCCTCGAGAGGGACGACGCGCTGGGCGGCTTCTGGTGGTACCGCGAGGACGGCTCGGCCCTCGCCTACCCCCGTCTTCCCGATCTGCCCGGCGATCGTGTCGGCCCGGCCGAGGGCGTGCAGTTGCCCCTCACCTACGTCACGCGCGGCAGCAGTTATGTCCTGACCGTGGAGAACCCGCGGACCGGCCTCACACGGCACTTCGAGCCCGCGGCATCCCGCGACGGTGTGTGGTGGCTCGTCGGTGTCCAGGACCGCAACGGCAACACGGTGACCCTGGAACGCGACGAGCACGACATGCCGCTCACCGTCACCCACAGCGGTGGCTACCAGGTCCTCGTCGACGTCGCGGAGCACCATGTCGTCGGCCTGGCGATCGCCGCGGAGAGCGGACCGGTGCCAGTCCGTTCCTTCCGTTACGACGAGTCCGGCAACCTCATCGAGGTGCACAACGCGGTCGGCGCCGCGACCCGCTTCACGTACGACGAAGCCCAGCGGATCACCGGCTGGCAGGACTCCAACGGCACGGAGTTCACGTACGTCTACGACGCCGCGGGCCGGGTGGTCGAGACGCGCGGTACCGACGGCATCCTCAACTCCCGGCTTTTGTACGGCGATGCCCGGGACGACGGCAGCAGCACCGTCACCTACACCGACTCCCTCGGTCACGCCACGGTCTACCGCGCCAACCGCCACGGCCAGATCGTCGCCATCACCGACCCGCTCGGGCACACCACCACTCAACAGTGGGACCGCCATGACCATCTTCTGGCCCGCACCGACCCGCTCGGACGCACCACTCACTGGGACTGGGACGAGCAGGGCGACCTGACCTGCGTGACCGCTCCCGACGGGAGCAGGACCCGCATCACGTACAACGCGCTTCACCTGCCGGTCAGCATGACCGGCCCGGACGGGGCGGAGACCCGTCAGGAGTACGACGCGCGGGGGAACCGTACGGCGGTCATCGGCCCCGACGGCGCCACGCACCGTTTCACCCATCATCCCACCGGCGCCCTGGAGAGCATCACCGACCCGCTCGGGGGTGTGCTGCGCCTGGAGGCCGATGCGGCCGGGCTCCCCGTGGGCGTGGTGGATGCCCGCGGCGCCCGCACCGTGTGCCGCCGGGACGCCTTTGGCCGGCCCGTCGAGCTGACCGACGCGCTCGGCGGGACGAGCCGCTTCGTCTGGGACGCCGAGGGCAGGCTCCTCACCCGTGTCTCCCCCGACGGCGGACAGGAGTCCTGGGAGTGGGACGGCGAGGGCAACTGCGTCCGCCACACCGACCCCCTCGGCGGCGTCACCACCAGCACCTTCGGCCCGTTCGACCTGCTCGCCTCGCGGACCGGCCCGGACGGTCACACGCACACCTTCGTCCACGACACGGAGCAACGCCTGGTCAAGGTCGTCAACCCGGCGGGGCTGACATGGACCTACGAGTTCGACGCCGTCGGCCGTGTCCTGGCCGAGACCGACTTCGACGGTCGTACGACCCGCTGCTCCTACGACGCCGCCGGCAACCTCGCCGGCCGGACCAACGCGGCCGGCCAGGAGGTCACGTACGAGTTCGACCTCAACGGCCGGCTCACCGCGAAGACCGCCGACGGCGCGCGCACCTCGTTCTCCTACGACGCCGCCTCCCGTCTGACAGCGGCGGAGAACACCGCGTGCGCCCTGGAGTTCACCTACGACCCCGCCGGGCGCCTGCTGACCCAGAGCGTGGACGGAGCCACCCTCCGCCTCGGCTACGACCGGGCCGGCCGGCGGACATCCCGCACCACCCCCACCGGGGCGCGGACCAAGCTGAGCTGGGACGAGACCGGCAACCGCTCGGCCCTCACCGTCGACGGCCGGCACGCGCTCACCTTCAGCCACGACCTTCTCGGCCGTGAGACCGAGCGGGCCGTCGGCACGGACCTCCGCCTGGTCTCGGACTGGGACGTGCGGGGCAGACTCACCCGCCAGACCCTCACCGCGCGGGCGGGCCACCGGATCCGTGAGCGCCGGTACACCTACCGGGCCGACGACCATCTCACCGCCGTCCACGAAGACGTCACCGGACGCGCCACGGGCTACACCCTCGATCCGGTGGGCCGACCGCTGCGCGCCACGGGTCCCGCCGGCCCGGAGGCCTACGCGTACGACGCGTCCGGCAACCAGCTCACCGCCGACTGGCCGGACCGCGCGGCCGACCCCGCCGCGCGCGGCGAACGCGAGTACACCGGCACCCGCGTCCTGCGCGCGGGACGCACGCACTACCGCTACGACGCGGCCGGGCGTCTCGTCGAACGGGTCAAGAGGCGTCTGTCCCGCAGGCCCGAGGTGTGGCGCTACTCCTGGGACGCGGAGAACCGTCTCACCTCCTGCACCACACCGGACGGCGTCACCTGGCTCTACCGCTACGACCCTCTGGGACGACGTACGGCCAAGGTCCGGCTGGACGAGTCGGGTGCCCCCGTCGAGGAGATCCGCTTCACCTGGGACGGCCCGCGGCTGGCCGAGCAGACGACGGTGTCCAGCGGCACCACGCTCACCTGGGACCACGACGGCTTCCGTCCGCTGGTGCAGTACGAACGCAAGCCGATGGGCGAGGAGGAGATCGACTCCCGCTTCTTCGCCATCGTCTCGGACCTGATCGGCACCCCGACCGAGCTCGTCGACGAGACCGGCGAGATCGCCTGGCGCACCCGTGCCACGGTCTGGGGCACCACAGCCGTCAATCCGGACGCCACCGCCTACACCCCGCTGCGCCACCCCGGCCAGTACGCCGACCCCGAGACCGGCCTCCACTACAACTACTTCCGCCACTACGACCCGGAGACCGCCCGCTACGTCAGCCCGGATCCGCTGGGCCTGATGCCGGCGCCCAACCCCGTCGCCTACGTCCACAACCCGCTGGACCTGTACGACCCGATCGGGCTGGCGCCCTGCCGGAGGGACCACTACACGTGGACCGACGGCGCCAACGGACAGGGCGGCAGCATCCGCTACAGGGCCCACGATCACCTCGGCCGTCCGACCGGCGTCTCCGCTTGCATCCGGCCCGAGATGCTGGACACGGGCACGGAAGCGGGGGGCGCCTGGCCGCCGGGCTGGCGCGGCAACGGAAACGCCTTCAACGAGGCCCGCGGCCACCTCCTTGCCAATCGTCTCGGCGGGGCGGGCAAGCACCACAACGCCAAGCACAACCTGGTGACCCAGACGAACAACCCCACCAACTCGCCGTACCAGCGGGACCTGGTCGAGGGCCCGATCTACGAAGCGGTGAAGAAGGGCGAGGTCGTCCAGTACGACATCAAGCCGATCTACGAGGGAACCAATCCCATACCCATCCGCCTCGAGTACTCCGCCTACGGGAACAGGGGCTTCGAGCTCACCGGCTGGCTGGACAACCCGGCCGCCGGCGTGCGCACCGCCGTCCCCGGGTGGAGTCCCTGACCGGCCGGGACACCCTGACTGGGTAGAGTCCCGGTCCGGCGAACGTACCCGCCCCCGACCTTCGGAAGCGTTGGCTTATGCCCCGTACCACCCCACCCCGCCCCATCGACGTGGAGACGCTCTTCCCCGAGCTGGCGGCGGTGCGCCGGACCGCCACCCGGCTGCACCCGCGTCGTGGCACCCCGACCGCGGCGGACAGTTCGGTCGGCGGCCCGATGCTGTGGCCCGCCGACGAACCGTGGCCGGTCTGCACGATCCCCCACAAGCGCGGCAGCGGCTTCCGCTATGCGGACGTGCTGCGCGAGCGGGAGATCCTGGAGCGAGCCTGGCGGCGTGACCCGCGCCGGGGCCCCAACGCCGAGGAAGGCGAGGAACTGTCGCGCTTCAAGCGGGGGCGGCATGCCCCGCACCTCGCCGATACCGACCCCATTCCGATGCTCGCGGTGGCCCAGCTGTACCGGCGTGACGTGCCCGGTCTGCCCGACACCGGCGAAGGGGATCTGCTGCAGGTCTTCTGGTGCCCCTTCGAACGGCACGGCGAAAGCCGGCACGAGATGCACGTCGAGCTGCGCTGGCGCCGGTCCGGAGAGGTCGGCACGCCCCTGATCGAACAGCCGGCCCCGGAAGTCGTCGGCCGGCAGGAACTCGTCCCGAACCCTTGCGTCCTGCACCCGGAAGAGGTGGTGGAACACCCCTACCTGGAAGTCCTCGAACCCGCCCTCCGCGCGCGCCTCGAGGCATGGGAAGGACCCGAGGACGAGGACGCCGAAGACGAGGAAACCGAGGACGGGAGCGGTGACGAGAGCGCCGAGCGGCCGAGCTACGTCTACGACCTGTCCACGGCCCCCGGCTGGAAGGTCGGCGGTTACATCGCCTGGAACCTCACGGGCCCGGCACCGTTGAACTGCTCGGCCTGCGGCACGGAACTCGTCCCGCTTCTGACCGCCGACCGCCGCGAGTGGGATCCCGGTACCACGAGCTGGATCCCGTACGAGGACCGGCAGGAGGCGACCACCCGCTGGGCCAATGTCCCGACGGAGGTCTCCCCCGGCCAGGGCCGCCTAATCATCACCGTGTGCCCCCGCGACTCCCACCACCCTTTCCGCCTGGTCACCCAGTGAGAACAGGGCAGGGCTGTCCTGGAGTAACGTAGAGGACGCCATGCAGAGCCGGTCACAGCAGAAACTCCGTGAGTACCGGGAGCGGGCCGCGCTGAAGGCCGTCGAGGCGGAGCTCGGCGACCTGCGGAGCGCCGACGGCACCCCGCTGCGGCCCGGTGAGGAGCCGGAGTGGGTGGCCGAGGCGATCGAGTGGGCGTTCAGCGTCCACACGGACCCGACCGACCGCCTCCCCGACGACGCGTCCCCCCAGCACCTCGACGCATGGCTGGACCGCTTGCTGTCCACGAACGGTCTCACCGGCCGCCTCCACGTCAGGACCCACCTCAGCATCCACCCTTGGCTGGCGCTCGACGCCCCCGTCCTCGGCTGGACGGCCCGGCTGCGTAACGCGATCGAGGAGCCGTGGATGTTCCTGTCGGGCGCGTTCGACACGCTGCTCATCGTGTCCGAGGCCGAGTACTTCTACGAGGCGTACGTGTGCCACCGTCCTGCCTGATCAGGGCTGTCCAGGCCGGGTCATCCCTGACCAGGGCTAGGGCTAGGGCCGAGGCCCCGGGCCGTGAACCCCGCGACCAGGGCTGAGCCGTCACCCCCGACCAGAGCCACCCCCGCCCGAGACCGACCCCGCCCCCACCGAGAACCGCACCCCCGTAAGCTCCTCCGACACATCCCACAGCCGACGCGCCACCCCCGCATCGCTCGCCGCCCGCGTCCGCCCCACCAGCGTCGGCGCGCCCCGCATCTCCGCGAAGCCGTCCGGGCCGACATAGGCCGCCCCCGGTACGTCCTCCACCGCCGCGTACAGCGTCGGCAGGGCGCCCGCGCGGTCGGACTGGGCGAACAGGCGGTTGCCGAGCTGCATCAGGAGCCGTGTCACCGGGTTTCCCGCGTGGCTCTGGAGGTTGGTGGCCGCCCAGCCGGGGTGGGCCGCCACCGCCCGCACCGGCGAGCCCGCCTCCGTCAGCCGGCGCTGCAGTTCCAGCGTGAACAGCAGGTTCGCCAGCTTCGACTGGGCGTAGGCGCGCTGCGGGTTGTAGCCGTTCGCGAAGTCCAGGTCGTCGAAGTGGATCGCCGCGCCGGGCCACCGGTGCGCGCCGGACGCGACCGTGACCACCCGGTCGGTGACGTGCGGCAGCAGCAGGTTCGTCAGCGCGAAGTGGCCCAGATGGTTGGTGCCGAACTGCATCTCGAAGCCGTCGCGCGTCCGCTGCCGCGGCAGCATCATCACGCCCGCGTTGTTGATCAGCAGGTCCAGCGGCCCGTCCCACCCCGCCGCGAACTCCCGCACCGACGCGAGATCCGCCAGATCCAGCCGCCGTACCTCCGTGGCGCCGCTGATCCGGCCCGCGGCGGCCTTCCCCCGCTCCTCGTCCCGCACGGCGAGGACGACACGCGCTCCCGCCCGCGCCAGCGCCTCGGCCGTGACGAAGCCGATGCCACTGTTGGCGCCCGTCACCACCGCCGTACGCCCCGACAGGTCCGGCAGGGAGTCGAGGCTCCACCTGCCGCTCGCGTCCTTCTTCTGATCCGCCATGAGCCCAATGTAGGCACCGCCAACAATGCTGTCAATGACAACAAAGCTGACATCGTCAACATGGCGTTACGATGCTGTCCATGCCCGAGAGCCGCCCCTACCACCACGGAGACCTGCGCGCCGCCCTCCTCAAGAGCGCCGAACGCACCCTCCGCGACAAGGGCGCCGCCGCGCTCTCCCTGCGGGAACTCGCCCGCGACGTCGGCGTCAGCCACGCCGCGCCCGGCCGGCACTTCAAGGACAAGCAGGCCCTCCTCGACGCACTCGCCCTCACCGGCTACGAACGCCTGCTCCGCACCCTCGGCGCCGCCGACGCCCCCGACCGGCCGATCGAGGAGCGCATGACCGGGCTCGCCCGGGCCTACCTCGGGTTCGTCATCGACAACCCGGCACTCCTGGAACTGATGTTCGCGCGCAAGCACGAGCCCGACACCACCGGCCGCCTCGCCGAAGCCGTCGACGAGACCTTCGGCTCCCTCACCCGGATCGTCGCCGACGCCCAGGAACGCGGCGAGATCATCCCCGGCGACCCCGAACGCCTGATGCTGGTCGTCGCCTCCAGCCTGCACGGCCTCGCCGCCCTCGTCGCCGCCTGCGCCCTCTCCCCCGAGGAGGCCCTCGCCGGCCTCGACGAACAGGTCCACCACCTGCTGCACGGCCTCACGCCCCGCTGACACCCCCTCATCGAGGAGGGGAGGACGGGGCAGTGGGTCAGAAGTGGGTCAACGACGGAACCACACCCCAGGTTCCGCATCGTCCTCATTGCCCGGCGTGACCTGCCGTGATACACAGAGTGACGATACGACCCCGTGTACTCCGCCCGCGCCGGAACACACCCGCCGGTGTGGCGCGCTGACACGGCGTCGGCCAGCAGTTTGTACGAAACCCGCCAATCAATGACGCCAAGTCGACATACGACGGCGCGATTGTCGGCGAGAATGAGGCCTGACCTCTGCACACCGCAGGGGACTGCGGAACTACCCAACAGGGGCGGTGACTTACATGCTCTTTGCGGCCGATAAGGGAGACATCAACACCATCATCGGCGGGATCGCTCCGGACTGGGGCCCCTTCGGCAGCCTGGGCAACGAAGCCAAGGTGATGATCGAGGTCGTGATGGCCGTCGCCATCCTGCTCTGCCTCGGCATCGCCGTCTGGGGCGCCGCCAAGCAGCGCATCGGCGCCACGGCCCTGCGCGACACCTTCAGCGCCGAGCAGGGCAAGGGCCTCATCATCGCCGGGCTGACCGGGGTGTTCATCATCGGCTCACTCGGCACGCTGTTCACCATCGTGTACGGCATGGCCGTGTAGCCCCGCCCGGCTGTCCCCCTCGCGTCCCCGTCCTCTCCGGCCACGCCCGGTCCGGTCCCCTCCACCCCACCCGCCCGTCGTGCCCACCGGCTGAGGTTGCGTTTCCCTGATGTCGAGTCACCACACCGCGCCCGTACGGGAGCCGGCCCGGCTACCGTCGTACTTCTACGTGTCTACGTGTCTTTGCACGACGTCGAGGGGGCGTACGCGGCATGAGTCTCGGTGACGAGCACGACGGTTACGGCGGTACGGGCCAGACACGCACCCGCCTGCCCGAGGGCGACCCCTACGGAGGCGCCCGCCGCACGGCCCGCTCCTCCTCCCGGAGCCTGGTCACGGTCGTCGGCGTCGTCGTCCTGCTCATCGCGGCGATCGCCTTCGCGAACCGTGGAGGAGACGATTCCGCAGCCGACAACACGCCGGCCGACGCCACCAAGCCCGAAACCACGGCAACGGCCCCGACCGGGGTGGCCCCGGTACGGACGGGGACCGGCGGCATCCCCACGGGGTTCGCGCACGACCAGCAGGGGGCGCAATCGGCTGCCGCGAACTTCTCGGTTGCCCTGGGGTCGGCCGACATGTTCAACACGGCGAGACGGCATGAGATCGTGAACAGCGTCTACGCCCCCGATGTCGCCGCCGCCCGGCAGGCCGCGCTGGACAGCGCCTACTCGAGCGAGAAGTTTCTGAGCAACATCGGCCTCACCAAGAACGGCACCGCTCCGGCCGGGCAGACCTTCGTGTCCCGGGTCATTCCGGTGGGCACCAAGGTCACCGCGTCCGGCGCCGACAGCGCCACCGTAGAGGTCTGGTACACCTCGCTCTTCGGCCTGTCCGGCCAAGCGTCGACCAACCCCGTCACCGAGAGCTGGTACACCACGACCTACCAGCTGAGGTGGATCAACAACGACTGGAAGGTCACCGACTTCCAGCAGAAGGACGGGCCCGTGCCGGTCGGCCGCGACCAGCAGGCCTCCACCGCCGACGACATGACGAAGGCCGTCGAGGAATTCGGAGGGTTCACGTATGCGCGCTAACCACCGCTTCCTCAAGCTCATGGCCGTCGTCGCCGCCGGACAGGGCGCCGTCATGCTGCAGGCGACCCGTGCTCTGGCGGCTCCCACACCCACGCCGACAGCCGGCAATGACCCGTGCGACCTCATCCGCGGCCCCGCCAAGGACTACTGCGAACGAGGCAACGGCTCCAAGGGCACCGGCGGTGGCACCAACACCCTGGACCCCACCACCACTCTCGACCCCCTCAGCTCCCTAGCCAAGGGCTGCGCCGACGCCGCCTCCTGGACCGTCGACAAGCTCTCCGCCGCCGTAAAAGAGACCGCCTCCGTCGACTTCACCAACCCCAAGTTCCTCCAGCAGTACGCCATCGTCTTCGCGGCCTCGGCCATCCTCACCCTCGTCCTGTGGCTGCTGGCCGTAGCCAAGCGGGCGATCCGCGGCGTGCCGTTCACCACCGCCGTCTCCGAGGCGATCGGGTTCCTCTGGCTCACCGTCCTCGCCTCCGCCTTCACCCCGCTGATCCTCTACACCGTCGTCTCGGCGACCGACGGCGTCAGCGACGTGCTCGCGAAGGCGACCGGCGACCAGACGGACACGTTCTTCGGGACGTTCAGCGAGGCCCTCAAGAAGGGCAACGACATCGGCGGCGGGCCGATCATGCTGATCCTCGTCTCCCTCGTGTCGATCCTCGCCGCCGGCGTGCTCTACCTGGAGCTGTTCCTGCGCGCCGTCCTGCTCTACGTCGGCGCCCTCCTCGGCGTCGTCGTCTACGCCGGCCTCGTCGACAAGAACCTGTGGGGCCACGTCCGCCGCTGGGCCGGGATCATGATCGCGGTGATCCTCGTCAAGCCGGTCATCGTCATCGTGCTCGGCCTCGCCGGAGCCCTCAGCAGCGACAGCGGCCCCGACTCCCTCGCCGCCGTCGTCTCCGGCCTCGCCATCATCCTGCTCGCCATCTTCGCCAGCGGCATGATCTACCGCTTCGTCCCCGGCTTCGGCGACGAGATCGCCAACTCCCGCAACAACCGCATCATGCAGGGCGCGGAGGGCAAGGCCGCCGCCGTCATCAGCTCCCCCGCGACCCTCGTCGCCCAGGGCATCAAGACCCACAGCAGCCGCGCCGACAGCAACGGCGGCGGCCAGTCCGCGACCGCGAGCAGCACCCCCCGCCCGGCCAACCCGGCCTCCGGCGGCGTCGCCGCGCACAGCGGCCGCACCTCGACCGGTGGTGGCGGCGGATCTGTCCCCTCCGCCGCACCCCCGCCCCGCACCAGCGCGGTCAACACTCCCCACGCCAGCAACACCCGCAACAGCAGTACCAACCGCACGGGAGGTGAAGGGCGTTGACGACCGAGTCCCACGTGTCCCATCCGGTCACGCCCCGCCGTACATATCTGATCGGCCGCGCCCGGCCGAACGCGATCGTCGGCCGCAACCGCGAGACCGGCGAGATCGCGCTGATCATCGTGGGCGCGTTCCTCGGCATGATGTGCGGCCTCCTCGTCCCCGTCCTCCCGCTGCGCATCCTGCTGCTCACCGGCTTCCCGCTGGTCGCGCTGGCCGCGGTCTACGTGCCGTACAAGCACCGCACCTTCTACAAGTGGTTCGAGATCAACCGCAGCTACAAGCGCACCGTGCGCCGCGGCGCCACCTACCGCTCCGCCGCGATCGAGGCCGGCACCCGGCTGGACGGGCGTGAGGTCGAGGTCGGGCCCCCGCCCGGCATCGGCCGGATCACCTGGCTGGCCGCGCCCTTCGGGCCCGACGAGATCGCCGTGCTCCTGCACGCCGACCGCAGAACCGTCACCGCGGCCATCGAGATCGAGGGCCCCGGCGTCGGCCTGCGCGACAGCGAGGACCAGGAAGCCCTCGTCGACCGCTTCGGCACCCTGCTCAAGCACGTCGCCAACGGCGACGGCTTCGTCACCCGCCTGCAGATGCTCGCCCGCACCCTGCCCGCCGACCCCGACGCCCACGCCAAGGACGTCGCCGTCCGCGGCGACGAGAAGGCACCGGGCTGGCTGCAGGAGTCGTACGACCAGCTGCTGTCGATGGTGTCCACCTCCAGCGAGCAGCACCGCGCCTACCTCGTCGCCTGCATGCACTACACCCGCGAGCTGGCCGCCGAGGCCAACGCCATGGCCCGCGCCGCCCGCACCCAGGCCGGCGGCCGCAAGGTCGACCGGGACGCCGGGCTCGCCGTCGTCATGGCCCGCGAGCTGACCGACATCTGCTCGCGCCTGCAGGAGGCCGACATCCGCGTCCGGCAGCCCCTCGGGCAGGGCCGGCTCGCCTCCCTCATCCACTCCATGTACGACCCGGACCACCCGATCGACCACATCCAGGCGATGACGAAACGCAACGCCTGGCCGGCCGAGCTGGACGCCACCGAGCCCACCTACCTCCAGGCCAAGACCCGCGAGTCCTCCACCCGCGCCCCCTGGTGCCACGCCACCGCCTGGATCAAGGAGTGGCCCATGACCCCCGTCGGCGTGAACTTCCTCGCGCCGCTCCTCGTCCACACCCCGGACGTCATCCGCACCGTCGCCGTCACCATGGACCTCGAACCCACCGAGGTCGCCATCGAACGCATGCTGACGGAGAAGACCAACGACGAGGCGGAGGCCTCCCGCGCCGCCAAGATGAACCGCACCGTCGACCCGCGCGACATCGCCGCCCACAACCGCCTCGACCAGCGCGGCGAGGACCTCGCCAGCGGCGCCGCCGGCGTCAACCTGGTCGGCTACATCACCGTCTCCTCCCGCTCACCGGAGGCCCTCAACCGCGACAAGCGGACGATAAGGGCCTCGGCCGGAAAGTCGTATCTGAAGCTGGAGTGGTGCGACCGCGAGCACCACCGGGCATTCGTGAACACGCTGCCGTTCGCCACCGGAATCCGAAGGTAGGGGCTGATGCGCTGATGCGGGACCCGCTGTCCGTCCTCACGGACGCCTTCACGTCCTTCCTGTTCGGGAAGGTCGAGACGACCCGCCTGCCGGTCCGCACCTCCACCGGCCAGGCCCAGGCGGTCTACCTGCCGACCGCCGCGCCCGGCCTCGGCGACTCCGGCGTGATCATCGGCCGCGAGGTGTACTCCGGCAAGGGCTACATCTACGACCCGTTCCAGCTGTACGGCCAGCAGCTGCCGGCCCCGCACTGGCTGGTCCTCGGCGAGTCCGGCAACGGCAAGTCGGCGCTGGAGAAGACGTACGTCCTGCGCCAGCTCCGCTTCAAGGACCGCCAGGTCGTCGTCCTGGACGCACAGGGCGAGGACGGCGTCGGCGAGTGGAACCTCATCGCACAGGAGCTGGGGATAACTCCCATCCGCCTCGACCCGATGGCCGCCCTCGACCACGGCATCCGCCTCAACCCGCTCGACCCGTCGATCACCACGACCGGTCAGCTGGCCCTGCTGCGGACCATCATCGAGGTCGCCATGGGCCACGGCCTGGACGAGCGCGCCGGCTTCGCCCTCAAGGTCGCCCACTCCTACGTCAACGAGACCATCGTCGACCGCCAGCCGGTCCTGTCCGACATCGTCGAGCAGCTACGGCACCCGGAGCCGGAGTCGGCCGAGGCGATGAACGTCGCCATAGACGACGTACGGGCATGGGGCCTGGACGTCGCCCTGGTCCTGGACCGCCTGGTCGACGGCGACCTGCGGGGCATGTTCGACGGCCCGACCACGGTCGGCATCGACCTCGACGCCCCGCTGATCGTCTTCGACCTCAGCCACATCGACCGCAACTCCATCGCCATGCCGATCCTGATGGCGATCGTCGGCGTGTGGCTGGAGCACACCTGGATCCGCCCCGACCGCAAGAAGCGCATCTTCCTGGTGGAAGAGGCCTGGCACATCATCAACAGCCCGTTCGTGGCCCAGCTGTTCCAGCGCCTGCTGAAGTTCGGCCGCCGCCTCGGCCTGTCCTTCGTCGCGGTCGTCCACCACCTGTCCGACGTCGTCGACGGCGCGGCGGCGAAGGAAGCGGCGGCGATCCTGAAAATGGCCTCCACCCGCACGATCTACGCCCAGAAAGCCGACGAGGCCCGGGCGACCGGCCGGGTCCTCGGCCTGCCCCGCTGGGCGGTGGAGATCATCCCGACCCTCACCCCGGGCATCGCCGTCTGGGACGTCAACGGCAACGTCCAGGTCGTCAAACACCTGGTCACCGAGACCGAACGCCCCCTCGTCTTCACCGACCGCGCGATGACCGAGTCCTCCGACGACCTCGCCGACGACGCCCTGCGCGCCGCCGAACTAGAGGCGGAGGAGCGGGCGGCGGCCTTCATGGAACAGCACCTGGGCGACACCGAGTCCACGGTGGCGTAGGCAGGGGGGCACGACGTGGCACCGGACAACCAGCGCGGGCAGCGAGACGGCCAGGGCGGCATCCCCGACGGCCTCCTGGTCGGCATACTCGCGTTCCTCCTCGGCATGACCCTGCTGGTGTGGACGGCGACGGGCCTCGCCGGCTGGTTCGCCCACGGCGCCTGGCCCGACGGGGTGACCTTCACCCGCACCCCCCTGGCCATGCGCCACCTCATCGGCCGGCCGCACGACGTCCCCGGCGCCTGGCCCGACACCCCCGCACCCCAGCTCTCCGGGTACGGCCTCTTCTGGGGCCTGTTCATCGGCCAGCTGATGATCCTGTTCGTCCTGACCGTCTTCACGCTGGGCACGGTGGCCCGGTGGAGAGCGGGACGGGCGAGACGCCGGGCACAGGGCACGCCGGTGGTGGAAGCGGCTCCCGAGGTACGGCGGGACGATGTGCGCCGCGAGGAGGTACGGCCGGAGGAGGTACGGCCGGACGAGGTGCCCGCGCCGCGCACCGCGCCGGAGCTGTCGGAGAGCCGGGAGGAGACCGCGACGGCCGGCTCCCCGTCAGACGGCAGACAGACGAGCGGGTGGGAAACGGCCCGCCCCGAAGGCCCGGTGCACTACGGCCCCGCCGCGACCCGCCACACCACCGCCATCCAGGCCGTCCAGGACGCCGACGGCCCGGTCCTGGTCCTCACCTCCTCCCCCGCCCTCTGGCACGACACCAAGGACGCCCGCGCCAAACTCGGCCCCGTCCACCTCTACGACCCCACGCACACCTGCGACACCCCGGCCCGCCTCCACTGGTCCCCCACCGCGGCCTGCGAGGACAAGGACACCGCCGCGGACCGGGCCACCGCCCTCCTCGCCCCCGTCCGCCCCACCTCCCGCCTGGACCAGGCGGTCGCCGACACCGCCGCGACCCTGCTGCGCAGCTACCTGCACGCCGCCGCCGTCGACGGCCGCACCGTCCGCCACGTCCACCGCTGGGCCCAGGGCACCCAGATCCAGGACGCCGTCCGCGTCCTCCGTACCAGCCCGAAGGCCGCCCCCGGCGCCGCGGGCGAACTGGAGGCCGCGCTCACCGCCCACCCCGACCGCCGCGACATGGCCCAGGAACTCCTCACCCGCGCCCTGTCCGCCCTGTTCACGGTCAACGTCCGCGAGGCCTGCACTCCCAACCGAACTGATGCGCTCGCCTTGGATTCCTTCGTCCACGAAGGGGGCACGCTTTATGTGGTCGGTGAATCCATCGAGGACCCCAGGACGAACCCCGGCGCGATGCCGCTCCTGACGGCCCTCGTCTCCAGCGTGGTCGAGCGCGGCCGGCGCATGGCCGAACGGTCATCCTCCGGTCGGCTCGACCCACCACTGACGCTCGTCCTCGACGACGTCGCCGCGGTGGCTCCGCTTCCCCAGCTGCCGGAGCTGCTGGCCACCGGGGCGGACCGGGGCCTGCCGACGCTGGCCCTGCTCCGCTCCCGGGAACAGGCCCGCGCCCGCTGGCCGCACGCCGAACTCCCCGTCTGACACCCGGCCGTTCACTGCTTCTCCAGCACGAACTCCAGCTCCACCTGCCCCGGCGCCTGCGGCAACGGCACGGTCACCCCGCTGGGCTCGAACCCGGCCTTGCGGTAGAAGGCCTGCGCCCGCGTGTTCTCCTCGTGCACGATCAGCCGCACCCGCTCGGCCCCGGACCCCCACGCCCACTCCAGCGCGGCCTCGAACAACGCCCCCGTGACGCCGGTCCCCCGGTACTCCGGCCGTACGAACACACCGACGACATGCCCCTGCCGCCGCTCCACGGGAAACCCGGCCCAGTCCGTCGTACCGGACTCCTCCACGAGCACGGTCGCGGTCCCGGCCCACTGCCCGCCGGCCGCCTCGGCGACGAACTGCCGCACCCCGCTGCCCTCGCGCGCGCCCCGCGACGCCCGCCCCTGCCAGAACGCGTCTGGCTGCCCGGCCGCCTCCTCGTACGTCTCCAGGAACGCGAGGTGAGCGACGGGGTCCCGCAGCGCGTCCAGCCGCAGCTCCTTCACGGCCCGCCACTCATCGGCCCGAACCGGACGTACGACGACGCCGTCCCCGCTGCTCACAGTCATACCGGCCACCGTAGTACCCCGGTACTACGCCCTCACCCGATATACCGCCGCCGTCCGACGCCCCGCCCGCCCCCGCGGCGGAGCATCGACACCATGATTACGGCCCACCACCTCACCAAACGCTACGGCGACAAGACCGCCGTCGCCGACCTGTCCTTCACCGTCCCCGCCGGCACCGTCACCGGCTTCCTCGGCCCGAACGGCGCCGGCAAGTCCACCACCCTGCGCATGATCCTCGGACTGGACGCGCCCACCCACGGCCACGCCACCGTCGCCGGCCGCGCCTACGCCACCCACCCGGCGCCCCTCACCGAGGTCGGCGCCCTCCTTGAGGCCCGCTCGGTCCACCCCGGCCGCACCGCCCACCACCACCTGACGGCCCTCGCCCTCACCCACGGCATCCCCCGCGCCCGCGTCACCCGCGTCCTGGAGCTGACCGGCCTCACCGACGTCGCCCACCGCCGCGTCAAGGGCTTCTCCCTCGGCATGGGCCAGCGCCTCGGCATCGCGGCCGCCCTGCTCGGCGACCCGGCCACGCTGATCCTCGACGAACCCGTCAACGGCCTCGACCCCGAGGGCGTCCTGTGGATCCGCACCCTGCTGAAACGGCTCGCCGCCGAGGGCCGTACCGTCCTCGTCTCCTCGCACCTGATGAGCGAGATGGCCCTGACCGCGGAACGCCTCGTCATCATCGGCCGCGGCCGGCTCCTGGCCGACACGACGGTCACCGAGTTCGTCCGCCGCTCCGGCACCACCACCGTCAAGGTCGTCACCCCCGACGCCCCCGCCCTCGTCCGGCACCTGACCGCACCCGGCGTCACCGTCACCGGCGACACGCCCGGCACGCTCCACGTCCACGGCACCGACGCCGAGCACATCGGCCGCACGGCCGCGGCCCACGGCATCCCCTTGTTCGAACTCACCCCCACAGGTGCCTCCCTGGAGGAGGCGTTCATGGCCCTCACCCACGACTCCGTCGAGTACGCCCCCGCGGAAGGAACCCACGCATGAGCACCCTCGCCGTCACCCCGGCCCGCGTCCTGCGCTCCGAATGGCACAAGCTGTGGACGGTCCGCTCCACCTGGATCAACCTGGCCCTCACCCCGGTCCTGACCGTCGCCACCGCCGTCGCCGTCGCGTCCGCCTACACACCCGGCGAAGGCGCCGACGACATCGACCCCGTCCTCCTCACCCTGATCGGCATGCAGTTCACCCAGATCACGGTGGGCGTCCTCGGCGTGCTGATGACGGCGGGCGAGCACGCGACCGGCCTGGTCCGCGCCACGATGACCGCCGTACCGCGCCGCCTGCCCGTCCTGTGGTCCAAGGCGGCGGTCCTCGCCGCGGTCTGCTTCACCGTCGTCCTCGCGACGAACCTGCTGGCCTTCCCCGCGGCCCAGATCCACCTCACCGGCACACCCCTGGCCGCCTCCCTCACCGACCCGGGCGTCCCGCGCGCCCTCGTGGGCAACGCCGCCGGCCTCGCCCTCCTCGGCGTCCTGGCCCTCGCCATCGGCTCCCTGGTCCGCTCGGTCCCCGCGGCCATGGGCATCTTCATCGGCGGGGTGATGATCCTCCCGGAGATCCTCCGGATGCTCCCGTACGACGTGGTCGACCGGGCCGTGCGCTACTTCCCCGGCAAGGCCCTGGAGTCCCTCACCCACGCCGGCCCGGGCCCGGGGCTCGCCTCACCCGGCACGGCCCTGCTCGCCCTCACCCTGTGGGCGGCGGCGACCCTCACCGCGGCGGCCGTCCTGCTCCAGCGACGGGACGTATGACGGACCAGGTGTTCCCCGGCAGCCGGACACCCCCCACCATGGACACCGTGCAGGAGGAGCAGCCGGGGGAACCCCTCACGCAGTACGTCCAACGCGTCATCGCACGGGTGCGCGCCTTCGACAGGCGCCACCCCGTCCTGTGGGACCTGCACCTGACCGCCTTCTGGCTGACGGCCGCCGTGATCGACTACGCGGGCGACGGCTGGCGCAACGTCACCCGCAACCCCGCCACACCGGAATGGCTGGTCCTCACCCTCAACCTGGGCTTCGCCGTTCCCCTCCTCTGGCGCCGCACCCACCCCCGCACGATCCTCCTGGCGACCACCCCCCTGGCCCTGACGAACGCCTGGACAGGCGCCACCCTCCAAGCAGCCCTCCTCCAACTCCTGGTCATCCACCACATCGCCCTGCGCCGCCCCCTGCGCACGCTCCTCTGGGCGATCCCCCTCTGCCTCACCCCGGTGATCGTGACCGCGACCCGCCACTCCCGAGGCGGCGCGGACGACGACATCGTCCCCCAGCTGCTCTCCCTCCTCCTCGCGGCCGTCCTCGGCATCGCCCTGCGCACCCGCCGCGACTACACGGCCGCCCTGGAGGACCGCGCCCGCCGCCTGGAGACGGAACGCGACCAGCAGGCTCGCCTGGCCACCGCCGCCGAACGCGCCCGGATCGCCCGCGAGATGCACGACATCATCGGCCACAACCTGTCGGTCATCACGGGCCTGGCCGACGGCGGCCGCTACGCCGCCGCCAAGTCCCCCGCCCGCGCCGGCCAGGCCCTGGACGCGATCGCCACGACGAGCCGGCAGGCCCTGACGGAACTACGCCGCCTCCTCGACGTCCTGCGCGACGAGGACCCGCCCCCACCGGAACCCACCCGCACCCCCCAACCCACGCTCACCGACCTGGACCACCTGATCGAGGGCGTACGCCGAGCAGGCCTCCCCGTCCACACGGTCACCCACGGCACCCCACCCGCCCTCCCCCCGGGCCGCCAGCTCACGGTCTACCGGGTGATCCAGGAGGCCCTCACCAACACCCTCAAACACGCGGGCCCGAACGCCACCGCCGACATCACGCTCTCCTACGACCAGAAGGGCGCCGTCACGGTCACGGTGACCGACACCGGCCGCGGCGGCACCCCCTCGGACGCCGGCTCCGGCCGGGGCCTGCCCGGCATGCGCGAGCGCACGGCCCTGTACGGCGGCACCCTCGAAGCCGGCCCCCGCCCGCACCCCGACCGGGGCTGGCGGGTCCGACTGCACCTACCGGAGGACGTCCCCCAGTGACCACCGTCCTGATCGCCGACGACCAGCCCCTGCAGCGTTTCGGCTTCCGCATGCTGCTGGAGAGCCAGGACGACATGGCCGTCCTCGGCGAGGCCGCCAACGGCTCCGAGGCGATCCGCATGACGGCGGAACTCCGCCCCGACGTCGTCCTGATGGACATCCGCATGCCGGGCCTGGACGGCATCGAGGCGACCCGCCGCATCACCCTGGCCGGCGACCGCACCCGCGTCCTGATCCTGACGACGTTCGACCTGGACGAGTACGCCTACGCGGGCCTGCGCGCCGGCGCCTCGGGCTTCCTGATCAAAGACGCGCTGCCGGAGGAACTCCTCTCGGGAATCCGCGCGGTGGCCTCCGGCGACGCGGTGGTCGCCCCGGCCCTGACCCGCCGCCTCCTGGACGCGTACGCCCAGCTCCTCCCCACGCCCTCGGCCGACCCGGACGCCACGGACCCCCGCCTGGCGGCCCTCACCGACCGCGAACGCGAAATACTCACGGCGATGGGGCGCGGCTGGACGAACACGGAAATCGCGGACCGCTTCCACCTGGCCGAATCGACGGTCAAAACCCACGTGGGCCGCATCCTGGCGAAGACAGGCTCCAGGGACCGCATCCAGGCGGTGATCCTGGCGTACGACACCCGCCTGGTACACCCGTCCTGAAAGGCCTGGAAAGGGCCTGAAACGGGCCGAAAACGCAGAAAACCCCGCACCAGAAGGTGCGGGGTTTCCCGGAAAAATTGTTCGGCGGCGTCCTACTCTCCCACAGGGTCCCCCCTGCAGTACCATCGGCGCTGTGAGGCTT
>NZ_BNBR01000007.1 GCF_014656055.1 Streptomyces griseosporeus
TAAGCCTCACAGCGCCGATGGTACTGCAGGGGGGACCCTGTGGGAGAGTAGGACGCCGCCGAACAATCTTTGGAAGGACCCCTGGTCACCAGCGTTCAGCTGGGACCAGGGGTCCTTTTCTTTTTACAATGCTTGCGGTACCGAAGACAGGAGTCACCATGTCCACCAACTCTCCCGACGACCGACCGGAGCGCGACCAGCGTCGACGGGACAGTGGGAACCGCGGCGAGCGTGGCGGCTTCCGACGCGGCAACGACCGTCGGGACAGCGGCGGCGACCGTGGTGGGTTCCGTGGACGTGACGACCGTGGCGGGTACGGCCGGCGCGATGACCGTCGCGATGACCGGCGTGGGGACGACCGGCGCGACGATCGTGGCGGGTTCCGTCGCGACGACCGCCGTGACGACCGTCGGGATGACCGCCGTGACGACCGGCGCGACGACCGTGGTGGGTTCCGTCGCGACGACCGCGGTGACCGGCCCACCTTCCGCCGTGACAACGACCGTCGTGACAACGACCGCCGTGACAACGACCGTCGGGACAGCGGCGGTGACCGCGGTGGATTCCGGGGCCGTGACGACCGCGGTGGCTTCCGTGGGCGCGACGAGCGTGGCGGCGGGTACGGCCGGCGCGACGACCGCGGCGGATTCCGCCGCGATGATCGCCGTGACGAGCGTCGGGACGACCGGCGCGATGACCGTGGCGGGTTCCGCCGTGACGACCGTCGCGATGACCGTCGCGATGACCGTGGTGGGTTCCGCCGTGACGACCGTCGGGATGACCGCCGTGACGACCGGCGCGACGACCGCGACCGCGGGTTCCGTCGGGACGACCGGCGTGACGACCGTCGGGATGACCGCCGCGACGACCGGCGCAGTGACGAGCGTTCCGAGCGCGGTGGGTTCCGTGGGCGGGACGACCACCGTGGTGGTGAGCGCGGTGGATTCCGCGGGCGCGATGACCGTGGTGGCCGCCCCGGTGGCTTCCGCGGGCGCGATGACCGCGGTGGGCGGCCCGGTGGGTTCCGTGGGCGGGACGACCGCCGTGACGACCGTCGGGACGACCGGCGCGGTGGCGGGCGGTTCCGGGACGAGCGGGACCGCGACCGCGAGCCGATCAAGCGGCTGCCGATCCCCGAGGACGTCACGGGCGACGAGATCGACAAGGACGTACGGCAGGAGCTGCAGAGCCTGCCCAAGACGCTCGCCGAGGACGTCGCCAAGAACCTGGTGATGGTCGCGCGGCTGATCGACGAGGACCCCGAGGGTGCCTACGGCTACTCGCGGGTGGCGCTGCGGCTGGCGTCGCGTGTGGCCGCCGTACGCGAGGCGGCCGGGTTCGCGGCGTACGCGACCCAGAAGTACAGCGAGGCGCTCGCCGAGTTCCGGGCGGCGCGGCGGATGACCGGCAGCGCGGAGCTGTGGCCCGTCATGGCCGACTGCGAGCGTGGGCTCGGACGGCCGGAGAAGGCGCTGGACATGGCCGGTGCGCCTGAGGTGCACAAGCTGGACAAGGCCGGCCAGGTCGAGATGCGGCTCGTCGCCGCCGGTGCCCGGCGGGACATGGGGCAGCTGGACGCGGCCATCGTGACCCTGCAGAGCCCCGAGCTGGCGTCCAACGCGGTGCAGCCGTGGACCGCGCGGCTGCGGTACGCGTACGCGGACGCGCTGCTGGCCGCCGGGCGGCGGGGCGAGGCCCGGGAGTGGTTCGCCAAGGCCGTCGAGGCCGACCGGGACGGCAGCACCGACGCCTCCGACCGGCTCGCCGAGCTGGACGGGGTGGAGTTCGTCGACGCGCTGGACGAGAGCCAGGCGGACGAGACCGCCGGTGACGCGGACGCGAAGGACGACGACTGACCTGGGTGTCGGAGCGTGAGTGAGGGGCGGGATCCCGGTGGGGGTCCCGCCCCTTACTCGTTCACAGCTCCAGCGCGCGCAGGACCAGGCCCGAGGCCGGCTTCGGGCCGAACGACGTGGACTTGCGGGGCATGGTGACGCCCTGGCGGGCCAGGTCGCGGACGACCTCCTCGCGCACCGGGTGCAGGAGGACGGCCGTACCGCCGTCGCGCTCGGCCTTGGCGACCGTGGCGGCCGTGTCGTGGATGTAGGCGATGCGGGTCGGGTCGTCCTCGGGGATGTGCCAGACGTGGTCGAGGAGCGTGGCGTGCAGGACCGTCGCGTCGAGGGTGCGCCAGGCCGCGGGGCGGTCGGCGGGGACCGTGCGGGCCAGCAGGTCCGGGTCGGGGCGGTCGACGAGGTGGAAGGCGCCGTCGCCGGCCAGCAGGAAGGCGTTGCCCGCGCAGGCCGCGTCGGCCAGTGCCGCCAGGGCCTCCGGGAGCGGGACCTCCAGGCGCTCCACGTGGAACAGGCCGCGCAGGGCGGCGACGGCGTCCGGTACCGGCAGGCCGTGCAGGAGGCGGTGGATGGCGCGGACGCGCAGCGGGTAGCGGGCGGTGTCGACGAGGAGGACCAGGCCGTAGTCCCAGGGGCTGGGCGAGGGGTGCTCCGCGCGCAGGCGGCGGTAGGTGGCCCAGCGGTGGTGGCCGTCGGCGATGAGGGCCTGGCAGCCGGACAGTTCGGCCTGGACGCGGGCCACGTCGGCGGGGTCGGTGATGGCCCACAGGCGGTGGCTGAAGCCGTCCTCCGTGGTCGTGGCCAGCAGCGGGGGCCGGTCGGCGGTGCGCTCCACCAGCTTGGTCGTGGCCGCCGTGCCGCCGTCGCCGCGGTAGGTCAGCAGCAGCGGTTCGAGGTTGGCGGAGGTGGCGCGCATCAGGGCGGCGCGGTCGGCGACCACGTGCGGCATGACGTCCTCGTGCGGCAGGACCACGCCGTCGGAGGGGTCGGAGACGCGCAGGGCGCCGATGATGCCGCGCTGGAGCAGGCCGTTGCCGTCGCGTTGCTCGTAGACGTACAGGCCCGGGTCCGGGTCGGTGGTGAGGATGCCCTCGGCGAGCCAGCGGCGCAGGGTGTCGGCGGCCTGCTCGGTGCGGGCGGTGGGGGTGCCGGCCTGCGGCAGGATGAGGCGGACGATGTTGTGCGGGTCGGCGGCCTGAAGGTGGTGCAGGCCGTCGGGGCGGACGACGACGTCGTACGGCGGGGACGTCACGGCGGCCAGGCTGCCGACCCGGTCGGGGTCGTAGCGCAGGCCTCGGAACGGGGTGAGTTCCAGGCCCCGGGGCGCCGTTGCTTCCGAGTGACCTGCAGTGTTCATCCCGGCATCGTACGTGTCACACCGCTGTCAGTGGCATGGGGGATGATCGGGGGAAAGGCGAGCGGACGAGGAGCGATGCGGAATGAGCCAGAGCGTCAGGACGAGGCCCGAGGGCAGTGGGCAGGCCCTGAGCGAGGCGTACGACACGGCGCTGCTCGACCTGGACGGGGTGGTGTACGCGGGCGGTCACGCGATCACGCACGCCGTGGAGTCGCTCGCCACCGCCCGGGAGGGCGGCATGCATCTCGCGTACGTCACCAACAACGCGCTGCGGACGCCGGACGCGGTGGCCGCGCATCTGACCGAGCTGGGGATACCGGCCGCGGCGGACGACGTCATCACCTCGGCGCAGGCGGTGTCCCGGCTGATCGCCGAGCAGGTGCCGGCCGGGTCGCGGGTGCTGGTGATCGGCGGTGAGGGGCTGCGGGTCGCGCTGCGGGAGCGGGGGCTGGAGCCGGTGGAGTCGGCCGACGACGATCCGGCGGCCGTCGTGCAGGGGTTCGGCGGCCCGGACCTGCCCTGGGGGCGGTTCGCGGAGGCCAGTTACGCCGTCGCGCGCGGGGTGCCGTGGTTCGCGTCCAACACCGACCTGACGATCCCGAGCGGGCGGGGCATCGCGCCGGGCAACGGCGCGGCGGTGGAGGTCGTGCGGATCGCGACCGGTGCGGAGCCGCAGGTGGCGGGCAAGCCGCTGCCTCCCATGCACCGGGAGACCATCCTGCGGACGGGGGCGCAGCGGCCGCTGGTGGTGGGGGACCGGCTGGACACGGACATCGAGGGCGCGTTCAACGGCGGCGTGGACTCGCTGCTCGTGCTGACCGGTGTGACCGACGGTGCGCAGCTGCTGGCCGCGCCGCCGCAGCACCGGCCGACGTATGTGGACGCGGATCTGCGGGGGTTGCTCAGCGGGCAGCCGGAGGTCGTCGCGGAGGGCGCGGGTTTCCGGTGCGGCGGCTGGACGGCGACGGCCGGGGAGCGGCTGGAACTCGACGGTGACGGGGAGGCCTTGGACGGGCTGCGGGCGCTGTGCGCGGCGGCGTGGACGGCGGCCGGTGAGGGCGCGTGCGCGCTGGACGGGGGGAAGGCGCTGGCGCGGCTGGGGCTGTGAGGCGCGGCGGCCGCGGGTGTACTGGGGCCGGCGGTCGGTGCTCTTCCGCACGCGATCGTGAGCCGAGAGCAGGGTAGGCTAACCTAACTGCGTGTTGGTCGACAGTCCTCCCGAACAGCGCGCGGACGCCGCTTCCGCGCCCCCGGCCCGCCGGGCGATACGCCCGCTCGGGCTGCTCGTCGCCGTGGCGGTCCTGGCCGCCGTGGTGGTGGCGAGCATCGCGATCGGCGCGCGGCAGCTCTCCCTGGAACAGGTCTGGCACGGGCTGTTCCAGGCCACGGGGACGTACGGCGACACGGTGGTCGACGACCGGTTGGCCCGGACCCTGCTCGGGCTGCTCGCCGGTGTCGCCCTCGGCCTGTCCGGGGCCGTGCTGCAGGCCCTGACGCGCAATCCGCTGGCCGACCCGGGACTGCTCGGCATCAACGCCGGCGCCTCCGCGGCGGTCGTCACGGCCATCACCTATCTCGGCGTCACCAGCCTGACGGGCTATGTGTGGTTCGCCTTCCTCGGGGCGGCCGTGGTGGGCGCGCTGGTCTGGTTCCTCGGTGGCAGCCGGGGCGCCACGCCCGTGCGGCTCGCCCTCGCCGGCACGGCGATCACCGCCGCGCTCTACGGCTTCGTCCAGGCCGTGATGATCATGGATGACGCGGCGCTGGGCAAGATGCGCTTCTGGACGGTGGGTTCGCTGAACACGGCGACCGACCTCACCCTGCGGCAGGTGCTGCCGTTCATCGCGGCCGGCACGCTGCTCTCCCTCGCGCTCGCCCGGCCGCTGAACGCCATGGCCATGGGCGACGACACCGCCAAGGCGCTCGGCGCCCATCTGGGCCGTACCCGGGCGCTGGCCATGCTCGCCGCCACCGTGCTGTGCGGGGCGGCCACCGCCGCGTGCGGGCCGATCATGTTCGTCGGGCTGATGGTGCCGCACGTCGTGCGCTCCTTCACCGGCCCCGACCTGCGCTGGATCCTGCCGTACGCGGCCGTCCTGTCGCCCGTGCTGCTGCTCGGCGCCGATGTGCTCGGCCGGGTCGTGGCGCGGCCCGCGGAGCTGCAGGTGGGCATCGTGACCGCGGTCCTCGGCGGGCCGGTCTTCATCTTCCTGGTACGACGGCGGAGGACGACCCAGCTGTGAAGACCGCACCGAAGAACGGCCGCCGGCCGGTCCGGGGCAGCCGTGCGCTGCGCACCCCCGGCGGGCTCTCTCTCCGGCTGGACGTCCGCGCCCTGGTCGTCGTCGCCCTGCTGCTGGTGGCCGCGCTCGCCGCGAGCGTCGTGCTGATCGGCACCGGCGACTTCCCGATCCCGGCCGGGGACGTCGTACGGACCCTGCTCGGCGACGGCGACCCCGGGCAGGAGTTCATCGTCAACGAGCTGCGGCTGCCGCGGGTCCTGGTCGGGCTGCTGGTCGGCGCCTCGCTGGGGCTGGGCGGCGCGCTGTTCCAGTCGATCTCCCGCAACCCGCTGGGCAGCCCGGACGTGCTCGGACTCAGCCAGGGCTCCACGGCCGGCGCGCTCGTCGTGATCGTGCTGATGTCCGGCAGCGCCACCGAGGTCACCGTCGGCGCGCTGGTGGGCGGTCTGGCCACCGGCGCGGCGATCTACCTGCTCGCCTGGAAGCAGGGCGTGCACGGGTACCGGCTGGTCCTGGTCGGGATCGGCGTCAACGCGGTCGCCGTCGCCGTCAACGGCTATCTGCTCACCAAGGCCGACCTCGTCGACGCGGCCCGGGCCGTGGTGTGGATGACCGGCTCCCTCAACGGCCGCGGCTGGGAGCAGGTGTGGCCGCTGACCCTGCTGTGCGCGGTGCTCGTGCCGCTCGTCCTCGCCAACGCGCGCGGCCTGCGGATGATGGAGATGGGCGACGACCTGTCCCACGCGCTCGGCGTGCGCGTCGAGCGGGTGCGCGCGCTGCTGATGGTGGCCGCCGTGCTGCTGACCGCGGCCGCGACCGCCGCCGCCGGGCCCGTCGCCTTCGTCGCCCTGATCGCGCCCCAGCTCGCCCGGCGGCTGACCCGCTTGCCCGGCCCGAACCTGGTGCCGTCGCTGTGCATGGGCGCCACCCTCCTGGTCGCCGCCGACTGGGCCTCCCAGCGCGCCTTCGGCGCCGACCAGCTGCCCGTCGGCGTCGTCACCGGCGTCGTCGGCGGCCTCTACCTGCTGTGGCTGCTGGTCGCCGAACGCCGGGCGGGCCGGATATGAGCGCCGCCCCCGCCGCCGGACCGCGCACGCCGAGCAGCCCGAGCGGACCGAACACCCCGAGGAGCACCGTGAACCGTCTGTCCGCCGAGGACGTCACCCTCGCCTACGACCAGCGCGTCATCGCCGAGCAGCTGTCGGTGGAGATCCCCGACCACTCCTTCACGGTGATCGTCGGCCCGAACGCGTGCGGCAAGTCGACGCTGCTGCGGGCGCTGTCGCGGATGCTCAAGCCCAGCCAGGGCCGCGTGCTGCTCGACGGGCAGGTCATCCAGTCGATGCCCGCCAAGAAGGTCGCCCGCACGCTCGGGCTGCTGCCGCAGTCGTCGATCGCGCCGGACGGCATCACCGTCGCCGACCTCGTCGGCCGGGGCCGCTACCCGCACCAGGGCATCCTGCGCCAGTGGTCCGCCGAGGACGAGCGGGTCGTCGAGGAGTCGATGCGGCAGACCGGCGTCGCCGAACTGGCCGACCGGTACGTCGACGAGTTGTCCGGCGGTCAGCGGCAGCGCGTGTGGATCGCGATGGCGCTCGCCCAGCAGACCCCGCTGCTGCTCCTCGACGAGCCGACCACCTACCTCGACATCCAGCACCAGATCGACGTCCTCGACCTGTGCGCCGAGCTGCACGAGACACAGGGCCGCACCCTGGTCGCCGTCCTGCACGACCTCAACCACGCCGCCCGGTACGCCACGCACCTGATCGCCCTCAAGGCCGGCAAGGTCGTCGCTGAGGGCGCCCCGGCTGACATCGTCACCGCCGAGCTGGTGGAGGAGGTCTTCCACCTGCGCTGCCAGATCATCGAAGACCCGGAGACGGGTACGCCGCTGGTGGTGCCGGCGGCACGCAAGGCGCGGGCGCGGACGGCCGCGGACGCCTCCTGAGCCGCTACAGAAGCTTCCTGAGCCGGAGCAGGTCCCGCAGGCCCGCCTCCAGCCTCACCCGGCCCGAGCCCCACGCCCTGGCGAAGTGCAGCTCGCCGCCGACCAGCGCGACCAGGTCGTCCCCGGTCATCGCCAGCCGGATCTGCGCCCGCTCCGGCGGCGGCCCCTGGACGGTGTCGTCGACCCGGATCCGGCCGTCGGTCATCCGCCCGACGAAGGTGACGTCCAGGTCGGTGATGTGGCAGCTCACCGAGCGGTCCAGGGCGGCGGCCTCGCGGACGTCCCCCTGGGCGCGCTGCATGCTGTCCGAAAGCTTGTCGAGTGCGGCGCGGCACTCCTCGATCGTGGCCATCGCGATCGACGGTACCCCAGTGCTTCGATGTAGCGTCTGGGCATGAGCGACACCGTGCCCGACGAGCAGGCGGCCCCGCACCCGGCGCCGGTCGGACCCGAGGACGACCCCGCCGCGCCCGCCCCGCTGGGCGTGCCCCGCACCCCCACCGGGAACGCCGACGTCGACGCCGCCCTGGAGCGGCTCGGCGACGCCGACCACCTCGCCACCGACGGACACGTGGAGGTGTACGAGGATGTACACCGGGGGCTGCGTGACGCGCTGACCGCGCTCGACGCCCGCCCGGGACCTCCGGCGCCCCCGTCGTCGTACCCGACGGCGTCCCCGTCGTCGTACCAGAGCAGGAGCTGAACCGAACGTGGCAGGAGTCGCACGCCGTCGTCTGGACGCGGAGCTGGTCCGCCGGAAGCTCGCGCGCTCGCGCGAGCACGCCAGCCAGCTGATCGCCGCCGGGCGGGTCACCGTCGGCAAGACCGTCGCGACGAAACCGGCCACGCAGGTGGAGACCGCGGCGGCGATCGTCGTCGCGTCCGACGACAGCGATCCCGAGTACGTCTCCCGGGGCGGGCACAAGCTCGCCGGGGCGCTGGAGGTGTTCGTCCCGCAGGGGCTCGTCGTCGAGGGCCGCCGGGCCCTGGACGCCGGCGCGTCCACGGGCGGCTTCACCGACGTCCTGCTGCGCGCGGGTGCCGCGCACGTGGTCGCCGTCGACGTCGGCTACGGGCAACTGGCCTGGTCGCTGCAGAGCGATGAACGCGTCACCGTCAAGGACCGTACGAACGTACGCGAGTTGACGCTGGAGGCGATCGACGGGGAGCCGGTGGAACTCGTGGTGGGTGATCTGTCGTTCATCCCTCTGGGGCTGGTGCTGCCGGCCCTGGCGCGGTGTGTGACGCCGGACGCCGACCTGGTGATGATGGTCAAGCCGCAGTTCGAGGTGGGCAAGGAGAGGCTGGGCAGCGGGGGTGTCGTACGGAGTCCGCAGCTGCGGGCGGAGGCCGTGCGGGGCGTCGCCGAGAGGGCGTGGGAGCTGGGACTCGGGGTGAAGGGTGTCACCGCGTCCCCGCTGCCCGGGCCGTCCGGCAACGTCGAGTACTTTCTGTGGCTGCGTGCCGGGGCGCCCGCCCCGGACCCGGCCGACGTTGACCGTGCAGTGGCGGAGGGGCCGCGTTGACACAGAACCGAGCTCGTACTGTTTTCCTGCTCGCCCACACGGGGAGGCCTGCGGCGATTCGCAGTGCGGAGCTCGTGGTCAAGGGACTGCTGCGGTCCGGGATCGGGGTGCGCGTCCTGGAGGCCGAGGCGCGCGACCTGCCGCTGCCCGGCGAGGTCGAGCTGGTCAAGGAGGCCACCCCGCAGTGCCTGGACGGGTGCGAGCTGCTCATCGTCCTCGGCGGTGACGGCACGCTGCTGCGGGGCGCGGAGTTCGCGCGGGCGTCCGGGGTGCCGATGCTCGGCGTCAACCTCGGGCGGGTCGGGTTCCTCGCCGAGGCCGAGCGGGACGACCTGGAGAAGGTCGTCGACCGGGTGGTGGCGCGGTCGTACGAGGTCGAGGAGCGGATGACCGTCGACGTGGTCGTCCACCGCAACGGCGACATCGTGCACACCGACTGGGCGCTGAACGAGGCGGCCGTGCAGAAGGCGGGCGCCGAGAAGCTGCTCGAAGTGGTGCTGGAGATCGACGGGCGTCCGGTCACCGGGTTCGGCTGCGACGGGATCGTCCTGTCGACGCCGACCGGGTCGACGGCGTACGCCTTCTCGGCCGGCGGGCCGGTGGTGTGGCCCGAGGTGGAGGCGCTGCTGATGGTGCCGATCAGCGCGCACGCCCTGTTCGCGAAGCCGCTGGTGACCTCGCCGGACTCGGTGCTGGCGGTGGAGGTGCTGCCGCACATCCCGCCGGGGGTGCTGTGGTGCGACGGGCGGCGGACCGTGGAGCTGCCGCCGGGGGCTCGGGTGGAGGTGCGGCGGGGCGCTGTGCCGGTGCGGCTGGCCCGGCTGCACCACGCCTCGTTCACGGACCGGCTGGTGGCGAAGTTCGCCCTGCCCGTCTCCGGGTGGCGGGGGGCGCCGCACTAGTTACCGGCGTGCACTCCCGCGGGTGACAAGGGTGGGGCGGTCGCACTCGGCGGCTCGGACCTCGTATGGTCTTCACCGTGCTGGAAGAGATGCGGATACGGTCGCTCGGAGTCATCGACGACGCCGTCGTCGAGCTGTCGCCCGGGTTCACCGCCGTCACCGGTGAGACGGGCGCGGGCAAGACCATGGTGGTCACCAGCCTCGGACTGCTGCTCGGTGGGCGCGCGGACGCGGCACTCGTGCGGATCGGCGCCGACAAGGCGGTCGTCGAGGGGCGGATCGCCGTGCCCCCGGACGCCGCCGCCGTCGTACGCGCCGAGGAGGCCGGGGCCGAGCTGGACGACGGGGCGCTGCTGATCAGCCGTACCGTGTCCGCCGAGGGGCGCTCGCGGGCGCATGTCGGCGGACGGTCCGTGCCCGTGGGGCTGCTCGCGGAGCTGGCCGACGACCTGGTGGCCGTGCACGGGCAGACCGACCAGCAGGGCCTGCTGAAGCTGTCCCGGCAGCGGGAGGCGCTCGACCGGTACGCCGGGGACGCGGTGGCCGTGCCGCTGGCCAAGTACCGGGAGGCGTACAAGCGGCTGCGGGCCGTCTCCGCCGAGCTGGAGGAGATCGTCACGCGCGCGCGTGAGCGGGCGCAGGAAGCCGACCTGCTCCGCTTCGGGCTGGACGAGATCGCCGCCGTCGAACCGCGCGCCGGGGAGGACGTGGAGCTGGCCGAGGAGGCCGAGCGGCTCGGCCACGCCGAGGCGCTGGCGTCCGCGGCGAGCGCCGCACACCGCGCTCTCGCGGGCGATCCGGAGGACCCCGAGGGCATCGACGCCAACACCCTCGTCGCGGGCGCCCAGCGGGCCCTGGAGGCCGTCAGGTCGCACGATCCGGCGCTGTCCGCGCTCGCCGACCGCATCGGCGAGATCGGGATCCTGCTCGGTGACGTGGCCGGTGAGCTGGCCGGGTACGCCGACGACCTGGACGCCGACCCGCTGCGGCTGGCCGCGGTGGAGGAGCGGCGGGCCGCGCTGAACGGCCTCACCCGCAAGTACGGCGAGAACATCGACGCCGTCCTCGCCTGGGCCGAGCAGAGCGCGGCGCGGCTGACCGAGCTGGACGGCGACGACGAGCGGATCGGGGAGCTGACCGCCGAGCGGGACGCGCTGCGCACCGAACTGGGCGGGCTCGCGCAGGCGCTGACGGACGCGCGGACGGAGGCCGCGGAACGGTTCGCCGCCGCGGTCACCGCCGAGCTGGCCTCGCTGGCGATGCCGCACGCGCGCGTGTCCTTCGACATCCGGCAGACCGAGGACCCCGAGGGCGTCGAGGTCGGCGGGCGCACGGTGGCGTACGGGCCGTCGGGTGCCGACGAGGTCGAGCTGCTGCTCGCCCCGCACCCGGGCGCGCCGCCGCGGCCGATCGCCAAGGGCGCCTCGGGCGGTGAGCTGTCCCGCGTGATGCTCGCCGTCGAGGTCGTCTTCGCGGGGACCGACCCGGTGCCGACGTACCTGTTCGACGAGGTCGACGCCGGTGTCGGCGGCAAGGCGGCCGTGGAGATCGGGCGGCGGCTGGCGAAGCTGGCCAAGAGCGCGCAGGTCGTGGTCGTCACCCACCTGCCGCAGGTGGCCGCCTTCGCGGACCGGCAGCTGCTGGTGGAGAAGACGAACGACGGCTCGGTGACCCGGTCCGGCGTGAAGGTGCTGGAGGGCGAGGACCGCATCCGCGAGCTGTCGAGGATGCTGGCCGGCCAGGAGGACTCCGAGACGGCCCGCGCGCACGCGGAGGAACTGCTGGCGACGGCCCGGGCCGACGTGTAGCGAACGCGGGGTTCGTGGTCCGGAGGGCGGTGGGGTTCGGGAGTCTGGCGGGCGGTGGTGGATCGGCGGCCCGGCGGGCGGTCGGGCTTCGCACTCCGGCGGTGGTGGGGGTTCGGCAGTCCGGCGCCGGGTGGTGGATCGGCGACCGGCGGGCCGTAGGGGTTCGCGGTCCGGCGGGCGGTCGGGGCTCGTAGGGTGGCAAGATGATCATGCCTGCCCGACGGACCTCCTCCCTCGCTCTCGCCGTCGGCCTCACCCGTGCCGCCGCGGCCGTCCTGCGCGCCGCCCCGCCCGGCGGGCGCGGCCGCTGGGAGCGGACCAACCACGCGGGCCGGGCCGTCGGGCTGTACGCCGGGCCCGCGCTCGCCCTCGCCGGTGCCGTGGCGGCGGGGCGGGTACGGCCCGCAGCCGGGCTCGCCGTGGCCGCGGCCGGAGCGTGCGGGGCGTACGACGACGTCGTGGGCGCCGGTGATCCGCGGCGCGGCTTCCGCGCCCACCTCACCGCGCTGCGGCACGGCGAACTCACCAGCGGCGCGGTCAAGTTGTTCGGCATCTCGGGCGCGGCGCTGGCCGCGGGCGCGCTGCTGAAGGAGCGGCCGGCCGACAAGGTGCTCGCCGGTGTCGTCGTCGCCGGGGCCGCGCACTTCGTCAACCTCCTCGACGTACGGCCGGGGCGCGCCGCCGGCGCGGTCCTCGCCCTCGGGGCGCCCGGGCTGCTGCGCGGAGGCGCGGCCGCGGAGCTGTCCGCCGTCGCCGTCGGGGCGGCGGCGGCCGCCCTGCCCGACGACCTGGGGGAGCGGGCGATGATGGGCGACACGGGCGCGCACGCGCTGGGCGCCGTGCTCGGCGCGGCCGTCGTCGCCGGGAACGGGCGGGCCGGGCTGGCGGCGCACGCCGCCGCGCTGGTGGCGGCCGCGGTCTGGGGGGAACGGGTGAGCGCGCAGGCCCGGGGCTCACTCTGGAGAGGGTGAGCGCGCCGGCGCGTGGGTCACTCGGGTGCGGGCGCGAGGCCTGCGCCTCCGGCCGGCGACGTTCACTCGTGTGAGTGATGTGGGGGTGAGGGCGGCCCCCTCACGCTCCCCCGGCGGTGCCGGAACACCCGTGCGTGCTGGCATCCTTGGCGGAGTACGGGGAGACATCCGCGCGGCACACCCCCGGCGCGTGATCCTTCTGTACGTTTCTTCGTGACCGTCCCAGCCGCCGCCGAACCAGGAGCCCCGGCCACGTGAGCCCGACCAGCCCCTCACCGCACGGCCAGTCGCCGCTGCGCACCGTGCAGGTGCTGGGCGGAGGCAACGCCGGCAGCAGCGCGCACGTGCGCTCGCTGGCCGCCGGGCTCGTCGCGCGGGGCGTGCGCGTCACGGTGTGCGCCCCCGTCGAGGCCGACCGCGCCTACGACTTCACCGGGGCCGGCGCCGACCACGTCCACGTGCCGCGGCGCAGCGACCCCGCCTCCGTCGCGGCGCTGCGGGCCGCCTGCACGGGGGCCGACCTGGTGCACGCGCACGGGCTGCACGCCTCCTTCCGGGCCGTCCTCGCCCTCAGCGGCCGGACCACCCCGCTGATCGTCACCTGGCACAACCACGCGCACGCCGAGGGGGCCCGCGCCCAGTTCCTGCGGCTGCTGGAGCGGCGGGTGGCGAGGACCGCCGCCGTGGTACTGGGCACCAGCTCCGGTCTGGTGGACCGGGCCCGCCGCACCGGGGCGCGGGACGCGCGGCTCGCCGCGGTGCCGCTGCCGGGGCGGCGCATCCCCGCGGACGAACACCCCGGGCGGCCCAAGCTGAGGGCCGAACTCGGCGCGCTGGGACGGCCGTTGCTCCTCGCCGTCGGCTCACTGGACCACCACCGCGGCTACGACCTCCTGCTGGACGCGGCGCGGGTGTGGCGCCGGCTCGATCCGCTGCCGCTGCTGGTGATCGCGGGGGAGGGACCGCTGCAGGCGCAGCTGCAGGCCCGGATCGAGGACGAGGAGCTGCCGGTGCGGCTCGCCGGGCGGCGCGAGGACGTGGCCGACCTGCTGGCCGCCGCCGACCTCGCGCTGCTGCCGGGGAGCTGGGAGGCGCGCCCGGTGCTCGCCCAGGAGGCCCTGCACGCGCGCGTGCCGCTCGTCGCCACCGACACCGACGGCGTCCGCGAACTCGTCGGCGACGCCGCCGAACTCGTCCCGCGTGGCGACGCGGACGCCCTCGCCGCCGCCGTAGTCCGGCTCTTGGACGGGCCGGAACGCTGCGAGGAGCTGCGGGACCGGGGCACCCGGCAGGCGGCGACCTGGCCGACGGAGGACGAGACGGTGGCCCAAGTGCTCAGCGTCTACGACGAGTTGACGCAGCCGCAGCCACTGATCTGAGACGCGGCGGCCGGTCCGAGCCTGTCACGGAAGGCTCTGGCCCACATGGCGGCGGGCGCGCAGCGCCAGGCTCAGGGCGAGGACCGTCTGCGGATCGTCCAGGTCCGTGCCGAGCAGCTCGCCGATCCTGGCCAGGCGGTTGTACAGCGTCTGCCGGTTCAGGTGCAGTTCGCGAGCCGTCTCCGCCTTGCGGCCGGCGTGCGCCAGGTACGTCTCCAGGGTGGGCAGCAGGGGCGGACGGGAGCGGCGGTCGTGGTCGCGCAGCGGGCCGATGGCCCGGTCCACGAAGGCCGCCAGGTCCGGGTGGTCGCGCAGCCGCCACAGCAGCAGGTCGATGTCGAGGCGGCGGGCGTCGTACCAGGGCCGGTCGGTCAGGCCCTGCGCGGCCGTCGCCGTCTCCGCCGCGTGCCGCAGCCCCGCCGAGGCCGCCGCCCAGCCGCCCGCCACGCCGACCACCACCACCGGCGGCTGCGCGCCCGGCCGCTGCATCCCGGCCCGCTCCACCCCCGCCCGCAGCGCCGCCGCGACCCGGTCCGCGACCGCGGACCGCTCCGACTCCGAGCGCAGCCCCAGCAGCACCAGGACACGGCCCTCCACCGGCCGTACGCCCAGCAGGACCGGCACACCCACCGAGGCCAGCTCCTCCGCCACCGCCCGGGCCAGCACCGCCCAGCCGCCGCCGGGGGACAGCGCGTCGCCGAGCCGCATGACGACCGGCAGCAGCGGGCCCGCGCCGGGCTTGAAGCCCAGCACCCGGGCCTGCGCCGGGGCGTCCTCGGCGGTGATCCGGCCCTCGGCCAGGTCGGTGAGGAAGTCGCCGCGCCCGCGCGCCGCCAGTTCCTCCTCCTGCCGGGCCTGCATCAGCACCACCGCCAGGATCCCCGCGGCCCGCTCCGCGGCGATGCGGTGCACGGGCGCCAGCGGGGAGCGGACCGGCAGCAGCACCAGACGGGCGCGCACCGAGCCCGTCCCCGGACCACCGCCCGGCACGTCCACCAGCACCGAACCCGACGGCGGCGCCTGCTTGTGCTGGCCGCGCAGCCCCTCCCACACCTGGAGCGGATCGGCGCCCTCCGGCCCGGCCCCGGCGGCGTACAGCAGCTGGCCGTCGGACGTCTCCAGGAAGACGGGGTTGCCGCTGAAGTCCGCGAGGATGCCGAGGACCTGGGGCACCCCGCCGCCGCCCAGCAGGGCCTCCGTGCAGCGGCGGTGCACCTCCTCCGCGCGCTGCAGCAGCGCGTAGTGGCCGTTGACGATCTCGGTGTGGATCTCCTCGGTCACCGTCACGAACGGCACCTCGCGGTGCAGCTGCACCAGCGGCAGCCCGGCCGCCCGGGCCGTGTCGACGAGCGTGGCCGGCAGCCGGGTGAAGCGCGGACCCAGCTCGATGACGAGGGCCGCGATGCCCCGCTCGGCCAGGGTGCGCACGAACGCCCGCTGTTCGGCCGGACGGGTGCCGAGGCCGTACCCCGTGGTCAGCAGCAGCTCCCCGCCCTTCAGCAGCGAGGCGATGTTCGGGACCTCGCCCGCGTGCACCCAGCGCACGGAGCGCTGCAGCCGGTCGGCGCCCGCCAGCACCTCCGGCAGCCCGCTGCGCAGCCCCGGCAGCTCCAGCGCGCGCTGCACGGTGATCCCGGCGCCCTGGGTGTCGAATCGGTGGTCGGTGCGGCTGTCCATGCAGCGGACGCTACCTGCGCACACGTTCCGGCAACATCTCCGGGCGGTTACGGGGACGATCACCGCCGCGCCGCGCGCGACAATGCGTCGCCCCGCGCCCCGATTCGCATGACGCCCCGTCGGTTGTGGCATGCGTCACTCCGCCGCCACACTGGCGCATCCGCAGGGACAGCCCTACGTGATCTACGGATTTCGTCGTCAAAGCACGTTGAGAGGGGCGGGAATGGCAGATACACCCACGCGAGAGGTACACCGGCTCAAGGCGAATTCCGTCGGACTGGTGGGCGTCGTCTTCATGGCGGTCGCCACCGCCGCGCCCATCACCGCGATGACCGGCAACCTGCCCATCGCGGTCGGCTACGGCAACGGCACGGGCGCCCCCGCGGGCTACCTCTTCGCGACGCTCGTACTGACGGTGTTCTCCGTCGGCTACGTCGCGATGGCCCGCCGGATCACCGCGGCCGGCGCCTTCTACGGCTACATCTCGCACGGCCTCGGCCGGATCGCCGGCATGGCCTCCGGGATGCTCGCGGTGCTCGCGTACATCGTCTTCGAGGCGTCCATCGTCGGCGTCTTCTCCTACTTCGCGAAGACCACCGTGCACGACCAGCTCGGCGTCGACCTGCCGTGGGTCGTCTACGCCGCCGCGATGTTGCTGGTCACGGCCGTGCTGGCGTACTTCGACATCAACCTCACCGCCAAGGCGCTGGGCGTGATGCTGATCGCGGAGATCGCCGTCCTCTTCGCGGTCGCCACCGCCGTCCTGATCCACGGCGGCGGCCCGGACGGCATCCCGGTCGAGCCGGTCAACCCCAAGAACGCCTTCACCGGCGCCTCCGCCGGACTCGGCCTGTTCTTCGCGTTCTGGTCGTGGGTCGGCTTCGAGTCGACGGCGATGTACGGCGAGGAGTCCCGCGACCCCAAGCGGGTCATCCCGCGCGCCACGATCATCTCCGTCGTCGGCGTCGGCCTGTTCTACATCTACGTCTCCTGGATGACCATCGCCGGCAACGGCCTGGACCGCTCGGTGAAGCTCTCCGCCGGCACCAGCCCCCTCGACCTGTTCTTCGATCCGGCGCACACCTTCATCGGCGCCTGGGCCGTCGACGCCTTCCAGTGGCTGCTCATCACCGGCTCGTTCGCCTGCGGCATGGCCTTCCACCAGTGCGCGGCCCGCTATCTGTACGCCGTCGGCCGCGAGGGTTTCCTGCACCCCGCCCTCGGCCGCACCCACAAGGACCACGGCTCGCCCTACATCGCCTCCTTCGTGCAGTCCGTCATCGCCGTCGCCCTCGTCGGCGCGTTCTGGGCGACCGGACAGGACCCGTACATCCACCTGTACACGCTGCTGGCGATCCTCGGCACGATGGCGATCCTCATCGTGCAGACCCTGTGCTCCTTCGCCGTCATCGGCTACTTCCGCAAGCACCACCCCGAGGACCGGCACTGGTTCCGCACCTTCACCGCGCCGCTGCTCGGCGGCATCGGCATGACCGCCGTCGTGGTGCTCCTGGTGATCAACATGGACACCGCGGCCGGTACGGCGGCCGGCTCGCTCTTCTTCAAGGCCATCCCGTGGATCGTCGGGCTGGTCTTCTTCGGCGGCCTCGGACTCGGCCTCTACCTGCGGGCCCGGCAGCCGGAACGCTACGAGATCATCGGCCGGATCGTCCTGGAGGACGCGGCCGAGCGCACGGACGACGAGCACGCCCCCGCCACCGTCTGAGGAGCCGAACCGTGTCCCGTACCCAGCTCATGCACGCCCTGCGCACCCTCACCGCCGACCACGCCGCCGCCGCGCGGCTCGGCCTGCCCGTCGCCGAGGCCCGCGCGGTCCGCCGCCGTACCGTCCTCAAGGGCGCCGTCGCCACGGCGGCCGTCACGGCGGCGGCCGTCCCGACCGCAGCGGCCGCCGCGTCCGCGCCCCGCATCGCCGTCGTCGGCGCCGGCATCGCCGGACTGACCGCGGCCCTCACCCTGCACGACGCCGGGTACGCCTGCACGGTGTACGAGGCCAACCCCGACCGCGTCGGCGGCCGGATGTACTCCCAGCGCGACCACTGGGCCTGGGGCCAGACCTCGGAGATCGGCGGCGAGCTGATCGACACCAGCCACAAGAAGATGCTGGAGCTGTGCCGCCGCTTCTCCCTGCCCGTCGAGGACTTCCTCGGCGGCGGGCCCAACGGGGCCGAGGAAGTCCTCTGGTTCAACGGCTCGTACTACCCGCGCGCGCAGGCCGACGAGGACTTCAAGGCCGTCTACCAGGCCCTGCACACCGACCTCCAGGCCGCGGGCGAGGTCAAGTGGAACCAGACCACGCCCGCCGGCACCGCCCTGGACGACATGAGCCTGTACGACTGGATCGAGTCCCGCGTGCCCGGCGGCCACGCCTCCCCGCTGGGCCGCCTCTTCGACGTCGCCTACAACGTCGAGTACGGCGCCGACACCGCCGACCAGTCCTCGCTCGCCCTGGTCCTGCTGATGGGCTATCAGACCAATCCCGGCAACTTCAACATCTGGGGCCTGTCCAACGAGCGCTACCACATCGTCGGCGGCAACGACCGACTCCCGCACGCCATCGCCGACTTCCTGCCCGACGGCACGATCCGGCACGGCTGGTCCCTGACCGCCGTCAGGGCCAACGCCGACGGCACCCAGACGCTCACCTTCACCGAGGGCGGCTCGGTGCGGACCGTCACCGCCGACCACACGATCCTGTGCCTGCCGCTGCCCGTCCTGCAGCGGCTCGACCTGAGCCGGGCGGGCTTCGACACCCGGATGAAGAACCTGCTGCGCGACGCCCGCATGGGCTACTGCACCAAGCTCAACCTGCAGTTCTCCAGCCGCCCCTGGCGCGGCGCCGGCCCCTGGCCCGGCGTCTCGGCAGGCGAGTGCTTCACCGACAGCCGGGTCCAGCAGACCTGGGACACCACCAAGGTCCAGCCGGGCACCGGCGGCATCCTCATCCAGTACGGCGGCGGCAGCCTGGCCAGGTCGCTGACCCCGGCCGGGCCGTTCTCCTACGAGAGCGACCCCTACGTCCGCAGCCTCGCGGGGAGTTACCTGAAGGAGATCGACGCCTTCTTCCCCGGCACCTCGGCCGCCTGGACCGGCCGTGCCCAGCTGTCCGCCTGGCACCTCAACCCGTACTCCCTGGGCGCCTACTCTTACTGGCCCGTGGGCTATCTGCACCGGTACGCGGGCTACGAGGGGACCGCGCAGGGCAACATCCACATCGGCGGCGAGCACTGCAGTTACGACTTTCAGGGGTTCATGGAGGGCGGCGCCACCGAGGGCGAGCGGGCCGCGCGGGAGGTCGTCGCCCGGCTGGGTTAGCCGCGTGTGCATCGGGTAGCGGCGCCCGCATGGACTTCAGTGTGGTCGCCGTGGCACGTGAGGACGACAGCCCGGTCGACGAGCCGCTGCGCATCGCGGCGCTCGCCGACCGGCTCGGGTACCGGGAGGTGTGGGTCGGCGAGGGACCGACCTGGGACGCGTTCGTCCTGGCCACGGCGATCGGCGCGGAGACGCGGCACATCGCGCTGACCGCCGGGCCGGTACCGGTGTCGGTACGCGACCCCTACACGATCGCCCGGGGCGCGGCCGGCACCTCCGCCGTGACCGGGGGCCGGCCGGTGGGCGTCGCCATCGGCACCGCCAGCAAGCGGGTCGTCGAGGGCGTGCACGGCCGTCCCCGGACCCGCCCGGCGGCGGCCATGGAGGAGTCGGCGGCGGCCCTGCGCCACCTGCTGCACGCCGAGCCGGGCGGCCCGGTCACCCCCGGCAGCCCCTTCCGCCGGCGTCTGGCACCGCCCGGGGGCCCGCTGACCGTTGCGGCCTTCGGGGACCGGGCGATCAGCATCGCCGCCGCCCACGCCGACCGGATGCTGCTCGACCTGGTCACACCGGAGCAGGTGCGCGTCCTGCGCGGCAAGCTCGACGCGGCGGCGCAACGGGCGGGCCGTACGGCACCCACGCTGGCGGCGTGGCTGCCGGCGGCCGTCGACCCGGCCCCGGCCTCGGTGCGGCAGGTGCTGGGCAGCATCGCCGGGTACCTGACCGTGCCGGGGTACGCCGACATGTTCCGGGCGGCGGGGTTCGGGGAGGCGGTGGACCTGGCGACGGCGGGCGCCGAGCGGGACGCCCTGATCGAGGCGCTGCCGGCGGAGGCGGCCGCCAGGGTCGGCCTGGTCGGCGACCCGAAAACGATCCAGGCCCGCATCGACGCGTACGCCGAGGCGGGCCTGGAGGAGATCGCACTGGTCCCGGCGACCGCGGGAGACCCCGGGGGGACCCGGACGCTGACGGTGCTGGCAGCCGACCTACAGGGGCGCGGGGAACTGCGCGACCAGCCACAGTGAAGCCGCACCCGCAAGACGGCGCAGGCGGCACTACCCCCCGTACGCGCCCGACGCAGTCAACCGCAGCGCCGTGTCGATCAACGGCACATGGCTGAACGCCTGCGGGAAGTTGCCCACCTGCCGCTGCAGCCGCGGATCCCACTCCTCCGCCAGCAGCCCCAGGTCGTTCCGCAGGGACAGCAGCTTCTCGAACAGCTTGCGGGCCTCGTCGACGCGGCCGATCATCGCCAGGTCATCGGCCATCCAGAACGAGCACGCCAGGAACGCGCCCTCGTCACCGGGCAGCCCGTCGACGCCCTCGCTGTCGCCCTGCGTCGGGTACCGCAGGATGAAGCCGTCCGGCGTGGAGAGCTCCCGCTGGATCGCCTCGATCGTGCCGATGACCCGCTTGTCGTCGGGGGGCAGGAAGCCCATCTGAGGGATCAGCAGCAGCGAGGCGTCCAGTTCCTTCGAGCCGTACGACTGCGTGAAGGTGTTGCGCTCCTTGTCGTAGCCCTTCTCGCAGACGTCCCGGTGGATGTCGTCGCGCAGCTGGCGCCACTTCTCCAGCGGGCCGTCCGCGTCGCCGGACTCGATCAGCTTGATCGTGCGGTCGACGGCGACCCAGGCCATCACCTTGGAGTGCACGAAGTGCCGGCGCGGGCCGCGCACCTCCCAGATGCCCTCGTCCGGCTCCTGCCAGTGGTCCTCCAGGTAGCGGATCAGCTTCAGCTGGAGCAGCGAGGCGTAGTCGTTGCGGGCGAGGCCGGTCATGTGGGCCAGGTGCAGCGCCTCGGTGACCTCGCCGTACACGTCCAGCTGGAGCTGGTGCGCGGCGCCGTTGCCGACGCGGACCGGCGCCGACTTCTCGTAGCCCGGCAGCCAGTCCAGCTCGGCCTCGCCCAGCTCGCGCTCGCCGGCGATGCCGTACATGATCTGGAGGTTCTCCGGGTCGCCCGCGACCGCCCTGAGCAGCCACTCGCGCCAGGCGCGGGCCTCCTCGCGGTAGCCGGTGCGCAGCAGCGACGACAGGGTGATCGCCGCGTCCCGCAGCCAGGTGTAGCGGTAGTCCCAGTTGCGGACGCCGCCGATGTCCTCCGGCAGGGAGGTGGTGGGCGCGGCGACGATGCCGCCGGTCGGGGCGTACGTCAGCGCCTTCAGCGTGATCAGGGAGCGGATCACGGCCTCCCGGTAGGGGCCGTGGTACGTACACTGCTCGACCCACTCGCGCCAGAAGTCCTCCGTGGCCTCCAGCGACTGCTCCGGCTCCGGCAGCGGCGGCGCCGCCCGGTGCGAGGGCTGCCAGGAGATCGTGAACGCGATCCGGTCACCGGGGGCCACGGTGAAGTCCGAGTACGTCGTCAGGGACCTGCCGTAGGTCTCGCACTCGGTGTCGTACCAGACCGAGTCGGGGCCGGCGACGGCGACCGTGCGGCCCTCGTGCTTGTGCACCCACGGCACCACCCGGCCGTAGGAGAACCGCATGCGCAGCGCCGACCGCATGGGCACGCGGCCCGAGACGCCCTCCACGATGCGGATCAGCTGCGGCGCGCCGTCGCGCGGGGGCATGAAGTCGATCACCCGGACGGTGCCGCGCGGGGTGTCCCACTCGGACTCCAGGATCAGCGAGTCGCCCCGGTAGCTGCGCCGGGCCGCGGTCGGGGGCTCCACGTCGGGGGCGTGCGCCGGGCCGAGCCGCCAGAAGCCGTGCTCCTCGGTGCCCAGCAGGCCGGCGAAGATGGCGTGCGAGTCGAAGCGCGGCAGGCACAGCCAGTCCACCGTGCCGTCACGGCAGACCAGTGCGGCGGTCTGCATGTCTCCGATGAGTGCGTAGTCTTCGATGCGCCCGGCCACGTGCAACTCCAGTCGAACGGCCACGTCACCCCGTGAAGAACGGGGCTGTCGCTAGTGCGGTCAAGGGGGTCGTTGTAAAGCGTCGTTGAGCGGTGAAGCAAAGCAGGCGCTCAGCCTCGGTGGCAAAGCCACATCTGGTGCTCAACGAACTGACGAGCTCTCGTTGTTCCGGTGATCTACGGGCTTGGGGTGGTGCCGTGCGACCCGGCCGGGCTCGGCAGCGAGTGTCCGAGCAGGATACGACGCACGTAGATGATCTGCGTGCCCCTCCAGGCAACCCGCATCCTCCGAACGGGTGAGCAACGGGTGAGAAACATGTAAGCGGCGCGTGGTTGCGTTCCGCCTGCGTGGCGGCGCGTGCGCGGAGTGTGGCCGGAAGCCATCGGTCCCACACGCTGATACCCTGGTAGCCCGTGGACCGGTGGGTGAGAAACCCCCGAACCCGCACCCTCCAGACCGCGACCACGGGAGCCCCCTCTTGGCCATGCCGCCCAAATCCACGACGACCAAGCACATCTTCGTCACCGGGGGTGTCGCCTCCTCGCTCGGCAAGGGCCTGACCGCCTCCAGCCTCGGCATGCTGCTCAAGGCCCGCGGTCTGCGCGTCGTGATGCAGAAGCTCGACCCGTACATCAACGTCGACCCGGGCACGATGAACCCCTTCCAGCACGGTGAGGTGTTCGTCACCAACGACGGCGCCGAGACCGACCTGGACATCGGCCACTACGAGCGGTTCCTCGACCGCGATCTGGACGGCTCGGCCAACGTCACCACCGGCCAGGTCTACTCGACGGTGATCGCCAAGGAGCGCCGCGGCGAGTACCTGGGCGACACCGTGCAGGTCATCCCGCACATCACCAACGAGATCAAGCACCGCATCCGCCGCATGGCGACGGACGAGGTCGACGTCGTGATCACCGAAGTCGGCGGCACGGTCGGCGACATCGAGTCGCTGCCGTTCCTGGAGACCGTCCGCCAGGTCCGCCACGAGGTCGGCCGCGACAACGTGTTCGTGGTGCACATCTCGCTGCTGCCGTACATCGGCCCCTCCGGCGAGCTGAAGACCAAGCCGACCCAGCACTCGGTCGCCGCCCTGCGCAACATCGGTATCCAGCCGGACGCCATCGTGCTGCGCTGCGACCGCGAGGTCCCGACCGCGATCAAGCGGAAGATCTCCCTCATGTGCGACGTCGACGAGACCGCCGTCGTCGCCTGCCCGGACGCCCGCTCGATCTACGACATCCCGAAGGTCGTGCACACCGAGGGCCTGGACGCCTACGTCGTGCGCAAGCTGGACCTGCCCTTCCGGGACGTGGACTGGACGACCTGGGACGACCTGCTCGACCGCGTCCACAACCCCGACCACGAGGTCACCCTCGCCCTGGTCGGCAAGTACATCGACCTGCCCGACGCCTATCTGTCGGTCACCGAGGCGCTGCGCGCGGGCGGCTTCGCCAACAAGACCCGCGTGAAGATCAAGTGGGTCACCTCCGACGACTGCAAGACCCCGGCCGGCGCCAAGGCCCAGCTGGGCGACGTCGACGGCATCTGCATCCCCGGCGGCTTCGGCGACCGCGGTGTGCTCGGCAAGGTCGGCGCGATCAAGTACGCCCGCGAGAACAGGATCCCGCTGCTCGGCCTCTGCCTGGGCCTGCAGTGCATCGTGATCGAGGCCGCGCGCAACCTGGCCGGCATCCCGGACGCCAACTCCACCGAGTTCGACCCGGCCACCGCCCACCCGGTCATCTCCACCATGGCCGAGCAGCTCGACATCGTCGCGGGCGAGGGCGACATGGGCGGCACGATGCGCCTGGGCATGTACCCGGCCAAGCTCGCCGAGGGCTCCATCGTCCGCGAGGTGTACGACGGCAAGGAGTACGTCGAGGAGCGGCACCGCCACCGCTACGAGGTGAACAACGCCTACCGCGCGGAGCTGGAGAAGAAGGCGGGCATCCTGTTTTCCGGCACCTCCCCGGACGGCAAGCTCGTCGAGTACGTGGAGTACCCGCGTGACGTCCACCCGTACCTGGTCGCCACGCAGGCCCACCCCGAGCTGCGCTCGCGGCCGACGCGCCCGCACCCGCTGTTCGCCGGGCTGGTGAAGGCCGCGGTCGAGCGTCAGCGGGCCGAGAGCGGGCAGAAGGCCTCGAAGTAACACAACGGTTGTACGGTGGCCGGGGCGCGTCCGTTCAACGGCGCGTCCCGGCCCCATACGTGCACGTGGGAGGACAGGGCATGACGATCAGGGACACCGCCGAGGAGTGGGAGATCCGGGCGACGGAGACCCCCTTCACGGGCAACAAGACCTCCGTCCGCACCGACGACGTGGTCATGCCCGACGGCTCCGTGGCCCGCCGGGACTACCAGGTGCACCCGGGCTCGGTCGCCGTGCTCGCCCTGGACGACGAGGACCGCGTGATCGTGCTGCGCCAGTACCGGCACCCGGTGCGGCAGAAGCTGTGGGAGATCCCGGCCGGTCTGCTGGACGTCCCCGGCGAGAACCCGCTGCACGCCGCCCAGCGCGAGCTGTACGAGGAGGCGCACGTCAAGGCCGAGGACTGGCGGGTGCTGACCGACGTCTACACCACGCCCGGCGGCTGCGACGAGGCCGTACGGATCTTCCTCGCCCGGGGGCTGTCCGAGGCCGAGGGCGACCGCTTCCAGGTGGAGCACGAGGAGGCGGACATGGAACTGCGCCGGGTGCCGGTCGAGGACCTGGTGCGGGGCGTGCTCGCGGGGGAGCTGCACAACAACTGCCTGGTGGTGGGCGTGCTGTCCCTCGTCGCGGCGCGCGGCGGGGACGGGCTGGACGCGCTGCGGCCCGCCGAGGCGGCCTGGCCCGCGCGGCCGTTCGAGAGCTGAGGGGCGACGGTTTCCGGCCGTCGGTCCTACCATCCGTTGATCCGATCAGGGGACTCCCGCCCTGTCACCGCCGTGCTCTTCCCGGGACGTTGCAGAGCGTGAACTAGGCTCTGGTGACGCCCGGTCGGAGTCCCGGCGGGCTATGCGCGTGCGGTGGGACGGGAGTGTGGCCCGTGACGGATCAGGCGGTGGACGCAGGCGGCGTACAGCTGTCGGGGCACACGGCCGCGGAGAGCCGGTTCCTGGGCCGTACAAGGGAGTTGAAGGAGCTGCGCGCCGACATCGAGCGCGCCGGACTCGACACCCTCTCGGGCAAGAAGGCGCCCCGCGCGCGCGTGCTGCTCATCGCCGGCCGGCCCGGATCGGGGCGTACCGCCCTCGCCGAGGAGCTGGCCCGCCAGGTCGCCGACCGTTACCCCGACGGGGTGCTGCGGGCCCGGCTGAGCGACCCCGACGGCACGCCCGTCCCCGTGGAGCGTGCCGCCCGCGAGCTGCTCGCCGCGCTGGAGCTGCCGGTGCCGCCCGGGGCCGGCGAGGACGACCTGTCCGCCGAGCTGCGCGAGGCCCTCGGCGACCGCAAGGCGCTGCTGCTGCTCGACGACGCGGCCGGCGCCGAGCAGGTCGACGCCCTGCTGCCGGAGAACCCCGACTGCCTGGTCGTCGCCGTCTCGGCGGGCCCGCTCACCGGCATCGCCGACGTGCGGCCCTGCACCCTGGGCGGGCTGGACACCAAGTCGGCGGTGGAACTGCTGTCGGGGCACACCGGCTCGGTGCGGGTCACCGTCGATCCGCGGGCCGCCGAGGGCCTGGTCGAGGCGTGCCAGGCCCAGCCGGCCGCGCTGATGCTGGCCGGCGGCTGGCTCGCCGCCCGGCCCAAGGCCGCCGTCGCCGACCTCGCCAAGCAGCTGCGCGCCGAGAGCGACGAGGGCACCACGCTGTCCCGGGTCTTCCGGCTCGCCTACACCGCGCTGCCCGCCCCCGCCGCCCGGATACTGCGACTGCTCGCCCTGGCCCCCGCCGGGTACGTCGACCCGCACACCGCCTCCGCGCTGGCCGGCTGCTCGGTCAGCGGGGCCCGCACCACCCTGGACGACTTCGTCGCCCTCGGCCTGCTGCGCGCCGTGGACTCGCCGCTGCCCGAGTACGAGGTGCCCGGCTGTCTGCACCCCCTGCTCAAGGGCCTCACCGAGACCCAGGACCGGCCGGGCGAGCTGCAGCTGGCCCGGGCGCGGATGCTGGAGCGGACCGTGCGGCTGCTGCAGTCCTGCCGTGCGATCACCGAGACCGACAACCCCGACGCCCGCGAGAGGCTCCAGGGGCTGCCCCGCTCGCTGCGCTTCCCGAGCCCGCGGGCGGCCGAGGAGTGGCTGCGCGTGCGCCGGCCCGCCCTGCTGGCCGCCGCGCGGCTCGCCGTCGCCGACGGGGAGCTGGACACCCTGGCAAGGCGGCTGATGTCGCAGCTGGTCAGGGCCATGGTCGCGCACTTCGGCACCCAGGCCGCCGCACCCGACCTGTACGGCGTCCACCGGCTCGTCCTGGACGTGGCCGAGCGGCGCGGACTGCACCGGGAGCAGGCCGCGGCCCTGCTGAACCTGGCCGATCTCGACGCCCGCACCGGCCGGACGGCCGAGGCGCTGACGCGTTATCGCGCGGCTCTGGACGCCGGGCGCCGCGCGGACGACCCGTACGCGACCGGCCGCGCGATGGAATCCGTAGGCGGCGCGTACCTGGAGCTGGGGGACTACGACCGGGCCGCCGACTGGTTCGGCCGCGCCCTGGTCCAGCGGCTGGCCCGGGACGAGCAGGCGGACGCCGCCCGGCTGTACGGCCGGATCGGCGCCGCGCACACCTACGCGGGCCGGTACGGCGAGGCGCAGCGCAACTGGCGGGCGGCCGTCGCCGCCCACCGCAGGAGCGGTGATGTGGCCGCGCAGGCGCGGGCGTTGAGCGAGCTGGCGCGGGTGCAGGAGTACGCCGGGCGGCCCGAGGAGTCGCTGCGCACCTGCCGGGAGGCGGTGGAGTGGGCGCGGCGCGCCGAGGACGTGCGGCTCCAGGCCGCGCTGCACCTGCGGCTGGCCGACACGCTGGACCACCTCGGCGACCCGGCCACGGCCACTCTCCATCGCGGCACGGCCGAGCGCATGCTGGGAGAGGAGGCCCAGGAGAGCGAGCCAGAGCCGGAAGAGGGCACTCAGGCCTGCGAAATCCGTAGTGCATCCGGCGAAGATTGATGCAATGAAAGGCTAGACAGCCGGAACGCCTTCATTAAACTGGCTCTGCCGCACGTTCTCCTGCGGTGTCTCCCGGTGTGCCCGGTCTGTCCGTGCATGCCGGGGTATGTCTGTCATGCACTACATTCCCCTGAGCCAAGGACCGTGATCGACGTGAAGGTCGGCATCCCCCGCGAGGTCAAGAACAACGAGTTCCGGGTGGCCATCACCCCCGCCGGCGTGCACGAGCTGGTGCGCAACGGCCACCAGGTCGTCATCGAGCGCGGCGCCGGCGTCGGCTCCTCGATCACGGACGCCGAGTACGTCGCCGCCGGCGCCGCGATCCTGGACACGGCCGACGAGGTCTGGGCCACCGCCGACCTGCTGCTGAAGGTCAAGGAGCCCATCGCCGAGGAGTACCACCGCCTCCGCAAGGACCAGACGCTCTTCACCTACCTGCACCTGGCCGCCTCCAAGGAGTGCACGGACGCGCTCGTCGAGTCCGGCACCACGGCCATCGCCTACGAGACCGTCGAGCTGCCCAACCGCTCCCTGCCGCTGCTCGCCCCGATGTCCGAGGTCGCGGGCCGCCTGGCCCCGCAGGTCGGCGCCTACCACCTGATGCGCGCGGCCGGCGGCCGCGGCGTGCTGCCCGGCGGCGTCCCCGGCGTCACCCCGGCCAAGGCCGTCGTGATCGGCGGCGGCGTCTCCGGCTGGAACGCCACCCAGATCGCCGTCGGCATGGGCTTCGACGTGACCCTGCTCGACCGCGACATCAACAAGCTGCGCGAGGCCGACAAGATCTTCGGCACGAAGGTCAAGGCGATCATGTCCAACTCCTTCGAGCTGGAGAAGGCCGTCCTGGACGCCGACCTCGTCATCGGCGCCGTGCTCATCCCGGGAGCCAAGGCCCCGAAGCTGGTCACCAACGAACTGGTGTCCCGGATGAAGCCCGGAAGTGTCCTTGTCGACATCGCGATCGACCAGGGCGGCTGCTTCGAGGACTCGCACCCGACCACGCACGCCGAGCCGACCTTCAAGGTCCACGACTCGGTCTTCTACTGCGTCGCCAACATGCCCGGCGCGGTGCCGAACACCTCCACCAACGCCCTCACCAACGCGACGCTGCCGTACATCGTCTCGCTCGCCAACAACGGCTGGGTCGAGGCGCTGCGCCGTGACCCCGCGCTCGCCAAGGGTCTCAACACCCATGACGGCAAGGTCGTTTACAAGGAGGTCGCCGAGGCCCACGGCCTGGAGCACGTCGAGCTGGAGAGCCTGCTCGGCTGACCGACGGGATCAAGTCGACTCCGCGCAAAAGGCGATTCGTCAACAGAGGTCGTCAACCCCGCGCAACCGGCCGGACCTTGCCCGACAAGGTCCGGCCGGATGTGTGTATGGTCACTTTGCGACGCTCGGTCAACTCGCCTCGAACGTATCCCTTCAACCGATTCGCACACCGGTGAAACCTGCTGTGCGACGGCCGTACGCCCTTGACAGCGGGATGTTTCATTGCCGACACATCGGGCCGGGTCCGGGTGATTGTGTTGCTGCGGACGCCCGACACGCCATAGAGTCGCCAACCGTCGGCATGGTGCCACGCTGACCTTGTCTAGAAGTTTCCTGGTCACCAAGGAGGTAAGACGACTTGTGAATGAGTCGACATTTTCTCCCGGGGGTGGTCAACCAGGAATGCCTACGCGGGGGCAGGGCTCCACGGGGCTACAGGCTGTCGGCTCCGTCGCTGTCCGCACCTTCGCAGCCCACCAGAGCCAAGCCAGCCCCCACATGGCTCAGACAGCACACCAGAGCATGGATGGCCAACACGTGAACGCCATGGCCGGCGACGGAAGTGGCGCGCCCCACAACCACTTCGCCGACTACGACGAACTGCCCGAAGGGCACTTCTACGACCCCGACGCCGAGTACGAGCCCGACCCCGAGTACGCGGCCACGCTCGCGCCCGACGCCGCCCGCCAGCGCCGCGAGCGCGTCGGTCCGACCGGGCGGCCGCTGCCGTACTTCCCGATCCCGGGCCCGCTGACCGACCACGGCCCCGCGAAGATCATCGCGATGTGCAACCAGAAGGGCGGCGTCGGCAAGACGACGTCGACCATCAACCTGGGTGCCGCGCTCGCGGAGTACGGCCGGCGCGTGCTGCTCGTGGACTTCGACCCGCAGGGCGCGCTGTCGGTGGGTCTCGGTGTCAACCCGATGGAGCTCGACCTCACCGTCTACAACCTGCTCATGGAGCGGGGCATGTCGGCCGACGAGGTCCTGCTGAAGACCGCGGTCCCCAACATGGACCTGCTGCCCAGCAACATCGACCTGTCGGCGGCCGAGGTCCAGCTGGTCAGCGAGGTCGCGCGCGAGTCCACGCTGCAGCGCGCGCTCAAGCCGCTGCTGCCGGACTACGACTTCATCGTCATCGACTGCCAGCCCTCGCTCGGCCTGCTCACGGTCAACGCGCTGACGGCCGCGCACAAGGTGATCGTGCCGCTGGAGTGCGAGTTCTTCGCGCTGCGCGGTGTCGCGCTGCTGACCGAGACGATCGAGAAGGTCCAGGAGCGGCTCAACCCCGACCTGGAGCTCGACGGCATCCTCGCCACGATGTACGACTCGCGCACGGTCCACAGCCGCGAGGTGCTGGCCCGTGTGGTCGAGGCGTTCGACGACCACGTGTACCACACGGTCATCGGCCGCACGGTGCGCTTCCCGGAGACCACGGTCGCCGGCGAGCCGATCACCACGTACGCCTCCAACTCCGTCGGTGCCGCCGCCTACCGCCAGCTCGCCAGGGAGGTGCTCGCCCGGTGTCACGCCGAGTGAGTCTGCCGGGGGCCGACGAACTCTTCCGTACGACAGGGGGGATGGCGCTCCAGCCGTCCACGCCCCGGCGGGCGCCCAACGGCGAGGCCCGGGTGCCCGCTCCCGCGGGGGAGGGCGACGCCGTCGCGGCCGCCGTGCCGGACGACGCGCCGCAGTCCGTGCCCGCGCAGGCCGGTGACGGCGACGGCGCGGAGCACGTGGCGGTCGACGCCGAGCCGGCCGTCGCGGGCGAGTCGCGCAGCCGGGGGACGGCGGCCGAGCGGTCGGCGCGACGCCAGTCGGCACAGCAGTCCGCGGCGTCCGCGCAGGGCGCGCAGTCCGCGCAGGAAGGTTCTGCCACCGCCGCGCAGCCGCGCCGGCGGGGACGGGCCGCCACGCGGCGGCCCAGCGGGCGCGAGCGGCACGACGAGAAGATCACCGTCTATGTCTCCGCCGAGGAGCTCATGGACCTCGAACACGCCCGGCTGGTGCTGCGCGGCGAGCACGGCCTGGCCGTGGACCGCGGTCGCATCGTCCGCGAGGCCGTCGCCGTCGTCCTCGCCGACCTGGAGACCCGCGGGGACGCCAGCATCCTCGTACGGCGGCTGCGGGGCCGCTAGAGCCTGTCTTTTCGGGTCACCCCGGTGCCGCGTCTCCACAGGCACGCCGGGAGCACGCGCGCCGAGCGCCGCGCGACCCGCCCTGCCGTCGGGCGACGCACGTCCGGCGACGGGACCTAGCGGTACCCTGCCGGGGCCATGACCTCGTACGACGCCTCCGCCTCCGACGGCCGGCCGGCCCCGGGCCCCCAGCCCGCCCGCCGCCGCGCCCTCGGCCGGGGGCCGGGCACCGCCCCGGACCGCGCCGAGCCGGATGCGGGACAGCAGGGTCTGCCGGAGCCGGAGCAGGAGCCGGCACCGATGCCTGAGCCTGAGCCCGCCGGGGAGGATGCCCTGCCGGGCCCGGCGCCCGAGGTGGCCGAGCCTGGCCCCGACGGTGCCTCGGCGGGGACGGAGCCGGAGGCCGGCGGGACGGACGTGTCCGCCGAGGCGGCGGCCGTACCGGCGGAGGACGAGCAAGCCGGGCCCCCGACGGCGGCGACCGTGACCCCACCCACCGGGTCGGTCGAGGGTGACGCCGCGTCCGCCGACGGCGGAGGGGACGCCGACGGGCGGTTCAAGGTGCGGCTCGCCAACTTCGAGGGGCCGTTCGATCTGCTGTTGCAGCTGATCGCCAAGCACAAGCTGGACGTCACCGAGGTCGCGCTGTCCAGGGTGACCGACGAGTTCATGGCGTACATCCGGGCGATGGGACCGGACTGGGACCTCGACGAGACCACCGAGTTCCTCGTCGTCGCCGCCACCCTGCTCGACCTCAAGGCCGCCCGGCTGCTGCCCGCCGCCGAGGTCGAGGACGAGGCCGACCTGGCGCTGCTGGAGGCGCGGGACCTGCTCTTCGCGCGGCTGCTGCAGTACCGCGCGTACAAGCAGATCGCCGACATCTTCAGCCGGCGGCTGGACGACGAGGCCCGGCGCTATCCCCGTACCGTCGGACTCGAACCCCAGCACGCCGACCTGCTGCCCGAGGTCGTCATCAGCATCGGCCCGGAAGGGTTCGCGAGGCTCGCCGTCAAGGCGATGCAGCCCAAGCCGAAACCCCAGGTGTACGTCGACCACATCCACGCCCCGCTGGTCAGCGTGCAGGAGCAGGCCGGGATCGTCGTCGCCCGCCTGAAGGAGCTGGGCGAGGCCAGCTTCCGGGCCCTGGTCGAGGACACCGACGACACCCTCACCGTCGTCGCCCGCTTCCTGGCGCTGCTGGAGCTGTACCGGGAGAAGGCCGTCGCCCTGGAGCAGGAGACCGCCCTCGGGGACCTGCTCGTGCGCTGGACCGGCGGGGAAGGGGACGCCCAGCCGAGGGTGACCGACGAGTTCGACCGGCCGCCGGAGAAGGCCGGGGAGGAGAAGAAGCCGTGAGCGAACCCGCCGCCCTGAGCGACCCCGCAGCCGAGGCCCCCGCCGGGACGCGGTCCGTCGGCGACCTCGACCTCAAGCCGGCGCTGGAGGCCGTCCTCATGGTCGTCGACGAGCCCGCCGGCGAGGAACACCTCGCGAGGATCCTGGAACGGCCCCGGCGCCGGATCGCCGACGCGCTGCGCGAGCTGGCCGACGAGTACGCCACCCAGGGCCGCGGCTTCGAGCTGCGGTACGTGGCGGGCGGCTGGCGGTTCTACACCCGCCCCGAGTACGCCGCCGCCGTGGAGAAACTGGTCCTGGACGGACAGACCGCCCGCCTCACCCAGGCGGCCCTGGAGACCCTGGCGGTCGTCGCCTACCGCCAGCCGGTCAGCCGCAGCCGCGTCTCGGCGGTGCGCGGAGTCAACTGCGACGGCGTGATGCGCACCCTCCTCCAGCGCGGTCTGGTCGAGGAGGCGGGCACGGAACCCGAAACAGGTGCGATCCTGTACAGGACGACGAACTACTTTCTGGAGCGGATGGGCCTGCGAGGTCTGGACGAGCTCCCGGAGCTCGCGCCCTTCCTCCCGGAGGCGGAGGCGATCGAGGCCGAGACCCAGGAAGGGGTGCCGTCGTTCGACCCGGACGCTCCCGATGACGCGCCGGGTCCGCTCCGGGCCACCCGGGGCACCGACGACGACGAAGACGACCAGACGGAACTTTGATGCGAAGCAGCGGCAAGAGCGGCGGGCGCGGTAACTACCGCGGGGCCGGCAACGACAGGGACCAGAAGCAGGGGCAGGGCCGCCCCCGCAAGCCCCGCCCCGAGGAGCGCCGCTACGACGTGGGTCCCGGCGCCACCAAGGACGGCCCGAAGTCCGGGCGCGGGGCCTCCGCGCGCGGCGGTGCCAAGGGCGGCCCGCAGAGCGGCGCCAAGAAGCCCCAGCAGCGCGGCCGTACGGCCCCGGCGCGCCCGCGGGAGTACGAGGCGCAGATCGAGGAGCGCAACCGCGAGCGGTACGCGGGCAAGAAGGACGTCAAGCTGCCGAAGACCTTCCCCGGCGCCGAGCAGGAGGGCGAGCGCCTGCAGAAGGTCCTCGCCCGCGCCGGCTTCGGCTCCCGGCGCGCCTGCGAGGAGCTGATCGACCAGGCCAGGGTCGAGGTGAACGGCGAGATCGTCACCGAGCAGGGCAAGCGGGTCGACCCGGAGAAGGACGAGATCAAGGTCGACGGGCTGACCGTCGCCACCCAGCGCTACCAGTTCTTCGTGCTGAACAAGCCGGCCGGTGTCGTCTCCACCATGGAGGACCCGGAGGGCCGCCAGTGCCTCGGTGACTACGTCACCAACCGCGAGACCCGGCTCTTCCACGTCGGCCGCCTCGACACCGAGACCGAGGGTGTCATCCTGCTCACCAACCACGGCGAGCTGGCGCACCGGCTGACCCACCCCAAGTACGGCGTGAAGAAGACCTACCTCGCCGCCATCGTCGGCCCCATCCCGCGCGACCTGGGCAAGCGGCTGAAGGACGGCATCCAGCTGGAGGACGGCTACGCCCGCGCGGACCACTTCCGGGTCGTCGAGCAGACCGGCAAGAACTACCTCGTCGAGGTCACCCTGCACGAGGGCCGCAAGCACATCGTGCGCCGCATGCTGGCCGAGGCCGGCTTCCCCGTCGAGAAGCTGGTGCGCACCGCCTTCGGCCCCATCACCCTGGGCGACCAGAAGTCGGGCTGGCTGCGCCGGCTGTCCAACACCGAGGTCGGCATGCTGATGAAGGAAGTCGATCTGTAGAAGCCGCTTGTGCCGGCACACCACCCCCTTTTATAGTCACTCTGACTATGAAAGGGGGTGGTCGTCGTGCTGGGCTACGACAAGCACGCCTACGAGCCCTTCGCCGTCACCGTCGACCTCGCCGTCCTCACCCTGCGCGCGGGCGCGCTGCACGTCCTGCTCGTCCAGCGCGGCCAGGAGCCGTACGCCGGACAGTGGGCGCTGCCCGGCGGCTTCCTGCTGCCCGACGAGTCCGCGGAGACGGCCGCCCGGCGTGAACTCGCCGAGGAGACCGGCCTGAGCGACGTCTCCGGACTGCACCTGGAGCAGCTGCGCACCTACAGCGAGCCCGGCCGCGACCCCCGGATGCGGGTCGTCTCCGTCGCCTTCACCGCCCTGTTGCCCGACGCCCCCGAGGCCCACGGCGGCTCCGACGCGGCGCAGGCCCGCTGGACGCCGTACGACAGCGCCGGGCCGCTCGCCTTCGACCACGACCGGATCCTCGCCGACGCCCGTGAACGCGTCGGCGCCAAGCTGGAGTACACCAGCCTCGCGACCGCCTTCTGCCCGCCCGAGTTCACCCTCGGCGAGCTCCAGCAGGTCTACGAGGCGGTGTGGGGGACCCGCCTGGACAAGCCCAACTTCCGGCGCAAGGTGCTCGCCTCGCCCGGCTTCGTCGAACCCGTCCCCGGCGCCGCCCGCCTCACCTCCGGTCGCGGCAAGCCCGCCGCCCTCTACCGCGCCGGCGAGGCCGCCGGACTGCACCCGCCGCTGCTCCGACCGTCCCGGGAAGGACGCCCCGCATGACCACCACCGTGCGCAAACAGGCCGCCACCGGCGCTCTCCTGGGCCTCGCCCTCGGTGACGCGCTCGGCTTTCCGACCGAGTTCAACGACGTGCCGTCGATCCTCGCCAAGTGCGGACCCTGGCGGGAGATGGAGCTGCCCCGGCCGGCGATCGTCACCGACGACACCCAGATGACCCTCGCCCTCGGCCGCGGCCTGCGCACCGCCATGGACCGCGGCAGCCTCGCCCCCAAGCGGCTGGAGCGGCCCGTGCGGGAGGAGTTCGTGGACTGGCTGCACTCCCCGGACAACAACCGCGCCCCCGGCAACACCTGCCTCACCGCCTGCCACCTGCTCGGCGACGACACCCGCCGCTGGCAGGACGCCAGCCAGATCCACTCCAAGGGCTGCGGCGCCAACATGCGCGTCGCCCCGATCGGCCTCGTGCCCGGCCTCAGCGACGAACAGCGCTCCGGCGCCGCCCAGTTGCAGTCCGCCCTCACCCACGGCCACCCCACCGCGCTCGCCGCCTCCGACCTCACCGCCCACGCCGTACGGCTGCTCGCCCAGGGCGCCGACCCGACCGGCCTGGTCGGACTGCTCCGGTCCTACGCCCTCGACCACCGCACCCACTACGACCACACCTGGCTCGGCGACCTGTGGACCCGCAGCCAGGACCCGAGCCCCGAGCACTTCATCGCCCGCGGCTGGGACGAGTGCCTGGCCGTCCTGGAGCGGCTGCAGCGTGCGGCGCGGACCGTCTCCCCGGAGACCGACCCGTGCCTGGCCACCGGCGACGGCTGGATCGCCGAGGAGGCCCTGGCCACCGGCCTGCTGTGCTTCCTGCTCTTCCCCGACGAACCGCTGACCGCGCTGCGCCGCGCCGCCTGCACCAAGGGCGACTCCGACTCCATCGCCTGCCTGACCGGCGCCTTCGCGGGCGCCTGGCTCGGCCCGGACGCCTGGCCGGCCGAGTGGGCGGACCGCATCGAGTACCACGGCGAGCTGGTCGCGCTCGGGGCGCTCTGGGACCGGTAGCCGACCCCGGGGGCGACGTACCCCGGACCGCATCCCCGGAGGAGGCGTGCCGGCCGCAGCGGCCCGGAGCGCCGGTGTCTCAGGAGGCGGGCGCCGCGTACCGGTCCCCCGCGGGCTGACTAGGCTGGACGGCCGTAGAGCCGAGACGCGTGGACACGCGCGCAACCAGCAAGGAGCGACGCCGTGGCGGTACGAGCGGTGCGGGGCGCCGTCCAACTCGAACGGGACGAGGCCGGGCACATGGACGAGCAGGTCGGAGCCCTGCTCACCGCCCTTCTGGAGCGGAACGGGCTGACCACCGACGACCTGATCAGCATCTGGTTCACGGCCACGCCCGACCTGCACAGCGACTTCCCGGCCGCCGCCGCCCGCAAGCTCGGCATCACCGACGTGCCGCTGATCTGCGCGCAGGAACTCGACATCGAGGGCGCCATGCCCCGCGTCGTGCGGGTCCTCGCGCACATCGAGTCCGACAAGCCCCGCGCGGACATCGCGCACGTCTACCTCGGCGCCGCGGCCGCTCTCCGTAAGGACATCGCCCAGTGAGGACCGCACTCGTCATCGGCACCGGCCTGATCGGCACCTCCGCCGCCCTCGCCCTGGCCCAGCGCGGGGTGACCGTCCACCTCGCCGACCACGACCCCGAGCAGGCCCGTACCGCCGCCGCCCTCGGCGCCGGCACCGACGAGGCCCCCGAGGGCTCCGTCGACCTGGCGATCGTCGCCGCCCCGCCCGCCCACGTGGCCGCCGTGCTCGCCGACGCCATGCGCCGCGGGGTGGCCCGCGGCTACCTCGACGTGGCCAGCGTCAAGGGCGGCCCGCGCCGTGAGCTGGAGGCCCTCGGCCTCGACCTGTCGTCGTACATCGGCAGCCACCCCATGTCCGGCCGGGAGAAGTCCGGCCCGCTGGCCGCCACCGGCGACCTGTTCGAGGGCCGGCCCTGGGTGCTCACCCCCACCCGGGACACCGACACCGAGGCGCTGAACCTCGCCCTGGAGCTGGTCTCGCACTGCCGGGCCGTGCCGGTCGTCATGGACGCCGACGCCCACGACCGCGCCGTCGCCCTCGTCTCCCACATGCCCCACCTGGTCTCCAGCATGGTCGCCGCCCGCCTGGAGAACGCCGAGGAGGCCGCCGTACGGCTGTGCGGACAGGGCATCCGGGACGTGACCCGCATCGCCGCCTCCGACCCGCGCATGTGGATCGACATCCTCTCCGCCAACCCCGGGCCGGTCGCCGACCTGCTCACCGACGTCGCCGCCGACCTGGAGGAGACCGTGCGGGCGCTGCGGGCGCTGCAGTCCTCCGACGAGTCCAAGCGCCGCGAGGGCACCTCCGGCATCGAGGACGTGCTGCGGCGCGGCAACGCCGGGCAGATCCGGGTACCCGGCAAGCACGGCAGCGCTCCGCGGACGTACGAGGTCGTGGCCGTCCTCATCGACGACCAGCCCGGCCAGCTCGCCCGGATCTTCGCCGACGCGGGCATGGCGGGCGTCAACATCGAGGACGTACGCATCGAGCACGCCACCGGGCAGCAGGCCGGTCTGGTGCAGCTGATGGTGGAACCGAAGGCGGCACCGGTGCTGACCGCCGCCCTGCGTGAGCGCGGCTGGGCCCTCCGCCAGTAGGGGGGCCTCCGGCGAGCCAGTAACCTTGTGCGGGGCGCCCTCCTTACGGGCCTGGCGTCCCGCACCCCACCACCGCAGCGCACCAGGAAGGTGTCCCCCCGTGGAAAACGGCGCCGCCCAGCCCGTGATTGTCGCCATCGACGGCCCCTCCGGCACGGGCAAGTCGAGCACGTCCAAGGCCGTGGCCGCCCAGCTCGGCCTGAGCTACCTGGACACCGGTGCCCAGTACCGGGCGATCACCTGGTGGATGGTGACCAACGGCATCGACATCGACGACCCGTCGGCGATCGCCGCCGTGGCCGGCAAGCCGGAGATCGTCTCCGGTACGGACCCGAACGCCCCGACGATCACCGTCGACGGCACCGACGTCTCCGCCCCGATCCGCACCCAGGAGGTCACCTCCAAGGTCAGCGCGGTCAGCGCGGTCCCCGAGGTGCGGGCCCGGATCACCGAGCTGCAGCGCTCCATCGCGGCCGGCGCGGAGCACGGCATCGTCGTCGAGGGCCGTGACATCGGTACGACCGTGCTGCCCGACGCCGACCTGAAGATCTTCCTCACCGCCTCGCCGGAGGCCCGCGCCGCCCGTCGCAGCGGCGAGCTGAAGGGCGCCGACCTGCACTCCACCCGCGAGGCGCTGCTCAAGCGGGACGCGGCCGACTCCAGCCGCAAGACCTCCCCGCTGGCCAAGGCCGACGACGCCGTGGAGGTCGACACCACCGACCTCACGCTGGCGCAGGTCATCGAGTGTGTCGTCACCCTCGTCGAGGAGAAGCGGGCAGGGAAGTGACACAAGCCTCGGAGCGTGGCGCCGACATCGGGCGGCGCATCGGCGTCGGCCTGATGTACGGGCTGTGGCGTCCGCGGGTGCTCGGCGCCTGGCGGGTACCGGCGAGCGGGCCGGTCATCCTCGCCGTCAACCACTCCCACAACATCGACGGCCCCATGGTCATGGGCGTGGCACCCCGGCCCGTGCACTTCCTGATCAAGAAGGAGGCGTTCGTCGGGCCGCTCGACCCCTTCCTGACCGGCATCGGCCAGCTGAAGGTGGACCGGACGACCGCCGACCGCACGGCGATCACGCAGGCCCTCGACGTCCTCACGGCCGGCGGGGTCCTCGGGATCTTCCCGGAGGGCACCCGCGGCGAGGGCGACTTCGCCTCGCTGCGGGCCGGGCTCGCCTACTTCGCGGTCCGCAGCGGCGCGCCCATCGTGCCCGTGGCCGTCCTGGGAAGTTCCGACCGGCCCGGACGGTTGATAAAGGCGCTGCCCCCGCTGCGCTCCCGCGTCGACGTCGTCTTCGGCGACCCCTTCGCGGCGGGCGACGGAAGCGGCCGGCGCACCCGCAAGGCCCTGGACGAGGCCACCGAACGCATCCAGAAGCAGCTCACCCGCCACCTGGAAAACGCCAGGCGCCTCACCGGGCGCTAGGCCACACTGAGTAGTGGATCAGCCGGACATGTCGGGCCGGTCCACCGATCACCACGAATGAACGACGAGGTACGGACTTCATGAACGACCACATCCAGCCCGACGGCTCGGACGCGCACGAGCACGATCACGGGGCGCTCGGCGACGCCGAGTACGCGGAGTTCATGGAGCTCGCCGCGGAAGAGGGCTTCGACCTGGAGGACGTCGAGGGCGCGATCGAGGCGGCCGGCCACGGCCCGCTGCCGGTGCTCGCCGTCGTCGGCCGCCCCAATGTCGGCAAGTCGACTCTCGTCAACCGGATCATCGGCCGCCGCGAGGCCGTCGTCGAGGACAAGCCCGGCGTCACCCGCGACCGCGTCACCTACGAGGCCGAGTGGGCGGGCCGCCGCTTCAAGGTCGTCGACACCGGCGGCTGGGAGCAGGACGTCTTCGGCATCGACGCCTCCGTGGCCGCGCAGGCCGAGTTCGCCATCGACGCCGCCGACGCGGTCGTCTTCGTCGTCGACGCCAAGGTCGGCGCCACCGACACCGACGAGGCCGTCGTACGGCTGCTGCGCAAGGCCGGCAAGCCCGTCGTACTGTGCGCCAACAAGGTCGACGGCCCGAGCGGCGAGGCCGACGCGGCCTACCTGTGGAACCTCGGCCTGGGCGAGCCGCACCCCGTCTCCGCGCTGCACGGCCGCGGCACCGGCGACATGCTGGACGCCGTCCTGGAGGCGCTGCCCGAGGCGCCCGAGCAGTCCTTCGGCGGCGCCGGGCTCGGCGGCCCGCGCCGCATCGCGCTGATCGGCCGCCCGAACGTCGGCAAGTCCTCGCTGCTGAACAAGGTGGCCGGCGAGGAGCGCGTCGTCGTCAACGAACTCGCCGGCACCACCCGCGACCCGGTCGACGAGCTGATCGAACTGGGCGGCGTGACCTGGAAGTTCGTCGACACGGCGGGCATCCGCAAGCGCGTCCACCTCCAGCAGGGCGCCGACTACTACGCCTCGCTGCGCACGGCCGCCGCCGTGGAGAAGGCCGAGGTCGCGGTCATCCTGATCGACGCCTCCGAGTCCATCTCCGTCCAGGACCAGCGCATCGTCACCATGGCCGTCGAGGCGGGCCGCGCGATCGTCCTCGCCTTCAACAAGTGGGACACCCTCGACGAAGAGCGCCGCTACTACCTGGAGCGGGAGATCGAGACCGAGCTGGGCCAGGTCTCCTGGGCGCCCCGGGTCAACGTCTCCGCGCGCACCGGCCGCCACATGGAGAAGCTGGTCCCGGCGATCGAGACCGCGCTGGCCGGCTGGGAGACCCGCGTACCCACGGGCCGCCTGAACGCCTTCCTCGGCGAGCTGGTCGCCGCCCACCCGCACCCGATCCGCGGCGGCAAGCAGCCGCGCATCCTCTTCGGCACCCAGGCCGGCACCAAGCCGCCCCGGTTCGTGCTGTTCGCCTCCGGCTTCATCGAGGCCGGCTACCGGCGCTTCATCGAGCGCCGCCTGCGCGAGGAGTTCGGCTTCGAGGGGACGCCGATCCACATCTCCGTGCGGGTGCGGGAGAAGCGCGGCGCGAAGAGGAAGTAGCAGCCGCGTCGCCGCTGGGGCGTCGCGGTCAGCCGAAAGGGCGGTCCCTCCCGGAGGGACCGCCCTTTTCCGCTGCCACGGACCGGGTCAGCCGTCGCCGCGCCGGCCGGGCGGCAGCGCGGCCGGGACGTGGTGCGTGCCCGAGCCCTGCGGTCCGATGTGCCCCACGCGCTGCCACTGCGACTGCTGCCGCGCGGTGAACGCGCCCACGCTGTACGCGCTGTAGGAACCGGAGCCGGTCGGCGGGGCCGGCCGGTACGGGTTGTGCCCGAAGGCGCTGAACCCCAGCTCCTCCTCACCGCTGCGGTCACCCGGCAGCGTACGGAAGGACTTGACGTACTCGGCGTAGAGCGCGTCGTAGATCGGCGTGGCCGATGGGCTGCCCAGGGGGTCCTGGCGGCGGGGGGCGTCGTAGGTGTGCACGTACAGCCAAACGACGCCGGCGCGCCGAAGGATGCGGCCCCGCGGCCTGGTTCGGCGGGCCCGGGGCGGGTCCTCAGGTGCCCGCGAGCGGCAGCGCGGCGGCCACCAGCTTCCCGTTCGCCGCCGCCTTGTCCAGCGCGTCGCGCAGCAGGTCCTCGCGCGGCTGGCGGCCGATGGAGCCGACCGGGGCCGCGTACATCAGCACCTGCTGGTGCTTGTTGGCGGCGGCCCGCCAGCCCTCGGTGACCTGGAGCGGCTGGTGGGCCTGCCACCAGGCCACCGGCTGGCCGCCGTCGGGGCCCGGCTGGAGCACCGCGTGCAGCTGGCCCATGGCGAGCAGCACCGACCAGCCGTGCAGCACCGGCGGTACGCCGGTCAGCTCGGTCATCGGCATGAACCCCTGCTCGATCAGCAGCGGCAGGAAGTCGTCGCCGGCGCCGGTCGTGCCGGGCCGCACGATCGGGGCGGTGGGCTCGACGACCAGGGCCGGGTGCAACTCCCCGGCGATCAGCACGAGTCCGCTGGTGACGCCGAGCACGGCCTGCTCGGGGACGGACTTCTCGGGCTCGGTCACCGCCGGGGCGGCGGCCGCGGGGGCGATGTCCCCGCCGATGGAGCGGACGGCGCCCTGGAGCTGCGCCTCGGTGACCTGGACGACCTGCGAGGGCAGGCAGCCCGCGTGGGCGAAGGCGAGCACGGCGGTCTCGTCGCCGATGAACAGCACGGTGCTGGTGGGCTCGCGCTCGGAGTCGCCGGGGGTGCGGCAGGAGGTGCAGTCGTAACTGCCGGGGGCGTTGTCTCCGGCGAGCAGCCGGTCGGCTTCTTCGTCGCCGATCTCGGCACGTACCTCGTCGCTGACGTCGAGCATGCGCGGCACGGGTGGCTCCCTCGGGATGCGGTGCGTTGGCGAGGCCGGGAGGGTCCCCGGCTCATGAAGGACTCAACGGGCGATCTGTGGTGGGAGTCACGCACCCGGCGGAACGGAATCCCAGCGTTGGAAGCGCACGGTGACCCCCGCCCCGGAATCGGTCACTCACCGTCAGAAGGGTTCGGCGTCAAGGAAGTTGACGTGGTGAAGTGAGTCACGGTTTAACGGGATCCGGTGAGAGCGTATCCGGATATATCCGGATGTAATGGGTGACCGAAATTCGCCGATACCGGCGGTAACGGCGAACTGGCCTGGAAGAAACGTCCCTTGGTTGATGACGGCCCGCCCGGCTCCCTACATTCCTCCGCCGTGTGCAACGAGCACCGCTCGGGTACGTCCGCCGACCGCACCACCACACGGCTTCCAGCAGTTCGACCCACGGCGGACGGGGCGAGCGCACACCGACGCGTCCTTGCGCGCCGGTGGCGCTCCGCCTTGGGGAACCCCGAGTTGTTCGAGAGGGAACTTCATGTCCGAATGTGCCGATAACACTCGCGGAAACGCTCGGAAGACCCGTACGACGGCGGTCCTCGCCGGGGCGGCGCTGCTCGCGCCCCTCGGCCTGCTCGCCGCGACCGGCAACGCCGCGGCGGCGGACGGCGGAGTGTGGGACCGCATCGCCCAGTGCGAGAGCGGCGGCAACTGGCACATCAACACCGGCAACGGCTACTACGGCGGGCTGCAGTTCTCCGCCTCCACCTGGCGCGCGTACGGCGGCACGGCCTACGCGCCGACCGCCGACCAGGCCTCCAGGGACCAGCAGATCGCCGTCGCCACCAAGGTCCAGCGCGCCCAGGGATGGGGCGCCTGGCCGGTCTGCTCGGCCCGCGCCGGGGCGTACGGCAGCGCACCCCAGGCATCCGGCGGCGGTACGGCGAGCAAGTCGTCGAAGTCGTCCTCCGGCGCCGCGGGGACCGGGACGTCGACGAAGAAGTCGGCCACGAAGTCGGGCACCTGGAAGCCCGCCGAGGCGCCGGCCCGGTCCGGCGACCGCAGCGACCGCGGCAGCTCCCGCGGCGACTACACCGTCCGCGAGGGCGACACGCTCAGCACCATCGCCGCCCGGCACGGCACCAGCTGGCAGCGGATCTACGCCGCCAACCGGGCCGTCATCGGCGGCGACCCCGACCTCATCGTGCCCGGGCAGCGCCTCGAACTCTGAGCCCGTGCCCGCGGGTTCATGATCCGACCCCGTCCGGTCCGTCGACCGGGCGGGGTCGCGGCGTGCGGCGGCGCTCCCGTTCGCCTGCCTCGCCGGCGAACACGACCGCGCCCCGGCTCAGTTCGTACACGAACACCCGCCGGCCGCGCAGGGCGGGCGGCAGCCGCTGCTCGGCGAGGACCACACAGGCGTCGAGACGGGCCAGCAGTTCGTACGTCCGTGCCGCCGCCGCCGGGGCCATGCCCTGGGCGGGCTCGTCGACCAGCACCACGCGCGCGCGTGCCAGCAGGGCGCGGGAGACGGCGAGCATGCGCTGCTCCCCGCCGGAGAGCGTGCCGGCGCGGCGGGGGAGGAGCGGGCGCAGCTGCGGGTAGGCGGCGAGGGCCGGGCCGGGGTCCGGTGCGGTGAGGCCGAGGTTCTCGCGCACCGTGAGCGAGCCGAACACGGCCTGCCGGTCGGGGACCAGGCACAGTCCGCGCCGGGCGCGTTCGTGGGCGGGCAGCCGGGTCACGTCCACGCCGTCCCACAGCACCGCGCCGCCCGACAGCGGCACCGTGCCGGCGAGGGCGCGCAGGACGGTGCTGCGGCCGGAGCCGTTGCGGCCCAGCAGCACGGTCAGGCCGGGGCCGGGCGCGGCGAGCGTGACGCCGTGCAGGGCCTCCAGGGGGCCGTAGCGCACGCGCGCGTGGCGCAGGGCGACGGTGGTCACGGCGTGCTCCCGGTGAGGACCCGGGCGGGCGGGCCCGAGGCGACGACACGGCCCGCCGCCATCACGTGGACGACGTCGGCGAGGCCGGCGACCAGGTCGAGGTCGTGCTCGACGACGAGCAGGGCGGTGCCGTCGGCGGCGAGCGCCCTGAGCAGCCGGGCCAGGGCCGCGACCTCGGCGCCGTCCAGACCCGCGGCCGGTTCGTCCAGCAGCAGCACGCGGGGGGTGCCGGCGAGGGCGCGGGCCAGCTCCACGCGGCGCAGGGTGCCGGTGGGGAGGGCTGCGGCTGGTTGGGTGCGGAGGTCGTCGAGGTGGAGCAGGTGGAGGGTGCGGTCGACCGCGGCGGTGGGGTCGGGGGTGGCGGTCTGTTCCGCGCCGACGCGGACGTTGTCGTTGACGGTGAGGGTCGGGAAGACGGCCAGTTGCTGGAACGTGCGGGCGATGCCGAGGCGGGTGCGGGTGTGGGGTGGGGTGTGGGTGATGTCCCGGCCCCGGTAGAGGATGCGGCCGTGGGTCGGGCGCAGGGTTCCCGCGAGGCAGTGGAAGAGGGTGGTCTTTCCGGCGCCGTTGGGGCCGACCACTGCCGTGACCTGGCCTGGGTGCAGGGTGAGGGTCACGTCGGCGAGGGCGGTGAAGTCGGCGTAGCGGGCGTGGAGGTGGTGGGCGGTGAGGATCGGTGTGCCGGCCGGTGCCGGGGCGGTGGGTCGTGCGGGTGCGGTGTCCCGTGCGGGGGCGTGGGTGGGCACGCGGCCTTCGGCCGCGTCCGGGTTCCCACCCGCACCACCCGTGCAACTTTCGTTGTCGGGTGCGGGTGGCCCCTGCCGGGGCTCCTCGCCGTCGGCGGCTGCCGCCCGGCGGGGCCTTGCGCCTGCGCCGCCCGCCACGCCTCCGATGCCTCCCACGCCACCCCCGCGTGCCCTCGCCACGCGGGCTCGGGTCGCCGTGCCCAGGGGCGTGAGGCGTGCCGGCTGCCGCGGGCGCAGGCGGTTCGCCGCATCCCTCAGGGCCTCGTACGGGCCCTCCGGGAGGCGGCCCACCAGGACCGTCAGGACGCCGAGCGTCGCCGCCGCCACCCCGCCCCGGGTGCCCGCGTCCAGACCGACCAGCAGGGCCGCGGCGGCCAGGGCGCCCAGTGTGCTGTCGGCGCCGAGGACGACGACCGCCGCGAACCAGAGCAGGCCGCGCACGGGGTCGTAGGCCCCCGGGTCGAAGGCGCGCAGGCCCATGCCGAGGAGGCCGCCGCCCAGCGCGGCCAGCGCGGCGCCCGCGACGAACGCCAGGAGCTTCAGCGACGGCACCCGGACGCCCGCCGCCGACGCCCCCGCCTCGTCGTCGCGCAGCGCCGCCAGCGCCCGGCCCGTGCGGCCCCGGCGCAGCAGCCTTGCCGCCAGCAGAGCGGCGCAGAGGAGGGCCAGTTCCAGGACGTAGTAGGCGCGGTCTCCCTCGAAGCCCGCCGGGCGGCCCAGCGACAGGCCTGCCGTGACGTACGGCTGGGCGAAGACGAAGCGGCTCACCCCGACGCCCACCGCGAACGTCGCCAGCGCCAGCGCCAGGCCGTGGCGGTGGATCGCCGGCCGGCCCGTCAGCAGCCCCAAGGGGGCGACCAGGAGGACGGACAGGGCCAGGGCGGGCAGTTCCGGCACCTGCGGCAGCCCCGGGAAACGGCCCGCCGCCAGCAGGGCAGTGAACAGGGCGCCCAGACCCGCGTACGCCGCCTGCCCCAGGGAGATCTGCCCGCCGCGGCCGGTGACGACCACCAGCGACAGCAGCACCACGCCGAGCGCCGGCACCTGGACCGCGGTGTGCAGGTCGGAACCGGCGAGGCCCAGCGGCAGCAGGAACAGCACCACCGCCACCAGCCACGCCCCGGGCGGCTCCGGCACCCGCGCGGTGACCGCGCGCGGCAGCGCGTCCCGCGCCCCCACCCCGGGCAGGACCAGCGCGGCGACCAGCAGCGCCACCACGAACAGGTTCGCGCCGACCGCCTGCACCAGCGGCGCCGCCCACCCCTGCGGATGCAGCCGCGTCAACTGGCTCTGCGCCACCCCGACGGCCAGCGCCACCCCGACCGCCACCGGCAGGCTGCGCATCCGTGCGGCGACCGCGACCGCGACCACCTCCATCACCAGCAGCGGCAGCCCGTACGGGTCCAGCCGCACGTACGGCGCCAGCAGCACGCCCGTCAGGCCCGCCGTGAACGACCCGAACGCCCAGCCCGCCGCCGCCACCCGGTCCGCGTCCACGCCGCCCAGCACGGCCAGCCCCCGGTCGTCCACGACCGCCCGCAGCTCCCGCCCGAACCGCGTCCAGCGGGTCACCGCCCCGACCGCCGCCGCCAGCACCAGCGCCACCGCCAGCTGCCCCCACGGCTCGACCGGCACCAGGTCCGGCGCGTCGTCGCGGGCCCCCTGCCCCCACACCAGCGCCGCCCCGCCCACCAGCAGCACGAACACCCCGATGGACGCCACCAGGGTCTGCGCCGGGTCGCCGCCCAGCACCGACAGCGGACGGAAGACGAACCGTTCCAGCACCACCCCGATGCCCGGCGCGACCACCATCAGCGTCAGCACCGCCGCCGGCCACAGCGGCCACCCCCAGCCGGCCACGCACTGCCGCAGCACGTACGCGCACACCATCGCGATCGCCCCGTGCGCGAAGTTCAGTACCCCGGTCGCCCGGTACGTCACGATCAGCCCGACCCCGGTGAGCGCGGCGGCGGCGCCGACCGACAGACCGGCCAGCGTCAGGTCGTACGTCAGCGAGGACATGGACGAGGACATGGACAGGTGCGCGGACATCAGCCGGTGTCCCCGGGCGGGTCGCAGATCGGGCACGCGCTCAGGTCGCCGCCGCGCAGCAGCTTCGCGTCCACCGGCACCGCCTCCGCCTTCCCCGCGACCAGCGGGCAGTCCGCGCGGTGCCACAGCGTGCCACCCGGCACCATCCGCATCTCCCCGCTGACCGCTACCGGCGCCGTCGCCGTCGCCGTCATGGCAGTCTCCTCGGCACCGGCGGGTCCGGCGTCCACCAGCAGTCCGTACAGCTCCTCCACGCGCGCGGCGGCGACCTGCCCGCGGCCGTGCGCGAGCAGCACCGCCCCGGCGACGATCAGCGCGGCGCCCGGGATCGTGCAGGAGGCGAGGTAGGGCACCTGGCGCTCGGCGAACCGCTCGCCGGAGACGCCGTACCAGCCGATGACGCACAGCACCGCGCCGGCCGCGAGCGCGGCCCAGCCGGCCCACAGGGCGGGGTGCGCGGTCCGCAGACGGCTGGCTGTCCTCATCTCGGCTCCCACACGTCGGGTGGTGGTCCGGGCCGGCCAATGGCTTGCACTATGCCCCGCGGAAGCTGACCCTGAAAGCACCGGGAGCACCCGGCCCGGAACGACACCCGGTGGTGAGCCAGATGGTTGTCGGGAGCGACCTCAGGCGGGGGACGCGGACCAGGGGGCGCGGCCCACGGGCGGCGGGACGGGGGACGGCGTTCGCCGCCGCTCTCCTCCTCATTCTCGCCCCGGCGGTCGCGGCGTGCAGCGACGACGGCGGCGGTGGCGGCGCGAGCAGCCCCTCCGCCACACCGCCCGGGCAGGCCGCCACGAGCGCGCTGCCCAGCCTGCCCGCCGACCCCACGGCGGCCAAGAAGGAGATCGCGGAGAACTGGGAGAAGTTCTTCGACCCCAAGACCTCCCTGGAGGACAAGCAGGCCCTGCTGGAGAGCGGCGACCGGATGGCGCCGGTCCTCCGGGCCTTCAGCGGCGACCGGCGCGGCGGACAGGTCCGGGCGCGGGTCGAGAAGACCGAGTTCACCTCGGCCACCCAGGCCACCGTCACCTACACGCTGCTGCTGAACGGGGCCACCGCCCTGCCGAACGCCTCGGGGACCTCCGTCGTGCAGGACGGCACCTGGAAGGTGTCCGTCCGCACCCTGTGCGCGCTGGTGCAGCTGAGTGGCAATGCGTCGGCCTCGCAGTCGCCGCTGCCGGGCTGCTGAGGCCGCCGCCGCGGCGCTGCTGCTCCTGCCGGCCGCGGCCTGCGGCAGCCGCCTGCCCGAGAGCGACTTCGAGCACCGGGACCATCCGTCCGCGACCGCCCGCGCGCCCCTGCGCGTCGGCATCCTGGCCAGCGCCACCAGCCCCGTCGGCGGCGACGCCTTCACCGGACCCGGCGACGGGGCCAGGGCCTACTTCGACCGGCTCAACGCGCGCGGCGGCATCGACGGCCGCCGCGTCGAGGTCCGCACCTGCGACGACGGCGGCAGCGGCGTCGGCGACAACGCCTGCGTGCACCGGCTGATCGACGAGGACAAGGTCGTCGCCCTGGTCGCCACCACCGTCCTCGACTACGCCGGCGCCTCCCGGGTCTCCCACGCGCGCGTGCCCGACATCGGCGGCCAGCCCATCGGCGCCGCGTACGACACCTGGCCGCACCTGTACGGCATCTACGGCAGCCTCGCGCCCCGCGACGGCACCCCCGGCTGGCACGGCATGCTGTACGGCGGCACCGAGGTCTACCGGTACTTCAAGCGGGAGCACGGGGCCCGCACGGCCGCCGTCGTGTCGTACAACCAGGCCGCCTCCGCCGCCTACGCCCGGCTCGTCGAGCGGGGCCTGAAAGCCGAGGGGTACCGGGTGGTCGCCGAGCAGGTCGACTTCGCGCTGCCCAACTTCCGCGCGATCGCCGCCGACCTGAAACAGCAGGGCGCCGACCTCGTCTTCGACGCCCTCGACACGCACGGCAACGCCCTGCTGTGCAAGGCGATGGACGAGGTCGGCGCGCGCGTCACCGCCAAGGTGACCAACGTGCAGAACTGGACGTCCACCGTCCCCGACGACTACCGGGACGCCCCCCGCTGCCGCAACGCGCTGTGGGCCACCGGCTCCAGCCGCAACCTCGACGACACCGGCGACCCGGCCGTACGGGAGTTCCGCACGGCCACCCGGGGCCTGGGGACGCACTCCCAATGGCAGCTGGAGGGCTGGGCGGCGGCCATGTGGTTCACCGAGGCGGCCCGGTCCTGCGCGCGGCAGGGCATCACGCGCGCGTGCGTCGACGCCTGGATGAACCGCAGCGAGGGCTTCACCGCCGGCGGCCTGCTGCTGCCCGTCGTCTTCGAACGCCTGCCCGAGCCGCCGAAGATCCGCCGCACCTGCCTGTCGGTGGCGCGCTGGCGGGACGGCCGGGGCTGGGTCTCCCAGGGCGACATGAACCGCACCTGCTTCGACGTCCCGCAGCTGCCCTACGCGCCCTGACCGGGCCGCTCCTCACCCGTCCTGACCGGACCGGTCCTCGCTCGCCTGGTGCGACGGCGGCTCGGGCTGCGGGGTCAGTGCCGCGAACTCCGGGTGGTGCAGGTCGAACGCCGGGGACTCCGAACGGATCCGGGGCAGCGCGGTGAAGTTGTGGCGCGGCGGCGGGCAGGAGGTCGCCCACTCCAGCGAACGGCCGTATCCCCACGGGTCGTCGACGTCGACCTTCTCGCCGTACTTGGCCGTCTTCCACACGTTGTACAGGAACGGCAGCGTCGACAGGCCCAGCAGGAACGCGCCGATCGTGGACACCGTGTTCAGGGCGGTGAAGCCGTCGGAGGCCAGGTAGTCCGGGTAGCGGCGCGGCATGCCCTCCGCGCCCAGCCAGTGCTGCACCAGGAACGTGGTGTGGAAGCCGACGAACAGCGTCCAGAACTGGATCTTCCCGAGCCGCTCGTCGAGCATCTTCCCGGTGAACTTCGGCCACCAGAAGTACAGCCCGCCGAAGATCGCGAAGACGACCGTGCCGAAGACGACGTAGTGGAAGTGCGCGACGACGAAGTACGAGTCGGTGACGTGGAAGTCCATCGGCGGCGACGCCAGGATCACCCCGGTCAGCCCGCCGAACAGGAACGTCACCAGGAAGCCCGTCGCCCACAGCATCGGCGTCTCGAACGACAGCGAGCCCCGGAGCATCGTGCCGGTCCAGTTGAAGAACTTCACGCCGGTCGGCACGGCGATCAGGAAGCTCATGAAGGAGAAGAACGGCAGCAGCACCGCGCCCGTGGCGAACATGTGGTGCGCCCACACCACCACCGACAGACCGGTGATCGAGATCGTCGCGCCGACCAGGGTCAGATAGCCGAAGATCGGCTTGCGGCTGAAGACCGGGATGATCTCCGTGATGATGCCGAAGAACGGCAGCGCGATGATGTACACCTCGGGATGGCCGAAGAACCAGAACAGGTGCTGCCACAGCAGCGCCCCGCCGTTCGCCGCGTCGAAGACCTGGCTGCCGAAGCGCCGGTCCGCCTCGAGGACCAGCAGCGCCGCCGCCAGCACCGGGAACGCCATCAGGATCAGGATCGACGTCAGCAGCGTGTTCCAGGTGAAGATCGGCATCCGGAACATCGTCATGCCGGGCGCGCGCATGCCGACGATCGTGGTGATGAAGTTGACCGCGCCGAGGATCGTGCCGAAGCCGGCCAGCGCCAGCCCCATGATCCACAGGTCGGGGCCGATGCCGGGGGAGTGCACGGAGTCGTTGAGCGGCGCGTAGGCGAACCAGCCGAAGGCGGCCGGCCCCTCCGGCACCAGCAGCGAGCCGAGCACGATCAGCCCGCCGAACAGGAACAGCCAGTACGAGAGCATGTTCAGCCGCGGGAAGGCCACGTCCGGCGCGCCGATCTGCAACGGCATCAGCTCGTTGGCGAACCCGGCGAAGCTGGGCGTGGCGAACAGCAGCAGCATGATCGTGCCGTGCATCGTGAACAGCTGGTTGAACTCGTTGTTGGTCACGATCTGCAGCCCCGGCCGCGCCAGCTCGGCGCGCATCAGCAGCGCCATCACCCCGCCGACCAGGAAGAACACAAACGATGTGATCAGGTAGAGATGCCCGATCTTCTTGTGGTCGGTGGTGGTCAGCCAGTCGACGATCACCCGGCCGTGGCGCTTGCCCAACAGCGGGTGCGCCGCCGCCGGTACGGTCTGCGTGCCCATCGCTCGCTCGCCCCTTCGCTCGTCGCGTCCCGGGTCCGCCGCGGGCCCGCACCGCACGTCCGGGCGGGCCTCCGCCATCATGCGCGCGTCGTCGTGCGCTCCGACAGGGGGCGTACCGGTCGTGTTGTGACCGGGCCCGGTATTCCCTGTGCGGTGCCTGCTCCCGCGGACCGCGCGGAAAGGGACGGGAAAGCCGGTCGGAGGCTGTTCCCCGGCACTTTCCGCCGGGTCCGGGGAGGGTCTCGGCAGACACGCGGGAATTGCGTTCGAATACCCGCGGAAGGCGTAGAGAATCACTCGCACCCGTGACACGGAACGGCCGAAACGCGTGTCGGGATCCTGTGACAGAAGTGTGACCGGAGTGATCCATCGCACGCGATCGGGGTTCCCCGAGTTCAGGCCACCGCCTAGCGTGGGAGCTATGTCACCCACCATTCCCACTCCGCCGCCGGAGCCCCAGGACAGCCCCGACGGATACGTCGGCCTCCCCGCCGCGCTGGCCGAGCAGCGCGCCCGCGAGCGGGGCTGGACGACCGTCCGCGCGCTGCCGCCGGGCGCGATCATCACCATGGAGTACCGGGCCGGGCGGCTCAATTTCGAGGTGCGGGACGGCCGGGTGACCCGCGCCTGGAAGGGCTGAGCCCCGCGCCGCCACGGGCACGGCGAAGGCCCCGGCTCCCGGACCGTGAGGTCGGGAGGCCGGGGCCTTCGGGTGCGGGGCGCGGTGTGTGCGTACTGGGCCCCGCCGTACCGCTCCGGCGGGCTAGCCGCCGTTCGTCAGGGGGCGGGTCGCCGTGGAGCGCGGCAGGCGCTCCGGGTGCGGCGGGCGGCGGCTGCCGGCCGGGGTGACCGGGGTGCGCTCCGAGCGGGCCGTGTGCGGGCCCGGGGCCAGATAGGCCGGTGCGCGCGCGGCACGGGCCGCGGTGAGCGCGTCGCGGGCCGCCGCGGCCGTCTCGTCCTGGGCGGTGGCCGCCGGGCGCGGCTTGAGCCGTACCGGCGCCGTGACCGGGGCGGCCGGGGCCGGGACCGTGCCGGTGGTGCGGGCGCGCCTGCGGTCGCGCAGGTCGAGGATCCAGGCCTCGGCACGGGCGATCAGCGGCTCGGCCCACGGCAGGGCCAGCAGGATCAGCAGGCCCGCGGCCCAGCCGAGCAGGACGTCGCTCAGCCAGTGCGTACCGAGGTAGACCGTGGACATGCCGACGCCGAGCGCCACCACCGCGGACAGCGCGGACAGCCAGCGGCGGGCTCTCGGGGTGGAGGCCAGATACGCCAGGATTCCCCAGGTCACCACCGCGTTGGCGGTGTGGCCGCTGGGGAATATATCGCCGCCCATGCCCATCTCGTTCGAGCCGATGACGGTCGCGTAGTGCGGGCCGAGGCGGCCCATGCCGATCTTCGCGGCGCCGACCGTGAGGTTCAGCAGCAACAGCGAGGCGCCGAGGGTGAGCAGCGGGCGCAGCGTGTGCTGCCGCCAGGACCGCCAGCCGAGCCACGCCGCGACCATCACGGCGGTGGGGCCGCGCTGGCCGAGCACGACGTAGTAGTCGACGAACGCGTGGATGTGGGACCACTGCTGGTACGGCCGGAAGAACATGACCTGCCAGTCCAGGCGGACCAGCCACGAGGTCGTCACGACGAGCCACACGATGGCCAGATAGAAGGCCAGGGTCGCGCCGAAGAGCGCGGCCCTGTGCCGCGTCATGCGCGGTACGTCGATATGGGTCGGCCGCTGCGGCTCCCGGTCCAGCCGGTGGAAGAGCCAGTCCCAGCGGCCCGCCTTTGGTTCAGTACGCACTCAATCGACGTTACAGCGAGTGAGCTGCGCGCCGCTCACGACCGGCGGCTTTGTGATGACCACGTGATGTGGGATTGATCGCAGTTTCGCGTTTATTCGCGGGGTGGCCTGCCGGTTCGTACACGGCGCAATTCAAACCCGCTTCATCTCCGCCGTGTCGGGCGTTCTGCCTTTCAGAATATGTTCATCCACGGCTCGGGGAGAATTGCACCGCGGGTCACCGCGGGTCCCGGCACGCCCCCGCCGTCCGCCGCCGCGCCGGCCCCGCCCCTGTGTGGCTCGTGTCACACGGCTGTGGATGTGGCGCAAAAGACAGCTCAGCCCCGAGCTTCACGGACTCGCGTACGCTGACGACTCACCCGCACGCGCGCCCGCCCCACGGCGGTGCCGCACGCCGCCTGGCCGGCGAGGCGAGGGATCATCTGGGAGGTACGTACATGTCCGGGACGACCACGGCCGCCGCCGCGCTGCGCCGTCGGACGGCCGGGGCCGGTGCCAACCGCTGGGTCGTCCTCGTGGTGCTGTGCGTCAGCCTGCTGCTGGTCGCCGTGGACGCCACCGTGCTGCACGTGGCGGTGCCCGCCGTCACCGAGGACCTCAAGCCCGGCGCCATCGAGCTGCTCTGGATCGTCGACACCTATCCGCTCGTCTGCGCCGCGCTGCTGATCCTCTTCGGCACGCTCGGTGACAAGGTCGGCCGCAGACGGATCCTGCTCCTCGGCTACGGCCTCTTCGGCGTCGCCTCCGCGCTCGCGGCCTTCGCGCCGAACGCCCAGGTCCTCATCACGGCCCGGGCGCTGCTCGGCGTGGGCGGCGCGATGATCATGCCGGCGACGCTGTCGATCCTGCGGCAGGTCTTCCCCGACCGGCGCGAGCGGGCGCTCGCGATCGGCGTGTGGAGCGCGGTCGCCGCGGTCGGCGCGGCGGTCGGCCCGCTGCTCGGCGGCTTCCTCCTCGAACACTTCTGGTGGGGCTCGGTCTTCCTGGTCAACATCCCGCTGATGCTGGTGAGCCTCCCGGTGGGGCGGCTGCTGCTGCCCGAGTCGACCGGGGACGGCGAGGGCCCGTGGGACGTCGTCGGCGCGCTGATGGCGGCGGGCGGGCTGTTCGGGGTGGTCTTCGGGGTGAAGCGGCTCGGCGGCGGCACGTCCGTGGTCAGCCTGCTCACCCTGGTGCCGCTCGTGGCCGGCGCGGTGCTGCTGGTGCTGTTCGTACGGCGGCAGCGCGGGCGCCGGCATCCGCTGGTCGACCTGCGGATGTTCGCACGGCCGGTGTTCGGCACGTCCGTCGGGTGCATCGTGCTCGCGATGCTGGCGCTCGTCGGGCTGGAGCTGATCGCGGCGCAGTACCTCCAGCTGGTGCTCGGGCTGTCGCCGCTGGAGACCGGGCTGCGGCTGCTGCCGCTGACCGTCGCGGCGATGGCGGCGGGGCTCGCCGGGGCGCAGCTGCTGCGCCGGTTCGGGCCGCGGCGGATGGTGAGCGCCGGGTTCTGCCTGACCGCGGCGGCGGTGGTGACGCTGACGGCGATGGGCGGTGCCGACAACCCGGGGCTGCTGCTCTTCGGGTTCGTGCTGCTCGGGTTTGGGCTGGAGACGACGCTGTTCGGGGCGTACGAGTCGATGCTGAGCGAGGCGCCGGCCGAGCAGGCGGGCGGGGCGGCGGCGATCGGGGAGACGTCGTACCAGCTGGGGGCCGGGATCGGGATCGCGCTGCTGGGCAGTGTGATGAACGCGGCGTACGCGCCCGGGCCGGCGTCCGTGCCGGGGGTGCCGGCGGCGGACGCGCGGGCGGCGGGGCATTCGCTGGGCGAGGCGTACGAGGTGTCCGGGCGGCTGGGCGGGCCGGCGGGGGTTGCCCTGCGGCGGGCGGCGCGGGAGTCCTTTGTGCACGGGCTGCATGTGACGCTGCTGGTGAGTGCGGGGTTGTTGCTGGTGGGGGCGGTGATCGCGCTGCGGTTGCCGCGGGTGATGCAGTGCACGGAGGTGTCCGTGCCGGCGCCTCGCGGCGTGGAGGACGTGGAGGGCGTGGAGAGGTCCCGCGTCTCCGCGTGAGGTCTTCTCTCCCACCCACGCACCGCCCATGACTGTCCGTTGAGGGGTGGACGTCGCCCGTGGGGCTTGCCCGCCGTCGGCGGCCGCCCGTGCGTGGGCTTCGCGGCGGCTCCCCCTGGCGTGTGCTCGCCGCCGGCTTCACCTCTCCGCCCATGGCCAAGTGCACGGATTCCGTACTGGACGTGCGGGACACTGCCCCCGTAACGTCGGCCCCGACGTCGTAACTAGCGGCGCTAGTTTTAAGCGTGTCGGAGGGTTCCATGTCCGCGTCCTCGAAGTTGCCCCCGTTCGACCCCGCCGACCCCCTCGGCATCGACGACCTGCTCGACCCGGAGGACCTCGCCGTCCGGGACACCGTGCGGGCGTGGGCCGCGGACCGGGTGCTGCCGTATGTCGCCGAGTGGTACGAGAAGGGCGAGCTGCCGGGCATCCGCGAGCTGGCCCGGGAGCTCGGCTCGATCGGGGCACTCGGGATGTCGCTGGAGGGGTACGGGTGCGCCGGCGCCTCCGCCGTGCAGTACGGGCTGGCCTGTCTGGAGCTGGAGGCCGCCGACTCGGGCATCCGGTCCCTCGTCTCGGTGCAGGGCTCGCTCGCCATGTACGCCATCCACCGCTTCGGCAGCGAGGAGCAGAAGCAGACCTGGCTGCCGCGGATGGCCGCAGGTGAGGTCATCGGATGCTTCGGGCTGACCGAGCCCGACCACGGCTCCGACCCCGCCTCGATGCGGACCTCCGCCAAGCGCGACGGCTCCGACTGGGTGCTGAACGGCCGCAAGATGTGGATCACCAACGGGTCCGTCGCCGGGGTGGCCGTGGTGTGGGCGCAGACCGAGGAGGGGATCCGCGGCTTCGTCGTACCGACCGGCACCCCCGGCTTCTCCGCGCCCGAGATCAAGCACAAGTGGTCCCTGCGCGCCTCCGTCACCAGCGAGCTGGTCCTGGACGACGTACGGCTGCCCGCCGACGCCGTCCTGCCGGAGGTGACCGGCCTGCGCGGGCCGCTGAGCTGTCTGTCCCACGCCCGGTACGGGATCGTCTGGGGTGCGATGGGGGCGGCGCGGGCCAGCTTCGAGGCCGCGGTCGACTACGCGAAGTCACGGGAGCAGTTCGGCAGGCCCATCGGCGGCTTCCAGCTCACCCAGGCCAAACTCGCCGACATGGCGGTGGAACTGCACAAGGGAATTCTGCTCGCCCATCACCTCGGGCGGCGCATGGACGCCGGCCGCCTGCGTCCCGAGCAGGTCAGCTTCGGCAAGCTCAACAACGTACGGGAGGCCATCGAGATCTGCCGTACGGCCCGTACGATCCTCGGCGCCAACGGGATTTCGCTCGAATACCCCGTGATGCGGCACGCGACGAATCTCGAATCGGTGCTCACCTACGAGGGCACCGTCGAGATGCACCAGCTCGTGCTGGGCAAGGCGCTCACCGGACTCGACGCGTTCCGGTGACGGACCCCGAGCAGGGCGGGGCCGGTGAGCGGCCCTGCCTCAGCTCTGGTTGAAGAAGCCGTCCGAGCGGTGCGCGGCCGGCTCGCCGCTGATGATCTCCGTGTCGGCCGGGGTCAGCAGGAACACCCGGTTGGAGACGCGGTCGATGGACCCGCGCAGGCCGAAGATGAGCCCCGCCGCGAAGTCGACGACACGCTTGGCGTCGGCCGGCTCCATGGCCGTGAGGTTCATGATGACCGGCACGCCGTCACGGAACAGCTCGCCGATCGCGCGGGCGTCCCGGAAGCTGTCCGGGGTGACCGTGCCGATCCGGCGGCCCTTCTCCTCGGCCGTGTCCGTGGCGACCTTCACCCGGGGGTCGGTGACCCAGGCGTCCCCGGAGTCGGTCCCCTCGGAGTAGTCGTCGTCGTAGTAACGCTCGTCATCGTTGTCGTCGACGAGGCCAAGCCAGGCACTCGCCTTGCGCACCGATCCCATGGACGCCTCCTCTCACAGCGGTCTTTCTTGCTTTCCGCATCCCTATGGTCATCCATGATGCGGATGGCGCGCCAAGTGGATAGACGCCGCGCGGGGGGTTTGTGACGGTACTGGTGCACAGCGGATCCGTCGAGAGGCCGTGTTTCCCAAGGGTCGTATCTCAAACGGCTGCTGACTGTGAGTGAAATATGATTCTTCACGGCGTCCGGGTGACGGGCGGTGCGTACGGGTGAACGGGGGTTGTGGTGTTCGGAATCGTCAGGCCATGCAGACACCGGCTCGGTGAGGGGCTCGCCGCGCAGTGGATGGCGCATCTGTGCGGGCTCTGTCTCGCCCTGCGCAAGGATCACGGACAATTCGCCCGTATCGTGACGAACTATGACGGGCTGCTCATTTCGGTTCTGACGGAGGCTCAGGCCGGGAAGTCCGCCGACGGGCGGCGTACGGCGGGACCGTGCCCGTTGCGCGGGATGCGCACCGCGTCCGTCGCGGACGGTGAGGGCGCGCGCCTCGCGGCCGCCGTGTCGCTGGTCCTCGCCTCGGCCAAGGTGCGCGATCACGTCGCCGACGGGGACGGGCTGCTGGCCCGCCGGCCCGTCGCCCGCGCCGCGCGCCGGGTCGCCGCGAGCTGGGGACGCGCAGGGGAGCGCGGCGGTACGGCCGTCGGCTTCGACACCGCCGTCCTCGTCGACGCCGTCGACCGGCAGGTCGGCCTGGAGGCGCTGGCCGGGCCCGGCACGCCGCTCCTCACCGTCACCGAACCCACCGAGACGGCCACCGCGGCGGCCTTCGCGCACACCGCGGTCCTCGCCGGCCGGCCCGGCAACGCCGTGCCGCTCGCCGAGGCCGGGCGCCTGTTCGGCCGCCTCGCGCATCTCCTCGACGCCGTGGAGGACCAGGCCGCCGACGCCGCGTCCGGCGCGTGGAACCCGCTGACCGCCACCGGTACCTCGCGCGCCGAGGCCCGCCGCCTCGCCGACGACGCCCTGCACGGCATCCGGCTCGCCCTGAAGGACGTCGAGTTCACCGACGCGAAGCTCGCCCATCTGCTCCTCGTCCACGAACTGCGCCGGTCGGTGGACCGGGCGTTCGGCACCGAGTCCTGCGGACACGCGCGACCGGAGGGTGCGTTCGGCCCGCCGCAGGGGCCCTACGCGCCGCCGCAGCACCCCTACGACGCGAACAACCCCTTCGGCGCGCAGCCGCCGCAGCACCCCGGCAAGCGGGGCTTCTGGGCCGGGTGCGCGGCCGCGCTCGGGCTGTGCTGCACCTGCAAGGTGTGCTGTGCCGACGAGTTCGAGGGGCCGTGGTCGCGGAAGAAGCGGGAGGGGTGGTGCAGCGACTGCGGGAGCTGCGACTGCTCCTGCTGCGAGGCCTGCTCCTGCTGCGAGTGCTGTGAGTGCTGCTCGTGCTGTGACTGCTGACCGTGCGAGACCCCAGTGCCTCTAGGGCGTCTTCAGCTCCGGCGGTGAGATCTCCGACCGGGTGAGGGCGGAGGCCGTCGTGCCCCACTTCTTCAGGATCCGCGCGTACGTGCCGTCCGCGATCAGCTTGTCCACCGCCGCCCGGAACGCGGGCGCCAGCGGCGTGCCCTTCTTGAAGGCGAAGCCGACGTCCAGGCGGTGGAACTCGTTGAGGAACCTCACGCCGGGCTGATGGGCGACGGCGTACCGCAGGCCGTTGATGGTGGACATCACGACGTCGCTGCGGCCCTGCTGGAGGGAGGACCAGACGGCGCCCTGTTCGCTGTATGTCTGCACCTTGTACGGCTTCTTGCCGGCGTCGGCGCAGACGTGCGCGTTCTTCTCCAGCGTCGCCTCGAAGGTGGTGCCGGCGCCGGTGGCGACGTTCAGCCCGCACAACTGCGTCAGCTCCGTCACCTTGGACAGCTCGCTGTCCTTGCGGGTGGCGAAGCCCTGGCCGTCGTTGATGTAGGTGACGAAGTCGATGGTCCGGCGCCGCTCGTCGGTCACCCCGAAGTTGCTGGCGCCGACGTCGTACTTGCCGCTGTCCAGGGCCGGCAGGATCGCCTCGAAACTCGCCTGCTCGACCTTGACCTTCAGGCCGAGCACCTTCGCCACCGCGTAGGTGAAGTCGACGTCCTGGCCGGTGAGCGTCTTGCCGTCGGCGAGGTAGGTGGTGCCGGGCGGGGTACCGCCGACGCTGACCGCGACGGTGACCTGCCTGACGCCCGCGGGCAGCAGCTTCGCCGCGGCCTCGTCCTTCGCGATGCCGGAGACGACGTCCGTGGTGGGGACCTCGTCGGCGGCGGCCGCCGCGCCGGCGGTGCCGGTGGCGCCGTCGGCGCCGGAGCCGCACGCACTGAGGAACAGGGCAGCCGAGGTGATCAGGGCAAAAGGCGCGAAATGCCTCAAGCGGGTCCGTGTGGACGTACGCATGGTGTGCGGTCTCCTGTGAGCAGCAAGAAGTCAGGGAACGGCGAAGCGCGAGGGGAGGGGTGCGCGTGTGAAGGCGGGCACGCGGGACGGCGTGCGGGAAGAACGCGGGAAAGCGTGCAGCGGCGCCTGCCCGGACCGGGCGGCGGGGCGCTCAGGGGGTCAGCTCAACAGGAACAGGACCACACTCGACCGAAGTCGATGTGGGAGCGCGTGACCAGCCACTGATGCGGATGCATGGGCCAAGTGGAACAGCTCTCCGGTTTCGCGTCAACCGAGTTGAGACGTACGGCTCACAGTGCGGACAGCCTTGACAGCGACGGCGAACGGACCCGTAGAGTCGACGGACGGCCCTGCTGAGGGGCTCGGCCGTACCGCGCCGCCCGGCGGCGCCCCGTGTGAAGGCACCCACCCGTGTTCGACTTCCGACGCGTCACGGAGTCTTCGCATGTCATCCGACACCCTCACCAAACTCCCCGCCGCACCCGGCACATCCGGCCCGGCCGACGTGCCCCGGATCGTCCCGCAGCGCCGCTACGGCCAGTGGGCGGCGGCCGTCGTCGTCCTCGCCCTGCTCGCCCTCGCCGTCACCTCCGTGCTGCGCAACGAGGCGTTCCAGTGGGACGTCGTCGCCGCATACTTCACCACCGACTCCGTGCTGCGCGGACTGTGGCTCACCCTGTGGCTGACGGCCGTGGTGATGGCCCTCGGCTTCGCCCTCGGCACCCTGCTCGCCGCGGCCCGCCTCTCCGCCAACCCCGTGCTGCGCGGCGTGAGCTGGGGATACGTCTGGCTGTTCCGGTCCATCCCGATCCTGGTGCAGCTGCTGCTGTGGTTCAACATCGGGGCGCTCTACCCGACGGTCCTCGGCGTGAAGACGGTCGACCTGCTCGGCCCGGTCACCGTCGCGATCATCGGCCTCACCCTGCACGAGGCCGCCTACGCCGCCGAGGTGGTGCGCGGCGGCATCCTCTCCGTCGACCGCGGCCAGATCGAGGCAGCGCAGGCGCTCGGGCTGAGCCGGTGGCGGCGCTGGCGGCGGATCGTGCTGCCGCAGGCCATGCGCGCCATCGTGCCGCCCGCCGGCAACATGCTGATCGGCACCCTCAAGGGCACCTCCATCGTCAGCGTCATCGCCGTCAACGACCTGCTGTTCTCCGTGCAGTTGGTCTACCACCGCACCTACCAGGTGATCCCGCTGCTGATGGTCGCCACCGTCTGGTACACCGTCGTCACCTCCGTGCTCAGCGTCGGCCAGCACTACCTGGAGAAGCGGTACGCGCGCGGGGCGGAGCGGACCCGATGAGGCCCTCCCTGGTGATCGTCGGCGCCGGACCGCGCGGCACCGGCCTCCTGGAGCGGATCGCCGCCAACGCGCCCGAGCTGTACGCCGGTTCCGGACTCGACGTGCACCTCGTCGACCCGCACCCGCCGGGCGCCGGACGCATCTGGCGGGCCGACCAGTCCCCGCTGCTGTGGATGAACTCGCACGCCGAGGACGTCACCATGTTCACCGACGAGACGGTCGACATGGCCGGCCCCGTACGCCCCGGCCCCACCCTGCACGAATGGGCCGGCATCGCGGGCCGCACCTTCGCCGACCGCCGGCTGCAGGGCGACTACCTGCGCTGGGTGCACGAGCAGGCGCTGGCCGCGCTGCCGCCCGGCATCGCCGTCCACCACCACCCGCACCGCGCCGTGCGCGTCGGCGGGCCCCGCGAGGGCCGGCAGCAGGTATGGCTGGAGGGCCGCGACCGGCCCCTCCTCGCCGACCTGGTCGTGCTCGCCCTCGGCCACCTCGACGCCGAACCCGACGCCGAGCAGCGGTCCCTCGCGGCGTACGCCCGCGCGCACGGCCTGGTCCATCTGCCGCCCGACTTCACCGCCGACAGCGACCTCGGCGCGCTCCCGGCCGGCGAGCCGGTCCTGGTCCGCGGCTTCGGGCTCGCCTTCGTCGACCTCATGGTGCTGCTCACCGAGGGACGGGGCGGGCGGTACGACGGCGACACCTACCTCCCCTCGGGGCGGGAGCCGGTGCTGTACGTCGGATCGCGGCGCGGAGTGCCGTACCACGCGAAGATCGGCTACGACTGGACCGGCGAGCGCCCGCCGCTGCCGCGCTTCCTCGGTCCCGCGCAGACCGCGGAACTCCTCGCCAGACCCGAGGGGTTCGACTTCCGGCGGGACGTGTGGCCGCTCGTGGAGAAGGAACTGGGCTTCGCGCACTACCACCGGCTGTTCACCGCCCACCCCGAGCGGACCGCGCTGCCCTGGCCCGACTTCGAGGAGAAGTACGCCGCCGGCAGCGGCGCCGACCTGGCCGCCCTGGTCGCCGCCGCCGTGCCCGACCCGCGCGACCGGCTCGACCTCGCCGCGCTTGACCGTCCGCTGGACGGGGTCCGGTACGCGAGCCACGACGCGTTCCAGGAGGGCCTGCGCGCCTACATCGACGCCGACCTGGACCGGCGAAACGATCCGTCGTACAGCCAGGACCTCGCGGTGTTCCTGGGCCTGCTGTCGGTCTACGGCCAGCTGGTCCGGCTCGGGAACCTCGGGCCCTGGTGGCACGGCTTCTTCAGCTACCTGGCCTCGGGGCCGCCCGCGCCCCGGCTGCGGCAGATGCGGGCGCTGTCCCGGGCGGGACTGCTGCGGTTCGTCGGCGCCGACATGACCGTCACCGCCGCCGACGGGGTGTTCCGCGCCACCAGCCCCACCGTGCCCGGTCACGCCGTCGAGGCCCGCGCGCTGGTCGAGGCGCGGTTGCCCGAACCCACCGTCGGACGCGCCCGGGACACGCTGCTGCGCCGCCTGCACGCCGACGGGGCCGCCGAGACCCCCGACGGGCTGCTGCGCACCGACCCCGCCGACGGCCGCGTCCTCGACACCGCCGGCCGGCCGCACCCGCGCCGCTTCGCCCTCGGCCCCTACACCGACGGCCGTACCCCTGGCGCGTTCACCCGGCCGCGCACCGGCGGGCCCGCGTTCCGGCAGAACGACGCGACCGCGCGGGCCGCGCTGGCCTTCCTGCGGTCGCTCGCCCTGAGCGCCGCCGCCTGAACCCCTCCGACACCGGACAACACCCCAAGGAATCCCACGATGAGTGTCATGGTCGACATCAGGTCCGTCCACAAGAGCTTCGGACCGCTCGACGTCCTCAAGGGCATCGATCTGCAGGTCCGCACCGGAGAGGTCACCGTCGTCCTCGGCCCCTCCGGCTCCGGCAAGTCCACGCTGCTGCGCACCATCAACCACCTGGAGAAGGTCGACCGCGGGGCGATCAGCGTCGACGGCGCCCTGATCGGCTACCGGCGCAGCGGCGACAAACTGCACGAGCTGCCCGAACGGGAGGTGCTCAAGCAGCGCACCCGGATCGGCTTCGTCTTCCAGAACTTCAACCTGTTCCCGCACCTGACCGTGCTGGAGAACGTCATCGAGGCCCCCGTCGCCGCGCTGAAACGACCCCGCGACCAGGCCGTCGCCACGGCCCGGCGGCTGCTGGAGCGGGTCGGGCTCGCGGACAAGGCCGACGCCTACCCGCGGCAGCTGTCCGGCGGGCAGCAGCAGCGGGTCGCCATCGCGCGGGCGCTCGCGCTGGAGCCGAAGCTGCTCCTGTTCGACGAGCCGACCTCAGCGCTCGACCCCGAGCTGGTCGGCGAGGTCCTCGACGTCATCAAGGACCTGGCCCACCAGGGCACCACGATGATCGTCGTCACCCATGAGATCGGGTTCGCGCGCGAGGTCGCCGACACCGTCGTCTTCATGGACGACGGCCGCATCGTCGAACAGGGGCCGCCCGCCGAGGTGCTGGACCGGCCGCGGCACGAGCGGACCCGGGCCTTCCTGTCGAAGGTGCTGTGAGCGCCGGTATGCCGGGGCTGCTGCATCTCGCCGCCGCCGTCGGCCGGCCGGACGAGCGCGACGCCGATGCCCTGGTGGCGGCGGTGCGGCTCGCCGAGCGGGGCGGGCTGGACTTCGTGACGTTCGGGGACCCGGCCGCCCCCGCGGGCCCCGGCGTGCTCGCCGCGCTGCCCGCGGTGGCGGCGGCCACCGAGCGCGTGGGACTCGTACCGGCGCTGCCGGGCGGGGCGGACGGGCCGACAGGATCCGGCGGGTTGATCGGATCGGGCGGGTTGACCGGATCAGGCGGGTTGACCGGATCGGGCGGGATGACCGGGTCGGGTTGGCCGGACGGGGTCCGGGGGACCGGGGGCCTGGAGCCCGGGGCACCGGGGACCGGGGGCCTGGAGCCCGGGGCACCGGGGACCGTGGCCCTGGAGTCCGGGGTCCCGGGGGCCCGGGTTCCGGGGACCGGGGTTCCGGGGATCGGGGTTTCCGAGGCCGGGGTCCCGGAGGCCGGAGTCCCGGGGACCGGGGTTTTCCGGACCGGGGTCCCTGAGGCCGTAGCGGAACTCGACCGCGTGAGCCGGGGGCGGGGCGGATGGTGGAGTGAGCCGGCGCCCCGCGCGGCGGAGGGCGCGGCCACCCGGGAGCCGGTGTCCGGCGCCCGGCCCGTGCGCGTCGCCGGGGCCACCGGCGCCCCGGACGCGGCAGCCCGGTGTGCCGACGTGGTGCTGGTCCCGGCCTCCGGGCCCGCGCAGGCCGCCGGCTTACGGGCCGAACTGCGCGCGCTGGCCGCCGAGTCCGGGCGGGACCCGGACGGCCTGCGGGTGCTCGCGACCCTGCTGGTCGACCTGGACGGCGAGTACGCCGCCGAGCGTGGCCACGGCGGCGGCGGACCCCGGCCGACCCCGCGAGGCCCGCTGTACCGCGGCGGCCCCGTCGACCTCGCCGAACTGATCGCCTCCTGGCACGCGGAGGGCGCCGTCGACGGCTTCCACCTCACGCCCGTCGACCCGCGCCGCGACCTGGAACGGCTGGTGAACGGTACCGTCGCGCTGCTCCAGCACCGCGCGCTGTTCTGCACCTTCTATCCCGGCGGCACGCTCCGCGACCACCTGGGGCTCGCCCGCCCCAGAGCCCTCACCTGAACGACGAAAGGGACGACCGCATGACGACGGACCCATCCGACGCGTGGAAGCAGTGGCACGCGCACCGCGAGGAGGCGGTGTCGGCCCCCTACGGGCCGCTCGCCCTCACCGGCACCCACTGGCTCGACGACTATCCGGACGGTCGAATTCCGGCCATCCCGGGAACGTGGCGGGCGGACGGCGACGCGGTGGTGCTCACCGCCGCCGAGGCCGACGGTCTCACCCTGGACGGGCGGCCCTTCACCGGCGAGGCGCGGCTCACGGCGGACTCCGGCCCGCCCGCCGCCGCCCGCGTCGCCCTCGGTGAGCGCCGGCTGGTCGTCCTGGTCCGCGAAGGCGTCTGGGGCGTACGGGACTTCGACCCGGACGCCGGGGTGCGCCGCGCCTTCCGCGGCATCGACGCCACGCCGTACGACGCGCGCTGGTCGGTGCCGGGGCGCTTCACGCCGTACGACGCCGAACGCACCGTACGCGTGGCCAACGCCGACGGGCGCGAGCGCGGCCTCGGGCTCGCCGGGGAGCTGGCGTTCACGCTGGACGGACGGGAGCTGACCCTCCAGGTGGCCCGGCAGGAGGACGGCTCGCTGTGGGCCGTGTTCGCCGACGCCACCAGCGGCACGAGCAGCTACCGGTTCCGGTTCCTGTACCCGGCCGCGCCGGACGCCGAGGGCCGTACGACGGTCGACCTCAACCGCGCCCAACTGCCGCCCTGCGCCTTCGCGGACCACTTCATCTGCCCCTTCCCGCCCCCGGGCAACACCCTCGACGTGGCGGTGGAGGCGGGGGAGCGGACCCTGCGCTGAGCGGAACCGTCCGTCCCGGGCCTCTTGTGCCCGGGGCGGACCGGCGTCATCCTCGCTCTTCGTACCTGTCAGGAACACGCCACCCCCCGCTGCCGTCTCACCGGCCCGCCACCCCCGGGCCATCCGCTTCCCATGAGGAGGAACCGTGAGAACCAAGCGCACCCGACTGCTCGCCGTCGCCGCCGCTCTCCTCGCCGCCGGTCTGGCCGGCGCGCCGAGCGCCGGCGCGGCCGACGCGCCCGCCCGCAGCGGGGCCCGGCTCGCCCAACTGTCCGACGCCGTGGCCGCCGCCGCGGTCGACGGCACCGCCTGGTACGTCGACCGGGCCTCCGGGCAGGTCGTCGTGACCGCGGACAGCACGGTGTCGCAGGCCGGGATCGCCCGCCTGAAGAAGGCCGCCGGCGCCGACGCGGGCGCGGTCCGCGTCGAGCGCGCCGCGGGCGTCTTCACGCCGCTGCTCTCCGCCGGCGACGCCATCTACGGCGGCCAGTACCGCTGTTCGCTCGGCTTCAACGTGGTCAAGGGCGGCACGTACTACTTCCTCACCGCCGGCCACTGCGGCAAGTCGGTCAAGACCTGGTACACCGACCAGGCGCACAACACCCTCGTCGGCCCCACCACCGGCTACAGCTTCCCCGGCGACGACTACGCCCTGGTCCGCTACGACAACACCGCCCTCAGCCACCCGGGCGGCTACACCGCCGCCAACGCCTACGTCGGCGAGAACGTCAAGCGCACCGGCTCCACCACCGGCACCCACGGCGGCACCGTCACCGCGCTCGACGTCTCCGTCCGCTACCAGGGCGGCGGCACCGTCAGCGGCCTGATCCAGACCACGGTCTGCGCCGAGCCCGGCGACTCCGGCGGACCGCTCTACGACGGCACCAAGGCGCTCGGTCTCACCTCCGGCGGCAGCGGTGACTGCAAGTCCGGCGGTACGACCTTCTTCCAGCCGGTGACCGAGGCGCTCAGCGCCTACGGCGTGAGCATCTACTGACCCCCGCCCAGCGCAAGATCAACCCCCTTTCGAGGACGATCAGTTGAAGGCTGTACGGCCGAAAGGCGCCCTTGCGGCAACCGGCCGTCCGGCCGAATACTCCCCCTCAGCGCTTGTCAGGGGCACATCCCGTCCGGAATCCGGACGCGGAACGTGTCCCTGGCTGCGCCTCACGGGCCCCGACCCCACGCGGGCCCCCGACTTCCCATGGAGGGAACGACACGTGAGGATCAAGCGCACCACCCCCCGCGGCACTTCGAGACGGACCCGGCTGATCGCCGTCTCCACCGGACTCGTGGCCGCCGCCGCGATCGCGATCCCCAGCGCGAACGCGGCCGACACCCCCACCACCTTCAGCGCCGCGCAGCTCACCAAGGCGAGCGACTCGGTGCTCAAGGCCGACATCCCGGGCACCGCCTGGGCCGTCGACAGCAAGACCAACCGGGTCGTCGTCACCGTCGACAGCACGGTCTCCCAGGCCGAGATCGCCAAGATCAAGCAGCAGGCCGGCAGCACCTCCGGCGCGCTGACGATCAAGCGGACCCCGGGCAAGTTCAACAAGCTGATCTCCGGCGGCGACGCCATCTATGCGAGTAGCTGGCGCTGCTCGCTGGGCTTCAACGTCCAGGACAACAGCGGCAACTACTACTTCCTGACCGCCGGTCACTGCACCGACGGCGCGGGCACCTGGTGGTCGAACTCGTCCCACTCGACCACGCTCGGCTCCACCGCCGGATCCTCCTTCCCCGGCAACGACTACGGCATCGTGCGCTACACCAACTCCTCGGTGACCAAGTCGGGCGCCGTGGGCAGCGTGGACATCACCAGCGCCGCGACGCCGTCCGTCGGGACCACCGTGTACCGGCGCGGCTCGACCACCGGCATCCACAGCGGACGGGTCACCGCGCTCAACGCGACCGTCAACTACGGTGGCGGTGACATCGTCTACGGGCTGATCCAGACCACGGTCTGCGCCGAGCCCGGCGACTCCGGCGGCCCGCTCTACTCCAACAGCGGTGTCGCGTACGGTCTGACCTCCGGCGGCAGCGGCAACTGCAGCTCCGGCGGTACGACGTTCTTCCAGCCGGTGACCGAGGCGCTGAGCGCGTACGGTGTGCACGTCTACTGATCTCGGCTGACGTGGACTGACGCGTACGCGTACTGACGCGTACTGAAGAGTCCGGGAGCCCCCGCGTGCCCGTGTGGTGCGCGGGGGCTTTTCTCTGCTCCGGCATGTCTCCTGTCGTCTGCGGGCGCGTGGGTGGTTGCTCGCGCAGTTCCCCGCGCCCCTGAATGCCTGCGGCGGCCCCTTCCCGCCGTGCGCGGCTACCTCCGCTGTGTCGGCAGGGGGGTTCCGTTGCGGTGGGCGCGCAGGGTTGCCGCCAGCATCGTGATCGCGATGCCGGCCAGTGCCCAGGCCGACAGGACCAGGAGGGACGCCGTCGTGTCGTTGCCCCTGAAGTAGGCGATCGAGCGGGCCGCCCAGGTGCCGGCGCCGGGCGGCAGGGCCGGGCCGATCGCCTTCCAGAACGGGGGGAGCATCGGCAGCGGGAAGGCGCCGCCCGCGCTCGGGTTGCCGGCGATCACCACCAGGAGGATCGCCAGGCCGATGCCGATGATGCCGAAGAGGCCCTGCAGGGCGAGGGTGGCGGCGCCGACGGCGAAGGTGATCAGGGCCCCGAGACCCCACAGGGCCACCGTGCTGCCGGGCAGGGCGTCCAGGATCGGACCCACGATGATCGCGCCGCCCAGACCGCCGACGACCGAGACCAGCGCCATGACCAGGAGGCGGATCGTGGCCCGGCGCGGGTTGGCGGGGCGGGCGCCGGTGCTGATCGCGAGGATCGAGGCGCAGAGGTAGCCGCCCACGCACCAGCCGACGACCAGGTAGAAGGAGGACAGGCCGTCGAAGTCCTGGTCGGAGGCGGGGGCCACGTCGACGGTGCGGACCGTGCGCTGTTCGGTCCGCTCCAGGGCGGTCATGAGGTTCTCCAGGGCGGTGGCCATGACCGTGCCGCCGCCCGAGGCGACCAGGAGGGTGTCGGTGGTGCCCGACGGGTGGACCACCAGGGCGCCGTCGATGTCCCGGTTGAGGATCTGTTCGCGCGCCGTCCGCTCGTCCGGGAGCGCGCGGGGGTCCAGCGGGGAGCCGGGGAGCCGGTCCAGGCGGGTCACCACCTGCCGGGCCTGGGGGGAGACCACCCCGAACGGCACGTCCTTGGGCTTCGGGTCGTGCAGGGCCCCGACATAGGACGCGATGAAGAGCAGCTGGAGGGCGATCACACCGACGACCAGGAGCGTGGCCCGCGGGGTGACGGCGTCCTTCACCTCGCCGAGGAAGGTGGTCTGTGTCATGTCCCCCACGCTCCAGGGAGAGGCACGTTTCCGCAGGTGGGAGGCGGCCGAACGGTTGTCGTACATGTGTTCGGGTTTTGGTCTATGGTGGTGGTGAGCAGGTTGGGAACGAGTGTTCGAGCTGGAGGTGTGGATGCCGGGCTTCACGCATCTGCACACCGTCTCCGGGTTCTCCCTGCGCTACGGCGCCTCGCACCCGGAGCGGCTGGCCGAGCGCGCCTCCGAGCGGGGGATGGACGCCCTCGCCCTCACCGACCGGGACTCCGTCGCGGGTGCCGTCCGGTTCGCCAAGGCCTGTGCCCGGGTGGGGGTGCGTCCGCTGTTCGGGGCCGAGCTGGCGGTGGCGGAAACCGAGGCGGTGCCGTCCGCGCGGCGGCGTGGTCCGGTGCGCGGGGGTGCCTTCGTCGACGAGTCGGCGCCTCGGGTCACCTTTCTCGCCCGGGACGGTGCCCGCGGGTGGGGCGCGCTGTGCAGGATCGTTTCTGCGGCGCATGCCGGAGACGCGCCCTCACCCCGGCTGACCTGGAAGGACAACCACGGGGACGGTCTGGTCGTCCTGCTCGGGACCGATTCCGAGGTCGGACGCGCGCTGGCCGCCGGCCGGCCCGACCGGGCCGCGAAGCTGCTCGCCCGCTGGCGTGAGGTGTACGGCGACGCCCTGCGTCTGGAGGCCGTCTGGCACGGGCGGGAGGGGACGGGGCCGGGGTCGCTGCGGCTCGCCGCCCGTACCGTCGGGTTCGCCGCCGAGCAGGGGGTGCGGCCGGTGCTCGGCAACGCCGTGCGGTACGCCGACCCGGGGGCGGGCCCGGTCGCCGACGTGCTGGACGCCGCCCGGCGGCTGGTGCCCATCGACCCGCGCCGGGAGCTGGACTCCGGCGAGGCCTGGCTGAAGGGCCCGGACGCCATGCTCGCGGTCGCCGAGCGGGTGGTGGAGGCCGCCGGGTTCCGCCGGGAGGCCGCCCTCCGGCTGCTGGAGCAGACGCAGGCCACGGCCGCCGAGTGCCTCGTCGACCCCGAGGACGACCTCGGCATGGGCACCGTCCACTTCCCCGAGCCGCACCTCGTCGGCGCCGGGCGGCGCACCGCCCAGCGGGCGCTGGCCTCGCGGGCGGCGGCGGGCATGGTGCTCAAGGGGTACGCCGGGCGGCGCGCGTACTGGGAGCGGATGCACCACGAGCTGGACATCATCGCCCACCACGGCTTCGCCTCCTACTTCCTGACGGTCGCCCAGGTCGTCGACGACGTGCGGGCGATGGGTGTCCGGGTGGCCGCCCGGGGGTCCGGCGCGGGATCGCTCGTCAACCATCTGCTGGGCATCGCGCACGCCGACCCGATCGAGCACCGGCTGCTGATGGAGCGCTTCCTGTCCAAGGAGCGGGTGGTGCTGCCGGACATCGACATCGACGTGGAGTCCGCGCGCCGGCTGGAGGTCTACCGCGCGATCTTCGACCGGTTCGGCGCCGAGCGGGTCGCCACCGTCGCCATGCCCGAGACCTACCGGGTGCGGCACGCGATCCGGGACGTGGGGGCCGCCCTGTCCATGGATCCCGCCGAGATCGACCGGATCGCCAAGTCCTTTCCGCACATCCGCGCGCGGGACGCCCGCGCGGCCCTCGACGAACTGCCCGAGCTGCGGCAGCTGGCGGCGGACCGGGAGAAGTACGGCAGGCTGTGGGAGCTGGTCGAGGCGCTCGACGCGCTCCCGCGGGGCGTCGCCATGCACCCGTGCGGGGTGCTGCTCTCCGACGCCTCCCTGCTGCGCCGTACGCCGGTGATGCCGACCAGCGGCGAGGGGTTCCCCATGGCGCAGTTCGACAAGGACGACGTGGAGGACCTCGGGCTGCTCAAGCTGGACGTGCTCGGCGTGCGGATGCAGTCGGCGATGGCGCACGCCGTCGCCGAGGTGGAGCGGGCGACCGGGGAGCGGATCGACCTCGACGCGGTGCCGGAGGGGGACCCGGCGACGTACGGGCTCATCCGGTCCACCGAGACGCTGGGGTGCTTCCAGATCGAGTCGCCGGGGCAGCGGGACCTGGTGGGGCGGCTGCAGCCGGCCGACTTCCACGACCTGGTCGTCGACATCTCCCTGTTCCGGCCCGGACCCGTCGCCGCCGACATGGTGCGGCCGTTCATCGAGGCACGGCACGGGCGGGCGCCGGTGCGCTACCCGCACCCCGACCTGGAAGGGCCGCTGAAGGAGACGTACGGCGTCGTCGTCTTCCACGAGCAGATCATCGACATCGTCGACATCATGACCGGGTGCGGACGGGGCGAGGCCGACCGGGTGCGGCGCGGGCTGTCCGACGCCGAGTCGCAGGCGCGGATCAGGATCTGGTTCGCGCAGCGGGCGGCGGCGAACGGATACGACGCGGAGACGATCCGGCGGACCTGGGAGATCGTCGAGGCCTTCGGGTCGTACGGCTTCTGCAAGGCGCACGCGGTCGCCTTCGCCGTACCGACCTACCAGTCGGCATGGCTGAAGGCCCATCACCCGGCCGCGTTCTACGCCGGGCTGCTCACGCACGACCCCGGGATGTACCCCAAGCGGCTGCTGCTGGCGGACGCGCGGCGGCGCGGGGTGCCGGTCCTGCCGCTGGACGTGAACAAGTCGGGCGTCGCCCACCGTATCGAACTGGTGTCCGAGAAGGGTGGGGTGTGGGGGCTGCGGCTCGCCCTCTCCGACGTGCACAACATCAGCGAGGCCGAGGCGGCGCGGATCGCGGACGGCCAGCCGTACGCCTCCCTGCTCGACTTCTGGGAGCGGGCGCGCCCCAGCAGGCCGCTGGCCGGGCGACTCGCCCAGGTCGGCGCCCTGGACGCCTTCGGCGCCAACCGGCGCGATCTGCAACTGCACCTCACCGAGCTGCACCGGGGCGCCCGCAGCGGCGGCGGTGGCCAGCTGCCGCTGGCCGGGGGCCGCAAGACCGCGCCCGCCGGGCTGCCCGACCTGTCGGCGGCCGAGCGGCTCAGCGCCGAGCTGGGCGTGCTGTCCATGGACGCCTCGCGCAACCTGATGGACGATCACCGGGAGTTCCTGCGCGAGCTGGGCGTGGTCTCCGCGCGCCGGCTGCGCGAGGCGCGGCACGGCGAGACGGTGCTGGTCGCGGGCGCCAAGGCGGCCACCCAGACGCCGCCGATCCGCTCCGGCAAGCGGGTCATCTTCTCCACGCTGGACGACGGCACGGGCCTGGTCGACCTCGCGTTCTTCGACGACTCGCACGACGCCTGCGCCCACACCGTCTTCCACTCCTGGCTGCTGCTGGTGCGCGGCGTGGTGCAGCGGCGCGGGCCGCGCAGCCTGAGCGTGGTGGGCTCCGCCGCGTGGAACCTCGCCGAGCTGCTGGAGGTCCGCCGGGAGGAGGGGCTGGACGGGGTCGCGGCCCGGCTCGCCCGGCCGCCCGCCGGGGACGACGGCGCCGCGCCGGCGGACGGCGACGGCCCGGCCCGGGCCCGGCTCGCCGGGGCCGACGGCCGCCCGGCGCCCGCGGGTTCCGCGGCCCGCGACCCGATGGAGGACCGGAGGATCCGCATGTCCACGGGGTACGAGATGCACCCCTGGGCGGATCTGCGCCCCGCGGGTGAAGGACCCGCGGTGGGAAGGAAGTTGTGGCACCAGAGTCCGGGGAGTGCGGGATGACCATCCTCTGCGTACGTTTCCAGCTGCCGCCGATGTACGAGGCGTCCCTGCCGGGGCTGCTCGGGCTGCTGGAGGAGTTCACCCCGGTCGTCGAGGCGCTGCCGCCCGACGCGGCGCTCGCCGATCTGCGGGGCGCCGAACGGTACTTCGGACGCAGCGCCGTCGAACTGGCCTCGGTGATCCGGGTCCGCGCCCTCGCCCACCACGGCGTCGACTGCGCGATCGGCGCCGGGCCGGGCCCGATGCTGGCCCGCGTCGCGCTGCGCTCCGCCCGGCCCGGGGTGACCTGCGTGGTACCCGAGGGCGGCGAGCGGGAGTTCCTCGCCGGCCGGCCCGTCGCCGTGCTCCCCGGCGTCGGCGCCGCCACCGCCCGCACCTTGGGCGAGTACGGCCTCGACACCCTCGGCCGGGTCGCCGCCGCGCCCCTGTCCACGCTCCAGCGGCTGGTCGGCGCGCGGACCGGGCGCGAACTGCACGAGAAGGCGAACGGCGTCGACCGCGGCCGGGTCGTGCCGAACGCCGTGTCCCGGTCGCTGGCGGCGGAACGGCCCTTCGACCGCGACGAACTGGACCCCGACCGGCACCGCCGGGCGCTGCTGTCGGCCGCCGAGGAGATCGGCGCCCGGCTGCGCGCGGTGGAGAAGGTCTGCCGCACCCTCACCCTCACCGTGCGCTACGCCGACCGGTCCTCCACCACCCGCACCCGCACCCTGGCGGAGCCGACCGCGCACTCGGCGGCGCTGGCGAAGGCGGCGTACGGCCTGTACGACGCGCTCGGCCTGCAGCGTGCCCGGGTGCGTGCCCTCGCCCTGCGCGCCGAGGGCCTCACCCCCGCCGAACAGGCCTCCCACCAGCTGACCTTCGACCCGGCGGACGAGAAGGCCCGCCGGATCGAGGAGGTCGCGGACCGCGCGCGGGCCAAGTTCGGGCCCCGGGCGGTGATGCCGGGAACGCTGGCCGCGTAACACCCCGGTTATCACTGGAAGTTTTTACTGACGCGTAACTTCACGCCTGCACTACTCGCCCGTAACTTGACAAGTGAACAGCATCCCGTGATCCGGATCACAGGGCGTCCCCACCGTCCCACTCCCTTGAGCCGCAAGGAGATCACCCGATGCTGCCCTGGAAACGCGTGCTCAGACCCCTGGCGGCCCTGCTGCTGACCGCCGCCGCCCTCGCCGCCCCCACCGTCGCGGCCCACGCGTCCGACGCCCCCACCAGCGGGTGGAACGACTACACCTGCAAGCCGTCCGCCACCCATCCCCGCCCCGTCGTCCTCGTCCACGGCACCCTCGGCAACTCCGTCGACAACTGGCTCGGCCTCGCCCCGTACCTGGAGCACCGCGGCTACTGCGTCTACTCCCTCGACTACGGCCAGCTCCCCGGCGTCCCGCTCTTCCACGCCCTCGGCCCCATCGACAAGTCGGCACAGCAGCTCTCCGTCTTCGTCGACCGGGTGCTCGACGCGACCGGCGCCGCCAAGGCCGACCTCGTCGGCCACTCCCAGGGCGGCATGATGCCCCGCTACTACCTGAAGTTCCTCGGCGGCGCGGACAAGGTGAACGCCCTCGTCGGCATCGCGCCCAGCAACCACGGCACCACCCTCAGCGGACTGACCCACCTGCTGCCGTACTTCCCTGGCGCGGAGGACCTGCTCAACGCCACCACCCCGGCCCTCGCCCAGCAGGTCGTCGGCTCGGACTTCCTCAACCGGCTCAACGAGGGCGGCGACACCGTCCCCGGCGTCCGCTACACCGTCCTCGCCACGCAGTACGACGAGGTGGTCACGCCGTACCGCAGCCAGTTCCTCAGCGGACCCGGCGTCAGGAACGTCGTGCTGCAGGACCTGTGCGCGCTCGACCTGTCCGAGCACGTCTTCGTCGGGCTGACCGACCGGATCGCCTTCCACGAGGTGGCCAACGCGCTCGACCCGGCGCACGCCACCCCGACCACCTGCGCCTCGGTGTTCAGCTGACCCCACCGGGGTCCGGCCGGCCTGAGCCGCCGGCGGGACCCCGGCACGTCTCACCGGCGGCTCGTCGCCGCCTTCCGGCGCACGGACGCGAACAGCGCCGCCGCGCCGAGCGCCAGCGCACCCGCCCCGCCCATCGCGAGATACGGCGTGCCGCCGTCCCCGCCGGTCTCGGCGAGGCTCACCCCGGCGGCCGCCGCCTTGGGGCTGTTGGGCTCCGCGGTCTCCCGCGCGGCGGCCGGGGCCGGGTCGGCGGTCGTCGTGGCGTCCTGGTCGCCGTGCCCGTGGTGCTCGATCGTCGACTTGCCGGCACCGGCCTCGATCTGCTCCTCCGACGGCGCGGAGGCGGCCGGCGCGGCCGGGGCCGCCGGGGCGGACGCGGGGGTGCCGCCCCCCGTGGCGGCACCCCCGCCGTAGGTGACGTCGGAACAGGAGTAGAACGCCTCCGGGCTGTCCGACCGCTGCCACACCGCGTACAGCAGCTGCCGGCCCGAACGCTCGGGCAGCGTGCCGGAGAAGGTGTAGAAGCCGCCCGCGGCGACCGGGTCGGTGGCCGTCGCCACCGGGTGCGCGAGGTCCAGGTCGTCCCAGCCCAGCGGCTGCGCCGGGTCGTAGCCCGGCTTGGTGATGTACACCGTGAACGTGCCCTTGTGCGGCGCCGTCACCCGGTACTTGAACGTGTACGACCCGCCGCTCACGCTCGTCGCCGGCCAGTCGGCGCGGGCCAGGTCGAGGCCCCGGAACTCGTCGTTGTTCGCGCTGCACAGCCGGCCGTCCGGGATCAGCTCCTGGTGGCGGCCGTTCGCGTCGCCGATGCGGATGCCGTTCCAGTCGTACAGCGCCTGGGTGCCGCCGGCCGCGACCGCCGCCCTGCAGGCGTCCGACTCCGGGCTCTCGGGGCCCTCCGCATAGCACTGCGCGACCCGGCTGACCGGGTCGCCCATCGAGCCGTGCGCGGCGGCGGGCGCCGCGGCCAGCGCGGTCAGGGCGAGCGGGGCGAGGCCGGCGGCCAGCGCGACGGCGGCCTTGCGGCGTGCGGGCATGGGGATGTCTCCTCGGAACCGGTGCGTGTCGGGTGCCGGAACCAAGAAACCGTGAAATCGCGTGCCGCAGGAGCCTCCTGGCGATCTTTAGGGTGCCCTTAAGGGAGTGCTCAGACTGCGATCAGGTAGTTAGCGTACGGACATGACGAACGAGCAGATCAGACCGGCCACGGCGGCCGACGTGCCGGCGGTGCGGGCCGTCACCGACGCCGCCTACCACCCGTACATCGCGCGCATCGGCGTGGTCCCGCAGCCCATGGAGGCCGACCACGCGGCGGACGTCGCCGCCGGACGGGTGTTCGTCACGGGAGAGCCGGTGACCGGTCTGGTCGTGGTCGAGGCCCGCGCCGACCACCTGTTCCTCGACAGCATCGCCGTCCACCCCGACGCCCACGGGCAGGGCGTGGGGCGGCGGCTGCTGCGGTTCGTCGACGCACACGCGCGTGCCCTCGCCCTGCCCGAGGTCAGGCTCTACACCAACGCGATGATGTGGGAGAACCAGGAGATCTACCCGAAGTACGGCTACGAGGTCGTCGAGCGGCGCGTCGACGGGCCGTACGACCGCATCCACTACCGCAAGCGGCTGCGCTGACGGCTCTCAGCCGTCCGGCCACCAGGTGCGGGCGATGTCCTTGCGGACCTCCGGACGCCCCGCGGGGCGCTCGTCGGCTTCCTCGCGGACCCTGCGGGCGTCCGTCTTCTTCAGGGGCTTCTGCACGGTCATCCGGCGCATGGCTGCCTCCTTCAGGGATCCACCGAGTTCCGCGTTCTCACGGAGGTAGACCCGTGGCGTGAGCCTTCCTCATCGGTGCGGCGCTGTCAGTGGCGGCTGTCACGATTCGATTGTCAGTGGCGGGTGTCACTCTTGGGCCCAGAACAAACCGATGTGACGGAGGGACTGCGGTGAGTGTCGACTGGGACGCGCAGGCCGAGGTGTTCGACGACGAGCCCGACCACGGGCTGCGCGACCCGCGGGTGCGGGCCGCCTGGGCGCGGCGGCTGGAGAGCTGGCTGCCGCACCGCGCCGGTGACGTGCTCGACCTGGGCTGCGGCACCGGCAGCCTGTCGCTGCTCGCGGCCGAGCGGGGACACCGGGTCACCGGCGTCGACCGCTCGCTGCCCATGCTGGAGCGGGCCCGCGCCAAGCTCGCCGGACGTGACGCCGTGTTCCTGCCCGGTGACGCGGCGGCCCCGCCGGTGGGGGAGCAGCGCTTCGACACCGTCCTCGTCCGGCATGTGCTGTGGGCGCTGCCCGATCCCGCCCGCGCCCTGCGGCACTGGCGGGACCTGCTGCGGCCGCACGGGCGGCTGGTGCTGGTCGAGGGCGTGTGGGGGACCCTCAGCCCGGTCGGCATACCCGCGGCCCGGCTCACCGCCCTGCTCGCGCCCCTCGCCCGGGACATCCGCGTGGAGGACCTGACGGACGACCCGCTGCTGTGGGGCAAGACGGTGGACGACGAGCGGTACGCGGTGGTGGCGACGGTCTGACCGGCCCCCGCCGGTCAGTCGAAAAGCCCCTCGAAACCGCCCTCGCGGGCCAGCCGTTCCAGCTCGTCCAGGGCGGCCACGGCGGCCGAGGCGGCCTCGGGGTCCCGCTCCGCCAGGCCGCTCGCGGCGAACTCGTCCTCGTCCAGCCGCCGTACGTCCCCGCCGTCGGCGGAACGCCACAGGTCCAGGTCGAGATCCTCCACGACGAGCTGCGCGCCGGTGCGCTCGGCGGGGCGGGTGATGTCGCAGTACCAGCCCTTGAGCGTGCCGTCGGCGGCACGGACCTCCTTCACCGCGTACCAGCGGTCACGCCAGTAGAACTCGGTGAACACATCGCCCGCCTCGAACCGCACGAAGCCGAAGTCGCGCGCCCCGGTGCCCGCCCAGGGCGCCCGCACCGCGATGCGGATGCCGTCGTCGGCGAGCAGCTCCGCCGGGTAACGGATCTTCGTACGGCCCGCCTTGACGAGGACGACGTCCACCGTCGGTGCCTGCCCGGCCTCAGCCGAGTTCACGGACATATCTGACCTCCGTCGCGCAGATCTCGTACCCGAACCACCGGTTGATCGCCAGCATCGGGCCGTTCCCGGTGTCGTTGCTCGTGAACGCCTCCCGGCAGCCGGCCGCACGGGCGCGGTGCAGCGAGGCGTTCTTGGCCAGCTTGGCCAGGCCCCGGCCGCGGTGGGCGCGGGCGGTGCCCGTCATCGCCGTCGCATAGCGGCCCTTGCCGTCGGCGTAGGCGACGCTGAAGGCGGCGGGGCGGCCGTCGACGACCGCGACCACCGTCAGCTCGTGGGCCTGCAGCGGATGCCGCCAGGTCTCCTCCAGCCAGGCCTCGTAGTCGGTGAACGCGTAGTCGATGTCGCTCGGCTCGTCCGACGCCGTCTCCGCGTCCAGCTCGAACAGCGGCCGCGGGTCGGCGGCGAAGTCGGCGGCGGTGCGCAGCTCGACACCCGGCGGCGGATCCTGCAGCGGCGGGAGCGTGCCGTCCGCCAGGTCCAGGCGCAGGGAGTGCGCGGAGCGGCCGGTGCGGTAGCCGCACCGCTCGGCGAAGGCGCGGTTGCCGGGCTCGTCCAGCACCCAGGAGTACACCTTGCGCGCCCCCACGGCGGCCAGGTGCTCCTCGCCCGTGCGGACCAGGAGCGCGCCGGCGCCGCGGTGGGTGCGGTCGGGGCGGACGTAGACGTTGAGGAAGGCCTGGCCGGGCTCCGGGCTCTCGTGGACCAGACCGACGTAGGCCGCGCCGATCACCTCGCCGTCCGCCTCCGCGACGAGCACCCGGAAGCGGGCGGCGGGATGGCTGCGGGTCACGACGTGCCGCACCGAGTCGGGGGTGGTCAGGATGAACGGCAGGGCCAGGTCACGCACCCGGGTGAAACCCTCGGCGTCGGCCCGGTCATCAGGGCGGAGGTCGCGCACGATCACGGTCATTGGCCGCACGGTACGGGGCTGCGGCGGCCCGGTGCCTCCCATTTTCCGGCCCGTGCGGGACAATCGCCTCTGTGAGCCTGAAGATCGACATCGATGAGGGCGCCTCGGCCGCGCCGCCGTTCGAGCAGGTGCGGGCGCAGATCTCCGAGCAGGCCCGCTCGGGCGCGCTGCCCGTGGGCTACCGGCTGCCCACCGTGCGCGGGCTGGCCGAGTCGCTGGGGCTGGCGGCCAACACCGTCGCCAAGGCCTACCGGGCGCTGGAGGCCGACGGCGTGATCGAGACGCGCGGACGCCACGGCACCTACGTGGCCGCCGCCGGATCGGCCGCGGAGCGGGAGCTGGCCGCGGCGGCGCAGGCGTACGCCGAGCGGGCCCGCCGGCTCGGCTTCCCGCAGGAGGCGGCCCTGGTCGCCGTACGGGACGCCCTGCGGGCGGCTCACGGGGAGGGCTGAGCGGGGTCCGGCGTCCGCAGGTCCGCGGTGGTACGGGTGACCGTCAGCCCCGCCCGGCGCGCCGCCCGCGCGAACGTGCCCGCGTCCGCCGGCGCCGCCGCGTTCGGGTCGTTGTTGAAGTAGGCGTACACGTCCTCGGCGTCCGTGAACGCCGTGGCGACGCGGTCCACCCATGTCTCCAGCGCCCGGCGGCCGTAGTGCGGCCAGGGCGTGGCACGCCCCTGGTGGAAGCGGACGTAGCCCCACCCGGCGGTGCGCCACAGCGGCGTCACCGGGCGGGACAGCACGTCCGCCCAGCACAGGGCCGCGCCCCGGGCCGTCAGCACCTCGCGCACCTCGGGGGTCCACCACGAGTCGTGCCGCGGCTCCACCGCGATGCGCACCCCGGACGGGAAGCAGGCCAGGCACGCGTCCAGCAGTCCCGGGTCCGCGCGCAGCGTCGGCGGCAGTTGCAGCAGCACCGGGCCCAGCCGGTCGCCGAGGCCCGCCGCGTGGCTCATCAGGCGGTGCACCGGCTCCTCGGGGTCCTTCAGCCGCTTGATGTGGCTGAGGTAGCGGCTCGCCTTGACCGCGACGACGAAGTCCCCCGGCACCCGCTCCCGCCACGCCTCGAAGGTCTCCCGGGACGGCAGCCGGTAGAAGGCGTTGTTGATCTCCACGGTGGCGAACCGGGCGGTGTACTCCTCCAGCCACCGGCGCACCGGCACGTCGGCCGGGTACAGGGCGCCCTTCCAGTCCTTGTACTGCCAGCCCGACGTGCCGACGAACAGGGTCATACCCCCATCAAAGCATCACAGGTACAGCCCCGCGTCCGCCCCGCCCCGCGGCTCCGGCAGCGCCGCCGGTGACGTGCCACGCCGCAGCGCGTACAGCTCCGCCAGCGTCGCCCCGTCCCGGCCGACGCCCTCCTCGGTGCCGAGCCAGCTCACCGCCTCCGCGCGGGTGAGCTTGCCGACCTCGATCCGGGCCAGACAGCGGCCCGGCCGGACCACGGCCGGGTGCAGCCGCTCCAGGTCCTCGTTGGTCGTCACCCCCACCAGGACGTTGCGGCCCTGGCCGAGCAGCCCGTCGGTCAGGTTCAGCAGCCGGGACAGCGCCTGCCCCGCGGTGTGCTTGGCCTCGCCGCGGATCAGCTCGTCGCAGTCCTCCAGGAGCAGCAGCCGCCAGCGGCCCTTGCCCGCCGCGTCCTCCTCGCCGATCGCGATGTCCATCAGATAGCCGACGTCGGAGAAGAGCCGCTCCGGGTCGAGCACGCAGTCCACCTGGCACCAGTCCCGCCAGGAACGGGCCAGGGTGCGCAGCGCGGACGTCTTGCCCGTGCCGGGCGGGCCGTGCAGCAGGAGCAGCCGGCCGGCGATGTCCTCCGGGGTGGTCTTCATCAGCCGGTCCATCGCCTCGGCCACCGGCGCGGTGTAGTTGGGCCGCACCTCCTCCCAGGTGCCCGCGGAGATCTGCCGGGTGGTGCGGTGCGGGCCGCGGCGCGGGGAGACGTACCAGAAGCCCATCGTCACGTTCTCCGGCTGCGGTTCGGGCTCGTCCGCCGCGCCGTCCGTGGCCTCGTCGAGGATCTGCTTCGCCAGTTCCGCCGTGGTCGCGGTGACCGTCACGTCGGCGCCGCGGTTCCACCGGGAGACCAGCAGCGTCCAGCCGTCGCCCTCGGCGAGCGTGGCGCTGCGGTCGTCGTCGCGGGCGACCCGCAGCACCCGCGCGCCGGACGGCAGCAGGGTGGCGGCGGAGCGGACACGGTCGATGTTCACCGCGTGCGAGTACGGCTGCTCGCCCGTCGCGAAGCGGCCGAGGAACAGCGCGTCGACGACGTCGGAGGGGGAGTCGGAGTCGTCGACGGTGAGCCGGATCGGCAGGGCGTCGTGCGGGTGCGCAGGCATGCCGCCATGATCGGGCACGCGGCGGGCGCGTGCACCCGGTTTCCCGCGCTGTGTGCCCCCGTGTCGGATCCCGCCCGCCCTGTTACAAGCCCGTGCATCTGCGACATCTGCCCCGGGCCCCCCGCCCGCCGTTACTGTTGCCCTCGATGGGACGTCATGGGTGGGACTCGGGGGCGTGGCGGTGGCGGTTCACCGCGCTGCTCGGCGTGGGTGTGGCCGTACTGGCCCTGGTGGTGACCCTGGTCAACACACTTCCCGGCGGCGGGAGCACCGCCGGCACCACACCGGACGGGGCCAAGGTGCACGGCACGCCCGCCCGGCCCGCCGAGCGGCCGAGGCCCGAGGTCGGCTGGGGCCTCACCCACACCCAGTTCAGCGCCGACGAGGGCACGGCCGAGGCCGTCCGGCGCGTCGAGGACATGCTCGGCGGCCGGCCGCTGCCGCAGAACCAGGCGATCATGGGCTGGGGCGCCGACAACCCCGAACCCGTCAAGGGCCGTTACGACTTCGCGGCGCTCGACCGCCGCATCGACTTCGTCCGCGCCTCCCACGGCACCCCCGTGATCACGCTGTGCTGCTCCCCGGACTGGATGAAGGGCGGCAGGGCCGGCGCCGACAACACCGACTGGACCCAGTCCGCGCTGGAGACCGCGCCACGGCCCGAGCACTACGCCGACTTCGCCGCGCTCGCCGCGACCGTCGCCCGGCGCTACCCGGACGTCCGGCACTTCGTCGTCTGGAACGAGTTCAAGGGCTTCTGGAACGACGCCCAGGGCCGCTGGGATTACGAGGGCTACACCCGGATGTACAACCTCGTCTACCGGGCCCTGAAGAAGGTGAACCCGGACATCCAGGTCGGCGGCCCCTATCTCGTCATGGACAGCCTCGACCCGCGCTCGGCCGACGCGTCCAGGACCTTCACCGGCCCCTGGGGCGCCATGGACCAGCGGGTGCTGGACGCCTTCACGTACTGGAACCGCAACAAGGCGGGCGCCGACTTCGTCGTCGTGGACGGCTCCAGCTACACCAACGACGACGAGCTGCTGCCCGACGAGTTCGCCGCCACCGACAAGTTCACCGCCGTCGGCAGGTGGGTGCGGCAGCAGACCGGCGGGCTGCCCCTGTGGTGGGCCGAGTACTACGTCGAGCCCGCCGACGCGAACGACGAACGCAAGGGCTGGTCGGAGGCGCGCCGGGTCGCCGTGCAGGCCGCCGGGATGATCGCCCTCGCCAAGGGCGGCGCCACGAGCGGCTTCTACTGGAACCCGGAGAAGGAGCAGGGCACCGCGTGCGCGGGCTGCCTGTGGACGCCCACCGACCGGGCCTCGGGCGGGCGCAGGCTCCCCATGTACGACCTGGTCTCCCGGTTCTCCGAGGCCTTCGCGCCGGGCACCCGGCAGCGGACAGTACCGGTCGCCCCCGACGACGTGCCCAACGTGCGCGTCCTCGCGAGCGACCGGACCGTCCTCGTGGTCAACACCCTCGGCCGCCCGATCAGCGCACAGGTCGACGGACAACGCTTCGACATGCAGGCCTACGAGGTGAAGTGGCTCACCCGGAGCGCCGGGTGAGCCCCCGCCCGTCCGGGTGAGCCCGTCCGTCCCGCCTCACTTCATCGTCAGGAACCGCTGCACCAGCGCCGCGAACACCACCGCCAGCAGCGGCAGCGCGAACCAGAACGTGCCCTGCAGCCAGCGCAGCTGCCGCACGCTCGGCCGCACCGCGACCCGCACCACCTCGCGCGCGGTGAGCAGCAGGATCAGCGCGACGGCCGCGAGACCGCCGACCACCGACCACGGCGTCCACGTCACCTGCGGGCCGATCGGACCGGGATCGGCCTTCGCCACCCTGCCCTCCGGCTGCTGCTTCAGCGCGTACATCGTCACGTCCGCGTTGGCAAGGACCCGGGTCAGCTCCGGCCGCCGGTCCAGGTTGCGCACCAGCCGCGGCTCCCACGTGGCCGAGTAGCCCACGTCCAGCTGGAGATAGACGACCTGACTGCGGTTGACCATCAGATACGAGTTCGGGCCCGCGTCCTTCAACGCCTTGACCAGCCCGGACACCAGCACCGGATCGCTCGGCGCGAGCGTCGGCACGTACTGCACCTTCTCCATGTCCCGGGCGCCCCACGGCATCGCCGGCGTCACGTTGGTGTACGTGTCGTTGCTCAGCCACAGCAGGCGCACGGTCGGGTCGTCGTGCGCGTACACGTACTCCATGGCGGCGACCTCGCCGGGCCGGATCCGCTCGAACGGCTCGTTGCCCCAGCGGGCCACCAGGAAGCCGCCGATCAGCAGCAGACCGGCCAGCAGCGCGGCCAGCGGAGCGAGGCTGACCCGGTCCTTCTCGCGTTCCTCCACGGTGACGCCGGTGCGCGGGAACAGCGCGAGACCGGCGAGCAGCGCGGCGCCGGGCAGCGCGAACATGAACACGCGCAGCGCCATCTCACCGCCGTACGACTGCATGCCGAAGCCCAGGAACGGCACGAAGGTGAGCACCAGCAGCGACCGCTCCCGGTACTTGTGCTCGCGCCGCCGCCACCAGCCCCAGCAGGCGAACGCCATCACCCCGCCGGCCAGCGCCACGCGCGTGTACAGCACCAGCTTGTGCGTGGAGCTGCCGCCCTCGATACGGCCGGACACCGACGAGGAGACATTGCTGCCGACGCCGCCGACCCCGCCGAACAGCTCGTCGAAGTGGCCCGACCAGTACGGCTCGGCCATGAACCCGACCCACACCGCGACCAGCACCGCGAACAGCAGCGGCAGCCCGCGCAGTTCGGACTTGCCGAGGACGACGAGCGCCGCGAGGACGCCCAGCATCACGAACGGGGTGAGCTGGTGGGCGGGCACGCTCGCCGCGTACAGGCCGATCACCACCGCGAGCAGCACGGCCCGCTGCCGCCGGTCCGTCGGCTCGACCTCCGCCTCGCCGGGCCGCCATCTGCCCCACAGCACGCGCGGCGGGCGGAACCAGACCAGCAGGATCGCCACGAACATCAGGTACAGCAGATAGGTGAAGCCCTGCGGGGAGAAGTAGTCCTGGCCGACCCAGCCGCCCAGCACGAACACCCAGACGCCGGTCCACTTCGCCCGCCAGCTCGCCCGCATCGACCGCACCAGCAGGAACATCGGCACGAGGTAGCAGAGCTGGATCGCCGTCGGCCACCAGCGGATGACCTCCGTGTAGTCGGAGACCCCGCACGCCTTCAGCACGAACGCGGCGACCGCGAAGAACCCCGGCCAGCTCCAGCGCGCGTCCAGGTCCGGCACGGCGGACCCGGTGCGGTCGATGTAGTCGAGGAAGCCCAGATGCTGCCAGGCCGTCGCGAACCGCGGCTCCGCCTCCAGCACCGCGGGCAGCGCGTGCAGCGAGACCACGGTCGCGAGCAGCGTCACCAGCAGCAGCGCCCGGTGCTCCCGGCCGAGCCACAGCAGCGAGGCGAACACCACCGCCAGCAGCGCCGCCCCGGCCAGCGTCGGCAGCGGCAGCACCTCGACCAGCCCGAGCCCGCCCATGCCGTCCAGGTCGGCCTCGCCGAGCCGCAGCGCCGGCACCCAGTACAGCAGCAGTGCCGCCGTCAGCAGACAGCCGAGGATGAGACCGGCACGGGTGGGCAGCCACCGCGAGCGCGCCGGCCCGTCCGGCACCTGCTCCGGCGGCTGTTCCGGCCGTACCGGCTCCGCCTCCTCGCGTACGGCGGTCTCTCCTGCGGCGGTCTCTCCTGCGGCGCCCTCCCGTACGACGGCCGGGTCCGTGGCGTGGTCGCCGAAACCGGCGTCGAACACCTCCTCGAACGGGGCGTCCACCTCCGGTTCCCGCTCCTCGACCGGCAGTCCCAGCTCCACCACCGCGGGTGTCCCGAGTGGCGGTGTGCCGGGCCCGGGGCGGACGTCCGGGCGGCGTTCCTGGTGGTCGAAGTCGAGGTGCATGCCGAGCGCGAGGGTGTCCTTGTCCAGCGCCCAGGTGGGCCGCCGCCGCACACCGGCCGGCTCGGCGGGCGTTCCCAGGTCGGCGAGGTCCCCGTCCGGCGCGGTGTCCTCGACGACGTCCGCCGGAGCCGACCTGACCGTCCGGTACAGCCTGGGCGCGGCGATCGCGACGATCACCGCGAGCGAGGAGATCTCGGCGACGCCCGCGCCGGTCAGCCCCATGCGGGGCAGGAGCAGCAGCGTCAGCGAGAGCACCAGCACGCACAGCAGGCCCTGCAGCCAGGCCAGTCCGGCGGTGCGGCTCTGCGCGCGCAGCACCGAGAAGTACGTCTCCATCACGACCCGCAGCACCGCGCCGACCGCGAACCAGCGCAGCAGCGGCGTCGCCGCGTCCGCGTACCCCGGCCCGAACACGCCGAGGATCCAGGGCGCGCCGACGAACAGCGTCCCGGCCACCGGCAGCATGATCCGGGCCATCCGCTTCAGCGCGGCCCGGGTGTTGGCGGCGAGCCGCCCCGGGTCGTGCGAGCCCTCGACGGTGAGCGAGGCGCCCATGTTGATGGCGAGCAGGTTGCATGTGCCGCCGATGGTGGTGGTGATGTAGAAGTACGCGTTGTCCTCGGAGCTGACCTGCGCCGCGATGATGACCGGGACCAGATACACCACGGCCAGCGAGAACAGCGAACCGGTGTAGTCCCCGGCGAGGAACCGCCCGGTCTCACGCAGCGTCGGCGGCCGGGTGCGCCCCTCGGTCGCCGCCACGTGCCGCGGCACCAGCCGGCGGAAGACCAGCCAGCCCAGCGGCAGCACCGAGAAGGCGATCGCCGCGACCCAGGAGACGAACACGCCGGACGTCGGGATCGCCACCGCGAACGCCACCAGCAGCGCCAGCTTCACCGCCGAGAACACGGTGTTGCCGACCGGCACCCACAGCGCGCTGCGCAGCCCGGTCAGCACCCCGTCCTGGAGGGTGAGCAGGTTCCACGCGATCACGGCGACGACGAAGCCCAGCCCGTTGAGCGGACCGTGCAGGAAGCGGTACGACGGCCCCCACGCGTCCAGCGTCAGCAGGAACACCGCCGCGGCCACCGCCACCACCAGCGAACTGCCCGCGTAGGTGCGGAAGATGAACCGCCCGGTGGTGCGGCCGGCGACCGGGATGAACCGGGCCAGGGCACCCGTCAGCGTCACCGCGGTCAGCCCCGCGAGGAGCTTCATCGCGGCGATCGCGGCGGAGCCCTGGCCGACCGCCGACTCGTCGTAGTACCGGGCGGCGGCCAGCCAGAAGCCGAGGCCGAGCACCGCGGAGATACCGGTGTTGAGCATCAGCGCGTAGGCGTTGCGGAACAGCTGGCTGCCGCCGCCCGGCGCCCTGCCCCGGCCGGGCAGGCGCAGCAGCCGGCGGCGGCCCGGCGGCCCGCCCCCCTCGGCCGCCGGCGACGCTTCCTGGGCTGTGGTCGTCGTGTCAGACACGGTCGGGGATGGCCTTCCGGCGGATCTGGCGTGCTCTTCGGACCATCGCGTACCCCTTGGTGAGCACGCGGTCCCGGGCGAAGGTGCGGGTGATCGCCCGGCCCTCGACGAGCCGGGCGAACTCGTCGATGCCGGTGCCGCGCCGCACGGTGACGCGCCGCAGCGCGTACGGCCCCTGGCGGCGGTGCGCGAGGGCGTTGCCGACGGCGAGCGCCTGGGCGAACCCGGCGTCGCGCACCGCCTGCCGCACCCGGCGGCTGGAGTAGCCGTAGGGGTAGGCGAACGACACCGGCAGGGCGCCGAGTTCACCGGCGACGATGTCCCGGCACCGGGTCAGCTCGCGGCGCAGCCGCATGTCGTCGAGCTGGTCCAGCTGGGGGTGGGTGTGGCTGTGCCCGCCGATCTCGACGCCGGACGCGGCCAGCTCGCGCACCTGGTCCCAGTCGAGCATGGTGTCCAGGGCGCCGCCGGTGTCGTGCGCGCCGCGCAGCCAGCCGGTGGACACGAACAGCGTCGCCGGGAAGCCGTGCTCGGCCAGCACCGGCAGGGCGTGCCGGTGCACGCCCTCGTAGCCGTCGTCGAAGGTGATCAGCACGGGCCGCTCGGGCAGCGGCGCCCCGGAGCGCCAGCACGCGGCCAGCGTCGCCGTGGTGACCGGGGTCAGGCCCCGGTCGCCGAGCAGCGCCATCTGCTCGGCGAACGCCTCCGGCGCCACCGACAGGGCGCGGGTGGCGCTGTTCGGGCCGGCGGCGACCGCGTGGTACATCAGGATCGGCACGGGTGCCTCACTCATCGGCGGCCTCCGCCCTCGCGATCGACGGCACCGAGAAGGCCGTACCGCCCCGGCGCGCCCGCAGGCTCCCGACGACGTACCCGCCCGCCGCCGCGCACACGCCGGCGACGATGGCGCCCGCGCGGCCCGCGCCGCCAGGCCGGGCCAGCAGTGCGTCGCGCAGGCCGCGCGCGACCCCGGCGGGCAGCACCCGGGTGGTGTACCGGCGTTCGGACTCCAGGCCCTTGTCCGCGCCGACGCTGCGCGCGACGAGCGCCTTGGACAGGCCCTCGGCGTAGGCGCGGGCGCGGAAGTAGGCGAAGTGCTCGCGCGCCTTCGGCACCCGGTGGTGGATGACGGCCCGGTCGTCGATGAGCAGGACCGCGTCGGGCCGGGCGCGGGTGAGGCGGATGCACAGTTCCGTCTCCTCGCAGCCCAGCGGGCGCCGGTCGCCGTCGCGGCCGATGCCGGTGGCGAAGCCGCCCGCCGCGTCGAAGGCGGCGCGGCGGAAGGAGGCGTTGCCGCCGAGGACGTTGCGCACCCGGACCCGGCCGGGCGGCAGGCCCTTGTAGGTGCAGCCCACCACCCAGTCGAACTCCTCCGGGAACCAGTCCGGCCGGCGGCCCGACGCCCACACGGGCACCGTGCGCCCGCCGACGGCCATCACCCGCGGGTCGGCGTACCCCTCGGCGAAGTGCCGGAGCCAGTCCCGCTCGGCGACGGCGTCGTCGTCGAGGAACGCCACGATCTCGCCGCGGGCGGCGGCGATGCCGGTGTTGCGGCCGGCGGACAGGCCGCGCGGCCCGGCGTTGGCGAGGACGCGGACGTCCCCGTCCTCCTTGTACTCGCGTGCCAGCCGGTCCTTCAGCGCCGGGTTGTGGTCGACGACCAGCAGCGTCTCCAGGGCCGGGTACGACTGCGCCCGCACCGAGGAGACCGCCGCGAGGATGTCCGTCCAGCGGTCCTCGGTGTAGACGCAGACGACGACGGACACCCCGAGGGCCGGTGCCGGGCCGGGACCGGGTGGTGTGCCGGGATCGCTCAACGCACCTCTCCCCGCACCGGGCCGAGCATCGGGGAGCGGCGGTCCTGGCGGCGCAGCTCACGGCGGTTGGAGCGCTCCTTGAGGATCACCTTCAGCACCCGCAGCCCGTCCCGCACGGCCCGCAGATTGCTGGTGCCGTGGATGCGCAGGTACTCGTGGCTCGGGATCTCCTGCACCTTCAGGCCGGCCTTGACGACCCGGATGTTCATCAGGGTCTCCACCTCGAACCCGGTGCAGTCCAGCTCGATCTTGTCCAGGCAGTGGCGCCAGAACGCGTTGTAGCCGTAGCAGAGGTCGGTGTACCGGGCGCCGAACTTGCGGTTGACGGCCGTGCACAGCGCCCAGTTGCCCAGCTTGCGGATGAAGGTCATGTCGTCGGTGCCGCCGCCGTTGGCGAAGCGGGAGCCCTTGGCGAAGTCGGCACCGGAGACCAGGGCGGAGACGTACGACACGATCTCGTTGCCGTCGGCGGAGCCGTCCGCGTCGACCATCACGATGATGTCGCCGGTCGCGGCCTCGAAACCGGTGGTCAGGGCATCCCCCTTGCCCCGGCCCTGCTGCCGCACCACTTTGACGCCGGGCCACAGGTCACGGGCGACCTCGACGGTGTCGTCGGTGGAGTTGCCGTCCACCAGGACCACTTCGTGGATCCAGGCGGGCAGCGTCTTGAAGACGTACGGAAGGTTCTCCGCCTCGTTCATGGCCGGTATCACCACGCTGACCGGCGGGGTTATCGCCAGGTGCGAGGAGATCGGCCGGTACTCGCCGGCCGTCTCGGGCGCCTGACTGCGCGAAGGCAGAACTGAGCTCATGGAACGGTCCCTCTCGTCCGGCGGACCGCCCGCCCCTGGGCGGCCCGGCTGTGTGTCCGGTTCGAAAGGGGGGTATCTCACGCACGGCACGGACATCTGACGCTCCGTGTCCATGGGTGAGCTGGCAAAGTGGCCGGTCTGCCGCTGGCGGGCAGCCGGTCGCGCGGCACGACTCGGTCACAGAAGCGGTCACCGAGCACGGCACCCCCCTACCGCGCCCCGCCCCGGAACGTCGCGGTCCTTGAGCCCTCCCCATGAGCCGCTGTGTGACGGACCGTTGCGGGTGAGATGTACGACGGTATTGACGATTGAACCAGTATGGCAAGACCTGGAACGAGGTCTCACGTTTTTCGTTGATCGTCGCGCTTGTGCTGAATTCGAACGGATCTGTCCGATCCGCTTGAGCGATCTGCTCGTTGCGCACGCACACTCAGGTGCGGCCGCGCCACCGCCGCAGCAGGACCAGCAGGAACACAAGCGCGCTGATCACGGTCACGGCCGCGACCCCGCCGCGCACCGACCAGCGGTGTACGGCGAGCATGCCCTGGGCCACCAGCATGTTCATCACGATCGCGCCCGCAACCGCGGCAACGGTCCGACCGAACGGATCCAGCCCGCGCAGCGCGGCGGCGATCGCCGCGGCCGGGGTCGCGAGCAGGAAGAACAGGGTGAGCGGGCCGCGCAGCGGCGAGGCCGAACCGGTGAACACGAGCAGCGCGCCGCACACGGCGACGGCCGTCGCGGCGCCCGCGAGCAGCGGTGACAGGTCCCGGCGCGGTACCGGCGGTTCCGCTTCGGTGCCGTCCGGCGGGCCTGATGAACCTGTCCTGATGCGGATGGTCTGCATTGCCGACTTTTCCCCCCGAAGCGCCGGATGCCGGGCTTCAATGTCGCGCAGCCCCGTACGGGCCGTCAAGATGCGGAACCCGTCCGGCCCGGCCGTCCCCGCCCTCTCCGGCACCCCGTATTTGACGCGCCGTCAATAATATTTTTGACATGGACACTTCCTGTCAACACGCGTAGCTGCTACCAAAGTTCTGGCAGAGATCCTGCTAAAGGGAGGTTCCATGAGACGTTCCCGCTTTGTCGTTTTCGTCACCTCGCTCCTCCTCGCCGTCGGTGCCGCCCTGACCGGGGCCGCCGCGGCACAGGCCTCCGAAACCGCCGTCTCCGGCGGCTATGTGGCCCTCGGCGACTCCTACTCCTCAGGCGTCGGCACGGGCAGCTACATCAGCTCGAGCGGCGACTGCAAGCGCAGCACCAAGGCGTACCCGTACCTGTGGAACGCCGCCCACGCCCCGTCCTCGTTCACCTTCGCCGCCTGCTCGGGCGCCCGAACGGATGAAGTTCTGGCGAGTCAGCTCGGCGGGCTCAGCAGCTCCACCGGCCTCGTGTCGATCAGCGTCGGCGGCAACGACGCAGGCTTCGCCGACGTCATGACGACCTGTGTGCTGAACTCCGACAGCACCTGCCTCTCCCGCATCAACACGGCCAAGGCGTACGTCGACTCGACCCTGCCGGGCAAGCTCGACACCGTCTACTCCGCGATCCGCAGCAAGGCACCCAACGCCCGCGTCGTCGTGCTCGGCTACCCCCGCTTCTACCAGCTCGGCACGGTCTGCCTCGGCCTCTCCGAGACCAAGCGGGCCGCGATCAACGACGCGGCCGACTACCTGGACAGCGCCATCGCCAAACGCGCCGCCGACCACGGCTTCGTCTTCGGCGACGTCCGCACCACCTTCACCGGGCACGAGATCTGCTCCGGCAGCTCGTGGCTGAACAGCCTCAACTGGCTCAACATCGGCGAGTCGTACCACCCCACCGCCGCCGGCCACTCGGGCGGCTACCTGCCGGTGCTCACGAACGCGGCCTGATCCCCTACGGGCCGCGCTCGCGCCCCCTCAGGGGGTCGCACCGGGCGCAGGAGAGGAGGCCCCGCCCGACGGGGTCTCCTCGACGCACGTCACCGAGAACGTCACCTTCTCCGACGAGGTGTGCACCGGCGAGCGCACCTCCACACCGATCGCGTTCTCGTACGTCCCGCTCTCCGCGTACGTCGTCACGGTGACCCGGTCCTGCCGGGTCCGCCCGCCGCCCTCGGGGAACGACAGCGTCTTCCAGCCCGGGTCGGTGACCTCCCCGTCCCGCGCCACCCACCGGTAGTCCACCCGCGCCGGCAGCCGCCCCACCGTGAACGTCGCCGTGAAGGCGGGCGCCTGCTCCCGCGGCGGCGGACAGCTGCCCGAGTACTCCGTGTGTGCGCCGGCCACGCTGACGTGGACCGTCTGCGGGGGAGGGCTGGAGGTGCTTCGGCTCGGGGTGGGCGTCGGCGTCGCTTCCGGGGTCGTCCTGGTCTCGCTCGGCGTCGGCGTCGGTGTCGTCGGCGTGGTCGCGGGCGCCCCGCGGCTGCTGCTCGCCGCGCCCGCGGTGCCCCCGTGCCCGCCCCCGCCGTCCCGGTCGAGCAGTGTGTACGTCAGCCCGCCGATCGCCAGCGCCAGCGCGGCCAGCCCCGCGATCAGCACGACGGCCGACCGGCGCCCGCGGTCTCGCTCCTCCTCCGGCTCCCCGTATCCGGTCTCCACCACCGGCACCGGCGCGGGCATCGGCAGGGGCGGCGTCGGCCCCGGCCGCTCCGGATGCGCCGCGGTCGTGGGCGCGTACGGCAGACCGGCCGCCGCGCCGGTGCGTGCGGTGCCGCCCGCCCCGATCACCCGCAGGTCCCGCTCGGCCGTCTCGGCGGGCACCCGCTCGGCCGGGTCCTTGCGCAGCAGCGCCTCGATCACGGGCGTGAGCGGTCCGGCCCGGCGCGGCGGCGGCAGCTCGTCGTCGACGATCGCGCGCAAGGTGCTCAGCGGTGTGTCGTGGCGGAAGGGGGAGTGGCCCTCGACCGCCGCGTACAGCAGCACGCCCAGCGACCACAGGTCCGACTCGGGGCCCGGCGTGCGGCCCAGCGCCCGCTCGGGGGCGAGGAACTCCGGCGAGCCGATCACCTCGCCGGTCATGGTCAGCGCGGAGCTGCCCTCGACCATCGCGATGCCGAAGTCGGTGAGGACCACCCGGCCGTCGTTGGACAGCAGCACGTTGGCGGGCTTCACGTCCCGGTGCAGCACCCCCACCGCGTGCGCCGCCCGCAGCGCGGCCAGCACCTCGGCGCCGATGTGCGCGGCCCGCTGCGGGGCGATCGGGCCCTCGGCGTCCAGGAGTTCGGCGAGCGAGATGCCCCGCACCAGCTCCATCACGATCCACGGCCGGCCGTCCTGTGTGGCCACGTCGTACACCGTCACCACGTTGCGGCTCGCGACCCGGGCCGCCGCCCACGCCTCGCGCTCCAGCCGGGCGTACATGCGCTCCACGTCGGACGCCGGCAGCCCCGCCGGGGCGCGGACCTCCTTGACGGCGACCTCGCGGTGCAGCACCTCGTCACGGGCCCGCCACACCGTGCCCATCCCGCCCTCGCCGAGGGGGGACAGCAGACGGTAGCGGCCCGAGATCACCCGTTCACGGCCCGGCTCTTCGGACACGGTGCCCCCATTTCGCATCCGGGCGAACTGTCTGTTTCTCCACGTTCTCCACGAAGGTAGCTCAGCCGAGTGCCGATGCCGCCCCCTTGAGCACCAATCCGGCTCCCAGGGCCACCACGACCGACGCGGACCCCAGCGGCGCGACCCGCCGCACCAGCCCCGCCAGCGGGTGCGCGGTCCACCGGGGCCGCCGCTCCAGCAGCCGGGCCATGCCACCGCCCAGCCGGACGACGGCGACGCCGGCCGCGGTGAGCGTCAGCGCCAGCCCGGCGCCGTAGGCCACCACGAGGACCAGCCCGAACCAGGCCTTCCCGAGCGCCGCCGCGCCGACCAGCACGACGACCGCGGAGGGACTGGGCACGAGCCCACCGGCGAAGCCGAGGAGCAGGGTGCCGCGGAGGGTGGGGGAGACGGGGTGGGTGTGGGGGACGCCGCCGTGGGTGTGGACGTGGGGGTGGGGGTGGTCGTGGTCGTGGGGGTGCTCGTGAGCGCCGTCGGGGTCGGCGGTGGGGTGGTCGTGGCTGTGGCTGTGGCTATGGCTGTGGTCATGGTCGTGCGCATCCCCGTGGCCATGGCCATGGCCGTGCCCCTGCGCCCGCCCCCGCAGTGCCCGTCGTACGAGTGTGCCGCCCGCCACCATGACCAGGGCGCCGCTCGCCATGCCCAGCCAGGCGATCACCGAGGGCGCCGCGGCCGAACCGGCGGTGACGAGGAGGCCGAGGGCGACCACGCCGAGGGTGTGGGTGACGGTGACCGACGCGGCCAGCGGCAGCACGTCCGTCAGCCGGGCGCGGCCCCCGCGGGCGGCGGCCGTCGCGGCCATGAGGGTCTTGCCGTGCCCCGGGGCGAGGGCGTGCAGCGCGCCGAGGCCGACGGCGACGACCAGGGCGAGGGCCGCGAAGCCCACGGTGAGGTCGTGCCGGGCGACGAGCGAGTCGAGGGCACGGGTGAAGCGGTCGGCGCCGCGCGGCAGCACGGACGCGGCGGGGGCGTCGGTCGTCTCCTCGGCCAGGGCCGGGCCGCCGGGCCGTACCCGCAGGGAGGCGGTGACGGTGTGGGCGGGGGAGGAGAGCAACTCCCCCGGATACTGAGTCAGTCGCCGCGAGGCGGACCGCTCCGGCACGTCGGAGGCGGTGAGGGTGGTCCGGTCGCCGCGCGCTGTGATCTCCCGCCAGCCGGGGCCGGAGTCGGCGCCCGCGCTGTGGAACGCGAGGGCGACGGAGTCCGCGCGGGGCAGGGGAGCGGTCAGCCGGCACTCCACGCGCAGGGTGTCGAGCCCGGCCTGCCCGGGCCGCACCAGCACCCGGCCGCTCTCGGCGGTCAGGGCGACGGCGCGCCCGTCGACGGTGACGGTGCTGCCCTCGGCGGCCTCCCGGCACCGCTGCCGCGCCCACGCGTCCCGACCGAGCCGCCGCAGTGCGGGCTTGGCCTGGGTGGCGGGGATCTCGGCGAGGTCCTCGACGTGGTCGACGCGCAGGACTCCGGGGGCGGCGACGAGGCCGTCGTAGCGGTTGACGGTGAAGTTGCCGAGCGGGTGCGCGTGCGCCGAGGCCGCGGGCAGCAGCGCGATCGCGGCGGCGGTCGTGAGGACGGCGGCGCAGGAGGCGAGGAACCGACGGACGGTCACCGGCCGGCCTCCAGCGCGGTGCGGGCGGCGCGGGCGCCGAGCGGGGAGAAGCCGGGGTTGAGCTTCAGAGCCGCCGTGAGCGCGGCGCGGCCCTCGGCGGAGTGTCCGGTGGCGCGTTCGATCACGCCGCGGTGGTAGAGGAAGGACGCGTTGCGGTAGCCGGTGGCGGTGGCGCGCCGGGCGTAGGGGAGGGCTTCGGCGTCCCGGCCGCTGACGTGCAGCGCCCAGGCGAGGGCGTCGGCGGTGTGCACGGTGTGCCGGCGGGCCCACTCGGCGCGGGCCGCGCGCAGGGCCGTGGCGGCGTCGCCGTGGTCGGCGGCGGCGAGCGCGGTGTCGAGGTCGGCGTCGACGCCGTTGGCCCGGGCCAGCGCCGCCCAGGCGCCGACCAGGTCGTACTGCTCGCCTGCCTTCTCCCGTTCGCCGCCCGCCTCGTACAGCTCGCCGAGCGCGACCAGCGAGCCGGGCAGCGGAGCGCGCGAGACGACCAGCTCCAGGTCCCGCACGGCCGCCGCGCGGTCACCGAGCGCGGCCCGGGCGCGGGCCCGGCCCTCCAGCGCGGGCAGGTAGGTGTCGTCGGCGGCGAGCGCGCGGGCGTAGTGCCGCAGGGCGCCGCGGTAGTCGCCCTGGTTCCAGGCGAGCTGGCCGAGCTGGCCGGCGACGTACGCGACGTCGCCGCGGGCGGTCGCGGACGCCAGGGCCTGCTCCAGCACGCGGCGCGCGCCGGTCACATCGCCGCGCAGCTCACGGACGTAGGCGTACCGCGTGAACACCGGGATGCCGGGCCGCCGCGCGTCGGCGAGATCGGCGGCGCGGGCGGCCTCCGCGTACCGGCCCAGCTCGACCAGGGCGTCGATACGGCTGCACAGCGCGCGTTCGCTGTAGGGGTTCCGCGCCAGGGCGCGCTCGGCGTCGGCGAGGGCGCCGGTGAAGTCGTGCCGGGCGGCGGCGAGGGCGGCCCGGCCGGCCAGGGCGGCGTCGTTTCCGGGCCGCAGCTCCAGCGAGCGCCGCAGCGCCCGCTCGGCCTGCGGATAGCGCGAGGGGTCGCCCTGGGTACGGGCCTGCTCGACGTAGGCGAGCCCGAGCGTGGCCCAGGATCCGTAGTCCCTTGGCTGGGAGCGGAGCCGTTCCTGCAGCCCCGCGACCTGGGCGTCCAGATCCCCGCCCGCGAGCAGGGCCGGGTCGGCACCGGCGGGCGCCGCGACGGCGACGCCGCCCCCGCCGTCCCGCACGCTCCCCACGGCCACGGCCCCCGCACTCAACGCCACGGCCAGCAACAGCCCGCACCCCACCAGCCCCCGCGCCCGCCGCCCGGCGTCCCGGAACCGCCGCACGGCGGCGACACGCCGAGCCGCGCTCGGGGCGGCCTCCCTGGTGCTGTCGGTGCCGCCCGAACTCCTCGCGCTCTCGGCACTCTTCGCACTCTTCGCGTTCTCGGCGTTCTCGGCGCCCTCGGCCGGACCCGGCCCTGTCTCCGGGCCCGGCCGAAGCGGACGGGTGGCCTGTCGCTCCTGGCCGGTGTCGTGCGTGCGCGGGGCCATGCCCCCTCCTCGTTCGGCGTGCTGTGCAGGGACGTCGGGGGCGCGGCCCGTGCCGTGGGGGACGGGAGGTTTCACGGGCCGCGCCGGTCGGTGGGGCGGTGCGGTCAGTACGGCCGCTGCATGCGCCGGCGCCACCAGGCCAGGCCGGTGCCGATCAGCAGGACGCCCGCCGCGCCGGAGGCCGCCGAGGCGGCGATCAGGGTGGTGTCGGGGGAGCCGTCCGCGCCGGCCGGCTGGAGCGCGTCACCGAGCTGGCTGCGCACGTCCGCGTCCCCGCTGGTGCCCTTGGCGAGCGGGCCGCGCGAGCCCTCCGTCGGCAGGGCCACGTACGGGAAGGCCTTCTCGAACTCCTTGTCGTTCTTGTCGACCGCGTCGCCCAGGTCGTTCTTCGCGCCGACCAGCTCGCCCTCGACGACCTGCAGCGAGGCGTCGATGACGTCGTCGGTGAGCCGCCGCCCGTTGGGGAAGCCCGCGTTGTCGCCGTCCAGGACGCCGAGCCGCTTCGGGTGCATCGCCGGCTTGATCGAGGTGTTGAGGCGCAGCTGCTCCGAAGGGCGCACGTGCGGGGGCTGGTTGAGGCCCTCGACGCCCTTCAGGAAGACGTCGACGAGGTCGTTGCGCGGCTCGGCCGGTGCCTTGATCTTGTAGATCGCCTCGATGAGCTTCGGCAGCTCGGGGTTGGTGACGTTCGGCAGGAACTGCGCGTCGTCCCAGGGCGCGGACGCGTTGAACCGGTCCTTGTCCTTCTGCGGGTTGACCACCTCGTTCACCAGCGGGTTGCCCAGCCGGGAGACCTGCGTCCAGTCGCCGTGGGCGTTCTTGCGCTGGGTCGTGGACCAGATGCCGACCACCGGCTGGTGCATCGACTCGGTGATCATGTGGTTCGGCACCTGGAGGGCGATCGTGTTGACGTTGTAGCCCTTGAGGGTGTCGTTGCCGACCTCGGACAGGTTCCCGCCGTACAGCAGGTCGAAGACGCGCAGGTCGAGGAAGAACGGGTCGTCGGCCTGCCCGGCGAACGTGCTCGCGCCGGCCGCGGTCTTGTGCACCGCCTGGTGCCGCAGCTTCGCGTAGTCCGGCATGGACGCCTTGCCGACGTTCGACGGGGCCACCGGCACGTCGTCCGCGAGCTTCGTCCTGGACATCACGCGCTGGTGCCTCAGCTTCAGCAGGTCGACGTCGTAGGTCTGGGTGACGTTGAGATCCGGGTCGTCGAGGCTGTCGACCGTGCCCGTGTTGTACAGGAAGGTGTTCTTGTTCTTCACGTGCGTCTTGAAGGTGTAGCGGAAGACCAGGTCGCCCTGTGCGTCACCGTCGTTGTCGATGTGCAGGTCGTACTGGGCGTCCTCGGCGAACGTGTAGAAGTTCGGGCCGCCGGCCGGCTCCTCGAAGGGGATCCAGTCGGCGACGATCGTCGTCGTGTCCGGCTTGTCCGGGCTGACGAACGCGTACACGTCGGTGTTGTCGTACTGCGGGGTCCCCGAGATCAGCGGAGCCTCGCGGTGGCTGGAGGCGGACGCCTCCCCGGGGGCCAGCGCGGCGACGCCGGCGGCCGCGAGCCCCCCGGCGGCCAGCGCACCGCAGACGAGGGCCGCGACGCTCCTGCGCGCCGCCCCGCTCCTGGAGTCAGATGTCATGCCGTCCGTCCTCAGTTGCCGACTTGCCTTGGTGACCGGACATTCGAAGCGGCGCGCGGGGCGGATTGGTCGGCCGGAAGATTTTTTTCCGAGGTTCTTTTCCCGTCCCGGACCCGCGTTTTGGGGCCGCCGATCCGTAACACCCACCGGAGGTGTGCCTGCGTGCGAATGCCTGGTGTGGCGGGACGGGGCCGGTGCGGCCGGCGGAAGGGGGACGGCGTGGAGGCGGACGAGCTTCTGCTGCTGGTGGCGGGAGGGGACCACAACGCGTTCGAGCAGCTGTACGGTCTGGTCTCCGGGCCGGTGTTCGGCCTGGTCCGGCGGGTCGTGCGGGACGCCGCCCAGGCGGAGGAGGTGGCCCAGGAGGTGCTGCTCGAACTGTGGCGCTCCGCCCCGCGGTTCGACCCCGGCCGTGGCAGCGCCCTGTCCTGGGTGCTCACCCTCGCCCACCGCCGCGCCGTCGACCGGGTGCGCAGCGCCCGCGCGGCCGGGGAGCGCGAACAGCGCGAGGCCCTGCGCGCCGGGGCGACCCCCTTCGACCAGGTCTCCGAGGAGGTCGAGGCCGGCCTGGAGCGCGAGTGGGTCCGCCGCTGCCTGGACCGGCTCACGGCCCTGCAACGCCAGTCCGTGACCCTCGCCTACTACGACGGCTACACCTACCGTGAGGTGGCCGAACGGCTGAGGCTGCCGCTCGGCACGGTCAAGACGCGGATGCGCGACGGGCTGACCCGGCTGCGCGAGTGCCTGGGAGGTGCCGCATGAGCCTGCTCGACCGGCTGCTGCGCCGCGAGGACCCGCACTCGCTGGCCGCGCCCTACGCCCTCGACGCCCTCGAACCCGCCGAGCGGGTCCGCTTCGAGAGGCACCTCGCCCGCTGCGAGCGCTGCGCCGCCGAGGTCCGCGCCCTCGCCGAGGACGCGGTACGGCTCGCCTGGTCGGCGGCCGCGCCCGCGCCGCCCGCGCTGCGCGAGCGGGTCCTGGCCGCCGTACGCGCCACCCCGCAGGAAGCGGCGCGGGAGCAGCACACCCCGCAACTGCCGCCGCACGTCTGGGGCACGCAGCCGCCGCCGCGGCGCACCCGTGCGCCCCGGCCGCGCCCCCTGATGGTGCCGTTCGCCACGGCGACCGCCGCCGCGGCGCTCGTCGTCGCCGCCCTCTTCGCCGTCCAGGCGGGCCGGACCCAGGACCAGCTGAACGCCGAGCGGGACCGGTCGCGTGAGATCGCCCACGTTCTCGCCGCGCCCGACGCGCGGGCGGCGACCGGCACGGACGCCGAGGGACACAGCATCGGAGTGATCGCTTCCGCTTCGTCGGGGCGGGCGGTGGTGACGTTGCGCGGGTACGGCACCCCGCCGGGCGGACGCGTCCACCAGCTGTGGCTCATGCGCCCCGGCGCACAGCCCCGCTCCCTGGGCCTCTTCAGCGGCGACACGCCCTTGCTCGCCGACGGCCTGGAGAAGTCCGCGACATCACTCGCAGTGACCGTCGAGCCCGACGGAGGGTCACCTCGGCCCACCGGCCAGCCCATTGTCCAACTCGCCCTGGAATCGGTCGGATTCGGAGAGTAATCGTCCAGGCGTCGTCAACCCCCTTACGGGGAAGGTGAATCCTGCTACCGCGATACACGAGTGCCCCGACGGGGCGATAGGGTTACTCTGCCCGGGCCGGGCGGACTCGTACGGGTGGGGAGTGACATGGAGCAGATAACGATGCGCAGCAGGGCGAGGGTCCCTGCGATCACCTGCGGGAGCAGCGCGACCAGTTCGCGCCTCGACCGCCATCTGTCGGTGCTGGCGGGCCCCGCCATACCGCAGCGCGAGACGGTCGAGGCGACCACGCTCATGCGCGAACTGACCACGCGTGACACCACGCCCCGCAGCACCGGCAGCCGGGCCCGCGTCAGCCGGGTCTCGCTCTTCGCGCCCCTGCGCCGACTGCGCCGCTCCCTCTTCGGCAGCCACCGGCACTGACGTCCTGACGCCCCGCGCTCAGGCGGCCACACCGTCCCGGCGCAGCGCTGCGATCTCGTCGTCCGTCATCCCCACGGCGCGCAGCACCGCCCCGGTGTGCTCCCCGAGCGCGGGCACGTCCCCCATGCGCGGCTCCTCCCCGCCCGGCAGCGTGACCGGAGGCAGCAGCGCCCGCAACGGCCCCACCGGGGAGCCCACCTCCCGCCACCGCTCCCGCGCGGCGAGCTGGGGATGCCCGGCCAGCTCGTGCACATCCCTCAGGCGCGCGCACGCGATGCCCGCCGCCTCCAGCCGCCGTACCGCCTCGTCGGCGTCCAGCCCGCCCAGTGCCTGCCCGACCAGGGCGTCCGTCCGTGCCCGGTGCGCCACCCGCGCCGCGTTCGTGGCGAACGCCGGATCCTCCCCCAACTCCGGCCTGCCGAGCACCTGTTCGGCCAGCCGCCCCCACTCCCGGTCGTTCTGCACCGACAGCAGCACCCGCCCGCCGTCCGCCGTCGGATAGGCGTCGTACGGGGCGATGACCGCGTGCGCGAGCCCGGTGCGCTCCGGGGCGGTGCCGCCGTGCAGCGCGTGGTGCAGCGGATGCCCCATCCACTCGGCGAGCGCCTCCAGCATCGACACCTCCACCGGGCCGCCCCGCCCGGTCGCGCCCCGCCGCACCAGCGCCGCCAGCACGCCCGAGAAGGCGTACATGCCGGCCGCGATGTCGGCCGCCGGGATGCCCGCCTTCACCGGCTGCTCCGGGGTGCCCGTCACCGACACCAGTCCGGCCTCGCACTGCACGAGCATGTCGTACGCCCGCTTGTCCGCGTACGGCCCGCCCGCCCCGTAACCGGAGATGTCCACCGCGACCAGCCGCGGATGCGCCGCGCACAGCGTCGCGGCGTCCAGGCCGAGCCGGGCCGCCGCGCCCTGCGCGAGGTTCTGCACGAACACGTCCGCGTCCGCCACCAGCCGCCGCACGACGTCCAGCCCGCGCGGGTCCTTCAGGTCCAGGGCGACCGACTCCTTGCCCCGGTTGCACCACACGAAGTGCGAGGCGAGGCCGCGGGCGGCGGTGTCGTAACCACGGGCGAAGTCACCGCCGTCGACCCGCTCGACCTTGATCACCCGGGCGCCCAGATCGGCGAGCTGCCGGGTGGCGAACGGGGCCGCGACGGCCTGCTCGACGGTGACGACGGTGATGCCCTCCAGGGGCAGCGGCAGCTGGTCCATGGCCTGGATCATGTCCCGCCCGCCCCGGTTCTGTCATGACGCGCTTGTCACGCCCGAAAGGACTTGCGTCTCACCTCCGCGCGTAACTGCGTCTCACGCCCGCACGTCCTCGTGTCTCACGCCCGCGCGTACCTGCGCACGGCGAGCGGCGCGCACACCGCGATCAGCACCGCGCACCACACCAGCGACCCGGCGACCGGATGCGCCACCGGCCAGGCCGCGCCGCTCGGCACGGGCGCGTTGCCGAACAGGTCCCGCAGGGCCGTCGTCAGCGCGCTGATCGGGTTCCACTCGGCGAGCGCACGCAGCCAGCCCGGCATGCCGTCGACCGGGATGTACGCGTTCGACAGCAGCGGCAGCATGAACGTCGCGCTGCCCAGCTGCCCGGCGGCCTCCTCGCTGCGGGACAGCAGCCCGAGGAGGATCCCCGCCCAGGTGCAGGCGAACCGGAACAGCAGCAGCAGGCCCAGCGCGCCCGCGGCGGCGGCCGCCGACCCCTCCACACGCCAGCCCACCAGCAGGCCCACCAGCAGGAACGGCACCGTCCCGGCGGCCGTGACGACGAGGTCGGCGGCCGCCTGGCCGAGCGGGACGGCCGCCCGGCTGACCGGAAGGGTGCGCAGCCGGTCGGTCACGCCCCGGTGGACGTCCTGCGCGGCCTGGAACATGCCGGTCATCAGGCCGTTGGCGGCCGTGGCCACCAGCAGGCCCGGCACCAGGAAGGACCGGTACTGCTCGCCGGGCATCGCCAGGGCGCTGCCGAAGACGTACCCGAAGAACAGCAGCATCGTCACCGGCATGGTCTGGGTGAGGATCACCAGCCCCGGGTTGTTGCGCAGCCGCCGCAGCTGCCGGCCCAGCAGCACCGTGCCGTCGTAAGCGAGCGCGCTCATGCCGCCACCTCCGCGGTGCCCGCCACCGCGCGGTCCGTCAGCCGCAAAAACACGTCGTCCAGGGTCGGCGGCCGGATGCTCGCGTCGAGCAACGGCACGCCCGCCGCGTCCAGTTCGCGCACCAGGCGGGGCAGCGTGAGGGTGGTGTCCCTGGTGAGGGCCGCCACCGTCCGGCGCTCGGCGTCGAGCGACGGGCGCGCGCCGGTCAGCCGGTCCAGCACGGCCGCCGCGCCCGGCAGCGCGTCCGCGTCGGCGACGACCGCCACGGCCTGGGCGCCGACGGCCGCCTTCAGCTCGGCGGGGCTGCCGGTGTGGGCGACGCGCCCGTGGTCGACGAGGGCGATGTCGTCGGCGAGCTGGTCGGCCTCCTCCAGGTACTGGGTGGTCAGCAGCACGGTCGTGCCCTGGCTCTTCAGCTCCCGGACGGCGTCCCAGATCCGCGCCCGCCCCGCCGGGTCCAGACCGGTCGTCGGCTCGTCCAGGAAGAGCACCTGCGGGTGGCGCACCAGGCTCGCCGCCAGGTCCAGCCGACGGCGCGTGCCGCCCGACAGGGTGGACGCCGGGCGGTCCGCGGCCTCGGTGAGGCCGAAGCGCTCAAGCAGCTCGTCGGCGCGCGCGGCCGGACCGCGCACCCGGTGCAGCCGGGCGAACAGCCGCAGGTTCTCGCGCCCGGTCAGATCGCCGTCGACGGAGGCGTACTGCCCCGTCACGCCGATCCGGCGCCGCACCTCGGCGGCCTCCCGGACGAGGTCGTGCCCCGCGACCCGGGCCGACCCGGTGTCCGGGCGCAGCAGCGTGGTCAGCAGCCGCACCGCGGTGGTCTTGCCCGCGCCGTTCGGCCCGAGCAGCCCGCAGACCGTTCCCTCGGCCACGGCCAGATCGAGCCCGCGCAGGGCCCGCACCTCGCCGAAGCGCTTCTCCAGACCTTCACTCAGTACAGCGTACGTAGAAGTCATGGCAGGACCATAGCGCACTACGTACGCCGTACGTAACTACGATGGTGGCGAGGTGATGACCGATGGCGGGCCGAGCGGCCGTACCCGAAGTGATCTGGGCGCGCCCCGAGCGCACGGGGCGCGGGCCGAGACCGGCCTACACACGCGCCGGCATCGCGGACGCCGCCGTGCGCGTCGCGGACGCCGAGGGGCTGGACGCGGTGTCCATGCGGCGGGTCGCCGCCGAACTGGGCTGCGGCACCATGTCGCTGTACAACTACGTCCCCCGCAAGGAGGACCTGTACGAGCTGATGGTGGACGCCGTCAGCGCCGAGCACGAGCTGTGGGAGCCGTCCGGCGACTGGCGCGCCGACATGCTGCGGGTCGCCCACCAGACCCGGGCGCTGATGCGCCGCCACCCGTGGCTGCCGCGCCTGATGTCCCCGGTGTACGGCTTCAGCCCGAACGCCCTGCGCTATCTGGAGCACTGCCTGGCCTGCCTGGACCCGCTGCCGGGGTCCTACGGCACGCGGATGGAGCTGATCGCCATGCTGAACGGCGTGGTGACCACGTACACGGCCAACGAACTCGCCACCGCCGAGCGCGCCCGGGCGCTGCCCTGGTCCCCGGAGGAGGAGAGCGCGGCGCGGATCGCCTATCTGGGCGAGCGGCTGGCGAGCGGGGCCTATCCGCGGATGGCGGCGGCGTTCACCGAGGACGCCGGGCCCATCGACATGGAGGCCGTGTTCGAGCGGGCGCTGGGGCGGGTGCTGGACGCCTTCGCGCCGCGGGAGTGACCGCTCGGCGGCGGGTCAGAGCAACGCGAGTTGCCCCTCCGGGCCCTCCTCCCGGACGTCGAGCACCGTCGCCGGCCGGCGCGCCCGGTCGGGTACCGGCAGCACGCCCGCCCGGCGCAGGTCGTCCGTGGTGACCGGGTCGGTGACGTCCAAGGCCGCCCGCTGGTCGCGCACTTCGGCCAGCAGCGCCAGGACCGTGATCAGCTCCAGCAGTTCCGACGTCCAGGTCTGCGGCCAGGCGGCCGGCCGGATCGCCGCCAGGGTGCCCGGCTCCGGCTCCGCGACCCGGGCCGCGAACCACTGCTCCAGCACCCGCACGCCGCCCGTCTCGAAGTCCCACGCCCCGGGCGGCACCGGCGAGACACGGCCCCCGTCGAGGTGGAGGGTCTCCTCCTCGCGGTCGTAGTGCAGGGTCAGCGGACGCCTCGGCAGCGGGGCGCGGACGTACGGACGGCGCCCGCCGGGCAGCTTGGGGCGCTCCCCGTCGCGCCGCATGAGCCACAGCGCCCGGCGGCCCAGTGCCACGCCCCGCGCCCACAGCTCCGGGGCCCCGGTGAGCGGGACGGTCAGATCGGGGCGTACGGCGGTCAGGATCCAGGCGAGGACGTCCTCGGCCGGAACCTCACGGCCGAGCCGCGCGCCCAGGTGCTCCCGCAGCCCCGGCGCCAGATTCGGCTCCCGGCCGCCCGGCCGGCGGTATAGCGGGCGGACCCGGCCGGTCCGCAGCAGCGGGATGCGGGAGGTGGCCAGCAGGCCGTCCGCGGTCTCCACGACGAACACCTGCCGCTCGTCCGCCACCCGCCACAGCTCCGGCCGGGCCGCGTCGATCAGCCGGTGGTCGGGGATCAGCCACTGCTCGTCGAACGGCGCGTACAGCACCCGCACCGGCTCCGGGCACGGGCCGGAGGCGCGCACCAGCTTCTCCGTGCCGCCCGGCTGCCCGGGCAACTGGGCCACCGCCGAGTGCGCCGTCCGCGCGCGGGTCGGCTCGAACAGGGCCTCCCGGTCCGGGCCCTCCGCCTTCAGCAGGGCGGCCCAGCGGTTCCTGAGCGCGGCCGGGTCGGGCGCCACCGGCCAGCCCCGGCCGAGCCGCGGCGGTGCGACGGACCACGGCATGAGGTCCGCCGAGCGCGGAGCGTCGTCGTGCGTCACGCCCGGCATCGTACGACGCCCGTGTCAGTGGGCGTCGAGCGTGACGGTGAAGGAGAAACGGTCGCCCCGGTAGTGGATGACCACCACGTCCAGCACCCGCCCGCGCTGGTCGTAGGTGACGCCCGTGTAGTGCAGGATCGGGCTCAGCAGCGGCACTTCGAGCAGCCGCGCCGTCTCCGGGTCCGCCAGCCGCGCCTCCACGGTGTCCGTGATCCGGCTGATGTCCGCGCCCAGCACGTCCCGCAGCACCTTCGTCATCGGCCAGCGCACCAGGTCGTCCAGGTCGACGCGGGCGGCCAGCTCGGGGCGGACCCAGTTGCGGGCGTGGTTGGTCGGCTCGCCGGTCTTCTCGTCACAGCGCAGCCGGTGGTACGTCCCCACCTCCTCGACGTCCCCGAAGTGCTCGGCGAGTTCGGCGGGCACGGCCGCGCGGCCGTGGTCCAGCAGCCGGGTCGTCATGCCGGACTGCTGGGCCACGATCGCGTCGACCGAGCCGAGCAGCCGCACCGGAGCGCCCCGGAGCGCGTCGGGCTCGATGAAGGTGCCGCGCCGGCGGTGCCGGGTGATGAGCCCCTCGTCCTCCAGCTCCTTCAGCGCCTGCCGCATGGTCAGCACGCTCACCCCGTAGTGCCCGGCCAGCTGCTCCTCGGTGGGCAGCCGCAGCGGGTCCTGCGGCGAACGGCCGAGTATCGAGGCGCGCAGCGACTGCGACACCTGGTACCACAGCGGCAGTTTGCGGTTCAGGACGATGGAGTCCGGGGCGAAGGAGGTCACGGGGCTCATCCGTACCGGTCGGGGGCGTTTCAGTGCAAGGGGCGGAAGTGCCGCTCCAGGCCGCGCCACACGTCGTCGTAGCCCTGCTGGAGGTGGTCCGCCCCGGCCGCCTGCCCGGTGAGGGTCACCGGCCAGCGGGTCTCGAACATGAACGCCAGGCCGTCGTCGATCTTCTGCGGCTTCAGCTCGGCGGCGCTCGCCCGGTCGAAGGTCTCCTTGTCCGGGCCGTGCGCCGACATCATGTTGTGCAGCGACCCGCCACCCGGCACGAACCCTTCGGCCTTGGCGTCGTAGGCGCCCTCGATCAGGCCCATGTACTCGCTCATCACGTTGCGGTGGAAGTACGGTGGCCGGAAGGTGTCCTCGCCGACCAGCCAGCGCGGCGCGAACACCACGAAGTCGACGCCCGCGAGACCGGGGGTGTCCGACGGCGACGTCAGCACCGTGAAGATCGACGGGTCCGGGTGGTCGTAGGAGATCGAGCCGATGACGTTGAAGCGGCGCAGGTCGTAGACGTACGGCAGGTAGTTGCCGTGCCAGGCCACCACGTCCAGCGGCGAGTGGTCGTAGCCGGCGGTCCACAGGTTGCCGCAGTACTTGTTCACCACCTCCACCGGGCCCTCCACGTCCTCGAACGCGGCGACGGGCGCGCGGAAGTCGCGGGCGTTGGCGAGGCCGTTGGCGCCGATCGGGCCGAGGTCGGGCAGGCGGAAGGCGGCGCCGTAGTTCTCGCAGACGTAGCCGCGGGCCGACCCGTCCAGCAGGTCCACCCGGAAGCGGACTCCGCGCGGGATCAGCGCCACATGGCCCGGCTCGGCGTGCAGCAGGCCGAACTCGGTGCGCAGCAGCAGGCCGCCGCGCTCCGGCACGATCAGCAGCTCACCGTCGGCGTCGCTGAAGACCCGGTCCATGGAGGCGTTGGCGTGGTAGAGGTGCACGGCCATGCCGGTGCGCTGGGCCGCGTCGCCGTTGCCGCCCAGGGTCCACAGGCCGGCGAGGAAGTCCGTGCCCGGCGCCGGCTCCGGCAGCGGGTTCCAGCGCAGCCGGTTCGGGTCCGGCACCGACTCGGTGAAGGGCGCGGTGCGCAGCGCGCCGTTGTCCGTGCGGGTGAACGCCGGGTGGGCGGCCGAGGGGCGGATCCGGTACAGCCAGGAGCGGCGGTTGTGGGCGCGCGGCTCGGTGAACGCCGTGCCGCTCAGCTGCTCCGCGTACAGCCCGAGGGGGGCCCGCTGGGGTGAGTTGCGGCCCTCGGGCAGGGCGCCCGGCACCGCCTCGGAGCTGTGCTCATTGCCGAAGCCGGAGAGGTAGGTCAGTCCCTCGGCGGTCTTCCGCGCATCCCCACGCTCGAACACGCTCGCGCGGGAGGTGCCCCCATCGCTCATGATCACTCGCTCCTTCGCGGTGCTGATTCCTATATATCACCGTAGGATTGCGGTTGCCGCCGGCGCAAGAGGGCCGGCGGCCTCCTCCCGGAGGACGGCCGGAACCCGACCTCAGACGGATCCGTGATGTCAGACCCGTGTTCTAGGCTCCCCGCCATGTCGTGGACGCGCGGATTTCTCGCGGCGCTCGCGGTCTGTGTCCTGCTGCCGGCCGGCCCGGCCGGCTGCGGCACCGGCGATGCGCACGAACAGCACAAGGGGGCCTCGCCGTCGCCGGTGGGCAAGCTCCTGGACCACACCGACGAGGAGGGCCGGCGCTACCGCGAGGTGGACGGCGAGGACGCCCCGGCCGTCCGCGTCGAGGTGCAGCCCGCCACCGGCGGCGCCTGGGACGTACGACTGCACCTGCGCCACTTCCGCTTCTCGCCGCCCGGCGCGAAGGCCGAGGCCGTGGCCGGGCGCGGCACCGCGCTCCTCTTCGTCGACGGCCGGCCCGTCGCCGAGCTGCACAGCCCCTCCCACCGCCTCACCGCCGACCGCCTCCCGCACGGCACCCACCAGGTCACCGCCCGCCTCTACGCCGACGACGACACGGTCTGGGCGGTCCACGGCGACCCGGTCGAGTCCACCGCCGCCATCACCGCCTCCGGGGCGGAGACGGCCCCCTCGGTGAGTGTCCGGGGCGCCCCCGTGCGTATGTGGGGCCGAGGTTCACCGGACCCCGGCGGAGAGGCATCATGAAGCCCGTGCCCCACGCGACATCGCTACGCCGAGCGCCCGTGCAGCGGCGCAGTGCCGAACGGCTCAGCAGGATCCTCGACGCCTGCGCCGACCTGCTCGACGAGGTCGGTTACGACGCCCTGAGCACGCGCGCCGTCGCGCTGCGCGCCGGCGTCCCCATCGGCTCGGTCTACCGCTTCTTCGGCAACAAGCGGCAGATGGCCGACGCGCTCGCCCAGCGCAATCTGGAGCGCTGGTCGGAGCGGGTCGCCGAGCGGCTGGGCGCGACCGGCCCGGGCGACTGGCGCTCGGCGCTGGACGCCGTGCTCGACGAGTACCTCGCCATGAAGCGCACCGCGCCCGGCTTCTCCCTCGTCGACTTCGGCAACCAGATCCCGGTCGGCACCCGGCACGGCGAACCCAACCACCGCGTCGCCGACCGCCTCACCGCCCTCCTCGCCGGGCACCTCGGCCGCCCGGCCGACGACGACCTGCGCCGCACCTTCCTGGTCGCCGTGGAGGCCGCGGACACCCTGGTCCAGCTGGCCTTCCGGGTGGACCCCGAGGGCGACGAGAAGATCATCACGGAGATGCGGGAGCTGCTGCGGGCGTATCTGGGGCGGGTGCTGGACTGAGGGGCGGCCGGCCCGGCTCGCCGCGGGCCCGGTTCGCCGCCGGCCCGGCGCGGCCGCCGGCCGGCGAGAGTCGCCTCCCGCCCCCGTCACCCCACCCCCAGTTCCTCCCGCGTCGCCGCCACCCACCGCAGCACGCCCTTCGCCCCCGAGCGCTCCGCCAGTTCCGTCGCCTCGGAGAGCAGCGCCTCCGCCTCCTCGCGGTCCGCCCGCTCCACGGCGAGCCGGGCGAGGACGATCAGGTTGGCCGCCACCCCCGGCCCGAACCCGATCTCCCGGCGCAGCCGGGTGGACTCCTCCAGGCGCTCGCGCGCCGCGTCGGGCCGCCCGGCGAGCCCGTCGGCGAAGCCGAGGTGCCGCAGCGCGTAGGACGCGGTCAGCCGGTCCCCGGCCGCCGTGGCCAGGGCCAGGGAGCGCTCGAAGAAGGGCAGCGCCCGCTCCGTGTCGTCGCGGACCACCTGGTGGACGATGCCCACCCAGAACAGCGCCTCGCCCTCACCGCGTCCGTCGCCGAGGCGCGCGTACAGGGTCGCGGCGCGCTCGAACAGCTTCAGCTCACGGGGGTCCTCCGACCCGTCCTCCAGGAACCGCGCGTGCAGCAGCCGGCCCCGCGCCAGGGCGAGGTCCGCCTCCACACCGTCGAGAACCCTCTCGCCGGCGGGCACCGCGGTCTCGTCCCCGTCGAACACGGCACCCTCGTAGAGGAGTTGGGCCTGCTCCAGGCGCGGGTCGGTCGTCATGCGGTGATCGTACGGCCGTACGACACCACCGCGCGGGCCTTCCCGGAGGATCCATGGCGAGGCGGTGACGGCGGCCCGGCTCCCGGAAGGCCTGGGCAGGATGCATACCGGTCGGTATGCTCGGCCCCTGTCGTGCGCCACCGCCGCCGTACCCGGGAGGACCCGTGTCCCGCACCGCCCTGCGAATCTGCCCCCTGTGCGAGGCCACCTGCGGGCTGACCCTGACCATCGAGGACGCGCGGGTCACCGGCGCCCGCGGTGACCGTGAGGACGTGTTCAGCAAGGGGTTCATCTGCCCCAAGGGCGCCTCCTTCGGCGCCGTCGACGGCGACCCCGACCGGCTGCGCGCCCCCCTCGTGCGCCGCGACGGCGAGCTGCGCGAGGCCACCTGGGAGGAGGCCTTCGACGCGGTCGCCGCCGGGATCCGCCCGGTCGTCGAGCGGTACGGCCCGCACTCCGTCGGCGTCGTCCTCGGCAACCCCAACGTGCACACCATGGCCGGCGCCCTCTACCCGCCGGTGCTGATCGCCGGGCTCGGCACCCGCAGCCTGTTCACCGCATCCACCGTCGACCAGATGCCCAAGCACGTCTCCAGCGGCCTGCTCTTCGGTGACGCCAACGCCATCCCCGTGCCCGACCTGGACCACACCTCCCATCTGCTGCTCATCGGCGCCAACCCGCTGGAGTCCAACGGCAGTCTGTGCACCGCCCCCGACTTCCCCGGCAAGCTCAAGGCGCTCAGGGCCCGCGGCGGCACCCTCACGGTCATCGACCCGCGCCGCACCCGCACCGCCCGCCTCGCCGACCGCCACCTCGCGATCCGGCCCGGCACCGACGCGCTGCTCCTCGCGGCGATGGCGACCGTCCTGTTCGAGGAAGGTCTCGTCGACCTCGGCCACCTGGCCCCGCACGTCCAGGGCGTCGACGAAGTCCGCGACGCCCTCCGGGACTTCACCCCGGAGGCCGTGGCACCGGCCTGCGACATCGAGGCCGGCGTCATCCGCGCCCTCGCCCGCGAACTGGCCGGCGCCGAGTCCGCCGCCGTCTACGCCCGCATCGGCAGCTGCACCGTCCCGCACGGCACCCTCGCCAGCTGGCTCGTCGACGTCCTCAACATCCTCACCGGCAACCTCGACCGGCCCGGCGGAGCCCTCTTCCCGCAGGCCGCCACCGACCGTACGCCCCGGCCCGCCGGACCCGGCCACGGCTTCGCGCTCGGCCGCTGGCACTCCCGGGTCAGCCGGCACCCCGAGGCCAAGGGCGAGCTGCCGATCTCCGCGCTCGCCGAGGAGATCGACACCGCGACCGAGGAGGGCGAGCCGGTCCGTGCCCTCATCGCCGTAGCCGCCAACCCGGTGCTGTCCGTCCCCGACGGCGACCGGCTCGACAAGGCGCTCGCCTCGCTGGACTTCATGGTCAGCGTCGACCCCTACCTCAACGAGACCTCCCGCCACGCCGACGTCGTCCTGCCCCCGCCGCCGCCCTCCCGCAGCCCCCACCACGACTTCGCCTTCAACACCCTCGCCGTGCGCCACCAGGTCCGCTACACCCGCCCCGCCATCCCGCTGGAGCCCGGCCGGATGGCCGAGACGGAGATCATGGCCCGGCTGGTCCTCGCCGTGACGGGCATGCACGGCGCCGATCCGTCCGCCGTCGACGACCTCGTCATCGGGCAGACCCTCGGCAAGGCGGTCAAGGAGGCCCACTCGCCCGTGCACGGCCGCGACCCCCGCGAGCTCGCCGGGCTGCTCACCGGCGACACCGGGCCCGAGAAGCGCCTGGACCTGATGCTGCGCCTCGGCCCCTACGGCGACGGCTTCGGCGCCCGGCCCGACGGGCTCACCCTTCAGAAGCTGCTCGCCCACCCGCACGGCATCGACCTCGGCCCGCTGCGCCCCCGCCTGCCGCAGCCGCTGAAGACCGCCAGCGGCAAGGTGGAACTGCTGCCCGAGCCGATCGCCGGCGACCTGCCCCGGCTGCGGCAGGCCCTGGCCGAGCGTCCCGCGGGCCTCGTCCTCGTTGGCCGCCGCCATCTGCGCTCCAACAACAGCTGGATGCACAACGTCCCGGCCCTCACCGGCGGCACCAACCGCTGCACCCTGCACCTCCACCCAGCCGACGCCGAACGCCTCGGCGTGCGCGACGGGCAGCCCGTACGCGTCAAGGGCGCCGGGGGAGAGGTGACCGCCCCGGCCGAGGTCACCGACGCCGTACGGCCCGGCGTGGTCAGCCTCCCGCACGGCTGGGGCCACGACCGGCCCGGCACCCGGCTGAGCCACGCCGCCACCGACCCCGGCGTCAACGTCAACCAGCTCCTCGACGGCAGCCTGCTGGACCCGCTCAGCGGCAACGCGGTCCTCAACGGCGTGCCCGTCGAGGTGGCCCCGGCGGCGGCCCCCGAGGCGCCCCCGTTGGCCGAAAACATCGGGACTGTGAGCAGCGCAAAGCTGTGACCAGCAGTTTTGCGCTTATTGCTCGCACGTCAACGTCTTGTTAACGCCGGACGACGGGACCTAACGTCAACGCACCGCCGACCCCCAGGTGGGATGTTCAAGGGCGAACGTTAGGTATCCACTCATGCTGACCATCCTCGGCTTCGCCATGATCGCGACCTTCCTGGTCCTGATCATGCTGAAGAAGATGTCGCCGATCGCGGCGCTCGTGCTGATTCCCGCGCTCTTCTGCGTGTTCGTCGGCAAGGGCGCCAAGCTCGGCGACTACGTCATCGACGGCGTCACCGGCCTCGCCCCCACCGCGGCGATGCTCATGTTCGCGATCGTCTACTTCGGTGTGATGATCGACGTCGGTCTCTTCGACCCGGTCGTCCGGGGCATTCTGAAGTTCTGCAAGGCCGACCCGCTCCGCATCGTCGTCGGGACGGCGGTTCTCGCCGCGATCGTCTCCCTCGACGGCGACGGGTCCACCACCTTCATGATCACCGTCTCGGCGATGTACCCGCTGTACAAGCGCCTGAAGATGAGCCTGGTCGTGATGACCGGCGTCGCCGCCATGGCCAACGGCGTGATGAACACGCTGCCCTGGGGCGGCCCCACCGCCCGTGCCGCCACCGCGCTGAAGCTCGACGCCAGCGACATCTTCGTGCCGATGATCCCGGCGCTCGCGATGGGCCTGCTTTTCGTGTTCGCACTCGCGTACGTCCTCGGCCGCCGTGAGCGCAAGCGGCTCGGCACGCTCACGCTGGACGACGTGCTGGTCGAGGAGAAGGAGACCGAGACCGTCCTGGTCGGAGCCGGCACGGGCACCCCGGCCACCACCCGCGCCGGCGCTTCCGGCACCTCCGGTTCCGCCTCTGCCTCCGGCACCGGCACCGGTACCGGCGCAGGACTGCCCGCGGACGAGCCCGAGGACGACGCCGCCTTCCGGGTCCTCGACCCCGAGCGCGCCACCCTGCGCCCCAAGCTGTACTGGTTCAACGCGCTGCTCACGGTCGCCCTGCTCACCGCCATGATCATGGAGTGGCTGCCGATCCCGGTGCTGTTCCTGCTCGGCGCGGCCCTCGCCCTGACCGTCAACTTCCCGCACATGCCCGACCAGAAGGCCCGCATCGCCGCCCACGCCGAGAACGTCCTCAACGTCTCCGGCATGGTCTTCGCCGCCGCCGTCTTCACCGGCGTGCTCAACGGCACCGGCATGGTCGACCACATGGCCAAGTGGGTCGTCGGCAACATCCCCGACGGCATGGGCCCGCACATGGCGCTCGTCACCGGCGTCCTCAGCATCCCGTTCACGTACTTCATGTCCAACGACGGCTTCTACTTCGGCATCCTGCCGGTGCTCGCCGAGGCCGGCCACGCGCACGGCGTCTCCTCCCTGGAGATCGCCCGCGCCTCGCTCGTCGGCCAGCCCCTGCACATGTCCAGCCCGCTCGTCCCGGCCGTCTACGTCCTGGTCGGCATGGCCAAGGTCGAGTTCGGCGACCACACCCGCTTCGTCGTCAAGTGGGCCGCGCTCACCTCACTGGTGGTGCTCGGCGCGGGCCTGCTGTTCGGCATCGTCTGACCACCCGGGAGGAAGAGACCATGGCGCCCGGTGGGAACCGCGGCTGGCTGCTCCGCCTCGTCATCGCCTTCGGCTGCGCGCAGGGGGCGGTGTCGATGGCCCGGCCCGCCGTCTCCTACCGGGCGCTCGCGCTGGGCGCCGACGAGCGGGCGGTCGGCGTCATCGCCGGTGTGTACGCGCTGCTGCCGCTCTTCGCGGCCGTACCGCTGGGCCGCCGTACCGACCACGGCCGCTGCGCGCCCCTGCTGCCGGCCGGCGTGGTCCTCATCGCGGGCGGCTGCGCGCTCAGCGGTCTCGCAGGGAGCCTCACGGCGATGGCCGTCTGGAGCGGCGTCATGGGCCTCGGCCACCTGTGCTTCGTCATCGGCGCCCAGTCGCTCGTGGCCCGGCAGTCCGCCCCGCACGAACAGGACCGCAACTTCGGCCACTTCACCATCGGCGCCTCCCTGGGCCAGCTGGTCGGACCCGTCGCGGCCGGCGCGGTGATCGGCGGCCCCGACCGGGCCGGCAGCAGCGCGCTCGCCCTGCTCGTCGCGGGCGCGGGCGCGGCGGCGGCGTTCGGCACCCTCTGGCGCATCGAGCACCGCGACACGGCGACCGGGTCCCGTACGGGGAACCCGGACCGGGTCCCGGTACGGGGCATCCTGCGGGCCCGCGGCGTCCCCGCCGGCATCATCGTCAGCCTCTCCGTGCTGTCCGCCACCGACATCCTCACCGCCTACCTCCCGGTGGTCGGCGAGCACCGGGGCATCGCCCCGTCCGTCGTCGGCGTGCTGCTCTCGCTGCGCGCCGCGGCCACCATCGCCTGCCGGCTCGTGCTCACCCCGCTGCTGCGGCTGCTCGGCCGCACCCTGCTGCTGACGGTGACCTGCCTGCTGGCGGCCGTGCTGTGCGCGGGCATCGCCCTGCCGGTCCCGGTGTGGGCGCTCGGCGCGATGCTCGCCGCCCTCGGCTTCTGCCTCGGCGTCGGGCAGCCGCTGTCCATGACCACGGTCGTGCAGGCCACGCCCGACGGCGCCCGCTCCACCGCCCTCGCCCTGCGGCTGACCGGCAACCGCCTCGGCCAGGTAGCGGCCCCCGCGGCGGCTGGTCTGGTCGCCGGGGTCGCGGGCGTCGCCGCGCCGTTCGTGCTGCTGGGCGCGCTGCTCCTGATTTCCTCCGGGGTGGCCCTGCGCTCGCCCGAACGGCCCGCCGGGGCCGGAGCCGAGGCCGGGGCCGGCCCCGCAGCCGTACCCGAGGCCGGGGCCGGCCCCGCAGCCGTGCCCGGGACCGGGGCCGAAGCCGAAGCCGAAGCCGGACCCGGGGCTGTAGTCCGGGCCGAACCCGGGGCCGGGACGGGGCCCGTGCCGGATGCGCCCGCCGCCCGGCACAGCGGGGAGGAACAGGCGGACCAGCCCTCCCGGCGCTGAATCCGGACGTCCGCTTTCTCACCTGGTGGACTGCGGCGCCCGATACCGAACAGTGTCTTCCCTGCGGCGCACACATTCCGTTAACTTCCGTGACTCACACGCCCCTTGCGGCCCGCAAGGGGCGTCCGCCGCGCCGCACCAGTGCCCAGTGAGCCCCGGGACGACTCATGACACGCGCCATCTCCCTGCACGACGTGAGCAAGGTCTACGCCAAAGGCGTCCGCGTGGTGGACCGGCTCACACTGGACATCGCCCCCGGCGAGTTCCTGGTCCTGCTCGGCCCCTCCGGCTGCGGCAAGTCGACCGTGCTCCGCATGATCGCCGGACTGGAGGACATCACCGACGGCTCGCTGCTGCTGGACGGCGAGTGGGCCAACGACCTGCCGCCGTCCGGCCGGGACATGGCGATGGTCTTCCAGAACTTCGCCCTCTACCCGAGCATGACCAGCGGCGACAACATCGGCTTCCCGCTGCGCATCGAGAACCCGGGCGCCGATCCGCGCGACCGCGTGGACGCCACCGCCCGCATGCTCGGCATCGAGGACCTCCTCGACCGCTACCCCAGCCAGCTGTCCGGCGGCGAACGCCAGCGCGTCGCCATGGGCCGGGCGATCGCCCGCCACCCCTCGGCCTTCCTGATGGACGAGCCGCTGTCCAACCTCGACGCCAAGCTCCGCAATCACCTGCGCGCCGAGATCTCCAAGCTGACCCGCGAACTCGGGGTGACGACGGTGTACGTCACCCACGACCAGTCCGAGGCCATGTCCCTCGGCGACCGGGTCGCCGTCCTGCGCGGCGGCGTCCTCCAGCAGGTCGGCACCCCGCGCGAGGTCTACGGGCTGCCCCGCAACGTCTTCGTCGCCGCGTTCGTCGGCACCCCGCGCATCAACCTGCTGCGCGGCCTGGTCCGCGCCCCGCTCGACGGCGCGATGACCATCAGTCTGGGCAAGCAGTACCTGCGGCTGCCCGAACCGCTCTCCCTGGACCACCAGTTGCTCCGCGTCCAGCAGGGCCGCGAGGTGATCGTCGGGCTGCGCTCGGAGGCCGTACGCATCGCCAAGCACTCCTCCGCCCGCCCCGGCGAGGTGCCGCTCACCGGGCTCGTGGAGCACGTCGAGTACCAGGGCCACGAGATCCTCGTCCACTTCAACACCGGCTCGCGCCCGGCGGTCGTACCCGACCTGGAGGCGCCGCGGCCCGCCGCCCGCCCGGCCCGGCGGCGCCGCCGCGAGGGCACGGTCATCGACCGGCTGCGGGAACGGGCGGGCGCCCTGCGCGCCGGGCCGGTCGTGGTCCTCGACGAGCCCGCCGACGAGCCGCCCGCCCCGGCGCCGGCCACCCCGCGGATCCCCGGCGACCTCGTCGTGCGCACCACGCCCGACATCGACCTGCGGCACGGCATGCAGGTCCCCCTCCTCGTCGACCTCGCCCACCTCTTCGTCTTCGACCAGCACGGCGAACGCATCTGCCCGAACCCCGCGCACCTGCCCGACCTGGAGGAGTGAGGAACCGCACGCTCCTTCCGCCACCCCGAGTGGGACCATCGAGCGGACCGACCGGCGGCGCCGGACACCGTCGGACGCCCGGGACACCCCTGGCGCCCGAAAACTAACGCCGCTAGTTTATGAGCCGGACGACCACACCGGTCCGGGAGGAGCACGATGAAGGCACACGACGGGATCTACATCGACGGCGCCTGGCGCCCCGCCGCGGGGCAGGACGTGATCGACGTGGTGAACCCGGCCGACGAGCAGGTGATCGGCGCGGTCCCGGCGGGCACCGCGCTCGACGTCGACACCGCCGTACGCGCCGCGCGTGCCGCCCTGCCGGGCTGGGCCGCGACCCCGCCCGCCGAGCGGGCCGCCCGCCTGGCGGCGCTGCGGGACGTCCTGGTGGCCCGCAAGGACGAGATCGCCGAGACGGTCACCGCAGAACTGGGCTCCCCGCTGCCCTTCTCCCAGGCCGTCCACGCGGCCGTACCGATCGCGGTCGCCGGCTCCTACGCCGAGCTGGCCGCCTCGTACGTCTTCGAGGAGAAGGTCGGCAACTCCACCGTCCACCAGGAGCCCGTCGGCGTCGTCGGCGCGATCACCCCCTGGAACTACCCCCTGCACCAGGTCGTCGCCAAGGTCGCCCCCGCCCTCGCGGCCGGCTGCACCGTCGTGCTGAAGCCCGCCGAGGACACCCCGCTCGTCGCCCAGCTGTTCGCCGAGGCGGTGCACGAGGCCGGCGTCCCGGCCGGTGTCTTCAACCTGGTCACCGGCCTCGGCCCGGTCGCCGGGCAGGCGCTCGCCGAGCACCCCGGCGTCGACCTGGTCTCCTTCACCGGCTCCACCGCCGTCGGCCGGCAGATCGGCGCGATCGCCGGCGCCGCGATCAAGAAGGTCGCCCTGGAGCTGGGCGGCAAGTCCGCCAACGTCATCCTGCCCAGCGCCGACCTGGCCCGCGCCGTCAACGTCGGCGTCGCCAACGTGATGTCCAACTCCGGCCAGACATGCAGTGCCTGGACCCGCATGCTGGTCCACCGCGACCGGTACGACGAAGCCGTCGCCCTCGCTGCGGCCGCCGCCGACAAGTACGCCGACCGCATCGGCCCGCTCGTCAACGCCAGGCAGCAGCAGCGGGTGCGCGGCTACATCGAGCAGGGCGTCGCCGAGGGCGCGCGGCTCGTCGCGGGCGGCCCCGAGGCCCCGCGCGAGCGCGGCTACTGGGTCAGCCCGACCGTCTTCGCCGACGTCACCCCCGACATGACCATCGCCCAGGAGGAGATCTTCGGCCCGGTCCTGTCGATCCTGCGCTACGAGGACGAGGAGGACGCGCTGCGCATCGCCAACGGCACCGTGTACGGCCTCGCGGGCGCCGTCTGGGCGGCGGAGGAGGCCGAGGCGGTGGCCTTCGCCCGCCGGATGGAGACCGGCCAGGTCGACATCAACGGAGGCCGCTTCAACCCGCTCGCCCCCTTCGGCGGCTACAAGCAGTCCGGCGTGGGCCGCGAACTCGGCGCGCACGGCCTCGCCGAGTACCTCCAGACGAAGTCCCTCCAGTTCTGACCCTCGTCCCGCCCCGTTTCCCCTCCCTCTAGGAGAGTTGTCCGAAGCCATGGCTGTCCGTGCCGCCGTACTCCCCGCCGTCGGTGCTCCCCTGGAGATCACCGAGATCGAGCTGCCCGACCCCGGCCCCGGCCAGGTCCGCATCCGGCTCGCCGCCGCCGGGGTCTGCCACTCCGACCTGTCCCTGTCCAACGGCACCATGCGCGTGCCGGTCCCCGCCGTCCTCGGCCACGAGGGCGCGGGCACCGTCGTCGCCGTCGGCGAGGGCGTCGGACACCTCGCCCCCGGCGACGGCGTCGTCCTCAACTGGGCGCCCTCCTGCGGCACCTGCCACGCCTGCTCGCTCGGCGAGGTCTGGCTGTGCGCCAACGCCCTCAACGGCTCCGCGGACGTCTACGCCCGCACCGCCGACGGCACCGACCTCCACCCCGGCCTCAACGTGGCCGCGTTCGCTGAGGAGACGGTCGTCTCCGCCTCCTGCGTCCTGCCGCTCCCGGACGGCATCCCGCTCACCGACGCCGCCCTCCTCGGCTGCGCCGTCCTCACCGGGTACGGCGCCGTCCACCACGCGGCCCGGGTCCGCGCCGGCGAGAGCGTCGCCGTGTTCGGCGTCGGGGGAGTGGGCCTGGCCACCCTCCAGGCCGCCCGGATCGCCGGCGCCTCGACGATCGTCGCCGTCGACGTCTCGCCCGAGAAGGAGGAGCTGGCCCGCGCCGCCGGCGCCACCGAGTACGTCCTCGCCTCCGAGAACACCGCCCGCGAGATCCGTGCCCTGACCGGCAGGCAGGGCGTGGACGTGGCCGTGGAGTGCGTCGGCCGCGCCGTGTCGATCCGCGCCGCCTGGGACTCCACCCGCCGGGGCGGGCGCACCACGGTCGTCGGCATCGGCGGCAAGGACCAGCAGGTCACCTTCAACGCCCTGGAGATCTTCCACTGGGGCCGCACCCTGACCGGCTGCGTCTACGGCAACTCCGACCCGGCCGCCGACCTGCCCGTCCTGGCCGAGCACGTCCGTGCGGGGCGGCTCGACCTCGGCGCGCTGGTGACGGAGCGGATCGCCCTGGACGGCATCCCGGCGGCCTTCGAGAACATGCTGGCGGGGAAGGGCGGACGGGCGCTGGTCGTCTTCTGACCCGCGCCCGCCGGACGCGGGCGGGGGAGGCGCGCCCTCACCCGTCCGCCGTCGAGGTCCGTCCGACCCCGGCCCGTTCACGCCTGGCGGGGGAGGCGCGCCCTCACCCGTCCGCCGTCAAGCTCCTTCCGCTCCCGGCCCGTTCACGCCGACTCGCGCGCCGGCGCTTCGGGCCGGGGCTCCCCGGTCACCACCCGGGCCGTCGCCCGCGACCGGGACCGGGACACCGCCACCCCGGCCAGGCACAGCGCGCCGCCCGCCAGCGTCAGCGGACCCGGCACCTCGCCAAGCACCAGCCACGACATCAGCACCACCAGCGCCGGCACGGCGTACGTCGTGGCGCCCATCCGGCCCGCGGTCGTCCGGGCCAGCGCGTACGCCCATGTGGTGAACGCCAGCGCGGTCGGGAAGACGCCCAGGTACACCATGTTCAGCGTCGCCGACGCGGGCGCCGCGGCCACCTCGTGGACCAGCTGCCCCGCGAACGGCAGACACACCACCGTGCCCACCAGGCACCCGAACGTCGTCACCTGCAGCGCGCTCGCCCGCCCCAGCGCCGGCTTCTGCGCCACCACCCCGGCCGCGTAGGCGACCGCCGCCAGCAGGCACAGCGCCACGCCGAGCAGCGAGGAGCCCCCGCCGCCGGACATCGACAGCCCGACCGTCACCGCGCCCGCGAACGACACGGCCATCCCCGCCAGCAGCCGCGGCGGCAGCGGATCCCCGAGCAGCCGGGAGCCCAGCAGCGCGATCAGCAACGGCCCGACGTTCACGACGAGCGCCGCGGTCCCCGCGTCGACCTCCTGCTCGCCCCAGTTCAGGACCACCATGTAGACCCCGAACCACAGCACCCCCGATATCGCGATCCCCCGCCAGGCCGACCGGGGCGGCCACCCCACCCGCCGTACGACGCACAGGGCGCCCAGCGCGAGGGTGCCCGCGAGCAGCCGCCCGAGCGCCAGCGCGCCGGGCGAGTAGGCGTCGCCCGCGCTGCGGATCGCCACGAAGGCGGAGGCCCACAGCACGACGGTGACGGTGGCGGCGCCGGCGGCGAGGAGCCGGGGGCGTGAGGAGGCGTTCATCATGCTCCTGGGATCGCGTGAGGGAGGGGGAGAGGGGGGGCCGGGTGCGTCAGCGCAGCAGCGCCGGCTCGATGCCGAGCAGTTCCGACAGCGCCCGTTCACCGGGGGGCGTCACCTTCACGGCCCGTTCGGAGCCCACCCGCACGCACCAGCCGGCGTCCAGCGCGTGCCGGCACAGGGCCGCTCCCGCGACGCCCGCGAGATGGGGCCGCCGCTCGGTCCAGTCCAGGCAGGCCCGGGCCAGGGGGCGCCGGCCGGTGCGCGGGAGGGCGATACCGGCCTCGTCGAACCAGGCCACCCCCGCGTCGGTCAGCGCGAACCCCGTGTCCTGCCGGAGCAGCCCGCGCCCGGTCAGCGCGTCCGTCACCGCGATCCCGAGCCGCCCCGCGAGATGGTCGTAACAGGTCCGGCCCCGCGCCATCGCGGACCCGGCGCTGGCCTCCCGCAGGTTACGGGGCCGGCGCAGCGCCTCCGGCGCGACCTGCGCGGCGAGGTCCTCCACCAGCTGGGCGACCCGCGCGTCGGCGAGACGGACGTACCGGTGCCGGCCCTGCCGCTCCTCGGCGAGCAGCCCGCCCGCGACGAGCTTTCCGAGGTGCTCGCTGAGCGTGGAGGCGGCGACCCCGGCATGCCGGGCCAGCTCACCCGCGGTCCACGCCCGCCCGTCGAGCAGCGCCAGCAGACACGCGGCCCGCGTCTCGTCGGCGATCAGCCCGGCGAGCCGGGCGAGGCCGGGGGCCTGCGCGTCCGCGGGCCTCCTGCCGGCGGCAGCTGACCTGGTGGTGCTCTCGGTCCTGGCGGTGGTGTCCGTCCTGGCGGTCATGCCGTCCAGCATGCGGCACCGATGGTTCGGCAGGCACCGAAATATCGTCAGCGCAGCTGCTCGAAGTGCTGGACCAGCCCGTCCAGGAGGGCCGTCAGGCCCGTCTCGAAGGCCCGCTCGTCGATCTTCTCCTGCTGCTCGGCGAGGAGGTGGGCCTGGCCGAGGTGCGGATAGTCGGCGGGGTCGTAGGCGTCGGGGTCCTCCACGAAGCCGCCGGCGAAGGAGCCGAGGGCCGAGCCCATGATGAAGTACCGCATCAGCGCCCCGATCGAGGTGGCCTGCGCGGGCGGCCAGCCCGCGTCCACCATCGCGCCGTAGACCGCGTCGGCGAGCCGCAGCGCGGCCGGGCGGCGGCCGGGGCCGCGGGCGAGCACGGGGACGATGTTCGGGTGGTCGCGCAGGGCGGCCCGGTAGGAGACGGCCCAGTCGTGCAGCGCGGTCCGCCAGTCCCGGCCGTCCTCGAACATCGACAGGTCGACCTGCGCGCTGACCGAGTCCGCGACCGCCTCCAGGATCTCGTCCTTGGTGCGGAAGTGGTTGTACAGCGAGGGCCCGCTCACCCCCAGTTCGGCGGCGAGCCGACGCGTGGAGACGGCCGACAGGCCCTCCGCGTCCACGAGTTCCCGTGCCGTCTCGACGATCCGGTCGGTGCTGAGGAGGGGCTTGCGCGGTCGGGCCATGGCGCACATAGTAGGGCTGCGACCAGAAACTAGCAGTGCTAATTTAAATGTACGGCTTTCAAGATATGGGGTGATCGCGTGGTGAACCTGGAGCTGAGCGAGGAGCAGGCCGCCGTACGGCAGCTCGCCCGGGACTTCGTGGAGCGCGAGATCGCTCCGCACGTGATCGCCTGGGACCGGGCGGAGGAGGTCGACCGGTCGATCGTGAAGAAGCTCGGCGAGGTCGGCTTCCTCGGGCTGACCATCGACGAGGAGTACGGCGGCTCGGGCGGCGACCACCTCGCCTACTGCCTGGTCACGGAGGAACTGGGCCGCGGCGACTCCTCGGTGCGCGGCATCGTCTCGGTCTCCCTGGGCTTGGTCGCCAAGACGATCGCGGCCTGGGGGAACGAGGAGCAGAAGCGGCGCTGGCTGCCCGGCCTGACCGCGGGCGAGCTGGTCGGCTGCTTCGGGCTGACCGAGCCGGGCACCGGCTCGGACGCCGGCAACCTCGCCACCCGGGCCGTACGCGACGGGGACGACTACGTCATCAACGGCAGCAAGATGTTCATCACCAACGGCACCTGGGCCGACGTGGTGCTGCTCTTCGCCCGCTCCACCGACGCGCCCGGCCACCGCGGGGTCTCCGCCTTCCTGGTGCCGACCGACACCCCCGGGCTGAGCCGCCGTACCGTGCACGGCAAGCTCGGCCTGCGCGGCCAGGCCACGGCCGAGCTGGTGCTGGAGGACGTCCGCGTCCCCGCCTCCGCGATGCTGGGGGAGGAGGGCCGGGGCTTCAAGGTCGCCATGTCGGCCCTCGCCAAGGGGCGGATGTCGGTCGCCGCGGGCTGCGTCGGCATCGCCCAGGCCGCGCTGGACGCGGCCGTGCGGTACGCGGGGGAGCGCGAGCAGTTCGGCAGGACCATCGCCCACCACCAGCTGGTGCAGGAGCTGATCAGCGACATAGCCGTCGACGTGGACGCCGCCCGCCTGCTCACCTGGCGCGTCGCCGACCTCGTCGACCGCGGGCTGCCCTTCGCCGTGGAGTCCTCCAAGGCCAAGCTGTTCGCCTCCGAGGCCGCCGTGCGCGCCGCGAACAACGCGCTGCAGGTGTACGGCGGTTACGGCTACATCGACGAGTACCCGGCGGGCAAGCTGCTGCGGGACGCCCGGGTGATGACCCTGTACGAGGGCACCAGCCAGATCCAGAAGCTGGTCATCGGGCGGGCGCTGACGGGGGTGTCGGCGTTCTGAGTACCTTCTGAGTACGCGGACGGATGTGTCGCGCCTCACTCCCGCGCAGGCTGGGGCGCATGAGTGACACACCGGTCAAGCAGCAGAGCACGGCCGCCTTCTACGGCCAGGCCGTCGCGTCCTTCGCCGTGGCCATGGCGGCCACCGCCGTCGGGATCTTCCGGCTGAACGCGGACGCCTGGGTCCGCGGCTTCCTCGCCATCGCCGTCCTGTACCTCGTCACCTCCGCCTTCACCCTCGCCAAGGTCATCCGCGACCGGCAGGAGGCCGGGCAGATCGTCAGCCGGGTGGACCAGGCACGACTGGAGAAGCTGCTCGCGGAGCATGATCCCTTCGAGAAGCTGTGAGCGCACGGGGCGGCGGTTCGTCATCTCCGCCCCGGTCGGTGCTCTAAGCAACCGCTCACCTTCGGCGGTATGGTGGGGTCTCCTGTCACCGAGAGAGGCGAAGAAGTGATGACTACGGCGGAGGAGACGGCCGGCGGCGAGAAGCAGCCGTGGGCCGAGGTCACCCCTGACGCGGCCCGGCGCCTGCTGGTCGCCGCCGTGGAGGCCTTCGCCGAGCGCGGCTACCACGCCACCACCACCCGCGACATCGCGGGTCGCGCCGGTATGAGCCCGGCCGCGCTCTACATCCACTACAAGACCAAGGAAGAGCTGCTCCACCGGATCAGCCGCATCGGCCACGAGAAGGCCCTCGACATCCTGCGGACCGCCGCCCGGCGCGACGGCACGCCCAGCGAGCGGCTCGCGGACGCGGTCAGCTCCTTCGTCCGCTGGCACGCCGGCGGGCGTACGACCGCACGGGTGGTCCAGTACGAGCTGGACTCCCTCGGGCCCGACGCCCGCGCCGAGATCCTCGCGCTGCGCCGGCAGTGCGACGCGGAGGTGCGGGGGATCATCGAGGAGGGCGTGGCGGCCGGCGAGTTCGACGTGCTGGACGTCAAGGGCACGACGCTGGCGGTGCTCTCGCTCTGCATCGACGTGGCGCGCTGGTTCAACGTGGACGGGCCGTGGACGCCGGACGAGGTCGGCGCGCTCTATGCCGACCTCGTGCTGCGCATGGTGGGCGTGAAGTGACAGGGGATCAGAGGTAGTACCGGGCGACCGACTCCGCCACGCACACCGGCTTGTCGCCGCCCTCGCGTTCGACCGTGAAGGCCGTCGTCACCTGGAGGCCGCCGGGGACGTCGTCGACGCCGGTGATCGTGGCGGTGGCGCGCAGGCGCGAGCCCACCGGGACCGGGGCGGGGAAGCGGACCTTGTTCGTGCCGTAGTTGACGCCCATCTTCACGCCCTCGACGGCGATGAGCTGCGGGCCGAAGAGCGGGAGCAGGGACAGGGTGAGGTAGCCGTGCGCGATGGTCGTCTTGAACGGGCCCGCGGCGGCCTTCTCCGGGTCCACGTGGATCCACTGGTGGTCGCCGGTGGCCTCGGCGAACAGGTCGATCCGCTTCTGGTCGATCTCCAGCCAGTCGGTGTAGCCCAGCTGCTCGCCCACCGCCGCCTTCAGTTCGTCGGCGGACGTGAAGATCCTCGGCTCTGCCATGGTCCCGGCCTCTCGTGTGCTGTCTGATCTGGTCACGTCTGGTCACGTGTCTAAGCAACTGCTTAGCATGGTCGGCCGGGGGGCGCCTGTCAACGGACCCGGGCGGCTGTGGGGGGTGGGTAGTCTTCGAGGAGTGCCCAGCATTCCCGAGAAGGTCCATGAGCTCACGGTCGGCCAGCTCGCCGCGCGCAGCGGGGCGGCGGTGTCCGCGCTGCACTTCTACGAGGCCAAGGGGCTGATCAGCAGCCGCCGTACGGCGGGCAATCAGCGCCGGTACAGCCGGGACACGCTGCGGCGGGTGGCGTTCGTGCGGGCCGCCCAGCGGGTCGGGATCCCGCTGGCGACGATCCGGGAGGCGCTGGCGGAACTGCCGGAGGAGCGGACGCCCACGCGGGAGGACTGGGCGCGGCTGTCGGAGAAGTGGCGGTCGGAACTGGACGAGCGGATCCGGCAGCTGAACCGGCTCCGGGACCATCTGACCGACTGCATCGGCTGCGGGTGTCTGTCGCTGGACTCGTGCGTCCTGTCGAACCCGGACGACACGTTCGGGGACCGGTTGACGGGGTCGCGCCTGATGGCGGAACGGGCGCGGCCGTAGTGCCGGGTGCGGGTGGGTGGGTGGTTGCTCGCGCAGTTCCCCGCGCCCCTGAATGCCTGCGGCGGCCCGTTGCGGTTGCGTTGTGGCGTGCGTAGCGCCTGCGGCCGGTTTGTGAGTCGGGGCCGCGCCGGGGGGTATCCGTCCTCGGTGCGCCGCTGGGTACGGTCAAATTCGTGCCGCTTCTTTCCGGCGCCCGCTGCGGGCGGACACCCCCCGACACGTCCCCTCCCCGCCGTCGGCGGCTCTCCCACTCAGCCCACGCAGCTGCGGGCAGCCGCACCGCTGGGCCGGCGCCCACCCTGCAGCGGCCGTCAGTCCGCCTAGCTGCGGGCAGTCGTGCCGCTGGGGCGGCACGGGTGGGCGCAGCGGCACCCCGTCAGCGCCGGGCCGCGCGACCCACCCCCGGCCAGCAGTGGCGCCCGGCGCCGAGCCCGCCTAGGTGGGCGCAGCCGACCCCGCTCACTCGTACTCCGTGCCGCCCTTCCGCGTGACGTACGCCGGGCTCACCGCCTTGGCGATGGCTCGGCCGCCCGTCACCTCGCTGTAGCGCTCCACCGTGGGCCGTATCACCACGCCCTCCCGCAGATGCAGCGACCGCCCGGACACCGTCTCCCGACCGTCGGCCAGCGACAGCACGTGCTCCGCGTCGTACGGCCCCTCCCACAGACGTGGGACCAACGGCAGCTCACCGTCCAGGAGTTCCGCCGCGTCCAGCCACCGCACCGCGCCCCCGATCTCCGCGGACACATCGAACACGGCGTACCCCAGCCGGTCGTCCCGGCGCCCGTCCGCGCCGTACGACAGGTCCTGGACGCCCGCCCCGTACACCTCGCCGAAGACGCCGACCCGCCGGGCGCCCAGACGGCGGGCGAGGCGGGCCGCGGCCTCGGCCACGCCGTGCTGCCGTACCGCCCGCCAGTACAGGTTCCGCGCGTCCTCCTTCAGCGCGAGCGACTTCGCACCGAAGCCCTTGGACGACACGTACACCCGGTCCTCGTCGGCGACGTACGTCAGCAGGCACGCCGAGCCGTGCAGCTTCTCCGTCAGGACCACAGCCTCGCCCGGCGCGAAGATCCCCGGAAACCGCTGGATGTTCTCGATGTCGACCCAGGGGAGCAGATCCGCGGCCGGCTCCACGTCGCCGTTCATCATGGGCGGGACCGGGGGGACCCACTTGGTGATGCCGAGCCGCTCGGAGAAGTCCGTGCCCGCCAGGGCCGCCTGCCTCAGATCGACGTCCGCCAGTGCCTTCGGGCGGCACACGATGCCCTGCGAGAGCTCGCCGCGCAGCCGCACCGCCTTCACCCGGTCCGAGCGGCCGCCCGCCAGGCGTCCGGTCAGGCCCAGTTCCTCGATCAGCTCCGGCGGCAGCACCGCCTGCTCGGGGATGTACACGGCCGCGTCACCCGTGCGGTACGCGCCCTTCGCCACGACGGCCCGGTACAGGCCCACCTGGGCCAGTTCGAGCGCGTCGGCGTCGGGATGCTCGTGGACGGTCAGGAACTCGGCGGTGACGCGGAGCGTCGACATCTCAACTCCTCCTGAGAGGTGGGCGTTTGCTTGTCATCGCCTTTCACTGTCCGGACGGCAAAGCGGTGGAGCGAGCGGTTTAACCGCTGCTAGAGTCGCGATCTTCGGCCGGCGGTGACGCCGTGCGCGGAGTCACGACGGGAGTCTTCTCCCATGCTGTCGACCGCTCTCGCGGACATCGACGCGGTGTTCGCCGGATGGGCCAGCCCGCACGAGACCGGCTGCGGCCGGTGCCACACCCCCGAGGAGACGGCCTGCCTGCGCACGCCTGACACGCCTGTGCCGCCGGAGGTCCTGAGCCGGTTCGTCTTCGAGGTGGCCGATCACTTCACCGACCACGCCGCGTCGATGCGCCGCCTGCTGCCCCAGGCCGCCCGCGCGATGGCCGAGGGCACCCTCGTCGGGGTCGGCTGGGGCGTACACGGCCTCGTCCTCCTCGACTGGCGGTCCTGGCCGGCCGAACAGGCCGCGGCCGTCGACGCCTTCCTGCGGGCCTGGTGGCAGGACGCGCTGGCCGTCCCCGAGCCGCTCTATCCGGTCGAGGACGTCTTCGAGACCTGCGCCACGATCGCCCGGAGTGTTGCTCCCTTCCTGGGTGCCTGGGCTCCCGGGCCGGCCGCCGACGCGCACCTCGTCCGCTGTGCCCGGATGTGGCTGGACGACCTGCTGTCCGACGCCTCGCCGTTCGACTGGTGGTACAGCGACGTCGAGGACCGGGCCGTCGCCGAGCTGCGTGCCTGGCTGACCGGGCCCGGTGCGGCCCGGCTGCGCGCCGCGGGCGCCGAGGACCTGGCGATCCGCGCCGCACTGGTCGCCTTGCCCTATGACGAGCGCTGGGCGCATCCGTACTGGGACACCGCCTCCGCCACCAACTGAGCATTGGACGCCGCCTGTCCGCCGTCCGGCAGGAACAGGGTGTCCTCCAGGCCGATGCGGGTCGCCAGGCCCAGGCGCGCCGCGAGGCCGAGGACCGGCCAGGCGCCGCCGTCCTGGCCGTGCAGGAGGACCGGGCGGCCGTGGCGGGCCAGTGACGCGAGGAGGGCGCGGGCGGTGTCGGGCGCCGTGTCCGGGTCGGGGTCCGTCACCTCCGCCAGGACGCGCAGCACCTGCCCGGCCAGAGGGGAGCGGGCGAAGCGTGCCGCGCCGTCCGTGCCCGACCAGATGCCGGCCTCGACCCCCACCCCGCGCTCCAGCAGGGCCGCGGCCACCTCCTCCGCGCCCGGCTCGTGCCAGTTGACCGAGGCGTGGTCGGGCAGGGTCGTCCAGCTGCGGACGCGGGCCACACGGGCCGACGCCTCCGGTTCCGTCCAGGCGCCCGTCGTGACGCCGACGGGGACCGTCACCCGGGCCCGTATCGCCTCCAGGACCGGGGTCACCACCCGGGGGGAGAGCGAGTCACGGCCGCACGGGGTCTTCGGGTGGACGTGGATGTCCGTGGCCCCGGCCGCCACCGCCTCGGCCGCGGCGGTGGCCAGCGCGTCCGGGGTGAGCGGGATCCGGGCGCCGTCGGTCGCGTCGCGTTCGCCGTTGAGACACACCTGCACCATGTCCCGATGGTGCCAGGCGCCACTGACAACGGCCCGCGGGCCGAAGGGGGGTGCGGCATCCCCGGCGCACCCCCGTCGCGCTAGGCCGACACCAGCTGCCTGGCCCGCCTGGACCGGGCCAGGGACTCGGGCGTGAGCACGGGGGCGGGCACCAGGATCCCGCAGTCCGCGCAGACCGGGCCCGAGGACGGCTCGTGGTCCAGGTCGTACCTCCAGGTCAGTCGGGTGCCGTCGCAGACCGGGCAGGCCGAGCCCGGCTCGCGCTCCAGCGCCGCGATCAGCCGGCGCAGCACCTCCGCCAGCGGTTCGTGCGGGTGCCGCCGCGGGTCGTCGCACCAGGCGACGCCGAAACCGCCCCAGGTCATTCGGTGCCAGTCGTCCACGCTGCCCGGCCGGCGCAGCCCGTCGTGCTTCTCCTTCTTGCGCCGCTCGGCGAACTCGACCTCATAGGCCAGCCACACCGACCGCGCCTCCTCCAGCTCGTCCAGCGCGGCCACGAGCCGCGCCGGGTCGGGAGACCTGTCCTCGGGGCCGAAGCCCCAGCGTGTGCACAAGTGGTCCCAGGTCGCCCTGTGGCCGTACGGGGCGAACCGTTCGAGGCACTTGCGCAGGGAGTAGCGCCGCAGTGCCAGATCGCACCGCGGGTCCCGCACCTGTCTCGCCAGACTCCGGAAACCGGCCATCGCCTTGCACCTCCGTCACACCTGCACCTGTACTTCGGTCACTTCGGCGTCGTCCCACGGATGTCGCCCTTCGTCCCCCGCGACATCCGTACGACGTCGCCGAATAGACGTATCGACACTCGATCCGGCTCCATCCGTTTTCCGATGACAGCCCATAAGGCCGCCCCGGTTGACCCCGCGCCCCGCTTCCCGGAACCCGTCGCGGCGCCGAGAAGTGACGCATGTTCATCTTCAAACGCGGGGATACCGCCGGTAACATCCGGCCAACCCCACGTCGGTAGGAGCCGCCCAATGTCATGGCGCACCCCACGAAGCACGCTTGACAGACTGAGAACTCCTGGCAGATTCCCCGGGTTCCTGAAGACCGCCGGCGTATGCGTCCTCATTGCCGGGCTTTTGACTCCGCTTTCCACGACGGCCGTCTCCGCCGCCGCGGAAACCGCCGCCAACGACCACTGCGGCGGCCAGTGTTCGGACATCCTGCCGCCCGGCGAGAACGGCAACGCCACCCTCGCCCAGATCCTGCTCAACCAGGCCTTCGGCACCCAGCCCGCGCACGCCGAGGACCAGCTCGGGCCCTACGCGAACCTCGCCACGGGCTACTCCGGGCTCACCACCGAGAAGATCAACTCGTTCTTCGACGACGCCTCGTTCGGCGTGCCCTCCGACCAGGTCGCCTCCACCGAGAAGCCCGCCGGGCGCGGCGACGTCACCATCGTCCGCGACAAGAAGACCGGTGTGCCGCACATCACGGGCACCACCCGGTACGGCACCGAGTTCGGCGCCGGGTACGCCGCAGCCCAGGACCGGCTGTGGCTGATGGACGTCTTCCGGCACGTCGGCCGCGGCCAGTTGACCTCCTTCGCCGGCGGCGCCCCCGCCAACCAGGGCCTGGAGCAGCAGTTCTGGCGCAACGCCCCCTACACCGAGGCCGACCTCCAGGCCCAGATCGACCGGGCCGTCGCCACGAACGGCGCCCGCGGCCAGCAGGCCCTCGCCGACGCCCGGGCCTACCTCGACGGCATCAACGCCTACATCGACGCCTCCGACAGCGGCCGCTACTTCCCCGGCGAGTACGTCCTCACCGGCCACAAGGACTCCATCACCAACGCCGGCACCATCGAACACTTCAAGATCACCGACCTGGTGGCGCTCGCCTCCGTGGTCGGCGCCCTCTTCGGCTCCGGCGGCGGGGGAGAGGTCAACAACGCCCTGTCGCTGCTGGCCGCGCAGAACAAGTACGGCGTGACCGAGGGAACACGCGTCTGGGAGTCCTTCCGCGAGCGCAACGACCCCGAGGCGGTCCTCACCGTCCACAACGGCGAGAGCTTCCCGTACGCCACCCGGCCCGCCGACCCGCAGGGCCGCGCCCTGCCCGACGCCGGGTCGGTCACCCAGGAGCCGCTGCTGTACGACCGTACCGGCAGTGCGACCGCCACCGCCGCGGACCGCGCCTCCGCCACCGCCGCGAAGGCCGCCGTCAGCTCCGCCCGGCGCGGCATGTCCAACGCCCTCGTCGTCAGCGGCGAGCACACCGCGAGCGGCCACCCCGTCGCCGTCTTCGGACCGCAGACGGGCTACTTCGCCCCGCAGTTGCTGATGCTCCAGGAGATCCAGGGCCCCGGCCTCAGCGCCCGCGGCGCCTCCTTCGCCGGGCTCAGCTTCTACGTCGAACTCGGCCGCGGCCAGGACTACGCCTGGAGCGCCACCACGTCCGGCCAGGACATCATCGACACCTACGCCGTCGAGCTGTGCCAGGACGACTACCACTACCTGTACCGCGGCACCTGCACGGCGATGGACAAGGTCGAGCAGAAGAACGCCTGGAAGCCGACCGTCGCCGACGGCACGGCCGCCGGGTCGTACACCATGCGGGTGTGGCGCACGAAGTACGGGCCGGTCGAGTACCGCGCGACCGTCGGTGGCAAGAAGGTCGCCTGCACCTCGCTGCGCTCCTCGTTCCTGCACGAGGCCGACTCGATCATCGGCTTCCAGATGCTGAACGACCCCGACTACGTCAAGGGACCGCAGGACTTCCAGCGGGCCGTGCAGCACATCAACTACACCTTCAACTGGTTCTACGCCGACGCCCGGCACACCGCGTACTACAACAGCGGCGACAACCCGGTGCGCGCCGACGGCGTCGACGCCGAGTTCCCCGTGTGGGCGCGGCCCGGATACGAGTGGCGGGGCTGGGACCCGGCGGCCAACACCGCCGACTACACACCCCCCGAGCAGCACCCCAACTCCGTCGACCAGGACTACTACATCTCCTGGAACAACAAGCAGGCCAAGGACTACACCGCCGCCCCCTGGGGCAACGGCTCGGTGCACCGCGGCAACCTGCTCGACGACCGGGTGAAGCGGCTCGTCGCCGCCGGCGACGTCACCCGTGTCTCCCTCGTCAAGGCGATGGCCGAGGCGGGCCTCGCCGACCTGCGCGCCGAGGACGTACTGCCCGACCTGCTGAAGGTCGTCACCAGTTCCCCGGTGACCGACACCACGGCCGCCGCCGCGGTCGGCAAGCTGCAGGCCTGGGTCGCGGCGGGCGCCCGGCGCACCGAAACGTCGGCGGGCTCGAAGACGTACGCGAACGCGGAGGCGATCCGGATCCTGGACGCCTGGTGGCCGCTGCTGGTGAAGGCCGAGTTCGAGCCCGGTCTCGGCAGCGACCTGTACACCGCGTTCACCGCCAACCTGCCCGTCGACGAGGCCCCGTCGGCCGGTCACGGCCCGACCGGTTCGCACGCCGGAAGCTCCTTCCAGTACGGCTGGTGGAGCTATGTCGACAAGGACATCCGGGCGGTGCTCGGCGAGCAGGTGCAGGGGCCGCTCGCGCAGAAGTACTGCGGCGGCGGCAGCCTCGGCGCCTGCCAGGACCTCCTGCTCGGCACCCTGAAGGAGGCCGCCGGCAAGACCGCAGCCCAGGTCTACCCGGGCGACGACCAGTGCGCCGCCGGTGACCAGTGGTGCGCCGACTCGATCGTCCAGCGCACCCTCGGCGGCATCAAGCACTACCGGATCAGCTGGCAGAACCGGCCGACCTACCAGCAGGTCGTGGAGTTCACCTCCCACCGCTGAGCAGCGCCGCGTACGGCCTTCGGTGGCGGCGGGTCAGGCGATCCGGCCCGCCGCCACCACCACCCGCGCCAGCTCCCGGTGCAGGATGTCGCTGTGCGCCCCGGACGGCGGCCCGCCGCGCCGCACCACGGCCGCCGCGTCCACGTTGACGCACCCCGAGGCGGGCAGCGGGCCGCGCAGGGCCTCCGCGAGCGTCATCGCGCGCGTGCCCGGCACCGCCTGCACACCGTCGTAGCCCATCGCTCCCCACCTGGCGCCCAGCAGTTGCCCGACGCCGAAGCCCTCGGCGGCCACGCCCCGCGCGTCGCCCGCCATCCGCGAGGCGAGCGGGTAGAAGGTGCCGAGCGCCGAGTCGTACCGGGAGTGGCAGCACACCAGCGGACCGTCGACGCGGTGCTGCTGGCCCTGGAGCAGGCCGCCCGCGCGTGCGTCGTGCGGCAGCCGGGAGGCGAACGCGTAGTGCGAGAAGGCGCCCTGCAGCAGCGTGACCGACTTGACCGTGCGCACACCCTCGGGCAGCCCGCGCAGCGCGAACGACACCAGCCGCGCGCCGAAGCTGTGCCCGACCAGATGCACCCGCACCCCGGGCACCGCGGCGGCCAGTTGCCCGACCACCCGGCCGAGCCCGCGCTCGCCGACCGTGCCCGCGCGCCGCTTCATCGCGTAGTACGTCGCCTGCCGCAGCAGCTCGTGCGCGCCCTCCCACGGGTTCGGCAGCGAGAACGCCGGACCGTCCGCGCGCCCCTCGACGTGCGCCAGCGCCGCCGCGAACTCCTCGCACACCGCCGCCACCGGCCGGCGGAACATCCCCGGCCCGTCCTGCGGCACGCCCTCGGCCAGCGTGTCCGCCGCGAACAGCGCCTGCGGGCCCGGCGGGACGACCTCCACCAGCAGCCGCACCAGCCGGCCGAACTCCTCCAGCCCCTCCGCCTCGCGCGGCTGCTGCTCCAGCAGCCGCGCGATCTGCTCGATGACCGGCGCGCGCCCGGGAAAGGTCTCCAGCAGCGCGTGCCGGGTGTCCTTGTCGAGCGCGGGGCGGCGCGTCGTCTCCGCCGCCACCGACCGCGGGAAGTCGGGGATCGGCTCGTCCGCGAACCTCATCGACGGCCACACCACCCCCGCGAACCCCAGCGGGGCGCCCGGCGCCAGCTCGGGGAAGGGCGCCAGGAAGCGGCTGAACAGTCCGGTCGCCGCCGAGCGGTCGGTGTTCCAGCCGTGCGCGAGGACCACCAGATCGCGCACCCCCCGGTCCGCGGCGCCCGCCAGCAGCCGGTCCCGGCCGCGGGCGTCCGGATCACCGTCCGCGTCGAAGGTCAGCTCCCAGTACGGAGACACACTCATCGCCGGTTCTGCCATGCCGGACCCCCTCGTCCCCGAAGCGGCGCGCCTGTGGCGCATCGTCCTGCGAACCGGGGGAATTGGCCATACGTCACGCTCACCGGTACAGCAGGTACTTCTCCCGCACGCGCCGGAACGCCGCCAGCTCCTCCTGCCAGCCCGCCACCACCTCGTCGGGGCCCGCGCCCGCGTCGATCGCCGTGCGCACCCACGTGGACCCGGTCAGCTTGTCGATCCAGTTGTCCGGCCGCCAGGCGAAGCCGCCCCACACCCGCTTCGCGGTCACCAGCAGCGCGATCCCGGTGCGCACGGGGTCGTAGGCGTCCCGGTCGTGCACATGGATCTGCACACCGCCCACCGTCCTGCCCTGGAACTTGGAGAAGGTCGGCGCGAAGTACGCCTCCCTGAAGTGCGCGCCCGGCAGCCCGAGTTCGTTCGCGGCCGCCGCCCAGCGTCCGTCCACGCCCTCCGCGCCCAGCAGCTCGAACGAGCGGGTCGTACCGCGCCCCTCGGACAGGTTCGTGCCCTCGAAGAGGCAGGTGCCGGAGTACACCAGGGCCGTGTCCGGGGTGGGCATGTTCGGGCTCGGCGGCACCCACGGCAGCCCCGAGGCGTCGTACCAGGCGCGCCGCTTCCACCCGGTCGCCGTCACGACGTCCAGCTCGGCCGGCGCGGTCAGGAACTCCTCGTTGAACAGCCGGGCCAGCTCGGCGACCGTCATCCCGTGCGCCTGCGAGATCGGCTGCCGGCCGACGAACGTGGCGAACTCCCGGTGCAGCACCGGCCCCTCGGCGGACCGGCCGGTCACCGGGTTCGGCCGGTCCAGCACCACGAACCGCTTTCCGGCCAGCTGCGCGGCCTCCAGGCAGTCGTACAGCGTCCAGATGTAGGTGTAGAAGCGGGCGCCCACGTCCTGGATGTCGAAGACGACGGTGTCCACGCCGGACGCGGTGAAGACGTCGGCGAGGGCACGGCCGCTCTTGAGGTACGTGTCGTACACGGGCAGGCCGGTCGCCGGGTCGTCGTAGCGGCCCTCGGAACCGCCGGCCTGGGCCGTGCCGCGGAAGCCGTGCTCCGGGCCGAAGACGGCCGTCACCTGCACACCGGGGTCGGCGTGCATCACGTCGACGATGTGGCGGGCGTCGCGGGTGATCCCCGTGGGGTTGGTGACGACGCCGACGCGGTCGCCTTCCAGCAGCCGGTAGCCGTCGGCCCGCAGGCGCTCGAAACCGGTCCGCAGGCGGGCGTGGGGCTGTGCCTCCGCCGGTGCGGGAACGGCCGCGATCGTCGCCGACGCGAGAAGGGTCCGTCTGGACAGGCGCATGGATGACCTCCGGGGTGGGGAAGGTGCAGGCCGTCGGTGGCTGGACGCGTACGCCCATAGGTTCGGCCGGATACCCCTTCCTTCACACATACCGACCGGTTAGTCTGGCGCCGCAAAGGCCGGGAGCCGGGCCGAGGCGTGTCGAAGGAGACCGATCGTGGAAGCCGTGCAGGGTGCTGGAGTCGTCGTCACCGGAGCGGGGGGCGGGATCGGGGCCGCGCTGGCCCGCCGGTTCGCCGCCGAGGGGGCCCGGGTCGTGGTCAACGACCTGGACGCCGACAAGGCGAAGGCCGTCGCCGAGGAGATCGGCGGGATCGCCGTACCCGGCGACGCCTCCGCGATCGTCCCCGAGGCCCGCGACGCCCTCGGCGGCACCGTCGACGTGTACTGCGCCAACGCCGGTGTCGGCTCGGGCGGCTCGGAGGCCGCCGGGGAGAGCGTCTGGGCGCTCGCCTGGGACGTCAACGTCATGGCGCACGTCCGCGCGGCCGAGGCCCTCGTCCCGGAGTGGCTGGAGCGCGGCAGCGGCCGGTTCGTGTCCACCGTCTCCGCGGCCGGGCTGCTCACCATGATCGGCGCCGCCCCCTACAGCGTCACCAAGCACGGCGCCTACGCCTTCGCCGAGTGGCTGTCGCTGACCTACCGGCACCGCGGGATCAAGGTGCACGCCATCTGCCCGCAGGGCGTGCGCACCGACATGCTCGACTCCACCGGCAGCGCGGGCGACCTGGTGCTCAAGCCCACGGCGATCGAACCGCAGGACGTCGCCGAGGCGCTGTTCCAGGGCATCGAGGAGGACCGCTTCCTGATCCTGCCGCACCCCGAGGTCGCCGGGTTCTACCAGGCCCGCGCCGGCGACCCCGACCGCTGGCTGACCCACATGAACCACCTCCAGCAGAAGTGGGAGGCCGCCCAGTGACCGAGTCCCGGTACGCCGCCCGGCCCTGGACCGCGTTGCTCACCGAGGCCCAGCGGGCCCCCGTCGACCCCGCCGACTCCCTGGTGCACGCCCTGCGCCGGGCCGTCGCCGAGGCCCCGGAGCGCCCCTTCCTCGCCTACTTCGACGGCGCGCTGACCTACCGCGAGACCGACGAGCTGAGCGACTCCGTCGCGGGGTACCTCGCCGGGCGCGGCGTCGGACGCGGCGACCGGGTCGCCGTACTCCTGCAGAACTCCCCGCACTTCGTCCTCGCCGTGCTCGGCGCCTGGAAGGCGGGCGCGGTCGTCGTCCCCGTCAAACCCATGTACAAGTCGGGCGAGGTCGCCCATGTGCTGAAGGACGGCGAGGTCGCTGCGCTGATCTGCTCCGACCGGGCCTGGGAGTCGTATCTGCGCGAGACGGCCGAGGGCTCGCCGGTGCGGGTCGTGCTGACCGCCTGCGAGCGGGACTTCCAGAGCGCGGACGACCCGCGCGTGCTGTCCTTCGAACGGCTGCCGCAGCCGGCCGACGCCGACGACCTGACCGCCGTCGCCCGCGCCGGGCACCAGGCCCCGCAGGACCGCGACCCGGCCCCCGCCGACATCGCCCTGATCAGCTACACCTCGGGCACGAGCGGCACCCCGAAGGGCGCCACCAACACGCACGGCAACATCATGTACAACGCCGAGCGGCAGCGCACCGGGCTCGGCCTGCCCGAGGCACCCGTCTACTTCGCGCTGGCGCCGCTGTTCCACATCACCGGCATGGTCTGCCAGTTCGGCGCCTGCCTGGACAGCGCGGGCACGCTCGTGCTGGCGTACCGCTTCGAGGCGGGCGTCGTGCTCGACGCGTTCGCCGCGCACCGCCCGCACTACACCGTCGGCCCGTCCACCGCGTTCATGGCGCTGGCCGCGCACCCCTCGTGCACCCGGGACCACTTCGCGTCCTTCACTGTCATCTCCTCCGGCGGCGCCCCGCTGCCGCCCGCGCTGGTGGAGAAGTTCCGGGCGGGCTTCGGACCGTACATCCGCAACGGCTACGGCCTCACCGAGTGCACCGCCCCCTGCGCCTCCGTGCCGCCGCACCTTCAGGCCCCGGTCGACCCGGCCTCCGGGACGCTGGCCGTCGGCGTGCCCGGGCCGGACACCATCGTGCGGATCGTCGACGAGGAGGGCCGTGAGGTGCCCTTCGGCGAGCAGGGCGAGATCGTGGTGCGCGGACCGCAGGTCGTCCCCGGCTACTGGCGACGCCCCGACGCCACCGCCGAGACCTTCCCCGGCGGCGAGCTGCGCACCGGCGACATCGGCTTCATGGACGAGCAGGGCTGGCTGTACGTCGTCGACCGCAAGAAGGACATGATCAACGCGTCCGGCTTCAAGGTGTGGCCGCGCGAGGTCGAGGACGTGCTCTACACCCACCCGGCGGTGCGCGAGGCGGCCGTCGTCGGGGTCCCCGACGGCTACCGCGGCGAGACCGTGAAGGCCTACATCAGCCTGCGTCCGGGCGCCGAGGCGGACCCCGGCGACTTCGCGGCGTACTGCAAGGAGAGACTGGCCGCCTACAAATATCCGCGGCAGGTGGAGATCCTGCCCGACTTGCCCAAGACGGCAAGTGGGAAGATCCTCCGTCGGGAACTGCGTTCCCGCGTGCGAGACAACTAGCAGCAGCTCGGAAAGGCAGGTGGCGGCAGTGCCCAGGACGACGGACACAGACGGCACACCCGTGCCGCAGCGGCTCCTGGCCGCCGCCACCCGGCTCTTCGCGGAGCAGGGCTACGACCGCACCTCGGTGCAGGAGATCGTCGAGGCGGCCGGCGTCACCAAGGGGGCGCTGTACCACTACTTCGGCTCCAAGGACGACCTCCTGCACGAGGTGTACGCGCGCGTGCTGCGCGTCCAGCAGGAGCGGCTCGACCACTTCGCCCGCCTCGACGCGCCCGTGGAGGAGCGGCTGCGCGGCGCCGCGGCGGACGTGGTGGTCACCACCATCGAGAACCTCGACGACGCGTCGATCTTCTTCCGGTCCATGCACCACCTCAGCCCCGAGAAGAACAAGCAGGTGCGCGCCGAGCGCCGCCGCTACCACGAGCGCTTCCGGGCGCTGATCGAGGAGGGCCAGCAGGCGGGCGTGTTCTCCAAGGCCACTCCCGCGGACCTCGTCGTCGACTACCACTTCGGCTCGGTCCACCACCTGTCCACCTGGTACCGCCCCGACGGCCCGCTCAGCCCGCAGGAGGTCGCCGACCACCTGGCCGACCTGCTGCTGCGGGCGCTGCGGCCGTGAGGTGACGGGCGAGGGCCGCGGCCGCCGGGTTCCGGGGCGGCGACCCCCGCCCCGCCAGCACGACCGTGCGGCCCGGCTCCGGCTGCCGTATCCGCACGCACGGCAGCCCGGCCCGCTCGCCGATGGCCCGGGGCACGAAGGCCACCCCGATCCCGGCCCGCACGAGGTCCACGAGCAGCCCGATCTGGGTGACGTCACAGGTGATACGGCGCTCCAGGCCGCAGTGGGCCGCGAGGCGCCGGACGGCCGTCTCCAGGCCCGTCCCGGCGCGGAAGTCGACGAACGGCTCGTCGGCGAGGTCCTTGATGAGCGTGCGGCCCGCCTGCTCCAGGGGGTGCCCCGGCGCGGTGATCAGCACCAGTTCCTCCTGCCAGGAGGCGTGGGCGTGCAGTCCCTCGGGCAGCTCCCGCCCGTCCGGCGCGAGGAAGGCCAGGTCCAGCTCACCGGCCCGCAGCGCGTCGGTCAGCTCCCCGACGGTCGCGTCCCGCACCGAGACCTGCACGCCCGGGAACTCCTGGTGGAAGCGGGCCAATTCGGTGGGCAGGTCGACGCAGGTCAGCGTCTGGATCGTGCCGATGGACACCCGGCCCGCGGCCAGCCCCGTCACGGCGGCCACCGCGTGCCGGGCGGCCTCGGCGTCGGCGAGCAGGGCACGGGCCTGGGGCACCAGCGCCCGGCCGGCCTCCGTGAGCACCACCCGGCGGCCCGTCCGCTCGAACAGATCGGCGCCCAGCTCCCGTTCGAGGTTGCGCACGGAGGTGCTGAGCGCCGACTGCACGATCAGCTCGGCGCGGGCGGCGGCGGTGAAGCTGCCCTCGGTCACGACCGCCATGAAGTGGCGGAGCTGACGGATCTCCATGCATCCATCGTAGTGATCCATCTATCGCAGAGATGGGAGACAGCGAAACCATCTGTTGGACCGGTGGAGGGCCCGCGGGCCACGCTGGACGCATGACACGCAGACCCTCTCTCCTCGACCGGTTCCTGTCCTTCCTCCGGGCCCTGGCCCGCGAGGACCACCCCTACTCGGGCGGCTACTGACGGCCCCTACGGGACGTACTTCTTCAGCTCCCGCCGGGCCAGCGACCGCTGGTGCACCTCGTCCGGGCCGTCCGCGATCATCAGGGTGCGGGCACCCGCGTACAGCTCGGCCAGCGGGAAGTCCTGGCTGACCCCGCCCGCGCCGTGCAGCTGGATCGCCCGGTCGAGGATGTCGACCACCGCGCGCGGGGTGGCGATCTTGATGGCCTGGATCTCGGTGTGGGCGCCCCGGTTGCCCACGGTGTCCATCAGCCAGGCCGTCTTCAGCACCAGCAGCCGCAGCTGCTCGACGGTCACCCGGGCGTCCGCGATCCAGTTGTGCACGACACCCTGCTGGGCCAGCGCCTTGCCGAACGCCTCCCGGTCCACGGCCCGGCGGCACATCAGCTCGATCGCCCGCTCGGCCATGCCGATCAGCCGCATGCAGTGGTGGATCCGGCCGGGCCCGAGCCGGGCCTGGGCGATGGCGAAGCCGCCGCCCTCCTCGCCGATCAGGTTCGTCACCGGCACGCGCGCGTGGTCGAAGACGATTTCGGCGTGGCCGCCGTGGTAGTGGTCCTCGTAGCCGAAGACCTGCATCGCCCGCTTGATCGTCACGCCGGGGGTGTCCCGCGGGACGAGCACCATGGACTGCTGGCGGCGGATGTCGGGCCCGTCCGGGTCCGTCTTGCCCATCACGATGAAGATCTTGCAGTCCGGGTGCATCGCACCGGAGATGTACCACTTGCGGCCGGTGATGACGTACTCGTCGCCGTCCCGCTCGATGTGCGTGGTGATGTTGGTGGCGTCCGAGGAGGCCACGTCCGGCTCGGTCATCGCGAACGCCGAGCGGATCTCCCCGGCCAGCAGCGGCTCCAGCCACTGCTTCTTCTGCTGCTCGTCGCCGAACTGGGCCAGCACCTCCATGTTGCCGGTGTCCGGCGCCGCGCAGTTCGTCACGGTCGGCGCCAGCTGCGGCGAGCGGCCCATGATCTCGGCGAGCGGCGCGTACTGGAGGTTCGTCAGGCCGGCGCCGTACTCGGCGTCGGGCAGGAAGAGGTTCCACAGGCCCTGTCGGCGGGCCTCGGCCTTCAGCTCCTCCAGCACCGGCGGGTTCTCCCACGGCGAGGACAGCCCCGCGCGCTGCTCGTGCGCGACGGCCTCGGCAGGGTAGACGTGCTCGTCCATGAAGGCGAGCAGCCTGGCGCGGAGTTCCTCCGTGCGTGCGTCGAACGCGAAGTCCATGCCTACTCACCTTCCTGGAGGGTCGTCAGACCGTGCCGGATGAAGACGGGGACCAGGTCGCCGATGCGGTCGAAGCCGCGTCCGACCGTCTGGCCCAGCGTGTAGCGGTAGTGGATGCCCTCCAGGATCACGGCGAGCTTGAACCAGGCGAACGCCGTGTACCAGGAGACGGCCGACACGTCCCGGCCGGAGCGCTCGGCGTACCGGGCGATCAGCTCGGCCGGGGCCGGGTGGCCGGGGGCCTCGGCGGTCGTGGAGACCGGCGAGTCGGGCATGCCGAGCGGCATGCTGTACATCACCAGCAGGCCGAGGTCGGTTAGCGGGTCGCCCAGCGTCGACATCTCCCAGTCGAGGATCGCCCGGATGCGGTCGTCGGGACCGATCAGGACGTTGTCGAGCCGGTAGTCGCCGTGCACCACCGCCGGGGCGGGCGAGGCGGGCAGCGCGCGGCCGAGCGCGGCGTGCAGCTCGTCGATGCCGGCCAGCTCGCGGTTGCGCGAGGCGTCCAGCTGCTTGCCCCAGCGCCGCAGCTGCCGGTCCAGGAACCCCTCCGGGCGGCCGAAGTCGGCCAGGCCCACCTCGCCGGGGTCGACGGCGTGCAGCTCCACGAGCGTGTCCACGAGCGACAGCACCGCCTGGCGGGTGCGCTCGGGACCGAGCGGGGCGAGCTGGTCGGCGGTGCGGTACGGGGTGCCCTCGACGAAGTCCATGACGTAGAACGGCGCCCCCAGCACCTCCTCGTCCTCGCACAGCAGCACCGGGGTCGGCACCGGCACGCTCGTCGGGTGCAGCGCGCTGATCACCCGGTGCTCGCGCCTCATGTCGTGCGCGGTGGCCAGCACATGGCCGAGCGGGGGCCGGCGGACGACCCACTTCGAGGTGCCGTCGGTGACCGCGTAGGTGAGGTTCGACCGTCCGCCCTCGATCAGCCGGCCGGTCAGGGCGCCCTGCACCAGGCCGGGCCGCTCACGGTCGAGCAGGCCGCGCAGCCGGTCGAGATCGAGTCCGGGCGGGTGGTCGGGGCTCATACAGCGCTCCTGTGAAAGGGGACGGACGGTCGACTCGACTCATCATGCCGACCAGTCGGTATGTCGTCCAGTGCGGAGCGCAAAGGTGATCGGGGCCACGATAGGCCGACGGCTCCCCGAGGAGTAGAGCGGGGAGCCGTCGTGACCGGATTTCGGGTTCGCGCCGGTCGGTCGTCGGGGGGCGGCGGCCTAGTGGTCGTCCCAGTGGCCGTCGTGGACGGCGTGCCGGTGACCGTCGTGCAGGTAGTCGACGTGGTCGCCGTGCAGCACGCTCTCGTGCCCGCAGTCGGGGCCGTGCCGGTGCTCGTGGCCGTCGTGCCGCAGGTGCTCGTCGCGCTCGCACTCGTCCCAGTGGCCGGCGTGCTCACGGTGCAGGTGGCCGTCGTGCGCGTAGTCGACGTGGCCGTCGTGCGGGACCTCGGTGTGCCCGCAGTCCGGTCCGTGGGTGTGCGTGTGCGAGGCGTGCTGGTGGTGCTCGGTCGTCATGGTGCTCACCTTCGGTGCCGCCGGGGGATGCCGACGGACAGGCTGCCACGCGAACGGCGCATATCCGGGCATCCGGCTTGCGTGGCGTGTGAGTACCCCCGAGGGTCGGAGCCATGAAGGCGATCAGCTACAGCCGGTACGGCGGTCCCGACGTCCTGGAGTACGGCGAGCTGCCCGAACCCAAGGTCGGACCCGATAGCGTCCTGGTCGAGGTGCGGGCGGCGGCCGTCAACCCCGTCGACTGGAAGTGCCGCGAGGGCTATCTGGACGGCATGTTCGAAGCGGTCTTCCCGGTCGTCCCCGGCTGGGACGTCTCGGGCGTCGTCGTGCGGCCGGGCGTCGCCGTCACCGAGTTCGCGGCCGGCGACGAGGTGATCGGGTACGTCCGCGAGGACTTCCTCTCCCGTGGCACCTTCGCCGAGTACGTCGCCGCCCCCGTGCGCACCCTCGCCCGCAAGCCGCGCACCCTCACCTGGGAGGAGGCGGCCGGACTGCCGCTGGCCGGGCTGACCGCCTACCAGGTGCTCACCAAGGCGCTGCGGGTCAAGCGGGGCGAGACCGTCCTGGTGCACGCGGCCGCCGGCGGCGTCGGCTCCCTGGCCGTGCAGATCGCCAGGCACCTCGGCGCCCGCGTCATCGGCACGGCGAGCGAGTCCAACCACGACTTCGTACGGCAGCTGGGCGGGGAGCCGGTCGCGTACGGCGCGGGGCTGGTCGAACGGGTGCGCGGACTGGCGCCGGAGGGCGTCGACGCGGCCTTCGACACGGTCGGCGGGGACGCGCTCCAGGCCTCGGTGACCCTGTTGTCCCCCGAGGGGCGCCTGTCCTCGATCGCCGACCCGGACGTCCTCACCTACGGCGGCCTGTATTCATGGGTCCGCCCCGACGCGGAGGACCTGCAGCAGCTGTCGGAGCTGGCGGACCAGGGCGTGGTGCGCGTGCACGTCTCGGACACGTTCCCGCTGGACCGCGCGGCGGACGCGCACCGCCTGAACCAGACGGGCCGGACGCGGGGCAAGATCGTGGTGACGGTGCCACGGGACTCGCTGTAGCGGACGGCAGGACGGCCCGCGCGCGGTTCCCGTCCAGTGACGCGGCAGGCACGGCCTGCGCGCGGCCTCGTCCGGTAATACGACAGGCGCGGCCTGCGCGCGGCCTCATCCGGTAATACGGCAGGCGCGGCCCGCCCGGCCGGGCCCCCGCCCCGCACGACCGCGCACGGGAAGGACATCCGCCAGTGAGCGTGGCTGCCGTCCGGTGACGCGGCAGGCACGGTCCGCGCGCGGCTGCCGTCCGGTCACACCACCAGAGCCGTCGCGCACACCGCCAGGGCGACCGTGCACAGCGCCGCCGCGGTGGCGTGGCGCGGGGCGAGGACCGGCGGCCGGGCGGTGGTGGCGAGGGTGCGGATGCGGTGGTGGGCGACCAGCAGGAAGCCAAGCCACAGCAGGAAGCAGACGGCACTGCCGGCGATCCCGGCCGCCGACGCCCCGCCGTGCAGCGCGCTCTTCCCGCCGAGTACCGCGGCCACCGTGCACGCCAGCGTCGTACGCCGCCACGCGAGCCGCGTCCGCTCCGGCTGGAGCCCGGGGTCGCGCCCGGCGCCCCCCGCGGATCCGCGCCCCCGGCCGGCGCTCACCCCGCCCACCCGACCAGCACCACCACGACCATCGCCAGCGCCACCACGGCCACCGCGAGGCTCAGGACCGTCGGGAAGCGGGACACCGGCAGGTCCTCGCCCCGGCGCATCGCCCGCTCGCAGCGCACCCAGTGGTTCACCGCGCGCAGGGCGCACAGGACGCCGGAGGCGAGGAGGGCGAGGGCCAGGCCGACGCGCCAGCCCCAGCGCAGGTCCGGCAGGAACTGGTCGACCGCGAAGCCGCCGCCGATCAGCGCGAGCGCGGTCCGCAGCCAGGCCAGGAAGGTGCGCTCGTTCGCCAGCGAGAACCGGTAGTCCGGCGTGCCACCCTCCTCGCGGATACGCTGCGGCGCGAACCACAACCGGACGTTGCGCACGAAATCGATCACGGCAGGACCCTACCCGTCGGTCCGGCCCCGGCCCTCCGCCTGGAACTCCCGCAGCCGCCGGTAGGCCGCCAGCCCGTCCGGCGTCCACTCCCACTCCGTCAGCCGCCGCTCGACCTCCGCCTCGGACAGGAAGCCGTGCCAGTCGATCTCCTCCACCTGCGGCGCGACGGGCAGCTCGCAGCGCACCTCGTACACCGCCGACCACCAGCCGTGCCCGGCGCCGTCCTCGTAGAGGAACTTGAAGCGGAACTCCGGCCGCGGCAGCCCGCTCACGCCCAGCTCCTCCTCCGCCTCGCGCAGGGCCGCGTCGTCGTAGGACTCGCCCGCGCCGACGACCCCGCCGACGAACATGTCGTACAGGGAGGGGAAGACCAGCTTGGTCGGGGTGCGGCGGTGGACGAAGATCCGGCCTTCCGCGTCCCGGGCCAGGATGAACACGCAGCGGTGGCGCAGGCCCTCGGCGTACGCCTCGCCCCGCGGGGACTGCCCGACGACCCGGTCCTGGTCGTCGACGATGTCGAGGATCTCGTCAGCAGCGCTCATGCGACCCATCCAAGCAGGGCCGGTCCCGGTCCCGACGCGCGCCGCCCTCACCTCGGCCGGCGGCCGGCCCAGGCGCGCTGCTCGGCTCGGCCGCCCCAGGGATGCCGCGCTCAGCCGGCTGGCCCTGGCGTACCGCCCTCAGCTCGGCCGGCGGCCAGCCCAGGCACACTTCTCAGCTCGGCTGCCCCAGGCCTTCCGCTCAGCTCGGCTGCCCGGTCCTGCCGCCCTCAGCCCGCCCCGGGCGTGCCGCCCTCAGCCCGGCGGCCTTGCCCGTGTGCGCCGCTCAGCTCGGCTGCAGGTCCCGCACCCGTTCCGCCCGTGTCACGCCCTGCGGCATGCACGGGTGCAGTCCCAGGACGACGATGCCCGTGACGATCGCCGCCAGCCCCGCCGCCTCCCACGCGAGCGCGCCCGCGTCGGTGCGCAGCCGGTCGCCGAGGAAGCCGACCCCGCACAGGATCCCGGCCAGCGGCTGGGCCGCGGTCAGCGCGGGCAGCGACATCCGCAGAGAGGCCGTCTCGAAGGCGCTCTGCACCAGCACCAGCCCGGTCACCCCGAGCACCGCCACGGCGTACGGCTGCCAGCCGGTCAGCAGGTGCGCCAGACCGCCCTCGCCGAAGCGCTGGCCGCTGATCCGGGTCAGCGCGTCCTGCACGCCGTACAGCAGGCCGGCGGCGGTGGCCAGCAGGGCCGGTCCGGCACTCAGCCGGGAGCGCTTGGCGTAGGTGGTGAGCACCAGGGCGAGCCCGGTCATCGCGCCGATGATCAGCCAGTGCCGCAGCGGATCGACGTGCGCGGTGCCGCCGCGCGGCTGCCCGGCCACGATGAACGCGGTCACCCCGCCGGCGAGCAGGGCCAGCCCGCTCCAGCCCTGGCGGCCCAGCGGCTGCCGGGTGCGGTGCCGCGACAGGGCCATCGCGAACAGCAGGTTCGTCGCGAGCAGCGGTTCCACCAGCGAGATCTCGCCCTGGCCGAGCGCGATCGCGCCCAGCGCCATGCCGGCGACCATCAGCCCGATGCCGCCGAGCCAGCTCGGCACCCGCATCAGGTCGAGCAGCAGCCGCGGGGAGAGGAAGTCGCCGAGCGGCGCCCTGCGGGCCGCGTCCTGCTGGAGGACGAACCCGAAGCCCAGGCAGCACGCCGCGCTCACGGCGAGGACAAGGATGAGAACCGACACGCTGCGTACCTCGATCGTCGGGTCGGGCCACGGTCGCAAGGGCCGACCGTAGCCTCCCAGAGCCGGTGCCGTCCCTGGGAGTGCCCGGCGGGATCGGACGCCGGGGAGTGCCCCGGGCCGGGCGGATGGGTCCAGCCATCGTCAGGGCCGGAACGCCGCCTGGCTATGACGTACGTCACATCGCCGCGGGGTCACTTTCTGGATCTCCGCCGGTGGGTGCCGCGCGGGACCGATCAAATCCCGCCATTCGCAAAGCAGTTGGAGCGTGTCATGTGCCGACGGCCCTTGACGCCAAGTATTGGCTGCGGGTTTGCTGTGCGTGATCGGCCGTCGGCGGGCCGATGAGCACCACCGGCAGCACGAGGAACACGAGGTAGTCCCGCGGTGTCCCCACCCCCGCCCCCGCTCGGCCGCGGCCGCAGACGCGCGGCGCAGGTCTTCGACGCCGCTCTCGACGACGCCGACCTGACCGCGGCGCGCTCCGCCCTGGCCCAGGGCCGCTGGCAGGCGGTCCGCACCCTGCTCGCCCGCACCGGCGACGACTGGGACCGCCGCGGCCACCGCGTCACCGTCCTCGCCGAGGAACCGTACTGCGCCGCCTGGGCCCGCGACTGGCTGCTGGCCGAACCCGACTCCGCCGACGCCGCCACCCTGCTCGCCCTGGCGCTGGTGCAGCGCTGCTTACGCGGCAAGGAGAAGCCGGCCCGCGCCCGGGAGGCCTGCGCACTGGCCGCCGCCCGCGTCCCGGAGGACCCCACGCCCTGGCTCGGGCTGCTCCAGCTGGAGCGCGAGGTGGGCGACGACACCGTTGTCGTGCGCACCTTCGAGCAGGTCCGCGCCCGCCACGCGGAGCACCACCACGCCCATCACCTCATGGTCGCCCGCCTCGCCGAGCGCCGCGCCGACGCAGGCCCGGACCCGCTGCACGAGGTGTACGACTTCGCCTCCTGGGCCGCGGAGGAGGCGCCCGCCGACTCGCCGATCGCCGTCCTGCCGGTCGTCGCCCACGCCGAGCGCTACCGCGTCCTCGCCGCCGCCGGGTTCGAGCCCGCCGACCCCGCCGCGTCCGGGCACTGGACCGGCCGCCGGGCCCGCCAGGTGATGAAGGCCGCCTTCGACTGGTGGCTCGAATGGGAGCACGAGGGCCACCCCAGACGCCTCGTCGACCTCAACTTCCTCGCCCACGCCAAGGTCTGCGAGGGCCGCGGCGCCGAGGCCGCCGCCCTCTTCCACCGCATCGGCGACCACCCCACCCCCGCCCCCTGGTCCTACCCCGACCGCGATCCGCACCCCGCCTTCCGTGCCGCCCGCGACCGCGCCCTCGGCGCGGGCTGACCCCCCGACCACCCACCTAAGGACGCCCCCGATGACCACCGGCAGTTCGAGCCCGAGCAGACCCGCAGCCGACGACATCAGCACCTACCTCGGCCAGGAGCGCGCCCTAAGGGCCGACCGCCTGGGCACCGGGGGCCTGCTGCTCTCCGTGCTCGCCGCGACCGCCCCGCTCATGGTCGTCGCGGGTGTCATGCCCACCACATTCGCGGTGATGGGCATCGTCGGCCAGCCCCTCCTCTTCGTCGCCCTCGGCGCCGTCCTCGTCCTGTTCAGCGTCGGATACGCCGAGATGAGCCGGCACGTCCACAACGCGGGCGCCTTCTACGCCTACATCGCCCGCGGCCTCGGCGGCACCGCCGGCGCCGGCGCCGCCCTCGTGGCCCTCGTCGCCTACAGCTCCCTCCAGGTCGGCATCTACGGCATCTTCGGCTTCGAGGTCTCCGGCCTCTTCGCCACCTACGCCGACGTCGACCTCGCCTGGTGGATCCCGGCACTCGCCGCCGTCGCCGTGGTCGGCGCGCTCGGCTGGCTGAAGATCGACGTCAACGCGCGCGTGCTCGGCGTCCTGCTGGTCATCGAGGTGATCCTCGTCGTCGTCTTCGACATCGCGGCGATCTCCGACCCGGCCCGCGAAGGACTGTCCCTGCACGCCTTCAACCCCGACACCCTCACCGGCGCCGGCGTCTCCACCGCCCTGTGCTTCTGCATCGCCGCCTTCACCGGCTTCGAACAGGCCCCCGTCTACGCCGAGGAGACCAGCCGGCCGCACGTCCTCGTGCCGCGCGTGATGTTCCTCGCCGTCGGCTCCGTCGCCGTCTTCTTCGCGTTCAGCTCCTGGGCGCTCACCGTCGCCACCGGCCCCTCCGCGATCGTCGGCACCGCGCAGAAGGAGAGCGCCGGACTGCTGTTCACCCTCACCGAGTCCCGGCTCGGCGCCACCTTCACCGACGTCCTGCACGTGCTGTTCGTCACCGGCATGTTCGCCGCCACCCTCAGCTTCCACAACGTCGTCGCCCGGTACGCCTTCGCCATGGGCCGCGAGGGCCTGCTGCCGCGCGCCTTCGGCCGCACCAACGAGGCCAGCGGCGCCCCCGGCACCGGCTCCCTGCTCCAGACGGCCGTCTCCGCCGTCGTCGTCATCGCCTTCGCCGTCGCCGACGACGGCCCCGCGGGCGACCCGACCGCGCCCGTGCTGCACCTGTTCACCTGGTGCGGCAACATCGGCGCGCTCGGCGTGATCCTGCTGATGGCCGCCGCCTCCCTGTCGGTGATCGTCTTCTTCGCGCGGCGCGGCGCGGCCGGCGCCCAGGCCTGGCGGCTGGTCACCTCCGCCCTCGCCGGCCTCGCCCTGCTGGCCCTGGCCGGCTACACGGTCAAGGACTTCGACGTCCTGGTCGGCGCGGGCCCCGACTCCGCGCTCAGCTGGATCCTGCCCGGCGTCATCGGCCTGGCCCTCGTCGCCGGCCTGCTCCAGGGCGCCCTGCTGCGCGCCCGCAGCCCCGAGGCCCACGCCCGCATCGGCCTCGGCAACGAGGCGTTCCAGCTGGACAAGGCCGCCCGCTGACCGACGCCGCGGGAAGGGGTTACGGAACTCTGACGGGCGGCCGCGATCCCTTCTCCGGCGGGGCTCCCGGTGTTCGAATGAACAGGTGAACACTCCGCAACCCGCCGAGGAGGGCCGGCCCATCGGCCGCCGCGTCCTCCTCGGCACCCTCGGCCTGGGCGCCCTCGGCGTGGTCACCGCGCCCACCCTGCAACGCGGCCTGGAGGCCTTCCTCGGCAGCGCCGCCGACAAGGACCCCACCGGCCTGACCGGCCTGCTGCCCAACGGCGGCGGCTTCCGCTACTACTCGGTCACCTCATCGGTCCCGCACCGGACCGCCGCCACCTACCGCCTGACCGTCGACGGCCTGGTGGACCGCCCCCGCACCTACACCCTGGCCGACCTGCGCGCCCTGCCGCAGACCCGGCTGGTCAAGGACGTCCAGTGCGTCACCGGCTGGCGGGTGCCGGGCACCCCGTTCGAAGGGGTCCGGCTCTCCCGCCTCCTGGACGCCGCCGGCGTCCGGGCCAACGGCCGGGCCGTGCGCTTCACCTGCTTCGACGGCGCCTACAGCGAGAGCCTCACCCTCGGCCAGGCCCGCCGCCCCGACGTCCTGGTCGCGCTGCGCATGCAGGACAGGGACCTCGGCCACAGCCACGGCGGCCCGGCCCGCCTCTACGTCGCCCCCATGTACTTCTACAAGTCCGCCAAGTGGCTCTCCGGCATCACCGTCACCGACGAGGTCGAGCCCGGCTACTGGGAGGACCGCGGCTACGACGTCGACGCCTGGGTCGGCCGCTCGAACGGACGCGACGATGACCCTACGAGCTGAGGCCCCGGCCGCCGTGCGCCTGCGCCGCTTCACCCGCGCCGAGCGCTGGATCCACCGCACCACCGCCGCCCTCATGGGCGTGTGCGTGGTCACCGCGGCCTGCCTGTACCTGCCGCAGCTCGCCGAGCTGGTCGGCCGCCGAGAGCTGGTGGTCCGTATCCACGAGTGGGCCGGAATCGCCCTGCCCGTACCCGTCCTGGCCGGCCTCGCCTCCCGCGCGTTCCGCGCCGACCTCGGCCGGCTCAACCGCTTCGGCCCGCACGACAAGCGCTGGCTGCGGGCCGCCCTGCGGCGCGACAAGCGGCCCGCGTCCCGGCCGGCGGGCAAGTTCAACGCCGGGCAGAAGCTCTACGCCGCGTGGATCGCCGGGGCGACGCTGGTGATGCTCGGTACGGGAGTGCTGATGTGGTTCACCCACCTCACCCCGCTGATGTGGCGCACCAGCGCGACCTTCGTCCACGACTGGCTGGCCCTCACCGTCGGCATCGTCCTGGCCGGCCACATCGGCATGGCCCTCGCCGACCCGGAGGCCCGCCACGGCCTGCGCACCGGCACGGTCAGCGGGGAGTGGGCACAACGCGAGCACCCGCTGTGGCGGCCGTAGCCACAGCGGGTGCTCGTCAGTGCCGCGTCCCTATATGACCAGGGACAACAGCAGCACCAGACCGCCCGCGACCACCGAGATGATCGTCTCCATCACGGACCAGGTCTTGATCGTCTGACCGACGTTCAGCCCGAAGTACTCCTTCACCAGCCAGAACCCGGCGTCGTTGACGTGCGAGAAGAACAGCGAGCCGGCGCCGATGGCGAGCACCAGCAGGGCCGCGTGCGTGGTCGACATGTCGGCTGCGAGCGGCGCGACCAGACCGGCCGCCGAGACGGTCGCGACGGTCGCCGAGCCGGTCGCCAGCCGGATCGCCACCGCGATCAGCCAGGCCAGCAGCAGGGCGGGGATGTTCCAGTCCTTGGAGATGTCCAGGATCATCTGGCCCACGCCGGTGTCGATCAGCGTCTGCTTGAAGCCGCCGCCCGCACCCACGATCAGCAGGATGCCGGCGATGGGCGCGAGCCCCTTCTCCACCAGCGGCGAGATCCGCTCCTTGCCGAACCCGGCGGGCCGCAGCAGCGTGAAGATGCCCACGAGGACCGCGGCGAGCAGCGCGATCAGCGGGGAGCCGATCACGTCGAAGATCCGCTGCACGGTGGTCTCGGGGTCGTCCACGACGATGTCGACCAGTGCCTTGGAGAGCATCAGCACGACCGGCAGCAGGATGGTGGCCAGCGTGGCGCCGAACCCGGGACGGGTCTCCAGCTCCTCGGAGGCGCGCTGCGGGATCATGCGGTCCGGCGCCGGGACGTCCACCCAGCGGGCGGCGACCTTGGAGAACAGCGGACCGGCGATGATCACCGTGGGGATGGCGACGAGCACGCCGAGCGCGAGCGTGACGCCGAGGTTGGCCTTGACCGCGTCGATCGCGACCAGCGGGCCCGGGTGCGGCGGCACCAGGCCGTGCATCACGGACAGGCCGGCCAGGGCCGGGATGCCGATCCGCATCAGGGAGTAGTTGCCGCGCCGGGCGACCATCAGCACGACCGGGATCAGCAGGACCACGCCGACCTCGAAGAAGAGCGGCAGGCCGATCACGGAGGCGATGAGCACCATCGCCCACGGCATGGCACGCCCGCCCGCCTTCGCGAGGATCGTGTCGACGATCTGGTCGGCGCCGCCGGAGTCGGCGAGCATCTTGCCGAGGATCGCGCCGAGCGCGATCAGCACGCCCACACCGGCGACCGTGGTGCCGAGTCCGGTGGTGAAGCTGGCGATCGCCTTGTCGAGCGGTGCCCCGGCGACCGCCCCGAGCACGAGCGTGCCGAGGGTGAGCGCCAGGAAGGCGTGCAGCTTGAACTTGGTGATCAGCAGGACGATGACGGCGATGCCCACCAGCACGGCGATGCCCAGCTGGGCGTGGCCGGCCGAGGTGATCGGCTCGACGGTGTCCGCTGCCAGCATCTCGACGCTGAGTCTGGTCACGGGGATTCCCTTGCAGGTACGGGGGATGGGGAGGGACGGGGCCCGCGGACGGGCCCCGGGGGAGGGGGGTGGGGGCTACGAGGGTTACGGGGCCGTCGGCTCGGGCAGCGCGGCCAGCGCGGTCATGGCCCGCTCGGCGATCTGCTCCGGGCTGCCCTCGACGTCCACGTCGACACCCGCCTCGTCCCGCTCCAGCGGCTGGAGCGTGGCGAACTGGGAGTCGAGCAGCGCCGTGGGCATGAAGTGCCCCTGACGGTGCGCCATCCGGTCGGCGATCAGCTCCCGGCTGCCGGTCAGGTGCACGAACACCAGCCCGGGAGCGGCGGCGCGCAGCCGGTCGCGGTACGACCGCTTCAGCGCCGAGCAGCTGACCACCCCGCCGAGCCCCGCCCGGCCGTCCGCCCAGTCGCCGATGGCGTCCAGCCACGGCCACCGGTCCTCGTCGGTGAGCGGGATGCCGGCCGTCATCTTGGCGATGTTGGCCGCGGGGTGGAAGTCGTCGCCCTCGGCGTAGGGAACGCCGAGCCGGGCGGCGAGCAGGGGACCGATGGTGGTCTTGCCGGTGCCTGCCACGCCCATGACCACGACGACGTGGGGGGTGTTCATCGCTGCCTCGCTGTCCTCGTCGACACGTTGATGCCGGGCTACTGAAACCCATTAGGTACGACGAATTCAAGAGCCTGTGACAAATAAGTCTGACTTTTTGTTCCCGTGATCCGCCCCGTACTCTGTGTGCATGACCACTCCGGGCCGGGGGCTGCACGGCCATGTACTGGACACCCTCGGCCCCGCGATCACCGCGGGCGAGTACCCGCCGGGCAGCGTCCTGCGCACCGACGAACTCGCCCAGCAGTTCGATGTGTCACGGTCGGTGATGCGCGAGGCGGTCCGCGTCCTGGAGTCCATGCACCTGGTCGAGTCCCGCCGCCGCGTCGGCGTGACCGTCCGCCCCAAGTCCGAGTGGAACGTCTACGACCCACAGGTCATCCGCTGGCGGCTGGCGGGCGCCGACCGCCCGCACCAGCTGCGCTCACTGACCGTGCTGCGCTCGGCCGTCGAGCCGGTCGCCGCGGGGCTCGCCGCGAAGAACGCCACCGCGCAGCAGTGCGCCGAGCTGACCGAGTGCGCGCTCGGCATGGTCGCCAACTCCCGCGGCCACCGCCTGGAGCAGTACCTCTTCCACGACGTGGCCTTCCACCGGGTGATCCTCAACGCGTCCGGCAACGAGATGTTCGCCCGCCTCGGCGACGTCGTCGCCGAGGTCCTCACCGGCCGCACCCACCACGAGGTCATGTTCGAGGACCCCGACCCGGCCGCCGTCACCCTGCACGTGAAACTGGCCGAGGCGGTCCGCGAGGGCGACGCCGCCCGCGCGGAGGAACTGACCCGCGAGATCACGGTCGGCGCCCTCCAGGAACTCGACATCCTGGCGCCCTGAGGGCGCTGTGCGTCAAGAACCGCCGCCTCCGGCAGAAACGCCTAGGCCTCGGGGAAGTCCCCGTCCACGTACACCCAAGCCCCCTCGACCCGTTCGAAGCGGCTGCGTTCCAGCAGGGAGCCGCCGCGGTACGAGGCGCGGAAGGTCACCGTGCCCGTAGTGTGGAAGGCCGAGCCGTCGGTCGTGCCGAGGATCTCCAGGCCCGTCCAGCGCATCCGCGGGTCCAGGTCGAGGCGGTGGGGGCGGGTACGCGGGTGCCAGGTGCGCAGCAGGTACGCCGCGTCGCCCTTCACGAACGCGCTGTACCGCGAGCGCATGAGCGCCTCGGCGGTGGGCGCGGCGGCGGCCCCGGAGTGGTACCGGCCGCAGCACTCCGCGTACGCCTCGGGCCGGCCGCAGGGACAGGAACGCGTCGTCATGCCTGTCATTGTGCCTGGTCAGGGGGAGGGCCGAGGGGAGGCCGGGACATGCGGAAGGCCCCTGTGTCGCAGGGGCCTTCGTCTGTGTCCGAGGGGGGACTTGAACCCCCACGCCCGATAAAGGGCACTAGCACCTCAAGCTAGCGCGTCTGCCATTCCGCCACCCGGACAAGGTGTCTGTCGTGCGGGGTTTCCCCCGCGGCGACGAGGTAAACATTACCAGGCTTTCGAGGGTGGTCGATCACGCCCCGTCCGCACGTGAACGGGGTGTGACGGACCGGGACCGGTCTTGGGCCGCGCGGCGGGGGAGAGGGAGGATGAGGGGGACCATCGGCTGACACCGGGAGGAAGCAGCGTGAGCGACACGGACACGGCGGACACGGCCAGGGGCGTCACCGGCGAGGACGAGGTCGTCGACCTCTGCCGCGACCTGATCCGGTTCGACACCAGCAACTACGGCGACCACTCGGGCCCGGGCGAGCGCAAGGCCGCCGAGTACGTCGCGGAGAAGCTCGCCGAGGTGGGCCTCGAACCGAGGATCTTCGAGTCGCACCCGGGACGCGCCTCCACCGTGGCCCGCATCGAGGGCGAGGACCCGTCCCGGCCCGCGCTGCTCATCCACGGCCACCTGGACGTCGTACCGGCCAACGCGGCCGACTGGACCCACGACCCCTTCTCCGGCGAGGTCGCCGACGGCTGCGTGTGGGGCCGCGGCGCCGTCGACATGAAGGACATGGACGCGATGACGCTCGCCGTCGTGCGCGACCGGCTGCGCTCCGGCCGCCGGCCCCCGCGCGACATCGTGGTCGCCTTCCTCGCCGACGAGGAGGCCGGCGGCACCTACGGCGCCCGCCACCTCGTGGACCGCCACCCCGAGCTGTTCGAGGGCGTCACCGAGGCGATCAGCGAGGTCGGCGGGTTCTCCTTCACGGTCAGCGAGCAGCGCCGGCTGTATCTCATCCAGACGGCCGAGAAGGGCATGCACTGGATGAAGCTGACCGTGGCCGGCACCGCCGGGCACGGCTCGATGATCCACCGCGACAACGCCATCACCGAGCTGAGCGAGGCCGTCGCCCGCGTCGGCCGGCACAGGTTCCCGGTCCGCGTCACCAAGACCACCCGCGCCTTCCTCGACGAGCTGGGCGACGCCCTCGGCACCGAGCTGGACCCGGAGGACATGGAGTCCACCCTCGCCCGGCTCGGCGGCATCGCCAAGCTGATCGGCGCGACGCTCAGCAACACCGCCAACCCGACCCAGCTGAACGCCGGCTACAAGGTCAACGTCATCCCCGGCGAGGCCACCGCGCACATCGACGGCCGTTTCCTGCCCGGCCACGAGGAGGAGTTCCTCGCCGACCTCGACCGGCTCCTCGGCCCGAACGTCCGCCGCGAGGACGTCCACGCCGACAAGGCCGTCGAGACCACCTTCGACGGCGCGCTGGTCGAGGCCATGCAGTCCGCGCTGGTCGCCGAGGACCCGGCCGCCAAGGCGATCCCCTACATGCTCTCCGGCGGCACCGACGCCAAGTCCTTCGACGACCTCGGCATCCGCGGCTTCGGCTTCGCGCCGCTGAAGCTGCCGCCGGAGCTGGACTTCGCCGGCATGTTCCACGGCGTCGACGAGCGGGTGCCGGTGGACGGACTGAAGTTCGGCGTGCGCGTGCTGGACCGGTTCCTCGACCTGTCCTGAATCGGGTCACTGAAACGAAACTCCAGTAATCGCCCGCCTGTGCGGAACCGACTGAGAAGAGTGAATGCGACGATAAGCTCGTAGCCTCATTACTCCCTCCTCGTTACTGCTGATGCGATCCGCAACGCTGGGATCGCTTTTGCCAACAAGGAGGAATAATGATCAAGAAGGTCGTCGCCGCTGCGGCTGCCACCGGCGGTCTGGTTCTCGCGGGCGCGGGCCTCGCCGTCGCCGACGCCGGTGCCCAGGGTGCCGCGGTGCACTCCCCGGGCGTGGTGTCCGGCAACGTCATCCAGGTTCCGGTGCACGTCCCGGTGAACGTCTGCGGCAACACGATCTCGGTGATCGGGCTGCTGAACCCCGCCTTCGGCAACACGTGCGTCAACAAGTGACGTTGTCGCCCCTCACGGTGTTGTTCATCTGAGGGTCGTCCACGCCGTCGGCCCCGGAGCGCGTGCCATGCGCTCCGGGGCCGACCGGTCTTTTGACGACCGCATCGCGTCTCGTACGGGATCGAAAAGTCGAAGGCAGGTATTCAAGGAATGCGACAGGCAACCCGCAAGGGCCTCATGACGGTGGCCGCGGCCACCGGAGTCATCGCCGCCGCCGGAAGCGGCTACGCGCACGCCTCCTCGGGAGCGAGCGGCACCGCCGCCGGCTCGCCGGGCGTGCTGTCCGGCAACTCGGTGCAGGCGCCGGTGCACGCGCCGGTGAACGTCTGCGGCAACACCGTCGACGTCGTCGGCGTGCTCAACCCGGCCGCCGGCAACAAGTGCGCCAACGAGAGCGACACGTCGGACGGGCACGGCGGCTCCGGCGGCTCGGGCTCGCACGGCGGCTCCGGCTCGAACGGCGGCTCCGGCTCGCACGGGGGCTCGACCGGCTCGCACGCCGGCGGCCAGACCGGCGACTCGCCCGGTGTCGGCTCCGGCAACCACGTCGAGGCCCCGGTCGACACGCCGGTCAACGTCTGCGGCAACAGCGTCGACGTGATCGGCATCGGCAACCCCGCCATGGGGAACGACTGCGCCGGCCACGGCGGCCCGGGCGGCGACCACACCACGCCTCCCGGCAACCCGGGCAACCCCGGACCCGGTCACCCCGGCACCCCGGAGACCCCCGGCCACCCCGGGACCCCGGCCACGCCCCCCGCTCCGGGCCACGAGACCCCGGCCGGGCCGTCGCACCCCAACCAGCCGGGCGCCCAGACGGTGACCCAGCCCAGGGGCGAGGCCCAGCTCGCCAGCACCGGCAGCGAGCTGCCGCTCGGCGTCGTGCTCCCGGCCGGCGCGGGCGCGCTGCTCGGTGGTGCGGTGCTCTACCGCAGGGCGCGCGCCTCGGCGTGAGCGGCCGGACAAGGCCCTGAGGGGCCTTGAACGGACGAACGGAGCGGGCCCCGCGTCCGCGGGGCCCGCTCCGTCCCGTCCTGCCTCAGCTCACCACGTGGCGCGCACCTGTCGGATGATCCGCCGCCGCAACCGCACCCGGCGGCTGCCGTCACGCATCAGGCTCAGGCGGTACAACTCCCAGTGTCCGTACTCTGCATGGTCCGTCAGCAGACGTGTCGCCTCCTTGCGGGAGACCCCGCGCGGTACGTGCACGTCGACAAATTCGTATTCCGGCATCGCATCTATTGTGCGGGCTGGGGCCCGGTACGGATAGCGTCTGCTGTATGTCTGATGCTGCGCAGCCCACCGCTGCCGAGGTACGCGCCGCCGCCGAGGCGGTCAAGACCGCGCTCGACCGCCACCTGGCCGCGGTCGAACGCAGGTCGGGTGAGGACGACCCGGCCGTCTACGAGGCGTTCAACCAGCTGGCCGCGGCCGCCGAGGCGTACGACGAGCTGCTCTACGACCGCTACGACGAGGTCACGCCCTTCGAGATCCCCGGCGGCGAGGAGATGCCGCCGTACACCGGGCCCGAGGAGCCGAACGCCCTCAGCGTGCTGATCCGCCGCGACTACGCCGTCAGCGATCAGCAGCGGCTGCTGGCGCAGGCCCGGCGGGTGGAGGCGGCGGACGACGACAGCTCCGGCGAGGACGTGTCCGGCACGGTGCACGGGGCGCTGGGCGTCCTCTTCGGCGAGTTCGAGCCGGACGAGATCGCCAGCCGGCACAAGGAGTTCGGCCTGGAGGAGGGCGACTCCACGCTCTGGGTGGTGGCCGCCGACGAGCCGGCCGAACCCGGCGAGTGGCTGGAGGCGCCGTTCGAGCAGGCCGACGCGCAGCGCGTGATCTGCCGCTTCGACGTCAGCGCGGTCTTCGACGACGACGCCGACCTCGGGGACGAGGACGACGACGAGGATGTCGGTGTCGTGCGGGGCGTCGGGGACGTGGACGACATCGAGGACGTCGAGGAGGTCGACCTCGACGAGGACGAGGACGAGGACCAAGGGTGAGCGTGTCCACGCGGTGACGGTGGCCCCGGGAGAGCGGTCTCCCGGGGCCACCGCCGTCCGCGGGGCGCGGCCCGGTCCCCGTCAGGCCGCCGCCGGCACCTGGGTGCGCAGCAGCAGCGGCAGCCGGGTCGTCCGCGGCTTCGCCGGGACCTCCGCGACGGCTCGGGGCAGCGCCTGCTCCACCCCGTGCACCACGGACAGGTGCCGGTCGGCCCGGCCGAACGCGGTGTACACCCACGGCCGGCTCAGTGCCTGGGCGGCGTCCCCGGGCAGCACGACGACGGCCGCCGGCCACCGGGCGCCCACCGCCTGGTGCGCGGTCAGCGCCCACCCGTGCCGCACCGACTGCTCCACCCGCTCCCGCGGTACGACGACGGGGCCGCCCGCGCACGTCAGATGCAGCCCGTCCGCGTCGGCCTTGACCACCCGGCCCGGCACGGTCCGGCCCGGCGCGGGGGAGTAGGCGATCCGGTCGCCCGGGTCGAAGCCGCCGAAGCGGCCCGGACCGGGGTTGAGGCGCTCCTTGAGGGCGGCGTTGAGCGCGCGGGTGCCGGCCGCGCCGCCGTGGCCCGGCGTGATGACGACCGTCTGCTCGGGCGGGATGCCGAGGGCGCGCGGCACCGAGTCCGCGACGAGCTGCACGGTGCGGTGCACGGCCTCGCCCGCGTCCCGCACCGGCACGATCACCAGCTCCTTGCCGGGCGCCTCGACCTGGTTCAGCTCGCCGATGCCGATGCCGGAGACCAGTTCGCCGAGCGGCCCGGGGTCGGGGGTGCGGGAGGCCACCTGCGGGCAGACCCGCGCGGCGAGCAGATCGGCGAACACCCGCCCCGGCCCCGCCGACCACAGCACCGCCGGGTCTCCGCTCAGCACCAGCCGCGCCCCGTCCGGCACCGACTCCACCAGCAGCGCCGCGCTCTCCACGTCCAGCTGCGGCGCGTCCAGCACCACCAGCAGGTCCAGCGCGAGCGCCCCCTCGGCGTCCCGCCCGGGCCCCTCGGCACCGGACAGCAGCCCGGAGACGGTGACCACGGCGTCGGAGGCGGTGTCCCGCGCGGGGGCGTCGGCCGGCGCCGCGGGGGCCTCGACCTCGGCCGCCAGGGCGGGGACGGCGGACTCGGCCACGCCGAGCAGTCCCGCGAAGCGGCGGCGGCCGTCGGCGGTGTGGCAGGCGGCCACCGCCCGCAGGCCCAGCGCGCGGGCGGCGGCGAGCAGCGCCGCCGGTTCGGCGCGGGCGGCCTCGCCACCCGTGTGCAGCACCAGGCCGTGCCCGGCCACCGCGCGGATCAGCTCCGCCGCGCTGCCGGAGGCCGCCGCCGCGGCCGACTCCCAGCGCGCCGAGGCTTCCTCCTTGGGCAGCGAGTTCACCACCCGCGCCAGCGCGTCGGCGAGGCTCTCCTCGGCCAGGGCGTACCGCTCCAGCCCGACGAGGACCCGCACCGGGCGCTCGGCCTCGCCGTCCTCGTCCTCATCGCCTTCCCCGGCCGGGGCCGCGGCCGGCCGGCCGGGCTCCTCCAGGGCGTCCTGGAACACCAGCGCCTCGCCCTCGGCGATCGCGCTCTGCACGGCCTCCTCCGCCTCCGGCACGCCCTGCCGGCCCAGCGCGGTGGTCAGCGCGGGCAGCTCCAGCGCGGTGTGCCCGGCCAGGGCCGCCTGCTCCAGCAGCCAGACGGTCACCGCCCGGCCGCGCCGCTCGTCGTCCGGGGAGCACTCCGGGCCGAGCAGCGCCCGCGCGAAGGAGTCGGCGTGCTCGGGCCGCACCCCGGGGACGCGCAGCAACTGCCAGGGATCCTGGCGCAGCGCCTCCGGTGCGCCCTCCCCCAGGACGGCGGCGGCCTGGGCGGCCAGCGTCTCCGGAGCACCACCCGCCGCCAGCACCTCCCGGACCGCGGCGACGGCCTCCGCCGGAGGCGCCGAGGGGGCAGCGGGGCCTCCGGCCGCCTCCGCGGGCACCGGCTGCGGGCGCCGTACCGGCTCGGGGGCCGGGCGGCGCGGGGCGGGCGGTTCGCTGAAGACGGTCTCCGGCGGCTTCTGCCCGCTCTCCACGGCCCGCACGGCGGCCAGCAGATCGGCCGCCTTGCCGCTCAGCTTCGTCCCGCTCTCGATCGGCGTCTTCTTCTCGGCCTTGCGCCGCTCGATCCGCTCCCGCTCGATCCGCTGCGCCAGCAACTCCGCCTCGGCCTCGGACAGATCGGCGGCGTCACCCTCGCCGCCCTCACCGGCCCCGCCAGTGACCTCGCCGTCCCCGGCGCCGGCCTCGCCGTCCTCACCGGCCCCGGCAGTGACCTCGCCGTCCCCGGCGCCGGCCTCGCCGGTCCCGGCGCCCCCCTCGGCCTCCGTCCCCGCAGCGGCGCCCGCACTCTCGGCGGCGGCGGTGGCCTCGTCGGCCCCTTCCGCCCCGGTGTCCGGTACCTCCGGCCCCGAGTTCTCCGTGGTCTCCGGCTCCGTGCTCACAGCGTGCTCCAGTCGTGATCGGGATAGCGGTGCACGGGCGCCGACACGTCGTCGAGCGCCCGGCAGATCTCGTCAGGAAGACTAAGCGCCTCCACTGACAACGCCGCCGTGAGCTGCTGCGCGTTGCGCGCGCCGACGATCGGCGCGGCCACCCCGGGCCGGTCCCGGACCCAGGCGAGGGCCACCTGGAGCGGGGTCACCGCGAGCCCGTCCGCCGCGGTCGCCACCGCGTCGACGATGCGGCTCGCGGTGTCGTCGAGGTAGGGGGCGACGAACGGCGCGAGGTGCTCGGAGGCGCCGCGCGAGTCCGGCGGCAGCGCGTCGCCCCGGTACTTGCCGGTGAGCACCCCGCGGCCCAGCGGCGAGGAGGGCAGCAGCCCGATGCCCAGGTCCAGCGCGGCCGGCAGCACCTCGCGCTCCACGCCGCGCTGCAGCAGCGAGTACTCCATCTGCGTACTGGCCAGCCGCGTCCGCGCCCCCGGCGCCGCCAGCTGCCAGGTCGCCGCCTTGGCCAGCTGCCAGCCGCAGAAGTTGGACACGCCCGCGTACCGGGCCCGGCCGCTGCTGACGGCCAGGTCGAGGGCCTGGAGGGTCTCCTCCAGCGGGGTCTCGGGGTCGTAGGCGTGCACGTGCCACAGGTCGACGTAGTCCGTGCCGAGCCGGGTGAGCGAGGCGTCCAGCGCGGCGAGCAGATGGCCGCGCGAGCCGTCGAAGCGGCGGTCGGGGTCGGGCACGCTGCCCGCCTTCGTGGAGATCACCAGATCCCGGCGGGGGACGAGCCCTTCGATGAGCCGCCCGAGCAGATATTCCGCCTCGCCGTCGCCGTACACGTCCGCGGTGTCGACGAGGGTCCCGCCCGCCTCCCAGAACGTCTTCAGGAGGTCCGCGGCGTCGTGCTCGTCGGTGTCCCGGCCCCAGGTCAGGGTGCCGAGTCCGATGCGGGACACGCGCAGGCCGGTCCGGCCGAGATGCCTCTGCTCCATGGACGCCGAGATTACTGGCCAGGGGTGGGCCGTGGGTTGCCTGTGGACAACCGATTTCCGCGCGCTAAGGTCGGCCGCACACGGGACATTACTCATCGGTAAGGGGATCGCGCATGCAGCTCGGGATCAACCTCGGCTACTGGGGCGCCGGAATGGACGCGGACAACCTGGCCGTGGCCCAGGAGGCCGACCGGCTCGGGTACGCCGTCTGCTGGGCCGCCGAGGCCTACGGCTCCGACGCGCCCACGGTGCTCTCCTTCGTCGCCGCGCGCACCGAACGTATCGACGTCGGCTCCGCGATCATGCAGATCCCGGCCCGCCAGCCCGCCATGACCGCGATGACGGCCGCGACCCTGGACTCCCTCTCCGGCGGCCGCTTCCGCCTCGGCCTCGGCGTCTCGGGGCCGCAGGTCTCCGAGGGCTGGTACGGCGTCAAGTTCGACAAGCCGCTGGCCCGCACGCGGGAGTACGTCGAGATCGTCCGCCGGGCGATGAGCCGGGAGCGGCTGACCTTCGAGGGCGAGCACTGGACGCTGCCGCTGCCCGGCGGCCCCGGCAAGCCGATCAAGCTGACCGTGCACCCGCAGCGCGAGCACATCCCGCTGTACATCGCCGCGATCGGCCCGAAGAACCTGGAGCAGACCGGTGAGATCGCCGACGGCGCCCTGCTGATCTTCCCCTCCGCCGAGCACCTGGAGGACACCGCCGTCAGCCACCTGCGCGCCGGGCGCGAGAAGGCCGGAAAGACCCTCGACGGGTTCGACGTCTGCCCGACCCTGCCCATCGCCGTCGGCGACGACAAGGACGTCACCCGGCTCGCCGACACCTTCCGCCCGTACACCGCGCTGTACGTCGGCGGCATGGGCAGCTTCAAGCAGAACTTCTACAACCAGCTCGCCCGCCGCATGGGCTACGAGCAGGCCGCCGCCGAGATCCAGGAGAAGTACCTCTCCGGCGACAAGCAGGGCGCCGCCGCGGCCGTACCGCACGAGCTGATCGACCGGACCACCCTGCTCGGCTCGGTGGAGCGCATCGCCGACCGGATGAAGGCCTACGCGGCGGCCGGTGTCACCACCCTCACGCTGTCCCCGGCGGGCTTCACGCTGGACGAGCGGATCGCCTCGCTGCGCGCCGGCGTGGAGGCCATGGAGCGCGCCGGACTGGCGTAACCGCGGAGGGATGTTCAGCGGCCGTGGTGGGGGCTCGGGGGTCTTCCCCGCCACGGCCGTCACCGGGAACAACGCGCCGGACCGCCCGCGGTTACGCCTCTTCCACGACCCCGGCCCTCCTCCGTTCGGCGGAGTCGTCCGACAGAGCTGTTGCGGCGTCCCTCATGCGGCATTTGACTCGTTCTCTGCGGAACCCTGCAGAGAGGTGCGCACGATGCTTTCGGCCAAGAGTCTGTTCCAGGAGATCCTCGACCACGACGAATCCTTCGCCCTGTTCTGCTCCATCGCCGCCAGCGGGGAGGCACAGGGCGGCTGGGAGAACGCCCGGATCGCCGCCCTCGTCCCCGACAGCGAACGGGCCCTGGCCCCCAAGATCGCCCGGCACGGCGCCGACGAGGACAAGCACGGCCGCATCTTCAACGCCCTGCTGAAGCGGCGCGGCCTCGACCCCGTGCCGGTGCCGCCGGAGACCGACTACACGATGCTCCTGGAACGGCACGGCATCGGCCTCGCGCACGAACAGCTCAAGGGCGAGACACCGCTGAGCGTGGCCGACATCGTCACCTACCTCGCGCACAGCCGCGTCACCGAACAGCGCGCCTCCGAACAGATGCGGCTGCTGCGCAGGTACTTCGCCGACCACCCGGACATCGGCCGCGCGGTGAAGCAGATCTCGAACGACGAGGACAACCACCTCGCCTACTGCCACGAGGAGCTGCTGCGCCTCGCCCGCGCCGGCCACGGCCGCACCATCCAGCGCACCCTGCGCGAATGCGCCCTCACCGAGATCCGCGTCCACCGGGACGTCAGCCTCGCCGTCATGGCCCGCATGGGCCGCATCCTGCACTGGTCCAAGGCCAGGTCGGCGGTACTGGCCGCGGGGATCCACGCCCAGTACGCCTGGGAGCGCCTCGCGGGCTGGCGGCGCATGGTCACCCTGGCGATGCCCGAACGCCGCGACCCGCTCGGCGGACCCGCCCCCGCGCACGCCGAGTTCGCCTGACCGGCCCGCTCACATCCAGCCCCGCCGCTTGAACAGGCGGTACAGCAGCACCTCCAGGGCCGCCATCACCACGATCACCACCGGGTACGACCACACCCAGTGCAGCTCCGGCATGTGGTCGAAGTTCATGCCGTAGATCCCCGCGATCATCGTGGGGATCGCCGCCATGGCCGCCCACGCCGAGATCTTCCGCATGTCGTCGTTCTGCCGGACGCTCATCTGCGCCAGATGCGCCGACAGGATGTCCGACACCAGCCGGTCCAGGCCGTCCACCGACTCGTTGACGCGCGTGAGGTGGTCGTGCACGTCCCGGAAGAAGGGCCGCGCCTTGTCGTTCACGTACGGCACCGGAGCGCCGTAGGTGCCGCCGAACGGGCCGGTGCCCGCCAGCCGGTGCAGCGGCAGCGCCAGCGGGCCCGTCGCCCGCCGGAACTCCAGGATCTGCCGTTTGAAGGTGTAGATCCGCGACGCGGTGTGCCGCGAGCCGCCGCCGTCCGGCGAGAACACCTCCGCCTCCAGCTCCTCCAGGTCGGTCTGCAGCTCGGTCGCCACCTCCACGTAGTGGTCGACGACCGTGTCGCAGATCGCGTACACCACCGCCGTCGGCCCCTTGCCGAGCATCTCCGGCTCCCGCTCCAGACGCCGCCGTACGGCGCTCAGCGGCGAGCCCACGCCGTGCCGGACCGTCACCACGAAGCCGTCGCCGAGGAAGACCATCACCTCGCCCGTGGAGACGGCGTCGCTCTCCGGGTTGTACACGACCGGTTTCAGCACCAGGAACAGCGAGTCGTCGTACACCTCCAGCTTGGGCCGCTGGTGCGCCTTCAGGGCGTCCTCCACGGCCAGCGGGTGCAGCGCGAACTCCTGGGTGACCTTCGCGAACTCCTTTTCGGTGGGCTCGTGCAGCCCGATCCACACGAAGCCGCCGGCGGCCCGTGCCTCGTCCAGGGCGTCGGAGAAGTCCTGCGGACCGTCCGTCCGGTGCCCGTCACGGTAGATGGCGCAGTCGACGATCACGAGGCGAATTGTCCTCCGTCCCGCGCCGCACGGCCCCTGTCCGTGCGCCTACGCTGGGCCGCATGCCCACGCTGATCCTCGTCCGGCACGGACGCTCCACCGCCAACACCGAGGGACTGCTCGCCGGGTGGACGCCCGGCGTCGCCCTCGACGAGCGCGGCGCCGCGCAGGCCGCCGCCCTGCCCGGCCGGCTCGACGGACTGCCGCTCGCCGAGGTCGTCACCAGCCCGCTCCAGCGCTGCCAGGAGACGGTCCGGCCCCTCCTGGACGCCCGGCCCGGCCTCGGCGCCCACACCGACGAGCGGATCGGGGAGTGCCACTACGGCGACTGGTCCGGCCGCAAGCTCGCCGAACTGAAGGACGAGCCGCTGATGGAGGTCGTGCAGGCCCACCCGTCCGCCGCCGCCTTCCCCGGCGGCGAGTCCATGCGGGCCATGCAGACCCGCGCCGCCGAGGCGGTCAGGGAGTGGAACGCGCGCGTGGAGCGCGACCACGGCCCCGACGCCGTCTATCTCATGTGCTCGCACGGCGACATCATCAAGTCGCTCGTCGCGGACGCCCTCGGACTTCATCTCGACCTCTTCCAGCGGATCTCCGTCGAACCCTGTTCCATCACCGTGATCCGCTACACCCGGCTGCGGCCGTTCCTGCTGCGCCTCGGGGACACCGGCGACTTCGCCGCCCTCGTCCCGCGTGAGGAGCCGCCGGCCGGGGACGCGACGGTCGGAGGCGACGCGGGCGCACCGTGATCGTCGGCCGCAGTAGGGTGAAGCGGTTCACACATATGCGTTCCCTGCGCGTATGCACAGATCCGAACGATCCATTCCGAACGAATCCCATGGAGACAGGACGTGTCCCGTCAGGTGTTCCTCTACGACCCGCCGGACCGCTTCGTGGCCGGCACGGTCGGACTGCCCGGGCGCCGTACGTTCTTCCTCCAGGCCTCCGCCGGCTCCCGGGTGACCAGCGTGGCCCTGGAGAAGACCCAGGTCGCCGCGCTCGCCGAGCGCATGGACGAGCTGCTGGACGAGGTCGTACGCCGTAGCGGCGGAAGCGCCGCGGTGCCCGCCATGGCCCCCACGGAGGTCGCCGACACCGCGCCCCTCGACACCCCCATCGAGGAGGAGTTCCGGGTCGGCACCATGGCGCTGGCCTGGGACGGCGAGGAGCAGCGCATGATCGTCGAGGCCCAGGCCCTCGTCGAGCTCGACGCCGAGTCCGAGGAGGACCTGGCCGAGGCGGAGGAACGGCTTCTCCAGGACGAGGAGAACGGGCCCCCGATGCTGCGGGTCCGGCTCACCGGCGCGCAGGCCAGAGCCTTCGCCAAGCGAGCCCTCGACGTCGTCAACGCCGGCCGGCCGCCCTGCCCGCTGTGCAGCCTGCCGCTCGATCCGGAAGGACATGTATGTCCGCGCCAGAACGGATACCGCCGCGGAGCGTGACCACCGCCGACCTGCTCGCCCACGGCGAGCTGACGGTCCGGGGCCGCATCCGCGAGGCCTCCAACGCGGCACTGTTCTGCACGGTCGCGTACGAAGGGCAGGAGGCGTCCTGCGTGTACAAGCCGGTCGCCGGGGAGCGCCCGCTGTGGGACTTCCCCGACGGCACCCTCGCCGGACGCGAGGTCGCCGCCTACGAGGTCTCCGAGGCCACCGGCTGGCAGCTGGTCCCGCCGACGGTGCTGCGGGACGGGCCCTACGGCGAGGGCATGTGCCAGCTGTGGATCGACGTCGTCCCCGGCGCCGAACTGCTCGCCCTGGTGGACGACGAGGAGCCCGGACCGGGCTGGAAGGCGATCGGGCTCGCCGAGGTCGGCGAGGGGCGCACGGCGCTGCTGGTGCACGCCGACGACGAGCGGCTGCGACGGCTCGCCGTGCTCGACGCGGTGATCAACAACGCCGACCGCAAGGGCGGCCATCTGCTGCCCGCCGAGGGCGGCCGCCTCTACGGCATCGACCACGGGGTCACCTTCAACGTCGACGACAAGCTGCGCACGCTGCTGTGGGGCTGGGCGGGGGAGCCCCTCACGGACGAGGCCGTGCGGGTGCTCCGGACGCTCAAGGAGACGTTGGAGGACGGCGGCGCGCTGGCCGGCCGGCTCGCCGGGCTGATCACCCCGGCCGAGATCGACGCCACGCGCGCGCGTGTCGACGCGCTGCTCGCCTCCGGCAGGCACCCGGAGCCCGGCGGGGAGTGGCCGGCGATTCCCTGGCCACCCGTGTAGCGGCCCCCGAAGCGGACGCATGCATGCCGGCCGGGAACGCGCAAGAACGCCTTCCCGGCCATCCGGCCCGCACCGGTTCGTGCCAGGAACATCAGGCCGGTTACGCTCATGACATGCATGCCTGGCCCGCTTCCGAGGTCCCCGCCCTGCCTGGTCAGGGCCGCGACCTGAGGATTCACGACACCGCGACCGGCACTCTGGTCACCCTCAGCCCCGGTCCCGTCGCCCGTCTCTACGTCTGCGGCATCACCCCCTACGACGCCACCCACATGGGACACGCGGCGACCTACAACGCGTTCGACCTCGTGCAGCGCGTGTGGCTCGACACCAAGCGGCAGGTTCACTACGTCCAGAACGTCACCGACATCGACGATCCGCTGCTGGAGCGGGCGCAGCGCGACGACGTCGACTGGACCGCCCTCGCCGAGAAGGAGACCGCCCTCTTCCGCGAGGACATGACCGCGCTGCGGATGCTCCCGCCGCGGCAGTACATCGGCGCCGTCGAGGCCATACCCGGGATCGTCCCGCTCGTCGAACGCCTGCGTGACCTCGGTGCCGCCTACGAGCTGGAGGGCGACATCTACTTCTCCGTCGAGGCGGACCCGCACTTCGGCAAGGTCTCGAACCTGGACGCCGCCGCCATGCGGCTGCTGTCCGCCGAGCGCGGCGGCGACCCCGACCGCCCCGGCAAGAAGAACCCGCTCGACCCGATGCTGTGGATGGCCGCCCGGCCCGGCGAGCCCAGCTGGGACGGTGCCTCGCTCGGCCGCGGCCGGCCCGGCTGGCACATCGAGTGCGTCGCCATCGCCCTGGACCACCTCGGCATGGGCTTCGACGTGCAGGGCGGCGGCTCCGACCTCGCCTTCCCGCACCACGAGATGGGTGCCTCGCACGCCCAGGTGCTGACCGGCGAGTTCCCCATGGCCAAGGCCTACGTCCACGCCGGCATGGTCGCCCTGCACGGCGAGAAGATGTCCAAGTCCAAGGGCAACCTCGTCTTCGTCTCGCAGCTGCGCCGCGACGGCGTCGACCCCGCCGCCATCCGGCTCTCCCTGCTCGCCCACCACTACCGCTCCGACTGGGAGTGGACCGACCAGGTGCTCCAGGACGCCCTGGACCGGGTCGACCGCTGGCGCGCCGCGGTGTCCCGGCCCGACGGCCCGCCCGCCGACGCGCTCGTCGAGGAGATCCGCGACGCCCTCGCGAACGACCTGGACGCCCCGGCCGCCCTCGCCGCCGTCGACCGCTGGGTCGCGCTCCAGCAGGAGCAGGGCGGCACGGACACCGGCGCCCCCGGTGTCGTCTCGCGTGCCGTGGACGCGCTGCTCGGCGTCGCGCTGTAGGCAGCCGGCAGCCGGCAGCCGGCCGCGGGCCCGCGGACGTGAAAGGGGCGCTCCCCTCCGGTGGTTCCGGAAGGGAGCGCCCCTTTTCGCGCTCTGCTCTCCTGCTCAGTCCTCCGAGGTGTCCCCGTCGTCGGCCCCCGGCTTCGGGGGCTTCGGCGGCCGCGTCCGCTCCCCGGAACCTCGCGGGAACGGCGACCCGTCGGCGTCCGTGGCGCCGCCCGCCGTACCGCCGCCGTCCCGGCGCCGCAGATACCGCTCGAACTCCCGGGCGATCGCCTCACCCGACGCCTCCGGCAGCTCCGCGGTGTCCCGGGCCTCCTCCAGCGTCTGGACGTACTCGGCGACCTCGCTGTCCTCCGCGGCCAGCTGGTCCACCCCGACCTGCCAGGCGCGCGCGTCCTCGGGCAGCTCGCCCAGCGGGATGCGGACGTCGATCAGGTCCTCCAGCCGGTTCAGCAGCGCCAGCGTCGCCTTCGGGTTCGGCGGCTGCGACACGTAGTGCGGGACGGCCGCCCACAGCGACACCGCCGGGACCCCCGCGTGCGTGCACGCCTCCTGCAGGACGCCGACGATGCCCGTGGGGCCCTCGTACTTGGTCTCCTCCAGGTCCATGCGGCGGGCGAGGTCCGGGTCGGACGTGGTCCCGCTGATCGGGACCGGACGCGTGTGCGGGGTGTCGCCGAGCAGGGCGCCCAGGATGACCACCAGCTCCACGCCCAGCTCGTGCGCGAAGCCCAGCAGCTCGTTGCAGAACGAGCGCCAGCGCATGGACGGTTCGATACCGCGCACCAGCACCAGATCGCGCGGCTTGTCCCCGCCGATGCGCACCACCGACAGTCTCGTCGTCGGCCAGGTGATCTTGCGCACGCCGCCGTCCATGAACACCGTGGGGCGGTTCACCTGGAAGTCGTAGTAGTCCTCGGCGTCCAGCGCCGCGAACACCTCGCCCTTCCACTCACGTTCCAGATGCGCGACCGCGGTGGAGGCGGCGTCGCCGGCATCGTTCCAGCCCTCGAACGCGGCCACCATGACCGGGTCGATCAGCTCGGGAACCCCCTCGAGCTCGATCACCCAGTGCCTCCTTCCGACGTGCCCTCGCTTGACCACCCAACCTTACGGCGTGCGGCGGGCGGTCCCGCAGCCCCCTTGCACGGGGGAGTGAACGGATCACTGCCCCGATCGCCACCCCGGAACACCCCGCCAGTCATCCGAGCTGTCACCGCGCACCCGCTCGGCACCCACCGCGCGCATCACCGCGCGGACCTCAGCCACCGCTCCACGCTCGCGATGTGCACCGTCGCCCACGACCGCGCCGCCTCCGCGTCCCGCTCCCGCAGGGCCGCGAGGATCGCGCGGTGCTCGCGCAGGGTGGTGCCCACCGCGTCCTCCTGGGTGAGCCCGCGCCAGAGGCGGGCCCGGGTGGTCGGCCCGGACAGGCCGTCCAGCAGCGAGCACAGCACCGAATTGCCCGTGCCGCGCACGATCCCCCGGTGGAACTCCAGGTCACAGGCGACCAGTTGCTCCACCGAGGGCTCGGCCCCGAGCCGGTCCAACTGCTCCTCCAGCGCGTCCAGTTCCCGCACGGCGAGCCGGCCGGCGGCCATCGCCGTCGCGGCCGGCTCCAGGATGCGGCGCACGGCGAGGAACTCCAGCACGGTGTCGTCGCGGTGGAAGTCGACGACGAAACCCAGCGCCTCCAGCAGCAGTTGCGGATCGAGGCTGGACACGTACGTGCCGTCGCCCTGCCGCACGTCCAGGATCCTCATCACCGACAGGGCCCGTACGGCCTCCCGCAGCGAGTTGCGCGACAGACCCAGCCCGGCGGCCAGCTCGCTCTCCCTGGGGAGCCGGTCGCCTGGACGCAGCGCACCGGAGACGATCATTCCCTTGATCTTCTCGATCGCCTCGTCGGTCACCGCCATGCGGGCCTCCCTGCCGCTCAGACCTCCGATGTCTTCGCCTTTATACTCCGGACCCATGGCAGAGACGGCGTCCTTTCCCGACCCCGAGCTGGTCACCGCGCTGCGGGCGCTGTCCAACCCGGTCCGGCTCCAGCTGCTGCGGTGGCTGCGCGAGCCGGAGCGGCACTTCCCGATGGAGCAGGCCATCGCCGATCCGGCCGAGGTCGGCGTGTGCGTGAGCCACCTCCAGGCCAAGGCGGGGCTGGCCCAGTCGACGGTCTCGTCCTATCTGGCGGAGCTGCAGCGGGCGGGCCTGGTGCGGGCGACGCGGGTCGGCAAGTGGACCCACTACAAGCGCGACGAGGAGCGCATCGCCCGGCTGGTCGCCGAGCTGGGGCAGTCGCTGTAGACCGGTCGCGACGGGCGGACCGCGTCTCGCCTGGCGTGGCGCCGCCTTGCGTCTCGTATCGAGAATCTGCGATATTTCGATGCGTAGAGATCGCGGTGATCACCGCTCCCGACGACACGGCGGAGGAGTTCCATGGGCGGCATCGACGGGCTCGACCTCGGGCGGTACGGCATCTACACCTTCGACTTCGAGTACCAGCCCGCCGCGCAACTGCGGGACACCGTCCAGGAGTTGGAGGAACTGGGGTGGCGGGCGCTGTGGATCCCGGAGCTGCTGGGACGCGACGCGTTCACCCACGCCGGCCTGCTGCTGGCCGGCTCCCGGCGCCTGCACGTGGTCAACGGCATCGCCCGCATCTGGTCCCGCGAGGCCCGCTGGACCCACGGCGCCGCCCGGCTGCTCGCCGACGCCTACCCCGACCGGCACGTCCTCGGCCTCGGCTTCGGCGGTGACCAGCGGACCGGCACCAAGCCGCTCGCGGCGATGCGCGCCTACCTCGACGAGCTGGACACGCTCGACACCGAGTCGCCCAACCCGGCCCCGAAGTCCCCGGTACGCCGCCTGCTCGCCGCGTACGGCCCGAAGATGCTGGAGCTGGCCCGCGACCGCGCGCACGGCGCCCACACCTACCACGTCTCCGTCGCCCACACCGCCCAGGCGCGGGACATCCTCGGCCCGGACGCGTTCCTCGGCGTCGAGCACCCGGTGCTGTTCGAGACCGACCCCGGCCGGGCCCGCGCGACCGCCCGCGAGCACCTCACGCCGTATCTCGCGACGCCCTACAACCTCGCCAAGTTCCGGCGGCTCGGCTACACCGACGACGACCTCGCGGCCGGCGGCAGCGACCGTCTCGTCGACGACCTGGTCTTCTGGGGCGACGCCGAGGCGATCTCCGGGAAGCTGCGGGCCCACACCGGGGCGGGCGCCGACCATGTCGCCGTCCAGGTGATCGGCGTGACCCCCGGCGCCTCGGCGCTGCCGTACTGGCGGCTGCTGCGCGAGGCGCTGGAGGACCGCTGAAGGCCCACCGACGGTCCCTGGGAGGACCGCTCACGCGGCGTCGAACCACTCCTTGCCGGCCGCCCGGTGCCGCACCCAGCCGGCGAACCCGGACCCGGCCGTCGTACCGCCGAACTCCGCGCCGAACGGCAGCGCGCCCACGTCGGTGACCTGCCATATGTGGCCGCGGTGCGGTCCGGTGACGACGAGATGCCAGTCCATGGCGCAGCCGTCGGTGCCGAGCACGACCGAGCCGTGGTGGTACACCGCGTCGATGACGGCCTCCGGGTCCTCGTGCCCCCCGTCGTCCTCCTCCCAGAGCCACAGCTCCGTCAGCGGGAACGGCCGGGCCAGGTCCCGTGCCTCCGGCTTGCCGCCCCAGTCGGAGGGCAGCTCGGCCAGGCCCAGCAGCCCGTACTCGGGCGGGCCCTGGTGGGAGCCGTCGGTGATCTCCGCGACGAACGTGCGGTACGGCTCGGGCAGGACGATCCCGTGCTCCGCCTCGAAGGCCCGCACGGCCTCCCAGCCGAGAGCCGAGGCGCCCCCGTCGTCGACTCCGAACGCCTCGCGCAGAAAGGCGAGGTCGGCCGGATCGGCCTGATCGTTGTTCATGCCTCATGGATAGCAGCCGGCACTGACAACGGACCGGCCGGGCATGCGGAAGGGGCGGCTCCGTCGGCGCGGGGAGCCGCCCCTTCCGGTCCGGCCCTCTGTGCGGAGAGGGCCGTCCCACGGCGGTGCCGGCCCGGGTCAGGGGAGAACGGGCCGGCACCGCCTGGTTCGGGTGCTTCTCGTGGTCGGTTCCTGCGGTGGTTACTTCTTGTCGAGCACGTCCTGGACCTTCGCCCGGACCTCGTCCGTGGCCAGACCCCGGATCGTCAGCGTCGTACGGCGGCGCAGCACGTCGTCCGGCGTCTCGGCCCACTCGTGGTCCCGGGCCCAGACGACCTGGGCCCAGATCTCCGGGGCGTCCGGGTGGACGCGCTCGGCCAGCGCCGGGTCGTCGTTGGCCAGGCGGGCGATGTCGAAGGCGAGCGAACCGTAGTGCGTGGCCAGGTGCCGGGCGGTGTCGGCGGCCATGCGCGGGCCGGGCGCCGGGCCGTCGACCAGCAGCCGGTGGGCGACCGCGCGCGGGTTGGCGACGCCCGGCAGCGGAAGCTTCTTCGGCAGCGAGGAGATCGGCTCGAAGTCCTCGCCCAGCGGGTGGCCCGGCAGCGACTCCAGCTTCTTCATCACCGTACGGCCGATGTGCCGGAAGGTCGTCCACTTGCCGCCCGCGACGGACAGCATCCCGCCCCGGCCCTCGGTCACCACGGTCTCCCGCTTGGCCTTGGCGGTGTCGCCCGGGCCGCCCGGCAGCACCCTGAGGCCCGCGAAGGCGTAGGTGATCAGGTCACGGCTCAGCTGCTGGTCGCGGATGGAGAACGCGGCCTCGTCGAGGATCTGGGCTATGTCCTTGTCGTTGACCGCGACGTCCGCGGGGTCGCCCTCGTACTCCTCGTCGGTGGTGCCCAGCAGGAGCATGTCCTCCCAGGGCAGCGCGAAGGTGATGCGGTACTTGTCGATCGGGGTGGCCAGCGCGGCCTTCCACGGCGAGGTCCGCTTCAGGACCAGATGCGCGCCCTTCGACAGACGGATCGACGGCGCCGCATCCGGGTCCTCCATCTTGCGCAGGTGATCGACCCAGGGGCCGGTCGCGTTGAGCACGAGCCGGGCGCCGACGCCGAACTCGTCGCCGGTCACGCGGTCGCGCAGCTCGGCGCCGGTGACCCGGCCCTTGGTGAAGCGCAGGCCGGTGACCTCGGCGTGGTTGAGGACGACGGCGCCCGCGTCGACGGCCGCGCGGACCGTCATCAGCGCCATGCGCGCGTCGTTCATCTGGTCGTCGCCGTACACGGCCACGGCCTTGAGGTTCTCGGTGCGCAGCTCCGGCACGTCCTGCGCCGCCTTGGCGGGGGAGAGGAGGTGGCCGACGCCGTCACCGAACGCGGAGAGCGCGGAGTAGGCGAAGACGCCCGCGCCGAGCTTCGCCGCGCCGTGCGGCCCGCCCTTGTACACCGGGAGGTAGAAGGTGAGCGGGTTCGCCAGGTGGGGGGCCACCTGGCGGGAGACCGCACGGCGCTCGAAGTGGTTCTCCGCCACCAGCTTCACCGCGCCGGTCTGCAGGTAGCGCAGACCGCCGTGGAGCAGCTTGGAGGAGGCGGAGGAGGTGGCGCCGGCGAAGTCGCCGGCGTCGACCAGAGCCACCCTGAGGCCGGACTGCGCGGCGTGCCAGGCCGTCGAGATGCCCAGGATGCCGCCGCCGATGACGAGAAGGTCGTACGACGCCTTGGAGAGCTGCTCCCGGGTCTCGGCGCGGCTCGGGTTCGAGCCGGACGCCGGGCGCGTCCCCAGGGCAGGTACGGACTGCAGGGTGGACTGCGTGGTCATGGGGTTTCTTACTCCTCGTCCTCGAGCCAGCCCATGGTCCGCTCGACGGCCTTGAGCCAGTTCTTGTACTCACGGGCGCGGGTGTCCGCGTCCATGCGGGGGGTCCACTCGGCGGCCCTGCGCCAGTTGGCGCGCAGGTCGTCGGTGCTGTTCCAGAAGCCGACGGCGAGACCGGCGGCGTAGGCGGCGCCGAGGCAGGTGGTCTCGGCGACCATGGGGCGCACCACAGGGGCGTCCACGAAGTCGGCGAGCGTCTGCATCAGCAGGTTGTTGGAGGTCATGCCGCCGTCGACCTTCAGGGCGGTCAGCTCGACGCCCGAGTCCTTGGTCATGGCGTCCGCGATCTCCCGCGTCTGCCAGGCGGTGGCCTCCAGGACGGCGCGCGCGAGGTGCGCCTTGGTGACGTACCGGGTCAGGCCGGCGATCACACCGCGGGCGTCGGAGCGCCAGTACGGGGCGAACAGACCGGAGAAGGCCGGCACGAAGTAGGCGCCGCCGTTGTCCTCCACCGAGAGCGCGAGCGTCTCGATCTCGGCGGCGGTGGAGATCAGGCCCATCTGGTCGCGCATCCACTGCACCAGCGAGCCGGTGACGGCGATCGAGCCCTCCAGGGCGTAGACCGTGTCCTGGTCGCCGATCTTGTAGCCGACGGTGGTCAGCAGGCCGCTGTAGGAGTTGATGATCTTGTCACCGGTGTTCATCACCATGAAGGTGCCGGTGCCGTACGTCGACTTGGTCTCGCCCTCGGAGAAGCAGGTCTGGCCGAACAGCGCCGCCTGCTGGTCGCCGAGCGCGGAGGCGACGGGGATGCCGCCGAGCAGGTCGCCGAGCTTGCCGCCGGTGATCTCGCCGTAGACCTCGGCGGAGGAGCGGATCTCCGGCAGCATCGCCAGAGGCACGCCGATGGACTCGGCGATCTTGTCGTCCCACTGCATCGTGTGCAGGTTCATGAGCATGGTGCGGGAGGCGTTGGTGACGTCCGTGACGTGCTTGCCGCCGTCGGCACCGCCGGTCAGGTTCCAGATGACCCAGGTGTCCATGGTGCCGAAGAGGATGTCGCCGCGCTCGGCGCGCTCGCGCAGGCCCTCGACGTTGTCCAGCAGCCAGCGGGCCTTGGGGCCGGCGAAGTAGGAGGCCAGCGGGAGGCCGGTCTCGCGGCGGAAGCGGTCCTGGCCGACGTTGCGGCCCAGCTCCCGGCACAGGGCGTCGGTGCGGGTGTCCTGCCAGACGATGGCGTTGTGGACGGGCTCACCGGTGTGCCTGTCCCACAGCACGGTGGTCTCGCGCTGGTTGGTGATGCCGATGGCCTTGATGTCGTCGCGGGTGATGCCGGCCTTCTCGATGGCTCCGGCGACGACTTCCTGGACGTTGGTCCAGATCTCGGTGGCGTTGTGCTCGACCCAGCCCGGCTTGGGGAAGATCTGCTCGTGCTCCTTCTGGTCGACGGAGACGATCCGGCCGTCCCGGTCGAAGACGATGCAGCGGCTGGAGGTGGTGCCCTGGTCGATGGCGGCGATGAACGGGCCGGCGGTGTGGGCGTCGGTCACTGTGTGCTCCTGGTCCTTTGGGGGTCCGTGAGGTTCCGTGCTGAGAGGGACTGTCTACCGCTGCTTCGGGCGAACGCGGGGGTTCACGCGAAGGCGACGTTGTAGATGCCCGCCGCGATGGCGCCGCCGATCAGCGGACCGACCACCGGGATCCAGGCGTAGGCCCAGTCGGAGCCGCCCTTGTTGGGCAGCGGCAGCAGGGTGTGCACGAGGCGCGGGCCGAGGTCACGGGCCGGGTTGATCGCGTAGCCGGTCGGGCCGCCGAGGGACAGACCGATCGAGACGACCACCAGCGCGGTGATCAGGGCGCCGAGGGTGCCGAGACCCTTGCCGCTGTCGTTGAGGCCCTGCGTGAGGACCGCGAGCACCAGCACGATCGTGCCGATGATCTCGGTGGCGAGGTTCTGCACCACGTTCCGGATCTCCGGACCGGTGGAGAAGACGCCCAGGACCGGGCCGGCGCCCTTCTCCTGGGCCTCGACGGCCTTGGCCGCCGTGGCCTGCGCACCCGGACCGCCGACGATCTCCTTGTCGGTGAGGTGCGCGTGGAACTGGCCGTAGTAGGCGACCCACACGAGCGCCGCGCCGATCATGGCGCCGAGGAGCTGGCCGGCCCAGTAGACGCCGACGTGACTCCAGTCGTTGTCCTTGATCGCGAGTGCGAGGGTGACCGCCGGGTTGAGGTGGGCGCCGGACAGCGGCGCCGAGGTGTAGACCGCCGTGAGCACGGCGAAACCCCACCCGAAGGTGATGGCGAGCCAGCCGGCGTTGCGGGCCTTGGAGGCCTTCAGCGTGACGGCGGCGCAGACGCCGCCGCCGAGCAGGATGAGTATGGCGGTACCGATGGTCTCGCCGATGAAGATGTCGGAGCTGGACACCCGCGACTCCTTTGTCCTTCGTCCAGGGAAGCCGAACCCCGGGTCCCACCGGGGGTTGGCGCCCTCGGGGGTGAGAGCGATGCCGGCCCTTGGCGTTGTCACACTCTAGCGCGTATTGCCGGTAGATGTTCGACAATGCCGACCGATGGACGGGAGTCTTGTCTCGGCGTCAGGCATGCGTCAAGAGTTCTGTTATCGAATGCACGATCGTTATTGATCGCTGCGGGTTATCGGTGGACTCGTCGATCTCCCGCTCCGCCGGGGGGTCCGCAGGCGGGGGGTATGCCGAATGCCGGAACGCCGACGGCGTTCCGGTGCTCACTTCGGGGGTACGGCGGTCAGAACCGCCCGGCGCCCAGATCCCGCGAGACCGCGCGGGCGCAGTCCCGTACGGCCGCGACCAGCTCGGGCCGCAGCTCCCCGTCCCGGCGCACCCGCTCCACGGCGCCGGTGATGCCCACCGCGCCCACGGGCATGCGCCGCCGGTCGTGGATCGGCGCCGCGATGGACGCCACGCCCTCCCAGGTCTCCTCCACGTCGGCCGCCCAGCCCCGCGCGCGCGTGATGTCGAGCAGGTGCTCGAAGGCCTCCAGATCGCACACGGTGCGGTCGGTGAAGGCCTTGCGATCGGCCTCCAGGGCCTCGCTGTGGGCCACCGGGTCGTAGGCGGAGAGCACCTTGCCCAGCGCGGTGGAGTGCAGCGGCTGCATGGCCCCGATCTCCAGCACCTGCCGGCTGTCGTCCGGGCGGAAGACGTGGTGCACGATCAGCACGCCCTGCTGGTGCAGGACGCCCAGATAGACGCTCTCCCCGCTGGAGCGGGCCAGGTCGTCGGTCCACACCAGGGCGCGCGCCCGCAGCTCGTGCACATCCAGATAGGTGGTGCCCAGGCGCAGCAGCTCGGCGCCCAGCTGGTAGCGGCCCGAGGCCTCGTCCTGCTCCACGAAGCCCTCCTGCTGGAGGGTGCGCAGGATGCCGTGGGCCGTGCCCTTGGCCAGGCCCAGGGCCGAGGCGATGTCCGACAGGCCGAGCCGCCGCTCGCCGCCCGCGAGCAGCCGCAGCATCGCGGCCGCCCGTTCGAGCGACTGGATGTTCCGTGCCATCGCCGTCCTGCCTCCGTCCCCTTCGACCGTCCACCCCGACGTTCGCTGCCGTCGTTCGGCAATGTCGAACACTACCGGTCCATGCCGACTCCCCGCTAATGGTCGGTCGACACGTGTTCCCTCATGCGTGGCCGAACAGTTGAGGGCCAACGGCGGACAGTACGCGCCGTGGGCCGCGACGCGCGCGTCCCGCCCCGTGGACGGCCTGCCCATCCGGGCCGACTCCCGGTTACGCTGGCGCCGTGCGCCTACCGGGCCATTCTCCGGGACGCCGCATAGCCGACAGCCGTCGCACCTCAAGGGAGCCCCTTCATGGCCTCGCAGCCGCCGACCCCTTCCGTCGACAGCCGGACCCGTGCGTCCGCGCTCCGTCAGGCGCTCGCCACCCGTGTGGTGGTAGCCGACGGCGCCATGGGCACCATGCTCCAGGCGCAGGAGCCCACGCTGGAGGACTTCCAGCAGCTGGAGGGCTGCAACGAGGTCCTCAACGTCACCCGCCCGGACATCGTCCGCTCGGTCCACGCGGCGTACTTCGACGCCGGTGTCGACTGCGTGGAGACCAACACCTTCGGCGCCAACCTGAGCGCCCTCGGCGAGTACGACATCGCCGAGCGCATCCACGAGCTGTCCGAGGCGGGCGCGCGCATCGCCCGCGAGACGGCCGACGAGTTCGCCGCCCAGGACGGCCGCCAGCGCTGGGTGCTCGGCTCGATGGGCCCCGGCACCAAGCTGCCTACCCTCGGCCACACCACCTTCGCCGCGATCCGCGACGCCTATCAGCGCAACGCCGAGGGCCTGCTCGCCGGCGGCGCCGACGCCCTGCTGGTGGAGACCACCCAGGACCTGCTCCAGACCAAGGCCTCGGTCATCGCCGCCCGCCGTGCCATGGAGACCGCCGGATACGACGTCCCGCTGATCGTCTCCGTCACCGTCGAGACCACGGGCACGATGCTGCTCGGCTCGGAGATCGGTGCCGCGCTGACGGCGCTGGAGCCGCTCGGCATCGACATGATCGGCCTGAACTGCGCCACCGGCCCCGCCGAGATGAGCGAGCACCTGCGCTACCTCGCCCGGCACGCCCGCGTCCCGCTGTCCTGTATGCCGAACGCCGGCCTGCCGGTCCTGACCTCCGCCGGCGCCCACTACCCGCTCACCGCGCCCGAGCTGGCCGACGCGCAGGAGAACTTCGTCCGCGACTACGGCCTCTCCCTCGTCGGCGGTTGCTGCGGCACCACGCCCGAGCATCTGCGGCAGGTCGTGGAGCGCGTGCGCGAGCAGTCCCCGGCCGAGCGCGACCCGCGCCCCGAGCCGGGCGCCGCCTCCCTCTACCAGAGCGTCCCGTTCCGTCAGGACACCTCCTACCTGGCCATCGGTGAGCGCACCAACGCGAACGGGTCGAAGAAGTTCCGTGAGGCGATGCTGGAGGGCCGCTGGGACGACTGTGTGGAGATGGCCCGGGAGCAGATCCGTGAGGGCGCGCACATGCTCGATCTGTGCGTGGACTACGTGGGCCGTGACGGTGTGGCGGACATGGAGGAGCTGGCCGGCCGGTTCGCGACCGCCTCGACGCTGCCGGTCGTGCTGGACTCCACCGAGGTGGAGGTGATCCGGGCCGGGCTGGAGAAGCTGGGCGGCCGGGCGGTGATCAACTCGGTGAACTATGAGGACGGTGACGGCCCGGAGTCCCGTTTCGCCCGGGTGACGGCGCTGGCCCGGGAGCACGGGGCGGCGTTGATCGCGCTGACCATCGACGAGGAGGGCCAGGCCCGCACGGCGGAGAAGAAGGTCGAGATCGCGGAGCGGTTGATCGCGGACCTGACGGGGAACTGGGGGATCCGGGAGGAGGACATCCTCGTCGACTGCCTGACCTTCACGATCTGCACGGGTCAGGAGGAGTCCCGCAAGGACGGTATCGCCACGATCGAGGGCATCCGCGAGCTGAAGCGCCGGCATCCGAACGTGCAGACCACGCTGGGTCTGTCGAACATCTCCTTCGGCCTGAACCCGGCCGCCCGCATCCTGCTGAACTCGGTTTTCTTGGACGAGTGTGTGAAGGCGGGGCTGGATTCGGCGATCGTGCACGCCTCGAAGATCCTGCCGATCGCGCGGTTCGACGAGGAGCAGGTGCAGACCGCCCTCGATCTGATCTACGACCGTCGCCGTGAGGGCTATGACCCGCTGCAGAAGCTGATGCAGTTGTTCGAGGGTGCCACCGCCAAGTCGCTGAAGGCGTCCAAGGCGGAGGAGCTGGCGGCGCTGCCGCTGGAGGAGCGCCTGAAGCGGCGCATCATCGACGGTGAGAAGAACGGCCTGGAGGCCGACCTGGACGAGGCCCTCGCCGCGCGTCCGGCGCTGGAGATCGTCAACGAGGTGCTGCTGGACGGCATGAAGGTGGTCGGTGAGCTGTTCGGCTCCGGCCAGATGCAGCTGCCGTTCGTGCTGCAGTCGGCCGAGGTGATGAAGACCGCGGTCGCCTATCTCGAACCCCACATGGAGAAGACCGACGAGGCCGGCAAGGGCACCATCGTGCTCGCCACCGTGCGCGGCGACGTCCACGACATCGGCAAGAACCTGGTCGACATCATCCTGTCCAACAACGGCTACAACGTGGTCAACCTCGGCATCAAGCAGCCGGTCTCGGCGATCCTGGAGGCCGCCCAGGAGCACAACGCCGATGTGATCGGGATGTCCGGGCTGCTGGTGAAGTCCACCGTGATCATGAAGGAGAACCTGGAGGAGCTCAACGCCCGGGGTCTGGCCGCGGACTACCCGGTCATCCTCGGCGGTGCCGCGCTGACCCGGGCGTATGTGGAGCAGGACCTGCACGAGATCTACCAGGGCGAGGTCCGCTACGCCCGGGACGCCTTCGAGGGGCTGCGGCTGATGGACGCCCTGATCGGCGTCAAGCGCGGCGTGCCGGGCGCGGTGCTGCCGGAGCTGAAGCAGCGCCGGGTGCGGGCCACCGCGCAGGCGGTGGTGGAGGAGCGGCCGGAGGAGGGGCACGTCCGCTCGGACGTGGCCACCGACAACCCGGTGCCCGCCCCGCCGTTCTTCGGCACCCGCGTCATCAAGGGCATCCAGCTCAAGGAGTACGCCTCCTGGCTCGACGAGGGCGCCCTCTTCAAGGGCCAGTGGGGGCTGAAGCAGGCCCGCACCGGCGAAGGCCCGACGTACGAGGAGCTGGTGGAGAGCGAGGGCCGGCCACGGCTGCGCGGCCTGCTGGACCGGCTGCAGACGGAGAATCTGCTGGAGGCGGCCGTCGTCTACGGCTACTTCCCCTGTGTCTCCAAGGACGACGACCTGATCATCCTGGACGAGGCGGGCAACGAGCGCACCCGCTTCACCTTCCCGCGCCAGCGCCGCGGCCGCCGGCTCTGCCTGGCTGACTTCTTCCGCCCGGAGGAGTCCGGCGAGACCGACGTCGTCGGCCTCCAGGTGGTCACCGTGGGCTCCCGGATCGGCGAGGAGACCGCGCGGCTGTTCGAGGCCAACGCGTACCGCGAGTACCTCGAACTGCACGGCCTGTCCGTCCAGCTCGCCGAGGCCCTCGCCGAGTACTGGCACGCCCGCGTCCGCTCCGAGCTGGGCTTCGCCGGGGAGGACCCGGACGAGATCGAGGCCATGTTCGAGCTGAAGTACCGGGGCGCCCGCTTCTCCCTCGGCTACGGCGCCTGCCCCGACCTGGAGGACCGCGCGAAGATCGCCGACCTGCTACAGCCCGAGCGGATCGGCGTCCACCTGTCGGAGGAGTTCCAGCTCCACCCCGAGCAGTCCACCGACGCCATCGTGATCCACCACCCCGAGGCCAAGTACTTCAACGCCCGCTGACACGCAGGTCGAGAGCGTCGCCGAAGGCATCGCTGAGGGCACACCTCAGGCCCTCCCGGCGTGACCGGGCGGGTTTGAAGGTGTGCCCGGGACCAGGGCTTTCAAACGAGGCATTTCGTTCGCGCGAGTCGTACACTGGTCGATCCACCGCAGGCCGGTTCCCGGGGAGGGAACCGGCCTGATCGTCCCTCAAGGAGGCCCACGGATGACCAGTACGGTCCCCGCGCCGGGAACACGCAGGACCGCAGGATCCGCACTCCAGGCCGTGCTCCTCGACATGGACGGAACCCTGGTGGACACCGAGGGGTTCTGGTGGGACGTCGAGGTCGAGGTCTTCGCCGCCCTCGGCCACACCCTCGACGACTCCTGGCGCCATGTCGTGGTCGGCGGCCCCATGACCCGCAGCGCCGGATTCCTCATCGAGGCCACGGGCGCGGACATCACCCTGGACGAGCTGACCGTCCTGCTCAACGAGGGCTTCGAGGACCGCATCGGCCGCGACCTGCCGATGATGCCGGGAGCCGCCCGGCTGCTGGCCGAGCTGAGCGAGCACCGCGTCCCCACCGCCCTGGTCTCCGCCTCCCACCGGCGCATCATCGACCGCGTCCTGACCCGCCTCGGCGCCCACCACTTCTCCCTCACCGTCGCCGGCGACGAGGTATCCCGCACCAAGCCGCACCCCGACCCCTACCTGCTGGCCGCCTCCGGCCTGGGCGCGGACCCGGCCCGCTGCGCCGTCATCGAGGACACCGCCACCGGGGTCGCCGCCGCCGAGGCCGCCGGCTGCCACGTGGTCGCCGTACCGTCGGTGGCCCCCATCGCGCCCGCCGCCCGGCGGACCGTGGTGACCTCCCTGGAAGAGGTCGACCTGACATTTCTGCGCGGCCTGATGCCGGAAACCGTCCGATGACGGAAATGCGCTAGCCGTTCACCCAGCGTGTTCCGCCGATAGCCGGGAATTCCACCGAACTGCGAACAGGTGTACCGGCGCACGGCGTCCGCGGAAATTCCCGCCGCCCCGGCGATCGAATTCGACCGGGTCGCCCACCCCGTTGCCCGTGTGACGTTCCCCACGCGGCACGGGGTCGACACCCGCTGATCCGTGTGCTTCGACCCCCTCTGACCGGGATCCGGCCGTGCCCTTGTGTCCCGATTGATGGAACCCTGCACGAATCCTTCCCGTGTCGGGTTTTCGGACTGTCCACACCCGGTTTCGCTCCGTGATGGGCCCTCAACTCCGGTGGCTGCCAACCCTCCTGCGGGCGCGGACTAATCTCGTCGCGAGAACATCAGCCCTTACCCCCGTGATCCGCCGCGACACCCCTGCATGCCGGATACACGGAGTCGAACAGCTCTGGAGAAACTCGAGCATGAACCGCAAGACTCTGGTGCTGCCGGCCGTGGCCGGTCTGCTCGCACCCGTGCTCGCCGCCTGTGGCGGGTCCGACAGCGGCAGCGGCGGAGGCGACGCCATCGTCGTCGGCACCACGGACCGGTTCACCGCTACGAAGGACGCGCCCGCGCCCCTGGACCCGGCCTACGCCTACGACGTCGGCTCCTGGAACATCCTGCGCCAGACCGTGCAGACCCTGATGATCATGCCCAAGGGCGAGGGCGAGCCGGTGCCCGAGGCGGCCGAGAGCTGCGCCTTCACCGACAGCGGCAACGAGCGCTACGCGTGCAAGCTGCGCGCGGACCTGAAGTTCGCCGACGGCACCCCGGTCACCGCGAACGACGTGAAGTTCTCCATCGACCGCGCCCTGGCCATCAACGCGGACTCCGGTGTCTCCTCGCTGCTGTCCACCATCGACACCGTCGAGACCCAGGGCGAGCGCGACGTCGTCTTCCACCTGAAGACCGCCGACGCCACGTTCCCGTACAAGCTGTCCACCCCCGTCGCGGGCATCGTCAGCTCCGACCACTACGCCAAGGACAAGCTGCGCGACGGCTTCGAGGTCGACGGCTCCGGCCCCTACACCCTCAAGGCCGAGACCGACGGCAGCGAGATGAAGCGCGCCGTGTTCACCAAGAACCCCAACTACAAGGGGACCCTCACGGTGAACAACGACAAGGCCGAACTGGTCTCCTTCGCGGACGCCGACGCCATGGACGCCGCGCTGGAGAAGAAGGACATCGACGTGATGTCCCGCACCATGACGCCGGAGCTGGTCCAGAAGCTGTCCACCGGCACGGGCGGCGACATCGACCTCATCGACATGCCCGGCCTGGAGATCCGCTACCTGGCCTTCAACACCGACGCCCCGACCGTCAAGGACAAGGCCGTCCGCCAGGCCATCGCCCAGCTCGTCAACCGCAGCGAACTGGTCTCCAAGGTCTACGGCTCCCAGGCCCAGCCCCTGTACTCGCTGGTCCCGGCCGCCATCACCGGCCACTCCAACTCGTTCTTCAACACCTACGGCGACCCCAGCGCCGCCAAGGCCAGGGCGCTGCTGAGCCGGGCCGGCATCTCCACCCCGGTGAAGCTGACCCTGCACTACACCACCGACCACTACGGTGCCGCCACGAAGAAGGAGTTCGAGCTCCTCCAGCAGCAGCTCAACGCCAGCGGCCTGTTCGACGCCGACATCCAGGGCCACGCCTGGGACACCTTCGTCCCGGCCGAGCGCAAGGGCGCCTACGACGTCTGGGGCATGGGCTGGTTCCCCGACTTCCCCGACGCCGACAACTTCCTCGCGCCCTTCCTCGACAAGGGCAACTTCCTCAAGTCGCCCTACGCCAACAGCCGGATCATCAACCACCTCATCCCGCAGTCCCGTCGGGAGGCCGACCGGCTCGCCGCCGCCACCAGCCTGACGGACATCCAGGACATCGTCGCCGAGGACGTGCCGATCCTGCCGCTGTGGCAGGGCAAGCAGTACGTCGCCGCCCGCGAGGACATCACGGGCACCGCGTACGCGCTCAACTCGACCTCGACGCTGCAGCTGTGGGAGCTCGGCCGCGGTGTGAGCGGCTGACGCCCGCCGCGCCCCGGACCGCGTGACGCCGTCCGGGGCGTGCCCCCCGGGGCAGTCGACCGCGCCCCGGGGCCCAGCCCCGGGGCTTCGACCGTCTCCGGGGCCCGGTCCCGGGCACTGACCATCTCCGGGGCCGAACCCCGGGGCCGGAAAAGGCGGCCCCGGGACACGAGAACCGACGACAAGGCACCTCTACGTGAACATGCGCAACCAGTGGCCGGTCCTGCCGATCGTGGCGGGGCTGGCCTCCGGCCTGTTGACCGGATGCGGTACGGAGACCGGGAACGCCGGGGGGAACGGCTCCACCGTGGTGATGGGGATGTCCGACGACGTCCTCGCCACCGACCCCGCCTCCGGCTACGACCCCGGGTCCTGGCTGTTGTTCAACAACGTCTTCCAGTCGCTGCTCAGCTTCCCCAAGGGCGGCACCGAACCCCAGCCGGAAGCGGCCCGGGCCTGCGACTTCGACACCTCCACCACCGTCTACACCTGCACGCTCAAGGACGGCCTGAAGTTCAGCAACGGTGACGACCTCACCTCCGAGGACGTCAAGTTCTCCTTCGACCGCATGCTGAAGATCAACGACCCGGCCGGCCCGGCGATCATGTTCCCCACGCTCGGCAAGGTCGAGACGCCGGACAGCAAGACGGTCGTCTTCCGCCTGAAGGTCCCCGACGCCACCTTCCCCAGCAAGATCGCCTCCGGTGCCGGCTCCATCGTCGACCACCGCCAGTACGACGCGAACGGGCTGCGCAAGGACGGCGAGGCCGTCGGCTCCGGCCCCTACAAGCTGGACTCCTTCAGCGAGGACGAGGCCGTCTTCTCCGTCAACGACCAGTACCAGGGCACCGCGAAGCCGGAGAACTCCGGCGTCACCCTGAAGTTCTTCCACGGCGACCAGACCGGCCTCAAGCAGGCCCTCCTCGACGGCGACGTCGACATCGCCTACCGCGGCCTCACCGCGACCGACATCGCCGGCCTCGACCAGGGCGACGGCAGCACCGGCGCCGAGGTCGTCGAGGGCAGCAGCGCCGAGGTCCAGCACCTGGTCTTCAACATGAAGGACCCGGTCGCCGGCAAGCTCGCCGTCCGCAAGGCCATCGCCTACCTGATCGACCGCGACGCCCTCATCAGGGACGTCTACCAGGGCACCGCCAGTCCCCTGTACTCGATCATCCCGGCCGGCATCGCCGGTCACAACACGGCCTTCTTCGACACCTACGGCGCCCGCCCCTCCAAGGACAAGGCCGCCGAAGCCCTCAGCGGCGGCGGCATCACCACCCCGGTGAAACTCACCCTGTGGTCCACGCCGGCCCGCTACGGCCCCGCCACCGACGCCGAGTTGAAGGCCATCGCCGGCCAGCTCAACGCCAGCGGCCTGTTCCGCGCCGACGTCAAGTCCGTGCCGTTCGAGCAGTACGAGAAGGACATCGAGGCCGGCAAGTACGGGGTCTACGTCAAGGGCTGGATCCCCGACTACCCCGACGCCGACAACTTCACCGCCCCGTTCTTCGGCGAGGGCAACGTCCTCGGCAACCACTACGCCAACAGCGCCATCACCGGCACACTGCTGCCGGCCACGGCCGCGCAGAGCGACCGCTCCGCCACCGAGAAGGAGTTCGGCCGCCTCCAGGACATCGTCGCCGACGACCTGCCCGTCCTGCCCGTGTGGCAGGCCAAGCAGTACGCCGTCGCCCGCGACAACGTCTACGGCCTGGAGAACTGCCTCGACGCCTCCACCGTGTTCCGCTTCTGGGAACTGAAGAAGGACTGACCCGCCACGCACCGAGGGGTGGGGGCTTCCGCTCTCACGGAAGGCACCACCCCTCACGGTGTCGTACGACCCCGCTACTGCGCGCCCGGCCGCACCAGCCCGCTCTCGTACGCGTACACCGCGGCCTGCACCCGGTCCCGCAGCCCCAGCTTGGTCAGCACATGCCCCACATGAGTCTTGACGGTGGTCTCGCTCACGAACAGGTCCGCCGCGATCTCCGCGTTCGACAGGCCCCGCGCCACCAGCTTCAGCACCTCCACCTCACGGTCGGTGAGCGTGTGCAGCGTGTCCGGCACGGGCTCCTCGCCGGACGGCAGATGCCCCGCGTACTTGTCCAGCAGCCGGCGCGTGATGCTGGGCGCCAGCATCGCCTCGCCCGCGGCCACCACCCGGATCGCCTGCACCAGCTCATGGGCCGGGGCGTCCTTCAGCAGGAAGCCACTGGCCCCCGCCCGCAGCGCCTCCACCACGTACTCGTCCAGGTCGAAGGTGGTCAGCACCAGCACCTTGGCCGGACCGTCCCGCCCCGGCCCGGTGATCTGCCGGGTCGCCTCCACCCCGTCCATCCGCGGCATACGGATGTCCATCAGCACCACATCGGGCTGCAACGCCCGCACCTGGTCCAGGGCCTGGAGGCCGTCTCCGGCCTCGCCGACGACCGCGAGGTCCTGCTCCGCCTCCAGGATCATCCGGAAGCCCGTACGCAGCAGGGGCTGGTCGTCGACCAGTAGGACGCGGATGGCCACGTAAGTCTCCTTCGCTAGTCCGGCCCCATTCTGCCCTGCTCACCGCCGGCCGACTCGGCCGCCCTCACGGGCAGCGGATAGGGCGGGGGAGTGCCGCCGAACTCCGGGCAGTGCGCCTGGTGATCGCACCAGCCGCACAGCTTCGTCGGCCGCGGCCGCCAGTCCCCGCTCTCCGTCGCCCGCTGGATCGCCTCCCACAACGCGTGCAGCTTGCGCTCCACCCGCTCCAGGTCGGCGAGGACCGGGTCGTACGTCAGCACGTCACCGCTGCCCAGGTACACCAGCTGCAGCCGCCGCGGCACGACGCCCTTCAGCCGCCACACGACCAGCGCGTAGAACTTCATCTGGAACAGCGCGCCCTCGGCGAACTCCGGGCGGGGCGCCTTGCCCGTCTTGTAGTCGACGATCCGCACCTCGCCGGTCGGCGCCACGTCCACCCGGTCGATGATCCCGCGCAGCCTGAGCCCCGACTCCAGCTCGGCCTCCACGAACAGCTCCCGCTCCGCGGGCTCCAGCCGGGTCGGGTCCTCCAGCGTGAACCACCGCTCGACGAGCTGCTCCGCCTCCGCGAGCCAGCGCGCCAGCCGCTCCCCCTCGGGATCGTCGGCGAACAGCTCGCCGACCTCCGGGCGCGACTCACGCAGCCGGTCCCACTGCGCCGGGATCAGCGACTTCGCCCGCGGCGCCGTACGCTCCGCAGCCGGCGCGTCGAAGAGCCGCTCCAGCACCGCGTGCACCAGCGTGCCCCGCGTCGCCGCCTCGCTCGGCTTCTCCGGCAGCCGGTCGATCACCCGGAACCGGTACAGCAGCGGGCACTGCATGAAGTCACCGGCGCGCGAGGGGGACAGACCGGACGGCGCTATCACCACGCTCTGCGGTGCCTGCGCCCCGTCCGACCCGACCACGGCCGCCTCCGGCACCGACACCGGCACGGGCACGCCGCCGCCGTCCTCCACCGACCCCTCGCTGCTCGTCTCCATGCCACAGACCATAAGGCCCGCCACTGACAGTCACCCAGCCGCGCCGTACGGCGGCGGGCGACAACGGGCACAACACGGGTAGAAGTCAGGGGGTGCCGGGGCGGAACGGCTCCCGACGGCCGCATACCATCGACCCAGACCCTTCCGCCCGTCAGGACGCGGAAGACGCTTCGAACGAGGGGACACCGTGGACGAGAGCGGCCGGAGCGCGCAGCCGCCGTCGAACGACGACGAGACGGCCGACCCGAACACCACCCCCGACCCGCCCGCCCCCGACAAGGCGACCGAGCCCTCCGCACCAGGCGCCCCCGAGGCCGCCGAGCCGCCGCACCCGCACCCCGAGCAGGCCCCCAGCCAGGCCGGCACCGGCCACCGGCCCGCCCACCCCGCCCCCTACGGCGACCCCACGGACGAGCACCCGGCCGACGGCCACGAGCGCACCCTCGCCCACTCCGGCGGCGCCCGCGGCACCCGCCCCCCGCAGCCCCCGCCCGAGCCGCGCGGCGGACTGCTCATGGGCCGCCCCTTCGGCGTCCCCGTGTACGTGGCGCCCAGCTGGTTCCTCGTCGCCGCTCTGATCACCTGGGTCTTCGGCGGCCAGCTCGACCGGGTGCTGCCCGAACTCGGCGCCGCCCGCTACCTCGTCTCCCTCTTCTTCGCGGTCGCCTTCTACGCCTCCGTCCTCGTCCACGAGCTGGCCCACACGGTCGCCGCCATCCGCTTCAAACTGCCCGTCCGCCGCATCCAGCTGCAGTTCTTCGGCGGCGTCTCCGAGATCGAGAAGGAGGCCGAGACCCCCGGACGCGAGTTCGTGCTGGCCTTCGTCGGCCCCCTGCTCTCCCTCGTCCTGGCCGGCCTGTTCTACCTCGCCCTCCAGCCCGTCGAACCCGGCACCGTCCCCGGCGTCCTGCTCGCCGGCCTGATGATCTCCAACCTGATCGTCGCCGCCTTCAACCTGCTGCCCGGCCTCCCGCTCGACGGCGGCCGCATGCTCCGCGCCGTCGTCTGGAAGATCACCGGCCGCCCCATGAGCGGCACCATCGCCGCCGCCTGGGTCGGCCGCGCCCTCGCCGTCGCCGTGCTGATCGGCCTGCCCCTGCTCACCCAGTCCGGCGCCCTCGGCTCCACCGCCGAGGACAGCGTCGGCATGGACACCGTCACCGACGCCCTGCTCGCCGCCATCCTCGCCGCGATCATCTGGACCGGAGCCGGCAACAGCCTGCGCATCGCCCGCCTGCGCGAACACCTCCCCGAGCTGCGCGCCCGCACCCTCACCCGCCGCGCCGTCCCCGTCCACACCGACACCCCCCTCTCCGAGGCCCTGCGCCGCGCCAACGACGCCGGCGCCCGCGCCCTCGTCGTCGTCGACGCCGACGGCGAACCCCTCTCCCTGGTCCGCGAGGCCGCCATCGTCGGCGTACCCGAGCACCGCCGCCCCTGGGTCGCCGTCAGCGGACTCGCCCAGGAGATCACCGACGGCATGCGCGTCTCCGCGGAGCTGGCGGGGGAGGCCCTGCTGGAGGTCCTGCGCGCCACCCCCGCCACCGAGTACCTGGTCGTCGAGGAGACCGGAGAGATCTACGGCGTCCTGTCCGCCGCCGACGTCGAGCGCGCCTTCGTCAAGGCGATGGCCCGCCCCAGTTGAGCACCGCTCTCCTGAGACGGGTGTGGTCGGCGGCCCCCGCAAACCCCGGTAGTCTGTTCACATGTCCGAACCGACCGGTGCCGCCCGCAGGCGCGGGCCCTTCAAGGTCGGGGACCAGGTTCAGCTGACCGACCCCAAGGGCCGCCACTACACGTTCACGCTCGAGGCCGGGAAGAACTTCCACACCCACAAGGGTTCCTTCCCGCACGACGAACTGATCGGCGCTCCCGAGGGCAGCGTTGTCCGCACCACCGGGAACGTCGCCTACCTCGCGCTGCGCCCCCTGCTCCCCGACTACGTCCTGTCCATGCCCCGCGGGGCAGCCGTCGTCTACCCGAAGGACGCGGGGCAGATCCTCGCCTTCGCCGACATCTTCCCCGGCGCACGCGTCGTCGAGGCCGGCGTCGGCTCCGGCTCGCTCAGCAGCTTCCTGCTGCGCGCCATCGGCGACCAGGGCATGCTGCACTCCTACGAGCGCCGCGAGGACTTCGCCGACATCGCCCGGCAGAACGTCGAGCGCTACTTCGGCGGCCCGCACCCCGCCTGGCAGCTCACCGTCGGCGACCTCCAGGACAACCTGAGCGACACCGACGTCGACCGCGTCATCCTCGACATGCTCGCCCCCTGGGAGTGCCTGGAGGCCGTCTCCAAGGCGCTCGTCCCCGGCGGCATCGTCTGCTGCTACGTGGCCACCACCACCCAGCTCGCCCGGACCGTCGAGTCCATCCGGGAGATCGGCTGCTTCAACGAGCCGACCGCCTGGGAGACCATGATCCGCAACTGGCACATCGAGGGCCTGGCCGTCCGCCCCGACCACCGCATGATCGGGCACACCGGCTTCCTCCTCACCGCCCGCCGCCTCGCCGACGGCGTCGAGCCGCCCATGCGCCGCCGCCGCCCCGCCAAGGGCGCCTACGGCGAGGACTACTCCGGCCCCAACGCCGACGGAGGCATGGGCCGCTGACCCTCGCGCCGGTGCCGCCCCGCGGCGGCCCGGTGCCGCGTCAACGTACGGACGCCGTGGCCGAGTTCCCGAACACCCGGGGAACTCGGCCACGGCGCCGTCGTATTGAAGCCGTCGTACCGAGCTGTCGTAGGGAGCCGTCGTACGGAATCCGCCACGGCACCACCCGCTACCACCCGCAGCACGGCCCCACGGGAGCCGGGCAACCCGGCCCACTCGGCCCCCACCCCGCCGTTCCCCCGCACTGTGACGTGTGGCACCATGCTGGCCACCCCCACCGGCACCGCCCTCAGGAGACGCTCCTAGTGCAGCAATCCGCCGTCCCGGAACTGGCCCACACGCACGCCCGCCCCATCCACTGGCTCGCCACCGCGACCGCCGTCGCCGGCGTCGTCGCGCTCTCCTCGCTGCTCCAGCCGCACACGGCGACGGCCGCCCAGACCCCCGGCACCGGCATCGAAGGCAAGTCCGCCCCCGCCGCCCCGCCCACCACCGCGGGCGTCGGCTTCCCGCTCGACTGCGGCCCCGTGCAGGCCGCCGTGCAGAAGACCGCCACCGGCGACCTGGACGGCGACGGCCGGCCCGAGACCGTCGCCGTCGTGCACTGTGACGCCCCCATGGGCACCCCGCCCGACGGCGTCTACGTCCTCACCCAGGCCCCCGGCACCGCCAGGCCCCGCGTCGTCGCCACGCTGGTCGACCCCAAGAGCCGCAACACCGTCACCGACCTCGCCGTACGCGACGGAGCCGTGCTCGCCACCCTCCTCGGCTACTCCACCGACGACGTGCCCGCCTGCTGCCCGGACACCAAGGACAGCGTGAAGTGGCAGTGGAAGGACGGCGCGTTCGTCCGCTCCACGCCCGCCGGCGCCCACGCCGTGTGAGAAATCAGACAACCGTCACAGCGGGTGGAGGAACGCTCACTCCGCGTCCGGGCCGTACACCTCGACCCTGTCCGAAACCCGCCGCACATGGATGCACTCGCCCGGACACTCCCGCGCCGAGTCCACCACGTCCGTCAGCAGCGGCAGCGGCACCGGCGTCGTCGCACCCGGTGCCTGCAACAGCTCCGCGTCCGCGCCCTTGACGTACGCCAGACCGTCGATGTCCAGCTCGAACACCTCGGGCGCGTACTGCGCGCAGATCCCGTCGCCGGTACACAGATCCTGGTCGATCCAGACCTCCAGCGCCTCGCCGCCGGTTCCGGCCTCCTGCTGCACGCTCATCTCTCCTGCTGCTGTTTAGTGCCGAGCCGCCCGGGAACGATGCAGGCTCTGACGGGTGTTGAACACTTCGACCCTACCCCCGCCCGCTTTCCAATCATGTTCGGTGGGTATTCCCCTGGCGTGAGGGAGAGCGCAAGGGTGAAGATCGGACACACCCCGACCGTCTTTGTGATCTAGGGGTTTCAATCGACACCCACCCAGGTAGGGTCTGGAAGCGTCCAGCTCCCCTTGGAGGAGGTGAGGACCGTGGCAGCCCACGACGACGACATTAACCGCGGCATCCGCCCGGGACGCGGGTCCGACGACCCGGCCGGGCAGATTGCCTACCTTGAGCAGGAGATCGCCGTCCTGCGACGCAAGCTCGCCGACTCTCCGCGTCACACGAGGATTCTCGAAGAGCGGATCGTCGAGCTGCAGACCAACCTGGCCGGCGTGTCCGCCCAGAACGAGCGACTCGCGAACACCCTCCGAGAGGCCCGCGACCAGATCGTGGCCCTCAAGGAAGAGGTCGACCGGCTCGCCCAGCCGCCGGCCGGCTTCGGAGTCTTCCTGACCGCGAACGAGGACGGCACCGCCGACATCTTCACCGGCGGCCGCAAGCTCCGCGTGAACGTCAGCCCGAGCGTCGAACTCGACGACCTCAGGCGCGGCCAGGAAGTCATGCTCAACGAAGCGCTCAACGTGGTCGAGGCCATGGAGTTCGAGCGCGTCGGGGACATCGTCACCCTCAAGGAGATCCTCGAGGACGGCGAGCGCGCCCTGGTGCTCGGGCACACCGACGAGGAACGGGTGGTACGGCTCGCCGAGCCGCTGCTGGACGTCACCATCCGCCCCGGCGACGCCCTGCTGCTCGAACCCCGCTCCGGCTACGTCTACGAGGTCGTGCCCAAGAGCGAGGTCGAGGAACTCGTCCTCGAAGAGGTCCCCGACATCGGCTACGAGGCCATCGGCGGCCTCGGCAACCAGATCGAGGCCATCCGCGACGCGGTCGAGCTCCCCTACCTCTACCCGGACCTGTTCAAGGAGCACGAACTGCGCCCGCCCAAGGGCGTCCTGCTCTACGGGCCGCCCGGATGCGGCAAGACGCTGATCGCCAAGGCCGTCGCGAACTCGCTGGCCAAGAAGGTCGCCGAGGTCACCGGCCAGGCCGCCGGCAAGAGCTTCTTCCTCAACATCAAGGGCCCCGAGCTGCTCAACAAGTACGTCGGCGAGACCGAGCGGCAGATCCGCCTGGTCTTCCAGCGGGCCCGGGAGAAGGCGTCCGAGGGCACCCCCGTGATCGTCTTCTTCGACGAGATGGAGTCCCTCTTCCGCACCCGCGGCTCCGGCGTCAGCTCGGACGTGGAGAACACCATCGTCCCGCAGCTCCTCGCCGAGATCGACGGCGTCGAGGGCCTGCAGAACGTGGTCGTGATCGGCGCGTCCAACCGCGAGGACATGATCGACCCCGCGATCCTGCGCCCCGGCCGCCTCGACGTGAAGATCAAGATCGAGCGCCCGGACGCCGAAGCGGCCAAGGACATCTTCGGCAAGTACCTCACCGAGCGGCTCCCGCTGCACTCCGAGGACCTCGCCGAACACGGCGGCGACAAAGCGGCCACGGTCCACGCCATGATCCAGACCGCGGTCGAGCACATGTACGCCGAATCCGAGGAGAACCGCTTCCTGGAAGTCACCTACGCCAACGGCGACAAGGAAGTCCTCTACTTCAAGGACTTCAACTCCGGCGCCATGATCGAGAACATCGTGGGCCGCGCCAAGAAGATGGCGATCAAGGACTTCCTGGAAAAGAACCAGAAGGGCCTCCGCGTCTCCCACCTCCTCCAGGCCTGCGTGGACGAGTTCAAGGAGAACGAGGACCTCCCCAACACCACCAACCCCGACGACTGGGCCCGCATCTCCGGAAAGAAGGGCGAGCGGATCGTCTACATCCGCACCCTCATCACCGGAAAGCAGGGCGCCGACACCGGACGCTCCATCGACACGGTGGCGAATACCGGACAGTACCTGTAAAAGACAGGGCGGCTGCGGGTGCCCTCACCGGGGTACCCGCAGCCGACTGTTTTTCCCCCAGGAGCGGGAACAAGGCGGGGCAACGCAATGACGCAAATGATCTCCCCACCAGCGCAAAGGCGTTCTAGGCTCTTCCCTACCGCCGGGTTGCGCAGTGCGGGGACGGGCACCGCACAGCCGCCCGAGCACGAGCGGTACTTGAGCGGCGCCCACGACCGAGGGAGCCGCCGGGCAAGGAGGGCCGCATGACCGTACGGCGAGTAATGGGCATCGAGACGGAGTACGGCATCTCCGTTCCCGGACACCCCAACGCCAATGCCATGCTCACCTCGTCCCAGATCGTCAACGCCTACGCGGCGGCGATGCACCGGGCCCGCCGGGCCCGCTGGGACTTCGAGGAGGAGAATCCGCTGCGCGACGCGCGGGGCTTCGACCTCGCCCGCGAGGCCGCCGACTCCAGCCAGCTCACCGACGAGGACATCGGCCTGGCCAACGTCATCCTCACCAACGGCGCACGGCTCTACGTCGACCACGCCCACCCCGAGTACAGCGCCCCCGAGGTCACCAACCCCCGGGACGCCGTCCTCTGGGACAAGGCCGGCGAACGGATCATGGCCGAGGCCGCGGAGCGGGCCGCCCAGCTCCCCGGAGCCCAGCCGATCCACCTCTACAAGAACAACACGGACAACAAGGGCGCCTCCTACGGCACGCACGAGAACTACCTGATGAAGCGGGAGACCCCCTTCTCGGACATCGTGCGCCACCTGACGCCCTTCTTCGTCTCCCGCCAGGTCGTCACCGGCGCCGGTCGCGTCGGCATCGGCCAGGACGGCCACGAGCACGGCTTCCAGCTCAGCCAGCGCGCCGACTACTTCGAGGTCGAGGTCGGCCTGGAGACCACGCTCAAGCGCCCCATCATCAACACCCGCGACGAACCGCACGCGGACGCCGAGAAGTACCGCCGCCTCCACGTGATCATCGGCGACGCCAACCTCTCCGAGATCTCCACCTACCTCAAGCTCGGCACCACGGCCCTGGTCCTGTCCATGATCGAGGACGGCTTCATCGCCGTGGACCTCGCCGTCGACCAGCCCGTCCGCACCCTCCACCAGGTCAGCCACGACCCGACGCTGAAACGCCTGATCACCCTCCGCAGCGGCCGCACCCTGACCGCGGTGCAGCTCCAGATGGAGTACTACGAGCTGTCCCGCAAGTACGTGGAGGAACGCTACGGCGCCGACGCCGACGAGCAGACCAAGGACGTCCTCAGCCGCTGGGAGGACACCCTCACCCGGCTGGAGAACGACCCCATGAGCCTCGCCGGCGAACTGGACTGGGTCGCCAAGTGGGAGCTCATGGAGGGCTACCGGCGCCGCGACGGCCTCGACTGGGACGCCGCCAAGCTCCACCTGCTCGACCTGCAGTACGCCGACGTGCGCCCCGAGAAGGGCCTCTACAACCGCCTCGTGGCCCGGGGCCGCATGAAGCGGCTGCTGGACGAGGCGGAGGTCGAGCGGGCCCGGACCTCGCCCCCCGAGGACACGCGCGCGTACTTCCGCGGCCGCTGCCTGGAGCAGTACGCCGACGACGTCGCCGCCGCCTCCTGGGACTCGGTCATCTTCGATCTGCCGGGACGGGACTCGCTCCAGCGCGTCCCAACCCTGGAACCGCTTCGCGGAACGCGAAATCACGTCAAGGAGCTGCTGGACCGCTGCCGTACCGCCGAAGACCTGGTCAGGGTGCTGTCGGGCGGCTGAGGGGTACTCGGCGGCCTCCCCGGCCGGACAGGGTGGAAATCCCCCCGGCCGGGAATCATCGAGGTGGCCCCCGTACGTTGAGCAAACTGCGGGGCCGATGTCGGACCCGGCTTGTAGGGTCTGATCATCACCGATCGGCAGGAATGCCGACCTGCCGACCCATGTCGGGCGAAAGAGCGGGGTGAGGGTTATGGCGACCAAGGACACCGGCGGCGGCCAGCAGAAGGCCACGCGCTCCACGGAAGAGGTCGAGGAGCAGGCGCAGGACGCGCAGGCCTCGGAGGACCTCAAGGAGCGCCACGAGAAGCTGAGCGACGACGTGGACTCCGTCCTGGACGAGATCGACGACGTCCTTGAGGAGAACGCCGAGGACTTCGTGCGCTCCTTCGTGCAAAAGGGCGGCCAGTAGGCGGATTCTGCCTTCGAATCGAAGGTAAGGGAGCGGGGGTGTGGACGACCGGTGGGCCCGCGACCCTGTCGTGGACCCACCGGTCTTCGCACTCCGTACGACGTGCCGGGGTGCTCCCGTCACAGGCTTCGGCCGAGGATGTGGATCACCGCCGCGAGCCGGGTAAGGTCCGTGGCATACCAAGCTTCAACCGTTAAGTCGGCCTATCCGGAAGGAACCTCGTGGAAGCCAACTCTCGTGGCACCGGGCGTCTACCTGCTGCCTTCCTGACGCCCGGGTCCTCCTCCTTCATGGACTTCCTCGCCGAGCACCAGCCCGAGCTGCTGCCCGGCAACCGGCAGCTGCCGCCCACCCAGGGTGTGATCGAGGCGCCGCACGGGACGACGATCGTCGCGGTGACGTTCCCGGGTGGTGTGGTGCTCGCCGGTGACCGGCGGGCCACGATGGGCAACGTGATCGCGCAGCGGGACATCGAGAAGGTGTTCCCGGCCGACGAGTACTCGGCCGTCGGCATCGCCGGCACCGCCGGTCTGGCGGTCGAGATGGTCAAGCTCTTCCAGTTGGAGCTGGAGCACTTCGAGAAGGTCGAGGGCGCCCAGCTGTCGCTGGAGGGCAAGGCGAACCGGCTGTCGACGATGATCCGCTCCAACCTCGGCATGGCCATGCAGGGCCTGGCCGTGGTGCCGCTCTTCGCGGGGTACGACGTGGACCGCGCCAAGGGCCGCATCTTCTCCTACGACGTGACGGGCGGCCGTACCGAGGAGCGCGGCTTCGCGGCGACGGGCTCCGGCTCGGTCTTCGCGCGGGGCGCGATGAAGAAGCTCTACCGGGACGACCTGTCCGAGGCCGACGCCACCACGCTGGTGGTGCAGGCCCTCTACGACGCGGCAGACGACGACTCGGCGACCGGTGGTCCCGATGTCGCCCGCCGGATCTACCCGATCGTCACCGTGATCACCGAGGACGGCTTCCGCCGGCTCACCGAGGACGAGTCCTCCGAGATCGCCCGCTCGATCCTGGAGCGGCGCCTGGAGCAGCCCGACGGCCCGCGGGCCGCCCTGCTCTGAGTTGAAGGTGATCCCCGTGACTTCCACAGAAAGGGACGGATAACCGGTGTCGACGCCGTTCTATGTCTCACCTCAGCAGGCGATGGCCGACCGCGCCGAGTACGCCCGCAAGGGCATCGCGCGCGGCCGCAGCCTGGTCGTCATGCAGTACGCCGACGGCATCGTGTTCGTCGGTGAGAACCCGTCCCGGGCGCTGCACAAGTTCAGCGAGATCTACGACCGGATCGGCTTCGCCGCGGCCGGCAAGTACAACGAGTACGAGAACCTGCGCATCGGCGGTGTGCGCTACGCGGACCTGCGTGGTTACACCTACGACCGGGAGGACGTGACCGCCCGCGGCCTGGCCAACGTGTACGCGCAGACACTGGGCACCATCTTCTCCAGCGCGGGCGAGAAGCCGTACGAGGTGGAGCTGGTGGTCGCCGAGGTCGGCGAGACCCCGGAGGGCGACCAGATCTACCGGCTGCCGCACGACGGCTCGATCGTGGACGAGCACGGCTCGGTCGCGGTCGGCGGCAACGCCGAGCAGATCAGCAGCTACCTGGACCGTGAGCACCGCGATGGCATGAGCCTGGCGGAGGCGCTGCAACTGGCGGTGCGGGCGCTGTCGCGGGACACCAACGGCACCGAGCGGGAGATCCCCGCGGAGCGCCTGGAGGTGGCGGTGCTGGACCGTACGCGTCCGCAGCAGCGCAAGTTCAAGCGGATCGTCGGCGGGCAGCTGGCGCGGCTGCTGGAGGCGGGCAGCACGGCCACCGAGGCCGAGAGCAGCGACGAGTAACGGTCGTCCGTCCCGACTGTGCCCCGGCCGCTTGTCCCGGCCGGGGCACAGTGCGTGTCAGGAGGCCCCTGGTGGCGCCGTGGAGCCTCGCAGCACCAGCTCGACGGGGATGTCGCCCTCCTGGGGTGTACGGCCGTCCAGGACGGCCAGGAGGGCGCGCATGCCGCGTTCGCCGAAGAGTTCGGCGTCGAGGCGGACGGTGGTGAGTTCGGGGTCGAGGGCGGCGGCGAGGGCGATGTCGTCGACGCCGGTGACGGACACGTCGTCGGGGATGCGCAGGCCGCGCCGGCGCAGGGCCTTGTAGACGCCCGCCGCGAGTTTGTCGTCGTCGCAGACCACGGCGGTGGGGCGGGGGCCGGGGGCGGCGAGGGCGGTCTCGGCGGCGGCCAGGGCGCCCTCGATGGTCATCGGGGTGCGGGCGGTGCGCAGGGACGTGCCCGGTACGGCCGCGAGCCGGTCGGCGAGGGCACGCGCGCGTACCTCGAAGGTCCAGGAGGGGATGTCGGCGGCGATGTGCAGGAAGTGCCGGTGGCCGAGGCCGAGCAGGTGGTCGGCGACCTGGCGGGCGCCGTCGGCGATGTCGAGGTTGACGGTGGCGGCGCCGAGGCTGCCGGTGGGGTCGCTGTCGAGCATGACGAGGGGGAGCTGGTCGCCGCGGATGGCGGTGACGGCGTCGGCGGCCATGGAGGAGGCGAGGACGCCGTCGAGGGCGGCCTGGGCGGAGGCGAAGGGGTCGCGGGCGGGGCCGATGCCCTCGGGGGAGGGGTAGAGGACGACGCCGAAGCCGTTCTCCGCGGCCACGCGCGCGGCGCCGGTGTAGACGCCGGCGAAGAACTCGGTGGTGAGGGCGGGGACGACCAGCAGGACGGTGCGGGTGCGGCCGAGGCGGAGGTTGCGTGCGGCGAGGTTGGGCCGGTAGCCGAGGTCGCGGGCGGCCTCGCGGACGCGCTGGGCGGTGGCCTCGGAGACACGGCCGCGCCACTTGTCGCCGAGGACGAGGGAGACGGCGGCCTGGGAGACGCCGGCGGCCTGTGCGACGTCCCTGCTCGTGGGGCGGGTGCTGCTGTGTGCCACCGTTGCCCCGCTCCTTCGTCTGGACTCCCGAACTGCGCACATGGTACGTATGACGGAGCACGTTATACGTAAAACTTCGGCCGGAGGGCGGAATCATGGCCGCGGGATACCTGGAGATCCTCAGGACGAGACACGCCGCCCGGCTGCTGACGGGCACCCTGGTGGGGCGGCTGCCGAACGCCACGGCCGCCATCGCCGTGGTGCTCTTCGTGCGCGCCGAGGGCGGCAGCTACAGCCTCGCCGGCGCGCTCGCCGCCGTGTACGGCGTGGCCAACGCCGTCGGGCAGCCGGTCCTCGGCCGCCTGGTCGACATCCACGGCCAGCCGCGCGTGCAGCTGCCCGCCGCGGTGCTCGCCGCGCTGGCGACCACCGTCTTCGCGCTGACCGGCCTCGACCCGCTGCCGCTCGCCTACGCCGCGGTGGCCGCCGCGGGCCTGTTCACCCCGCCCCTGGAGGGCGGCCTGCGGGCCCTGTGGCCCTCGGTGCTGCGCCGCGAGGACCAGGTGCACACCGCGTACGCGATGGACGCGGTGGCCCAGGAGGTCATGTTCACCGTCGGCCCGCTGCTGGTGACGCTGTGCGTGTCCCTGTGGTCGGCGCAGGCGGCGCTGATCGTCCTCAACGTCCTCGGGGTCCTGGGCGCGCTCTCCGTGGTGGTCTCGCAGCCCTCGCGCGCGTGGCGCTCCGCACCCCGCGAGGCGCACTGGCTGGGCGCCCTGCGCTCGCCGGGTCTGGTGGCGCTGCTCGCCGCGTTCCTGTTCGTCGGGATCGCGCTGGGCTCGATCACCGTGGCCGCGGTGCCGTACGCCGACGATCACGGCGGCGACGCGGTGTACGGCTGGCTGATGGCCGCCCTGGGGCTGGGCGCGCTGGCCGGCGGCACGGTCTACGGCGCGCGGCAGTGGGCCGGGGCGCCCGAGCGGCGACTGAGGGTGCTGGTGGCGTTTCTGGCGGTGTGTTACCTGCCGCTGATGCTGATGCCGGGCGCGGTGGGCATGGTGGCGCTCACCGCGCTCGCCGGGGTCTTCCTGGCGCCGGCCATCGCCTGCGCGTTCGTCATCGTCGACCGGCACGCCCCGCGGGGCACGGTCACCGAGGCGTTCTCCTGGCTGGTGACGACGTTCACGGTGGGCGCGTCGGTGGGAACGGGCCTCGCCGGACCGGTCGTCCAGGCGGGTGGCGCCCTGTGGGGGTTCGCCGTACCGGGCGTCGCGGGCGGTGTCTCGCTGCTGGTGCTGATGGCCACCGGACGGGTCCTCGCAGCTCCCGCCCGGGCGGCGGTCGTTGCGGCTTCATCGGAAAATGATCCAAATCGTGCTGCCGAACCCCGTTTCAGTTCAGGGGATCGGGCGTAATGTTCAGTCATGGACCGCCGCATTTTCGGGCTGGAGAACGAGTACGGCGTCACGTGCACGTTCAGGGGACAGCGCCGCCTGTCGCCTGACGAGGTGGCGCGGTACCTCTTCCGCCGTGTCGTGTCATGGGGCCGCAGCAGCAATGTGTTTCTGCGGAACGGCGCCCGCCTCTATCTCGATGTGGGCTCCCACCCGGAATACGCGACACCAGAATGTGACAACGTCACCGAACTGGTCACCCACGACAAGGCCGGCGAGCGCATTCTCGAGGGCCTGCTGGTGGACGCGGAACGACGCCTGCACGAGGAGGGAATCGCGGGCGACGTCTACCTCTTCAAGAACAACACCGACTCGGCGGGCAACTCCTACGGCTGCCATGAGAACTACCTGGTGGCCCGGCACGGGGAGTTCTCGCGGCTCGCGGACATCCTCATTCCCTTCCTGGTGACGCGGCAGCTGCTGTGCGGTGCGGGCAAGGTCCTGCAGACCCCGCGCGGCGCCGTCTACTGCGTCAGCCAGCGGGCCGAGCACATCTGGGAGGGCGTCTCCTCGGCGACCACCCGCTCGCGGCCCATCATCAACACGCGCGACGAGCCGCACGCCGACGCCGAGCGCTACCGCCGGCTGCACGTGATCGTCGGCGACTCCAACATGTCCGAGACGACCATGCTCCTCAAGGTCGGCGCCACCGACCTGGTGCTGCGCATGATCGAGGCGGGCACGGTGATGCGCGACCTCACCCTGGAGAACCCGATCCGGGCGATCCGCGAGGTCAGCCACGACATCACCGGGCGCCGCAAGGTCCGCCTGGCCAGCGGCCGGGAGGCCTCCGCGCTGGAGGTGCAGCGGGAGTACTACGAGAAGGCCGTGGACTTCTGCGAGCGCCGCGGCATCCGCACCGGCACGGTCGAGCAGGTGCTGGAGCTGTGGGGCCGCACCCTCGACGCGATCGAGACCGAGGACCTCGACCGCATCGGCACCGAGATCGACTGGGTGATGAAGTACAAGCTCATCGAGCGGTACCGGGCCAAGCACAACATGACGATGTCGCATCCGCGCGTGGCGCAGATAGACCTCGCCTACCACGACATCCACCGCCGTCGTGGCCTGTACTACCTGCTGGAGAAGAAGGGACAAGCGACCCGGATCTGCAACGACTTGAAGATCTTCGAGGGCAAGTCGGTTCCCCCGCAGACCACCAGGGCGCGCCTGCGCGGCGACTTCATCCGCCGGGCCCAGGAACAGCGCCGCGACTTCACCGTCGACTGGGTCCACCTGAAGCTCAACGACCAGGCACAGCGCACCGTGTTGTGCAAGGACCCGTTCCGCTCGGTCGACGACCGGGTGGAGAAACTCATCGCCGGCATGTGAGCCAGGCGGAACCGGCCTTCCGCTCAGGAGGCCGGAACGCCACACGGGCGCCGTACGTTCTCGGTACGGCGCCCTTCTCACGCCGTAGAGTTGCGCGCACGCCATCCACAAGATCGACCGATTACGAGGCCCTATCGTGCGCCGACGCTCCCTGATGATTGCCGTACCCGCCGGACTGGTCGCGCTCGCCGGCTGCGGCGACGACAAGTCCGACTCGAGCAAGGCCAGCGACAGCGCGTCGCCCTCGGCGTCCCAGCCGTCGGCCCCGGCCAGCCCGAAGATCGTCGACGGGCCGCTCCCGGCGGTCACCGCGGGCACGAAGTTCGGTCAGAAGCCGACCGTCGCCAAGGGCAGCGGCGAGCCGTCCAAGGACGTGGCGGCGCGCACGCTGATCGCCGGCAGCGGCCGGACCGTCGCGGAGGGCGACTACCTCGTGGCGGACTTCCTGGGCCAGATCTGGGACACCGGCAAGGTCTTCGCGAACTCCTACGACGGCAAGAAGCCGCTGGTCGCCGCACTCACCCAGGGCCAGATCTGGGAGGGCTGGAGGTACGCGCTGCCCGGCAAGAAGACCGGCAGCCGTGTGCAGCTGGCCGTGCCGCCCGCGTGGGCGTACCCGCAGGGCAACCCCGAGCAGGGGGTGAAGGCCACCGACACGCTGGTGTTCGTGATCGACCTGAAGGACGCCTTCAACGCCAAGAGCTCCGCCCAGGGCACGAAGGTTCCGCAGGACGACAAGGCGCTGCCCGAGGTCGGCACCAACACCGACGGCAACGCGCCGTCCATCGACGTGCCGAAGACCGACCCGCCGAAGAAGCTCGTGGCGAACTACGTCCTGGAGGGTGACGGCGAGCCGCTGAAGGCCGACAGCACGGTGCTGCTGCAGTACAAGGGCGTGCTGTGGGACACCGGCAAGGAGTTCGACTCGACGTACGGCCGCAAGGAGCTGATCTCCTTCTCCCTGCAGCAGGTCGTCAAGGGCTGGGGCCAGGGCCTGACCGGCAAGAAGGTCGGCAGCCGCGTGCTGATCGTGGTCCCGCCGTCCCTGGGCTACGGCGACAACCCGCCCGCGGGCAGCGGCATCAAGAAGGACTCCACGATGGTCTTCTCGGTGGACATCCTCGCCGCCATGTGACGGGCCGGAGGTGTAAGACTGTGCCCGTTGCCTTTCCGCGGACAAGCAGGAGCTGAAAGACGTGAGCATCGACAAGCCCGAGATCGACTTCCCCGGCGGCGAGCCCCCGGCGGACCTCGAGATCAAGGACATCTGGGAGGGCGACGGCGAGGAGGCGAAGGCCGGCCAGACGGTCACCGTCCACTACGTGGGCGTCGCCTTCAGCACCGGCGAGGAGTTCGACGCCAGCTGGAACCGCGGCACCCCGTTCCGCTTCCCGCTGGGCGCCGGCCGTGTCATCAAGGGCTGGGACCTGGGCGTGCAGGGCATGAAGGTCGGCGGCCGCCGCCAGCTGACCATCCCGGCCCACCTCGCCTACGGCAACCAGAGCCCGACCCCGGCGATCCAGCCCGGCGAGACGCTGATCTTCGTCGTGGACCTGCTCGGCGTCTGATCGGCGCCGACCGGACCCGATCACCTGGGGCCCATGCCTGTCCGGGCATGGGCCCTCGGCTTTGCCGTGCCCCCGCGGGGCGGTACGGTCATCGTCCGTAAGGACCATAGGGAGGCGAAGGGCGTCGATGGCCATTGCCAAGGCCGAGCGGCTGATGAACCTGGCGCTGTGCCTGCTGGGCACCCGCCGGCCGCTGAGCAAGCGCGAGCTGCGCGAGTCCATTGAGGCCTATGTCGAAGCCTTCGGGCCGGAGGGGTCGGGCGGCTCGGACGACTCCTTCAACCGCATGTTCGAGCGGGACAAGGACGACCTGCGCGAGCTGGGCCTGGTCATCGAGACCGTGGAGAGCCTCGACGGCGAGGTCGGCTACCTCGCCCGCCGCGACAGCAACCGCCTGCCTCCCATCACCCTGGACGCCGAGGAGGCCGCAGCGCTGGGCCTGGCCGCCAAGGTGTGGCAGCAGGCCCGCCTGGCCGGCGCCGCCAGCGGCGCCCTGCAGAAGCTGCGCGCCGCCGGACTGCCCGAGGACGTCGACCCCTACGAGGCGCACGGCGCGCTGGAACCGCGCATCCCGGTGCACGAGGCCGCGTTCGAGCCGCTGATGCTGGCCTGCCGCGACCGCCGCCCCGTCGTCTTCGACTACCGCAAGGCCAACGCCGCCCAGCCCGAGCAGCGGCACGTCGAGCCGTGGGCGCTGGAGTGCTGGCGCGGCCACTGGTACCTGGCCGGGTTCGACCGGGACCGGGGTGCCGAGCGCGTCTTCCGGCTGTCCCGGATCACCGGCAAGGTCCGCTCCCGCGGCGGCCGGTTCACCGCGCCGGTGCCGGACGTCGTCACCGTGCGCGAGACCGTCGCGAGCTGGGCGGGGGAGACCGCCGACCGCACCGCGGTGATCCGGCTGCGCTCGGGCGCGGGCTACCCCCTTCGGGCGAAGGCCACGGCGGTGCGGGAACTCGGCGACGGCTGGGACGAGTTGGAGATTCCGTACGGGCACGGCCTGGACGCCTGGCTGGTGGAGTTCGGCCCGGACGTGGTGGTGCGGGAGCCCGCGGAGCTGCGGGCGGACGTCGTGGACCGGCTGCGGGCCGTGGCCAAGGGCTGAGGGGGAGCGGAGCGACACAGTGGCAGGCAAACCGGTCAGGCCCACGAGCGCCATCGACCAGACCCGGCGGATGCTCTCCCTGGTGACCTATCTCAGGGAGCGCCCCGGAGCGCGCATCGAGGACGTGGCGCGCGCGTTCGGGATCAGCGAGGACGAGCTGGTCTCGGACCTCGATGTGCTGCCCATGTGCGGCACCAGCTTCCGCGGCGGCGATCTGCTCGACATCGACACCGACGGCGAGCGGATCTGGTGGCACAACCCGGCCGCGCTCGGCGCGGAGGCGGCCGAGCCGCTGAGGCTGGCGGCCGACGAGGCGACCGCGCTGCTGGTGGCCGCCCGCGCGGTGGCCACGCTGCCCGGGCTGCGCGAGAGCGACCGGCAGGCGCTGCTGCGGGCGACCGCCAAGGTGGAGGCCGCCGCCGGTGAGGCCGCCGGGGCCAGCTCCCGGCTGTCGGTCACCTTCGAGTCCGAGGGCGGCGTCTTCGCCGACGTCGACCGGGCCATCTCCGAGCGGCGGCGGCTGTGGATCCGCTACTACTCGCCGGCCCGCGACGAGGTCACCGAGCGGGAGATCGACCCGATCCGCCTGGTCAGCGTCGGCCACACCTATGTCGAGGCCTGGTGCTACCGCTCCGAGGCGCGCCGCACCTTCCGGCTCGACCGGGTCGCCGAGATCAAGATCCTCGACGAGCCGTCCGCGCCGCCCGAGATCGAGCTGCGCGACCTGTCCGAGGCGCTGGTGCAGCCCGCCGCCGAGGACCCGGAGGTCGTCATCGAGGTGGCCCCGGGCGGCCGCTGGGTCGCGGAGTACTACCCGCACGACAGCGCGGAGGAGCTGCCCGACGGCGGCCTGCGCATCACCCTGCGCACCCCCGACCCGGCCTCCCTCAGACGTCTGGCGCTGCGCCTGGGGCGGGACGGCCGGATCGTCTCGCCGCCGGAGCTGGCCGACAGCGCCCGGCAGGCGGCCCGCGAGGCGCTCGCGGCGTACGACGGTCCGCAGGCGGCGGCGCACGGCACGGGCGCGCCCGGGCGGGCCGACGCGCGGGAGTGAGGCGCGGGCCGTGGGGCGCGGAGGCGGACGAGCAGAGAAAGAGGGGCAGGGGCTGTGAGCGAGTCGGTGTCGTCGGTAGGGCGGGGCATGTCGGTGGCCGCCGCGTTCTCGGGCATGCGCAGCGTGGCACCGGTGGTCTTCAGAGCCGGCTGCCCCGACTGCCGGGGCCGCTTCGAGCTGGCGGCCGGTGCCCTGCGCCTCGCCATCGGCGCCAGCAGCCGTACCACCTTCTACTCCTTCACCTGCCCCGAGTGCGGTGCCGCGGTCCGCAAGCCGGCGGGGGAGCGGATCGTGGAACTGCTCACCGGCGGCGGGGTGCGGACCCTGCGGCTGCACTCCACGCTCTGACGCGCCCCGCGTCCCCCCGATGCGTCAGGGCCGTGCTCCGAGGCGGCCGCGGTCCCCGCGCCCGGAGGGTCTAGGCTCGTCGGCATGTTCTGGCCGATGTTCGCGGTAGCTGTGGGGTTCCTGGGTCTCGCCGTTCTCGGCGTGCTCGCCGTCCGGGTCTTCGTGGAGGCCCAGCGCCTCGGCCGGCAGGTCGCCGACTCGGCCCGCCGGATCAACCGGGCGGCCGAGGACCTGGAGCGCGCGTCGGTGAGCGCGGCCCGGGCCGTCGACTCGCTGTGAGGCGACACGGGTGCTTCCTGTGAGTCGCCACGCGCGAGGCGGTTTGGGCCACTTCGCCCTGTCACGCCACCCGTCACGACAGGTACGCTGCTGGTCGCGGTGCGGAGAACGAGGCTCGCACCGCTGACCGGGAGTACGCACGGGGATTGCCTCACGTTTACCCCTGGGCGTTACGATCGCTGTCAGAACGATTGATCGGACATATGTCCGGCCGGTCGGACAGCACCCCACCCAGCCGCCTCGGTGAGAAGGTAAAGACTTATGTTCGGAAGGCTCGGAGCCCCCGAGATCATTCTCATCCTCGTCGTCATCATCCTGCTGTTCGGCGCGAAGAAGCTTCCGGACATGGCCCGCTCCCTCGGCAAGTCCGCGCGCATCCTCAAGAGCGAGGCCAAGGCGATGAAGGAGGAGGGCAGCAGCAACTCCTCCGCCCAGGCCCCCACCACCGGCGAGCAGCCCCCGGCGCAGCGCACCATCCAGGCCGCCCCCGGCGACGTGACCAGCTCGCGCCCGGTCACCGAGCCGACGGACACGACCAAGCGCTGACGCAGGGCCGGTGACCTCCGGCCCGCCGCACGAGATGGGAACGTGGGTTGCTGAAGCCTGCCCGCAAGAAGGAGAAGGATCCCGAGGGGCGGATGCCCCTCGCGGAACACCTGCGTGAGCTCCGCAACCGGCTCGCGAAGGCGATCCTGGCCATCGTCGTCGTCACCATCGTGGCCGCCTTCTTCTACAACGACATCATCAACTTCTTCACCAAGCCGATCCTCGACTCGGTCGGCTGCGCGAAGTCCTTCGAGGAACTGGCCAAGACCGACGACGAGACGTGTGCGCGGATCACCGTCAACGGTCTGCTGACGCCGTTCACGCTCGCCCTCAAGGTCTCCCTGATGGCCGGTGTGGTGCTGGCCACGCCGATCTGGCTCTACCAGCTGTGGGCCTTCGTCGCCCCGGGCCTGCACCGGCACGAGAAGAAGTACGCCTACGCGTTCGTCGGCACCGGCGTCCCCCTCTTCCTCGGCGGCGCCTTCTTCGCCTACAAGGTGCTGCCCACCACCGCCAAGGTGCTGCTGGAGTTCACCCCGACCGGCGCGGACAACCTGCTGCCCCTGGACGACCTGCTCGACCTCGTCACGCGCATGGTCGTCGTCTTCGGCCTCTCCTTCGAGCTGCCGCTGCTGCTGATCATGCTCAACCTCACCGGCGTGCTCTCCGGCAAGCGGATGCTCGGCTGGTGGCGCGCGATGATCATGGGCATCACCGTCTTCGCGGCGCTCGCCACCCCGAGCACCGACCCCCTCACCATGCTCGCGCTGGCCGGACCGATCTGGGTGCTGTACTTCGGCGCGGTCGCCTTCGCCCTGCTCAACGATCGGCGCCGGGCCCGCCGCGAGGCCATGGGCCCCGCCGACGACGAGGCCTCCGAGCTGGACCTCACCCCGGAGGCCATCGGCGACGTCGAGCCCGTGACCGCCAGCCGCGCCCTGCCCGAGCAGGCGAGCGCGGAACGGGTCAACGGCTACGACGACGTGACGTAGCAGCGCCAAGGACGTGGTGCGCACGGGGCGGGTGGTGTCGGCCACCCGCCCTTCGCGCTGTTCAGCGCGGTGTCCGGGACGCTGATCCGCATAATGATCGTCCTGTTGTCAGTGGAGCCCGGTACGCTCGAAAGCACGATGACAGAGGACCTCTCACCGGCCGAGCGGTACGCGGCAGCCCGCAGGCGCGCTGCCGAGCAGGCCACCGCGCTCGCGTCCTTCCGCGAGATGTACGACTTCGGCCTCGACCCCTTCCAGATCGAGGCCTGCCAGGCACTTGAGGCCGGGAAGGGCGTGCTGGTCGCCGCGCCCACCGGCTCCGGCAAGACGATCGTGGGCGAGTTCGCCGTCCACCTGGCCCTGCAGCAGGGCAAGAAGTGCTTCTACACGACACCCATCAAGGCGCTGTCGAACCAGAAGTACGCCGACCTGTGCCGCCGCTACGGCACGGAGAAGGTCGGCCTCCTCACCGGAGACAACAGCGTGAACTCCGGCGCCCCGGTGGTCGTGATGACCACCGAGGTCCTGCGGAACATGCTGTACGCCGGCTCCCAGACGCTGCTCGGCCTCGGCTATGTGGTCATGGACGAGGTGCACTACCTCTCCGACCGCTTCCGCGGCGCGGTCTGGGAGGAGGTGATCATCCACCTGCCCGAGTCGGTGACCCTGGTGTCGCTGTCCGCGACCGTCTCCAACGCCGAGGAGTTCGGCGACTGGCTGGACACCGTCCGCGGCGACACCGAGGTGATCGTCTCCGAGCACCGGCCCGTGCCGCTGTTCCAGCACGTGCTCGCCGGACGGCGGATGTACGACCTGTTCGAGGAGGGCGAGGGCCACAAGAAGGCCGTCAACCCCGACCTGACCCGGCTGGCCCGGATGGAGGCGACCCGCCCCTCCTACCAGGACCGCAGACGCGGCCGGTCCATGCGCGAGGCCGACCGGGAGCGGGAGCGCCGCCAGCGCTCGCGGATCTGGACGCCGAGCCGGCCCGAGGTCATCGAGCGCCTCGACGCCGAGGGCCTGCTGCCCGCCATCACCTTCATCTTCAGCCGCGCCGCCTGCGAGGCGGCCGTCCAGCAGTGCCTGTACGCGGGCCTGAGGCTCAACGACGACGCCGCCCGCGAGCAGGTCCGCGCCCTCGTCGAGGAGCGCACCGCCTCCATCCCCACCGAGGACCTCCACGTCCTCGGGTACTACGAGTGGCTCGAGGGCCTGGAGCGCGGCATCGCCGCCCACCACGCGGGCATGCTGCCGACCTTCAAGGAGGTCGTGGAGGAGCTGTTCGTGCGCGGCCTGGTGAAGGCCGTCTTCGCCACCGAGACCCTCGCGCTCGGCATCAACATGCCCGCCCGCTCGGTGGTCCTGGAGAAGCTCGTCAAGTGGAACGGCGAGCAGCACGCCGACATCACCCCCGGCGAGTACACCCAGCTCACCGGCCGCGCCGGCCGGCGCGGCATCGACGTCGAGGGCCACGCCGTGGTGCTGTGGCAGCGCGGCATGAGCCCCGAGCACCTCGCGGGACTGGCCGGCACGCGCACCTATCCGCTGCGCTCCAGCTTCAAGCCGTCGTACAACATGGCGGTCAACCTGGTCGAGCAGTTCGGCCGGCACCGCTCGCGTGAGCTGCTGGAGACGTCCTTCGCACAGTTCCAGGCCGACAAGTCGGTCGTGGGCATCTCCCGGCAGGTGCAGCGCAACGAGGAGGGGCTCGCGGGCTACAAGGAGTCCATGACCTGTCACCTCGGCGACTTCGAGGAGTACGCGCGGCTGCGCCGCGAACTGAAGGACCGCGAGACCGAGCTGGCCCGCCGGGGCGCCGCCCAGCGGCGCGCCGAGGCCGCCGTCGCGCTGGAGCGGCTCAAGCCGGGCGACGTCATCCACGTCCCCACCGGCAAGTACGCGGGCCTCGCCCTGGTCCTCGACCCGGGCCTGCCCGCCGGCCGCTCCAACGGCCACCGCGGCTTCGAGCACCACGACGGGCCGCGCCCGCTGGTGCTCACCGCCGAGCGGCAGGTCAAGCGGCTCGCATCGATCGACTTCCCGGTCCCGGTCGAGCCGCTGGAGCGGATGCGGATCCCGAAGTCGTTCAACCCGCGCTCGCCGCAGTCCCGCCGCGACCTCGCCTCGGCGCTGCGCACCAAGGCCGGGCACATCCCGCCCGAGCGGCAGCGCAAGCGGCGTGCCGAGGCCGCCGACGACCGGGAGATCGCCCGCCTGCGCAAGGCCCTGCGCGCCCACCCCTGCCACGGGTGCAGCGACCGCGAGGACCACGCCCGCTGGGCCGAGCGCTACCACCGGCTGCTGCGCGACACCAGCCAGCTGGAGCGCCGTATCGAGGGACGTACGAACACCATTGCGCGCACCTTCGACCGCATCGTGGCGCTGCTGACCGAACTGGACTACCTGCGCGCCGACGAGGTCACCGAGCACGGCAAGCGCCTCGCCCGGCTCTACGGCGAACTGGACCTGCTGGCCAGCGAATGCCTGCGGGCCGGCGTCTGGGAGGGCCTGGCCCCGGCCGAACTGGCCGCCTGTGTCTCGGCGCTGGTGTACGAGGCCCGGGTCGGCGACGACGCGATGGCGCCCAAGCTGCCCTCCGGCAAGGCGAAGGCCGCGCTCGGCGAGATGGTGCGGATCTGGGGCCGGCTGGACGCCCTGGAGGAGGAGTTCCGCATCAGCCAGACCGAGGGCGTCGGCCAGCGCGAGCCCGACCTCGGCTTCGCCTGGGCCGCCTACATGTGGGCGTCCGGCAAGGGCCTCGACGACGTGCTGCGCGAGGCGGAGATGCCGGCCGGTGACTTCGTGCGCTGGTGCAAGCAGGTCATCGACGTGCTCGGGCAGATCCAGGCGGCCGCGCCCGGCGAGAACTCGACCGTGCCGAAGGCCGCGCGCAAGGCGGTCGACGGTCTGCTGCGCGGCGTCGTCGCCTACTCGTCCGTCGGCTGACACCCTCTCCACGAAGCCGGTCACCCTTTGCGGTGACCGGCTTTCGTACGTCCGTACGCCGTGACACACCGTGTGCGAGTGGAGCCGCAGCGTGTAAATGGGGCCGAGCGTACTCCTGCCCCGGAGCCGTTTCAGGCGGTTCCCGAATATGACACGGCGATGATCCGCTCGGACTAAGCTCGCCCGCAGCGCACCGAGTTGAGATGTATTCGGGCACTTGTTCCCCAAATCTTCCGAAATCCCAGAGGGTTCACATGGTGAGAGTCCAATCCCCTCCTGGTAGCCGCGAACTCCCTGACGCGCGCGTGCTGCTGCTGCCCGCCATAGCGATGGCCGCGGCGACCGGAGCCGCCGTCGCCCTGGTGGCGCAGCCGGCCCGGACCGCCGTCGGCCTGTGCGGCGCCCTCGCCACGCTGCTGGTCCTCACGACGGCCGCCGAGGCGGTGCGCCGCGGGCGTCTGCTGCGGACGGCGCGGGCCGAACACGCCCGGCGCGTCGCGTACCTGGAACAGCGCGTGGCCTCCCACGAGGAGGACAACGAACGCCTCGCCCGGGAGCATCTGCCCGCCGCGATCGACCGGATGCACCGGGGAAACTCCCCGAGAGAGGTACTGCGTCAACTCTCCCTGGAGAATCCACACTTCCGGGCGCTCTCCCCGGCGCAGCTCGAAGTCATCAAGACCCTGCTGCGCATCGTCGAGTTCGAGGAGGCCCTGCGGGACTCCTCGCAGCGCTCCTTCGTCAGCGTCGCCCGCCGCGTGCAGGCCATCGTCCACCAGCAGGCCAAGGAACTCCGGGAGATGGAGGAGGACCACGGCCGCAACCCCGAGGTCTTCGACGACCTGCTGCGCATCGACCACGGCACCTCGATGATCGGCCGCCTCGCCGACTCCGTCGCCGTCCTCGGCGGCGGCCGGCCCGGCCGCCAGTGGCCGCTGCCCGTGCCGCTCTACAGCGTGCTGCGCGGCGCGATGTCGCGCATCCTCGAATACCCGCGGATCTCCCTCGACAACATCGCCAAGGTCAACATCCGCGGCATCTCCGTCGAGCCGGTCATCCACGCCTGCGCCGAACTCCTCGACAACGCCACCCGCTACTCGCCGCCGACGACCAAGGTCCACGTCACCGCCACCGAGGTGCAGACCGGCATCGCCATCGAGATCGAGGACTCCGGCGTCAGCCTCACCGAAGAGGCCAGGCTGCGCCTGGAGGAACTGATCGAGCAGGCCAAGCGGGCCGAGGACCTTCAGGCCATCAGCGAGGCCCCGCGGCTCGGCCTCGCGGTCGTCGGCCGTCTGTGCACCGCGTACAAGATGCAGATCTCCCTGCGCCCCTCCGCGTACGGCGGCACCAAGGCGGTCCTCGTCGTGCCCCGCGAGATGGTCACCTCCGACCCCGCGCCCGGCTACGCGCACGGCATCGGCGCCACCTCGCTGCCCACCGCCGACACCGACGGCGTCGAGGGCCCCAAGCGCCCGCCCAAGCGCCGCCGGCCCACCAACCCGCGCATCCCGGCCGACATCTCCCTCGACGACGACGAGGTGCCGATCGTCACCGAATGGACCGACAAGGGCCTCCCGCAGCGCCGCCGCAAGATCCAGACGCCGATCAGCGAGCGCATCATCGCGCAGTACCGCGAGGAGGCCGAGGCCAAGCGCGAGGGCCGGCCGACCGTCTGGGAGCAGCACCAGGCCCGGCAGGAGGCGGAGGCCGCCAGGACCGAGGTCAAGAAGGACGACCGGCCGCCCGGCCTGTGGGTGGAGTCCTTCTGGGAGGGCCTGCGCAAGGGCCTGCCCGAGGGCGCCGACCCCACCGAGTTCACCCGCCACCCCGAGAAGTTCACCTACCTGATCAACGACACGGCCCGCCCCGAGGCCGAGGACGAAGGGGATCTCACGTGATCCAGCAGCGACAGAACTTCGACTGGATGCTCAGGGATCTGTACAACAGCGCGCCCGGCATCGAGATGATCGTCGTGCTGTCGGCCGACGGCCTGCGCATCGCCCGGTACGGCGGCGACCCCGACGCCGCCGACCGCGTTGCCGCGGCCTGCGCGGGCATGCAGAGCCTGGTCACCGCGGTCGCCGACGAGATCCCCGCCACCGACGGCGAGATGAAGCTCGTCCTCGTCGAACTCAACGGCGGCTACTTCTATCTGATGGCCGCCGGCGCCAACGCCTACCTCGCGGTCCTGTCGGACATGGTGTGCGAACCCGGCCTGATGAGCCACTACATGCGCGACCTCGTCGTCCGCATCGGCGCCCACCTGACCAGCCCGCCCCGCCGCAACGGGCAGAGCGTATGACGCCTCCGCAACGCCAGAGGCGCCGGCCCGAGCCGCCCCCTCCGCCCCCGCCGTCGCCACGGCAGCAGCCGGCCGCGGCCGGGCAGGAGGAAGAGCCGAAGAAGCCGGAACGGCTGTACACCATCACCGGCACGGACGGCGACCGTGCCCAGCTCGACCTGGTCACGTTAATCGTGGCGCGCGCCGACCCGCCCTCCTCCGCCACCCCGGAGGAGACCGCGGTGCTGCGGCTGTGCGCCGGCCCGCTGTCCGTCGCCGAGCTGTCCGCCTACCTGAGGCTGCCGTTCAGCGCGATGACCGTGCTGCTCACCGACATGCTGGCGGCCGGAACCGTGCACGCCCGCGCCCCGATCGTGCGCCAGACGCTGCCCGACCGGTCCCTCCTGGAAGCGGTGATGCATGGACTGGAACGGCTCTGACGACGTGACCGACACCGCACCAGGCACCCCGCACCGCAGCGCCCGCGCAGGGCGCCGCGGCCGGCGGGCACTGCACGTGAAAGGCACCGCAGGTGAAAGCCTCTGAGACCGTCCCCGGACCACGGGCCGAGGACCAGCTGCCCCACTCCACCCAGGCGGCCGCGAAGATCGTCATCGTGGGCGGCTTCGGCGTCGGCAAGACGACCATGGTCGGCTCGGTCAGCGAGATCAAACCGCTGACCACCGAGGAGACCATGACCCAGGCCGGCATCGGAGTCGACGACGACTTCGGTTCCGCCACCAAGACCGCCACCACCGTGGCGATGGACTTCGGCCGCATCCGCATCTCCGACGAGGTGGTGCTGTACCTCTTCGGCACCCCGGGCCAGGAACGCTTCTGGTTTCTGTGGAACGGCCTGTTCGAGGGCGCGCTCGGCGCCGTCGTCCTCGTCGACACCCGCCGTCTGGAGGTCAGCTTCGAGGTCATGGGCCGGCTGGAGGAGCGCGGCGTGCCCTTCGTGGTCGCCGTCAACACCTTCCCCGACGGACCCCGCTACGCCGTCGAGGACCTCCGCCAGGCGCTCGACCTCACACCCGAGATCCCCATCATCGAGTGCGACGCGCGCCGCCGCGCCTCCAGCCGCGACGTGCTGGTGACCCTGATGCGCTTCCTGCACGCGCTGATGGCGAACGGCAACCTCACCTGACCCCCCTGACACCACCACAGCTCCCGGAGCGACCCCCGTGACGCCTGAACACCCCGGAACGACCACGGACGACCCCGCCCTCGCCCCACCGCCGGGCTGCCCCGCCCACGACCGAGGGCCGGGCGGGCTGACCCGGCTGTACGGCCCCGGCGCGGAGAACCTCGGCGACCTGTACGAGGAACTGCGCGAGGAGCACGGCGCCGTGGCGCCCGTCCTGCTCCACGACGACGTACCGATGTGGATCGTCCTCGGCCACGCCGAGAACCTGCACATGGTGCGCACGCCCACGGAGTACTGCCGCGACAGCCGCATCTGGACCCCGCTGAGAGAGGGCCGGATCAAACCCGACCACCCCCTGATGCCGCACATCGCGTGGGAGCCGATCTGCTCCTACGCCGAGGGCGAGGAGCACCAGCGGCTGCGCGGCGCGGTCATGCGTGCCATGTCCACCATCGACCACCGCAGCCTGCGCCGGTACATCAACCGCTACACCCAGCGGCTCGTCAACCGGTTCTGCGAGAAGGGCCACGCCGACCTGGTCAGCCAGTTCTCCGACCACCTGCCGATGGCCGTGATGTGCGAGATCCTCGGCCTGCCCGAGGAGTACAACGACCGGATGGTGCAGGCCGCCCGCGACATGCTCAAGGGCACCGAGACCGCCATCGCGAGCCACGCCTACGTCATGGAGAAGCTCGGCGAGCTGACCGCCCGGCGCCGCAAGGAGCTGGACGAGGACTTCGCCAGCCAGCTGATCAGCCACCCGGCCGGCCTCACCGACGACGAGGTCACCAAACACCTCTGGCTGGTGCTGATGGCGGCCTACGAGGCCACCGCCAACCTGCTGGCCAACGCGCTGCGCATGGTCATCACCGACGACCGCTTCTACGCCCGGCTCAACGGCGGCCAGATGACGGTCATGGAGGCGGTCGAGCAGTCCCTGTGGGACGAACCGCCCTTCAGCACCGTCTTCGCCTACTACGCCAAGCAGGACACCGAGCTGGGCGGCAAGCGCATCCGCAGGGGCGACGGGCTACTGTTCGCGCCCGCCGCCGGCAACATCGACCCGCGGGTACGGCCCGACCTGAGCGCCAACATGAAGGGCAACCGCTCCCACCTCGCCTTCGGCGGCGGCCCGCACGAGTGCCCCGGCCAGGACATCGGCCGTGCCATCGCCGAGGTCGGTGTCGACGCGCTGCTGATGCGGCTGCCCGACGTCCAGCTCGACTGCGAGGAGGAGGAGCTGGGCTACCGCGAGTCGATCTCCTCCCGGCATCTGATCGAGCTGCCGGTGCGGTTCGACCCCAAACCGCAGCAGGACGTCATGGCGGCCCCGAGCCACGGCTCGGTCGCGCCGCCCCGGCCGCCGTGGCAGGTCAGCGACATCATGGCGGACTCCTCGCCGGCCGGGCCGCTGCCGGACCCGGAGCCCGAACGGCCCGTGGAGCCGCGGCTGCCCGTCGTGCCCGCCCCGGTCGCGGAGCCGGAGCGCCCGCTCGGTGCGTGGCGGCGGTTCCTGCGCTGGTGGCGCGGCTACTGACGGCCGCGGCCGGTCACCCGGCGGCCCAGTCGGCGTACGACGACCACGCCGCGAGGGTGCGCGTACTGCGGAAGCGGTGCTCCGCCCCCGTCACCGGATCGGTGAACTCCAGCTCCCGCGCGAGCAGTTGCAGCGGGCGCCGGAAGTCGCCGGCCGGGACGGGGGCGGCCACCTCCGGGTACAGCGGGTCGCCCAGCAGCGGAACGCCGAGGGCGTTCATGTGCACCCGCAGCTGATGGGTCTGGCCGGTGGCCGGCAGCAGCCGGTAGCGGGCCAGGCCGTCGGCGCGGTGCTCGGCCAGCTCGATCCTGCTGACCGCGTTCGGCTCACCGGGCACCTCGCGGGCGGTCAGCTCCCCGCGCTCCTTGACGATCCTGCTGCGCACGGTCGCGGGCAGCGCGAGCGAGGGGTCGTACGGCGCCACCGCCTCGTACGCCTTGCGCACCCGCCGGTCGCGGAACAGCGTCTGGTAGGCGCCGCGTTCCCCGGGGCGCACGGTGAACAGCACCAGCCCGGCCGTCAGCCGGTCCAGCCGGTGCGCCGCGGTCAGCGTGGGCACGTCCAGGTCCCGGCGCAGCCGGGCCAGCGCGGTCTCGGTGACATGGCTGCCGCGCGGGGTGGTGGCGAGGAAGTGCGGCTTGTCGGCGACGACGATGTGCTCGTCCCGGTACACCACCTCGATTGCGAACGGCACCGGGGCCTCCGGCGGCAGCTCGCGGTGGAACCACACGAACATGCCCGGCACGAACGCCGCGTCCGGCGCCACCGGCCGCCCGTCGGCGCCGACGATCAGCCCCGCGTCGAACATCCCCTCGACGACACCGGGCCCGGCGCCGCTGAGTCGCTCGACCAGATGGTCCCGCACGGTCGCCCAGCTCCCCGTGCCGGGCAGCCGCACGCGCACGGGATCGACACCGTGGCGCTGGGGGAGGGGGGAGGGCGGTGCGGGCGTGCGGCGTCTCATCGGGGTCCAGGGCCGGGGATCCGGGATAACGGCGGTCGGCGCCGCCCGGCGGTACGGCGTCCCGCCGCCGCCCAGGGTACGGCGCCCGGCGTCACGCGGCCGACGCGGTGCCCTCCTGCTCGGCCTCCACGCGGGCGTTCCACTCCCGCTTCGAGGCCTGCCAGCCGTCCTCGGTGTGGCCGAGACGCCAGTAGCCGGAGATGGACAGGTCCTCGCGGGCCACCTCGCGCTCCACCCGCAGCAGCCGGCGCAGCTCCTTCACGCAGTGCGCCTCGCCGTGCACGAACGCGTGCACCCGGCCCGCCGGGAACTCCAGCGCGCGCACGGCCTCCACGAGCCGCTCCCCGAGCCGCCGGTCGCCGCGGTGCAGCCAGACGATGTCCACGTCGGAGTCGATCTTCTGCTCCTCCTCCGGCCCGGCCACCTCGATGAACGCATGGGCGACGGCGCCCTCGGGCAGCGCCTCCAGCGCGGCGGCGATCGCGGGCAGCGCACTCTCGTCACCGGCGAGCAGATGCCAGTCGGCGCCCGCGTCGGGGGCGTACGCGCCGCCGGGGCCCATGAAGCGGATCGTCTCGCCCGGCCGGACCCGCGCCGCCCACGGGCCTGCGAGGCCCTCGTCGCCGTGGAGCACGAAGTCCAGCGTCAGCTCGCGGTGCTCCGGGTCCCAGGAGCGCACGGTGTACGTGCGGGTCACCGGCCACTGTTCGCGGGGCAGCTCCGCGCGGATCCGCTCCAGGTCGAACGGCTCCGGGTAGGTGACGCCCTCCGGCGCGAACAGCAGCTTGACGTAGTGGTCGGTGCAGGTGCCCGCCGTGAACTCGGCCAGTCCCTCGCCGCCGAGGACCACGCGCTGCATGTGCGGGGTCAGCCGCTCCGTGCGCACGACCTGCGCCGAGTGGGTCCTGCGCGGCCCGCGTGCCGGACGTTCTGCCATGACGGCCTCCCATGCGCTCCATGCTTAGGCTTACCTAAGTTAGCATCTCTCGCCCAAGTGAACGCCTTTCCGATCAGAAGTCCGTGAGGTGCCCCTCGGTGACCGACTTCCCGAGGGGCGGCGGAGCAGTCCCCCCGGCGGCACGCTTGGCTACGCGCCCAGGGTGGTCAGCAGCCGCTCCAGTGACCCGCCCAGCCCCCAGCGCACCGCCAGCTCCCGCAGCGCCGCCGGGTCGCGCGGGGCGTGCGGCAGCGCCGTGTCGACCTCGGGCAGCGGGACGTCGTCGGCGACCTTCACCACGCGCGGCGCCACGGCGACGTACGGCCGCGCCTCCCTCAGCCGGGTGCGCTGCGACGGCGTCAACTTCGCCTTCGGATCGTCCACGGCCGCCATGATCCCGGCCAGGTCACCGAACTCGGCCAGCAGCTTCGCCGCCGTCTTCTCGCCGATGCCGGGCACGCCCGGCAGGCCGTCGCTCGGGTCGCCGCGCAGCAGCGCCAGGTCCGCGTAGCCGGGGCCGTCGACGCCGTACTTCTCGCGCAGCATCGCCTCGTCGGTCGTCTGGAGCGTCCCCACGCCCTTGAGCGGGTACAGCACCCGCACCCCGCGCGCGTCGTCCACCAGCTGGTACAGGTCGCGGTCGCCGGTGACGATGTCGACCGGGCCCTTCGCCCGCGCGGTGAACGTGCCGATCACGTCGTCCGCCTCGTACCCCTCGACGCCGACGCGGGCGATGCCGAGCGCGTCCAGGACCGCCTCGATCACCGGCACCTGCGGCGACAGCGTGTCCGGCACCTCCTCCTCGTCCGGGCCCGCCGCGTGCTCCTCGGCCACCCGGTGCGCCTTGTAGGAGGGGATCAGCTCCACCCGCCACTGCGGCCGCCAGTCGGCGTCCATGCAGGCCACCAGGTGCCCCGGCCGGTGGTCCTTCACCAGGCGGTCGATGAAGTCCAGCAGCCCGCGCACGGCGTTCACCGGCGTGCCGTCCGGGGCCTTCACGGACTCCGGGACGCCGAAATAGGCGCGGAAGTAGAGCGAGGCGGTGTCGAGGAGCATCAGTCGTCCGGTCACGTTCGCATCATGCCGCACGGCACCGACAGCGGCCGTCGCGGTGCAACGCGTTGCGTCAGGCGCACCGCCGTGAACTGGCCCACTTGTGCGTTTGTGCCGGGGGCAAGAGGGCAGGCGCCGCGTCGGAGCGATGCCGGTTGCACATTCAACCGTCTGGACGGGCGCAGCGGGCCTCGCTCCTGTCGTTGTCGTCGAGACCAAGAGGTACCTGTGTCATCAAGGCTGGAGGCCGAGCATCTGTACAAGGTGTTCGGGAGACGACCCCAGGAGGCAGTCCGACGGCTGCGCGACGGAGCCGACCGCGAGCAGCTGCGCGCGGACGGCACCACCGCCGCCGTCATCGACGCCTCCTTCACCGTCGACCCGGGCCAGATCTTCGTCGTGATGGGCCTGTCCGGGTCCGGCAAGTCCACGCTGCTGCGCATGCTGAACGGACTGCTGGAGCCGACCGCGGGCCACGTCCGCTTCGACGGACAGGACCTCACCGCGCTCTCCGGCCGCGAGCTGCGCAAGGTCCGCTCGACCAAGATCAGCATGGTCTTCCAGCACTTCGCGCTCTTCCCGCACCGCAGCGTCCGTGACAACGCCGCCTACGGCCTGGAAGTGCAGGGCGTGCCCCGCGCCGAGCGCGAACGCCGCGCCGACGAGGCGCTCGCCCTGTGCGGCCTGGCCGGCTGGGAGAAGTCCTGGCCCGACGAGCTGTCCGGCGGCATGCAGCAGCGCGTGGGCCTCGCCCGCGCCCTGGCCACCGACGCCGACCTGCTGCTGATGGACGAGTCCTTCAGCGCGCTGGACCCGCTGATCCGCCGCGACATGCAGGACCAGCTGCTGGAACTGCAGAAGACGCTGAAGAAGACCATCGTCTTCATCACGCACGACCTCAACGAGGCCATGCGGCTCGGCGACCGCATCGCCGTCATGCGCGACGGCCGCATCGTGCAGACCGGCACGGCCGAGGACATCCTCGTGCGCCCCGCCGACGACTACGTCGCCTCCTTCACCCAGGACGTCGACCGCTCCCGCGTGCTGACCGCCGGTGCCGTCATGGACCGCGACGTCCGCGGCGACGAGGCCGACTGCGCCTGTGAGACCGCCACCCCCGACACACCGTTCACCGAGCTGTGCGCGATCAGCGCCCGCGTCCCGCACGCCGTCGCGGTCCTGGACGGCCGGCGGGACGGCCGGCGCAAGCTCGTCGGCGTCGTGCCGCGGCAGCGCCTCGTCGGCTTCCTCGGCGACGAGCAGGGCACCCCCGGCACCTGCGAGAACCGGCGGGACAAGGGCGGGGAGAAGGTGGTCGTCCATGCCTAGGATCCCCCTCGGCGACTGGGTCAACGACGCGGTCGACTGGCTGCTGAACCACGTCTCCTGGCTCTTCGAGTTCCTCAAGACCGTCTTCACCGGCGCCTACGACGCCCTCGAAGCCGTCCTCCAGGCGCCCGAGCCGCTGCTGCTCGCCGGCATCCTCGCCGTGCTCGCCTTCTGGCTGCGCGGCACCCTCGCCGGAGTCCTCACCTTCGTGGGCTTCGCCTTCATCGACTCCCTCGACCTGTGGGACGACGCGATGGTGACCCTCGCGCTCGTCCTCGTCGCCACCGTCATCGCCCTGGTGATCTCGGTGCCCGTGGGCATCTGGGCCGCCCGCTCCGACCGGGTCAGCGCCCTGGTGCGGCCGGTGCTCGACTTCATGCAGACGCTGCCCGCGATGATCTACCTCATCCCGGCGATCCTGTTCTTCGGCACCGGCGCCTCCGCCGGCATCGTCGCCACCCTGATCTTCGCGCTCGCCCCAGGCGTGCGCATGACCGAGCTGGGCATCCGCCAGGTCGACCGGGAACTGGTGGAGGCCGCCGAGGCCTTCGGCACCACGCCCCGCGACACCCTGCTGCGGGTCCAGCTGCCGCTGGCGCTGCCCACCGTCATGGCCGGCGTCAACCAGGTCATCATGCTCGGCCTGTCCATGGCCGCGATCGCCGGCATGGTCGGCACCGGCGGCCTCGGCGGCGACGTCAACGAGGCCATCGGCCAGCTCGACGTGGGCCTCGGCTCCGAGGCCGGTGTCGCCATCGTCATCCTCGCGATCTACCTCGACCGCATGACCAGCGCGCTGGGCACCCAGGTCTCCCCGCTCGGCCGCCGCGCCGCCGCACGCGCGCGTGCCGCCGCGGGCGGACTGCGGATCTGGTCCTACCGGCCCCGCCCCCAGATCGCCATGGTCGGTGTCGTCGTCCTCGGCCTCGTCGCCGGCGGCATGGGCGTGTTCGGCGGCTCCGGCAGCGCCCCCACGGCCGTCACCGGCGGCAAGGACGTCGGGCAGGGCAAGAAGGTCACCATCGGCTACATCCCCTGGGACGAGGGCGTCGCCTCCACCTACCTGTGGAAGGAGATCCTCGAACAGCGCGGCTACCAGGTCGACGCCAAGCAGTTCGACGCCGGACCGCTCTACACGTCCCTCGCCTCCGGCAACGTCGACTTCCAGACCGACGCCTGGCTGCCCACCACCCACGCCCAGTACTGGAAGAAGTACGGCGACCGCCTGGACGACCTGGGCACCTGGTACGGCCCCACCTCCCTGGAGCTGACCGTCCCGGCGTACATGAAGGACATCGACACGCTGGCCGACCTCAAGGGCAAGGCGGCCCGGTTCGGCGGGAAGATCACCGGCATCGAGTCCAGCGCCGGCGAGACCGCCCTGCTGAAGAGCAAGGTCCTCAAGGCGTACGGCCTGGACCAGGAGTACAAGGTCGTCGACAGCTCCACCCCGGCCATGCTGGCCGAGCTGAAGCGGGCCTACGGCAAGAAGGAACCGATCGTCGTCCCGCTCTGGTCGCCGCACTGGGCGTACAACGACTACGACCTGAAGAAGCTGAAGGACCCCAAGGGCGCCTGGGGCAAGGGCGACGGCGTGCACACCCTCGCCCGCCAGGGCTTCGCCGGCGACAACCCCGTCGTCGCGAAGTGGCTGAAGGGCTTCAAGCTCGACGAGAAGCAGCTCACCAGCCTCGAAGCCGAGATCAACAAGGCCGGCAAGGGCAAGCAGCAGGACGCCGTGCGCGCCTGGCTGAAGAAGAACCCCGGCCTCGTCGACAAGCTCGCCCCCGTGCCCGGCGGACAGGCCGCCGCCGAGACGAAGCGGCCCGTCGACGTGGCCTGGTTCCCCTGGGACGAGGACGTCGCCGTCACCCACCTGTGGAAGCACGTGCTGGAGCGCCGCGGCTACCGGCTGAACCTGAAGCAGATGGACGTCGGCCCCGTCTACACCGGCCTCGCCTCCGGCGACCTCGACGTCAACTTCGACGCCTGGCTGCCGTACGCGCAGGCCAACTTCTGGGACAAGAGCAAGGACCGGCTGAAGGACCTCGGCTCCTGGTACTCGCCCACCTCCCTGGAGATCGCGGTGCCGTCCTACGTCAAGGACGTGAAGTCCCTCGCCGACCTCAAGGGCAAGGCCGACCGGTTCGACGGGAAGATCATCGGCATCGAGCCCGGCACCGGCGAGATGAACCTGCTCAAGACCAAGGTCCTGCCCGGCTACGGCCTGGACAAGGAGTACAAGGTCGTCGACGGCTCCACCCCGGCGATGCTCGCCGAACTCAAGCGGGCCTACGCCGAGAAGGAGCCCGTCGCCGTCGTCCTGTGGTCACCGCACTGGGCGTACAGCCGGTACGACCTCACCAAGCTGACCGACGACAGGAAGCTCTTCGGCGAGGGCGACACCATCCGCACCATCGCCAACGAGGAGTTCCCCGAGCGCTACCCCCAGCTCACGAAGTGGATCAAGAACTTCCGGATGAGCGAGGACGAGCTCGGCAGTCTGGAGGCCGAGATCCAGCGCCGCGGCCAGGGCCACGAGGACGAGGCCGTCACCGCCTGGCTGGAGCACCACCCGGACATCCCCGGCCGGATGACCCGGCAGTAGCCGCGGCAGCCGCCGCGCCCCCATCCCCCGAGGGGTGGGCCGCCCACGCCCCCTGACCGCGTGGCCCGGCCCGCCCCTCGGGTCGTTCCTGGACAGACGCGGCCAGCCCTAAGGGCGCGCCAAAAGGGCACGGCAAGGATCCGGCCAACCACGCAGAGCGATGCCCTCGCCGGAGCCCGGGCCGGCACCGGCGCGGGAACACGGGCGATGCCGTGCGCATTGAACCGAACAGGGGACCCGGTGACCCGGAGGAGGGTGAGGCCGGTGCCGATCAGCTGGCGCGAACTGTGAGGTCGTAGCGCCCCCAGCGTGTCCTCGATGTGACAGGCGCATGAAACGGTTTGCCGAACATGCGTAGGGTGCAGAGAACTCCTCAGAAGCGGTGCACCCCGCAACCGATGCACGAACAACGACCCAACCCCGACCAACCCCGACCGAACGACGAGCGAAGGAGGGAGCCGGAGCGATGGGCGACCACAAAGAACAGCCCCTGCGCGTGGGCGCGGCCGTGCGGCGACGGCGCCGGGCCCTGGAGCTCACCCTCGCCGTCGTCGCCGCACGCAGCGGCCTGTCCGTGCCCTTCCTGAGCCAGGTGGAGAACGACCGGGCCCGGCCCAGCCAGAGCTCGCTGGAGCGGGTGGCCGACGCGCTGCGCACCACCGCCGTCGAACTCCTCGCCGCCGCCGACCCGGCGTGCAGCGTCGACGTCGTCCGCGCCGAGCCCGGCGAGCCCGGCCCCGAGCCGCGGGTACGGTCCCTGGTGCGCGGTCACCACCAGATGCACGCCCAGGAGTTCACCGGCGACCACGACGCCGGCCGCGAGTTCCAGTTCCGCAACGACCAGCTGATGTACGTCGCCGAGGGCGCCGTCGAGATCGAGGCCGAGGGCCGCGCCTACCGGCTGGGCCGCGGCGACAGCCTCTACCTCACCGGCGGGGTACGGCACCGCTGGCGGGCCACCGTCTCCGACACCCGGCTCGTCGTCGTCGCCGTCGCCGAGCACATCGAGGCGGTACGGGACCGGCCCCGGCCGTGAGGGTCGTCTCCCTGGTGCCGTCGCTGACCGAGGCGGTGGCCGCCTCGGCGCCCGGGGTCCTGGTCGGCGCGACCGACTGGTGCAGCCACCCGGCCGGCCTCGACGTCGCCCGCGTCGGCGGCACCAAGAACCCGAAGACGGAGCGGATCCTCGCCCTCGCCCCCGACCTCGTCCTCGCCAACGAGGAGGAGAACCGCGCCCCCGACCTCGCCGAGCTGCGCGCGGGAGGCGTGGAGGTGCTGGTCACCGAAGTGCGCGGGGTGCCGCAGGCGTTCCGCGAACTCGACCGGGTCGTCGCCGCCTGCGGGGTGCGCGGACGGCCGCGCTGGCTCGACGAGGCGGAGGCCGCCTGGCAGGCGCCGGTGCCGTCCGAGGGCCGTACGACCGCCGTGGTGCCGATCTGGCGGCGGCCCTGGATGGTGCTCGGCCGGGACACCTTCGCCGGAGACGTCCTCGCCCGCCTCGGCGTCGACCACCTGTACCGCGGCCACCCCGACCGCTACCCGCGCGTCCCCCTGGAGGAGCTGCGGGCCGCGGCACCGGACCTGGTCGTGCTGCCCGACGAGCCCTACCGCTTCTCCGCCGACGACGGACCCGAGGCCTTCCCCGGACTGCGCTGTGCGCTGGTCAGCGGGCGGCACCTGACGTGGTACGGGCCGTCACTGACCGAAGCGCCACGGGTGCTGGGCGCGGCGCTGCGAGCAGTGCGCCGCTGAGCAGCCCGCGGACCGTGCCCGCCGCCGCGGCGACCCACGCGGCCACCAGCACGCCGTACAGGACCACCGCGAGACCGTCGAAGACGGCCAGCCCGGTGTGCCGGGACAGCGCCTCCGCGCCCGTGACGCAGGTGCCGACGGGGAAGGTGAACGCCCACCACGTCATCGCGAACCGCATCCCGTCCCGGCGGGCCCGCAGCACATGCGCGGTCGCCAGGCACAGCCACAGCAGCGCGAAACCCATGACCGGTACGCCGTACAGCACCGCGAGCGCGGAGAAACCGTCCGCGGTGGCGCCGGGCACGACCCCGGGGGCGGTGTCCGCGAACCTGCCGACCGCGGTCGTGGACTGCCCGAGCGGACCGAGCACCAGGAACAGCGTCGGGGTCAGGGCGAGCGGCAGCGGGCCGCCGGTGACCAGCCGGGCGAAGACCAGCGGCAGCATCAGCAGCACCGCCAGCAGACTCAGCCCGAACAGGGCGACACACGCCAGCAGCAGCGTCTCGCGGGGCTGCCCCGCCGGAAGGTGCGGCACCAGCGACGGACCGACCGCCGCGGCCACCATCGGGGCGACCAGCGGCAGCAGCCACACCGGCGAGGCCTGCGCGGCGTCGAGCCGGTGCCGCGCCGGGTGGTGTACGGCCATCAGGTACGGCACCGCCACCGCCGCCGTCAGCGCGGTCACCGTCCCCGCGCCGAACAGCACGGCGTCCACGGCGACGGCCGCCCGGGCGCCGATCCAGTCGCGGCCGACGGTGAGCGTGCCGCCGCCCACCGCCAGCAGGGCCATCGCCAGGCAGCCGTAGAACGGGGCGACCGCCGGGTCGAGCAGATGGGCGCGGGCCTGGTCCCGGTGGTGCCGCCAGTGCAAGGCACGGGCGGCGAGCAGGGCCACCAGCATCAGCAGCGACAGGGCCCACACGGCGGTGCACACGGTGCGCAGACCGGGCAGGGGCACGGGGAGCGCGGCGCCGGCGGTGGCGACGACGGCGGTGCCCATGACGGCGGCGTACCAGTTGGGGCCCAGGTGACGGACTGCGGTGACCATGCTTCCCACGGTCGCGGACCGGCGGGGCTCCCACCAGGGAGGACGCGTCTATGAGGGCATAAACTGGCCTTATGAGCAGCGGTGCGAGCGGGGCGAGGGGCACGTCGGGTACGTCGGGCGGGACGGGCGGAACCGGCGGCGCGGGAGCCCCGCCCGGCGGGTCGCTGGCGCACCGGGTGCCCGATCTGGGGGCGCTGGAACTGCTGCTCGCCGTGGCCCGGCTGGGCAGCCTCGGCGCCGCCGCACGCGAGGTCGGCATCACCCAGCCCGCCGCGAGCAGCCGTATCCGCTCGATGGAACGCCAGCTCGGCGTCGCCCTGGTCGACCGCTCGCCGCGCGGCTCCCGGCTCACCGACGCCGGCGCGCTGGTCACCGACTGGGCGCGGCGGGTCGTGGAGGCCGCGGAGGCCTTCGACGCCGGGGCGCAGGCGCTGCGCGACCGCCGCGACTCGCGCCTGCGGGTCGCCGCCAGCATGACCATCGCCGAGTACCTGCTGCCCGGGTGGCTGCTCGCGCTGCGCGCCCAGCGGCCCGACACCGCCGTGTCGCTGCTCGCCGGGAACTCCGCGGCGGTCGCCGAGCGGCTGCTGGCCGACGAGGCGGACCTGGGGTTCGTGGAGGGGCTGACCGTGCCGGGCGGGCTGGACTCCGTGGTCATCGCCCAGGACCGGCTCATCGTCGTCGCGGCACCCGGGCACGCCTGGGCGCGGCGCCGGCGGCCGGTGCCGGCCGAGGAGCTGGCGGCCACGCCGCTGATCCTGCGGGAGAAGGGCTCCGGGACACGGCAGGTGCTGGACGCCGCGCTGGGCGGGGTCGGGCTGGGGCTGGCCCGGCCGCTGATCGAGCTGTCCTCGACGACCGCGGTGAAGGCGGCGGCGGAGAGCGGGGCCGGGCCGGCGGTCCTGAGCGAGCTGGCGGTGGGGGAGGAGCTTGGGATGCGGCGGCTGGTGAGCGTGCCGGTGGACGGGGTGGCGCTGGGGCGGGCACTGCGAGCGGTGTGGCCGGCGGGGCGGCGGCCGGCGGGGCCGGCGCGGGACCTGCTGTCGCTGACGCGCTCGCGTCTGCCCACCCGCCCACCGGACTCGGTCGGCTGAGGGGCCACCGTCCCCCGGGGCGGTCAGCTGAGACCCGCCGCCTCCACCAGCGCCCGCATCACCCTCTCGTCCTCTCCCATCTCCGGATGCCACTGCACGCCCACCACCCAGCCCTCCCGCTCGGGGAGTTCGATCGCCTCCACCGTGCCGTCCTCCGCGTGGGCCGACGCGAGCAGGCCTCTGCCCAGGCGGTCCACGCACTGGTGGTGGTAGGTGGGGACCGAGGTCTCCTCGGGGACCAGGGCGGCGTAACGGGTGCCGGGGACCGGCTTGACCAGGTGGCGGCCGAAGACGCCGGGCGTCCCGACGTGGCCCTCGATGTGCTGGGTGAGCGTGCCGCCCAGCGCCACGTTCAGCACCTGCATGCCCCGGCAGACACCCAGCAGCGGCAGCCCGGCCGCCAACGCCGCCTCCGTGAGCGCCAGTTCCCACGCGTCCCGCTCCCGGGCCGGCGCACCCGTGCGCGGGTGGCGCTCGGCGCCGTAGTGGACGGGATCCACGTCGGGGCCGCCCGCGATCACCAGGCCGTCCAGGCGGGCCACCGTCGCGGCGGCCCGGGCCGGGTCGTCGGGCGGGAGCATCGCGGCCAGGCCGCCCGCCCGCTGGACCAGCCGCGGGTAGCCGGCCGGCAGCAGCGCCGCCTCCAGCTCCCACACCCCCCAGCGCGTCCCGGACTCCAGGTACGTGCTCACCCCGATCAGCGGCCTGTCAGCCATGCCACGCGCCCTCCTCCCGCTCCGTCCCTACCCAATGGAACACCTGCGAACCTTTGTGCATGCCGCCCTGCGTCCGGCACGCCCCTCAGGTCAAAAACCCCCGCAGCAGCGCCGCCGTCCCCGCGCAGTGCTCCCGCATGATCTCCCGTGCCCCGTCCGCGTCGCCGTCGAGAACCGCCTCCACCAGCGCCGTGTGCTGGCGCTGCGAGTGCTCCAGATTGCGCACCAGCAGGGGGATGCAGTCCAGGAGGTCGTTCACCGTGGCCCGTACCGCCGCGTACTGGGCCGTGAGCGACGGTGAGCCGCTCAGTTCGGCCAGGGTGAGGTGGAAGAGCGTGTCGCGGCGGCGGTAGTCGGACAGGGGCGCCTCGTGCGTGCCGTCCAGGGCCCGGCGCAGCCGCTCCGCCTGCTCCCTGGTCAGCCCGTGGCCCGCGCACAGGTCCGCCGCGCCCACCTCCAGCACCTCCCGGAACCGCAACACGTCCTCGACGTCGACCTCGGCGATCCGCCGGCGCAGCTCGGCCGCCCCGGGCGTCTCGGTGCGCGACAGCACGAACGTGCCGCCGTAGCGGCCCCGCCGGGACTCCACCAGCCCCTGGTCCTGGAGGACCTTCAGCACCTCCCGCAGCGTCACCCGGCTCACCCCCAGCCGCTCCGCCAGCTCCCGCTCGGCCGGCAGCCGCCCGCCCGCCGGCACCAGACCGAGGCGCACGACCTGGAGGATCTGCTCCAGCGCCTCCTCGAAGCCGTTGCCCGCCCGCACCGGCCGCAGCACGGGCGCGAGACGGTCCGCCGCGCCGCGCCTCGATCCCTCCGGCATGCCGTCGCGCCCCCTTCCCAACCAATGGTTCCCGGCAATACCTTAAGTCTCCCGGCCCGGCCCCAGGCCGTGTCCGCAAAGTCGGACACGACCTGGCAGCGCACCGACGCCCGTAGGAGGCCCTCCCGTGGCAGACCGCACCGCCCCGCTCGGCGTCGAGGAGCTGCACGCCCTCGTCGCCGGCGGTGAGATCGACACCGTCGTCCTGGCCTTCCCCGACATGCAGGGCCGCCTCCAGGGCAAGCGGTTCGCCGCCCGCTTCTTCCTCGACGAGGTGCTCCGGCACGGCACCGAGGGCTGCAACTACCTCCTCGCCGTCGACGCCGACATGAACACCGTCGACGGGTACGAGATGTCCTCCTGGGAGCGGGGATACGGCGACTTTGCGATGCGGCCCGACCTCGCCACCCTGCGCCGCGTGCCCTGGAACCCCGGCACGGCCCTGGTGATCGCCGACCTCGCGTGGGACGACGGCTCGCCCGTCACCGCCGCGCCCCGCCAGATCCTGCGCCGCCAGCTGGACCGCCTCGCCGGTCTCGGGCTGACCGCGCAGGTCGGCACCGAGCTGGAGTTCATCGTCTTCCGGGACACCTACGAGCAGGCCTGGGACGCCGGCTATCGCGGCCTCACCCCGGTCAACCAGTACAACGTCGACTACTCCATCCTCGGCACCGGCCGCATCGAGCCCCTGCTGCGGCGGATCCGCAACGAGATGGCGGGCGCCGGGCTGACCGTCGAGTCCGCCAAGGGCGAGTGCAACCCCGGACAGCACGAGATCGCCTTCCGCTACGCCGAGGCCCTCGTCACCTGCGACCAGCACGCGATCTACAAGACCGGCGCCAAGGAGATCGCCGCGCAGGAGGGCGTCTCGCTCACCTTCATGGCCAAGTACAACGAGCGCGAGGGCAACTCCTGCCACATCCACCTCTCCCTCGCCGACGCCGCCGGGACCAACGCCATGGCGGCAGACGGCGGCGGCATGTCCGACCTCATGCGGCACTTCCTCGCCGGACAGCTCGCCGCGCTGCGCGAGTTCACCCTGCTGTACGCCCCGAACATCAACTCCTACAAGCGGTTCCAGCCGGGCTCCTTCGCCCCGACCGCCGTCGCCTGGGGCCACGACAACCGCACCTGCGCGCTGCGCGTCGTCGGCCACGGCCGCTCCCTGCGCTTCGAGAACCGGTTGCCCGGCGGCGATGTCAACCCGCACCTCGCCGTCGCCGCGATGGTGGCGGCCGGCCTGCACGGCGTCGAGCACAAGCTGGAGCTGCCCGAACCCTGCCCCGGCAACGCCTACACCGCCGGCTACGCGCACGTCCCCACCACCCTGCGGGAGGCCGCCGAGCTGTGGGAGAACAGCGCCCTGGCCAAGGCCGCCTTCGGGGACGACGTCGTCGCGCACTACCGCAACATGGCGCGGGTCGAACTGGACGCCTTCGACGCCGCGGTCACCGACTGGGAGCTGCGCCGCTCCTTCGAACGCATGTGAGGCCCCCCTTGTCCGACCAGTCCCCCCAGTCCCACCAGCTGCCCCAGCCCGAGCTGCGGGTGCTCAACCCCGCCACCGAGGAAGTCGTCGCCACCGTCCCCGCCGCCGTCCCCGCCGACGTGGACGCCGCCGTCGCCCGCGCCGCCCGGGCCCAGACCCGCTGGGCCGCGCTGCCGCCCGGCGACCGGGCCCGGCTGCTGCGCCGGTTCGCCGCCACCGTCGACGCCCACCTGGAGGAGCTGGCGCTGCTGGAGGTCCGCGAGGCCGGGCACACCATCGGCAACGCCCGCTGGGAGGCGGGCAACGTCCGCGACCTGCTGGACTACGCCGCCGGGGGAGTGGAGCGGCTGACCGGCCGCCAGATCCCGGTGCCCGGCGGGCTCGACGTGACGATCCTCGAACCCCTCGGCGTGGTCGGCGTCATCGCCCCGTGGAACTTCCCCATGCCGATCGCGGCCTGGGGCACGGCCCCCGCGCTGGCCGCCGGCAACGCGGTGATCCTCAAGCCCGCCGAGACCACCCCGCTCACCGCCCTGCGCCTCGCCGAACTCGCCCTCGCCGCCGGACTGCCCGAGGGCATCTTCCAGGTGCTGCCGGGGCACGGGCCGGTCGCGGGCGACGCGCTCGTCGAACACCCCGGCGTCGCCAAGATCGTCTTCACGGGGTCGACGGCCGTGGGCAAGCAGGTGCTGGCCAAGGGGGCGGCACAGCTCAAGCGCGTCACCCTCGAACTCGGCGGCAAGAGCCCCAACCTCGTCTTCGCCGACGCCGACCTGGAGGCCGCCGCGGCCGCCGCCCCCATGTCCTTCCTCGACAACTCCGGCCAGGACTGCTGCGCCCGCACCCGCATCCTCGTCCAGGCCTCGGTGTACGACCGCTTCCTCGCCCTGCTGGCGCCCGCGATCGAGTCCGTCCTCGTGGGCGACCCGGCCGACGAGAGCACCCAGATGGGCCCGCTGATCTCCCGTACCCAGCTCGACCGGGTCCGCTCCTACGTCGACCCGGACGCCCCCGGCATCCGCGGCAAGGCCCCCGAGGGCCCCGGGTTCTGGTTCCCGCCCACCGTCCTCACCGACGTCGACCCCCGCGCGCGCGTGGCCGTCGAGGAGGTCTTCGGCCCGGTCGCCGTCGTCCTGCCCTTCGAGGACGAGGCCGAGGCGGTCCGCCTCGCCAACGCCACCGACTACGGCCTGTCCGGCTCCGTCTGGACCCGCGACGTCGGCCGCGCCCTGCGCGTCTCCCAGGCGGTGCGCGCCGGGAACCTGTCCGTCAACTCCCACTCCAGCGTCCGCTACTGGACCCCGTTCGGCGGCTTCAAGCAGTCCGGCCTCGGCCGGGAACTCGGCCCCGACGCCCTGACCGCCTTCACCGAGACCAAGAACGTCTTCATCAGCACGGAGGGCCCCGCACAGTGACCGAGCAGACCGAACAGAACGTGTGCCGTCGTCTCGTCGGCCGTACCGCCGTCGTCACCGGAGCCGGCAGCGGCATCGGCCTCGCGAGCGCCCGCCGGCTCGCCTCCGAGGGCGCCCACGTCGTCTGCGGCGACGTCGACGAGGCCCGCGGCAAGGCCGCCGCCGAAGAGGTCGGCGGGCTGTTCGTGAAGGTCGACGTCACCGACCCCGAGCAGGTCGAGGCGCTGTTCAAGGCGGCGTACGACACCTACGGCAGCGTCGACATCGCCTTCAACAACGCCGGTATCTCCCCGCCCGACGACGACTCCATCCTGGAGACCGGCCTGGAGGCCTGGAAGCGCGTCCAGGAGGTCAACCTCACCTCCGTCTACCTGTGCTGCAAGGCCGCCCTGCCGTACATGCGGCGCCAGGGCAAGGGCTCCATCATCAACACCGCGTCCTTCGTGGCCCGGATGGGCGCCGCCACCTCCCAGATCTCCTACACCGCCTCCAAGGGCGGCGTCCTCGCCATGTCCCGCGAACTCGGCGTGCAGTTCGCCCGCGAGGGCATCCGCGTCAACGCCCTGTGCCCCGGCCCGGTCAACACCCCGCTGCTGCAGGAGCTGTTCGCCAAGGACCCGGAGCGGGCCGCGCGGCGCCTCGTGCACATCCCGCTCGGCCGGTTCGCCGAGGCCGAGGAGATCGCCGCCGCGGTCGCCTTCCTCGCCAGCGACGACTCCTCGTTCGTCAACGCCACCGACTTCCTCGTCGACGGCGGTATCTCCGGGGCGTACGTCACACCGCTGTAGGGGGGTACGAGGCCGCGGCCTACAGTGCCGGGATGAGCATGACGCCCCCGCCCGGCTGGTACCGCGACCCGTCGGCCCCGCACGTGGAGCGCTGGTGGGACGGCACGGCCTGGACCGACCACCGGCGCGCGCCCCAGGCACCGGTGCCGCCCACGCCCGCGCCGTTCGCCCCGCACCAGGCGGGGCCGGGGCAGCCCGCCGGCCCCCGAGGCGGTTCCGGGCGGGCCAGGGCCGTCGCCCTCACCGTGGCCGGTGCCGTGCTGGCCGGCGCGATCGGCACCGGCGCGTTCCTCCTCGGCCGCGACGACGGCGGCGACGGGGGCACGGGCGGCGGCACCCGGGCGGCCACCGCCCCGGCGACCGGCACCTCCGCGCCGCCCATCACCCCGCCCACCAGCGTGCCCCCGTCGTCCGTACCGCCCCCGGCCGACGACCCGGCCGTCGTCGTGGACCAGCTCAACGGCATCACCCTGCCGCTGCCGGACGGCTGGATCCGCCCGCGGGAGGCCGCCGACCCCGACCTCGTCATGAGCACCGACGGCACCTACGACTGCCCCGGCGACCCCGGCCTGTGCCGCCACGGCCGGGTCTTCTCGCGCACCGCGACCGCGACCGACGCCACCACCCCCAAGGCCCTGGCGGAGAGCGACATCGCGACCGTGGCCGGCGAGGCGTACGACGAGGACCGGCTCGGCCGGCGCCCCTTCGGCGGCCTCGTCTCCCACCGGGTCGTCGGCTCCGGCCAGATCGCCGTCGCGGGCCGGGCCGGCTACTACGTGCGCTGGCGGGTCACCACCGAGAAGGGCCCCGGCGGGTACGTCCAGTCGCTGGCCTTCCCGTCCAGCGTCGGCACCGGCGCGCCGGTCCTCGTCCGGTTGGTCTTCGACGCCGGCCCCGACGGGCCGCCGCTGTCCCTCATGGACCGCATCACCCGCGGCATCCGCCCCGTCGGCGACGCGGACACGGGCGGCGGCGTGGGCAGCAGCATCGGCCCCGGCAGCTGACGCCCGCTCAGAGGAACGTGCGGCCCTCGCCCCGGTAGGTCGGCACGGTGTCCGTCACGGCGTCCCCCGTCACCAGGTGCAGCACGTCGAACCGCTCGCACAGCTCACCGGCCTTGGCGTGCCGGAACCACACCTTGTCGCCGATCAGCAGGTCGTCCGCGGCCGAGCCGAGCAGCGGCGTCTGCACCTCGCCGGGCCCCTCCTGGGGGTCGTACCGCAGACCCTCCGGCAGATACGGCACCGGCAGCCGGTCCCGGCCGGCCGCACCCGAGGCCGGGTAGCCGCCGCCCAGCACCGTCACCACCCCGACCCCCGGCCGCCGTACGACGGGCTGGGCGAAGAGCGCGGCCGGACGGCCGCTGAACGACGTGTAGTTGTCGAACAGACGCGGCACGTACAGCCCGGACCCGGCGGCGATCTCGGTGACCGCGTCCTCCGCGGCGGTGTGCTGCACACTGCCGGTGCCGCCGCCGTTGACGAACTCCAGCTCCGGTACGACGGCCCGGACCGCCCGCACCACCGCCGCGCGCCGCTCGGCCAGTTCACGCCGGGCCGCGGCCTGCATCAGCCGCACCGCGCGCGACCGCAGCGGCCGTCCGGCGATCGCGTCGCCGACCCCGGCGATGTGCCCCTCGTACGCCATGATCCCCACCACCCGGAACCCGGGCCGCCGCGCCACCGCCCGCGCCAGCTCGGCGACCTCGGCGGGGGAGTGCAGCGGGGAGCGCCGGGCACCGACCCGCACCCGGCCGCCGAGCAGCCTCAGCGAGGTGTCCAACTCCAGGCAGACGCGCACCACTTCGCGCCCGTCGCCGCGCGCCGCGTCGATCAGGTCCAGCTGTGCCACGTCGTCGACCATGACCGTGACGGCGGCGGCCAGCTTGGGATCGGCGGCGAGTTCGGCGTAACCGGCCCGGTCGGCGGACGGGTAGGCGAGCAGCACGTCGTCGAAGCCGGAGCGGGCCAGCCACAGCGACTCCGCGAGCGTGAACGACATGATCCCCTGGAAACCGTCCCGGGCGAGGACCCGTTCCAGCAGCGCCCGGCAGCGCACGGACTTGCTCGCGACCCGGATCGGCTTGCCCCCCGCGCGCCGCACCAGATCGTCGGCGTTGGCGTCGAAGGCGTCCAGGTCCACGATCGCGACAGGGGCGTCGAGATGGGCGGTGGCCCGGTCGTAACGGGCCCGGTCGGCGGCGCGCGCAGTCATGGACGAAGCCTGCCACGCCGGATTACCGCAGGGTAGGGGGACGTTCCGGGCAGATGCCCCGGGGGTGCGGACTGGTTCCCGTTCTGTCACCGACAACCCGTAGAGTGACGCGCACGCACGGAGTTCGCGGCTCCGGCCGCTCGCCGTGCCGGGATGCCGCCCACCCGTGCGGGTATGCCTGTCGGGTACGCGCTGGGCGGCCCGCGCACGAGGACGACGGCCCGGGGACCAGGAAACGGGGGGTGCATGAGCACGGAAGCACGCCGCGCCCCGGTCCCCCCGCGCCCGACCGCACCCCCGCCCGGCAGCCCCGACCGAGCCCCCCGTCCGGCACCCGACCAGCCCGACGGCTCCGCCTCCGACAGCGGTACGGCACGTCCGGGCGACTCGCGGCAGGAGGGTTTCCGCGCCGCGGGCGGTACGGCACGGCCCGGGACCCCGGCGGACAGCGCGCTGTCGGAGGGCGCCCGCCCCGCGGACGGCACCGCCGGCGCGCGCGGCGGCCCCGCCGCACCGGCGGACGGCACCTCCCGGACCGGCACGCCCGCGCAGCCCGGCCGGCGCCCCGCCTCCTCCCAGGGCACGGCCGGCACACCCGGGTTCGGCTCCTTCCCCGCGGCGGGCGGTGCCCCCCAGGACCCGCCTCCGCCCCCCGCCTCCGCCCGCTTCCCCGACGCCCCGCCCGCCGCAGGACGGCCCGGGCCGGGCGTCCCTCGGCCCGGTGCCGCGGGGCGCTCCGGTGACCCGGCGCCGCAGCAGGGCGGCGTCCCCCGGCAGCCGCAGAACGGCACCGGCGCCCAGCCGCGCCCCGCGGAGGGCGGCACGCAGCCCGGCCGGTCCACGGAGACCCCGTCGGAGACCACGACCCGCCTGCGCCCCGTCCCGCCCGACCCGCACCCCGCGCGGACAGCACCTCGCTCGACGACGCACCCCGCCGCGCCATCCCCCTCGGCGCCCCACCACGGCACGGGTCCTGCCACCTCGGCCCGCCCGGGGACAGGTTCCGCGACTCCGGCACGCCCCGGCACGGCTCCCTCCAACGCGGCCCGCCCGGGCGCAGGTTCCGCGCCCCCGGCCCGCCCGGGCACGCCTCCCACCGGTTCGGCACACCAGGGCACCGGTCCTGCCACCTCGGCGCGTCCCGGCGCAGGTTCCGCGCCCTCGGCATACCCGGGCGCCTCTCCCGGTACCTCGGCCCGCCCGGGCACCGGCTCTGTGCCCCCGGCACGCCCCGGGACGGCCCCCGGCACCTCTCCCGGTGCCTCGGCCCGCCCGGGCGCCTCTCCCGGTACCTCGGCCCGCCCGGGCACCGGCTCCGCGTCCTCGGCACACCCCGGGACGGCCCCCGCCACCTCGGCCCGCCCGGGCACCGGCTCCGTGCCCTCGGCTCGCCCCGGCCCGGCGCCCGCACACCCCGACGCCCCGTCCGCGCCCTCCGCCGCCGGCCCCTGGGCACCGCTGCCGCACCCCACGGTGCCCGACCCCGCCCTGTCCTGGAGCGCGCCCGGTGCCGGGGTGCGGCCCGTCGTGTCGTTCGCCGAGCCGGAGCGGTTCGACGAGGCCGGGTACCGCGTGCGGCGGCGCCGGCGCGGCGCGGCCGCCGCCGTCTGCCTCGTCCTCGGTCTCGGCCTGATCGGCGGGGCCGTCACCGGCAGCTGGCTCACCGGGGACTCCGGCGACCGGGCCGACGCCGACGCCTTCGCCACCGCGGCCGAGCTGTGGCACAGCGTCCCCGTCGACGAGCTGTTCCCGCCCACCGTGCAGGGCCAGGGCGCCGGCCCCGGCGCCGCCGACCGCACCTGGACCCGGATCGCCGTCGCCCCCGACTCCGGCTGCGCCGGCGCCTTCGACCCGCTGCTGGCCAAGACCCTCGCCCCCGCAGGCTGCGAGCGCCTGCTGCGCGCCACCTACACCGACGCCACCCAGAGCTACGTCACCACCGTCGGCCTCCTCTTCACCGGCGCCGACGCCGACGCCATGCGCACCCTGCGCACCCGCTTCGACAAGGAGGACCTGGCCGACCGCGCCGACCTGATGCCGCGCCCGTACGCGGCGAAGGGCACGGCGGCCGACGGCTTCGGCGACGCCCAGCGTGCCTCCTGGACCGTCTCCGTCCTCACCGACGCCCCCGTCGTCGTCTACGCCGTCTCCGGCTGGGCCGACGGCCGCACCGTCGACACCCCGCAGCCCGCCGAGGAGGCCGCCGAACCCGGCGCCACCACCGCCCCGGCCCAGGCGGGCCTCGGCAACGAGGCGCAGGGCCTGGCCGACCGCATCGAACGCGGCCTGCGCGCCACCGCGAGCAAGCCCACGGAGCAGCCCTCATGAGCAGCCGTACGACCCGCCGGGCCGGCCTCGTCGGCTGCCTCCTCGCCGCCTGCGCCGTCCTCGTCCCCGCCGTCCCCGCGCACGCCGACGGCATACGCGGCGCCCAGTGGGCCCTGGACGCCCTGCACACCCAGCAGGTCTGGCGGACCACGAAGGGCGCGGGCATCACCGTCGCCGTCCTGGACACCGGAATCGAGGCCGACCACCCCGACCTCGCCGGCAACGTCCTCACCGGCGCCGACCTGGTCGGCTTCGGGGCCGGCGAGGGCGACCGCGCCTGGGCGCGGCACGGCACCGCGATGGCGAGCATCATCGCCGGGCACGGCCACGGCGCGGGCGGCGCCGACGGTGTCATGGGCATCGCCCCCGAGGCGAAGATCCTCCCCGTCCGCGTCATCCTGGAGGACGGCGACCCGGCCCGCGGCCGCGCCCGCAAGACCCGCGGCAACGCCCTCGCCGAGGGCATCCGCTGGGCCGCCGACCACGGCGCCGACGTCATCAACCTCTCCCTCGGCGACGACTCCGCGTCCGCCCACCCCGAACCGGCGGAGGACGAGGCCGTCCAGTACGCCCTGAGGAAGGGCTCCGTCGTCGTCGCCTCCGCCGGCAACGGCGGCGAGAAGGGCGACCACATCTCCTACCCGGCCGCCTACCCGGGCGTGATCGCCGCGACCGCCGTCGACAAGTACGGCACCCGCGCCTCGTTCTCCACCCGCCGCTGGTACGCCACCGTCAGCGCGCCCGGGGTCGACGTGATCATCGCCGACCCCGACCACAAGTACTACGAGGGCTGGGGCACCTCCGCCGCCTCCGCCTTCGTCTCCGGCGCCGTCGCGCTCATCAAGGCCGCCCACCCCGGCCTGACCCCGGCGCAGATCAAGAAGCTGCTGGAGGACACCGCCCGCGACGCCCCGGCCGGCGGCCGCGACGACTCGCGCGGATACGGCTTCATCGACCCGGCGGCGGCCATCGAGGCGGCGGGCCGCCTGAAGCCGCAGGGCCTGCGCCCGGCGTCGTACGGCGAGAAGTACTTCGGCACCGGCCCCGACACCGCCGAGCCCGAGGACACCACGGCCGACTGGGCGGGCCCGCTGGCGGGCAGCACCGGCGCGGTACTCCTGGTGGTGGCGGTGGTGCTGTGGCGCGGCCGTAGGTCGACGAGCTGACCCGAGGCCGACGAGCCGAGAGGCACGCGGCGGCTACGACGCCTCGGCACCGCCGAACACGCCCACCGCCGCCTTCGCCACCGTCTCCACCAGCGAGACCCCCGCGGCCTGCGTCCCGTTCCCGTCGGACAGCACCGCCACCACGTACTCCCGCCCCCCGGCCGTCACCCGCCCAACGCTGTTCACGTCCCACAGCCCGGTCGTGCTCCGGGGCAGCCACCCGTTCTTCAGCGCCCACGCCGTGGAGCCGTCCGCCGCGGCGGACACGCCCCACCGCTGCCCCTCGGCGATCCGCCCCATCAGCCCGCGCACATACGCCCGAGAGGCGGCGCTCAGCGCGGAGTCCTCCCCGAACACCTGTGACAGCAGGGTCAGTTGGTCCGCGGCCGTCGTCCGCGTCAGCCCCCACAGCATGCCGTCCCCGCCCACGGTGGCGGTCAGCCCGAGCCGCTCGTTCGCCGCCCGCAGCCCCGGCGCCCGCCCGACGGCCCGCCACAGCGCGGACGCGGACGCGTTGTCGCTCCGCTCGATCATCGCGGTGGCGTACGCCCGCTCCGCGGCGGTGAGCGACCGCCCCGTGTCCTGCGCCCGGAGCAGCAGCGCGGCAAGGATGTCGACCTTGACGATGCTGGCGGTGTCGAAGGAGAGGCCGTCCCGGTACCCGGCGCGCTCCCCGGAGGCGAGGTCCAGCACGGCCACCGACACCCGGGCCCCCTCGGGCACGGCGACGGCCGCGATCGCCTTCTCCAGCAGCGCCTGCCGGTCCACGGTCGCGGGCCGCACCACCGGTTCCACCGACGCCTCCTCCCGCGAGCCCGCCACGGCCCGGATCCCCGAACGGGGCGGGTCCGTCGCGTACGCCGCTCCCACAGCCGTACCCGCCGCCAGCACGGCGAGACACGACAGGGAGGCGAACACGCGGCGACGGGCTCCGGGGGATTCCATGGCCCGCGATGCTGGCCACCCCGGCTGTGCCTTCCCTCAGCCACGCATGAGAGGGCGGTCACCGCTCGCTGAGAAACCCCTGAAAGCGGTCACCGCGCCGCCCCCCGATAGGGTCGGGACCGTGGCGAACAAGAACATTCCCGACCCCGGCTTCTCCGACGACGACGGCTCCGCCGACCCCCGGCTGAGCGCGGCGCTCGCCGCCTGGGCCGAGGACCGCGGCGCGCTCGGGCCCGTCCTGGAGGCGCTCAAGGGCGCCCGGCTGCTGGTCCCCGTGGTGGCCGTGCTCGGCGAGGTCGAGGAGGACGAGAACGGGCTGCGCCGCGAGAAGACCTCCGACATGGCCGTGCCCACGCTCAAGGCCGGACACCGCACCGCGCTGCCCGCCTTCACCTCCACCGACTCGCTCGCCCGCTGGGACCCGGAGGCCCGCCCGGTCGCCGTACCCCTGCACCAGGCGCTGCAGGCCGCGGCCCACGAGAAGGCCGACACGGTCGTCCTCGACCTGGCCGGACCCGTGCCGTTCGAACTGACCGGGCCCGCGCTGCTGGCCCTCGCCGAGGGCCGTACGACGACGGACCCGCTCGCCGACCCGGCCGTGCGGGACGCCGTACGCGCCGCCGTCGCCGCCGAGCCGCGCGTGGTCCGCGCCCACCTCGGCCCGGGACAGGCCGACGGCACGCTCGCCCTGGTCCTCGACCCCGCCGCCGTACCCGCCGAGGCCGCCTGTGCCGTCGCCGAGCGGCTCGCCGCCGACGACACGCTGAGGGCCCGCCTGGTGCGCGGCCTCGACCTGGCAGTCCTGCCGGCCGAGGCGACGCCGCCGGGCGAGCCCCTGTACGTACGCGGATGAGCTACCGCTGGCCGTAGACCGGGCCGGTGTACTTCTCGCCCGGACCCTGGCCCGGCTCGTCCGGGACGAGCGAGGCCTCGCGGAAGGCCAGCTGCAGCGACTTCAGGCCGTCGCGCAGCGGCGCCGCGTGGAAGGAGCTGATCTCGGTCGCGGACGCGTCCAGCAGGCCGGCGAGGGCGTGCACCAGCTTGCGGGCCTCGTCCAGGTCCTTGTACTTGTCGCCCTCCTCGGTCAGGCCGAGCTTCACCGCGGCGGCGCTCATTAGGTTGACGGCGACCGTCACGATCACCTCGACGGCGGGGACCTCGGCGATGTCGCGGGTCATCTCGTCGAAGTCGGGGGACTCAGGAGGGGTCTCACTCATGCCCCACACGATAAGCGGTGCCCGGTCACCACTCCCCGATTAGGGGTTGTCAAGCGATCCTGCTAGTCTGGAGGACGACCGGCCGGACATCTCATGTGTACGGCCCACAAGTGGAGGCTCCGATCTCCCACCTGACCGTCCCCCGGGACGGCGGGTCACCGGTCAGGCGGCCACCATCGTTCCGTACGGACGATGGAGCCGCCCGAAAGCGCCCCGCGGTCTCCGCGGCGGTGCTCCGGATGTATGGAGCCCCGCCTGTGATCGTCCGGGGCATTTTTTCTGTCTCGGCGCGGTTAGGTCTCACAACACAGACATACGCGGCCGTCCGCCAGACCGCCGCGTTGGTGCTACCGAGGAGGATCCATCAGCGCCGAGCCCCGCATCAACGACCGGATTCGCGTTCCTGAGGTGCGACTTGTCGGTCCCAGTGGCGAGCAGGTCGGCATCGTGCCGCTCGCGAAGGCACTGGAGCTTGCTCAGGAGTACGACCTCGACCTGGTTGAGGTCGCGGCGAACGCCCGTCCGCCCGTGTGCAAGCTCATGGACTACGGGAAGTTCAAGTACGAGTCGGCCATGAAGGCCCGTGAGGCGCGCAAGAACCAGGCGCACACGGTCATCAAGGAGATGAAGCTCCGGCCGAAGATCGACCCGCACGACTATGACACCAAGAAGGGTCACGTCGTCCGGTTCCTCAAGCAGGGCGACAAGGTCAAGATCACGATCATGTTCCGTGGTCGCGAGCAGTCCCGGCCCGAGCTGGGCTACCGGCTGCTGCAGCGCCTCGCGGAGGACGTCCAGGACCTCGGGTTCGTCGAGTCGAACCCGAAGCAGGACGGCCGCAACATGATCATGGTCCTCGGTCCGCACAAGAAGAAGACCGAGGCGATGGCCGAGGCCCGCCAGGCGCAGGAGGCCCGCAAGGCCGAGGCGAAGGCGAACCCGGGCAAGTCGCAGAACGCCGCGGACCCGGGCGCTGTGAACGCCACGGCGCACGACGACGAGGCCCCGGCCGAGACGTCGCCTGCCGAGGCTTCCGCCGAAGCGTGACCCCGGGGGCTGACGCCCTGGGGTGACACCCGGGACGTATGTCCCAAGGCAGTAACCGATACAAGAGCGACGCTCCACCGTGCCCGGTTTTCGCGACCGGGCACCGGAGCGCCACCGACGAGGAGAGAACGGCGCTATGCCGAAGAACAAGTCGCACAGCGGTGCCAGCAAGCGCTTCAAGGTCACCGGCTCCGGCAAGGTGCTCCGTGAGCGCGCCGGCAAGCGCCACCTGCTCGAGCACAAGTCGTCCCGAGTGACGCGTCGCCTCACCGGCAACGCCGAGATGGCCCCGGGCGACGCCGCGAAGATCAAGAAGCTTCTCGGCAAGTGACGTACCCGGCGCCCCGCCGGGAGCGCCGTACGTCAGGACCGGGACCCATTCGATTCCGGGCCGTGTGAGTCCACCCACGGCCCCGCTACAAGGAGTTAAACAAAGTGGCACGCGTCAAGCGGGCAGTGAACGCCCACAAGAAGCGCCGGGCGATCCTCGAGCAGGCCTCCGGCTACCGCGGTCAGCGTTCGCGCCTGTACCGCAAGGCCAAGGAGCAGGTCACCCACTCGCTGGTCTACAACTACAACGACCGCAAGAAGCGCAAGGGCGACTTCCGTCAGCTGTGGATCCAGCGCATCAACGCCGCTGCCCGCGCCAACGGCATCACCTACAACCGCTTCATCCAGGGTCTGAAGGCCGCGAACATCGAGGTCGACCGCAAGATCCTGGCCGAGCTGGCGGTCAACGACGCGAACGCCTTCGCGGCGCTCGTCGAGGTGGCGCAGAAGGCGCTGCCGTCGGACGTCAACGCGCCGAAGGCCGCGTGACGCTGCGCCGGCTTTAGCCGACGTTCACCGCAGGACCCGCAGGCTTACAGCTTGCGGGTCCTGTCGTTGGGTCGGCTCTCTCGTCGTTCGGCTGCGGGTTCGTCGTGGCTCGTCGCGCAGTTCCCCGCGCCCCTGGGTCGCCTGGGGCACCGCAGTCCGAGAACCACTGCACATTTCCTGAAGGTGAAGAAGGATGCCTCCCGTCAGCCCCGAGCTGATCTCTCCCCGATCGCCCCGTGTCGTCGCCGCGCGGCGGCTGGCCAAGCGGAACTTCCGGGGGAAGGAGCGGCTGTTCCTCGCGGAGGGGCCGCAGGCCGTGCGGGAGGCGGCCGGGCACGCGGACACCCTCGTCGAGCTGTTCGCCACGCTGGAGGCAGCGGAGCGGTACGCCGACATCATCGGTGAGGCCCGCACCGCCGGCGCCCGTCTCCACCTCGCCTCCGAGCAGGTCATCGCCGACATCTCCACCACCGTCACCCCGCAGGGCCTGGTCGGGGTCTGCCGGTTCCTCGACACACCCTTCGAGGAGATCCTGCGGCGGCGCCCCAAGCTCGTCGCCGTCCTCGCCCACGTCCGCGACCCCGGCAACGCCGGCACCGTGCTGCGCTGCGCCGACGCCGCCGGCGCCGAGGCCGTCGTCCTGACCGACGCCTCCGTCGACCTGTACAACCCCAAGGCCGTGCGCGCCTCCGTCGGCTCCCTGTTCCACCTGCCCGTCGCCGTCGGCGTGCCCGTCGAGCGGGCCGTGGCCGGACTGAAGGACGCCGGGGTGCGGATCCTCGCCGCCGACGGGGCCGGCGACCGCGACCTCGACGACGAGCTGGACAAGGGCACCATGGGCGGGCCCACCGCCTGGGTCTTCGGCAACGAGGCCTGGGGCCTGCCCGAGGAGACCCGCGCCCTCGCCGACGCCGTCGTCCGCGTCCCCATCCACGGCAGGGCCGAGAGCCTGAACCTCGCCACCGCCGCGGCCGTATGTCTCTACGCGTCCGCCCGCGCCCAGCGGGCGGCCGGAGGGTGCCGTACGGCCACCGGCAACTAGTAGGCTGACCAGCTCGGCGGCCCTCCGTCGGAGAGGTGGGGTACGGGGATGAGTGTCGGCACGAGCAGCGCAGCGGGACGGGGTGCGGGAGACGACCCCGCGGACCCGCCGCCCGGCGCGGGCCCCGGCATCGACCCCGACGAGCTGCCCGACGGGCTCGTCGTCGCCGACGAGCACGGCCGCGTCGTCCGCTTCAACGCCGCCGCCGAACGCATCACCGCCACCCGCGCCGCCGACGCCCTCGGCCAGCCGCTGGAGAAGGCCCTCCCGTTAGAGGACCTCGACGGCCGGCGCTGGTGGCAGCTCACCGACCCCTACGGCGGCCTCGCCATCCGCGGCCGGCAGCCCGAGCGGAACCTGCTGCTGCCCGGCGGCCGCGAGGTCCTCGTCACCGCCCGCTACGTACGGGAGCGGCCCACCGGGCCCGTCAGCCGCGTCGTCGTCTCCCTGCGCGACACCGAGGCCCGCCGCCGCACCGAGCGCTCCCACGCCGAGCTGATCGCGACCGTCGCGCACGAGCTGCGCTCCCCGCTCACCTCCGTGAAGGGTTTCACCGCCACCCTGCTGGCCAAGTGGGAACGGTTCACCGACGACCAGAAGCGGCTCATGCTGGAGACCGTCGACGCCGACGCCGACCGCGTCACCCGGCTCATCGCCGAGCTGCTCGACATCTCCCGGATCGACAGCGGACGGCTGGAGGTGCGCCGCCAGCCCGTCGACATGGGGGCCGCCGTAGGACGGCACATCCAGGCGTACGTCGCCGCCGGGCAGAGCGCCGACCGGTTCCTGCTCCGCGTCGAGCAGCCGCTGCCCATGCTGTGGGCCGACCCCGACAAGATCGACCAGGTGCTCAGCAACCTCATCGAAAATGCCGTGCGGCACGGCGAGGGAACCGTCACCATTGACATCACAGCGGCCCCGTCCCCCCGCGAGGGGGAGGAGACCGGCACGTCGGTCACGGTGAGCGACGAGGGGCCCGGCATCCCGGAGGAGTCCATGAACCGCGTCTTCACCCGCTTCTGGCGGGGCAGCAAGCGCGGCGGCACCGGCCTCGGGCTGTACATCGTCAAGGGCATCGTCGAGGCCCACGGCGGCACCATCACCGTCGGCCGCGCCCCCGGCGGCGGCGCCGAGTTCCGATTTACCCTGCCCGTGGCGGCACCGGCGTATCTCGCCCAGTGACCCACGGGCGCATTCGTATACCTCCACCCCGTTAGACTCGGCCTTTGGCACCTTTGTGTCCTTCACACGGCCACCGATGGTCACGGGGACCTCCAGCCAGCCAACCGGAAGCACGGGAAGAGATGTCGGCACCGAATAAGTCGTACGACCCTGTCGAGGTCGAGGCGTTGAAACCGGAAGAGATCGAGCGCATGCGGGACGAGGCGCTCGCCGCCTTCGCCGCCGCGGACTCCCTCGACGCGCTCCAGGAGGCCAAGGTCGCCCACACCGGCGGCACCTCCCCGCTGGCCCTCGCCAACCGCGAGATCGGCGCCCTGCCCCCGCACGCCAAGGCGGCCGCCGGCAAGCTGGTCGGCCAGGCCCGGGGCGCCGTGAACAAGGCCCTCGCCGCCCGCCAGGTCGAGCTTGAGGCCGAGCGCGACGCGCGCGTCCTGGTCGAGGAGGACGTGGACGTCACGCTGCCCTACGACCGCGTGCCGGCCGGCGCCCGCCACCCCCTGACCACGCTCTCGGAGCGCATCGAGGACATCTTCGTGGCCATGGGCTACGAGGTCGCCGAGGGCCCGCAGGCCGAGGCCGAGTGGTTCAACTTCGACGCGCTCAACATCGGCCCGGACCACCCGGCCCGCGGCGAGCACGACACGTTCTTCGTGGCCGGCCCAGACGGCGGCACCGAGTCCGGCGTGGTGCTGCGCACCCACACCTCGCCCGTCCAGATCCGCTCCCTGCTGGAGCGTGACCTGCCGGTCTACGTGATCTGCCCCGGTGTCGTCTACCGCACCGACGAGCTGGACGCCACGCACACCCCGGTCTTCCGCCAGGTCGAGCTGCTCGCCGTCGACGAGGGTCTGACCATGGCCGACCTCAAGGGCACCCTCGACCACATGGTCCAGTCGCTGTTCGGCTCGGGCATGAAGACGCGGCTGCGGCCGAACTTCTTCCCCTTCACCGAGCCGTCCGCCGAGATGGACATGGTGTGCTACGTCTGCCGCGGCGAGTCCGTCGGCAACCCCGACCGGCCCTGCCGCACCTGCTCCAGCGAGGGCTGGATCGAGCTCGGCGGCTGCGGCATGGTCAACCCGCGGGTGCTCACCGCCTGCGGCGTCGACCCGGAGAAGTACAGCGGCTTCGCCTTCGGGTTCGGCATCGAGCGGATGCTGATGTTCCGCCACAACGTCGATGACATGCGAGACATGGTCGAGGGTGACGTCCGGTTCACCCGGCCGTTCGGGATGGAGATCTGATGCGGGTCCCGCTTTCGTGGCTGCGGGAGTACGTCGACCTGCCGGCGACTGAGACCGGCCGTGACGTCCAGGCCAAGCTGGTGTCGGCCGGTCTGGAGGTCGAGACGGTCGAACAGCTCGGCGCCGACCTCAAGGGCCCCCTGGTCGTCGGCCAGGTGCTGACCATCGAGGAGCTGGAGGGCTTCAAGAAGCCGATCCGCTTCTGCACCGTCGACGTCGGCCAGGCCAACGGCACCGGCGAGCCCCAGGAGATCGTCTGCGGCGCCCGGAACTTCCAGGCCGGCGACAAGGTCGTCGTGGCCCTGCCCGGCGCCGTGCTCCCCGGCGACTTCCAGATCGCCGAGCGCAAGACGTACGGCCGGATGTCCCGCGGCATGATCTGCTCCAGCGACGAGCTGAACATGGGCGACGACGGCACCAAGGGCATCATCGTCCTGCCGCCGGAGACCGAGATCGGCAAGGACGCCGTCGAGCTGCTGGAGCTGGTCGACGAGGTCCTGGACATCGCCGTCACCGCCAACCGCGGCGACTGCCTGTCCATCCGCGGCGTGGCCCGCGAGGCCGCCATCGCCTACGGCCTGCCGCTGCGGGACCCCGCGCTGCTCGACGTGCCCGCGCCGAACGCCTTCGGCTACCCGGTGCAGGTCACCGACCCGGTCGGCTGCGACCGCTTCACCGCCCGGACCGTCACCGGTCTGAGCCCCGAGGCGCGCTCCCCGATCTGGCTCCAGCGCCGCCTGCAGAAGGTCGGCATGCGCCCGATCTCGCTCGCCGTCGACGTCACCAACTACGTGATGATGGAGCTGGGCCAGCCCCTGCACGCCTACGACCGCAAGCTGGTCGAGGGCACCATCGGCGTGCGCCGCGCCCAGCCGGGCGAGAAGCTCGTCACCCTCGACGGCGTGACCCGCACGCTGGACGCCGAGGACCTGGTCATCACCGACGACCGCGGCCCCATCGGCCTCGCCGGTGTGATGGGCGGCGCCAACACGGAGATCGCCGACCACGAGGATCTCGAGAACGCCACGACGGACGTGGTGATCGAGGCCGCCCACTTCAACGCGGTCTCCATCGCCCGCACCGCCCGCCGCCACAAGCTGTCCTCCGAGGCCTCCCGCCGCTTCGAGCGCGGCGTCGACCCGGCCGCTGCCGCCGCCGCGGCCCAGCGCACGGTCGACCTGCTGGTGCTCCTCGCCGGCGGCACCGCCGAGGCGGGCGTCACCGAGGTCGTCGCCCCGTCCGCGCCGCGCACGATCACCGTCCCGGCGGACCACCCGGACAAGGTCGCGGGCGTCACCTACGGCCGCGAGACCGTCGTACGCCGTCTGCAGGAGATCGGCTGCGACGTCTACGGGCAGGACGAGCTGGTCGTGACCGTGCCGTCCTGGCGGCCCGACCTCACCGACCCGAACGACCTGGCCGAAGAGGTCATCCGCCTGGAGGGCTACGAGAACCTGCCCTCCACGCTGCCCAAGCCGCCCTCCGGCCGCGGTCTGACCGCCCGCCAGCGGCTGCACCGCCGCGTCGGCCGGGCCCTGGCCGGGGCCGGGTACGTCGAGGCGCCGAACTACCCCTTCCTCTCCGAGCAGGTCTTCGACCAGCTCGGCCTGGAGGCCGACGACCCGGCCCGCCGCGTCGTGAAGCTCACCAACCCGCTCAACGACGAGGAGCCCGCGCTCCGCACGTCGCTGCTGCCGGGCCTGCTGGGCGCGCTGCGGCGCAACGACGGCCGCGGCTCGCACGACCTCGCCCTGTTCGAGACCGGGCTGGTCTTCCACCCGCGCGAGGAGCAGCGCACCGCCGTCGTGCTGCCCGTCGACCGGCGTCCCACCGACGAGGAGATCGCCGAGCTGGACGCCGCGCTGCCCGAGCAGCCGCGCCATGTCGCCGTCGTCCTCGCGGGCGCCCGCGAGCAGGCCGGCTGGTGGGGCGCGGGCCGCCCGGCCGACTGGGCCGACGCGGTGCAGGCCGCCCGGACCGTCGCCCAGGAGGCGGGCGCCGAGCTGATCGTCCGCAAGGGCCAGTACGGCCCCTGGCACCCCGGCCGCTGCGCCGAGCTGGCCGTCACCGTCGACGGCGCGGAGCGGGTCGTCGGCCACGCCGGTGAGCTGCACCCGCGGGTCCTGAAGGCCCTCGGCCTGCCCGGGCGCACCTGCGCGATGGAGCTGAACCTCGACGTCCTGGAGCAGGTCGGCCACGACACGCCCCGGGCGCCGCGGATCTCCGCCTTCCCCGTCGCCACGCAGGACGTCGCGCTCGTCGTCGACAAGCCCGTCCCGGCCGCCGAGGTCGAGGCCGCGCTGCGCGAGGGCGCCGGTGAACTGCTGGAGTCCATCCGGCTGTTCGACGTGTACGAGAACGAGGAGCAGCTCGGCGAGGGCCGCAAGTCGCTGGCGTACGCGCTCCGCTTCCGCGCGGCCGACCGGACGCTGACCGTCGACGAGGCGTCGGCGGCCCGCGATGCCGCTGTGGCCCTCGCGGGTGAGCGGACCGGGGCGGTGCTGAGGAGCTAGTCGCCGTAGGGGTGTTGTGTCCGGCCGGCCGCGGCGTCGTCGTGGCCGGTCGCGCAGTTCCCCGCGCCCCTTTCCGGCGTTGCGGTTACGTCACTCGAAAGGGTGGCGTTTCCGGGTGATCTGGTTCTTCCGGGCCATCTGCCGACAGAATCGGACCGGTCTTTCGAGGCCGGTCCGATTCTGCGCGTCCGGGGCCTGATGGGGGGCCATCGACATGTTCCGCATCCGGCTGCCGCTGCGCCGGGCCCTCGCGCTGGGGCTGCCCATGGCCTGGGGCGCCGTCGCGATCGGCTACAAACTGACCTGCCCGCTCGCCCAGCAGGACGGCACGGTCGCGCGCGTCGCCACCAGTGCCGTCTTCTTCGCCGTCGGCACCGGGCTGGTCCTGCACGTCCGCCGGGCCCTGCTGCGGGAGCTGCGCCAGGTCCGCCGGGTCGCGGGCGCCGCGCAGAACGTGCTGCTGCGTCCGCCGCCCGCACGGGTCGACGGGCTGGGCACCGCGGCGTTCCAGATCTCCGCCGACGGCACCGCCCGCGTCGGCGGCGACCTCTACGACGTCATCGCGACCGAGCACGGCGTCCGCGCCGTCATGGGCGATGTCCGCGGACACGGCCTCGCCGCCCTCGGCACCGTCGCCGCCGTCCTCGGCAGCTTCCGCGAGGCCGTGCACGACGAGCCCGACCTCGGCCGGGTCCTGCGCCGCCTCGACCGCGCCCTCGCCCGCCATCTGCGCGAGCGGGCCCGTGCCGAACACCCCTCGGCCGGGCGGGAGCCCGAGTCGCCGGTCGCGGAGGAGTTCGTCACCCTCGTGCTGCTGGAGATCGGCCGCGACGGCACCCTGCGTGCCCTCAACTGCGGCCACCCCTGGCCGTACCGCCTGACCGGCACCCGCGTCGAGCCCCTGGCCCGCACCGACCCCCTGCCGCCCCTGGGCCCCTTTCCCCTCCCGCGCGACCTGCCCGTCCTGCACCCGCCGCCGCTGCGGCCGGAGGAGATGCTGTTCCTCTACACGGACGGCGCGGAGGACGCGCGGGACAGCCGGGGCCGGTTCTTCCCGCTGCGGGCGACGCTGGCGGGCGCCGTCCACATCGACCCGTTGACGCCCCAGGTGCTGCTCGGCGCGGTCCTGCGGGCCTTACGCCGCCACACGGCGGGCAGGCCGACGGACGACATCGCCCTCCTGGTCCTGCGGAACGAGCGGACAAGGGACCACTGCGCGTCCTCAGGGGCGCGGGGAACCGCGAGAGAACCCACCGCGCACCCGCACTCGACCACGCACCTCGAACACAACGGCACTTAGTCACCGGGCGTCGCCGGCGCGGCGCGCCGACGAGCCGCCCGCCCGCCACGGAGTGTCGGGCAGGCAGCGGGGCGGACGGCTCGAAAAGCGGGCCGCCGCACTGTACGAGGGGGAGCCGGCGGCCCGGCCGGCCTCTTGCGAGGCCCTTCAGTCAACCGGGTGGAAACTCTCCGCGACAGCGCGCGCACCCTGCGGATTCGCGCACTCCGTTCACACCCCGTGTGAACCCGCACCCACTAGTCTGTCCGGCACCGAGCCACCGGGGGGCACAGATGCAGCCCAACACACTGCTGGACGCGATCCTGGACGAGGCGGGCATCTCGCACGCGGGTCTGGCCGCGCACGTCAACCAGGCGGGACGCAGACGCGGGTTGGCGTTGCGGTACGAGCACACCGCCGTGGCCCGCTGGCTGAAGGGCCAGCGCCCGCGCGGCCAGGTGCCCGACCTGATCTGCGAGGTGCTCGCCGCCCGGCTGCACCGGCCGGTCACCCTCGACGACATCGGTCTCGGCGTGCCCGGCGAGCCGGCCACCGTGCACGGCACCTCGCTGTCCGGCTTCGTCGAACGCGCCACCGCCCTGTGGCGCTCCGACGAGCAGCAGCGCCCGCACATCCTGGGCGCGCCCGCGGTCACCGGCACGCCCGCGGTGATGCCGGTGTGGGAGTGGGAGAACCCGCCCGAGGACGTCGACGTCTCCCGCGGCGGCCGGCACCGGGTCACCCCGGCCGACATCGAGATGCTGCGCGCCGCCCGCACCCACTACGAGCAGATGTACCGCAAGGCCGGCGGCATCGCGACCCGCGCCCGTATCGTCGGCTTCCTCAACGCCGAGGCCGCACCGCTGCTGCGCGGCGGCTACACCGACGCCACCGGCCGGCAACTGCACCGCGCCACGGGCGGCTTGGTGGCGATCGCCGGGATCTGCGCGTACGACTCCGACGCGCACGGCCTCGCCCAGCGCTACTTCCACCAGGCCCTCCGGCTCGCCAAGGCCAGCGGCGACCGGGGTCTTGGCGCGTACGTCATAGCGCTGCTGGTCAACCAGTCGCTGTTCATGCGGGAGTACCGGCAGGCGGTCGCCTTCGCCGAGGCCGCGCTGCGCACCGCCGGCAAGCACATCACCCCGGCGCTCGCCTCCGACCTGTACGCGATGCAGGCGAAGGCGTACGCGCACCTCGGCGACGGTACGAGTGCCCTGTCCTGCATCCGGCGGGCCGAGACGGCCGCCGACCGCATCCGGCGCGGCCACGAACCCGACGAGACCGGCTATGTCCAGCCCGGCCTGGTCAACGTCCAGGTGGCGGAGGCGCTGCTCAGCCTAGGCGAACTCGAGGCGGCCCGGGAGCACGCGGCCGCCGCCGTGGACAACCCCGCCCACGACCGCGGGCGGGTGCACCGGCTGGCCATGCTCAGCACGATCGAGCTGCGCCGGGGCAACGCCGACAAGGCGGTGGCCACGGCCGTGCAGATGGCCGAGCAGGCCCGCGGAATGGAGTCCCAGCGGCTGCGCGACAGACTCCGCGCCGTCCGCGAACACCTGGTCCGCAGCGGCTGCGCGGGCACCTCCGAGGCGGCCGAACTCATCGACGGGGCGCTGCGCGTCCCCCTCTGACCCGGGCACGAGCCCCGTCCCCTGCGCCCCAGCGGCTCTCCGTGCGCCTGCTGTCAGCCCGCTCCTGCTGCGATATTGCCACTTACTCGTCGGAAGGTGGCAGAACCGTGCAGTGGACGAAACAGAACGAACAGACTGTGTACGCAAACCGCTGGTTCAGCGTCAATCTCGCGGATGTCGAGCTGCCGGACGGCCGGCACCTCGACCACTTCCTCATACGGCTGCGGCCGGTCGCCGTGGCCACGGTGGTCAACGAGGCCAACGAGGTGCTGCTGCTGTGGCGGCACCGCTTCATCACCGACAGCTGGGGATGGGAACTCGCGGCGGGTGTCGTCGAGGACGGCGAGGACATCGCCCGCGCGGCCGCCAGGGAGCTGGAGGAGGAGACCGGCTGGCGGCCGGGACCGCTGCACCACCTGATGAGCGTGGAGCCGTCCAACGGGCTCACCGACGCCCGGCACCACATCTACTGGGCCGAGGAGGGCGAGTACATCGGCCACCCCGTGGACGACTTCGAGTCCGACCGCCGGGAGTGGGTCCCCCTCAAACTCGTCCCCGACATGGTCGCCCGGGGGGAGGTCCCGGCCGCCAACATGGCGGCCGCGTTACTGATGCTGCACCAGCTGAGGCTCGGTCAGGACAGCACGCCCTGAACCACGCCGGACGGGCCTCAGCGTCCGAGGGCCTCCCAGACGGCGACCACGAGGGCGCCCAGCGCGGTCAGCGTCGCGACGGCGGGCAGCGGCCAGCGGGCGTGCTCCAGGGAGACGATCCGCGTGTTCAGTTCGTCGAGTTCCTTGGCGGTCTCCTCGGTGCGGTGGTGCAGCAGGGCCAGTCCTCCCTCGACGCGGGCGTGGGCCACGTCGAGCCGGCGCCGTAACTCTGCGAGTTCTCCGTGGACTACGGGATGCTCGGGATCGGCGGTCACGAGTCCGCTCCTTTCCGTGTCGGTCGTACATCCCTTGCATGCGCATGATGAGTCAACTCGCCTGGTGGGCGCGGCGGGAGAGTGTGCGATGGGCATATGCGTGCCCGGAGCGCACACGGTGTGTGAATGCGAAGGGCCCGGCACTCATGCGAGTGCCGGGCCCTTTTCGGCCACTGTCCGTAATCAGCCGTCGAGGCGGATCATCAGCCGTCGCGGCCGATCATCAGCTGTACGTGTAGAACCCCGAGCCGGACTTGCGGCCCAGACGGCCCGCGTCCACCATGCGCTGGAGCAGCGGGGGAGCGGCGTACAGCGGCTCCTTGTACTCCTCGTACATGCTCTGCGCGACCGAGGCGACCGTGTCCAGGCCGATCAGGTCGGACAGCTTCAGCGGGCCCATCGGGTGGGCGCAGCCCAGCTCCATACCGTTGTCGATGTCCTCGCGGCTGGCGATGCCCGACTCGAACATCCGGATCGCGGAGAGCAGGTAGGGGATCAGCAGCGCGTTGACGACGAAGCCGGAGCGGTCCACCGCGCGGATCGCGTGCTTGCCGAGCACCTTCTCGGCGAACAGCTGCGCCCGGCTGAGGGTGCCCTCGGAGGTGGTGAGCGCCGGGATCAGCTCGACGAGCTTCTGCACCGGCGCCGGGTTGAAGAAGTGGATGCCGATGACCTGGTCCGGGCGCTGGGTGGCGACGGCGAGCCGCACCAGCGGGATGGAGGAGGTGTTGGAGGCGAGGATGGCGTCCGGCCGGGTCACCACCTGGTCCAGGACCTGGAAGATCTCGGCCTTGACCTGCTCGTTCTCCACGACCGCCTCGATGACGAGGTCCCGGTCGGCGAACTCCCCGAGGTCGGTGGTGAAGCTCAGGCGCTCCTGGGTGGCGTCCCGCTCCGCTTCGCTGATCTTGCCGCGCTCGGCGGCCTTGGCCAGGGAGGTGAACAGCCGGGTACGGCCGATCTCCAGGGCCTCGCCGGTGGTCTCGGCGACCTTGACGTCGAGACCGGCGCGGGCGCACACCTCGGCGATGCCCGCCCCCATCTGACCGCAGCCGACCACTCCGACGCGCTCGATGTCTGTCACATCGTCCCTTTCGCTGCTGATCTACGGCTGGCAGGTCTGCCGTGGTCCGGTTGCCTGCTCCGATCGTGCACGTTACCGCCAAGTATCGATGATCGATCGCCTGGGTGGGGGCATCCTGGGGTGCGGAACGATCCGTGACCGAGCGGATCCGGAGCGTACGGGTATTGGGGGCAGGTGCATGGGGCGGATGACCCGGCGGGCGTTCACGGTGGCGGCGCTGTCGACGCTGGCCATGGGGCCGGCCGCACCCGGCCTGGCGCGGCCGCGCGCCCAGGCCGGCGAGATGCGGGGCATGTGGATCGCGACCGTCGCCAACCGCGACTGGCCCTCGGCGCCGGGGCTGACCGCGGCCCGGCAGCGCGCCGAGCTGATCACCCTGCTCGACCTCGCGGTACGGCGCCGCCTCAACACCGTGTTCCTCCAGGTGCGGCCCACCGCGGACGCGCTGTGGCCCTCGTCGTACGAGCCCTGGTCGGCCTGGCTCACCGGCACCCAGGGCCAGTACCCCGGCTGGGACCCGCTCGGCACCGCCCTGAAGGAGGCGCACGCCCGCGGGCTCCAGCTGCACGCCTGGTTCAACCCGTACCGCGTCGCCAACCACACCGACCCGGCGCGGCTGGTGGCCTCGCACCCGGCCCGCCGGCACCCGGACTGGGTGGTGTCGTACGGCGGGAAGCTCTACTACAACCCGGGGCTGCCCGAGGTCCGCGCCTTCGTGCAGGACGCGATCCTCGACGCGGTGAAGAAGTACGCGGTCGACGCCGTGCACTTCGACGACTACTTCTATCCGTACCCGGTGCCCGGCCAGACCTTCGACGACGACGCCGCCTACGACCGTCACGGCGCCGGCTTCCCGGGCCGGGGCGCCTGGCGGCGGGACAACATCGACAAGCTGGTGCGGGAGACGGCCGCCCGGATCGCGCAGGTGCGGCCCGGCACCCAGTTCGGCATCAGCCCCTTCGGCGTGTGGCGGAACGGGGACACCGACCCGCTCGGCTCGGACACCCGGGCGGGCGTGCAGACGTACGACGACCTGTACGCGGACACCCGCAAGTGGGTGCGCGGCGGCTGGATCGACTACCTCGTGCCCCAGCTGTACTGGAACATCGGCTTCGCCGACGCCGACTACGCGGAACTGCTGCCCTGGTGGGCCGAGACGGCCCGGGGCAGCAGGACGCGGCTGTACCTGGGGGAGGCCCTGTACAAGGCGGGGGATCCCGCCCAGCCCGCGGCCTGGCAGGACCCCGCCGAGCTGTCCCGGCACCTGACCCTCGCCAAGAAGTACCCGCAGGCGCGCGGGCACGTGTTCTTCTCCGCCCGGGAGGTCGCCGCCGACCGTGCCGGGGCGATGGCCAGGGTGGTCGCCGACCACTACGCGCAGCCCGCGCCGCCCCCGGCGTGAGCCGGAAGGCGGACCCTAGGAGGACTGGGGCTGCGGCATGCCCTTGTGGCGGATCTCGGTGTCGGGACCGGGGGAGCACAGGCCCTCGTGCCCGTCCTCGAAGCGGACGCGGTACGGGGGGTTGCCCTCCTGCCCGAGGACTTCGACGATCTCGCCGACCTTGTCGTGTTGACCGACCACCCTGCCGTGCTGGACAAGCTGGTCGCCCACGGTTGCTCGCATCTGCGGGGCCTCCTCACCGGTGTGCGGGAGCAGCGGTCCGTGGTGGTGAGCCCACGGCGGCGGGCGCTGGCGGGACGCGGCCCGGTCAGCCGCGGGCCCGCTGGGTGACGGCGATGCACACGAGCACCGCGGCCGCCGTCAGCGGGGCGGCCACCGTCAGGTGCTCGCCCAGCAGCAGCACCGACCACACCAGTGTGAGGAGGGGCTGCGCCAACTGCAACTGGCTGGCCTTGGGGATGCCGATGGCCGCCATGCCCCGGTACCAGACGACCAGGCCGAGGAACTGCGAGCCCGCCGCGAGCCACAGCAGACCGGCCACGCTGTGCGCGGTCAGCTGCGCCGGCTGGTACGCCAGGGCCACCGCGGCGGCGGGCACGGCGAGCGGCAGGCAGAACACCAGCGCCCAGCCGATCACCTGCCAGCCCGGCATCACCTTCGCCAGCCGGCCGCCCTCGGTGTAGCCGGCCGCGCACACCAGGAGCGCCGCGAAGAGGTAGCCGTCGGCGGTGGTCAGGGCGCCGCCGCTCTGCTGCACGGTGAACGCCACCACGGCGGCGGCCCCGGCGAACGCCGCCAGCCAGAAGGTGCGCGAGGGGCGGGAGCCGACGCGCAGCGCGGAGCACAGGGCGGTGGTCAGCGGCAGCAGGCCGACCACGACCGCGGCGTGCGCGGTGGTGGAGGTCTGCAGGGCGAGCGTGGTCAGCAGCGGGAAGCCGACGACGACCCCCGCGGCCACCACGGCGAGGCCTGGCCAGTGGGCGCGGGCCGGGACGGGGATCCGCAGGGCGAGCAGGCAGACGCCCGCGATGACCGCGGCGAGGACACTGCGCAGCGCGACCAGGGCCCAGGGGCCGAAGCCCTCCAGCGCCCACGCGGTGGCCGGGAAGGTGAGCGAGAAGGCGGTCACCCCGAGGGCCGCCTGGACGAGACCGGCGGAGGTCCGAGGGGCCGGAGCGACCGCAGGGGCGGTGGTGCCGACCGCTATCGTCGTCGGGGTAGTAGCGCTACTCTGTGTCCTCATGCAACAGCGTAGCAGTGTGGGCGAACTGGCGGATCTCCTGCGACAGGAACTCGACCGCTACTCTCCAGGCGGAAAGCTGCCGTCGAGCCGGGCCCTGGTGGAGCGCTTCCGGGTCAGCCCGGTGACCGTCTCGCGGGCCCTCGCCCAGCTGGCCGCCGAGGGCCTGGTCGTCACCCGCCCCGGCGCCGGCGCCTTCCGGGCACGGCCCCGCGCGGCCGTGCAGCCGGCCGGGGACACCTCCTGGCAGGAGGTCGTGCTCAGCGCCGACCATGCCACCGACCTCGTCCCGCGCACGGTCGACGCCTCCGGTGTGACCGTCTCGCTCGCCGTACCGCCGCCCGGGGTCGTCGAGTTCAACGGCGGCTATCTGCACCCCTCGCTCCAGCCGGAGCGGGCGATGGCCGCCGCGCTGTCCCGGGCCGGGCGCCGCCCCGGCGCCTGGGGGCGCCCGCCCCTGGAGGGGCTGCCGGAGCTGCGGGAGTGGTTCGCCCGCGGCATCGGCGGCCCGGTCACCGCCGCCGAGGTGCTGGTCGCGGCGGGCGGCCAGGCCGCGCTGACCACCGCGCTGCGCGCCCTCGCGTCGCCCGGCACCCCCGTCCTCGTGGAGTCGCCCACCTACCCCGGCATGCTGGCCATCGCCCGGGCCGCCGGACTGCGCCCGGTCCCGGTGCCGGTCGACCGCGACGGCGTACGCCCCGATCTGCTCGCCGACGCCTTCCGCGCCACCGGCGCCCGGGTCTTCGTCTGCCAGCCGCTCTTCCAGAACCCCACCGGCGCGGTCCTCGCCCCCGAGCGGCGCGGCGAGGTGCTGCGCATCGCCCGCGAGGCCGGTGCCTTCGTGATCGAGGACGACTTCGTACGGCGCCTCGTCCACGAGGACGCGGGGCCGCTGCCCCGCCCGCTCGCCGCCGACGACCCGGACGGTGTCGTCGTCCACGTCGGCTCCCTCACCAAGGCCACCTCGCCCAGCTTCCGCGTCGCCGCGCTGGCCGGCCGCGGCCCGGTGCTGGAGCGGCTGCGGGCCATCCAGGTCGTCGACGCCTTCTTCGTGCCCCGGCCGCTGCAGGAGGCGGCGCTGGAACTGGTCGGCTCGCCCGCCTGGCCGCGCCATCTGCGGGCGATCTCGGCCGACTTGAAGGCCCGCCGCGACGCGATGACCGGCGCGCTCGCCCTGCACCTGCCCGAACTCACCGTGCCGCACGTCCCGTCGGGCGGCTACAGCCTCTGGGTGCGCCTGCCGGACGGCACCGACGAGACGGCCCTGACCTCCGCCGCCCTGCGGTCCGGCGTCGCCCTCGCCCCCGGCCGCCCCTACTTCAGCGCCGAACCCCCCGCCGCCTACGTCCGGTTGAGCTTCGCGGCGGTCGCGGGCACGGGCGAGATCGCGGAGGGGGTACGGCGCCTGCGGGCGGCGTGGGACGAGGTGCGCGGCCGGTGAGGGGCGGGGGCTGCGGCGGCGGCAAGGCCCCCCGGAGCCGTCACGCCAGCAGTCGCCGCCGGAGCAGCTCCATCACCTCGGCGCGGCCGCGCCCGCCGTGGTCCGCCGCGTTGAAGTGGTTGCCGACGCGCACCGACATGGCGATCAGGCAGCGGACCTCGACCTCGTCCTCGTCGGGGCAGAAGGACGAGAAGAGGGAGCGCAGGTAGTCCGCCCGGCGGTTGTCGACGCGGCGCAGCCGCTCGGCGACGGCCGGGTCCCGGCGTGCCCAGTCCCGGATCGCGATGTCGGCGGTGACCCCGCGCACCGGTCCCTCGGAAGCCGCGGCGACCAGGCCGAACAGCCGGTCGAGGCGTTCCCGGGCGTCTCCGCCGCCGCGCTCGACCTCCTCGATGACGCTCTCGGCGACCTCGCGTTCCCACAGGTCGAGCATCTCGGCCAGCAGCGCGTCCCGGTTGCGGAAGTAGCCGTAGAAGCCGCCCTTGGTCACGCCGAGCGACTGGGCGAGCGCCTCGATCCGGACGGCCTCGGGGCCGCCCGCGACGAGGGCCCGCAACCCCGCCTCCAGCCACTTCTCGCGCGGCGTGCGGATCGCGCCCATGGTGTGTGCCTCCTCACCTCCCGGCCGAGTATACGGGGGCGTATAAAGCTGGCTAGGGTGGATCTATACGCCACCGTATAGACAGGGGTCTGCGCATGCGACTTCCCCGAACGGCCCACACCGACCGCCCCTGGCGGATCCACGAGATCACCCGCGACTTCACCGTCGAGGACGTCTGGGCGATGCCCACCCCCGGCGGCCCCGGCGACCTGCACCTGCTGGTCGAGCAGATGGCCGAGGGGCTCGCGCGCGAGGGCGAGGTGAAGGGCGAGGGCCGGGTCGGCCGCCTGCTGTTCGCCATCCGCTGGAAGCTGGGCGCGCTGCTCGGCTGGGACGAGCCCGGGAGCGGTGTGGGCGGCAGGATCCCCTCCCTGCGCGACCGGCTCCCCGCCGACCTGCGGGACAGCCCGCGAGGCCCCGATCTCGGCTCCTCCCCCTTCACCTCCGTCTTTCTGCTCGACGACGAGTGGGCGGCGGAGATGGGCAACAAGACCGTGCACGGCGTGCTGCACATCGGCTGGGTGCCGGACGGCTCCGGCGGCCACCGCGGGCAGCTGACGGTCCTGGTCAAGCCGAACGGGCTGCTCGGCGCGGTGTACATGGCGGGCATCAAGCCCTTCCGCTACCTCGGGGTCTACCCGGCACTGCTGCGGACCATCGGCCGCGAATGGCAGGCCCGCGCCGCCGGGCGCGGCGCCCGCTGAGCGGACCGACCGGGGGAGGCCGGGCCGGCCGCGCCAGAGGCGGGGCCGCACCTGCTGAGCGATGACCCGCCTACTCCGGGTAACTCACCGGTAACGCCTCTTGACCTGCGTACACAAGCGGCTCACCATCACCGCATGCCACTTCGGGTCACGTTCGTCGCGGCGGCGCGCAGCTCCCCGCTGCTCGCCGAGCGCTTCCAGGACGACCGCCCGCTGGACCAGGCGGGCTGGGACGCCGTCCAGCAGGTCGCGGCCGACCTGCTGCCGCTGGCGGCCGCCGACCTGCGCTACTGCTCGCCGACCCCGCGCAGCCGCGCGACCGGCGACGCCCTCGGCTACGCGCCGCTGGTGCAGCTCGCGCTGCGGGACTGCGACATGGGCCGCTGGCGGGGGCTGACCCTGGGGGAGGCGATGGCCCGCGAGCCGTCCCTGGTTGACGCCTGGCTGGCCGATCCGCGCTCGACCCCGCACGGCGGTGAGTCGCTGCTGGCGTTCATCGGCCGGGTGGGCGGCTGGCTCGACACGCGGCCGGTCGAGGAGGGCTGCCGGATCGTCGCGGTGGCCGAGCCGTCCGTGATCCGCGCGGCGCTCGTGTACGCGCTGAAGGCGCCGCCCTCGACGTACTGGAACATCGACGTCCGCCCGCTGTCGACGACCACCGTCACCGGACGGGCGGGCCGCTGGAACCTGCGCTTCGACGGGACGGCGTATCAGCCCTCGCGGGCGTAACCGGTCGTCAGCACCAGGTCCTTGGCGGGCCCGCGCACCCGCCACACCGTCCGCCAGTGGTCCTCGTCCCGGACGGTGAACTCGCCGCGGTAGAGGTCGGCCGCGCACGGGTGGTCGGCGACATGCCGTCCCCGGCTCAGGTCCAGGTCGTGGAAGGGCCGCCCGTCGGCGAACCGCACGTCGGCCGTCCCGGGCCGCGCCCCCGGCAGGAACCGCAGCGTCCGCTCCGCCGGCCGGGCCACGCCCCGCCAGGTGAAGGTGCCGGACTCGCGGTGCAGCAGCCCGCCGCCCTCCAGGGGACCGAAGACGGTCGTCCCCGCGAAGGTGCCCTCGTCACCGCCGGCCAGGTCCCGCACCGACCGGGTGACCCGCCAGGTGCCCGCCAGATATGCCAGCACATCCGGCACCGGCCAGAAATCGACCGTCGTGTGCGGCACCGCGGTCCCTCCGTTCCTCGTGTGACTCCTGCGCGACCCATTGACGCGTCCCTGCCCCCTCCCTATCTTGCCGTTCGAAGTGCTGACCAATGTCTGATATTTCGAACAGTCCCTTCGGGGGCAAGAGCCGCGGAGTATTCATGTCACGCACCCGCTGGAGACTCGGTCTCGGCGTCACTGCCCTGCTGACGGCCACGGCCGTGCTGCCCGCCCCCGCGCAGGCCGCGACCGTCACCGACTACACGCTCACCGTCGACCCGGCCGCGCAGGGCGCCGCGATCGACGACACGATGTACGGCGTCTTCTTCGAGGACATCAACCGCGCCGCCGACGGCGGCCTGTACGCCGAACTCGTGCAGAACCGGTCCTTCGAGTACTCCACAGCCGACAACCGCTCCTACACCCCGCTCACCGCCTGGACCGTCGACGGCACCGCCCAGGTCCTGAACGACGCCGGCCGCCTCAACGAGCGCAACCGCTCCTACCTCTCCCTGGGCGCCGGCTCCTCCGTCACCAACGCCGGCTACAACACCGGCATCCGCGTCGAGGCGGGCAAGAAGTACGACTTCTCCGTATGGGCCCGCGCCGAGGCCGCCACCACGCTCACCGTCACGCTCCAGGACGCGGCGGGCCCGCTGGCGAGCGCGCGCCAGGTCGCCGTCAAGGGCGGCTGGGCGCAGTACAGGGCCACCTTCACCGCCTCCCGCACCAGCAGCTACGGCCGCCTGACCGTGGCCTCCCCGGCCGCCGCCGCGCTCGACATGGTCTCCCTCTTCCCGCGGGACACCTACCGCGGCGAGCCGAACGGCCTGCGCAAGGACCTCGCCGAGAAGATCGAGGCCCTGCACCCCGGCTTCGTCCGCTTCCCCGGCGGCTGCCTGGTCAACACCGGCTCCATGGAGGACTACAGCGAGGCCTCCGGCTGGCAGCGCGCCCGCGCCTACCAGTGGAAGGACACCATCGGGCCGGTCGAGCAGCGCGCCACCAACGCCAACTTCTGGGGGTACAACCAGAGCTACGGCCTCGGCTACTACGAGTACTTCCGCCTGGCCGAGGACATCGGCGCGATGCCGCTGCCCGTCGTCCCCGCCCTGGTCACCGGCTGCGGCCAGAACAAGGCCGTCGCCGACGACGCCCTGCTCAAGCGGCACATCCAGGACACCCTCGACCTGGTCGAGTTCGCCAACGGCCCCGCGACCTCCACCTGGGGCAAGGTCCGCGCCGCGATGGGCCACCCCAGGCCCTTCCACCTCACCCACATCGAGGTCGGCAACGAGGAGAACCTGCCCGACGAGTTCTTCGCCCGCTTCCGGCAGTTCCGCGCCGCGATCCAGGCGAAGTACCCGGGTGTCCAGGTCATCTCCAACTCCGGCCCCGACGACAGCGGCACCACGTTCGACACCGCCTGGAAGCTCAACCGGGACGCCGGCGTCGACATGGTCGACGAGCACTACTACAACAGCCCGCAGTGGTTCCTGCAGAACAACGACCGCTACGACTCCTACGACCGAAGCGGCCCCAAGGTCTTCCTCGGCGAGTACGCCTCCCAGGGCAACGCCTGGAAGAACGCCCTGTCCGAGGCCGCCTACATGACCGGCCTGGAACGCAACGCCGACGTCGTCAAGCTCGCCTCCTACGCCCCGCTGTTCGCCAACGAGGACTACGTGCAGTGGCGGCCCGACATGGTCTGGTTCAACAACCACGCCTCCTGGAACTCGGCCAACTACGAGGTCCAGAGACTGTTCATGACCAACACCGGCGACCGCGTCGTACCGTCGAAGGCGTCGCTCACCCCGTCCGTCAGCGGTCCGATCACCGGCGCGATCGGCCTGTCGACCTGGGCGACCAGCGCCGCCTACGACGACGTGCGGGTCACCGCCGCCGACGGCACGGCCCTGTTCGGCGACGACTTCTCCGGCGACGCCTCGAAGTGGACCCACACCGGCACCGGCACCTGGGCGGTCCAGGACGGCCGGTACGTGCAGACCGACGCCACCGCCGAGAACACCATGGTCCAGGCCGGCGACCCCGCCTGGCACGACTACGACCTGCATGTGAAGGCCACCAAGAAGTCCGGCAAGGAGGGCTTCCTCGTCGCCTTCGGCGTCAAGGACACCGGCAACTACTACTGGTGGAACCTCGGCGGCTGGAACAACACCCAGTCCGCCGTGGAGCAGGCCTCCGACGGCGGCAAGTCCACCCTGATCTCCAAGGCCGGGTCGATCGAGACGGGCCGCGCCTACGACATCGACATCAAGGTGCGCGGCCGGCAGGTCACCCTCTACCTCGACGGCCAGGAGTGGGGCGGCTTCACCGACGACAGGGCGGCCGAGCCGTTCCGCCAGGTCGTCACCCGCGACGCGGCGACCGGCGAGCTGATCGTCAAGGTCGTCAACGCCCAGGACAGCGCAGCCCGTACGGCGATCGACCTGGGCGGCGCCCAGGTCGCCTCCCGTGCCCGGGTCACCACCCTCGCCGCCGCCCCGGACGCGGTGAACAGCGAGACGAACACCCCGGTCACGCCCGTGACCTCGACCCTGTCCGGGGTGTCCGCGAAGTTCACCTACACCTTCCCGGCGAACTCGGTCACCTTCCTGCGGATCAGGCAGAGGTAGCCGGCGGCTCCTCCCGCGCGGGCTGCTCGCCGACCGGCAGCAGCCCGCGCTCCGCGAAGACCTTCTTCGCCACGAACGTCGCGTTGAGCGCCCTCGGGAAGCCGCAGTACCCCGCGGAGTGCAGCAGCGCCTCGACGATCTGCTCGGGCGTCAGACCCACGTTGAGGGCCGCGTTGACGTGCACCTCCAGCTGCGCCTCACAGCCACCGAGCGCGGTGAGCATGCCCAGCGTGACCAGCTGCCGGTCGCGCGGGGCGAGGCCGGGACGGTCGTAGATCTCGCCGAAGCCCCAGGCGACGATCTGGTGCCCCAGCTCGGGGCTGATGTCGGCGAGCGAGTCGATGACCCGCTGCCCGGCCTCGCCGTCGACCCTCCGCAGGACCTCCAGGCCGTGGGCGAAGCGCTCGTCGCGGGTGGTGTTCTGATGGTTGCTCATGTCCGGAACCGTAGGACTTCGAGTCCACTCCAGCGCAAGCGGCACCCCCCGCGAGGGCGGGCGCCGAACCGGCCGGAAACCTCCCGGCCATTTTCCGTTTCCCCGGAAACAATAATTCCTTTCCGAAAGCGCGGGGATATCCGGAACGGAGATTTCTTTTTCCTTTCAGGTGTAACTCGGGCACAACCAAATGAGAGGTCGCTCCGTCTAAGTCGGCGATTGACCGCCACTTTTCCGGGGGGCCTGCCAGCAATGTCGTGTCCGAAGTCCGCCGTGCCGCGGCGGGCCGCCGCCCTGCTCGCCGCCGCGGTCACCGCCGGCGTCTTCTGCGCCGCCGACGCCGCCGCCCGCAGCTACCCCTTCGGCCCCCGCACACGCAGCGTCAACGACCTCGGCAACCAGTACGTGCCCTTCCACGCCCATCTGTGGGACCTCCTCCACGGACGCGCCCACGGCGGGCTCCTGATCAACTGGCAGTCCGGCTTCGGCGCGAGCTTCCTGCCCGACCTCGGCACCTACCTCAGCAGCCCCTTCGCCCTGCTCGTCGCGGTGTTCCCGCGCGACCGCATCGACCTCGCGGTGTACGCCGTCACCGTGCTGAAGACCGCCGCGGCCGCCGCCGCCATGGCCTGGCTGCTGCTGCGGCTGCGCCCCGGCCGCTGGTGGGCGGCGGGCCTGCTGGCCGCGTCGTACGCGCTGTGTGGCTGGACCCTGACCTCCGGCTGCTACAACCCCATGTGGCTCGACGGCCTGCTCGCGCTGCCGCTGCTGTGCCTGGTCGGCGAATGGACGCTGACCGGGCGGCGCCCGCTGCTCGGTGTGCTCGTCGTGGCCGGCGCCTGGACCGCCAACTTCTACACCGCCTACATGGCCACCCTCGCCGCCGGACTCGTCCTGCTGGTGCGGCTGTGGCTGTCCGGCCTCGGCCGCCGGCAGCGGCTCACCGCCGCCGTCCGCGCCGCCGGCACCGTCGCCCTCGGCGTCGGGCTGGCCGCGCCCCTGGTGGCCGTCGTCTGGTCCGGCACCCGGTACGCCCACCCCGGCCGGGTCCTGCACTTCCGGCCTGTGCCCACCGAGGACCTGCTGGCCCGCTTCCTGCCGACGACGTACAGCTTCGGCACCCCGGCCGTCTACGTCGGCACCACCACGCTGCTGCTCGCCCTCGCCCTGCCCTTCCACCGGGCGGTGCCCCGGCGGGAACGGGCCGGCTGGACGGTGCTCGCGGCGGCCGTGACGCTGTCGCTCCAGTGGGGACCGACCCACCTGCTCTGGCACGCCTTCGCCACCCCGCAGGGCAGCCCGTACCGGCAGACCTTCGTGCTGTGCGCCCTGCTGGTGATCGCCGCCTGGCACGCGCTCGCCTACGGCCCGCCCGGCCCGCGCGCGCTCACCGCCGCGGGCGCCCTGTTCGCCCTGCTGGCCGCGGCGGCGAGCGCCAGCGCGCTGACCGACCGCCCGTTCACCCTGCTGGTCGCGCCGGCCGCGGCGGCCGGGGGCCTGGCGGGGCTCGCGCTGCTCGGACGGACGCGGGCCGAGGACCGTACGGGGACGGGGAGCCGTACACGCTCCGGGGACCCGCGTGACGAGGCCCCGCGTGCCCGGGCCCGAGTCCGCCGCCTCGCCCCCGCCGGACTCGCCGTGCTGCTCCTGGCCGGCACCCAGGCCGGTGAGACCGCCGCCACCTCGGTCGTCGCCACCCGGCTGCGGCTCGCGCACATGGACGACTACGCGCCCTGGGGAGCGCGCCAGGAGCGGCAGGCCGCGGTGATCGCCGAGGCCGACGACTGGCCCCGCTACCGCACCGACCCCGGCCGCGAGCAGACCGTCGGCAACGACCCGCTGCTGGTCGGCGGCGAGGGCGCCCAGTACTACAGCAGCCTCACCTCGGACGTCCTGAGCACCACCCTCACCGCCCTCGGCGGCGGCTGGACCTCCCGGGGCCGCAACGTGCAGAGCCTGGACAACGCCGTCACGGACGCGATCTTCTCGGTCGGCGCCCGCGTGCACTCCCCGCCCGACCCCCACCAGCGCTGGTGGCCGGACGCGAGCGGCACCCCGCCCACCGTGACCCGGCAGGACGTGCCGCCGCTGGTCACCGTACGGCCCGCGGCGGACGCCCCCCGGGCCTTCGGCCCCTCTCCGTACCGCAACCAGGAGCTGCTGCTCGGCGCGCGCGTCTACACCGTGCCCCGGCTCACCGTGCGCACCGGCGCCGGACGGCAGCCGGGCCGGAGCACCGACGAGCGTCCCGGCCTGCGCGTCGGCGCCGTACCCGCCGGAGCACCGCGGCCGACGATCACCGCCCGCTGCCCGGCCGGCAGCGAGGTGTACCTGTGGGCGCCCTACCTCTCCGGCACCGCGCGCCTGCCCGGGCAGCCCCTGACCGGCCGGTTCCGCTCCGACCACCCCGTCACCAAGATCGCCGCCATGCAGCGGCTCGGCCGGACGCCGGCCTCCGGGCTGCTGCGCATCGAACTGTCCCCGGACCGCACCGGCGTCGTCCCGGACGGAGCCGTCGGCTGCCTGGACACCGCCCGGCTGCACACCGCCGTCCGGCACCTGAAGGCCACCGGCGCCACCCGGGTGACCGTCTCCGACGGCACGGTCCGGGCCGACCTCCCCGCCGGCAGCACCGGCACGGCCGTCGTCGCCGCCCCCCGGATCGCCGGCTGGCGGTGCGCCACGGGTGACGCACCGGCGAGGCCCGCGGGGAGCTACCACGGCCTGATCGCCGTCCCTCTCGACGGCACCGCCACCACCCTGACCTGCACGTTCCATCCGCCCGGACTGCGCCTCGGCACAGCCGTCGGCGGCGCCTCGCTGCTCACCCTGGCCCTGCTGGGGACCCTCGCGGCCCTGCGCCGCCGGCGCGCCGCCGCCCGCACCGCACCGACCACGACCGCACGCCCGCGCGAGCGGGCGACCAGCCCTCTCTGACCGCGCCCCAGGGGGAGAACCGACCATGCTCATCTCGATCGTCGCGCCCTGCTACAACGAGGAGGACGTCGTCGGCCGCTTCCACGACCGCGTCCGCGAGGTCGCGGAGGAACTGCTGCCGCTCGGCCACGACATGGAGTTCGTGTACGTCGACGACGGCAGCCGCGACCGCACCCTCGCCGTCCTGAAACAGCTGGCCGAGGACGACACCCGCGTCCGGTACGTCTCCTTCAGCCGCAACTTCGGCAAGGAGGCGGCCCTGCTGGCGGGCCTGCGCCACGCCACCGGGGACGCCGTCGTCGTCATGGACGCCGACCTGCAGCATCCGCCCGAGCTGATCCCGCGCATGGTGGAGCTGCGCGAACAGGGCCACGACCAGGTCCTGGCCCGCCGCACCCGCACCGGCGACGGAATGGCCCGCACCCTCACCGCCCGGCTGTACTACCGGATTGTCAACCGGCTGGTCGACGTCGAACTCGTCGACGGCGTCGGCGACTTCCGGCTGCTGTCCCGCCGCGTGGTGGACGCCGTCCTGGGCCTCACCGAGTACAACCGCTTCTCCAAGGGCCTGTTCGCCTGGGTCGGCTTCCCCACCACCACCTTCGAGTACGAGAACGCCGTACGCGAGCACGGCCGCAGCTCATGGAGCCTGCGCTCCCTGCTCGACTACGGACTGGACGGACTGCTCTCCTTCAACAACCGACCGCTGCGCGCCGCCCTCTACCTGGGCCTCGGCCTGCTGCTGTGCGCCGGCGTCTACACGGCGTGGATCGTCACGGCGGCCCTCCTGCACGGCGTGGACACCCCCGGCTACGTCACGATCATCACGGCCGTCACCGCCCTGGCCGGCGTCCAGATGATCATGCTGGGGGTGATCGGCGAGTACACGGGCCGCATCTACTACGAGGTGAAACGGCGCCCGCATTTCCTGGTGAAGGCGACCAATGCCGAGCGGGCGAAGGACCTGGTGCCGTGAGTTCCGGGAGTTCCGTTCTCCGCCGGCAGGTTCTCGTCTTCGCCGTGGTCGGTGTCGTCAACACCGGCACCTATCTCGGCCTGTATCTGCTCTTTCTGACCCGGCTGCCCTATCTCGCCGCCCATGTCCTGGCCTTTGTGCTCAGCATGACCGGTTCCTTCTTCCTCAACGCCCGTTTCACCTACCGGACCCGGCCCACCTGGCGGAAATTCCTGCTGTTCCCGCTGACCAACGCGGCGAACTTCGTGTGCACCACGGCCGGCGTGTGGGTGCTGGTCGACGTGCTGCACACCGGGGACCGCTGGGCCCCGCTGCTCGCCTCCGCCGCGGCGATCCCGGTGACGTTCGTCGTGTCCCGCTGGATCATGGCGCCGCGGCGGGCGGCTCCGCGCCAGGCGGCCCCTCGGCGGACGATTGCATAAACGTGCATGCCTGCGTATAGTCATGCCATCCAGAGGAGGGTGGACATGGCAGTACGTGTGGCGGTGGCCGGTGCGAGCGGATACGCGGGCGGAGAGGCCCTGCGTCTGCTCCTCGCCCACCCCGAGGCCGAGATCGGCGCGCTGACCGGCAACTCCAACGCCGGGCAGACGCTCGGCGCGCTCCAGCCGCACCTGCTGCCGCTGGCCGACCGGGTGCTGGAGGAGACCACCCCCGAGGTGCTCGCCGGGCACGACGTGGTCTTCCTCGCGCTGCCCCACGGCCAGTCCGCGGCCGTCGCCGAACAGCTCGGACCGGACGTCCTCGTCATCGACATGGGCGCCGACTTCCGGCTCAAGGACGCCGCCGACTGGGAGACGTTCTACGGCTCCCCGCACGCCGGCACCTGGCCGTACGGCCTCCCCGAGCTTCCGGGTGCCCGCGCCGCGCTGGAGGGGTCCAAGCGCATCGCGGTGCCCGGTTGCTACCCGACCGCGGTCACACTCGCCCTCTTCCCGGCCTACGCCGCCGGGCTCGCCGCCGACGAGGCCGTGATCGTCGCCGCGTCCGGCACCTCCGGCGCGGGCAAGGCACCCAAGCCCCACCTGCTGGGCAGCGAGGTCATGGGCTCCATGACGCCGTACGGCGTCGGCGGCGGCCACCGGCACACCCCCGAGATGATCCAGAACCTCAGCGCGGTCGCGGGGAAGCGGGTCGCGGTCTCCTTCACGCCGACGCTGGCGCCGATGCCGCGCGGCATCCTCGCCACGTGCAGCGCCAAGGCCGCCGAGGGCGTCACCGCCGAGTCCCTGCGCGCCGCCTACGAGAAGGCATACGCCGACGAGCCGTTCGTCCACCTGCTGCCCGAGGGGCAGTGGCCGGCCACCGCGTCCGTTTACGGCTCCAACGCCGTCCAGGTGCAGGTCGCCTACGACGAGGCCGTCGGCCGGGTCATCGCCATCAGCGCCATCGACAACCTGACCAAGGGCACCGCGGGCGGTGCCGTCCAGAGCATGAACATCGCCCTGGGTCTCGACGAGACCACGGGGCTCTCGATGATCGGAGTCGCACCGTGAGCGTCACGGCAGCCAAGGGATTCACGGCAGCGGGCATCGCCGCCGGGATCAAGGAGAACGGCAACCCGGACCTGGCCCTCGTGGTCAACCACGGGCCGCGCCGTGCCGCCGCGGGCGTCTTCACCTCCAACCGCGTGAAGGCCGCGCCGGTGCTCTGGTCCGAGCAGGTGCTCAAGAGCGGCGAGCTGGCGGCCGTCGTCCTCAACTCCGGCGGCGCCAACGCCTGCACCGGACCCAAGGGCTTCCAGGACACCCACGCCACCGCCGAGAAGGTCGCCGACGTGCTCGGCTGCGGCGCCGGCGAGGTCGCCGTCTGCTCCACCGGCCTCATCGGCGTGCTGCTGCCCATGGACAAGGTCCTGGCCGGCGTCGAGACCGCCGCGGCCCAGCTGTCCGAGCACGGCGGCGAGAAGGCCGCCATCGCCATCAAGACCACCGACACCGTCCACAAGACGTCCGTGGTGACACGCGACGGCTGGACCGTCGGCGGCATGGCCAAGGGCGCGGGCATGCTCGCCCCCGGCCTCGCCACCATGCTGGTCGTCCTCACCACCGACGCCGACCTGGACAGCGCGACCCTCGACCAAGCACTGCGCGACGCCACGAAGGTCACCTTCGACCGGGTCGACTCCGACGGCTGCATGTCCACCAACGACACCGTGCTGCTGCTCGCCTCCGGCGCCGCCGGCGTCACCCCCGAGTACGCGGAGTTCGCGGACGCCGTACGGCAGGTCTGCGACGACCTCGGCCAGCAGCTGATCCGCGACGCCGAGGGCGCCAGCAAGGACATCAAGGTCGAGGTGGTCAACGCCGCGACCGAGGCCGACGCCGTCGAGGTGGGCCGCTCCATCGCCCGCAACAACCTCCTCAAGTGCGCCATCCACGGCGAGGACCCCAACTGGGGCCGCGTCCTCTCCGCGATCGGCACCACACAGGCCGCCTTCGAACCGGACCGGCTGAACGTCGCCATCAACGGCGTCTGGGTGTGCAAGAACGGCTCCGTCGGCGAGGACCGCGAGAAGGTCGACATGCGCTACCGCGAGGTGCACATCGTCGCCGACCTCGCCGCCGGCGAGCAGACCGCCACCATCTGGACCAACGACCTCACCGCCGACTACGTCCACGAGAACAGCGCCTACTCCTCATGACCACGACGCGGAAACACACCGCCCTGCCCAAGGCCCAGACCCTCATCGAGGCGCTGCCCTGGCTGACCCGCCACCACGGCAAGACCGTCGTCATCAAGTTCGGCGGCAACGCCATGGTGAACGAGGAGCTGAAGGCCGCCTTCGCCCAGGACGTCGTCTTCCTGCGGCACGCCGGCCTCAAGCCCGTCGTCGTGCACGGCGGCGGCCCGCAGATCAGCGCCGCCCTCGACAGGCACGGCATCGTCAGCGAGTTCAAGGCCGGCCTGCGCGTCACCACCGAGGACGCCATGGACGTCGTACGGATGGTGCTCGCCGGGCAGGTGCAGCGCGAACTGGTCGGCCTGCTCAACCAGCACGGCCCCCTCGCCGTCGGCCTGACCGGCGAGGACGCCCACACCATCACCGCCGTCAAGCACCAGCCGGAGATCGACGGCGAACTGGTCGACATCGGACGGGTCGGCGAGATCACCGCCATCGACACCGGCGCGATCGAGGCGCTGCTCGCCGACGGCCGGATCCCGGTCGTGTCGTCGATCGCCCGCTCCGAGGACGACCACCACGTCTACAACGTCAACGCCGACACGGCCGCCGCGGCGCTCGCGGCCGCACTGGGCGCCGAGACGCTGATGGTCCTCACCGACGTCGAGGGCCTGTACGAGGACTGGCCCAACTCCGACGAGGTCATCAGCCGCCTCACCGCCTCCCAGCTGGAGAAGCTGCTGCCGGAGCTGAGTTCCGGCATGGTCCCGAAGATGGAGGGCTGCCTGCACGCCGTGCGCAACGGCGTCAACACCGCCCGCGTCATCGACGGCCGCGTCCAGCACTCGATCCTGCTGGAGATCTTCACCGACGAGGGCATCGGCACGATGGTCGTGCCCGACCAGGACACCGAGGGGGAGTCATGAGCAACCAGGAGCTGACCGAGCGGTGGCAGGGCGCGCTCATGAACAACTACGGCACCCCCCGGCTGCCCCTGGTACGCGGTGAGGGCCGCACGGTCTGGGACGCCGACGGCCGCGCCTACCTGGACTTCGTCGGCGGCATCGCCACCAACGCCCTCGGCCACGCCCACCCCGCGATCGTCGACGCGGTGAGCACGCAGATCGCCTCCCTCGGCCACGTCTCCAACCTGTTCCTCGCCGAGCCCACCGTCGCCCTCGCCGAACGGCTGCTCCAGCTCTTCGGCCGGGAGGGCCGCGTCTTCTTCTGCAACTCCGGCGCCGAGGCCAACGAGGCCGCCTTCAAGATCGGCCGGCTCACCGGGCGCACCCACATGGTCGCCACCACCGGCGGCTTCCACGGCCGCACCATGGGCGCCCTCGCCCTCACCGGCCAGCCCGCCAAGCAGGAACCCTTCCTGCCCCTGCCGGGCGACGTCACGCACGTGCCCTACGGCGACGCGCAGGCGCTGGCCGCCGCGGTCACCGAGGAGACGGCCCTGGTGATCATCGAGCCGATCCAGGGCGAGAACGGCGTCGTCGTCCCGCCCGCCGGCTATCTGAAGGCCGCCCGCGCCATCACCGCCGCCACCGGCGCGCTCCTCGTCCTGGACGAGGTGCAGACCGGCGTCGGGCGTACCGGGCACTGGTTCGCGTACCAGGCGCACGAGGGCGTGCTGCCCGACGTCGTCACGCTCGCCAAGCAGCTCGGCGGCGGACTGCCGCTCGGCGCGACCGTCGCCTTCGGCCGGGCCGCCGACCTGCTCCGGCCCGGCCAGCACGGCACGACCTTCGGCGGCAACCCCGTCGCCTGCGCCGCAGGACTCGCCGTCCTCGACAGCATCGCGGGCGAGGGACTGCTGGAGAACGTCAAGCGGCAGGGCGAGAAGCTGCGGCAGGGAATCGAGGGCCTCGGTCACCCGTTGATCGACTATGTGCGGGGCGCCGGACTCCTCCTGGGTATCGTGCTCACCGGGCCGCACGCGCAGAAGGTGCAGCAGGCGGCCCAGGAGGCCGGTTTCCTCGTGAACGCGCCCGCCCCCGACGTCGTCCGGCTGATGCCCGCGCTGAACCTGGGCGACGACGAGGCGGACGCCTTCGTCGAGGCGCTGCCCGGCATCCTTGACCAGGCCGACGGGGCCGACGGGGACGCATGAGCCGGAGAATGAGACGACGATGAGCCAGGCGCAGGACCACGAGCAGCCGGGGAACGCCGGACCTGCCGTGCCGCAGACCCGCACCGCACGCCACCGCCGGATCGTGGACATCCTCAACCGGCAGCCGGTGCGGTCGCAGAGCCAGCTCGCCAAGCTGCTCGCGGACGACGGGCTGAGCGTCACGCAGGCGACGCTGTCCAGGGACCTCGACGAGCTGAACGCGGTGAAGATCCGCAACAACGACGGCGACCTGATCTACGCGGTGCCCAGCGAGGGCGGCTTCCGCACCCCTCGGGCGCCGCTCGGGGAGTCGGCCAAGGAGGAGCGCATGCGGCGCCTCTCCCAGGAGCTGCTGATCTCCGCGGAGGCCTCCGCCAACCTCGTGGTCCTGCGCACGCCGCCGGGCGCCGCGCAGTTCCTCGCCTCGGCGATCGACCAGGCGGAACTGCACGACATCCTCGGCACGATCGCCGGCGACGACACGCTGCTGCTGATCAGCCGGAACCCGACGGGCGGGCAGGCGCTGGCGGACCACTTGCTCCGGCTGGCGCAGAACGGTCACTGAGGGTTGCGCCGGGCGGCCATCGAGGGGGCCGGTGCCTGTTTGTGCCGGGTGCGGGTGGTCGGTGGCCGGTCGCGCAGTTCCCCGCGCCCCTGGGGCGTCACGGTTCGCGGCGCCCCAAAGCCCCGGCGGCTCACCCCAGCCGTGAAGCCAACCCGCCTGTGCACCGCACCTCGTCGCCCGCCGTGATCAGCAGGGCCTCCGCCTCCGGCAGGGACTCCAGCCACGCCAGTCCCTCCCGCGCCCCCATCGCGAAGGCCGTCGTGGCCCAGCAGTCCGCCCACGTCAGGGACGGTCCCACGACCGTCACCGCGACCAGGTCCGTCACCGCGGACCGCCCCGTCCGCGGGTCCACCACATGGTCCCCCCGCTCCGCCGTGCCGGACGTCGCGACCGCCAGCCGGTCCACCCCGCCCGCGGAGATCACCGCCGCCAGCCCGCCCGGCCGCAGCGGATCGGCTACGCCCACCCGCCACGGCCGTCCCGGCTCCGGCGCGCCGAACATCTGCACGTCACCGCCCCCGTTGACGCTGACCCCGCTCGCCCCCGCCGCCAGCAGCGCCCCAGCGGCCCGCTCGGCCGCCCAGCCCTTCACGATCCCGGTCGGATCGAGCCGGCCGGCGTAGCGCAGGCTGAACCAGCCGTCGCTGACCCGCTCGGCCTCGGCGCCCAGCCCCAGCACCTCCCCGACCTCCGGATCGCACTCCTCGACGGTCAGTTCCCCGCGGGCCAGCCGGGAGATCTGGCTGTCCTCCCGGTACGTGCTGAACACCTCGTCGACCCGGTGCAGCCCCGCGATCGCCTCGTCCAGCCCCCGCCGCACCGCCTCGGGTTCCCCGCCGCGGACGTCGAAGGAGAAGACCGTCCCCATGACCTCCTCCGCCCGACGTACCGCGACGGGAGCCTCTCCGGTCCCGCTCCCGCCCACCGGCTCAGCCACCGGCCCGGTCGAGGGCCGACTGGAGCGACTGCCGGTACCCGGCACTGGTGTACGTCGCCCCGGACACCGCGTCGATGTCCGCGCTCTGCGCGGCGACGGCCTCCTGACCGAGTTTCGGCACGGCCGTCGCCGTGACCTCGTCGCTGTGCCCGCCCTTGGGCGCCTGCACGGCCTCCGCCCGGACGATCCGGCCGCCGCTGACGGTGACCCGCACCTGCACCGGGCCGTACTGCGTCCGTGCCACATCGCCGGTCACCGTCCGCGCGGCACCCTGGGCACCGCCCGAACCGCCGCCCGGGCCACCCGCCTTCACCTGGTCCAGCGCCGACTGCAGCGACTGCCGGTACCCGGCGCTCGTGTACGTCGCCCCGGACACCGCGTCGATCTCCGCGCTCTGCGCGGCCACCGCCTCCCGGTTGAGCCGGGGCACGGCCATGGACGTGATCTGGTCGCTGCGACCGCCCTTGGGGGCCTGCACGGCCTCCGCGCCGGTGATCCTCCCGTCCCGCACGGTGAGCCGGACCTGCACCGCCCCGTACTGGGTCCGGGCGGCCTCGCCGGTGACGGTGGTGCCGGCCGCGGCCTGCGCCCCGCCCTGCGGCAGCGCACCGCCCGCCGCCTGCGCGGACGACGGATCGGACGCCGGCTTCAACGACAGCAGCAGCACGATCCCGGACACGGTGGCCGCCGCCGTGAGCACGACGCGCCGTACGGGGTGACTCTTCCTCATCGCTCCTACAGCTCCCGGAGACTCGGTGGCTCAGTGGCTCAGTGGCTCAGTGGCTCAGTGGCTCGGTGGTTCGGTGACTCGGTCGCTCGGTGACTACATCTCGAACGACTCGTGATGGATGCGGCGCGCGGGAACCCCCGCGCCGCGCAGCGCCTCGTAGACCGACTGCGCGAACCCGGGCGGCCCGCACAGGAACACGTCGTGCGCCTCGATGTCCGGCACCTTCTCCCGCAGCCGCTCCGCCGAGATGTCCGGCCGCTCCCCGTCGGGGCTGTTGACCGCGTACATCAGCCGCGCCCCCCGCTCCTCGGCGATCCGCGCCAGCTCGTCCCACAGCGCCAGGTCCTGCGTGCTGTTGGCCCGGTACAGCAGCGTGATGTCACCCGCCGCGCCCGGCAGCGTCTCGAACAGCGCCCGCATCGGCGTGATCCCGACGCCGCCCGCGACCAGCAGCACCTTGCCCCGGCTGCGCCGCTGCGCGGTCAGCGCGCCGTACGGCCCCTCCGCCCACACACGCGTGCCGGGCGTCAGCTCCCGCAGCCGGGCGCTGTGGTCGCCGATCGCCTTCACCGTGATCCGCAGCAACTCCGGCCGCGGCGCCGCCGACAGCGAGTACGGGTGCGAGCTGAAACGCATGCCCGGTGCCAGGAACCGCCAGCGGAAGAACTGCCCGGCCTCCGCGCCCATCCGGTGCAGCCGGCGCCCGCCGATCAGCACCGACACGATGCCCGGCGTCTCCTCGATCACCGCCTCGACCCGCATCCGGTGCCGCAGGTTCAGCCGGAGCGGCGTGAGGACGCGGTACCAGAGCAGCAGCGCGGTGACGGCGCCGTACAGCCCGTACCAGAAGGTCTTCGCGGCGGGTTCGACGGCGAAGTCGTTGCCGGTGCTGATCTGGTGCCAGAACGTCAGGAACACCGCGGCGTACGTCAGCAGATGGACGTGGTACCAGAGGTCGTACGGCAGCCGGCGGCGGACCGCGCCCACCGAGACCAGGCCGATGACCACCAGCAGGCCCGTGCCGAGCGCGGCCTTGCCCATGTCCGGCAGCTGCTGGACGGAGTCGACGGTCTGGCCGACGATGTCGCCGAGCGAGCGGCCGCCCTGCAGCGCGTACCCCCACATGGTGAGGAAGACGTGCGCGAGGACCAGGCAGAGCGTGTAGCGGCCGGTCATCGCGTGCCAGCGGGCCACCCGGTCGGAGCCCACCCGTCGCTCCAGCGCGGGCACCCGGGCCATCTGCAGCACCACCAGCGCCATCAGATAGCCGGCCAGCAGCCCGGTGATGCGCCCGGCGTTGAGGATCCGGCCGGTGTCGTCCGCGATGGACGGCGTGTTCCGCCACCACAGCCACAGCACGCCCGCCGCGCCCGCCCACAGGGCGAGCAGCAGCGGGACGGCGGGGGAGCGGCGCGGACGGATGCGGCGCATCGTCTGACGGCGGGCGGCACGGCCGCCGGCGAGCGTGGTGGTCACGGTGCCTCCGTGGGACGGGACCCTTGGCCCACCCATACGTGGCGGACCCCGCCCGTGTTCAGAGCCCCGCCGAGTCCAGCGCCGACTGGAGCGACTGCCGGTACCCGTCACTCGTGTACGTCGCCCCGGACACGGTGTCGATGTCCGCGCTCTGCGCGTCGAGCGCCTCGCGCCGCAGCTCCGGGATGGCGTAGGCGTTGATCTCCTGGTCGCGGGGGTTCTCGGTCGGATAGGTGACCGCGGTGACGTCGGTGAGCTTCCCGTTGTCGACGGTGACCCGCACCTGGACGGGACCCCAGCGGGTGTCCGCCGAGTCGCCGGTGACGGTCCTGCTGCCGGTCGCGGCACCGGGAGAGGAGGCGGCGGCCGGACTGCTCGCGCCGGCGGTCGGCGCGGGCGCGCCGACCGCAAGCGCGGGGCCGGTGTGCGGCTTCAGGGACAGCAGCAGCACCATGCCCGAGACGGTGGCGGCGCTCGCCAGGACGATCCGGCGCAGGGGGCGGTTCTTCTTCAGCGGGTGCACGTGAAAGGCCTCACAGCTCGAACGACTCGTGGTGGATACGCCGGTCCGGCACCCCGGCGGCCCGCAGTTCCCGGTAAAGGTCCTGGGCGAACCCATGCGGGCCGCAGAGGTAGACGTCATGACCGGCCAGGTCGGGGAAGGCGGCCAGCAGCGCGGGCGCCGACAGGTCCGGGCGCTCCCCGTGCGGCCCGTTGAGCGCGTACCGCACCCGCGCGCCCCGCCAGCGGGCGATCGCCTCCAGCTCCGCGCCCAGGGCGAGGTCCGCGGCGGTGCGTGCCCGGTACAGCAGCGTCACCTCGCCGGGCAGCGTCTCGAACAGTGCCCGCAACGGCGTGACCCCGACGCCGCCCGCGATGAGCAGCGCCTTCGGTGCCGTACGCCGGCCGGCCGTCAGCGCGCCGTACGGGCCCTCCGCCCACACCCGGGTGCCGGGCCGCAGCAGCGCCACGGCCGCGCTGTGGCCGCCGAGCGCCTTCACCGTGATCCGCATACAGTCGCCGCGCGGCGGCGCCGACAGGGAGTACGGCGTCGACGTACGGGCCAGTCCCGCGCCGAGGAACCGCCAGCGGAAGAACTGCCCCGGCTCCACCGGCAGTTCGGCCAGCCGGCGGCCGTGAACGACGACCGACCAGACGCCCGGCGCCTCCGGCTGCACGGACTCCACCCGCAGCCGGTGCCGGACGTTCAGCCGCACGGGCACCAGCACCCGGAACCACACGACCAGCGCCGCCACCCCCAGGTACAGCGCGTACCACGCGCCCGTGGCCGCCGCGTCGCCGCTGAACTCGTTCCCCAGGGCCACCTGATGGCCGAAGGCGAGGAAGACGGCGGCGTAGGTGAGGAGGTGGACGTGGTACCAGAACTCGTAGCCGGTGCGGCGGCGCACGGCCCGCGCCGACGTCACCCCGACCGCCAGGAGGATCACCGTGCCCGCGGTCGCCTTCAGCATCTCCGGGTAGTCCAGGACGACGGTCACCGTCTCGTGCCACAGCGACCGCCGGTCCTGCGCCGCGTACCCGGCGAGGATCAGCACGATGTGCGCGAGCAGCAGGCAGACCGTGTAGCGGCCCGCCATGGCGTGCCAGCGGGCCACCCGGTCCGAGCCGATCCGCCGCTCCAGCAGCGGCACCCGCGCCATCAGCCCGACCAGCACCGCGCACGCGTACCCGGTCAGCAGCCCGGCGAGCCGCCCCGCCCCGGTCAGCCAGCCCGCCGCCCCGACCACGGAGCCGGTGTCCGCCCACCACAACGCGAGCACGGCCGCGGCACCCGCCCACAGCAGGGCCAGCAGCGGACCCGCGGCGGACAGGCGCGCGGACGGCGCCGCCCGCGAGGCCGTCCGCCGCTCGTACACGGTGGTCATCAGTCGTGTCCTTTCGCCGTTCCGGACGCAACTGTGCGGCCCGAACCTCTCAGCCGCCTCTGAATCAGCGGCCCCGGGCCCGGACTCAGAGGAAACTCAGAGCGTTCTCAGAGCCCCCTCACCGCGGCGTGGGGAGATGCTGGAGACCGCCATGAACACCACCCGCTCCGGCCGCCCCGCCCTCACCCGCCCCGACGGCACCCCGCTGCGCGTCCTCGTCGTCGACGACGACCCCGACCTCGCCGAGGTCCTCACCGGCGCCCTGCGCTACGAGGGCTGGCAGGTGCGCGCCGCCGCCGACGGCGCCTCCGCGCTCGCCGCCGCCCGCGACCTCCAGCCCGACGCCGTCGTCCTCGACGTGATGCTCCCCGACACCGACGGCTTCACCGTGCTGCGGGAACTGCACACCGTCCGTCCCGGCGTCTGCGTGCTGTTCCTGACCGCGCGGGACGCCGTGGAGGACCGCATCGCCGGCATCACCGCCGGCGGCGACGACTACGTCACCAAGCCGTTCAGCCTGGAGGAGGTCGTCGCCCGGGTCCGCGGCCTGCTGCGCCGGGCCGGACTCGCCCGGCAGCTCGACGAGGGGCCGCGCCTGGTCGTCGGCGACCTCGCCATGGACGAGGAGGCCCGTGAGGTGACCCGCGCCGGGGAGCTGATCGAGCTGTCGCCCACCGAGTTCGAACTGCTCCGCTTCCTCATGCGCAACCCGCGCCGCGTCCTCAGCAAGGCGCAGATCCTGGACCGGGTGTGGTCCTACGACTTCGGCGGCCGGGCCCATGTCGTCGAGCTGTACATCTCCTACCTGCGCAAGAAGGTCGACGCGGGCCGCGAACCCATGATCCACACCGTGCGCGGCGCCGGATACGTCCTGAAACCGGCGACGCGATGACCGCCGTACGACGGCTGCTCCGCAGGGCGCCCCGGACCCTGCCCCGGCCGCGCACGCTGCGGGCCCGGCTGATCGCGGGCCTGCTCGTGCTGCTGACCGTCAGCTGCGCCGCGGTCGGTGTCGCCGCCGTGGTCGAGCTGGAGCACTTCCTCACCGGCCGCGTCGACCAGCAGCTCGCCGAGGCCGGCACCCGCTTCCCGGCCAGCCTGGAGAACACCGCCCGCCCGCCCGACCACGACGGCGACGAGCACGGCGACACCCGCCACCAGCCGGCCGGCACCTTCGGCGCCCGCCTCGTCGACGGCACCGTCACCCACGCGGCCGTGGTGCCCTCCGGCAGCGGGCTCGCCGTACGGACCGTCGACCTCACCGCGCACGACCGGCGCGCCCTCGCCGCGCTCCCGGCCGACGGACGGCCCCACACCGTCGCCCTGGCCTCCCTCGACGAGTACCGGGTGACCGCCGCCTGGGGCCTGGACGGCGACGTCCTGGTCACCGGGCTGCCGCTGGAGCCGGTGGAGGCCGCCGTGCACCGGCTGGAACTGGTGGCCGGCGTGGTCTTCGGCATCGCCCTCGCCCTGACCGGCGTGGCGGGCGTGCTGTGGGTGCGCTGGTCGCTGCGCCCGCTCAGCCGGGTCGCCGCCACCGCGACCCGGGTCAGCGAACTGCCCCTGGCCAGCGGCGAGGTCGCGCTGCCGCCCCGGAACCCGGACTACGACCCGCGCAGCGAGGTGGGCCGGGTGGCCGCCGCGTTCGACCGCATGCTCGGCCACGTCGGGGACGCGCTCGGCAAGCGGCACGCCAGCGAGGAACGGCTGCGCCGGTTCGCCGCCGACGCCAGCCACGAACTGCGCACACCCGTCGCGTCCGTACGCGGCCACGCGGAACTGGCGCTGCTGCACCCGGGCCCGGTCCCACCGGAGGTGACCCGGGCGCTGGAGCGCATCGCGGCCGAGTCGTCCCGGATGGGCGAGATGGTGGACGAGATGCTGCTCCTGGCCCGCCTGGACGCCGGCCGCCCGCTGGAGCGCCGCCCGGTCGACCTGACGCGGCTGGTCCTCGACGCCGTCACGGACGCCCGGGCCGCCGGCCCCGGCCACCGCTGGACCCTGGACCTCGCGGAGGAGCCGGTCCTCGTGCCCGGCGACGCCCACCGCCTGCACCAGGTGGTGGCCAACCTGCTGGCCAACGCGCGGGGGCACACACCTGTGGGCACGGAGGTGACGGTGACTCTGGCTGTCGACGGGCCCGCCGCGGACGGCCGTGGCGTCGAGGGACCCGCCGCTGACAGCCCCGCCGCGGACGGCCGTGGCGCCGAGGAATCCACCGGCGTCGAGGGAACCACCGCCGTCCTCTCCGTCCACGACAGCGGGCCGGGCGTGCCGGCGGAGGTCCGGCCGGACGTGTTCGAGCGCTTCACCCGGGCGGAACACCGCCGCCGCGCGGGCGCGTCCGTGTCCGGTGGCGGCGCGGGCCTCGGCCTGGCGATCGTGGCGGCGGTCGTCGAGGCGCACGGCGGCAGCGTGGCGCTGGACAGCCGCCCCGGCTCGACGACGTTCACGGTCCGCCTCAGTACCGGGTGACGGCGAGCGGGCCGGCCGCCGTACCGATCGCGACGTGCGGCTTCGCGTCCGGGTCGGCCCACCGCAGGATCCGCCGCATCGCCTCGGCGGGCACGGACACGCAACCCGCCGTCGCCCCGCGTCCGTTCACGTGCAGGAAGATGCCGGCGCCGCGACCGCGCACCGGGGTGCGGTAGTTGAAGCCGACGACCAGGGCGTGGGCGTACTGCGTGCGGTAGGTGATCAGGTGCTCGGACTCGGCGGCCCGGCAGTCGGCCGGACGCGGCTCGGTCCACCGGTTGTAGGAGCGGGAGCCGTTGTCCTGGCACCACCAGGAGTCCGCGTGCACCCGCCGGTACGGCATCCGGGTCCCGCCCGGCGCGGCCTCGACGCCGAAGCCGAAGGGCAGGTCGTACAGGCCGGCCGGGGTGGTGTTCGTGCCCTGCCGGCGCGCGGTGCCCTCGACGAGCCCGCGGGCGCCGAACCGCGCGGGCGCGGACCCGGCCACCGTCCACCGGCCGGCGCGCCGCTCCCACCAGGTGAGCCTGCCGGCGGTGGCACCGGCCCGCGGGGTGACGGCCGTGAGCAGCTGGGTGCCGCCGCCGGTGTCGGCCATCCGTTCGGGCAGCGGGGCCGGGCGGGCGGGGGCGGCGCCGGCCGGGGCGAGGGGCGGGGCGAGCAGGCAGGCGGAGAGGGCGAGGGCGGTCAGTGCGGTACGGGCAGGGGGCATGGCGCCGACGCTAGGCGCGGGGCGCGCCGGCGGCACCGTGGCCGGTCCGTTCGGGGGTGCGGGGTCACGCGGCCGACGGCGGCGACGGCGGCAGTGGCAGGGGGAGTCCCGGCAGGCCGTCGAGGCTCGTCGCCACGTGCTCCTTCTTCTCGAAGTACGCGCTCAGTGAGGCGTCGTCCTCGCGGGCGAAGCGCTTGGCGTGCAGGTCGCGGTCGGCGTCGTACGTCATGAAGGGCACCGCGTAACCGCAGGTGTCCCGGACGAGTTCGGCGTGCACGACGATGATCGCGCGCAGGCCGTGCGGGGCGGTGTCGATGCCGGGGAAGCGGGCGAGGAGGTCCGGGAAGCGCGGGTCGTCGCGGAAGACGGGCTCGCCGCGGCCGTGCACCCGCACGATGTTCGGCGGTCCCTGGAAGGCGCACCACATCAGCGTGATACGGCCGTTCTCCCGCAGGTGCGCGACGGTCTCCGCGTTGGACCCGGCGAAGTCCAGGTAGGCGACGGTGTGTTCGTCGAGCACCGCGAACGAGCCCTTGAGGCCTTTGGGGGAGAGGTTGACCGTGCCGTCGCCCGACAGCGGGGCGGTCGCCGTGAAGAACACCGGCTGTTCCTCGATGAAGGTGCGGAGCCTGCCGTCGATGCGCTCGTAAGTCTTTCCCATGACTAAGGATTATCGCGCCAGTTAGTTCACCTGTCTAAGGAATTCGCGGGTCCGCTTGCCCCCCTCCTCCGTGCCGGCAGCTGTGCCCCCGGACGGCACCGATGTGGCGCGGCCCGGGGGCGACAGCGCCGTCACCTCACTTGACGAGCCTGCAGGCGGCGAGGGTGCCCAGTCCTTGGGGCTTGGTGGTGGTGCGGCCGATGGCGATGGCGATGCGGTCGATGGTGGAGACGCGCTTGTCCTTGAGGGGGCCGAGGATGGCGTTCTGGACGAAGTTGGGTCCGCCCTGTCCGCTGGAGGTGGCGAGGCGGTTGTTGGCTTCGCGGATCTGGGTGTCGAGGAGGGTGAGGTTGCGGTCGACTTCGGCGCGGGCGGAGGCGGGGACGGCGGGGAGCTGGGACCTGACGTCGGGGCAGGCGATGGCACCCGCCGAGGTGCCGCTGCCGGTGTTCGTGCCGTTGCCGGTGTTCATGCCGGTGCCGCCCGTGGTGCCCGTCCGCTGGGGCGCGGGGGTGCTCTGGCCGCCGCCGAGCGTGCAGGCGGCGAGGGTGCCCAGTCCTTGGGGCTTGGTGGTGGTGCGGCCGATGGCGATGGCGATGCGGTCGATGGTGGAGACGCGCTTGTCCTTGAGGGGGCCGAGGATGGCGTTCTGGACGAAGTTGGGTCCGCCCTGTCCGCTGGAGGTGGCGAGGCGGTTGTTGGCTTCGCGGATCTGGGTGTCGAGGAGGGTGAGGTTGCGGTCGACTTCGGCGCGGGCGGAGGCGGGGACGGCGGGGAGCTGGGACCTGACGTCCGGGCAGGTGATCGCAGCCGCCGCGGCCAGGGGCCTGGCCTTCGTGCCGCCGCCGGGCTCCCCGGCGAGGGCCGAACCGGCGATCACCGCGCCGGAGAGGACGACGGCCGCGGCGCCGCCGACGGCCGCGACACGGCGCTTGTTGTACTTCGGGAGAGCCCTGGACATGCGAATGCCTCACTCGGGTCGGGATCGTTGCGTGATCGGTGGTCGCTCGGGTGGTGCAAACGCGGCGCCTGCGTTCGGTGGGAGATACGGGAAAGCGGTTTCTCGCGTTCAAGGGGGAGCGGGGGTTCTTCGCCGACCCCGGGGTGCAGTGGTGCGGACTGGCGGATTGACGAATCATGCAGAGGTCTGCATAATCATGCATCACGGTTCGTCCTCCACACCCTCTAGGAGCAGCGCAAGTGAGCAGCAACAGCGGTGACGTCCGGCTCTGGGGCGGCCGATTCGCCGACGGTCCCGCCGAGGCCCTGGCCAAGCTGTCCGCGTCCGTCCACTTCGACTGGCGGCTCGCGCCCTACGACATCGCCGGTTCCCGCGCCCACGCGCGCGTGCTGCACAAGGCCGGGCTCCTCACCGAGGACGAGCTGACCCGGATGATCGCCGGCCTGGACCAGCTGGAGGCGGACGTCGCCGCCGGCACCTTCGTCGGCACCATCGCCGACGAGGACGTCCACACCGCCCTGGAGCGCGGCCTGCTGGAACGGCTCGGCCCCGACCTCGGCGGCAAACTGCGCGCCGGGCGGTCCCGCAACGACCAGGTCGCCACCCTCTTCCGGATGTACCTCCGCGACCACGCCCGCGTCATCGGCGGTCTCATCGCCGACCTCCAGGAGGCGCTCATCGGCCTCGCCGAGGCCCACCCCGACGTGGCCATGCCCGGCCGCACCCACCTCCAGCACGCCCAGCCCGTGCTCTTCGCCCACCACGTCCTCGCCCACGTCCAGGCGCTCTCCCGGGACGCCGAGCGGCTGCGGCAGTGGGACGCCCGCACGGCCGTCTCGCCGTACGGCTCCGGCGCCCTCGCCGGGTCCTCCCTCGGGCTGGACCCCGAGGCCGTCGCGAAGGACCTCGGCTTCGAACACGGCAGCGCCGGCAACTCCATCGACGGCACCGCCTCCCGTGACTTCGTGGCGGAGTTCGCCTTCGTCACCGCGATGATCGGCGTCAACGTCTCCCGTATCGCCGAGGAGATCATCATCTGGAACACGAAGGAGTTCTCCTTCGTGACCCTGCACGACGCGTTCTCCACCGGCTCGTCGATCATGCCGCAGAAGAAGAACCCCGACATCGCCGAGCTGGCGCGCGGCAAGTCCGGGCGGCTGATCGGCAACCTGACGGGGCTCATGGCCACGCTGAAGGCCCTCCCGCTCGCCTACAACCGGGACCTCCAGGAGGACAAGGAGCCCGTCTTCGACTCCATCGACCAGCTGGAGATCCTGCTGCCGGCCTTCACCGGCATGATGGCCACCCTCACCGTCCACCGGGAGCGCATGGAGGAGCTGGCCCCCGCCGGGTTCTCCCTCGCCACCGACATCGCCGAGTGGCTGGTCAAGCAGGGCGTGCCGTTCCGTGTGGCGCACGAGGTCGCCGGGGAGTGCGTGAAGGTCGCCGAGGCGGAGGGCAAGGAGCTGGACGAGCTGACCGACGAGCAGTTCGCGAAGATCTCCGCGCACCTCACGCCCGAGGTGCGGACGGTACTGAACGTGCCGGGCGCGCTGGCGTCCCGCAACGGCCGTGGGGGTACGGCGCCCAGCGCTGTCGCGGTACAGCTGGCCGAGGTGAAGGCGGATCTGGCGGTGCAGCGGGGGTGGGTCTCGGGGCGGTAGCCGACGTTCGGGGCGGGGGGTCTGGGCGGGGGGTTCGGTGCGGGGCTCCGCCCCGGACCCAGAGGGCATTTCCCGCCGGGCCAGCCCCCAGCGGGCCTTCACCCACCCCCCACCCCACCCCGGCTACGTTGGACCCACCCCGCTCCACGCCACCACCACCCACCCCCAACGGAGCCGCGATGCCCCTCGCCCGTCTCGCCTCGGTCACCACCCCCACCGCCCACCTCGGCCTCGGTCTCGCCGCCGTCGGGCGGCCCGGGTACATCACCCTCGGCCGGGACCGGGACCTCCCCGCCGAGCGCACCGTCGAGGCCCTTCGCGAGCGCACCCACCAGCTCCTCGACGCCGCCTACGCCCAGGGCGTCCGGTACATCGACGCCGCCCGCTCCTACGGCCGCTCCGAGGAGTTCCTCGCCGACTGGCTGCGCTCCCGCCCCGGCCTCGACGACATCGTCGTGGGCAGCAAGTGGGGGTACACCTACACCGCCGGCTGGTCCACCGACGCCGAGCGGCACGAGGTGAAGGACCACAGCCTCGCCACGTACGAACGGCAGCGCGCCGAGACCGACGCCCTCCTCGGCGACCATCTCGACCTCTACCAGATCCACTCCGTCACCCCGGACAGTCCCGCCCTCACCAACCGGGAACTGCACGCCCGGCTGGCCGAGGCCGCCACCCGGGGCGTCACCGTCGGTTTCTCCACCAGCGGTCCCGCCCAGGCCGACGCGATCCGGGCCGCCCTCGCCGTGACCGTCGACGGCGAGCCCCTCTTCGGTGCCGTCCAGTCCACGTACAACGTGCTGGAGACCTCCGCCGGACCCGCCCTCGCCGAGGCCCACGACGCCGGCCTCACCGTGATCGTCAAGGAGGGCATGGCCAACGGGCGGCTCGCCGAGCCCCAGGCCCCGGAGGCCCTGCGAGCCCTCGCCCGCGAGACCGGCCTCGGCTGCGACGCCGTCGCCCTCGCGTTCGTCCTGCGCCGGCCCTGGGCCGGCGTCGTCCTCTCCGGTGCCGCCACCGTCGGCCAGCTCACCTCCAACCTCCACGCCCCGGCCGTCGACCTCGACGACGAGCAGCTGGAACGGCTCACCCCGCTCGCGGAAGAACCCCGCGCCTACTGGGAGCGACGCGGACAGCTGCCCTGGCACTGAGCCGGGCGGAACCCGCACCGACCTCGCGCCGCCCCAGACCCACCCATCCCCACCACTGAGACACGCACGCCCGCTGTGAGACATTCATGTCTCATCTGGGGTACCCTCGTCTCATGCCCTTCGACCGCGACCACGTCCTCCGCACCGCCGCCGCCCTCCTGACCCGCAAGTCCACCGCGACCATGGACGAGGTCGCCAAGGCCGCCGGCATCAGCCGCGCCACCCTGCACCGGCACTTCGCCGGGCGGGACGCGCTCGTGCGGGCGCTGGAGGCCCTCGGTATCGCCGAGTGCGAAGGTGCGCTGGAGCGGGCCCGGCTCGACGAGGGGCCCGCCACCGAGGGCGTCCGCAGGCTCGTCCGTGAGATCGAGCCGGCCGCCGGACTGCTCGCCTTCCTCTACAGCGAGAACCAGCTGTTCGAGGGTGACGGGCAGAACGCCGGCTGGGAACGCATCGACGCCCGCGTCACCGCCCTGTTCCGGCGCGGCCAGGACGCCGGCGAGTTCCGTATCGACCTCTCGCCCGCCTGGCTCACCGAGGCGCTCTACGGCCTGCTCGCCGCCGGCGCCTGGTCGGTGCTCGACGGCAAGGTCGCCCGCAACGACTTCACGTTCATGATCGCCGAGCTGCTGCTCGGCGGCGCGCTACGAAGAGAGGAATCATGACCAGCACCCTGCAGCCGGCACGCACGAGCGAGGCGGTGAAGCGCCCGGGCCGCTGGCTCGCGCTGTCCGTCCTCGTGCTCGCCGTGCTGCTGGTGGCCGTCGACGCGACCGTCCTCGGCCTCGCGACCCCCTACATCAGCGAAGACCTCCGGCCCTCCGGCACCCAGCTGCTGTGGATCGGCGACGTCTACTCCTTCGTCATCGCCGGTCTGCTCGTTTCCATGGGCAGCCTCGGCGACCGCGTCGGCCGCAAGCGCATCCTGCTCTGCGGCGCCACGGCGTTCGGCGCGATATCCGTGCTCAACGCCTACGCCACCACCCCCGAGCTGATGATCCTCGCCCGGGCCCTGCTCGGCGTCGCCGGCGCGACCCTCATGCCCGCGACGCTCGCCCTGATCCGCAACCTCTTCCACGACCCGCGCGAGCGCAGCCTCGCCGTCGGCATCTGGGGCGCCACCGCCTCCGCCGGCACGGCCGTCGGCCCCATCGTGGGCGGCTTCCTGCTGGAGCACTTCTGGTGGGGCTCCGTCTTCCTCATCAACCTGCCCGTGATGGTCGTGCTCGTCCTCGTCGGCATCCGGCTGCTGCCCGAATCGCGGAACCCGCGTCCCGGCCCGTGGGACCTGACCAGTGTCGTCCTGTCGCTCGTCGGCATGATCGGCCTCGTCTACGCCGTCAAGGAGGCCGCCACGCACGGCTTCTCCTGGGCCACGCTCGCCGCCGGCCTCCTCGGCGCCGCCGCGCTGGCCGGGTTCGTGCGCCGCCAGCTCACGCTGCCCGCGCCGCTGCTGGACATGCGGCTGTTCCGCAACCGCGGCTTCAGCGGTGCCGTCCTGGCGGACCTGCTGACCATCCTCGGCATGTCGGGGCTGGTGTTCTTCCTCTCCCAGTACCTGCAACTGGTGCAGGGAAGGCCCCCGTTCGAGGCCGGGCTCGCCGAACTGCCCGCCGCCGTCGGCGCGGTGGCGGCCGGTCTGGTCGCGGGGCGCGCGGCCCGCCGCTTCTCGGTGCGGACCGTCGTCTCCGGCGGCCTCGCCGCGGTCGGTCTGGCCCTGGCCGCGCTGACCATGCTGAGCGAGGAGACCGGCTACCCGCTGCTCGGCACCGCCCTGCTCGTCGTCGGCGTCGGCGCCGGCTTCTCCTTCACGGTCACCGCCGACGTCATCCTCGCCGGCGTGCCCAAGGACCAGGCCGGCGCCGCCTCCGCGGTCTCGGAGACGGCGTACGAACTCGGCGCCGCCCTCGGCATCGCCGTACTGGGCTCGATCGTGACGGGCGCCTACCGCGACTTCACCGCCCCGGCCGGCACCCCGGCCGCGGCCCATGAATCCCTGGGCGGCGCGGTCGAGGCGGCCCACACCCTTCCGTCCCACACCGCCGACGCCCTGCTGTCGTCCGCCCGCGAGGCCTTCGTCCACGGCCTCTCCCTGGCGGCGGGCGCCGGGGCCGTCGTACTCCTGGCCACGGCGGCGGCGGCCTGGTTCATGCTCCGCGGCCAACGGCTGGAAAGCCGACCCTGAGGGGCGCGGGGCGTATCGCTGTGCGGCTCCGCCGCGTGGGCGCGATCAACCCCTCACACGCCGCACCCGCCGTCCGGCATAAGCCGGGACGGCGGGTGGGCGAACCGCGCTGAAACCTACGCCGCTTCCTTGGCCTTGCTCGCGTACATGTCCACGTACTCCTGCCCCGACAGCCGCATCACCTCGGCCATCACCGAGTCCGTCACGGCCCGCAGCACGTACCGGTCGCGGTCCATGCCGTCGTACCGGGAGAACTCCATCGCCTCACCGAAGCGGACCGTCACCTTGTGCGGCCGGGGCATCCCCGACCCGCCCGGCTGGATCTTGTCCGTGCCGATCATCGCGAACGGCACCACCGGCGCGCCCGTCATCAGCGTCAGCCGCGCGATGCCGGTGCGGCCCCGGTACAGCCGGCCGTCGGGGGAGCGGGTGCCCTCGGGGTAGATGCCGAAGACCCTGCCCTCCTCCAGCACCCGGCGGCCGGTCATCAGCGCCGCGACACCGCCCCGGCCGCCGTCGCGGTCGACCGGGATCATGCCGACGCCGGTGAAGAACCACGCCATCAGGCGGCCCTTGAGGCCCTTGCCGGTGACGTACTCGTCCTTGCCGATGAAGCAGACCTGACGGTCGCAGACCAGCGGCAGGATCATCGAGTCCATGAACGTGAGGTGGTTGCCGGCGAGGATCACCGGACCGTCGCCCGGGATGTGCTCCGCGCCTTCCACCTGTGGGCGGAACATCAGGCGCATGATCGGACCGAGCACTGCCTTGATGATCGCGAAGCGGGACAACGGGCCCTCCGGTGTCAAGGGATTCGGTATGAGTGGTTATGAGTCTGTGCAGGTTATGAGTCTGTGCAGGTGAGGACGATACTCGCGGCCCCCGGTGCCGCGCACATCGGGTTCACCGAGGTCTTACGCACTGTTGACGCGGGTTTACCTGCGGTGTCGCTCCACCGCCGCCGCGTAACGCGCGCGCCATCCCCCGGACGATGTGACCGACATCGCGCCGGAACCTCCGCCTCCGAGTGCCCCGGAGTCCTTGACGGATGCCGACGGGGCGTCAGAACACGCCGTATGTACGCCATCCGTAGTCATCCGTGTGTTCGAGTCGAAGCCTCCCTCTGGTCATGTGCACGCCCCTACCATCGGCCCGCACGAGACATCACGGCCGGCAGGAGGACGCGTATGGGAACGCACGAGTCGCAGGTGGCGCAGGGGTCGGAGGAGCGGGCGGGCGGCACCGCGCGGCGCGCGCTGCTCGGCGCGGCGGTGCTGGGCGCCGGGGGAGCGGTCCTCGGACTGGCCGGCACGGCGAAGGCCGCCGGGGGCCCCGAGGCCGCCCGGCACGGCGGCGGGCTGAAGAGCCTGCCCGTGCCGACCGTCATCGGGCACCGCGGGGCCAGCGGATACCGGCCGGAGCACACCTTCGGCTCCTACCAGCTCGCCCTCGACCTCGGCGCCGACATCGTCGAGGCCGGCGACCTGGTCCCGACCAGGGACGGCCACCTGGTCTGCCGGCACGAGCCGGAGATCGGCGGCACCACGGACGTCGCCGCCCACCCCGAGTTCGCCGACCGGAAGACCACCAAGGTCATCGACGGCGTCTCCACCACCGGCTGGTTCACCGAGGACTTCACCCTCGCCGAGCTGAAGCGGCTGCGGGCCGTCGAGCGCATCCCCGCCAACCGGCCGCACAACACCCTCTACGACGGCCGCTGGGAGATCCCCACCTTCGAGGAGGTCCTGCGCTGGCAGGACGAGCAGACCCGCAGGCGGGGCAAGCAGGTGTGGATCTACCCCGAGACCAAGCACCCCACCTACTTCCGCAAGCTGGGCCTCGGCCTGGAGGAGCGGGTCGCGAAGCTGCTGCGCACGTACGGCAAGGACAAGCGGAACTCGCCGGTCGTCCTGCAGTCCTTCGAGCCCACCAGCATCGAACGGCTCAACAAGCTCGTCGACAACCCGCTCGTCGTGCTGCTGTCCGGCGCCGGCAGCCGCCCCTGGGACTTCGTCGAGGCCGGCGACCCGCGCACCGTCGCCGACCTCATCACCCCCAAGGGTCTGCGCGAGATCGCCGGGTACGCGCAGGGCATCGGCCCCACCCTCGACCTGGTCATCCCGAAGGACGCGAACGGCCGCCTGACGAAGCCCACCACGCTCGTCGCCGACGCGCACAAGGTGGGCCTGGTCCTGCATCCGTACACGATGCGCAACGAGAACCCCTTCCTGCCGGCGGAGTTCCGCAAGGGCACGGACGCCGACGCCTACGGCGACGCGTTCGGGGCCTTCCAGGCGTACTTCGCCACCGGCATCGACGGCGTCTTCACCGACAACCCCGACACCGGCGTGCTGGCCCGCGACGCCTTCGTCAACGGCTGAACCACCCCTTGGAGTGAGCCGACGGCCGTCCGGGCAACCCACCGCCCGGGCGGCCGCGTCGTCCCGCACATGGACCACCCCCTGCTCACCGCCCTGCGCCCGTTGCTCACCGCCGAGGCCCAGGCCGAGGCGCACGCCCACGGCGCCGACCCCGCCGACCTCGAACAGTCCGTCTGGCTCCGGCTGCTGGAGCGCCTCGACGCCGGCGGCCCGCCGTCCGACCCGCCCGGCTGGCTCCGCCGGGCCGTCCGCGCCGAGGCCCGCCTGGTCCGGCGCACCACCTGGCTGGAACGGCCGTACGACGTCGAGCCCGCCGACGACCCGGGCCGCGACCCCGAGCACGTCCTGCTCGCCTCCGCCGCCCGCCGCGCCCTGCGCGACGCCGTGCGGCGGCTGCCCGGGCGCTGCCCGGGACTGCTGGAGGCGCTGCTCTCGCCGAGAGACCTCACCTACCGGGAGATCGCGGGGGAGTTGGGTATCTCACAGGGCTCACTCGGACCGGAACGTTCCAGATGTCTGGGATGTCTGCGTCGTTTGCTCACACCGGAGGTTGCGGCCCGCTGAGCGCGGGGATAGGAGTGGGGGACGACAGGTGATCAGGTGAGCGGGAGGCGTGCGCACATGGGCATGAGCGTGACCATCTCGGCGGCGACCGAGCAGGACGCGGAGCAGATCTTCAGGCTGCAGTACCTGTGCTTCCAGAGCGAGGCGGCGCTGTACGGCAACTACCGCATCGACCCGCTCGTCCAGACCCTCGACTCGGTCCGCGCCGAGGTCGCCTCCGACTGCGTCTTCGTGGCCCGGCTCGGCGACGAGGTCGTCGGCTCGGTCCGGGGCCGGGTGACCGAGGACGGCGCGGCCTCCATCGGCAAGCTCTGCGTCCACCCCCGCCTCCAGGGCCACGGGATCGGCGCCCGCCTGCTGCGTGCCGCCGAGTCCGCCCTCTCCGGGGAGCGCGGCGCCACCCGCTTCCGCCTGCACACCGGCCACCGCAGCGAGGGCAACCTGCGCCTGTACCGGCGCGTCGGCTACCAGGCGGTCGGGACCGTCGAGGGTGCCGACGGTGTCCGCATGATCGTCCTGGAGAAGCAGGCGGAGGCGTACGCCGCTACGGCGTGACCTCGTCGCCGTCGCCCTCGCCGCCGTTGCCGGTCCCGTCCGCGCGGTTCCTGCGCAGCCAGTACAGCGCGGACAGCGGCAGCAGCACGGGGATGAAGACGTACCCCATCCCGTACTTGGACCAGACCGTCGCGTCCGGGAAGGCCGACGGCTCCAGCACGGTCCAGGTGCCGACGATGAGCACACCCGCGAGTTCGGCGGCGCAGCACACCTGTGCCGCCCGGCGGGCCGTCTCGCCGCCGCGCACCAGGGAGTACGTGATGAAGCCGTACACCACACCCGCCACCGCCGACAGCGTGTAGGCGAGCGGCGCCCGGTCGAACTCGGTGGCGATCTGGAAGGCCGAGCGCGACACCGCGCCGACCACCATCACGCCGTAGAACCACACCAGCAGCATGCCGGGGCCGCTGATGAGCCGCTTCGGCTTCTCGTCCACCGTCGTCACCTCAGCCTCCCCAGATGTCGTAGAGCCGCACTTCCAGCACGGCCAGCACCACACCGCCGGCCGCCACCGTCACCGAACCCCAGCGAGTGCGCTCGGCCAGCGACATGAAACCCGCCGCCGGGACGCACGCGAAGGCGCCCAGCAGATACGCCACGAAGATCGTCGTGCCCTGTTCCGGCTTCTCGCCCCGCGCCAGCTGCACGATCCCGATCACCAGCTGGACCACGGCCAGCAGCGAGACCACGGCCATCCCGATGAAATGCCAGTCCTTCGTCGGCTGGTCACGGTAGGCCGCCCAGCCGCACCACGCGGCGAGCAGCAGCGCGGCGACACCGGTCACCAGCGTCAGGGCATCAAGCATGCAGTGACCTTATTACGGCCGGGACCGGGCACCGCCGCCGCCCCAGGGGTCTAGACCACAGGGCGTAGGGTCGAAGGCATGCACCTCCACGCCCACGCCCTCCTCTTCGACAACGACGGCACCCTCGTCTCCTCCCTCGCCTCGGTCCAGCGCTGCTGGACCAGGTGGGCGCGGGAGTACGGCATCACCCCCGAGGAGTTCGCGCGCGTCCCCCTGCACGGGCGGCCCGCCGCCGAGATCGTCGCCGACCTGCTGCCCGCCGAGGTCGTCCCGGAGGCGGTCGCGCGCGTCGAGCAACTGGAGGTCGAGGACGTGCCCGGCGGGGGAGTGGAGCTGCTGCCCGGCACCCGCGCCTTCCTCGACGCCCTGCCCGCCGAACGCTGGGCCGTCGTCACCTCCGCCACCCGCCGCCTCGCCGAGGCCCGCCTGGACGCCGTCGGCATCCTGCCCAAGACGCTCATCGCCGCCGACGACATCACCCGCGGCAAGCCCGACCCCGAGCCCTACCTGCTCGCCGCCCGCCGGCTCGGCGCCGACCCCGCCCGCTGCGTCGTCTTCGAGGACGCCCCCGCGGGCCTCGCGGCCGGCCGGGCCGCCGGCATGACCACCGTGGCGTTGGCCACAACCCACCCCGCCCACGAACTCGACGCCGACCTGGTGGTGGACGACCTCTCGGCCTTGTCCGCACTGGTCACCGACACGGGGGTGGAGATAGCCGTCCGCCCCTGACCGCCGGCCGACGCCCGCCCGCACCTGTCCATCGCTGTCCACTATCCGGACAGCGATGACCGGTAAGGAGCGTCGGTCTGCTTTACTGACCGCATGACCACGACGAGCAGCCGCATCCTTGCGACCGAGGCGACCATGACGCCCGGTGCTCGTTGTCTGTGTCGAATGTGCGCCTTCTAGAGGGCCCCTGCACCACCTGAGCCTCGCGCCCCGAAGCGAGCCGCCGTAGCACGTCCGTACGGCCCGATCCGTACGCGACGCACGCCGCCCCGCGCACATGTTCTCCCCCGGTTCCACGCCACCGCGAGAACCGTGCCGCGTTCCCGACCGAATGCACCCCGCACGGGCACACCCGCGCCCGCGCACTCGACAGTGACGGAAACCCCAGTGATCACCACATCGGGCCTGAGCAAGGTCTACCGCTCCCGCGGCCGCGAGGTCACCGCGCTGGACGGCGTCGACCTCCACGTCCGCGAAGGGGAGGTGTTCGGCGTCATCGGCCAGTCCGGCGCCGGCAAGTCCTCCCTCATCCGCTGCATCAACCTGCTGGAGCGTCCCACCGCCGGCACCGTGACCGTGGACGGGCAGGACCTCACCGCCCTCGCCGGCCGCGGCCCCCGCGCCGGCCGGGAACTGCGCCGCGCACGCAGCCGGATCGGCATGGTCTTCCAGCACTTCAACCTGCTCTCCTCACGGACCGTCCAGGACAACGTCGAACTGCCCCTGGAGATCCTCGGCAAGTCGGGCAAGGAGCGTTCCGCCAAGGCGCTGGAACTCCTCGACCTCGTCGGCCTCGCCGACAAGGCGGGCGCCTACCCCGCCCAGCTCTCCGGCGGCCAGAAGCAGCGCGTCGGCATCGCCCGCGCCCTCGCCGGCGACCCGAAGGTGCTTCTCTCCGACGAGGCCACCAGCGCCCTCGACCCGGAGACCACCCGCTCCATCCTCCAGCTGCTGCGCGACCTCAACCGGCAGCTCGGCCTGACCGTCCTGCTCATCACCCACGAGATGGACGTCGTGAAGTCGATCTGCGACTCCGCCGCCCTGATGGACAAGGGCCGCATCGTCGAGTCCGGCACCGTCGGCGAACTCCTCGCCACGCCCGGCTCCGAGCTGGCCGCCGCCCTGTTCCCGGTGGGCGGCGACGCCTCCGGCGCCGACCGCACCGTCGTCGACGTCACCTTCCAGGGCGAGGCCGCGACCCAGCCCGTCATCTCGCAGCTGTCGCGCACCTACAACATCGACATCTCCATCCTCGGCGCCGCCATCGACACCGTCGGCGGCCTGCAGGTCGGCCGCATGCGCATCGAGCTGCCCGGCCGCTACGAGGACAACGTGGTGCCGATCGGCTTCCTGCGCGAGCAGGGGCTGCAGATCGACGTGGTCGGCCAGGAGGCCGTGCTGGTGAAGGAGGGCGCGAAGTGACCTGGTCCGAGATGCAGCCGCTACTGGAGCAGGCGTGTAGCGAGACGCTGGTCATGGTCGGCTGGTCCACCCTGATCGCGGTGGTCGCAGGCCTGCCCGTCGGCATCCTGCTCGTGCTCACCGACCAGGGCGGCCTGCTGCAGAACACGGTCGTGAACAAGGTCCTCGGGCAGGTCGTGAACATCGGCCGCTCGCTGCCGTTCATCATCCTCATGGTCGCCCTGATGAACTTCACCCGCTGGGTGACCGGCACGACCATCGGCAGCGAGGCGGCCATCGTGCCGCTCGCCGTCGGCGGCATCCCGTTCTTCGCGCGCCTGGTCGAGACGGCCGTCCGCGAAGTGGACCACGGGCTCGTCGAGGCCGTGCAGGCCATGGGCGGCAACACCTGGACGATCGTCCGCAAGGTCCTCGTCCCCGAGGCACTGCCGTCGCTCATCGCCAGCACCACGACGACGATCATCGCGCTCATCGGCTACTCGGCCATGGCCGGCACCGTCGGCGGCGGCGGACTCGGCGACCTCGCCGTCCGCTACGGCTACCAGCGCTTCGAGACCGGCCTGATGTGGATCACCGTCGCCATCCTCGCCGTCGTCATCTCCCTCATCCAGTTCGCCGGCGACTACGCCGCCCGCTCCCTGCACCGCCGGGGCAACCGCTCCGGCGCCGGGCCGAAGCTGCGGCTGCTGAAGGCCAAGGAGCCCGCCGCGGCCGACATCAGCAAGGTCGCGTAACCCCACAGACTCCCCGTCCACCTCACGACGGGGTCGCACCACCCATAAGGAAAGGCACTTTTCGTGCGTAACACCGCCAAGATCACCACCGCCGTCCTCGCCGCCGGAGCCCTCACCCTCGGGCTCACCGCCTGCGGCGCGGACAAGGACTCCGCCTCCGACAAGAACGGCCCCCTCGTCGTCGCCGCCAGCCCGGTCCCGCACGCCGAGATCCTGAACTTCGTCAAGGACAACCTGGCCGAGAAGGCCGGCCTCGACCTGGAGGTCAAGGAGTTCACCGACTACGTCACGCCGAACACGGCGACGGAGGACGGCTCGGTGGGCGCCAACTACTTCCAGAACCAGCCGTACCTCGACGACTTCAACAAGAAGAAGGGCACCCACATCGTGCCCGTCGTCACGGTGCACCTGGAGCCGCTCGGCCTGTACTCGCACAAGGTGAAGAAGGCCGACGAGCTGAAGAGCGGTGCGACCGTCGCCGTCCCCAACGACACCGTCAACGAGGCCCGCGCGCTCAAGCTGCTCGCCGCCAACGGGATCATCACCCTCAAGGACGGCGTCGGCAACGAGGCCACCCCCGCCGACATCGTCAAGAACCCCAAGAACCTCAAGTTCAAGGAGCTGGAGGCGGCCCAGACCCCGCGCTCCCTGGACGACGTCGACGCCGCCGTCATCAACGGCAACTACGCCATCGAGTCCGACCTCAAGCCCGCGAAGGACGCCCTCGTCCTGGAGTCGCCGAAGGACAACCCCTACGGCAACTTCCTCGCGGTGAAGAAGGGCAACGAGAACGACCCGCGCGTGCAGAAGCTGGCCAAGCTCCTCACCTCGCCCGAGGTGAAGAAGTTCATCCAGGACAAGTACGCCGGCTCCGTCCTCGCCTCCTTCTGAGCCCACACGCCCGCCGAGGCCCGCGAGCCACGGGGTCCGCTCCCACGCCGGGAGTGGACCCCGTTGTGCGATTCAGTGGTTACATGCTGCATGCTGGGCAGTTCAGCAGGCCTGACGGTCTCGCAGGTTTTCTCCCGAGGGTTACGGAGTGGCGCATGACTGGCACCTTCCCCAACATCTCCATCAGCACGGAGCGGTTGGTGCTGCGTCCCCTCGAAGGGGACGACGTGCCCGCCCTCGCCGAGATGATGAACGACGAGCAGGTCGCCGCCTGGACCGACGTGCCCCAGCCGTTCACCGAGGACGCCGCCCGGCACTGGATCACCCAGTACGCCCCCGCCGAACGCGCCGCCGGACACGGCCTGGACCTCGCCGTCACCGAGTTCCTCACCCAGCGGCTCGTCGGCATCGTCCAGCTCACCAAGACGAACTGGCACGTCCGCTCCACCGAACTGTCGTACATCATCGCCCCCTGGGCCCGGGGCGAGGGCTACGCCTCCGAGGCCGCGCTCGCCACCGCCCACTGGCTCTTCCGCGACCAGGCCTTCGAACGCATCGAGCTGCGCACCGCCGCCGACAACACCGCCTCCCAGCAGGTCGCCCAGAAGATCGGCTGCATCAGCGAGGGCGTGCTGCGCAACGCCTGCATAGCCCACGTCCGCACCGAGGACGGCACCTGGACCGACGTGCGCACCGACTTCATCGTGTGGAGCCTGCTCCCGGAGGACATGGAAGGCTCCGACGAGCAGTTCGCCGACATCGGCGGCTTCGCCACCTACGCGGACTGGAACTGAGCGAGCGCCGCCCACCAGGTACCCTCGGAGCCCCACCCGTGGATTCGCACCCCTGACGACCTGCGCGAACCTGGAGACTGACGACGATGGCCGACCGGGTCACGGTGATCGGCTGGGACGGCTCGCCGCTGACCGCCACGGCACGCGCCGCCCTGGGTGCCGCCACGCTCGTGGCCGGCGCCGCCCACCACCTGGCACTGCCCGAAGTACCCCCCACCGCCGAACGCGTCCGCCTGGGCAGCCTCACGCTCGCCGCCCGCCGCATCGCCGCCCACCGCGGCACCGCCGTCGTCCTCGCCGACGGCGACCCCGGCTTCTTCGGCGTCGTACGCACCCTGCGGGCCCCCGAGTTCGGCCTGGAGGTCGAAGTCGTCCCCGGCGTCTCCTCCGTCGCAGCGGCCTTCGCCCGCGCCGGCATGCCCTGGGACGACGCCCAGGTGGTCGTCGCCCACCCCCGCACCCTGCGACGCGCCGTGAACGTGTGCCGCGCCCACACCAAGGTCGCGGTCCTCACCGCCCCCGGCGCCGGCCCCGCCGAACTCGGCCTGCTCCTGGACGGCGTCCACCGCACCTTCGTCATCTGCGAGGAACTCGGCACCGAACGCGAGCAGGTCACCGTCGTCACCTCCGACAAGGCCGCCGACCACACCTGGCGCGACCCCAACGTCGTCATCGTCGTCGGCGGCCGCATCGGCGCCGCCGAGGGCGGCGGCTGGATCGCCGGCCGCGACCCCGCCGCCGGCCCCCGCGGCTGGACCCTGCCCGCCGGCGCCTACGACGGGGACCTCGGCGAGGGCGAGACCCAGCCCCTGCGCGCCGCGCAACTCGCCCGCCTCGGCCCGCGCACCGGCGACCTCGTGTGGGACATCGGCTGCGGCTCCGGCGCCTTCGCCACCGAGGCCGCCCGCGCCGGCGCCGCCGTCCTCGCCGTCGACCGCGACCCCGAGGCCTGCGCCCGCACCGACGCCGCCGCCCGCCGGCACGGCGTCCAGCTCCAGATCGTCCACGGCACCGCCCCGCACGTCCTGGAGGACCTGCCCGAACCCGACGTCGTCCGCATCGGCGGCGGGGGAGCGGCCGTGGTCTCCGCGGTCGCCGACCGCCGCCCGCAGCGCATCGTCACCCACGCCGCCACCCGCGACGAGGCCGAACTCGTCGGCCGCGACCTCACCGAACACGGGTACGACGTCGAGTGCTCCCTGCTCCAGTCCGTGGAACTCGACACCCGGCACTGGACGGAGACGGAGCGGAGCGTGGCGTTCCTGCTCAGCGGGGTTCTGCCGGACCGCGCCCCGTGATCCTCTTGTCGTATCGCGCGCGGTAGGCTGGCCGATCGTCGTACCGCATCCGGTCGTCCGGCACTACGTCGGCCAATGTCCGGAAAACGCGCTCCTTTTGGGGTGAGTGTGGTACGGCAGAACCCGAGGACGCGCAACGTGGCGCAGTCCACAGCGGCCTGTCGCGGATCATGCTGTCGCGACGGCGCAACGGCTACGACAATGCCACTCAATGGCTTTGTCGCCTTTTCCGGGCGGGTCGTTCGTGCCGCTGGGCACGCACGCTCGTTCTTCACTGCGGGGCGGTCGGTGCGCCGTTTCCGGGTGAGCTGGTCGTAGAGGCACTAACCGATTTGGGCGAGGGGTACGCATGACCGACACCGGCCAGGTCCCGGGCGAGGGGCTGCCGGAGAACGCAGGCACGGTGGAACAGCCGGGCGTCACCGCGCCCGCTGCGTACACCCACCTCTCCGAGACCACCGCCGAGGACGAAGACCTGCTGCTGCCCGGCTCCGGCGGAGCCTGGGGCAACGAGGTGGCGCCGCCCGCGCCCGAGCCGGTCGTGGAGGCCGTGCACGAGCCGGGCCCGCACGAGCTGTCCGGCCGTGACAGCGGCTCCGTCGACCTCGGCGGCGTGCGCCTGCCGAACCCGACGCCGCGGCCCACCGCCCCGACGGTGCCGATCCCGCCGATCACCCCGCGCCGGCCGCTCCACCTCGGCCCGCCGATCCCGGACGCCTCCGCGAGCCCGGTCCGCTCGCTGGCCGACCGCGGCCCCGCCGGCGTCCCGGCCCGCCAGCCCGGCCCGCCCACCACCGGACCCGAGTACCTCGACGTCCCGCCGGTGCGCGAGGCCGCGCCGCAGGGCGCCGCACCGTGGCCCGCGCAGGCCCAGGCGGCTCCGGGGGCGACGACTGCGGAAACGGTTGTTCCGGCTCCCCAGCCCGAGCCGGTCGGCGCCGCCCAGGCCGCCGTGGCCCGTCTCACCTCCGAGGCGGCCGCGGCCACTGGCCAGACGGGACAGATTCCGACGGCGGCCACGACCGCCGAGGCCGCGGACGGCCTCCAGGCCGCCGCTCCCGCACCGGCCCCGGAGCCGCAGGCCGCGCCCGGCGACGCGGCGGTGGCGTCCGCCGAGACGACGGGCGGTACGGCGGAGACGGCGACGCCCGCTCAGGGCGTGCCGGTGGCGGATGTCCCCGAGGCCGGCCCGGTGCCGGAGGCTGCCGACGCGACGGCGGCGGAGGGCGTCGCGCAGGCGCCGGAAGCGGCGGTGGCCGCCGCGCCCGAGGTGACCGTAGGCCAGGAGGCTGTGACGGCTCCGGCTCCGGCCGCCCCGGAGGCCGGGACGGTTCCGCCAGCGGAGGCTGCCCCTGGGGATGTGGCCGAGGCTGTCGCCGGGGGCGCGCCCGAGGCTGCTGCGGTGCAGACCGCCGAGACCGCCCAGGCCGCTCCCGAGGCGCCCGAGGCTGCCGCGGTGGAGGCCCCCGAGGTCGTCCTCGCGGAGGCTCCTGAGGTCGTCGCCGCACCCGACTCTGAGGGTGTTCCCGCGCCCGAGGGTGTCATCGTGCCGGAGGCCGCGCCCGCCGCCGAGGCGCCGGCTCCCGACGCCGCTCAGCCTGTCGTACAGGCACCGACCGAGGCCGCCCCGGACATGGCGGAGCCCGTCGCGGCTGCCGTCGAGGCGGCGCCCGCGCCGGAGGCGACTCCGGTGGCCGAGCCCGTCCAGGCGGCCGAGAACGCTCAGGCTGCCCCCGCCGAGCCCGTTGGAGCGGCTGCCCCCGCTGCCCCGGAAGTCGCGGCTCCCGCGGCGGCCGAGCAGGCGGAGGCGGTCACGCCGGAGGCCGTACCGGCTGCCGAGACGCCTGCTCCTGAGGCGCCTGCCGCCGAGCCGACCGCTCCCGTCGCGGTGGCTGCTCCTGAGGCACCCGCGCCTGAAGCCCCTGTCGGCGAGCCGACCGCTCCCGCAGAGCCTGCCGAGGTGTCTGCCGCTGAGGCACCCGCGCCCGAGGCCGCGGTCGCCCCCGACGCGACCGCCCCCGAGGCGGCTGCCGTCGCGGCCGACGTGATGCCGCCTCAGATGGCCGCGCCTGCCGCGCCCACCGCGGACACCCCCGAGGCCGTTCCCGCGCCCCAGGTGCCGTCCGCGGAGGACGCCCCGCAGACCCAGCCCGCCGACGCGGTGGAGGCGGCACCCGCTCCCGAGGCAGTCGCCGACGTGGCCGAGCCCTTGGCGCAGCCGGCCGAAGCCGAGGCCCCGGCCCAGCCCGCCCCGGAAGCCGTACCGGTGCCCGCCCCCGAGGCCGTGGCCCACCCTGACGCCGTACCGGTCGCGGCCCCCGACGCCGTACCCGCTGCGGAAGCCGCACAGCCCCTGACCCCGGAGGCCGCACCCATGGCCGAAGCCGCTCCGGTCGCGGCCCCCGAGCCCGTGGCCACCCCGGAAGCCGCCCCGGCCCCCGAGGCCGTACCCGCAGCCGCGCCCCAGCCGGTTCCGGCCGAGCAGCCGCAGCCCGAGGTTCAGGCTCAAGGACCGGCCCCCATCGCCACCCCCTCCGTCCAGATGGCGGACGCCGCCGTCCAGCAGGCGGCCGCCCCCTTCCCCCCGGACGGGACCCCGCAGCCGATGGGCCAGTTCGTGCCGGTCGAGGGCACCGTGCCCACCACCCCGCACCTCGCCCCGACCCCGCCGCACGCCCTCACGCTCCCGGTGGAGGAGCAGCAGGTGTCCGGCCCCGTCACCGTGCCCGCCCCGCGCGAGGCCGAGGCGGGCGACGGCGTCGTACAGAACGCCGAGGACCTGCGGACCAGGGCCGAGGCCCAGGACGACCAGGCAGAGCAGGACGAGCGGGAAGAAGGCACGGCCGCCGTGGCAGACGCACCCCAGGCCACCGGCCCCGCCGCCCCGGCCTACGACGACGCCGAACGCGAGGCCGTCCTCAAGGTCATGCGTGAGCGCCGCGACATCCGCAACGGCTTCCGCAGCGACCCCATCCCGCACGAGGTGCTGCTGCGCGTCCTGGAGGCCGCGCACCACGCCCCGTCGGTCGGCCACTCCCAGCCGTGGGACTTCGTCGTCATCCGGTCCGCCGACACCCGCCGGGCCATGCACGAGCTGGCGATGCGTCAGCGCGAGGCGTACGCCAAGTCGCTGCCGAAGGGCCGGGCGAAGCAGTTCAAGGAACTGAAGATCGAGGCCATCCTCGACACCCCGGTGAACATCGTCGTCACCGCCGACCCGACCCGCGGCGGCCGCCACACCCTCGGCCGCCACACCCAGCCGCAGATGGCGCCCTACTCCGCCGCGCTCGCCGTGGAGAACCTGTGGCTCGCCGCCCGCGCCGAAGGCCTCGGCGTCGGCTGGGTCAGCTTCTTCGACGAGCGCGAGATGGTCCGCGCACTCGGGCTCCCCGAGCACCTCGAAGTCATCGCCTACCTGTGCGTCGGGTACGTCGACGAGTTCCCGGACGAGCCCGAGCTGATGCAGGCCGGCTGGTCCAAGCGCCGCCCGCTGTCCTGGGTGGTCCACGAGGAGACGTACGGCCGTCGCGCCCTGCCCGGGGAGGAGCCCCACGACCTGCTTGCCGAGACCGTCGCGCAGATCCGCCCGCTGGACGCCAAGGCGCTCGGCGAGGCCTGGGAGCGCCAGAAGCGCATGACCAAGCCCGCCGGCGCGCTCGGCATGCTGGAGATCATCTCCGCGCAGCTGTCGGGCCTGTCCCGGCAGTGCCCGCCGCCGATCCCCGAGCCCGCCGCCGTCGCGATCTTCGCCGGCGACCACGGGGTGCACGCCCAGGGCGTCACTCCCTGGCCGCAGGAGGTCACGGCGCAGATGGTGGCCAACTTCCTGGGCGGGGGAGCGGTCTGCAACGCCTTCGCCAACCAGGTCGGTGCCGAGGTGTGCGTCGTGGACGTCGGTGTCGTCGCCGACCTGCCGGCCACGCCGGGCCTGCTGCCGCGCAAGATCCGCGGCGGCACGTCCGACATGACCACCGGCCCCGCGATGACCCGCGAGGAGGCCAAGAAGGCCATCGAGGTCGGCATCGAGACCGCCCGCGACCTGGTGGCGGCCGGCAACAAGGCGCTGCTCACCGGCGAGATGGGCATCGCCAACACGACCGCGTCCGCCGCGCTGATCTCCGTCTTCACCGGCGCCGACCCGGCCGAGGTCACCGGCCGCGGCACCGGCATCAACGACGAGACCCTCGCCCGCAAGACCGAGGTCGTCCGCCGCGCGCTGGAACTGCACCAGCCCGACCCGGCCGACCCGGTCGGCGTCCTCGCCGCGATCGGCGGCTTCGAGCACGCGGCCATGGTCGGCCTGCTGCTCGGCGGTGCCTCGCTGCGCACGCCGGTGATCCTGGACGGCGTCAGCGCCGGTGCCGCGGCCCTGGTCGCCCGGGCCATCGCCCCCGAGGTGCTGGCGGCCTGCATCGCCGGTCACCGCAGCGCCGAGCCGGGGCACGTGGCCGCGCTGAACAAGCTCGGCCTGCGCCCCCTGGTCGACCTGGACCTGCGCCTCGGCGAGGGCACGGGCGCCCTGCTCGCGCTGCCGCTGGTGCAGTCCACGGCCCGGGCGATGCACGAGGTGGCGACGTTCGACTCCGCGGGCGTCACCGAGAAGTAGGAGACCTCTCGCGACCCCGCGCGAGCCCTCGCAACCTCGCGCGACGCGAGCCCTCGCGCCCCCGCGTACGGGTGGCCCGGCGTTCACCTGCCGGACCACCCGTGCCGTCCGCCCCGCCCACCGCCTAAAATCCGCACGTCAGGGCCGCTCCGGAGCCGCAGCGCGCCCCACCGCACCGCTGCACGAGGAGCCGTCCCTCATGGCCGAACACCCCGCCTACCCCGTAGGACTCCGCCTCACCGGCCGTCGCGTGGTCGTCCTCGGCGGCGGCCAGGTCGCCCAGCGCCGCCTGCCCGCCCTGATCGCGGCCGGCGCGGACGTCCACCTCGTCTCGCCCGAGGCGACCCCGTCGGTCGAGGCCATGGCCGACACCGGCGAGATCACCTGGCACCGCCGCCCCTACCAGGACGGCGACCTCGCCGACGCCTGGTACGCCCTGATCGCCACCAGCGACGCGGCCGCCAACCACGCCGCCTCCGCCGAGGCCGAACGCCACCGCGTCTGGTGCGTCCGCTCCGACGACGCCGACGCCGCCACCGCCTGGACCCCGGCCACCGGCCACAGCGAGGGCGTCACCGTCGCCGTACTCACCACCGACGCGCGCGGCCGCGACCCCCGCCACACCGCCGCCATCCGCGACGCCGTCGTCGAGGGCCTGCGCGACGGCACCCTCGTCGCCCCGCACCACCGCACCCGCACCCCCGGCGTCGCCCTCGTCGGCGGCGGCCCCGGCGACCCCGACCTGATCACCGTCCGCGGCCGGCGCCTGCTCGCCGAGGCGGACGTCGTCATCGCCGACCGGCTCGGCCCGCGCGACCTCCTCGCCGAGCTGCCCCCGCACGTCGAGGTGATCGACGCGGCGAAGATCCCCTACGGCCGTTTCATGGCCCAGGAGGCCATCAACAACGCGCTCATCGAGCACGCCAAGCAGGGCAAGTCCGTCGTACGCCTCAAGGGCGGCGACCCCTACGTCTTCGGCCGCGGCATGGAGGAGCTGCAGGCGCTCGCCGAGGCGGGCATCCCCTGCACCGTCGTGCCCGGCATCTCCAGCTCCATCTCCGTCCCCGGCGCGGCCGGCATCCCGGTCACCCACCGGGGCGTGGCCCACGAGTTCACCGTGGTCAGCGGCCATGTGGCCCCCGACGACGAGCGGTCGCTGGTCGACTGGCCGTCGCTCGCCAAGCTCACCGGCACCCTCGTGATCCTCATGGGCGTCGACAAGATCGGGAAGATCGCCGAGACGCTCGTCGCGCACGGCAAGTCCCCCGACACCCCGGTCGCGCTCGTCCAGGAGGGCACCACGGCCGCCCAGCGCCGCGTCGACGCGACCCTCGCGACGGTCGCCGAGACGGTCCGCGCCGAGGAGGTCAAGCCGCCCGCGGTCATCGTCATCGGCGAGGTCGTCACGGTCGGCCCCCGCCCCGGCACCGGGCAGTGACGCCATGGCCGAACTGATCACCGTCGAGGACCCGGCCGACCCGCGCCTGTACGACTACACCGGCCTCACCGACGTCGAACTGCGCCGCCGCCGCGAACCCGCCGAGGGCCTGTTCATCGCCGAGGGCGAGAAGGTCATCCGGCGGGCCACCGACGCGGGCTACGAGATGCGCTCGATGCTGCTGTCGGCCAAGTGGGTCGACGTCATGCGCGACGTCATCGACGAGCTGACGGCGCCCGTGTACGTCGTCACCCCCGACCTCGCCGAGCAGGTCACCGGCTACCACGTGCACCGCGGCGCCCTCGCCTCGATGCAGCGCAAGCCCCTCCCGGCAGCCGGCGAGATGCTGGCCGGCGCCCGCCGCGTCGCGGTCATGGAGGCGGTCAACGACCACACCAACATCGGCGCGATCTTCCGCTCGGCCGCCGCGCTCGGCATGGACGCGGTGCTGCTCTCCCCGGACTGCGCCGACCCGCTCTACCGGCGCAGCGTGAAGGTGTCGATGGGCGCGGTCTTCTCCGTGCCGTACGCCCGCCTCGACACCTGGCCGCAGGGACTGGAGGCGGTCCGCGAGGCCGGCTTCACCCTGCTCGCGCTCACCCCCGACGAGCAGGCCCGGGCCCTCGACGAGGTCGCCCCGCACACCATGGACCGGGTCGCGCTCATGCTGGGCGCCGAGGGCGACGGCCTGTCCCGCCGGGCCATGGCCGCGGCCGACGCGCTGGTCCGCATCCCCATGTCCCACGGCGTCGACTCCCTCAACGTGGGCGCGGCGGCCGCGGTGGCGTTCTACGCGGTGGCGACGGGGCGGCCCCGGTAGCAGCGGCCGCGCACAGCCGCCCTCTCCGGCGGCACGTGGGTCAGTCGCCCCGCCCGGCCCCGGTGCGGTCCGGCCCCGTCTGGTGCTGCTGCGTGTGTACGACGCCGTCGCCGCCGCCGAGGCCACGCGCGGGGCCCTCGCAGCCCTGCACCACGCCGATGCCGAGGGCGACCAGCAGTGTCACCACGACGAACACGAACAGCCGCTGGCGCAGCAGCCGCGGGTTGGCGGGCCTGAGGCCCGTCCCCGTGTGCCGCTGCGTGGGCCGCCCGGAACCACTGCGCGGCGCCGGCCGGCTGCCCGAACGCGGACCGCCGGAGCGGCCGGCGGGCGTGGGCCGGGACCCCGGCCGCGAGGACGGGCCGCCGCTGCGCACGGCACCGCCGCCCCCGCGCGCGCCCGTGCCGCCCCGCGACGGAACCCCGCCCCGGGCCGCGGCTCCGGGCCGCGAACCGGTGGAGCCGCGCGGCGGAGTGCCCGGACCGCCGGGGCCGCCCGGGCCGCCCGGCTGGCCCTGCGGGCGGCGGGTGCGCTCCGGATAGCTGGTCTCGGCGAGCCGCCCCGTGGGCCGGTCCGCCTCGCCGGCGCGCGGCGCGGGCGGGCGCACGTCGGTCGGCCCCTGCGCCTCGCGGGTGGCGATCTCCTTCAGCCGCAGCGACAGCTCCAGCGTGCTGGGCCGCTCCTCGGGGTCCTTCGCCAGACACGTCCGGATCAGCGGAGCCAGCGCGTCCGGTACGCCGTGCAGCTGGGGTTCCTCGTGGACGACGCGGTAGAGCATCACCTCGGAGCTGCCGTGCCCGAACGGTGAGTCGGCCATGGCGGCGTAGGCGAGCGTGGCCCCGAGCGAGAACACGTCGGTCGCCGGGGTGACCGCGGCGCCGCGCACCTGCTCCGGGGCGAGGAAGCCGGGGGAGCCCACGGCCGTGCCCACGTGCGTGAGCGTGGAGGCGCCGGTCGCCCAGGCGATGCCGAAGTCGATGATCCGGGGCCCCTTCGGGGACAGCAGGATGTTCGACGGCTTCAGGTCGCGGTGCACGACCCCGGCCTCGTGGACGGCGACGAGCCCCTCCGACAGCGCCGCGCCGATGGCGGCCACGTCCGCGGCGCCCAGCGGGCCCTCCGCGGCGACCTTGTCGTGCAGGGACGGGCCGGGCACGTACTGTGTGGCGAACCAGGGACGCTCCGCCTCCAGGTCCGCGGCGACGAGGCGGGCCGTGCAGCCGCCGCGGATGCGCCGGGCGGCGGAGACCTCTCGCGCGAACCGCGACCGGAACTCCTGGTCCTCCGCGAGGTCGGGCCGGATCACCTTCAGGGCGACCCGCTGGCCCTTCTTGTCGGAGCCCAGGTAGACCACACCCATACCGCCCGCGCCGAGCCGTCGGTGAAGCCTGAACGAGCCGACGACGCGCGGGTCCTCGCGCCTCAGGCGCATCATCGCCATGTTCATCCCCGCTGCCCGGTCCGTGTGACGTGCCACAGCTTACGTTTCCCCGGCCGCTCGCGCGCAGAGGCCGCGCCCTCTCGTCCCGGTGGATTGTCAGTGGTGGGTGGGACACTTGAAAGGTGGTCAGAGGGCGGGGAAACCAGGGCCTTTTGGGCGTCGCTGCTGCTCAACCACCCGTTGCGGAAGGGGGATTGGGCCCGTGAAGGGTGACCGCGTGGAGATAGTCGTGGACGCCGGGGACACGACGAGGACGTACGAGGTGGTCGCGAGCAGGGCGGGCCGCCGGGTGGAGACGGCGGTGCGGCGGGGGGTGGTCGAAGTGAGCGAAGTCACGCGGAGCGGGACGGTCGTCCGGACCGCGCGCTTCATGGCGAACCGGGTGCTGGCGCTGGTCGAGCAGCCGGTGCCGCGGGAGGACGGTTCGGAAAAACCGGGCGGGAGCGGGCGACCCCTCAGGGAAGACCCCGAGACCTAGGCCGTCGTCTCCACCCAGGGGAGTAGTCCGCAGGTGACGGCTCATCCTCGGGGAGGCCCGGCAATCGGTACGAGGGCATGACGTGCGGCGCGCGCGGCGGACCTAGATTTGAGGTCAAGCGGCGGGTGCAGCACTCGTCCCCCGAGGTCAGACGCCCGCCGCTGCCAACGACAACCGACACGGTCAGGAGAGGGACCATGGCCCACACGGCACCGCGGACCGCGTTCCGCACGCAGGGACGGACCCCGTCCCGTGCCCGCCGTACGGGCCGTCGCCACCCGCTGGTGGCGACCGCGATGGTCCTTCCCCTGGCGGCCCTGCTCGTGTACGCCTTCGGCGGCTGGGAGGCAGTGGTCACACAGGCGTCGTCCGTGGGCGTGATGCTGGGGCGCTGAGCGGCGACCCCAGGCCCGGAAGAGCGGTCCGGGCGGGGACATCCACCCATGAAACCCCGTGGGGACGGGGGTGCGGCGGACGGCAGAATGCCGGCGCAGCTGGGGAGCTGCGCCGGCATTGCTTTGCCTGCGGGCGGGGGTGCCTCGCTGGCTTTCCTTTGTGTGCGGGCCGGTGGGTGGCCGGTCGCGCAGTTCCCCGCGCCCCTGAATGCCTGCGGCGGCCCGTGCGGGTGTGTGGGTGGCTGGTGTAGCGCGCTCTGCTGGTGGTGGGGTCGGGGCCGCGCCGGGGGGTGTCCGTCCTCGGTGCGCCGCTGCGTCGGTCAAATCCTTACCGCCACTTTCCGCCGCCCGCTGCGGGCGGACACCCCCCGACACGTCCCCTTCTCGCCGCGGGCGACTGCAGCCCGCGATGCCATCCCACGTAGCTGGGGGCAGCCCCACCGCCAGCCCGGGGCCCACCCGGCAGCAGCGGGCCGCCCCCCGACCTAGCAGCGGGCAGCCGCCCCCCTGGAACGCCCCTCCGGCGTAGCTGCGGGCAGCCGCCCCGCCGACTTAGCTGCGGGCAGTCGTGCCGCTGGGGCGGCACGGGTGGGCGCAGCGGCACCCCGTTGGCGCCGGGCTGCGCCGCCCACCCCCGGCCCGCACCAGCGCCGGGTGCCGCATCGGCAAGGCTCACGTCCCCCGGCCGGCCAGGGGCAGCTGGGGCTCCGCGACCCGGCCCGCGTCGGCAAGTGCAGGACTTGTCAGCCGACCCCCACCCCGCCCCCGTACCCTCGGCACAACGTCACCGCCGCCCAGAGGACCCATGCCCCCACACCTCCTCCCCGCCCTCACCGCCACCGCGAGGGCCCGCGCGCACCCCGAGGGCACCCCCTGCTCCGCCTGCGGCGCGGCCACCCTCGCCGATCGCCCCGATGCCACCGTCGTCCGGCACGCCGGCACCGTCGTGAAGGCCCACGCCCCCGGCACCGACCCGGACCAGCTCACCGCCCGCCTCGCCACGGCCGCCCACCTCCCCGGCGTCCTCCTGCCCCCGCTCACCCCGGCCGCCGCCGACCTGCACGGCCGCCTGGTGAGCTGCTGGCCCTACGGCGCACCGGTCGACCCCGACGACCCGGACGCCGCCCCCTGGGAGGCCGCCGGCACGCTGCTCGCCCGCCTCCACCGGGCCGAGCCGCCCACCGCCCTGCCTCCCATGCGCGGCCCCGCCAAGGCCGCCCGGGCCGTCGCCCGGATCGCAGGGCGGGGTGAGGACCCCGGGCCCACCGGCATCGTGCTGCGCGCCTGGTCCGCCCTCCCCGCCTGGGCCCGCGCCGAGGCGCCCATGCCCGGCCCCGCCGCCCTCTGTCACGGCGACCTTCACCTGGGCCAGCTGGTCCGCCACCCCGCCCCCGACGGGCCGTGGCGGCTCATCGACGTCGACGATCTCGGGCTCGGCGTCCCGGCCTGGGACCTGGCCCGCCCGGCGGCCTGGTACGCCTGCGGCCTGCTGCCGCCCGAGGAGTGGAGCCGCTTCCTGGCCGCCTACCGGGAGGCCGGCGGACCCGCCGTGCCCGCGGACGGCGACCCCTGGCCCGCCCTGGACGTCCCCGCCCGCGCCCTCACCGTGCAGGGCGCGGCCCAGGCGATCGTCCGGGCCGAGCGGGACGGGCGGCGGGCGCTGGACGAGGTGGAGCAGGCCCTCGTGGACGCGTGTGCGCGCATGGTCTCCCCGGTCCCGGTTTCCGTCCCTGCCCAGTTGCCGCCCGACTCACCGACGTAGGGTGCAACCGACCGCCGCCGGACGGAGTCTGTCCAGGCGAAACGCGAAGCAGGACCGACGGGCGAGGAGTTGACCCGAACCATGCAGTGTCCGAAGTGCCACGCGCCGATGCACACCTACAACCGCAACGGCGTCCAGATCGAGCAGTGCAGCAACTGCCGAGGGATCTTCCTGGACTACGGCGAGCTGGAGGCGCTGACCCGCCTGGAGTCCCAGTGGTCCCAGCCGGCCCCGCCCCCGCCCGCCGCCCCGCAGGCGTACCCGCCGGCCCCGCCCGCCCCGGCCTGGGGCGCCCCGCAGCACGGCGGTCACGGTGGCCACGGCGGTCACTACGGTCACCACCGTCACAAGAGCTTCGGACACATGCTCTTCTCCAGCTGAGCACAGCGAGAAGCCCCCGGTTCGAGAACCGGGGGCTTCGGCGCGTGGACGATACTGGGATTGAACCAGTGACCTCTTCCGTGTCAGGGAAGCGCTCTCCCGCTGAGCTAATCGTCCGCGAGACTGTGACCCGAGAGTCACAGAGCGTGCGCGATACTGGGATTGAACCAGTGACCTCTTCCGTGTCAGGGAAGCGCTCTCCCGCTGAGCTAATCGCGCGGGGTGATCTTCGAGAAGATCATAAGGCCTTCGAGAAGACCCAGTGGACGATACTGGGATTGAACCAGTGACCTCTTCCGTGTCAGGGAAGCGCTCTCCCGCTGAGCTAATCGTCCTTGGAGGTGGAGACGGGATTTGAACCCGTGTAGACGGCTTTGCAGGCCGTTGCCTCGCCTCTCGGCCACTCCACCAGGAGTGTAGGGGATCGGGATCCCCCTCTTCCTTCGAGCGGACGACGAGGCTCGAACTCGCGACCTCAACCTTGGCAAGGTTGCGCTCTACCAACTGAGCTACGTCCGCCTGTCGTTTCGGTCCGCTTCCGCGTCCCGGCGACGTGTTGAACTCTAGCGGATTCCTGGGCCAGCACAAAAACGCGTTTGCGCAGCGTGCTGCGGTGCGTCTGCGGAAGGACCTGCTCAGGCCCCCGCCGGGACGCTCCGGGGCCACCCCGCGGACACCCGCCCTAGACTCGACAGCGTGCTCGACCTCCCGCCTCTCGCCCGCTTCGGCGACCGTGTCGCCACCGGTCTCATCGATGTCACCAGTGATCCCTCGGCGCTGGACTCCACCGGCTTCTGGGCCGTCGCCGCGGACTTCGAGGGCCGTCTCACCTGCGCCCGCTTCCGGGACGTACGGGAGGAGCCGGTGCCCGCGCCGGTACCGGGGCGGTGGCGCGGGCCGGCCGCCGAAGACTGGACGTCCTCCCTGGACCGCGCCGCCTACACCGCGGGCGTGCGCCGCGTCCGGGACCACATAGCGGCCGGCGAGGTCTACCAGGCCAACCTCTGCCGTGTGCTGTCCGCGCCCGTCGCGCCGGACGCCGACGTGGACGAGCTGACCGCGCTGCTCGCCCGCGGCAACCCGGCGCCTTACGCGGGAACGATCCGGCTGCCCCGGCACGGTGTGGAGATCGCCACCGCGTCACCCGAGCTGTTCCTGCGGCGGGACGGGCGGATGGTGGAGTCGGGGCCGATCAAGGGCACCGGGCGGACCGAGGCGGACCTGCTGGAGAAGGACTACGCCGAGAACGTGATGATCGTGGACCTGGTCCGCAACGACATCGGTCGCGTCTGCGCCACCGGCAGCGTCACCGTGCCCGACCTGTGTGCGGTCGAGAAGCATCCGGGGCTGGTGCACCTGGTGTCGACCGTGCGCGGCGAGCTGCGCGACGGGGCCGGGTGGGCCGAGCTGCTCGACGCCGCCTTCCCGCCCGGGTCCGTCACCGGGGCGCCGAAGTCCAGCGCGCTGCGGATCATCGACGCGCTGGAGACGGCGCCGAGGGGCCCGTACTGCGGTGGCATCGGGTGGGTCGACGCCGACCGCGGCACCGGCGAGCTGGCCGTCGGCATCCGTACCTTCTGGATCGACCGCGAGGAGGGTGTGCTGCGCTTCGGCACCGGCGCCGGCATCACCTGGGGGTCCGACCCGGAGGGGGAGTGGCGGGAGACCGAGCTGAAGGCCGCGCGGCTGCTCGCGGTAGCGTCGGGGGCGTACGAGGTGAGTGGAGAGGGACTGACGACGTGAAGATCTGGCTCGACGGCGGACTGCAGGACATCGAGTCCGCCCGCGTCTCCGTCTTCGACCACGGGCTGACCGTGGGCGACGGCATCTTCGAGACGGTGAAGGCGGTGGACGGCAGGCCGTTCGCGCTCACCCGCCATCTCGACCGGCTGACCCGCTCCGCGCGCGGCCTCGGCCTGCCCGACCCCGACCTCGACGAGGTCCGGCGGGCCTGCGCGGCGGTCCTGGAGGCCAACCCGATGCCGCTCGGCCGGCTGCGGATCACGTACACCGGCGGCCACGGCCCGCTCGGCTCCGACCGCGGCGAGCACGGCCCCACCCTCGTGGTCGCCCTCGGGGAGACCGCGCGGCGGCCCGACTCCACGGCCGTCGTCACCGTCCCCTGGACCCGCAACGAGCGCGGCGCCCTCACCGGGCTGAAGACGACCTCGTACGCCGAGAACGTCGTCGCCCTCGCCCGCGCCCACGAACACGGCGCCACCGAGGCGCTGTTCGCCAACACGGTCGGGCAGCTCTGCGAGGGCACGGGGTCGAACGTCTTCGTCGTCCTCGACGGCGAGATCCACGCCCCGCCGCTCGCCTCGGGCTGCCTCGCCGGCATCACCCGGCAGCTGGTGATCGAGTGGACCGGCGCCAAGGAGACCGACCTGCCGCTCGACGTGCTGGAGCGGGCCGAGGAGATCTTCCTGACCTCCACCCTGCGCGACGTGCAGGCCGTCCACCGCGTCGACGCGCGCGAACTGACCGGCACGCCCGGTCCGGTGACCGCCAAGGCCATGCGGGTCTTCGACGAGCGGGCCGGCGCCGACCTGGACCCGTGAGCCCGCGTCAACGGGATCCCCTGAGCCTGTCTTAACCGGATGACGGGGCGTGGCCCGACGGGTAGAACACCCGTGATGACCACGACCCTGCGGCCGGCCGAGCCGCTACAGCGGAACGCCGACGGGACCCGTTCACGCCGCTACCAGGTGTGCGTGAACAGCCGTCCCGTCGGCTCCATCCACCTCGGGACCTCGCCGTTCTTCGGTGACTCCGTCGCCCGCATCGAGGACCTGCGGATCGACGAGCCGGACCGCCGGCGCGGCCGCGGCACGGTCGCCGCGCTCGCCGCCGAGGAGGTGGCGCGCAGCTGGGGCTGCCGGCGGATCGAGACGACGGTCCCCGCCGACGCCGGCGAGGCCCTGCGGCTCTTCGAGGCGCTCGGATACGTCCGCCGCAACCGCGGCATGCAGAAGCGGCTCGGGGACACCCCGCCGGAGCTGCCCGCGGGCAGCGTGGGCCGGCCCATGGACGAGGCCGAGTTCACGCGGTGGCTCGCCTACGAGGCGGAGCACTACGCCCGTGTGTGGGTCGAGTGGGGCGTACCCGAGGACGAGGCGCTCGCCCGGTCCCGCCAGGACCACGAGCGGCTGCTGCCGCGGGGGCGGGACACGGAGAACATGCTGTTCAGCGTGGTGGAGCACGAGGGCACCGTGGTGGGCACCCTGTGGCTGGCCCTGCAGGGCGACGAGGCGTACGTCTACGACGTCGAGGCCGACGCCGCCCACCGCGGCCGGGGACACGGCCGCACGCTCATGCTGCTGGCGGAGGCCCAGGCGATCGCCGCCGGCCGGCGCGTCCTGCGCCTCAACGTCTTCGCCGGCAACACACCGGCCGAGCGGCTGTACGAGTCCCTCGGCTACGAGACCGTGCGGCACACCCTCTTCAAGCAGTTGCTGTAGGGGACACGGGCACGGCACGCCTACGGGGCGCGGGTCAGTTCCCCTCGCCGCCGGTCAGGAGCCGGTCCGCGATCTCCTCGATGCGCCCGCGCAGCCCCTCCTGGCTCTGACCGCCGTCGAGCCGCTCGCCGCCGATGACATAGGTCGGCGTGCCGGTCACGCCGATCGCCTTGCCCTCGGCCTGGTCCGCGTCGACGATCAGGATGTGCCGGCCGTCGATCAGCGCGGTGTCGAACTCCTCCGCGTCCAGGCCGAGTTCCCCGGCCACCTCGACCAGGAAGGGCTCGCCCCGCCGGTCCAGCTCCTCCACCCGGGCGAGCACCGCCTCGACGTACGGCCAGCCCTGCCCCTGCTCGGCCGCCTCCTCAGCGGCCTGCGCCGCGGCGAAGGCGTGCTTGTGCTTCTCCAGCGGGAAGTGCCGCAGCCGCACCTCCAGCCGGTCGCCGTAGCGGGCCCGCAGCGCGCGGACGTCGTCCAGGGCGGTACGGCAGTCCGGGCACTGCAGCTCGCACCACACGTCGAGGACGACCGGGGCGGCGGGGGTGCTGGGGGTGTCGGAAGCGTCGGGGGAGGACACAGGGGACTCGCTCATGGGCCCAGTCTTCCAGCAGGCGCGGACAGCACCCAATCCGCCGGCCCGGACAGGCGGTCCCGGTACGGCGGCCACGGCACGGACGGCTGCTGCGGCCTCCCTGACACGGCGGCTGGGGTACGGCGCCCACCGGCACCTGCGGAGGAGGCGACCCGGAGATGTCCCTGATGTCCGGCCGGAGCATGGCCCGGCGAGGCCTGGGCGGTGCAGGATGGAAGGACGAACCGCCCCTGCCCGCCGCGCCCGCCTGGAGGACCGGATGATTGCCGAGACCGTCTGTTCCGCCGTCTCCGCGGCCGGCCTGGGCATCGCGGCGGTCACGGCGTACCGCAAGCGGTACCTCACCGCGGCCCGGATCGCCGCCTACGCCCTGGTGCCGCTCGGCCTGGTGATGACCGGCGTCGTCGAGTGGGCCGCCGACACCGCCTTCAGCCCCGTGGCCTGGGCCGGCGTCGCCGTGCTCGGCGCGGCCTGGGCCCTCTTCGCCACGACCCGGGCCGTGGAGCGCCGCCGCGGCGGTACCCGCGCCGAGCGCAGGGAAGCCCGCCGGGCGCAGCGCGAGGCGGTCGCCCCGGCGGCGTCCGAGCCCTCTCTCGGCCCCGGCACCCGCCCGGCCGCCCGCCCCGCACCGGCTCGCCGCGCGGAGCCCGCGGAGGACTTCTCCGACATCGAGGCCATCCTCAAGAAGCACGGCATATGACGGCCGCGCCCCGCGGCTGAAACGTCACAGGGGGATCACGCCGTTTCCGAAGCGGTCACGGTCGGTACCCGGCCCGGTCGCGGAAGATCACGACCTGAAACGGACATCGCGGAATCCGGCGAAGGACCGCTCATTCCGTGTGTGGTGATCGCGCCCGGCCGGTCGGCTGCGCCATCATCGCCCGCGAGATGCTGGACACGCCAGAGCTGGACACGACACAGAGCGAGACCGCGCCGCCGCAGGACGAGCCGCGCGGGTGTCTCTTCGCCCTATCCCAGCCACCGCTGATGATCTTCCTTGCGGTGATCGGGTCCCTGCTGCTCATGGCCGCGCTGCACGACCTGCTGCTGCTGTGAGCCGTATCCGCGGTCCCCGGCGTCACCCGCCGGGTACCGCGTTCCGGCGTCAGCCCGCGGCCTCCTTGCGGCGGGCCCGGTAGGCCGCCACATGCAGGCGGTTGCCGCAGGTGCGGCTGTCGCAGTACCGGCGCGAGCGGTTGCGGGAGAGATCGACGAAGGCCCGCCGGCAGTCCGGCGCCTCGCAGCGCCTGAGCCGCTCCTGCTCGCCCGCCACGACGAAGAACGCCAGCGCCATGCCGCAGTCCGCCGCGAGATGATCGGCGACCGACGCGCCCGGCGCGAAGTAGTGCACATGCCAGTCGTACCCGTCGTGGTCCGTCAGACGGGGGGTGGTGCCCGCCGCGGCGACCAGCTCGTTGATCAGTCCGGCGGCGGCCCGCGGGTCCGGGGCGGCGAAGATCCCCGCGAACCTGCCGCGGACCCTGCGCACGGCCGACAGATCGAACTCCGACAGCACACCGACATCGCTGATGTCGTGCTTTCGCACGAAATCCGCGAGAGCCGCGACGTCCGGCAGCCCGTCCGGCGCCGTGTCGTCCTCCGGCGCGGTGTTCACCAGATCCACCACGGCGTCCAGCGCACACCGGGTGTCGTGGGTGATCAGCACGATTAGCTCCCTGGCCTGAGGGTCGGGCGGGCGCCCGCCGATGCTGGCCGATGGTAGTGGCTTCCGGCCGCTGCGCACCGGCCGCGCCTTCCGCGGATGCCGTCGGATCCCGATGGATGTGCCGGTAGAACGTCGCCGGCGCCCCCGGGGTTCCCGCGGCCTCCCTCACGCACGCAGACCGGCGCCGCCCCGTGGTGACCCACGGCGACGACGCCGGCGCATGCCGTATGCGGTTGTTCTGGCCCGAGCCGTCTCCCCGAGTGGACGGCGCCGGGCTGTCTGGGTGAGGGCCTCGGCCTAGCTCTCGGCCAGGATGTGGGAGAGCTCCTTGTCGAGGTCGAAGTGGCGGTGCTCGGTGCCCGGGGGGACAGCGGCGTCCGTCCGCTTCAGGAACGACTCCAGAGCGCGGGCCGGGGCCTCGAGCAGCGCCTCGCCCTCGGGAGAACTCAGGGCGATGCAGACGACGCCCTGGCCATGGCTGCGCGAGGGCCAGACACGGACGTCGCCGGTGCCGGTGGGACGGTGAAGCCCCTCGGCGAGGAGGTCGCGGGCGAACACCCACTCGACGGTCTCCTCGGCTCCGGTGTGGAAGGTGGCGTGCACGGCGTAGGGGTCGGCCGTGTCGTACCGCAGGCCTGCGGGGACAGGCAGGGAGGACTCGCTCGACACAACGAGGCGCAGGTGCAGCTCGCAGCTGACCGTGGTGTTCATAAGCGCCAGGGCCTTTCGCTCAGTGTGCGCTCGGGGATTCGCACGTCGGCGAAATCGACATGCCACCTACGGTGGCGTTGTAAACCCCTCTGAGTGTTTTGCCTGTCTTTACGTAACTCTTCCGGCCGAGAACCCCTTCGCGCGGTACGACCATTCCGGTGACTGGTTTCTCTCCGGTAGGGTTTCTCCGTATGAATACGGGGAGTGACGAGCCGGGCGAGGGTGCCGTGGCGACAGACGGGGCGAAGGTGAGCGAGGAAAAGGCCGGCGAGACGTCCGGACGGGCGGCCGACGAGGCGAGTGACCACCAGGGGCTCGGATCCCGGGCGCCGGAGTTCATCAAGGCACGGCGGGCGCTGCACCTGAGCTGGCAGGTCGGCGTCTTCGTGGTGGGCCTGGCGGTCGTGGTGGCCGGCATCATCATGCTGCCGCTGCCCGGACCCGGCTGGGTCGTGATCTTCGGTGGCATGGCGATCTGGGCGACCGAGTTCGTCTGGGCCCAGCTGGTGCTCCGCTGGACCAAGCGCAAGGTCACCGAGGCGGCGCAGCGCGCCCTCGACCCCAAGGTGCGCCGCCGCAACATCACCCTGACGGTGATCGGCCTGGTGATCATCGCCGCCCTGGCCGGTGTCTACCTGTGGAAGTTCGGGGTCGTCATGCCCTGGAAGATCAAGGACCAGTGACACGCGCGGCGGTGGCGGCGCCCGCCGCCACCGCCGGGGTGGTCACAGGCACCCCCTGACATGGGGTAATGTTCTTCCTGCGCCCGGGCGATTAGCTCAGTGGGAGAGCGCTTCGTTCACACCGAAGAGGTCACTGGTTCGAACCCAGTATCGCCCACCGGGAAACACCGGCCCGTCTGCGAGAAGCAGGCGGGCCGGTGTCGTTGTGCGGGGCTCGTGTACGGAGTGTGGTCGCGGACGGCACCCACCACCGCTCCCCGCCCCGGCCGCCAAGGCGACGCCCGGCCACCCCTGCTGCCGTCCTGGGCCGCCCCCGGCTCCGTCCGCTCCGACGAGTTTCGGCCGTCGGCCGTAAACGTCCCCGGCGGCCCTCGCTGTTCGGACCCCCGAACGCGCGTCCCTCACCTGCGGCGATGCCCCGACCTGCGCCGTTGTCCGGCCGGGGGCGGCCCGTCCCGCCCGGGCGGCCCGGTAAGAAAATCCTGTCCGAATCATTGACGCACTCCCGGCCCCTCCGTAACTTGTGCCAGCAAGCGCTTACTTGAAACGATTCACGAGGCGGCAACGACGCTGCGGGGAGGGGCCCTACTGTGGCATCCGGGAACATTGAAAGGCGCACGATCCTCAAGGCGGCCGGGGCCTCCGCGGCCGCGCTGGGACTGGCCGCGACGACGGGATGCGGTGGCGACAGCGGCACCTCCGCTGACGGAACGGTGACGATCCGTTACTCATGGTGGGGTGCCGAGGAGCGGCAGAAGAGGATCAGCCAGTCCATCCGGCTCTTCGAGAAGAAGTTCCCGAAGATCAAGGTGAAGACCGACTTCCAGGACTACGTCGCATTCTGGGAGAAGTTCCAGACGCAGGCCGCGGGCGGAAATCCGCCGGATGTTTTCCAGAACGCCGTCGGTTTTCTCCGGAAGTACGACAAGCGGGGCATCCTCCTGGACCTCAAGTCCCAGATAGACGCGGGGAATTTGAGCACCCGGAACTTCCGTGAGGGTGTTCTGTCGGTCGGTCAGGTCGACGGCAAGCAGCTCGGCGTCCCCGTCGGCTCCAACACCATGGCGCTGGTCATCGACAAGAAGATCTTCCGGAAGGCGGGCGTCACCCCGGCGCCCGGCTGGACCTGGGACGACTACTTCAAGGCCCTGAAGACCATCCACGACAGGACGAAGGTCCCCGGGGACACGGGCTACTTCAGCATCATGTACCTGTACGACCTGTACCTCCGCCAGAACGGCAAGGCGTTCTTCACCAAGGACGGACTCGGCTTCGACAAGGCCGACCTGACGGAGTGGTGGCAGGACGGCTACAACCGCGTCAAGGCCGGAATCATCACCGACCCGAAGACCGTCGCCCAGGACCGGCCCAAGTCCTCCGTCACCGCCAAGCACGGCGCCTCGGAATTCACCTGGGACAACTTCACCGTCCGCTACACCGCCGAGGGCGACAGCGAATACGGCCTCGCGCCGATCCCCACCACCGACGGCAAGAACACCGGCCAGTACCTCGCCTCCCTGATGCTGAGCGCCTCCGCGCGCACGAAGCACCCCAAGGAGGTCGCGCAGTTCATCGACTTCATGGTCCACGACCCCGAGGTCGGCAAGATCATGGGGTACGACCGCGGCATCCTCGCCACCACCGACCAGTACGCCGCGTTCAAGCCGAGCGACCCGGTCGCCCGGGAGATCGCCAAGTACGAGGAGGACACCGCCAAGGCGGGCGTCCTCGGCACGATCACCCCGCACCCGTCCGGCGCCGACACCGTCGAGGCCGCCTTCCTGCGCATCGCCGGTGACATGAGCCTCGGCAAGTACAAGGTCGCCGACGCGGTCAAGCAGTTCTTCGACGAGTCCGAGGCCGCTTTCCAAGCCTGATGGGAACCACTGTGACCCTCGTCAAGGAGTCTCCGCTCCCCACACGCAAGGCACGCTCCGCCGCCCCCGCCGCCGGCAAGCGGCGGGGCCGCCGGGAGAACCTCGCCGGCTACCTGTTCATGTCCCCGTGGATCGCCGGCTTCCTGCTGCTGACCGCGGGCCCCATGGTGGCCTCGCTGTACTTCGCCTTCACCGACTACAACCTGTTCAACAGCCCCAAGTGGATCGGCTTCGACAACTTCACCAAGATGTTCGACGATCCACGGTGGCAGAAGTCGGTGGAGGTGACCGCGAAGTACGTCGTCATCGGCACCCCGCTGAAGCTGCTGCTCGCCCTCGGCGTCGCCCTGCTGCTCGCGCAGAGCCGGCGCGGCCAGGCCTTCTACCGGGCCGCGTTCTACGCGCCCTCGCTGATCGGCGCGAGCGTGTCCATCGCCTTCGTCTGGCGGTCGATCTTCTCCGACGACGCCGTCGTCGACCGGACGATGGCCCTCTTCGGCGTCCACAGCGGCGGCTGGGTCGGTGACCCCGACTGGATCCTCTACTGCCTGGTCGCCCTGGCCGTGTGGCAGTTCGGCGCCCCGATGGTCATCTTCCTCGCCGGCCTCAAGCAGGTGCCGAAGGAGCTGTACGAGGCCGCCGCGATGGACGGCGCCGGACCCTTCCGCAGGTTCTGGAGCATCACGCTGCCGATGATCTCCCCGGTGCTGTTCTTCAACGTCCTGCTGGAGACCATCCACTCCTTCCAGATCTTCGGCTCGGCCTACGTCGTCTCCAACGCCTCCTGCGGCCCGGCCGACGCCACGCTCGTCTACACCTGCTACCTGTACCAGCAGGGCTTCAAGAACGCCCAGATGGGCTTCGCCTCCGCGATGGCCTGGATGCTGCTGCTCGCCGTCGCGCTGGTCACGGCCGTCCTCTTCTGGTCGCAGAAGAAGTGGGTGCACTACGAGGAGGACGCCCGATGAGTGCCACCACCACCCCCACCCCCTCGGAGCCGCTCGGCGGCATCGGCCGCAAGCGCGCCAGATCGCTGCTGTGGCACCTCGGGTCCCTGCTGGTCCTCGCCGTCGTGCTGTACCCCGTGATCTGGGTGATCGGTGCCTCGTTCAAGCCGAGCAAGGACATCATCAACAGCCTGGACCTGTTCCCGGCCCACCCGATCCTGGCCAACTTCACGGGCCTGGCCGACGGCATCGCCGACATCTCGATCTGGAGTTTCTTCCGCAACTCCCTGATCTACTCGCTCGGCGCCGTGGCCGGCATCCTGATCTCCTGCTCGCTGACCGCCTACGCCTTCGCCAAGATCAGGTTCGCCGGGCGGAACGTGCTGTTCGCCCTGATGATCGGCACCCTGCTGCTGCCGTACCACGTGCTGCTGATCCCGCAGTACGTGATGTTCCAGAAGATGGAGCTGATCAACACCTATGTGCCGCTGCTGCTCGGCAAGTTCCTCGCCACGGAGGCCTTCTTCGTCTTCCTGATGGTGCAGTTCATGCGGAACCTGCCCAAGGAGCTGGACGAGGCCGCCCGGATCGACGGCTGCGGACATCTGCGGACCTACTGGTCGATCGTGCTGCCGCTGTGCCGGCCCGCGCTCATCACCAGCGCGATCTTCACGTTCATCAACGCCTGGAACGACTTCATGGGTCCGCTGATCTACCTCAACGAACCCAGCAAGTACACCGTCTCCCTGGGGCTGACGATGTTCCGCGACTCCGACGGCGTCGCCGCCAACTACGGCGGTCTGATCGCCATGTCGCTGGTCGCGCTGCTGCCGGTGCTGCTGTTCTTCCTCGCCTTCCAGCGGTACCTCATCGACGGCATGGCGACCTCCGGACTGAAGGGCTGAGGGACACGGCATGGCTGCTCAGGCCCGTGCGAAGGCACGTCGCGAGTCCGTCCTCGCCGACCGGTTCGGCGTCTTCGCCGAGTGCCTGCTGACCGGCGTGTGGATCGCGGTCGCCTGCCTCGGCATCGTCACCTACCCGGCCGCGTTCGCCGCGGGCGCCCGGCACCTGCGCCGCCGTACCGGGCAGGTGGGCGGAGGCTGGCGGGAGTTCGCCGCCGACACCGGCGCAGCCCTGCGCGGTGGCGGCTGGCCGGCCGGCGTCGCCGGCTGGGCGGCGCTCGCCGCGGTGTGGGTGGACCTCCGGGCCGTGCGGGCGGGGCTGCCGGGCGGGCCGCTCGTCGGCGCCGTCGGACTCGCCGCGCTGATCGGGTTCGCCGTCGCCGGGATGCGCGCGGCCGCCGTCTGGACGCCCGGCGCGCGCTGGCGGACGCTGCTCGCGCAGGCCGGGCGGCGCACCGTCCTCGACCCCGCCGGGTCCTTCCTGCTCGTGACCGGGCTGGCCGTCGTCGCCCTGTCCGGCTGGTTCACCGCACCGCTGGCGGTTCCCGTCCTGGGCGCCGTCGCGGCGGCGGCCGTCGCCGTGGAGGAGCGGTACGCGCGGCACCGCTGACGAGGCCCGCGGCAACCGGCACCACCGAGCCGACGGCGCCCTCGGCGTCGTACCGCCGCCTTACCACCGGCCGTAGCACCAGGTCGGCGCCTCCCCGGGCGCCGCACCTCCCTCTGTCATGCCCCTGGCCGCCCCACCCCTGCCCCTCGACCATCCCCCGCACCCGCACGGAAAGGCAGACCTCCCATGTCTCCCATCCCCCGCAGGTCCCTCCTGAAGGCGGCCGCCGTCGCCGGAGCCGCCGCCCAGTTCAGCTGGGCGCTGGGCGGCAAGGACGCCCAGGCCGCGCCGAGAGCCGAGACCGGCGACACCGACCCCGTCACCCTCGACTGGCTGGAGGACGGCGGTCTCGGCGCCGCCCCCGGCACCACCGTCGGCGTGCCCTGGCCCAAGGGCGCCTACCAGGAGGACCAGACCTTCGCGCTGACGGACGCCGAAGGCAAGGCCGTCCCCGTGCAGTCCTGGCCGATCGCCTACTGGCCCGACGGCTCCCTGAAGTGGACCGCCCACGCCGTCGGCTCCGGCGACGGCAAGCTCACCCTCACCGCCGGCACGCCCGCCGCGCCCGACAAGAAGGTGACCGTCGACCGCAACGGCGGCACCATCGACGTGTCGACCGGCGTCATCACCGCGAAGATCGGCAAGTCCGGCTCCACCCTGATCAAGTCGGTCACCCGCGGCTCCACCGAGATCGCCAGGAACGGCCGGCTCGTGCTGCTGCGCCAGCCCGAGATCGAGGACGGCGACCAGGGCACGGTCAAGTACGAGCGCTTCGACGGCGCCGTCACCGAGGTCACCGTCGAGCAGGACGGACCGGTCCGCGCGGTCGTCCGCATCGACGGCCGGCACCGCAAGGGCGACCGCACCTGGCTGCCGTTCTCCATCCGCCTGTACTTCTACGCGGGCGCCGACTCCTTCCGCATGGTGCACACCGTCACCTTCGACGGCACCCAGGAACCCGGCAAGGCCTCCGGCGACTTCATCCGCGGCCTCGGCGTCCGCTTCACCGTGCCCATGCGCGACCAGGCCTACGACCGGCACATCCGCATCGGCGGCGAGGGCACCGGCATGCTCCGCGAGGCCGTCAAGGGCATCACCGGCCTGCGCCGCGACCCCGGCCTCGCCGTCCAGCAGGCCCAGTACGAGGGCAGGAAGCTGCCCGACCCGGCCACCTGGGACCAGCGCGTCACCACCCGCCTGCAGTACATCCCCGAGTGGGGCGACTACACCCTCTCCCAGCTCTCCGCCGACGGCTTCACCGTGCGCAAGCGCACCAAGCGGGGCCACGGCTGGATCACCGCGGGCGGCGGCCGGCGCGCCTCCGGCTTCGGCTACGTCGGCGGAGCGAGCGGCGGCTTCTCCTTCGGGCTGCGCGACTTCTGGGAGAAGTTCCCCGCCCAGCTCGACATCCGCGGCGCGCAGACCGACGAGGCCGAGGTCACCCTCTGGCTCTGGTCACCCGAGGCGCAGCCCATGGACCTGCGCTTCTACCACGACGGCATGGGCCAGGACACCTACGCCGAACAGCTCGAAGGCCTCAACATCACCTACGAGGACTACGAGCCCGGCTTCGGCACCCCCTACGGCATCGCCCGCACCTCCGAACTGCTCTTCTGGGCCAACGACGCGACACCCGCCCCCGAGACCCTGGCCCGGCAGATCGAGGCCGTGCGCACCCTGCCGCAGCTCGCCGCCCCGCCCAGACAGCTCATCAAGGCCGGGGTCTTCGGCCCCGGCCTGTACTCCGAGCCGGACCGCTCCACCCCGGCCAAGGCGAAGATCGAGGACCACCTCGACTTCCTCTTCACCTACTACAAGGACCAGGTGGAGCAGCGCCGCTGGTACGGCTTCTGGGACTACGGCGACATCATGCACACCTACGACACCGTGCGGCACCAGTGGCGCTACGACGTCGGCGGCTACGCCTGGGACAACTCCGAGCTGTCGCCCGACCTGTGGCTCTGGTACGCGTACCTGCGCTCGGGCCGCGCCGACATCTTCCGCTTCGCGGAGGCGATGACCCGGCACACCGGCGAGGTCGACGTCTACCACCTGGGCAAGTGGGCCGGCCTCGGCACCCGGCACGGCGTGCAGCACTACGCCGACAGCGCCAAGCAGCAGCGCATCGCCAACACCACCTACCGCCGCTTCTACTACTTCCTCACCGCGGACGAGCGGGTCGGCGACCTCATGCACGCCAACGTCGACTCCGACGAGACGTTCCTCGTGCTCGACCCGCAGCGCAAGGTCCGCCCCGACCCGGACTACCAGCCCGACCCGCACGCCCTGTCCATCGGCTTCGGCACCGACTGGTCGGGCCTGGTGTCGGCCTGGCTGACGGAGTGGGAACGCAAGGGCCCCAAGTGGGAGAAGGCACGCGCGCGCGTGCTGTCCACGATGGAGACCATCGCCGCGCAGCCCAACGGCTTCGTCCAGGGCAGCGGGCTGTACGACCTCGACACCGGACGGTTCGCCGTCGCGCAACAGCCCGCGGTCGGCGTCTCCCACCTGTCGGCGGTCTTCGGCCTCAACGAGCTGTGCGCCGAGCTGATCGACCTCGTCGACATGCCGGAGTTCAACGAGGCGTACTTCGACTACTGCCGCTACTTCAACGCCACCAAGGCCGAGCAGGCGGCCCGCTACGGCACCAACTTCGGCTCCCTGATCCTCTTCCAGGGCCACTCCCGGCTGGACGCGTACGCCGCCGTCAAGACCGGCGACGCGAAGCTCGCCAAGCGTGCGTGGGACAAGTTCTACAACTCCGACGGCTACAAGGAGTCCGCGCCCTGGAGGACCGAGAAGATCAGCGGACCGATGGCCCTGGTAGAGGGCAGCGAGGCGAGCTGGGTGTCCACCAACGACACCGCGCTGTACGGCCTCGCCGCCATCGAGAACCTGGCCCTTCTCGGGGACAAGATGCCCTAGCCGCAAGCTAGTTCATGTTCCCCAGGACCTCCCGCACCCGCCGCACGTCCCTCAGCCGCCGCTCGTACGTCGCCCCGACGGCGAGCAGCAGCAGACCGGCGAGTGCGGGAGGCACCCAGCGGGGCAGGGCGTCGGTGACCTGAACCAGGTACGGCGCCAGCTCATGCAGCGCCACCAGGACGAGCACCGTGCCTCCCAGCACCAGCGGCGCCTGGAGGCGGTGCCGGGCACCCAGCAGCGTCAGCAGCAGCGCCGCCGCGCCCAGCAGCAGCGGGCGCAGCCAGTGGGTGTCCGCCCAGGCGGCGGCGAGGCTCGGCAGGAGGGCGGCGGCGAGTCCGGGGCCGTACGCCGTCCACGACGAGGCCCGTGGGTCACGGCGCCTGCGCAGCGCGCCGACGACGAGCGCCGGGACGGTCGCCAGCAGGGTGTAGGCCTCCGGGGCCGTCACGTCCCAGGCCGCCAGGCGCACCCAGGCGGCCAGCACGAACAGCGCGGCGGACGCCCAGCCGAGGGCACGGCGGTCGGGGCGCAGGGCCGTCCCCGCCGTGATCACGCCGCACAGCGCCAGCACCAGGGCGAGCACCGGCGGCGCGGGGGCGGCGAGGCCGATCGCGAGGAGCGCGGCGGCGCCGCCCGTCACCTCGACCGGGATCCGGGCCGTCCCGCCGGTCCGGGACGCGACCAGCGCGGCCACGGCCGGCACGGCCAGGACCGGCAGCGCGGTGTGCTGCGGGGCCCAGCCCGCCGCCGCGCCCGCCGCGCAGGCCAGCGCCGTGGCGTGGGCGAGCGAGGCCGGGGCGGTGACGGGGGACAGGCGCTCATCGACGGAGGCCGCCGCGAACAGCGCCGTGAGCACGGCCAGCGCGAGCAGGGTCGCGGGCCGGGCGGCCAGCGCTGCGCAGCCGAGGGCGACGGAGGTGACCACGGCCACGACCAGCGCCGTCACCGGGCTGCCGTCGGCACGCGTGCGTGCGGCGGCGAGCAGCAGTCCCGCCGTCAGCGCACCGAGCACCACCAGCCCGGCGGCGTACGGCACATCGAGCACCGGCGGGACGATCAGCACGGTCGCCCAGGCCAGCCCCAGGGCGCCGCGCAGCGCCCAGGTCCGCCGGGCCGTGTCCCGGGCCGCCAGCGCGAGCACGACCGCGACGACCGCCGTGACCAGCGGAGCCGTCCCGGCGTACGGCGGCCAGGGCACCCCGGCCGCGACCGCCGCACGTGTGCCGTCCGGCGCCCCGGACCAGATCCGCGGCACCCACCCGGCCGGACCCAGCAGGGCGATCACGACGAGCGGCACGGCGGTCAGCACGGCGAGCCCCTGCACGGCGGCGGAGGCCAGGGCCGCCCCGCGCCGCACCGGCCGCGGCAGCCGCGCCTGCCGCACGGCCGCCAACAGGGCGACCCCGCAGGCCAGGTACGCCGGGACCGTCCACATCGCGGGCAGCGCCGAGCGGGCCGTGCCGCCCACCGCGCCGACCGCGAGCAGCCCGGCCGTGACGGCCAGGCCGACCGCGTGCTCCTCGTCCGCCACCCGCCGGGCCGCCGTCAGGGCGATCCCCGCGGCGAGGAGGAGGAGCACCGCCGCACGGGCGGCGCCGCCCGGACCGGAGGCCGTCCAGGACAGCCAGCCGGCCGTCACCGCGCCCCAGCCACCCAGCGCGAACGCGCCCGCGACGGCGGCCACGCGCACCGCCGGGACGGCCCACCGCAGCGCCACGGCCGTGTCGCACGCGGCCGTCACCAGCAGCGCCCCCGCGATCCCGGCCGGCCCCGCACCGGCCGCCACCGCCCACAGCAGCAGCGGCAGCTGGCCGGCGGCGAGCGCGGCGGGCAGCGGCAGCCGCAGCCCGCCGGTGCGCGGCAGCACGCCGTACGCCGTCCAGCCGGCCGCCAGCACAGCAGCCGCGACCGCCGCGTACCCGGCGCCACCTGCCTCCGCGAACGCGACCTCATGAAGCGCGTACGCGTCGAGCACGGTCAGCGCGAACCCCAGCCCCGCCACCGCCTCGCCCGTCGACCGCAGCCCGCGCGCCAGCAGCGGCACCGGCGCGGCCAGCACCGCGGCCGTGACCCCGCCGAGCACCAGGGCCCGCCCGGCGATCCCCAGGTGACCCCAGCTGACCAGCGTGAACGCGATCGCCGCGACCGTCAGCAGGATGCCGCCCAGCAGGAGCAGCACGTTCTGCACGCGCGGCGCACCGGCCTCCGTGCGGGGCGGCGGGAAGCCGGCGGTGTGCGGCACGGCGGCGGGCGCCGGCGGAAGGGCGGCGGCCGCCTGCCGCAGCGCTGCGACCAGCCAGGCCCGGCGGGCCAGCAACTGCCCGCGGCGGGCGTCGAGTTGCCGGAGCTCGGCGTCGATGAGCCGCAGCTCCTCGGCCGGTGGCGGAAAGTACGTCATGAACGGGAGTGTGGTCCGGGTCACGGGGGACGGCATGAGCGCCGGTACTCAGGGACGTACTCAGATCCCCGGGCAGACTCTGCGTATGGACTGGACCCACTACCGCTTCCGCAGCGTCTGGCCCCTGCCCGCCCCGCCCGCCACCGTGTACGCCGTCCTGGAGCGGGCCGAGGAGTACCCGCGCTGGTGGCGTCAGGTGCGCGCGGCGGCCCGGCACGGCGACGGCACCGGTGTGGTCACCATCCGCTCCCTGCTGCCGTACGCCCTCACCCTCACCGTGCGCGAGGTGCGCCGCGACCCGGTGGCCGGGGTCCTGGAGGTCGCGCTGTCCGGGGACGTCGACGGCTGGGCGCGCTGGACGATCACCGCCGAAGCCGGCGGCAGCCTCGCCCGCTACGAGCAGGAGGTCGACGTGACCATGCCCCTGCTGCGATGGCTGGCGGTGCCGGGACGGCCCCTCTTCCGCGCCAACCACTGGTGGATGATGCGGTCCGGCCGGCGCGGACTGCTGGCCCGCCTTCGCGCGCTGTGACGAAGCGGTTTGAAGGAAGCCCGCGGGGACCTGTATTGTTCAGTGCGTTCCCGGGCGATTAGCTCAGTGGGAGAGCGCTTCGTTCACACCGAAGAGGTCACTGGTTCGAACCCAGTATCGCCCACCGGGAAAGAGCCGGTCCGTTCCGCGGACCGGCTCTTCCGCATGTCGGGCCCCGGCGGCCACCCCCGCTACGCCGCCGCCGGCAGGTCCGGGCGCAGCGGCCACGCCGGGTCCACCGCCTCCTCCACGCCGCTGCGCGCGAACCACGCCTGCAGACCCCGGGCCTGCGCCGCGTGCCAGGAGGCCTGCAGGGTGTGCAGCTGGGCGGGGGACAGCCGCTCCAGCCGCGAGGCGAAACGGTGGCCCAGCGCCCGGACGACCTCCAGCGCGGCGAGCGCGTCCGCCGCCGCGTCGTGCGCCTCGTCCAGCGTCACGCCGTAGTGCGCGCACAGATCGGTCAGCGTGCGGCGGCCCTTGCGGTAGCGGTCCAGGTGCTTGTCCAGCACCCGCGGGTCCAGCACCAGCAGCGGCACCGACTCGAACCAGCGGTCCAGCGACGACGCCCGGTGCCGGCGCAACTCCCGGTCCAGCAGCGTCAGATCGAACGGCGCGTTCATCACCACCAGCGGGCGCCGCGCCGCGGCCTGTTCGGCCAGCTGCTCGGCTATCTCGTACATCACCGGCGCCGGCCAACGGCCGTTACGCTGCAGGTGATCCTCCGTCAGCCCGTGCACCGCCGTCGCCGCCTCGGGCACCGGCACGCCCGGGTTGACCAGCCAGCGGCTCACCCGCGGCCGGAACCCCGGGCCGTCCTGGACCACGAGGGCGGCCGACACGATCCGGTCGGTCTCCACGTCCACGCCCGTGGTCTCCGTGTCGAAAGCGGCCAGCGGCCCCTCGTACCAGCACGTCATGTCAGCACAACCCCTCGCTCACCCTCGGCAGTTGACGCATCGTCCGCTGCCCGATTCGGTGATACCCGTGCTGTTTGCGCCGTACGCCGGAAGGAGACAACAGGAGTACGGGTCTTTGCAGTTCAGCGACCCGCAGCGAGGGATCTCCCGGTTCGGAAGGCTGTTGGGCATGGCGATAGCGCAGCCCGAGCGGGGCGGGCTGCTGCCCGACCGCACGGGCCCTTCTCGCGGCACACTCGCCACCACCGCGTGCATGGAGACACTGCAGGTGGGCTATCTGCACGCTGTGGCGGCGGCCGCGGGATGCTCACTGTCCCAGCCGTTCCCGGACAACGGCATCGACTGGCACGTCAGCCACAGCGCACCCGGCCACACCGTCGACGACGAGGTGACCATCAAGGTGCAGTTGAAGGCCACCTACCAGATCGCGCCCGACCCGCCGGGACGGTTCTTCTCCTTCACGCTCGACAACGACCATCTGCGCAAGCTCGCCCGCACCCCGGTCTCGGTGCACAAGATCCTCGTCGTGATGATCGTGCCCCGCTCGCGGGACCAGTGGCTGCGCGCCGGCCACGACCGTCTCGACCTGCGGCACTGCTGCTACTGGGTCAACCTCGCCGGGCACCCGATCACCGGCCGGCACCGCACCACCGTGCGCGTGCCGACCTCACGCATCTTCGACGACCGGGCGCTGTGCGAGATCATGACGCGCGTCGGGACGGGAGGCAGGCCATGACCCACCGCCCGCTGGAGGAACCCCTGCGCCCGGTACGGCCGCACCCCGCCGACGCCGGAGTGCCCCGGCCGCCCGAGCCCGGCGACGTCGACCCGGCCGTCCTCGGCGCCCTGCTGGCCCGGCACGGCTGGCGGCGCCGCGGCGGCGCCCCCGGCCGCTACGGCCGCTGGACCCCGCCCGGCCCGGACACCGGCACCAGCCTGCTCGTGCCCGAGTCGCGCGCCTTCCCCGACAGCGAGGACCTGCTCGGCGAGGCGCTGGACGCCCTCGCCCGCGGCGGCACCCCCGCCGCCCGCGAGGTGCTCCTCTCGCTCGCCGTGCCCAGCGACGAGGTCCGCTGGTGGCGTGACGTGCCCGACGGGCCCGCGGGCGCCACGTCCTGGACCGCGCAGGAGCAGCTGCGCACCGCCGCCCGCCGGACCCTGCTCGCCGCCGCCCTCGCCACCCGCGCCCGGGCCGGCTTCCACGGCGCCCGGCACCGCAGGGCCGCCGCCGCGCTGCTGGAGCACGTCCTGGTCGGCGCCGCCGAGGACGGCCACGCCCTCACGGCGTTCGTCCCCGTCCGGGCCGGCCGCCCGCTCGCCGTCCGCCTCCACCAGGCCCTGTACGCCGCCCGGGAGGCCGTCGACTACCAGCGGGCCACCGGCGGCATGGACGCCTTCGACGCCGCCGTCGAGGCCGGCGTCAGCCGGGAACTCACCGAGGCGCTGATCAGCCTGGTCCGCGGCACCGAGGGCGCCCGCGTCGCCGTCGCCTGGGCACCGGCCGCCGGCGTCCCCGAGGACGGTACGGCGAGCACCGAACCCGTCGAGTTCTCGCCCGGCGACCTGCCCGCGCTGCGCGCGGCCGGCGCCCGCTATCTGCACGGCGAGCCGTCCGTGCCGGTGCGGATCACCGGCACCGTGGTCCGCATGCGCCGCTCCCAGCCGCGCGGCGAGGGCACCGTACGGCTGCGGGTGCTCGCCGGGGCCGAGGTCCCGCACGTTCGGCTCACCCTCGACGAGGAGGACTACCGCATCGCGGGCCACGCCCACCTGGTCGGGCTGCCGGTGCGGGTGGACGGGCGGCTGGAGAGCCGCGGCGGCTTCCGGCGGCTCACCGGGGTCTCGGAGGTCGTACCCGTGCAGGTGGAGGAGGCGGAGCGGGACCGGCTCGTGAAGGAGCTCCAGGAGAATCTGGACTTCTTCGAGGGGGCCTGCGGAGGGGACTGCGCGGACTGACCGCCGATACTGATTTCACAGAGGGCGGGTCCGGGTCGGTACGATCCTTACTCATGCGTGCGCTCCGGTATGGCGCCGCACCCACCTTCAGTCAGGAGAGACCGGTGTCAGACGTCCGTGTGATCATCCAACGCGATTCCGAGCGGGAAGAGCGCGTGGTGACGACGGGCACTACGGCCGCCGACCTCTTCGCCGGCGAGCGCTCGATCATCGCCGTGCGCGTGGCCGGTGAGCTGAAGGACCTGGCGTACGAGCCGGCCGACGGCGACGAGGTCGAGGGCGTCGAGATCTCCTCCGAGGACGGTCTCAACATCCTGCGCCACTCCACCGCGCACGTCATGGCCCAGGCCGTCCAGGAGCTGTTCCCGGAGGCGAAGCTCGGCATCGGTCCGCCCGTCAAGGACGGCTTCTACTACGACTTCGACGTCGAGCGGCCGTTCACGCCCGAGGATCTCAAGGCCATCGAGAAGAAGATGCAGGAGATCCAGAAGCGCGGGCAGAAGTTCGCCCGCCGCGTGGTCACCGACGAGGCCGCCCGCGAGGAGCTGGCGGACGAGCCGTACAAGCTGGAGCTGATTGGCCTCAAGGGCTCCGCCTCCAGCGACGACGGCGCGGACGTCGAGGTCGGCGCCGGCGAGCTGACGATCTACGACAACCTGGACGCCAAGACCGGCGAGCTGTGCTGGAAGGACCTCTGCCGCGGTCCGCACCTGCCCTCCACCCGTCTCATCCCGGCGTTCAAGCTGATGCGCAACGCCGCCGCCTACTGGCGCGGCAGCGAGAAGAACCCGATGCTCCAGCGCATCTACGGCACCGCCTGGCCGTCCAAGGACGAGCTGAAGCAGTACCTGGACTTCCTCGCCGAGGCCGAGAAGCGCGACCACCGCAAGCTGGGCAGCGAGCTGGACCTGTTCTCCATCCCGGAGCAGATCGGCTCCGGCCTCGCGGTCTTCCACCCCCGGGGCGGCATCATCCGCCGGGTCATGGAGGACTACTCGCGGCGCCGCCACGAGGAGGAGGGCTACGAGTTCGTCTACACCCCGCACGCGACGAAGGGGAAGCTCTTCGAGACCTCGGGCCACCTGGACTGGTACGCCGACGGCATGTACCCGCCCATGCAGCTCGACGAGGGCGTGGACTACTACCTCAAGCCCATGAACTGCCCGATGCACAACCTGATCTTCGACGCGCGCGGCCGGTCCTACCGCGAACTGCCGCTGCGCCTGTTCGAGTTCGGGACCGTGTACCGGTACGAGAAGTCGGGTGTCGTGCACGGCCTGACCCGTGCGCGCGGCTTCACCCAGGACGACGCGCACATCTACTGCACCCGTGAGCAGATGTCGGAGGAGCTCGACAAGACGCTCACCTTCGTCCTCGGCCTGCTCCGCGACTACGGCCTGACCGACTTCTACCTGGAGCTGTCCACCAAGGACCCGGAGAAGTACGTCGGCACCGACGAGGCCTGGGAAGAGGCCACCGAGACGCTGCGCCAGGTCGCCGAGAAGCAGGGCCTGCCCCTCGTCCCGGACCCGGGCGGCGCCGCCTTCTACGGCCCCAAGATCTCCGTCCAGGCCAAGGACGCCATCGGCCGCACCTGGCAGATGTCGACGATCCAGCTCGACTTCAACCTGCCGGAGCGCTTCGACCTGGAGTACACGGCCGCGGACGGCACCAAGCAGCGCCCGGTCATGATCCACCGCGCGCTGTTCGGCTCGATCGAGCGGTTCTTCGCGGTGCTCCTGGAGCACTACGCGGGTGCCTTCCCGACCTGGCTGGCCCCGGTGCAGGCCATCGGCATCCCGATCGGTGACGCCCACGTCGAGTACCTGCACAAGTGGGCCGCCGCCGCGAAGGCGAAGGGCCTGCGGGTCGAGGTGGACTCCTCCTCCGACCGCATGCAGAAGAAGATCCGCAACGCCCAGAAGCAGAAGGTGCCCTTCATGGTCATCGCGGGCGACGAGGACATGGGGCACAACACCGTGTCCTTCCGCTACCGCGACGGCTCGCAGGAGAACGGCATCCCGTTCGACGAGGCCATCGCGAAGATCGCCAAGGTGGTCGAGGAGCGGGCGCAGGTCTGACCGCCCGCCTGACGCAAAAGGGCCCCCGGTGGACGTCGTCCCACCGGGGGCCTTGCTCTTTCCCTCACCCGGACGCCATATGCTGCACGCATGACGAGTGAGCCGGAGCAGCAGATCGGAGTGGGGACGCAGGACGCGTTCCAGCGCCTGTGGACGCCCCACCGGATGGCCTACATCCAGGGAGAGAACAAGCCGAGCGGCCCGGGCGCCGACGACGGCTGTCCCTTCTGCTCCATCCCGGCCAAGTCCGACGAGGACGGCCTGATCGTCCGCCGGGGCGAGCAGGTGTACGCGGTGCTGAACCTGTACCCGTACAACGGCGGCCATCTGATGACCGTCCCCTACCGGCACGTCGCCGACTACACCGACCTCACCGACGCCGAGACCGCCGAGCTGGCCGCCCTGACCAAGCAGGCCATGACCGCCCTGCGCACCGCCTCGGGCGCCCACGGCTTCAACATCGGCATGAACCAGGGCTCGGTCGCGGGCGCCGGCATCGCCGCCCACCTCCACCAGCACATCGTCCCCCGCTGGGGCGGCGACACCAACTTCATGCCGGTGGTCGGCCACACCAAGGTGCTGCCCCAGCTGCTGGCCGACACCCGCAAGATGCTGGCGGAGGCCTGGCCGGCGGCCTGATCGCAGCCGAGGCGGGACGAATCAGCCCGTCCGGCGCTTGAGGACGAGGCCGTTCAGGCCGAATGGGGGTCTGGGGGCGCAGCCCCCACGGACGGCCACCAGACCCACCCACGCGGCTCGACCGCCGGAGGCCTACGCGTCGTACAGGTCGGCCTTCCTCGGTGACGGATCCTGCACCGCCGTGCTGAGGAACGCCGACCGCGCGCCGAACTTCTCCGTGTCGACGCCGTTCTCCCGCAACACCTTGATCGCCGCCGCGTGCACCACCCGCAGCACCGGCGTCGCCGCCCGCAGCGCGTCGTCGGCCATGAACCGGTGCCGCCACGGCTGGTCCGCCCACGCGTGCCGCAGGCCGAACGGCTCGGGCAGGGCGATGCTCCCGCCCAGCCAGTTCAGCAGCGGCGGATACCAGGTCAGCGGCGCCCGCACGGCGAGCCGCACCACCTCGTTGGTGGTGACCAGCGGCAGCTTCACCGTCCGCGTCTCCCACGGCTTGAACGACTTGGTCACCTCCTTCGTGGGCGCCTCCGGCTTGGTGGTGAACAGGGAGTTGACCGGGCCCAGCGCATGCCCGGTGACCTCGATCCGCAGCGTCTCGTGCAGCACCGTCACCGTGATCAGCATGGTGATGACCAGCTGGCCGTCCCACAGCGTCCACTGCACCCCGAGGTAGTGCCGGTCGCCCGCGCCGAACTGCTGTTTGTTGCAGATCTCCTGTATCGCGTGCGACTTGACCTGGTACGCCTCCACGTCCGTGCCCTCGGGCCGGGCGACCGCCGTGGCGTTCTCGCCGATCGGCGTGACGATCCAGTGCCGTATGGACGGGGTGGGGAAACCGCCGGTGTTCAGCGGGCCGCGCTCCAGCATGCGCAGCTGGTCGTGGATCGCGCGTATGACGTCCCAGCTGCGGAAGGGGTGGATCTCGCGGCCGGCGTCGGCCGGCACCAGGTCCTCGGCGAGCTGCCAGGAACCCCAGCGGGTGCCCATGCCGAGGATGCCCTTGGGGCCGGCGTAGAAGACGGAGTTCGACTGCTGCTCGGCGCTGAGCTTGGCCAGCGACTGGCGCAGCGTCTCGGCGGCGGTCTCGCGCGGGCTGGTCGGCACCGCCTCGGGGACCTTGGCGCCGACGCTGCTGCCGGACAGCAGGCTGTCCCACCGCTCGCGCAGGTCCACGGCGGTGCTCTCGCAGACCCGCCGCGCCCAGAACCAGCCGAGGACTGGCATCACCACCGACGCGCGCGCATACCACGCCCAGAAACCCGTGAACGGCATCTTGACCAGGAAGAGCACGGCGAGGATGCCGACACCCGCGAGCAGCGCGGTGGCCAGGGCGGAGGCCCGCCGGTTGGTGACCTTGTCGATGGCCAGCCGGATCTGGAAGACCAGCAGCCAGACCAGGAACCCCGGCAGGAACAGCAGCCCGCACACCACGATGATCGCGCTGAGGCGGTTGTCGCGCTCCCGGCGGATGTTGTTGGCGGCCAGGCAGTGCTCGACGACCATCTGCGGTTCGGTGCCGAAGGACTGGATGAGCGGCTTGCGGCCGCTGCCCAGCATGCGGTCCACCACCGCGCGGGAGAAGGCCTCGCCCAGATTGGGCCGGAACACCGTGGCCCAGGAGCGGCCGTCCTTGACGGTCGTCTGGTGCCATTCGTTGTCGGCCTTCTTGATCTCCTCCATCGGGCTGTCCCGGTAGGCCGCCGAGGCCAGCGCGAAGGTCGCCGTCTGACCTCCGTCACCGGTGCGCGGCACCTGTGGTCCGAAGACGTCCGCGTAACCGCTGTCCACGGTCACTCTCCCACCCCCCGACGTTCGCCGCACTGTCGCTCCTGCGGCCTTCCCGACTTCCGTCCTGCGCACACCTGTTGATCAGGTCATCAGCGTATCCGCAGGTACTGACAGCCCGTCGGCGGACGACCCAAGTCGCCCGCCGACACGGTGGGACAACGGCGGAAACCGGCCCCGGCGGACGCCACTTGAGTGCGCCGGGCGCCGACTACGAGGCCTGGCGCGCCTCTTCGCGCAGCCGCTCGGCGATCTGCGGCGGCATCGGCTCGTGCCGCGCGTACCGGCGGCTGAACCGCGCGGTGCCGTGCGACAGGGACCGCAGGTCGACGGAGTACCGGCCGATCTCGATCTCCGGCACCTCGGCGCGTACGAGCGTGCGCCCGCCGGCCGTCTGCTCGGTGCCCAGCACCCGGCCGCGCCGCCCGGACAGGTCGCTCATCACGGCGCCCACGTAGTCGTCGCCGACGAGCACGCTCACCTCGGCGACGGGCTCCAGCAGATGGATCCTCGCGTCGGCCGCGGCCTCCCGCAGCGCCAGCGCCCCGGCCGTCTGGAAGGCCGCGTCGGAGGAGTCCACCGAGTGCGCCTTGCCGTCCAGCAGCGTGACCCGCACGTCGATCAGCGGATGGCCCGCGGCGACGCCCTTGGCGGCCTGCGCCCGCACGCCCTTCTCCACCGACGGGATGAACTGCCGCGGCACCGCCCCGCCGACGACCTTGTCGACGAACTCGATGCCCGAGCCGTTCGGCAGCGGCTCCACCTCGATCTCGCAGATCGCGTACTGGCCGTGCCCGCCGGACTGCTTCACGTGCCGTCCGCGGCCCGCCGACTTCGTCGCGAACGTCTCCCGCAGGGAGACCTTGTGCGGGACGACGTCGACCTGGACGCCGTAGCGCGTGCGCAGCCGTTCCAGCGCGACGTCCGCGTGCGCCTCGCCCAGGCACCACAGCACCACCTGGTGGGTGTCCTGGTTCTGCTCCAGGCGCATGGTGGGGTCCTCGGCGACCAGCCGGGCCAGGCCCTGGGAGAGCTTGTCCTCGTCGGCCTTGCTGTGCGCCTGGATGGCGAGCGGCAGCAGCGGGTCGGGCATCTCCCACGGCTCCATCAGCAGCGGGTCGTTCTTCGCCGACAGGGTGTCCCCGGTCTCCGCGCGGGCGAGCTTCGCCACGCACACCAGGTCGCCGGCGACGGCGTGGGTCACCGGCCGCTGCGTCTTGCCGAAGGGCGTCGACAGGGCGCCGACCTTCTCGTCGACGTCGTGGTCCTCGTGCCCGCGGTCGGTCAGGCCGTGCCCGGAGACGTGCACGGTCTGGTCGGGGCGCAGCGTCCCGGAGAACACGCGGACCAGGGAGATCCGGCCGACGTACGGGTCGGAGGCGGTCTTGACGACCTCGGCCACCAGCGGGCCCTCGGTGTCGCACGCCTTCAGCTCGCGCGGCTTGCCGTCGATGGTCGTGACCGCGGGCGTGGGGTGCTCGAACGGGGTCGGGAAACCGCGGGTGATCAGCTCCAGCAGCTCGACCGTGCCGATGCCCTGCCGGGCGCCCTCGGCGGCCGGCGCGGCGGCCAGCACCGGGAAGAAGGTGCCCCGGGCCACGGCCCGCTCCAGGTCCTCGATGAGGGTCTTCAGCTCGACCTGCTCACCGCCGAGGTAGCGGTCCATGAGGGTCTCGTCCTCGCTCTCGGCGATGATCCCCTCGATGAGCCGGTTGCGGGCGTCCTCGATGTCCGGCAGCTGGTCCTCGCCGGGCTCGGACTCCTTGCGCTCGCCGGTGGAGTAGTCGAACAGCTTCTGCGTGAGCAGGCCGATCAGACCGGTCACGGGCGCGTGCCCGTCGGGCCCCTGCGGGCCGTGCAGCGGCAGGTACAGCGGCAGGACGGCGTCGGGGTCGTCACCGCCGAAGGCCTCGGCGCAGATCCGGGTCATCTCCTCGAAGTCCGCGCGGGCGGCCTCCAGGTGCGTCACCACGATCGCGCGGGGCATGCCGACGGCCGCGCACTCGTCCCACACCATGCGGGTCGAGCCGTCCACCCCGTCGGAGGCCGAGACGACGAAAAGGGCCGCGTCCGCCGCTCGCAGACCGGCCCGCAGTTCTCCGACGAAGTCGGCGTATCCGGGGGTGTCCAGCAGGTTGATCTTGATGCCGTCCCATTCGACGGGCACCAGGGAGAGCTGTACCGAGCGCTGCTGACGGTGCTCGATGTCGTCGTAGTCGGAGACGGTGCCGCCGTCCTCCACGCGGCCCGCCCGGTTCACCGCTCCCGCGGTCAGCGCGAGAGCCTCCACCAACGTCGTCTTGCCCGATCCGGAGTGGCCGACCAGCACCACATTCCGAATGGACTGGGGGTGGTCGGCCGCCGTTGCCCTGCCGGCGGCTCCGGGGTGGGTGTGTGCCTTGTCGCCCATGATCCTGCCTCCCGTGCACGGTGAGGTCACTGGTGGGCGCGGACACGCGGGACCGCGTGCTGGGCGGCCTCGGCGACGCCCGCGTTCTTCGAGCTTTCCACTCCCGTCACGGTGCGTCCATACGACGGACGGGAAGGCGGCGGGCACGGGAAGGAGCAGCCGGTGCGGGGCGCGGGCCGTGCGCCGGATCCGGCCGGCCGCGGCGGGTGCCCGTCCGCCGTCGGCACGCGCGCGTGGCTACGATGGGCCAGCCGGTGGCCAGCAGGGGCCGCGCGGCCACACCGACCCTCGGGAAGGCCATGCTGAACAAGTACGCGCGTGCTTTCTTCACGCGTGTTCTCACACCGTTCGCCGCGTTTCTCATCCGCCGCGGAGTGAGCCCCGACACGGTCACGCTCATCGGCACGGCCGGCGTGATCGCGGGCGCGCTGGTCTTCTACCCCCGGGGCGAGTTCTTCTGGGGCACGGTCGTGATCACGCTGTTCGTCTTCTCCGACCTGGTCGACGGCAACATGGCCCGCCAGCTGGGCCGCTCCAGCCGCTGGGGCGCCTTCCTGGACTCCACGCTGGACCGCGTCGCCGACGGAGCGATCTTCGGCGGCTTCGCCCTGTGGTACGCCGGGGGCGGCGACGACAACGTCCTGTGCGCGGTGTCCATCTTCTGCCTGGCCAGCGGCCAGGTGGTGTCGTACACCAAGGCCCGCGGCGAGTCGATCGGGCTGCCGGTCGCCGTCAACGGCCTCGTGGAGCGCGCCGAACGCCTGGTGATCTCCCTCGTCGCGGCCGGTTTCGCCGGCCTGCACAAGTTCGGCGTCCCCGGCATCCAGTACCTGCTGCCCGTCGCCCTGTGGATCGTCGCGGTCGGCAGCCTGGTCACCCTGATCCAGCGGGTGGTCACGGTCCGCCGCGAGTCCGCCGAGGCGGAGGCCGCCGCGGCCGCCCAGGAGCAGGGATCCGGGCAGCAGGACTCCCAGGAGCAGGGATCCCAGGGGAGGGAGACCGCGAAGTGAGCGCCCAGGAGCGGCTGACCGACACGCTGTACGGCCTCGGCTGGGGCACCGTGAAGAAGCTCCCCGAACCGGTCGCCGTGCGCCTCGGCCGCACCATCGCCGACCTCGCCTGGAAGCAGCGCGGCACGGGCGTGCGGCGACTGGAGCGCAACTACGCGCGCGTGGTGCCGGACGCGAGCCCCGAGCGGCTTGCCGAGCTGTCCCGCGCGGGCATGCGCTCGTACCTGCGCTACTGGATGGAGTCCTTCCGGCTGCCGGCCTGGAGCGCCGAGCGGATCAAGGGCGGCTTCGACCCCAAGGACGTGCACCACCTAGTCGACGGCATGGCCGCGGGCAACGGCGTCATACTCGCCCTTCCGCACCTGGCCAACTGGGACCTCGCCGGCGCCTGGGTCACCACCAAGCTCGGCATCCCGTTCACCACGGTCGCCGAGCGCCTGAAGCCCGAGACGCTCTACGACCGTTTCGTCGCCTACCGCGAGGGCCTCGGCATGGAGGTCCTGCCGCACAGCGGCGGCTCCGCCTTCGGCACCCTGGCCCGGCGGCTGCGCGACGGCGGTCTGGTCTGCCTGGTCGCCGACCGCGACCTGTCCGCCTCCGGCGTGGAGGTGGAGTTCTTCGGCGAGAGGGCCCGGATGCCCGCGGGCCCGGCGCTGCTCGCCCAGCAGACCGGCGCCCTGCTGCTGCCCGTCACGCTCTGGTACGACGACTCCCCGGTCATGCAGGGCCGCGTCCACCCGCCCGTCGAGGTGCCCGAGTCAGGTACGCGCGCGGAGAAGACGTCTGTCATGACACAGGCGCTGGCCGACGCCTTCGCCACGGGGATCGCCGAGCATCCGGAGGACTGGCACATGCTGCAGCGGCTGTGGACCGCGGACCTCGATCCGGCCAAGGCGCCCGGCGCGGGACCCGCCCGTGCGGCGGGACCGGAGGGGTCGGCCTCGTGAGGATCGGCATCGTCTGCCCGTACTCCTGGGACGTCCCCGGCGGCGTCCAGTTCCACATCCGCGACCTCGCCGAGTACTTCATCCGGCTCGGCCACGAGGTGTCCGTGCTCGCGCCCGCCGACGACGACACGCCCCTGCCGCCGTACGTCGTCTCGGCCGGCCGCGCGGTGCCGGTGCCGTACAACGGCTCCGTGGCCCGGCTGAACTTCGGCTTCCTCAGCGCCGCCCGGGTCCGCCGCTGGCTGCACGACGGCGCCTTCGACGTCGTCCACATCCACGAGCCGACCTCGCCGTCGCTGGGCCTGCTGACCTGCTGGGCGGCGCGCGGGCCGATGGTCGCCACCTTCCACACCTCCAACCCGCGCTCCAAGGCGATGATCGCCGCGTACTCGATCCTCCAGGCCGCCCTGGAGAAGATCAGCGCCCGGATCGCGGTCAGCGAGTACGCCCGCCGCACCCTGGTCGAGCACCTCGGCGGCGACGCGGTCGTCATCCCCAACGGCGTCGACGTCGACTTCTTCGCCAAGGCAGAGCCCAGACCCGAGTGGCAGGGCGACACCATCGGCTTCATCGGCCGCATCGACGAGCCCCGCAAGGGACTGCCGGTGCTCATGAAGGCCCTGCCGAAGATCCTCGCCGCCCGGCCGCAGACCCGGCTGCTGGTCGCGGGCCGCGGCGACGAGAAGGAGGCCGTGGCGAGCCTCCCCGCCGAGCTGCGCTCCCGCGTGGAGTTCCTCGGCATGATCAGCGACGAGGACAAGGCCCGCTTCCTGCGCAGCCTCGACCTGTACATCGCGCCCAACACCGGCGGCGAGAGCTTCGGCATCATCCTCGTCGAGGCCATGTCCGCGGGCGCACCGGTGCTCGCCTCGGACCTCGACGCCTTCGCCCAGGTGCTGGACGGGGGAGCGGCGGGCGAACTGTTCGCCAACGAGGACGCCGACGCGCTCGCCGAGGCGGCCGTACGGCTCCTTCAGGACCCGGCCCGCCGCGCCGAGCTGTGCGAACGCGGCAGCACGCACGTACGCCGCTTCGATTGGTCGACCGTCGGCGCGGACATCCTCTCCGTCTACGAGACGGTCACGGCGGGCTCGGCGGCGGTCGCCGCGGAGGACACGCCGGACAGCGACGGCTACGGCTGGGGGAGCGGCCTGCGGGCACGGCTGGGGCTGGCGCGGGACTGAGGCGGCGGCGCGCGCTCTGAGGGCGAAGGCAAGGGCGAGGGCGCGTGGTGCGGTGCGGGGCGCGTGGTGCGGTGCGGGAGGTGGCCGCACGAGCGCGTCGTACCCCGACCCGGTGGGGGTCCGGGCCCCGGCCGGCCGGCGCGTAATCTAGCCGCCCGTGACCGCAACCCTGATCTGGATCCTCGTCGCCCTCGTCGCGATCGGCCTGTACCTGAGCTGGACCGCGGGCCGGCTCGACCGGCTGCACGCCCGGATCGACGCCGCCCGGGCCGCGCTCGACGCCCAGCTGCTGCGCCGCGCCTCCGTCGCCCAGGAACTGGCCACCTCCGGCGTCCTCGACCCGGCCGCGTCGATCGTCCTGTACGAGGCCGCGCACGCCGCCCGGCAGGCCGAGGAGGAGCAGCGCGAGGTCGCCGAGAGCGAGCTGAGCCAGGCCCTGCGCGCGGTGTTCGCCGAGCGGGAGCAGGTGGAGGCGGTGCGCGCGGCGCCCGGCGGCGAGGAGGCGGCCCGGGAGCTGACCGAGGCGGTGCGCCGCGTGCCGATGGCCCGCCGCTTCCACAACGACGCCGTCGGCGCGGCCCGCCGGCTGCGGGAACACCGTAAGGTCCGCTGGTTCCGGCTGGCCGGGCACGCGCCCTTCCCGATGGCCTTCGAGATGGACGACGAGCCACCGGCGGCGCTGGCCGACCGCGCGTCCTGACGACGGCCTCCGCATGCCTTCCGACCGGCGCGGGCGCGAAAAGGATCCACCGGCTTGCCATTGGCCCTTGCTGTGGCCTGGTCCACTCGCGTTTCCTCGGGAGTGCAGAGAACCCTCTTCCCTTCAGTGAGGTCAACCCGTGTCCAGCACCGACAACCAGGCTCCCGAGACCGGCACCGCGCGCGTGAAGCGCGGCATGGCGGAGCAGCTCAAGGGCGGCGTGATCATGGACGTCGTCACGCCGGAGCAGGCGAAGATCGCGGAGGACGCGGGCGCCGTCGCCGTCATGGCCCTGGAGCGGGTCCCGGCCGACATCCGCAAGGACGGCGGCGTGGCCCGTATGTCCGACCCGGACATGATCGAGGGCATCATCGACGCGGTGTCGATCCCGGTCATGGCCAAGTCCCGCATCGGCCACTTCGTCGAGGCCCAGGTGCTGCAGTCCCTCGGCGTCGACTACATCGACGAGTCCGAGGTCCTCACCCCGGCCGACGAGGTCAACCACTCCGACAAGTGGGCCTTCACAACCCCCTTCGTCTGCGGCGCCACCAACCTGGGCGAGGCCCTGCGCCGTATCGCCGAGGGCGCCGCGATGATCCGCTCCAAGGGCGAGGCCGGCACCGGCAACGTCGTCGAGGCCGTCCGCCACCTGCGCCAGATCAAGAACGAGATCGCCAAGCTGCGCGGCTTCGACAACCACGAGCTGTACGCCGCCGCCAAGGAGCTGCGCGCCCCGTACGAGCTGGTCAAGGAGGTCGCCGAGCTGGGCAAGCTCCCCGTGGTGCTGTTCTCCGCCGGTGGCGTGGCCACCCCGGCCGACGCCGCCCTGATGCGCCAGCTCGGCGCCGAGGGCGTCTTCGTCGGCTCCGGCATCTTCAAGTCCGGCGACCCGGCCAAGCGCGCCGCCGCCATCGTGAAGGCCACCACCTTCTACGACGACCCGAAGATCATCGCGGACGCGTCCCGCAACCTCGGCGAGGCCATGGTCGGCATCAACTGCGACACCCTGCCCGAGACCGAGCGCTACGCCAACCGCGGCTGGTAAGGCACCGGATCCCATGAGCAACACCCCCGTCATTGGCGTCCTGGCCCTCCAGGGCGACGTACGGGAGCACCTCATCGCCCTGGCCGCGGCCGACGCCGTGGCCAGGCCGGTGCGGCGCCCCGAAGAGCTGGCGGAGGTCGACGGCCTCGTCCTCCCCGGCGGTGAGTCCACCACCATCTCCAAGCTGGCCGTCCTCTTCGGGCTGATGGAGCCGCTGCGCACGCGCGTGCGTGCGGGCATGCCCGTCTACGGCACCTGCGCCGGCATGATCATGCTCGCCGACAAGATCCTCGACCCGCGCTCGGGCCAGGAGACCATCGGCGGCATCGACATGATCGTGCGCCGCAACGCCTTCGGCCGGCAGAACGAGTCCTTCGAGGCCGCCGTCGACGTCAAGGGCGTCCCGGGCGAACCCGTGGAGGGCGTCTTCATCCGCGCTCCCTGGGTGGAGTCCGTCGGCGCCGGTGCCGAGGTGCTCGCCGAGCACGAGGGGCACATCGTCGCGGTCCGCCAGGGCAACGCGCTGGCCACGTCGTTCCACCCCGAACTGACCGGCGACCACCGGGTGCACTCCCTGTTCGTCGACATGGTCCGGGCGCACCGGACGCCGGAGTAAGGCGGAGTCCTTGTAGGATTCCTGGCGTTCGTACAGAGATGGGTTACGCGAAGGAGACAGGCAGATGTCCGGCCACTCTAAATGGGCCACGACGAAGCACAAGAAGGCCGTCATCGACGCCAAGCGCGGCAAGCTCTTCGCGAAGCTGATCAAGAACATCGAGGTCGCGGCGCGCATGGGCGGCTCCGACCCCGAGGGCAACCCGACGCTGTACGACGCCATCCAGAAGGCCAAGAAGTCGTCGGTCCCGAACAAGAACATCGAGTCCGCGGTCAAGCGCGGCGCCGGCCTGGAGGCCGGTGGCGCCGACTACGAGACGATCATGTACGAGGGCTACGGGCCGAACGGCGTCGCGGTGCTCATCGAGTGCCTCACCGACAACCGCAACCGCGCCGCCTCCGAGGTCCGCGTCGCCATGACCCGCAACGGCGGCTCCATGGCCGACCCGGGCTCGGTGTCGTACCTGTTCAACCGCAAGGGCGTGGTGATCGTCCCCAAGGGCGAGCTGACCGAGGACGACGTGCTCGGCGCCGTCCTGGACGCCGGTGCCGAGGAGGTCAACGACCTCGGTGAGACCTTCGAGGTCATCAGCGAGCCGACCGACCTCGTCGCGGTCCGCACCGCGCTGCAGGAGGCGGGCATCGACTACGAGTCCGCCGACGCCAACTTCGTCCCGACCATGCAGGTCGAGCTGGACGAGGAGGGCGCCAAGAAGATCTTCAAGCTGATCGACGCGCTCGAGGACAGCGACGACGTGCAGAACGTCTTCGCCAACTTCGACGTCAGCGACGAGATCATGGAGAAGGTCGACGCGTAGCGCGCACGGCTTGCCGACGGGCCGACGGGACACACCCCGTCGGCCCGTCGCTTTGTCGGTGCCACCCGATGTCAGTGCCACCCGATAGCCTGCACGAACAGACGATCGGCAGTGGTCGGCAGTGGTCGCAGTGATCGGCGAGGGATCCTAGGGAGGGGCGCGGTGCGCGTACTGGGGGTGGACCCCGGACTGACCCGGTGCGGGGTCGGCGTGGTCGAGGGAGTCGCGGGCCGCCCGCTCACCATGATCGGCGTCGGCGTCGTACGCACCCCCGCGGACGCCGAGCTCAGCCACCGGCTCCTCGCCGTCGAGCAGGGCATCGAGGAATGGCTGGACGAGCACCGTCCGGAATTCGTCGCCGTGGAGCGCGTCTTCAGCCAGCACAACGTGCGCACGGTCATGGGCACCGCCCAGGCCAGCGCCGTCGCCATGCTGTGCGCGGCCCGGCGCGGGATCCCGGTCGCGCTGCACACCCCCAGCGAGGTCAAGGCCGCCGTCACCGGCAGCGGCCGTGCCGACAAGGCGCAGGTCGGAGCCATGGTGACCCGGCTGCTCCGGCTCGCCGCCCCGCCCAAGCCGGCCGACGCCGCCGACGCGCTCGCCCTCGCCATCTGCCACATCTGGCGCGCCCCCGCGCAGAACCGGCTCCAGCAGGCCGTCGCCCGCCACACCGCCCACGCAACGAAAGGCCGTACGGCATGATCGCCTTCGTCAGCGGCACGGTCGCCGCGCTCGCCCCCGACGCCGCGGTGGTGGAGGTCGGCGGCGTCGGCATGGCCGTGCAGTGCACGCCGAACACGCTGTCCACGCTCCGCCTGGGCCGGCCCGCGAAGCTGCACACCTCCCTGGTGGTCCGCGAGGACTCCCTCACCCTGTACGGCTTCGCGGACGACGACGAACGCCAGGTCTTCGAGCTGCTCCAGACGGCGAGCGGGGTCGGCCCGCGCCTCGCCCAGGCCATGCTCGCCGTGCACACCCCGGACGCCCTGCGCCGCGCCGTCGCCACCGGTGACGAGAAGGCGCTCACCGCCGTCCCCGGCATCGGCAAGAAGGGCGCCCAGAAGCTGCTGCTGGAGCTGAAGGACCGGCTCGGCGCGCCGGTCGGCAGCCCCGCCGTCGGCGCCCCCGTCAGCCAGGGCTGGCGCGACCAGCTGCACGCCGCCCTGATCGGCCTCGGGTACGCCACCCGCGAGGCCGACGAGGCGGTCGCCGCCGTGGCCCCGCAGGCCGAGGCGGCGGATGGCACCCCCCAGGTCGGCCAGCTCCTGAAGGCCGCCCTGCAGACCCTCAACCGCGCCCGCTGACCGCCCCGGGACCACCAGCCCGCCGATCCCGACAGCCGAAGGCACATCACATGAACTGGGACGACACGACCGACACCGCCGGTAGCCCGGAGCGGCTCGTCGGGGCGTCCGCCGATCGGGAGGACCAGGCCGTCGAGGCGGCCCTGCGCCCCAAGGACCTGGGCGAGTTCATCGGCCAGGAGAAGGTCCGCGAGCAGCTCGACCTCGTGCTGCGCGCCGCACGCGCCCGCGGCGCCACCGCCGATCACGTGCTGCTCTCGGGCGCGCCGGGCCTCGGCAAGACCACCCTCTCGATGATCATCGCGGCCGAGATGGGCGCCCCCATCCGCATCACCTCGGGCCCCGCCATCCAGCACGCCGGCGACCTCGCCGCGATCCTGTCCTCCCTCCAGGAGGGCGAGGTCCTCTTCCTCGACGAGATCCACCGCATGTCGCGGCCCGCCGAGGAGATGCTGTACATGGCGATGGAGGACTTCCGCGTCGACGTCATCGTCGGCAAGGGGCCCGGCGCCACCGCCATCCCCCTGGAACTCCCCCCGTTCACCCTGGTCGGCGCCACCACCCGGGCCGGCCTGCTGCCGCCCCCGCTGCGCGACCGCTTCGGCTTCACGGCGCACATGGAGTTCTACGAACCGGCCGAACTGCAGCGCGTCATCCACCGCTCCGCGGGCCTGCTCGACGTCGAGATCGAGCCGGACGGCGCCGCCGAGATCGCCGGCCGCTCCCGCGGCACGCCCCGCATCGCCAACCGCCTGCTGCGCCGCGTCCGCGACTACGCGCAGGTCAAGGCGGACGGCCTGATCACCCGAGAGATCGCCGCCGCGGCCCTCGCGGTGTACGAGGTGGACGCCCGTGGCCTGGACCGCCTGGACCGGGCCGTGCTGGAGGCCCTGCTGAAGCTGTTCGGCGGCGGCCCCGTCGGCCTGTCCACGCTCGCCGTCGCGGTGGGGGAGGAGCGCGAGACCGTCGAGGAGGTCGCCGAACCCTTCCTCGTCCGCGAGGGCCTGCTCGCCCGCACGCCCCGCGGACGCGTCGCCACCCCGGCCGCGTGGGCGCACCTCGGCCTCACCCCGCCGGGCTCGCAAGCTGCGGGAAACGGACAACAGGACCTGTTCGGGGCGTGACGTCTTTGTGACGGCGCGGGCATTGGCCGGGTCAGGAACCCAGGTGCCATGCTGAGCGTTGTTCCTTGCGCGCGGACTCGCTTAGACTCCGCCGATGCCGCCCGTGCGGGCGGCGCCGACCACCCCCATCCACCAGGCCGCTCACCGTCGCGGTCGTGCGAAGGAAAATTCGTCCCGTGAATAGCCTCGTGACCCTTCTCCCGTTCATCGTGCTCATCGGGGCCATGTTCCTGATGACCCGCTCGGCCAAGCGCAAGCAGCAGCAGGCCGCGAGCATGCGGAACCAGCTGCAGCCCGGCTCCGGCGTCCGCACCATCGGGGGCATGTACGCGACGGTCAAGGAGGTCAACGAGGACACGGTCCTCCTCGACGCCGGCCCCGGCGTGGAGCTCCTCTTCGCCAAGAACGCGATCGGCGCCGTCCTCACCGACGACGAGTACAACCGCATCGTCCACGGCATCGAGCACGACCTGAAGTCCGACGCCGACGTCGTCCCGGACGACGCCTCCTCCCTCACCGAGACCGACGAGCCCGCCGACGCTGCCGCCGCCTCCGACGCCCCGTCCGTCGACCTCGGCAAGAAGGACGAGGCCGAGGAGCCGTCCGAGGACGCCGAGGCCGTCAAGGCCGACGCGGACGAAGAGCCGAAGAAGACCGACGGCGGCTCCGACGCGAAGTAGTCACGTGCCGCGGAGCGCGGGCCCGGCCCGCACTCCACGCGACGTGTGCTTCTCGCAGGGGGTCCCGAACCATGTCATGGCCGCCGCCGCGCCCACCCGGCGCGGGACGGCCCGAGAGGGAGTACGAGAAGGTGGCAGCACCTAAAAAGGGCCGGAGCGCGAGCGCCCAGAGCAAGCCCTGGCGCTCGCTGGCCCTGATCCTGATCGCCATCGCGGCGCTCACCGGAGGAATGTTCTGGTCGGGGAACACCACCCCGCGCCTCGGCATCGACCTCGCAGGCGGAACCAGCATCACGCTGCGGGCGGTCCCCGAGGACGGCCAGGACGACGCGATCAACCCGACCAACATGAACACCGCGGTCGACATCATGAACCGCCGTGTCAACGGTCTCGGTGTCTCGGAGGCCGAGGTCCAGACCCAGGGCGATCGCAACATCATCGTCAACATCCCCAAGGGCACCAACTCCAAGGAAGCCCGGGAGCAGGTCGGCACCACCGCCAAGCTGTACTTCCGTCCGGTCATCGCCACCGAGGTCTCCGGCCCGGGCACCGCCAGCCCGAGCCCCAGCGCCTCCGGCTCCGGCTCGCCCTCCCCCTCGGCCTCGGCGACCGGCAAGGGCGGCGACAAGGACAAGGCGACCTCGTCCTCCACCGCCCCGTCGGCGACCGCCACCTCCCAGGGCCGCGCCGTCACCGACGCGCTCAAGGCCGACCCCACCCCGAGCGGCTCCGCCTCCGCCAGCCCGAAGGCCTCCGCCTCCCCGTCGGCGAGCGCCAGCGCGCCCGCCGGCACGGCCGACGCCAAGGTCCAGGCCCAGTACGCCACGCTGAACTGCGCCGACGAGAAGGCCCGCAGCACGGCCGGCAAGGGCGCCAAGCCCACCGACACCACGGTGGCCTGCGGCCAGAACTCCAGCGGCCTGTGGCAGAAGTACATCCTCGGCCCGGCCGAGGTGGACGGCACCGACGTGAAGAAGGCGCAGGCCGTCTTCAACACGCAGAACGCCTCCGGCTGGACCGTCACCATGGAGTTCACCGGCAAGGGCTCCAAGAAGTTCGCCGACATCACCGGCAAGCTGGCCCAGCAGCAGTCCCCGCAGAACCAGTTCGCGATCGTCCTGGACGGCGAGGTCGTCTCCGACCCGTACGTCAACCAGGCGCTCACCGGCGGCAGCGCGGAGATCTCCGGCAACTTCGACCAGAAGGAAGCCCAGAGCCTCGCCAACATGCTGTCGTACGGCGCCCTGCCGCTGACCTTCAAGGAGGACAGCGTCACCACGGTGACCGCGGCCCTCGGCGGTGACCAGCTGCACGCCGGTCTCATCGCCGGCGCCATCGGCCTCGCCCTGGTCGTGATCTACCTGCTGCTCTACTACCGCGGCCTGTCGTTCATCGCCGTCGCCTCGCTGCTGGTCTCCGCGGCGCTGACGTACGTGATCATGTCGCTGCTCGGCCCGGCCATCGGCTTCGCGCTGAACCTGCCGGCCGTCTGCGGTGCCATCGTCGCCATCGGTATCACCGCCGACTCCTTCATCGTGTACTTCGAGCGCATCCGGGACGAGATCCGTGAGGGCCGCACGCTGCGCCCGGCCGTCGAGCGGGCCTGGCCGCGCGCCCGGCGCACCATCCTGGTCTCCGACTTCGTGTCGTTCCTCGCCGCCGCGGTGCTGTTCATCGTCACGGTGGGCAAGGTGCAGGGCTTCGCGTTCACGCTCGGCCTGACCACCCTGCTCGACGTGGTGGTCGTCTTCCTGTTCACCAAGCCGCTGATGACGATCATGGCGCGCAGGAAGTTCTTCGCGGACGGCCACCCCTGGTCCGGCCTGGACCCGAAGCGACTGGGCGCCAAGCCCCCGCTGCGCAGCACGCGCCGTCGCCCCGCTCCGCCCGCTGGCCCCGTCGACCCGAAGGAGGCGTGAGATGTCGAAGCTCGGCAACCTCGGCGCCCGACTCCACCGTGGCGAGGTCGGCTACGACTTCGTCGGCAACCGCAAGATCTGGTACGGCATCTCGATCCTGATCACCATCACGGCCATCCTCGGCCTGGCGGTGCGCGGCCTGAACATGGGCATCGAGTTCCAGGGCGGTGCCGTCTTCACCACCCCGAAGCACACCGCCGCCTCGGTCTCCCAGGCCGAGTCGTACGCGGAGGACGCCTCCGGTCACGACGCGATCGTCCAGAAGCTCGGTGACGGCACCCTGCGCATCCAGGTCGCCGGCATCGACACGGACAAGGCCGACCAGATCAAGGAGAAGCTCGCCGGCGACCTGAAGGTCGACGCCGAGAAGATCAACGCCGAACTGGTCGGCCCCAGCTGGGGCGAGCAGATCGCCAACAAGGCCTGGCAGGGCCTGGCGATCTTCATGATCCTGGTCGTGGTCTACCTGGCGATCGCCTTCGAGTGGCGCATGGCGCTCGCCGCGCTCGTCGCACTGATCCACGACATCACCATCACCACCGGTATCTACGCCCTCGTCGGCTTCGAGGTCACGCCCGGCACGGTGATCGGTCTGCTGACCATCCTTGGTTACTCGCTCTACGACACGGTCGTCGTCTTCGACAGCCTCAAGGAGCAGACGAAGGACATCACCAAGCAGACCAGGTGGACCTACAGCGACGTCGCCAACCGGTCGATCAACAGCACCCTGGTCCGCTCGATCAACACCACGGTGGTCGCGCTGCTGCCGGTCGCGGGCCTGCTGTTCATCGGCGGCGGCGTGCTCGGCGCGGGCATGCTCAACGACATCTCGCTGTCGCTGTTCGTCGGCCTCGCGGCCGGTGCCTACTCCTCGATCTTCATCGCCACCCCGCTCGTCGCCGACCTCAAGGAACGCGAGCCGGCCATGAAGGCCCTGCGCAAGCGCGTCCTGGCCAAGCGCGCCCAGGCCGCCGCCGAGGAGGAGCTGCCCGCGGGCGGCCGTACGGCGGACGAGGCGGAGGACGCCACCCCCGCGGTGGTCGGACCCCGCAACCAGCCCGCCTCCCGCGGCCGGGGCCGCGGCCGACCCTCGGGGAAGCGCCGATGACCGAGCTGGCGAACCTCGAGGAGCTGCTGCTCAGCCGGATCCGTGACGTGGCGGACTACCCGGAGCCGGGCGTGATGTTCAAGGACATCACCCCGCTCCTGGCGGACCCGGCGGCGTTCACCGCGCTGACCGACGCCTTCGCGGGGATCGCCGAGCGTACCGGCGCCACCAAGGTCGTCGGCCTGGAGGCCCGGGGCTTCATCCTCGGCGCGCCGGTCGCCGTCCGCGCCGGCCTCGGCTTCATCCCGGTCCGCAAGGCGGGCAAGCTCCCCGGCGCCACCCTCAGCCAGGCCTACGACCTGGAGTACGGCTCGGCGGAGATCGAGGTGCACGCGGAGGACCTGTCGGCTGACGACCGCGTCCTGATCGTCGACGACGTGCTCGCCACCGGCGGCACGGCCGAGGCGTCGATCCAGCTCATCCACCGCGCGGGTGCCGAGGTCGCCGGTGTCGCCGTCCTGATGGAGCTGAGCTTCCTCGACGGCCGCGCCCGGCTGGAGGCGGCCCTGCGCGGAGCCCCGCTGGAGTCGCTGCTCACCGTCTGACAGGCGTCGTACACGCACAGGGGCGGGTGTCCGGAGGAATCCGGTGCCCGCCCCTTGCGTTACCCGGGTAGACCGCCCTCACAGTGGCCTGAAGGCGATCCTGGAGCCCAGGATCGCTACGATGGGGTTTCCGGAGCCTGACCGGGGGACCCGGATCGCGCACGAGGAGTCCTCTTGCCAGACGAGGCCCAGCACCTGACCGCCGCCAAGCCCGAGTCCGCCTCGGCCGCGGCGGCGAAGCCCGCGCCGAGCGCGCCGCACGCCAAGAACGACACCCGCGGGCCGATCGAGCACGCCCAGTCCGCGCCCGTCGAGCGGCCCGCCGAAGAGGCACGCCCCAAGCCGGCCCCGCCCGAGCGCACCGCCCCCGCGGTCCGCCCCAACGTGGGCCAGCCCGCCCGCAGCGGCTCCTCCAACCGTGTCCGCGCCCGTCTCGCCCGCCTCGGCGTCCAGCGCGCCAACCCCTACAACCCGGTCCTGGAACCTCTGCTGCGCATAGTCCGCAGCAACGACCCCAAGATCGAGACGTCGGTGCTCCGCCAGATCGAGCGCGCCTACCAGGTCGCCGAGCGCTGGCACCGCGGCCAGAAGCGCAAGAGCGGCGACCCGTACATCACCCACCCCCTCGCGGTGACCACCATCCTCGCCGAGCTGGGCATGGATCCGGCCACCCTGATGGCGGGCCTGCTGCACGACACGGTCGAGGACACCGAGTACGGCCTGGAGGACCTGCGCCGCGACTTCGGCGACGTGGTCGCCCTGCTCGTCGACGGCGTCACCAAGCTCGACAAGGTCAAGTTCGGTGAGGCCGCGCAGGCCGAGACCGTCCGCAAGATGGTCGTGGCGATGGCGAAGGACCCGCGCGTCCTGGTCATCAAGCTCGCCGACCGCCTGCACAACATGCGCACCATGCGCTACCTCAAGCGCGAGAAGCAGGAGAAGAAGGCGCGCGAGACCCTGGAGATCTACGCGCCGCTCGCCCACCGCCTGGGCATGAACACCATCAAGTGGGAGCTGGAGGACCTCGCCTTCGCGATCCTCTACCCCAAGATGTACGACGAGATCGTCCGCCTGGTGGCCGAGCGGGCACCGAAGCGTGACGAGTACCTGGCCAAGGTGATCGACGAGGTCCAGTCGGACCTGCGCGCCGCCCGGATCCGCGCCACCGTCACCGGCCGCCCCAAGCACTACTACAGCGTCTACCAGAAGATGATCGTCCGCGGCCGTGACTTCGCGGAGATCTACGACCTGGTCGGCATCCGCGTCCTGGTGGACACCGTCCGCGACTGCTACGCCGCGCTGGGCACCGTCCACGCCCGCTGGAACCCCGTTCCCGGGCGGTTCAAGGACTACATCGCGATGCCCAAGTTCAACATGTACCAGTCGCTGCACACGACGGTCATCGGGCCCAGCGGCAAGCCGGTCGAGCTGCAGATCCGCACCTTCGACATGCACCGCCGCGCCGAGTACGGCATCGCCGCGCACTGGAAGTACAAGCAGGACGCCGTCGCCGGCGCCTCCAAGGTCCGCACCGACGCCCCCAAGTCCTCCGGCAAGGACAAGGACGCCATCAACGACATGGCGTGGCTCAGGCAGCTGCTGGACTGGCAGAAGGAGACCGAGGACCCCAGCGAGTTCCTGGAGTCGCTGCGCTTCGACCTCTCCCGCAACGAGGTCTTCGTCTTCACCCCCAAGGGCGACGTCATCGCGCTGCCCGCCGGTGCCACCCCGGTGGACTTCGCGTACGCCGTCCACACCGAGGTCGGCCACCGCACGATAGGAGCACGGGTCAACGGCAGGCTCGTACCGCTGGAGTCGACCCTCGACAACGGCGACCTGGTGGAGGTCTTCACCTCCAAGGCGGCCGGCGCCGGCCCGTCCCGCGACTGGCTCGGCTTCGTCAAGTCGCCCCGGGCCCGCAACAAGATCCGCGCGTGGTTCTCCAAGGAGCGCCGCGACGAGGCGATCGAGCAGGGCAAGGACGCCATCGTCCGCGCCATGCGCAAGCAGAACCTGCCGATCCAGCGCATCCTGACCGGCGACTCGCTGGTCACGCTCGCGCACGAGATGCGCTACGCGGACATCTCCGCGCTGTACGCGGCGATCGGCGAGGGCCATGTCTCCGCGCAGAACATCGTGCAGAAGCTCGTCCAGGCGCTCGGCGGCGAGGAGGCGGCCACCGAGGAGATCGACGAGGCGGTCCCGCCGACCCGCGGCCGTGGCCGCAAGCGCCGCAGCAGCCAGGACCCCGGCGTCGTCGTCAAGGGCGTCGACGACGTGTGGGTCAAGCTGGCCCGCTGCTGTACGCCCGTCCCCGGCGACCCGATCATCGGCTTCGTCACCCGGGGCAGCGGCGTATCGGTGCACCGCAGCGACTGCGTCAACGTGGAGTCGCTGTCGCGTGAGCCGGAGCGCATCCTCGACGTCGAGTGGGCGCCCACCCAGTCCTCCGTCTTCCTGGTCGCCATCCAGGTCGAGGCGCTGGACCGCTCCCGGCTCCTGTCCGACGTCACGCGCGTCCTGTCCGACCAGCACGTCAACATCCTCTCCGCGGCCGTGCAGACCTCCCGCGACCGCGTCGCCACCTCCCGCTTCACCTTCGAGATGGGCGACCCGAAGCACCTCGGGCACGTCCTGAAGGCCGTACGCGGCGTGGAGGGCGTCTACGACGTGTACCGCGTGACGTCGGCCCGCAGGCCGTCGTAGCCCAGGTAGACGCATGAGAAAGCCCCCGTACACCGTGTACGGGGGCTTCTCCTTGCGCGGGTGTCAGCCGCCGAACTCCTGCAGACCCTTCAGCGCCTGGTCCAGCAGCGCCTGGCGGCCCTCCAGCTCACGCTCCAGCTTCTCGGCCTTCGCCGTGTTGCCCTGGGCGCGTGCCTGCTCGATCTGGCCCCGGAGCTTGTCCACGGCGGCCTGGAGCTGACCGGTCAGACCCTCGGCGCGGGCGCGCGCCTCCGGGTTGGTCCGGCGCCACTCGGCCTCCTCGGCCTCCTGGATCGCCCGCTCCACGGCGTGCATCCGGCCCTCGACCTTCGGCCGGGCGTCCCGCGGCACATGGCCGATGGCCTCCCAGCGCTCGTTGATCGAGCGGAACGCGGCCCGAGCGGCCTTCAGGTCGCCGATCGGCAGGAGCTTCTCGGCCTCCTCGGCCAGCTCCTCCTTCAGCTTCAGGTTCTCCGCCTGCTCGGCGTCGCGCTCGGCGAAGACCGAGCTGCGGGCGGCGAAGAAGACGTCCTGGGCACCGCGGAAGCGGTTCCACAGGTCGTCCTCGTGCTCGCGCTGGGCGCGGCCCGCGGCCTTCCACTCGGCCATCAGCTCGCGGTAGCGCGCCGCCGTCGGACCCCAGTCCGTCGAGTTCGACAGCGCCTCCGCCTCGGCGACCAGCCGCTCCTTGGTCCGGCGGGCCTCCTCGCGCTGCGCGTCCAGCTGCGCGAAGTGCGCCTTGCGGCGCTTGGAGAACGCCGACCGCGCGTGCGAGAAGCGGTGCCACAGCTCGTCGTCGGACTTGCGGTCCAGCCGCGGCAGGCCCTTCCAGGTGTCCACCAAAGCCCGCAGCCGCTCACCGGCCGCCCGCCACTGGTCGGACTGGGCCAGCTCCTCGGCCTCGGCGACCAGCGCCTCCTTGGCGTGGCGCGCCTCGTCCGACTGCTTCGCCCGCTGGGCCTTGCGCTCCTCGCGCCGCTTCTCGACGGTCTCGACGAGCTTGTCCAGCCGGGCCCGCAGCGCGTCCAGATCGCCGACCGCGTGGTGCGCGTCCACCTGCTCGCGCAGATGGCCGATCGCGACCATGGCGTCCTTCGACGACAGGTCCGTGGTCTGCACTCGCTTCTCGAGGAGGCCGATCTCCACAACCAGGCCCTCGTACTTGCGCTCGAAGTAGGCCAGCGCCTCATCGGGAGAGCCGGCCTGCCAGGAACCGACGACCTGCTCGCCGTCGGCCGTACGCACGTACACGGTCCCCGTCTCGTCGACGCGGCCCCACGGGTCGCTGCTCACAGCGCCTCCTCCACATGATGCCTGCGAGGGGCCTCAGCTCCCCCGGGCATCGTCCACAGTTTCGTCACCGCCAACATAGGCGACCAGCGGGTTGCCTGTCCGCATCCAGCGCGACCGAAATTTCGCAGCTGGCCACGGACGACGCCGGGCCGCCCCGGGCACGGCGTCAGGACTTCGTGACCGTCGCCTTGTCGATCACCACGGTCGCGTTCGGCGCGGTGTTGCCGGTGGTCGGATCGGCGGGCGCCGCGCCGGCGGACGCGATCTTCTTCAGCACCGTCATCCCCGCCTTGGAAACCGTACCGAACGGGGTGTAGTTCGGCGGGAGCTGGCTGTCCTGGTAGACGAGGAAGAACTGGCTGCCGCCGGTGTGCGCCTGCCCGGTGTTGGCCATCGCGACCGTGCCCGCCGGGTAGACGTTGCCCTTCAGGCTGGAGTCCTTCAGGTTCTCGTCGGGGATCGTGTAGCCGGGACCGCCGGTGCCGGTGCCCGTCGGGTCGCCGCACTGCAGCACGTAGATGCCGGTGTCGGTGAGCCGGTGGCACTTGGTGTGGTCGAAGTAGCCCTTGCCCGCCAGGAAGTTGAACGAGTTCACCGTGTGCGGGGCGGCCGACGTCTTCAGCGCGATGTCGATCGCACCGCACGTGGTGTCGAGCTTCATCGTGTACTTCGCCGACTTGTCGATGGTCATCGCCGGTTCCTTCTTCCAGGTCTCCGACTTGACCTTGCCCTCGGCCGGCTTCGCGCACGGGTCGGGCACCTTGCTCGTCGCCGACGCGCTCGGGGTGACGTCCGCGCTCGCGTTCTTCTTGCCGTCGTCGCCCTTGAAGGCGTCCGTCGTGTAGAGGCCGACGCCGCCGATCACAACCACGCCGAGCACCGAAGCGATCACGGCGTTGCGCGTCCGCGACTTGCGCCGTGCCTCGGTGCGCCGCTGCTGCTGCCGCAAGAACTTCTCCCGGGCGAGCTGACGCCGCCGCTGCTCCTGGCTGACCACCGGGTTTACTCCTCAATGCGTCTCGTACGTCGACTGGGGCGCTTGCGTCAGTTGAGCCGATCGCCTGCGTGTGCCCCGTACCGTATATGGGTTCGCTGAGGAAACGGCACCGCCGGTAGGCTCTGACAGCAGCTGTAGCCGACCAGAACCACCCCGAACCGACACAACGAAGGACGATCGTGCTCATTGCCGGGTTCCCCGCCGGGGCCTGGGGGACGAACTGTTATCTCGTCGCCCCCGCCGCCGGTGAGGAGTGCGTGATCATCGACCCGGGCCACCAGGCGGCCCCCGGAGTCGAAGAGGCGCTGAAGAAGCATCGGCTCAAGCCCGTCGCCGTCGTCCTCACCCACGGCCACATCGACCACGTGGCCTCGGTCGTCCCCGTCTGCGGCGCCCACGACGTACCGGCCTGGATCCACCCCGACGACCGGTACATGATGAGCGACCCCGAGAAGGCGCTCGGCCGGTCCATCGGCATGCCGCTGATGGGCGAGCTGACCGTGGGGGAGCCGGACGACGTCCGTGAGCTGACCGACGGCGCCGAGCTGGAGCTGGCGGGCCTGCGCTTCTCCGTCGCGCACGCACCGGGCCATACCAAGGGGTCGGTGACCTTCCGGATGCCCGAGACCGCGGACATCCCGCAGGTCTTCTTCTCCGGGGATCTGCTGTTCGCCGGCTCCATCGGACGCACCGACCTGCCGGGGGGCTCCATGGAGGACATGCTCGCGTCGCTGGCCCGTGTGTGCCTGCCGCTCGACGACTCCACCGTGGTGCTGTCCGGCCACGGCCCCCAGACGACCATCGGCCAGGAGCGCGCCACCAACCCCTATCTGCGGCAGGTGGCCGCCGGCCAGGGAGCGGGCGCCGCTCCCCGACGAGGAATGTGACGAGAGACCTCCCGTGAGCACCTTCAAGGCCCCCAAGGGCACGTACGACCTGATCCCGCCGGACTCCGCCAAGTACCTGGCGGTCCGCGAGGCGATCGCCGCCCCGCTGCGCAACTCCGGCTACGGCTACATCGAGACGCCCGGCTTCGAGAACGTCGAGCTGTTCGCGCGCGGTGTCGGCGAGTCCACCGACATCGTCACGAAGGAGATGTACGCCTTCGAGACCAAGGGCGGCACCAAGCTGGCCCTGCGGCCCGAGGGCACCGCCTCCGTGCTGCGCGCGGCGCTGGAGGCGAACCTGCACAAGGCGGGCAACCTGCCGGTCAAGCTCTGGTACTCCGGCTCGTACTACCGCTACGAGCGCCCCCAGAAGGGCCGCTACCGCCACTTCTCCCAGGTCGGCGCGGAGGCGATCGGCGCCGAGGACCCGGCGCTCGACGCCGAGCTGATCATCCTGGCCGACCAGGCCTACCGCTCGCTCGGCCTGCGCCGGTTCCGCATCCTGCTCAACAGCCTCGGCGACAAGGAGTGCCGTCCGGTGTACCGGCAGGCGCTCCAGGAGTTCCTGCGCGGGCTGGACCTGGACGAGGACACGCTGCGCCGCGCGGAGATCAACCCGCTGCGCGTCCTGGACGACAAGCGCCAGGAAGTGCAGAAGCAGCTGGCCGACGCCCCGCTGCTGCGCGACTACCTGTGCGACGCCTGCAAGGCGTACCACGAGGAGGTCCGCGAGCTGCTCACGGCGTCCGGTGTCTCCTTCGAGGACGACCCGAAGCTGGTGCGCGGCCTGGACTACTACACCCGCACCACCTTCGAGTTCGTCCACGACGGTCTCGGCTCGCAGTCCGCGGTGGGCGGCGGCGGCCGCTACGACGGCCTGTCCGAGATGATCGGCGGCCCCGAGCTGCCGTCCGTCGGCTGGGCCCTCGGCGTCGACCGCACGGTCCTCGCCCTGGAGGCCGAGGGTGTCGAACTGGACATCCCGGCGTCGACCAGCGTCTACGCAGTGCCGCTCGGCGAGGAGGCCCGCCGGGTGCTGTTCGCCAAGGTGGGCGAGCTGCGCAAGGTCGGCATCGCGGCGGACTTCTCCTACGGCGGCAAGGGCCTCAAGGGCGCCATGAAGAACGCCAACCGCAGCGGCGCCCGCTACACGATCGTCGCGGGCGAGCGGGACCTGGCCGAGGGCGTCGTCCAGCTCAAGGACATGGAGTCCGGCGAGCAGACCGCCGTCGGCGTCAACGAGATCGTGGCGGAGCTGGAGTCCCGGCTCGGCTGAGCCCACGCGCGCAGGGCGCCGGTCGTCTCCCCGTGAGGCACCGGCGCCTCGTCGTATCGGCAACCGTGTCCGGAACCGAGCGTTCATGCCCCTCCGTACGTAAGTCCTTATGTGCAGCGAACGGTGCGCCCGCGCGCGGGTGCGGCACAATGGCCCCTGCCCGAAGAAGGTCCAACTCTCAAGCAGACGGAATCGGCGTGATGAGCAAGACGACAGTCAAGGACGTCTCCACCGAGCCCGAACCGCAGCGTGCCGAGGCCGCCGGCCCGAGGACGGCGGGCGGCAGCCGGGCCTTCGCCCTCACGCTGGTCCTCACCGGCGCCGCCGGGCTGCTCGCCGCGTGGGTCATCACGATCGACAAGTTCAAGCTGCTGGAAGCCAAGGTGGAGGGCAAGAGCTTCACCCCGGGGTGCAGCCTCAACCCGGTCGTCTCCTGCGGCAGCGTCATGGAGTCCAAGCAGGCCGCCGTCTTCGGCTTCCCCAACCCGATGCTGGGCCTGGTCGCCTACGGCATCGTCGTCTGCGTCGGCATGAGCCTGCTCGCCCGTGCCCGCTTCCCGCGCTGGTACTGGCTGACCTTCAACGCCGGCACCCTCTTCGGCGTCTCCTTCTGCGCCTGGCTGATGTTCCAGTCGCTGTACCGGATCAACGCGCTGTGCCTGTGGTGCTCGCTGGCCTGGGTCGCGACGATCATCATGTTCTGGTACGTGACGTCGTTCAACATCCGCAACGACTTCCTGCCCGCCCCGCGCTGGCTCAAGAGCTTCTTCGGCGAGTTCACCTGGGTCATGCCCGTGCTGCACATCGGCATCATCGGCATGCTGGTCCTGACCCGCTGGTGGGACTTCTGGACGAGCTGACATCCCCGAGGGGATTGTCAGTGCGGTGATTTAGGGTTTCAGCGTGGAGCCCGATCTGTTCACCGCCGCCGCCGAAGAACGCCAGGAGAAGGACCCGACGACCAGCCCCCTGGCGGTCCGGATGCGCCCGCGCACCCTCGACGAGGTCGTGGGCCAGCAGCATCTGCTCAAGCCGGGCTCGCCCCTGCGCCGACTGGTCGGCGAGGGCGCGAAGGGCCCGGCCGGGCCGTCCTCGGTGATCCTGTGGGGTCCGCCCGGCACCGGCAAGACCACCCTGGCGTACGTCGTCTCCAAGGCCACCAACAAGCGCTTCGTCGAGCTGTCGGCGATCACCGCGGGCGTCAAGGAGGTCCGCGCGGTCATCGACGGCGCCCGCCGCGCCAGCGGGGGGTACGGCCAGGAGACCGTCCTCTTCCTCGACGAGATCCACCGCTTCAGCAAGGCCCAGCAGGACTCCCTCCTCCCGGCCGTCGAGAACCGCTGGGTCACCCTGATCGCGGCGACCACCGAGAACCCCTACTTCTCGGTCATCTCCCCGCTGCTCTCCCGCTCCCTGCTGCTCACCCTCGAACCCCTCACCGACGACGACGTCCGCGGCCTGCTGCGGCGGGCGCTCACCGACGAGCGCGGCCTGAAGGGCGCCGTCGGGCTTCCCGAGGACACCGAGGACCACCTGCTGCGCATCGCCGGCGGCGACGCCCGCCGCGCGCTCACCGCCCTGGAGGCCGCCGCCGGGGCCGCCCTCGACAAGGGCGAGAGCGAGATCACGCTCGGCACCCTGGAGGAGACCGTCGACCGGGCGGCGGTGAAGTACGACCGCGACGGCGACCAGCACTACGACGTCGCCAGCGCCCTGATCAAGTCCATCCGCGGCTCCGACGTCGACGCCGCCCTGCACTACCTGGCCCGCATGATCGAGGCAGGCGAGGACCCCCGCTTCATCGCCCGCCGCCTGATGATCTCCGCCAGCGAGGACATCGGCCTCGCCGACCCCAACGCCCTGCCCCTCGCGGTCGCCGCCGCGCAGGCCGTCGCCATGATCGGCTTCCCCGAGGCCGCCCTCACCCTCAGCCACGCCACCATCGCCCTCGCCCTCGCGCCCAAGTCCAACGCCGCAACCACCGCGATCGGCGCCGCCCTGGACGACGTACGCAAGGGCCTGGCCGGACCCGTGCCGGCGCATCTGCGCGACAGCCACTACAAGGGCGCGACCAAGCTGGGGCACGGCCACGGGTACACGTACCCGCACGACCTGCCCGAGGGCATCGCCGCCCAGCAGTACGCGCCGGACGCCCTCAAGGACCGCGAGTACTACACCCCCACCCGGCACGGCGCCGAGGCGCGGTACGCCGACGCCGTCGAGTGGACCCGCAAGCACCTCGGTCGCAAGCGGTCCTGAGCACCCTGTAAACTGCTCCGAAGTGCTGTGTCCCGTGCAGTCAGAGCGGGACAGCCAGCCGGAACCCCCCGTGGGTTCCAGGAGCGTCGCGCACCGTCGATCGGTGTCGCGGGCAGCCCACCACCACCCGGAGTCCCGGGACCGGTCGGTGGGCCACTCGCGTGCTGCACGTATGTGCCCAGACCAGGGGAGCGGCTGCCCGCCCCGCCCACCGTGGCGAGGAGGGATTCCCCGGCTGCGGATGCGACCTCCCACAACCCTGACGAGCCGAAACTAGGAAAAGAGAGACAGTGGCGAACCAGTCCCGCCCCAAGGTCAAGAAGTCGCGTGCCCTCGGCATCGCGCTGACCCCGAAGGCCGTCAAGTACTTCGAGGCCCGTCCCTACCCGCCGGGTGAGCACGGCCGTGGCCGCAAGCAGAACTCGGACTACAAGGTCCGTCTGCTGGAGAAGCAGCGTCTGCGCGCGCAGTACGACATCTCCGAGCGCCAGCTGGTCCGCGCCTACGAGCGCGCGTCCAAGGTCCAGGGCAAGACCGGTGAGGCCCTGATCGTGGAGCTGGAGAAGCGCCTCGACGCGCTGGTCCTGCGCTCCGGCATCGCCCGGACCATCTACCAGGCCCGCCAGATGGTCGTCCACGGCCACATCCAGGTCAACGGCAAGAAGGTCGACAAGCCGTCCTTCGTCGTCCGTCCCGACGATGTCGTCCAGGTCCGCGACCGCTCCAAGGAGAAGACCCTCTTCACGATCGCTCGTGAGGGTGGCTTCGCGCCCGACGGCGAGACCCCGCGCTACCTGCAGGTGAACCTCAAGGCCCTGGCGTTCCGCCTGGACCGCGAGCCGAACCGCAAGGAGATCCCGGTGATCTGCGACGAGCAGCTCGTCGTCGAGTACTACGCCCGCTGATCTCCGGCCGGCGCTAGCACCACCTCAGCCCGCCGTCTCCCCGCCCTTCCGGGTGCGGGAGGCGGCGGGTCTGCGTTTTCCGGTACCACCGCCCCGCCCGTGCCCGCCGCGCGGCGCCGGCACCCCGTCCAGCGCCGGGTCCGCCCCCTGGCGCAGCGCCCGGGCGACGGCCGCCTCCCGGCCGAGCAGCCGGCCCCGGCGTACGCACTCCTCGTACCGCTCGTCACCGAGCTGCCCCCGGGCCGTCGCCTCGCACAGCTCGTGCGGGGCGTTGTAGTAGGCCGAGCCGAACAGCGGCAGCCCCACCGACGGCCAGACACGGCTCGCCGCGCCCTGCAGCACGGCGGCCTCCGCCGCGTCGCCCTCCGACGCCGTCACCAGCGCGAGCAGCTCCATCGCGAGCACCGAGCCCAGCAGGTCGTGGAAGCCGTGCGCGTCGGACAGGCAGGCGGACAGCAGCGAGCGTGCGCGCGGCAGGTCGCCCTCGGCCCAGGCCGCGTACCCCAGCACGAACAGCGCGTACGCCCGCGTCCACCGCTCCCCGTGGTCGTCGCAGATCCGGCGTACGTCCTCGCTGATCCGCACCGCGTCCTGGAGATCCCCGAGGAACGCCCGCGCCATCGCCAGCTCCACCTGGCCCATCAGCACATTGCTGTTCAGCTCGCCGATCTCCCGGTACCGCTCCAGCGCCGACCGCAGCAGCGTCTCCGCACGCCCCATGTCGTCCGAGACCAGCGCGAGACAGCCGGTGCGGTGCTCGGCGTAGGCCAGCGCCGTCGGGTTGGCGATGCGTTCCGCCTCGTCCCGGCACTCCTGCAGCGCCGCGAGCGCGGGCACGGTGTCGCCCTGGAGGATCGCCACATAGCCGAGCACCCACAGGGCCTTCAGCCGGGACTGCTCGTTCGCCGTCCGCTCGGCGTCCAGCTCGACGCTGCGCTCCAGCCAGTGCCGGCCCTCCGGCAGCCGCCCGCAGCCCACCCACAGGAACCACAGCGAGCCCGCCAGGTACTGCCCCAGGTGCGCCTCGCCCGGCTCGGTCAGGCAGTGCTCCAGCGCGCACCTGAGGTTCGGCAGCTCCGCCTCGACGCGCGCGGCCACCTCCGACTGCCGCGGCGAGAACCAGTCCAGCTCGCACCAGGTCGCCAGGCCGATGTACCAGTCCCGGTGCCGCCGCCGCAGCCGCAGCGCGTCCCCCGTGGCCTGCAGCCACTCGGCGCCGTACGCGCGGATCGTGTCCAGCATGCGGTAGCGCACGCCCACCGGAGTCTCCTCGCGGGTGACCACCGACTGCGCGATCAGCTCGGTCAGCACGTCGAGCACGCGGTCGGCGTCCAGCCCGTGGCCGCTGCACACATACTCCACGGCCTCCAGGTCGAACTGCCCCGCGAACACCGAAAGCCGCGCCCACAGCAGCCGCTCCTCGGGCGTGCACAGCTCATGGCTCCAGCCGATCGCCGTGCGCAGCGCCTGATGGCGGGGGAGAGCGTCGCGCGCCCCGCCGGTCAGCAGTCGGAACCGGTCGTCGAACCGCTCCAGCAGCTGCCGCGGCGACAGCGCCCGCAGCCGCCCCGCCGCCAGCTCCACCGCCAGCGGGATCCCGTCCAGACGCCGGCACAGCTCCCGCACGTCCGCCGCGTCCGCCTCGACCGGCACGCCCTGCGCGGCGGCCCGGTCGGCGAACAGCTCCACCGCGTCCGCCTCGGCGAGCGGCGCCAGCGGGAACAGCCGCTCACCGGCCAGACACAGCGGGCGCCGGCCCACCGCCAGCACCTTCAGCCGCGGCAGCCGGCCCAGCAGATCGGCCACCAGCTCCGCACACGCCTCCGCCAGATGCTCGAACCCGTCGAGCAGCAGCAGCACTTCACGCCCGGCCAGATGCGCCAGCAGCGTCTCGCGCGGAGCCCGCGTGGTCTGGTCCGTCAGCGCCAGCGCCTCCGCGACCGCGTAGTCGAGGAACTCCGGGTCGCGCAGCGGGGCCAGCTCCACCCGCCACGCCCCGTCCCGCGGCCCGGCGCCGGCGGCGACGCGCGCGGCCAGCCGTGACTTGCCGACCCCGCCCGGCCCGGTGACGGTCACCAGCCGCGCGGCGTCCAGGGCCGCGGCGAGCCCGGCCAGTTCGGCCGACCGCCCCACGAACGCGTTGGGCTCCACGGGCAGATTGCCGTTCAGGGCGCCGTCGCCGCGCTGATGATCTCGCATGGAACACGGAGCGTACTGAACCGTATTCAGTCCGTACAATCGTCTCCACGAACTCCCCCCGTACTCGACGTAATCCGTTACGGAGCCGCAGCCCCGGCGCGATAGGCTCGGTGACACTGCTTTTTCGATGTTCAGGCACGTTTCAGGGAGCGGGTGCACAAGGTGTCCGGAGGCGAGGTGGCCGGGATCCTGGTGGCCGTCTTCTGGGCGATCCTGGTCTCCTTCCTCGCGGTGGCTCTCGCGAGGCTGGCCCAGACGCTCAGGGCGACCACCAAGCTCGTGGCGGACGTGACCGACCAGGCCGTCCCTCTGCTGGCCGACGCCTCCGCGGCGGTGCGCTCCGCCCAGACCCAGATCGACCGGGTCGACGCGATCGCCTCGGACGTCCAGGAGGTCACGTCGAACGCCTCCGCGCTGTCCACCACCGTGGCCTCCACCTTCGGCGGACCGCTGGTCAAGGTCGCGGCGTTCGGCTACGGCGTCCGCCGCGCCCTCGGCGGCCGCAAGGACGAGGGCGGCCGCCGGGACGACGTGCCCGCCAAGTCGCCCCGGCGTACCGTGATCGTGGGCCGCACCGTCCCGTCCGCGCGGCGGGGCAAGCGGAAGTAAGGACTGAGACCGAGCGATGTTCCGCCGTACGTTCTGGTTCACCACGGGTGTCGCCGCCGGTGTGTGGGCCACCACCAAGGTCAACCGCAAGCTGAAGCAGCTGACCCCCGAGAACCTGGCCGCCACCGCGGCGAACAAGGCACTGGAGACCGGGCAGCGGCTCAAGGACCGAGCGGTGGGCTTCGCCCTCGACGTCCGCGACAACATGGCCCAGCGGGAGGCCGAGCTCGAAGAGGCCCTCGGCATCCACGAGAACCCCGAGCTCTCCCCGCCCAGGCGGCTCGCCGCCCTGGAGCACGACCGCAGCAACCCCCAGTACATCGAGAACACGACGTACTCGTACAACCGGAATGAGGACCACTGATGGAGTCGGCTGAGATCCGCCGTCGCTGGCTGAGCTTCTTCGAGGAGCGCGGGCACACCGTCGTCCCTTCGGCGTCGCTCATCGCGGACGACCCGACTCTGCTCCTGGTCCCCGCCGGCATGGTGCCCTTCAAGCCCTACTTCCTGGGCGAGGTCAAGCCGCCCTTCCCGCGCGCCACCAGCGTGCAGAAGTGCGTGCGCACGCCCGACATCGAAGAGGTCGGCAAGACCACCCGGCACGGCACGTTCTTCCAGATGTGCGGCAACTTCTCCTTCGGCGACTACTTCAAGGAAGGCGCCATCAAGCTCGCCTGGGAGCTGCTCACCACGCCCCAGGACAAGGGCGGTTACGGCCTCGACCCCGAGCGCCTGTGGATCACCGTCTACAAGGACGACGACGAGGCCGAGCGCATCTGGCACGAGGTCGTCGGCGTCCCCATGGAGCGCATCCAGCGCCTGGGCATGAAGGACAACTTCTGGTCCATGGGCGTGCCCGGCCCGTGCGGCCCCTGCTCCGAGATCAACTACGACCGCGGCCCCGAGTTCGGCGCCGAGGGCGGCCCCGCCGTCAACGACGAGCGGTACGTGGAGATCTGGAACCTCGTCTTCATGCAGTACGAGCGCGGCGAGGGCATCGGCAAGGACAACTTCGAGATCCTCGGGGACCTGCCGAGCAAGAACATCGACACGGGCCTCGGCCTGGAGCGGCTCGCCATGATTCTGCAGGGCGTGCAGAACATGTACGAGATCGACACCTCCATGGCCGTCATCGAGAAGGCCACCGAGCTGACCGGTGTCCGCTACGGCGACGCCCACGCCTCGGACGTGTCCCTGCGCGTGGTCACCGACCACATGCGCACCGCCACCATGCTCATCGGCGACGGCGTCACCCCCGGCAACGAGGGCCGCGGCTATGTGCTGCGCCGCATCATGCGCCGCGCCATCCGCAACATGCGCCTGCTGGGCGCCACCGGTCCGGTCGTCAAGGACCTGATCGACGTCGTGATCGGCATGATGGGCCAGCAGTACCCGGAGCTGATCACCGACCGCGAGCGCATCGAGAAGGTCGCCCTCGCCGAGGAGAACGCCTTCCTCAAGACGCTGAAGGCCGGCACCAACATCCTCGACACGGCCGTCTCCGAGACCAAGGCCGCCGGCTCCACCGTGCTCCCCGGCGACAAGGCCTTCCTGCTCCACGACACCTGGGGCTTCCCGATCGACCTCACCCTGGAGATGGCCGCCGAGCAGGGCCTCGCCGTGGACGAGGACGGCTTCCGCCGCCTGATGAAGGAGCAGCGGGAGCGCGCCAAGGCCGACGCCCAGGCCAAGAAGACCGGCCACGCCGACCTCGGCGCCTACCGTGAGATCGCCGACCGGGCCGGTGCGACCGACTTCATCGGCTACAGCGACACCGAGGGCGAGTCCACCGTCGTCGGCATCCTCGTCGACGGGGTCTCCTCGCCCGCCGCCACCGAGGGCGACGAGGTCGAGATCGTCCTCGACCGCACCCCGTTCTACGCCGAGGGCGGCGGCCAGATCGGCGACACCGGCCGGATCAAGGTCGACACCGGTGCCGTCATCGAGGTCCGCGACTGCCAGAAGCCCGTCCCGGGCGTCTACGTCCACAAGGGCGTCGTCCAGGTCGGCGAGGTCACCGTCGGCGCCAAGGCCCACGCCTCCATCGACGCCAAGCGCCGCACGGCCATCGCCCGCGCCCACTCGGCCACCCACCTCACCCACCAGGCCCTGCGCGACGCCCTCGGCCCGACGGCCGCCCAGGCCGGTTCGGAGAACCAGCCCGGCCGCTTCCGCTTCGACTTCGGCTCCCCGTCCGCCGTCCCGACGGCCGTGATGACCGACGTCGAGCAGAAGATCAACGAGGTGCTCGCCCGCGACCTGGACGTCCGCGCCGAGGTCATGGGCATCGACGAGGCCAAGAAGCAGGGCGCCATCGCCGAGTTCGGCGAGAAGTACGGCGAGCGGGTCCGCGTCGTGACCATCGGCGACTTCTCCAAGGAGCTGTGCGGCGGCACGCACGTGCACAACACCGCCCAGCTGGGCCTGGTGAAGCTGCTGGGCGAGTCCTCCATCGGCTCGGGTGTGCGCCGTATCGAGGCCCTCGTCGGTGTGGACGCCTACAACTTCCTCGCCCGTGAGCACACGGTCGTCAACCAGCTGACCGAGCTGCTCAAGGGCCGCCCGGAGGAGCTGCCCGAGAAGGTCTCCGCCATGCTCGGCAAGCTGAAGGACGCCGAGAAGGAGATCGAGAAGTTCCGGGCCGAGAAGGTCCTGCAGGCCGCCGCCGGTCTCGCCGAGTCCGCCAAGGACGTCCGCGGTGTGGCCGTGGTGACCGGCCAGGTCCCGGACGGCACGACCCCGGACGACTTGCGCAAGCTCGTCCTCGACGTGCGCGGCCGCATCCAGGGCGGGCGGGCCGCCGTGGTCGCCCTGTTCACGGTCAACAACGGCAAGCCGCTCACGGTCATCGCCACCAACGACGCCGCCCGCGACCGCGGCCTGAAGGCCGGTGACCTGGTGCGCACCGCCGCCAAGACGCTCGGCGGCGGCGGTGGCGGCAAGCCGGACGTCGCCCAGGGCGGCGGCCAGAACCCGGCCGCCATCGGCGAGGCCGTCGACGCCGTCGAGCGGCTGGTCGCGGAGACGGCGAAGTAATGCGCCGAGGACGACGTCTCGCGATCGACGTCGGGGACGCCCGGATCGGGGTCGCCTCGTGCGACCCCGACGGGATCCTCGCCACCCCGGTGGAGACGGTCCCCGGCCGGGACGTGCCCGCCGCCCACCGCCGGCTGAAGCAGCTGGTGGAGGAGTACGAGCCGATCGAGGTCGTCGTCGGGCTCCCTCGCTCCCTCAAGGGGGGCGAGGGCCCCGCCGCCGCCAAGGTCCGCGGCTTCGCCCAGCAGCTCGCCCGGATGATCGCGCCCGTTCCGGTGAGACTCGTCGACGAGCGGATGACGACCGTGACGGCCAGTCAGGGCCTGCGCGCCTCGGGCGTGAAGTCCAAGAAGGGCCGCTCCGTGATCGACCAGGCGGCCGCTGTGATCATCCTTCAGCAGGCGCTCGAATCCGAACGGGTGTCAGGTGAAGCACCCGGCGAGGGCGTCGAAGTGGTCATCTGATCGCGGTACGGTAACGTTCCGCGCGATGCGGCGGTGTTCGAACAGCCGCCGCACAGAGAGAGGCGGAACGGGAAACCGGACCGAGTGCCGCGTGACCGCCGCCTCGCGGCTCTAGGGGATCGATGACTGAGTATGGCCGGGGCGCAGGCTCCGAACCGTGGCATCCGCAGGACCCGTTGTACGGGGACGGCGGATGGGAAGGGCAGCAGGCCCACTCCGGGCACCAGCCTGCCTACGGCGGCCAGCAGCAGCACTATCCGCAGCAGCCGCACACCCAGGGACAGGGCGACTGGGGCCAGGGCCAGCAGCACCCCGGCTACGACCAGAACCAGCAGCACCACTCCGGTTACGACCAGCAGCAGCACTCCGGCTACGACGAGCAGCAGCAGACCGGCTACGACCAGCAGCAGTACTACGGCGGCCCCGAGCAGCAGCAGCCGTACCAGCAGGGCGGCTGGGAAGGCACCGGCGGGCACCAGCAGATGCCGTACGCCCCCGACCCCGGCGACCCCTACGGCCAGCAGTCCGCCGGGTACGGCGGTGAGCAGCCCGACTTCTACCAGACCCCGGACGCCTACCCGCCGCCGGAGCCGCCCGCCCGCCGGCGCGCCGAGCCGGAGCCCCAGACGGACTGGGACCCGGGCCCCGACCAGGGCGAGCACGCCTTCTTCGCGGGCGGGGACGACGAGGACGACGAGAGCACGGGCGACGAGCCGGAGGGCCGGCGCGGACGCGGCGAGCGGCGCGGCAAGGGCGGCGCGAAGGGCAAGAAGCGCCGCAACGGCTGCGCCTGCCTGGTCGTCGTGCTGGTCTTCGGCGGCGGCATCGGCGGCGCCGGCTACTTCGGCTACCAGTTCTACAAGGAACGTTTCAGCGCGGCCCCGGACTACGCGGGCAGCGGAAACGGCGAGCAGGTCACCGTCGTCATCCCGAAGGGCGCCGGCGGCTGGGAGATCGGCCGGAAGCTGTCGGAGGGCGGCGTCGTCAAGAGCGCGGCCGCGTTCGTCTCCGCGCTGGAGGCGAACCCCGACGGCAAGTCGCTCCAGGACGGCGTCTACACGCTGCAGAAGGAGATGTCCGCCGCGAGCGCGGTGGAACTCATGCTCAGCCCGAAGAGCCGCAGCAACCTGATCATCGCCGAGGGCCTGCGCAACACCGCCGTCTACAGCCTGATCGACAAACGCCTCGGCGTGAGCGCGGGCACCACGGCGGCCGTCGCGAAGAAGGAGTACAAGAACCTCGGCCTGCCCGCCTGGGCGCTGAACCACCCGAACCTCAAGGACCCACTGGAAGGCTTCCTGTACCCGTCCAGCTACGCGGCCGCCAAGGGCCAGGAGCCCAAGGCCGTCCTGAAGGACATGGTGTCGCAGGCCACCGCGAAGTACGAGGAGCTGGGCCTGGAGCAGAAGGCGCAGGACCTCGGCCTGGACGGCCCCTGGCAGCTGCTGACCGTGGCCAGCCTGGTGCAGGCCGAGGGCACCAGCCACGACGACTTCCGCAAGATGGCCGAGGTCGTCTACAACCGGCTCAAGCCCGGCAACCCCGAGACCTACGGCGCCCTGGAGTTCGACTCCACGTACAACTACGTGAAGAACCAGAGCAAGCTCGACCTGAGCATCGCCGAGCTGCGCCGGTACAACAACCCGTACAACACCTACTACGTCAAGGGACTCCCGCCGGGCCCCATCGACAACCCCGGCGAGGAGGCGCTCAAGGGCGCCCTCGATCCCACGCACGACGGCTGGTACTACTTCATCTCCATGGACGGCAAGACCAGCAAGTTCAGCCGCACCTTCGCCGAACACGACAAGCTGGTCAAGCAGTGGACCGCCTCGCGCGGCAAGAGCTGACCGGGCTCCGGAGGCGCCGGGCATGGGCATGACACCTTCGGATAGGATCATCCCGATCAGGGGTGTTCGCGCGACACGCACGGACGCCCCGCCTTCCGGGCGGCCCTGACCAGGCCGCCCGTCATCAGGGGAGATTCACACAAGTGCACAGCTTCAAGCGTTTGCTCGGCACGGCCGTCGCCGTGACCGGCCTCACCGGTGCTGCCCTCGCCACGGGGGCCGGCAGCGCCTCGGCCGACCCGAACTTCACCTTCAGCGTGGACCGCGTCGGCAAGAGTTTCAGCATCGAGGTCTACAACAACCACGTGCGCGCGGGTTTCGCCGACTGGAACGCCGACCCCGACAACACCGTCACACCGGCCATCCCCGGTGACGCCCTCGCGGTCAGGGACATCCTCGGCGACGGCTGGGGGATCGAGGCCGAGGCGGCGACTCAGGTCGGCGCCGAGGGCTACCGGAAGGCCACGTCCCGCGGCCACGCGGCGTACTACTTCTCCGGCTGGAAGACCGGCAACATCAAGGAAGGCACCCCCATCACCGTCACGGTCTGCGCCGTGAAGGGCGACAAGGAGCAGTGCGGCTCCGCCTACGGCCTGGCCTAGGCCCCACCTGCCGGGGGCGAGCGAGAAGGGCGTCGTGGGATGATCGCCGTATGGCATCCATGGCAGCTGACGTCCGCCGGGCCGCCGTGCTCGGCAAGCCCATCGCCCACTCGCTCTCCCCGGTGCTGCACCGCGCCGCCTACGCCGAGCTGGGCCTCGAAGGCTGGACGTACGACCGCTTCGAGGTCGACGAGGCGGCGCTGCCGGCCTTCGTCGACGGCCTCGGCCCCGAGTGGGCCGGGCTGTCGCTGACCATGCCGCTCAAGCGGGCCGTCCTGCCGCTGCTCGACGAGATCAGCGACACGGCCCGCTCGGTCGAGGCGGTCAACACCCTGGTGTTCACCGAGGACGGCCGCCGCGTCGGCGACAACACCGACATCCCCGGCATGGTCGCCGCGCTGCGCGAGCACGGCATCGAGCAGGTCGACTCGGCCGCCGTCCTCGGTGCCGGCGCCACCGCCTCCTCCGCGCTGGCCGCCCTTGCCCGGGTCTGCGCCGGCGAGATCACCGTCTACGTCCGCAGCGAGGCCCGCGCCGCCGAGATGCGCGCCTGGGGCGAGCGGCTCGACGTCGAGGTCCGCACGGCCGACTGGGCGGACGCGGCCGAGGCGCTGCGCGCCCCGCTGGTCGTCGCCACGACCCCGGCCGGGACGACGGACGCGCTCGCCGCCGCCGTACCGGAACGCCCCGCCGCGCTGTTCGACGTGCTCTACGACCCCTGGCCCACAGCGCTGGCCGCCCGCTGGTCCATGTTCGGCGGGGCCGTCGTCAGCGGGCTCGACCTGCTGGTGCACCAGGCCGTCCTCCAAGTCGAGCAGATGACCGGGCGCTCCCCGGCCCCGCTGGAGGCCATGCGCCGGGCGGGGGAGAAGGCGCTCGCCGACCGCTGACCGCCCACCGGGCGTCCGTCTGCTGGACCGGCGACCGGATCCCCGGCCCGGACGTGGGAGGATCGGAGGTGGCGGGCCCGGGCCGCGCACCCGGCCGCGCCGCCGCCGTACGCGAGCACGCGCGTACGCCGGGCAGTAACCAGGGCGCGACCACTGAGGAGCTTCGTTGAGCAGGCTGCGTTGGCTGACCGCGGGTGAGTCCCACGGTCCCGCACTTGTCGCGACGCTGGAGGGTCTTCCCGCCGGCGTGCCGATCACCACGGAGATGGTGGCGGATCATCTCGCGCGGCGGCGGCTCGGTTATGGCCGCGGCGCGCGCATGAAGTTCGAGCGGGACGAGGTCACCTTCCTCGGCGGCGTGCGGCACGGCCTCACCCTGGGCTCGCCGGTCGCGATCATGGTGGGCAACACCGAGTGGCCGAAGTGGGAACAGGTCATGGCGGCCGACCCGATCGACCCCGAGGTGCTGGCGGGCCTGGCCCGCAACGCCCCGCTGACCCGCCCCCGGCCCGGCCACGCCGACCTGGCGGGCATGCAGAAGTACGGCTTCGACGAGGCGCGCCCGATCCTGGAGCGGGCCTCGGCGCGGGAGACGGCGGCGCGGGTCGCGCTGGGCGCGGTGGCCCGGTCGTACCTGAAGGAGACGGCCGGCATCGAGATCGTCAGCCATGTCGTGGAGCTGTGCTCGGTGAAGGCCCCGCAGGGCGTCTACCCGACCCCGGCCGACGTGGAGAGGCTGGACGAGGACCCGCTGCGCTGCCTGGACGCGGACGCCTCCAAGGCGATGGTCGCGGAGGTCGACCAGGCCCACAAGGACGGCGACACCCTCGGCGGTGTCGTGGAGGTGCTGGCGTACGGCGTCCCCGTCGGGCTCGGCTCGCACGTGCACTGGGACCGCAAGCTGGACGCCCGGCTCGCCGGGGCCCTGATGGGCATCCAGGCGATCAAGGGCGTCGAGATCGGCGACGGTTTCGAGCTGGCCCGGGTGCCCGGTTCCAAGGCGCACGACGAGATCGTGAACACGGCCGAGGGCATCCGCCGTGTCTCCGGCCGCGCGGGCGGCACCGAGGGCGGGCTGTCCACCGGTGAGCTGCTGCGGGTGCGGGCCGCGATGAAGCCGATCGCGACCGTGCCGCGGGCCCTGAAGACCGTGGACGTCACCACCGGCGAGGAGGCCCAGGCCCACCACCAGCGCTCCGACGTCTCCGCGGTCCCGGCCGCCGGCATCGTCGCCGAGGCGATGGTGGCGCTGGTCCTGGCGGACGCGGTGGCGGAGAAGTTCGGCGGCGACTCGGTGACCGAGACCCGCCGCAACGTGCAGTCGTACCTCGACCACCTGCACATCCGATGAGCGGGCCGCTCCTCGTCCTCGTCGGGCCGATGGGCGTCGGCAAGTCCACCGTCGGGCAGCTGCTCGCCGAGCGGCTGGACGCCGGCTACCGGGACACCGACGACGACATCGTCGCCGAGCAGGGCCGGGCCATCTCCGACATCTTCGTCGAGGAGGGCGAGGCGGCCTTCCGGGCGATCGAGAAGCAGGCCGTGCGGCGTGCCCTGAGCGAGCACCGGGGCGTCCTCGCCCTCGGCGGCGGCGCGATCCTCGACGCGGACACCCGCGCGCTGCTCGCCGGGCAGCGCGTGGTGTACCTGTCGATGGACGTCGAGGAGGCCGTCAAGCGCACCGGCCTGAACGCGGCCCGCCCGCTGCTCGCGGTCAACCCGCGCAAGCAGTGGCGCGAGCTGATGGAGGCCCGCCGCCACCTGTACGAGGCGGTCGCCACCGTGGTGGTGCCGACCGACGGGCGCACCCCCGAAGAGGTCGCCCAAGCCGCCCTGGACGCAGTGGAGTTGAAGCAAGCATGAGCGAGTCGGTGACACGGATCCAGGTCGGCGGCACGGCGGGCACCGAGCCGTACGAGGTCCTGGTGGGCCGCCAGCTGCTCGGCGAACTGGCCGGTCTGATCGGGACCCGGGCCAAGCGGGTCGCGGTGATCCACCCGGAGGCCCTCGCCGAGACCGGTGACGCGCTCCGCGCCGACCTGGCCGGGCAGGGCTACGAGGCGGTCGCCATCCAGGTGCCGAACGCCGAGGAGGCCAAGACCGCCGAGGTCGCCGCCTACTGCTGGAAGGCGCTCGGCCAGTCCGGCTTCACCCGCACCGACGTCATCGTCGGCGTGGGCGGCGGCGCCACCACGGACCTCGCCGGGTTCGTGGCGGCCACCTGGCTGCGCGGAGTGCGCTGGATCGCGATCCCCACGACCGTGCTGGCCATGGTGGACGCGGCCGTCGGCGGCAAGACCGGCATCAACACCGCCGAGGGCAAGAACCTGGTGGGCGCCTTCCACCCGCCGGCCGGGGTGCTGTGCGACCTCGCGGCGCTGGACTCGCTGCCGGTCAACGACTACGTCTCCGGTCTCGCCGAGGTCATCAAGGCCGGGTTCATCGCCGACCCGCGCATCCTGGAGCTGATCGAGGCCGACCCCGAGGCGGCGCGCACGCCGGCCGGGCCGCACACCGCGGAGCTCATCGAGCGGTCCATCCGGGTCAAGGCCGAGGTCGTCTCCAGCGACCTGAAGGAGTCCGGGCTGCGCGAGATCCTCAACTACGGCCACACGCTCGGCCACGCCATCGAGAAGAACGAGCGCTACAAGTGGCGGCACGGCGCCGCCGTCGCCGTCGGCATGCACTTCGCGGCCGAACTGGGCCGTCTGGCGGGCCGGTTGGACGACGCGACGGCGGACAGGCACCGCACGATCCTGGAGTCCGTCGGCCTGCCGCTGCACTACCGCTACGACCAGTGGCCCAAGCTGCTGGAGACGATGAAGGTCGACAAGAAGTCCCGCGGCGACCTGCTCAGGTTCATCGTCCTGGACGGCCTCGCCAAGCCGACCGTCCTGGAGGGCCCGGACCCGGCCGTCCTCCTCGCCGCCTACGGCGAGGTCGGCCAGTAAGTACCGCCCCGCGGTCCTCCGTCCGATTCGCCTACCGCACCGGGCACTTCACACCGCCCCCGGCCGTTCACCAAACGACGGCCGGGGGCGGTACCGTTCGGACAGGGGTACCTCCCGGCCTTCTAGGCTGTGGGGAGAGCGGGTCCCGCGCCCGCTGCCAGCAACAACCGCCTGTACGAGACGGAGTGGCACCGGATGCAGCACGCAGTGGGTTCACCGCTGCCGCCGCCCCACCAGCCGGGGCACGGACCGGCCGTCGGCTGGTCGCCGGCCGCACACCACCCGGGTCCGCACCACCCGGGAACCCACCAGGGACCCGCGCCCGTGCCCCCGGCACCGGGCTACACCGGGCCACCGCCCTCGGCCCCGGTCCCACCGGCGCCCCCAGCGGCCCCGGTCCCGCAGGGCCCTCCGGTGCCGCCGCCCCAGGGCGCGCCGCCCAGGTCCGGTCCGCCGGCGCCGGACACCACCGGGCATGTGCCGCTGCCCGGCGGCGGCCCGGTCGGCGCCCCCAGCGCGCCGCACGCCGCCTCGGCCGCCCCGGACCCGTCCGCCACCACCCTCGCCGTGCTGCTGATCGGCCCCGCGGGAGCCGGCAAGACCAGCGTGGCGAAGTACTGGGCCGACCACCGCCGGGTCCCCACCGCCCACATCAGCCTCGACGACGTCCGCGAGTGGGTCCGCTCCGGCTTCGCCGACCCGCAGTCCGGGTGGAACGACAACTCCGAGGCCCAGTACCGCCTCGCCCGCCGCACCTGCGGCTTCGCCGCGCGCAACTTCCTCGCCAACGGGATCTCCTGCATCCTCGACGACGCCGTCTTCCCCGACCGCCCGGTGGTCGGCCTCGGCGGCTGGAAGCGCCATGTGGGTCCCGGCCTGCTCCCGGTCGTCCTCCTGCCCGGGCTGGACATCGTCCTGGAGCGCAACGCCGAGCGCACCGGCAACCGCCGCCTCACCGACGAGGAGGTCGCCCGCATCCACGGCCGGATGGCCGGCTGGTACGGCTCGGGGCTGCCGATCATCGACAACTCCCAGCTCGACATCCCGGAGACGGCCCGCATCCTGGACGACGTCCTGGCACGAGCGATAGCCAGCCCGCCGAAGTGGTGACCGGGCGGGCGCGAGCGGCCACCCCGGCACCGCGTAGGGCCCCGCACCCCCGGCACCGAACGGCACCCCTACGGCGCACCCCCACTCGGCTCTTCCCGAACGGCACAAAACGCCCATGACTCCTACGCTCGTGTCATGTCAGAGGTGTACGCGGCCCGCCGAGCCCGCCTGAGGGAACGCTGCCAAGCCGGCGGCAGTGCCTCCGCGCTCGTCACGCGCCCCGCCAACGTGAGGTACCTCGCGGGCCCCGCCCCGCAGGACACCGTGCTGCTGCTGGGCAAGCGCGAGGACGTCCTGGTCTGCGCCGGCCCGTCCGACGACCGCCCGTCCGCCGCCGGCGGCCGGCCCGACGAGGCGCTGCGCCGGCACATACTGTCCGGCCCCGGCGGGGACCCCGCGGTCGCCGCCGCCGACCTCGCCCAGGCCCAGGGCGCCGACTCGCTCGCCCTGGAGGAACACCACCTCACCGTCGCCCGGCACCGGGCGGTCCGCTCGGTCGCGCCCCGGCTGCGCCTCGCCGACCTCGGCGGCGCCGTCGAACAGCTCCGGGTGGTCAAGGACGAGGAGGAGATCTCCTGCCTGCGCATCGGCGCCGAGATCGCCGACCAGGCCCTCGGCGAGCTGCTGGAGTCCATCCTCGTCGGGCGCACCGAGCGGCACCTCGCCCTGGAGCTGGAGCGCCGGCTGGTGGACCACGGCGCCGACGGGCCCGCCTTCCCGACCTCCGTCGCCGCCGGGCCCAACGCCGGCCGGCGCGGCCACCGGCCCACTGACCGCCGCGTGGAGGAAGGGGATTTCCTCTCCGTCTGCCTCGGCGCCACCTACCGCGGCTACCGCTGCGAGATCGGCCGTACGTTCGTCATCGGCACCTCGCCCGCGGACTGGCAGATCGAGCTGTACGACCTCGTCTTCGCCGCTCAGCGCGCCGGACGGGAGTCCCTGGTGCCGGGCGCCGCCTACCGCGACGTGGACCGCGCCGCCCGCCAGGTGCTGGACTCCGCCGGGTACACACAGGGGCTGCCGCCGCTCACCGGGCACGGTGTCGGGCTCGAAATCGACGAGGACCCTCAATTGACCCCCGCGGCCATGGGTAAACTGGACGCTTGCGTGCCGGTCACCGTCGAACCGGGGGTCCACCTCCCGGGACGGGGCGGCGTCCGGATCGATGACACGCTCGTCGTACGCCCCGAGGCGGACGGCGGACCCGAGCTACTCACCATCACGACCAAGGAGCTGCTCGCGCTCTAGCCTCGCGCTGCGCGCCTGCCCCGGGGTCGTCCACGTCAGTCCAGGAGATTCCGAGAACCGTGGCCACCACGAACGACCTCAAGAACGGCATGGTGCTCAAGCTCGAAGGCGGCCAGCTGTGGACCGTCGTCGAGTTCCAGCACGTCAAGCCCGGCAAGGGCCCGGCCTTCGTGCGCACCAAGCTCAAGAACGTCCTGTCCGGGAAGGTCGTCGACAAGACCTTCAACGCCGGCGTGAAGGTCGAGACGGCCACCGTCGACAAGCGCGACATGCAGTTCTCCTACATGGACGGCGACTACTTCGTCTTCATGGACATGGAGACCTACGACCAGCTGATGGTCGACCGCAAGGCTGTCGGTGACGCCGCCAACTTCTTGATCGAGGGCTTCACCGCCACCGTCGCGCAGCACGAGGGCGAGGTGCTCTTCGTCGAGCTGCCGGCCGCCGTCGAGCTGACCGTCGCCGAGACCGAGCCCGGCGTCCAGGGTGACCGCTCCACCGGCGGCACCAAGCCCGCCACCCTGGAGACCGGCCACCAGATCCAGGTCCCGCTCTTCATCACCACCGGTGAGAAGATCAAGGTCGACACCCGCACCAGCGACTACCTCGGCCGGGTGAACAGCTAACCGTGGCTGCCCGCAACACGGCCCGCAAGCGCGCCTTCCAGATCCTCTTCGAGGGCGACCAGCGCGGCGCCGACGTCCTGACGGTCCTCGCGGACTGGATCCGGCTCTCCCGGGATGACACCCGGCAGCCGCCGGTGAGCGAGTACACGATGCAGCTGGTCGAGGGCTACGCGGAGCACGCGAAGCGCATCGACGAGCTGATCGCGCAGTACTCGGTGGGCTGGACGCTGGACCGGATGCCGGTCGTCGACCGCAACATCCTGCGCCTGGGCGCCTACGAGCTGATCTGGGTCGACGAGACCCCGGACGCCGTGGTCCTGGACGAGATGGTGCAGCTGGCGAAGGAGTTCTCCACGGACGAGTCGCCCTCGTTCGTGAACGGGCTTCTCGGCCGGCTGAAGGAGCTCAAGCCTTCGCTCCGCCGGGAGGCGTGAGACAGGTACGACATGCCACAGGGCCCGCAGCACTCCGCTGCGGGCCCTGTGGCGTCTGTGCGCGCCGCCCTGCGGCCCGGGTGGCCCCGTGGCGTCACCCAGAACGCAGAAAGCCGCCGGGGCGGCTGGAACCGTAAAGTTCCGGCCACCCCGGCGGCACGTTTCTGCTGGACCCGCCGGGAGCGGTCAGCTCTCCTCGTGGGCCACCGCGCGGCGCGCGTCCGCGTCGAGGACGCCCCAGCTGATCAGCTGCTCGGTCAGGACCGAGGGCGACTGGTCGTAGATGACCGCCAGCGTGCGCAGGTCGTCCTGGCGGATGGAGAGCACCTTGCCGTTGTAGTCACCGCGCTGGGACTGGATCGTCGCCGCGTAGCGCTGGAGCGGGCCCGCCTTCTCGACCGGCACGTGGGCCAGCCGCTCCAGGTCCAGGACCAGCTTCGGCGGCGGCTCGGCGGCGCCGCCGGGGGTGGTGCCCGGGAGGAGCTCCTGCACCGGGACGCCGTAGAAGTCCGCCAGCTCGGCGAGGCGCTGCACGGTCACGGCACGGTCGCCGCGCTCGTACGAACCGACCACGACCGCCTTCCAGCGTCCCTGGCTCTTCTCCTCGACACCGTGGAGGGAAAGGCCCTGCTGGGTGCGGATGGCCCGGAGCTTCGCCCCGAGCTGTTTGGCGTATTCGCTGGACATATAGCTCCCCGGCACTGTGTCGACGCGACGGGACTGGCTTCCTGCCGCGCGGCTGGTAACTCACTGTGAGGTTACGCAGCGTGATTCTCCTGCGTCAAGCCGAATGGTCCACACCGACTCTTCCGTGGTATCGCCGCCCGATTGCGCCAGTGGAGTGAATCGACGCCCCTCAGGGGGGTGATCCGGGGGTGTCGCTGCCACCTGCTACCGTGGATGGCGCAATCCCGACGTCCTTTAAGGTCCGTCCCGTGAGGCGGAGAAGGAGGTCCGTTTCGTATGGACAAGCAGCAGCAGGACGCGCAAGCGTCCGACGCCCGGCCCGTTCTCGAAGGCCCCGACATCGCGCGGGTCATGACCCGCATCGCCCACGAGATCGTCGAGCGCGCCAAGGGCGCCGACGACGTGGTGCTCCTCGGCATTCCGACCCGAGGCGTCTTCCTCGCCCAGCGGCTCGCCGTCAAGCTGGAGCAGATCACCGAGCGCAAGGTCCCCTGCGGCTCGCTCGACATCACCATGTACCGCGACGACCTGCGCATGCACCCGCCGCGCGCGCTGGCCCGCACCGAGATCCCCGGTGACGGCATCGACGGCAAGCTGGTCGTCCTCGTCGACGACGTGCTCTTCTCCGGCCGCACCATCCGCGCCGCCCTCGACGCCCTGAACGACATCGGGCGCCCCCGCGCGGTGCAGCTCGCGGTCCTCGTCGACCGCGGTCACCGCGAACTGCCGATCCGCGCCGACTACGTCGGCAAGAACCTCCCCACGTCGCTGCGGGAGACGGTCAAGGTCCAGCTCGCCGAGGAGGACGGTCGCGACACCGTGCTGCTCGGCGCCAAGGCCGACCAGTAGCAACCCGGGCCAGGGCCTGCTTCGGCATGCCCGCCGTGCACCGGTTTGCCCTCATCCTCCCGTCTTGAACTGCCTTACGGAGCCTGACAGATGCAGCGTCATCTCATCTCGGCCGCCGACCTCACCCGCGACGACGCCGTCCTGATCCTCGACACCGCCGAGGAGATGGCCCGGGTCGCGGACCGGCCGATCAAGAAGCTGCCGACCCTGCGCGGCCGCACGATCGTCAACCTCTTCTTCGAGGACTCCACCCGCACCCGGATCTCCTTCGAGGCCGCCGAGAAGCGCCTCTCCGCGGACGTCATCAACTTCTCCGCCAAGGGCTCCAGCGTGTCCAAGGGCGAGTCCCTGAAGGACACCGCCCAGACCCTGGAGGCCATGGGCGTCGACGCCGTCGTCATCCGGCACGGCGCCTCCGGAGCGCCGTACCGCCTGGCGAACTCCGGCTGGATCGACGCCGCCGTCATCAACGCCGGCGACGGCACCCACCAGCACCCCACCCAGGCCCTGCTGGACGCCTTCACCATGCGCCGCCGGCTCGTCGGCCGGGACGCCGGACTCGGCCAGGACCTCGCCGGCAAGCGGATCACCATCGTCGGCGACGTCCTGCACAGCCGGGTCGCCCGCTCCAACGTCGACCTGCTGCACACCCTCGGCGCCGAGGTCACCCTGGTCGCGCCGCCCACCCTGCTGCCGGTCGGCATCGAGACCTGGCCCTGCGAGGTCTCCTACGACCTGGACTCCACGCTCCCCAAGTGCGACGCGGTGATGATGCTGCGCGTCCAGCGCGAGCGGATGAACGCCGCCTTCTTCCCCACCGAGCGCGAGTACTCCCGCCGCTACGGCCTCGACGGCGACCGCATGGCCAAGCTGCCCGAGCACGCCATCGTGATGCACCCCGGCCCGATGGTCCGCGGCATGGAGATCACCGCCGAGGTCGCCGACTCCGGCCGCTGCACCGCGATCGAGCAGGTCGCCAACGGCGTGTCCATCCGGATGGCCGTCCTCTACCTGCTGCTCGGGGGCAACGAGCCCGCCGTCACCCACACCCGCCCCACCGGTTCCGAGGAGAAGTAACCCCATGAGCAAGATCCTGATCCGTGGTGCGAAGGTGCTCGGCGGGGCGCTCCAGGACGTCCTGATCGACGGCGAGACGATCGCCGAGGTCGGTACCGGACTGTCCGCCGAGGGCGCCGAGGTCGTCGAGGCCGACGGCAAGGTCCTGCTCCCCGGCCTGGTCGACCTGCACACCCACCTGCGCGAGCCCGGCCGCGAGGACTCCGAGACCGTCCTCACCGGCACGCGCGCGGCGGCGAGCGGCGGCTACACCTCCGTGTTCGCCATGGCCAACACCTTCCCGGTCGCCGACACCGCCGGTGTCGTCGAGCAGGTGTGGCGGCTCGGCAAGGAGCACGGCTACTGCGACGTGCAGCCCATCGGCGCCGTCACCGTCGGCCTGGACGGGCAGAAGCTCGCCGAACTGGGCGCCATGCACGAGTCCGCGGCCGGCGTCACCGTCTTCTCCGACGACGGCAAGTGCGTCCACGACGCCGTGATCATGCGCCGCGCCCTGGAGTACGTGAAGGCCTTCGACGGTGTCGTCGCCCAGCACGCGCAGGAGCCCCGGCTCACCGAGGGCGCCCAGATGAACGAGGGCGTCGTCTCCGCCGAGCTGGGCCTGGGCGGCTGGCCGGCCGTCGCCGAGGAGTCGATCATCGCGCGGGACGTGCTGCTCGCCGACCACGTCGGCTCCCGCGTCCACATCTGCCACCTGTCGACCGCCGGCAGCGTCGAGATCGTCCGCTGGGCCAAGTCCCGCGGCATCCAGGTCACCGCCGAGGTCACCCCGCACCACCTGCTGCTCACCGACGAGCTGGTGCGCACCTACAACCCGGTCTACAAGGTCAACCCGCCGCTGCGCACCGAGCGTGACGTCATGGCGCTGCGCGAGGCCCTCGCCGACGGCACGATCGACATCGTCGCCACCGACCACGCCCCGCACCCGCACGAGGACAAGGACTGCGAGTGGGCCGCGGCCGCCATGGGCATGGTCGGCCTGGAGACCGCGCTGTCAGTGGTCCAGGAGACCATGGTCGACACGGGCCTGCTGGACTGGGCCGGCGTCGCCGACCGCATGTCCTTCAAGCCCGCGCAGATCGGACAGGCCACCGGGCACGGCCGTCCCGTCTCGGCAGGTGAGCCCGCCAACCTCACCCTCGTCGATGCGGCATACCGTGGCCAGGTGGACCCCGCGGGCTTCGCCTCGCGCAGCCGCAACACCCCCTATGAGGGACGTGAGCTGCCGGGCCGTGTGACGCACACGTGGCTGCGGGGCAAGGCCACGCTCGTCGACGGGAAGCTCACGTGACACCTCTGCAGCTGACGTACCTCGCCGCCGGACAGAAATCGGCGGAGGTCACCGACTGGGCCGCCCGCATCGGCTGGGTGATCGGCATCCTCCTCTTCGTCGCGCTCGTCTACTGGCTGATGCGCGAGGGCTGGAAGTGGCGCGGCACCCTGCAGAGCGACCTGCCGGAGCTGCCCACCGCGCCGGAGTCGCCCGGCGCGGCGAGACTGACCATGAGCGGCCGCTACCACGGCTCCACCACCGCCGGGCAGTGGCTGGACCGCATCGTGGCCCACGGTCTCGGCACCCGCAGCCGCGCCGAGCTCACCCTGACGGACGCGGGCCTGGACGTCGTACGCCCCGGGGCGGCCGACTTCTTCGTCCCCGCCGACGCGCTGCGCGGCGCCCGGCTCGACAAGGGCATCGCCGGCAAGGTCCTCACCGAGGGCGGACTGCTGGTGGTGACCTGGGCACACGGCGACAGACTGATCGACTCCGGTTTCCGCTCCGACCACGCGGCCGAGCACACCGAGTGGGTCGACACCCTGAACGAAATGATCAACAAGACGGAAGGCGCACGATGACGACCTCCACAAGGGGAGCTGCCAGGGTTCCCGCCGTACTCGTCCTGGAGGACGGCCGGGTCTTCCGCGGCCGTGCCTACGGGGCCGTGGGGGAGACCTTCGGCGAGGCCGTGTTCTCCACCGGCATGACCGGCTACCAGGAGACCCTCACCGACCCGTCGTACGACCGCCAGATCGTCGTCGCGACCGCCCCGCAGATCGGCAACACCGGCTGGAACGACGAGGACGACGAGTCGAGGCGGATCTGGGTCTCCGGCTACGTCGTGCGCGACCCCGCGCGCGTGCCGTCCAACTGGCGCGCCACCCGCTCCCTGGACGAGGAGCTGGTCAACCAGGGCGTCGTCGGCATCTCCGGCATCGACACCCGCGCCCTCACCCGCCACCTGCGCGAGCGCGGCTCGATGCGGGCCGGGATCTTCTCCGGCGAGGCCATCGCCCCCGAGGCCGAGCTGGTCGAGCGCGTGCAGGCCCAGCCCCACATGAAGGGCGCGAGCCTGTACGAGGAGGTCGCCACCCAGGAGGCCTACGTCGTCCCGGCGATCGGCGAGAAGAAGTTCACCGTCGCCGCGATCGACCTCGGCATCAAGGGCATGACCCCGCACCGCATGGCCGAGCGCGGCATCGAGGTGCACGTCCTGCCGGCCACCGCCACGGCCGACGACGTGTACGCCGTGAACCCGGACGGCGTGTTCTTCTCCAACGGCCCCGGCGACCCCGCCACCGCCGACGGCCCCGTCGCCCTGATGCAGGCCGTCCTGGAGCGCAGGACGCCGCTCTTCGGCATCTGCTTCGGCAACCAGATCCTCGGCCGCGCCCTCGGCTTCGGCACCTACAAGCTGAAGTACGGCCACCGGGGCATCAACCAGCCGGTCCAGGACCGCACCACCGGCAAGGTCGAGGTCACCGCGCACAACCACGGCTTCGCCGTGGACGCGCCGCTCGACAAGGTCAGCGAGACGCCCTTCGGCCGCGCCGAGGTCTCGCACGTCTGCCTGAACGACAACGTCGTGGAGGGGCTGCAGCTGCTCGACCAGCCGGCCTTCTCCGTCCAGTACCACCCCGAAGCGGCAGCGGGCCCGCACGACGCCGCCTACCTGTTCGACCGCTTCGTTTCCCTGATGGAGGGCCAGCGTGCCTAAGCGCACCGATATCCAGTCCGTCCTGGTCATCGGCTCCGGCCCGATCGTCATCGGCCAGGCCGCCGAGTTCGACTACTCCGGCACCCAGGCGTGCCGCGTGCTGAAGGCCGAGGGCCTTCGGGTGATCCTCGTCAACTCCAACCCGGCGACGATCATGACCGACCCGGAGATCGCCGACGCCACCTACGTCGAGCCGATCACCCCGGAGTTCGTCGAGAAGATCATCGCCAAGGAGCGCCCCGACGCCCTTCTGCCCACCCTGGGTGGCCAGACCGCCCTGAACACGGCGATCTCGCTGCACGAGAACGGCGTCCTGGAGAAGTACGGCGTCGAGCTGATCGGCGCCAAGCCCGAGGCCATTCACAAGGGCGAGGACCGCGACCAGTTCAAGATGGTCGTGGAGGAGGTCCGCAAGAAGATCGGGCACGGCGAGTCCGCCCGCTCGGTCATCTGCCACTCCATGGACGACGTCCTCAAGGGCGTCGAGACGCTCGGCGGCTACCCGGTCGTCGTGCGTCCCTCCTTCACCATGGGTGGCGCCGGCTCCGGCTTCGCCCATGACGAGGAGGAGCTGCGCCGCATCGCCGGCCAGGGCCTCACGCTCTCCCCGACCACCGAGGTGCTCCTGGAGGAGTCCATCCTCGGCTGGAAGGAGTACGAGCTGGAGCTGATGCGCGACAAGCACGACAACGTCGTGGTCGTCTGCTCCATCGAGAACTTCGACCCGATGGGCGTGCACACCGGTGACTCCATCACCGTCGCCCCGGCGATGACCCTCACCGACCGCGAGTACCAGATCCTGCGGGACATCGGCATCGCCGTCATCCGCGAGGTCGGCGTCGACACCGGCGGCTGCAACATCCAGTTCGCGGTGAACCCCGAGGACGGCCGCGTGATCGTCATCGAGATGAACCCGCGTGTCTCCCGGTCCTCGGCGCTCGCCTCCAAGGCCACCGGCTTCCCGATCGCGAAGATCGCCGCCAAGCTGGCCGTGGGCTACACGCTGGACGAGATCCCCAACGACATCACCGCCGAGACCCCGGCCTCCTTCGAGCCGACCCTCGACTACGTGGTCGTCAAGGCGCCGCGCTTCGCCTTCGAGAAGTTCCCGCAGGCCGACTCCACGCTGACCACCACCATGAAGTCGGTCGGCGAGGCCATGGCCATCGGCCGCAACTTCCCCGAGGCCTTCCAGAAGGCGCTGCGCTCGCTGGAGAAGAAGGGCAGCCAGTTCGCCTTCACCGGCGACCCCGGCGACAAGGACGAGCTGCTGCGCGAGGCCGTGCGCCCGACCGACGGCCGGATCAACACGGTCATGCAGGCCATCCGTGCCGGCGCCACCCCCGAGGAGGTCTTCGAGTACACGAAGATCGACCCCTGGTTCGTCGACCAGCTCTTCCTGATCAAGGAGATCGCCGACGAGCTGGCCGAGGCCCCGGAGCTGACCGCCGACCTGCTCGCCGAGGCCAAGCGGCACGGCTTCTCCGACCAGCAGATCGCCGAGATCCGCGGCCTGCGCGAGGACGTCGTCCGCGAGGTGCGGCACGCCCTCGGCATCCGCCCGGTCTACAAGACGGTCGACACCTGCGCCGCCGAGTTCGCCGCGAAGACGCCGTACTTCTACTCCTCCTACGACGAGGAGACCGAGGTCGCGCAGCGCGAGAAGCCCGCGGTGATCATCCTGGGCTCCGGCCCGAACCGCATCGGCCAGGGCATCGAGTTCGACTACTCCTGTGTCCACGCCTCCTTCGCGCTCAGCGACGCGGGCTACGAGACGGTGATGGTCAACTGCAACCCGGAGACCGTCTCCACCGACTACGACACCTCCGACCGCCTGTACTTCGAGCCGCTGACGCTCGAGGACGTGCTGGAGATCGTGCACGCGGAGTCCCTCGCCGGCCCGATCGCCGGTGTCGTCGTCCAGCTGGGCGGCCAGACCCCGCTGGGTCTCGCGCAGGCCCTGAAGGACAACGGCGTGCCGATCGTCGGCACCTCGCCCGAGGCCATCCACGCCGCCGAGGACCGCGGCGCCTTCGGCCGGGTGCTGAAGGAGGCCGGCCTGCCGGCCCCCAAGCACGGCACCGCCACCACCTTCGAGGAGGCCAAGGCGATCGCCGACGAGATCGGCTACCCGGTCCTCGTCCGCCCCTCGTACGTGCTGGGCGGCCGCGGCATGGAGATCGTCTACGACGAGACCCGCCTCGCCTCCTACATCGCGGAGTCCACCGAGATCAGCCCCACCCGCCCGGTGCTGGTCGACCGGTTCCTCGACGACGCCATCGAGATCGACGTCGACGCCCTCTACGACGGCGAGGAGCTGTACCTCGGCGGTGTGATGGAGCACATCGAGGAGGCCGGCATCCACTCCGGCGACTCCGCCTGCGCGCTGCCCCCGATCACCCTGGGCGGCTTCGACATCAAGCGGCTGCGCGCCTCCACCGAGGCGATCGCCCGCGGCGTCGGCGTGCGCGGCCTGATCAACATCCAGTTCGCGATGGCCGGGGACATCCTCTACGTCCTGGAGGCCAACCCGCGTGCCTCCCGCACCGTCCCCTTCACCTCGAAGGCGACCGCGGTGCCGCTGGCCAAGGCCGCCGCGCGCATCTCGCTCGGCGCGACCATCGCCGAACTGCGCGAGGAGGGCCTGCTGCCGCGGACCGGCGACGGCGGCGAGCTGCCGCTGGACGCGCCGATCTCCGTCAAGGAGGCCGTGATGCCCTGGAGCCGCTTCCGGGACACCTCCGGCCGCGGCGTGGACACCGTCCTCGGCCCGGAGATGCGCTCCACCGGCGAGGTCATGGGCATCGACTCGGTCTTCGGCACGGCGTACGCCAAGTCGCAGGCCGGCGCCTACGGCCCGCTGCCCACCAAGGGACGGGCGTTCATCTCGGTCGCCAACCGCGACAAGCGCTCGATGATCTTCCCGGCCCGCGAGCTGGTCGCGCACGGCTTCGAGCTGCTGGCCACCTCCGGCACCGCCGAGGTCCTCAAGCGCAACGGCATCAACGCCACCGTCGTGCGCAAGCAGTCCGAGGGCCCCGGCCCGAACGGCGAGAAGACCATCGTCCAGCTCATCCACGACGGCGAGGTCGACCTCATCGTCAACACCCCGTACGGCACCGGCGGCCGCCTCGACGGCTACGAGATCCGTACGGCGGCCGTGGCGCGCTCCGTGCCCTGCCTGACGACGGTCCAGGCGCTGGCCGCCGCCGTCCAGGGCATCGACGCCCTCAACCACGGCGACGTGGGCGTGCGCTCGCTCCAGGAACACGCCGAGCACCTGACCGCGGCCCGCGACTAGCAGCCGACGAGGGGGACACCGGAAACGGTGTCCCCCTCTTCATGAGGACACGGACACCCGAGGACTTCCCGCGATGTACAAGCTCTTCTTCCGCCTGGTCTTCCGGCGGATGGACCCCGAGCAGGCCCACCACCTGGCCTTCCGGTGGATCCGCCTGGCGGCCCGCATCCCGGTGCTGCGCACCTTCGCCGCCGCCGTGCTCGCCCCCCGCTACCGGGAACTGCGCACCGAGGCCCTGGGCCTGCGCATGCACGGCCCCTTCGGTCTGGCCGCCGGCTTCGACAAGAACGCCGTCGCCGTCGACGGTATGTCGATGCTGGGCTTCGACCACGTCGAGATCGGCACGGTCACCGGGGAGGCCCAGCCCGGCAACCCCAAGAAGCGGCTCTTCCGCCTGGTCGAGGACCGGGCGCTGATCAACCGCATGGGCTTCAACAACGAGGGCTCGCTGGCCGTCGCCGCCCGCCTCGCCTCCCGCAACCCCGTCTTCCGCACGGTCGTCGGCGTCAACATCGGCAAGACCAAGGTCGTCCCCGAGGGCGAGGCGGTCCTCGACTACGTGAAGTCGGCCGAGCGGCTCGCGCCGTACGCCGACTACCTCGTGGTGAACGTGTCGTCGCCGAACACGCCCGGCCTGCGCAACCTCCAGGCCGTCGACCACCTGCGGCCGCTGCTCACCGCCGTGCGCGAGGCCGCCGACCGCACCGTGACCACGCGACGCGTCCCGCTGCTGGTGAAGATCGCGCCGGACCTCGCCGACGAGGACGTGGACGCCGTCGCCGACCTGGCCGTGGAGCTGGGCCTGGACGGCATCATCGCCACCAACACCACCATCGCCCGCGAGGGGCTGGGCCTGCGCTCGCGCGCCGACCTCGTCAAGGAGACCGGCGGGCTGTCCGGCGCGCCCCTGAAGGAGCGCTCGCTGGAGGTCCTGCGCCGCCTGTACGCGCGCGTGGGCGACCGGATCACCCTGGTGGGCGTGGGCGGCATCGAGAACGCCGAGGACGCCTGGCAGCGCATCCTGGCCGGTGCCACGCTCGTCCAGGGCTACAGCGCCTTCATCTACGAGGGCCCCTTCTGGATGCGCGCCGTCCACAAGGGACTCGCCGCGCGCCTGCGCACCAGCCCGTACGCCACGCTCGCCGACGCCGTCGGCGCCGATGTGAGGAGCAAGGCAGCATGAGCCCCTACGAGCCCTTCGGAGCCCGTCTGCGCCGCGCGATGCACGAGCGGGGCCCGCTGTGCGTCGGCATCGACCCGCACGCCTCGCTGCTCGCCGAGTGGGGCCTGAACGACGACGTGGCCGGTCTGGAGCGGTTCAGCCGCACCGTCGTCGAGGCGGTCGCCGGGCGGGTCGCCGTCGTGAAGCCGCAGAGTGCCTTCTTCGAGCGGTTCGGCTCGCGCGGCGTCGCCGTCCTGGAGAAGTCGGTCGAGGAGGCCCGGGCGGCCGGCACGCTGGTCGTCATGGACGCCAAGCGCGGCGACATCGGCTCCACCATGGCCGCGTACGCCGAGGCCTTCCTGCACAAGGACTCCCCGCTCTTCTCGGACGCGCTCACCGTCTCCCCGTACCTCGGGTACGGCTCGCTGAGCCCGGCCGTCGCGCTGGCCCGCGAGACCGGCGCGGGGCTGTTCGTGCTGGCCCTGACCTCCAACCCGGAGGGCGGCGAGGTGCAGCACGCCGTGCGCGCCGACGGCCGCACCGTGGGGGCGACCGTGCTGGCCCACCTCGCGGCCGAGAACGCGGGTCAGGAGCCGCTGGGCTCCTTCGGCGCGGTCGTGGGCGCCACGCTGGGCGACCTGTCCTCCTACGACCTCGACATCAACGGCCCGCTGCTGGCTCCCGGCATCGGCGCGCAGGGGGCGACCCCGGCCGATCTGCCGCGCGTCTTCGGTGCCGCGGCGCGCAACGTCGTGCCGAACGTCAGCCGTGGGGTGCTGCGCCACGGTCCCGACGTCGTCGCGCTGCGTGACGCCGCGGACCGTTTCGCGGACGAGATCCGGGCGGCTCTGGCGGCCGGCTGAGGCGTGCCGGGCGGCCGTCCGCGGCGTCCGACGCGTCCACCAGGCACGTTCGGGGACGCATCCGAGCCGACTTGAGCCTGGATACATCCTCAAATCCAGGGCAGTATGTCCTAAATGTCCGGCCTGACGGAGGCTGACCAGGACTTTTCCGCTGTTCTCGCTGACTCTGGCGGACTTGACCGCTAGTCTCCGACGTGTGTGAGCGGGCGAGCGTGTTGCTCGTCCCTCCCCAGGTGTGGGGCGTACTAGGTTCCTCACCGGTCCGTATCCGACAGTTCGACATCCGAGGTGACGTAGGCGTGGCTCTTCCGCCCCTTACCCCCGAACAGCGCGCAGCCGCGCTCGAAAAGGCCGCCGCGGCTCGCCGGGAGCGGGCCGAGGTCAAGAATCGACTCAAGCACTCCGGCGCCTCCCTGCACGAGGTCATCAAGCAGGGCCAGGAGAACGACGTCATCGGCAAGATGAAGGTCTCCGCCCTGCTCGAGTCCCTTCCGGGCGTGGGCAAGGTCCGCGCCAAGCAGATCATGGAGCGACTCGGCATCTCCGAGAGCCGTCGTGTGCGCGGCCTCGGTTCCAACCAGATCGCCTCCCTGGAGCGCGAGTTCGGCAGTACCGGTTCCTGATCGCGGCTCCCGCCCCGGGCACTGCCGGGAAGGGAGTCCCGGGCACTCCGGGATTGCTGGAATAATCGCTGCATGAGTGAACGTCCGCGGCTGACCGTGCTCTCCGGCCCCTCGGGGGTCGGCAAGAGCACGGTCGTCGCCCATATGCGCAAGGAACACCCCGAGGTCTGGCTCTCGGTCTCGGCGACGACCCGCAAGCCCCGCCCCGGTGAGCAGCACGGAGTCCACTACTTCTTCGTCACCGACGAGGAGATGGACAAGCTGATCGCCAACGGCGAGCTGCTGGAGTGGGCCGAGTTCGCCGGCAACCGCTACGGCACGCCGCGCGCGGCCGTGCTGGAGCGGCTGGAGGCGGGTGAGCCCGTCCTGCTGGAGATCGACCTCCAGGGGGCCCGGCAGGTCCGCGAGTCCATGCCGGAGGCCCAGCTGCTGTTCCTGGCTCCGCCCTCCTGGGAGGAGCTGGTGCGCAGGCTCACCGGCCGGGGGACCGAGTCGCCCGAGGTCATCGAGCGTCGCCTGGAGGCGGCCAAGACCGAACTGGCGGCGGAGCCGGAGTTCGACCGGACCCTGGTGAACACCTCCGTCGAGGACGTGGCGCGCGAGCTGCTAGCCTTGATGGACGTTGTGTGATCAAAACTGGTCACCCTGACAGTACCGATCACCCTGACTGTTCTTTCCCATCCATCGGAAGGTAGAGCGTGTCCTCTTCCATCTCCGCGCCCGAGGGCATCATCAACCCGCCGATCGACGAGCTCCTCGAGGCCACCGACTCGAAGTACAGCCTCGTGATCTACGCGGCCAAGCGTGCCCGCCAGATCAACGCGTACTACTCGCAGCTCGGCGAGGGTCTCCTCGAGTACGTCGGTCCGCTCGTGGACACCCACGTGCACGAGAAGCCGCTCTCGATCGCCCTGCGCGAGATCAACGCGGGACTGCTGACGTCCGAGGCCGTCGAGGGCCCGGCGCAGTAATACGATCAGCTCGCAGTTGCTTTTTCCACAGGCCCGGCAGACCTGCTGCCGGGCCTGTGGTGTGTCATGGATGTCGTACGGTTCCGAGCCCGGGGAGAGACGGTGGACAAGCCGAAGGTCGTGCTGGGGGTCAGCGGTGGCATCGCCGCGTACAAGGCGTGCGAGCTGCTCAGAAGGCTGACGGAGTCGGGACACGACGTGCGCGTCGTCCCCACCGCCTCCGCGCTGCACTTCGTGGGCGCCGCCACCTGGTCGGCGCTGTCCGGAAACCCCGTCTCCACCGAGGTCTGGGACGCCGTGCACGAGGTCCCGCACGTCCGCATCGGCCAGCACGCCGACCTCGTGGTCGTCGCACCCGCCACGGCCGACATGCTGGCCAAGGCGGCCCACGGCCTCGCCGACGACCTGCTGACCAACACCCTGCTCACCGCCCGATGTCCGGTGGTCTTCGCCCCCGCCATGCACACCGAGATGTGGGAGCACCCCGCCACCCAGGAGAACGTGGCGACGCTGCGCCGCCGGGGCGCCGTGGTCATCGAGCCCGCCGTCGGCCGCCTCACCGGCGTGGACACCGGCAAGGGCCGGCTGCCGGACCCAGCCGAGATCTTCGAGATCTGCCGCCGCGTCCTCGCCCGGGGCGTCCGCGAGCCCGACCTGGCCGGGCGGCACGTGGTCGTCAGCGCCGGCGGCACCCGCGAGCCCCTCGACCCGGTCCGCTTCCTCGGCAACCGCTCCTCCGGCAAGCAGGGCTACGCCCTCGCCCGCACCGCCGCCGCCCGCGGCGCCCGCGTCACCCTGGTCGCCGCCAACACCCACCTGCCCGACCCGGCCGGCGTCGACGTCGTGCCGGTCGGCACGGCCGTGCAGATGCGCGAGGCCGTGCTGAAGGCCGCCGCGGACGCCGACGCGGTGGTCATGGCCGCGGCCGTGGCCGATTTCCGCCCCTCGGAGTACGCCGCAGGCAAGATCAAGAAGAAGGACGGCCAGGAGCCGGAGCCCCTGGTCCTGGTGCGGAATCCGGACATTCTCGCGGAGATCTCGGCCGACCGGGCGCGCGCCGGACAGGTGATCGTCGGCTTCGCCGCCGAGACCGACGACGTCCTCGCCAACGGCCGTGCCAAGCTCGCCCGCAAGGGCTGTGACCTGCTCGTGGTGAACGAGGTGGGGGAACGCAAGACCTTCGGATCCGAGGAGAACGAGGCCGTCGTCCTCGGCGCCGACGGCAGCGAGACCCCCGTCCCGTACGGCCCGAAGGAAGCGCTGGCCGAAACGGTGTGGGACCTGGTGGCCGATCGGATGAGCTGAATGTTTCATTCAGCTCAAGAATCGCTGACGCCCCGTACATTGGCCCGTGGCGGCCCTGTTCAAGGCCGCCCGGCATTGGGCAGAATGCCCGTGCCGCAGGTCACAGCCCTCCCGAGAGGCGAGACAGGGGGGTCGGTGAGCTGACGCGACCGATAAACTGTTCTCGGACGACGCCGGGTGCAGCCCCCGTCCGTCCACCCATGATCAGCCAGCAGCCGCTGCAACCCCAGGGAGCGTTGTGTCCCGTCGCCTGTTCACCTCGGAGTCCGTGACCGAGGGTCACCCCGACAAGATCGCTGACCAGATCAGCGACACCATTCTCGACGCGCTTCTGCGCGAGGACCCGACCTCCCGGGTCGCCGTCGAGACGCTGATCACCACCGGCCTGGTCCACGTGGCCGGAGAGGTCACGACCAAGGCCTACGCGGACATCGCGACCCTCGTCCGCAGCAAGATCCTGGAGATCGGCTACGACTCCTCCAAGAAGGGCTTCGACGGCGCCTCCTGCGGCGTGTCCGTCTCCATCGGCGCCCAGTCCCCGGACATCGCGCAGGGCGTGGACGCCGCGTACGAGGCCCGGGTCGAGGGCGACGACGACGAGCTGGACAAGCAGGGCGCGGGCGACCAGGGCCTGATGTTCGGCTACGCCACCGACGAGACGCCGACCCTCATGCCGCTGCCGATCTTCCTGGCGCACCGCCTGTCGAAGCGCCTGTCCGAGGTCCGCAAGAACGGCACCATCCCCTACCTGCGCCCCGACGGCAAGACGCAGGTCACCATCGAGTACGACGGCGACAAGGCGGTCCGCCTGGACACCGTCGTCGTCTCCTCGCAGCACGCGAGCGACATCGACCTGGAGTCGCTGCTCGCCCCCGACATCCGCGAGTTCGTCGTGGAGCCGGAGCTGAAGGCGCTCCTCGACGACGGCATCAAGCTGGACACCGAGGGCTACCGGCTGCTGGTGAACCCCACCGGCCGCTTCGAGATCGGCGGTCCGATGGGTGACGCGGGCCTGACCGGCCGCAAGATCATCATCGACACGTACGGCGGCATGGCCCGCCACGGCGGCGGTGCCTTCTCCGGCAAGGACCCGTCCAAGGTGGACCGCTCGGCGGCGTACGCGATGCGCTGGGTCGCCAAGAACGTCGTCGCCGCGGGCCTCGCCTCCCGCTGCGAGGTGCAGGTCGCGTACGCGATCGGCAAGGCCGAGCCCGTCGGCCTGTTCGTGGAGACCTTCGGCACCGCGAAGATCGACCACGAGAAGATCGAGAAGGCCATCGACGAGGTCTTCGACCTGCGTCCGGCCGCGATCATCCGCGACCTGGACCTGCTGCGCCCGATCTACGCGCAGACGGCCGCCTACGGCCACTTCGGCCGTGAGCTGCCCGACTTCACCTGGGAGCGCACCGACCGCGTGGACGCCCTGCGCAAGGCCGCCGGCCTGTAAGCCCGGCCCGCCCGGCTCTCCGAGGCCCGGTCCCCTGAGGGGCCGGGCCTTCGCGCGTCTGGGAGCGACCACCCAGCGCCGCGCATGCGGCGCTGTCAGTGGCGTTTGGTAAGAATGCAAGCGTGAGCAGCGAGAACGGAAGCGGCAGCGGTGGCGGCGAGGGCGCCCCGCCGGAGCAGCTCGCGCTCATCCGGGACAGTGTCCGCAAGGCCAAGGTGCCGCGGGCCAAGCCGCGGACCTGGCGGGGCGCCGCGCTCGCGCCCCACCTGCCCGTCGCCCGGGTCCTCGTCGACAAGGGCGTGCTGCACCTCGACCGGTACTTCGACTACGCCGTCCCCGCGGAACTGGACGCCGACGCCCAGCCGGGCGTCCGGGTGCGGGTGCGGTTCGGGGCCGGACGGCACCGGGTGCGCGACGGGCGCCGCGAGGGCGGCGGGCTGATCGACGGGTTCCTCGTGGAGCGGCTCGCCGAGTCCGACTACAGCGGGCCGCTCGCCGCGCTCGCCCAGGTCGTCTCGCCCGAACCCGTCCTCGGCCCGGAGCTGCTGGGCCTCGCCCGGTCCGTCGCCGACCGGTACGCGGGCAGCCTCGCCGACGTGCTCCAGCTCGCCGTACCCCCGCGCAACGCGCGCGCCGAGCAGCAGCCCTCGCCCGCGCCGCTGCCCCCGCCGCAGCCTCCGGCCCCCGGATCGTGGGCGCGGTACGAGCGGGGAGCCGCGTTCCTGGAGGCGCTGGCCTCGGGGGCCGCGCCGCGCGCCGTGTGGAACGCGCTGCCCGGGCCGCAGTGGAGCGAGGAGATCGCCCGGGCCGTCGCCGCGACGCTCGCCTCCGGGCGCGGAGCCCTCGTCGTCGTACCCGACGGGCGCGCCGTCAGCCGCGTCGACGCCGCCCTGACCGCCCTGCTCGGGGACGGGCGGCACGCCGTGCTCACCGCCGACGCCGGCCCCGAGAAGCGCTACCGGGAGTGGCTGGCCGTGCGGCGCGGCTCGGTGCGGGCCGTGGTCGGCACCCGGGCCGCCATGTTCGCGCCCGTGCAGGACCTCGGACTGGTCGCCCTCTGGGACGACGGCGACGACAGCCACAGCGAACCGCACGCCCCGCAGCCGCACGCCCGGGAGGTGCTGCTGCTGCGCGCGGCCCAGGACCGGTGCGGCTTCCTGCTGGGCGGCTGGAGCTGCACCGTGGAGGCCGCCCAACTCGTCGAGAGCGGCTGGGCACGGCCGATCGTCGCCACGCGGGAGGAGGTGCGGACCGCCGCGCCCCTCGTGCGGACCGTGGGGGACGGCGACCTCGCCCGCGACGAGGCCGCCCGCGCCGCACGGCTGCCCACCCTCGCCTGGCAGGTGGCCCGCGAGGGTCTCCGGCACGGCCCGGTGCTCGTCCAGGTGCCCCGGCGCGGGTACGTGCCCCGGATGGCCTGCGCCCAGTGCCGCGAACCCGCCCGCTGCCGGCACTGCTCCGGACCGCTGGAGGGACGGGACGGCGGCGCCCTGCGGTGCGGCTGGTGCGGACGCGAGGAGAGCGCCTGGCACTGCCCCGAGTGCGGCTCCTTCCGGCTGCGCGCCCAGGTGGTCGGAGCGCGGCGTACGGCGGAGGAGCTGGGGCGGGCCTTTCCCGCCGTACCAGTGCGGACGTCCGGGCGCGAGCATGTGCTGGACACCGTGCCGGGGGCACCGGCCCTGGTGGTGAGCACCCCGGGCGCCGAACCCGTCGCCGAGGGCGGCTACGCGGCCGCGCTGCTGCTGGACGGCTGGGCCATGCTCGGACGCCCCGACCTGCGGGCGGGGGAGGACGCGCTGCGCCGGTGGATCGCCGCCGCGGCGCTCGTCCGGCCGCAGTCGGCCGGCGGGACCGTGGCCGTCGTCGCCGAGGCGACGGCACGGCCCGTGCAGGCCCTGGTGCGATGGGATCCCGTCGGGCACGCGGTGCGCGAGCTGGGCGAGCGGGCCGAGCTGGGCTTTCCGCCCGTGTCGAGGATGGCGGCCGTCTCGGCGCCGCCGGAGGCGCTCGCGGAGTTCCTGCGGTCCGTCGAGCTGCCGCCGGAGGCCGAGGTGCTGGGGCCCGTCCCGCTCCCGGTCACGGCACCCGGGCGGCCCCGGCGCACGGGCGCGCCGCCGCCCGGCGAGCAGTGGGATCGGGCGCTCGTACGCGTCCCGCCCGGGCGGGGCGCCGCGCTGGCCGCCGCGCTGAAGGCGGCCCAGGCGGCGCGGATGGCGCGGGGCGGGGGGAACGGCGGGGAGCCGGTGTGGGTGCGGATCGATCCGCCGGACATCGGCTGATCCCGGCTCACTGCGCCGGACACGCGTCCGGCCTGCACCGGCATGCGACTGCCCTCCCGGATCGGCTGGGCCGGGAGGGCAGGGTGACGGCGCGTCAGCCGTTGCGCGGGCCGGGGAACGCCGTGGGGCGCACCTCGTCGCGCAGTGCGGGGCTGCCCGCCGTCGGCTGGGTCGGCATCGACCGCGCGGCCGGGACCGTGGGGACGGCGGTGATGCCGGTGCCCACGTTGACCGTGCGGGTGCCGGACGGCTCCTGGGTCCGCTCGGCCTCGGCGGCGGCCTGCGCGGCGGCGCGCCGGGAGCCGTAACGACGGTGGACGGCCTGCTTGGTGACGCCGAGTGCGGAACCGACCGCGTCCCACGAGAAGCCGAGCGAGCGGTCGAAGTCGACCGCGGCCGTCACCAGGGTCTCGACGCTGTCCCGGAGTTCCTGGGCGAGACGGACGGTCGGGGCGGGGGCGCGTCCGTAGACGACGAAGCCCGTGGAGGGACCGGAGCGGCGCGGGCGGTAGACGTTGCCCAGCTGAGCGGTGAGCGTGCGCAGGGCGTCCACCTGCCGGCGGACCCGCTCGATGTCCCGCACCAGCAAGTGCAGGCTGGCCCGGGCCTGGGCGTCGTGGGATGCATGGTCGGCCATGAACAAGCCTCTCGAACCGGCGTTGAAGAGAAAAGGGTCAACTCTTTCTTGACCAACGCGGGATCGCTCCGCGGGTCACGCAGAGGGGGCGTGTGGGCATATGCAGGGCGCCCCCTGAAGCCCGGCTCGCCTTCGGCTTCGCCCCTTTGTCTCCCACCCGCGCACCACCCGTTTCCAGTTGGCCGGGAGGTGGACGTCGCCAGTGCCGCGCCATCGCCGTCGGCGGCTTTCCGTTCGTGGTCATAGACTTGTGCGCTGCCCGTTCGATATCCCCGCCGAGAGGTCCGTGCCGCTCATGAAGCTCGTCTTCGCCGGGACCCCCGAGGTCGCCGTACCCGCTCTGGACGCTCTGATCGCCTCCGGGCGGCACGAGGTGGCCGCCGTCGTGACGCGGCCCGACGCGCCGGCCGGGCGGGGGCGCAGGCTGGTCGCCTCGCCCGTGGCCGAGCGGGCCGAGGAGGCCGGGATCGAGGTGCTCAAGCCGGCCAAGCCGCGCGACCCGGAGTTCCTGGAGCGGCTGAGGGAGATCGCGCCCGACTGCTGCCCCGTCGTCGCCTACGGCGCCCTGCTGCCGCGCGTCGCCCTCGACATCCCCGCCCACGGCTGGGTCAACCTGCACTTCTCGCTGCTGCCCGCCTGGCGCGGCGCGGCGCCCGTGCAGCACGCCATCATGGCGGGCGACCAGATCACCGGCGCCTCCACCTTCCTCATCGAGGAGGGCCTGGACTCCGGGCCCGTCTACGGGACGGTGACGGAGGAGGTCCGGCCCACCGACACGAGCGGCGATCTGCTGACCCGGCTGGCCTTCGCGGGGAGCGGGCTGCTCGTGGCGACCATGGACGGCATCGAGGACGGGGCCCTCAAGGCCGTGCCGCAGCCCGCCGACGGCGTCTCCCTCGCGCCGAAGATCACCGTCGAGGACGCCCGCGTCGACTGGGCCGCCCCGGCGCTGCGCGTCGACCGCGTCGTGCGCGGCTGCACCCCCGCCCCCGGCGCCTGGACCACCTTCCGCGGCGAGCGGCTCAAGCTCGTCCAGGTCGCCCCGCGCCCCGAGCGCACCGACCTCGCCCCGGGCGCCCTGGAGGTCGGCAAGAACAGCGTCCACGTCGGCACCGGCTCGCACGCCGTGGAGCTGCTGTGGGTGCAGGCCCAGGGCAAGAAGCCGATGAAGGCCGCCGACTGGGCGCGCGGGGTGCGCATCGGCGCGGGGGAGACCCTCGGCGGGTAGCGGGCCGGCGCGGGGTGCGACGTAGGCTTGGGGCAGATCCCCTCCTCACATCCGGAGCACCTTTTTCGTGAGCGACACCCCCGGCACCCCCCGCGGCGGCTCCCGCGGCACGTCCCCCGGCACCTCCCGCCGTCCCCGCAGGCCCGCCAAGCCCTACCGCAGGCCGCAGAAGGACCCCGTCCGCATCCTCGCCTTCGAGGCGCTGCGCGCCGTCGACGAGCGGGACGCGTACGCCAACCTCGTGCTGCCGCCGCTGCTGCGCAAGGCCAGGGAGAAGGGCGACTTCGACGGGCGGGACGCGGCGCTGGCGACCGAGCTGGTGTACGGGACGCTGCGCCGGCAGGGCACCTACGACGCCGTGCTCTCCGCGTGCGTGGACCGGCCGCTGCGCGAGGTGGACCCGCCGGTGCTCGACGTGCTCAGCCTCGGCGCGCACCAGCTGCTCGGCACCAGGATCCCCAGCCACGCCGCCGTCTCCGCCACCGTGGAGCTGGCCCGGGTCGTGCTCGGTGACGGGCGGGCCAAATTCGTCAACGCCGTGCTGCGCAAGGTCGCGCAGGACGACCTCGACGGCTGGATCGCCAGGGTCGCGCCGCCCTACGACGACGACCCCGAGGACCACCTCGCCGTCGTCCACTCCCACCCGCGCTGGGTCGTCTCCGCGCTGTGGGACTCCCTCGGCGGCGACCGCGAGGGCATCGAGCGGCTGCTCGCCGCCGACAACGACCGGCCCGAGGTGACGCTGGTCGCCCGGCCCGGCCGGGCCACGACCGAGGAACTGCTGGCCGAAGAGGCCGCGGTGGCGGGGCGCTGGTCGCCGTACGCCGTGCGGCTCACGGAGGGCGGTGAGCCGGGGGCCGTCCCGGCCGTGCGCGAGGGGCGCGCCGGCGTGCAGGACGAGGGCAGCCAGCTCGTGGCGCTCGCCCTGGCCGCGGCGCCCGTCGAAGGCCCGGACCGGCTCTGGCTCGACGGCTGCGCCGGACCCGGCGGCAAGGCCGCCCTGCTCGGGGCGCTCGCCGCCGAGCGCGGGGCCGCCCTGGTCGCCTCCGAGAAGCAGCCGCACCGCGCCGGGCTCGTGGCGAGGGCGCTCGCCGGAAACCCGGGGCCGTACCAGGTCGTCACCGCCGACGGGACGCGGCCGCCGTGGCGGCCCGGCACCTTCGACCGGGTGCTCGTCGACGTGCCCTGCACCGGACTCGGCGCGCTGCGCCGGCGGCCCGAGGCGCGCTGGCGGCGCCGGCCCGAGGACCTGGACGGCTTCGCGCCGCTCCAGCGGGGCCTGCTGCGCATGGCGCTGGAGTCCGTGCGGGTCGGCGGGGTCGTCGGCTACGCCACCTGCTCGCCCCACCTCGCCGAGACCCGGGCCGTCGTCTCCGACATGCTCAAGCAGGTCCCCGGCGCCGACCTGATCGACGCCCGCCCGCTGCTGCCCGGCGTACCGGACCTGGGCGATGGCCCCGACGTGCAGCTGTGGCCGCATCTGCACGGCACCGACGCGATGTACCTGGCGCTCATCCGGCGGACCGGCTGACTTCGGCCGGCCGCTCGGTGGCCGTACCGTCCTCGTGCGCGAGCCGGTGCGGCCACCACACCCTCGGTCCCACGTCCAGGAACAGGGACGTGACCAGCACCGACCGCACCACCAGCGTGTCCAGCAGCACGCCGAGGGCCACCGCGAAGCCGATCTCCGCGAAGGCCACCATCGGCAGCGTGCCGAGCGCGGCGAACGTGCCCGCGAGGACCAGACCGGCCGAGGTGATCACCGCGCCGGTCGCCGCCAGGCCCGTCACCACGCCCTCGCGGGTGCCCTGGCGGGCGGCCTCCTCGCGGATGCGGGTGGTGAGGAAGATGTTGTAGTCGATGCCCAGCGCGACGAGGAACACGAAGACGAACAGCGGGAAGTCGGTGCCCTCGCCCGCGTAGTCGAACACGTACCGGAACGCCAGCGCGCTGATGCCGAGGGCCGACGCGAACGACAGGATGACCGTGCCGATCAGCAGCAGCGGCGCGACCAGGGCCCGCAGCAGCACGCAGAGGATCAGCAGGACCACCGCCAGCACCAGCGGGATGATCAGCACGTTGTCGTGGGTGGTCGCCGCGTCCATGTCCCGTAGGGCCGCCGTGCCGCCGCCGACCTTGGCGTCCGCGTCCGGCACCGCGTGCACGGCGTCCCGCACCCGCTCCACCGTCGCCTTGGCCGCCTCGCTGTCCGCCGGATCGGTCAGGGTCGCCTCGAACAGCACCCGGCCCTCGTACGAGGGTTTCGCGCCCGGCGGCAGACCGAGCGAGGCCGGGACGACACCCCGGGTGCCGGCGACCGCGCGGCCCACCTCCCCGGCCTGCGCCTGGTTCGCGACGACGACGAGCGGATCGCCGCTGCCCGCCGGGAAGTACCGGGCGGACACCTCCTGTCCGACGATCGAGTCCGGCTTGCCGGTGAAGGCGTCCGCGTTGCCGATGCCCTCCGCGCGCAGCTGGATCAGCCCCAGCGAACACACCGCGAGCACCAGCGCCGTCACCGCCCACACCAGGCGCGGCCGGCGGGCGATCCGGCGGCCCGTGCGCGCCCACACGCCCCGCTCGGTCGGATCGGCGCTGCCGAAGTGCGGCACCACCGGCCAGAAGATCCACCGGCCCACGATCACCAGCAGCGCCGGGAACAGCGTGAGCATCGCCAGCAGCGCCACGCCCACGCCGATCGCCGCGACCGGGCCGAGGCCGCGCGTGGAGTTCATCTCGGCCGCCAGCAGCACCAGCATGCTGAGCACGACCGTCGCGCCCGAGGCGAGCACCGCCGGGCCCGCCCGGTGCAGCGCCAGCGCCATCGCCTCGTGCCGGTCCTCGTGCCGGCGCAGCTCCTCCCGGTAGCGGGCGACGAGCAGCAGCGCGTAGTCGGTGCCGGCGCCGAAGACGAGGACCGTGAGGATGCCCGCGCTCTGGCCGTTGACCGTCAGCCCCGCGTGCGTGGCGAGGAAGTAGATCAGCGCCTGCGCGGTGAACAGCGCGACGACCACCGACAGCAGCGGCACCACCAGCAGCGTCGGACTGCGGTAGGTGATCAGCAGCATGACGATCACGACGGCCATCGCCGACAGCAGCAGCGTCGAGTCGATGCCCTCGAAGGCCTCGGAGAAGTCCGCGGACGTGCCGCCGGGGCCGGTGATGTGCACGGCCAGCCCGTGCCCGCCGGTGCCGACGTCGTCCCGGATGGAGCCGACGGCCGGGGCGATCCGCTCCCAGCCCTTCTCGTCCATCGTGATCGGCACGTAGATCTGCGCGGCCCGCGGGGCGTCCTGCCGGTCGTAGACCGGGCCGCGGGTCTCCGCGCCCCGCACGCCGTGCTCGCGCAGCTGCTTCAGCTGCCCCACGTCCTGCTGGATCTGCGCCCGGTCCCGCGCGGTCAGGCCGCCGTCGCGGGCGTACACCACGACCGCGGGGATCTGCTCGGGCCGGAAGCCCTCGGAGAGCTGCAGCACCTGCGTGGACTCGGCGGAGCCCGGCAGCCAGGACTGCGCGTCGTTGTCCTGGGCGTCGGTCAGCTTCTGCGCGAAGGGCGCGGTCAGGAAGAGCACCACCAGCCACAGCGCCAGCACGAGCCATTTGGCGCGCCGCCCGCAGACCAGATGCGCGATACCCCGGTTCCCGGTCATGGCCACCCCCGATACCGGTCGCAGCATGGCACGCGGGCGCCCCGGCCGTAAGCCTCGGGCCCGGGACCGATGCGGCCCGGCCCCGTGGGGCATGGCAGAGTTGGGCTATGGCCGCGCAGATCAACCCCAGCATCCTGTCCGCCGACTTCGCCCGCCTCGCGGACGAGGCCAAGGCGGTCGAGGGAGCCGACTGGCTCCACGTCGACGTCATGGACAACCATTTCGTCCCGAACCTCACGCTCGGCGTGCCGGTCGTAGAGTCTCTGGCCCGTGCGACGGACACCCCGCTGGACTGCCATCTGATGATCGAGGCCCCCGACCGCTGGGCCCCCCAGTACGTCGAAGCGGGTGCCGGTTCCGTCACCTTCCATGTCGAGGCGGCCACCGCTCCGGTCCGGCTGGCCCGCGAGATCCGGGCCAAGGGCGCCCGCGCCTCCATGGCGCTGCGGCCCGCGACGCCCATCGAGCCGTACGAGGACCTGCTCCCCGAGCTCGACATGCTGCTGATCATGACGGTCGAACCGGGCTTCGGGGGACAGGCCTTCCTCGACATCATGCTTCCGAAGATTCGCCGCACCCGCGAGTTGATCAGCAAGCACGGCCTCGAACTGTGGCTCCAGGTCGACGGCGGCGTCTCGGCCTCGACGATCGAGCGGTGCGCCGACGCGGGAGCCGACGTCTTCGTCGCGGGATCGGCCGTCTACGGCGCCGACGACCCGGCCGAGGCGGTCCGCGCGCTGCGCGCGCAGGCCGAGGCGGCGACCGCCAGGGCATCCTGGGCATGCGCCCACTGAACCGCCCGATCCGTGTAGGCGGGCGACCACCGAGCGTCAGGAATGTGAACGGCGGCCATCAGGGCTGATCAACCGCGCCGGATCTGCAAGGATGAACGGCGAATCCAGAGTGTGAACAGCAGTGAGGAGATCGCCGTGTCGGGTATGTCGGCGGGCCGGTCAGCCATGCGGATGGGACCCGCTGAGCTGGTGCAGGCGGCGGCCATGGCCCGCCGCTTCTACCTCGAGGGCAAATCCAAGATCCAGATCGCCGAGGAGTTCGGCGTCAGCCGCTTCAAGGTGGCCCGGGTCCTGGAGACGGCCCTCGAACGCGACCTCGTACGGATCGAGATCCGTGTCCCCGCCGAGCTGGACGCCGAGCGCTCCGACGCGCTGCGCGCCCGCTACGGCCTCAGGCACGCCGTCGTGGTCGAGTCCCCGCCCGAGTCCGAGGAGACCCCCGACCCCGAGAACCTCGGCGAAGTCGCCGCCGACCTGCTCGGGGAACTGGTCAACGAGGGCGACGTCCTGGGCCTGGCCTGGGGCCGCTCCACGATCCACATGGCGGCCGCGCTCGACCGGCTGCCGCCGTGCACGGTCGTGCAGCTGACGGGCGTGTACGACGCCGGGACCGCCGAACGCGGCTCCGTCGAGGCCGTGCGCCGCGCCGCCCAGGTGTCCGGAGGCGACGCCCACCCCATCTACGCGCCGATGCTGCTGCCGGACGCGGCCACCGCGGCGGCGCTGCGCAACCAGACCGGGATCGCCCGGGCCTTCGAGTACTTCGACAAGGTCACGGTCGCCTGCGTCTCCATCGGCTCCTGGGAGCCGGGCATCTCCACCGTGCACGACATGCTCAGCGAGGAGGAGCGCGCGCACTACGCCTCCCTCGGTGTCGCCGCCGAGATGTCCGCGCACCTCTTCGACGCCGAGGGCCGCCGGGTCGGCCGGGACCTGGGCGAGCGGTGCATCACCGTCAAGGCCGACCAGCTGCGCCGTATCCCCGAGGTCGTGGCGATCGCGGGCGGGCAGCGCAAGGCGTCCGCCATCGACGCGGTGCTGCGCTCCGGGCTCGTCACCAGCCTGGTGACGGACACCTCCGCGGCGGACTACCTGATGACCGCGGGCCCGGCCCCGCGGCCGGCCCTCAACCGGGCGGACCCGGACGGCCACTGACAGCGGGTCACCGGGGGAGGACCGTGGCAGCATCGGCGGCATGCTGCTGCGGTTCGTCCCCCGGATGCTCGTCTGTCTGCTCGTCCTGCTCGTCGGGTGCTCCGCCCAGGGGTCACCGGCCGGCTCCCCCTCCCGCTCCGGCGGCATGGCCACCGTCAAGGAGGCCGACCTGCCCGCCGAGGCGCGCGCGACGCTCGCCCTGATCGACCGGGGCGGGCCCTTCCCGTACGAGAAGGACGGCGCGGTCTTCGGCAACTTCGAGCGCCGGCTGCCGCCGCACCCGCGCGGCTACTACCACGAGTACACCGTCCCCACGCCGGGCTCCCACGACCGCGGGGCCCGGCGCATCGTCACCGGGCAGGGCGGGGAGATCTACTACACCGACGATCACTACGACTCGTTCCGGGTGGTGCTGAGATGACGCGAGCCGTGCTGACGCTGGACCTCGACGGGGTCACCGACAAGGCGGGCCTGATGGACCGGTGCGCGCGCGACCTGGACCTGCCGGACTGGTTCGGCCGCAACTGGGACGCGCTGGCCGACGTCCTCTCCGACCCGGCGCGTTGGCCGGGGACCGCCGAGGGGCAGGGGCCGCCGCTGGTCGTCGTACGGAACTGGCGGCCGTACGCCGAGGCGCGGCCGGACGAGTGGGAGACCGCCCAGGAGGTGTTCGCGCAGGCCTCCCCGCTCACCGTGGCGCTCGCCCTGGGCTGACCACGGCACAGCGCCCTGTCGGATCCTCCAAGAGGTCACCGACGGTTCCTGGACGTTACGACCAGGCGTCGCATTCGCCCTGACATGGGACAATGAAGTACGTGCTCTTTCCCCCTGGCACACCTGTCCGGGGGTCACCTCTGAACGACTGGGATGTGCAGCACGTGCGTTTCCTCAACGACATCCGGCCCGCTTACGACCTGACGTACGACGACGTCTTCATGGTGCCGAGCCGCAGCGCGGTCGGCTCGCGTCAGGCCGTGGACCTCAGCTCCCCGGACGGCACGGGCACCACGATCCCGCTGGTCGTCGCCAACATGACCGCCATCGCGGGCCGCCGTATGGCGGAGACGGTGGCCCGGCGCGGGGGCCTCGTCGTCATCCCGCAGGACATCCCGATCGATGTCGTCACCGACGTCGTCACCTGGGTCAAGAGCCGCCACCTGGTGCTCGACACCCCGATCGAGCTGGCCCCGCACCAGACCGTCGCCGACGCGCTCGCCCTGCTGCCCAAGCGGGCGCACAACGCCGGTGTCGTCGTCGACGAGGAGCGGCGTCCCGTCGGTGTCGTCACCGACCAGGACCTGACCGGCGTCGACCGCTTCACGCAGCTCGAGGTCGTCATGTCCAAGGACCTGCTGCTGCTCGACGCGGACATCGACCCGCGCGAGGCGTTCAACACCCTCGACGCGCACAACCGGCGCTACGCCCCGGCCGTCGACAAGGACGGCAAGCTCGCCGGCATCCTCACCCGCAAGGGCGCCCTGCGCGCCACCCTGTACACGCCGGCCGTCGACGCGCGGGGCCGCCTGCGCATCGCCGCCGCCGTCGGCATCAACGGCGACGTCGCGGGCAAGGCCAAGCAGCTGCTCGACGCGGGCGTGGACACGCTCGTCATCGACACCGCGCACGGCCACCAGGAGTCGATGATCAGCGCGATCAGGACGGTCCGGGCGCTCGACCCGCAGGTCCCGATCGTGGCCGGCAACATCGTCTCCGCCGAGGGCGTCAAGGACCTGATCGACGCGGGCGCCGACATCATCAAGGTCGGCGTCGGCCCGGGCGCGATGTGCACCACCCGCATGATGACCGGCGTCGGCCGGCCGCAGTTCTCCGCGGTGCTGGAGTGCGCCGCCGAGGCGAGGAAGTACGGCAAGCACGTGTGGGCCGACGGCGGTGTCCGCCACCCCCGCGACGTCGCCATGGCGCTCGCCGCCGGCGCGTCCAACGTGATGATCGGCTCCTGGTTCGCCGGCACCTACGAGTCGCCGGGCGACCTCCAGCACGACGCGAGCGGCCGGGCCTACAAGGAGTCCTTCGGCATGGCCTCCGCGCGGGCCGTGCGCAACCGCACCTCCGAGGAGTCGGCCTACGACCGCGCCCGCAAGGCGCTGTTCGAGGAGGGCATCTCCACCTCCCGCATGTTCCTCGACCCGGCCCGCCCGGGCGTGGAGGACCTGATCGACTCGATCATCGCGGGCGTCCGCTCCTCCTGCACCTACGCCGGCGCCTCCACCCTGGAGGAGTTCGCCGACAAGGCCATCGTCGGCATCCAGAGCGCCGCCGGTTACGCCGAGGGCAAGCCGCTGCACGCCAGCTGGAACTGACCCCCGCACAGCCCGGCACGAAGGCCCCCGTCACCCCGCTCAGGCGGGTCGGCGGGGGCCTTCCCCGTGCCCGCTGACAGCGTTGTCGCGCGTCCGTGACGGGAGCGGCGAAAGATGCGTATGCAACGCTCGAAACCCGCCGTGCAACGAATGGCCGTCTGACCGCGAGCAACGCAACGATCTTGCGGAAGCGCGCAAGGTTGCTGCATTACAGCGGCAATGCCCTGGCCCATAAAGTGTCGCGCTGTACGTGGCGGGGACCCCGCTCGGTGGCCCCCGCGAGACGCGGCGCCGCCGGTCCCCGCCGCCCTCTCCCGGCAGCGATAAAGGAGCCGCGCGTGCTCGACCAAGGCGCACCCCCGCAGGACCCCACCCGGCCCGCCCCGACGTCCCTCCTGGGCGGCCTCATGCGCCGCAAGCCCGTGGAGCGTCTGGTCGCCGAGGGCGGCCACGGCGAGGGCGGCACCCTCCGCCGCTCCCTCGGGCTGTGGCAGCTGACCATGATCAGCATCGGTGCCACCCTCGGCACCGGCATCTTCGTCGTCCTCGGCGACGCCGTCCCCGAGGCCGGGCCCGCCGTCACCCTGGCCTTCGTCATCGCCGGCCTGACCGCCCTGTTCTCGGCCCTGTCCTACGCCGAGCTGGCGGGCAGCATCCCGGTCGCCGGATCCTCGTACTCGTACGCCTACGCCACCATGGGCGAGCTGGTCGCCTGGGTGTGCGGCTGGTGCCTGGTGCTGGAGTACGGCGTGTCCGTCGCGGCCGTCGCCGTCGGCTGGGGCGAGTACCTCAACGAACTCCTCGACGGCACCATCGGCGTCACCATCCCCGCCGCGCTGTCCTCGGCGCCCGGCGAGGGCGGCATCGTCAACCTGCCCGCGCTGATCGTCGTCCTGCTGGCGATGGTGTTCCTGCTCGGCGGCGCCCGCGAGTCGGCCCGCGCCAACACCATCATGGTCGCGGTGAAGATGTGCGCGCTGGTGCTGTTCTGCGCGGTCGGCTTCACCGGCTTCAAGTCGGGCAACTACGCCGACTTCATGCCGATGGGCATGGCCGGAGTGAGCGCGGCCGGCGCCACGCTGTTCTTCTCGTACATCGGCTTCGACGCCGCCTCCACCGCCGGTGAGGAGGCCAAGGACCCGAAGAAGGACCTGCCCCGCGCGATCATGCTCTCGCTGATCATCGTCACCGCGCTGTACGTGCTGGTCGCGGGCGTCGCCGTCGGCGCCTGGAACTGGACGAAGTTCGACGGCTCCGAGGCCTCCCTCGCCGCGATCATGAACGACGTCAGCGGCCAGACCTTCTGGGGCACCCTGCTCGCCCTCGGCGCGGTCATCTCCATCGCCAGCGTCGTCCTCACCGTCCTCTACGGCCAGACCCGCATCCTCTTCGCGATGTCCCGCGACGGACTGGTCCCCAAGGCGCTCGGCCGGATCCACCCGAAGACCGGCGCCCCCCGCCTGAACACGGTCGTCGTCTCCCTCTTCTGCGGCGCCCTCGCCGCCCTGATCCCGCTCGGCAAGCTCGTCGACGCCACCAGCATCGGCACGCTGTTCGCCTTCGCGCTGGTCAACATCGCGGTCATCGTGCTGCGGGTGAAGCGGCCGGAGCTGGAGCGCACCTTCCGGGTGCCGTTCGGGCCGGTGCTGCCGGTGCTCGGCTTCGGCTTCTGCGCGTACAACATGTTCAGCCTGGACACCGTCACCTGGGTGGTCTTCGGGTGCTGGATGGCCGCCGGTCTCGTGTTCTACTTCAGTTACGGCTACCGGCGTTCCCGACTCGCGGTGGCCGACCGGACGTCCTGACCAGAAACGAAGTGAACCACCCCCCGTGCTGAACGATCTCGACGAACGCATCGTGCACGCCCTCGCCGAGGACGCCCGCCGCTCCTACGCGGACATCGGGCAGCTCATCGGCCTCTCCGCCCCCGCCGTCAAGCGGCGTGTGGACCGGCTGCGGGCCACCGGAGCCATCACCGGCTTCACCGTCCGGGTCGACCCGGCGGCGCTCGGCTGGGAGACCGAGGGGTTCGTCGAGATCTACTGCCGGCGCAACACCTCGCCGGAGACCATCCAGCGGGGACTTGAGCGCTACCAGGAGGTCGTGGCCGCGTCGACCGTCACGGGCGACGCGGACGCGATCGCGCAGGTGTTCGCGGCGGACATGCGGCACTTCGAGCGGGTGCTGGAGCGGATCGCGGGGGAGCCGTTCGTGGAGCGGACCAAGTCGGTGCTGGTGCTGTCGCCGCTGCTGCGGAGGTTCTCCTCCGGGTCGCCGACCTGATGCGGTCGATCAGGTGCGGCGCCGTCGTGGCCGGTCGCGCGGTGCCCCGCGTCTCTCAAGGGACGTCAGCATGCGCCGCACGGCCACTTTGTGGCCGCCGGTGCCGATGACCAGCGCCCGGTAGACCGCACCCGCCGGGCCCGGGAACCTCGCCCATGTCTCCGCCCGTACCCGGGTGCGGCCCTCGCCCGCCTCCTCCAGGCGGAAGACCAGCGCGTACGTCGAGAACCGGTGCCGGCCCAGCAGGGCCAGCTCGCGGCCCGGGTCCGCCGCCGTCACCCGGAAGCCGCCCACGGTCGCGCCCCGCACGAGCGGGCGAGGACCGGAAGGGGCCGCGTCGGCGCAGCCCAGGAGGCGGGCGACGGCCGTCGAACGGCCGCCCGAGAAGGAGCGGTCGAGCGCCGCTCCCAGGGTCTGCCAGACCGTGCCGGCGTCCGCCGCCACCTCCGCGGTGTGGGCGTCGACGAACGGCAGGGCGAGTCTCTCGGCGGTGTCCATGACGGCAGTCTCGCGCCCCGGCACCCCGGCCGGCCTCCTCCGCGGGGCCGATCCCGCCCGCCGCCCGGCGGAGCCGTGTCTCGTCCCGCCGGTGGATATCCGCTGGGCCCGCACGCCCCGCGCGCCTACCATCGATGCCATGACCTGGCGACATTGATCCACCAGCCGCGCCACCCGAGGCCCGCCCCGGACGCCGTACCCGCGACGACGTCCGCACCGCCACCTCGGGAAGGCCTCATGACACTCTCACCCGCACGCGTGCCCGCCGCCGTCGGCGAGCGACGGCTCACGGCCACGCTGTACGGCTACATGTTCCTGGACGACTTCGTCCTGCTGTACCCGGTGTACGCGCTGCTCTTCGCCGACACCGGCCTGTCGCTCTGGCAGATCTCTTCCCTGTTCGCCCTGTGGTCGGTCACCGGCGTGGTGCTGGAGGTGCCTTCCGGCGCCTGGGCCGACGCCGTCTCCCGCCGGCTGCTGCTGTGGCTCGGCCCCCTGCTGACCGCCGCCGGCTTCGCCCTGTGGGTGCTGGTCCCGTCGTACGGGGCCTTCGCGCTCGGCTTCGTCCTGTGGGGCGCGCGCGGCGCGCTCGGCTCCGGTGCCCTGGAGGCGCTGGTCTACGACGAACTGGACCGGCTCGGCGCGGCCGGACGGTACGCCCGCGTCATGGGCCGCGCCCGCGCGGCCGGTCTCGTCGGCGTGATGGCGGCGATGGCCGCCGCCGGGCCGGTGTTCGCCTGGGGCGGCTACCCGGCCGTCGGCGCGGCGAGCGTCCTGGCCTGCCTGCTGACGGCGGCCACCGCGACCCGCTTCCCCGAGCACCGGCGGCCGGCCGGGGAAGCCGACGACGGCTGGGCCGCCGCCCTGCGGTCCGGGCTGGCCGCCGCCCGCGGCGACCGCACCCTGCGCGCGGCCGTCCTGCTCGTCCCGGCCGTCGGCGCGGTCTGGGGCGCGCTCGACGAGTACACGCCCCTGCTGGTCCGGGAGACCGGGGTGTCCGACGCCCTCGTGCCGTATCTGCTGCTGCTGATCTGGACCGGCGCCACGGCCGGCGGCCTGCTCGCCGGTCCGGCCGAACGCCTCGGCACCCGCGGCCTCGCCGCGCTGCTTGCCGGCGGCGCGCTCGCCCTCGCCGCGGGCGCCCTGTCCGGGCAGCCGGCCGGGCTGGTCCTGGTGGCCGTCGCGTTCGGCGGCTTCCAGCTCGCCACCGTCCTGGCCGACGCACGGCTCCAGCACCGCATCGAGGACACCGGCCGGGCCACCCTGACCTCGGTCGCCGGACTCGGCACCGAGCTGGCCACCGTCGCCGTCTACGGCGCGTACGCCGTGCTCGGCGGCGTGGCCTCCCACGGCACCGTCTTCGCGGTCCTCGCCGTGCCGTACCTGGTCACCGCCCTGCTGCTGGCCGCCCGGGCGGGGACACGCCGGTGAGGCCGCGCAACGAATCGCCGCGGAAGCCCCGAGGGACGCAACGAACCGGTCACCGGCGCGCAACGGCTTCTCCTTGTCCGGCCGAGCCCGCCGACCGTACCGTCTAGGAGATCCCCTAGGGGGTGTCTCCCTACCCCTCCGTCACCGGTGAGGAACCCGCATGCGCACCGCCCTGCTCCAGAGCTCCGGCCGCCCCGGCTCGACCGCCGAGAACCTCAAGGTCCTCGACGACGCCGCGGGCCGCGCCGCCGCCGCGGGCGCCGGGCTGCTGGTCGCGCCGGAGATGTTCCTCACCGGGTACGCGATCGGCGACGACATCGCGCGCCTCGCCGAGCCCGCCGACGGGGACGCGGCCGACGCCGTCGCCGAGATCGCCGGGCGGCACGGCCTCGCCGTCGCCTACGGCTACCCCGAGCGCGACGGCGAGACCGTCTACAACTCCGCCCAGCTGATCTCCGCCGACGGCACCCGCCTCGCCAACTACCGCAAGACGCACCTCTTCGGCTGCTTCGAGCGGGACCACTTCACGCCGGGTGAGCAGCCCGTCGTCCAGGCCGAGCTGGACGGCCTCACCGTCGGCATCATGATCTGCTACGACGTGGAGTTCCCGGAGAACGTCCGCGCCCACGCCCTGGCCGGCACCGACCTCCTCCTGGTGCCGACCGCGCAGATGCACCCGTTCCACTTCGTCGCCGAGTCCCTGGTGCCGGTGCGCGCCTGGGAGAACCAGATGTACGTCGCGTACGTCAACCGGGTCGGCCCGGAGGGCGAGTTCGAGTTCGTCGGGCTCTCCACCCTGGCCGGCCCCGACGGCACCGCCCGCGCCCGCGCAGGCCGCACCGAGCAGCTGGTGTTCGCCGACGCCGACCCGGCGTTCCTGGCCGCCTCCCGGGAGGCGAACCCCTATCTGGAGGACCGCCGGCCCGGCCTCTACGGCTCCCTCGTCTGAGCCGCCGGAATAACCTCCCCCAGTTTTCGTTTCGCGCAAGGAGTCCGTACCCCATGACGTCCACGGTGCCCAACGCCGTCGAGCACACCGACGAGCAGCAGCCGCCGATCACCATGTTCGGCCCGGACTTCCCCTACGCCTACGACGACTTCCTCGCCCACCCGGCGGGCCTCGGCCAGATACCCGCGACCGAGCACGGCACCGAGGTCGCGATCATCGGCGGCGGCCTGTCCGGCATCGTCGCCGCGTACGAGCTGATGAAGATGGGCCTCAAGCCCGTCGTCTACGAGGCCGACCAGATCGGCGGCCGGCTGCGCACCGTCGGCTTCGACGGCTGCGACGAGTCCCTCAACTGCGAGCTGGGCGCGATGCGCTTCCCGCCCTCCTCCACCGCCCTCCAGCACTACATCGACCTGGTCGGTCTGGAGACCAGGCCCTTCCCGAACCCGCTCGCCGAGGCCACCCCGTCGACCGTCGTCGACCTCAAGGGCGAGTCGCACTACGCCGAGACCATCGACGACCTGCCCCAGGTGTACCGGGACGTCGCCGAGGCCTGGAACAAGTGCCTGGAGGAGGGCGCCGACTTCTCCGACATGAACCGCGCCATGCGCGAGCGGGACGTCCCGCGCATCCGCGAGATCTGGGCCAAGCTCGTCGAGAAGCTCGACAACCAGACCTTCTACGGCTTCCTCTGCGACTCCGAGGCCTTCAAGTCCTTCCGGCACCGCGAGATCTTCGGCCAGGTCGGCTTCGGCACCGGCGGCTGGGACACCGACTTCCCCAACTCCATCCTGGAGATCCTGCGCGTCGTCTACACCGAGGCCGACGACCACCACCGCGGCATCGTCGGCGGCTCCCAGCAGCTTCCGTTGCGCCTGTGGGAGCGCGAGCCGGAGAAGATCGTGCACTGGCCGTACGGCACGTCGCTCGCCTCGCTGCACGAGGGCGGCAAGCCGCTGCCGGCCGTGACCCGGCTGCACCGCACCGCCGGCAACCGCATCACCGTGACCGACGCCAACGGCGACATCCGCACCTACCGGGCGGCCATCTTCACGGCCCAGTCCTGGATGCTGCTGTCGAAGATCCAGTGCGACGACTCGCTCTTCCCGATCGACCACTGGACCGCCATCGAGCGCACCCACTACATGGAGTCCTCCAAGCTCTTCGTCCCGGTCGACCGGCCGTTCTGGCTGGACAAGGACGAGGAGACCGGCCGGGACGTCATGTCGATGACGCTCACCGACCGCATGACCCGCGGCACCTACCTGCTCGACAACGGCCCCGACCAGCCTGCCGTCATCTGCCTGTCGTACACCTGGTGCGACGACAGCCTGAAGTGGCTGCCGCTGTCCGCGAACGAGCGGATGGAGGTCATGCTGAAGTCGCTGTCGGAGATCTATCCGAAGGTCGACATCCGCAAGCACATCATCGGCAACCCGGTGACGGTCTCCTGGGAGAACGAGCCCTACTTCATGGGCGCGTTCAAGGCCAACCTGCCCGGCCACTACCGCTACCAGCGGCGCCTGTTCACGCACTTCATGCAGGACCGGCTGCCCGAGGACAAGCGGGGCATATTCCTCGCCGGCGACGACATCTCCTGGACGGCCGGCTGGGCCGAGGGCGCCGTGCAGACCGCGCTCAACGCCGTCTGGGGGGTCATGCACCACCTGGGCGGGGAGACCGACGCGGCCAACCCCGGCCCCGGTGACGTCTACGACGAGATCGCGCCGGTCGAGCTGCCCGAGGACTGACGGTCCCGGGGGCGCGCGCCGCGCGGGCTACAGTCCGGCGGCGCGCGCCTTCTCGTACACCTCCGCGGCGACGTCCTTCAGCTCCTGGGCGTCGCGCGGAGTCGTCTGCAGGTCGATCAGGACCTCGTCCATGCCGACCTCGGCGTGCGCGGCGAGGTCCTCGACGATCTGCTCCACGCTGCCCTGGAAGGGCTGCCGGTCGTCGCCGTCGTACGGCTTCGCCGAGTACAGGGCGTTCACCCGCGGCACCCGAAGGATCGGCTGGGAGCGGCCGCGCTCGGCGGCGATGTCCTGCAGCCGCTGCCAGCCGTCGGCGTAGGCCGCCGCGCCCATCGCGACCGGGATCCAGCCGTCGCCGTGGTCCACGAGCCGGGCCAGCGCCTTCGGGCCGGACGCCGCCACCAGGACCGGGATCGGGTGGGCCGGCTTCGGGCCGACCACCGCCGCGTCGACCGTCGCGAGCCGGCCCTCGTAGGAGACCGGGTCGGGGCCCCACACGGCCCGGCACACGTCGATCGTCTCGTGCAGCGTCCGGCTGCGTTCCCCGTACGGCGTCGCGGACGCGGCCGCGAACTCGTCGGTGGACCAGCCCGAGCCCAGCCCCGCGATCACCCGGCCGCCGCTCGCCGCGTCCAGCGTGGCCAGCGCCTTGGCGAGCTGGAAGGCCCCGTGCAGCGGCGCGACGACGATGCCCGTGCCGAGCCGGACCCGCTCGGTGACCGCGGCGGCCAGCGTCAGCGTGACCAGGGGGTGGGCCAGCCCCTTGTACGAGTCCGGCCAGGGCAGGCCGGGAATGCCGTACAGGCCCTGCGTCGGGTTCTCCGGGACCAGGGCCCGCTCGTACACCCAGACGCTGTCGTAGCCGATCCGCTCCGCTGTGCGCGCCACGTCCGTGACGTCGCGGGCGAGGTCGTACTGCCGGTGCTGGGGAAGACCGAGTCCGAGACGAACGGCCATGGCACTGCTCCTTCGCGCGTCGGTGTGCCCCATCGGCCAACGTACAGCGGGCCGGGGCGGGCGCCAGTCGGGGCGGGATCAGTCGGGCAGCGGGGTGAGCAGCATGCGGCCCGCGAACCCCACGGCCGCGTCCAGCCGGTCGGTGAACTCCACGGCCACATCGGGCAGTTCACGCAGCGCCCAGAGCGCGCGGGCCGCCGCCCAGGTGGCGTCCCGGGCCCGCTCCAGACTCCAGGAGGCCAGCAGATGGGTGAGCGGGTCGGCGATCTGGAGCAGGTCGGGACCCGGCATCAGATCCTCGCGGATGCGCTCCTCCAGCGACACGAGGAGGTCGCCCACCCGGTCGAACTCGTCCTCCAGCTCGGCGGGAGCGCAGCCGAGGGTACGGCAGGCGTCCACCACGGCGAGCGCCAGGTCGTGGCCGATGTGCGCGTTGATACCGGCGAGGGCGAACTGCAGCGGCCGTACCCCGGGATGGCGGCGGAACTGCAGCAGCGGCCGCCAGCAGGCGGGCGGACGGCGGTCCTCCCCGGGGGGTTCCACCGCCGTCAGGTACCGCTCCGCGAACCGTACGTCCAGCGTGATCGCCGCCCGCGCGTCGGCGAAGGAGCCGGTGTCGATCCGCCGGTCCACGGCCTGGGTGACCGCGAGATAGACGCGGTTGAACACCGCGACCCCGTCCCGGGCCGGAAGCGCCGCGTCCAGGGCCCGCATCCGGGAGACCACCGCGTCGACGGGAGTGGTGAAGTGTTCCAACTGCGCCATGGCGGAAGGGTCCCAGCCCTAGGCTTGCCGTGGTGGCGGCGGGCCGTGCGCTTCCCCGGAACGGGGTAACGCACACGTCGCACGGAAGAGTGAACCACCGGGGGGTGGCCGTCCCGCGGACCCGATCGCCGCGGCGGCGGGGGCAGGACGACCGGGCAGGGCCGGCAGGCGGTGCCCGGCGGACAGGAACGACGAGGGGGAGAAGCGACCGTGCCAGGCTCACGTGCCCAGCGGCTGGCCGCGCGCCGGGCGCGGCGCAGGCAGGGCGCCCGCCGCGGCGCCATGGTGACGGCGGCGTCCGTGGTGGTCGCGGTCGGCGCCGCGACCGGGATGATCACCGCGCTCGACGACCGGCAGGGCACGGACGAGGCCCGGCCGGCGGTCAGCGAGTCGCCGTCCACGGACCCGCTGCCCTTCGTGCCGCCCTCGCCGTCCCCGTCCCCGTCCCCGTCGCCCTCGCCGAGCCGGGGCGCCCTCTCGCCCTCGCCGACACGGACGGCGACGCCCACGCCATCGCGGAGCGGGCAGAAGACCGAGCAGCGCCGGGCCGCCGCGCCCGGCCGGCTCTACCGCCACCCCGCCTCCCAGGTCCTCGACTGGGTGCGCGCCCACCCGGGCGACCCTCGGACACCGGTCATCGCGTCACGCATCGCGGACCAGCCGGCGGCGGTCTGGTTCGCCGACTTCCAGCCGGAGACCGTCGCCTCCCGGGTCCGCGCGGTCACCTCGGGCGCCGCCGCGCAGGGCCGGGTGCCGGTGCTGGTGGCGTACGCGATCCCGGACCGCGACTGCGGCGGCGCCTCCCAGGGCGGCGCGCCCGACCTCGGCGCCTACGACGGCTGGATCGACGCGTTCGCCGCCGGGCTGGGCTCCGGTGAGGTCGTCGTCGTCCTGGAACCCGACTCGATCGCCCAGTCCGAGTGCCTGTCCGCCGGCGACCGCGCCGCCCGCTTCGCCTCACTGGCCCGTGCCGGCCGTGTGATGAAGGCGGCGAACCCGCGGGCCCGGGTCTACTACGACGCCGGTCACTCCGGCTGGCACCCGGCGGCGAAGCAGGCGGCGCTGCTGCGGCAGGCCGGTGCCGCTTCGGCCGCCTCCTCCGACGGCATCTTCAGCAACGTCTCCAACTTCCACCGCACGGCCGACGAGATCGCCTACGACCGTGCCGTCCTCGACGCGCTCGGCGGTCCCGCCTCACTGGGCGCCGTGATCGACACCAGCCGCAACGGCGCCGGCGCGCCGCCCGACGGCGAGTGGTGCGACCCGGCCGGCCGCAAGCTGGGCCGCACCCCGACGCTGGCCACCGGGGAGGCGCGCATCGACGCCTACCTGTGGGTGAAGCTGCCGGGGGAGTCGGACGGCTGCTCGGGGGAGCCGGGCGAGTTCACGGCGTCGTACGCCTACGACTTGGCGTCGTCGTAGCGGGAGGTGCCCTCGTCCAGCAGCGGCTCCTGCGTCTTGAGGTGCGCGGGCGCGAAGGCGCGCAGTGCGTGGTAGCCGGTGATGACGACGATCGTGCCGAGCGCGATGCCGCTGAGCGAGAACGTGTCGGTGAACTTCATGGTCACGTTGCCGACGCCGATGATGATGCCCGCGGCGGCGGGGACGAGGTTCAGCGGGTTGCGCAGGTCCACCCGGGCGTTGGTCCAGATCTGGGCGCCGAGCAGGCCGATCATGCCGTAGAGGATGACGGTGATGCCGCCGAGCACGCCACCCGGGATCGCGGCGACGACCGCGCCGAACTTCGGGCACAGGCCGAACAGCAGGGCGAAGCCGGCGGCGGCCCAGTAGGCGGCGGTGGAGTAGACGCGGGTCGCGGCCATCACGCCGATGTTCTCGGAGTAGGTGGTGGTGGGCGGGCCGCCGACCGCGGTGGAGAGCATCGAGCCGATGCCGTCGGCGGAGATCGCGGTGCCCAGCTTGTCGTCGAGCGGGTCGCCGGTCATCTCGCCGACCGCCTTGACGTGCCCGGCGTTCTCGGCGACCAGGGCGATGACGACGGGCAGCGCGACGAGGATCGCCGACCACTGGAAGGACGGCCCGTGCAGGTGCGGCAGGCCGATCCAGTCGGCCTTCGACACGGCGGAGAGGTCGAGCCGCCAGTGGTCGGTGAGCTTGCCGCTCGCGTCCACCGAGTGGATCTTGCCGAAGATCCGGTCGAACGCCCAGGAGATGCCGTAGCCGAAGACCAGCCCGAGGAAGATGGCGATCCGGGACCAGAAGCCGCGCAGGCAGACCACGGCCAGGCCGGTGAAGAGCATCACCAGCAGGGCGGTCCACTGGTCCTGCGGCCAGTACGTCGAGGCGGTGACCGGGGCCAGGTTGAAGCCGATCAGCATCACCACCGCGCCGGTGACGATCGGCGGCATCGCGGCGTGGATGATCCGCGCCCCGAACCGCTGCACCGCGAGCCCGACGAGGAACAGCACCGCACCGACCACGAGGACCGCGCCGGTGACGGTGGCGCTGGTGCCGCCCTGGGCGCGGATCACCGCGGCCACGCCGACGAAGGACAGCGAGCAGCCCAGGTAGCTGGGGATCCGGCCGCGGGTGGCGAGCAGGAAGACGATCGTCGCCACGCCGGACATCATGATCGCGAGGTTGGGGTCCAGCCCCATGAGCACCGGGGCGACGAAGGACGCGCCGAACATCGCGACCACGTGCTGGGCGCCCAGTCCGATCGTGCGCGGCCAGGTCAGCCGTTCGTCGGGGCGGACGACCGCGCCGGGGGCCGGGGTGCGTCCGTCGCCGCCGTGCAGTTTCCAGCGGACGCCGAGATCCATGTGCTGTTTCGCTTTCGTCGTGCGGGCGGGGGGCCGCCGACCATTGTCCCCGCTCAGAAGCATGGTGAGCGCCCGCTTAGGATGGTAGGTGGTTGAACCATCCACCACAGGAGACGCACCCGTGACCGCCGAAGCCCCGATCGCCCCCGCCCTGTCGTACGGCCGGCTGATCCCCGTCACCGTCCACTTCGACGACCTCGACGCGCTCGGTCTGCTGCACAACGCCCGCTACCCGCTGATGGTCGAGCGGGCCTGGGCGGCGCTGTGGCAGGAGCACGGCCTGCGCTTCGAGGGGGACTGGGCCGCGGCCGGCGACGCCTGCAACGCCGTCAAGGAACTGCGGATCACCTACGAGGCGCCGGTGACCCGGCCCGGCGAGTACTCCGTCCACCTGTGGCTGGAGCGGCTCGGCACCACCGGCCTGACCTACGGCTTCCGCTTCTGCTCGGCCGACGGCGCCGTCACCTACGCCCACGGCAGCCGGGTGCTGGTCCGGCTCGACGCGGACACGCTGCGCCCGGCGCCGTGGAGCGACCGGTTCAGGGCCGCGGGTCGGGAACTGCTGCGTCCGACGGACGGCTGACCTTCGGCCGGTTGCGGTCGCCCGCCCGCAGCACGCCCGCGAACCCCACCAGCCCGAAGGCCAGCAGCGTCACCAGCCCGAACGACACCACCAGGCTGGTCGCCTGGGCGAGCCCGCCGATCGCGCTCGGCGCGACCAGGCCCGAGGTGTACGTGATGGTGGCGACGCCCGCGATGGCCTGGCTCGGGTTCGGGCCGCTGCGGCCCGCCGCCGCGAAGCACAGCGGCACGACGACCGCGATGCCGAGACCCATCAGCGCGAACCCGGTCATCGCCGCCGCCGGATGCCCGGAGACCACGATCAGCAGGCCGCCGAGGACGGCGAGCACACCGCCCGCGCGCACGGTGCGCACCGAGCCGAAGCGGTCCACCACCTTGTCGCCCGCGATCCGGGCCACGGCCATGGTCAGGGTGAAGCCGGTCGTGCACGCCGCGGCGAGCCCGGCCGAGGTCTCCAGCTGGTCGCGCAGGTAGACCGCCGACCAGTCCAGGCTCGCGCCCTCGGCGAACACCGCGCAGAACCCGACCGCGCCGATGAGCAGCGCGGACTTCGGCGGCAGCGCGAACCGCGGCGGCGGCTCCTCGTCCTCGGCCGGCTGGAGGTCCAGCACCCAGGAACAGGCGGCCACGCCGAGCACGGTCAGCACGGCCGCCGCCAGCGTGTGGTGCAGCCGGGCGTCCGAGCCGAGGTGCGCGGCGAGCGTGCCCGCCGCCGAGCCCGCCAGGGCGCCCGCGCTCCACATGCCGTGCAGGCCGGACATGATCGAGCGGCCCAGCCTGTTCTCCACCTCCACGCCGAGCGCGTTCATCGCCACGTCCGCCATGCCGGCGGTCGCGCCGTAGGTGAACAGCGCCAGGCAGAGGGTGAGCAGGTTGGGGGAGAGGGCCGGCAGGGTCAGCGACAGGGTCCACAGCGCGATCAGGCCGCGCAGGGCGTTGCGCGCGCCGAACGTGTGGCTGATCCGCCCCGCGAGCGGCATCGCCACGGACGCGCCGAGTGCCGGGAAGGCGAGCGCGAGCCCCAGCTGGCCGGCGCTCACCCCGGCGTGGTCCTGGATCCACGGCACCCGCGTCGCGAACGACCCGGTCACCGCGCCGTGCACGGCGAACACGGCGGCCACGGCGTACCGGGCCCGCCGCACATCGCGTTGCTCGTAGGACACTGCCTCCATGTTCCCGCCCCTCCGCCTGCCTGCTCGGTGCCTTCTGCACCGGTCCGTGCGTAAACTATCAGGAACCCTGCCTGATAGATAGCGGATACGATGGCGCCCATGCCCGCATCACCGAGCACCGCCCGGGCCATGAACGACCGGCTCGCACTGCGGCTGCTGCAACAGGAAGGCCCGCTGACGGCCGCGCAGCTGAAGCAGCTGACCGGACTGTCCCGGCCGACGGTCGCCGACCTCGTCGAGCGGCTGACCGCCGCCGGGCTCATCGCGGTGGTCGGCGAGGCGGGGGAGCAGCGCCGCGGCCCCAACGCCAAGCTGTACGGCATCGTCGCCGACCGCGCCCACCTCGCCGCCCTCGACGTGCGCACCGAGGGCGTCGCCGTCGTCGTCTCCGACCTGGTCGGCCGCATCCTCGCCGAGGGGTCCGCGCCGATCGCGGGGGAGGCCGGGACCGGGCCCGCGGTCGAGCAGGCGGTCGCGCTGGTCGAGCGGGCCGCCAAGGAGGCCGGGGCCGCGGAGCTGCACACCGTCGGCATCGGCGCGCCCGGCCTGATCGACCCCTCGACCGGCGAACTGCGCGACTCCACCGCCCTGCCCGCCTGGCACCGCCGCCTGGTGGCCGCCCTCCAGGAACGCCTGCCCGCGGCCCGGGTCAGCGTCGAGAACGAGACCAACCTCGCCGCCCTCGCCGAGCAGCGCGACGGCGCCGCCCGCGACCGGGACACCTTCGTGCTGCTGTGGCTCGGCCACGGCACCGGCGCCGCCGTGGTCCTCGACGGCTCCCTGCGCCGCGGCGCCTCGGGCGGCACCGGCGAGATCGGCTTCCTGCCGGTCCCGGGCACGGACGCGCTCCCCGCGGCGACGGACTGCGCGGGCGGCTTCCACTCCCTGGCCGGCTCCCAGGCGGTCGCGGAACTCGCCGGGCGGTACGGGGTGACGGCCACGGCGACCGGGGGAGAGCCGCGGGCGGCGGCACTGGTGCGCGAGGCCGTGGTCGCCGGGACCGAAGCGGCGGACGGCTTCCTGGACGCCCTCGCCGACCGGATCGCCATCGGGGCCGCGTCCGTCGTGGCCGTCCTCGACCCCGGCTGTGTCGTGCTCGGCGGCGAGGTGGGCCGGTCGGGCGGCGACGCCCTGGCCCGCCGGGTGGAGGAGCGGCTGCGACGGCTGTCGCCCCTGCCCACCGAGATACGCCCGTCCGCCCTGGGCGGCGCGGCCGTACTGCGCGGCGCGCTGCTGACGGCTCGGGACCGGGCCCAGGAGGAGCTTTTCGCGACCGGCGAGCGATAGCTCCGAGTGCCGGCGCGAGGCCGGGCGGACCCGCGTCTCCTACCGGCCGCCCCCGGGCACCCGGACGACCGCGGTGCCCGCGGCCAGGTCCACCGTCGTCCTGTTCGGCGGCGCCCCGTCGTCCTCGTCGTCCGGCAGCACCAGCGCCGACTGCCGTTCCTTCAACTCGTGCTGCTTGCCCGGCGACAGGCTCGCGTGCAGCAGTTCGAAGCCGGTCGCCGCCACCTGCCCCCGCCGCACGGTGTTGCGCCACGGCAGCACCCCGGCCCGTCCCGCCCGCAGCAGCAGCTGGTCGGCGAAGGCCAGCAGCGTCAGCACGACGACCAGCCCGGGCAGGGTCAGGAAGAAGACGAAGGCCATGCCCGAGTATCCGGCCGGCGCCGTGCCGGAGGTCAAGCCCGGCGGCCGGCACCCCCGTCGACGCGTGCCGCCAGGTACTCCTCGAACGTGCCCTTGCCCACCGCCCGTTCGGGCGTGAGGTGGCCGCCCTCCCGGAAGGCGCGGTAGGCCCGGCCGAACAGCGGCACGTTCGCCACCCCGCGGCGCCGGCCCGTCGCGTCCAGCCAGGCGCGGGCCAGCGAGTCGAGCGTGCGCACCTCGGGGCCGCCCATGTCGTCGACCCGCCCCGCGGGCGCCCCGAGTGCCAGCCCGGCGAGCCGGCCGGCGACCTCGGCCACCTCGATCGGCTGGTCGGACACCCCGGCCGGCAGCAGCATCACCGGCGGCTTGGCCAGGCCCTGGAAGATCCGCACCAGCAGGTCGTGGAACTGCGTCGTCCGCAGCACGGTCCAGCCCAGCCCCGACGCCTCGATCTGCCGTTCGACCGCCAGCTTGGCCTGGTAGTAACCGAAGGGCACCCGGTCGACCCCGACGATCGAGATGTAGACGAGGTGCCCCACCCCGGCCCGCCGGGCCGCGGCGATCAGATGACCGGCGGCCTTCTCGTCGCCGCCCGTCTGGGTGCTCGCGCAGTGGACGACCGTGTCCACGCCCGCGACCGCCGTGTCCAGCGCCGGGCCGCCCTCGCGCAGGTCGACGGCGTACGGCTGGGCGTGCCGGCTGAGCACCCGTACCTCGTGCCCGTCCGCGCGCAGCCGCTCGGCGACGAGCCGGCCGAGCGTTCCGGTGCCGCCGGTCACCAGGATCGTGGTCATGCTGTTCAGTCCCTCCGGACGCCGGGCGCTCCCCGCTGGAGCGCCCCTCACCGGCTGGGACCGGACAGCCCGCGGAAATGTGACAGACAGCCCGCGGAGACGTGACAGGCCGCTACGGCCGCCCGAGCTGCCGGCGCGCGAAGTCGAGCTTCTCGGGGTTCATCACGATCCGTACGTGCGCGATCCGCTCGTCGCGGTACTCGAACTCGATCACGCCGAGCAGCGCGCCGTCCGCCCACACCACGAGCCCGCTCGTCCCGTTGATCTCGGCCCCCTTCATCTCCCACGCGCCGCCGTACTTCTGGGTGACGCCGGCCAGGAACCGCAGCACCTTCTCGCGGCCCATGAGCGGCCGCAGCGCGGTGGAGACCTTGCCGCCGCCGTCGCTCCACCAGACCACGTCCTCGGCGAGCAGCTTCTCCAGGCCCGCCAGGTCACCCTCCCGGGCGGCGCTGAGGAAGGAGGCCACCAGCTCCCGCTGCCGCTCGGGCGGCGGCGCGAAGCGGCTCTCCGCGGACTCGATCCGCTGTACCGCGCGCCGGTAGAGCTGGCGGCAGTTGGCCTCGCCCAGCTCCAGCACCTCCGCGATCTCCCGGTGGCCGTACCCGAACGCCTCCCGCAGGACGTACACCGCGCGCTCGGTCGGCGTGAGCCGCTCCAGCAGCACCAGCAGGGCCAGCGACACCGCCTCGCGCTGCTCCGCCGACTCCAGCGGGCCGAGCGTGCCGTCGGAGGTGACGACGGGCTCCGGCAGCCAGGGCCCGACGTAGCTCTCGCGGCGGGCCCTGGCCGAGGTGAGCCGGGACAGGCACAGGTTGGTGACGACCTTGGCGAGCCATGCCCCGGGCTGCTCGATCTGCGTCCGGTCGGCGCCGCTGAACCGCAGATAGGCGTCCTGGACGGTGTCCTCGGCCTCGTGGGCGGAGCCCAGCATGCGGTAGGCCAGGCCGAACAGCCGGGGGCGGTGCGCTTCGAACTCGTCGGCGGGAGCGGTCGTCATGCCCTCACATTGCCACGCCTCCGCGCGACGGAAGCGGGAGGCCCGGTGAGGGCGGAGGACCCGGCGAGGACGGAGGGCCCGGCGGGGGTGGAGGCCCGGCGGAGGTGGAAGGCCCGGCGGCGGGCAAGGGCCGTCGTCACCGCCGCCGAGCCGGTCCGTGCGGGCGTCAGCAGGCGCCGAGGTCCTGCCACACCCCCCATTCACCGGTGGTGCCCGGCTCCTCGCCCTTCGTCCACCACTTCGCCTTCCAGGTGCGGGACTTGTGCGAGACCGTGCTGCCGCCGCCGTACTCCGTCGTCGCGGACCAGGCCGGCGCGGTGCACGCACCCGGGGTCGGAGTCGGGGTGGGCGTCGGGGTCGGCGTGGGAGTGGGCGTCGGGGTCGGGGTCGGCGTGGTCGTCCCCGGTTCCACCACAGTGGTCCCGCGGGCGAGGTCCCCGGCCAGCGCGTACGTCTTCCCGCCGAAGGTCACCGTCCAGTTCGACGGCGTCGACACCGGCAGGTAGTACACGAAGTCCAGCTCCACCGACGCGCCCGGAGCCAGCGTCTGCCAGCTCGGCAGCTTCAGCGAGACGCGGTGGTAGTCGCCCTTGAGGCCGCCGACGTTCGACCCGGTGTGGTCGCTGCGGATCACCGTCGTACCCCACCCGGACTGGTCCTTGGCGTTGCCGGGTGCCGAGGTGCCGTAGTCGAACCGGAACTCCGTGCCGCCCGGCAGGGTCACCGACGTGTTGTTGGTGATCTTCAGCTTGGGGCTGATCGGGTAGTTGGAGTCGCCGAGCGGGAACTGCCCGAAGTCGACGCCGATCTTCAGCGCCTCGGCCGGCAGGTCGATCGTCGACCGCTTCGCCCCGTAGGGGGAGGCCGCCTTGAACTTCTCGTACATCGCGGACGTCAGCGTCGAGCCCGGCTCGTACTGCCCCTTGGCCGCGTTCCAGCCGTAGTCGCCGGCCAGCTCCCACACCATCGTGCCGCCGATGCCGCGCGAGACGACGTAGTCGGCCTTGGCGTTCACCGACTGCTCGTCCTCGGTGGACAGGAAGACCTTCTTCTCGGCGTTCCACAGCCAGGGCGCGACCAGCGTGGCGTCGTACTTGCGCGCGTACGTGCCGGTCAGCTTGGTGCCGCTGGGGAAGCCGTACCGGGTGACGTAGTCGCCGACGATGCCCTTCTCCAGGTTCTTGGCGTGCCACATCGGGTTCGAACCGGCGGGCGCCTCCTGCCCGTTGGTGTCCAGGTCGTGCCAGAGGTTGTCGATGCCGGTGGCGCCGTCACCGCACTTGGTCAGCCCGGAGCCGGCCGGGCAGGAGGTGGTGGCCGCCCTGCCCCACAGGCCGTCCGTGCCGCCGGTGACGTTCTTGAAACCGCGGGTGTAATAGGGCAGCCCGATGTTGATCCGGCCCGCCGGCATCGAGCCGCGGAAGTAGTGATAGGCCCAGTCGGTGTTCAGGTAGCCGATTCCGCCGTACTGGGACGTGGAATACACGCCCGCCGCGGCGAGTTCGGCGTCCTTTCCGTCGTCGAAGAGGGAGGCGTTCGGGCCGACGTACTCGTTCCAGGCGCCGTGCAGGTCGTACGACATGATGTTGACGTAGTCCAGGTACTTCTGGACCTGGAAAGTTTCCATGCCGCGCAGCAGGTATCCCGACGAGGGCGCCGCCACAGACAGCAGATAGTGCCGGCCGTCCGCCGCGCCCGCCCGGTCCAGCCGCTCGCGCAGGGTCTTCATCAGCGCCGCGTAGCCCTTGACCAGCCCGGCCCGCCGCGGGTTGGACAGCGACCAGTCGAGCGGGTTGCCCGCGTCCTTCATCGTGGTCGGGTACTCGTAGTCGATGTCGACGCCGTTGAAGCCGTACTTCCTGACGAAATCGACGGCCGAGTCCGCGAACGTGTCGATGCCGGCCTGGTTGACCGAGCCGTCGGCGTTCGTCGCCATCGCGTAGAAGCCGCCCGAGTTCACCCGGGTGCCGTTGTCGTCGAAATAGCCGCCGGTCTCCGCCCAGCCGCCGACGGAGATCAGCGTCTTGACGTTCGGGTGCTGCTTCTTGAATTTGTTCAGCAGGTTGAAATGGCCCTTGTAGGGGAGTGCCGGGTCCATGTCCGCGCCGGCCACGCCGGGCCAGGTCATCCCGGTCGCCGCGTTCGCCGGGCCGTCCGCCCCGACGGAGATCCGGTTGCCCCCGTCGACGTGCGCGAACGCGTAGTTGACGTGGGTGACCTTGTCCCACGGGATGTCCGGGGCGAGGTAGGCCGGAGTGCCGTCCTTGCCGGTGCGCCAGCCGGTGAAGTAGCCGATCACCCGGCGCTGGTGGTCGGCGCCCATCTTCTCCCGGCCGGCCTCGTCGTAGACCGAGCAGTACGGGACGGAGACGCCGGGCGTCTGGTACAGCCCGTCGGGGCGGCAGGACTCCTGGTCGGCGGCGTGCGAGACGGTCGCCGGGAGGCCGGCCACGAGCAGGCCCGCGACCGCCGCGGCGCCCGCGAGCAGGGCGGGTCTCGCGCGATGACGAGGACGTGTGGGGGACAGCAAAGTCGGTTCCTCTCCACGGAAGTTGGGCAGACCCTAGAGAGGACTAGACCAGTGCGTCAATAGGTATGGACCAATGCTCTTGAGGGGTGCGGGAAGGGCTCGACGGGAGGACTTGTGAGCCACCCCACACAGATCACCCGCATGGACGCATGGCGGCCGTGGCACACTGGCCCTGTACCAGAAGCAGCGCACTCCGGGGTCGGTGAAAGTCCGAACCGGCGGTTACAGTCCGCGACCCGGTCGCCTCCAGCGGCCGGTTGACCAGGTGAAATTCCTGGACCGACGGTTAAAGTCCGGATGGGAGGCAGTGCGCGGCGGGCGGGCATGCGTTCATGCGCGCCGCCGTAGTTCTGGGCTCGTCCGTGTGCGGACGGGTCCTCTTCGGCGTCGCTTTCCGTGTGCTCACCTGTTCACTCTGTCGTCATCGACAGCCCCGGAGTCCGTGCCCGAAGAGGCAGGAGGACCCGGGAAGTGTTCACCGGAATCGTCGAAGAGCTGGGCGAGGTCACGGCCGTCGAGACCCTCGACGACGCCTGTCGCTTCCGCCTGCGCGGCCCCGTCGTCACCGAGGACGCCAAACACGGCGACTCCATCGCCGTCAACGGCGTGTGCCTCACCGTCGTCGAGCACGAGGGCGACGAGTTCACCGCCGACGTCATGGCGGAGACCCTGAACCGCTCCAGCCTCGGCGCCCTCACCGTCGGCTCCCGCGTCAACCTCGAACGCCCCATGGCCCTCGGCGCCCGCCTCGGCGGCCACATCGTGCAGGGCCACGTCGACGGCACCGGCGAGATCCTGGAGCGCAAGCCCTCCGACAACTGGGAGCTCGTCAAGATCTCCCTCCCCGCCGACCTCACGCGGTACGTCGTCGAGAAGGGCTCCATCACGGTCGACGGCATCAGCCTCACCGTCGTCGACGCCGGACCGGACTACTTCACGGTCAGCCTCATCCCGACCACCCTCGCCCTGACCACGCTCGGCCTCAAGCAGCCCGGCGACCCGGTCAACCTCGAGGTGGACGTCGTCGCCAAGTACGTCGAGCGGCTGCTCGGCACCCGGGGGGCAGCGCAGTGAACTGGCTCAACACCGAGGCCTTCACCCTCTTCGGCCAGCACATCATCTGGTCCGACATGACCGGCAACATCCTCGGCCTGACCGCCCTCGCCCTCGGCTGGCGCCGCGCCCTGCTGACCTGGCCCGTGCAGTTCCTCTCCGGCCTGGTCCTCTTCACCGCCTTCTACGGCCACCTCGCCGGCAGCGCCGGCAAGCAGGTCGTCGTCATGGCCGTCGCCCTGTACGGCTGGTGGCAGTGGCAGCGCGGCAAGGGCGGCGCCGACGACGGCCGGATCAGCGTCCGCTTCGCCACCTGGCGCGAGCGCGCCGCCATGCTCGCCGCGGCCGCCGCGGGCACCGTCGCCGTCGCCCTGCTCTTCAAGGCCTACCCGTCCCTGTCCTGGGACCCCTGGCCCGACGCCTACATCTTCGTCGGCACCGTCGTCGCCATGTACGCCCAGGCCAAGGGCATGGTCGAGTTCTGGTTCGCCTGGCTGCTGGTCGACCTCGTCGGCGTCCCCCTGAACTTCGCCAACGGCTACGCCTTCTCCGGCTTCGTCTACGTCATCTACGGCGCGCTCGTCCTGTGGGGCATGCGCGACTGGTGGCTGCGCTCCCGCCGGAGCCCGCAGCCCGCCCTGGAAGGAGCCCCGGCATGACCACGGCACCGATCCTCCACCCCACCGACGGCATCGAGGACTTCCGGCTCGACCCCGTCGAGCAGGCCATCGCCGACATCGCCGCCGGCCGCCCGGTCGTGGTCGTCGACGACGAGGACCGCGAGAACGAGGGCGACCTCGTCATCGCCGCGGAGAAGGCGACCGAGGAGATCGTCGCCTTCATGATGAGCGAGTGCCGCGGCCTGATCTGCGCCCCCATGGAGGGCGACGAACTCGACCGGCTCGACCTGCCGCAGATGGTCCAGGACAACACCGAGTCGATGAAGACCGCCTTCACCGTCTCCGTCGACGCCTCCGCCGCGCACGGCGTCACCACCGGCATCTCCGCCTCCGACCGCGCCACCACCCTGCGGCTGCTGGCGAGCGGCGCCGCCGAGCCCACCGACCTGGTCCGCCCCGGCCACATCTTCCCGCTGCGCGCCCGCTCCGGCGGCGTACTCACGCGCAACGGCCACACCGAGGCCGCCGTCGACCTCGCCCGGCTCGCCGGACTGCGCCCGGCCGGCGCCATCGTCGAGATCGCCGGCGAGGACGGCCGCATGCTCCGGCTGCCCGAGCTGATCCCGTTCGCCCGTAAGCACGGCCTGACGATCATCTCCATCGAGGACCTGATCGCCTACCGCCGCAGCGCCGAGCCGACCGTCCGCCGCGAGGCCGAGGTCCGCCTGCCCACCGCGCACGGCACCTTCACCGCGTACGGCTACCGCTCCACCGTCGACGGCGTCGAGCACGTCGCCCTCGTCCACGGCGAGATCGGCGACGGCCGCGACGTCCTTGTCCGCGTCCACTCCGAATGCCTCACCGGCGACGTCTTCGGCTCGCTGCGCTGCGACTGCGGACCCCAGCTGGACACCGCCCTGGACCGCATCCAGGCCGCCGGGCGCGGCATCGTCGTCTACCTGAGGGGCCACGAAGGACGCGGCATCGGCCTGATGTCCAAGCTGCGCGCCTACGAGCTGCAGGAACGCGGCCGCGACACCCTGGACGCCAACCTGGAGCTGGGCCTGCCGGCCGACGCCCGCGACTACGCCGCCGGCGCGCAGATCCTCGCCGACCTCGGGGTGGCGAGCGTCCGCCTGATGACCAACAACCCCGACAAGAGCGACGCGCTGCTCCGGCACGGCATCGAGGTCACCGGCCGCGAGCCGATGCCCGTGACGGCCGGCGAGCACAACCTCCGCTACCTGCGCACCAAGCGGGACCGGATGGGCCACGACCTGCCCTGGCTGGACGCGGCCCCCGCCGCGGCCTCCACCTGCGGCAACCAGTAAAGACACGGCAAGGAGAGACACGACGTGAGCGGCAAGGGCGCACCGGAACTGTCCGTACGCAACGCGGGCGACCTGCGGGTCGCCGTCATCGCGGCACAGTGGCACGAAAAGGTGATGGACGGCCTGGTGGACGGCGCCCTGCGCGCCCTGCACGAGATGGGCATCGACGAGCCGACCCTGCTGCGCGTCCCCGGCAGCTGGGAACTGCCGGTGGCCGCCAAGGTCATGGCCAAGCGCGGGTACGACGCGGTCGTCGCCCTCGGCGTCGTCATCCGCGGCGGCACCCCGCACTTCGACTACGTGTGCCAGGGCGTCACCCAGGGTCTGACCCAGGTCTCCGTCGAGACCGGCGTCCCCGTCGGCTTCGGCGTCCTCACCTGTGACGACGAGCAGCAGGCCCTGGACCGGGCCGGGCTTGAGGGCTCCAGCGAGGACAAGGGGCACGAGGCGGTGACCGCTGCGGTGGCGACCGCGACGACGCTCCGCTCAGTATCCGAACCCTGGCACTGAGGAGTGGCCCGCACCGCGTAGGGTTAGGACCACCATGTCCAAGAAGACGTTCGAGGAGCTCTTCACCGAGCTCCAGCACAAGGCCGCCACCGGCGATCCCGCCACTTCCCGCACCGCCGAACTGGTGGGCAAGGGCGTCCATGCCATCGGCAAGAAGGTCGTCGAGGAGGCCGCCGAGGTCTGGATGGCCGCCGAGTACGAGGGCAAGGAGGCGGCCGCCGAGGAGATCTCGCAGCTGCTGTACCACGTCCAGGTGATGATGGTCGCCCGCGGGATCTCCCTGGACGACGTCTACGCCCACCTGTGATCCGCCCGCCCGCGAAGCCGTAAGAAGCCGTAACCACACTCCCCTTCACACAAAGGAAGCCGACCTCATGCTGCGCATCGCCGTCCCCAACAAGGGTTCCCTCTCAGGCCCTGCGGCGGAGATGCTGCATGAGGCCGGCTACCAGCAGCGCCGCGAGTCCAAGGAACTGCGGATCGTCGACCCGGAGAACGAGGTCGAGTTCTTCTACCTCCGCCCCCGCGACATCGCGATCTACGTCTCCTCCGGCAAGCTCGACATCGGCATCACCGGACGCGACCTGCTGATCGACTCCGGCGCCGACGCCGAGGAGATCCTCCCGCTGGGCTTCGCCCGCTCCACCTTCCGCTTCGCCGCCAAGCCCGGCACCGCCGGCGGCGTCGCCGACCTCAAGGGCCGCACGATCGCCACCTCCTACGAGGGGATCGTCACCCAGCACCTGGCCGAGCAGGGCATCGACGCCTCCGTCGTCCACCTCGACGGCGCCGTCGAGACCGCCATCGAGCTGGGCGTCGCCGACGCCATCGCCGACGTCGTCGAGACCGGCACCTCGCTGCGCAACGCCGGCCTGGAGGTCTTCGGCGAGCCGATCATGAAGTCCGAGGCCCTCGTCATCCGCCGTACCGGCGCGGACGCCGAGGAGCCCAAGGTGCAGCAGTTCCTGCGCCGCCTGCAGGGCGTCCTCGTGGCCCGGACGTACGTGATGATGGACTACGACTGCCGTGTCGAGCAGCTGGAGAAGGCCGTCGCCCTCACCCCCGGCCTGGAGTCGCCGACCGTCTCCCCGCTGCACAACGAGGGCTGGGTCGCCGTGCGCGCCATGGTCCCGGCCAAGGAGGCCCAGCGGATCATGGACGACCTGTACGCGATCGGCGCGCGGGCCATCCTGACCACGGCCATCCACGCCTGCCGTCTCTAAGAGGCCCCACATGTCCGACCTCCCGCCCCTGCCCGACCTCCCCGTCACCTTCCGGCCGGCCCGCACCCGCGTGGTGCTGCTCACCGCCGCCGCGGTGATCTTCGTGGTGATCTCGACGGTCGGGCTGCTCCTGGAGCAGCTCGGCCCGGGGGAGAAGCTCAGTTTCGTCTTCACCGGCGCGCTGATCGCCGGCGTGCTGCTGTGGCTGTCCCGGCCCAAGGTCGTCGCCGAGGAGTCCGGGGTGACCGTCGTCAACTTCGCCGGCACCCGCCGGCTGGAGTGGGCGGAGATCCTCAAGGTGAACCTGCGGGTCGGCGACCCCTGGGTCTTCCTCAACCTCAGCGACGGCACCAGCCTGCCCGCGCTCGGCATCCAGCCCGGCATCAACAAGGAGCGGGCCGTCGCCGACGCCCGCACCCTGAGCGCGCTCGTCGAGGCCCGCACGGTCCAGGAGCCCGGCCAGGGCTGACCGACCCGCATCAGGGGCGGCTCAGGGGTGACTCGGGGCCCACTCGGGGACGTCCACCCTGCCGCAGTCGCCCCTGTCTTGATTAATCTGGGGGCGGAGACGTTTTTCGCTGCGCCTCCGCCCCTGAGCGCCGCCCGGCGCCCGGGGGTTCCTGCTACCCGAGGAGTGACCCTCTCCGGCGATGGACGGATCGTCCTGTAGTACCTGCGCCGCCCCCTCCCGACATACCGCGGACCCGGTCCGCGCGCACGCGGAGGCGGCGGCATCATGACCATCCCCCTGCTGCTCCTGGCAGCCGCGTTCCTGCTCATCCTCGCCAACGGCTTCTTCGTCGCCGCCGAGTTCGGCCTCGTCACGGTCGAGCGCCCGGAGGCCGAGAAGGCCGCCGCCGAGGGCGACACCCGCGCCCGTACGGTCGTGGAGTCGCTGAAGCACCTGTCCTTCCAGCTGTCCGGCACCCAGCTCGGCATCACCATCACCTCCCTGGTCGTCGGCATGCTCGCCGAACCGGCCCTCGCCCAGCTGCTGCACGGCCCGTTCACCGCGATCGGCATCCCCCAGGGTGCCGTCGGCGGGGTCGCCGTGGTCGTCGGCATGCTGCTGGCCTCCGCCGTGCAGATGGTGATCGGCGAGCTGGTGCCGAAGAACTGGGCGGTCTCCAAGCCGCTCCAGGTCGCGCGCTTCGTCGCCGGCCCCCAGCACGTCTTCTCCCGTCTGTTCCGGCCGGTCATCGCCGCGCTCAACGCCGTCGCCAACCGCCTCGTGCGGGCGCTCGGCGTCGAGCCGACCGACGAGCTGGCCTCCGCCCGCACCCCCGGCGAGCTGGTCTCGCTGGCCCGGCACTCCGCGCAGGCCGGCGCGCTGGAGCAGGACACCGCCGACCTGTTCGTACGGACCCTGTCGCTGGGCGAGCTCACCGCGCAGCACGTGATGACCCCGCGCGTGAAGGTCAGCGCCCTGCAGTCGTCGGCCACCGCCGAGGACGTCGTCAACCTGACCCGCGCCACCGGCCTGTCCCGCTTCCCCGTCTACCGGGAGAAGATCGACGAGATCGTCGGCATGGCGCACCTCAAGGACGCCCTGGCCGTCCCGGTCCACGACCGGCTGCGCACCCCCGTCGGGCGGATCGCCCGCCCCGCGCTGCTCGTGCCCGAGACCCTGCCGGTGAAGCCGCTGCTGGCCCGACTGCGCAGCGAGCAGCCCATCGCCGTCGTCGTCGACGAGTACGGCGGCACGGCGGGCGTGGTCACCCTGGAGGACATCGTCGAGGAACTCGTCGGCGAGGTCCGCGACGAGCACGACGGGCAGGACCTGCCCGAGCTGGCCCCGGCCCCGCCGGAGGACGGCCGGCCCGCCTGGGACGTCGACGGCGGGGTCCGCGTCGACGGCCTGCAGCGCATAGGCCTCGTCGTGCCCGAGGGGCCGTACGAGACGGTCGCCGGCCTCGTCGCCGACCTGCTCGGCCGGATCCCCGCCCCCGGCGACCGGGCCGAGCTGCCCGGCTGGCGGCTCTCCGTGCGCCAGGTCGGCCACTACCGCGCCGAGCGGGTCCGCCTGGTGCGCACGACGCCGGTCGTGAACGTGATGGAGGCCGCCCGATGACCGTCCTCCAGCTCGTCTTCGCCGCGCTGCTCGTCCTCGCCAACGGCTTCTTCGTCGGCGCCGAGTTCGCGCTGGTCTCCGTCCGCCGCAGCCAGATCGAGCCGCTGGGCACCGCCCGGGCCCGGCAGGTGCTGTACGGACTGGAGCGGCTGCCGCAGATGATGGCCGCCGCCCAGTTCGGCATCACCGTCTGCTCGCTGACCCTGGGCGCGGTCGCCGAACCGACCGTCGCCCATCTGCTGGAGCCGGTCTTCGAGTGGATCCACCTGCCGCACGGCATGATCCACCCGCTCGGCTATGTCATCGCCCTCGCGGCGGTCGTCTTCTTCCACCTCGTCATCGGCGAGATGGTCCCGAAGAACCTCGCCATGGCCGCCCCGGAGAAGGCCGCGCTGTGGCTGAGCCCCGGGCTGGTGTGGTTCGCCCGCCTGTGCAAGCCGATCACGGTGTCCCTCGGCGCGTGCGCCCAGGCCATCCTCAGGCTGTTCCGGGTCGAGCCGAAGGACGAGGTCGAGGCCGTCGTCACCAGCGAGCAGCTCAACCGCCTGCTGGAGGACTCCGGCCAGGCCGGCTTCCTCGACCCCGAGGAGCAGGAGCGGCTGGAGGACGCACTGGAGCTGGGCTCCCGCCCGGTGACGGACGTCCTGCTGAAGCGGGAGGACCTGATCACGGTCAGGCCCTCGGTCACCCCGGGCCAGATCGTCGACCTCACCGCCCGCACCGGCTACTCCCGCTTCCCCATCGCCACGGAGTCCGGCGCCTTCATGGGCTACCTGCATGTGAAGGACGTCCTCGACCTGGAGGACTCCGAGCGCGCGGTGCCCCAGCACATCTGGCGCCCCATGACCACCCTGCGCGCCGAGCTGCCCCTCGACGACGCCCTCACGGTCATGCGCCGCGCGGCCACCCACCTGGCCCAGGTCGCCGACGCGAGCGGCAGGGTGCTGGGCCTGGCCGCGCTGGAGGACGTACTGGAACTCCTGGTGGGCGAGGTGCGCGACCCGGCGCACCGCGAGTCGCGGGAGGAACAGGAGCAGGTGCTGGCCTCCTGACCGGATGCGGGGGCCGCGCGATCCGCACCCGCTAGGCCAGCGGATCCTGCGGCCCCCGCCCGCTCAGCACCTCTCCGTACGCCTGCATCAGGTCCGGCAGCCGCAGGGTCGCCAGGTCCTCCCGGGACAGCGGGCCCGGGTACGCTGACAGCCGCAGGTCGCGGTAGGCGCAGCTCTTCTCGTACAGCGTCCGCAGGAACCGCCCGTTGCCCAGCTCGTCGATCCAGCCCTGGTCCACGACGTGCCCGGCGATCGACCGAAGCTCGTCCAGGGCCTCCTCGTCCCACTGGTCGCCGTTCTCCGCGGCGAGCACCTTGCCGATCTCGGTGAGTTCCAGCGGCCGGTAGGAGGGGAAGTCGACGCGGGTGGTGAACCGGGAGGACAGTCCGGGGTTGGCGGCGAGCAGCCGGTCCATGCCCTCCGGGTAGCCGGCCAGGATCACCACCAGGTGGTCGCGGTTGTCCTCGGCCCGCTTCAGCAGCACCTGCAGCGCCTCGTCGCCGTACGCGTCCCCCTTGCCGTAGCCCGAGTTGGACAGCGAGTAGGCCTCGTCGACGAAGAGGACCCCGCCGAGCGCGGAGTCGATGAGCTCGTTGGCCTTCACGGCGGTCTGCCCGAGGTACTCGCCGACCAGGTCGGCCCGCTGCGCCTCCACGAGATGGTCGCCGCCGAGCAAGCCGAGGGCGTAGAAGACCCGGCCGAGGATACGGGCGACGGTGGTCTTGCCGGTGCCGGAGGGGCCGGAGAAGACGAAGTGCCGTTTCGGCGGCTGCACCGGCAGCCCCTGCCCGGCGCGCAGCCGGGCCATGTTCAGCTGCGCCGACAACGCCTTCACCTGGCGTTTGACCGGCTCCAGCCCCACCATGCGCTCCAGCTCGGCGAGCGCCTCCTCCAGTAAGCCCGGGTCGGTCGGCCCCGCGGGCAGCGTGACCGGCGCGACGGCGGTCTTCTCGCGCACCGCGGGATCGGCCGCCGAGGGCAGCGGACCGGCGGGTGGCTCCGGGTCGGACACCTTCAGGTCGCGGCCCTCGGTGTCGTACAGCGGGTCCAGGCCGTCGGGTCCGTCCAGCCCGTCCCCGCCCGCCCCGGCGAGCACGATCCCCGCGAGGTCGGCCGGGTCGTCGTACCCGTCGCCCTCGGCGATCGCCGCGAGGCGGGCCGCGGTGTCCATGAAGGCCGGGTCCACGCGGTGCACCGCCCGGTACAGCGGCAGCGCGGCGGCGGAGCGGCCGGTGCCCTCGTGCGCCCGGGCCAGCCAGTAGCGCAGCTCCTTGCGCTGCGGCTGCTCGCTGCGGCAGCGCATCAGCGCGGCCGACAGCAGCGGCTCGGCCTGCCCGTACATCTCCAGCCGGACCCGGGCCATGCCGCCGAACAGCCCGGCCTCGATGCCCAGCAGCGGATCGTCGATCAGCGGGTCGGTGTGCCGGACCAGCTGCTCCCAGTCCTTGACCAGATAGGCGCGGCAGGCGTGCAGGAAGCGGACCTGCTGGTCGGTGTCGACCGGCGGCAGCCCGGCGAGGGCCCGGTCCAGTTCGGGGACGTGCCGGCCGTCGAGCCAGTGGGAGGCGTGCGCGAGCAGCAGGTCACGGGGGCTCTCCAGCACCGGCTGCACCCACCAGCCCAGCCAGTACCAGGAGTTGAGGGTGCGGCGGTGCCGGGTACGCTGCTCGCCGAAGCGGTCGCGGTGGCGGTACATCCGCAGCAGCGCCGTCGTCGTGTCCACGCGCAGCGCGTGCAGCCCGAGCCAGGCGTCGGCCATCCCCGAGTCGATCCGCACCGCCGCCCGGAACTCCTCCTCCGCCTGCGGATAGGCGCCCATGGTGTAGGCGTCCACGCCTCGCAGCCAGGCGAGGTCGGCCGGGCCGTCGGGGCCCTGCATGCCGAAGTCCATCACGTCCCCCACAGACCGTGCCCCCGTCGGTGTGCCGTCCGGCCGTCGCCCGTCGGCTTCCTTCGTCGAACCGCTGTGCCGCGGAACGGAGTTGCAAGGTGCGCGTGACAGCCGTCCGTAGGTCGCACCGAGGGCATCGTACCCGCGGGAACAGTGCCGCCGAAGGGTGCGTGGGGTGCGTTCGGCGAGGTGGGAGCGGACGGGGGCGCACACGCGGTGGTGACCGTGGGTGAGCGGGCGACGTCACGCAGCGTCCGCGAAGAGGGGCGCGGGACGGTGTGCGGACAGAACGAAGCCCCCGATCACGGGGGAACAACCGGGGGCTTCGCGTCTGTCGGCGGCTTCGATTGCCGCACATTGAGAACGTAAGTCCTGTACGGGCCCTGGGTCAAGCCGAGTTGAGGACCTCCTGGTGTTTCCCGCGCAAGGGTCTTCACCACTTCATCACACTGCGGCGGGTCCGTCACCGTGGGTGAGGTCCGGGTCCTCCGCGGCGGGCCCCGGGAGCATCTCGTACCCCTGTGTCACCTGTCGCACCAGCAGATGCGCGTACGGTCGTGAAGGGTCCGCCGCGAAGTGCTCCCGCTCGGCACGGACCCATCCGTCCCAGAACTCCCGCTGTTCCGCCCCGTCCCGCGCGCGTCCCCGCGCCCAGGACACCTCGGCAGGCAGCTCCATCCACAGCAGACGCGCGAGGAGGGGGCGCAGCGCTCGGCGGCCGGCGCCCACGCCCTCGATCAGTACGACGGGGGCGGCCGGCAGGGGGCGCGGCGCCCCGAACCGGCGGGCCCGCCAGTCGTAGGGCGCGTAGTGCGCGCTCTCCCCGCGCGACAGCGGCTCGATCACCTGTTCCCGCAGCCGCCCGGTCCAGCCGAACAGCTCCTCGTGGCTGGCGATGTCGTCGAGGCGCAGCACCGGAGCGCCGCCGAGGGCCTCGGCCAGCCGCCCGGCGAACGTCGACTTCCCGGACCCGGCGTGCCCGTCGACGGCGACCAGGCGGACCGGCCCGCAGGACGGTGGCAGGCCGCGCAGGAGGGCGGCGAGGCGTTCGATGGTCGTCCCCCAGGGTGCGTCCGACAGGGCCGCGCCGAGTCTACGGCGGTCGGGCGACGCCTCCGGTGCGGCGCCGCCGCCCAGGTCACGCCAGTGGTGGAGACCAATATTGGTGCGCCCGGCATGCCCCGAAGTGCTGGCAGCGGGGCCCTTGGCCCGCCATAGTTGGCGCACGCACGCGGACATGACCGTCCACTGGATGTGCCCCGACCCGGACACCTGGGGGTTTCCCGCCGATGAGCAGAGCCGAACAGCCGTCCCGCAGAACCCTTCTGACCGCGGCGATCGCCGCCGCGGTGGCCGGCGGAGCGGTCCCGGCCATGGCCGGCACCGCCGCCGCCGTCGAGGACCGTGACAAGGCGGCCGCGGCCCGGCCGGTCGACAACCGTGCCTGGACGACCTACACCGACTGGCGCGGCGGCACCGCCCACGGCACCCGCGCCGTCGCCGGCGCCCGGCCCGGCCTCGTGATCGGCACGGCCGCCGGCACCACCGACTACACCGACCCGCACACCGGCCGCACCGCCACCTGGGAGTACGCCACCTGGACCTCGCCGGTCCACCGGCTGTCCGTGCCCGCCACCGAGGTCATCGCCTCCTGGAACGCGCACACCCCGGCCGGCACCTGGCTCCAGACCGAACTCCAGGGCACCTATTCCGACGGCACCGACACGCCCTGGTACGTGATGGGCCGCTGGGCCGCCGGCGACGAGGACATCCGCCGCACCTCCGTCGACGACCAGAGCGACGGCAAGAGCAGCATCTGGACGGACACCTTCGCCGTCGACGAGCCCGCCTCCGGACTGCGCCTGGTCTCCTACCGCCTGCGCCTGACCCTCTACCGCCGCCCCGGCTCCGGCACCACCCCGAAGGTGTGGCGCGTCGGCGCGATGGGCTCCGACGTCCCCGACCGCTTCACCGTCCCCGCCTCCACGCCCGGCCTCGCCCGCGAACTGACCGTCCCGCGCTACTCGCAGGAGATCCACAAGGGCCAGTACCCCGAGTACGACAACGGCGGCGAGGCCTGGTGCAGCCCCACCTCCTCGCAGATGATCATCGAGTACTGGGGCGGCCGGCTCACCGAGGAACAGCTGTCCTGGGTCGACCCGTCCTACGCCGACCCGCAGATCTGCCACGCCGCCCGGTACACCTACGACTACCAGTACGCCGGCTGCGGCAACTGGCCGTTCAACGCCGCCTACGCCGCCACCTTCGACGGCCTCCAGGGCGTGGTGACCCGGCTCGGCTCGCTCACCGACCTGGAGACGCTGATCGCCGCGGGCATCCCGGCCATAACGTCGCAGTCCTTCCTCAAGACGGAGCTGACCGGCGCGGGTTACGGCACCTCCGGCCACCTGATGACGGTGATCGGCTTCACCGCCGAAGGCGACGTGATCGCCAACGACCCGGCCTCGCCGAGCGACGAGGCGGTGCGCCGCGTCTACCTGCGGCGGGAGTTCGAGAACATCTGGCTGCGCACCAAGCGGTACAACGCCTCCGGCAAGGTCGTCTCCGGCACCGGCGGCGTCTGCTACCTCTACTTCCCCGCGCACCCCAGCCCGCTCCAGCGCAAGGCGCTCGCCGCGGTCGGCGTGCGCTGAGGTGACGCGTGCCACGGTGCGGGCCGAGGTGACGCGGACCACGTGAGCAACATCTCGGTCCGCCCCGGGCGCGGACGGTGGCAAGGTGGAGGACCGACCGCACGATCCCGCACGATCCCGAGCGAGACACCATGAGCGCACACTCCGCCACCGCCGCCCGCGCCCGCACCCGCACCGGAGGGCCGAAGGAGGACGGACCGAAGATCCTCGAACACGCCCTGGGCTGGACCCTCGTCGTGGTCCTGGCGATGCTCGTCACCCAGCTCGGACTGGTGTGATCCCGCACACCGGTCCGCTGTGACCTGAGACATAACCGACCTGCCATACTGCGGAGGTCCCGCCGCCCGTAGGAATCCAGGGTCGAAATTGAATATCAGCCGTCAGCACGATGCCGTTCCCCGTCCCCGGGCCCGCGGCACCGAGCGTTCGCTGGCACGCCGCGCCGAGCTCCTCGCGATCGGCCGGAGGCTGTTCGCCGACACGTCGTACGACGCCCTCTCGATGGACGACATCGCCCGGCAGGCCGGTGTCGCCAAGGGGCTGATCTACTACTACTTCCAGTCCAAGCGGGGCTACTACCTGGCCATCGTCCAGGACTCCGTGGCCGACCTGGTCGCCTTCGCGGCGAGCGGCGTGGAACTGCCACAGGTGGACCGGGTCCACCGCACGATCGACGGCTACCTGCGCTACGCCGAGCACAACCACGCCGCCTACCGCACCATCGTCAGCGGCGGTGTCGGCTTCGACACCGAGGTGCACGCCATCCGCGACTCGGTCCGCGAGGCGATCGTCGCGACCATCGCCGAGGGCGCCTACGGCCGCACCGACATCGCCCCGCCCGCCCGCATGGGCCTGCTCGCCTGGGTGTGCGCGGTCGAGGGCGCAACCCTCGACTGGATCGACCGCCCGGAACTCTCCCGCGCCACGATGCGCGACCTGCTGGTCAAGATGCTCGGCGGCACCCTGCGCGCCATCGAGGAACTGACCCCGACCCTCCCGGCCCCGGAACCGGCGCGCCGGGAGGCGTAGGGGCGGGGGCCGGGCCTGCGCCGGCAGGGCGAGGGTCCCCGCCGTCCCGTGATGCCGCGCCCTCGCCGGGGCATACTCCCAGCGCAGCCGCTGGTCAGCAGGCTTTCGCGGCCGGAGCCGACAAGGAGGTCGCCATGCCGGTGGACCGTCACCTGCCCTCGGACGAGGCCCGGGACCTGCTCGCGCTCGTCCGCGACATCGCCCACCGGGAGGTCGCGCCGACGGCGGCCGCCGAGGAGGACGCCGGCCGCTTCCCGCGCGAGCTGTTCCGCCTGCTGTCGGAGTCCGGGCTGCTCGGACTGCCGTACCCGGCGGAGCACGGCGGCGGCGACCAGCCGTACGAGGTCTACCTCCAGGTCCTGGAGGAACTCGCCGCCGCCCGGCTCACCGTCGGGCTCGGCGTCAGCGTGCACACGCTCTCCTGTCACGCCCTCGCCGCCTACGGCACCAAGCAGCAGCGGGCCGAGCACCTGCCCGGGATGCTCGGCCAGGGCCTGCTCGGCGCGTACTGCCTGTCCGAGCCGTCCTCCGGCTCGGACGCCGCGTCGCTGCGCACCCGGGCCGTCCGCGACGACGCCGGGGCGGGCTGGGTGATCAGCGGCACCAAGGCCTGGACCACGCACGGCGGCATCGCCGACTTCTACACGGTCATGGCCCGCACCGGCGGCGAGGGACCGCGCGGGATCACCGCCTTCCTGGTGCCCGGCGACGCCGCCGGCCTGAGCGCCGCCCCGCCGGAGAGGAAGATGGGCCTCAAGGGCTCGCCGACCGCGCAGGTCCACTTCGACCGGGTGGCGGTCGGGGACGACCGGCGTATCGGCGAGGAGGGGCAGGGGTTCGCCATCGCGCTGTCCTCGCTCGACGCCGGACGGCTGGGCATCGCGGCCTGCGCGATCGGCCTGGCCCAGGCCGCGCTGGACGAGGCGGTGGCGTACGCGGCCGAGCGGCGGCAGTTCGGCCGGCCCGTCGCCGGCTTCCAGGGCATCCGGTTCATGCTGGCCGACATGGCGACGCAGGTCGCGGCGGGACGCGCGCTGTACCTCGCGGCGGCACGGCTGAAGGACGCGGGCAAGCCCTTCTCCGCCGAGGCGGCCATGGCCAAACTGCACTGCACCGACACGGCGATGCGGGTCACCACCGACGCCGTCCAGGTCCTCGGCGGCTACGGCTACACCGCCGACTTCCCCGTCGAGCGCTACATGCGCGAGGCCAAGGTCCTCCAGATCGTCGAGGGCACCAACCAGATCCAGCGCATGGTCATCGCCCGCCATCTGGTGGGACCCGAAACCCGCTGAACTGCCCTGGCCGCACCAGCGGTGCCGCGAGGCGCACCCACTCCGGGTCGTGACGCCCCGGCAGGGTACGACCCCGGTCGGCCCACACCCGCAGCAACTCCCGGTAGATGGGCGGGTCCTGGAGCTGCCGCGGGGCCTGTGCACGGGGAACCGATTCTGCGGGTGCCGGGACGAAGACGAGACGCTGATGTCCGGTCGCCGAATAGGTGGGGGTCATACCAGGCCAACGCGCCGCGGGGCGTTCAGGTCACCGGTCGGCGGAATCGCGCCTGAGTTCGCGGGCGCCCCCGTCGCACACCGGCGCGCGCTGAGGCGCCGTCAAACCGCCCCGGGGCGCACCGGACCCGCACCACGGCAGCACAGGACTGCCGTGGCGCGGGACGGACAGCGGCGACACGGGGTGCCGTGGTGCGGGACGCGTGCGCGAGGCGGTGGTGGCCGGGAAGGCGCCGGCCGCGCGGAGCGCGGCTCAGGCGGCGTGGCGGCGCATCGCCGGCACGCGCATCGGGCGCGAGCCCGGGCCGCCGACGTGCGAGAAGGGCTGCGTCCGCCAGTCGAGGCCCTGAGGCAGCGTCAGCAGCAGCGCGGTGTCCTGCTCCTGGGGCTCCGCGGTCTCGTCCGCGGGCCGGGCGTCGGAGGCGCGGCGGCCGGTGCCGGCGCACACCGTGAGCCCGAACGGGTTCCACGGCGAGGCGCACAGCGCGTGCTCCGGCAGGACCTCCTCGTCCGCGAGCAGCGCGATGGGCTGCGCGCAGTCCGGGCAGATCACCCGGTACATCTCGAAGGTGTCGTACGCGTCGAAGTCGTCGTCCCCGTCCTCGTAGGCGTCGGGTTCGACGCCCTCCGGCTCGGGCTCGACGACCGGCTGCTGCCTCTTGGACACGGAACGACCAGGGCGCTTAAGACTCTGCATGGATTCTCCCCCTAGGGCTGGGCCGTGAAGGCGCTGCGGCCTCGACCACAGCAAGCACTTCCCGCCCGGTCTCCGGGGTAATCACGGGAACATCACGGAGGCCGCCCGGACGGTGTGGCGTTGGTCACACGCCCTCCGTGGGTGCCCGCCGAGGGGGCCCCTGCCCGCCCCGCCGGGTCCCCCGATCGGCTCACGGCCGGCTCCCGCCCGCGTCACGAACCGGGGATGACCCGGCCTCCACAGGTATCCGAGGAGATCAGCGGCACTGTAGGTTCTGCGCCATGGAGGAGCTGGACCGTCAGATCGTGCAGCTGCTCGTCAAGGACGGGCGGATGAGCTACACAGACCTGGGCAAGGCCACGGGCCTGTCCACGTCGGCCGTGCACCAGCGGGTGCGCCGGCTGGAGCAGCGCGGCGTCATCCGCGGGTACGCCGCGGTCGTCGACCCGGAGGCCGTCGGGCTGCCGCTGACCGCCTTCATCTCGGTCAAGCCCTTCGACCCGAGCGCCCCCGACGACATCGCCGAGCGGCTCGCCGGGGTGCCGGAGATCGAGGCCTGCCACAGCGTCGCGGGCGACGAGAACTACATCCTCAAGGTCCGCGTGGCCACCCCGCACGAACTGGAGGAACTGCTGGCCCGCCTGCGCTCGCTGGCCGGCGTGTCCACCCGGACCACGGTGGTGCTGTCGACGCCGTACGAGGCACGGCCGCCGCGGATCTGACCGACCTGGCTGCGGACCCGCGCTCCCCAGGCGCGACACTGGTGCCCATGAGTGAGCGCACCGCCCAGCCGAAGACCGTCCTCCTGCGCCGCGGGGAGGTCCACAGCCCCGCCGACCCCTTCGCCACGGCCATGGTCGTCGAACGCGGCCAGGTCGCCTGGGTCGGCTCCGAAGGCGCCGCCGACGCCTTCGCCGACGGCGTCGACGAGGTGATCGACCTGGACGGCGCCCTCGTCACCCCCGCGTTCACGGACGCCCACGTCCACACCACCGGCACCGGCCTCGCGCTCACCGGCCTCGACCTGTCCGGCGCCCCCACCCTGGAGGCGGCCCTGGACGCCGTCCGCGCCTTCGCCGCCGCCCGCCCGCACGACCGGGTCCTGCTCGGTCACGGCTGGGACGCCTCCCGCTGGCCCGGCGGCCGCCCCCCGACCCGCGCCGAACTCGACGAGGCCACCGGCGGGCGGCCCCTGTACCTGTCCCGCATCGACGTGCACTCGGCGGTCGTCACCACGGCCCTGCTGGACCTCGTGCCCGGCCTGGGCGCCACCGACGGCCCGCTGACCGCCGACGCCCACCACGCCGCCCGGGCCGCCGCGTACGGCGCCGTCACCCCGCAGCAGCGCACCGAGGCCCAGCGCGCCGCCCTCGCCCGTGCCGCCTCCCTCGGCATCGGCACGGTCCACGAGTGCGGCGGCCCGGAGATCTCCTCCGAGGACGACTTCACGGGCCTGCTCGCCCTCGCCGCCGAGGAGCCCGGCCCGCGCGTCATCGGCTACTGGGCGGAACAGAACGTCGACCGGGCGCGGGAACTCGGCGCGGCCGGCGCCGCCGGCGACCTCTTCGCGGACGGCGCCCTCGGCTCCCACACGGCCTGTCTGCACGAGCCGTACGCCGACGCCGCGCACGGCGGCACCGCCTACCTCGACGCCGACGCGGTCGCCGCGCACGTCGTGGCCTGCACCGAGGCCGGCCTCCAGGCGGGCTTCCACGCCATCGGCGACGCCGCCGTCACCGCCGTCGTGGACGGCGTGCGCGCCGCCGCCGAGAAGGTCGGCCTCGCGCGCGTCCGCGCCGCCCGGCACCGCGTCGAGCACGCCGAGATGCTCACCCCCGAGACGATCGCGGCCTTCGCCGAGCTGGGCTTGACCGCCTCCGTGCAGCCCGCCTTCGACGCGCTGTGGGGCGGCGAGGACGGCATGTACGCCCAGCGCCTCGGCGTCGAGCGGGCCCGCACCCTCAACCCCTTCGCCGCGCTGCTGCGCGCGGGCGTCCCGCTCGCCTTCGGCTCCGACAGCCCCGTCACCCCGCTCGACCCGTGGGGCACGGTCCGGGCGGCCGCCTTCCACCACACCCCCGAGCACCGCGTCTCCGTCCGTGCCGCCTTCACGGCCCACACCCGTGGCGGCTGGCGCGCGGCCGGACGCGACGACGCGGGCGTCCTGGTGCCCGGCGCGCCCGCGGACTACGCCGTGTGGCGCACCGGCGAGCTGGTCGTGCAGGCCCCCGACGACCGGGTGGCCCGCTGGTCCACCGACCCCCGCTCCGGCACCCCCGGACTGCCCGACCTCACCCCCGGCCAGGACCTGCCGGTCTGCCTGCGCACCGTGGTCGGCGGGCGGACGGTGTACGTACGGCCGGGCGAGTGATCCGGGGACCGCGCACCGCTCCACGAGGGTGGTGACCCGGACTCGCACGACCTGTGCCACCCCCGCCCTGACCTGCGGGTTACGGGCTCCGGCGCAGGTCGAACGGCTGTTGACAGGCGACGGTCCGGGGCCGGTAGGTTCGGCGGGTCCACCACCGGACGCCCGACCGGGGAACGTCCGCACTCACCGAGCGCCGCTGGGTCAGGGAGCCAGGCTCAGCGCCCGCGCCGGCGAGGGAACGTTCCGGCCGGTCGGGGAGGTGTGACCCGGGTGGGGCCCGGGCGCTCAGTAGACAACGGCCTCGGCCGACCCGCAGCCAGCGGGTCCCGGGCCGGCCCGAAGGGCGCCGGGCCCCCATCCGCCGCGCACACCGTCAGCCCCTGGGTACCCGTCCGTACATACGAGCCCAAATACGGCCTCTTACCCCACTCTTCTGGATTCGACACCACCATACGAACGTCCTGTCACGTCATCGCAGGCCGCGCCCACTATGGTGGACCTCTGCGTACGGACATGAAGGGGCAGCAGTGAACGACGGCGACGGGACCCTCGCGGCCAAGGCCCAGGGGAGGCAGTTCGGTCCGCTCGGCACGGCCTTGGTGATCATCCCGACCTACAACGAGGCGGAGAACATCAAGAGCATCGTCGGCCGGGTGCGCAAGGCCGTTCCCGAGGCGCACGTTCTCGTGGCCGACGACAACAGCCCGGACGGGACGGGCAAGCTCGCGGACGAGCTGGCCGCCGGCGACGAGCAGGTGCACGTCCTGCACCGCAAGGGCAAGGAAGGGCTGGGCGCCGCCTACCTCGCGGGCTTCCGCTGGGGCCTGGAGCGCGACTACGGCGTCCTCGTCGAGATGGACGCCGACGGCTCCCACCAGCCCGAGGAGCTGCCCCGGCTGCTGACCGCCCTCAAGGGCGCCGACCTGGTCCTCGGCTCCCGCTGGGTGCCCGGCGGCCGGGTGGTGAACTGGCCCAAGTCCCGCGAGTTCATCTCCCGCGGCGGCAGCCTCTACTCACGCCTCGCGCTCGACCTGCCGCTGCGCGACATCACCGGCGGCTACCGGGCCTTCCGCCGCGAGACCCTGGAAGGCCTCGGCCTCGACGAGGTCGCCTCCCAGGGCTACTGCTTCCAGGTCGACCTGGCCCGCCGCGCCGTGAAGGCCGGCTACCACGTCGTCGAGGTCCCCATCACCTTCGTCGAACGCGAACTCGGCGACTCCAAGATGAGCCGCGACATCCTCGTCGAGGCCCTGTGGCGGGTCACGGCGTGGGGTGTGGGGGAGCGCGTCGAGAAGATCACAGCCAAGGCGAAGCCGGGCGGCCCGGCCGCCGCGCCGGACCGGGCGAAGCCCCACGGCGAGGACTGACCGGTCGCTTATCCCGCGCTGAGCCGCGGCCGGGCACACTGGGAGCATGACGACTGGCGCTCCGACCTCTCCCTCCTCCGCCCGGCCCCGCCGCTCCCGGCTGCGGACCTTCCTGCCGCTGGGGGTCGCCGCGTGGGTGGTGCTGGAGATCTGGCTGCTGACCGTGGTCGCGGGCGCGACGAGCGGGCTGGTGGTCTTCCTGCTGCTGCTCGCCGGTGTCGTCCTCGGCTCGGTGGTGGTCAAGCGGGCGGGCCGGCGGGCCTTCCAGAACCTCAACGAGGCGCTTCAGCGGGGCGGCTCCCCGTCCGGCGGCAGCGGCAACGGCTTCGTGATGCTCGGTGGACTGCTGCTGATGATCCCGGGGCTGATCTCGGACGTCGTCGGCCTCGTCCTGCTGGTCCCGCCGGTCCAGAAGGCGCTGGGCAAGCGGGCCGAGCGGTCCCTGGAGCGCAGGCTGCGCGACTCCGCCCGCGGCGGGTTCGGTGACGCCTTCCAGCAGGCGCGCATCCACCGCCCGGACGGCAAGATCGTCCAGGGCGAGGTGATCAGGCACGACGAGCCGGGCGACACCCCGCGCGAGCCCCGCCCGCCGCTGACGCGGTGAGCCGCGGGGCGGCTCGCCCCCGAAACGCAGCACACGACAAGCAAGCGCACAACGACCGCGGGCGCCGCACGTGAGATCACGTACGGCGCCCGCGGTCGTTGTGTCGCGCGGCCGAGTCCCGCAGGGACTAGGCGCTCTTGCGGCTGTCCCGGGGATGAACCGCGAGGTTCATCGCCCCGGAGCGGAGAACGGCCAGCCGCTCCTCGAGGACCTCTTCGAGTTCCTCGCGGGTGCGCCGCTCCATCAGCATGTCCCAATGCGTACGCGCGGGCTTGGCCTTCTTCTCCTCAGGGCCGTCGCCGTCCACGAGGAGTGCCTGGGCCCCGCAGACCTTGCACTCCCACTCCGGCGGGATCTCCGCCTCGACCGAGAAGGGCATCTCGAAGCGGTGCCCCTTCTCGCATGCGTACTCCACGGCCTGGCGCGGGGCCAGGTCGATGCCGCGGTCCGTCTCGTAGCTGGTCACCACGAGGCGCGTGCCGCGAAGAGCTCGCTCACTCATGAATCGTGCCTCCCGGGCTTGTCGCCCACAGGACAGGTGTCGCTGTCGTCGTCATCCGGTCAACGTCCGGTCGGCGGTAAAGATTCCCGTTCCGAGGTCCCGTTCCGGGTCATGCGTCGCCGTCGTAGCCGCAGCCTTGTCAACCAGTGCGTACCCACCGGCGCCCGGTTTGTCACGTCTGCTAGCAGATGTCACCCAGCGTTTCGTCATCTTTGACGCGCAGTAACGGTACGCCTGGCAGGCCAAACGCGTACACTACAGCCCTTTCGCCCGGAGCGCTAAATCTTCTCGGGAACGGGATTCCCCGCGTCGCCGATCGCCCGCCGGACGGGTACCCGCGCCAGCAGCGCGAACCCCGCGACGAAGAAGACCACCAGCGAGATGATCGCGTCCCGGTAGCTTCCGGTCAGCTGGTAGGTCAGCCCGAACAGCAGCGGCCCGAGCCAGCTCATGCCGCGGTCGCTCACCTCGTACGCCGAGAAGTACTCGGCCTCCTTGCCCGGCGGGACGAGGTGGGAGAAGAGCGACCGGGACAGGGCCTGGCTGCCGCCGAGGACCAGCCCGATGCCGGCCGCCAGCACGAAGAACCACACCGGCGCCCCGGCCGGCAGGAAGTACCCGGCGCCCAGCGTGAGCGTCCACGCCACGAGCGAGCCGAGGATCGTCCGCTTCGCGCCGTACGTCCGCGCCAGCCGGCCCATCGCCAGCGCGCCCGCCACCGCCAGCACCTGCACCAGCAGCACCGCCCCGATGAGCGTCGACTGGCCGAGGCCCAGCTCCTCCGAGCCGTACACCGAGGCCTGGGAGATCACCGTCTGGATGCCGTCGTTGTAGACGAGGTACGCCAGCAGGAAGGCCAGCGTCAGCGGGTGGCGGCGCATGTCGCGGACGGTCGCGGCCAGCTGCCGCAGTCCCGGCAGCGCGGCCTCCCGTGCGACGGTGCGGCGGTCCCGCAGCCGGCGCAGCGGTACGAGCGTGAAGGCGCCCCACCACAGGCCCGCCGAGGCCAGGCAGATCCGCACGGCCATGCTCTCCGAGACACCGAAGGTGTCGTGGCCCAGGTAGAGGGCGAGGTTCACGACGAGCATCAGCGAGCCCGCGGCGTAGCCGAAGGCCCAGCCCCGGGAGGAGACGGCGTCGCGTTCCTCGGGCGGGGCGATCTGCGGCAGGTAGGAGTTGTAGAGCATCATCGCCACGGACTGCGCGGCGTTCGCCACCACCAGCAGCAGCCCGCCGAGGAGGTAGCGGTCGCCGCCGAGGAAGAACATGCCGGTCGTCGCCGCGGCCCCGGTGTAGGCGGCGGCCGCCAGCAGCGGCTTCTTGCGGCCGCTGCGGTCGGCGGCGGCGCCCACCAGCGGCATCAGCAGCACGGCGACGATCACCGACAGGGACACCGAGTAGGCGAAGAACGACCCCGCCCGCACGGGGACGCCCAGCGGGTGCACATAGCCGTCCGGGTCCGCGGCCGACTTCGCCACCGACGTCAGATAGGGGCCCAGGAACACGGTGAGCACGCTCGTCGAGTAGACGGAGCAGGCCCAGTCGTAGAAGTACCAGCCGCGCTGCTCGCGCCGCCGGTCCGCGGCCTCGCCGGCCGCCGGTGTCCGCACGGTGTCGGTGCCCACCCGTGCCCTCGCTTCCCCGCCGCAGATGCCGTGCCAAGGCGCGGCGGGCGGCCGGCCGGGCCGTCAGGCCCAGACGCCGCGTTCCTCCATGACCTTGCGCAACGTGTCGATGTGATCGGTCATGATGCCATCGACACCCAGGTCCAGGAGCCGGTGCATGCGCTCGGGTTCGTTCACCGTCCACACGTGCACCTGCAGCCCGCGCGCGTGGGCGGCCCGGACGAAGCGGTGGTCGACCACCTGGACGCCGGACTGGGTCTCCGGCACCTGGGCGGCCACCGCCGAACGGCGCAGGGCCGCGGGCAGCCCCCAGGAGCGCAGCCGCAGGCCCAGCACCCCCCGGGTGCCGTACGACGTGGCCAGGCGCGGGCCGGCCAGTCGCTGGGCGCGCGCCACGCGGGCCTCGGAGAAGGAGCCGACGCAGATCCGGTCCCAGGCGTTCGCGCGCTCGACCAGCTCAAGGAAGGGGCGCAGGGCGGGCTCGGCCTTGAGGTCGACGTTCCAGCGCACCTCGGGGAAGGTCTCCAGCAGCTCCTCGAACAGCGGCAGCGGCTCCCGGCCCGCCACGCGCGCGTGCCGTACGTCCGCCCAGGGAAGCTCGGCGATGGCCCCCGCGCCGTCCGTGGCCCGGTCCAGCGTCGCGTCGTGGAAGGCGACCAGCCGGCCGTCGCGGGTGGCGTGCACATCGGTCTCGATGTAGCGGTAGCCCGCCTCGACCGCCCGCCGGAACTGCGCCACGGTGTTCTCCAGGCCGTCCGCGGCCCCGCCGCGGTGGGCGAAGGCGATCGGGCCGGGATGGTCGAGGTACGGGTGGCGTATGAGGGTGGTCACCGACGCAGTATCGCTCCCCGGGGTGTCCCGGTGGCAACGACCGTGCTGCGCTCCGGTGCCGTCGGGACGGCGAAGACCCGCAGGAAGAACTGGGCGAGCGGGCCGATGCTCACGGCGTACAGCAGGGTGCCGACGCCGACGGTGCCGCCGAGGAGGAACCCGGTCGCCACGACGGCCACCTCCACCCCCGTCCGGATCAGCCGGATCGACCGGCCGGTACGCCGGTGCAGTCCGGTCATCAGCCCGTCACGCGGACCCGGGCCGAAACGCGCGGCGATGTACAGGCCGGTGGCCGCGCCGTTCAGCACCACACCGGCGACGAGCATCGGGACCCGCAGGGCGTAGTCGTGGGCGTCCGGGACCAGGGCGAGCGAGCCGTCCATGGCCAGGCCGATGACGAAGACGTTGGAGACGGTGCCGAGGCCGGGCCGCTGCCGCAGCGGGATCCACAGCAGCAGCACCGCCGCGCCCACCAGGATCAGCACCTCGCCGATGCTCAGGCCGGTGCGCTCGGCGAGGCCCTGGTGCAGCACGTTCCACGGCTCCAGGCCGAGGCCCGAGCGGACCAGCAGCGCGGAGCTGACCCCGTACAGCACGAGGCCCGTGTAGAGCTGGACCAGCCGCCGTACGACGTGGTCGGGCATCGAGAAACCGGACAAGGGTGCCCCCCGGATGGTGGTGGTGGCCTGACACATGTCACTCTGTGGCTTGGGGGGAATCCCCATCCATGGCCAATTCGGGGAAGGTGGACTGGTAATCATGGCCCAGTGGACCTCTGCGGTGGGGGCAGCGCAGCTTGCCCGGCTGCTCACGTCGCAGCAGGACCGGCCCGCCGGCCCCGGCACCCGCCGGCCGCCCGCCTACCGCGCCCTCGCCGACGGCATCCGGCTGCTGGTGCTGGAGGGACGTGTGCCGGTGGCCGCCCGGCTGCCCGCCGAGCGGGAACTGGCCCTCGCCCTGTCCGTCAGCCGGACGACCGTGGCCGCCGCCTACGAGGCGCTGCGCACCGAGGGCTTCCTGGAGTCCCGGCGCGGCGCCGGCAGCTGGACCGCCGTACCGGCCGGGAACCCGCTGCCCGCCCGGGGTCTGGAGCCGCTGCCGCCCGAGGCGCTCGGCTCGATGATCGACCTGGGGTGCGCCGCGCTGCCCGCGCCCGAGCCGTGGCTCACCCGTGCCGTGCGGGGCGCGCTGGAGGAGCTTCCGCCGTACGCGCACACGCACGGCGACTACCCGGCCGGTCTGCCCGCGCTGCGCCAGATGATCGCCGAGCGCTACACCGCCCGCGGCATCCCGACCATGCCCGAGCAGATCATGGTCACGACCGGCGCGATGGGCGCGATCGACGCCATCTGCCATCTCTTCGGCGGCCGGGGCGAGCGCATCGCCGTGGAGTCCCCGTCGTACGCCAACATCCTCCAGCTCATGAGGGAGGCGGGGGCGCGGCTGGTGCCGGTCGCGATGGCCGAGGGGCTGTCCGGCTGGGACCTGGACCGCTGGCGCCAGGTGCTGCGCGAGGCCGCGCCGCGCATCGCGTACGTCGTCGCCGACTTCCACAACCCCACCGGCGCCCTCGCCGACGAGGACCAGCGGCGGCGGCTGGTGGAGGCGGCCCGCTCGGCCGGGACGGTGCTGGTCGCCGACGAGACCATGAGCGAGCTGTGGCTGGACGACGACGTGCACATGCCGCGCCCGGTGTGCGGCTTCGACCCCGCCGGGTCCACGGTGATCACCGTCGGCTCGGCCAGCAAGGCCTTCTGGGCGGGGATGCGCATCGGCTGGGTGCGGGCGGCGCCGGACGTCATCCGCAGCCTGGTGGCCGCGCGCGCCTACGCCGACCTCGGCACGCCCGTCCTGGAGCAGCTCGCGGTCGCCTGGCTGTTCAGCACCGGCGGCTGGGAGCAGGCCGTGGAGCTGCGGCGCGCGCAGGCCCGGGAGAACCGGGACGCGCTGGTCGCCGCGGTCCGGCGCGAACTGCCCACCTGGGAGTTCGAGGTGCCCAAGGGCGGCCTGACGCTGTGGGTCCGCGCGGGCGGGCTGTCCGGCTCGCGTCTCGCCGAGGCGGGGGAGCGGGTGGGGGTCCGCGTCCCGTCCGGCCCGCGCTTCGGCGTCGACGGCGCCTTCGAGGGGTATGTGCGGCTGCCGTTCACCGTGGGCGGCGCGGTGGCGGAGGAGGCGGCGATCCGGCTGGCCTCGGCCGCGCGGATCGTGGAGAGCGGGGGGACGGTGGGGGCGGAGGGGCCGCGGACGTTCGTGGCGTGAGGGGCGGGTGCCGGCGCTCGGTCCGGGAGTGACGGCCGGGCGCCGGCCCTGAGGGGCGCGGGGCGTCTGCAGGGACGCCTCCGCCGTTGGAGGCTCGTGCCGTTGCGGCCGTCTAGGAGGTCGCCTCCGCCGCCGCAGCCTCCGCCGGGACCGGCACCGTCTCGCCGTCCGCGGGTGTCGTGCGCGGCGGCAGCAGGTCGAGTACGGCCTGACGGTGCGCGTCGCTGGTCGCGTCGTCGTAGGGGTCCGGGGTGGCCGGCACCTGCAGGCGGTGCACGGGACCGGCGCCCAGGCGCGCGTACCCGCGCCCCGGCGGCACCTGCGCCACCGGCGTCGTCTGCGGACGCGCACCCAGGACGGCCTCCAGCTGCTCCCCGGTGGCCGGGCCGAGCACGACACGCGCGCGCGTGTGCTGCCGTACCGCGTCGCTCAGGGCGTCCGCGCTGTCGAACTGGTCGGCCACCACGACGGTGACGCTCGCCGCGCGGCCGTGCCGCAGCGGCACCTGGAGCAGCGCCTGCGGGTCCTTGCGGCCGTCGGCGGCGGCGAGGTGCGTGAACGCGCTCGGCCGGTCGAGGAGGATCCACAGCGGCCGCCTGGTGTCCTCCGGCGGCGCCTCGCCCTCCTGCCGGGCCCGGTTCGCCGCGACGAGCCGGCGCTCGGTCTCGGTGGCGGCCCACTCCAGGCTCGCCAGCGCCCCCGCCAGCCCGCACTCGACGGCCAGCACGCCGTCCCGGCCGGTCAGGCAGGCGTAGTCGCCGGTGCCGCTGCCGTCCACGACGAGGACGTCGCCGTGCTGGAGGGCCTGGAGCGCGATGGAGCGCAGCAGGGTGGAGGTGCCGCTGCCCGGCTGGCCGATGGCCAGCAGGTGCGGCTCGGTGGAGCGGACGCCGGTGCGCCAGACGACCGGCGGGACGTCGCGCTGCGCGTCGCCGTAGCCGAGCGGGAGCGTGCGCTGGACCTGGAGCGGGTCGGTGAAGCCGAGGACCGTCTCGCCCGGCGCGGTGACGAACCGCTGGGCGGCGATGTCGGTGGGCAGCGGGGCGAGCACCGTGACGGTCAGCTCGTTGCCCTCCTCGTCCCACGCGAAGTGGTACTCCCTGCCGCGGCCCGCCTTGGCGGTGAGCAGCTGCTCGATCCGCGCGCGGGCCTCCGGCTCGCCGTCGGGGAAGTAGGCGGGGTACCGGATCAGCAGATGGCAGACGCGGCCCGTGTCGTCGAACTCGTACGACGGGAAGGCCTTGTCCCACTCGCCGCCGTGCCCGTACAGCGGAGCGGGGTCCTCCGCCGCGGAGAAGTACGGCACGAGCGCCTCGTACAGCGCCCGCAGGCGCTGGGTCTGGGACTCGTCGGGTCCCTCGGGGGCGGGCGGGGTGCGGTCCCGGCCCTGCCAGGCCGCCGCCGCCATCAGGCTGATGACGGCGAGCAGCGGGCCGTACGGCACCAGGGCCACAACCAGGATCACCGACGCCACCAGGAACAGCAGCGGTCCGCGCCGGTCCTTGGGGGTGTCGGCCCACCTGCGCCGCCCGGCCGAGGCCAGCCGGCGCAGTCCGCGGGTGATCGTGATCAGCGGATGGAGGACGTCGGTGGCGCTGTCGGCCGCCGTCCGGGCCAGCTCCCGGCTCCGGGCGATCTGCGCGCTGCCTGTGCTCAGGATGCGGGGGAGGGGGCGCCGGGCCACGTGACTCTCCTGTGGGTGCGTACGGACGGGAGGGGCGGCGTCAGAACTTGATGCCGCCGAGGAGGCTGGCCAGGCTCTCTCCGCCGGCCTTGATGCTCGGGGCGATGGCCGTGCTCGCGAGGTAGAACCCGAACAGGGCCGAGATCATTGCGTGCGACGCCTTCAGCCCGTCCTTGCGGAAGAAGATGAACACGACGATGCCGAGCAGGACGACGCCTGAGATGGACAGGATCATTGGGGCTCTCCTGGTGTTCGGTGGGGACAGTCACCATGAGTACTTCCAGGATCACAGCATGTATCCATACGATAAAAGGTGCAAATGGGGGAAATTCCCAGCATTTCCCCCGGACGGCGGAAGCTCTGTTCGCCCGCCTGAGCTGCGGTGTTGCGTCGAACGGGTCTCGTGGTGATCTCTGCCTCCGGCGGGCCCGCTCATGTGCCCGCCGAGCCAGTACCCTGGCGATTCACCTGAACGGCTGCAACGAGAGGCGGTCCCGCCGATGACTGAAGCGCCCGACCCCGAGGTCGTGGAGCTGGCGACCAAGATCTTCGATCTGGCCCGGCGGGGCCAGACCGAGGCGCTCGTGGCGTACGTCGACGCGGGCGTCCCGGCCGGTCTCACCAACGACCGCGGCGACTCCCTGGTGATGCTCGCCGCCTACCACGGCCACGCGGACGCGGTCCGCGCCCTGCTGGACCGCGGCGCCGAGGCCGACCGGCCCAACGACCGAGGCCAGACCCCGCTCGCCGGTGCCGTCTTCAAGGGCGAGACCGAGGTGATCCGGGCCCTGCTGGAGGGCGGCGCCGACCCGCACGCCGGCACACCGTCGGCGGTGGACACAGCGCGCATGTTCGGCAAGACGGACCTGCTCAAGATGTTCGGCGCGGAGTGACGACAGCCGCGCTGAGCAGGTAGAACACTGTCACTGACCACGTAGGACAGCACAGACGGGGGAGGCGGTACGGGGCCGCCGGAAATTTCGGTCGCGGTGGGCGGAACCGCCGGGTCATCATGACGTCGTGATTCACGGACGCGATGGCCGGGCAGGTGTTGTCGCACCTGCCGCACCGCGCGGGCCGTGATCGGTCCGCACGGGCCACAGACGAGAGGCAGAGGAAGATGGTCTACAGCAAGCAGGAAACGGCGGGCGCCCCGGCGTGTTGCGGCGCGACCAGGTAGTGCACGGTCCCGGTTGCGTCGACGCTTGATGTGAGGCTGTTTCCCATGTTCGATCCGGTCATAGCGCCCAGCGGTACCCTGCTCGGCCTCCTCCAGAGGGGCCGGGGCGACGGTACGCTCCACGCGCTCACCGCCCCGCGCGCCGAGGCGCTCGCGGCCCTGAACCACTGCGTGCTGCGTGATCCCCGCCACGACTGGCAGGTGGAGAACCGCTCCCTCTACTACGCCCGACTCTTCCTCGACCTGAACGGCGAGCTGGACGAGATCGAGGCCCACCTCTTCGACGTCGAGGACGTCTTCGACACCGAGGAGTCCCGCACCGGCCTCGCCCTGGCCGTGCTCGGACACCTCGCCTCCTACGGCCGCCGCGACGCCCTGGAGCTGCTGCGCCGGTACGCGGCCTCCGGCTCCAACTGGGCCTGGGCCCTCGACGAACTCGCCCTGCGCGACGACGACGCCGGGCTGCGCGCCCTGGCCGCACCCGTCCTCGCGCGGTTCGCCACCGACGCCGAGGGCGAGGCGGAACTCGCCACCGCCGTCCGCGACGCCTTCGAACCTCGCCCCTGGCGGCTGTGGGCGGAGGACCCGCGCGAATACATTTCCGCACGCGTGCGTGCCGCCCACGAGACCGGCTGCTTCGACCGATGGCAGCGGCAGATGCGGCCCTCCGGGCCACGCCCCGGCTGGAGCGTCCAGGCGGTCTTCGACTGGGCCCAGCAGGGCCTGGACCGCGGCGCCGCGCTGCACGTGCCCGCCGCCCGCTGCCTCGGCGCCGTCGCCGGCCCCGAGGACCGGCCCGAGATCGTCCGGGCGGCCCGGCAGGGCGGCGACGGCGCCCGCTGCACCGCGCTGCGCTACCTCGCCGACGGCAACGATCCCGACGCCCTCGATCTGATCGAGGGCGCCGTCACCGACGGCTCGGCCGTCGTCGTGGAGGCCGCCGTCGACGCGTTCGAACGCATGCGCAGTATCGCGGCCGTCGAGCGGGCCCGCGGCTGGGCCGGCCGGCCCGACCCGCTCGGTGCCGCCGCCGGACGCGTGCTCGCCTGCCGGGGCGGCGCCCAGGACCGCGAGCTGGTCCTCGGCGCCCTGCGCGAGGCCGTCCGCGGTGAGGGCTGCGACGCGCCGACACTGTGGACCCTCGTCGACGGCACCGGACGCCTCGGCATCGCCTGCGCCGCCCCCGTCCTGCGCCATGTCTACCGCGAGACCGCCTCGTCCCATCTGCGCGGCCGCTGCGCCCGGGCGCTCGCGGCCACCGACCCCTCCTTCGCCACGGGCTTCGCCGTCGAGTGCCTGTGGGACTGCGAGGAGACCACCCGCGAACTCGCCGCCCGGCACGCCGAGACCGGTGACGCCCGGGTCGTCGAACGCCTGCGCCGCCTCGCCGCCGACCCCGCCGAGGAGGCCGAGGTCCAGACGGCGGTGCGCAGCCGGATCGGAACGGACCCCGCCGCCATGTGACCGCCCCCTCCGCCGCCCGGGCTCCGTCGCGCCCCGGGTGAACGCGCGGTGACCGGCGGGCCGGGCGCGCGTGGACACCGTCCGGCCCGCCGGTGCGGCCGCGGCACGCTCATGGGACGTTCCTCGCGCGGACGGATCCACCTTTACGCGGCCGCGTCCAGTACGGCGACAACCCCCGTACGCGTGTCGTCGTCGTGACCGAATCCTTTCCCCCGACGTGAACGGCGTGGCCCAATGCGCGCGCTCCGGACCACCCGGCACCTCGTGAACCGTGGCATGCGGGAGGCCGTCTCGCTCTGAGCGCGGCCCCTTCGCGCTGCCCGAGGTCGTCGGCTCCGCCGGGGTCTCCGCGACGGACTGAGGCGAGGCGTTCGCCCGCGTCGTGCGGACGCTGCTCGTGCGTCCCTTGCGGGAGCGGCGGGAGACGGCACGCGCGCGTGCGGAGTGCTTCGGCTGGGACGCGGCGGTGGACGCTTTCCACGCCGCGCACGACGCGGCCGCCCGGGCGCCTCAGCGGCGCCGTACCGCCACGAACCGCAGCGGGGTGCCCGGCAGTGCCTGGGCCGCGGAGGGGAGGTCGGCCGGGCGGACCACGCCGATCACCGGGTAGCCGCCGGTGGTCGGGTGGTCGGCGAGGAAGACGACCGGCCTGCCGTCGGGCGGCACCTGGACCGCGCCCAGCACCATGCCCTCGCTGGGGAGTTCGCCCGCGCGGGCCCGCTCCAGCGCCGGGCCCTCGGTGCGCAGGCCGATGCGGTTGCTCGCGGCGGAGACGCGGTACGCGCGCGTGGTGAGCGTCCGCAGGGCGTCCGGCGTGAACCAGTCGTCGCGGGGGCCGAGGGTGATCCGCAGGACCAGCTCGGCCGGGGGGCCCGGCTGCGGGGCGACGTCCACACGCGCGTGCGGGCCGGCCCCCGGCTGCCCCAGCGGCAGCACCGCGCCGTCGGTGAGCGGTGCCGGGCCGAGCCCCGACAGCAGGTCGGAGGAGCGGCTGCCGAGGACCGGCTCGCCACCGATGCCCCCGTGGACGGCGACATAGCTGCGGACGCCGCCGACGGCCGCCCCGGCCTCCAGCACGGCCCCGGCGGGCACCCGCACCGGCGCGCCCCAGGCCACCGGCCGGCCGTCCACGGTGACCGGGCAGGGCGCGCCCGTCACCGCCATGGTGACCGTCGAACGCGGCCGTACGGCACAGCCGTTGAGGGTGGTCTCCAGGACCGCCGCTCCGGCCGGGTTGCCGACCAGCCGGTTGGCGAGCGCCGCCGCCGGGGCGTCCAGCGCCCCCGAGCGCGGCACCCCGAGGTGCGCGTAGCCGGGGCGGCCCCGGTCCTGCACGGTGGTCAGCGCCCCGGCCCGCACGACGGCGAGCGCCCGGTCGGTCACGCCGCACCTCCCGCCGCGGTCACGGGGACGAAGCGCACGCGCGTGCCCGGCGACAGCAGGGCCGCCGGCACGCGCGCGTGGTCGAACAGCACGGTGTCCGTCGTACCGATCAGCTGCCAGCCGCCCGGCGACGAGCGCGGATAGACGCCCGTGTACGGCCCCGCCAGCGCCACCGAACCCGCCGGGACGGCGGTGCGCGGGGTGGCCCGACGCGGCACGTCGTACCGCGCGGGCAGACCGGTGAGATAGCCGAAGCCGGGCGCGAAACCGCAGAAGGCGACACGGAACTCGGCCGCCGCGTGGATGCGCGCCACCTCCGCCTCCGCGACACCCCAGTGCGCGGCGACCTCGGCCAGGTCGGGGCCGTCGTAGCGCACCGGTATCTCCACCGTCTCCCGCGGTGGCGGGGGAACGGGCGGCAGCTCGGCGGCGGTCAGCTCGGCCGCCAGCCGCGCCGGGTCGGCGAGACCGTCGAGCAGGACCGTACGGGCCGCCGGGACGATCTCCCCGGCCGTCAGCAGGCCCTCGGCGCGGCGGCGCACCAGCTCCGCGTGCAGGGCCTGCGCCTCCTCGCCCGAGGAGACCTCGACCAGCAGGGCGTCGTCGCCGACGGGCAGCGCCCTCATGCGAAGGCCTCCACCGTGACGCCCGAGGCCTCCAGGCGCTCCCGCACCCGCCGGGCCAGCTCCACCGCGCCGGGCGTGTCGCCGTGCAGGCACAGGGAACGCGCGCGTACCTCGATGGCCGTACCGGAGTGCGAGGCCACCGCCCCGGACCGGGCGAGGCTCAGCGAGCGCTCCACGACCGTCTCCGGGTCGGTGACCACGGCGCCGTCCCGGCCGCGCGGCACGAGCGTGCCCTCGTCGGTGTAGGCGCGGTCGGCGAACGCCTCCGGCACGACCGGCAGCCCGGCCTTCGCGGCCACCTCCAGCAGCCGCGAGCCGGGCAGTCCGAGCACCGGCAGCGACGCGTCCGCGAGCAGCACGCCGTCCACGACGGCACCGGCCTGCTCCTCGTCGTGCACGACCCGGTTGTACAGCGCGCCGTGCGGCTTGACGTACGCCACGCGCGCGCCCGCCGCCCGCGCGAACACCTCCAACGCGCCGATCTGGTAGGCCACTTCGGCCGCCAGCTCGGCGGGCGGCACGTCCATCGCGCGCCGCCCGAACCCGGCCAGGTCCCGGTAGGAGACCTGCGCGCCGATCCGCACCCCGCGCTCGGCCGCCAGCTCGCACACCCGGCGCATGGTGACCGGGTCCCCGGCGTGGAAGCCGCAGGCCACGTTGGCGCTGGTGACGACGGACAGCAGCTGCTCGTCGTCGGTGAGCCGCCAGCGGCCGAAGCCCTCGCCGAGGTCGGCGTTGAGATCGATGGAGGTCATGGTCTTCTTCCCGGATGCTCAGGCCACGCGGTACTGCTCGTCGCGGGCGTCGGTGAGGAACATCTGTCCCGGTGCGTGGGTGAGGGCGAACGGCGGGCGCGAGGCCATCACCGCGGCCTGCGGTGTCACCCCGCACGCCCAGAACACCGGGATGTCGTCCGGCTCGGCGTCCACCGGATCGCCGAAGTCGGGGCGGCCGAGGTCGCCGATGCCGAGCCCCGCCGGATCGCCGCAGTGTACGGGGCTGCCGTGCACCGCCGGGAGCAGACTGCTCTCCCTGATCGCCGCCGCCAGGTGCCGCGGTGGCACCGGACGCATCGACACCACCAGCGGACCGTGCAGCCGCCCCGCCGGGCGGCACTGCCGACTGGTCGTGTACATCGGCACGTTGCGGCCCTGCTCGACATGGCGCAGCGGCACGCCCGCGCCGGTCAGCGCCCACTCGAAGGTGAAGCTGCACCCGATCAGGAACGTCACCAGGTCCTCCCGCCAGTACTCCCGAACGTCCGTCGGCTCGTCGACCAGCACGCCGTTCTCCCACACCCGGTAGCGCGGCAGATCGGTGCGCAGATCCGCGCCGTCGGCGAGGGCCGTCGTGAACGACCCGGCGTCCGTGACGTCGAGGACCGGGCAGGGCTTGGGGTTGCGGGTGCAGAACAGCAGCATGTCGTACGCCCAGTCGGCGGGCACCGAGATCAGGTTCACCTGGGTGTGGCCCGCGGCGACGCCCGCGGTGGGGCCGGTGAGCCCGTCCCGGAAGCGGGCGCGGGCCGTTTCAGGGCTCCACGCGTGCGCGTGCGGATCGGTGAGGGTGACGGGGCTGTCGCCGGCACCGGCCACCAGGGTCACGGCGCTGTCCTCTCGAGGGTTCACACCAGCTCCTTCCCGCGCGTCTCCGGAAGCCCCAGCAGCGCCAGGGCCGCCACTCCGTAGCCGATCGCGCCGAACACCAGCGCGCCGCCCACACCCCAGCTGTCGGCCAGGAAGCCGACCGTGGTGGGGAACACCGCGCCCACGGCACGGCCCGTGTTGTACGTGAAGCCCTGCCCGGTGCCGCGCACCGCCGTCGGGTACAGCTCGCTCAGGTACGAGCCGAAGCCGCTGAAGATCGCCGACATGCAGAAGCCGAGCGGGAAACCGAGCACCAGCACAAGCGTGTTCGCGCCGCTCGGGATGTTCGCGTACACCGCGATGCAGATCGCCGACAGCAGCGCGAACAGCCAGATGTTGCGGCGGCGGCCGAGCCGGTCGGTGAGGTGACCGCCGGTCAGATAGCCCAGGAAGGCGCCGGAGATGAGGAAGCCGAGATAGCCGCCGGTGCCCACGACCGACAGCCCCCGCTCCGACTTCAGATAGGTCGGCACCCAGGTGGCGAGCGTGTAGTAGCCGCCCTGGACGCCGGTGGAGAGCAGACCGGCGAAGACGGTGGTGCGCAGCAGGCCCGGCTTGAAGATGGCCGTGAACGAGCCCTTCACCGCGCTCTGTTCGCGTACGGCGGCGGCCTCCGGCGCGTCCCGCACGCTGCGCCGCACCCACACCACGAGCAGCGCCGGCAGCGCGCCGGTCCAGAACATCACCCGCCAGGCCAGGTCGTCGCCGACGAACGAGAAGACCAGCGTGTACACGATCGCGGCCAGCGCCCAGCCGACCGCCCACGAGCTCTGCACCGCGCCGAGGGTGCGGCCGCGGTGCCGGGCGCTCGCGTACTCGGCGACCAGGATCGCGCCGACCGCCCACTCACCGCCGAAGCCGAGGCCCTGCAGGGCGCGGAAGACCAGCAGCGTCTCGTAGTTGGGCGCGAAGCCGCAGGCGACGGTGAAGACGGCGTAGGTGATCACGGTGATCAGCAGCGCCCGGACCCGGCCGACCCGGTCGGCGAGCACACCCGCCAGCGCCCCGCCGACGGCGGAGACGACCAGGGTGACGGTGGTGAACAGGCCGGTCTGGCCGCTGTCCAGCCCGAAGGAGGCCGACAGCGCGACCATGCTGAGCGGCAGCGTGAAGTAGTCGTACGAATCCAGGGCATAGCCGCCGAAGGCGCCCGCGAAGGCGCGCCGGCCGCGCGGGCCGAGGGCGCGCAGCCAGCCGAACGCGCCGTCGTCGGCGGCGCGTTCACCCGGGGCCGGGCGAGTGTCGGTGGGGAGGGCCTGCGGTGGAGGAGTCGTGCTCATGGGCACCTCGCTGAGGGATGACGGAGGGTGCGACGGAAGAGCGTGCCCAGCACCGTAGAGGATCGTTCAACGATCCTTCAATACCCACGTTGTCTCGTCCTTGGGTCTGCGGTTGAATTCCGGGCATGGCAGAGCAGCTGGCGTCACTGGCCGACGACCGTGCCCTCCTGGGCCGTACCAGTACGGCCGAGCGGGTCTCCGACATCCTCCGCAGCCGGATCGCCGACGGGTTCTTCCCGCCCGGCACACGGCTGTCCGAGGACAGCATCGGCGGGGCGCTCGGTGTGTCGCGCAACACCCTGCGCGAGGCGTTCCGGCTGCTCACGCACGAACGCCTGCTCGTCCACGAACTCAACCGGGGCGTCTTCGTGCGGGTCCTGACCGTCGAGGACGTCGAGGACATCTACCGCACGCGCGCGTTGGTGGAGTGCGCGGTCGTCCGCGGCCTCGGCGAGCCGCCGTACGCCCTCGACGGACTCGCCGCGGCCGTCGCCGAGGGCGAACGGGCCACCGCCGAGAACGACTGGAAAGGGCTGGGTACCGCCAACATCCACTTCCACCGCGAACTGGTCGCGCTCGCCGGCAGCGAACGCACCGACGAGGTGATGCGCAGCGTCTTCGCCGAGCTGCGCCTGGCGTTCCACGTCGTGGACGACCCGCGCGCCCTTCACGAGCCATACCTGACCCGGAACCGGCAGATCCTGCGGACGCTGCAGGACGGGGACCGGGACGGGGCCGAGCGGCTGCTCGCGGTGTACCTGAGCGACTCCCTCGAACGGATGGTCGAGGTCTACCGGCGGCGAGTGGGGAACGAGGGGTCACTTCCGGGCTGACCCGGGTGCAGCGCCCTCTGGGGGCGCGGGGAACAGCGCGACCAGCCACGGACGGCCCGCCCCCCGAACGGCGACGGCACCGCCAAGGTCTCGTTTGGGTCGATGTCAGACCCAGGACCTAGTCTGTGCACCGTGACTTCGCCAGCACCGACGGACCCCACTCCGCCCCAGCTCAGCGCAGCGACCCGCCCCGCCCCGGGGCCGGCCGCCGACGAGGGGCTGGCCCGGCGGCTGCGCGCGCTCGCCTGCACCGCGCCGATCCACGACCTCGACGCGCGCAAGGCCAACCTCGCCGGTGAGTACTCCGTCTACGGCATGGCCGAGATCGCCCTGGCCGCGATCGACCTCGTCACCCTCAACATGGACTTCGACACCGGCGCCGACCACGACCAGATCGTCGCCCGGCTGATCCCCCGCATCGCCGCCCAGGCCCCGCAGCGCCCCGCAGCCGAGCACGAGCGCGTGGCCCGCTGGGTCCTGGAGAACCTGATCAACGTGGGCAGCGTCGACCGCGGCTTCCGCGTCGTCTACGGCACCTTCACCGCCGACGGCAGCTACGTCCGCCGCGACTACGACTTCAAGCTGATCGAAGAGGTCCCCGGCCCCGGCGGCACGGTCTACCTGCGCACCACCGACGAGGCGGTCAACGTCCTGGTCGGCGCCCTCGACACGGACGTCACCAGCGCGCAGATCGCCGCCGAGGTCAAGCTGGAGGTGCTGATCAGCCGCGGCCGGCTGGCCGACGCCCAGCTCGCCGCCGAGCAGGCCCGCTACCGGACCGTGCAGTACTCGGAGACCCTGCGCAAGGCCCTGGACGCCACCCGGCGCAATGTGCGCGCGGTGGACTGGCTCAACGCCGTCCCCGACATGATCGCCGAGGCCCTGGACCACGTGGCCGACCGCTACCGCCACGAGAACGCGATCCTCACCAACATCCGCAAGGCCCGCGACGAGTCCGAGGACCCCGAGCACAAGCGGCGCGCGGCCGAACTGGTCGACATCGTCAAGGACTGCATCCGCCGCCACACCCAACTCCAGTCCCGCCTGCTGGAGGCCGGACCCCTGTTCCGCGCAGAGCAGGACCGGCAGGCCTTCGCCACCCCCCTGGCCGCCTCCGGGATCGACCTGTACGGCCACCTCCTCGCGCCCGTGCTGCCGCTCCCGCTGGAGCAGGCCACGCGCGTCACGGACGCCTTCTTCGCGCGCGGCACGGGCCTGCGCACCCCCGCCTCCGTCCGCGTCGCCGACCTCGTCGACATCCTGCTGACCCCGCCGGTCGAGCGGGAACACCTGGGCGCGGAGATGCCCGAGCCGGACCTCATCGCCACACCCGACGACAGCCGCTTCAGCGAGGAGCAGCTCGCCGCCGCCATGGAGCTGCTCGACCTGCCGCACGACGCGCCGCGCCGCCTGTCCGGCCTGCTCGCCGAGGCCCGCCGCAAGGACCCCGAACTGCCCTACCTGGTCGCCCTGCTCGCCGTGCACGCGGCCAGCCCGGCCGTCGGCACCGCCTACCGGCAGGGCGAGGAGAAACTGCTGTTCGCCGTGGACGACGGCACCGAGCTGGACGACCCGGAGTTCGGCGGCGCGGACCTCATCGTGGGGACGGCCCTGCTGGACGCGGCGGGGATGGCGGCCGACCGGACGGAAGCGGCATGAGACCGGACGGACGCAGCATGACCGACCACCAGCGCGACAAGGAGTACCGACCGTGACCGAGCACGTCGAGTGGAGTGACGCGGAGGCCCCCGCCCCGCAGGCGACCGCCGCCGTCACGCCCGCCGACGCCGCCGACGCGGCGCGGCTCGTCGCCTTCGGGCTCCAGCCCAAGCTCCAGCCCGCCCGCGACCAGGAGTACGCCGACCTGCTGCGCCGCTACCGGGAGGACCCGCCGTTCGCCCGGCTCGCCGACGCCGTGGCCGCCGGGCTCGGCCTCGTGGTGCTGGAGGTGTCCCTGCGCGCGGGCATGGCCGTGACCGCCGCCGAGGACTCGGTGTTCGCCGTCCGCATGGGCGACTACGCGCGTCGCGCCTCCGCCGACTCCGGCGACCGCTTCCTGCACGGCCTCGCCCACCTCGCCGTCGCGGCCCTCGCCTTCCCCCGCCCCGAGGACCTCGCCGACGACGGCTACATCGGCCGCGTCACCGTCAACGGCGTGGACGCCTTCGTCCGGCAGGTCTGCCGCCGCCTGGAGGAGCGCGCCGCCGAGCAGGGCGAGAACACCGACCCGGCCACCGACGCGCCCGGCCTGGAGGCCGCCTGGCGGATCTGGGCCAGACGCAGCGCCACCGGCGCCACCAAGGACGCCCGCCGCCTCGCCGGCTCCACCACCGGCATCGTCGCCAAGGCCGTCGCGTTCCTCACCGACTCCGGCTTCCTCCAGCGCACCGGCGACGACAACGGCGGCACCTACCGCACCACGGCCCGCTACCAGCTCCAGGTCCGTGACATGGCGGGCAGCGCCGCCCTGGCCGAGCTGCTGGAGCTGGGCGTCGTCCCCGTCACCGACGGCACCCCGACGCTGCTGCCGCCGGAGGACACCGACGACCTGGAGCTGGTGGCCGACGCCGGGCTGCCGTTCCACTCCTGACGATCCGCCCCCCGATCTGCAAGAAGACTGACGAGAGTCCGCCATGTACGAGCTGTCCCGGGTCCGCCTCTACTCCATCGGGCCCGCCGGTGCACGCTACGCCGACACCGTGCTTGACCTGCGGGGCGTCGGCGAGGTCGTGCCCGACCCCGCCCCCACGCAGGCGGAGTTCTTCGAGGAGGAGCCCGTCGGCCCGCCGCGCCGCCCCGCGCCCGCCGGCGTGCTCTTCCTGGAGAACGGCGGCGGCAAGTCCGTCCTGCTCAAGCTGATCTTCTCGGTGATGCTGCCGGGTCACCGCAACACCCTCGGCGGCGCCAGCTCCGGCGTGCTGCGCAAGTTCCTGCTCGCCGACGACTGCGGGCACGTGGCGCTGGAGTGGCAGCACGTGCAGACCGGCGAGTGCGTCGTCGTCGGCAAGGTCAGCGAGTGGCGCGGACGCCAGGTCTCCAACGACCCGCGCAAGTTCGCCGAGGCCTGGTACTCCTTCCGGCCCGGGCCCGGGCTCACCCTGGACAACCTGCCCGTCGCCGAGTCCACCGCCGTACGGCCGCCCGTCGAGGGCCAGTCCGGCGCGCAGGGCCGCCGCCGCACCATGAAGGGCTTCCGCGACGCGATCACCGAGGCCGGCAAGGCCTACCCGCACCTGGAAGTGCACTGGGAGGAGATCCACGAGCGCTGGACCGAGCACCTCGGCGAACTCGGCCTCGACCCCGAACTCTTCCGCTACCAGCGGGAGATGAACGCCGACGAGGGCGAGGCGGCCGGCCTGTTCGCGGTGAAGAAGGACTCCGACTTCACCGATCTGCTGCTGCGCGCCGTCACCGACACCCGGGACACTGACGGCCTCGCCGACCTCGTCAGCGGCTTCGGCAACAAGCTCGGCCGCCGCGCCGAACTCATCGCCGAACGCGACTTCACCGCCGGCTCCGTCGACCTGCTCGGCCGTATCGTCGAGGCCGCCGACGCCCGCGCACGCGCGCGTGACGTGCACGCCGGCGCCGAGCGTCGCACCCGCACCCTCGCCCGCCGGCTGTCCGCCCGGGCCGTGCTCGAGCGCGCGCGGGCCACCGATCTCGCCCAGCGGGTCACGGCCGCCGCCTACGCCGTCACGCACACCGAGGGCGCCCGCGAGCGCGCCTCGCTGATCGCCGCCGAACTCGCCTACCGGCACGCCTCGCTGGCGCTCGCCGCCGCCGAGAAGGCCGCCGCGGCGCAGAAGCGCGAGCTGGCCGACGCGCGCACCCTGCACGCCGCGTGGCAGGCCGCCGAGGCCGTCCTGCGCCACCGCGCCGCCGCCGACCGGGTCGCGCGCGTGTCCGCCGCGATCCAGGAGGCCGAGCGGGACGCCGCACCCGCCCTCGCCGCCCGCGCCAAGGCCGCCGTCGACCTCGTCCGCGCCCTGCACGCCGCCGCCGAGAGCGCCGAGCACCGCGCCGACGAGGAGGAGGAGCGCTCCGCCGCCCTCCAGGAGGCCGGCGAGTCCGCCTACCGCGACTCCACCGCCGCCGCCACCGAGGCGCAGCGCGCCCGCAGCGAGGCCGGTCACCTGCGCCAGCGGCTCACCGAGGTCGAGCAGGAGACCGCCGAGGCCGTCCGCGCCGGCTGGCTCGACGACAGCGCCCCCGACGCCGACCCCGCCCGCGCCGCGCTCGCCGCCAGCGACGCCGAGAAGAGCGCCGTGGCCGCGTGGGACACCGCCCGTGAGGCCTCCCGCCGGGCGAGCGAGCACGCGCGCGAGGCGGCCTCCGCCGAGTCCCGCGCCGAGCTGACCGCCGCCCGCGCCGCCGACGCCGCACTCGCCGCCGAGCGCGCCTACGACGGCGAACGGCGCACCGCCCAGGCACTCGCCCGGGAGGAACGCCTGGCCGAGCTGCTCGGCCTGACCGACGGCCGCTCGGCGATCCCGCAGCCCCGCCAGGCCGACGACGCCGCCGACGAGCCCGTCGGCCAGGGCCCGCTGAGCCCCGAGGACCTGGACCGGTTCGCCGACGAGCTGCGCGAACTCCTCGACGAGGCCGTCGGCTCCGCCGAACGCCAGCTGTTCGAGCTGCGTACGGCCGCCGCCGACGACGCCCGCATCCTCGGCGCGCTCGGCGACGGCGGTCTGCTGCCGCCCGGCCCCGACGTCCTCGCCACCGTCGAGTTCCTCGGCGAGCACGGCATCCCCGCCCTGCCCGGCTGGCGCTACCTCGCCCAGGCCGTCGACCCCGCCGACCACGCGCGGGTGCTCGCCGCCCGGCCCGAGCTGGTCGACGGCGTGATCATCACCGACCCCGACTCGCACGCCCGCGCGCGGGACGTGCTCGGCGACGCGGCCCTGCTGCCCCGCTCCGCCGTCGCCGTCGGCACGGCCGCCGCGCTGCTCGCGCCCACCCCGGCGCCCGACGCGGACACCGGGGACGTCTTCCTCGTCCCGCCGAACCCCGCCATGCACGACGAGCACGCCGCCGACGAGGAGCGGCAGGCGCTGCGCGCGCGGGCCACCGCACGCGACGAGGAGATCCGCGCGCTCGCCGCCCGCCTCGGCAAGGACCGCGAGCTGGCGGCACGGCTCGCCTCCTGGCGCACCGGCTGCCCCGCCGGGCGGCTGCTGGAGCTGGCCGAGGCAGCCCGCCAGGCGCGGGAGCTCGCCGAGGAGTCCGAGGCCGAGCTGGCCGAGGCCCGCACCGTGCGCGCGGAGGCCGAGGAGGCCGCCGCCGACGCCGCCCGGGTCCGCGACGAGAAGCAGGAGGCCGCGCAGAAGGCCCGCCGCGCCGCCGACGCCCTCGCCGGCCTCGCCTTCCGGCTGCGCGAACGCGCCGGCTGGCAGGCCCGCCTGCGCGAACTCGCCGACGAGGCCGCCGAGTCCGAGGCCCGTGCCCAGGCCTGCCTGGAGCGGGCCCGCGCCGCCGACGAGGACCGCCGCGCCGCCCAGCGCGCCGCCGACGACGCCCGCCGCACCGCGCGAGCGCTGCGCGCCGAGCGCTCCGAGATCGCGGGCGCCCCCGACGACGTACCGGAGAGCGACGAGGACGCGCCCAAGGCGTCGCTGCCGGCGCTGCGCGAGGCGTACCGGGCCGCCTCCCAGGTGTACGAGAAGGTCGGCGTCGGCGCCGACCTGCGGGCCGAACAGGCCCGCGCGGAGAGCGACGAGAGCGCGGCCCGCGCCGAGCTGGACCGGCTCAGCAACAAGGTCCGCACGCGCGCGGAGCAGCTCCTTGAGTCCCCCGACGGCTCCGACGGGCCGTCCCGGCAGGCCGCCGCGGCCCGCGCGGAGGAGCTGGTGCAGCTCCTGGAGACCCGGATGTCGAACGCCAGCGAGCAGCTCGGCCGGCTGCGCGGCGAGGCCGAACGGCACGCCCCCGAGGACGGCGAGGCCCACACCGAGCTGCCCGAGGAGATGGTCCCGCGCGACGCCGAGCACGCGCAGGCCCTGTTGCGCACGGCCACCGCCGAACTCGCCTCCCGCACCGAGGCGCTGGCGCAGGCCCGGGACACGCACGCCGGGCTGCTGGAGGAGCACCGCGCCGCCGAGGACGCCGTCGGCGGCTTCGAGGAACTGGCCGCCATGCTCCGCGACCTCCTGCGCGAGCACGCCTCCGAGGACGAACGTGAGGAGCCGGAGCCCTACCCCGGCACGCTGGAGGAGGCCCGGCAGTCCGCCGCCGAGGCCCGCCGCTCGCTGCGCGGCTGCGCCGCCGACCTGTCCGCCGCCGAGGCCGCCGTACGCGAGGCGAGCGACGTGCTGGTCCGGCACGCCAACTCCACCCGCTACGAACAGGTGCGCACTCCGGCCCGGCAGCAGATCCGCGAACTGCCCGCCTCCGCGCTGCCCGAGCACGCCCAGAAGTGGGCCGACGCCTTCGCGCCCCGGCTGCGCGTCCTCACCGACGAGCTGGCGCAGCTGGAGCGCAACCGCGACTCGATCGTGGACCGCCTGCGCGGACTCGTCGAGTCGGCGCTGGCCACCCTGCGCTCCGCGCAGCGGCTGTCCCGGCTGCCGGAAGGGCTCGGCGAGTGGTCCGGGCAGGAGTTCCTGCGGATCCGCTTCGAGGAACCCGACCAGGCCACCCTCACCGAGCGGCTCGGCGAGGTCATCGACGAGGCCACGCGTGCGGCCGTGAAGAAGAACTCCGACCTCCGGCGTGACGGCATGTCCCTCCTCCTGCGCGGGGTGGCGGCGGCCCTGCAGCCCAAGGGCGTCGCCGTGGAGATCCTCAAGCCCGACGCGGTGCTGCGCGCCGAGCGCGTTCCCGTCGGACAGATGGGCGACGTCTTCTCCGGCGGTCAGCTGCTCACCGCGGCCATCGCCCTGTACTGCACGATGGCCGCGCTGCGCTCCAACGACCGGGGCCGCGACAAGCACCGCCACGCCGGCACGCTCTTCCTCGACAACCCCATCGGCCGCGCCAACGCCACGTACCTGCTGGAACTCCAGCGGGCCGTGTCCGACGCGCTCGGCGTGCAGCTGCTGTACACCACGGGCCTGTTCGACACGACCGCGCTGGCCGAGTTCCCGCTGGTGATCCGGCTGCGCAACGACGCCGACCTGAGGGCGGGCCTGAAGTACATCAGCGTGGAGGAACACCTCCGCCCCGGACTGCCCCAGCAGCCCCAGACGGGAGAGGCGGTGCGCAGCGAGATCACGGCGACGCGGATGTACAAGCGTCCCGCGCCGGCGTGAGCACCGCGGGGGAGCCTCTTGCCGCTGTTGCGTACTGCGCGACGGACTGCGCGATCAGGAGGAGGTCGCGGACGGCGGCGGGCGGCCGTCAGATGGCCGCCGCTCCGCTGCGTCAGAAGCCGTAGCCCATACGGCGGGACAACTCCGCGCCCGCCGCGACGGTCCGCTCGGCCACCTCGGGCAGCCGGTCGGCGTTCAGCCGGTACACCGGCCCCGACACACTGATCGCCGCGATCACCTCGCCGTCGTGCGCCCGCACCGGCGCGGCGACCGCGGCCAGGCCCAGCTCCAGCTCCTCGACGGTGACGCCGTAGCCCCGCTCGACCACGGTCTCCAGCTCGCCCCGCAGCACCGCCGCGCCGGTGACCGTGCGCTCGGTGAACCGGTGCAGAGGACGGGCCAGCAGGCCTTCCCGCAGTGTGGGCGGCAGGTGCGCGAGCAGCACCTTGCCACTGGAGGTGGCGTGCAGCGGGGTGCGCCGGCCGAGCCAGTTCTGGGCGGTCACGGACGCCGTGCCGCGCGCCTGCATGATGTTGACCGCCGCGTCGTCGTCCAGCACCGCGATATTGACCGTCTCGCCCAGGTCGTCGGCGAGTTCCCGGCAGACCTGGACGCCCTCCTGCGAGATGTCCAGCCGGACGGCCGCCGCGCCCGCCAGGCGCAGTATCCCGGCCCCCAGGTAGTACTTGCCGCGGTCCTTCGCCTGGGCCACCAGCCCGCGGTTCTCCAGAACGCCGAGCAACCGGAACGCCGTCGACTTGTGCACGCCCAGCTGCTCGGCGATCTCCGTCACGCCCGCCTCACCGTGGCGCGCCAGGATCTCCAGCACACTCACGGCACGGTCCACCGACTGCACCGCGCTCACCGCGCCTCTGCCGCTGCCTCCCTGTCTCGCCGCGCGCTCTGCGCGGCCCGCGTCGCCGCCGGACTGCTTGTCTGTGCGGGCCATGGCTCGACTCTCACCAACCTGACGGCGTCCTGTTGCGCACAAGGCCTACCTGTGCGTCATGCGAAACAGGATGGTACCGAAGGGCCAAGATCCCGGCAGGAGACGCCCGAGGCCGACCGCACCCCGATGAGGACCTTGCCGGGACAGCCGCGCAGCGCGTCAGGAGTGGGACAGCTGCCCCGCGCTCCCACGCCGCCGTATTCGCGCCTGGCCCCGCTCGGCGGCGCGGGCCTGTCGCCGGGCCCGGCGCCGCTCCCGGCGGAGCGCCCGTGCCGTGCTGCTCGGTGCGGAGACCACGCCGTTGCGCTGGTTCCACACCTGGCGCGTCACCCACACGTCCAGCACGCCCCAGGTCGCCACCACCGTGCTGGCGATGCTGCTGAGCACCATCGGGAAGGCCAGCCAGGACCCCGCCATCGTGCACAGGAACGCCACCATCGCCTGCAGCAGCGTCACGGCGACGAGGAGCACCGCCCGGACCGCTGCCGTACGCACCGGGTCGGGCATGCGACGCCGCCTTGCCGGCTCCTCCACCCACAACGGCCGGTAGACCGGTTGCTCCTGGGCTCCTTGCCGTGACGCGTCACGCCCGGCCGGCCGTGCGGTGTGACCCTCGGCCGGAATGTCGCGATCCGGCGCCTCGGCTCGCTGCCGCACCGCCGAACGCGCCGCCGCGCCGTCGGCCGACGTCTGGTACCGCTCCGCCGTCCCCATCACCGTGCCCCTCCCCACCGCCAGGCAGACGCTCTGCTTGCGCCGGACAGAATCCGGCTTCCCCTTGGCTGCCCGTCTTGCGCTGCTTCATGCCCCTCGGGGGCGGGATGCGGCTCCTGTGGCCCATTCCGCCTCCATTCCCTGTAGAAAGGACGAACGGCACCGCGCGAAGATTCCCGACGCGCGAAAAAATTCAGCCAGTCCTGCCCGGAAACCGGAGAGATCCGGCCGCTCGCCTCGGGGTGTGTCCCGGGAGGCAATCTCCCGCAATGCCCGGACAACTCCCCCTGTCCTGACGCCAGTCCGGAGGTTCAGCTTCCGGACGGCCCTTCGAGTTCCCTGTGTGTCGGTAGTAGGCTCGCGCCGTTTGTTGACGCACATGTGTACCCCCTGCCGGTGGGGGGTCGAGCTGGGGGAGGCCATGCGCTTTCGCGGGAAGTCGATCCGCCGGAAGATCGTGGCGCTGCTTCTCGTGCCGCTGGTGTCCCTGACCGCCATCTGGGGCTTCGCCACGATCCTCACCGGACGCGAGGCGAGCCGGCTGTTCGAGGTGTCGTCCTTGGTGGAGAACCTCGGCTACCCCGTCGAGGACACCGCCCGCGTCCTTCAGCAGGAGCGCCGCCAGACCCTCGTCTACCTCGCCGACCCGCGGGCATCCGACGCCCTGGCCGCGCTGCGCCGCAACCGTGCCGCCTCCGACCAGGCCATCGCCGACATCCGCCGCAACGCAGCCGACCCCGATGTGCGCGACGCCCTGGACCGCGACGACACCGAGAGCCTGACCGCCGTGCTGGACGCGTTCGACGGCATCGACTCCCTGCGCCGCGGGGTCGAGGACGGCACCGTCACCCGCGCCCAGGCCCTCGACCTCTACAACCGGCTCATCGACCCCTGCTACTCCCTGCTGTCCACCCTCGACGTGGTCGACGACGCCGAGATGGACAAGGAGTACCGCGCCCTCGTCCAGGCCGCCCGCGCCCGCGAACTCCTCTCCCGCGAGGACGCCCTGCTCGGCTCCTCGCTGGTCGTCGGCGAACTCACCCAGAGCGAGATACGCGCCGTCCTGAACCTCGCGGCCCAGCGCGACGCCGTCTACGACCTGAGCCTGCCGCAGCTGACCGTCGCCGAGCGCGAGCGCTACGAACGCTTCTGGAAGAACGCCACCACCGCCCCGCTGCGCACCGCCGAACAGGCCGTCGCCGCCACCGCCCCCGGCAGCATGCCCCGCGGCGTCACCGCCAAGACCTGGGACACCGCCGCCGCAAGCGTCCTCGACGAACTCGGCGCCCTCGACGACCAGGCGGGCGACCGCTACCAGGACCGCGTCCGCCCGGTCGCCATGAACGTCATCCTGAAGGCCGCCGTCGCCGGCGTCCTCGGCCTGCTCGCCCTGCTGGTCTCCCTCTTCCTGTCGGTGCGCATCGGCCGCACCCTCATCCGCGACCTGCGCCAGCTCCGCCTGGAGGCCCACGAGGCGTCCGGCGTCCGGCTTCCCAGCGTGATGCGCCGGCTGTCCGCCGGCGAGCAGGTCGACGTGGAGACCGAGGTGCCGCGCCTGGAGTACGACCGGAACGAGATCGGCGAGGTCGGCCAGGCCCTCAACACCCTGCAACGCGCCGCCGTCGAGGCCGCCGTCAAACAGGCCGAGCTGCGGGCCGGCGTCTCCGAGGTCTTCGTCAACCTCGCCCGGCGCAGCCAGGTCCTCCTCCACAAGCAGCTCACACTCCTCGACGCGATGGAACGCAGGACCGAGGACACCGAGGAACTCGCCGACCTCTTCCGCCTCGACCACCTCACCACCCGCATGCGCCGGCACGCCGAAGGCCTGGTCATCCTCTCCGGCGCCGCTCCCTCCCGGCAGTGGCGCAAGCCCGTCCAGCTCATGGACGTCGTACGGGCCGCCGTCGCCGAGGTCGAGGACTACGAGCGCATCGAGGTCCGCAGGCTGCCCAGGGTCGCCGTCACCGGCCCTGCCGTCGCCGACCTCACACACCTCGTGGCCGAGCTGCTGGAGAACGCCACCGTCTTCTCCCCGCCGCACACCGCCGTCCAGGTCGTGGGGGAGCGGGTCGCCAACGGCTTCACCCTGGAGATCCACGACCGGGGCCTGGGCATGACCGCCGAGGCCCTCCTGGACGCCAACCTGCGCCTCGCCGAGACCCCCGAGTTCGAACTGTCCGACACCGACCGGCTCGGCCTGTTCGTGGTCAGCCGGCTGGCCCAGCGGCAGAACGTCCGGGTGTCCCTCCAGCCCTCGCCCTACGGCGGCACGACAGCCGTCGTCTTCCTCCCGGACGCGCTGCTCACCGACGACGTGCCGGACACCAACGGCATCGGCTTCCGCCTCGACCGGCCCCAGACCGCGAAGGAGGCCAAGCCCGCCGAGACCCGCCGGGCCACGCTCTCCCGGGTGCCGGCGCACCTGCCCGGCCTGCCCGCCTCGCTCCTGAACGGCCCCGTCGAACTGGACACCCCCGTCGACCTGGACGCCCTCGACTTCCCCGGCGCCCTCGACGACACCGAGACCGAGCGAGGCGGTCTCTTCCGCCCGCGCGGCTTCCTGACCGAGCCGCAGGACGGCCCGGGCGGTCCGGGTGAGCGCCGCCGGCCGCGTACCGGCCCGCACCCCTCGCCCGACGACACGGCGGACGCCGACGAGCCGGGCGGGCCCGTCCCGCTGCCCCGCCGCCGCACCCCCAAGCTCGTCAGCTCCCACGGCCGTCCGGTCACCGGCCAGCGGACCCGCCGCGACGATGCGGACGATCCGGAACAGGAGCACAAGGACCGGCCGGGACCACGCCGGTCCGGTCCCGAGGGACTGACGCCGCTGCCCACCCGGCGCCGCGGCGCCACGAGCCGGCTCCGCGACGACACCGGCCCCGGCGACCGCCCGAGCGAACCGGCCCCCTCCCCGGACGACCACGGCCAGGGCCCGGACCAGCCCGCGGTCCCCGCGCTGCCGAGGCGGGCACGACCCACCACCGCCCTGCCGGGCGGCGGCCCCGCCGACGCCGCCGGGACCGACGGCCGCACCGCACCGTCGTCCAGCGCCGCGCGCGAGGACACAGGTGCCGCGTCCGAGGGGACCGGAACCCCGCCTGCCGGCCCCTCTGCCGGGTCCACGGCGACCGGCGGCGCGCCCGAGGAGACCGGCATCGGCCCCCTGCCGCGCCGCATCCGGCAGGCCAGCCTGGCACCGCAGCTGAAGCAGCCGCCGGCCCGGCACACCGACCAGCGGTCGGCACAACCCGCCGACCGGGACGCCGACGAGGTACGCAGCCGTATGGCCTCCCTCCAGCGCGGCTGGCGGCGCGGCCGCGAGGAGAACGCCGGGGACGACGACGCCCACACCGGCACAGCACCACGAGGAACGACTAAGGGGGACGGTCGATGACCGCACCGAAGGCCACCGGCCACACGACCGACAAGAAGGAGCTCGACTGGCTCCTCGACGACCTGGTGGACCGCGTCGCGAGCATCCGCAAGGCCGTCGTGCTCTCCGGCGACGGACTGCCCACGGGCGTGTCCAAGGGCCTGACCCGGGAGGACAGCGAGCACCTCGCCGCCGTCGCCTCCGGCTTCCACAGCCTCGCCAAGGGCGTGGGCCGCCACTTCGAGGCCGGCAGTGTCCGCCAGACGGTCGTCGAACTCGACGAGGCGTTCCTGTTCGTCACGGCCGCCGGCGACGGCAGCTGCCTCGCCGTCCTGTCCGACGCCGAGGCCGACATCGGGCAGGTCGCCTACGAGATGACCCTTCTGGTGAAGCGGGTCGGCGTACATCTGGGTGCCGCCCCGCGCACCGATCTGCCCTCGGGCGGGTAGTGGGATGGCATGAGCGCAGACGGTCAGGGAACACGCCACTGGTTCGACGACGACGCGGGACCCGTCGTCCGCCCGTACGCCATGACGCGCGGCCGCACCACCCATGCGGCCCAGCACCGCCTCGACCTGATCGCGGTGGTCGTCGCCGAACCCCACGCGGACGATCCGGAAGCCGACCCCACGCTCTCCCCGGAACACGTCGACATCGTCGAACTGTGCCGCAAGGCCCCGCAGTCGGTCGCCGAACTCGCCGCCGAGCTCGACCTGCCCATCGGGGTCGTGCGCGTCCTCGTCGGCGACCTCGTCGACGGCGCGTTCGTCCACGTCAACCGGCCGGTGCCGCCGGCCGAACTGCCCGACGAGAATATTCTGCGCGACGTGATCAACGGCCTGCGTGCGCTGTGACCAGCGCGGAAGCGGGGTGAGGCTGTGACAGGCTGGCAGTTCTGGGTCGACCGGGGCGGCACCTTCACCGACATCGTCGCGCGCCGCCCGGACAGCCGCCTGGTGACCCACAAGCTGCTCTCGGACAACCCCGCGCGCTACGCCGACGCGGCCGTCGCCGGTGTCCGCGCCCTGCTGGGCGACTCCCCGGACCCCGTCGACTCCGTCCGCATGGGCACCACCGTCGCCACCAACGCCCTCCTGGAACGCAAGGGCGAGCGCACCCTGCTCGTCATCACCCGCGGCTTCCGCGACGCCCTGCGGATCGGCTACCAGAACCGGCCCCGCATCTTCGCCCGCCGTATCGACCTGCCCGAGCTGCTGTACGAACGGGTCGTCGAGGTCGACGAGCGCATCACCGCCGACGGCACCGTCCTGCGCGCCCCCGACCTGGACACGCTCGCCGGCGCGCTCCAGGAGGCCTACGACGACGGCATTCGCGCCGTCGCCGTGGTCTGCATGCACAGCCACCTCCATCCGGCCCACGAGCAGGCGGTCGGCCGGCTCGCCGCCCGCACCGGCTTCCCGCAGGTCTCCCTGTCCAGCGAGGTCAGCCCCCTGATGAAGCTGGTCCCGCGCGGAGACACCGCCGTCGTCGACGCGTACCTCTCGCCCGTCCTCCGCCGCTACGTCCGGCAGGTCGCCGACGAGCTGACGGGCGTCCGCCTGATGTTCATGCAGTCCAACGGCGGCCTCGCCGAGGCCGGTCAGTTCCGCGGCAAGGACGCGATCCTGTCCGGACCGGCCGGCGGCATCGTCGGCATGGCCCGTATGTCGCGGCTGGCCGGCCACGACCGGGTCATCGGCTTCGACATGGGCGGCACCTCCACCGACGTCTCCCACTACGCAGGCGACTACGAGCGCGTCTTCACCAGCCAGATCGCCGGGGTCCGGCTGCGCGCCCCCATGCTGGACATCCACACCGTCGCCGCCGGCGGCGGCTCCGTCCTGCACTTCGACGGCTCCCGCTACCGCGTGGGGCCGGACTCGGCTGGCGCGGACCCGGGCCCCGCCTGCTACCGCGGCGGCGGCCCGCTCACCGTCACCGACGCCAACGTCATGCTCGGCCGCATCCAGCCGGCCCACTTCCCGCGGGTGTTCGGCCCCGACGGCGATCAGCCCCTCGACGACGTCCTCGTCCGCGAGCGCTTCACCGCCCTGGCCCGCGAGATCCGCGAGCGGACCGGCGACGACCGCACCCCCGAACAGGTCGCCGAGGGATACCTGCAGATCGCCGTGGCCAACATCGCCAACGCGGTGAAGCGGATCTCCGTCCAGAAGGGCCACGACGTCACCCGCTACGCCCTCACCACCTTCGGCGGCGCGGGCGGCCAGCACGCGTGCCGGGTCGCCGACTCCCTCGGCATCCGCACCGTGCTCGTGCCCCCTATGGCCGGTGTCCTCTCCGCGCTCGGCATCGGGCTCGCCGACACCACCGCCATGCGCGAGCAGTCCGTCGAGGCACCCCTGGAGCCCGCCGCCCTGCCCGGCGTCCGGAAAACCGCCGACGACCTGGAAGCCGCCGCCCGCGCGGAACTCCTCGCCGAGGACGTCCCGGAGGACCGCATCCGCGTCGCCCGCCGCGCACAGCTGCGCTACGACGGCACCGACACCACCCTCACCGTCGAGCTGACCGAACCCGGCGCGATGCGACGCGCCTTCGAAGAGCGTCATCGCGCCACGTACTCCTTCACCCTCGACCGCCCGATCGTCGTCGAAGCCCTCTCCGTCGAAGCCACCGGCATCACCGAACCCCCCGATCTGTCCGCCCTCGCTCCCTACGAGGGCACCCCGGCCGCACCGCGGACCGTCCGCCTCCACACCGGCGGCACCTGGCGCGACGTACCCCTCCACCGCCGGGAGGGACTGCCTCCCGGCCGGACCGTCACCGGCCCCGCGATCGTCACCGAGGCCGGCTCGACCACCGTCGTCGACGACGGCTGGCGGGCCACGGCACGCGACGACGGGCATCTGGTCATGGAACGCACGGCGGTCACGGAGAGTTCCGATCTCGACACGAAAGCCGACCCGGTTCTGCTGGAGGTCTTCAACAACCTCTTCATGTCCATCGCCGAGCAGATGGGCGCCCGGCTGGAGTCCACCGCCCAGTCGGTCAACATCAAGGAACGCCTGGACTTCTCCTGCGCGCTCTTCGATCCGGACGGAAACCTGGTGGCCAACGCCCCGCACATCCCCGTCCACCTGGGCTCGATGGGCACCAGTGTCAAAGAGGTGATCCGCCGCCGCGGCACAGCCATGCGCCCCGGCGACACCTACGCGGTCAACGACCCGTACCACGGCGGCACCCACCTCCCGGACGTCACCGTCATCACCCCCGTCTTCGACACGGAGGGTGACCGGATCCTCTTCTACGTCGCCTCCCGCGGTCACCACGCCGAGATCGGCGGCATCGCCCCCGGCTCCATGCCCGCCGGCAGCCGCACCATCGAGGAGGAGGGCGTCCTCTTCGACAACTGGCTCCTCGCCGAGAACGGCCGCTTCCGCGAGGAGGAGACCCACCGCCTGCTCACCGAGGCGCCCTACCCCTCCCGCAACCCCCGCACCAACCTCGCCGACCTGCGCGCCCAGATCGCCGCCAACCACAAAGGCGTCGAGGAGGTCGGCCGGATGATCGACGACTTCGGCCTCGACGTCGTCCAGGCGTACATGCGGCACGTCCAGGACAACGCCGAAGAGGCGGTCCGCCGCGTCATCGACGCCCTGGACGACGGCGCGTACGCCTACGAGACCGACTCGGGCGCCGTCATCCGCGTCCGGGTGCACGTCGACCGGGAAGCGCGCTCCGCGACCATCGACTTCACCGGCACCTCACCCCAGCTCGACACCAACTTCAACGCGCCGTTCGCCGTGGTCAACGCGGCCGTCCTGTACGTCTTCCGCACCCTCGTCGCGGACGACATCCCGCTCAACGACGGCTGCCTGCGCCCCCTGCGGATCATCGTCCCGCCCGGCTCCCTGCTCGCCCCGCGACCGCCCGCCGCCGTCGTCGCCGGAAATGTGGAGACCTCCCAGGCGATCACCGGCGCCCTCTACGCGGCCCTCGGCGTGCAGGCGGAGGGCTCCGGGACGATGAACAACGTCACCTTCGGCAACGCCCGCCACCAGTACTACGAGACCGTCGCCTCCGGCTCCGGCGCGGGGGACGGCTTCCCCGGCGCCGACGTCGTACAGACGCACATGACGAACTCGCGGCTCACCGACCCCGAGGTCCTGGAGTGGCGACTGCCCGTCCTCCTGGAGGAGTTCTCCGTCCGGCGCGGCAGCGGAGGCGCCGGACGGTGGCGCGGCGGCGACGGCGCGGTGCGCCGTATCCGCTTCCAGAAACCCATGACGGTCTCCACGCTGTCCCAGCACCGCCGGATGCCCCCGTACGGCATGGCGGGCGGAGAGCCCGGCGCGCTCGGCGCCAACCGCGTCGAGCGCGCCGACGGCACGGTGACCGAACTCGGCGGCAGCGATGTCGCCGACGTGGCACCCGGCGACGTACTCGTCATCGAAACCCCCGGCGGCGGAGGCTACGGCACACCGCCGGGCGACCCCCATCGAGCAGGAGAAGAAACCGATGATCCTCGGGCGTTCTGAGCGCGGCAAGCCCCCGGTCGAGCCCGTCACGCTCAAGATCCTGGTGGCCGGCGGCTTCGGCGTGGGCAAGACCACCCTGGTCGGCGCGGTCAGTGAGATCCGGCCGCTGCGCACCGAGGAGACGCTCACCGAAGCCGGGCGCCCCGTCGACGACACCAGCGGCGTGGAGGGCAAGCACACCACCACCGTCGCCATGGACTTCGGACGCATCACCCTCCGCGAGGACCTGGTGCTGTACCTCTTCGGCACGCCCGGCCAGGAACGGTTCTGGTTCATGTGGGACGAGCTGTCCGAGGGCGCCCTCGGTGCCGTAGTCCTCGCCGACACGCGCCGCCTGGAGGACTGCTTCGCCGCCGTCGACTACTTCGAACGCCGCGGCATACCGTTCGTGGTCGGCGTCAACTGCTTCGAAGGCGCCGCCCGTTACCCGGTCGACGACGTGCGCCGGGCACTCGACCTCGACGACGGCGTGCCGCTGATGATGTGCGACGCACGCGAGCGTGCCTCGGTGAAGGACGTCCTCATCGGCGTCGTCGAGCACGCGATGGCCCGGTCCGCGGACCGCCGCCAGACCGTCACCACCTGACGAGCGGAGCGCGTGGACCGAGTACGGCCCGTACCCCCGCCGACCGGGGTACGGGCCGCAGCCTCGGAGTGCACCGCGCGCGGTCTGCGGAACTCACCGCACCCGCACGCGCGCGTACCTAGTCGTTCCCCTCCTCGTCCACCCAGCCGAAGCTCTTCTCCACGGCCTTGCGCCAGTTGCGGTACTCGCGGTCCCGCACCTCCGCCTCCATCGCCGGCGTCCACTCGACGTCCTTCTGCCAGTGCGCCTTCAGCTCGTCCAGGTCGTTCCACACACCGGTGGCGAGCCCCGCGGCGTACGCCGCGCCCAGGCAGGTCGTCTCCGACACCCTCGGCCGGACCACCGGGACGCCGAGCACGTCCGCCTGGTGCTGCATCAGCAGGTTGTTCTTCGTCATCCCGCCGTCGACCTTGAGGGTCGTGATCCGCACACCCGAGTCCTGGTACATGGCGTCCACGACCTCACGCGTCTGCCAGCTCGTCGCCTCCAGCACCGCCCGCGCCAGGTGGGCCTTCGTCACGTACCGGGTCAGCCCGGTGACGACGCCACGCGCGTCGGAGCGCCAGTACGGCGCGAAGAGACCCGAGAACGCCGGGACGATGTACGCGCCGCCGTTGTCCTCCACGCTCGCCGCGAGGGGCTCGATCTCGTCAGCCGTTCGGATGATGCCGAGCTGGTCCCGGAACCACTGGACCAGCGCACCCGTTATCGCGATCGACCCCTCCAGGCAGTAGACCGGCGCCTCACCGCCGATCTTGTACCCCATCGTCGTCAGCAGTCCGCTCTTCGACGGCACCGGCCGGTTGCCGGTGTTGAGCAGCAGGAAGCTGCCCGTGCCGTAGGTGTTCTTCGCTGTGCCGACGTCGTAGCAGGCCTGTCCGAACACCGCCGCCTGCTGGTCGCCGAGCGCCGAGGCCACCGGCACACCCGACAACTGCCCGACGGCCGTGCCGTACACGTCGGCCGAGGACCGGATCTCGGGGAGCACGGCCTCGGGGATGTTCATCGCGGAGAGGATGGAGGAATCCCATTGGAGCGTTTCGAGGTTCATCAGCATGGTGCGGCCGGCGTTGGTCACGTCGGTGACGTGCCGGCCGCCGTCGGTGCCGCCGGTGAGGTTCCAGATCAGCCAGGAGTCGATGGTGCCGAAGGCGATCTCACCGCGCTCGGCACGGTCGCGCAGCCCGGGCACGTTGTCGAGCAGCCAGGCCGCCTTGGGGCCGGAGAAGTAGGTGGCCAGCGGCAGCCCGGTCCGCTCACGGAAGCGGTCCTGCCCGTCCGTGCCGCCCAGCCGGTGGCACAGGCCCGCGGTCCGGGTGTCCTGCCAGACGATCGCGTTGTGCACCGGCTTGCCGGTGGCCCGGTCCCACAGGACCGTCGTCTCCCGCTGGTTGGTGATGCCGAGGGCGCTGAGCTGCTCGGCGCGCAGTCCTGCCTTGGCGAGCGCGCCTGCGACCACCGCCTGCACCTTGGACCAGATCTCGGTGGCATCGTGCTCCACCCAGCCGGGCTTGGGGAAGATCTGCCGGTGCTCGCGCTGGTCCACGGCGACGATGGCGCCGCTCCGGTCGAAGACGATGCAGCGGCTGGACGTGGTGCCCTGGTCGATCGCGGCGACGTACTTCTCGCCAAGGTCCGTCATGGCTACCCCTTGGGCTCGGGATCAGAAGGCTGCGTTGTAGATGAGGCCCGCGAGGGCACCTCCGGCCAGCGGTCCGACGACCGGGATCCAGGCGTAACCCCAGTCGGAGCCGCCCTTGTTGGGGATCGGCAGGAAGGTGTGCACGATGCGCGGGCCGAGATCACGCGCCGGGTTGATGGCATAGCCGGTCGGCCCGCCGAGCGAGAGGCCGATGCCGACGACGAGCAGGGAGACGATCAGCACGAGCGTGCCGGACTCACCGAGGCCCTTGGTCAGGCCGAAGGCGAGGACGGGCAGGACGAGGGCGACGGTCGCGATGATCTCCGTGATCAGATTGGCGACCGGACTGCGGATTTCCGGGATCGTGGAGAAGATGCCCAGTGTCGGAAGGGGTTCGTCCTCGGTGCCCTCGGTGGTGCCCTCGGTACGGACGTTGGCCTGGAACTGCGCGAAGTACACGAGGTAGGCGAGCACCGCGCCGAGCATGGCGCCGACGATCTGCCCCAGCAGGTAGACCCAGACCTTGTCCCACTTCCCGGTGTCCACGGCGATGCCGATGGTGACGGCCGGATTGAGATGCCCGCCGGACAGCGGCGCGGCGGTGTAGGCGCCGGCCAGGACGCCGAACCCCCAGCCGAACGCGATCACCACCCAGCCCGCGGCCCGTGCCTTGGAGTATCTGAGGGTGACGGCGGCGCAGACGCCCGCGCCGAACAGGATCAGAATCGCCGTACCGATGATCTCGCCGACGAAGATGTCTCCGTTGCTCATGGCGGCTCCTAGGCCCGGCCCGGGGCCCTGGACCCCGGTGCTCCGTGCAGGGTGCGTTCCCATGGCTCCCGTGGCGGTGCCCGCGGCAGAGCAGGAGGGGGCCCGAACCCCGCCCGGCGTCCGCGACGAGCGTGCTGTGGCAGCCGAACCGCCCCGTGGGGGAGCGGGCCTTGGCGCAGGAAGCCCGCAGGGCGCAGTGCGTGGATAAGCCGAGAATGTACGGCGATGTCGGCCGACAACGGGAAGTGTTCACCGGCACCCAGGGGGCGTCAAGGTCGCCGACCGCAACGGTTGGCGCAGCCCTCGGCGCCCGCCCACCCCTCGCACCGACGGGCACCCCGCCCCGGCACCCTCACCCAGCCCCCACCACCCCCGCCTCAGGCCCCGCCACCACGGGCTGCACCCGGTCTCCCCGACCCTGCCCCTCCCGCTGCGCCTGAGCCCCCTCGACGCCCGCCTCCCCGCCGCCCACCACACCCCGCAGCACTTCGTACCCGGGCGTCCCCGCCCGCCCCAGCACCCAACTCGCCCCGCGCAGCGCCTTCGCGGCCTTCTTCAGCGGCGCGAGGCACGCCGCCGCCTCGCGGTGGTCCGTCACGCTGCCCGGCGTGCACACCACCGTGGCCAGGGACAAGGTGACGGGAAGCCCGCCCGCCGACCAGGACGCGTCCAGCACGGCGGCGGCCAGCGGACCGAGTCCCTCCGGATCCGCCAGCACCAGGAAGTCGTCCCCGCCGATGTGCCCCACGCGCGTGGCGCCGTCCGCCGCGCGCTGCAACGCCCGCCCCACCGACCGGATCAGCTCGTCGCCCGCCGCGAACCCGGCCCCGTCGTTGACCCGCTTGAAGTGGTCGACGTCCAGCCAACTCAGTGTGACCGTGCGCCCGTCGGCGATCCGCCGGTCCGCCTCGCCGGTGATCGCGTCCGAACCGGGCAGCCGCGTCAGCGGGTTGAGCCCGGCCGCCTCCTCGACCCGGCTCTCGGCGAGGGCACGGACCAGGTCGGCCAGGCGTACGACGCCCACGCACCGCCCGCCTCGGTCGACGACGGCCACGTCGTCCGAGGTGCGGTCCCGGTCGCCGACCGCGACGACGTCCAGCACCTCCCACGCGGTCGCGTCGATGCCCACCGTCCGCGGGGGATCGCCCAGCTTGGCGGCGGGCCGGTCCGCGTACAGGGCATGCCCGTACCGCCCCGACATCGACAGCAGGAACCGGGACCGGTGCACCGACCGTACGGGCACGCCGGCCCGGTCCACGAGCAGGACGCCCGACACCTCGGGCGCCCCGGTCAACAGGGCCCGCACCTGTCCCGCGGAGGCGGTGACGGGCAGCAGCGCGGCGGGCCGCACGAACTCCCGTACGGACGGTCCCGACCGGGGCCGTGCCAGGACACCGGGGGAGCGGGGCGGAACGTATACGTCCGCGGCCGGCAGGCGGGCCGGCGGCGCGAACAGGTGGCCCTGGGCCAGCTGCGCCCCCGCCGCCAGCGCCGCGGCGCACTGCGCCTCGGTCTCGACGCCCTCGACCGCGAGCAGGGCGCCCAGTTCCTCGCACAGCGTCCGCATCGCCCGCACCGCCGCCGGCCGGCCGAGCAGCGACGCGTCGAGCTTCACGAGGTCCGGCGCGAGGTCGGTGAGCAGCCGCAGCGGCACGTCCCCGTCCCCGACGCCGTCCGCGCCGATCCGGAAGCCCTGGCCGCGCAGTGCCGACACCGCCTCCAGCAGCGCGGACTGCGGCACATGCGTGTACGGCGGCCCGATGTCGATCGTCACCTCCCACGGCAGCCGCCCCGCCTCCCGCACCGCGTCGTGCAGCGTGGTGAGCCCGCCGAGATCGGCCAGGGTGCCGGCGAAGACGTTCACGTGCAGCGGCAGCAGCGTCTCCCGGCGCAGCGCCGTACGCACCGCCAGCACCGCCAGCGCGCGGTCGAGTTCGGGGTCGCGGCGAGCCTCGGCGAGAATGTCGCCGGTCTCCGGGCGGGCGAGTATCTCCAGCCCTGCGACCCCTCCGGTGGTCAGGTTGACCACAGGCTGGAAGGCGAAGCGGAGAGAGTCCGTCCAGGAGCGCACGGGAGCATGATGGCTCCGCCCGCGGGCGCCCAGGCCCAGTTCATGAGACGTTCACGCAGGATTCCGAGCCGATCACCCAGCGTACTGATGCGCGGTCGACGCCTTCCGCGCCTGCGATCTCTTCCCCCCGGCCGCACCCACCTGATAGATGCAGAGGGCATGACACAACTCTCCCGTCCCGTAACCCGGTTCACAGGCGTCTCGCGGGCGTTGCGTGGCGCGGTCACCGCGCTCGTCACCTTCCTCGCCGTCACCACGGCCACAGCCCCCGCCCGGGCCACGCCCGAGCCCACGGCGCCCGCTGACTTCGTGGCCCTGAGATCCGTGGACCCCACGATCATCGAGGAGATGCGTTACTTCACCCCGCACAACTTCGTGGGCGAGCGCATCGACGGCTACCGCCAGCCGCTGTGCATCCTCACCCGCCCCGCCGCCGAGGCCCTGCACCGCGCCCAGCAGAAGCTGCTGCGCCAGGGCTACACACTCAAGGTGTACGACTGTTACCGGCCGCAGCGCGCCGTCGACCACTTCGTCCGCTGGGCCGAGGACCTCGACGACCAGCGGATGAAGGCGGAGTTCTACCCGAACGTCGACAAGACCCGGCTGTTCGAGGACGGTTACATCGCGGCGAAATCAGGCCACAGCCGCGGCTCCACCGTGGACCTCACCGTCGTACGGCTCCCGGCCCGCCCGACCCGGCCGTACGTCCCGGGCCAGACCCTCGTGCCCTGCTACGCCCCGCAGGACGAGCGCTTCCCCGACAACTCCGTCGACATGGGAACGGGCTTCGACTGCTTCGACACGCTCGCCCACACGCTCGATCCCCGCATCCAGGGCGAACAGCGCGCCAACCGGCTGCTGCTCAAGGGCACGCTGGAGGGCCTCGGTTTCGTGAACCTCGCCGAGGAGTGGTGGCACTACACCTTCAAGCCGGAGCCCTACCCGGACACCTACTTCGACTTCCCCGTCTCCGCCCGGTCGCTGAAGGACAGCCACCCGGCCGCCTGAGAAATACGTTCCGGGAGACGCCCTCTCCGTGATCGGATACAGTCCGCGCGTGTCCGAAAACCTGCATTCCTCTTCCCATTCCGGGCCGGACTCCCACTGTTCGAGCTGCGGAGCGCCCTACGGAGAGGGCGTCACCGGCTGGCCCCGCACCTGCCCGGCCTGCGGCACCGTCGCCTACCGCAACCCGCTGCCGGTGGCCGTCGCCCTCCAGCCCGTGTACGACACCCAGGGCACGTCCCTGGTGGTCATCACCCGCACCGTCGCACCCGCGCGCGGGGGCATCGCCCTGCCGGGCGGCTACATCGACGACCGCGAGGACTGGCGGCAGGCCGTCGTCCGCGAGCTGAAGGAGGAGACGGGCATCGACGCCGCCGCCCGCGACGTCCGCCTCGTCGACGCCATGAGCTCACCCGACGGCCATCTGCTGCTCTTCGGCCTCCTGCCGGAACGTCCCGCCGACGGCCTGCCCGCCTCGTCCGCCACGGACGAGACGGAGGGCTGGCACCTGCTGCGCAGGCCGGAAGAACTCGCCTTCCCGCTGCACACGCTGGCGGTACGCGCCTGGTTCGAGGGCCGCTACGTCTGACCGGCCCGGCCGGGCCGCACGCGCCGGGCCGCACGCGCCGGGCCGGACCGACCTCACCCCGCGTGGCTCACTCCTGCGTGAGCCCCCGCAGCCGCACAGGGACGGACGGCTCCCGCGGGCCGTCCTCACCCTCCCGCTCGACCACCAGGCGCCGCCCCTCCCAACGGGTGACGTACCGTTCGATCTCCGCCTCCTCCCACCCGTCCCCCGCGTCGCGCACCACGAGCCCGCCCCCGGTCCGCCCCCGGACCGGCGCCCACACCTCCAGCTCCAGCCCGCCGTCCTCGCCGCGCACCGGCACGACGGCACCCGCGCGCGCGAGCACCGGGATCCGCGCGAGCGGAGCGTCCACGAGCACCTGCCCCGGTCCCTCGTACGCGCGTTCCGTCACGGTGTCGTACCACCGCCCCCTGGGCAGCTGCACCGCACGCCGGTCCGCGCCCGGCCCGAGCACGGGCGCCACCAGGAAGGCGTCACCCAGCAGAAAGGCGTCCTCGCAGTCGCGCAGCGCCCGGTCCTCCGGCGCCCCCCACCACACCGGCCGCACGTACGGCGCCCCCGTACGCCGCGCCAGATGCGCCAGCGTCACGAAGTACGGCCGCAGCCGGCGCCGCTCCCGCAACGCCACGCGCGCGTGCCGCAACACCTCCGCCCCGAACTCCCACGGCTCCCTGCGCCCGGCCCGCATGCTCGCGTGCGTGCGGAACAGCGGCAGGTACGCCCCGAGCTGGAACCAGCGCAGGAACAGCTCCGGCGACGGACTCCCCGTCAAGCCGCCGACGTCCGGCCCCGAGTACGGCACCCCGCACAGCCCCAGCCCCACGACCAGCGACAGCGACGCCCGCAGCCCGGGCCAGCCGGTGGCCACGTCCCCCGACCAGGTGCCGCCGTAGCGCTGCATGCCCGCCCACCCCGAGCGCGAGAACAGGAACGGGCGCTCATGGGGCACCAGCTCCCGCAAGCCCTCGTAGGCCGCCCTGGCCATGCACAGCGCGTACACGTTGTGGGCCTCGCGATGGTCACCGCCCCGCCCCTCCAGGGCGTGCCGGGCCGACCGCGGCAGCGTCGTCTCGCCGAACGCCACGAACGACGCCGGCTCGTTCATGTCGTGCCAGAACCCGGAGAAGCCCTGCGCCAGCCGCTCCGCGTACAGCCCGCCCCACCACTTGCGCACGCGCGCGTGCGTGAAGTCGGGGAACACGGACGTACCGGGCCACACCAGCCCGTCCACGAGACGGCCCGAGGCGTCCCGCACGAACGCGTCCAGACCGGTGCCGGCGTCGTACACGGCGTTGCCCGGCGCGGCCTTGACCGCCGGGTCGACGATCGACACCATCCGGACGCCGTCCCGCCGCAAATCCTGGGCGAGCTGCGGCAGCTTGGGAAAGCGCTCGCTGTCGACCGTGAAGACCTGGTGCCGGTCGAGGTGGTCGATGTCCAGGTGAACGGCGTCCAGCGGCAGATCGCGCTCTTGGTAGCCGACGACGATCCGCCGTACCTCCTGCTCACTGCCGAAGCCCCACCGCGCGTGCTGGTGCCCGAGCGCCCAGGCAGGAGGCAGCGCCGGCGCCCCCGTCAGCGAGGCCCAGGTGAGCAGCACGCGCGCGGGGGTGCCGACCATCACCCAGCAGCGCAGCGGACCGCCCTGCATCCGCAGCTCGCTGGTCCCGGCCCGGTCGTGACCGGAACCGGCGCCCTCCTCGCCCTCCCGGAGGATCACCGTGCCGTCCCAGGAGTTGTCGTGGAACACCAGGTGGGTCGCCGCGTCCGCGACGACCACCTGCACCGGCATGGTGAGGTACAGCGGGTCGTCCCCCGGGCCGAACGACCCGCCCGGGTCGGTGTTCCACAGCCGGTAGGCGCCGTTCCGCAGCCGGGGCCCGCCGGACCGCCCGCCGAGCCCGAAGAAGCGCGCGTCCGCCGCCACCTCGGAGCGCAGCATCCACCGCGCGGGCCCCCCGTCCACCGGCTCCCACCAGCGAGGCGGCAGATCGCGCCGCAGGGTCACCCCGCCGGGCGTCCGCACCTCGACCGCGCCGTGCCGGGAGACGGCCACCGTCACCCGTTCCGCGACCACCCGCCAGCCGCCGTCCTTGTCCGGCTCCAGCACCGCCCGCGGATCCGGCTCCGGACAGCGGCCCGCCAGCGCGTACGACGGCTCCGGCTCCGCTCCGTCCCAGCCCCAGAACACGGCGCCGTTCACGGCGACGAGAAGGCGCAGCTCCGACCGGCTGAACCGGACCACACCCCCACCCGGCCCCGGCTCCGCCCCCTGCAGCACACCGGGCACCCGGGCCCGTTCCGCACCCCGCCGCGGCAGACCCCTGGCGTCGACCCGCCGCCTGCGCCACGCGGCCCGCACGGTCCGCAACCTCTGTGCAGCCCCCACCGAACCTATCCACCTCACCGAACGCACCAGGTCACGACCGTTCATGCTGCTCACCCTGCCATTGACCGCCCCGCGCGCGGGTGTCGTTCAACTGCCGTTCACCCGTGCCGGCACCACATCGTCACGACACGGACTATGTGGAGCACACCCTGGTGCGGGAGTCGATCACATGGCATCGTCCCTGTCAGCCGCGTCACGCGCACACCCCAGCACGTGCGCGGAGGACGCACACGACGCGCACAGTCCGGGAGCCGCACCATGTCGACCCTGAACCCCGAGCCGCTCTGGCAGCCCGATCCCGACCTCGCCGCCCAGGCACAGGTCACCAGGTTCCAGGCCTGGGCCGCCGAACGCCACGGCGCACCCGCCGAGGGCGGATATCCGGCGCTGCACCGCTGGTCCGTCGACCATCTGGAGACGTTCTGGAAGGCCGTCACAGAATGGTTCGACGTACGGTTCTCGACCCCCTACGCGCGCGTGCTGGGCGACCGCGCCATGCCCGGAGCCGAGTGGTTCCCCGGCGCGACCCTGAACTACGCCGAGCACGCCCTGCGGGCCGCCGCCACCCGCCCGGACGAACCCGCCCTGCTCCATGTCGACGAGAGCCAGGAGGTACGCCCGACCACCTGGTCCGAGCTGCGCCGCCAGGTCGGCTCCCTCGCCGCCGAACTGCGCGCCCTCGGCGTACGCCCCGGCGACCGCGTCAGCGGCTACCTGCCGAACATCCCCCAGGCCGTCGTCGCCCTGCTCGCCACGGCCGCCGTCGGCGGCGTGTGGACCTCCTGCGCGCCCGACTTCGGCGCCCGCAGTGTCCTCGACCGCTTCCAGCAGGTGGAGCCGGTCCTGCTGTTCACCGTCGACGGCTACCGGTACGGCGGCAAGGAGCACGACCGCCGTGAGACGGTCGCGGAGCTGCGCCGCGAGCTGCCCACCCTGCGCGCCGTCGTCCACATCCCGCTGCTGGGCACCGAGGCCCCCGAGGGGGCCCTGGAGTGGGCGGCGCTGACCTCGGCGGACACCGAGCCCGTCTTCGAGCAGGTGCCCTTCGACCACCCGCTGTGGGTGCTGTACTCCTCCGGCACGACGGGCCTGCCCAAGGCGATCGTCCAGTCCCAGGGCGGCATCCTGGTCGAGCACCTCAAGCAGCTCGGCCTGCACTGCGACCTCGGCCCCGAGGACCGTTTCTTCTGGTACACCTCGACCGGCTGGATGATGTGGAACTTCCTGGTCTCCGGCCTGCTGACGGGCACCACGATCGTCCTGTACGACGGCAGCCCCGGCTACCCCGACACGGGCGCCCAGTGGCGGGTCGCCGAACGCACCGGGGCCACCCTCTACGGCACCTCCGCCGCGTACGTCATGGCCTGCCGCAAGGCGGGCGTCCACCCCTCCCGCGACTTCGACCTCACCCGGGTGAAGTGCGTCGCCACCACCGGCTCACCGCTGCCGCCCGACGGGTTCCGCTGGCTGCACGACGAGGTCCGCGACGACCTGTGGATCGCCTCCGTCAGCGGCGGCACCGACGTGTGCTCCTGCTTCGCGGGCGCCGTCCCGACCCTCCCGGTGTACGTCGGTGAGCTGCAGGCGCCCTGCCTCGGCACCGATCTGCAGTCCTGGGACCCGAGCGGCAAGCCCCTGACCGACGAGGTCGGCGAGCTGGTGGTCACCAACCCGCTGCCGTCGATGCCGATCCACTTCTGGAACGACCCCGACGGCAGCCGGTACCACGACAGCTACTTCGACACCTACCCCGGCGTGTGGCGGCACGGCGACTGGATCACCGTCACCTCGCGCGGTTCCGTCGTCATCCACGGACGGTCCGACTCCACCCTCAACCGGCAGGGCGTCCGCATGGGCTCGGCCGACATCTACGAGGCCGTCGAACGCCTGCCGGAGATCAAGGAATCCCTGGTCATCGGCATCGAGCAGCCCGACGGCGGCTACTGGATGCCCCTGTTCGTCCACCTGGCCCCCGGGGCCGTCCTCGACGACGCGCTCGTCAACCGCGTCAAGCAGACCATCCGCGAGCAGCTCTCCCCGCGCCACATCCCCGACGAGATCATCGAGGTGCCCGGAGTCCCGCACACCCTCACCGGCAAGCGCATCGAGGTCCCCGTCAAGCGCCTCCTCCAGGGCACCCCGCTGGAGAAGGCGGTCAACCCGGGTTCGATCGACAACCTCGACCTGCTGCACTTCTACGAGGAGCTGGCCCGCAAGCGCGCCTGACCGTACGGCCGGTCACCCACCGTAGGTGGCCTCGGACTCGCCGAGCACGGAGGCGAAGTCCGAGGCCAGCCGCGCCGCGTCGGCCGGCTCCAGCTCGGCCACCGAGATCCGCACCCCGGGCTCGGACGACAGCCGGAACCGCGCGCCGGCCGCGATCCACCAGCCGTACGAGCGCAGCCCGTTCACCACGGCCGACTCGTCCCGCACCGGCACCCAGAGATTCATCCCGCTCACCCCGTGCGCCGCGATGCCCCGCTCACCCAGCTCCCGCAGCAGCGCACCGCGCCGCTCGGCGTACGTCTCCTCGGCGCGAGCCACCAACGCGCGCGTGGCGGTGTCGTTCAGCAGGCCCAGCACCGTCGCCTGCAGCAGATGACTGACCCAGCCGGACGTGAGCAGCAGCCGCCCGTCGTGCCGGGCCAGCGTCACCGGGTCACAGGCGGCGGCGGCCCAGCGCAGATCCGTCCCGAGGAACTTGCTGACCGTCCGCACGTGCACCCAGCGGCCGAGCCCTGCCGATGTCAGTGTCCTCAGAGGCGCGCCGGCGATCGCGGAGGCGTGGTCGTTCTCCACCACGAGCACGTCCGGCTCGCTCCGCAGCACCTCCACCAGCGCGTCCCGGCGCGCCGCGGAGAACCTGCCGCCGTACGGGTTCTGCGCCCGCGGACTGCACACGACGGCCCGCGCACCCGCCCGCAGGGCGCCGCGCAGCGCCTCGGGACGCATCCCCTCGTCGTCCACGGCGACCGGCACGATCCGCAGCCCCAGCGCCGCCACCAGGTCCAGCAGATGGTGATAGCCGGGATCCTCCATCGCGACGGCGTCGCCGGGGCGCAGCTCCACCGCCAGCAGACGCCCGATCAGATCGAGCGCACCGTGCGCGAAGGTCACGTGCTCCACGGGTACGCCGTCGGGCCGCAGCCAGTCGCGCACGGCGTCCTCCAGCCGCTCCAGCCGCGGGGAGGCCCGGTGCGAGCGGGCGCCCGGGGACAGCTGTGTGGGCGGTGCCAGAGCCGGCAGCAGCCGCGGGTCGGGGTGCCCGCCGGCCAGGTCGCGCAGGCCGTCGGGCACCTTGGGCGGGCGTCGCGAGGCCACCGCCGGCGCCGCTGCGACCACCGTCCCGCCCCGCCCGCGTGTGACCACGATGCCCCGCCGCCGCAGCTCCTTGTAAGCCGTCGCGACCGTCCCCGGACTCACCCCCAGCTCGTCCGCCAGCCGCCGGACCGGAGGCAGCGCCACCCCCGGCCCCAAGTCCCCCTCCGCCACGCCGCGTTCGACCGACGCGGCAATTCCCTTGGCCGTCGTACCACGAATCCCATATTGTGTTGCCACGTTGCCAACTATGTATCAATACAAAGTCGGACGCAAGGGGGAGCAGTGCAGCCGATCCGTCGCGCAGCCGGATGGTGGGAAGGCATACCCGGAGGACGCGACGGCCGCAGCATGCTCGCCATCGCCCTCGTCGACCGCATCGGCAGCGGCCTGTGGGCCTCCGTCTCCGTCCTGTACTTCACCTACGTCTCCGGACTCTCCGTCGCCCAGATCGGCACCCTCGCCGCCACCGCCGGAGCCATCGGCATCGCCGGCGCCCCCATCGGCGGCCACCTTGCCGACCGCTTCCCCCTCACCCGCGTCCTGATCACCGTCCAACTCCTGCGCGCCCTCGCCTCCTTCGCGCTGCTGGCCGCCGACCACTACGCCCTGCTGCTCGTCTGCTCCGCCGTCGGCGGCCTCGGCGACCGCGCCTCCAGCGTCCTCACCCGGCTCTACGCCACCCGTATCGCCGGACCCGACCGCGTCCGCTACCAGGCCGTCCACCGCACCCTCGCCAACGCGGGCTGGGCCGTCGGCGGCCTCGCCGCGGCGGCCGCCCTCACCCTCGGCACCACCACCGCCTACCAGGGGCTCCTCGCCGGAGACGCCCTCTCCTTCGTCGCCTCCGCACTCCTCACCCTGCGCTGCGCCGAACCACCGTCCAGGGCGCGGACCGTCACCGACTCGACCGCCACCACACCGACGACCGAGCCGACCGGCCCGTGGCGCGACCGCACCTACCTCGCCTACGTCGCCACCGAGACCGTCCTCTTCCTCGACGACGCCGTCTTCAAGGTCGGCCTGCCGCTGTGGATCGCCCACGCGAGCCACGCCCCGCACGGCCTGGCACCACTGCTCCTGGTGCTGAACAACGTCATGGTCGTCGCCCTCCAGGTCCCCCTCGCCCGCTTCGGCGCCACGACCGCCGCCGCCCGCGCCCTCCTCATCCCCCTCTCCGCCGCCTTCGCCCTCGGCGGCGCCACCATGGCCCTGTCAGCCACGGGCTCGACGGTGACCTCGACACTCCTGCTCACCGCGGCGGCCGTCGCCTTCACCCTGGCCGAGATGCTCCACGCCACCGTCTCCTGGGAACTCTCCGTCGCCCTCGCCCCCGAGACCGCGCAGGGCACCTACCTCGGCGTCCACGGCCTGGCCCAGTCCGCCCAACGCAGCGTCGGCCCACTCGCCGTCACCGCGGCCATCACCACCGGCCCCCTCGGCTGGGCAGGCTTCGGCACCGTCATCGCCCTGACCTGCATCGTTCAGCACCGCCTGGTCCGCGAGCGCCTCACCCACAGCCCGTTGTCAGTGGGGCCGGTTACTGTGAGTGAGCATTGATCGACCGCGCACAGGGGGAAACATGGCGCACACCGACCAGCAGACCGTCCGACACGTCCTGCGCCGCGAAATGGCCGGCACCATCGGACTCCTCACCGACGAGCACGACTTCCGCGCCATGCGGCGCTACCGCACCTTCACCTTCGACGACCACACCGCCTACCTCCGGGAGATGGAGGACTTCCTCAGGAGCCGCGCCGCCCAGGGAGGCCACACCACCGTCGCCCTCTTCGACCCGCAGGAGTACGCCGACTTCTGCGCCGACATGGACCTCGACCCCGACCTGCCCGCCAGCCGCACCCGCTTCACCGCCGAACTCGCCGGCACGGGCACGACCCTTCCCTACGAGGGGCAACCCCTCGACGAACTGGTCCCCGCCCTCGTCGACGAGGCAGTACGCCAGGCGACCTGGGAGTACGCCGCCACCCTCCTCGCCCGCCTCGGCACCTGCGCCACCTGCGGCGAGGACATCGGCCGCGCCGCCTTCGCCCGAGCCTCCCGGCTCCTCGCCCGCATCCTCGACACCGCCCCACCCGGCAACCGCCACCTCGTCGTCAGCGTCTCCGGCACCCCCGAGACCCTGATCTCCGTCCTCCACGCCGACGACGAGGGCAACGGCTCCACCCGGCTCGACGAGGCCGAAGCCCTCGAGTTCACCACCGTCCTCGCCCTCGGCCTCGGCACCCACAGCCCCGGCGGACTCGTGATGCGCACCAGCAACCCCGGCCAGCGCGACCGTGTCTACGGCTGGCGGCTGCGCGGCCAGGCATTCCAGCCCCTGAGCGCCGGCGAGGTCTTCGACGCCTACTGCAACGACATCGAAACGGGAGAACTCATCTCCCCCGAGTCCGACGTCGACTACTGCGAGCCACCCGACCTCGGAGAAGAGGACACGGCACCGGGCCACCGCCACTGAACGCCCGAGGGGCGCCCCACCCGCAGGTGGGACGCCCCTCGGTACCGGCCACGGCCTCGCGCCGTGCGATGCCTACTCGCCGGACAGCACCGCCTGCGCCGCGTTCCGCGCCTCCTCGGCACTGTCCGCCGCCCGGGCCGCGGCGGCGGCCCGCTCGCACTGGGCCAGCGTGTACTTCGCCAGCGTCGCCCGCACATAGGGAATGGACGCCGCACCCATGGAGAGAGAGGTGACACCCAGACCGGTCAGCACACACGCCAGCAGCGGGTCGGACGCGGCCTCACCGCAGACACCACAGCTCTTGCCCTCGGCCTTCGCCGCCTCGGCGGACAGCGCGACCAGGTCGAGCAGCGCCGGCTGCCACGGATCCTGCAGACGGGAGACCGCGCCCACCTGACGGTCGGCGGCGAAGGTGTACTGCGCGAGGTCGTTGGTCCCCAGGGACAGGAACTCGACCTCCTGAAGGATGGAGCGCGCCCGCAGCGCGGCCGAGGGGATCTCGACCATCGCGCCGAACTTCGCCCGCAGCCCGGCCTCACGGCACGCGTCCGCGAACGCCTTGGCATCCGCGCGGTCGGCCACCATCGGAGCCATGACCTCGAGATACACCGGCAGGCCCTCGGCGGCCTTGGCCAGGGCGGTCAGCTGCGTGCGCAGCACCTCCGGGTGGTCGAGCAGCGTGCGCAGCCCACGCACACCGAGCGCCGGGTTCGGCTCGTCGGCGGGGGTCAGGAAGTCCAGCGGCTTGTCCGCACCCGCGTCCAGGACCCGCACGACCACGCGACCCTCGGGGAAAGCCTCCAGCACCTGGCGGTAGGCCTCGACCTGCTTCTCCTCGGACGGCGCGTTCTTGTTGTCGTCCAGGAACAGGAACTCGGTGCGGAACAGACCCACACCCTCGGCACCCGCCTCGACCGCCGCGGGCACGTCCGCCGGACCACCGATGTTGGCCAGCAGCGGCACCTTGTGCCCGTCCGCGGTGGCGCCGGGACCGGTGGAAGCCGCCAGCGCGGCCTTGCGCTCGGCCGCCGCAGCCGTCAGCTGCTCCTTCTTCTCCTCGCTGGGGTTCACGAAGATCTCACCGGTGCTGCCGTCCACGGCGATGACCGTGCCCTCGGCAAGCTCCCCGGCGCCGGGCAGCGCCACCACGGCCGGCACACCGAGCGCCCGCGCCAGGATCGCGCTGTGACTGGTCGGCCCGCCCTCCTCGGTGACGAACCCGAGCACCAGCGTCGGGTCCAGCAGAGCCGTGTCGGCCGGCGCGAGGTCCCGCGCCACCAGCACGTACGGCTCGTCGCTGTCCGGCACGCCCGGCATCGGAACCCCGAGCAGACGGGCGACGATACGATTCCGCACGTCGTCCAGGTCGGCCACGCGGCCGGCGAGGTACTCGCCCGCCGCGGCGAGCAGCTCACGGTAGGCGGCGAACGCGTCGTACACCGCGCGCTCCGCCGTGCTGCCGACGGCGATGCGCCGGTCCACGTCCGCCATCAACTCGGGGTCCCGGGCCATCATGGCCTGCGCCTCGAGCACTGCCTGAGCTTCGCCCCCCGCCAGATTGCCGCGCGCCGTCAGATCGGCGGCGACAGCCTCGACGGCCTTGCGAGCGCGCCCCTGTTCACGCTCCGCCTCGTCCGCCGGGATCTGCTTGGCAGGCGGTTCGAGCACCGCCGTTCCCATGTGCCGAACCTCGCCGATCGCCACACCGTGGCTCACGCCGACGCCTCGCAGCGTTGTCTCCATCTCACCCGTCTCCGATAGTGCGGCGGGTCCCGCCGCCGCGGTGGTTGTCCTGACAGCCGTCCAGGGACGGCGCCGACGTCACTTCCAGACGAAGAGAGCGTCGCCGGCCTTCACATCGCCGTCCTCACGGAGCTCGGACAGGGCCTCCGCCGTGGCCTCAAGTGCCACGACGGGGCACACCGGGGACTTGCCGGCGGCCTCCACGGCGGCCGGGTTCCAGCGCACGATGCTCTGGCCGCGGGTGACGGTGTCGCCCTTGTTCACGAGGAGCTCGAAGCCCTCGCCGTTGAGCTGCACCGTGTCGATGCCGAGGTGGGTGAGCACACCGTGCCCGCTCTCGTCGACGACGACGAAGGCGTGCGGGTGCAGAGAGACGATCACGCCGTCGACGGGCGAGACGGCCTCGGACGGCTCACGCACGGGATCGATCGCGGTGCCCGGGCCGACCATGGCCCCGGAGAAGACCGGATCCGGTACGGCGGCCAGTCCGATGGCGCGTCCTACCAGCGGGGACGTCACGGTGGTCATGGGAAGCCTCCCAGGGGTGGAGATTCATATGGGCCGTCACTGCCTGTCCCGGACGGTGCACTGAGCAGCAGCGTATGTCACAGGAAGTGCCGGTTCCGCACGATAGCTTCCGACTAGAGGTCTAGACCACCCCTTCCATCGATTTGCACCGACTCAGAGGCCCCGTGTACAGTCGTACTCCTGCACGGGGCGGAGTGACGCGACCTCGCATCCTGGCCCGGCAGCACCCAACTTGCCAGATCCTATCTCGGGATCACCTTCTGCATGCCTGCAGGGTGGTGGTCAGAGGGACGGAAAAACGCTGGTAGAGTTGGGAACACCGAAGGGAAGCCCGGAGGAAAGCCCGAGAGGGTGAGTACAAAGGAAGCGACCGTTCCTTGAGAACTCAACAGCGTGCCAAAAGTCAACGCCAGATATGTTGATACCCCGTCCATCGGGTTTCCGATGGTCGAGGTTCCTTTGAAAAAACACAGCGAGGACGCTGTGAACGGTCGGGCCTATTCCGCCTGACTGTTCCGCTCTCGTGGTGTCGACCGGGTTACCGGTAAACATTCACGGAGAGTTTGATCCTGGCTCAGGACGAACGCTGGCGGCGTGCTTAACAC
>NZ_BNBR01000008.1:0-181064 GCF_014656055.1 Streptomyces griseosporeus
AGACGGCACCGCGCGGCTGTGGGACACCACCACCGGCAAACCCCGCACCAAGCTCGCCGGGCACACCGCCCAGGTACTTTCCGTCGCGTTCAACCCCGACGGCCGCACCCTCGCCACTGGCGCGGGTGATGGCACCATGCGGCTGTGGGATGTTGCCACGGGGGAACAGCGCGCCGAGGTGAGCGGGCTCGACGACGCGGTGCTGTCGGTGGCCTTCAGTCCCGACGGCCGCGCTCTCGCCATCGCTGGCACCAGCCGGCTCACGCGGCTGTGGGATGTCACCACCGGAGCGATGAGCAGGACGCTGATCGGCCATACCGACTCGGTGAACTCGGTGGCGTTCAGTCCCGACGGTCGCACACTCGCCACCGGAAGCGATGACAAGACCGCACGCGTGTGGAACGCCACCACCAGCGGTGACACATCCCTGGTCGGGCACACCGGCATGGTCTACTCGGTGGAGTTCAGCCCGGACGGCAAAACGCTGGCCAGCGCCAGTGCCGATAAAACGGCGCGTCTGTGGGATGTCGCCACCGGAAAACAACGCCTCCGCCTCAGCGGACACGGCGACCAGGTCCTCGGAGTCGCGTTCAGCCCTGACGGTCATACCGTCGCTACAGCCGGCGCAGACGGTACCGCGCGGTTGTGGGATGTCACCACCGGCCGACCCCGCACCGCGCCTCTGACCGGCACCGCGCAGCTGCACTCAGTGGCGTTCAGTCCTGACGGCCGGACCTTCGTCACCGGGGGCCGTGACGGCAGTGTGCGCTTGTGGAATGCCGAGACCGGCACACGCCGCAAAGACCTGAAGGGGCACACCGGCGTCGTTTTCTCCGTGGCGTTCAGTCCCGACGGCCGCACCCTCGCCACCGGAAGCGCCGACAAGACCTTGCGCCTGTGGGATGTCACCACCGGTAAGGCCCACACCATCGCTATGCCGGAAGCAGTGTCCGACGTGACGTTCAGCCCTGACGGCCGCACTTTCGCCGGCGCCGTCGGTGACTACACAGTGTGGTTGTGGGACGCTTCATCCCACAAAACCCGAACCACCTTCGCAGGGCGTACCGACCGCGCAGAGTCGCTGGCGTTCAGCCCGGACGGCCGTACGATCGCCACCGCCGACTTCGGCTGGACCACGGGTCTATGGGACGTCGGCACCGGCAAGAACCGCATGACCTTGATCGGGCAGCACAACGAGGAGGTGACTTCTGTAGCGTTCAGTCCGGACGGCCGTGTCCTCGCCTCGGGCAGCGGCGACAAGACGGTGCATCTGTGGAGGGTAGCCCTCCCTGAACCCGCCGAAGCGATCCGGAAGATCTGCCGAGCCGTCAACCGGGACCTGACCTCGCAGGAACGGACCGCCTACCTGGCAGATGGGTCATCGGGCCCCGTTTGTCCCGCCCATCCGTAGGGGCGGGCATCCAGGCCCCCGCCCGCAGTGTCAGCCCGCGGGCAGGGCCCTCATGTCGGATGCGAGGCGTCAGCCGCGCAGTACCCGGCCCTGGCTGTCCGTGCGGTCGTTGCTCGTGAAGAACATGATCGCGTCGATCAGGGCCCAGATGCCGAGGCCGCCGCAGGTGAAGAGCTGGCCGAGGGCCACGCCCGTGGAGCCGACGTAGAAGCGGCCGGCGCCGAAGCCGCCGAGGAAGAGCTGGAGGACGCCGGCGACGACCTTGGACTTGTCGGAGTAGGGGCGGCCCTGGGGGTCGTAGCCGAAGGGGGCGTCCGGGGTGGGTGCAGACATGCGTGTGGCTCCTGAGGTGCATAACGGGGACGGAGTCCGGGTGAATGCAGGTGGGGACACACGGCATGTCATGTGGTGACAGCCGGTCTGTGCGCTCATCCCCCCGGGGATCATGGAGCCTAGAGGGGGTGGGCGGGCGAGAGGGAGACCTGTGGGCGCATCGTGTTGAATCTGTGATCACTTGGCCGGAAACCCGTCCCACGCCCGGCTTCTGAGGGGGGTTCAGAGCAGGTTGCGGGTCACGGTCCAGGCCGCCGCCGTCAGCAGGATCGCCGCTTGGGCGGGGCGGGAGAAGGCCGGGCGCCAGCGTCTGCCGCGCAGGCCCTCCAGCGTCCAGCGCAGCAGCAGGGCCAGCGCGAACGGGGACGCCAGCAGGAGCAGGCGGTTGTCGAGCCAGGCCGCCTCGTAGTGACCGTGCATCAGGTCGTACGTCATGCGGGTGCCGCCGCAGGCGGGGCAGAGGAAGCCGGTGACGAGGCGGAACGGGCAGCGGGGCAGCAAGTGGCCTGATTCGTGCGGGTCGGTGACGTAGAGGTAGCCGGCCCCGGCGGCCCCCGCGGCCAGGAGACCGAGGGGGCCCGCCGCGGGGTGCCGCACGGCGGTGCGGAGTGACGCCCGGGAAAGCGACCGGTTCACCTCAGCCCCGCAGGACCCGGCCCTGGGCATCCGTCTTGTCGTTGCTCGTGAGCAGGATGATGCCGTCGATGAGCGCCCAGATACCGAAGCCGCCGCAGGTGAACAGCTGGGCGAGGCCGATACCGACGTCACCGATGTAGAAGCGGCCGACGCCGAACGTGCCGAGGAAGAGCTGGAGGATGCCCGCGACGATCTTCGACTTGTCGGAGTACGGGCGGCCGAAGGGGTCGTAGCCGTAGGGGGCGTTGGGGTCGCCGGTGTACGCGCCGGGCGGCACGGGGCCCGGCGGGTAGCCGCCCTGCGGGTAACCGCCCTGGGGATAGCCGCCCTGCGGGTAGCCGTAGCCCGGCTGCTGCTGGTACGGGCCGGCGTTCGGGTAGCCGTATCCGGGCGGCTGGTTCGGCGGCTGCTGTGGCTGTTCGCTCAAGGTATGCGTGCTCCTGGGATGCGGTTCCCGCGCCCTCTGCGCGTGACCGTGGACGCTCGCGGACGCGAGCCACCGCCATCTTGCCCGACACCCCCGGAGCCGGAGAAGCCGCATCATTGCCGCCGGTTGCCCGGCCGACGCCCACCGGCGCCGACCGGCGGATGTTCTGCGCCGAGGTGTCGTCAATCGTCCGGTAAGGACTGACCAGTACCTATTCTGACCGTATGTCAGATGACGAGTCGTACGAGCTGCTCGGGTTCGACAACGTGCTGGTGCCCGTAGGGGATCTCGCGGAGGCCGTGGGGTTCTACGAGCGGGCCGGGTTCGGGGTGGGGTTCCGGTTCGACGAGGCGGGCATCGCGCTGCTGCGGGTCGGCGGGGAGACGCCGGGGGTGCTGCTGCGACAGGAGGACGAGGTCGCGCACCGGCCGCCGGGGTGGCCCTGCCCCCGGCTGTGGATCGAGGTGCCGGACGCGCGGGTGGCGGCCCGGCGGCTGGCCTCCGTGGGGATCCCGCCGCTGGAGGAGCCGTTCTCCGTGGCGACCGGCTGGACCGTGGAGGTCGCCGACCCCTGGGGGAACGTCATCGGGTTCACGGACTACAGCAAGCGGCCGGAGTTGGGGCGCCGAGCGTGAGTCACGGGTGACCCTCACCCCTCGGTTGAACGTGTTCAAAAACAGGGCTACAGTCAGTCCCGTCAGCGTTTTGAACGCGTTCAAGAAGGGGTGGGGCATGGACCGCACCGTCATCGCCTACGTCATCTACCTGGTCGTCAGCATCGGGCTGACCGTCTGGGTGGCCCGGACCCTCAGCCGCAACGGGCGGGTCTTCCTGGCCGACGTGCTGCACGGCAACGAGAAGCTCGCCGACGCCGTCAACCACCTGCTGGTCGTCGGCTTCTACCTCGTCAACCTCGGGTTCGTCGCCCTCTACCTCAGCGGCGACGACACCATCGAGGACACCCGCGGCATCTTCGAGGCCCTGTCGACCAAGCTCGGCGTGGTGCTGCTGGTGCTCGGCGTGATGCACCTGGGGAACGTGTACGTGCTCAACCGGATCCGGCGGCGCGGGGTGATGGAGCGCGAGCAGGTGCCGCCCGTCGCCCCGCAGCAGTGGGTCGCGCCCTCGGCCGGGGCCGGGGCGTGACGGCGATGACCGCCACGGAAGCCCGCGTCCGCGTGCCGGTGCGCGGGCTCACCGTCCTGTACGACGCCGAGTGCGGCCTGTGCTCCTTCCTGCGGGACTGGATCGCGCGGCAGCCCAAGCTCGTGCCGGTGGAGCTGCTTCCCGCCGGTTCGGCGGAGGCCCGCCGGCGCTTTCCCGGCCTCGATCACAGCGCCACCCTCGACGAGGTCACCGTCGTCGGCGACGCCGGCCAGGTCTACCGGGACGCCGCCGCCTGGATCGTCGTCCTGTGGGCGCTGAGGGAGCACCGGCCGCTGGCCCACCGGTTCAGCCACGGCTCGGGCACGCTGGTCGTCCGCGGAACCGTCCTCGCCGCCGCCCGGTGGCGGGGCGGGCCGGGGCACCGGGACCGGTGGGGCGGGCAGGTGTACCGGAGGGCCGACGGATGGTCGTACGACCCCCGCCACGGCTGGACGTACACCGGGCCCGCGGGCTGTGACGGCGGTGCCTGCGCCCCCGGTCGGGCAGTCTCCCCGGCCCATTAGGCTCTTTCCGTGCCCGCGAACAACCTGCCCGAGAAGAACGACGGCCCGCATGACGGCCCCGTGGCCGACGGCCCCGCGACCCCCAAGTCCGAGCAGACCCGTGCGCTGATCCTGGAGACGGCGATGCGGCTGTTCCGGGAGCGGGGGTATGACAAGACCACCATGCGGGCCATCGCCCAGGAGGCCGGCGTCTCCGTCGGCAACGCCTACTACTACTTCGCGGGCAAGGAGCACCTGATCCAGGGCTTCTACGACCGGATCGCCGCCGAGCACCAGGCCGCGGTCCGGGAGATCCTGGACCGCGAGACCGACCTGGAGGCGCGGCTCGCGGGGGTGCTGCGGGCCTGGCTGGACGTGGCGGCGCCGTACCACGAGTTCGCGGTGCAGTTCTTCAAGAACGCCGCCGACCCCGACAGCCCGCTCAGCCCCTTCTCCCAGGAGTCGGAGCACGCGCGCGTGGAGGCGATCAGCGTGCACCGGGAGGTGCTGGCGGGGGCGCGGAGGACCAAGGTCCCGGAGGAGCTGCGGGACGTGCTGCCCGAGCTGATGTGGCTGTCCCAGATGGGCCTCGTCCTGTACTGGATCTTCGACCGGACGGAGGGGCGCGAGCGCAGCTACCGGCTGGCCGAGCGGGGGGCGAAGCTGACCGCGCGGGGTGTGGCGCTGGCCCGGTTCCGGGTGCTGCGGCCGCTCGTGCAGGAGGTGCACGAGCTGTTCACGGACTTCCTGCCGGGGATGACACGGGTGCTGCCGGACCCGGGGGGCAGGGGGCGGGGCGAGTGATCATCCGTTCGGGTGAGAGCGCCGTAACGGGACACCCGGCGTAGGGGCTGCCTACGATGATGCTCTCGACACCAGCCTTGGGAGGCGCCTGATGTCCGCAGCAGCTGTCGAGCGGCCGCACGAGAACCGGTCGCAGATCGCCGACGCGAACCACATCATGGAGAGCATTCCGGGCCTCCGCGTCGAGATCATCGGAGACCAGATCCTCGTGACCCCACCGCCGGACGGCCCTCACTCCGAAGCCCTGATGTTGTTCGCGGCGCCGTTCCTGAACATCGGCCTGGTACGAGCCCTGCCGGGCATCGGCCTGTGGCTGCCCAGCGGACCGGAGGACTACGCGATCCCGGACCTGTCCGTGGTCGACGACGACTACCGCGATCACCTGGTCGAGAACAACTGCTACGACCCGACGTGCTTCCGTCTCGTCATGGAAGTCACCTCCAGCAACTGGAAAACAGACCTCCAGGTCAAGGTCGCGTACTACGCCAAGGCCCGTATCCCGGTCTACGTCATCGTCGACCGCAAGCACCAGCGCCTGCACGTGCTGACCGAACCAGCCGCCGGCCGTTACGCCACGCACGGGATCCACATCCCCGGGGAGCTGGTCACGCTCCCCGAGTCCGTGGGCGGCAAGGTCGTACTGGACGTCGAACGCCTCCTCAAGGCCGGCCTGACCTAGTTCAGTTGACCGCGTCCACCTCCCCCTCCACCAGCTCCACGTCGTACACCAGCGGCCCCTCCCCCACCGTCACGTGCCGGGCGCGCGCGCCGTACGACGACCGCGTCGCCGCCAGCAGGTACGTCCCCGGGGCCGGGACCGAGACGATGTAGGAGCCGTCGGCCAGGGACCGCACCCGGTCCAGGCGCCGGCCGCCGGTCGTCAGCAGCGTCACCGACGCGCCGTCCACCGGGGCACCCGTCGCGTCCCGGACGAAGCCGTGGACCACCGAGGCCGGGCCGTCGGCGGACCGCGGTTCGGGATCCTCCGCCGGTTCCACCGCCAGGTGCGGCAGCCGCTTCTCCAGCCAGGCCGGCAGCCACCAGTTGGACGCGCCGAGCAGGTGCATCGCCGCCGGCACCAGTGCCGTACGCAGCAGGAACGCGTCCAGGGCCACCGCCGCCGCCAGGCCCACGCCCGCCATCGCCGCGCCCGAGTCACCGCTGAGGACGAAGGCGAGGAAGACGCAGACCATGATCAGGGCCGCGGAGTTGATCACCCGGCTGGTCTCGGCGAGGCCGACGCGGACCGCGCGGGCGTTGTCCCTGGTGTGCACCCACTCCTCGTGCATGCGGCTGACCAGGAACACCTGGTAGTCCATGGACAGGCCGAAGAGCAGGGACAGCATGATGACCGGCAGGAAGGCGTTGATCGGGCCCTCCTTGCCGAGGCCCAGCAGGTCCAGGCCCCAGCCCCACTGGAAGATCGCCACCAGCACGCCGAACGAGGCCGCCGCGGCGATCAGGTTCATCACCGCCGCCGTCAGCGGCACCACCAGCGAGCGGAACGCCACCAGCAGGAGCAGGAAGCCGAGGCCGATGATCGTCGCGATGAAGTACGGCAGGCGGTCGCCCGTCACCGACGCGAAGTCCTTCGACACCGCGGTCACCCCGCCGACGTGGGCCTCGGCGCCCGCCCGTGGGATCACCTCGCCGCGCAGGGTGTCGATCAGGTCGTCCGTCTCCTTCGACTGCGGGGACGTCGTCGGGATCACCTGGATCACCGTCACGCCATGCGCGGGCGGCAGCGGCACGGCCCGGGCGACGCCCTCGGTGGCCTGGATGCCCTTGACGAGGGCCGTGGCGTCGCCGCCCTCGCTCACCACCTGCAGGGGGCCGTTGAAGCCGGGGCCGAAGCCCTCCGCGAGCAGGTCGTAGGCCTTGCGGGTGGTGGTGGAGGCGTCGTCGTTGCCCTGGTCGGTGGCGCCGAGGCGCAGGGACAGCACGGGCAGCGCCAGAACCGCCATGACGACGAGCGCGAGGGCGGCGATCGTGCGCGGGCGCCTCTGCACCGTGCCCGACCAACGGGCCGCGAGACCGCTCGCGCGCTCCTGCTCCGGGCCCTCGGCGGCCAGCCGGCGGCGCTGGCGGCGGCTGAGGACGCGCGGGCCGAGGAAGCCCAGCAGGGCCGGGAGCAGGGTGACCGCGGCGAGGACGCTGAGGACGACCGTGAGGGAGGTGCCGATGACCACGCCGTCGAGGAAGCGCAGGTTCGTCACGAGCATGCCGGCGAGCGCGATGCACACCGTGCCGCCCGCGAACAGCACCGCCCGGCCGGAGGTGTTGAGCGCGGTGACCGCCGACTGCTCGGGGTCCATGCCCTTGAGGATGCCGCGGCGGTGCCGGGTGACGATGAACAGGGCGTAGTCGATGCCGACGCCGAGACCGATCAGGGAGGACAGCAGCGGCGCCAGGTCGGGGATGTCGGTGGTGTGGCTGAGCAGCTGGGTGCCGAACAGGCCCATGCCGACGCCGAAGACGGCCACCGCGATCGGCAGCAGCATCGCGAAGAGCGAGCCGAAGGCGAGGAAGAGGACGATCGCGGCGGCGGCCAGGCCGACCATCTCCGCGAGGCCCTGCGGCGGTTCCTGCACACGCTGGATCGCCTGGCCGCCCAGTTCGACCTGGAGGCCGTCGCGGCGGGCGTCGCGCGCGGTGTCGACGACGTCCTCGACGAGTTCCTTCGGGATCTCGTTGGCGCGCTGGGTGAAGGTGATCTGGGCGTAGGCGATGTGCCCGTCGCGGCTGATCTGCGCCGCGCCCTGCGGCCCGGAGTAGGGGCCGGAGACGTCACCGACGCCCTTCATCCGCGCGATCTTCTCCAGGGCGGGCTGGATGCGGGAGCGGACGTCCGCGTCCCGGACACTGCCCTCGTCGACCTTCCACACCACCGTGTCGGTGTCGCCCGCGCGGGCCGGGAACGCCTTCTCCATCAGGTCGTACGCGCTCTTGGAGTCCGTGTCGGGCAGGGAGAACACGTTCGCGTAGTCGCTGCCCGCCGTGGAGGCGGACGCCCCCAGGCCGAACAGCGCCCCCACCCACAGCAACAGGACCACCAGCCGGTGCCGGTAACACCAGCGTGCCAGTGCAGCCACGCTCAAGCTCCTTAGAAATCAGGTCCCCCGGGTCCTGGGCAGCAGCATCGGCGCCCGCGCACGCGCGGGACACTCGGCGCGCGGGACTCTCAAGGAACTCCAAGGCTCACTCTCAAGGAACTCCAAGGCTCTGCCGGGCCCGTGGCCCGCGGGGGTGCCGATACTGGTGGCATGACGACGGCATCTGGACCGCCCGGCACCGTGCTGGTGGTGGAGGACGAGGAGTCCATCGCGGACGTCCTCGCCATCGCGCTGCGCTACCACCGCTTCGAGGTGATGACCGCGCCGACCGTGCGCGAGGCGCTCGCGCTCGCCGGGCGGACCCGGCCGGACGCGGCGCTGCTCGACGTCATGCTGCCGGACGGCGACGGCCGGGCGCTGGGGCGCGAACTGCGCGCGCAGCAGCCGGAGCTGGCGCTGGTGTTCCTGACCGCGCGGGACGCGCCCGCGGAGGTCGTCGGCGCGCTGGGCTTCGCCGACGACTACATCACCAAGCCGTTCAACATCGACGAGGTCGTCGCCCGCGTCACGGCCGTCCTGCGCCGCACCCGGCCCGCCGACGTGCTGCCGCAGCGGCCCCCGCTGCGCTACGGCGACCTGGAGCTGGACGAGACGACGTACTGCGTGCACCGCGCGGGCCGCACGGTCGAGCTGACCCCGACCGAGTACGCGCTGCTGCGGTTCCTGGTCCGCAACGGCGGCCGGATCGTGCCCAAGGAGCAACTGCTGCGCCACGTCTGGCAGTACGAGCACGCACCGGCCGAGTCGACGGTCGTCGAGACGTACATCAGCTATCTGCGGCGCAAGCTGGACGCGCTCGGACCGCCGGTGATCACCACCCGGCGGGGTGTCGGGTACGGACTGGCATGAGGCAGCCGCCCCGCCTGCACTCGCTGCGCGCCAAGCTGACCCTGGCCAACGTGGCGCTGCTCGCCCTCGGCATCGTCGCCGCCACCGCCGTCAGCCTCATGGGCATGCGGCACTACCTGCTCGACCAGATCGACAGCGAGCTGACCCGCAGCCGTGACTCGCTCGCCGCGTCGAGCCTGACCGTGCGGCAGATCGACTCGCTGAGCGTGATGGCGTTCGTCCGCGACCGGGTCGCGCCCCAGCACGCCGGGGAACGGCCCGCGCCGGACTCGATCTACGCCGCCCTCGACGGCCGGGGCGAGCCGCGCAGCCTCTTCGGGATCGCGCCGACCGACGCCCAGCGGGAGCTGACCCGTGCCGTGGGCGATCCCGGCGCCCTGGCCCGCGACCCCGAGCCGCACGACGTGACCGTGGGCGGCGCCCCCTACCGGGCCACCGCGACCCGGCTCGCCGACGGCACGTATCTCGTCTTCGCCGCCTCCACCGACGCCCTGCACAAGGGCGTCGCCAAGGCCCTCAAACTCGATCTCGCCGTCGGCACGCTGCTGCTGGCGCTGCTCGCCTGCCTGACGATGTTCAGCGTGCGGCGCCGGATGCGGCCGCTGGAGGACATGGTGGAGACGTCGTCGGCGATCGCCGAGGGCGATCTGACCCGGCGGGTGCCCTCCAGCCGGGAGACCACGCTGGAGGTGGAGCAGCTGCGGCTGGCGCTCAACTCGATGCTGCAGCAGGTGGAGTCGGCGTACCGCACGCGCGAGCGCAGTGCGGCCCAGCTGCGCCGGTTCGTCGCCGACGCCTCGCACGAGCTGCGCACGCCGCTGTCGGCGATACGCGGCTATCTCCAGCTGTACGACAAGGGGATGCTGCGGGAGGAGGCGGAGCGCAAGCGGGCCTGGGCGCGGGTGATGGCGGAGGCCGACCGGATGGGGCACCTGGTGGACGAGCTGTTGACGCTGGCCCGTCTGGACCAGCAGCCCGAACTGCGGTTCCGCAACGTGGACGTGAGCCGCCTGGTGCGGGAGGCGGCCGAGGACCTGCGGGCGCAGCAGCCGCTGCGGCCGGTCACCGCGGACGCCGACGGGGCGCTGCTGGTGCAGGCGGACGAGCCGGGGCTGCGCAAGGTGCTGGGCAACCTGGTGGCCAACGTGCGGGTGCACACGCCCGCCGACGTGCCGGTCAGGCTGTGCGCCGAGCGGGCGGACGGGGTGGTGCGGCTGTGCGTCGAGGACGCGGGGCCGGGGCTCGCCGGGGAGGACGCGGCGCGGGTCTTCGACCGGTTCTTCCGCGCGGGCGGCGGCGCGGGCAGCGGGCTCGGCATGGCGATCGTGCAGGGCGTGGTGCGGGCGCACGGCGGCGAGGTGGCGGTGCGCACGGCGCCCGGCGAGGGGCTGGCGGTGACGGTCACCCTGCCGGCGCGGGTGCCCGCGGGGCCGTAGCTCCGCGGGCACCCGGGCAAGGGGCGGACCGGGCCGGATCCGGGTCAGGCTCCGCGGCCGCCCGGACATGTGGCCGGCCGGGTCAGATCCAGGTCAGGTTCCACAGGCGGAACACGCCGCTGCCGTCCGACAGGTACTGGCCGCCGCCGACGTCCTCGCTGGTGACGATGTACTCCTTGCGCTGCCACAGCGGCAGGGCCGGCACGTCCTGGGCGATCTGCTCCTGCACGCCGCGGAAGTCCTTGGCCGCGCGGCCGCGGTCGGCGTACTGCTGCGAGGACTTGATCAGACGGTCGACGGCCGCGCTGCTGTAGCCGGTGTTCATCGTGCCGTCGGTGCCGACGAGCGGCGAGCCGAAGGTGTCCGGGTCGGGGTAGTCGGCGACCCAGCCGACGGCGTAGGCGTCGAGTTTGCCGGTGGCCCAGCGCTGCTGGAAGTCGGTCCACTCGTAGCCCTTGACGGTGACCTGGAACAGGCCGGAGGCCTCCAGCTGCCGCTTGATCTCCTTGGCCTCGTCCTCGGCGGCGCCGCTGCCGGTGCCGTAGCCGTAGGTGAAGCGGACCGGCAGCTCGACGCCGGCCTCCTGGAGCAGGGCGCGCGCCTTGGCGGCGCTGCGCGTCGGGTAGGCGTCGAAGAAGGACGTGGTGTGGCCGATCAGACCGGTCGGGATGAGCGAGTAGAGCGGGTCGACGGTCCCGTCGTACACGGTGGCGGCGAGCCGTTCGCGGTCGACCAGCCAGGCGATCGCGCGGCGCACGGCGACGTCGTGCAGGGGTGAGCCCTTGCGGGTGTTGAAGTACAGGTTGCGGGTGTCGGAGCTGTCGGCCTCGGTGACGCGCTGCCCGGGGTCGCTGGGGTTGAGGCCCGCGAGGACGTCCGGCGGCAGCTGGCGGGTCGCCACCTGCACCTGCTTGGCCTTCCACGCCGCGTCCAGCGCCTTGGGGTCCTTGTAGTAGCGCAGGTCGACGGGCTTGCCGGTGCTCCTGATCGCGCCCTGGTAGCGGCCGTTGGGCGACAGCTTCGCGGAGGCGCCCTTGGTGTACGACTTCAGGGTGTACGGGCCGGTGCCGTCGACGTGCTCGTCGGTGCGCAGGGCGTCGGCCGGGTAGCGCTCGGAGTCCACGATGGAGCCGGCGCCGGTGGCCACCTTGAACGGGAAGGTGGCGTCCGCCGAGGACAGGTGGAAGGTGACCTTCAGGCCCTGGGCGTCCACCGAGGCGAGGGTGGACAGCAGGGAGGCCGGGCCGACGTCGGAGTCGATCTTCTTGACCCGGTCGAAGGAGAACTTCACGTCCTTCGCGGTCACCTCGCGCCCGCTGGGGAAGGTGAGCCCCTCGCGCAGTGTGCAGCGGTACGTCGTGAGGCTGCCCTTGTCGAAGGCGCAGCTCTCGGCCGCGTCCGGGACGGGCTGGACGCCGCCGGGTTCGTAGGTGAGCAGGGACTGGTAGACGTTGCTGAACAGCGCCCAGGATCCGGCGTCGTAGGCGCCCGCCGGGTCGAGCGATGTGATGGAGTCCGTCGTTCCGACGACGATGGTGCTGCCCGCGTCCTCGTCGGACGGCAGCAGTTGCCAGGCGCCCACACCGGCGGCTGCCAGGACCAGCAGCGCCGCCAGGATCCGCATGCGAACCGATCGCATGGTGTTGGTGTCCTCCCCAGGCCCGCAGGCGGGCCCCCGCGTGTGCCACTCCCCTTGTGGCGGCCACCTCCCCTGGTGGCGCGCTCACCTAATCACAGGTGTTTCGGCGGGGGAAGGGGGGATTTGTTGAAAAAAGAAAACACTTACCGTGCCGTTCCGGCACGGTCAGGCGTCGCGTGCGGCCAGCTCGATCACGGTGATGTCGGAGGGCGCGCCGACCCGGGTCGGCGGCCCCCAGGCGCCCGCGCCCCGGGAGACGTAGAGCTGGGTGTCGCCGTAGCGTTCCAGGCCGGCCACGGTGGGGTTGGCCAGCTCGGCGAGGAGGCTGCCGGGCCACAGCTGGCCGCCGTGGGTGTGGCCGGAGAGCTGCAGGTCGACGCCGTGCCGGACGGCCTCGTGGATCTGCACCGGCTGGTGGGCGAGGAGCACGCACGCGCGCGTGGTGTCGCGGTCGCCGAGGGCGCGGGCGAAGTCGGGGCCGTGGCCCTCGCTCTCGCCCTGCACGTCGTTGACGCCGGCCAGGTCGAACCAGGGCAGTTCGGTGCGGGCGTTCTCCAGCGGGCGCAGGCCGAGGTGCCGTACCTCCGCCACCCACTGCTCGGCGCCGGAGAAGTACTCGTGGTTGCCGGTGACGAAGTAGCTGCCGTGCCGTGCCTTCAGCCGCGCGAGCGGGGCGGCCGCCGGGCCGAGGTCCTTGACGCTGCCGTCGACCAGGTCGCCGACGACGGCGATCAGGTCGGGCTGGGTGGCGTTGATCGTGTCGACGACCTTCTCGGCGAAGCCGCGGCCGAGGACGGGACCGAGGTGGATGTCGCTGACGACGGCGATGCGGTAACCGTGGGCGGCCCGGGGCAGCTTGGCGAGCGGGACGGTGACCCGCTTCACGGACGGGCCGCGCAGCACGCCGTAGGTGCCGTAGCCGACCGTGCCGACGGCCGCGGCGGCAGCGGCGCCCGCGACGACGCGGGAGACGAAGAGGCGGCGGGAGGGGGCGGGGGGCGCGGGCTCGTCGGGGGCGGGGTGCGGGGGCTCGGGGGGCTCGGACGCGGAGGGGGACGGCTGGGGCTCGGGGGCCGCCACCGGGTCCGGCTGCGGCTGGGAGGGCTCCGGCACGGTCACCGGCTCGGGCCGCGGCTCCGCTACGGCAGCCCCGCCGCCCGCCCGCCTCTCCGGCAGCCGCCGCAGCAGCGGTCGCACCGCCTCGCCCGCGAGGAGGGCCAGCAGCAGGTAGATCGACAGGGCCATCCACAGGAAGCCCGGCCAGGCCAGCACCTGCTGGAGCCGGAACGGCGCCCCCGCGCGCTCGGCGACCAGCGCGCCGACCGCCAGCACCCAGCCGCCGGCGACGAGGACGGCGCCCGCGCGGCGCACCGGGCCGGGGCGCTCGGTCGTGTCACGGAACAGGCGCCGCCACACGTACCAGTTGGCCGCGACGAGCACGGCCAGGACGAGCAGGGCGACGAGCACGAAGACGATGACCACGCTGAGGGTTCCCCCGCTTTCTCCGCCGGACCGGTCGTTCCGCTATGACGTGCGGCGCAGTGCGCGCAGTCCGCGCAACCCGATGACCCCGATGGCCGTCCCCAATACGAAGGACACGACGGCGAGCAGCAGGTGCACCCAGAAGTACGCGGTGGGGTGACCGTCGTCGAAGGCGAGCCCGCTGCCGTCCGCGGCGAGATTCTTGATGAAAGTGACCCAGATGATCCAAGACCACACCCCGAAGGCGAGCAGGAACCAGGACACGGGTCGGCTGAGCTTCATACGTTCAGTATCGCCGCCGTACGTCCGCTCCGGTGGCCGGGGTGGGGTGCCCGGGACGGCGCCGGGCGCTGCGGGTACGTTCTCGTTCGTGCCCGCCTCCACGAAGACCCTCAGGCGATCCCTGCTGGTCACTTCCGCTGCCCTGACGTCCCTCGCGCTGACCGCGCCCGCGGCCCTCGCGGCCCCGAGTCCGACCCCGTCGGCGAGCCCCTCGGCGACGCCGCCCGCCGCCATGTCGACCGTGGGCGGCGCCCGCCTCGGCATGCCGGGCACCCAGGTCGACCTGGGCACCGACGCGCCGGTCGTGCCGAAGGACGTCACCGCGCGTTCGTGGATCGTCGCCGACGCCGAGTCCGGCGACGTGCTCGCCGCGCACAACGCGCACTGGCGGCTGGCCCCGGCGAGCACGCTGAAGATGCTGTTCGCGGACACCGTGCTGCCGAAGTTCCCGGCGACCATGACGCACAAGGTCACCACCGCCGACCTGGCGGGCGTCGGCGCCGGGTCCAGCATGGTCGGGATAAAGGAGAACGAGACCTACACGGTCCGGGACCTGTGGCTGGGTGTGTTCCTGCGTTCCGGCAACGACGCGGTGCACGTGCTGTCGTCGATGAACCAGGGCGTGGCCAACACGGTCCGGGAGATGAACGAGCACGCCGAGGAGCTGCAGGCCCTCGACACCACCGTGGTCTCCCCCGACGGCTACGACGCCGAGGGGCAGGTGTCCTCCGCCTACGACCTGACCCTGTTCGCCCGTTCGGGGCTGCAGAAGAAGGACTTCCGGGAGTACTGCGCGACACCGCGGGCCGCGTTCCCCGGCGAGACGAAGAAGGACAAGAAGGGCAAGCCGTACCGCTCGACCTTCGAGATCCAGAACACCAACCGGCTGCTGAGCGGCACGGACTCCGACATCCCCGTCTACCAGGGCATCGCGGGGGTGAAGAACGGCAACACCACCAACGCGGGCGCCACCTTCACGGGCGTGGCCGAGCGGAACGGGCATGTGCTGCTGGTCACGGTGATGCACCCGGAGAAGAACGAGCACAACGAGGTCTACAAGGAGACCGCCAAGCTGCTCGACTGGGGTTTCACGGCCCTCGGCAAGGTGCGTCCGGTGGGCGAGCTGGTCGCGCCGACGAACGCGCAGCCCAGCGCCCAGCCCGGCGCGAACGCCTCCCCGGGCCAGGCGGGCGGTGAGACCGGCGGCGCGGCGGGCACCGGGCAGGCGGCGGCGAGCGCGCCGGCCGTGGGCGGCTCCAGCGGCATGGGGATCGCGCTGGGGATCGCCGGCGGTGCGCTGGCGCTGCTGGCGGGCGGTGTGTTCCTCGTCAACCGCCGCTGGCCGCTGCCGGATCTGGTACGCCGTCGCCGCTGAGGTCGACGCCCTCCTCGGCCTTGCTGCCGGTGGCCGTCCAGGCGGCGCAGTACAGCAGCAGCTTGCTGGTGAAGTTGATCCACAGCAGCAGGGCGACGGGCACGCCGAACGCGCCGTACATGCTCTTCGCGGCGATGCCCTGGATGTAGCCGCTGAGCAGCAGCTTGAGCAGTTCGAACCCGACCGCGCCGATCAGGGCCGCCACGAACAGGCGGCGGCGCGGGGGTTCGACGCCGGGCAGCAGGGTCAGCACGTACAGCAGGAGCAGGAAGTCGGCGAGGACGGCGACCGCGAACGCGGCGATGTGCAGCAGGACGCTGCCCCAGCCGGCCTTGTCGATGCCGAGCCGGTCGGTGATCCAGCCGACCAGGGCGGAGGCGACGGCGGAGGCGCCGAGGGTGACGAGGACGGCACCGCCGAGGCCGAGGAGCACGCCCATGTCCTTCGCCTTGTGCAGGACGGGGTTGTCCTCCTCGTCGGGCAGCTCCCACACCACGCGCAGGCAGTCCCGCATCTGGCCGACCCAGTTGATGCCGGTGAACAGCAGCACGGCGCCGGCGATGAGGCCGACGGTGCCGGCGTTGTCGACCAGGCCCTTGATGTCGAGCTGGTCGGCGATGCCGGGGATCTGCTCGGCGATCTTGTCCTGGAGGTCGTTCTGCTGGGACTCGCTGAGGGTGGCGGCGGCGATCGCGGCGGCCAGGGAGAGCAGCGGGAAGAGCGCGACGAAGCTGACGAAGGTCATCGCCGCGGCCAGTCGCGTCCACTTCACCCGGTCGAGCCGCTCGTAGGAGCGCCACGCGTGCGTGACCATCGCGCGGGTGAGGTACGGCCCGACGACGGGAAGTCTCTTCAGCCAGTCCATGATCCGGTTCTTCCCTCGGGGCGGGAGCCCCATGTCCGTGTTCCCCGGAAGGGGGCCGCGTCCGCACCCGGGGTCACCAATCGGCCACCGCGAGCGCGTACATGATGAGCCAGGCGAGGCCGATGAGGGCGAGGGCGCGGTCGCCGAGGACGACCTCCTCCGGTTCGCCGGCGGTGCCGCGGTCGGCGAAGACGGCGTAGCGCAGGACGGCGAGGACGAACGCCACGACGGACAGCTGCCGCCACGGCAGGACGCTCGTGTCCGGTACGCCGCCCTCCTCCAGCGCCCACAGGCAGTAGCCGAGGACGGCGACGCCGGCGGCCAGCTGCCAGACGAAGCGCAGGTAGCCGGGGGTGTACTCGGTGAGCAGCGCGCGGGTGGCGCCCGCCTGCGCGGACGGCTGCACGGCCTCGGAGTAGCGCTTGGCCGCGACCATGAACAGCGCGCCGAACCCGGTGGTGATGAGGAACCAGCGGGAGAGCGGGATGCCGAGCGCGAGCCCGCCGACCGCCGCCCGCATCAGGAAACCGGTGGTGACGACGGCCAGGTCGACGACGAGGACATGCTTCAGGCTGAGGCAGTACGCCAGTTGGATGCCGACGTAGGCGAGGAGCAGGGCGGCGACGGCGGGGGTTGTCAGCCAGGCCGCGGCGGCCGGCGCGAGGACGGCGAGGGTGCCGCCGGCCGCGTAGGCGACGGGGACCGGCACCTGTCCGGCGGCGACCGGGCGGTGGCGTTTGGTGGGGTGGGCGCGGTCGGCGTCGGCGTCGCGGGCGTCGTTGACCAGGTAGACGGCGGCGGCGCAGGCCGTGAACAGCGCGAAGAGCAGCGCGAGCCGGGTGAGGGTGCCGGGGGCGAAGAGGCGTCCGGCCGCGGCGGGGGCGGCGACGACGAGGACGTTCTTCACCCACTGCTTGGGGCGGGCGGTGCGCAGCAGGCCGGTGAGCAGGGCGCCGGTGCGCGGGCGCGGCGGCATGGCCGGTTCGCGCCGGTCGCGTTGTCCGGGTGGTGCGTCGCGCGGGGCGCCGGTGAGGGGGGCGGTCTCGGTCACCGGTGCCCCTCACCCGAGGGTGCCGTCCGGGCGCCCGTCATCCACCGGGCCCCCAGGCGTGCCGTGAGCGCCCCGAGCGCGGCGCCGGCCAGCACGTCGGAGGGGTGGTGGACGCCGGCGACCAGGCGGGACAGGCACATCGCGGCGGCGAGCGGGGGGACGGCGCGGGCGCCGAGGGGGCCGTAGGCGAGGGCGGCGGCGGCCGCGGAGGCGGCGTGGCAGCTGGGGAAGGAGTGCCGGCCGGCGGTGCGCACGAGCGGGTCGGTGTGTGCCGGGCGGGGGCGGCGCACCACCCGTTTCACGCCCATGCCGACGAGGTGCGCGCCCGCGGTGAGCGCCGCCGCCCGCGCCCATGTGCCGCGCCGGGCGCGGTCCACGGCGGCTCCGAGGGCGCCCGCCGCGATCCACAGCGCCGCGTGCTCGCCCGACCAGGACAGGGCGCGCGTCGCGCGGGCCACGCGGGGGTCGGCGCCCCAGGCCCGCAGCGCGGTGAGGATTCGGTGGTCAAGGTCCTCCATGTGGACCCACTGTTCACGCCCACCGCGCCAGACCTACGTACATATTGCGTGACATACCATTAATCACCCGTTTCGGGGAGGGCTTGGGGCGGAAGCGGATGTCAGTCAACTAAGGCCGCATATCCGGGCGATACGGTCACCGTATGCCTGCTCCCCGCACCGTCCCCGTCACCGGCTGGGGCCGCACCGCCCCGACCGCGGCCCGGCTGATCCGCCCCCGCAGCTACGAGGAGGCGGCCGAAGCCGTCCGCACCTGCGGGGCGCGCGGCGGCATCGCGCGGGGGCTGGGACGGGCGTACGGGGACGCGGCGCAGAACGCGGGCGGCGCGGTGCTCGACATGACGGGCCTGGACCGCATCCACGCCATCGACGCCGACACCGGCACGCTGCTGTGCGACGCGGGCGTCTCCCTGCACCGGCTGATGGAGGTGCTGCTGCCGCTCGGCTGGTTCGTGCCGGTCACCCCCGGCACCCGCTATGTCACCGTCGGCGGGGCGATCGGCGCGGACATCCACGGCAAGAACCACCACGTCTCGGGCTCGTTCTCCCGCCATGTGCTGTCCTTCGAGCTGCTCACCGCCGACGGCGGTGTGCACAGCGTCGGGCGCGGCACCCCGCTGTTCGACGCGACCTGCGGCGGGATGGGCCTGACCGGGGTCATCCTCACCGTCACCCTGCAGCTCCAGCCGGTGGAGACGGCCCTGATGTCGGTCGACACCGAGCGCGCCGCCGACCTCGACGACCTGCTGGCCCGGCTGAGCGCCACCGACCACCGCTACCGCTACTCGGTGGCCTGGATCGACCTGCTGGCCCGGGGCGTGTCCCTGGGGCGCGCGGTGCTCACGCGCGGCGACCACGCGCCGCTCGACGCCCTGCCCGCGGGCAGCCGCGCCCGCCGCCGGCCGCTGGCCTTCCGCACCACGCGGCTGCCCGCCCCGCCTCCGGTCCTGCCCGAGGGCCTGCTCACCCGGCGCACGGTGGGCTGGTTCAACGAGCTGTGGTACCGCAAGGCGCCCCGCGCGCGCATGGGCGAACTCCAGCCGCTCGCCGCGTTCTTCCACCCCCTCGACGGGGTCCCGCACTGGAACCGGATCTACGGCCGCGGCGGCTTCGTGCAGTACCAGTTCGTCGTCGGCTACGGCCACGAGGACGCCCTGCGCCGGATCGTGGCCCGGATCTCCGAGCGCCGCTGCCCGTCCTTCCTGGCCGTCCTGAAACGGTTCGGGGACGCCGACCCGGGCTGGCTGTCCTTCCCGCTGCCGGGCTGGACGCTCGCGCTGGACATCCCGGCGGGCCTGCCGGGCCTGGCCGCGTTCCTCGACGAGCTGGACGAGGAGGTGGCCGCGGCGGGCGGCCGGGTCTACCTGGCGAAGGACTCCCGGCTGCGGCCCGACCTGCTCGCCGCCATGTACCCCCGCCTCGACGACTTCCGCGACCTGCGCGCCCGGCTCGACCCGCACGGCGTGTTCGTCTCGGACCTGGCCCGCCGCCTCGCCCTCTAGAAACCCAGGAGCTGCCGTGAAGGACGCCTTCGGCCTGCCCCAGTCCCTCCTCGTCCTCGGCGGGACGTCGGAGATCGCCCTGGCCACCGCGCGCCGCCTGATCGCCCGCCGCACCCGCACGGTGTGGCTGGCGGGCCGCCCCTCCCCCGCCCTGGACCGGGCCGCCGAACAGCTCGGCGCGCTGGGCGCCGACGTCCGCACGGTCGCCTTCGACGCGCTGGACGCCGACTCGCACGAGACGGTGCTCGGCAAGGTCTTCGCCGAGGGCGACATCGACCTGGTGCTGCTCGCCTTCGGTGTCCTCGGCGACCAGGCGCACGACGAGCGCGAGCCGTCCGCCGCGGTGCGGGTCGCGCAGACCAACTACACCGGCGCGGTCTCGGCGGGCCTGGTCGCCGCCCGCGCCCTGCAGACCCAGGGCCACGGCTCCCTGGTCGTCCTCTCGTCGGTCGCCGCCGAGCGCCCCCGCCGCGCCAACTTCATCTACGGCTCCAGCAAGGCCGGCCTGGACGCCTTTGCCCAGGGCCTCGGTGACGCACTGCACGGCACCGGCGTCCACGTCATGGTCGTACGCCCCGGGTTCGTCCGGACGAAGATGACGGCCGCCCTGGAGGAGGCACCGCTCGCCACCACCCCGGAGGCCGTCGCCACCGCCATCGAACTGGGCCTGCGCCGCCGCTCGGAGACGGTGTGGGTGCCGGGCGCCCTGCGCGTGGTGATGTCGGCGCTGCGGCATCTGCCGCGGGGGGTGTTCCGGCGGCTGCCGATCTGACCCGGGCGGTACAGGGGGTGTCTCGCCGATCATGCCGGGCTCCCGGCGCCTAGACGGCCGCCTTCTCCTCCACCGGCTCCGGCGCCTCCCCGAACCGGGCCAGCAGCAGGGCGCCCGCCACCGCCACCACGAAGCCGAGCACCGCCAGCCAGGCGAAGCCCTCGCGGGTGCGGTCGCCGAGGCAGAGGACGCCGATCGCCGCCGGGCCGACGGTCTCGCCGATGACCATGCCGGCGGTCGCCGTGGTCACCGAGCCGCGCTGGAGCGCCGACGTCAGCAGGAGGAACGCGGCGGCGCCGCCGATCAGGAGGGCGTAGGCCGCCGGGTTGGTGAGGAGTTCGGGCAGCGCGAGCGTGTCGATCAGACGGACCGACACCTCCACCACGCCGAAGCCGAGACCGGCGCCCAGGCCGAGGAGCAGGGCCCGGCTCCGGCCGGTGAGGCGGCCGCCGACCGCGCCCAGGCCCAGCACGGCGACCGCCGCCGCGAGCATCGACCAGCGCAGGGCCGTGGAGCCGCCGGTGTCGCCCTCGGTACCCGACGCCAGCCCCAGCATGGCCAGCCCGGCGCACACCACGCCGACCGCCGACCACTCCACGCGGCTCAGCCGCACATGCAGCAGCCGCGCCGCCACCACCGCCGTCACCGCCAGGGAGGAGGCCAGCGCCGCGCCGACCGCGTAGATGGGCACCGACCGCAGCGCCGCGACCTGGAGCAGGAAGCCGACCCCGTCCAGGGCGAGCCCGGCCAGGTACCGCCACTGCCGCAGCGCCCGCAGCAGCAGCGCCGCGTCCCCGCCGTCCCCGGCGTCGGCCGCCGCCCGCGCGGCCATCGCCTGCCACACCGTCGCCGTACCGAAGCAGACCGCCGCGCCGAGCGCGCACACCATTCCGAAGAGCACGAAGCGACTCTAGGCCCACGGGGGCGCACGGCCGCTCAAGATCTGCTAAGGTTGATCTTGAGCCGGTCACCGCGGAACACGGTGGCTGAACCTCGCGTTGGTGGTCCAAGGAAAGACGCCCCACTTCCTGTGGGGAGATGCAGGTGCAAGGCCTGCCCGGCGCTCCATCGAGAAGGCCCTCTGCCTGAAGTCAGGCGGAGGGCCTTCTCGCATGTCGGTCGCGTCGCTCGCATGGTGGACGCGGGGGCCGGGGGCCGGGGGGCGCCCGGTAGGCTGACGAACGGGTCGTGACTGGCGCGCCGGGCCCTGGCGTCGCCTTCCCGTCGTCCGCCCGAAGGGCGGGCGGGAAGGCGACGCCAGGGCCCAAGGATGGGACGGACCATCGGGGAGCGGCCCGAGTGACATCAGTGCCGTGCGCCTGGGCCGTACCGTGAACGCTGAATGCCGTCGTCCGGAGGTCCCCATGTCAGCCGAGCCGCTGTCCACCGAGTCCACCGCCTACCGTGCCGCCCTCGACGTCATCCGCGCCGTCGAGCCCCGGGTCGCCGACGCGATCCGCCAGGAGGTCGCCGACCAGCGCGAGATGCTGAAGCTGATCGCCTCCGAGAACTACGCCTCCCCGGCGACGCTGCTGGCGATGGGCAACTGGTTCAGCGACAAGTACGCCGAGGGCACGATCGGCCGCCGCTTCTACGCCGGCTGCCGCAACGTCGACACCGTGGAGTCCCTCGCCGCCGAGCACGCCCGGGAGCTGTTCGGCGCCCGCCACGCCTACGTCCAGCCGCACTCCGGCATCGACGCCAACCTGGTCGCCTTCTGGGCGGTGCTCGCCGACCGTGTCGAGGCGCCGTTCCTCCAGAAGACCGGCGTCCGCCAGATCAACGACCTCACCGACGCCGACTGGGCCGAGCTGCGGCAGGCGTTCGGCAACCAGCGCATGCTCGGCATGTCCCTGGACGCCGGCGGCCACCTCACCCACGGCTTCCGCCCGAACATCTCCGGCAAGATGTTCGACCAGCGTTCCTACGGCACCGACCCGGCGACCGGCCTCATCGACTACGACGCGCTGCGCGCCCAGGCCCGTGAGTTCAAGCCGCTGATCATCGTCGCGGGCTACTCGGCGTACCCCCGGCTGGTGAACTTCCGGATCATGCGGGAGATCGCCGACGAGGTCGGCGCCACGCTCATGGTCGACATGGCGCACTTCGCCGGTCTGGTCGCGGGCAAGGTCCTCACCGGCGACTTCGACCCGGTGCCGCACGCCCAGATCGTCACCACCACCACGCACAAGTCGCTGCGCGGCCCGCGCGGCGGCATGGTCCTGTGCGACGACTCCCTCAAGGACCAGGTGGACCGCGGCTGCCCGATGGTCCTCGGCGGCCCGCTGCCGCACGTCATGGCCGCCAAGGCGGTCGCCCTGGCCGAGGCCCGGCAGCCCGCCTTCCAGGACTACGCCCAGCGCATCGTCGACAACTCCCGCGCGCTGGCGGAGGGCCTGATGCGCCGGGGCGCGACCCTGGTGACCGGCGGCACGGACAACCACCTGAACCTGATCGACGTGGCCACGTCGTACGGGCTGACCGGCCGTCAGGCCGAGCAGGCGCTGCTGGACTCCGGCATCGTCACCAACCGCAACGCCATCCCGGCCGACCCGAACGGCGCCTGGTACACCTCCGGCATCCGCGTCGGCACCCCGGCGCTGACCACCCGCGGTCTCGGCACCGCCGAGATGGACGAGGTCGCCGGCCTCATCGACCGCGTCCTGACCGCGGCCGAGCCCGGCACCACCAAGTCCGGCGCCCCCTCCAAGGCCGCCCACGTCCTCGACGCGAAGATCTCCGACGAGATCTCCCGCCGGGCCACGGACCTGGTCGCGGGCTTCCCGCTGTACCCGGAGATCGACCTCGGCTGATCCCGGTCCGCCCCGTCCGCCGCGGCCGGCTCCCGCTCCCGGGGGCCGGCCGCGGCGTGTTTCCCGGCCGCCCGGCCCGGCGCGGTTCAGCCGACGGGCGCGGTCGGGTCGGGGGCGTTGCGCACGGCGAGCAGGGCCACGTCGTCGTCGTTGTCCGGCGGGCGGGACCGGGCCAGCAGTTCGTCCGCGAAGGACTCCAGCGGCCGGTGGGCGAGGGACGCGGCGTGCCGGCGCAGCCGCTCCAGGCCCTCGTCCAGGGAGTGGCCGGGCGACTCGATCAGCCCGTCGGTGTACAGCACGAGGGTCGCGCCCGGCGGTACCTCCGCCGTCGCGTCGGGGCGGACCTGCTCGGGCGCGATGCCGAGCAGCACGCCATGACCGTCGGTCAGGTAGTGGGCCAAGCCGTCGCGGCTGACCAGGAGCGGGGGCGGGTGCCCGGCGTTGGTCCAGGACAGCTCGCACCGGCCGGCGTCGGTGTGGGTCATCCGGGCGAAGACCAGCGTGGCCATCGAGACCTCGGCGATGTCGCGGGTCGCCTGGTCCAGCCACTCCACGATCTTGCTGGGCGGCTGCTGCTGGGACAGCGCGTAGGCGCGCAGCATGTTCCGCAGCTGGGACATGCCCGCCGCCGCGTCCAGGTCGTGCCCGACCACGTCGCCGACGGCGAGGGCGGTGGCGCCGTCCTTCAGCGTGAACGCGTCGTACCAGTCGCCGCCGACCTGGGAGTCGTCCGGCGCGGGCAGGTAGCGGGCGGTCATGGTCTTGCCGGACGTCCGCGGGAGCTTGGGCAGCAGATGGCGCTGCATGGTCTCGGCGACCTTGCGCTGCCGCTGGTAGAGGCGGGCGTTCTCCAGGGCGAAGCTGGCGCGGCGGGCGATGTCCTCCAGCAGTGTGGTGTCGGCCGTCGCGAACCGCTCGGGCTGGTCGGCGCGGCCGAGGGTGAGGGCGCCCAGTACCTCGTGCAGGCTGCGCAGGGGGACCACGATCGCCGAGTGCATGCCGGTCGCGTCGAACAGCCGCCGCTGCTCCACCGCGATGCCGGAGTCGGGCGGCCCCTGGTAGGTCTCCGGGCCCGCGAAGGAGGACGCGACGCCGCGCAGCGCGCGGGACAGCGGCATCCGGGACTCCTGCGGCACGGGTGGCATGGGCCCTTGCAGGTCCTCCCGGAAGACGACGGTGCCGGCCTCGGCGTGGGCGACGGCGAACCGGGACACCTCGTCCCGCACGCCGATCAGATCGATGACGGCCCAGTCGGCGAGCCGCGGCACCACCAGGTGGACCAGGCGGCGCAGCGCCTCCTCGATGTCCAGGGTGGAGGTCAGCAGGGTGGTCGTCTCGGCGAGCAGCGTGAGCCGTTCCAGCTCGGTGAGGCGGCCGCTGGCCGGGGGCCGCTGGGCCGGCCGGCCGGAGTTCCCCGCGGAGTGGAAGAGGACGAGGGTGGGCGACGGGTGCAGGCCGGTGTCGCAAGGGGTGGTCATCCATGCCACGGGCAGCAGCGTGCCGTCACCGCGCTCGAACCACTCTCCGCGGCCCTGGTCGGTGTGCCCGCTGAGGATGCTCTGCCGGATCCGGCACTGCGCCCTCGGCACGGGCTCGCCGCAGCTGTTGCGGTGCAGCAGGTCGTGGGCGTCGTGCCCGACCAGGCCCGCGGCGGACCGGGCGAGGAGCTGTGCGCCGCGCGCGTTGACGGCGATGATCGCGCCCTGCTCGTCGGCCAGGTAGGCGCCCGTGCCGAGGGCGTCCAGTGCCCTGGCCACCGCATCCTGCGGACCGCCCGCGCCCGTCATGCCCGCCTCCCGTCACCGGAGGAACCGCTGGAGGAGTCACCGGGGTTCGCCGGAGGAATCACCGGAGGAACGCTCAGGTGCCTCGGCCGATGCCTCGGCCACCCGGGCCTCCGGGTTCCCTGCGGGCCGGGGGTGATGCCTGGGACACGGGTGTGCGCCGGGGGGCGCGTGCGGGCTCACAGGTCGATCAGCTGGTGTCTCGGCCCGTCCTCGCGGGGGCGTGCGGTGGACGCCCGGCGGACCAGGGCGGTGCCGCCCGCGCCCACGGCCAGCCCCACCGCCAGACCCGGCAGGGCCCACCAGGCCCCGTGCATCGCGGGGCGGCCGTGGGGCTTCGCGGGGGCCGGGCCGAGCAGGCCCGACGCCTGCACGGCGTCGTACGCCCGCCGGGAGGCCCGGTGCCAGCGGATGTCGTCGTCCTCCACCTCGGGGGACGGGTCCGAGCGCACCCACGGGGTGCCGTCACCGGCGAGGAACAGCTCGTCCTGGCGCTCCATCGCCACGTCACCGCCCGGCGGCCGGTCGGTCTGCGGCCAGCCGCCGACGCCGGTCCGGCCCCACAGCACGACGACCCGCACCGGTGGCCGGCCGCCGTCCGACCACGCGTCGGGCACCCGCTCCGTGCCCGTGTACGACGGCTGCAGCAGCTGCCGCAGCCCGGCGAAGCCCGGATCCCCGGCCCGTACCGCCGTCGTGCGCCCCGTGCCCCCCGCCGTCACCAGCGCGACGTCCGGTAAGACCGCCTGCCCGCCCGGCTCCCGCGCGTCGGCGGCGCCCGCCGCCGGGCCGAGGCACAGCGCCCCGGCCGCCGCCACCGCCCACAGTGCCGCGCGTGTCCTGCCCATGCCCCACGCTCCCCCTCCTGCGCCCTCACCCCTTGTTACACCGTGGGAGACGATTCGGTTCCCACCTGTTCCCGACCAGTTCCTGATCGCCCCCGGCACTCTGAGAGAATGGTGAGCATGGCTTCTGACAGTCCCCGCGTGCTCTCCGGAATCCAGCCCACCGCAGGCTCGTTCCACCTCGGCAACTACCTCGGCGCGGTCCGCCAGTGGGTGGCGCTGCAGGAGACGCACGACGCGTTCTACATGGTCGTCGACCTGCACGCGATCACGGTGCCGCAGGACCCGAAGGAGCTGCGGGCCAACACCCGGCTCGCCGCGGCCCAGCTGCTCGCGGCCGGTCTGGACCCCGAGCGCTGCACGCTGTTCGTCCAGAGCCATGTCCCCGAGCACGCCCAGCTCGCCTGGGTGATGAACTGCCTCACCGGCTTCGGCGAGGCCTCCCGGATGACCCAGTTCAAGGACAAGGCCGCCAAGCAGGGCGCCGACCGCGCCTCCGTCGGCCTGTTCACGTACCCGATCCTCCAGGTCGCCGACATCCTGCTGTACCAGGCGCACGAGGTGCCGGTCGGCGAGGACCAGCGCCAGCACGTCGAGCTGACCCGGGACATCGCCGAGCGGTTCAACGGCCGGTTCGGGGAGACCTTCACGGTCCCGAAGCCGTACATCCTCAAGGAGACGGCGAAGATCTACGACCTTCAGGACCCGACGGTCAAGATGAGCAAGTCGGCGTCCACGCCGAAGGGCCTGATCAACCTGCTCGACGACCCGAAGGCGACGGCGAAGAAGGTCAAGAGCGCGGTCACCGACACCGACACGGTCATCCGCTACGACGCCGAGAACAAGCCGGGCGTCAGCAACCTGCTCACCATCTACTCCACGCTGACCGGCACGTCGATCGCCGACCTGGAGCGGGAGTACGAGGGCAAGATGTACGGCGCGCTCAAGACGGACCTCGCCGAGATCATGGTCGACTTCGTGACGCCGTTCCGGGAGCGCACCCAGCAGTACCTGGACGACCCGGAGACGCTGGACTCGATCCTGGCGAAGGGCGCGGAGAAGGCGCGTACGGTCGCCGCGGAGACCCTCGCGCAGGCGTACGACCGGGTCGGTTTCCTGCCGGCCAAGCACTGACGCACCCCTTCGCACAGACGTACCACGGGCCGAGCGCTGTACATCACTCCGCTCGCGCCTGCCCGCAGCCCGGCCGTGGCCGTACAGTCGATAGCCCACGGCTTGGGAACACATCCGTCACGACGACAGGAGACGACGTGGGGACCGTAACGATCGGCGTGTCGATCGCGGTCCCGGAGCCTCACGGCAGCCTGCTCCAACAGCTGCGCGCGGGCTTCGGCGACGCCGCGGCCTTCGGTATCCCCACGCATGTCACCCTGCTGCCGCCGACCGAGATCGACGACACGCTGCTGCCGGCCGTCGAGGCGCACCTGACCGAGGTCGCCGCGGCCGGGCGGCCCTTCCCGATGCGGCTGCGCGGCACCGGCACCTTCCGGCCGCTGTCGCCGGTGGTCTTCGTGCAGGTCGTCGAGGGCGGCGAGGACTGCTCCCGGCTCCAGCAGCGGATCCGTGACACCTCCGGGCCGGTCGCCCGCGAGCTGCCGTTCCCGTACCACCCGCACGTCACCGTCGCCCACGGCATCGACGAGGCCGCCATGGACCGCGCCTACGCCGAACTCGCCGACTACGAGGCCGACTGGTCCTGCACCGGCTTCGCCCTGTACGAGCAGGGCCCCGACGGTGTCTGGCGCAAGCTGCGCGAGTTCCCCTTCGGCGGCTCCACGGTGCCGCCGCAGGCGGGCAGTGTGGAGCGCGGCACCATCTCCAGCCGCTAGCGGGCTCCCCTCTCAGGGCAGCACCCTCAGCAGCGCCTCCAGGGCGCCGTTCCACGCGTGGTCCGACGGGGTGCCGTAGCCGACGACCAGGGCGTCCTGTGGGGGCGTCACGGCGTCCGGGTGGCGGAAGCGGGCCAGGCCGGGGACGGCGAGGCCCTGCCAGGCCGCGGCCTGCACGACCGACTGCTCGGTGCCGGGCGGCAGCCGCAGCACGGCGTGCAGCCCGGCGGCGATGCCGGTGACCTTCACCCGCGGTGCCCGTTCGGCGAGCGCGGCGACGAGCGCGTCGCGGCGGCGCCGGTAGCGCAGCCGGGCGGCGCGGACGTGGCGGTCGTAGGCGCCCGAGGCGAGGAACTGGGCGAGGGTCAGCTGGTCCAGGACGCCCACCGAGCGGGCGCCGCCGTGTTCCAGGACGTCCGGCAGCAGGGACGGCGGCAGCACCATCCAGCCCAGCCTCAGGCCCGGGGCCAGGGACTTGCTGGCGGTGCCGAGGTAGACGACGTGGTCGGGGTCGAGGTCCTGGAGGGCGCCGACGGGCTGGCGGTCGTAGCGGAACTCGCCGTCGTAGTCGTCCTCCAGGATCAGCCCGCCGGTGCGCCGCGCCCGGTCCACGGCGACGGCCCGCTGCCCGGGGCGCAGCGCGCCGCCGAGCGGGAACTGGTGGGAGGGGTTCAGCAGGACCGCGCGGGCCTCGCCCCCGCCCTCCACCACGATGCCGTGGTCGTCCCAGGGCAGCGGGACGGTGGTCAGGCCCGCGCGGGTCACCAGGTCCCAGTGGGCGTCCAGGCCGTACGGCTCGACGGCGAGGGTGCGCAGGCCGCGGGCGTGCAGCACCCGGGCGAGCAGGCCGAGGGCGGGCCCGAAGCCGTTGGAGACGACGATGCGGTCGGGGTCGGTGCGCACGCCGCGGGCGCGGGCGAGGTAGCCGGCGAGGGCGGTGCGCAGCTCGGCGCGGCCGCGTGGGTCGCCGTAGCCGAGCGCGTCGTGGGGGGCGGCGGCGAGGGCGCGGCGGGCGGCCTTCAGCCACTCGGCGCGGGGGAAGGACGCGAGGTCGGGGGTGCCGGGGAAGAGGTTGTAGGCGGGGCGGCCCGGCTCGCGGCGGCGCGGCGCGGGCCGCTCCGGCGGGCGGGCGGGGACCCGGTCGGCGACGCGGGTGCCGGAGCCCTGCCGTGCGGTGAGCCAGCCCTCGGCGACCAGGTCGGCGTAGGCGTCGGCGACCGTGTTGCGGGCGATGCCCAGGTCGGCGGCGAGGGAGCGGGAGGACGGCAGGCGGGTGCCGGGGGCGAGGCGGCCGGTGCGGACGGCCTCGCGCAGGGCGTCGGTCAGACCGCGGCGCAGGCCGGGCCCGGCCGGCTCCAGATGCAGGTCGATGCCGAAAGTGGCCCAGCGTTCCGCCATGGGAATGGACCATACCCCTGGGCTGCTTTGCTCCTAGGGTCGAGGGCATGACGACACAGACCGATGCCCCCGCCGCCGGGACCGCCGAGTACGCCCCCGAGATCGCCCCGCGCCTGCCCTGGGCCCAGCTGGTGCCCGATGTGTACAAGGCGATGATCCGGCTGGACACGGCGGCCAAGCAGGGCCTGGACCCCAAGCTGTACGAGCTGGTGAAGATCCGGGCCTCGCAGATCAACCACTGCGCGCTCTGCATCGACATGCACAGCAAGGACGCGCTCGCGGCCGGTGAGAGCGTGGAGCGGATCGTGCAGCTCAGCGCGTGGGAGGAGTCCCGGCACTTCTACACCGGGAAGGAGCTGGCCGCGCTGGAGCTGACCGAGGCGGTGACCGTGCTGACCGACGGTTTCGTCCCGGACGACGTGTACGAGCGGGCGGCGGCGCACTTCGAGGAGACCGAGCTGGCGCAGCTGATCGCCGCGATCACGGTGATCAACGCCTGGAACCGGTTCGGTGTGACCTGCCGGATGACGCCGGGGCACTACCAGCCGGGGCAGCACAAGTGACGGCACGGACGACCCGGCTCGACGCCGGCGTGCGCGAGGCCATGCGGGCGCTGAGCGCCGCCACGAAGAAGGGTCTCGGCGACGCCGCGCTCGCCGAGCTGGTGCAGATCCGGGCCTCACAGCTCAACCACTGCGCCTTCTGCCTCGACATGCACCTCACCCTCGCCCGCAAGCACGGGGTGAGCGAGCGTCAGCTGGATCTGCTGGCCGCCTGGGAGGAGGCCGGGGACGACGTCTTCGACGCGCGGGAGCGGGCGGCGCTCGCGCTGACCGAGGCGGTCACCGTCCTGACGGACGGGTTCGTGCCGGACGCGGTGTACGAGCGGGCCGCCGAGCACTTCGACGAGCGGCAACTGGCCCACCTCATCGGGCTGATCACCGTCATCAACAGCTGGAACCGGCTGATGGTGAGCCGTCGTATACCGGCGGGGAGCACCGAGTGGTGAGCGCGTCCCCCGGCCGGGCGGAGACCTTCCGCGCCCTGCACCACGGGCGCGTCCCCGGCGATCCGCTCGTGCTGCCCGGCCCATGGGACGCGGCGAGCGCCCGGGTGTTCGTGGAGGCGGGGTTCCCGGCGCTGGCGACGCCCAGCGCCGGGGTGGCCGCCTCCCTCGGGTACGCCGACGGGTCGACCCCGGCCGAGGAGATGTTCGCGGCGGTGGCGCGGATCGCGCGGGCCGTGGACGTGCCGGTGTCGGTCGATGTCGAGGACGGATACGGGCTCGCGCCGAAGGAGCTGGTGGAGCGGCTGCTGGAGGCGGGGGCCGTCGGCTGCAACCTGGAGGACTCCCGCGACGGGGTCCTCCTGGACCCGCGGGAGCAGGCCGAGTTCCTCGCGGAGGTGCGGGCGGCGGCGGGCGACCGGCTCTTCGTCAACGCCCGCATCGGCACCTTCCTGAGGGGGGTGAGTGACCCGGACCGGACGATCGAGCGGGCCGCGCTGTACGTCGCGGCGGGCGCCGACTGCGTGTACCCGATCCTCGCCCCCGTGGAGGTGCTGCCGTTGCTGCGGGCCGGGATCGAGGGCCCGGTCAACGTCGGCGCCGGGGTCGGCGACGGCCCCTCGCCCGCCGAGCTGGGCGAGCGGGGGGCCACGCGGATCACGTTCGGGCCGGGGCTGCAGCGGGCGGCGACGGCCGCGCTGAAGGACATCGCCGCCCGGCTGTGACGGGGGTCAGGGGAGCCACGCCTGCCAGGTGGAGCGGTGGCTCTCCACCCACTTCTTCGCCGCCTCCTCCGGGCTGAGCTTCTCGTCGGCGATCATCAGGGAGACCTCGTTCTGGTCCTCCGTCGTCCAGCGGAACTTCTTCAGGAAGGCCGCCGCCTTGCTGCCGTCCTTGGCGAAGCCGGCGTTGAGGTACTTCTGCAGCGGGGTGTGCGGGTAGGCGCAGGCGACCTTCTCCGGGTCGGCGTCGCAGCCCTCCTTGTACGGCGGCAGCTTCACCTCCGTCATGGGCACCTTCTCGAACAGCCACTGCGGGGCGTACCAGTAGGTGAGGAACGGCTTCTTCTCCTTGGCGAACTGGCGGATCTGGGTGATCTGCGCGGCCTCGGAGCCGGCGAAGACGACCTGGTAGTCCAGGTGCAGGTTCTTCACCAGGGCCTTGTCGTTGGTGACGTAGGACGGGGAGCCGTCCAGCAGCTGGCCCTTGCTGCCGCTCTCGGCGGTGCGGAACAGCGGCGCGTACTTGTCGAGGTTCCTCCAGTCGGTGATGTCCGGGTGCTGCTTCGCCAGGTACGTGGGCACGTACCAGCCGATGTGCCCGGTCACGCCGAGGCCGCCGCCGCGGGCGATCGTCCCCTTGTCGTCGACGTACCGCTGCTCCTGGTCGGGGTGGCCCCAGTCCTCCAGGATCGCGTCGACACGGCCCTGGCTGAGCGCGTCCCAGGCGGGCACCTCGTCGACCTGGACGGTGTCGACGCGGTAGCCCAGCTCGTGCTCCAGCAGGTACTGGGCGACGGACACGTTGGCCTGGGCGCCGACCCAGGACTGCACGGACAGGGTGACCGTCTTCGCGCCCCGGGCGCCCGCGAAGGGCGAGGCCTGCTGGGTCATGTCGGCGGCGCCGCAGCCGGTGAGCAGCAGCAGCGTGCCCGCGAGGGCGGTGGTCCGCAGTCGCATGTCACGCTCCCTTCGTCGTACGGCGTCCGGTGGGCTGGGTCACCCGGTCGAGCATCAGGCCGAGGCAGACGATCGCCGCGCCGGCGACCAGGCCGGTCGCCAGGTCGCCCTGGGCGAGACCGAAGACGACGTCGTAGCCGAGCGCGCCACCGCCGACCAGGCCGCCGATGATGACGACGGCGAGGACGAGGACGACGCCCTGGTTGACGGCGAGCAGCAACGCCGGTCGGGCGAGCGGGAGTTGCACCTGGCGCAGCTGCTGCCAGCCGGTCGCGCCGAGCGAGCCGGCCGCCTCCAGCGCGGCCGGGTCGACCTGGCGCAGGCCCTGGGTGGTGATGCGGACGACGGCGGGCAGCGCGTACACGACCGCGGCGGCGACGGCGGGGGCGCGGCCGACGCCGAACAGCGCCACCACCGGGATCAGGTACACGAACTGCGGCATCGTCTGGCATACGTCCAGGACGGGCCGCAGCAGCCGTTCGAAGCGGTCGCTGCGGGCGGCGGCGATGCCGGTGGCGACACCGACGACGAGGGTGACGGCGACGGCCGCCAGCACCTGGGAGAGGGTGTCCATCGACGGCTTCCACACGCCGAGGACGCCGATCGCGGCCAGCGCGAGCACGGCGGTGAGCGCGGTGCGCCAGGTGCCGATCAGCCAGGCGAGCGCGGCGACGGCCAGCAGCACCGACCACCACGGCAGCCACAGCAGTCCGGCGCGGACCGGGTCCAGGATCCAGGTGGTGAAGCGGGCCGCCCAGTCGGCGGTGCCGCCGACGACGGGGACACCGGAGTACAGGTGCGCGGTCATCCAGTCGACGGCGCGGTTGACCGGCTCGGCGATGTGCAGGGTCCAGCCGGTGGGCCAGTCCGTGCGGCCGGTGAGGCGGGCGGCGAGCGCGACGGCCGCGGCGGCGGCGAGGGCCGGCACCCAGACCGCGCGGCGCACCGGCCGTACGCCTGCTCCGGCGGCAGCCGTGACGCGGTCCAGGACGACCGCGAGCAGCACGATCGGGATGCCGGCCGCGAGCGCGGCGCCCACGTCGACGGAGGCCAGCGCCTGGTAGACGCGGTCGCCGAGGCCGCCGGCGCCGATCACCGACGCGATGACCGCCATCGACAGCGCCATCATGATCGTCTGGTTGACGCCGAGGAGCAGGTCCTTGCGGGCGAGCGGGATACGGGCGGTCAGCAGGCGCTGGCGGGCGGTCGCGCCGAGCGAGTCGACCGCCTCCAGGACCTCCCGGTCCGCGCCGCGCAGGCCGAGCGCGGTGAGCCGGGCCATGGGCGGGGCGGCGTAGACGACGGTGGCGAGGACGGCCGCCGGGACGCCGATGCCGAAGACCAGCACGACGGGGAGAAGGTAGGCGAAGGCGGGGAGCACCTGCATGGTGTCCAGGACCGGGCGCAGGGCGCGGTCCGTGCGCCCGGACAGGCCGGCGGCGAGGCCGAGCACGGTCCCCACGGCGACGGAGGCGGCGACCGCCACGACCATCAGGGCGAGGGTCTGCATCGTCGGGACCCACATGCCGAGGGCCGCGCAGGTGAGGAACGCGGCGGTGGTGCCCGCGGCGAGCCTGGGGCCCGCGACACGCCAGGCCGTCAGGGCGGCGAGGGCGGTGACGCCGGGCCAGCCCGCGGTGAGGAGGGCGAGGTAGACGGCGCGTACGGAGAGGACCACGGCGTTGCTGACGTGGCCCAGGCCGTAGAGGAACAGGGGGTGGGTGTCCCTGTTGTCGATGATCCAGTCGCTGGTGTGGGTGAGGGGGGTGGTGAGGTCGACGGTGAGCTGGGCCGGCCAGGTGGTGCCCGGCCAGCGGGTGGTGAGCAGGGGGACGAGGATCGCTGCGATGGCCGCCAGGGTGAGCAGTTTGCGGACTGCGGGGCGCTTGAGGGTGCTGGGGAGTGTGCGGGGGGAGGTCGGTGCGGTGATCGTCGCCATCAGATCTGCTCCGCGTTGGTGCCGGCCGGGGGGCGGGGCGCTTCCCGGCGCTGGCCGGGTGCCGCTCTCATGGGGTCGGGAGCCGCCCCAGCGGCACGACTGCCCGCAGCTGGGTCAGAGGGGGTGCCGACGACGGGGGCGGCGTCCGCGGGGGGAGTCGCGCCGGCGACCACGCCGAGCAGGCCCTCCGCGTCCACCACGCCCAGGCACCTTCCGCTGTCCACTACACGGGCCGGGGTGCCTGCCCTTGCCACTGCCTCTATCGCCTCCGAGACCGTTGCCTCGGGGCGGATCGCCGGACCGCTGCCCGCTTCCTCCGCCGTGGCGATGCGCATCGCTGTGCGGACCGTCAGGACCTGTTCCCTCGGGACGTCGCGGACGAACTCGCGGACGTAGTCGTCGGCCGGGGTCGCGACGATCTCCTCCGGGGTGCCGAGCTGGACCACGCGGCCGTCGCGCATCAGGGCGATCCGGTCACCGAGCTTCAGGGCCTCGCCGAGGTCATGGGTGATGAAGACCATCGTGCGGCCCTCCTCGCGGTGCAGGCGGACGACCTCCTCCTGCATGTCGCGGCGGATGAGGGGGTCCAGCGCGCTGAACGGCTCGTCGAAGAGGAGGACCTCGGGGTCCACGGCGAGTGCGCGGGCCAGGCCGACGCGCTGGCGCTGGCCGCCGGAGAGCTGGCCGGGCCTGCGGTGCTCCATGCCCTCCAGGCCGACCTTGGCGACGAACTCGGCGGCGCGCTCGCGGCGTTCGGCGCGGGACACGCCCTGGATCTCCAGGCCGTAGGCCACGTTGTCGAGGACCGTGCGGTGCGGGAGCAGCCCGAAGTGCTGGAAGACCATCGCGGCGCGGTGCCGGCGCAGGGCGCGCAGCCGGGAGCGGTCCATCGCGCGGACGTCCTCGCCGTCGATGGCGATGGTGCCCGCGGTCGGCTCGATGAGCCGGGTCAGGCAGCGCACCAGGGTGGACTTGCCGGAGCCGGACAGGCCCATGACGACGAAGACCTCGCCCTTGCGGACGTCGAAGCTCACGTCCCGGACGGCGGCCGTGCAGCCGGTGCGGGCGCGCAGCTCGGCGGCGCCGAGGGCGGCCAGCTCGGGGTCGGCGGGGACGCGGTCGGCCTTCGGGCCGAACACCTTCCACAGGCCGTCGACGGAGAACACCGGAGTGGTCGTGACCGTACTCATCACGCATCACCACCGATCAGCTCGGCGGCCTTCTCTCCGACCATGAGGACTCCGATCATCGGGTTGACGGCGGTCATCGTCGGGAAGACGGACGCGTCGGCGACGCGGATGCCGTCCAGGCCGCGGATCCTCAGTTCGGGGTCCACGACGGCGAGTTCGTCGTCGGGGGCGCCCATCTTGCAGGTGCCCGCCGGGTGGTAGACCGTGTGCGCGACCTTGCGGGCGTACTCGCTCAGTTCCTCGTCGCCGGTGATGTCCGGGCCGGGGCACACTTCGCGCTTGAGCCAGCCGGCCAGCGGCTGCGTCTTGGCGATCTCACGGGCGATGCGGATGCCGTCGACGAGGGTGCGGGCGTCGTAGTCGTCCTCGTCGGTGAAGTAGCGGAAGTCCAGCGCGGGCTTCTCGGCGGGGTCGGCGCTCTTCAGGTAGAGGCGGCCGCGGCTCTTCGGCTTGGGGATGTTCGGGGTCATCGACACGCCGAACTCGGGCCGCCGGTAGCCCAGTCGCTCCGGATTGTCGGTGAACGGGATCTGGTAGAAGTGGAACATCAGGTCCGGGCCCGCGTGGCCGGGGTCGCGGCGCACGAACAGGCCGGCGTCGCTGTCCATCGCGGAGTTCTCCGGGATGGGGCCGTGGGTCTCCCAGACGATCACCGACTCGGGGTGGTCGAGCAGGTTCTCGCCGACGCCCGGCAGGTCGTGCACGACGGGTATGCCGAGCTTCTCCAGGTCCTCGCGGGGGCCGATGCCCGAGTGCAGCAGCAGGCGGGGCGAGTCGACGGCGCCCGCGCAGAGGATCACCTCGCGGCGGGCGCGGACGAGGATTTCCTCGCCGTCGGCGGTGCGCACGTGGACGCCCTCGGCGCGGCCGTCGGTCAGCTCAAGACGGTACGCCCACGTCTCCAGGTACAGGCGGAGGTTGGGGCGTTCGTCCATCACCGGGTGCAGATACGCCACGGAGGCGCTGGAGCGCTTGTTGTCCTCGGGGTGGTAGGCCAGGTCGAAGAAGCCGGCGCCCTCGGTGAACGGCCTGCGGTTGAAGCCCTCGACGCGCGGCACGTCCAGTGCCTTCTGCGCCGCGTCGACGAAGTCGCGGGCGATGGCGTTCCGGTCCTTCTCGTCGACGGGGACGATGTTGTTGAGCAGGCGGGCGTAGTAGGCCTCCATCGGCACCGCGCCCCAGCCCTTGGCGCCGGCCGCCTCCCACTCGTCCCAGTCGGACGGCAGCGGCTTGAAGGCGATCAGCGTGTTGTGGGAGGAGCAGCCGCCGAGGACGCGGGCGCGGCTGTGCCGGATGTGGGAGTTGCCGCGTGGCTGCTCGGTCGTCGGGTAGTCGTAGTCGAGGTCGCCGCCGAGCAGGCCCATCCAGCGGCGCAGGGTGAGGACGTCGTCGCGGCCCACGTCGCTGGGGCCGCCCTCGATGACCGCGACGGTGGTGCCGGGGTCCTCGGTGAGGCGGGAGGCGATGACCGAGCCGGCCGTGCCGCCGCCGATGACGACATAGTCGTGGACGTGCGTGTTCTCGGGCATGGGGGGACTGCTCCAGGGGGCTCTGCGGGGGGAAGGACGCTGTGGTTCAGCCGGCGAACCAGCGGACCGGCTTGGGGGCGAGGTTCTGGTAGATGTGCTTGGACTCGCGGTACTCGGCGAGGCCGGCCGGGCCGAGTTCCCGGCCGATGCCGCTCCTGCCGAAGCCGCCCCATTCCGCCTGCGGCAGATAGGGGTGGAAGTCGTTGATCCACACGGTGCCGTGGCGCAGCCGGCCGGCGACGCGGCGGGCGCGTCCGGGGTCGGCGGTCCAGACGGCGCCGGCGAGGCCGTACTCCGTGTCGTTGGCGAGGGCGACCGCCTCGTCCTCGGTGCGGAAGGTCTCGACGGTGAGGACCGGGCCGAAGACCTCCTCGCGGACGACGCGCATCTCGCGGTGGCAGTGGTCGAGGACGGTCGGCTCGTAGAACCAGCCGCTCTCCGGTCGGTCGGGGCCGGGCTCGGGGCGCTTGCCGCCGCAGCGCAGCACCGCGCCCTCGGCGAGCGCGGAGGCGACGTACTCCTCGGTCTTCGCGCGCTGCTCGGCGGAGACCATGGGGCCGCACTCGACGCCCTCGGCGGTGCCGCGGCCGAGGCGGATCTTCCGGGCCCGGCGGGCGAGTTCGGCGACGAAGCGGTCGCGGACGGACTCCTCGACGATGAGGCGGGAGCCGGCCGAGCAGACCTGGCCGCTGTGGATGAACGCGGCGTTGAGGGCCTGGTCGACGGCGGTGTCGAAGCCGTCGTCGGTGGCGCAGGCGTCGGCGAAGACGACGTTGGGGTTCTTGCCGCCGAGTTCGAGGGCGATCTTCTTCACCGACACGGCCGCCGCCTGGGCCACCTTGGTGCCGCTGGCCAGGCCGCCGGTGAAGGAGATCAGGTCGACGTCGGGGTGCTCGGCGAGCCGGGCGCCGACGGTGGGGCCGGGGCCGGTGACGAGGTTGGCGACACCGGCGGGCAGGCCGGCCTCGGCGAGCAGCTCGATCAGGGCGATCGTCGTCAGCGGGGTGATCTCGCTCGGCTTGACCACGAAGGTGTTGCCGGCGGCGAGCGCGGGCGCGATCTTCCAACTGGCCTGGAGGAGCGGGTAGTTCCAGGGCGTGATGAGGGCGCAGACCCCGACGGGTTCGTGGACGACGACGCTGTGGATGTCGGGCGAGCCCGCGTCGACGACCCGGCCGGGGGCCTCGGCGGCGACGAGGTCGGCGAAGTAGCGGAAGGCGTCCGCGACGCAGTCGATGTCGACGCGGCCCTCCTCGACGGTCTTGCCGGCGTCCCGGCTCTCCAGCAGGCCGAGCCGCTCCCGGTCGCGGACGAGCAGGCCGGCGACGCGGCGCAGCAGGGCGGCGCGCTCGGCGGCCGGGGTGCGCGGCCAGGTGCCCTCGCCGCCGGCGAAGGCGGCGCGGGCGGCCTCGACCGCGAGGTCGGTGTCCTTCTCGTCACCCTCGGCGACCACGGCGAACGGCAGCCCGTCCGCGGGGTCGAGGATCTCGCGCGTCGCGCCGGAGACGGCCGTACGCCATTCCCCCGCCACGTGGATGGTCCGCCCCGCCTGCTGTGTGCTGTCCGCCATGTCCGGTTCTGCCTTCCGTTCCTGTTCCGTGCCCCTGGGTGACCCGCTGGTCACACACGGGCCCCATCGGGACCGGGAGCGCCTGCCCTGGCGCCCTGTTTGCATGCGCGTTCCGTGGCCGAAAGTGCGCTGCGTCACTGAAAATGCGGGCAAAAGGGCCCAAAAGTAGGCTGGGAGGATGCGCGGAGCACTGATATCTGCGGCAGCGGGCACGGCCCTGCTGCTCTTTCCCGCCCTCGCCGTCGCCGACGACGGTGGTGATCTCAGCGCCAAGGAACTGGCCCAGCAGGCGAAGGACAACTTCCTCAAGGCGAAGTCGGTCCACCTCGGGTACACCGACCACAGCAAGAACGCGGCCGCCGACCGAACGAAGGCCGTCGCGATGGACCTCTCCCTGGACCGCGACGGCAACTGCGCCGGCTCGCTCACCATGGGCAAGGGCGGCGGCAGCGTCGAGCTGGTCAAACGCGGCCGCGAGGTGTGGATGAAACCGGACGCCGCGTTCTGGAAGGCGCAGGTGCCCGGCCCGCAGGGCGCCGCGGTGGCGGAACTGTTCAAGGACCGCTATGTGCACGGCACGACCGCGGACGCCATGCTCAAGGGCATGGCCGACACCTGCGACCTGGCCGCCTTCCAGAAGCAGGTCGACAGCGGCGTCGCCGACGACAAGACCCTGACGAAGGGCGAGGAGACCACCCGCGACGGCACGAAGGTGATCCCGCTCAAGGGCCGCGAGGACGGCAAGGACAGCGTCCTGTACGTCACCTCCGGCTCGCCGCACCGGCTGGCGGAGGCGGCGCAGAAGGGCGCCGGAACCGATGTGGACCTGAAGTTCGGGGACTACGACAAGCCGGTGCCGTCGAAGACGCCGCCCGCGGACCAGACGGTGGAGGTGGACCGGCTCAACCAGCAGCTGGGGAGCTGAGCCGGACCACCCCGGATGTCAGTACAGCGCCGGGGGCGCGTCGCAGTTGGTGTACGGCGGGCAGAACCAGCCGAGCGCCGTGTTGAGCAGCAGCAGCTCGTCCTCGCGGCCGTCGCCGTCGGGGCCGTACACCGTCACGGCGTAGATGTTGCCGTCGGCGGCGACGAACCGCTCGTCGTACACGTGCCAGGTGCCGACGTCGGGCTCGCCCCTGATCCTGTCGGCCAGGTACTCAAGGCGTGAGCCGGTGAACTCGCCGTCGTCCAGGGTCTGCAGGCCGAGCGGGGTGAAGCCGGCCGCCTTGGGCGTGTCGTCCGACAGGAACAGCTCGAAGGAGGCCGCCGGCGACTCCTCCTGCACCTGGTAGACCTGGATGCGGTGGGCGCGGTCGGGGCTGCGGTAGTTGACCACGGCGATGCCGTACGAGGAGTCGACGGTGCTGCGCGACCAGCCCTTCGGTACGGCGATCCGGAACCCTTCTGCGTCGTCGCGCGCCTCGTAGCCCTCGGGGGGCGCGGACGGGCTCGGGGAGGCCTCTTCCGTGTACGGGTCGGTGGGCGCGTCGGTCGGCGTCCCGGTCGGCACCTCGGTGGGGCCGGGCGCGGCGGACGTACCGGCGGATGCCGGGCGGGCGTCCGGGGTGCCGTCGCCCTTCTTCCCGACGACCAGGGTCAGGACGAGGCTCACGGCGACACCGGCCGCGGCGGCGCCGACGACCACGGTCCACAGCACGCGCCGGTTCCACCGCCCGGCCTGTGCGGGCCGGCCGCCCGGGGCCTGCGGAGGCGCGGGCGGCCAGGATCCGTCACCGGCCCACCCGTGGGGGTTCCCGGTCCCACCGGTCCCCGCGGTCTCGGCCACGGACCAGCCCTGACCGGCGTCGGCCGCCGACCAGCCATGACCGCTGTCGGCCACCGGGCCGGAGCCGGAGCCGGGCCCGTGCCAGGCACTGACGGGCCCGGCACCGGGCCAGCCGGGGGTGCCGGGCCAGCCGGGCGAGCCGGGGGTGCCGGGCGAGGCGGGCGTGGTGCCGGGCGAGGCGATGGTGGGTTCGTACGCGACGCCTGCGCCCGCGGGCCCGGCCGGGGCATCAGGCACCGGTCCGGACGGGATTCCGGCCGCCGGCCCGGCCGACGCTCCGGCTGCAGGCCCGGCCGACGCTCCGGCTGCCGGCCCAGCCGCCGACCCGGCCGGGACACCGGGCACCGGTTCCGCCGAGGCTCCGGCTCCGGCCGCCCGTGAATCCGGGCGGGGCTGCGTCTCAGCGGGGGGCTGTGTCTCCGCCGGAGGCTGTGTCTCCGCCGAGGGCAGCTTCTCCGCCGGGGGCTCCGCCGACTCCGGCGGCGCCTGCGCCTCCGGGCGCGCTTCGGCCGAGGCCGCGGACGCATCCTCCGCCGACGCCCCGCCGACCGGCGCCTCGCGGTCCCGCACCGCATCCGCCGATGCCCTGTCGGTCGGCACCGCATCCGCAGGTGCCCCACCCGTCGACGCCCCGTCGGCCGATGCAACGTCGCCCACCGCGACGTCGTCCGGCACCGCGTCCGCCGGGGTCTCACCGGCTGGCCCACCACCGCTCGGCACCGCGTCCGCCGGTATCCCGCCGGCCGGCCCACCACCGCTCACCACCGCACCGCTCGCCCCCGCGTCCGCCGGTGCCTTCGCCGGTGCCTCGCCGCCCGGCGCCACCCCCGGCCGGGACGCGGGCGGCGGGGTCGGTGGGGTCGCCGTATGGGTGGGCGGGGTGGTGGAGTCCTCCCAGCGCTGGGCGTCCTCGTTCCAGTACCGCTGTCCCCCGTGCATCGCCTCGCGTCCTCTCAGATTCCGAGCAGGCCGGCCAGCGCGCCCGCCGAGGCGAGGACGGCCGTCAGGGACTGGGCGTCGGCCAGGAGCTCCCGCAGGCGCTCCCGGCGGGTGGGAGTGGCTTGGCCGGTGCCGGTGATCTCGGCCTCGGTGTCGGCGAGCGCGGCGCCCAGCGCGGCCGTCTGCTCGCTGCCGTTCACCCGCTCCAGGTCGGCCCGCAGCTCGCGGACCGCCTTCAGCAGCGCCTCGGTCTCCGCGTCGGGCCCTGCGCCCCCCGCGTTCTGGTGGTGGCTGACGGCCCGCGCGTGGCTGCCCACGGCGAACGTGCTGTGGGAGACGTCGCCGAAGCGGACGGTCGGTTCCTCACTTGCCATCGCTGCCGGCTCCCTTCTGCGGCGCGGGGCCGCCCGTGACGGTCGAGGCGGTGGCGTGGCTGCCGACGGCGAAGGTGGAGCCCTCGACGCGGCCGATGTTCACGTCACCGTTGCTGATGTTGACGATCTTCTGGACGAACTCGCCGGTCTCGTACCCGGATTCGGCGAGCGCGGCCCGCACCCCGTTCGCCACCCGGTCCTGGACGCTGCGCAGATAGCGGGCGACGTCCATCTCCTGGAACAGCGACCCGGCCGGCACCGAGCCCAGCTCGCGCACCGACAGCGCGGGCCCGTCGGGCAGCGCGCCGGCGTAGCCGCCGGTCAGCAGCCGCCACGCGTACACCAGGCCGCGGCCCAGCGAGGCCAGGGAGCGGCCCGCGGAGCCCGGCACCTGGGCGAGCGCGACGGCGCCCTTGCCGAGGGCGTTGTTGTTCCGGAAGCGGTGGGCCGTACGGTCGGCGTCCTTGAAGTCCTGCCGGACCGGCGTCAGCACGTGCGGGGCGATCTCCAGCATGAGCATGCGGCCCTGGGTGTGGATGCGCACGAAGACCGTGACGACCAGCTCCTCCTCCCAGCCGCCGACGCGGATGCGCAGGAAGTGCCGCCGCTTCTCGCCGCCCTCCTCCACGGCCCGGGCCCGGTGCTCCTCGAAGGCCTCGGGGGTGTACGGCGCCTGCTCGCGGTGGAGCAGCCCCTCGGCGGGCAGGAACACGCACTCGTCGATCTCCAGCCAGCGCAGCCGGTCGCGGACGCCGGGCCCGGCGTGCTCGGCGGGGACGCGGAGCTGTGCGAGCAGCGGCCGGACCTTCTCCAGGACGGTGCGGTTGCCGAGCGGCTGCGGCTTCTTCAGCTCCTCCGGCTTCAGTTCGACGGCGAGCACCCAGGTGTCGTAGGCCGCGCCCGCCCCGCAGAACGGGCGCGCGTCGTGGTACATGATCAGCGGCGCGTGCTGTTCGGTGCGGATGCGCTGCTTCAGCCGCTGGAAGCGCTGGTTGTCGGCCTGTTCGGCGGGGTCGCTCGCGGCGTCCGGGAAGCGCTGCGGGGAGAGTTCGGCGGCCAGGGCGCGGGCGAACTGGCTGCGCCGGCCGTGCTCGCACAGCGCGATGAGCACCAGCACGGCGAGGGCGAGCCAGGCCTGCCAGGGCTTGACCAGGTCGGACACGTCGTCGAGGGCCGGCACGAACACGTCGCCCGGGCTGAGCGAGCCGGAGGAGCCGTAGTCGTAGTACGAGTCGTAGGAACCGTACGCGTACTCGTCGTCGGAGGCGCCGCCGAACGCGGCGACGATGGTGAAGACCAGCAGCGCCCCGAAGAACAGGCGGCCCCACCAGCGGACGAGGAAGGCGGGCACCAGGCGCCACAGGGGCGGTTCGGCGGCCCGGCCCCGGATCCAGGGGGCGACGGCGAGGGCCACGCTGGGCCACACGAACAGGCCGAGCAGGCCGCCGCTGATGCCGAGGCCGACGATCCACAGGCCGATGACCGCCGCCGACCACAGCAGTTCCTGGCGGCGGGCGCGCAGCGCGTGGGCGAGGACCCGGGCGGCGTCGAAGCCGAGCGAGGGCGCCACGATCCGCTGTTCGTTCAGGTGCAGTTCCTCGATGACCCGGTCACGGTATCCGGAATCGAGATAGGTGCCCGCGCACAGCAGCCGGGTCGCCTCGCTGGCGTACGGCGGTGTGGTGGGCGGTGTCGGCGGTGCCGCCCCTGCGGGCGTCGCCGGTGGTGGTTGCTGCGGCACGTAGGCGGTGCTCACGCCACTCCCCCGATGCGTGGGAAAACAGAGGGCCGACGGCAGGTCGGCAAACGATCAGCATAGAGGGGCAGTTGGTGCGGTGGAAGCGGAATGCGGCGCCGTGAGGACGTCCCGGACCGCGCCGCGCAGCCAGGCGTGCGCCGGGTCGGCGTCGTGGCGCGGGTGCCAGGCGAGGCCCAGGCACAGCGGCGGCAGGTGCAGCGGCACGTCGAAGGTGACCAGGCCCAGGGCGCGGGCGAGGGGCAGGCCCCAGGAGGAGATCAGGCCCACGAGGTCGGTCTCGCGCAGGACGAACAGTGAGGCCGGGAAGGTGCTGACGCTGCCCACCACCCGCCGGGCCAGGCCCAGTCCGGCGAGCGCGGCGTCGACGGGCCCGTGCAGCCGGCCGCGCCGGGAGACGCACAGGTGGTCGGCGTCCGCGAACCGCTCGGGGGTCAACTCGCCGTCCAGCAACGGGTGTCCCGCCCGTACGACGCCGACCATGCGGTCCTCGCCCAGGTCCTCCCGGCGCACCTCGGGCGCCACCGTGTCCAGGACGCCCACCTCCAGGTCGGCGGTGCCGTCGCGCAGGAACGGCGCGTCGCCGAGGGCCTCGCCGAGGAAGCGGATGCGGATGCCGGGGGCCTCGGCGGCGGCCCGGGCGTACAGGGCGGGGCCGTGGGAGGCGGCGACGGCGTCGTGGCCGAGGATCGTGAAGGTGCGGCGGACCGTGCCGAGGTCGGTGTCGGCGGGTGCGAACAGGGCGCGGGCCCGCTCCACGACCGCGCTCACCTCGGCGCGTACGGCGAGGGCGCGCGGGGTCGGCACCATCCGGCGACCGGCCCGCACCAGCACCGGGTCGCCGAGCGCCTTGCGGATCCGGCCGAGGGTGCGGCTCATCGCGGGCTCGGACAGGTGCAGCCGGCGGGCGGCGCCCTGCACGCTCTGCTCCTCCAGCAGGACGTCGAGGGCGAGCAGCAGGTTCAGGTCGATGCCGGGGACGGGACCGGCGGCCATGGATTGCGTCATGCGCAACTGTCTCCTGCAAAGGTTGCACTGGAGGTAAGGACGCGGCCGAGCCTACGGTGACAGGGCATCCCCACCACCCACCAACTCCGGGAGGAGCCTTGCCCTCGCCTGCCCCGACGCCCGTCCTGACCCGTCCGGTGGTGCTCGTGCTGTGCGCCTGTGTGCTCGTCGCGCAGAGCATGGTCGCCGCCGTCAACCTGCTCATCCCGCAGCTGGCCGCGTCCTCGCCGCACCCCTCGCACACCCAGCTGCTGTGGACCGTCGACGCCTACGTCATCGTCTTCGCCGGCCTCCTCGTCCCCGCGGGCGCGCTCGGCGACCGGTACGGCCGCAAGGGGGCCCTGCTAGCCGGGCTCGCGCTGTTCGCCGCGGGCGCCGCCACCAGCGCTCTCGCCCCGCAGCCCGCGCTGCTCATCGCCGGGCGGGGCGTCTCCGGGGCCGGCGCGGCCCTCATCATGCCCGCGACCATGTCGGTCATGGTCCAGCTGGCCGGGCCCGAGCGCCGGGCGCGGGCCATGGCCTCCTGGACGCTGGCGATCGGCCTGGGCGGCCTGGCCGGCAACCTCGGCGGCGGCCTGGCAGGGCAGTTCCTGAGCTGGCGCGCGCTGTTCGCGCTCATGCTCCCGCTCTCCGCGCTGCTCGCCCTCGCCGTGGCGGTCACGGTGCCGCGTACCGCCCGCTCCCCGCACAGCAACCTCGACCCGCTGGGCACCGTCCTGCTGACCGGCGGTCTGGTCGCCGTCCTGTTCGGCATCATCGAGGGCCCGGAGCACGGCTGGACCTCGCCGGACATCCTCACGGCCTTCGCTGCGGGCGGGCTGCTCGTCGCCGCCTTCACCGGGCACGCCCTGCGCTCGCGCACCGCGCTGTTCGACCCGCGGGTGTTCGCCGCGCCCCGGCTGCGCGCGGTCACCCTCGGCATGGCGACCGGCTTCTTCGGCCTGTTCGCCCTCTTCTACGTCAACTCCCAGTACCTGCAAGGAGTCAAGGGCTACGGCGCCGCCCTGACCGGCGTCGCGATCACCCCGCTCGTCGCCGGGATGACCCTGGTGCCGAGGCTGGCGGCGCGCTGGGCGCCGTACCCGCGGCCGGTGATCGGCGGCGGTCTGGCCCTCATCGGACTCGGCCTGCTGGGCGTGTCCACGGCGGACGCGGGCACGCCGTACCCGCTGTACGCGTGCTGGCTGCTGGTCATCTCGGCCGGCATGGGGCTGTCGATGCCCGCGCTGACGCTCGGCGTCGTCACCTCGCTGCCGCCGCACCAGGCCGGCCTGGGCTCCGGCCTCGGCACCTCCGCCCGCGAACTGGGCGCGGCCCTCGGCGTCGCCGTCACCGGCACGATCCTGTCCGCCCACCCCGACCTCACCCACGGCATGGGCCCGGCCCTGCGCACGGTCGCCGTGGTGGTCCTGGCGGCGACGGTGGTCGTGGTGACGGGGCACGGGGGCGCGGGGAAAGGGACGGCGACGGCGACGGCACGTACGGCGGACACGGCGAGGACGGCGGCACCGGGTGCGATGGGCGCGCCGGACGGGACGGGGCCGACCGCCGCCGGGAAGGCGGGGCGCCGGCGGACGCCGACCGCCTGACGTGCCGTCGGCTCAGCTCGCGCACTCCGCCGCGTCCTGCGGGCAGAACGACGCCAGGGCCGCCGTCAGCGGTGCGCGGACGCGGGCGAGGGGGACGTCCTCCGGACCGGCCGCGCGGATCGCGTACAGGGTGCCGTCGGCGGCCCGGAAGCGGTGGTCGATCACCTGGCGGGCGCCCTTGTCCGCGTCGTCGTAGCGGTAGGTCAGCTCCGCCCAGCCGGCGCCCGTCGCCCGGTCCAGGGGGCGGTAGCCGGGCTGGGCGGAGAAGCCGTAGCCGGGGTCGTTCTCCGCGAGGTCGAGCGAGTCGGCCGGGGTCGGCTCGGAGAGGGCGAAGATCTGCAACTGGCGCCCGTCGCCCGGGGAGTCGTAGAACACCACCGGCGCCTTCTCCCCCTGCTTCTGCCGCCGGGTCCAGCCCTCGGGCACGTCGAGGGCGTAGCCGACGGGGTCCTGGGCGTGGCGGTAGCCGGACCGCCGGGACGGTGACGGCGACTGTGACGGCGATGTCGGAGGGACCGGCGGGGTGGCGGCGCGCGGGGAGGCCGACGGGGTGGCGGGGGTGGGCGCGGCGGCCGTCGCCGGTGTGTCGTCCCTGGTCAGGTACCAGGCGCCGCCGCCCGCGCCGACCCCGAGGACGGCGGCGACGGCGAGCGCGGTGAGCAGGCCACGGGTGTGGCTGCGGCCCACCGGCCCGGAGGGCGGTGGGGACGGGGGGAGCGGCGGCGGTGTCCAGGCCGCCGGGTACACCCCGCCGACCTGCGTCTCGGCGGAGGCCCAGGCCGGCGGGTCCGGTTGGCCCGTCTGCCACGCCGCCCGGCCGCTCTCCTCGCTCGGCCCGTGAGCCGGGCCGGAGCCTCCGGCGCCGTAACCGCCGTAACCGCCGTGCCCGCCGTGACCGCCGTGGCCGTCGCGTCCCTCGCCTCCGTCGTGCCTGTCGTGTCTGTCGTGTCCGTCGTGTGCGCCCCAGCCGCTCATCGCCATCGCGAGCCCCCCGGAATCACCCCGATCACCCCTGCACGGGACACTTCGACGGTAGCGGCGAAAACGGCCACGGGCCCCGTTCCGGAAGAAACCGGAACGGGGCCCGTGCAGCCTCGTGACGAACCGCGGGGTGCGTCAGATCAGGCCGAGGGAACGGACCGCCTCGCGCTCCTCCGACAGCTCCTGGACGGAGGCGTCGATGCGGGTGCGGGAGAACTCGTTGATGTCCAGGCCCTGGACGATCTCGTACTGGCCGTCCTTGGTGGTGACCGGGAAGGAGGAGATCAGGCCCTCCGGCACACCGTAGGAACCGTCGGACGGGACGGCCATGGAGGTCCAGTCGCCCTCGGCGGTGCCGTTGACCCACGTGTACACGTGGTCGATGGCGGCGTTGGCGGCCGACGCGGCCGACGAGGCGCCGCGGGCCTCGATGATGGCGGCGCCGCGCTTGGCGACGGTCGGGATGAAGTCCTCGGCCAGCCACTTCTCGTCGTTGACGACCTCGGCCGCCGACTTGCCGCCGATCCGGGCGTTGAAGATGTCCGGGTACTGGGTGGCGGAGTGGTTGCCCCAGATGGTCAGGCGGGAGATGTCGGAGACGGTGACGCCGGCCTTCTTCGCGAGCTGGGTCAGCGCGCGGTTGTGGTCGAGGCGGGTCATCGCGGTGAAGCGCTCGGCCGGTACGTCCGGCGCGGCGGCCTGCGCGATGAGCGCGTTGGTGTTGGCCGGGTTGCCGACGACGAGGACCTTGACGTCGTCCGCGGCGTGGTCGTTGATGGCCTTGCCCTGCGGCTTGAAGATGCCGCCGTTGGCCTCCAGCAGGTCACCGCGCTCCATGCCCTTGGTGCGGGGGCGGGCGCCGACGAGGAGGGCGACGTTGGTGCCGTCGAAGGCGACGTTCGGGTCGTCGGTGATGTCGATGCCCTGGAGCAGGGGGAACGCGCAGTCGTCCAGCTCCATCGCGGTGCCCTCGGCGGCCTTCAGGGCCGGGGTGATCTCCAGGAGGCGCAGCTTGACCGGCACGTCCGCGCCGAGCAGCTGGCCGGAGGCGATGCGGAAGAGCAGGGCGTAACCGATCTGGCCGGCCGCGCCGGTGACGGTGACGTTCACGGGAGTGCGGGTCATGGCGTTCTCCGTATGACAGCTGGCGGTGGGGCGTCCCTGCCCCGGGGGTTCGGATGATCGATCTCTCGGCGTCAAGAGATATCCGCGGGTCAGGCTATCGCGCATCCGGCATCCCGGACGGCCGGGTCCGTGTGGCCCACCCCACAGCCCGCCTCCCGGGTGACGTGGTTGACGTGCGACGGGACGGGAAAACGGGTGGGAAAAAGCGGGGCGGCCGCCGGTCCGGGAGAGGAGGGACGTGGCGGCCGCCGGTGGGGGTTCCGTTGCCGGACTCCCGTGGGGGTACGGTTCGCGTGCCCCGTATCGCCGGAGTCATGCGTGCCGTACCGGAATTACTTTCAGCGGGTCAGGGGGTGCACCCCTTGCGGCCGGACGCCAGCGTGGCGCACGCCGTGGCCTCGCCCGCGTCCTTCACGGCCACCATCGGGGTGTAGGCGATGGTGTCCCCGGCGGCGGTGATGGAGCCGGTCTGCCGGGCCGTGCCCGCGCGGACCTCAACCGTGTCGCCCTGTGCCGCCCGGGTGACGCGGCCCCAGGCCGTGCCGCAGGTCTTGCTGTAGCGGACCTCGACGACGGTGGTGCCGACGGTGGCGGTCTTGGCGGTGGTGACGAGGTCGCCGCTGCACCCCATGGCCTCGGCGTCCTTGCCGGTGCAGGTGGCGCCGCTGCACTTGACGCCCGGCGGCAGCTGGACGTTCGTGCTGACGGTCGGGGACGGCGTGGGGGCCTTCGCCTTGTCCTTGCCGCCGCCGTCGCCGGTGACGTAGAACACCCCGGCGATCACGACGAGCACGCCGACGGCACCGGCGAGGAACATCACCAGCCGCCGCTTGCCGCTGCCCGAGCCGGCGTCCGCGGGGCGCGGGACGCGCGGCGGTTCGCCGTACGCCCCCGGGGCGGCGTGCGGTGCACCGGCTCCCGTTCCGGCGCCGGGCCCGGTCCCCCCTCCGGCCCCGGCCCCGGGTCCGGCCAGCGGGCCCTTGGGTGCCGGTCCCTGATACCCGGCGATGCCCCAGGAGTTGGGCCCCGAGCCGTCCGGGGAGGCGGCGGAGTCCGCGCCGGTGCCCGGGCGCGCGTCGGTCACGGCGTCCCGTGCGGCGGCCCGCGCCTCTCGTGCCTCACGCGCCTCCCGCGCGTCCGCGTCCGGTGCCGTCGGCTGCGGCGGCACCGTCGGGGCCACGCCCGCGGGGCCCGCCACGCCGGGTACGGCCGTCGCGCTGCCGCTCCTGCGGGCCGTTCTGCCGCCCGGCTGCGCGCCGGCGGCGCCGGCCCCGCCGAACTCCCCGAGCGCGGCCCGCGCCTGGGATATCCGGATGGCCTCCATGGTCATGTCGTGCCGCATCTCCGAGCGGCTCCAGGCGCGCTCGGCCAGCTCCCACATCGTCGTCAGATGGATGGGATTGGTCCCGGTCACCTCGGCCAGCGCGACGATCGCGCCCTTGGGCGCGAGGAGCCGCCCGTTCAGGTAACGCTCCCAGGACGTCTTGCTGTAGCCCGTGCGGTCGGCCAGCGCCGCGATGCCCAGGCCACTGCGGTCCACCAGCCGCCTCAGCTGACTGGCGAACTCCCTGACCTGCGGATCCAGATCATCCGGCAAGGCCCTCCAACGAGGCATTGCATCCCCCTCTTCCCCCCATACGTGCTGTCTTCTCCCCCGCGCATGACGCCCTCTGCCGAGTCCCCGTCTGGCTACCCACAGGGATGCGCCCACTAAGGATCTCAGTTCCCGGGGTGGGGGCGCACGGGAGCGTTCGGGCTGTGGGCATGCACCGTTGCACGCCCGATGGTCCGCGTCCAGTGGGACGTCCCGGAGCGTCCCGATCGGACACGTTAGCCCCGGTGTACAACCGATCAGCGGGATATCCGCGAACTTGTCAAGACATCGACACGCCGGTCACACCGTTGTCGCCTCGCCCGTCCCGTACGTCCCCGCAGGCGTTCGCGTTCACCGGGCCGCGACGGCACCTGGCGGCGCGGGAGGGGAGGCGCCACCCTGCGGAAACGATTCCGCGGGCGGTCGCTGTGGCAGGGCGCGGACACGGTAGCGGAACGGTCACTTCCGTGACACAGCGCGCTGACAGGCGTTGAACAGGCGGTTCGCCCTGCGGGAGCGTGTCGGTGGACGGCGGCCCGCCCCCGCTCGGGGGAGGGGACGGGCCGCCGGACATCCCCTCGGCGCGGGGCGGTCAGTTCTCCAGCGTGAAGTGCAGCGTGTCCTTGAGGAACGGGATCTCCAGCCAGGGATCGGGCTGCGCCATCAGCGCCAGCAGCACGATGGCCAGGCCCAGCACGCCGTAGGTGGCGATGTCCGTGAAGCGGGAGCGCACCGCGAGCATGCCGACGCCGGGCAGGAGCCAGCGCAGTACCGCCCCGCCGAGCAGCGCCAGCCCGATCAGCAGCGTGCCGACCCGGAACGCGTCCAGGGCGGTCACCAGCAGGCCCAGCGCGACCGTGCCGAGCACGGCGAGCACCGGCCACTGCCGGGCGGGCGCCGGGGCGTCCTTGGACGCGGCCCGGCCACCGCCCTCGGGACGCGCGGTGTCCCGGGTGAACAGGGGGAAGCGGCGCGTCGCGCGCACCGGCCGCCCCTCGGCGTCCGGGGCGCTGACCGCGTCCCGGACCTCGATGCCGTTGCCCGGGTCCTCAGCCGACACTGCGCTCCGCCGCCTCGACCACGTTGACGAGCAGCTGCGCGCGGGTCATCGGGCCGACCCCGCCGGGGTTCGGGGAGAGGAAGCCGGCCACCTCGGCGACGTCCGGGTGCACATCGCCGACGATCTTGCCGTCGGCGTTGCGGGAGACACCGACGTCGAGGACGGCCGCGCCGGGCTTGACGTCCTCGGGGCGCACCAGGTGGGCCGAGCCGGCGGCGGCGATGATGATGTCCGCGCGCTTGAGGTGCGCCGACAGGTCGCGGGTGCCGGTGTGGCACTGGGTCACGGTGGCGTTCTCGCTGCGCCGGGTCAGCAGCAGCGGCATCGGGCGGCCGATGGTGACGCCGCGGCCGACGACCACGACCTCGGCGCCCTTCAGCTCGACGCCGTAGCGGCGCAGCAGGGTGAGGATGCCGTTGGGGGTGCAGGGCAGCGGGGCGGGCTCGTTCAGGACGAGGCGGCCGAGGTTCATCGGGTGCAGGCCGTCGGCGTCCTTGGCCGGGTCCATCAGCTCCAGGATGCGGTTCTCGTCGATGCCCTTGGGCAGCGGCAGCTGGACGATGTAGCCGGTGCAGGCCGGGTCCTCGTTCAGCTCGCGGACGACCGCCTCGATCTCCTCCTGGGAGGCGGTGGCGGGCAGTTCGCGCTGGATGGAGGCGATGCCCACCTGGGCGCAGTCCCGGTGCTTGCCGGCGACGTACTTCTGGCTGCCGGGGTCGTCCCCGACGAGGATCGTGCCGAGGCCGGGCGTGACGCCCTTCTCCTTCAGCGCCGCCACGCGGGCGGTCAGATCGGACTTGATCGCGGCTGCGGTGGCCTTGCCATCGAGAATCTGGGCGGTCATGGCCCCATCCTCCCGGATGACCGGCCCCCGGTTCCAATCCGGGTGCGTTCCGGACCCCTCCCGCTGTGTACCGCCATGATCGGTGATGTTGCACTTGCACAACACGTGGCGAATGCCGCTGGACAAGTCGTACGGAACTGAAGAACGATGAGCCGACAGTGCCGCGGGCAGTACCGGGGGGACCAACCGCATCTGTCGACCTTCCTCCGACCACGCCGCGCGTCCCCGCACCTGCGCACCACGGAGGAATGACCCCCATGAGTTTCGGCGACCCGAACAACCCCTACGGGCAGCCGCCCCAGCAATCCGCTCCCGGCTACGGCTACCCGCAGCAGCAGCCCGGCGGCTACGGCTACCCGGCCGCCCCGCCGATGCAGCAGCCGTACGGGATGCCCGTCGGTCCTTCGCAGATGCCCGGCATCACCCGCGCCGCGCAGATCATGCTGGGTGTCATCGCACTCGCGCACGCGGCCATCGCGGCCCTCTACGGCTACACGCTGACCATCTGGGACAAGACGATGGAGGAAGCCGGCGTCAACGGCAGCGCCGATGCCGAGCGCTTCGCGGACTTCGGCAAGGGCGTCGTCGTCTTCCTGCTGGGCCTGGCCACCGTCTTCGCGCTGCTCGGTCTGGTGCTGCTGCTCCAGTACGGCAAGGGCGGCAACGCGGTGCGCGTCTGCTCGATCGTCTACGGCTCCTTCGCCATCCTCACCGGCATCGTGATGATCGCCGCCTGGGGTCTCGGACTGGTCATCATCGTGGTCGCCATCCTGCTGATCGTCTTCGCCGCGAAGCGGGCCAGCGCCGACTGGTTCCGCCGCCCGCGCTACTGAACCGCCCGGCGCCACCGCAGGGTTCGCGCCAATCACGTCTCCGGGGCCGTGTCTCACCCGTTCGAGGGGGACACGGCCCTGCCGCGTCGCCCTACTCTGACAGCGGTAGCTGTCGGGCACGGGGAGTCGCACCTTGTACAGCATCATCGTGGTACCTCCGCCGACCACGGAGGACACCGGCCGCCCCGCTCAGATCCGCCTGGCACCGGGTGAGCGAATCACCTTCGGGCGCAGCGCCGGCAACGACGTGGAGATCCCCCACGAGGGCGTCTCCCGCCGCGCCGGGGAGATCCGCGCGCAGGGCGCCTACTGGATACTGAGCAACCTGTGCGCGCACCAGACGTACGTCGTGGAGAACCCCGAGGGCGCCGGGGAGCACATCAAGGTCGGGCCGGGCCGGCTGGAGGCGCCGGTGCCGTTCGAGTTCTCCCGGATCGTGCTGCCCGCCGCGGGCGACCTGCTGGCGATTCAGGTGTGGGCGCCCCGCCACGACTATCTGCGCGGCGGCGGGGGCCTGGACGGCGAGACCACCGCGCCCGCCTTCTCCCTGGACCGCGGCAAACGGTACTTCGCGGTGCTGGCGGCCCTGTGCGAGCCGCGGCTGCGCGGCGCACCGCACGCCCCGCTGCCCACCGTGGACCAGGTGGTGGAGCGGCTGGCCCCGGTGTGGCCGGCCGCCTCCCGCGCCTCCGTGCAGTGGAACATCGACTACCTCGCCGTGAAGCTGCGGCTCAAGCCCGGCCCGGAGGCCGCGGAGAGCGGCCCGCGGCTCAACGGCAAGAAGGAGTCGCTGGTCTCCCTCGCGCTCCGGTTCGACCTGGTCCGCGAGGACGACCTGGCGCTGCTGCGGGAACCGGCGCGGTGACCGAGCCGTACGCCGTGGCCGTGCCCCGGGGCTACCGGGTCGGCGGCTGGGAGGTGCGCGCGCCGCTCGCCACGGGCGCCTTCGGCAGCGTGTACGCCGCCCGCCGCACCGGCGAGACGCCCGCCGGGCTGCCCGCCGAGGCCGCCCTGAAGTTCCTGCCCACCGGCACGGGCACCCCGCGACAACTCGCCCACCTGCGCGAACTGGCCGAGCGGGAGGTCGAGTTGCACCGGCGACTGAAGCAGCCCCGGCTGATCCGCATGTACGACACCCTCACCGTGGACGATCCCGGGCGGCCGGAGCTGGACGGCGCCACCGTGCTCGTCCTGGAGAAGGCCGAGGGGTCCCTCGCCGCGCTGCTCACGGCCTCCCCGCGCCCGCCGGGCGGTCCCGCGCTGCTCGCGCAGGTCTGCGAGGGCCTGCACCAGCTGCACCGCGCCGGGTGGGTGCACGGCGACCTGAAACCGGCCAACGTGCTGCTGATGGCGGACGGTTCGGTCCGGCTCGCCGACTTCAACATGGCCGCCGAGTTGGAGGGCACCCACGCCTACACGCCCGCCTTCTCCACCCCGGACTACACGCCGCCCGAGCTGCTGTGGACCGAGATCGGCGAACGGGGCCGCAGGATCCGCCCGTCGGCCGACGTGTGGGCCTTCGGCGTCCTCGCCCACCTGGTGCTGACCGGGTCCTTCCCGCTGCCCGGCGGCACTCCGACGGCCCGCCGCGACGCGGCCGCCGCGTACGCCCGCGGCACCGACGAGCTGCGGCTGTCGCCGGAACTGCCGGACGCCTGGCGGGACGTCGTGCGTGCCTGCCTGGCCCGCACGCACGCCGAGCGCGTTACGGGCGAGGAGTTGCTCGACCGGGTGCGCGCGGCCACCGGAACCGCCTCCCGCGCCCCGCGGCTGCCCCGGGCACTGCGCCGCCGCCCCGGCCGCCGCTCCCGCCGTACCGCCGTCGCCGCCGCGGTGGCGGGCACGGTCGCGGTGGCCGCGCTCGGGTACGGCATCAGCACCTGGGCCGACGGCGGGGGCGGAAGCCCGGGAAGCCCAGGGAGTTCGGGAAGTCCGGGGAAGGACACCGCCGCGAGCTACGGCGCCGCCGAACTGCGGACCGACCGGGGCGTGCCGGTCGCCTACCGGCGGCTCATCGTCGACTCCGCGCACACCTGCCTCCAGCCCGAGGTCAGCCCCGCGCTGCTCGCCGCGATGCTGAAGGTGGAGAGCGACTTCGACCCGGACCTGTCCGATCCGGCCAAGGACGAGTACGGCATCGCCCGCTGGACGCCCGGCGTGCTGCGCTGGTGGATCCGCGCGGACGGCGTGCCCGCCGCCGAGACGCCCCGCCCTCCCCTCACCCCGGCCCAGTCCGTTCCCGCCATGGCCCGCTACCTGTGCTCCATCGAGCCGCGGCTGGACGCCCACGGCCTGAAGGGCGACCGGCGGGTGCTGCTCGCCGCCGCCTACCGCACCTCGTACAAGAAGGTGAACGACGCGGGCGGCGTTCCCCCGAAGTACCGCGACTACGCCGGCCGCGTCGCCCACTGGCTCCAGGAGTACACGCCGCCGGGCCGCCCGTGACCCTGTGAGTTCCGAGGTACCACCCGCCCGCCGGGGGCGGCACGGTGGGAGCCGACCACAGGTCTCCGGCCTTCTCGGGGGAGGGCCGGAGACCGCGCGCACCACCTCACGACAGGGGGAACACCTCATGACCCTGATCCGCAAGGCTCTCGCCCTCGGCGCCGCCACCGTCACCGCCGGCGCGGCCCTCACGCTCACCACCGCGGGCAGCGCCCAGGCCGCCAACCCGTGCTGGCGGGACGGCTCCGTGTACTACTGCAACAACGCCACCGGCGCCAAGGTCTACGCGGGCGCCAACACGAACGAGGTCGTCGGCCGGATGTACTCCAACCCGTCCTGGTTCGTCTGCAAGTTCGACGGCGGCCAGAACCACGGCGGCCCGCACCCGAACCGCTGGCTGTACACCCAGGCCGACAACGGACGGTGGGGCTGGATGAGCGACAACGACATCGCCTCCGAGACCAACCCCGTGCCGTCCTGCTGACGTGCTGACGTGCTGACCTTCTAGTGGAAGAAGTGGCGGGTGCCGGTGAAGTACATCGTGACACCCGCCTTCTTCGCGGCCTCCACGACCTGCTCGTCGCGGATCGAGCCGCCCGGCTGGACGATGGCCCGCACCCCGGCGGCGATGAGGATCTCAGGACCGTCGGGGAACGGGAAGAACGCGTCCGAGGCGGCGTACGCGCCGCGGGCCCGCTCCTCGCCCGCCCGCTCCACGGCGAGCTTGCACGAGTCGACGCGGTTGACCTGGCCCATGCCGACGCCGACCGAGGCGCCGTCCTTGGCGAGCAGGATCGCGTTGGACTTCACCGCGCGGCACGCCTTCCAGGCGAAGGCGAGCTGCTGCAGCTCGTCCTCACCGAGCGCCTCGCCGCTGGCCAGCGTCCAGTTGGCCGGGTCGTCGCCGTCGGCCTGGAGCCGGTCGGCGACCTGGAGCAGCGCGCCGCCGTCGATCGGCTTGACCTCGACGGGGTGCGCGGGGCCGTCGGGGCAGCGCAGCACCCGGATGTTCTTCTTCTTGGTGAGGGCCTCCAGGGCCCCCTCCTCGTAGTCCGGGGCGACGATGACCTCGGTGAAGATCTCCGCGACCTGCTCGGCCATCTCCTTGCTGACCGGCCGGTTCACGGCGATGACACCGCCGTACGCGGAGACCGGGTCGCAGGCGTGCGCCTTGCGGTGCGCCTCGGCGACGTCCGCGCCGATCGCGATGCCGCAGGGGTTGGCGTGCTTGATGATCGCGACGCAGGGCTCGGCGTGGTCGTACGCGGCACGGCGGGCGGCGTCCGTGTCCGTGTAGTTGTTGTACGACATCTCCTTGCCGTGCAGCTGCTCGGCGGCCGCCAGGCCGCCCTCGCCGGAGACGTACAGCGCGGCCGGCTGGTGCGGGTTCTCGCCGTAGCGCAGGGTGTGCGCGCGCTCCAGGGTGGCGGCGATGAACTCGGGGAACTGGGAGTCGTCGGCCGGCGCGTAGGAGGAGGCGAACCAGGAGGAGACGGCGATGTCGTACTCCGCCGTGTGCCGGAAGGCCTCCGCGGCCAGGCGCTTGCGGGCGGCGAGGTCGAAGCCGCCGTCCTGGACGGCCGCGAGGACGTCGGCGTACCGCTCGGGGCTGGTGACCACGGCCACCGAGGGGTGGTTCTTGGCGGCGGCGCGGACCATGGAGGGGCCGCCGATGTCGATCTGCTCGACGCACTCGTCCGGCGTGGCGCCGGAGGCGACGGTCTCGCGGAACGGGTAGAGGTTGACGACGACGAGGTCGAACGGCTCCACGCCCAGCTCGGCGAGCTGCTCGCGGTGGCTGGCCAGGCGCAGGTCGGCGAGGATGCCGGCGTGCACGCGCGGGTGCAGGGTCTTGACCCGGCCGTCCAGGCACTCGGGGAAGCCGGTCAGCTCCTCGACCTTGGTGACGGGGACGCCGGCGGCGGCGATACGGGAGGCGGTGGACCCGGTCGACACCAGCTCGACCCCGGCCTCGTGCAGCCCGCGGGCCAGCTCCTCCAGGCCGGTCTTGTCGTAGACGCTGACGAGCGCCCGGCGAATCGGCCGCTTGTTGCTCTCGGCGGTCACTGGATAACTACCTTTCGTCCCTCAATGCGATAGCCGTTGCGGGCGAGTCGCCCCACGACCTCGACGAGCAGCCTTCGCTCGACTTCCTTGATGCGCTCGTGCAGAGCGCTCTCGTCGTCCTCGTCCCGGACCTCGACCACGCCCTGGGCGATGATCGGGCCGGTGTCGACGCCGTCGTCGACGAAGTGGACGGTGCATCCGGTGACCTTGGCGCCGTACGCGAGCGCGTCGCGGACGCCGTGGGCGCCGGGAAAACTGGGCAGCAGGGCCGGGTGCGTGTTCACGAACCGGCCGCCGAAGCGGGCCAGGAACTCCTTGCCGACGATCTTCATGAACCCGGCGGAGACGACGAGGTCGGGCTGGTGGGCGGCGACGGCCTCGGTGAGGGCGGCGTCCCAGGCCTCGCGGTCGGCGTGGTCCTTCACCCGGCACACGAAGGTCGGCAGCCCGGCGCGCTCGGCCCGGGCGAGCCCCTCGATGCCGTCGCGGTCGGCGCCGACGGCCACGACCTCGGCACCGTAGGCCGCGGAACCGACGGCGGCGATCTCGTCGAGGAGCGCCTGCAGATTGGTGCCGGAGCCGGAGACCAGCACGACGAGGCGCTTGGCCACGGTGGAGCCCTTTCTCGGAAAGCGTCTTTGTAGGGTCGTACGAATGCTTCGGACTCCCGGATACGGGGAAGCCTACGAAGCGGCCGACCGTCAGCAACGATACCGGCACACCGGACGGGCCCCCGGGGACGGGGGCGGAGGCGGACGGTAGCGTCTGGGAGGAACGGGATCGGGAACGCCGCCGGTGGGCGGCACGTTCACCGGACGACAGCCGTATCGCCAAGGGGAAAGACGCTCACTTGATGCCGGACCGCAGCCTGCGACTCCTCACGCACACACGCGGCGCCCTGCTGCTGCGGGAGCGGCCCTCGTCGCCGCCGGACGCCCCCTCCGACGGGCAGCGGGGCCAGGGCGACCAGGACGACAACCCCTTCGCCCCGCCGCCGGAGGGCACCCCCGACCGCCCCTGGCAGCCCCGGCACCCCGCGGGCGGGCAGGGCGGCCAGGGCGGTGACGGCCAGGGCAACCCCTGGGGGCGCGGCTGGAGCGACCGCCAGCCCGGCCGCCAGCCCGGCGGCTTCGGCGAACGCCCCGGCACCCGCCCCGAGGACGGCCCCGGCGACGGTCCGGGCGGCCCCGGCGGGGGCCCGGGCAGCGGCCCCGGCACGGGCCTGCGCTGGGACCCGACCGACCCCGCCCAGCGCCGCGCCCGGTACGCGCTGCTGAGCGGCATGTGGGCCTTCTTCTTCGCGCTCTTCAGCTGGCCGTACGTGGCGCTGCTGCTGGGCGCGCTGGCCCTGTACTGGTCGATCAGCGCCCTGCGCGCCAAGCCCCACGCCTCCCCCGACACCGCCCGCCCCCAGACGACCGCCGCCGTCAGCGGCCTGGTCACCGCGTCCCTGGCCCTGGCCCTGGTCGCGGCGAGCTTCACGGCGCAGCTGGTGTACCACGACTACTACACGTGCACGAAGGACGCCCTGACGACGGAGGCGAAGCAGTCCTGCAACGAACTGCTGCCGAAGGAGCTGCGGGGGTTGCTGGGGTCGGAGGGGTAGACCGGGGCGACATTCCGGCGCCCCCGGCCGGTCGGGGGCGCGGAGAGGCGCCCAGCCTCCAGCCGACCTAGCGGGCGGGCGGGCGCACGGAGGGGGATCACCTCCCAGCCGACCGAGCGGGCGGACAGGCAGGGGTCGCCTCCCAGCCGACCGAGCGGGCGGGCACGCAGGGGGATCGCCTCCCAGCCGACCCTGTCGGGCGGATGGTGGGCGGGCGCTCACTCTGCAACCCGCCGAGCCGGGCCGGGGGGGCGTTCACCTCTCATCCCACCGAGTCGGGTGGTGGGTGGGCATAGGCCGGGGGTCCAGGGGGCGGAGCCCCCTGGGGCGGCACGTGGGCGCCGGGTCACGGGGTGTCGGGGTCCAGGGGGAGGAAGTCGTACGGGGCCGGGTCCTCGTCCGGCATCTGCGACGGCGCCGTCGACTTCGGTACCGCCGGAGGCTCAGGCACCGCCGCCTCACCCCCACGGCGGCGGAACGCCCGTACCGTCACCGCCACCGGCACCCCCACCCCGGCCACCCAGCCCGCCCCCGCCCCGCCGACCTGCCACCACACCGGCCCGAACCGCGCCAGCGCCGCCACCCCCAGCGACCCGCCCGCCAGCGCCGCGCACCCCGCGAGCAGCGCCCCGCACACCAGCCCGGCCAGCACCCCGACCAGCGCGGTCCGCCCACACGTCCACCGCAGCCCGGCCGCCCGCACCGCCACGAACCACCCCGTCACCACCCCGGCCACCACCGGCACCGCCCCCGCGGCCCAGTTCCACCACGTCCCCGCCCCCGCCTCCGGCACCGCCGCCAGCAGCGGGAACGGCGGCAGCAGCGGCGCCGGGTCGGAGGCGAGCGGCGCCGTGACATGGCCGGCGGCGAGGGAGAACCCCGGCCCGAGGGCGTACGCGGCACCCCACACCGCCGCGTTCGGCACCAGCGCCAGACACAGCAGCAGCACCGCGAACCGCCCGGACCACCCCTCCGTCAGCGCGAGGAACGACCCGCTCGCCGCCCGCCAGTGCCACACCAGCGACATCGCCACCAGCAGCGCCCCGCCCCCGACCAGCACCACCGCCCCGGCCGCCGCGGCCCGCCCGGCCGCCCCCAGCCGCTCCCGCGCCGCCGGCCCGAGGACGGCTCGCCGCAGCGGCCCCGGCAGCAGCACCAGCACGTTGTCGAAGGGCTCGCGCGGACGGCCGTACGCCGTCCAGACCCCCGACCCGGCGGCCACCAGCGCGACCAGCGGCACCCCGGCCAGCCCGGCCGCGCCCCGCCAGTCGGGCCGCAGGGTCCCGGCGGAGGCGTACAGCGCGGCGGCCGTGCCGACGGCGAGGTAGCCGAGGACGGTGCCCGCCCACGCCGTCCGCGCGGAGCCGAGCGGTTCGCCGTCGTCGCCGTACACCGCGTCCCGCGCCGCCCGGTGCAGCAGCCACACCGGCAGCGCGAGCAGCAGCAGCGGCGTCAGCCCGACGGGGGCGGGCACGCCGGACAGGGTGTCGGTGCGGACCAGCTCCACCCCGTGCGCGAGCAGCCACAGCGCCGTCGCGATGTGCAGCGCGCCGCCCGGCCCGCTGTCGGGATACGGCGAGCTGATCCACAGCACCATCACGAGCACGGCGGACGCGCCGAGCCCGAGCCCGGCGGCGACCGCGCCACCCAGGAGGCTGGCGGCCAGACCGGGCGAACGGTCGCGCATCCGGGTGAGCAGGGGCGACAACGACAGGCGGCGGGCGGTCATCTGGATCACGACCGTCATGCTCCCAACGACACGCGCTTTCCCGTCGTAACAGGCGAACTTCCGCCGTGTCACTCAATATACGTTTATGTACTTTTTCGTACGAAGGGGCGCCCTGTGACGCAGAGCCCTGCCACCCCGCTTCCTCCGCCCAAGGAGCGCCGACGCCTGCGCGAGACGGCCTCGCTGACGCAGGCTCAGCTCGCGGCACGGCTGGGTGTCTCCCGGCAGACGGTGCGCGCGTGGGAGTCCGGCCGTACGGCACCGCGCGGCGCGAAGGGGGAGGCGTACAGCAGACTGCTGGCCGACTTCGCCGAGCGGTCCGAGGTAACACCCGAGGTGACACCCGAGGCGGCATCCGAGATGACGGCCCCTCAGACGCCGGAGCCCGTCACCCCGGTGTCCCTCGCCAAGGAAGTGGTGGTGGCCGTACCCCAGCCCCAGGCCGCCCCCTCCCCCTCCTCACCCGCGGCCTCCGCCCCCGCGCCCGCCCTGACGCCCGCTCAGGCCTTCGACGCGCTGTACGCGTTCTGCGCCCCCGCCCTCGTACGCCAGGCCTTTCTGCTCACCGGCCGGCGGGAACTGGCCCGCGAGTCGGTGGAGCGGGCCTTCCAGCTCGCCTGGCAGCGCTGGCCCGAGGTGGCCCGGGACCGCGACCCGGCGAGCTGGGTGCGGGCGGCGGCGTACGAGTACGCCCTCTCCCCCTGGCACCGCTTCCGCCCCCGCTACCGGCACCCCGAGCCGCCGCCCGCCGCGCCCGCCGACCGGGTGCTGCTGGACGTGATGCTGAGCCTGCCGCCGTCGTACCGCCGCACGCTGCTCCTGCACGACGGCGTGGGCCTCGGCCTGCCGGAGACCGCCGCCGAGACGGAGGCGAGCACGCCCGCCGCGGCCGGCCGCCTGCTGCACGCCCGGCAGGCCGTCGCCGCCCGCCTGCCGGACCTGACGGACCCCGCCGAACTGCACCGGCGGCTGACCGCCCTGGCCTCCGCCGAGCGACTGCGCGCCCCGAGGCCGCCCGTCGTCCGCTCGGGCAGCGAACGCCGCGCCCGCTTCTGGACCCGGGCCGCCATCGCCTTCACGGTCGCGATCATCGGCGCGACGGCCCTGACCCTGCGGACGGCCCCCACGCAGTACGAACCTCCCGTGCCGCCGGGCGAGGCCGTACAGGGAGTCCCTCCGAGGTCGGCCCCCGGCCCGCTGTCGGAGGAGGAGCTGTCCCTGAAGGCCAAGCTGCGGTCGGAGACGGCCCACGGCCCGGAGCGACTGGTCCCGCGCGCCGAGTGAGGGCCCCTGGCGCGACTCACCCGGCAGTGGGACCAGGCGATGGACGGGCGGCCGGGGCGGCGGCGGACCCGGCGCTGGGCGGGCGACCCTGACGGCTGCGGAACGGCGGCCGGACGACGGCCGGAGGGCGACCCGGACGGCAGCCGGACGGCGGCCCGGACGGCGGGCTGAGGGCGGTCCGGACGGCGGCCGGCCCGGCCGTGGAACGGCGGTGGGCCCGCCCCCCTGTACGGGGAGCGGGCCCACCGGCGTGGTTCAGGCGCTCAGCCGGCGAGGATCTCGCGGGCGAGCTTGGCCGTCTCGGTCGGCGTCTTGCCGACCTTGACGCCGGCGGCCTCCAGGGCCTCCTTCTTGGCCTGGGCCGTGCCGGAGGAGCCGGAGACGATGGCGCCGGCGTGGCCCATGGTCTTGCCCTCGGGCGCGGTGAAGCCCGCGACGTAGCCGACGACCGGCTTGGTCACGTTGTCCTTGATGAAGGCCGCGGCCCGCTCCTCGGCGTCGCCGCCGATCTCACCGATCATGACGATCAGGTCGGTGTCGGGGTCGTCCTGGAACGCCTTCAGCGCGTCGATGTGGGTGGTGCCGATGATCGGGTCACCACCGATGCCGACGCAGGTCGAGAAGCCGATGTCCCGCAGCTCGTACATCATCTGGTACGTCAGCGTGCCCGACTTCGAGACCAGGCCGATGCGGCCCGGCTTGGTGATGTCGGCCGGGATGATGCCGGCGTTCGACTGACCGGGGGTGATCAGGCCGGGGCAGTTCGGACCGATGATGCGGGTCTTGTTGCCCTTCTTGCCGGCGTACGCCCAGAAGTTCGCCGTGTCGTGCACGGCGACGCCCTCGGTGATGACGACCGCGAGCGGGATCTCGGCGTCGATCGCCTCGATGACCGCGTCCTTGGTGAACTTCTCCGGGACGAAGATGACCGTCACGTCGGCGCCGGTCTTCTCGATGGCCTCCTTGACGGAGCCGAAGACCGGTACCTCGGTGCCGTCGAAGTCGACCGAGGTGCCCGCCTTGCGCGGGTTCACGCCACCGACGATGTTGGTGCCGGACGCCAGCATGCGCTTGGTGTGCTTCTGGCCCTCGGAGCCGGTCATGCCCTGGACGATGACCTTGGATTCCTTGGTGAGGAAGATAGCCATGGTGTTGTGTGACCTCGTCCCTTACTTCGCGGCAGCAGCCAGCTCGGCGGCCTTGTCGGCCGCGCCGTCCATGGTGTCCACACGCTGCACGAGCGGGTGGTTGCGGTCGTCCAGGATCTTCCGGCCCAGCTCGGCGTTGTTGCCGTCGAGGCGGACGACCAGCGGCTTGGTGACTTCCTCGCCCTTGCTCTCCAGGAGCTCCAGGGCCTGCACGATGCCGTTCGCGACGGCGTCGCAGGCGGTGATGCCGCCGAAGACGTTGACGAAGACGGACTTGACGTCCGGGTCGCCGAGGATGATCTCCAGGCCGTTCGCCATGACCTCGGCGGAGGCGCCGCCACCGATGTCGAGGAAGTTGGCGGGCTTGACGCCGGAGTGGTTCTCACCGGCGTACGCGACGACGTCCAGGGTGCTCATGACGAGACCCGCGCCGTTGCCGATGATGCCGACCTCGCCGTCGAGCTTGACGTAGTTGAGGTTCTTCGCCTTGGCAGCCGCCTCGAGCGGGTTGGCGGCGGCCTTGTCGTGCAGTTCCTCGAAGTCCGGGTGGCGGAACTCGGCGTTGTCGTCCAGCGACACCTTGCCGTCGAGGGCGATGACCTCGCCGGAGGCGACCTTCGCCAGCGGGTTGACCTCGACCAGGAGGGCGTCCTCCTTGATGAAGGTGTCCCACAGCTTGACGAGGACGTTCACGACCTTGTCGGCGACCTCGGCCGGGAACTTGGCGGCCTCGACGATCTCGCGGGCCTTTGCCTCGTCCACGCCGTCGATGGCGTCGATCGCGATCTTGGCGACGGCCTCGGGGCGGGTGGCCGCCACCTCCTCGATCTCCATGCCGCCCTCGACGGACGCGATGGAGAGGAAGGTGCGGTTGGCACGGTCGAGGAGGAAGGAGACGTAGTACTCCTCGAGGATCTCCGGAGCCGTCTCGGCGATCATCACCTTGTGGACCGTGTGGCCCTTGATGTCCATGCCGAGGATGTCCGTCGCGCGGGCGACGGCCTCGTCCGGGGTGGCGGCGAGCTTGACGCCGCCGGCCTTGCCGCGACCACCGACCTTCACCTGCGCCTTGACGACGGACTTGCCGCCCAGACGCTCGGTGATCTCGCGCGCCGCCTCAGGCGTGTCGATGACTTCACCGGCCAGCACCGGTACATCGTGCTTGGCGAAGAGGTCCCTCGCCTGGTACTCGAACAGGTCCACGCGCTTCCGTCCCTATCAGTGATCTCGCGGTTCGTTGGATGCGTGGGCGTGCCGCGAAGGGCAACGTGACGTCCGCTTGTCACAAGGGGGGCGCACACGGTGTCCGAGCGCGCGGCATGTCCGTCTCGCAGGTTATCGCCGCTGGGCGGACCTCTCTAAATCGCATCTCACACGTGAGCGGTGATACCTGTCACACGATGCCGGAATCTGTTCGATTCGTCGGCACTGCGTGCCGCCGGCGCGGGCCTCGGGGCGGGGTGCGCGGCCGATGCGGCGAGGTGCGCGGCGGATGCGGGCGAGGTGCGGGCAGGGCCTCACCGGGTTGGGGTAGGCCCGGTGAGGCCCCTCGAACAGGCCCCGGCGGCAGGTGCCGGCACGGGGCTCGGGGCCGGCGGTCCCCACCCCAATGGGGACCGCCCGCCCCCTTCCGCGGGGTTCCGGCCGGACGCGACCGACGGCTTTCGGCCGTCCGGGTACGTCAGCCCCGCGGCGTCTGCGTGGTGTCCGCGGACGCGTCGGGCGTCAGAGGCGGTACTGCGGGTTCTGTACGTCCTGCACGTACCCAGGGGTGGCCGAGTGGACCACACCCGTCACGCCGTCGACCGCGTGGCCGGCCAGCGGGTGGGCCGTGTCCCGCACGGTCCCCGTCAGGTCCTGCGCGAACGGCGCCACCTGCCCGGCGACGCCGTACGCGAACGGGTCCACCTCCCCGGTCACCCCGGCCGCGAACGGCGTGACGTCGCCCGCCACGCCGTACGCCAGTCCCGTGGCGCTGCCGGCCACGCCGTCCGCCACCGGCCGGACGAGGCCGACGACGGGCTCCGCCGCCCGGGTGACGCCCGCCGCGAACGGCGGCACGTCCTCCGCGACGCCGTACGCGAGGCCGCCCGCCTGCCCGGCCACCCCGTGCGCGAACGGGCCCACCTCACCGGTCACCCCGGCCGCGAACGGCGCGACGTCGCCCGCCACGCCGTACGCCAGCGTCCCCGCGTCCACCGCGGCCTGCCCGGCGACCGGCAGCACCCCGTGCACGGCGGTGTTCGCCACCGGCGGCAGCACCGCGCCGGTCACGTCGTGCGCGGCCTGGCCGGCAAGCCCGGTGGCGTACGGCGGTACGTCCGCGACGACGCCGTACGCCACCCCGTGCGCCTCACCGACGGCACCCCCGGCGACCGACCGCACGTCCCCGACGGCGTCCCCGGCGACCGGCCGGACGCCCCGCACCGCGCCGTCGGCGACGTGGCCGACGCCGTACACCGCGCCCTGCGCGACCGGCGGCACCCCCTGCGCGACACCGCCGGCGACGGGCTGCACGTCCGCCACCACGCCGTACGCCAGCGCGGTCGCGGCGTCCACGGTGTGGTCGGCGGTGGCGGCGACCCCGTGCACCGCCTGCCCGGCGACCGGGGTGACCCCGGCCACCGCGCCGGTGGCGACCGGCTGCACGCCCCGCACCGCGCCGGTGGCGACGGGGTGGACGCCGTGCACCGCGTCCGTGGCGGTGCCGGCGACCCCGCCGACCGCGGGCCCGGCCAGCGGCGGCACGCCGGCCACGGCCTGCCCGGCGACCGGGACCACGCCGTCCACGGCGGCGCCCGCGACCGGCGGCACCGCCGCGGCCGCCGTCTCGCGCACCACCGGGGTGACCGTGCCGGGCACCGCCGAGACGGTGCCGACGACGCGCTGCTCGACGCCCTCGACCGTGCCGGTGAGGTGGGCCGGGACGGCGGAGACCGAGGCCTCGGCGGCGCCCTTCACGTCCTGGGCGGTGTACGTCGCGGCGGAGGCGGTCCCGGAGGCGGCCCGGGTCGTGGAGGCGGCCGCGGCGTGGGCGGCGGCCTGCGCGCCGGTGGCCGTGCGGCCCGCGCCCGTCGTCGCGTACTGCGCCTTCGTCCGCACGACGCCGTCGACGCCCTGCACCCGGCCGCGGGCCGCCGTCTGCACGGCCTGCAGCTTGCTCTGCGCGGCGGCCAGCGCCTGCTCCAGCTCGGGGGCGAAGGCGGCGAGCGGGCCGAAGAGGTAGTCGATGGCGTCCTGCGGCGTGTGCGGCAGACCGTCCCGCGTGGCGGACGCCGCGTCGGAGGCCCGGTCGGCGGTGGGGGCGGCGGTGTGCTCGGCGGTGGCGGCAGCGGCGGTGGCCGTGGCGCTCCCGGACGCGACGGAGGCGGCCCGCGCCGCCTGCGCGCCCTTGATCGCCTCGGCACCGCGGACCTTGGCGGCCTGCGGGACGGTGACGTCGGCCTCGACGTAACGGCGGGCCTGGTCGGCGGTGTGGGTGGCGGTGCCGGTGACGGAGGTGACCGTGCCGGTCGCGCCGGCGGTGACCTTGCCGGTCGTGGAGGTGGCCGTGCTGCCGGTGGTGAGGCCGGAGACCGTGCCCTGCACGCCGCTGCTCACGTCGGCGACCACACCGTCGACGGCGTCGACGGTGTCGGCGACCACGCCGAGCGTGTCACCGGCGTCGGCGGTCGTGTCCGACACGGACAGGGAGCTGCTCGGCAGCTCGTCGGCGCTGGCGACGGTGGAGCCGAGCGCCCAGGCGCCGGTCACGCCGGCGGCTATCACGATGGAACGGCGGATGTTCTTGTTCATACGAGCGTCAGATCCTCGGATCTACAGGGGTCCGCGCCTCCGGAGGGGCACCGAGCCGGGAAGACCGGGCCGGTTTCCGGGGCGCCGGAAGGGACTGGGGGGACACAGGGCGTCGGGACGGCGTCAGGGGCGTCCGGACGCGGACAGGCGGACCTCTCCGCCCCCGCGCGGCAGGTCCACTGCGGGGGGAGGGGTCGCGCTAGGCAGGGAAGACGGGGATGTCCCGGTACCGGTCCCGGATCCCGGCGGCGCCGGACCGCGCCACGGCACCGGCGGCGAGCCGCACGGGCAGACGCGGGCACGGCGTGACGGCGTGCGCGTCACCGTGGCGTGAACTGCCAGCGTCTCCCGAGGCGCTGCTGCCGAGGTTGCTCTCGGGGGCGTGGGGAGCGGGGAGTCGGCTGGGGTTGCTGGTGCGGGCCGCGCGGCGATGCGGTGCGGCGGCGTGCTCGGCGGGCGTTGCGTGGAAGTCGCCGGTGCGCGCCGGGGTGGGCATCGCGTCCGGCGCTGCGGCCGGGGCGGTGCGGGCTGCCGCCGGGGCGGCGGTGGCAGGGGCCACCGCGGAGGCCGGGGCGGCGGGGTGCGGTGCGGCCGTCGTGGGCACGGGTGCGGGGAGCGCCGGCAAGTCGGAGACGGAGGGCACATCCGGCACGGACGGCAGATCCGGCAGCTGCGGCAAGGCCGGCGCGGACGGCAGATCCGGCACGTTCGGCAAGGCCGGCGCGGACGGCAGCTCGGGGAGCTGGGATGTCGCGGCGGTGACCGACTCCACCACCTCGCCGGCGGGCCGCACCACACGCTCCCGCACCGAGGTCACCGTGCGCTCGGCCACGGGCCGGACGACATCCTCCGCCGGCGCGTGTTCAGCGGGCGGACGGACGGCGTCGGACACGCCCGGAACGGTGACCGTAGGGACGGTGACCGTAGGGACGGTGACCGCCGGGACGGCCGGGGTCGCCGTCTCGGCCGCCTGCGCCTTCTCCCCGCAGAGGAAGCCCAGCGCGAAGAACGCCCCCACCATCAGCGCGACCTGGAGCGCACGCCGTCCGGCCACCGCGCGCAACACGCGCGCAGCGGCACCGGGCAGGGCTGTCGGCCAGGTCAAGGGGGCGGGTTCCTCCGGTGTGGTGGGACGCCGATCGTCGCACGGGACGCCCGCGGTTGCGCAAGCCCCCTGTTACCGATGGGTAGTCATGTCCGCATTCCTGCCCCCTCTTACGCGGTGTCCGGTATCGGCAGCGGCCGTTTCTCGATGGCCGCCGCCATCACCTCGGGGAACAGGTCGGGTGTGCAGGCGAACGCCGGTGCGCCCAGCGCCGCGAGCGCGGCCGCGTGTTCCCGGTCGTAGGCCGGCGCTCCCTCGTCCGACAGCGCGAGCAGCGCCACGAACTGCACCCCCGACGCCTTCATCGCCGCCACCCGCTTGAGCATCTCGTGGCGGATACCGCCCTCGTAGAGGTCGCTGATCAGCACGACGACCGTCTCCGCGGGCCGGGTGATCCGCGACTGGCAGTAGGCGAGGGCCCGGTTGATGTCGGTGCCGCCGCCGAGCCGGGTGCCGAAGAGGACGTCGACCGGGTCGTCGAGCTGGTCGGTGAGGTCGGCGACGGCGGTGTCGAAGACGACGAGCCGGGTGCTGATCGACCGCATCGAGGCCAGCACCGCACCGAAGACGGAGGCGTGGACGACGGACGCCGCCATCGACCCCGACTGGTCGATGCAGAGGATGACGTCCTTCTTCACGGACCGCGCCGCCCGCCCGTACCCGACGATCCGCTCCGGGACGACCGTGCCGTACTCCGGCAGGTAGTGCTTGAGGTTGGCCGCGATGGTGCGGTTCCAGTCGATGTCGTGGTGGCGGGGCCGGGCGACGCGGGCGCTGCGGTCGAGCGCGCCGGTGAGCGTGGCCCGGGTGCGGGCGGCGAGCCGCTTCTCCAGATCGTCGACGACCTTGCGGACGACGGCCCGTGCCGTCTCCTTCGTCGTCTCCGGCATCGCCTTGTTCAGCGACAGCAGGGTGCCGACGAGGTGCACGTCCGCCTCCACGGCCTGGAGCATCTCCGGCTCCAGCAGCAGCGCGGACAGCCCGAGCCGTTCGACGGCGTCGCGCTGCATGACCTGGACGACGGAGGTGGGGAAGTAGGCGCGGATGTCCCCGAGCCAGCGGGCCACCGACGGGGCCGAGGCGCCGAGCCCCGCCGCACGGTCCCGGCCGGTGCGCGGCTTGTCCTGTGTGCCGTAGAGCGCGGCCAGGGTGCCGTCCATCGCCGCGTCCCGCCCGGACAGCACGTGTCCGGTACCGTCCGCCGCGCCCCCGCCCAGCACCAGCCGCCAGCGCCGCAGCCGCTCCGATGCCTCGTGCGGCGGGCCGGTGCCCGTCTTGTCGTCGGTCGTCATGTCCCCACCCCCACCGGCTCGTTCCTCTCTCCGTCCTCGGCACGTCCCAGCAACAGGCGCACCACCGGCACCACGGCGTCCGCGCGTCCCTCGTCCAGGTCTTCCGCGAAGCCCGGCAGTCCGGAGCCGCCGGGCGCTCCCCCGGCCCGCCGGCCCGGTCCGCGCCGGACCAGTTCCCCGAGAGTGCGGCGCACTGCCGGCTCGTACGCCCCGAACGTCCGCCGCAGCAGCGGCAGCACATCGGTGAACGCCTCCGCCGGCACCCCGGTCAGCCAGCCGTCCACCAGGGCGAGCAGCCGCTCGTCGTGCACGAGCAGCATCCCGCCGCCCCCGCCACCGACGAACCCCTCGATCCAGGCGGCCGCGTCTGCCGGCGGCGTCCCCCGCGAGAGCGCGAGCCCCATCAGCCGGGCGGCCTCGTCCTGGTCCACTTCCCCGCCGTCCAGCAGCAGCCGTACGGCCCGCCCCCGGATCACGCCGGCCACACGGTCCCGCCCGGACAACCCGCGCAGCACTCCGTACCAGCGGGGACGCAGCCCATCGGCACCACGGCCGCGGGTGCCGCCCGTCCCGCCACCGTCGTCCGTGTCGTCCAGCAGCCCCACCGCCCCGTGCACCGCGTCGACATGGCGGCGCATCTCGTCGGCGGCGTCCGCGTCGAGGGCGGCGCAGGCCGGGGGCAGGCCGGCGAAGATCCGCCGGGCGAGGCCCACGGCGACCTCGGCGAGCGCCCCGGTGTCGGTGCCGCGCACGTCGCCGTAGCGCAGGGCGCGGACCAGGGCGGGCAGGGCCTGGGCGAGGTGGCCGACGTCCGCGTCGAGAGCGGCCCGGTCGGCCAGGACCCGCATCACCGCGGGGAGCGCGTCGGACAGCCCGGCCAGCAGGCACTGTTCGGCCAGCGCGGTGACCTCGGCGAGGGACCGCGCGGCCACCGCGTCGGCCTCGGCCCTGCCGGTCGCGGCGGCGAACACCGTCGTCCCCCACACGCCCGCCTCGGCGACCCGCACCGACAGCTCCGGCTCCCAGCGCAGCCGCCAGGTCTCCCGGAACGTGCCCGTGCTGCCCCGGGAGGCCTGCCGCCGGCCCCAGTCGACGCCGAGCAGCCGCAGCCGGTGCAGCAGCCTGCTGCGCTCGGCGTCGGTCTCCCCGCGCAGGTCGAGTTCGACCTCCCGCTCCTGTGCCTCGGGTCTGAGCCGCAGCCGCCGCTGGAGCCGGTCGAGGTCCCGCTGCAACGGCACCGCGGGCGCCGCCGACGGCACCTCCCCCAGCACCTCGCCGACCACGAGCCGGTCGTGCACCAGCGCCAGCGGCACGTCCGAGCCGTCGCACATCACCGCCCGTACCGCGTCGGTGGTCTCGCCCAGCCCGGGCAGCGGCCGTCCGCGCAGCGCGGCGAGCGTGTCCGCCAGCCGCACCGCCTCGATGACGTGCGCGGAGGAGACGAGCCGGTCCTCCTCGCGCAGCAGTCCGGCCACCTTGGTCATCCACCGCTCGACCGGCCGGTCCGGCGCGGCGAAGAGATGCCCGTACCAGCCAGGCGAGTCGATTCCCGCGCCGTACCCTCCGGCCCGGGCGAGCCTGCGGTACGTCCACGGCACCCACGTCAGGTCCGCCTTGGTCTTGGGCAGGCCCTTGAGCAGTGCCTTGTCGGCGGTGACGGTGGGCTGCCGCCGCAGCGCGGGCACGTGCCAGGCCCCGCAGACCACGGCCACTGCGTCGTCCCCCGCCTCACGCCGGGCCGCCCGTACCTGGAGGCGCATGTACGCCTCCCGCACCAGGTCCCGCTGGTGACCGCCGCTGCCGTACGCGTCCCGCAGGGCGGTCATCGCCTCCTCCACCACGGCGAACGGCGCGTACGCGTCCCCCTCTCCGAGGCCCCGGTGTTCGACCACGTCCTCCCACCAGCGCTCGGGGTCGTCGTACCCGGCGGTGTCGGCGAGCACGGCGAGCGGATCGATCCGCAGGTCGGGTTCCGACGGACCGGTGTCCCCGTCGCGGCCGGTGCCGTCCGTGTCCCGCTCCCAGGCCAGCGTGTGGGTGGCCGGCAGGTCGATGAAACGGGCGGGGACGCCGTGGTCCAGCGCCCAGCGCAGGGCGACCCACTCCGGGGAGAACTCGGCCATCGGCCAGAACGCCGAGCGGCCGGGCTCGTCCACGGCGTGGGCGAGGAGGGCGACCGGCGGCCGCATGTCCTCCTCGGCGGCGAGCGGGATCAACGGGTCCGCCTCGGGCGGCCCCTCGATCAGCACGATCCGCGGCCGGGCCGCCTCCAGCGCGGCCCGCACGGCCCGCGCCGACCCGGGCCCGTGATGCCGCACCCCGAGCAGCAGCACCCCCGCCCCGGTCCTCGTCATCCGGCCTCCCTCACCCTCCGCGGCCAGCGCGTGTCCTCGTCCCCGGTCGCCCTCACTCGCACGTCGGCAACGGCCGTCCCCCGCATCGCCTGCACCCCGCCATCGGTCATCGTCCGGATCCCCCGCATGTCTCGACTGGTCACAGCGCACATCCCCCGTACGTCACCCCACCCACGTCAGCCCGTGGATCTCGTCTCTGCCTCGGCCGGCGACCCGGCCTCCACCCCGGCGCGGCCGGGCACCCCTCATGCGCTCACCTCCCGGCAGGCTCGGTAGAAGTCGGTCCAGCCGTCCCGTTCGCGGACGACGGCCTCCAGGTACTCCTGCCAGACGACCCGGTCGGCGGCCGGGTCCCGGACGACGGCGCCGAGGATGCCCGCGGCGACGTCGCCCGGCCGGAGCACGCCGTCACCGAAGTGGGCGGCGAGCGCGAGGCCGTTGGTGACGACGGAGATCGCCTCGGCGGTGGAGAGCGTGCCGCTGGGCGACTTCACCTTCGTACGGCCGTCGGCGGTGATCCCGTCGCGCAGCTCACGGAAGACGGTGACGACCCGGCGGATCTCGTCGATGCCGTCGGGCACGGCCGGCAGGTCCAGCGAGCGGCCGATCTGGTCCACGCGCCGGGAGACGATGTCGACCTCGGCCTCGACGCTCTCCGGCAGCGGCAGCACCACCGTGTTGAAGCGGCGGCGCAGCGCGCTGGACAGGTCGTTGACGCCGCGGTCGCGGTCGTTGGCGGTGGCGATGAGGTTGAAGCCGCGGACCGCCTGCACCTCCTGCCCCAGCTCCGGTATCGGCAGGGTCTTCTCCGACAGGAGGGTGATGAGCGAGTCCTGCACGTCGGCCGGGATCCGGGTCAGCTCCTCGATCCGGGCGGTCATCCCCTCGGCCATGGCCCGCATGACGGGGCTGGGCACGAGGGCGTCGCGGCTCGGGCCGTGGGCGAGCAGCTGCGCGTAGTTCCAGCCGTAGCGGATGGCCTCCTCCGGGGTGCCGGCCGTGCCCTGCACGAGCAGGGTGGAGTCGCCGCTGACCGCGGCGGCGAGGTGTTCCGACACCCAGGTCTTGGCGGTGCCCGGCACGCCGAGCAGCAGCAGGGCGCGGTCGGTGGCGAGCGTGGTGACGGCGACCTCGACGATGCGGCGCGGGCCGACGTACTTCGGTGTGATCACGGTGCCGTCGGGCAGGGTGCCGCCGAGCAGGTAGGTCGCCACCGCCCACGGCGACAGCTTCCAGCGGGGCGGGCGCGGGCGGTCGTCCTGCGCGGCCAGCGCGGCGAGTTCCTGGGCGAAGGCGTCCTCGGCGTGCGGCCGCAGCACCTGCGCGGGCTGTTCTCCGCCCGGCAGGGCGGTCGTCGTCTCCCCGGACACGGTCATGGCAAAGTCCCCCTCCAGCTCGGCCGGTTCGGTCTGTCATCCACCGTGCACCACCCCACTGACAACGCGTTCCGACCTGCGTAAACGCCCTCGTGGCGGGGTCGGCGGGACCGCTCGCGGGACCCGTTGTCAGTGGGGGGACCTACCGTCGGTGGCATGACTGAGCACGGGGTGCGCTGGAGCGCGGAGCAGGTGCTGGCGCTGGCGCCTGACGCCGCGTCACGCGAGGCGGGCAGCAGGCTCGGCGCGGCGGGTCCGTGGTCGGAGACGGGCAGCTCCGCCGACGGCACGGTGTGGGGGCTGTGCAAGGGCGGCGGCAGCGGGCCGTACCGGACGGTGGTGGACACGGCCGACGCGTCGGGCCTCGCGTGCGCATGCACCTGTCCGAGCCGCAAGGTGCCGTGCAAGCACGCGCTGGGGCTGCTGCTGCTCTGGGCCGAGGGGGACGGCGCGGTGCCGCGGGGGGAACCGCCGGCCTGGGCCGTGCAGGGGAGAAAGGGGAGAGAGGAGCGGGCGGCGGAGCGGCGGACGACGGGCGCGGAGGGCTCGTCGTCCGGCACCGCCGATCCGGAGGCGGCGCGGCGCCGGGCGGAGCGGCGCGCCGAGCGGATCACGGCGGGCGCGACCGAGCTGGAGCAGCGTCTCGCCGATCTGCTGCGGGGCGGCCTGGCCGCGGCCGAGCAGGCGGGGTACGAGCTGTGGGAGGAGACGGCGGCCCGCATGGTCGACGCGCAGGCCCCGGGCCTGGCCGCCCGGGTGCGGGAGCTGGGCGCGATACCCGGCTCCGGGCCGGGCTGGCAGGTGCGGCTGCTGGAGGAGTGCGCGCTGCTGCACCTGCTGGACCAGGGCTGGCTCGGCCGGGAGCGGCTGCCGCAGGAGCTGGCGGCGACGGTCCGCTCTCGCGTCGGCCTGCCCGGCGCCGCGCAGGGTCCACCGGTGCGCGACCGGTGGCTGGTCCTCGCGCAGTACGACACGGCCGACGCCAAGCTGACGACCCGCCGCATCTGGCTGTACGGCACCGCCTCCCGGCGTACGGCCCTGCTGCTGTCGTACGGCGCGGCCGGCCGCGCGCCCGAGCTGGCGCTGCCGGTCGGACTGGCCCTGGACGCGGAGGTGTCCGCTTATCCGGGCGCCGCCGGCCGGGTGGCGCTGGGCGAACGGTTCGCCCCGCCCGCCCCGGCCGGGACCCGGCCCGAGGGGGTGACGACGGCGGAAGCCGCGGCCCGTTACGGCGAGGCCCTGCGCGCCGACCCCTGGCTGGAGTCCGTGCCGGTGACGCTGGAGCGGGTCGTACCGGTGCCGGACGGCGACTCCTGGCAGCTGGCGGACGCCGACGAGGACACGGCCCTGCCCCTGACCCCGGTCGCGCGTTCCCGGCCGGGTCTGTGGCGGCTGGTCGCGCTCTCGGGCGGCGCCCCGGTGAAGGTCTTCGGCGAGTGCGGCCACCGGGGCTTCACCCCGCTGACGGCCTGGCCGCGGGGGGAGGGGGAGGCGGTGCCCCTGTACTGACCCGTGATCCGGCCGCGCGCGGCCCATCCCCTCGGCGCGGCGACGGAAGTACCCGACAGAAGTGCCCAAGCGACCGAAGCGACCGAAGCGACCGAAGCGACCCAACCTCCGAACCAGCGGATGCGACGGAAAGGACCCGCATGAACGGCACCCCGGCCCCGCCCGCCCGGCCGGCCCCGGACCTCTGGGAAGAGCTGGTCACCGCGGCCCTGCTGGGCACCGAGCGGCGTACCCCGCCCGTCTCCGCCCCCGGCCGGGAGGCCCCCGTGGCGCTGCTGGACGCGGCGGCGGAGGCGACCGTACGGCGGCGGGCCGGGCTGCGGCCGGCCTCCGTGCCCGCGGCGCGGCGGCCCGAACCGGCGCCCGACGACCCGCGCCCGGCGCTGCCCGCGGCGGCGGCCCGCCGGCTGGCCACGCTGCTGGCGGACCGTCCGGGCGCGGGCGTCGGCCGCCGGGGCACGGCCCCGGACCTGATGGAGCTGCTCCCCCAGTGGCTGGCGACGGCGAACGCCCACGGCTACGCGGCCCCCGCGCACCTGCTGCCGGCACTGCTGGACGCGGCGCGGGGGCGTACCGATCTGCGGCCGGCGGCTCTGCGCTTCGCCGGGACGCGGGGGCTGTGGCTGGCGCGGCTCAACCCGGACTGGCGGTTCGCGCTGCGGGCCACGCCGGGCGGAGGGTCGGCGCTGCCGGACTCCGGTGACACCGAGGGGACGGGCCGGCTGTGGCAGGAGGGCCTGTTCGCGGAGCGGGTGGCGCTGCTGTCGGCGCTGCGGGCGCGTGATCCGCGCACGGCGCGGGAGCTGCTGGCGTCGACGTGGGCGACGGAGCGTGCCGAGGACCGGCTGATGTTCCTGGACTCGCTGCGTACGGGTCTCGGCCCGGACGACGAGCCGTTCCTGGAGCAGGCGCTCGGGGACCGCAGCCGCAATGTGCGGGCGACGGCGGCGGAGCTGCTGTCGGCGCTGCCGGGCTCGGCGCTGGCGGCGCGGATGGCGGTGCGGGCCGGGTCGTGCGTGGCGGTGGATCACACGTTCGGGACGCCGACGCTCGTGGTGGAGGCTCCGCACGAGTGCGACGCCGGGATGGAGCGGGACGGCGTGGTGGCGAAGGCACCGGCGGGGCGGGGCGAGCGGTCGTGGTGGCTGGGCCAGCTGGTGGAGGCGGCGCCGCTCGGGGCGTGGCCGGCACGGCTGGGCGGGCGGACGCCGGAGCAGATCGTGGCGTTGCCGGTGGCGGACGACTGGCAGGGCGAGCTGCACGCCGCGTGGTGCCGGGCCGCGGTGCGGCAGCGGGACGCCGCGTGGGCGCGGGCGCTGCTGGGCTCGCCGTCGGCGCCGGAGGCGGGCGGGCCGGGCGCGGTGTCGCTGGCCGAGCGGGCCAAGCTGCTCGCCACCCTGGGGGCCGGGGACCGGGCGGAGTGGGTGGCGGGGTTCATCGCGGTGCACGGGCTGTCCGAGGCGTTCCAGTTGCTCGGCGTGTGCGCGGTGCCCTGGGCCCCGCCGCTCGGGCGCGCGGTCGTCGACGCGCTCAACATCGCCCGGGACGCGGGGAGTTACCCGTGGAGTTTCAGCGGCGTCATGGGGCTGGCCGAGCGCTGCCTGGACCCGGCGGAGGCGGGCCGGCTGGATGCCCTGCTGGCCGTGCCGGACGAACCGGAGGACGCCTCACCCGGGGCCGGCGGCTACTGGGCGGAGGCGTTCCAGCGTCTGGTGACGACGCTGCGCCTGCGCGCGGCGATGACGGAGGAGCTGGCGGCGCGGCCCCCGGGCGAGGCCACGCCGGCTCCTCCGTGCGGGTCGCCCCCGGCTCAGGCCTGAGCGGGCTGCCGGACGTTCGCCCGGACCCAGTCCACGATGGACTGCGTCGTCGCGCCCGGCGTGAAGATCTCCGCGACGCCCTTCTCCTTCAGCGGCGGGATGTCCGCCTCGGGGATGATCCCGCCGCCGAAGACGAGGATGTCCTCGGCCTCGCGCTCCTTCAGCAGCTCGATCACGGCCGCGAAGAGCGTGTTGTGCGCACCGGAGAGGATGGACAGGCCGATCGCGTCGGCGTCCTCCTGGATCGCGGTGTCGACGATCTGCTCGGGGGTCTGGTGGAGTCCGGTGTAGATGACCTCCATCCCCGCGTCGCGCAGCGCCCGCGCGATGACCTTGGCCCCGCGATCGTGGCCGTCGAGCCCCGGCTTGGCCACCACCACGCGGATCGGACCGGCTGCCACACCCATCACTGCCTCCATGAAGCGACTGCATTCATCCCTGCCGACGAGTACAGCGGTACCCGCACGCGCCAAGGAAGTGAACGAACGTTATCGCCAGCATCCCGCACGCGGCCGTTTCGCGGTGGACAGGGAGGGGGAAATCACACACAGGGACACACCGGCAGCGCACCGTTCCGAGCCGCGCAACGGGCGCCGTGACGAGGTCGTCCCACCACCGCGCCGCAGGCCGCCCGCCGGAGCGGTGCGGAGTTTCGGCTAGGGCACGCGGGGCACGCAGGACGGACAAGGCATGACAGCGGGGAACCGCCGAAAGCCCCGATGGCCGCCCCCGCGACCGCCCAGGAGCGCACACGGGGGACGAGGCCGTCCTTCGCGTGCCGACAGGAGGTCGGCCATGAAGGTCACCAGGGTTCCGCAGCCCCCTTTCCCGCTTCTCTCCCCGACTCTCTCCCTGCCTCTCCTCGCGCCTCTGGTGCCGCTCTGCCGGCGTCTGCTGCCGGCGAGACTGGCGGGGCTGTCCGTGGCGCTGCTGAAGGCGACGGCCCTGGAGTTCGCGATCCTGGCGGGCCACCTCCTGCTCTACCCGTCCGGCATCGCGCAGGAGCGCCGTGCCCCGGCCGTCCGGCCGTCCGCGGGGGACGCGCCGGGTCCGGCGCGGCTGCCGGCCCCGGACCGGCCGCCGGTGGTGCTGCTGCACGGGTTCATCGACAACCGCTCCGTGTTCGTGCTGCTGCGCCGCAGCCTGGCCCAGCACGGCCGGCAGCGCGTCGAGTCCCTCAACTACTCGCCGCTGACCTGCGACATCCGTGTCGCGGCGGATCTGCTGGGCCGGCACATAGAGGAGATCTGCGAGCGCACCGGCAGCGAGCGGGTCGATGTCGTCGGGCACAGCCTGGGCGGGCTGATCGCGCGCTACTACGTGCAGCGCCTGGGCGGTGACCGGCGCGTCCGCACCCTGGTCACGCTCGGTACGCCGCACTCCGGGACGCGGGTCGCCCCGCTGGCCGACGCGCACCCGATCGTCCGCCAGATGCGCCCCGGCTCGCCGGTCATCGAGGAGCTGACCCGGCCGGCGCCGGGCTGCCGTACCCGCTTCGTCAGTTTCTGGAGCGATCTGGACCACGTCATGGACCCGCTGGAGTCGGCCTGCATCGACCATCCGGACCTGAGCGCGCAGAACGTCCGGGTCACCGGGGTCGGCCATCTGGCGCTGCCGGTGCACCCGGCCGTCGCGGCGGGCATACGCCAGGCCCTCGACGCGGAGCTGCCGGAAGCGGGGAGCGCCGGGCAGGCCGGGGGGCTCACGGTGGCGTGAGCCCGGGGGCTCAGCACCACCCGAACACCCCCTCAAGTCGAACAATCTTCGAACGCAGCACCAAGGGAACGTCCGCACAACGCCGAAACACGACCGATTGCCCGTTTCCTGCGCCCGGAAACCTGCCGAAGATTGTCCCGCCCGCCTACCCCCGGGTACAGTCGCCGCACTGCTCTGGCAGCCCCTGTTGTCGAGGCGAAAGAGAAGTTGGTGAACGACCGTCACCCGTCGGGGACCATGACCACCCCGGCCCCGGCTTCCGACGCCGCCTCCGCGCACTACGCGTCCTACGGCTCCCAGGAAGCCCCGTACGGCGACTTCACCACGTACAGCGGCTACGACACCAGTGGTTATTCCACCGGTGGTCACGCCGCGCCGGGTTTCGACGCCGACCCGCTCTTCGGCAGCATGCCCGCCGAGTCCACGGGCTCCTACGACACCGGCCAGTGGGCCACCGGCGCCCACTCGACGTTCCACCAGGACCCGTACGCGGCCCAGCACTACGCCGCGCAGGACACCGGTGCCTACGACACGACCGCCTGGGCCGCGGACCAGCAGCAGGTCGCGGCCATCCCGGCGCAGACCGGTGCCCCGGACGTCTCCGGCCAGTGGGACGCCTCCGCCTGGCTCCAGCCCGACCAGAGCGCGGCCGGCCAGACCCAGCAGTGGGAGTGGGGCACCCAGGCCTTCGACACCGGCGCGTACGACGCGACGCAGTGGAACTCCGGCGGCGCCGAGCAGTCCTACGAGCCGGAGGCCCAGCAGCCGTACCAGCCCGAGGCCCAGCAGCCGTACCGGCACGAGGACTTCGACCAGCAGGCGACCTCGGCCTTCGAAGCCCTCCCCGACGACACGCCGGCCGCCGGGTTCGAGCAGGTCGGCTACGGCGAGGACACCGCCGGCGGCGAGCCGGCCGAGCTGTCCGCGACCGGCGAGCTGCCCGTCGTGGAACCGGACGGAACGCTCCTCCTGGACGACCAGGAGGAGGTCACCCCGCCGCCCTCCCCGCGTGCCGCCGCCCGCGGCTCGCGCGGCCGGCGCCGTACGCCCGCCAAGCGCTCCGCTCTGCTGACCGTCGCGGTGCCCTCGGCCTGTGTGATGGGCGTCGCCGGGATCGCCGCCGCCTCCGTCGGCACCTTCAGCGGCGACGACAGCTCGGACACGACCGCCACCGCCTCGGACGCGCACGCGGTGAAACCGTCCGCCGTCAACAACAAGCTGGACACCCAGCTGCGGAGCATGTCCGCCGGCGCCAGCGACTTCGCCGACCGCGCCAGCCGCACGCAGGAGCGCATCGACCTCAAGGCGCAGCAGGAGCTGGAGCGGAGGAAGGCCGCGGAGGAGGCCGCCCGCAAGGAGCGGCTGCGGCCCAAGTTCGCCCTGCCGGTCGAGCAGCACGGGCTGAGCGCCTACTACGGCCAGGCCGGCATCAACTGGATGTCCGTGCACACCGGCATCGACTTCCCCGTCTCCTACGGCACGACGGTGATGGCCGCGACGGACGGCACCGTGCGGACGCAGTGGAACAGCGCCTACGGCAACATGATGATCGTGACCGCGAAGGACGGCACGGAGACGTGGTACTGCCACCTCTCCAGCTACCGCGTCGCGTCGGGGACGACGGTCAAGGCCGGCGAGCCGATCGCGTACTCCGGCAACTCGGGCAACTCCACCGGCCCGCACCTGCACTTCGAGGTCCGGCCCTACGGCGGTTCGGCGATCGACCCGCTGCCGTGGCTGCGCAGCCACGGCCTCGACCCGACCTGAGCCCGAGCACCGGGGGCCGTGGCCCCCGGTGGCTCACCGCCTCACAGCTTCTCCACCGGCGCGTACCGCAGCAGCAGCCGCTTCGGCTTGCCGTCGCCGAAGTCGATGGTCGCCTCCGCCTTGTCGTCCACGCCCTTGACCGCCACGACGGTGCCCAGCCCGAACTGGTCGTGCGTGACCCGGTCCCCGACGGCCAGCGAGGCCTGCGGCTTGCCCCCGGCGCGCCGCGTGGCGAACCCGGACGCGCCCGAGGCGGACGACCGTGAACGCGACGAGGACAGCGAGGCCGCGATAGCGGAGGCCGGTCCGGCGGAGACGGGCGAGGTGGCGCCGGTGCGCTTCCAGTCGACGTACTGCGGCGGGATCTCCTCCAGGAAGCGGGAGGGCGGGTTGTACGACGGCTGCCCCCACGCGCTGCGCAGCGTCGACCGCGTCAGGTACAGCCGCTCGCGGGCGCGTGTGATGCCGACGTAGGCGAGCCGGCGCTCCTCCTCCAGCTCCTTGGTCTGGCCGAGGGCCCGCATGTGCGGGAAGACGCCGTCCTCCATGCCGGTCAGGAACACCACCGGGAACTCCAGGCCCTTGGCGGTGTGCAGGGTCATCAGGGTGATGACGCCGTCGCCGTCCTCCTCGTCGGGGATCTGGTCGGAGTCGGCGACCAGCGCGACCTGCTCCAGGAAGTCGGCGAGCGTGCCCTGCTCGCCCTCGCCGCGCTCCTGCTCGAACTCCAGGGCGACGGCGGCGAGTTCCTGGAGGTTCTCGATGCGGGTCTCGTCCTGCGGGTCGGTGGAGGACTGCAACTCGGCGAGGTACCCGGTGCGTTCGAGGACGGCCTCCAGGACGGTGGCCGGGCCCGCGCCGGACTCGACGATCGTCCGCAGGTCCTCCATCAGCGTGTTGAACCGCTTGACGGCGTTGGTCGAGCGGGCCGCCATGCCGTACGCCTCGTCGACCCGCTTCAGCGCCTGCGGGAAGCTGATCTTCTCGCGCTGGGCGAGGGCGTCGACCATCGCCTCGGCGCGCTCGCCGATGCCGCGCTTGGGCACGTTGAGGATGCGGCGCAGCGGGACGGAGTCCTCGGGGTTGGCCAGCACCCGCAGGTAGGCGAGGACGTCCCGGACCTCCTTGCGCTCGTAGAAGCGGACGCCGCCGACGACCTTGTAGGGCAGGCCGACGCGGATGAAGACCTCTTCGAAGACACGGGACTGGGCGTTGGTGCGGTAGAAGACGGCGACGTCTCCGGCCTTCGCCTCGCCCGCGTCGACCAGGCGGTCTATCTCGTCGGCGACGAACTGGGCCTCGTCGTGCTCGGTGTCGGCGACGTAGCCGGTGATGCGGGCGCCCGCGCCGGCGTTGGTCCACAGGTTCTTCGGGCGGCGGGACTCGTTGCGCTCGATGACCGCGTTGGCGGCGGACAGGATCGTCTGCGTGGAGCGGTAGTTCTGCTCCAGCAGGATCGTCGTCGCGTCCGGGTAGTCCTCCTCGAACTGGAGGATGTTGCGGATGGTCGCGCCGCGGAAGGCGTAGATCGACTGGTCGGCGTCACCGACGACGCACAGCTCGGCGGGCGGCACGTCGTACTCGCTGGGGGGGACGTCGACGGGGTGCTCGTTCGTCCCCACCAGCTCGCGGACCAGCGCGTACTGGGCGTGGTTGGTGTCCTGGTACTCGTCGACCAGGACGTGCCGGAAGCGGCGGCGGTAGTGCTCGGCGACGTCCGGGAAGGCGCGCAGCAGGTTGACCGTCGTCATGATCAGGTCGTCGAAGTCGAGGGCGTTCGCCTCGCGCAGCCGCGACTGGTACAGCGCGTAGGCCTGGGCGAGGGTCTTCTCGAAGCCGTCGGCGGCCTGGGCGGCGAAGTCCTCCTCGTCGATCAGCTCGTTCTTGAGGTTGCTGATCTTGGCGCTGAAGGACTTGGGCGGGAACCGCTTGGGGTCGAGGTCGAGGTCACGGCAGACGAGCGCCATCAGGCGCTTGCTGTCGGCGGCGTCGTAGATCGAGAAGGAGGAGGTGAAGCCGAGCTTCTTGCTCTCCCGGCGCAGGATGCGCACGCACGCGCTGTGGAAGGTCATCACCCACATCGCGTGGGCGCGCGGGCCGACGAGCTGCTCGACGCGCTCCTTCATCTCGCCCGCGGCCTTGTTGGTGAAGGTGATCGCGAGGATCTGGCCCGGGTGCACGTCCCGCTCGGCGAGCAGGTGGGCGATGCGGTGGGTGAGCACGCGGGTCTTGCCGGAGCCGGCGCCGGCGACGATGAGCAGCGGGGAGCCGGCGTGCACGACGGCGGCGCGCTGGTTGTCGTTCAGCCCCTCCAGCAGCGCGGACGCGTCGATCGGGGGCCGGTGGGCGCCGTCGCGGTAGTACGCGTCCCGGTCCGGCGGCACGTCGAACTTCCCGCCGAACAGATCGTCCGGAACCTGCTCCGGAGCATGATCGTCCTCGGGCGGCGGCGGGGGTTCCTCCTCGTGGGCCCGGGGGGCCTGGAGTTCCGCCAGGAAGCTGTCGTCAAAGAGGCTGCTCATCGCTCTCCGAGTCTAGGGTGCCCCACTGACAGCCGACCGCCGCCCGGGAAAGTCGGGCGCAATCGATCTTCCCGACGTGCGCTCGCCGTCGATGACCCCGCGCTCACGGTCGGCGACCGTGCGGGCCGGGACGCGGCCCTTTCGGTCCCTGGGGTGAACGGTGACGCCCGCCGGACACGACACCTTCACGCCGGTCCGCCCGCCCCGCGAGAGCTTCGTCACGTCAGCGCCGAAGAGCGGCCGGAGTCGGGCATTCCGCCGGAAACGAGCGCCAGGTCACGAAAATGTATCGGGCATATCACTCACCAACCTTCACAGCCGCCACACGAGTTGGCTACCGTGCCGGGCAGGCCGTACGACCCCCACCGGCGAACGTCGCCGGGCCGCGCGGCCTCCGCCGAGTCCGGCGCGCCCGTACGCGCCCGGAGCCGGGGACCCACCGAGACCTGGGGTGAATCGGCCCTTCCGCACGGACCGGCCGTAGGGCAAACCTTCCGATTTCCGCCCGAACCCGACAGCTAACCCGGTAGGCGGACCACGGAAGGAGTCGCCTCCCTTGGCGTCGCACCGCAAGTCGCGCCCCACGGGCAGCCTCGTCGCCGGCCTTCGCACCCCCGCCCTCGCCACGGCCGCCCTCACCTCCGTCGCCCTGCTCTCCCAGTCCGCCCACGCCTCCCCGGCCGCCGACGACCGGCCGAGCCTGGAGGAGGTCGAGAAGAAGGTCGACGACCTCTACCGGCAGGCCGAGTCGGCGACCGAGAAGTACAACGCGGCCAAGGAGAAGACCGCCAAGCAGCGCAAGCGCGTCGACACCCTCCTCGACGACGTCGCGCAGCGCACCCAGAAGCTCAACGAGGCACGCGAGCAGCTGGGTTCCTTCGCCGCCGCCCAGTACCGCACCGGGGCCACCGCGCCGGACACCGCGACCTTCCTGCTCGCCGACACCCCGCAGGACTACTTCGACCAGACCCAGGTCATGGACCGGCTGACCGGCCGCCAGAAAGCCGCGGTCGACGACTACGTCACCCAGCAGTCCGAGACGATGAAGCAGCGCTGGGAGGCCACCGAGAGCCTGCGGACGCTCACCGCGTCGCAGAACGACCTCAGGACCGCCAAGGCCACCGTCCAGCAGAAGCTCACCGACGCGCGCGAACTGCTGGCGAAGCTGACCGCGGAGGAGAAGGCGCGGCTCGCCGCGATCGAGAAGCGCAAGCAGGAGGAGGCCGCGCGCAAGGCCGCCGAGCTGGCGCGGCAGCAGCAGGCGGAGCAGCAGCGCCAGGAGGAGGCCGCCGCGGCCCGGCAGGAGCAGCAGTCGGGCGCCTCGTCCGGGACCGGCACGTCGGGCACCTCCGGCACGTCCGGCGACACCTCCGCCTCGGACCCCTCCTACGCCACCAAGGCCGACAAGGCGCTCGCCTTCGCCCGCGCGCAGGTCGGCAAGCCGTACGTCTGGGGCGCCACCGGCCCCGACTCCTACGACTGCTCCGGCCTCACCCAGGCCGCCTGGAAGGCCGCCGGTGTCGACCTGCCGCGCACCACCTACGACCAGGTGAACGCCGGCACGACCGTCCCGCTCTCCCAGGCGCTCCCCGGTGACCTGGTCTTCTTCTACGACGACGTCACCCACGTCGGCCTGTACATAGGCAACGGCATGATGATCCACGCCCCGAAGCCGGGCGCGTACGTGCGCGAGGAGTCGATCTACTACGACGGCGAGGGCTCGATCCACAGCGTGGTCCGGCCGGCCTGACCCCGCCCGGCGCGAGGGGGCACCGGGAGGCGGCGTGCGGAGGGCGGCGGGCCTTCCGGCTGTTTTCGCGCTGTTTTCGCGTCCCCGCGCGCGTGGCCCGCACCGTGCCGGCCCGGCGGCTCCCTAGCATCGGCCGCATGCCCGGCTCCTCCCCCTTGCCCCTGCGCGCCTGGTGGGCGCGGCGATCGCCGGCGGCCGGGGCCGCCGTCATGGCGACCGGCGTCCTCTCGGTCGGCCTGCACCTGACCGGGCACGAGACCCTGTCGCGCCTCGCCCTCGCCCTGACCGCCGCGGCCTGGCTGGCACTCGCCGCGCACTTCGCCGCGGAGCTGCTGCGGGACCGCGCCCGCTGGACGGCGGAGGCGGGGACGCCCGCGGCGCTGACGTCGGCGGCGGCGACCGCCGTGCTGGGCACGCGCGTGGCCGCGCTCGACCGGCCCGCCCTCGCCGGGGCACTGCTGGCGCTGGCCACGGTGGTGTGGGCGGCGCTGATCGGCCGTGTCGTACGGCGCTGGGAGCGGGGCATGCCCGGGACGGTGTTCCTGGGCTGTGTGGCCACGCAGGGGCTCGCGGTGCTCGGCGCCACCCTGGCCGCCGAGGAGGCGACGGGGTGGCTCGCACGGGCCGCGATGGTGGTGTTCTGGCTCGGGCTGCTGCTGTACGTCCTCGCCCTCCTGCGGTTCGACCCGCGGCAGGTCCTGGAGGGCGCCGGGGACCAGTGGGTGGCGGGCGGCGCGCTCGCGATCTGCGCGCTCGCCGGGTCGAAGCTGCTCGCCGCGGACGGGCCCGGCCTGTACCTGTGGAACGACGACGCCCGCGGCGTCCTGCGCACGGTGACCGCGACGCTGCTCGTGCTGGACCTGGGCTGGTACGTCGTACTGCTCGCCGCCGAGGTGGCCCGGCCCCGGCCGTGCTACGACGTGCGGCGCTGGGCCACCGTGTTCCCGATGGGCATGACGGCGGCGGCGACGCTGTCCGTCGCCGCCGCGCTGGACGTGCCGTGGCTGAAGGGACCGGGGCAGGTGCTGCTGTGGGTGGCGGTGGCCGCGTGGATCGTGGTCGCCGTCGGGGCGGTGCGGTCGGCCGGGGAGGACGTCAGGTCCACAGCACGGCGATGAAGATGTTCGCCGTCGTCAGCAGACCCACCAGCCCGAAGAGGCCCTTGTCCACCTTCTCGTCGTCCCGCTTCACGTAGACCAGGCCGAGGATCACGATCAGCAGGGCCAGCTTGACGCCGATCTTGATGTTGTCGACGGAGTGGTCGTCGGCCTGGTTGAGGCCGACCAGGACCACGCCGGTGACCAGCATCGTCAGCGCGCCGTGCAGCATGGCGGGGACGAAGCGGGCGGTGCCCTGGCCCATCGCCTTCATCTGGGTGAGGAAGCCGCCCAGGAGCGAGGCGATGCCGATGATGTGCAGGCCGACGAAGAGGTGGATGAGTACGTCCATGGGCCCGGAGCCTAGTTGCACAGCTTCGCCTGCATATATGCACCCCAATGTGCACGCACATGATCAGGTGTGGTCACTCGCCGATTCCCCGACGCCACTTCCGCACATCGCGTTACCGGACCGATACCGGCAGGCCTAGCGTCCTCCTCCAGGTGACCGACCCCACCGAAAGGACGTGCAGTCCCCGTGGCAGCGCACCGCAAGCCCCGCCCGCGCTCGGTCAGCGGCAACACGGCCCGTACGGCCGCCACACTCGCCCTCGCCGGAGCGGCGACCGCGACGGCCTTCGAAGGCACCGGCCACGCCGAGCCGAACCTGACACCGGCCCAGGTCAAGGCCAGGGTCGACAAGCTGTACCAGGAGGCCGAGGTGGCCACCGAGAAGTACAACGGCGCCAAGGAGGACGCCCGCAAGGCCGAGCGGCGGCTGAACACGCTGCGCGACGAGGCGGCCCGCAGGCAGGAACAGCTCAACGAGGCGCGCGACGCGCTCGGTTCCGTCGCCGCCGCGCAGTACCGCCGCGGCGGACTCGACCCGGCGATCCAGCTCGTCCTGTCCTCCGACCCCGACCGGTACCTCGACGGCGCCGCCCTCGCCGAACGCGCGGACCACCGGCAGGCCTCGGCCGTCGCCCGCGTCCGCAAGCAGCTGCGGGAGATCGAGCAACTGCGCGGTGCCGCGCGCGTGCAGCTGGCCTCGCTGCGCTCCAGACAGACGGAACTGAGCCGGCAGAAGAAGACCATCGACGGCAAACTGGACGCCGCCCAGCGGCTGCTGGACCGGCTCAGCGCCGAGGACCGCGCCCGGATCGGCGACGGCTCCGCGCACCCGGACCGCGCCTCACGCGCCACGGCCACCGGCCGCGACGGCCTCACCGCACCGGACTCGGCCGCCCCCAACCCCCGTGCCGCCGCCGCGATCGCCTACGCCTACAGCAAGCTCGGCAGCCCGTACGTGTGGGGCGCGACCGGCCCGGACGCCTTCGACTGCTCGGGCCTCATCCAGGCGGCCTACCGCTCCGCCGGAGTGTCCCTGCCCCGCACGACGTACGCGCAGATCGACGCCGGACGCCGCGTCTCCCGCGCCGAACTCCGCCCGGGCGACCTGGTGTTCTTCTACTCCGGCATCAGCCACGTCGGCCTCTACATCGGCAACGGCCAGATGATCCACGCCCCCAATCCCTCCGCTCCGGTGCGCATCGCCCCGATCGACGAGATGCCGCTCACGGGGGCGACGCGGGTGGTCTGACCAGCGGGGCCTCGCGGTAACGTGCGATGCCGTCACGCCGTTGCCGTCCGTCAGATCCGAGGTCCGACGTCCCGATGCCCCGCACCCCGCTGCCCCCGCCCCCTCCCCCGCCCTTTCTGCGGACCTGGCCCGACCGGACGGCACTGCTGGCCGACCGGCGGCGGGCACTGGAAGTGCTGCGGCGGCGCAGCCTCGGCATCCACCGGCTCCTGCTGCTCTGGCTGCTCGCCCTCGCGGCGATCGTCGGCTGGGCCCTGCTGACGCTGCCGATGCAGCAGGCCGAGGAGCACGACCCGCTCCTCTTCGTCGTCGGCCCCGTCTGCGTCGTCCTCGGACTGGCCGCGATCGTCCCCGCCGTCATCGGTGTCGTCGCCGGCATCCGCCGCGACCGGGAGATACACGGACTGCTCGACGCCTGGCTCGCCCTCGACAGCCACCCCCTCACCGACGCCGGACTCCGCTCCCCCGGGCTGAGCCTGTGCTGGCTGCTGTCCTCCTTCGCGGTGTGCGCGCTCGGCCTGTGGACGGCCTTCGCCACCGCGGCGGGCGCCGCCCCGGGCCCCGTCGGCCACGAGGTCTTCCTCGGCATGGGCACCGGCATGATCCTCTGGCTGACGGGCATGCTGGGCGCGGCCAAGGCCGTACGGCACTACCGGTGGGCACTGCGGGCACTGGGCACCGCTGCGGCACCGCAGCACCGGTAGGCACCACCGGGGCGACCGCGGCGCGCGGCCGTCCCGTGCGGACGCGGAGGCCGGCTCAGACCAGGCGCCGAGCCGTCGCCCACCGGGTCAGCTCGTGCCGGTTGGACAGCTGGAGCTTGCGCAGCACCGCCGAGACATGGGACTCGACCGTCTTGACGGAGATGAACAGCTGCTTGGCGATCTCCTTGTAGGCGTACCCCCGGGCGATGAGCCGCAGCACCTCACGCTCGCGCTGGGTGAGGCGGTCCAGGTCCTCGTCGACCGGCGGGGCGTCGGTGGAGGCGAAGGCGTCGAGGACGAACCCGGCCAGGCGCGGCGAGAAGACGGCGTCGCCCTCCTGGACACGGAAGATGGAGTCGACGAGATCCGCGCCCGTGATCGTCTTCGTCACGTACCCCCGTGCGCCGCCGCGGATGACGCCGATCACGTCCTCCGCCGCGTCCGACACGGACAGCGCGAGGAAGCGGACGGGCCGCTCGCCGTCGGCCATCAACGCGGCGCACCGGCGCAGCACTTCGACCCCGCCGCCGCCCGGCAGATGGACGTCGAGGAGCACCACCTCGGGCCGGGTCGCGGTGATGACGGTGACCGCCTGCTCGACGTCGGCCGCCTCGCCGACGACCTCCACGCCGGTCTCCTCGGTGCGGCCGATCTCGGCCTGCACCCCGGTGCGGAACATGCGGTGGTCGTCGACGAGGACGACGCGCACATGCCGCCTGCCCGCGCCGTCGCCGGTCGGCTCCACGGACTCCGTGTTCGCCTCGGTCGGGTCGCTCATGACGTCTTCTCCGCCCTCTCCATCTCCAGCTCGACCTCCGTGCCGCCGCCGGGCACCGCGCGCAGCCGCGCCGTGCCGCCGTTGCGCTCCATACGGCCGATGATCGATTCTCTAACGCCCATGCGGTCGGCGGGTATCGAGTCGAGGTCGAAACCGGGACCGCGGTCCCGGACCGACACGAAGACGGTCCTCCCCTCGACTTCGGCGAACACCTGCACGGCGCCGCCCTCGCCACCGTACTTGGCGGCGTTCACCATCGCTTCGCGCGCCGCCTGCATCTGGGCGGCGATCCGTTCGTCGAGCGGGCAGTCCCCGACGACGACCACCTCGATGGGGACGCCGTGCTTGTCCTCCACCTCGGCCGCGTTGCGCCGGACCGCGTCGGCGAGGGTGGCCGGCTCGTCGGCCTCGTCCTTGCCGGTGCCCTCGGGCTTGTACAGCCAGGTGCGCAGGTCGCGCTCCTGGGCGCGGGCGAGGCGGCGCACCTCGCCGGGGTTGTCCGCGTTGCGCTGGATCAGGGTCAGGGTGTGCAGCACCGAGTCGTGGACATGGGCGGCGACCTCCGCGCGCTCCTGGGCGCGGATGCGCATCAGACGCTCCTCGGAGAGGTCCTGCGTCATGCGCACGAGATACGGTCCGGCGAGCAGCGTGATCCCGACGAGGACCGCGAGGGCCGCCTGCAGGACGGAGCCGAGGTGGGCGGCGGAGCCCTGCAGCACGAAGATGCCGGAGACGCCCGCGGTGACGAGGAGGACGCCCGCGCCCGCCCGCAGCAGCGTGAGCGTACGCCGGCGGCGGCCGGCCTCGACCCAGCGGGCCCGGCGGGCGTTGTCCGCCTGCCGCCACACCAGGGCGACGCCCGCGGCCACGAGGACGGCGGGCACCAGGTAGGCCTTGGTGCCGCTGCCCAGGTCCACGCTCCCGACGAAGATCATCGCGACGACGACCATGAGCAGCAGGGCGACGATCTGGCCCCTGTCCGGCTTGCGCGTGACGATGCGGCGCCGGCCGTCCGGCGAGGTCTCGGTGCTGACCAGCGACGGCGGCTTCTGCGTCTCGACACCGCCGACGCCGAGCGGCACGAAGAACCAGAACGCGGCATACAGCAGCGCGCCCAGGCCGTCGGCCAGGAACAGCCCGGCGAAGACCAGGCGGACCCAGATCACGGGCAGCCCGAGATGCCCGGCGAGCCCCCGCGCCACGCCACCGAGCCAGCGTCCGTCGCTGCTGCGGTAGAGCTTGCGCGGCGGCCGCGGTTCGACGAGGGGCGCTGCGGCTTCCGGCATGCCATCGATGGTCACACGACGGCCCGCCCCGGGCATCAGGGTCGAGCCCCGAGACACCCCTGATCTTCGTCGGTCGACGCCGGGCCCGGCGTCGCGCACCGGCCCCGGCCCGGGTCAGGGCCGATATCAGGGTCGGGCCAGGGTCATCCCGACTGCCGCGGGGGCGGCTCGGCCGTCACCATGGACGCATGACTGATCACCAGCACGCCGCGGACGCGGAGCCCACCGGGGGCCCCGCGCCGGACGCGGGCGCCCGGGCCTCCTCTTCAGAGGATCCGCGCGCGCACGCGGAAGCGGGCGGTGCGGCGGACCCGGCCGACGGGGCCGGCTCGCCGCGCCCGTTCCGCCGGGACCGGCGGCACAAGATGCTGTCCGGGGTGTGCGCGGGCCTGGGCCGCAGCTGCGACATGGACCCGGTGATCTTCCGGATCACGCTGGCGGTGCTCGCCGCGGCCGGCGGCATCGGCCTCATCTTCTACGGCTTCGCCTGGCTCTTCGTGCCCGCCGACGACGAGGAGGAGAACGAGGTCCGCAAGCTGCTCACCGGCCGCGTCGACGGTCAGGCGCTGGCTGCGGTGCTGTTCGCGCTGGTCGGCTGCGGGGTCTTCCTGACGATGCTGAAGAACGGCAGCGTGCTGGCGTTCGCCGTGGTCCTCTCCCTCCTCCTCGCGGGTGCCGGCTACTGGTCGCAGCGGCGCGGCGCCCCGGACCCCGACCCGCTCGCCGCGCAGGCCGCCGCCGACGCCCCGCCGGAGGCGCAGGCGCCGCCTGTGCCCGCGACCTGGTCCTGGTGGCGGGACCCGATCGTCAAGGACGGCACGCATGACGGCGGCACCGGCTATCTGTGGGGTCCGCGGGACACCCGGGAGCCCGACATCACCTCGATCATCGAGGTCAGCCTGACCGGCCACCGCGGCGCCCAGGAGAGCCCCCGCCCGTCGTACACCGCCCGGCCCGCACCGCGCGGCCCCCGCTCGATCGGCGGCCGGGTCTTCCTGCTGGCCCTGCTCGCGGCCGGGCTGGGCACGGGCCTGACGTGGGACGGTCAGCCGCTCGGGACCAGTCTCCAGACGGGCCTGGCCTGCGCGCTCATGGTGTTCGGGCTGGGCATCGCGCTCAGCGCGTTCCTCGGCCGGACCGGCGCCGGGTCCATATTCCTGGCGATCGTCACGGCGGCCCTGCTGGCCGGCGCGGCGGCCCTGCCCAAGGACATCGGCACCCAGTGGATCCGCACGACGTGGAGTCCGGCCACGGTCGCGGACGTCCAGCGGTCCTACGACGTCGGCACCGGCGTCGGCACCCTGGACCTGTCCCGGCTGAGACCGGCCGCGGGGCAGACGGTGTCGACCAAGGTGGAGGTCGGCGTGGGCCGGGTGCGGGTGATCGTGCCGCCGGGCATGACGGTGCGGGCGGACATCGAGGTGGGGGTGGGCGACATCCAGTTGCCCGGGGACGACAGCGAGGACGTGGACGTGGCACCGGACAAGCACCAGCGGATCACCCTGGCCCCGGTCAAGGGCGGCAAGAGCACCGGCACGCTCGACCTCGACCTTGAGGTCGGCGTGGGACAGGCGGAGGTGAGCCGTGCTGCGTCATGACGTCCAGCCCGGACGACTGGTCGCCGGCACCTTCCTCACCAGCGCGGGCGCCGTCTACGCCGGTGACGCGGCCGGCCTTTGGGACGCCCCCTGGTTCGCGCTGATCCCGCTCGTCGTCGGGGGCCTGTGCCTGGCCGCCGCGGTGGGCGTGATCGGCCGCGGGATCCGCAGACGCCGCGGCGCGGGCCGGAGCGGCCACGGGGACGGCCCCGCGGGCGACCCGGCCCTCTGATGCCCGGACCTTCGTAGCAGGCTCTAGCTGTAGTTGCCTGCTCGTCGCCTCGCTCGCAGGAGCGCGTCCAGGGAGAGGAGCGGCGCCCCGGCCAGGACCAGGGGCAGCCAGGCCATCAGGTAGATGAGGTCGTTGCCGTAGTAGTAGGGCTCGGTGGCCCAGCTGACCGTCAGCCACAGGCTGAGGGAGATCAGTGCGCCGCCGAGAGCGGCGAGACGGGTGAGCAGGCCGAACAGGACGCCGAGTCCTACGGCCAGCTCGCCGAGGGCAATGGCGTAGCCGAAGCCGGCCGGGCTCTTCAGGGCCAGGTCGACGAGGGCGGGAACGGCCGAGGAGTCCCGCACGGAGCGCATGGTCTCGCCGATGGATCCGGCGCCGTCGGCCTTCATGAACGCGCTGTCGGTGAGCTTGTCGAGGCCCGCGTAGATGAAGGTGACGCCGAGGAAGACGCGTAGGGGAAGGAGGGCGTAGCGGGTGGCGGTGTCCCGCCAGTCGCGGCCGCCTTCGAGATGGGGGGTGCGCGTGTCCGTGCGCATGCCGTGGGTCATTGCTCCCAGCCGCCTCTCGCCCGCAGTGCCGTAACCCTTACCAGACGATACGTACGCAAAGGGGGGTGTGCTCAATGAACGGCAGGACAGGCGCCCGGGAATGCCGGAGGAACCGTCTCGGTGCGGTCGGTTCACTCCGTGACGTCGATGGCGTACCGGTTGGTCTCCACCCCGGCCGCCGTGACCACCTGCACCTCCACCCGCCCCGGCTCCACGTCGGCGGGGACGGGCACGGTCAGGACGGTGTCGGTGGGGTTGCTGAAGCCGCCGGTGACGGGGACGAGGGGGACGTGCACATGGACCGGCCCGATGCGGACCGCCATGCGGGACAGCCGGTCGGCGCCGCCCGCGCCCGGCGGAACGAACCCGGCGCCGCGGATCTCGATGTCGTCGCCGGTGCGGATCGGGGCGTCGAGGTCGCCGGCCTCGCGGGCCCGGACGACGGAGAGGATCACCGGGCGGCCGCCCTCGGCGCACTTGCCGGCGAGGTAGGTGGCCGCCGAGATCAGCACCATCACGGCCAGTCCCCAGGGCAGGTCGGGCAACTGGTCGGGGCGGCGGGCCAGCCGTACGGCGGCGAAGAGCAGGGCGACCGCGCCGATCACGACGTACTGGAGGTCGGCGAAGGTGCCCCGTCCGGCGTCGTCGGTGAGCAGGTCGGCGGCCCGGGGGCGGTCGGCGGGGACCTTCTGCAGCCGCTGGGCGAGCACCCGCAGGCCCACCACGCGCCGCACCAGCACGGCGATCCCGCACACCACGGCGAGGACGGTCACCACACCGGCACCGCGGGCGAGTTCCAGCCCGGACAGCAGCGCGTCCCGCTCCCCTGGGGCGGAGGCGGCGGCGAGGCGGCCGGCCAGCACCAGCACCGCGTAGGCGACGAAGAGCACCCAGGCGGCGGCCACCGCGCGGGAGGTGGACAGCCGGTTGTCCTCGCCGATGACGGGGGCGAGGGCGCCGCCGCGGGCCCGGTGGAACCAGGAGGCCGCGGTGAGGGCACCCGCCACCACCAGCGCGGCGAACAGACCTGCGGTGCGGGCGGCGGTCCAGCCGGTGCCGATCGCCGTCAGCGCCTGCACCAGCAGCAGGGCGACGACGGCCGCCCACACCGCGCGGACGGTGCGGCGCCCCAGCCGGGCGAGCCAGGCCTGTCCCTCGGCGCGGCTGCGGGCGGCGACGATCTCCGCGGACTGGGTCAGCTCCTCCGAGACCCACTGCCGGGAGGCCGACACCGAGTGCGCCACAGCCGCGGGCAGGCCCTGTCCGGCGGCGAACTCGTCCCGCCTGAGCAGGAATTCGGCCACCGCGCGGCGGTGTCCCTCCCGGGCGCCGTGCGGGCAGTCCCCGCAGGTGCAGCCGCCCCCGTGGGCCCCGGTGGCCTCCGCTTCCCCTCTCGCCTCCTGTACCGCCACGCCGATGCCCGCCTTCCCCACGTCCCGTACGGCCCTGACGGCCGGCAACTCCCCTGCGACGACAGCGAATTGTGCCCTACGGGACGGCACTCGCGGCTGACGGGTGTGGTCAGCGCGGGTGAAGTGGGGCCCGCCGTGTTGACCTGGCTGCGAGAATTTCGGTATGGCCGAGATCATCCAGCGCGACGGGGCGTGGGCCTTCGACGGCCAGGTGGTCAGGATCACGCCGGGCCTGCACCGGTCGGTGCCGCTGTTCCGGCAGACATACGGGGAGGTCGCCGTACCGCTGGAGGCCGTGGCGGGGGTGGTCTACGAGCCGGAGCGCAGGCGCGGACGGCTGCGGATGACGCTGCGGGAGGGCGCCGACCCGCTGCTGCAGGCGACGGGCGGCCGGCTGCCGGACGCGGCGGATCCGTACCGGCTGGTGGTGGACGTCGACCGGGCGGGGATCGCGGAGTACGTCGCGGAGGAGATCCGCCACGCGCTGCTGCTGGAGCAGGTGCCGAAGGAGCCGACGGCGGCGTATCTGCTGCCGGGGCCGCCGGTGCCGGTGTCGGTGCGTTCCTCCGACGGCACGGTGTCCTTCGACGGCACGCGGGTGCGCATCGACTGGGCCGACACCTCCGACCGGGTCAAGCGCGCGACCGGGCCGCGGATCATCGACCTGGGCGACCTGCTCCAGGTGGAGTGGCTGCCGAACTCGGGGTACGAGGACGGCTTCCTGCGGTTCGTGACCCGGGAGACGGTGTTCTCCAAGCTGCCGCCCGAGAAGGACCCGTACGCCCTGGACCTGTGGGGCAACGTACGCCGGGATCTGCTGACGGCGCTGGTCGCGACGGCCGTGACGGCCCGGCTGTCGCACCCGTCGGCCCGGACCGGGGGCGCCTGGCCGGACCGCGACCGGCCGCCGGGCGCGGCCGGTCCGCCGTCGCGGTCGGACCACCACGACGTGCTGCTGCGCCGGCTGCGCGAGCTGGGCGAGCTGCACCGGGACGGGGTGCTCACGGACGAGGAGTTCGCGCGGACGAAGGCGGTCGTGCTGCGCGGCTTCTGAACCGGCCGGCCGGCCGCCCCTGGTCAGCTCAGCAGCTCGGGCTCGCTGCGGGTGATGTCCTGCCACAGCGGCTGGTAGTTGATCCATGCCACCAGGTCGCCGCCGAGCTGCTCACGGGTGGCGGACGCCATCCGGTGGTCGATCAGCACGGGCCGGCCGGCGGCCTTGGCGGTGAGCTGCACCTGGGAGGAGCGCTCCATCGACAGGAACCACCAGGCGGCGGCGTCCACCGAGTCGCCGACGGTCAGCAGCCCGTGGTTGCGCAGGACCAGCGCCTTGCGGCTGCCGAGCACCTCGGCGACGCGCCGCCCCTCCTCGGCGTCGACGGCGACACCGGTGTAGGCGTCGTACAGCGCCACGTCCTCGTAGAAGGCGCAGCTCTCCTGGGTGATCGGCTCGATGACCTCGCCCAGCGCGGCCAGCGCCCGCCCGTGCACGGAGTGGCAGTGGGCGACGGCGACGACGTCGGGGCGGGCGGCGTGGACCTGGGCGTGGACGGTGAAGGCGGCCTGGTTGACGTGGTAGCGGCCGTCGACGACCTGGCCGTCGGAGTTGGCGAGGACCAGGTCGCTGACGGTGACGTGCCGGAAGGGCAGCCCGAAGGGGTTGACCCAGAAGCAGTCGCTGAACTCGGGGTCGCGGGCGGTGATGTGCCCCGAGACGCCGTCCTCGAAGCCGAGCCGGCCGAAGATCCGCAGCGCGCCCGCCAGCCGTTCCTTGCGGTACCGGCGCTCCTCCTCGACGGAGCCGTGCATCGGCGGCATCGCGAACTGGAGCCGGTCGGTGGGCAGGGGTGGGGGCGGAGTGGGCCCGGGCATTGGTCCTCCGGCACTCGGGTGCGGTACGGGCGGGAAGTTACCGCCGGTCCGCCGAGGAGAACAGACCCCGCCGAAAGACGACAGAGGATGTCGGGATTCGGCGCCACACTCGTCGTATGGCAGCAAACTGGGACACCTTCGCCACCGCCGAACCCGCGCTCGCCGGGGTCGTCGAGGACCGTTTCCGGGCGTTCACGCATCACGTCCTCGCCACGCTCCGCAAGGACGGCGCCCCGCGCACCTCCGGCATCGAGGCCGACTTCCGCGGCGGTGAGCTGTGGCTGGGGATGATGTGGAACTCGCTCAAGGCGCTCGACCTGCGCCGCGACCCGCGCTTCGCGCTCCAGGCGAACCCCGGTGAGGGCACGGGCATGGGCGGCGGGGACGTACGGATCGCCGGGCGGGCGTTCGAGGTGACGGAGCCGGCCGTGAAGGACCGGTACGTGAAAGAGGTGGAACCGCCGGAGCCGTTCCACCTCTTCCGCACCGAGCTGACGGAGGTCGTGCGGACCTACGTCGAGGACGACACGTATCTGGTCGCCCAGGTCTGGAAGCCCGGAGAGCCGGTGCGCACGCTCAGACGGACCTGACCGGGAGGACTACTCCCACTCGATGGTGCCCGGCGGCTTGGAGGTGACGTCGAGGACGACGCGGTTGACGTCCCGCACCTCGTTGGTGATCCGGGTGGAGATCTTCGCGAGGACGTCGTACGGCAGGCGGGACCAGTCGGCCGTCATGGCGTCCTCGGAGGACACCGGGCGCAGCACGATCGGGTGGCCGTAGGTGCGGCCGTCGCCCTGGACGCCCACGCTGCGGACGTCGGCGAGCAGGACCACCGGGCACTGCCAGATGTCGCGGTCCAGGCCGGCCGCGGTCAGCTCCTCGCGGGCGATGGCGTCGGCCTCGCGGAGCAGGTCGAGCCGCTCCTTGGTGACCTCGCCGACGATCCGGATGCCGAGACCGGGGCCCGGGAAGGGCTGGCGCTGGACGATCTCCTCCGGCAGGCCCAGCTCCTGGCCGACCATGCGGACCTCGTCCTTGAACAGCTTGCGCAGCGGCTCGATCAGCTTGAACTCGAGGTCCTCGGGGAGGCCGCCGACGTTGTGGTGCGACTTGATGTTGGCGGTGCCGGTGCCGCCGCCGGACTCCACGACGTCCGGGTACAGGGTGCCCTGGACCAGGAACTCCACGGCCGGGCCCTCGTCGGCGATGATCTCGGCCTGGGCCTGCTCGAAGACGCGGATGAACTCGCGGCCGATGATCTTCCGCTTCTCCTCGGGGTCGCTGACCCCGGCCAGCGCCTTGAGGAACCGCTCCTCGGCGTCGACGACCTTCAACTGCACGCCGGTCGCGGCGACGAAGTCCTTCTCGACCTGCTCGGTCTCGCCCTTGCGCATCAGGCCGTGGTCGACGTAGACGCAGGTCAGCTGGGAGCCGATGGCCTTCTGGACGAGGGCGGCGGCCACGGCGGAGTCGACGCCGCCGGACAGGCCGCAGATCGCGCGCTTGTCGCCGACCAGCTCGCGGATCGCCTCGACCTGCTCCTCGATGACGTTGCCCGTGGTCCAGGTCGGCTTCAGACCGGCGCCGCGGTACAGGAAGTGCTCCAGCACCTGCTGGCCGTGCGTGGAGTGCATGACCTCGGGGTGGTACTGGACGCCGTAGAGCTTCTTCTCGTCGTTCTCGAAGGCGGCGACCGGGACGACGTCCGTGGAGGCCGTGACGGTGAAGCCCTCGGGGGCGGCGGAGCAGGCGTCGCCGTGCGACATCCACACGTGCTGCTCGGCCGGGGTGCCCTCGAACAGGGTGGAGGAGGTCTTGGAGACGTGCAGGTCGGTGCGGCCGTACTCGCGGGCACCGGTGTTGTCGACGGTGCCGCCGAGGACCTGCGCCATCAGCTGGAAGCCGTAGCACATGCCGAAGACGGGGACGCCGGCCTCGAAGAGCTCGCGGCCGAGGCGGGGGGCGCCCTCCTCGTACACGGACGAGGGGCCGCCGGAGAGGATGATCGCCGCCGGGTTCTTGGCGAGCATCTCGGCCACCGGCATGGTGCTGGGGACGATCTCGCTGTAGACCCGGGCCTCACGGACGCGACGGGCGATGAGCTGGGCATACTGCGCGCCGAAGTCGACGACCAGGACGGTGTCGGGGGCGGCGGCAGCGGGGGTCGCTGATGACACGGGAGCCTTCCGGCGGTGGGGCGGGGTCCTTGTGCTGGCCAATTCTACCGAGTGGCCGGGGGACGCCGTCCGGTCTGCCAGCGGTACGGCCCGACAGTCGCGCATCTCACGCGCCGGGGCCGGGGCCGGGGCCGGGAGCGGGCGGGCGTCTCACCATCCGAACCGGCTTGGACGCCCCGCTGGGGCGCGGCATACTGACCGCATGCTCCTGCACGTGACCTACGTCTTTACCTATGGCACCCGGCCCGCCGGCTGCCATGGTCGTGCTGCTTGAGCAACTGATCGAGCGACTTCCCAGGCGCCCCGGGCCGACAAGGTCCGGGGCGCCTGGTTTTTTCCGGACCTTGCCGCTCCGGGGCACCGCAGCCACCAGACGAGGAGCCCCAGAGATGACCGCGACCACCACCGAGAGCACGGAGAAGACCGGCGCGCACACGGCCGAGGCCGCCGATGTGATCACCGGCGCGCGGGAGCGCATCGACGCGCTCGACGACCGGATCATCGGCCTGATCCAGGAGCGGATGGCCGTGTCCGCCGTCATCCAGGAGGCGCGGATCGCCTCCGGCGGCCGGCGCGTGAACCTCTCGCGCGAGATGGAGGTCCTCGGCCGCTACCGGGAGGCGCTGGGCAAGCCGGGTACGGCGCTGGCGATGACGCTGCTGGAGCTGTGCCGGGGCCGCGTCTGAGGCACACGGTCGCACTTGAGTTCACCCCCGCCTCTCACCCGTACGGCGCGTGACCGGTCCCGGACGGCTTCGTTGGTACCGGTGTCCGTGCCAGCCAGGGGCGGGCCCGAAAGAACCACGCGTGGCTCACTGGAGCGATGAGACGTACGGATCGTGCCGTGCGTCGTGGGACCTCGCTCCAGGGAAGTGACCGGACGGCAGGGGACAGCAGCCCGGTCACCCAAGAGAACGGCCGGCTCCGGGGACGCCCGGGGCCGGCCGGCGGGAACGGCGCATATATGCATCAAGTCTGGGTGAAACGGTTGCGGAGGCGGCGTTCGTCCAGCACGATGCGTAGAAAGCGGTGGAAGACCCAAGTCCCCCTGAACACAACTGCATTGCCCGGTATCTCCGGCTTCTGAAGGCCCACTGGCAGAGGCTCGGACACCGAGGCGGGACGGCCCACACAGCCACCCAGGCGGCGCGACCCCCCGGCGCCGCTTCCCCGGCACCGGCGCTGCCCTGACGCCGGTGCTGACGAGAAGAAGGGCCCCGCGGCCGCACCCCGCGGGGCCCTTCGCATGCCGGTACGGCGTTCTGGGTCAGACCCGGGAGACGCTGCCGCAGCTTTCCGGACGGTCACGGTCCAGTTCCTTGCTGCGGTCGTAGGGGTCGACCGTGGGGCCGGTCGGGGGCGCGCCCGTCGGGGCGGCGGAGTGGAACTGGGGGTGCAGATAGCCGTCGTACACGTCGCAGGCGGAGTTGCCGGCGTTCTCGTCGTAGCGGATGACGGAGATCCGGCCGGGGGTGGCCTGGTAGTGGGCGGTGTCGTAGAGCCGGATGTCGAGGACGCGGCGTACGACGGTGCGGGTGACCTCGGTGGCGCCCTGCTCGGCGCGGACGACCGGGTAGACGAAGGTGTAGTCGGCGTGGATGTCGACGGAGTCCTTCTCCTTGCCGGGCCGGAACGTCATACGGCCGCGCGTCTTGACGACGGTGCCGACGAGGCGCACCTCGGCCGGGTCGAAGCGGCTGAACATGGTCAGCGGGTCGTGGTCCTTGTCCGGCGCGCGCAGGGCGGTGTCCAGGTGGGCGTGCAGATCGGTCTGCCGGGGGTCGATGACGGCGAGCGCGTCGGCGGGGCGGGAGCCGCGGAGGGTGGCGGGGTCGAGGTTGGCCTCGACGAGCAGCGTCTTCGTCTGCTCCAGGGCCTTGCTCACCTGCTCCTTGCCGAAGGGCCCGACAGCGCTCGCCGCCGGCGGCCGGATGCCGTCCGCCCCATCGGCCCACCGCTCGGCCGGGGACCCGGCGAACGGCCGCTCCAGGGTGGGGGTCTGCGGGTCGGCCGCCTCGGGCGGGGCGGTGGGCGCGGCGGTCTCGGGCGGCAGGGGCGTGGCGGAGGCGGCCCGGTCACCGTCGCCGCCGGTGCCGAAGGGGTCGCCGGGCAGCACGGACGGCCGTACGGCCACGACGGCGAGGGCCACCGCGAGCGGCACCCCGATCACGGCCCACAACCGGCGCCGCCGCGCCCCTCTCTCCCGCCGCTCGGGCCCCGTACGCCACCCGCCGGGCAACTCCCCCCGCGCCTCCTGCTGCCGCAGCCGCTCGGTCACCATGCGGGCACGCGCGGACGGCTCCTTGGGCGCGGAGGCCCGGATGTCGGCCTCACTGTCACGGACGAACTTCTCCCAGACGTCGTCGGGTATGGAGGAGGGAAGCTCCTCTCCGGAGTCCGAACCGGGCACGTCGGACGACCTGTTGGACATGCGGCGACGCTCTCTCTTGGCGGGTTGTGATCAGGCGGGAGGCAGAGTAGCGCCTGACCGGCGTGACGCAGTTCACATAAGAGACGTGTGAATATCGCACAACCCTTCACAGGTTTCACGGATCAAACCTGCTGCATCAAGGGCCCCAAGCGCCGCCACGCCGGAGCCCTCCACACGCTGGATCACACTGGACTCTTGAGGTCTTCATGAAGCTTCGCCGTGCCATGGCCGTTGCGGCCGCGACCGCTGTCATCGCGCCGGTCGCCCTGCTGTCGGCTCCGGCCGCGTTCGCGACGGACGGTGACACGCCCACCACGACCGCCTCCACCCCGGCCGCCGACGAGAACACGCCGGCCGCGGACGAGAGCACCCCCGCGGCCGACGAGAGCACCCCGGCCGCCGATGAGAGCACCCCCGCGGCCGACGAGAGCACCCCCGCCGCGGACGAGAGCACCCCGGCCGCCGCCGAGAGCACCCCCGCCGCCGGCCAGAGCAGCCCGGCCGCCTCGACGAGCGCGAGCCCGAGCCCGAGCGCCAGCACGAGCGCCAAGCCCGGCGACGACGTGCCGTTCGACCCGTACAACGACTGCCAGGACTACAAGCAGGACAAGAAGCTCACCGCCACGATCTCCGGCCTGCCGAACAAGATCGTCGCCGGTTCCGGCTGGCACAACTTCGAGTTCGTCGTCGACAACAGCTCCGACAAGGACCTGAAGAACGTCTGGATCGAGGCGTTCGCGGAGTACAACGACGAGACCGACGCCTCCCTCTACACCGACCTGGCCGAGATCCAGGTCAAGGAGGACGGCAAGTGGACTGACGCCTACCAGGACGGCATCGAGGAAGGCGGCGAGTCCTACAACTTCTCGGGCTCCTTCATCGCTGTCCTCGACACCCTGGAGAAGAACACCACCGCCACGCTCGACCTCCGGATCAAGGTCAGCGCCAAGGCGCCGGCCGGTTCCGCTCTCGCGCTGAGCAACGCCGTCTACGCCGGTGAGAACACAACCTGCTACGGCAACGGCGACTACTACGACGTCAAGATCCTCGCCGCCGGCAGCAAGCCGGGCGACGTCGACGACGCCAAGCCGAACGGTGAGAAGCCGAACGGCCCGGACCAGGACAAGAAGCCGCAGGGCGGCGTCAAGGAGATCTCCGGCAACCTCGCCGAGACCGGCTCCAGCTCCGCTCTCCCCGTCATCGGGCTCGTCGGTGGTGTCGCCGTCGTCGCCGGTGCCGGTGCGATGTTCGTCGTGCGGCGGCGTAAGGCCGGCGTTCAGGCGTAACCAGCAGTAGACAAAACGGAAGGGACCTGCGCTCGGAGGGGGGCGCAGGTCCCTTCCTTTTGCTTACGGTCACTCCGCCTTCGGCGGCACCGTCGGCATCCCCAGGAACGGCAGGCGCAGGGCGCCGAAGGCCTCCGGGGGGACCGCCGGGTGCTTCGGCTCGACCGGGGTGACGCGGCGGTAGGCCGCGCCCTGCGGGGGACGCTGGTCCTCCTCGCCCTTGTTCGGCCAGAAGGACATCGCCCGCTCGGCCTGTGCCGTGATCGTCAGGGACGGGTTCACGCCCAGGTTCGCCGAGACCGCGGCCCCGTCGACGACGGAGATGCCGGGGTGGCCGTACAGGCGGTGGTACGGGTCGATGACGCCCGTCTCCGCCGAGGAGCCGATCGGGCAGCCGCCCAGGAAGTGGGCGGTGAGAGGGGTGCCCATCAGCTCGCCCACGTTGGAGCCGGCGAAGCCGTTGATCTCCGCGGCCAGCGCCGACGCGCCCTCCGACGCCGCCTTGATCTGCTTGGGGTTGGGGGCGCCGTGGCCCTGGCGGGCCGTGAGCAGGCCCTTGCCGACCCCGCTCGGCTTCAGGTACGTCGTCAGGGAGTTGTCCAGCGACTGCATCACCAGGCCGATGATCGTCCGCTCCGACCAGCGCCGGTTGGAGAGGGAGCGCAGCACCAGGAGGGGGTGGCGGGCCGCGTTGGCCAGCCATGCGCCGACCCGGGAGCGGCCCTCCGCGTACGGCACCTGGAGGATGGACAGGCTGCCCATCGAGTTGGAGCCCTTGCCGTAGCGGACCGGCTCGATGTGGGTGTTCTCGTCGGGGTGGATGGAGGACGTGATGGCCACGCCCCGCGTGAAGTCCGCCTTCGGCGCGCCGGTCGCCCGGCGGTAGCGGCGGTCGTCGGTCTGCGCGCCCACCAGCGCCTCGGAGTTGGTGCGGGTCAGCTCGCCGAGCCGCGACGACAGGTACGGCAGCTGTCCCGTCGCCTTCATGCGGTGCAGCAGCGTCTGGGTGCCGTACGTGCCCGCGGCCAGGATCACCCGGCGGGCGGTGAACGTCCGGCCCCGGCCCTTGCGGCGGTCGTCCGTCGGGACCGTGGTGACCGCGTAGCCGCCCCGGGAGTCGCCCGTGACCGAGACGACCGTGGTGAGCGGGTGGACCTTCGCGCCCGCCTTCTCCGCCAGGTAGAGGTAGTTCTCGTTGAGGGTGTTCTTCGCGCCGTGGCGGCAGCCCGTCATGCACTCCCCGCACTCGGTGCAGGCCTTGCGGGCGGGGCCGACCCCGCCGAAGTACGGGTCCGGGACCTGCTCCCCCGGCTTCGCCCGCGCGGTGCCGTCCGCGTCCTCGCCGTCGCCGAAGAAGACGCCGACCGGCGCCATATGGAAGGTGTCGCCGCAGCCCATCCGCTCCGCCGCCGCCTTCAGGTGCACGTCGGAGGGGGTCATGGTCGGGTTCAGGCGCACGCCGAGCATCCGGCGGGCCTGGTCGTAGTACGGCTCCAGCTCCTCCTGCCAGTCCGTGATGTCCCGCCACTGGGGGTCGTCGAAGAACGCCTTCGGCGGTACGTAGAGGGTGTTGGCGTAGTTGAGGGAGCCGCCGCCGACCCCCGCCCCGGCGAGGACCATCACGTTGCCCAGCAGGTGGATGCGCTGGATGCCGTAGAGGCCGAGCTTGGGGGCCCAGAGGTAGTTCTTCAGGTCCCAGCTGTTCTTCGGCAGGCTCTCCCGGGTGAAGCGGCGGCCGGCCTCCAGGACGCCCACCGAGTACCCCTTCTCGGTGAGGCGCAGGGCGGAGACCGAGCCGCCGAATCCCGAGCCGACGACGATCACGTCGTAGTCGTAGGCGTCCTGCGGAGCGTCCTGTGGAGCGTCCTGTGGCACGTGCCTTCTCTCCTTTGAGTGTGCAGTGCGGGGGAACCCGGCGGCCCGGCGGCCCGGGTGGCTCAGCGGAAGCGGAACGCCTTCATCAGGCGCAGGCTCGTGCTCATGAACGCCGCGTACTTCTCGTCGTCCATGCCGAGGGACGGGGCCATCGGCAGCAGCCGCTGGTGCGCCACCGTCTGGGCCTCGGTGTACTTGAGGATGCCCTCGGAGCCGTGGCGGCGGCCGAGGCCGGAGTCCTTCATGCCGCCCATCGGGGACTGGACGCTGCCGTAGGCGGGCGCGTAGCCCTCGTTGATGTTGACCGTGCCGGTGCGCAGGCGGGCGGCGACCTCGCGGCCGCGGCGGGCGTCCTTCGTCCAGACAGAGGAGTTCAGGCCGTACGGCGTGGCGTTCGCCTGCTCGATCGCCTCGTCCTCGGTGCGGAAGCGGTAGACCGACACCACCGGGCCGAACGTCTCCTCCGTGCAGACGGACATCGGCTCGCTGACGCCGTCGAGGATCGTCGGCTCGAAGAAGTACGGGCCGACGTCCGGGCGGGCCACCCCGCCGGCCAGCACCTTCGCGCCCTTGGCGACGGCCTCCTCCACGTGCCGCCGCACGGTCTCCAGCTGGCGTTCGCCGACCAGCGAGCCCATGTCGGCGCCGTAGGCGAGAGAGGTGCCGAGCCGCAGCGCCTTCGTGCGGGCGGCGAAACGCTCCAGGAAGGCGTCCGCGATCGACTCGTGGACGTAGAGCCGCTCGATGGAGATGCACAGCTGGCCCGCGGAGGAGAAGCAGGCGCGGACCGCGCCCGCGGCGGCCTTCTCGATGTCGGCGTCCTCCAGCACCAGCATGGCGTTCTTGCCGCCCAGTTCGAGGGAGACGCCGACCAGTCGGGCTGCGGCGCGCTCGGCGACCTCGCGGCCGGTGCGGGTGGAGCCGGTGAAGGAGACGTAGTCGGCGTGCTCGACGACCGCGGGGCCGACGACCGGGCCGTCGCCGATGACGACCTGGAAGACCCCGGCCGGCAGGCCCGCCTCGATCAGCAGGTCTCGCGCCCACAGCGCGGTCAGGCAGGTCTCGGTGTCCGGCTTCATGACGACCGCGTTGCCCGCGACGAACGCCGGCAGCGCGTCGCCGACCGACAGCTCCAGCGGGTAGTTCCAGGGGGCGATCTGGCCGACGACCCCGCGCGGGTGGCGCAGCTCGACGACCTTCGTCAGCGTCGGTACGGCGCCCGCGTGCCGCTTCGGCCTCAGGTACGCGGCGGCCCGGCGGCCGTAGTGGCGGGCCGCGACGGCGACGGCCTGGACCTCCTCGTGGGCGTGCAGCCGGGCCTTGCCGGTCTCCAGCTGGATCAGGTCCAGGATCTCCGCCTGGCGTTCGAGCACCAGGTCGTGGAAGCGGAGCAGGACGGCGGCGCGCTCCCGCACCGGCGTCCTCGCCCAGACGGCCTGGGCGGTGCGGGCCGCCTCGAAGGCCCTGGCCACGTCCTCGGGGGTGGACTCGGGCAGGTCGGCGAGCTTCTCCCCGGTGAACGGGGTGTGGTTGGCGGTACGGCCCGAGCCGACGACGCCCTTGGTCAGCTGGGCGACCAGCTCGGGGGTGACCACGTCGGCGGCGGTGCGGGCGCCCGCGGGGGCCGGGGCGAGGGGGTTGGTCGTCGTCTGAGGGGCCGGGTCGTCGGGGGCCGTCTCTGCGGGGGCCTGCAAGTCCGTCATGGGGCGCAGGGTATGCCCGCGCGGAGCCTTTGTGTACCCGTCGGTAATCGGGATTCACCGACTGCTCACATGGCGCCAGTGCTCACTGGCAACAAATGCGCTGATCAGGCCATTGTTCGAAGAGGGTCGGCCACGGTTCGATCTCGGCCGGTCCGCGCCGGTGCTACCCCTTGGCCCGCGGCGGTGCTACCCCTTGGCCCAGCCGAGCGCCTCCAGCAGCGCGGCCACGGCTGGCGGCCGCCGCCGCTCGGGGGGCGGCTCGGGCACTGTCTCCGCCAGCACCGCTGCCGGCTCCGCCACCACCGCCGTCGGCTCGGACACCACCGCCGTCGGCTCGGACGCCGTCTCGCCCACCACCACCGGCTCCGGCACCGTCTCCCCCGCCACCGCCGCCAGCTCCGCCGCGGTCTCCTCCGCCCCGGGGCGGCGCTCCGGTTCCGGTGCGAGCAGCCGGCCGAGCAGCGGTTCCAGGGGACCGGCGTCCCCGGGTGCCACCGCCGCCCGCAGCAGCGCGCCGAGCGACCACAGGTCGGACGCCGGGCCGCCGCCCCGGCCCGCGCCCCGCTCGGGCGCCTCGAACTCGCCGCCCCGCGCGGGCACTTCAAAGCCGAAGCCGGCGAGGGCGACGCGGCCCGACGGTGCCAGCAGGACGTTGGCCGGCCGTACGTCGCGGTGGACGATGCCGATCGCGTGCGCGGCGCGCAGGGCGCCGAGGACGGCGAGGCCGACGCGGGCGGCCTCCTCCGCGTCGAGGGGGCCGCGGGCGAGCCGGTCCCGCAGGGACTCGCCGGGCACCCACTCGGTGACGATCCACGGCGGTCCTACGCCCTCGCCCCCGGGCTCCGCCTCGGCGACGACGTCGTGCACCGCGACGGCCGACGGATGCTCCACGCGGGCCGCCGCGCGCGCCTCGTGCAGCAGGCGATGGGCGACGCGCTCGCGCTCCTCACCGGCCACGGAGGAGGCCACGGAAGAAGCCTTGGTGGACGCCACGGACGACGGCAACGGCGGCTGCCGTACGGCGACCTCACGGCCCGTACGCTCGTCCAGCGCCCGCCACACCGCGCCGCCCACCCGCTCCAGCAGCCGGTAGCGCCCGGCCACCCGCCGCTCCCCGGTCGTGTCGCCGCCGCGCGCGCCGTCGTCGTCGCTCATGCCCCTCGCCCGTCGTCAGAGCTTGTCCACGTCCAGGTTGGCGACCGCCTCCCGCGCCACCTCACGGCCCCGCTCGGTGAAGTCGCCCTCTCCCGGGTAACCGATGGTGAGCTTGTACATGTCACCGGATCCGGTCCGGTAGTAGAAGAACTGCATCTCGCGCGGGCGCGGTTGCTCGCTGTCGTCGGTCTTGAAGGTGACCGTCATCAGGGCCGCCTCGTGCCCCTGGAAGGTGCGGTTGCCGTCGACGACGGTCTCCGGGTTCTCCGGCATGTCGTAGTCGTAGGCGCCGCGCTCCTTGAACTCGGCCTGGTCCTGGTACATCTCGGCCGCCGCGGAGGCGGCGATGTTGTTCGAGGTGTCCTCGGACTTCTTCTCCAGGGCCAGGTCCACCCAGATGCTGCCGCTGGGGTCCCCGTAGCCGACCCAGTGCCGCTGGTCGGTCTTGGAGTCGGGGCCGAAACGCTTGTAGCCGGTGGGCGCGGCGATCGTCGCGCGCAGCGTCCCCTCGTGGTGGGTGCTCCAGCCATCGGGCAGCGGACCGGCGAACGGGTCGGCGACCACCAGATACCCGGCGACGGCCGCCGCGACCACCACCGCGCCGAGCCCGAGCCACGTCTTGCGGCCGGGCCGGAAGCCGCGCCGGGGCGCGTCGGCGTACACCACCGCCTGGGTCGGCGGCACCGGCGCGGGCGCCGGCGGGTGCGCGGCCGCCTCCAGCAGTGCGCGGACCTGCGCCGCGGTGGGGCGGCGTGCCGGGTCCTTCTGGAGCAGGCCGTTGATGGCCTCGGCGAGCGGGCCCTGCGCGGAGGCCGGCGGGGCGGGGACGGCGTTGAGGACGGACTGCAGGGTGGCGGGCGTGTTGCTGCGGCGGAACGGCGAGACGCCCTCCGTCGCCGCGTACAGCACCACGCCGAGCGACCACAGGTCGGAGGCCGGGCCGGGGCGCTGGCCGAGCACCCGCTCCGGGGCGATGTACTCGGGCGAGCCGACGAAGCCGCCGGTGTCGGTCAGGTTGGTCTCGCCCTCGATCTGGGCGATGCCGAAGTCGGTGAGGACGACCCGGTCGTACCGGCCGAGCAGGACGTTGTCCGGCTTCACGTCCCGGTGCAGGATGCCGGCGGCGTGCGCGGCCTCCAGCGCGCCGAGGACCTCCAGACCGATCCGGGCGGCGTCGCGCGCGCCCAGGGTGCCTTCCTGGAGGACATCGCCGAGGGAGCGCCCTCGCACCAGCTCCATGACGATCCACGGCCGGCCGTCGACGACGGCCACGTCGTGCACGTTCACCACCGCGGGGTGGTCGAGCCGGGCCGCGGCGCGCGCCTCGCGGCGCATCCGCTCGTAGGCGTTGGCGCGTTCCCGCTCGGGGAGGTGGTCGGGGACGCGGGGCTCCTTGACGGCGACCTCGCGGTCGACCGTCTCGTCCTTGGCCCGCCACACCGTGCCCATGCCGCCGTGCCCGAGCTTGGCGAGCAACCGGTAGCGTCCCGCGATCAGCCGGCCGGCACCGGCGTCCGTACCGGGTTCCGTACCGGCACCCGCACCTGAACTCGAACCCGAACCCGCACCCTCACCGCCGCCAGCGCCCGCGCCCGGGCCCTGGGCGGGCACGGCCATCGCCGGGTTCGGTGGCTGGAGCACGAAGCTGGTGGTGTCGTCGGCGCCCCCGTGGTTGTCCATGCGTCCATCCATATCGCGCGCGCCGCAGCCGTATCCAGCCAGGGGCCGGACCGGTCACAGACCCGTGACCCGTACCGTCACCCGTCCCTCGCTCATACCGGTACGAACGTGTCGACCGCGACGTCGAAGAACTCCCGTGCCTCGCGCACCTTGCCGACCGGCGCCGACACCCACACGTCGTACATCCGCCCGTTCTCCTCCCAGCACAGGTCGTACGTGTGCCGGGCGCCCTCCGCCGCGCTGAAGCCGTCCCAGGTGAACTCCCAGAGCGCGGCGGGGCGTCCGCCGTGGGTCGTCGCGCTGACCCGGCCGTCGCGGTAACCGGGGTTGGTGTCCGGGCCCTTGGCGGCGGCGCGGCCCATCACCCCGAGCGGACCGCCCGGTTCGGGCGCGGCGACCTTGATGCCCAGGCGGAACGTCTCCCCGGGCGACAGGTAGAAGACGCGCTCCCCCTGCGGCCGGCGCGTGAAGCCGTCCGGCACGGCGAGGCTGAACCCGGCCGGGTCCTGGGCGAGGCGGTAACCGGAGGGCGCGGTGGGACGGCCGTCGGAGGAGGCCCCGCCGGCGGCGGAGGGGGTACGGGTGACGGTGACCGTCGGGGTGGGGGCATGGGTGCCCGGGCCCTGGCCGGCCGGGGGCGAGGTCCCGGCCGGGCGGCTGTCCCGGCCGTGCGGGGACGAACTGGTGGGCGTACCGCCCCCGTCGCCGTGCTCGTTCATCAGCAGCGCCGCCCCCGACACTCCGGCGCCCGCCATCGCGGCGACGAGCAGCGCCGACACCAGCACGCCTCGCGTGGAGTACGTCCGGCGCGGCGGGTCCGCGGGGTTGTCGAGCCGGGTGGGCGTGTAGGGGACCGGGGGCGGGGCCGGGGTACGCCCGGTGTCGCGGTAGGCGCGCAGCAGCCGTTCCGCCTCGGCCGCGCTCATCCGCCGGTCCGGGTCGCGTTCCAGCAGGCCGCGGATGACGGCCTCGATCGGCGCGGCCTGCGGCGGCGTACGGATGTCGTCGAAGACGACGGCGTGCAGGACGCCGCCGAGGGAGTCGCGGCGGAACGGCGACTCGCCGCTGAGGGCCGTGCACAGCAGCGCGCCCAGCGACCACAGGTCGGACTCCGGGCCGGTCCGGGCGCCGGACATCCGCTCGGGCGCGGTGTACTCGGGCGAGCCGACGAAGGAGCCCGTCTCGGTGAGCGTGGTGGCGCCCGCGACCTGGGCGATGCCGAAGTCGGTGAGGACGACCCGGCCGGTGGCGGACTCGACGAGGACGTTGGCGGGTTTGATGTCCCGGTGCAGCACCCCGGCCGCGTGCGCCGCGCGCAGCGCGCCGAGCAGGGCGACGCCGATCCGCGCGGCCTCGGCCGGATCGACGGGGCCCTGCCGGGCGATCCGGTCGGCGAGCGAGCCGCCGTCGATCAGCTCCATGACGATGTACGGCCGTTCGCCGCACTCCACCACGTCGTGGACGACGATGATGTGCGGGTGGCTCAGCTGCGCGACCGCGCGCGCCTCGCGCAGGGTCCGGTCGTGCTGCCGGCGCGCCTCGGTCGCGTCGAGCTGCTCGTCGAGGGCGATCTCCTTGACGGCCACCTCGCGGCCGAGCAGTTCGTCGGTGGCACGCCAGACGATGCCCATGCCGCCGCGCCCCAGCCGGGTGTGCAGCCGGTAGCGGCCCGCGATCACACGGACGTCGTCCCCCTCGGTCCCCATGCGCCCCATCATGCCCCACCGGACGGTCCGCCTCCGGGGCGCTGACCGGCCGAATGTGCCACCACGGCTCAGTGGTGGGCAGCGGGTGACAGCCCAACCGTACTCAGCACCGCCCGTGGCCCCACCTCGGGAACAATCATTTCCAGCCACAACGGATTGGGAAACGGTCGCAAATTGCGGCAAATCACCGGGAGGTACACCCCAGAAGGGGCAAAACGGCGGCTGAAAACATGCTGTCCTGTGAATGACGAAGGCCTTAGCTTCTCCTCATGAGAAACACATTGAAGCGCCTTTCCGTTGCCGGCGTCGCAGCGGTGGCAATATGCGCGGCGACAGTGACCGACGCCAGCGCGGCAAGCGGCAACGGCGCCTGTTCTGTTACCGGCGCCAAGGGCGGTATGACGTTCACCAACTGGAGCAGCAGTTACGTCGACATCAGTGCTAATATCAGCGACACCTATGCAGATGGCCATAATGTCGGAATCCGCTTCCGGTCCATGGACAACGACTGGGTGACGGATTGGCCCTGGCACTACAATAACAGCGGGGCCGGGTCGACCATCAGCTTCAAGACATATGCATCGACGCCCGCCGGACAGCTGGACTACATCGGCGGGCAGGTGGCGGTCTTTGACAGTACAGGCCACATTCTCCGCAGTTGCACCTTCTGGGCCTGAGTTACGTTCACCGCATAACGTCCAGGCCGCTCTATTGGCCCTGTTGGGCGGAGCTCCGTGCGGAACTCCGCCCTAGACTAGTTCTCCCGCCAGGTCTTCAGCACGGTCTCAAACTGCTTACGCGTGGTGGCCCAGTCCCCGGCAGGAGAGGCCATGTAGATCGCGTACTCGACCCCGCTCCGCGCAACGTACATCAGGTCGACGGCTCGGTACGCCCCAGGCGAACGAAAACCCGTCGCCTCCGCTGTCCACTCGTACTCCAGCCGAGAGCCTTGGCGGTCACGGTAAATCTGGTGCTGCATGCCCAACCGGTCGTAGTCCTTCAGTTGCCTGCTCAACTGCTGGTCCAGGTCGACTTGGTGCGCATAGGGGTCGTCGAAGTCCGGCAGAGTATCGACGGCAATGCGCACCAGGTGGTCGCCCCCGTCAGGCGAATAGTCGATTTGCTGCAAGCCGTTCTTGCTCTTGATGGAAACCGACCGCTTCCAGCCTTCCGGAAGGTAGAGACTGAAGCCCGCAGGATCGTGGTACTGCTTCCAGCCCACGGGAACCGTCCCCTGCGGCTCCACCGTCGGCGAGGGGCCGGCACTGAGGCTGGGGCCGGGGTTTGGACTTTGACTGGCATGGCTGGCGTCGCCGGCCTTCCACTCACGCAACCCGACCGCGGCTCCAGCGCCGGTGATCGCGGCCACGGCAATGACCAACGCGACCGTACGCACACGGCGCCGCTTCTTCCGGAGCGCTGTTGGCGGACCCGCCTGGGTGACGGGGGCCAAGTGCGGCCGGGTGTCCACGGCCTGCGGCTGCTCATAGCGCCTTTGCTGTCCGTACCCTCCGGACTGCGTCGGCACGAATGCCTGCACCGCGTATGGGCGACGGCCCTCCGCTGCCTCGACGAGCATGTGCTCAACTTGTTCGGTGCTCGGCCGGGCCGCCGGGTCCTTGCGGAGCAGGCCGCTGATGACCGGGGCGAGCGGGCCCGCGTACCGCGGGTCGGTCGCCTCCTCCTCGACGACCGCCTGCATGGTGGACAGCGGCGAGGTCCGCCGGAACGGCGACCTGCCCTCGACGGCGGTGTACAGCGTCGCGCCGAGCGCCCACAGGTCGGAGGAGGGCCCGGGGTCGTGGCCGCGGACGCGCTCGGGAGCGAGGTAGTCGACGGAGCCGACGACCTCGCCGGTGCGGGTGATGGTCGTGTCGCCCTCGATCTGGGCGATGCCGAAGTCGGTGAGCAGGACGCGGCCGTCGTGCCCGAGCAGGACGTTGCCGGGCTTCACGTCGCGGTGCAGGACGCCCGCGGCGTGCGCGGCGCGCAGCGCGCGCAGCACCCACAGGCCGATCCGGGCGGCCTCCGCCGGTTCGACGCGGCCCTGTTCCTTCACGGCGTCGGCGAGCGAGCGGCCCTCGACCAGCTCCATCACGATCCACGGCCGGCCGTCGTGTTCGAGGACGTCGTGCACGGTGACGACGGCGGAGTGGTTGATGCGGGCGGCGGCCCGCGCCTCGGCCCGGGTGCGCGCCAGCAGGACGCCGCGCTCGCTCTCGGAGACGTAGAGGGCGGCGGTCAGCTCCTTGATGGCGACCGCCCGGTGCAGCAGCTCGTCGTGCGCGCGCCACACGCGGCCCATGCCGCCGCTGCCGATGGAGTCGGCAAGCCGGTAGCGGCCCGCGAGGAGCAGGCCCTGCATCTGATTCACGTTGCCCCGCAATGCTCTTGACAGGGTCAGACTAAAGACAGGCCCCTGTCCGGGGAACGGGCGGGGTGCCACGGTGACCGCACTGTGACGGTTCCCTCAGGTCACTTCCCCGGGCGGTAGGTCGCCGACGCCTGCTCGTACAGCCGCGTCACCTCGTCCCGTTCGGCCTCCGGCCCGCGCACCTGGACGACGTGGTAGCGGCCGTTCACGAGGAGGGCGAGGTTGCGCACGAACAGCTCGCGTCCGTCGGCGCCGGTCCAGGTGAACTGCCCCTCCGCCATGGTGCGCCCGCCGACCTGAATGGTCTTCAGGCCGCTCGCGGTGGCCCAGGTGGAGTCGCGGTACGGCTGGATCTCGTACTCCTTCTCCCGCTGGTAGACCATCGGGTCGCTGCCGTAGGCGGCCGCGCTGTCCCGGCCGGGTACGACGATCAGCTCGAAGTCGCCGTGGGAGTAGACCACCTGACCGCGGCCGTTGCCCGGCGTGCGCTCCCAGCCGTTGGCCACGGCGACCCGGAAGCCCGCGGGGTCGGTGCGCAGGGTGAAGCCGTCGGCGACCTCGGTGCCGCCGCCGGACTGCGCGTCGGACGACGGGGCGGGGCTGCCCTCGTCGTCGTCGCCGGGGGTCGTCTGGTCGGGCCGGGGTTCGCTGCTCGCCTCGGGCGCACCGGAGGCGGGGGCGGCTTCTCCGGCGGCGCCGGTCCGGTCGGCGGCGGCACCGCCGCCCGCGCCGGTGCCGGAGCCGGCCTTCGGCATGAACAGCATGGCGTACGCGACCGCTCCGGCCAGCAGCAGCAGGATGAGCAGGAGCAGCGTACGGCCGAGGCTGCGCGGGGAGCCGGAGCGGGCCGAACGGCCCTCCTGCCGGGCCCGCTTGTGCCGCCCGTGCGCGCTGTTCGCGGGGAGCCCGGCGCGCCGCCTGCGCACCAGCTCGCCGCGCCGGCGCACGATCGGCAGCCGGCTGGGGTCGGCCGGCGGCGCGGCGATGACGTGCACACCGGCCTCCGGCTCGGGCGCGGACCGCACCAACGAGCGCAGCCAGCCGCGCAGTTCCTCCACGTCGGGCCGCTCGGTGGGATCCTGCCGCAGCAGCGACTCGACGACCGGGCGCAGCGGTCCGCACTCCTCGGCGAACGCGGGCGGCTCGGCGCACACCATCTGCACCAGCTCGGCCGTGGACTCCTCGGGGTAGGGCGCGTGCCCCTGCACGGCGCGGAAGAGCAGCGCGCCGAGCGCCCACAGGTCGGTGGCGGGCCCGATCGGCGCCGCCAGCTGCCAGTTCTCGTGCACCGGTCCGGCCTGTTCGGGCGCCCACCGTTCGGTGACGGCGCCCACCACGGCCATCCGGGCCTGCCGGGCCCGCTCGGCGGCGAGCGCGGTGGCGGGACCCCGGTGCGGCGGTGCGGCGCCGGCCGGGTCGTCCCAGCGGGCGGTCGCTCCGGCGGGCGCGAGGGGGGCGTGGTCCCGCGCGCCCGGGGCGGGGGCCGCCGGGTCCGGGCCGGAGGGGCGGGGCGTGGCGCCGTGCCAGGCGGCGGCGCCACGGACGCCGTAGGGGTCGGCGATCTGGCCCGGCGGGGGCGCCGGGGCGGTGTCGCCGGCCGCGGGCGGCCGGGCGCCGGGCAGGGCGATACGGCCGTTCTGCCCCTCCTCCTGGACGCGGGCGGCGGCGCGTGCCCCGGCCCGGTAGGCGGCGATGGCGCCGGCCCGGGCGGCGCGGACGTCCCCGCCGCCGTCCGTCCTGTCGCCGAGGGCGCCCGAGGCCCCGTGCCCCGGCTCGGCACCGGCGGCCGGGAGCCCTCCGGAGACCCGCGCCTGGATGGCGGCCCGCCGGGCGGCCTCGGGGTCGGGAAGCCCCGCGCCTCCGGCGGAGGCGCCTCCCGCGGGGGGCCGCAGGGCTGCGGCGCCGCCGTAGGGACCGGACGGGGCGTGCGGCTCGGGGCCGGCGGGGCCGCCGTACGCGCGCTGCTGTGCCCCACCGGGACCGCCGGGGCCACCGGGGCTGCCCGGGCCGGGACCACCGGGAGCGCCGTATGCCCCGGACACCCCCTGCGCACCGACGGACCCGGGACGGGACCCCGGGCCATTGGGTACGGAGTTGGGCCCGGCGAACGTGCCGCCTGGCGCCACCGCCCCGCCCCCGCCCCCGTCCTCGCCGTCCGGCGGCGGCACGGGGTCGTACCCGCACAGCGCCTCCTCCGCCGCGCCGACCGCCAGGCCGGTGAGCATCACGCGGCCGTCGTCGCAGACGAGGACCGTGCGGGCGGTGATGTTGCGGTGCACCCAGCCGTGGGCGTGCAGCGCGCGCAGCGCGGTGAGGACGTCGGCGGCGACCTCGGCCGCGCGGTACGGCGTCAGGGGCTGCTCGGCGAGCAGCGCAGCCAGCGGCCGGGCGGCCACCAGTTCGCTGACGATCCACAGGGAGCCGCCCTCGGCGAAGACGTCGAAGACCTGGTCGAGCCGGGGATGGTCGGGGATCCGCGCGGCGGCCTGGGCGGCCTCCAGCGCGCGCCGGACGACCGGGTCGGCGGGCCGCCGAGTGCTGGTGCCTGGGCCGGCGCCGGGGCGGCGGGCACCGGGGACGCGCGCTCCGCCCGTGCGCTCACGTGCCGTGAACCCCTCGGGCAGCCCCTCGGCGTCGAGCACCTCCGCCTCGACGACCTCCGGCAACGGCACCTGGCGGACCAGGACTTCCTGTCCGCTGTAGGTGTCGAAGGCCCGCGTCTCGGTGAGTTCGTACTCGTCGGAGGGGGGCAGCGGCAGGCGGTAGCGGTCGGCGAGTACCCGTCCCGCGTAGTCGTCCACGGTGCCTCCCCCGGCCGCCCGGTCGGTCAATTCCGTTCGCCTCTCGTCCCGTTCCGCACCTCTACCCGGATGCGTACGGTCCGCAAGCACTCACGATACGTGCCGGAGGCAACCCGCAAAGAGGGGATGCGAGATCCTGTGCCGGTATCTCAGCTGCCACTTTGCGGAGGGCGCTCCCTCACTTCTTCGGCGCGAACGTCTCGGTCAGCGTCCGCCAGGTGTTCTTGCGCAGGTCGCCGTGCCAGTCGTCGGCCTTCGCGGTGTACATCAGGCCGTACCCGAGGTGGCTGTTCACGACGAAGCCGCGGTCGATGGTCCGGTACGTCGTGCCGTCGTCGGCGTAGGTGAACTCCCAGTCGGCCGCGTTCCAGCCCCGGTAGCCCACCTTCTCGATGCGGATGCGGTCGTACTGGGCGCGCTGCATGGAGCGCTCCTGGTTCCGCCAGTCCGCGACCGGGTCGTCCTTCGGTGTGGTGGTCCAGCCGATGAGCAGCTTCTGGCCGTCCGGACCGGTGAAGCGGTCGCCGGCAGAGCTCGTCTTCTGGAACTTCCAGCCCTCAGGCAGCCCGATCGCGTACCCCTGGCCGCCCTTGTAGGTGGTGGCGACCGCGTCGGCGTCCGCGTCGCCGCCCGCGCTCGCGGACGCCGTGCCGCCGCTTGGCGTCGTGCCGGTGCCGGGCGTGCTGCCCGCGCCGTTCGGCGCGGAGGCGGACGCGCCCCCGTCGGGGCCGGTGGCGGCGCCGGTGTCCTCCTTGGGGGAGGCACTGGCGACGGCACCCGAACCGCCCTTGCCGCGCGCGCCGTTGGAGCCGCCGTCGTCGTCCCCGCTGAGCGCGAAGGCGAGGACGGTGCCCAGCACGGCCAGCACCACCGCGACCGCGATGATCACCAGGGTGCGGCGGGGTACGACGTCGGTGAGCGGCGCCCGCGGCACGGGCCGCGGCGGCAGGTCGAGGTCCGGCGGCGGTACGACGCCCCAGCCGGACCGGGCGCCCGGCCGGCCGGTGCCCTGCTGCCCGATGCCCGGCGCCGGGGACGCCGAGGTGACCGCTGCGGGGCCCGCGGCCGGGCCCGCCGTACCGGCGCCGGACGTCCCGCGCGCGGTGGTCGTGCGGGCATCGGCGGCCGTCCCGACCGCACCGGCCTCGGATCCGGCGGCGCCGGTCGCCGCGCCGGACGCCCCGACCGCTCCGGCCGCCTTGCGCACGGACCGCAGCGCGCCGCGCAGCCGGTCGGCCGCGTCCTCGCCCCGCTTGCCGGCGGGCCGGGCCGCGCCGCCGCGTCCCGAGGGCGCGTCCGGCTGCGGGGGCAGCGGTACGACCCGGGTCGCGTCCAGCGCCTCCGGTCCGGCCTCCTTCGGGTCCGGGGCGTTGATCACCGCGTTGAGCAGCACGCGGGCGCCCGCGTCGTCCAGCCGCTGGTCCGGGTCCTTGGTGAGCAGGCCGTAGATGACGTCCCTGAGCGGGCCGGCGTTCTTCGGCTCGTCCAGCGGCTCGGTCATCACCGCGGTGAGCGTGGCGATCGCGGAGCCCTTGTCGTACGGCGGGACGCCCTCGACCGCCGCGTACAGCAGGCCGCCCAGCGACCACAGGTCGGCGGCCGGTCCGGGCTTGTGGCCGCGGGCGCGCTCGGGGGAGATGTAGGAGGGGGCGCCGACGAGCATGCCGGTGGAGGTGATGGACGGGTCGCCCTCGACCTGCGCGATGCCGAAGTCGGTGAGCACGACCCGGCCGTCCTCGGCGATCAGCACGTTGGACGGCTTCACATCGCGGTGCAGGATGCCCTCGCGGTGGGCCGAGCGCAGCACGTCGAGGACGGCGAGGCCGACCTCCGCCGCGCGCCGGGGCTCCAGCAGCCCGTCCTCGCGGATGACCTCGGCGAGGGACTTGCCCTCGACGAGTTCCATCACGATCCAGGGCCGGTCGTCCTCCTGGACGACGTCGTACACCGTGACCGCGCTGGTGTTCCGGATCCGCGCGATTGCCTTGGCCTCACGCAGGGTGCGCGTGATGAGCCGGCGCTTCTCCTCCTCGTCGATGTTCGAAGGGAACCGCAGCTCCTTGACGGCGACCGTGCGGCCGAGGGTCTCGTCCTCGGCGCGCCACACCGTGCCCATGCCGCCGCGGCCGAGTACGTCTCCCAGCCGGTAGCGCCCGGCGAGGAGACGTGCGCTCTTGTCCTGACGGGATGTCCCCGCCCGCTCCGCCTCCGACATGCGTCCCCTCTGCAACCCGCCCTGACAGAGCCTCCATTGTCCCTCACCCGACAAGTGCCCGACGCACCGAGGGTCCCCCCGACGCACCGCACCCGGAACCTTCCGTTCCGTGCACGGTGGGCCGGAACGGAACGTTCCGAAAGGGTGGATGACGGACCGCCAAGAGGGCGGGGGACAGCGGGACCGGCGGCCGCGTCACAACGGGACGATGTCCGGCGCCCCCAGCCGTGCCGCGTCCGCCGTCCGGTCGTCGGGCTGCAGCTGCGACTCGCGCTCGGCCTCGACGCGCTTCTCGTAGTGCTCGACCTCGCGTTCGACCTGCTCCTTGTCCCAGCCGAGCACAGGGGCCATCAGCTCGGCGGCCTCGCGGGCGCTGCGGGTGCCCCGGTCGAAGGTCTCGATGGAGATGCGGGTACGCCGGGTCAGGACGTCGTCCAGGTGCCGGGCGCCCTCGTGCGAGGCGGCGTAGACGATCTCGGCGCGCAGGTAGTCGTCGGCGGCCTGCAGGGGCGCGCCGAGCGAGGGGTCGGCGACGACGAGGTCCAGGACCTCCTCGGCCATCGAGCCGTAACGGTTCAGCAGATGCTCGACGCGCACCACGTGCAGCCCCGTGCGGGCCGCTATCCGCGCCCGCGCGTTCCACAGCGCGCGGTAGCCCTCCGCGCCGAGCAGCGGCACGTCCTCCGTGACGCAGTCGGCGACGCGCAGGTCGAGCCCGCGGACGGCCTCGTCGACGGCGTCCTTGGCCATCACCCGGTACGTCGTGTACTTGCCGCCCGCGACCACGACCAGGCCCGGCGCCGGGTGGGCGACGGTGTGCTCGCGCGACAGCTTGCTGGTGGCGTCGGACTCGCCGGCCAGCAGCGGGCGCAGACCGGCGTACACGCCCTCGACGTCGTCGCGGGTGAGCGGCACCGCGAGGACGGAGTTCACGTGCTCCAGCAGGTAGTCGATGTCGGCGCTGGAGGCGGCCGGGTGGGCCTTGTCCAGGTTCCACTCGGTGTCGGTCGTGCCGACGATCCAGTGCCGGCCCCAGGGGATGACGAACAGCACGGACTTCTCGGTGCGCAGGATCAGCCCGGTGGAGGAGCTGATGCGGTCGCGGGGCACGACGAGGTGGATGCCCTTGGAGGCGCGGACGTGGAACTGCCCCCGCTCCCCCACCATGGCCTGCGTGTCGTCGGTCCACACGCCCGTGGCGTTGACGATCTGCTTGGCGCGGATCTCGTACTCCCCGCCCGCCTCCACGTCCTGCACCCGGGCGCCGACCACCCGCTCGCCCTCGCGCAGGAACCCGGTCACCCGCGCGCGGTTGGCGGCCTTGGCGCCGTACGCCGCGGCCGTGCGCACCAGCGTGGCCACGAAGCGGGCGTCGTCCATCTGGGCGTCGTAGTACTGCAGCGCCCCGACCAGGGCGTCCTTCTTCAGGCAGGGCGCCACACGCAGGGCGTGACGGCGGGTCAGATGACGGTGCACCGGCAGGCCGCGGCCGTGCCCGCGGGCCATCGACATCGCGTCGTAGAGCGCGACGCCCGACCCGGCGTACAGCCGCTCCCAGCCCTTGTGCTGGAGCGGGTACAGGAACGGCACCGGCTTCACCAGGTGCGGGGCGAGGCGCTCCAGCAGCAGGCCGCGCTCCTTCAGCGCCTCGCGGACGAGCGCGAAGTCGAGCATCTCCAGATAGCGCAGGCCGCCGTGGATCAGCTTGCTGGACCGGCTGGAGGTGCCCGACGCCCAGTCGCGCGCCTCGACCAGCCCGGTGGACAGACCGCGCGTCACGGCGTCCAGGGCGCTGCCGGCGCCGACGACACCGCCGCCGACCACCAGCACGTCCAGTTCCCGCTCCGCCATCGCCGCGAGTGACTCCGCGCGCTGTGCCGGCCCCAGTGTCGCTGTCCTCACCGCTGCCTCCCGATCGTCGGCTGGCTCCTACCCAGAGTCTGACCGTCTTGCCCCACTTCAGCCACCACGCACCCCCAGCCTGTGGACAACGTGCGGGAACGCGCGCGGAAACACCTTCCGAAACGAGGCGGATCAATCCCACATAACGGTCATATTTACTCCTAGTCTGACAGTGCGCTCGCCCGTTGTGTCCACCGGGCTTGCGCGCCTGTCCCGCTTCGGTTACTGGGAAGGACGGCCCACGCCATGCCCGCAGATCTCGCCGTCATCGGACTCGGCCCGCTCGGCCTGCCCCTGGCCCAGGCAGCCGTCGCCGCCGGCATCCCCACGGTCGGCTACCGCACGGGCCCGGAGGCCGGCTCCCTCAGCCCCGCCGAACTGCGCCGGATGCTCGCCCTCGGCTTCCGCCAGGCCACCGGCCCCGCCGAACTCGGCCGGGTCCGCACGGCCGTCCTGTGCGTGCCCACACCGCGCGCCCCCGACGGCGGCCTCGACCTGTCCCAGCTGGAGTCGGCGGCCCGCACCCTCGCCGGGCACATGCGCCCGCACACCACCGTCATCCTGGAATCGCCGGTCCACCCCGGCACCACCGAGGACTTCCTGCGGCCCCTCCTCGAAGAGGTGTCCGGCCTGCGCGCGGGCCGCGACTTCCACCTCGCCCATTCGCCCAGCCGGGTGGATCCCGGAAACCGCGCCTTCACCCCGGCCAACACCCCGAAGGTCATCGGCGGCCTCACCCCCGCCTGCACCGAGTCCGCCGCCGCGTTCTACGGCCGGATCACCGACAAGGTGGTCCGCGCGCGCGGGCTGCGCGAGGCGGAGGCCGTGCAGCTGCTGGAGACCAACTACCGGCACGTCAACATCGCCCTGGTCAACGAGATGGCCGTGCTGTGCCACGAGTTGGGCGTCGACCTGTGGGACGTCGTGCGCTGCGCGGAGACCAAGCCGTTCGGCTTCCAGGCCTTCCGCCCCGGCCCCGGCGTCGGCGGCCACTCCGTCCCGCAGGACCTGACCGCGCAGGGCGGCCGCGGCCTGCGCATGGTGGAACTGGCCCAGCAGGTCAACGCCCGTATGCCCCGGTACGTCGTCCAGCGCGCCGCCGCCCTGCTCAACGAGCACGGCAAGTCGGCGCGCGGCGCGCGCGTGCTGCTGCTGGGCGTCACCTACAAGGCCGACCTCGCCGACCAGCAGAACACCCCCGCCGAGGAGATCGCCACGGGCCTGATGCGGCTCGGCGCCGCCGTCAGCTACCACGACCCGCACGTCCCGACCTGGAGCGTCCTGGACCGCCCGGTCCCCCGCGCGGACTCCCTCTACGAGGCGGCGGCCGACGCGGACCTCACGATCCTCCTCCAGCAACACCGCACCTACGACCTCCAGGGCCTGTCGGTAAAGGCCCAGCTCCTCCTGGACACGCGGGGGGCGACGCCTACGGGGGCGGCGCATCGGTTGTGACTGGGGGCGCGTGGGGGCGTGGGGGGCCGGGACTGGTGGCGTGGGGAATCGCCCCCCGGTAACTTGGGAGGTGGAGCCCACCGCAGCCGGTTACTGCAGCAGGCTCCTGATGGATCACGGGTGTCCGTCCCTAGCTTTCATAGGGACGGCCGCTCACCATCCGAAAAGTCGCAAGATCCACCTCCTCCGGAACTTCACCAGCCGAAGCCGGATCCCATCCCAGCGAGTGGGCTTGCGATGGCGTCCCATGGGCGCCCCCTTCCACGACACCGCCCAATAGCCCGGGTGGACGGTCCGTTTCGGAACGCGGGCCGGGCCCCGCGGGCGGGGGTCCGGAACCATGTCCTTGGAAGGGGGCGGCCCAGAGAGCTTGGGTCGCCGATCACGGACACTACCGCCGCCCTACGCCCGTTCGGCCCCCATTCGCCCCGAACGCAACCGCGCGCCCCCTCCCCCGCAATGCGCCCCCTGACCAGGTACAACAGGGCATGCGAAAGGGCCGGTCACTCCTCTCGGGAGTGACCGGCCCTCGGCCGTGCTGCGTACTGCCTACCGGCGGTGCTGGGAGTCCGCGACCGTCACCTCGACGCGCTGGAACTCCTTCAGCTCGCTGTAGCCGGTGGTGGCCATCGCGCGGCGCAGGGCGCCGAAGAAGTTCATCGAGCCGTCCGGCGTGTGCGAGGGGCCGGTGAGGACCTCCTCGATCGTGCCGACCGTGCCGAGGTCGACCTTCTTGCCGCGCGGCAGCTCCTCGTTGACGGCCTCCATGCCCCAGTGGTGGCCCTGGCCCGGCGCGTCCGTCGCGCGGGCGAGCGGCGAGCCCATCATCACCGCGTCGGCGCCGCAGGCGATCGCCTTGGGCAGGTCGCCGGACCAGCCGACGCCGCCGTCCGCGATCACGTGCACGTACCGGCCGCCGGACTCGTCCATGTAGTCGCGGCGGGCGGCGGCCACGTCCGCCACGGCCGTGGCCATCGGGACCTGGATGCCGAGCACGTTGCGCGTGGTGTGCGCGGCGCCGCCGCCGAAGCCGACGAGCACGCCCGCGGCACCCGTGCGCATCAGGTGCAGGGCCGCGGTGTAGGTGGCGCAGCCGCCGACGATCACCGGGACGTCCAGCTCGTAGATGAACTGCTTCAGGTTCAGCGGCTCGTGCGAGGACGACACGTGCTCCGCCGACACCGTCGTACCGCGGATGACGAAGATGTCCACGCCCGCGTCCACGACGGCCTTGGAGAACTGGGCCGTGCGCTGCGGGGAGAGCGCGGCGGCGGTGACCACGCCCGCGTCGCGCACCTCCTTGATGCGCCGGCCGATCAGCTCCTCCTTGATGGGAGCGGCGTAGATCTCCTGGATGCGGCGGGTCGCCGTCTCGACCGGCAGCCCGGCGATCTCGTCGAGCAGCGGCTGCGGGTCCTCGTACCGCGTCCACAGGCCTTCGAGGTTGAGCACGCCGAGGCCGCCCAGCTCGCCGATGCGGATCGCGGTCGCCGGGGAGACGACGGAGTCCATCGGGGCCGCCAGGAAGGGCAGCTCGAAGCGGTAGGCGTCGATCTGCCAGGCGATCGAGACCTCCTTCGGGTCCCGCGTACGGCGGCTGGGGACGACGGCGATGTCGTCGAAGGCGTACGCCCGGCGGCCGCGCTTGCCGCGCCCGATCTCGATCTCAGTCACGTTGGTGGCCTTTCCCTGATGCGTTGCAGCGTCTACCAGTATCGCCGACGGGTACAGCAAGGGCGGCCCCGGAGCATCCCGGGGCCGCCCTCATGCGCGGCACGCGTGCGCGTGGCTCACTTCTTGCTGTAGTTCGGCGCCTCGACCGTCATCTGGATGTCGTGCGGGTGGCTCTCCTTCAGGCCCGCCGCGGTGATGCGCACGAAGCGGCCCTTGGACTCCATCTCCGCGATGGTGGCGGCCCCCACGTACCCCATGGTCTGGCGCAGGCCGCCGACCAGCTGGTGCAGGACGTTGGCGAGCGGGCCGCGGTAGGGCACCTGGCCCTCGACGCCCTCGGGGACGAGCTTGTCGTCGGAGGCGACCTCCGCCTGGAAGTAGCGGTCCTTGGAGTACGACCGGCCCTGGCCGCGGGACTGCATGGCGCCCAGCGAGCCCATGCCGCGGTACGACTTGAACTGCTTGCCGTTGATGAACATCAGCTCGCCCGGCGACTCCTCGCAGCCCGCGAGGAGGCTGCCCAGCATCACCGTGTCGGCACCGGCGGCGAGCGCCTTGCCGATGTCGCCGGAGTACTGCAGGCCGCCGTCGCCGATGACGGGGATGCCCGCGGGCCGGGCCGCGAGGGCGGCCTCGTAGATGGCGGTGACCTGCGGGACACCGATGCCGGCGACCACCCGGGTCGTACAGATCGAGCCCGGGCCGACACCGACCTTGATGCCGTCGACACCGGCGTCGATCAGCGCCTGGGCGCCGTCACGGGTGGCGATGTTGCCGCCGATCACGTCGACGTTCACCGCCGACTTGATCTTCGCCATCCAGCTCAGGGCGTTGCTGTTGTGGCCGTGGGAGGTGTCGACGACCAGGAAGTCCACGCCGGCCGCGGCGAGCGCCTGGGCGCGCTCCAGCGCCTCGGGGCTGGCGCCGACGGCGGCGCCGACGAGCAGACGGCCCTCGGCGTCCTTGGCGGCGTTCGGGTACTTCTCCGCCTTGACGAAGTCCTTGACGGTGATCAGGCCCTTGAGGACGCCCTCGTCGTCGACGAGCGGCAGCTTCTCGATCTTGTGCTTGCGCAGCAGCTCCATGGCGTCCGGGCGGGAGATCCCGACCTTGCCGGTGACCAGCGGCATCGGGGTCATGACCTCGTGCACGCGGCGGCTGCGGTCGGTCTCGAAGGCCATGTCACGGTTGGTGACGATGCCCAGCAGCTTGCCCGCCGGGTCGGTGACCGGGACACCGCTGATCCGGAACTTGGCGCACAGCGCGTCAGCCTCGGCGAGCGTGGCCTCCGGGTGCACGGTGATCGGGTCGGTGACCATGCCGGACTCGGACCGCTTCACCAGGTCGACCTGGTTGACCTGGTCCTCGATGGACAGGTTGCGGTGCAGGACACCGACGCCGCCGAGGCGGGCCATCGCGATCGCCATGCGCGACTCGGTGACCTTGTCCATGGCGGCGGACAGGAGCGGAATGTTGACCCGGACATTGCGGGAGATACGGGACGAGGTGTCGACCGCGTTGGGGAGCACCTCGGATGCACCCGGCAGCAGCAGCACGTCGTCGTAGGTCAGCCCGAGGGTCGCGAATTTGTCGGGCACTCCGTCGACGTTGGCAGTCATGACACCTTCCCCAAATGGCCTTGATCGGTGCGGATGTCCATGCTAACGGGAGATGGACCCGTCTCATTCCACGGTCCGCGACCGCATCCGGCTTCGTATGTTCGTACGGAATCCAGTGGTCGCCTGTTCGACCAAGGTGCCGATCCGGCCGGGGCCAGGCCCAGTTACTGCTCGGCGAGCGCCCGGAGCCGGCTCAGCGCGCGGTGCTGGGCGACCCGGACGGCGCCGGGTGACATTCCCAACATCTGCCCGGTCTCCTCCGCGGTGAGGCCCACGGCGATGCGCAGCAGGAGCAGCTCGCGCTGGTTCTCGGGCAGGTTGGCCAGCAGTTTCTTGGCCCATTCGGCGTCGCTGCTGAGCAGGGCGCGCTCCTCGGGGCCGAGGGAGTCGTCGGGCCGCTCGGGCATCTCGTCGGACGGCACGGCCGTCGAGCCGGGGTGACGCATCGCGGCCCGCTGCAGGTCGGCGACCTTGTGGGCGGCGATGGCGAAGACGAACGCCTCGAAGGGACGGCCGGTGTCCTTGTAGCGGGGCAGCGCGAGCAGGACGGCGACGCAGACCTCCTGTGCGAGGTCCTCGACGAAGTGGCGGGCGTCGCCGGGCAGCCGGGACAGCCGCGTACGGCAGTAGCGCAGGGCGAGGGGGTGGACATGGGCGAGCAGATCGTGCGTGGCCTGCTCGTCCCCGTCGACGGCGCGGTGCACGAGGGAGCCGATCGCCCCCTGGGCAGGAGTGGCCGCCTCGTCGTCACGCATCGGTCCATGGTGCCCTGCGGCCGAAGGGTCCGCGGCACCGTGCCCGTCGTTGTGCACCGAAGCGTTATGAGCAGGTGCGCCGGAACTCATCCCCTGCGCCCTCCCCTTCCGCTCGACCGACTCCCCGAGGAACTCCACACCTCAAGGATGCGGCATCCGCGCCGAAACGAGCAGCGGGCCGTCGGCGGGCCTCGTCACACACCCCGCCGGCGGCGGGCGGAACGGGGCACTGCGGGGGGCGCACACCCAGGTCGGACCACGTGGACAGCCCGGAAGGACACGGCCCACGCGCGCGTGCCGCGCGTGCGCCGTGCGCCACCGGTACGGCCCGCGGCCGTCGCCGGGACCGCCGCTCCACGGCGGGCGGGGGCAGCCCCGCCCCCGCTGCGATCCGTGGAGCGCCCCGGGTCGTGTCCGCGACGGACACGGCCTAGCGCACCAGGCCCCACCGGAAGCCGAGCGCCACGGCGTGCGCGCGGTCCGAGGCGCCGAGCTTCTTGAACAGGCGCCGGGCGTGCGTCTTGACCGTGTCCTCGGAGAGGAACAGCTCACGGCCGATCTCGGCGTTGGACCGGCCGTGGCTCATGCCCTCCAGGACCTGGATCTCGCGGGCGGTGAGGGTGGGCGCGGCGCCCATCTCGGCCGAGCGCAGCCTGCGCGGGGCCAGCCGCCAGGTCGGGTCGGCGAGCGCCTGGGTGACCGTGGCCCGCAGCTCGGCGCGGGAGGCGTCCTTGTGCAGGTAGCCGCGGGCGCCGGCGGCCACCGCGAGGGCGACGCCGTCGAGGTCCTCGGCGACGGTGAGCATGATGATGCGCGCGCCGGGGTCCGCGGACAGCAGCCGGCGGACGGTTTCCACGCCGCCCAGACCGGGCATGCGGACGTCCATCAGGATCAGGTCGGAACGGTCGGCGCCCCAGCGGCGGAGGACTTCCTCGCCGTTGGCCGCCGTCGTCACGCGCTCGACGCCGGGCACGGTCGCGACCGCGCGGCGGAGCGCCTCTCGGGCAAGCGGGGAGTCGTCGCAGACGAGGACGGAAGTCATGGCCGCCCTCCGCAGCTGATGCGCGTCACCTTGTGCCTCCAGGCTGGTACGAAATCGTCACCTGTGCGGTCGACCGTCTCGGACGCCTGCCCGAGCGCTTGTGTTTTCAACCGCCTCCGCACTCTCAACGACGGTCACTCGAAAGAGTTACGGGGCCGTGTGCCATCTTGAGCACTCTACGTGAGGGGGCGGATACAGCGGAGATGCGCGCGGCAGACCCTCAAGCTTTCATCACAACCGTGCCCCATTCGGCCCTATTTCTTCCCATCTACCAGTGTCTGAGGCTAGATTCGCAATGAGTCATATTTTCATCTCCTTAGATCGTAGATGTACGGTCGTGGGCACCGTATCCGCTCGAAACGGCTGCAAGGGGTCACGCAATGGCAGATTTCTCCCGCCTTCCCGGACCGAACGCGGACCTGTGGGACTGGCAGCTCCTGGCTGCATGCCGCGGGGTGGACAGCTCGCTGTTCTTCCATCCGGAGGGCGAGCGAGGTGCCGCTCGCAGCGCTCGCGAGAACTCGGCCAAGGAGGTCTGCATGAGGTGCCCGGTCCGCGCCCAGTGCGCGGCACACGCGCTGGCGGTACGGGAACCGTACGGCGTGTGGGGCGGGTTGACGGAGGACGAGCGCGAGGAACTGATGGGGCGGGCGCGCAACCGGCTGGTGTCGGCGTCGGCAGCAGGCGGCGACGTCGCTTCGAACAACTGAAGGAACGTTTCTTCGAAACAGAGGGCACGCACACGCGTGCCCTCACTTCGTGCACCCGCGCACAAAGGGGCCTAGCGGGCCGCGGCCCGGGCCAGCTGCTCCAGCGTCGCCGCCACCGCCGGCACCTGGGCGAGGTCGGGGAGCGTGAGGGCCACGACCTCACGGCGCACTGACGGTTCAAGCGTCAACATGCGTACGCCGCGAGGCCGTACGGACTCCACCGCGAGCTGGGGCAGCACGGCCACCCCGAGGCCGGCGCCGACCAGGCCGACCACGGCCGGGTAGTCGTCGGTGGCGAAGTCGATGCGCGGGGTGAATCCCGCGGCCTCGCAGACCTCCACCAACTGCCCGCGGCAGCGTGGGCACCCGGCGATCCACGGCTCGCCGGCCAGCGCGCCGATGGCGACGGACCCCGCCGGGGCGGCGGAGCGCGCGAGGGGGTGCCGCTCCGGCACGAGGGCGATCAGCGGGTCGCGCAGCAGGGGCCGTACGACGAGGTCGTCCCACTCGTCGGCGACGGCCGCGCCCTCGTAGCGGAAGGCCAGGGCGATGTCGCAGTCGCCGGCCCGCAGCTTGTCCACGGACTGCGGCGGCTCGGCCTCCTCCAGGGAGACCCGGGTGCCGGGGTGCGCGGCGCGCAGGGCGGCCAGCGCGGTCGGGACCAGGGTGGAGCTGCCGCTGGGGAAGGACACCAGCCGGACCCGGCCCGCGCGCAGGCCCGCGATGGCGGCGACCTCCTCCTCGGCGGCGGTCAGCCCGGCGAGGATCCCGGCCGCGTGCCGGACCAGCGCCTCCCCCGCCTGGGTCAGCCGCATCTCGCGGCCGCTGCGCACCAGCAGCGGGGTGCCGACCGAGGCCTCCAGGGCCTTCATCTGCTGGCTGACGGCGGGCTGGGTGCACCCGAGCTCCCGCCCCGCCGCCGAGAAGGAGCCGGTGGCGGCGACGGCGCGCAGGACGCGGAGATGGCGGGCCTCGATCACCCTCTGAGCATAAGTGATTCTTGGACACGGTGGCCAATAATGCGTCGACACTTTGAGCCGGGGTGGCCTACCGTGCGGGCATGAAGCTTCTCTCGGTGAATGTCGGACAGGCGCAGGCCGTCCCCTACACGGACCAGCCGCAGGGCCTGACCGGCATCGACAAGCGCCCGGTGGAGGGCCCGGTGCGGGTGGCGGCGCCCGGACCCAAGGGCGTCGGGGCGAGCGGGCTGGCCGGGGACGCGGTGTGCGACACCCGCCACCACGGCGGCGACGACCAGGCGGTGTACGCGTTCGCCCGCGAGGACCTCGACGACTGGGAACGCGAGCTGGGTCGGACCCTGCGCAACGGCAGCTTCGGCGAGAACCTCACCACCGAGGGCCTCGACGTGTCGGATGCGCTGATCGGCGAGCGGTGGCTGATCGGCGGCGCGGTGCTGCTGGAGGTGACCTCGGGGCGCATCCCCTGCCGTACCTTCCAGGGCCATCTGGGGGAGCCGGGCTGGGTGAAGCGGTTCACGCGCAAGGGCGCGACGGGGGCCTATCTGCGGGTGATCGAGCCCGGCGAGATCCGCGCGGGCGACAGCATCGAGATCGTGCACCGCCCGGACCACGGCATCACGGCCGCGCTGGAGTTCCGCGCGACGACCACGGAGCGCACGCTGCTGCCGCGGCTGCTGGCGGCGGGTACGGCGCTGCACCCGGAGGCGCTGGCGGCGGCCCGCGCGTACGTGGAGAAGTACGGGGAGCCGCAGGGCGTCTGACCGGGGCTCAGCGCAGCGGACGCCGTCGGTCCGGGCACCTACGCTTGGCCCATGACAACGGCTCTGATTACGGGATCGACCGCGGGGATCGGTGCCGCGTTCGCGCGGCGGCTGGCGGCGGACGGACACGACCTGGTGCTGGTGGCACGGGACACCGCCCGGCTGCGCGAGCAGGCGACCGAGCTGCACGACCGGCACGGCATCGAGGCGGAGGTCCTCACGGCCGACCTCGCCGAGGACAAGGGCATCGAGGCGGTGGCCGAACGGGTCGGCGACCGCCGCAACCCCGTCGACCTGCTGGTGAACAACGCCGGCTTCGGCAACAAGGGCCGCTATCTGGACGTGTCCATGGCCGACGAGCTGCGGATGCTGAAGGTGCACTGCGAGGCGGTGCTCCGGCTGACGTCGGCGGCGGCGGAGGCGATGCGCGAGCGCGGCCGGGGCGGTGTGGTGAACGTGGCGTCGGTCGCCGCGTTCGTGCCGCGCGGCACGTACGGCGCCTCCAAGGCGTGGGTCGTGCAGTTCACCCAGGGCGCGGCGAAGGACCTGGCCGGGAGCGGCGTCCGTCTGATGGCGCTGTGCCCGGGCTTCGTGCGCACGGAGTTCCACCAGCGGGCCGGCATGGGCACGGACAACATCCCCGGCTGGATGTGGCTGGACGCGGACAAGCTGGTGGCGTCGGCCCTCGCCGACCTCGCGCGGGGCAAGACCCTCTCCATCCCGGACCCCCGCTACAAGGTGCTGATGGGCGCGGCGAAGCTGGTGCCGCGGGGCATGCTGGGCGGGATCACCTCGAAGACGGGCCGCAAGTACGGGCCGCGGTAGCGGACAGGTGGCCCGGCGCCTCCGGTGGGAAAATGGACCGGGCGGATGACCGGAAACCCACGGGGGACCGGAAGGCGGCGGCACCATGACCTTCGTACAGCTCATCGACTGCAGGACCAGCCGGCTCGACGAGATGAACCGGCTGATGGACGCGTGGGTCGAGGCGACCCGCGGCAAGCGCACGGCGACGCACGCGCTGGTCGGCAAGGACCGCTCGGACGCCGCACATGTGATCGAGATCGTGGAGTTCCCGTCGTACGAGGAGGCGATGCGGAACTCGAACCTGCCCGAGACGGACAAGATCTTCCGGGAGATGGTCGCGCTCTGCGACGAGATGCCGACCTTCACGGACCTCGACGTGGTCCGCGACGAACAGCTGAACCTGCTCGCGGCTCGGACGTTCTTCGCGGCGATGGGCTCGATGGAACCGGACCGCATCGGCGAGCACGTCACGGACGACTACGTCGACCACGACCCGTCCTATCCGCACCCGGTACAGGGCGTGGCCGCGGTGCGCGACCAGTACGCGGGCTGGCGTGCGGCCTTCGACTTCGGCTTCCGCGTGGACGACCAGATCGCGCAGGACGACCGGGTGTGCACGCGCTGGATGTGGCTGGGCCGCCACAAGGGCGAGTACCTGGGCATCCCGGCGAGCGGCCAGGAGGTGTCCATGGAGGGCACGACCTGGCAGCGCTTCCGGGACGGCCGGATCTGCGAGGGCTGGTGGAGCTACGACCGCGCGGGCCTGATGGAGCAGTTGGGGGTACTCGGCGAGTGACACCCGCGAAGGGGGAAGGCCCCGGCACCTGAACGGTGCCGGGGCCTTCCTGCGAGCGCGTGGGCTCAGTGAGCGTGGCCGTGGCCGTGACCGGCGGCGGCGGGCTCCTCCTCTTCCTTCTTCTCGACGACCAGGGTCTCGGTCGTGAGCAGCAGGGAGGCGATGGAGGCGGCGTTCTCCAGGGCGGAGCGGGTGACCTTGACCGGGTCGATGACGCCGGCCTTGACCAGGTCGCCGTACTCGCCGGTGGCGGCGTTGAAGCCCTGGCCCTTGTCGAGCTCGGCGACCTTGGAGGTGATGACGTAGCCCTCCAGGCCGGCGTTCTCGGCGATCCAGCGCAGCGGCTCGACGACCGCGCGGCGGACGACGGAGACACCGGTGGCCTCGTCGCCGGTCTTGCCGAGGCCGCCGTCCAGCACCTTCGCGGCGTGGACGAGCGCGGAGCCACCACCGGAGACGATGCCCTCCTCGACCGCGGCGCGGGTCGCGGAGATGGCGTCCTCCAGACGGTGCTTCTTCTCCTTCAGCTCCACCTCGGTGGCGGCGCCGACCTTGATCACGCACACGCCGCCGGCCAGCTTCGCGAGGCGCTCCTGGAGCTTCTCGCGGTCCCAGTCGGAGTCCGTGTTCTCGATCTCGGCCTTGATCTGCGCGACGCGGCCCTGGACGTCCTCGGACTTGCCGGCGCCGTCGACGATCGTGGTGTCGTCCTTGGTGACGGTGACGCGGCGGGCGGAGCCGAGCACGTCGATGCCGACCTGGTCGAGCTTGAGGCCGACCTCCTCGGAGATGACGGTGGCGCCGGTGAGGACGGCCATGTCCTGCAGCATCGCCTTGCGGCGGTCACCGAAGCCGGGCGCCTTGACGGCGACGGCGTTGAAGGTGCCGCGGATCTTGTTCACGACGAGGGTGGACAGGGCCTCGCCCTCGACGTCCTCGGCGATGATCAGCAGCGGCTTGGAGGAGCCGGCCTGGATGACCTTCTCCAGCAGCGGCAGCAGGTCGGCGATCGCGGAGATCTTGCCCTGGTTGATGAGGATGTACGGGTCCTCCAGGACGGCCTCCATGCGCTCCTGGTCCGTCACGAAGTACGGCGACAGGTAGCCCTTGTCGAAGGCCATGCCCTCGGTGAAGTCCAGCTCCAGACCGAAGGTGTTGGACTCCTCGACGGTGATGACACCGTCCTTGCCGACCTTGTCCATCGCCTCGGCGATCAGCTCGCCGACCTGCTGGTCCTGGGCGGACAGCGCGGCGACGGCGGCGATGTCGGACTTCTCGTCGATCGGGCGGGCCGAGGCGAGCAGGTCCTCCGACACGGCCTTGACGGCGGCGTCGATGCCCTTCTTCAGGGCGGCCGGGGAGGCGCCGGCGGCGACGTTCTTCAGACCCTCGCGGACGAGCGCCTGGGCCAGCACGGTGGCGGTGGTCGTACCGTCACCCGCGATGTCGTTGGTCTTGGTCGCCACCTCCTTCACCAGCTGGGCGCCGAGGTTCTCGTACGGGTCCTCGATCTCCACCTCACGGGCGATGGTCACGCCGTCGTTGGTGATGGTCGGGGCGCCGAACTTCTTGTCGATGACGACGTTGCGGCCCTTGGGGCCGATCGTCACCTTGACCGTGTCGGCCAGCTTGTTGACGCCGCGCTCGAGGGCGCGACGGGCGTCCTCGTCGAACTTCAGGATCTTCGCCATGACAGCGGGAGCCCTCTCCGAAAGTCTGTGGGTGAAAACAACTGCGCCCCGGGCGCCCGGCTTGTTATCGGGCGCGGGGGCCGGGGGCGCAGCTCAAAAGCAAAACTTCGGGTGAAGTGTGCTTACTTCTCGATGATCGCGAGGACGTCGCGGGCCGAGAGGACGAGGTACTCCTCGCCGTTGTACTTCACCTCGGTACCGCCGTACTTGCTGTAGAGCACGACGTCGCCGACGGAGACGTCGAGCGGAAGGCGGTTGCCGTCCTCGAAGCGGCCCGGGCCCACGGCCAGGACGACGCCCTCCTGGGGCTTCTCCTTGGCGGTGTCCGGAATGACCAGGCCAGAGGCCGTGGTCTGCTCGGCGTCCAGCGGCTGGACCACGATGCGGTCCTCGAGCGGCTTGATGGCAACCTTGGAGCTGGCGGTCGTCACGATCCGACCTCCCCCTTCGGAGATCTCACGGGGTTAACTGTCTGAGGTGGCGACCAGGTCGATCCGTCGTCGCGGGTGCCGGACCTGCCCGTCGCGTTGTTGGCACTCTCCTGGGGGGAGTGCCAGAGCCGAGACTATGACCGCGATTAGCACTCGGTCAAGCGGAGTGCCAATTGCCGTGCGGCGCGGCGCGGGACGGGGGGTGAGAATCGCGGCCGCGCCGCCGCAGCCACCCACGGGCAGAAACGGGCCGCCGCAGGCATTCAGGGGCGCGGGGAACTGCGCGGGCAACCACCCACCCACCCGCGGCTACACGTAGTCCTCCAGGCGGGCCACCCGAAGCCCCCGCCCCCTGACCTCCTCCAGCAGCCGCGCCGTCCGTTCCCGCAGCGGCGTCCCCGTCGTCTCGTCCGGGTCCACCGCCACGATGTCCCCCGGCAGCAGGCGATGCGCGCCACGGGCGTACGACAGACCCCCGTCGCCGTCCACCGACACCCGCCACAGCACCACCGCCGAGATCCCGCAGCCCCCCGCCGCCCGCAGCGTCGTCGCGTCGTACGTGCCGTACGGCGGGCGGAACAACCGCGGCCGCACCCCGAAGCGCGCCCGCAGCTTCTCCTGCTGGCCGCAGATCTCCGCCCGCTGCCCGGCGTACGGCAGCCCCCGCAGCGCCGAGTGGTCCAGCGTGTGGTTCTCGATGCTCGCCCCCACCGCGCGCAGCCGCGCGAAGTGCCCGTACCCCGGCCCCACCACACTGTCCGTGAGGAACATCGCCACCGGCAGCCGCAGCTCGCGCACCATGTCCACGAAGCGCGGGTCCCGCTCGACCCCGTCGTCGTAGGTCAGGAAGACCACCCGCTCCCGGGTGCGCACCCGGTCGACGACCCGGGGCAGCGCCGGCGCCCGCGGCCCCGCCGCGGGAACCGGCCCCTGCGACCGCACCCGCTCCGCCGCCTTCTTCCCCAGCCTCTCGATGGGATCCACCGACTGCGCGCACCCCGCCAGCGGCACCAGCGCGACCAGCGCCAGCAGCGCGGCCGCGAGCCCCCTCGCTCTCACAGGTAGTCCTCCAGGCGTGCCACGGCGTACCCCTTGTCCGTCACCTTCTTCAGGAACCGGCGGATCATGTCGGGCATCGTGCCCTTCCAGTCGTCCCGCCCCCGGAAGTGGCTGAGGACGATGTCGCCGGGGTGGAGGTCCTGGTCCCACTCGCGGTACTCCCAGTGGTCGACGAAGACCTCCTCGTCCCAGAGTGGGGCGTACTTGATCCCGCAGGCCTTCGCGGCACGCAGCGTGTCCTGGTTGTAGTTCCCGTACGGCGGCCGGAAGAGGGTCGGACGCCGGCCGTAGCGCTTCTCGATCACGTCCTGCATGCCGCAGATCTCGCGCTTCTGCTCGGCGTAGGACAGCCCGGGCAGATAGGGGTGGTGGAGGGTGTGGTTGTTCAGGACGACCCCGGTGTCCTGCATCTTCCGGAAGTAGCCGTAGTCGTCCTTGACGAGGTAGTTGCTGAGGAACGCCGAGTAGGGGATCTTCAGGTCCCTCATCATCCGCAGGAACGCCGGGTCCTTCTCGGCGCCGTCGTCGATCGTGAGGAAGACGATCTTCTTCTTGGTCGGGATCGTCGTGAAGACGGGCGGCAGCCCCAGCTCCTCGTGGTCGTCGACCTCGAAGCCGTCCCGGGTGGTGATCCGCGGCTTCTTCGCGGGCGGCGCCGGGGCGACGAGCGGCACCCGGTCCAGCCCCCACCGCTTGGCGGCGGCGACCCGCGCGGCCTTCGCGGCCTTCTCGGCCGTCCCGGCGCCCAGCAGCTCGGCGTGCGCCCCCGCGGCCGGCGGCGCGGACGACGACTGCTGCTGCCCCAAGGCCGGCCGCACGTCCGCGTCGGACCCACCGCCCTGCACACAGCCGGAGGCGAGCGCGGCGGCGACCAGCAGCCCGAGCCCGCCCCGCACCGCACCCCGCGGACGCCGGCCCGGTCCCCGCCCGCGCCACCCGACAGCCGCCCCATTTTCATCGTTTTGTACGACTACTCGCATGGCGCCGGATCCTCGCAGCCCACTGCCCCCGACCCGCCCCGGCCGCGCCGCCGAACGGCACACCATCCACCGACTGGCCCACAATGACCCGGTGAACGACCTCGAACGCCTCCTCTCCCCCGAAGGCCGCGCCCTCCTCGACGAGGTCCGCGGCACCGACCCGGCCGACGAACTCGCCGTCGCCACACGGCTGCGCCGCAGCCACCCGGCCGAGCTGGTGTCCGCGGCGCTCGGCCAGGCGCGGCTGCGGCAGCGGGCGGTGGCGAAGTTCGGGGCGCAGGACGCGGGGCGGATGTTCTTCACCCCGAACGGGGTCGAGCAGGCGACGCGGGCGAGCGTGGCCGCGTACCGGGCCCGGCGGTTCGCCGCACTCGGCGTGACCTCCGTCGCCGACCTGTGCTGCGGCATCGGCGGCGACGCGATCGCGCTGGCCCGGGCCGGCATCCGGGTGCTGGCCGTCGACCGGGATCCGCTGACCGCCGCGACGGCCCGGGCCAACGCCGAGGCGCTGGGCCTCGCCGGTCTGATCGAGGTGCGGGAGGCGGACGTCACGGAGGTGGACACGGCCGCGTACGACGCCGTGTTCGCCGACCCGGCCCGGCGCGGCGGGCGCGGCCGGATCTTCGACCCGGAGGCCTACTCACCGCCGCTGTCCTGGGCGGTGGAGGCGGCCCGCAAGCGCCCGTACGCCGCGCTGAAGGTGGCGCCGGGCATCCCGCACGAGGCGGTGCCCGACGACGCGGAGGCCGAGTGGATCTCGGACGGCGGGGACGTGAAGGAGGCGGTGCTGTGGTTCGGCACGGACCGGCCGGGCACCGTACGGGCCACGCTGCTGCCGGGTCCGCACACCCTCCCCGGCCGCGGCCTGCCCGACCCGCCGGTGCGCCCGGTGGGCCGGTACCTGTACGAGCCCGACGGTGCCGTCATCCGCGCCCATCTGGTGGCCGAGGTGGCCGAGCAGGTCGGCGGCGGGCTGCTGGACGCGACGATCGCGTACGTCACCGCGGACGAGCTGCACGCGACGCCGTACGCCCACGCCTATGAGATCACCGACCGGCTCCCCTTCAACGTCAAGAAGCTGAAGGCGCTGCTGCGGGAGCGGGAGGTCGGGGTGCTCACCGTGAAGAAGCGCGGGTCGGCGGTCGAGCCGGAGGAACTGCGCCGCAAGGTGCTGCCGAAGCAGCACGGCCCGCACGCGGTGACGGTCTTCCTCACCCGCGTGGCCGGCGCACCGACCATGCTGCTCGGGCACCCGGCGTCGGGCTGATCCGAAAGACAGGCCCTAGCCGCACTCCTCCGCCCGCCGCAGCAGCAGTTCCCGTTCCCGCTCGTTCGCCGTCAGAGCCGCCGCCCGCTCGAACTCCGCCCGCGCCTCGGCCGTACGGCCCAGCCGCAGCAGCAGGTCGCCGCGGACGCTGGGCAGGAGGTGGTAGTCGCCCAGCCGGTCGGCGACGGCGTCAACGAGGTCCAGCGCGGGGCCGGGTCCCTCGGCCATGGACACCGCCACCGCCCGGTTCAGCTCCACGACCGGCGACGGGGAGCGGGCGGCCAGCAGGCCGTACAGGGCGGCGATGGCGGACCAGTCGGTCTCCTCGTAGGTGTACGCGCGCGCGTGGCAGGCGGCGATGGCGGCCTGGAGGGCGTACGGGCCGGGCGCGCCCGTGGCCAGCGCGTCGGCGCGTTCCAGGGCGGCGACGCCGCGGGCGATGAGCATGCGGTTCCAGCGGCTGCGGTTCTGGTCGCGGAGCAGGACGGGCGTGCCGTCGGGGCCGGTGCGGGCGGCGGTGCGGGAGGCCTGGAACTCCAGCAGCGCGGCCAGGCCGTGCACCTCGGGTTCCTTCGGCATCAGCTGGGCGAGCTGGCGGGCGAGCCGCAGCGCGTCCTCGCACAGCGCCGGGCGCAGCCAGTCGTCGCCGGCGGTGGCCGCGTATCCCTCGTTGAAGACCAGGTAGATGACGTCGAGGACGGAGCCGAGGCGGGCGGCGCGGTCGGGGCCGTAGGGCACCTCGAAGGGGACCTTCTTCGCGGCGAGGGTGCGTTTCGCACGGACGATGCGCTGCGCGACCGTCGCCTCGGGCACGAGGAAGGCGCGGGCGATCTCGCCGGTGGTGAGGCCGCCGAGGAGGCGCAGGGTGAGGGCGATCCGGGCGTCGGCGGACAGCACCGGGTGGCAGGCGGTGAAGACGAGCCGGAGCAGGTCGTCGTCGATGGCGTCGGGGTCGGCGACGTCCTCGGGCGGGACGCTGTCGGGCAGGTCGCGGCCGATCTCCTGGAGCTTGCGGGCGTGGTTCTCGCGGCGCCGGATCAGGTCGACGGCGCGGCGCCGGGCTGTGGTCGTCAGCCAGGCGCCCGGGTTGTCGGGCACCCCGTCGCGGGGCCACTGCTCCAGCGCGGCGACCAGGGCGTCCTGGGCCAGCTCCTCGGCGACGCCGATGTCCCGCACGAGCCGGGCGGCCGCGGCGATGACGCGCGGCGACTCCAGCCGGAAGACGGTCTCGATGGCGCGGTGTGTCTCGGCGGCGGCGGGCTGCTCGCCGGCTGCGGGATCGGGGCCGGCGGTGGGCTGCGGTGTCACAGCCCACCATCAGACACCCGTGCGGCCGTACGGCCAAGCAGGCTCAGCCCTCCATGACCTCGCGCAGCTCACACGTCACGGTCCACTCCGGCTCGTGGATCCGCAGGAACCGCTGGGTCCACTCCAGGGCCTCGGCCTTGTCCTTGGCCTGCATGAGCGCGTACCCGCCGATGACCTCCTTGGTCTCGGTGAAGGGCCCGTCGGTGACGGAGATCTGCCCGCCCTCGTAGTGCACGCGGCTGCCCTGCGCGCTGGGGGTGAGCCCGGCGGTGTCGAGGAGGACGCCGGCCTTGGTCATCTCCTCGATCAGCTCGCCCATCCGCTGCATGAGGGCGTCGCTGGGGCCGCCGGGGTTGTCGTTCTCGTCGATGCGGATGAGGGAGAGGTAGCGCGGCATGGTGACTCCTCGGTGGTCCACGGGCCGGGTCCGTCCCGGCCTCTCACTCCTGCGTCGACCGGCGGACGGCCGGATCGACACAGGAGCGGGAAATCTCCGAAGATTTTTTCCGGCCCTGGATGGCCGCGACCGGGCGGCCCTCCTCGGACGGCCCTCAGCCCAGCGTCACCACCGGCACCGGGTTCTCCCCGCTGCCGCTCCACGCGGCGTTGAAGCCGAACGTCACCGAGCCCCCGTCGGGAACCGTCCCGTTGTACGAGGCGCTGGAACAGGTGACGGCCGCCCCCGTCTGCGCACAGGTCGCGTTCCACGCCTGGCTGATCCGCTGGCCCGCCCCGAAGGTCCAGCTCGCCTTCCAGTTCGCCAGCGCCGCCCCGGAGCAGGAGATCCGCACCTGCCCGGTGAAGCCGGTGTTCCACTGGTTGACGACGCTGTACGAGGCGGTGCACGCGCCGGCCGGAGGCGTGCCCCCGTCGCCGCTGCCGCCGAGCGCCTTCGCGATGCCGTAGTAGGCGGGCTTGGGCCGGTAGTTCTCGTCGTACGGCGTCGCCGCGCCGTAGCCTTGGAAGACGTCCGGGATCCAGGAGTCGGAGTCGGTGAAGCCCCAGACGGTGACGCCGGCGCAGCGGGTGACGGCGGCGCAGGCGGCCACCACGGCCTGGTAGTCGGCCTTCTGCTGGGCGAGCTTGGTGGTGTCCGCGGGCAGCTGCATGCGGATGTCCAGCTCGGTGAGGGCGACGTCCACGCCGAGGTCGGCGAAGCGCTGGATGTTCTGCTGGAGCGTGGAGGGCACCTGACCGAGGATCAGATGGGCCTGGAGGCCGACGCCGTCGATCGGGACGCCGCGCTCCTTCAGCGACTTGACCAGGTTGTACAGGGCGGTGCTCTTCGCGTTCACGCCCTCGACGTTGTAGTCGTTGATGTAGAGCTTCGCGGCCGGGTCGGCGGCGCGGGCGTCGGTGAGGGCGCGGGCGATGTAGTCGGTGCCGAGGCCGTTGTACCAGAGGGTCTGCCGGTAGGTGCCGTCCTCGTTGAAGGGCTCGTTGACGACGTCCCAGGCGGCGAGGCGGCCCTTGTAGCGGCCGACCTCGGTGGCGATGTGGTCGTCGAGGAGCTGCCCGAGCTGAGCGGCGGTCCAGCTGCCGTTGGCGAGCCAGCCGGGGTTCTGGCTGTGCCAGACCAGGGTGTGGCCGCGCACCTGCTGGCCGTGGGCCTCGGCGAAGTCGACGATCTGGTCGGCCTCGGCCCAGTTGTAGGTGCCGCGGGTCGGCTCGACCGACTCCCACTTCATGGCGTTGCCGGGGGTGAGGGAGGAGAACTCGCGGGCGGCGGTGTCGCCGTAGGTGCCGGTGAGCTTGGAGCCGGTGACGGCCGTGCCGATGACCTTGCCCTGGGCCGCGGCGAGGTCGCGCAGCGGCGGGTCGGCGGCGTGGGCGGCGGGCGCGGCGAGGGTCAGCGCGGCGGCGGCGCCGGCGGCCAGGGCGGTCAGGCGGGCGGTTGAGGACAGCGCTCTGGAGGTTCTCATGGGCGGGTGCCTCCGAAAGATTCGGTCGTTCCACCGATTGGCTGCGGCAGAGTGTGGAGGCGCCCGTCCCACCCGTCAATACGTCAACTTCCGGCCACGGGTGCCCCGGTGCTCGCCCGCACCACCAGGCTCGTCGCCAGTTCCACGCGGGTGGCCACCGGCGCCTCGTCGCCCCGGCCCAGTTCGAGGACGAGCCGGGCCGCCGCCTCGGCCATCTCGGTCAGCGGCTGCCGTACGGTCGTCAGCGGCGGGCCCACCCAACGGGCCACCGGCAGGTCGTCGAAGCCGACCACGCTCAGGTCCTCGGGGATGCGCAGCCCCAGTTCGCGCGCGGCCTCGTACAGGCCGAGCGCCTGGAGGTCGTTGCCGGCGAAGACGGCGGTGGGCCGGTCGGGCAGGCTGAGCAGTTCGCGGCCGAGGCGGTAGCCGGCGTCGTGGTGGAAGTCGCCGGTGCGGACCAGGTCGGGGTCGACCGGCAGTCCGGCGGTCTCCAGGGCGGCGCGGTAGCCGTCGACGCGGGCCCGGCTGCACATCATCCGCTGCGGGCCGCTGATCGCGGCGATCCTGCGGTGGCCGAGGTCGACCAGGTGCCGGGTGGCGGCGAGACCACCCTGCCAGTTGGTGGCTCCGATGGACGGCACGTCGGCGCCCGGGTCGCCGGCCGGGTCCATCACCACGAACGGGATGGAGCGGCTGGTCAGCAGCGCCCGCTGGGACTCGTCGAGGTCGGACAGGACGAGGATGACGCCGTGCGGGCGGCGGGCGGCGACCTGGTCGGCCCAGGTGCGGCCGGGGGTGAGCCGGCCCGCGCTCTCGCTGAGGACGACGCTGAGCCCGGCGTCGCGGGCCACGTTCTCCACGCCCCGGATGACCTCCATCGCCCAGGCGCTCTCCAGCTCGTGGAAGACGAGGTCGATCAGCGGCGAGCGGCTGGCCTCGGCGCGGCGGCGCCGGTAGCCGTGGGCGCGCAGCAGCTCCTCGACACGGCTGCGGGTCGCCGGGGCGACGTCGGCGCGGCCGTTGAGGACCTTCGAAACAGTCGGGGCCGAGACACCGGCCTCACGGGCGATCTCGGCGAGGGTGGCGGTCTGGCTGGACCGCCCCCGGTGCGGGGTTTCGGCGGAGTCCGGAGCTGTCATGGCGGCGATCGTATCCTCGGCGGGCCGACGGACGAACCCCTTGGGGCGCATCGATCTTCCGGAAGATTCGCGCGGGCTCCCGAAATATTCGAGCGATTCGGATAATCGGCCCCCGCTCCGGCCACCTTGTCATGCCACAATCCGCCGACGCGAAGACGTGCACCCGAGACATGAGGGGACAGGACAGCGAACGCCATGGACATACGCCCGTCCCCCCTGCGCACCTGGTCCCTCACCGCCACCCTGCTGTCCGTCGCCTGGCTGCCGCAGGCCGTGCTCGTGGTGGCCCTGGTCGGCGCGGCGCTGGTGTGGCGGGCGGAGTGGCTGCTCCTGGCACCCGCGGTGGCGCTGCTGGCCGGGCCGGTCCGGGCGGCCTTCGGCCGGGGCCCGCTCCCCGGCCGGGCGCTCCGCCCCGCCGACGAGCCGGAACTGGCCGCGCTGGTACGGGACGTGGCCGACCGGGTCGGCCTGCGCAGGCCGCTGCTCGTCCGGGTGGTCCCGGACGTCCAGGCCTCCCTCGGCCCCGCGCGCGTCGACGGGACGCCCAGCTACGTCCTGCTGCTCGGGCTGCCCCTGCTGCGCACGCTCACCGAGGCCGAGCTGGCGTCGGTCGTGGCGCACGAACTGGCGCACGAACAGCAGGCACGCGCCCGCGGCACGGCCCTGCTGGGCTTCGCCCGCGAACTGCTCGCGGAGCGTCTGGCGGGGTTTCTGCGCCCGCTCGCCCCGCTGGCCGCGCCGCTGCTGCGGGCCTCCCAGCCGCTGGTGTGGCGGGCGGAACTGGCCGCCGACGCGCAGGCCGCGCGGATCGCGGGCGGCAAGGCGGCGATGGACGCGCTGCGCCGCACGGCGGTGCTGCATGCCGTGTACGAGGGGCTGGGCGAGGCCTGGTGGTCGGCCCTGGCGGAGGAGGACGCCTTCCCCGAGGACTTCTACGACGCCCTGGACGCCGCCCTCGCCGACCCGCACGTCGTCGCGCGCGCGGCCCGCACCGCCGCCGCGGACGACGCCGTCGACCCGTACGCGTCGGCCGGGCATCCCCCCTTCGCCCGGCGGATCGAGGCCCTGGCGGACGCGCCGGAGGCGGCCGGGACGTACGGCACCGCTCCCCTGCCGCTGCGCACCTCGGCAGCGCTCGCCCGCTGGTGCGTGCGTGAGCTGGCCGAGCTGGAGGAGGTCGAGGTGATCGACGGGGAGGCGGCCCGGGTACGGCTGCTCGACCTGCCCGACGACCGCCTGCACGAACTCGGCGGCACCCCCGGCCTGGACCTCCTGCTGCGCGTCACCGGCGAGGAGCTGCCGGTTCACGCCCTGACCGCGGTCCTGGACGCCGTGGCCGACGGGACAGGACAGCAGCTGGCCCGGCGTCTGGAACCGGGCCTGAGGTGGCTGGACGCCGAGGCGCGCGCGGCGCTGGCGCGGGAGGTGCTGACCGGTGCCGGGACGACCGCCCTGACCGCCGTCCTGCACGCCGCCGGCTGGACGTACGCCGGACGCTGGCTGACCTCCGTCCTGACCGCGCCGGACGGGCGGGTCGTCGATCTGCACGCCCTGGTGGGCGAGGCGGTGGACAGCGGCGACACCGGCCCGGTGCGGGCGCTGCTCGGCCCGCTCGCGGACAAGGAAGGAGCGCGCGCGTGAAGCCCTCCCGCGTCGCCCTGCTCGGCGTGACGGTGATCGTCGCCGGTTACGCCCTGCTCGCCGCGTGGCTCGGCGGCCACGCGTACGCGTACACGACCGCCCGTGACCGGGCCACCGCGACCGCGTCCGGCACGGTCGTCGAGGACGGCGTCGGCGACGACGAGGACATCCGGGTGCGCTGGACCGACCGGTCCGGGCACACCCATGTCGAGCGCTTCGGCGTCTACGACACCGGCCGCTACGCCGAGGGCCGCCGATTCCCCGTCGCCTACGACCCGGACGCGGCCGACCCGAGCGGCTTCCCGGCCGACCCGGAGGAGACGGCGGCCGAGGACGACCTGCTAGTCCCGCTGGCCCTGGCGGGGTCGGTCGCGCTCGCGATGACCGGGGTGTGGGCGTGGCGGGGCGTGCGGTTCCGGCTGACGGGACGCCGGCCGGGCCGCCCGATGACGGCCGTGGTCCGGGCGGGTGAGCGCCCGCAGGGCTGGCGGGCGCCGGAGACGACGTGGCTCGCCCTCACCGACGGCGACGGCCGCACGGTCTGGCAGCGGGTGATGGGCCACCCGGCGCTGGACGGCCACGACCACGAGCCGGTCGAGGTGACCGTGCACGGCCGGACGGACACCCGCCGTCCCGTCGTGGTGGAACTCCCCGACGGCACCCGTCTGGTGCCGCTGGGCCGGCTGCGCCGCGGCGCTCCGCTGCACGAGCTGCTCGACCGGCCGCGCTCCGCCGCCGGCGGCCTGCGGGACGCGTTCGTGATCCCGGCCGGCACCGTCGTACGCCCCGCCCGGGCCTGGTGGCGGCAGGTCCTGCTGCTCACCGGGGGCGGTGCGGTGGTGGGGCTGGTCATGAGCCTCGCCCTGGCCGAGGGCGGCCTGACCGGGACCGTCGGCTTCGTGCTGGCGATGGGTGCCCTGCTGCCGTCGGTGTGGATCCTGTCCGCCCCTCAGCCGTGACCGGGCGACCTCAGGACGCGGCCACCGACTCGAAACGCCACCGGTGCACCGCCCGCGTCACCAACTCCGGGCCGGGCTCGGGCAGTTCGGGCAGGTCGGCGTCGTAGGGGGCGTCCCACCAGGTGATGACCAGGACCCGGTCTTCAGGGGCGCGGAACGTCTCCCGGCGCAGGGGCTCGGCGTCCAGTTCCTGCGCCCGCGCCCAGGCCAGCAGCTCCGCGCCCCGGCCCTGCGCCGCCCGCGCCTCCCACATCAGGGCGACCGTCACGAGTACAGGTTCTCCTTGCTGACCTCGTGCACGTGGTCGTGCCCGGGGACGTGCGGGTCGGTCACCGGCAGCGAGGAGTCGGCCGACAGGTCCCAGCTGGAGGCGGCCCGGTTCCGGGCGACCATCTCCGCGCCGAGGGCGGCGACCATCGCGCCGTTGTCCGTGCACAGCTTGGGCCGCGGCACGCGCAGCCGGATGCCGGCCTTCTCGCAGCGCTCCTGGGCGAGCGCCCGCAGCCGCGAGTTGGCGGCCACGCCGCCGCCGATCATCAGGTGGTCGACGCCCTCGTCCTTGCAGGCGCGGACGGCCTTGCGGGTCAGCACGTCCACGACGGCCTCCTGGAAGGAGGCGGCCACATCGCGGACCGGCACCTCCTCGCCGGCGGCGCGCTTGGCCTCGATCCAGCGGGCGACCGCCGTCTTCAGACCGGAGAAGGAGAAGTCGTACGCCGGGTCGCGCGGCCCGGTCAGCCCCCGCGGGAAGGCGATCGCGTCCGGGTCGCCCTCGCGCGCGTACCGGTCGATGACCGGGCCGCCGGGGAAGCCCAGGTTCAGCACGCGGGCGATCTTGTCGAAGGCCTCGCCGGCCGCGTCGTCGATGGTCGCGCCCATCGGGCGGACGTCGGAGGTGATGTCGGAGGACAGCAGCAGCGAGGAGTGCCCGCCGGAGACCAGCAGCGCCATCGTCGGCTCGGGCAGCGGCCCGTGCTCCAGCTGGTCGACGCAGATGTGCGAGGCGAGGTGGTTGACGCCGTAGAGGGGTTTGCCGAGCGCGTAGGCGTACGCCTTGGCCGCCGACACACCGACCAGCAGCGCGCCCGCGAGGCCGGGTCCGGCGGTGACCGCGATGCCGTCGAGGTCCTTCGCGCCGACCCCGGCCTCCTTCAGCGCGCGGTCGATGGTCGGGACCATCGCCTCCAGGTGGGCGCGGGAGGCGACCTCGGGCACCACACCGCCGAAGCGGGCGTGCTCGTCGACGCTGGAGGCGACGGCGTCGGCCAGCAGGGTGGTGCCGCGGACGATGCCGACGCCGGTCTCGTCGCAGGAGGTCTCGATGCCGAGGACGAGGGGTTCGTCAGCCATGGGTGTCGGTTCCTTGTACGGAGGTCGAAGGGTCGGTCAGGCGCATGACCAGGGCGTCCACGTTGCCGGGCTGGTAGTAGCCGCGCCGGAAGCCGATGGGTTCGAAGCCGAACCGCTCGTACAGCTTCTGCGCGCGGACGTTGTCGACGCGGCACTCCAGCATCACCTCGGCGCACTCGAAGGCGGTCGCCGCCCTCAGCAGGTCGGTGAGCAGCCGGGAGCCGAGCCCGGTGCCCCACTGGTCGCGGGCGACGGCGATGGTCTGGACGTCGGCCTGGTCGCCGGAGGAGGCGAGGCCCGCGTACCCGACGATCCGCTCGCCGTTCTCGGCGACCACGTAGCGGCGGGTCGCGTCGGGTCCCCGGGAGTGGGCCAGCTCGGACCAGAACATCCCGCGCGACCAGGCGTCCTCGGGGAACAGCTCGCGTTCCAGCTCCAGCACGGGATCGATGTCCCACCAGCGCATCTCGCGCAGCACGGTGCCCGTCACTTGGGGGTGACCACCTTGTAGTTCTTGGGGACCTGGGCGTCGGGCCGGCGCAGGTACAGCGGCCGGGGCGCGGGCAGCTCCTCGCCGGCCGCTAGCCGCTCGGCGGCCAGCCGGGCGAGGGCGGCGGCGGAGACGTGCTCGGGCTCGTGCGCCTGCGGGAAGGTCTCCGGGTACAGCAGCGCGCCCGCGCCGACCGCCGGCATGCCCTTGACCTGGTCGGCGATGTCGGCGGGCCGGTCGACGGCGGGGCCGGTCAGCCGGGTGCGGGAGTCGGCGTACGTCGCCCAGTAGACCTCCTTGCGGCGGGCGTCGGTCGCCACGACGAAGGGGCCCCGGTCGATGTCGGCGGCGTAGGCGAGGCCGTCCAGGGTGCACACGCCGTACACGGGGACGCCGAGGGCGAGCCCGAAGGTGTCGGCGGTCATCAGGCCGACCCGCAGGCCGGTGTAGGGGCCGGGCCCGGTGCCGGCGACGATCGCGGTGACGGCGTCCAGCTTCAGTCCGGCCTCGGCGAGCACGCGGTCCACGGCCGGCAGCAGCAGCTCGCCGTGCCGGCGTGCGTCCACCTGTCCGGAGGAGGCGATGACGTCCGTCCCGTCGTGCAGGGCGACGGTGACGGCAGGGGTGGCGGTATCCAGAGCGAGCAAGAGCACGCAAACAGCCTACGGCGCCGCGGGGTCCGTGTCGGACGGGCCGGAGGAGCGCCCCGCTGCTGCTACGGTCGGCGCGGGACCTGTCCCGGGCGGCCCCGCGCGCCCCGGCGACCGGCCCCGGCACGACGTACGACGCGAGCGCCAGAGGTGGGCAACGGTGGCAAGCAGCAGCTCCGGAATCGTGGCCGGGCTCACCGCGGCGGCCCTCGCCACGGTCGGTTTCCTCGCCTGGCAGGCCTCGGCGACCGTCCCCGCCGGGCTGACCGGCAAGCCGGTGCCGAGCGCTTCCCCCGTCGCCACCAAGGCGCCCCGGGACAAGCGCAACCCGGCGGCGCTGCCGGCGGGCTCGGGCACCGGCGAGCGGGTCGTGTACTCGGTGGACGACGACCGGGTCTGGCTGGTCGGCGCCGGCAACGCGGTGCGGCGCACCTTCGAGGTGACGCCCGGCACGGTGGACCCGGCGCCCGGCGTCTACCACGTGACCTCCCGCTCCAACGCGGTCACCGGCACCGACGGCACCCCCATCGAGCACGTCGTGCGGTTCACCAGCGTCGACGGGGTGGCCATCGGGTTCAGCGCGGCCGTCGGGTCGGCGGCCCCGGCGCCGGAGGAGGCGCCGCGCACGGGCGGGATCAGGGAGACGCGCGAGGACGGCGACGCGATGTGGCGGTTCGCGACGATCGGCCGGAAGGTCGTGGTGATCCGCTGAGACGGCGGACCGGCGGGGCGGCGGGACGGCTCAGGCGGCCTGAGGGCGTTCCTCCCGTACCTCGCGGGTGCCGGTGCCGGTGCTGGTGCCGGTGCCCGGGTCGGGTGTCCGTGGCGGCAGGGAGACGGCGTCCGCCGCCGCGCACGAGGCCAGCAGGTCCCGCATGGACAGCCCGGAGATCGCGTACGGGCGGTGCGGCGGGGGCTGGCTGTCGGTGGCCGGCATGGACGCCTCCTGGGGGCCGGGGGCGGACGTACTTAGGTACACCTAACTACGAGTGCCCTACCATGTGACCACGCAGGGGACGCCCGGCGCAATATCTTCCCGACAGCCTGTCGGAACGCGGGTAGCCCGGACGGGTCAGGCCGCCAGCGCGCCCAGGTCGGCGGTGGCCCACCGCTCGCCCAGCCCGGTCAGCGTCACCTGGCGCACCTCGTCCGTGGTGTCGCCGACGGCCCGGTGGATGACGACCTGGAGCCGGTCCTCGGTCAGCTCCTCGACCTTGCCCTCGCCCCACTCCACGACGACGACCGACTCCGGCAGCGACACGTCCAGGTCCAGGTCCTCCATCTCGTCCAGGCCGCCGCCGAGCCGGTAGGCGTCGACGTGGACGAGGGGCGGCCCGTCGTTCAGGGAGGGGTGGACGCGGGCGATCACGAAGGTCGGGGAGGTGACGGCGCCGCGCACGCCGAGGCCCTCGCCGAGGCCGCGGGTGAGCGTGGTCTTGCCGGCGCCGAGTTCCCCGCTGAGCATCACCAGGTCGCCGGCGCGCAGCAGCCCGGCGAGCCGGCGGCCCAGCTCCCGCATCTGCTCGGGCGAGGTGACGGTCAGCCGGGTCTCAGCCCGACGGGGCGGTGCTGCTGGTGCTTCCATAGCCACCCACGGTAGCCCCTGCGGGCACGGCACCCGCGCGGGTGAGCAGGTCGGCGAGGCGGTCGGTGACCACTTCCGGGTGTTCCAGCATCACCAGGTGCCCGGCGTCCGGGACGAGGACCAGCTCGGCGTCGGGCAGCAGGTCGGCGATGGCCTCGCTGTGCTCGCTCGGCGTGACCAGGTCGTCGACGCCGGCCAGCACCAGCACCGGCATGTCCCGGAAGCAGGCCAGCGCCTCGGTCTTGTCGTGGTCGGTGAAGGCCGGGTAGAACTCGGCGACTACGTCGATGGGCGTGCCCTCGATCATCCGCTCGGCGAACCGGGCGACGGCCGGGTCGATGTCCCGGGACGCGAACGAGTACCGCTTGATGATCCCGGTGAACAGGTCGGCGGTGGCCCGGCGGCCCTTCTCCACCAGCTCGGCCTGTCGGCCCAGCGCGCTGAGCACGCCGGGCAGGATGCGGCGGACGGCGTTGACCCCGGCGACGGGCAGCCCGAAGTTCACCTCGCCGAGCCGCCCGGAGGACGTCCCGACGAAGGCGGTGGCGACCACCCGGTCGCGGATCAGCTCGGGGTACCGGGCGGCCAGCGCCATCACCGTCATGCCGCCCATGGAGTGCCCGACCAGCACGATCGGCCCCTCGGGCACGGCCGCGTCGATGACGGCCTTCAGGTCCTGGCCGAGCTGGTCGATGGTGACGGGCACCCGGTCCCGGGTCTGCGCCGCGCCGCGCCCGGAGCGGCCGTGGCTGCGCTGGTCCCAGTGCACGGTCCGTACGACGCCGCGCAGGGCCGCGCGCTGGAAGTGCCAGGAGTCCTGGCTGAGGCAGTAGCCGTGGCTGAACACGACGGTGACGGGCAGCGGCGCCTTACGGCCGAACAGCCGGCGTCTGCGGGGCGCGGAGCCGCCCTCCGGCTCGACGTCGTCGACCTCGTAGTACAGCTCGGTGCCGTCGTCGGCGACGGCCCGGCCGGGTGTGCCGCGCAGCGCGCCGTAGGGCCCGGCGGAGTCCAGGGCGAGGCGGGCCTTGCGGCGCATGCCGCGGCCGACGGTCATCCGCTCGATGGCGACACCGGCCGCGGCGCCCGCCGCTATCACGCCTATGGCGGCACCGGCGAGACCGGTCGCCCTGCGCCAGCCGCCGGGCGCCGCCGCGGCGGAGGCCACGGCCGCGGCCACGACGGCCTCCGCACTGCTCTCGCTCACGTACCGCTCCTTCTCGCCGTACTGCGGGGCCTGCTGCCACCGGAAGCGGTTACCCGCTTCGTTCTTCCTTCACCCAAGGGGCGGGAGTGTGGTCACTCACCCTCGTCGAGATAGACGCGGGGGACGCGCGATCCGATGCGCGTGACGATCTCGTACGCGATGGTGCCCGCGGCCTGCGCCCAGTCCTCGGCGGTGGGCTCGCCGCGGTCGCCGGGCCCGAACAGGACGGCCTCGGCGCCCGGTTCGGGCTCGTCGCCGCCGAGGTCGACGACGAACTGGTCCATCGCGATCCGCCCCGCGACGGTACGCCACTTGCCGTCGACGAGGACGGGCGCGGTGCCGGAGGCGTGCCGGGGGACGCCGTCGCCGTATCCGAGGGGGACGAGGCCGAGGGTGGTCTCGCCGGGGGTGACGTAGTGGTGGCCGTAGGAGACGCCGTGGCCGCCGGGGACGTGCTTGACCAGGGCGAGGGAGGCGGACAGCGTCATCACCGGGCGCAGTCCGAAGTCCGCGGGGGTGCCCAGCTCGGGGCTGGGCGAGACGCCGTACATGGCGATGCCCGGGCGGACCAGGTCGAAGTGGCTCTCGGGGAGGGTCAGCGCGGCCGGGGAGTTGGCGATGTGCCGCACCTCGGGGCGCACGCCCTGCTGTTCGGCGTACGCGACCATCTCGCGGAAGAGGGCGAGCTGGGCGGCGATGGACGGATGGCCGGGCTCGTCGGCACACGCGAAGTGCGACCACAGCCCGGTGACGGTGAGCAGTCCCTCGGCCTGCGCGCGCAGCGCCTCGGCGACGAGTTCGGGCCAGTCGTCGGGCTGGCTGCCGTTGCGGCCGAGGCCGGTGTCGGCCTTGAGCTGTACGCGCGCGGGCCGCGCGGCGGTGCGGGCGGCGTCGGTCAGCTCGCGCAGCGCCCACATGCCGCTGACCGAGATGTCGATGTCGGCGTCGATCGCCTCCCGCCATGGCCCGCCCGGCGTCCACAGCCAGCACATGACGCGTACGTCGGCGGGGACGCCGGCGTCGGCCCGTACGGCGAGGGCCTCCTCGGGCGTGGCCGTGCCCACCCAGCCGGCACCGGCCTCGATCGCCGCGCGGGCGCACGGGAGCGCGCCGTGGCCGTACGCGTCGGCCTTCACCACGGCCATGAAGGCCGCGCCGGGCGTCCGTGCGCGCAGGGTGCGCACGTTGGCCCGCAGGGCGGCCAGATCGATCTCGGCGCGGGCCCGCAGGGGGGCGGTCGGCCGGCTTGCTGTCTCACTCATCGCGCCCCCAGTCTCTCAGAGCCCGTCGGCGGCCCCGGCGTGACGGCCGCCTCAAGCGCCGGGCCGCTTCCCCCAGACGTACACCCGGTCGCCCTTCCTCAGGACGTCCCACAGCTTGCGGGCGTCGGCGAGGCGGAGGTTGACGCAGCCCATGGAGCCGACGGTGGTGAAGATGGTGCCGTAGACGGCGTGGAAGGCCTGTCCGCCGCTGAAGAACTGGCTGTACGGCATGGGCTGGTCGTACAGCGTCGAGACGTGGTTCTTGTGCCGCCAGTAGATCGTGTGCCACCCCTTGCGCGTCGGGTACTGCGCCCGCCCGCTGCGCATGTTCACGGGCCCGAAGAGGACCTTGGTCCCCTTCTGCACCCAGGTCAGCTGCCGGTCGAGGTCGACGCAGGCGACGCGGTAGGTCCGCACCGGGCACTTCTTCGCGGCGTTGGGGTTCTTCCTGGCCGACAGGTACTGCATCCGCGCCCAGGTGACGGGCCCGGCGAACCCGATGGCGGGCTTGATCTTCTCCTTGACCTGGAAGGCGCGGATCGCCCTGCAGTCGGCGGCGGACTGCTTCCCGTCCACCTTCAGCCGCAGCCACCGCTCGACCTGCCGCTGATAGGGCCCGGCCTGCTTGCTGCACGAGACGCGGGCGACGGCCTCCCCCAACGGCACGTACTCGACGAGGTCGTACGTCCCCCGCGCGGCCTCCCGCGGCTCGACGGCCTCCTCCCGGACGCTGGGCGCGTACACCTTCGGCGCGAGCACCTGATCGGGCGTGTCCCCCGGCCCCCGCTGATACGGCCCGACCCCCGGCACCAGGAGAGCCTCCGGCACGGGGGAGGGGGGTGCGGGGGCGGCTTGGGCGGTGGTGACGGGGAGGAGAAGGGCTAGGAGGAGAAGGGCGAGGGTTCGGGGGCGCACGGCTGCACTGATCATGCGATCAGACAAACGCCCCCAACCACGACAAGGAGGACAACACGCCGGGGAGTCACCCGGCCGCATGTCCGCGTAGCTGCGGGCAGTCGTGCCGCTGGGGCGGCACGGGTGGGCGCAGCGGCACCCCGTAGCGCCGGGCTGCGCGACCACCCCCGCCCGGCACCAGCGCCGGGCGCCAACTCACCCGCCCCGCACCACGTCCCGCCATGCCGCAGGCACGCCCGCCGCCACGTCATGCGCCCCCACCGGCGCCCCGTCCGCCGTCAACCGCCCGGCGAGCCCGTGCAGATACGCCGCGCAGCTCCCCGCGTCCACCGCCGACAACCCCGCCGCCAGCAAGGACCCCGCGAGCCCGGACAGCACATCCCCGCTCCCGGCGGTGGCCAGCCACGACGTCCCCGTGGCATTCACCCGCACCGCCCCCTGCCCACCCGCGGAGGCGACCAGCGTCGTGGACCCCTTCAGCAGCACCGCCGCCCCGTACCGCCCCGCCAGCTCCCGCACCGCCGCCAGCCGACCCCCCTCGACCTCCTCGCGGGACACGCCCAGCAGCGCCGCCGCCTCCCCCGCATGCGGCGTCATCAGCGTCGGCGCCGTACGCCCCCGCACCGCCGCGGGCTCCGCCAGCCGCAGCCCGTCCGCGTCGATCAGCACCGGCACGTCCGCCGCCACCACCTCCGCCACGGTCGCCGCGTCGTCCCCGGCCCCCGGCCCGACCACCCAGGCCTGCACCCGCCCCGCCTTCCTGGGCCCCTGGTCGGACACGAGCGTCTCGGGGAACCGCGCGATCACCGCGTCCCCGGCCGGCCCGACGTACCGCACGGCCCCCGCCCCGCCCCGCAGCGCCCCGGACACGGCGAGCACCGCGGCGCCGGGATAGCGCGCGGACCCGGCCGCGATCCCGACGACCCCGCGCCGGTACTTGTCGCTCTCCACCCCCGGCACCGGCAGCAGCCGCGCCACGTCCGCGTGCTGCAACGCCTCCAGCTCCGCCGGCACCGCCTCCAGCTCCAGCCCGATGTCGACGAGCCGCACCGAACCGGCGTACTCCCGCGCCGGATCGATCAGCAGCCCCGGCTTGTGCGTGCCGAACGTGACGGTCAGATCGGCCCGTACGGCCGCCCCGCGCACCTCGCCCGTGTCCGCGTCCACCCCGCTCGGCAGGTCCACGGCGACGACCGCGGCCCGCGACCGCTCGGCGGCGACCGCCAGCGGCACCGCCTCGGGCCGCAGCCCGCCCTTGCCGCCGATGCCGACGATCCCGTCGACGACCAGATCGGCGCGCGCGATCAGCCCCTCGCCCTGCCCGGCCCCGGCGACGGTCCCGCCGGCCCGCCGCAGCGCCGCGAGGCCTCCGGCGTGCGCCCGCTCCGGGTTGAGCAGCACCGCCGTCACCCCGGCGCCCCGCCGCGCCAGCCGGGCCCCGGCGTACAGGGCGTCGCCCCCGTTGTCGCCGCTGCCGACGAGCAGCACCACCCGGCTGCCGTAGACCCGCCCGAGCAGGTCGGCGCAGGCGGCGGCGAGCCCGGCGGCGGCCCGTTGCATCAGCGCGCCCTCGGGGAGGCGCCCCATCAGTTCCCGTTCGGCTGTCCTGACCGTCTCAACGCTGTACGCGGTACGCATGCCGTCGAGTCTGCCGTCAGCCCTCCGCGATCACCACCGCCGAGGCCACCCCGGCGTCATGACTGAGCGACACATGCCAGGTCCGCACGCCCAGTTCCGCGGCCCGCGCGGCGACCGTGCCGGTCACCCGCAGCCGGGGCTGCCCGCTGTCCTCGACGTACACCTCGGCGTCGGTCCAGTGCAGTCCGGCGGGCGCGCCCAGCGCCTTGGCCAGCGCCTCCTTCGCGGCGAACCGCGCGGCGAGCGAGGCGACCCCGCGCCGCTCACCGCTGGGCAGCAGCAACTCGCTCCGCACGAACAGCCGCTGGGCGAGCTGCGGTGTCCGCTCCAGCGACTCCTGGAACCGGTCGATCTCGGCCACGTCGATGCCGACCCCGATGATGCTCATGACGGGCAGCCTAAGAGGTGTACTCGACGAGGATCGGCGCGGCGTCGTTCGTCCGGTCCGCGTCGTCCGGCCAGGTCCGCACCCGGACCGTGCCCCGGGCGCCGTCGACGCGCTCGTCGATGCGGACGCGGAGCAGCGCGGCGCCGTAGGAGAGCATCGGGCAGGTGATGGGGCCTTCGGGCGACGGCTGGTACGCGCAGGCGGCGTACTCGCTCACCTTGCCGGTGCCCTCCGGCCCGAAGGGGACGAGGCTCACGCCCTCGGGGAGGGTGACCCCCTCGACGGTCATGTCGCTGCCGTCGAGCCCCGGGGCGCCTCTCGGGTGGGGCAGCTCCACGGTGAGCACCTGTCCGACCCTGCCCCTGATGACGAAGCCCGCGGCCCGCGCGTCGTGGACGACGGGGGTCCGGAAGTCCAGCGACGCGTCACCCCAGCGGCCCAGGGGCCGTCCGCCGCCGGTGAACTTCTCGCCGGGCGCCGCGCGTTTGAGGCCGAGCGGTGGGCCGGTGCCGCGTACGGCGGTGTCGGGCAGCGTGTCGTAGACGGGGACGTCGTCGCTGCGCACCACCCGGTAGCTCAGCTGCCCGGTCTGCGCCTGCGCGCCGACCGTCGCGGTGAAGGGGCCGTCGGTCTCGAAGGCCTCCCCCGCCCGCAGTGGGCCGGGGAACGCGCACAGGGCCTTGGTGGCGTCGACGGGCTTGTCGTAGCGGCAGTTGCCGTACCGCGTCCGCAGGAAGGACTGCTGTTCGGGGTACGGCGTCCTGTCGACGGAGATGGCGAGGGTGACCCCGCCGGCCACGTCGGTGTCGCCCCGGTTGGCGAAGGCGGGCGTCAGGCTCACCTCGCTGCCGGGGGCCACCTGGGTGGCCGTCCGGTCCGGTCCGGCCGCCAGGTACGGCCATCCGACCACGACACGGGTGGTGTGCCGGAGCGTGGCGGCGTTGGCGGCGCGGACGGTCACCTGGACGGTTCCGGCGCCGCCGAGGGCGAGGCCGGGCCTGGGCCGGACCCGGAACGGGCGGTCGAAGGAGACGGTCTCGCCGTAGGTGATGGTGCGCAGGTCGCAGGTGACGCGGTAGCCGGAGAGAGCGCAGCGGTGCTGGGGCTCGTTCCAGGCGATGTCGGCCAGTCCGCGGAGCGCCGTCAGGTCGAAGTCGACCGTCACGTCCTTGACCGCGCCGCGACCCCGGGGGCCGGAGGCCGCGGCGGCCAGCAGCGAGAAGGGGTAGGGCGGGGCGTCGTCCGGGTCGTCGGAGCCGACCGTCCGGGGCAGGTAGAAGGTGTCCGGCGGGGCGTCCCGGAAGCTCAGGACGCCGTTCGGGTCCGGGGTGCCCTTGTCCGTGGGCGTCGGCGCGGGCCGCGTGCCCGGCACGTCGCCGACGACCGGGAGGGAACCGGAGGGCAGCGGGGCCGGGGCCGACCGGGGCGCCGGGCCGCCGTCGCCCCGCAGCGCGACGACCGCGCCCGCCATCGCGGCCACCAGCAGCACCGCGCACACCACGGCGACGTACGCCCGCTTCGGCCCCGGCTTGCCCGCGCGTCCGCTCATGTCATCTCAGACCCGCGAGCCGCCGGAGGGTTGTACGAGAGCTGTCTACGCGGCCGTGGTGACCGCCGGCCGCGGCCGGGACTTCGGCCCCCGCTTCGACCACCACACCTGGGCGGGCTCCTCCACGTACCGGTACAGCAGCCACGCCAGCGCCTGGGAGATCAGGAACACGCCCAGGAGGTAGACGATCGCCTCGTTGGCGTCGGGGTGGCCGCGCCAGTACAGGCGGATGAACTGGTTCACGGTCTGGTGGACCAGGTAGAAGGCGTAGGAGCTGGCGCCCAGCAGGATCAGGTAGCGCTTGGTCAGCAGCCGGGAGCGGCCCGCGGCCTCGTTCTGCACGCACGCGGCGATCAGCAGCACCGAGAGGATGGCGACGACGGGACGGACCGTGGTCTCCATCTGGTGGGCGACGAACTTGCCGGCCCAGTCGTCGGCGCGGGTGTACACCACCGTGTAGGCCAGGATCAGCAGCACCGCGGCGAACGGCCGCAGCGGGACGCGGTGGCCGCGGCGCAGCGCGATGGCGAAGGTGACGCCGATGAGGAACTGCGGCAGGTAGACGATCGGGTGCCGCATGACCCAGAAGGCGTCGTGGTGGTTCAGGTAGTGGTCGGCGAAGCAGTTCACGGCCCACATGCCGGCCAGGCCCGCGAAGGTCAGCAGCGCCAGGCCGCGGGTCCGCATCCGGCGCAGCCGGCCGATGCACAGCGGGAACAGCGCGTAGAAGAGCAGCTCGACGCTGAGGGTCCAGGTGACGGGGTTGCCGGGCAGGTTCGGCACCACGTGCGGGAACCACGTCTGCACCAGCAGCAGGGAGGTGACGACGCTGAACAGGTCGGTGCGGTCGGTGCCCATGCCGTAGAAGACGAGGAGGGCGAGGCCCGCGGCGACGAAGTGGGCGGGGTAGATGCGCCCGACGCGACGCCAGTAGAAGACCTTCTTCGCGGCGCCCGGTTTATGGCTCCAGGTGAGGAGGAAGCCGGAGAGGACGAAGAAGAACGTCACCCCGTGCACGCCGATCTTCGAATAGGGGAAGATCATCGGTACGTGCCAGACACCGCCGCCGGCACTGATCCCGTTGAAGTGGTGGGTGAACACAGCAAACGCCGCGAAGAAGCGCAAACTGGTCAAAGAGGCCAGCCTGGTAGGAAGCGGCGTCACAGGTGAGGCACGGCTCGGCGGGGAGTCGACCTGGGCCTGGCGCGCAGCCACTTCGGGGGTTGTGGTCATGGAGAGGTCCACCAATGTCGGGGGCAATCCGCACAGCCTAGCCATGGACACCACAGGCCACGCAAGAGCGACTGTCCCACTTTGGTCGCATCTGCGAACGGACGCCACACTTGTGGTGGCGTCCGTCCGGGCAGATCTGCCGTCACCGGGCCGCCGCTACTCCACCGTCACCGACTTCGCCAGGTTCCGCGGCTGGTCCACCTCGTTGCCCCGGGCCGTCGCCAGCTCGCAGGCGAACACCTGCAGCGGCACCGTCGCGACCAGCGGCTGGAGCAGGACCGGCGTGGCGGGGATGCGGATGAGGTGGTCGGCGTACGGCTCCACCGCCTCGTCGCCCTCCTCCGCGATGACGATCGTGCGGGCGCCACGGGCCCGGATCTCCTGGATGTTGGAGACGATCTTGTCGTGCAGGACCGAGCGGCCGCGCGGTGACGGCACCACGACCACCACCGGCAGGTCCTCCTCGATCAGCGCGATCGGCCCGTGCTTCAGCTCACCGGCGGCGAAGCCCTCGGCGTGCATGTAGGCCAGCTCCTTCAGCTTCAGCGCGCCCTCCAGCGCCACCGGGTAGCCGACGTGCCGGCCGAGGAAGAGGACGGTGTTCTTCTCCGCCAGCGAGCGCGCCAGCGCCCGCACCGGCTCCATCGTCTCCAGCACCCGCTCGACCTCGCCGGAGATCTGCGCCAGGTCCCGGATCACGGCCCGGATCTCGTCGCCCCACTTGGTGCCGCGGACCTGGCCCAGATACAGCGCCACCAGGTAGCAGGCGACGAGCTGCGTCAGGAACGCCTTGGTCGAGGCGACCGCGACCTCCGGCCCGGCGTGCGTGTACAGCACCGCGTCCGACTCGCGCGGGATGGTCGAGCCGTTGGTGTTGCAGATCGCCAGCACCTTCGCGCCCTGCTCCCGGGCGTGCCGCAGCGCCATCAGCGTGTCCATCGTCTCGCCGGACTGCGAGATCGCGATGACGAGGGTCTGCTGGTCGAGGATCGGATCCCGGTAGCGGAACTCGCTGGCCAGCTCCACCTCGCAGGGGATCCGCGTCCAGTGCTCGATGGCGTACTTGGCGATCAGGCCGGCGTGGAACGCCGTACCGCAGGCGACGATGACGACCTTGTCGACCTCGCGCAGCACCTCCGGCGCGATACGGACCTCGTCCAGGGTCAGCGAGCCGGACGCGTCGATCCGCCCCAGCAGCGTATCGGCGACCGCCTTGGGCTGTTCGGCGATCTCCTTGAGCATGAAGTAGTCATAGCCCCCCTTTTCCGCGGCCGACGCGTCCCAGTCGACGTGGTACGACCGCACCTCGGCCGGGCTGCCGTCGAAACCGGTCACCGTGACGCCGTCCCGGCGCAGCTCCACCACCTGGTCCTGACCCAGCTCGATCGCCGACCGCGTGTGGGCGATGAACGCGGCGACGTCCGAGGCGAGAAAGGCCTCACCCTCTCCAACGCCCACCACCAGCGGCGAGTTCCGGCGCGCGCCGACGACCACGTCCGGCTCGTCCGCGTGCACCGCGACCAGCGTGAACGCGCCCTCCAGCCGCCGGCACACCAGCCGCATCGCCTCCGCGAGGTCCGCCGTCGCGGAGAACTCCTCCGCCAGCAGATGCGCCACGACCTCGGTGTCCGTCTCGGACGTCAGCTCGTGCCCGCGCTCGGCCAGCTCGGCCCGCAGTGCGGCGAAGTTCTCGATGATGCCGTTGTGCACCACGGCCACGCGGCCCGCGTTGTCCAGGTGCGGATGGGCGTTGGCGTCGGTCGGCCCGCCGTGCGTCGCCCACCGCGTGTGCCCGATCCCGGTCGTCCCCGTCGGCAGCGGCCGGTCGACCAGCTCCTTCTCCAGGTTGACCAGCTTCCCGGCCTTCTTCGCCGCCGCCAGCCCGCCATCCGCGAGCACGGCGACACCCGCCGAGTCGTACCCCCGGTACTCCAGCCGCTTCAGCCCGGCCGTCACGACCTCCAGTGCCGACTGCGATCCCACGTATCCCACGATTCCGCACATGCGCGGCAGCCTACGGCCCCTCCGCCGCCGGAAAAGGCCTTCGCGTGCCCGAATTCGGAAATTCCCACCGTGGTACGAACGCCACCGCGGCCGGCCGGCGTGACCGACCCCACCTCCCATCCCGTTCAAACTCCGTTAACAATGGAATGTGATCTCTCCGGTCTCCTCGATGCCCCGGAGCGCCCACCGGCAGCGGCCGGAGGCGACTCCTTTCGTCGATCTCACCCGTGCCGAGTGGAGCGCGCTGCGCGACAAGACGCCGCTGCCGCTCACCGCCGAGGAGGTCGAGAAGCTGCGCGGCCTCGGTGACGTCATCGACCTCGACGAGGTGCGGGACATCTACCTCCCGCTCTCCCGCCTGCTCAACCTCTATGTCGGCGCCACGGACGGCCTCAGAGGAGCGCTCAACACCTTCCTCGGCGAGCAGGGCTCCCAGTCCGGCACCCCGTTCGTCATAGGCGTCGCCGGCTCGGTCGCCGTGGGGAAGTCCACGGTCGCCCGCCTGCTGCGCGCGCTGCTCTCCCGCTGGCCTGAGCACCCGCGCGTCGAGCTGGTCACCACCGACGGCTTCCTGCTCCCCACCAAGGAACTCCAGGCCCGCGGCCTGATGTCCCGCAAGGGCTTCCCCGAGTCCTACGACCGCCGCGCCCTCACCCGCTTCGTCGCCGACATCAAGGCAGGCAAGGACGAGGTCACCGCGCCCGTCTACTCCCACCTGATCTACGACATCGTCCCCGGCGAGAAGCTCGTCGTGCGCCGCCCCGACATCCTGATCGTCGAAGGCCTGAACGTCCTGCAGCCCGCCCTGCCCGGCAAGGACGGCCGCACCCGCGTCGGCCTCGCCGACTACTTCGACTTCAGCGTGTACGTCGACGCGAGCGCCGAGGACATCGAGCGCTGGTACCTCGACCGCTTCAAGAAGCTGCGGCAGACCGCCTTCCAGAAGCCGGACTCGTACTTCCGCAAGTACACCCAGGTCTCCGAGGAAGAGGCCCTCGACTACGCCCGCACGCTGTGGCGCACGATCAACAAGCCCAACCTGATCGAGAACATCGCCCCCACCCGCGGCCGCGCCACCCTCGTCCTGCGCAAGGGCCCCGACCACACGGTGCAGCGACTGCGCCTGCGCAAACTGTAGGGACGGCGGCTGCGCCGGGGGCGGGGACGCCTGTTAGAAAGGCGGCATGCTGCATCTGCGCCTGATCACCCCGGCGGACACCACCGACGAGGTCGTCCGCCTGATCGAGAAGACGGTCGGCACCACCCATGTCGTGGTGCTGCCGGGCGCCGCGCGCAACCCGTCCGGCGACGTCGTCCTGTGCGACGTGGCCCGCGAGGCCGGCGACGAACTCCTCACCGGCCTGCAGGAACTGGGCCTGGACCGCACCGGCTCCATCGCCGTCGAGAACATCGACCTGTCCCTGTCCAAGCGGGCCGACAAGGCCGAGGCGGAAGCCCCCGGCGAGCCCGCGGACGCCGTGCTGTGGGAACACCTCGTCGACGCCACGCACGAGGAGTCCACGCTCTCCGTCACCTACGTCGCCTTCATCACGCTGGCCACCATGATCGCGGCCTGCGGTGTCGTCCTGGACAATGCGATCCTGATCGTCGGCGCGATGGCCGTCGGCCCCGAGTTCGGCCCGCTGGCCGGCATCTGCACGGCGATCGTGCAGCGCACCCCGCGCCTGGCCGCCCGTTCCCTGATCGCGCTGCTCGCCGGTTTCGCCGCGGCGATGGCGCTGACGGCCGCGTTCGGCCTCTTCATGGACGCCGTCGGCCTGTTCACCGAGGCGCAGCTGGAGGCGGCCCGCCCGAACACCGGCTTCATCTACGCCCCCGACTGGTTCTCCTTCGTCGTGGCGGTCCTCGCCGGGGCCGCGGGCACCCTCTCGCTGACCTCGGCCAAGTCCGGCGCGCTGGTCGGTGTCGCCATCTCCGTCACCACGGTCCCCGCCGCGGCGAACGCGGCGGTGGCCCTGATCTACGGCGACACCAACCAGACGGTGCGATCCAGCGAACAGCTCCTGCTGAACCTGCTGGGCATCATCCTGGCGGGGACGCTGACCCTGCTGGCGCAGAAGTACTTCTGGAAGCGGTACCGGCAGCGCGCCTAGGACTTGTCGCAACAGGCCCCAGGGCCGGGGGCGCGGAACCCCGCACCCCCCGGCCCGGCACCGATCAGCCGATCAGCCGAGCGCCGACTTCACCACGTCCGCGAGCCGCCCGGCCACCGACCGCGCCTGCTCGATGTCGGCGGCCTCCACCATCACCCGCACCAGCGGCTCGGTCCCCGAAGGGCGCAGCAGCACCCGCCCGGTCTCCCCCAGCTCCCGCTCCGCGTCGGCCACCGCCGCCGCCAGCTCACCGGAGGTCTTCACCCGCGACTTGTCCACGTCGGGCACATTGATCAGCACCTGCGGCAGCCGCTCCATCACGGACGCCAGCTCCCGGAGCGTCCGTCCCGACTGCGCGACCCGAGCCGCGAGCATCAGGCCGGTCAGCGTGCCGTCACCGGTCGTCGCGTGGTCGAGGATGATCACGTGGCCGGACTGCTCGCCGCCGAGCGCGTAGCCGTGCTGCTTCATCTCCTCCAGCACATAGCGGTCGCCGACCGCCGTCTGGACGAGCTTCAGCCCCTCCCGTTCCAGCGCCAGCTTGAAGCCGAGGTTGGACATGACGGTCGCGACGACGGTGTCGGAGCGCAGCGCGCCCCGCTCCCGCATGGCCAGGGCCAGCACGGCGAGGATCTGGTCGCCGTCGACCTCCGCGCCGGTGTGGTCCACGGCGAGGCACCGGTCGGCGTCGCCGTCGTGGGCGATGCCGAAGTCCGCGCCGTGCTGCACGACCGCGGACTTCAGCAGGTCCAGGTGGGTCGAGCCGCAGCCGTCGTTGATGTTCAGGCCGTCGGGCTCCGCGCCGATCGTGATGATCTCCGCGCCGGCCCGCGCGAACGCCTCCGGGGAGACCCGGGCGGCGGCGCCGTGCGCCTCGTCGAGGACGATCTTCAGCCCGTCGAGCCGGTTCGGCAGCACGCCGACGAGGTGGGCGACGTACTTGTCGAAGCCCTCCTTGTACTCGCGCACCCGGCCCACGCCCGCACCGGTCGGCCGGTCCCACGGCTCGCCGTGCCGGTGGCCGTCGTACACCGCCTCGATACGGTCCTCCAGCTCGTCGGCGAGTTTGTGGCCGCCGCGCGCGAAGAACTTGATGCCGTTGTCCGGCATGGCGTTGTGGCTGGCGGAGAGCATCACGCCGAGGTCCGCCCCGAGCGCCCCGGTCAGATAGGCGACCGCGGGCGTCGGCAGCACGCCGACCCTGAGGACGTCCACCCCGGCGCTGGCGAGGCCCGCGACCACGGCGGCCTCCAGGAACTCCCCGGACGCACGCGGGTCCCGTCCGACCACGGCGGTCGGCCTGTGGCCCTCGAAGGTGCCCGCCTCGGCCAGTACGTGCGCCGCCGCGACCGACAGACCGAGTGCCATCTCGGCCGTCAGATCCGCGTTGGCAACGCCCCGCACGCCGTCCGTGCCGAAGAGTCGTCCCACGTGTCCTCCTGAGGAAGCGTCATGTCTTGCAAAAGGCGCGGCGGCATCCCATCACACAAGCCTTTGAACGTCTTGTGCCGTTATACGCCCCACGCCGGTGATAAACGAACGCCCCGACAGCACATGGCGTGCCGCCGGGGCGTTGCGTGCAGAGGCAGCGAAGCTTAGCGCTTGCTGTACTGCGGGGCCTTGCGGGCCTTCTTCAGACCGGCCTTCTTCCGCTCGACCGCGCGGTCGTCGCGGCGCAGGAAGCCGGCCTTCTTCAGCGGGCCGCGGTTGTTGTCCACGTCGGCCTCGTTCAGGGCGCGGGCGACACCGAGACGGAGCGCACCGGCCTGGCCGGAGACGCCGCCGCCGGAGATGCGGGCGATGACGTCGTAACGGCCCTCGAGCTCGAGCACCTTGAAGGGCTCGTTCACTTCCTGCTGGTGCACCTTGTTGGGGAAGTAGTCCTCAAGGGTGCGACCGTTGATCTTCCACTTGCCGGTGCCCGGGACGATCCGGACACGGGCGATGGCCTCCTTGCGGCGGCCCAGGCCGGCGGCCGGCTGGGGCTCGCCGAAGCGGGAAGCCAGCGACTCCGAGGTGTACTCGCCCTCGACGGGGACCTCGGACTCGGTGGTGTAGCTCTCGATGTCGATCTCTTCGATCGGCTGCTCGGCAGTGGTCTCGGCCACGATTCTCCTCAGATTCTCTTCAGTCTTAGGGGGTGGCCGGACTTACTGCGCGACCTGGGTGATCTCGAACGGCACCGGCTGCTGGGCAGCGTGCGGGTGCTGGTCACCCTTGTAGACCTTCAGCTTCGAGAGCATCTGACGGCCCAGCGTGTTCTTGGGGAGCATGCCCTTGACGGCCTTCTCGATGGCCTTCTCGGGGTTCTTCTCGAGCAGCTCGTCGTAGCGGACGGAGCGCAGACCACCCGGGTAGCCGGAGTGGCGGTACGCCATCTTCTGGGTCCGCTTGTTGCCGGAGAGGTGCACCTTGTCGGCGTTGATGATGATGACGAAGTCACCAGCGTCGACGTGCGGCGCGTAGATCGGCTTGTGCTTGCCCCGGAGGAGCGTGGCGGCAGTGGTGGCGAGACGACCCAGGACAACGTCCTGAGCGTCGATGACGTGCCACTGGCGCGTCACATCGCCGGGCTTGGGGCTGTACGTACGCACGGTTCGTAGCCTTCGCTTCGAGTGAATGGTCCTAGACAAGGTCACCGAAACGATCACGACAGCCTTGACCCACGGCGGCGACGCAAACCGCGTGCGTGGGGTCGCTGGTCATCGGCCCGGTGGACCGGTGTAAGGGCCCGTCCCGTGAGAATGAGCAAGCCAATACACAACGAACAAGCAGAATACCGGGGCGACCCGGACGGGTCAAAACGGGACCGCCGCGGACCACCCCCGTCCCCCGTCTAAGATGCGCCCCATGAGCTTTGGGCAGGGGGGACCTCAGCAGCCCCAGTGGGATCCCTGGAAACCGCAATCCGAGCAGCCGTGGAGCAGCGGCGGCACCGGTGACACACCGGACTGGGCCGCGCTCGCCGAGGCGTCGGAGGCGCGCAACAAGCGCCGCCGGCTGCTGTTCGTCGGCGGTGGCGCGCTCGCCACCCTCGCGGTCGGCGCGGCCGTCGCCGTCGCCGTGGTCTCGGCCAACGGCAGCCCGAAGGGCGACCCCACCGCCCTGCCGTCGAGCGACCTGCCCAGCCCGACCCCGACGGCGCCCTCCTTCGCCCCGACCAGCGCGCCTCCGCCGCTGGACCCGAAGGACTTCGTCTCCAGCAAGCAGAAGGACACCGCGCCGCTCACACCCGAGGGCATGTTCCCCGGCACCCGGCTGACCGTGGGCTCGGCCGTGTACCAGAAGGGCCCGACGGACTCCACGAAGTCCTGCGCGGGAGCCTCCGCGGGCACCCTGCCGAAGGTGCTGACCGCCAACGGCTGCACCCTGGTGATGCGCGTCTCCTACACCGTCGACGGCATCGCCTCGACGGTCGGCGTGGCCGTCTTCGACACCGAGGCGCAGGCCCTGAAGGCCAAGAAGCAGGCCGACGACAAGAGCATCGTGAAGGCCCTCACCGGCAAGGGCGTGAAGAACTTCTGCAACGGCGCCGTCTGCTTCTCCACGACCAACTCCTACGGCCGCTACGCCTACTTCACCCTCACCGGCTTCACCTCCGGCAAGGACGTCACCAAGAAGGACACGGCGGTCATGCGCACCGGCAACGATCTGGCCGACTTCGCCTTCCGGCAGATCCGCCGCCGCGGCGAGGTCCAGGCCTCGGCGGCGGCGAACCAGTAGCACCGGCGGAACCGCGGAACCGGCGGAATCCGCAGGTCAGCAGCACCCCGCCGACGGGAGCACGCGCTTGTTCCGGGCCTCCCGGCTACGGGCCGCGAGCAGCTCGTCGGCGGGGTAGCCGACCTCCTCCAGCGTCAGCCCGTGCGGCCGTACGACATGCACGGCCGAGTCGCGGACACCCGCGGCCAGCACCTTCGCCGGCCACTCGGGGCCGCGGTGCCCGTCCCCCACGAACAGCAGCGCCCCGATCAGCGAGCGCACCATGTTGTGGCAGAAGGCGTCGGCCCGCACGGTCGCGGTGACGATCCCGTCGTCGCCCCGCTCCAGGCTCAGCTCCTGCAGCGTACGGATGGTCGTGGCACCCTCGCGCTTCTTGCAGTACGCGGCGAAGTCGTGCTCCCCGAGCAGCCCCCGCGCGGCCTCGTTCATGGCGTCCACGTCGAGCGGCCAGTCGTGCCACAGCACATGGTTCCGCAGCAGCGGGTCCACGCCCCCCGGGTTGTCGGTGACGCGGTAGGCGTACCGGCGCCAGACCGCGGAGAAACGGGCGTTGAAGCCGGCCGGCGCCTCCCTGAGGGCCCAGACCCGCACGTCCCTCGGCAGGCGTCCCGCGAGCCGCTTCAGCAGCTTCTCGTGGTGCTCACGCCAGACCCCCTCGGGCAGGTCCACGTGCGCCACCTGCCCCCGCGCGTGCACCCCGGCGTCGGTGCGGCCGGCGACCGTCAGCTCGTACGTCTCCCGCGACCGGGTCACCGTACGCAGCGCGTCCTCGATCTCCCCCTGCACGGTCCGCCGCCCACCGGCCTGCCGGGCCCACCCGGAGAAGTCGGTGCCGTCGTAGGACAGGTCGAGACGGACACGGACGTACCCGGGCTGTACTTCGTCACTCACACGGAAATCCTCTCAGGTACGCGAAAGCGGGCCCGCCCCGAAGGGCGAACCCGCTTCACGTCAGGCAGAGCCTCAGGCGTCCTTGGACTCCTCGGCGGGAGCCTCGGTGGCCTCGGTCTCCTCGACCGTGGTCTCCTCGGCCTTCGCCTCGTCGGCCTCCTTGACCGCACGCTTGGTGGCGGCCTCGGCCTCGCCCACGGCCTTCTGCTGCACCGTCAGCGCCTCGACCAGCTCGATGACCGCCATGGGCGCGTTGTCGCCACGACGGTTGCCGATCTTGGTGATGCGGGTGTAGCCACCGGGACGGTTCTCGTACCGCGGGCCGATCTCGGTGAAGAGCGTGTGGACGACGCTCTTGTCCGTGATGACCTGGAGCACCTGACGGCGGTTGTGAAGGTCGCCCTTCTTCGCCTTGGTGATCAGACGCTCGGCGTACGGCCGCAGACGGCGGGCCTTCGCCTCGGTCGTGGTGATCTTGCCGTGCTCGAAGAGGCTCTTCGCCAGGTTGGCGAGGAGGAGCTTCTCGTGCGCGGCGCTGCCGCCCAGACGGGCACCCTTGGTGGGCTTCGGCATTTCTCTCTCCTGTGTGTCTGCCCCGGCCGTATCAGGTACCGGGGTCAGGAACCCGATGAGCGGATGCTCACCGGCAATGACCGATCAGTACTGCTCGGTCTCCACGAAACCCGCGTCCGCGTCGTCGTCGGCGCCGAAGGCGTCGGCGGCGGCGGTCGGGTCGAATCCGGGCGGGCTGTCCTTCAGGGCCAGGCCCATGCCGGCCAGCTTCGCCTTGACCTCGTCGATGGACTTCGCACCGAAGTTGCGGATGTCCAGGAGGTCGGCCTCGGAGCGGGCGACGAGCTCACCCACGGAGTGGATGCCCTCACGCTTGAGGCAGTTGTAGGAGCGGACCGTGAGCTCCAGCTCCTCGATCGGCAGCGCCAGGTCGGCGGCGAGGGCGGCGTCCGTCGGGGACGGACCCATGTCGATGCCCTCGGCGTCGATGTTCAGCTCGCGGGCGAGACCGAACAGCTCGACCAGGGTCTTGCCGGCGGAGGCCATGGCGTCACGCGGACGCATCGCCTGCTTGGTCTCGACGTCGACGATCAGCTTGTCGAAGTCGGTGCGCTGCTCGACACGGGTCGCCTCGACCTTGTAGGTGACCTTGAGAACCGGCGAGTAGATCGAGTCGACCGGGATACGGCCGATCTCCTGGCCCACCTGCTTGTTCTGCACCGCGGAGACGTAGCCGCGACCGCGCTCGACGGTCAGCTCCATCTCCAGCTTGCCCTTGCCGTTGAGCGTGGCGAGGACGAGGTCGGGGTTGTGCACCTCGACACCGGCCGGGGGCGCGATGTCGGCGGCGGTGACCAGACCCGGGCCCTGCTTGCGCAGGTACATCACGACCGGCTCGTCGTGCTCCGAGGAGACGACCAGCTGCTTGATGTTGAGGATCAGGTCGGTGACGTCCTCCTTGACGCCCGGCACGGTGGTGAACTCGTGCAGAACGCCGTCGATGCGGATGGACGTGACCGCCGCACCCGGGATCGAGGAGAGGAGCGTACGACGCAGGGAGTTGCCGAGGGTGTAGCCGAAGCCCGGCTCCAGCGGCTCGATCACGAACCGGGAGCGGAACTCGTCGACGACCTCTTCGGTCAACGAGGGACGCTGAGCGATCAGCATGTGTGGATCAGATCCTTCTTTCGTGGACGCCCGCTATATGACGCCCGACGGAAACCGCACCCGTGAGAAGCGCGGGTACTGCAAGGGTACGGGCGGCACGACCCGAAGGAGCCGTACCGCCCGGAAGCCCGAGAAGGAGCCGTGCGTCAGACGCGGCGGCGCTTCGGCGGACGGCAGCCGTTGTGCGGGGTCGGGGTGACGTCCTGGATGGAGCCGACCTCGAGGCCCGTGGCCTGCAGGGAGCGGATCGCGGTCTCACGACCGGAACCCGGGCCCTTCACGAACACGTCGACCTTGCGCATGCCGTGCTCCTGGGCGCGGCGGGCAGCCGACTCGGCGGCCATCTGCGCGGCGAACGGCGTGGACTTCCGGGAGCCCTTGAAGCCGACGTGGCCGGCGGAGGCCCAGGAGATCACGTTGCCGGACGGGTCCGTGATGGAGACGATCGTGTTGTTGAACGTGCTCTTGATGTGCGCGTGGCCGTGAGCGACGTTCTTCTTTTCCTTGCGGCGCACCTTCTTGGCAGCGCCCTGACGACCCTTGGGGGGCATCTCTTAACTCCTACGGGAGGTGGTCGGTCCTACAGCGAAGACCGTGGACAGGCGTCCGCTGCGGACTACTTCTTGCCCGGCTTCTTCTTGCCGGCGATGGCGCGACGCGGGCCCTTGCGGGTGCGGGCGTTGGTGCTCGTGCGCTGACCACGGACAGGCAGACCGCGGCGGTGGCGCAGACCCTGGTACGTGCCGATCTCGACCTTGCGGCGGATGTCGGCCTGGATCTCGCGACGGAGGTCACCCTCGGTCTTGATGTTGTTGTCGACGTACTCGCGGATCGCGACCAGCTGCTCCTCGGAGAGGTCCCGAACACGGGTGTTCGGGTCCACGCCGGTGGCGGCCAGCGTCTGCTGGGAAAGGGTCCGGCCGATGCCGAACACGTAGGTCAGGGCGATCTCCACGCGCTTGTCGCGCGGGATGTCGACACCGGAAACGCGTGCCATTCAATGGCTCCTGGTGATCTTCGGAGGTCTGCCGCAGAACCGGTTCCCAGCCGCCGTATCAGGTACGGACTGGGTCCCCGGCCTCCGAACCGGGGGTGTCAAGCCGACGCTCGCGTCGCTTGGGCCCTGCGTATGAACAAATTCAGCTCGCGTCGCGCGAATCTCTGCGATAGAGGTGCAGAGGGTGTGTGGTCGTGCGTCAGCCCTGGCGCTGCTTGTGGCGCGGGTTCTCGCAGATGACCATGACCCGACCGTGACGGCGGATCACCCTGCACTTGTCGCAGATCTTCTTGACGCTCGGCTTGACCTTCATGGGATTGAGGTTCTCCGCGTCAGAGGGATCTACTTGTAGCGGTAGACGATCCGGCCACGCGTCAGGTCGTAAGGAGACAGCTCCACCACGACCCGGTCGTCAGGGAGGATGCGGATGTAGTGCATACGCATCTTGCCGCTGATGTGTGCCAGGACCTGGTGGCCGTTCTGGAGCTCGACCTTGAACATGGCGTTCGGCAGAGACTCGACGACAGTGCCCTCGATCTCGATGGCACCTTGCTTCTTGGCCACGCTTCGCCCTTCGAATCGACTACCTTGATCGACTCTGTCGTGCACCGTTGGTGAGCATGCAGGCATGCGGGTGCACAAGAGCCGACGAGTCAGTCTACGTCAGCACACCCGGAAAGGCGAAACGAGGAAGTCTGCCCCGCAGGGGTGATCCTCATGCCAGCGGATCGGGAGCGGCGGTCACGCCGTACTCGGCGAGCTTCGCCTTGCCTCCGTCGGGGGCGGTGAGCACCAGGGGGCCCTGCTCGGTGAGGGCGACGGAGTGCTCCCAATGGGAGGACCAGGTGCCGTCGGTGGTGATGACCGTCCAGTCGTCGGAGAGGACCTCGGTCTTCGGCGTGCCCAGCGAGACCATCGGCTCGATCGCGAGACAGAAACCGGGGACCAGCTTCGGGCCCTTGCCGCGGCGCCGGTCGACGTAGTTCAGCAGGTGCGGGTCCATGTGCATCTCGGTGCCGATGCCGTGGCCGCCGTAGTCCTCGATGATGCCGTAGCGGCCGCCGCCCGGCTTGGGCTGGCGGCGGATGTACGTCTCGATCGCCTTGGAGATGTCGACGAGCCGGTTGCCCTGCCTCATGGCCGCGATGCCGGCCCACATCGACTCCTCGGTCACCCGGGACAGCTCGATCAGCTCGGGGGCGTGACCGGAACCCACGAACGCCGTGTACGCGGCGTCGCCGTGCCAGCCGTCGACGATCGCGCCGCAGTCGATGGAGATGATGTCGCCGTCCTTGAGGACGACGTCCTCGGACGGGATGCCGTGCACGACGACGTCGTTCACGGAGGTGCAGATGGTCGCGGGGAAGCCGCCGTAGCCGAGGAAGTTGGACTTCGCGCCGTGCTCGGCGAGGACCTTGCGGGCGACCTCGTCCAGGTCCTTCGTCGAGGCGCCGGGCACCGCGGCCTCGCGGGTGGCCGCGTGGATGGCGGCGACGACCAGGCCCGCCGCCCGCATCTTGGCGATCTGCTCGGGCGTCTTGATCTGCACCATGGGAAGCCTGCGCTCTCCGTCACTCACGTCAACCGGTTACCGGCACGCGCGTACCCCGCCACGTGCCACACACAACAGTACGGCCGTGACGCCCTCGGGGGCGCCACGGCCGGAAGCAGACGGCGCTTACTGGCCGTCGTCCTCGCGCTTCAGCGCCTCCAGCGCCCGCTGCGTGACCTCGTCCACCGGACCCATCGCCGAGATCGTCACCACCAGGCCCTGGGCCTTGTAGTAGTCGATGATCGGCTCGGTCTGCGTGTGGTAGACCTCCAGCCGCTTACGGACGGTGTCCTCGGAGTCGTCGTCGCGCTGGTACAGCTCGCCGCCGCACACGTCGCACACGCCGTCCTTGGCCGGCTTCTTGTACGTCTCGTGGAAGACGTGCGCCGAGTCGTTGCGGCAGATGCGGCGGCCTGCGATGCGCTTGACGACCTCTTCCTCGGGCGCCTCCAGGTCGAGCACCGCGTCGAGCTTCATGCTCTCCGTGGTCAGCAGCTCGTCCAGCGCCTCCGCCTGCGAGACGTTGCGCGGGAAGCCGTCCAGCAGGAAGCCGCCCTCGGCGTCCGGCTGCTCCATGCGGTCCTTGGCCATCGCGATGGTGACCTCGTCGGGAACGAGATTGCCGGCGTCCATGTAGGACTTCGCGAGCTTCCCGAGCTCCGTCTGCTGGCTGATGTTGGCGCGGAACAGGTCGCCCGTGGAGATGTGCGGTACGCGCAGCTGCTCGGCAAGACGCGTGGCCTGCGTGCCCTTTCCGGCACCCGGCGGCCCGACGAGGACGATTCGCATCAGCGGAGGAACCCTTCGTAATTGCGCTGCTGGAGCTGGCTCTCGATCTGCTTCACCGTCTCGAGCCCCACACCCACGATGATCAGGATGCTGGTCCCGCCGAAGGGGAAGTTCTGGTTCGCCCCGAAACCAACCAACGCCATCGTCGGCACGAGAGCAATCAGGCCCAAGTACAGCGAGCCCGGCCAGGTGATCCGGTTGAGCACGTACGAAAGGTACTCAGCGGTCGGTCGGCCAGCCCGGATGCCCGGGATGAAGCCACCATACTTCTTCATGTTGTCGGCGACTTCTTCGGGGTTGAAGGAGATGGCGACGTAGAAGAAGGCGAAGAACACGATCAGCAGGAAGTACAGCACGATGTGCGGCGTGGCCGCCGTGTTCGCGAGGTTCGACTTGATCCAGGTCGCCCAACCCGCCGTGGAGTTGGAGAACTGGACGATCAGTGCCGGGATGTAGAGCAGCGACGACGCGAAGATGACGGGGATCACACCCGCCTGGTTGACCTTCAGCGGGATGTAGGTCGAGGTCCCGCCGTAGGCGCGGCGGCCGATCATGCGCTTGGCGTACTGCACCGGGATGCGGCGCTGGGCCTGCTCGACGAAGACGACGAGACCGACCATGACCAGGCCGACGAGGACGACGGTGCCGAACTCGATCCAGCCGTCGGCCAGGGTGCCCTGCTTCTTGATGGCCCACAGGCCGGACGGGAAGGTGGCGGCGATCGAGATGAACATCAGGATCGACATGCCGTTGCCGATGCCGCGGTCGGTGATCAGCTCACCGAGCCACATGACGATGGCCGTACCGGCGGTCATGCAGATGACCATGGTGATGGTGGTGAAGATCGCGCGGTCCGGCACGATGCTGGACGCCACGGTGCAGCCGGAGAAGAGGGTGCCACTGCGGGCGGTGGCCACCAGGCCGGTGCCCTGCAGGATGGCGAGCGCCACGGTCAGGTAGCGGGTGTACTGCGTGATCTTCGCCGTGCCGGCCTGGCCCTCCTTCTTCAGGGCCTCCAGGCGCGGGATCACCACGGTCAGCAGCTGCAGGATGATGCTCGCCGTGATGTACGGCATGATGCCCAGCGCGAAGACCGTGATCTGCAGCAGCGCGCCGCCGCTGAACATGTTGACCAGGCCGAACAGGCCCTGGTTGCCGGAAGCCTCGTCCACGCACTGCTGGACGGACTTGTAGTCGACGCCCGGGATCGGGATGTGGGTACCGACCCGGTAGACCACGATGATGCCGAGCGTGAAGAGCAGCTTCTTGCGCAGGTCGGGCGTCTTGAACGCCCGGGCGAACGCGGTGAGCACGGTGCCTCCTGCGACCCCCGCGCAACTGCGTCAAGGGCGGTCTTTGAGGTTCGACGAATACAGAAAAGAGCAGTGCAGGCTACCTTACCGGCGACACTGCCTCCCTAGGAACGACCAACCGGGGATACCCCAAATGTGGGATATCCCCGGTTGACGTACTACGTCATCGGAGCTCAGACGAGCTCGGTGACCGTACCGCCGGCGGCGGTGATCTTCTCCTTGGCGGAGCCGGAGACGGCGTCGACCGTCACCTGCAGCGCCACGGAGATCTCGCCCTGGCCGAGCACCTTGACGAGCGCGTTCTTGCGAACGGCACCCTTGGCCACCAGACCCTCGACGGTGACCTCGCCACCCTCGGGGTAGAGCGCGGCCAGCTTGTCAAGGTTCACGACCTGGTACTCGGTCTTGAACGGGTTCTTGAAGCCCTTCAGCTTCGGGAGGCGCATGTGGAGCGGCATCTGGCCACCCTCGAAGCGCTCCGGAACCTGGTAGCGGGCCTTGGTGCCCTTGGTACCACGACCGGCCGTCTTACCCTTCGACGCCTCACCACGACCCACACGGGTCTTGGCGGTCTTGGCGCCCGGGGCGGGACGGAGGTTGTGGATCTTGAGCGGGTTGTTCTCCGCCATGATCAGTCGACCTCCTCGACCGTCACGAGGTGGCGGACGGTGTGCACCATGCCGCGGAACTCGGGGCGGTCCTCCTTGACGACCACGGTGTTGATCCCCTTGAGACCAAGCGACCGCAGGGTGTCACGGTGGTTCTGCTTGCTGCCGATGTAGGACTTGACCTGCGTGATCTTGAGCTGCGCCATGATTACGCACCCGCCCCGGCACGCGCACGCAGCAGAGCCGCGGGGGCGACGTCCTCGAGGGGCAGACCGCGGCGGGCCGCGATCTCCTCGGGACGCTGCAGGCCCTTCAGGGCCGCCACGGTCGCGTGCACGATGTTGATGGCGTTGTCGGAGCCGAGCGACTTCGACAGCACGTCGTGGATACCGGCGCACTCGAGCACGGCACGCACCGGACCACCGGCGATAACACCGGTACCGGGGGACGCGGGCTTGAGCAGGACGACGCCGGCAGCCTTCTCACCCTGGATGGGGTGCGGGATGGTGCCCTGGATCCGGGGGACCTTGAAGAAGTGCTTCTTGGCCTCCTCAACGCCCTTGGCGATGGCGGCCGGCACCTCCTTGGCCTTGCCGTAACCGACACCCACGGTGCCGTCACCGTCGCCCACCACGACCAGCGCGGTGAAGCTGAAGCGACGACCACCCTTCACAACCTTGGCGACGCGGTTGATCGCGACCACGCGCTCAACGTACGCGGTCTTCTCGGCGGCAGCAGCGCCGCCGTCACGGCCCTTCCGGTCCCGCCGCTCGCCGCCACCGGCACCGCCACCGCGGCGCTGGGGTCCAGCCATTGGAATTACCTCTCTCTGTTTCCGCTAGCTACGGAACCGGCTCAGAACTTGAGCCCGGCCTCGCGGGCGGCGTCCGCCAGGGCGGCGATGCGCCCGGCGTACTGGTTGCCACCACGGTCGAACACGACAGCCTCGACACCGGCGGCCTTGGCACGCTCGGCGACCAGGGCGCCGACCTTCTTGGCCTGCGAGGACTTGTCCTCGGCACCGCGGATCGACGCGTCCAGAGAGGACGCCGACGCCAGGGTGTGGCCCTTCAGGTCGTCGATCACCTGCGCCACGATGTGGCGGTTGGAGCGGGTCACGACCAGACGGGGACGCTCCGCCGTACCGGACACCTTCTTGCGGATCCGGATGTGACGGCGCTTGATCGCGGCGCGCTTGTAGGCGTCGCCCTTGAGGATCTTCTGCCCGTATGCCATGGCTTACTTACCCGCCTTTCCGACCTTGCGGCGGATGACTTCGCCCTCGTACTTGACGCCCTTGGCCTTGTACGGGTCGGGCTTGCGCAGCTTGCGGATGTTGGCCGCAACCTCGCCGACCTTCTGCTTGTCGATGCCCTCGACCGAGAAACGGGTCGGGGTCTCCACCTTGAAGGTGATGCCCTCGGGGGCCTCGACGGTGATCGGGTGGCTGTAGCCGAGCGCGAACTCGAGGTTCGCACCCTTGGCGGTCACTCGGTAACCGACACCGCTGATCTCGAGCTTCTTGACGTATCCCTGGGTCACACCGGTGATCATGTTCGCCACCAGCGTGCGGGACAGGCCGTGCAGGGCCTTGCTCTGCCGCTCGTCGTTCGGGCGGAGCACCTGGAGGGTGCCGTCCTCGCCCTTCGCGATGTCGATCGGCGCAACGATGGTGTGGGTCAGTTCGCCCTTGGGGCCCTTGACCTTGACCGTACGGCCGTCGATGGTGACGTCCACGCCGGCGGGAACCGGGATGGGGAGCTTGCCGATGCGCGACATAGCTGTTTCCTCCGTTCCCTTCCGTTACCAGACGTAGGCGAGGACTTCCCCACCCACGCCCTTCTTCTGCGCCTGCTTGTCGGTGAGCAGACCGTGGGACGTGGAGATGATCGCCACGCCGAGGCCGCCGAGCACCTTCGGCAGGTTGGTGGACTTCGCGTACACACGGAGACCCGGCTTCGAGATCCGCTTGATGCCCGCGATGGAGCGCTCACGGTTCGGGCCGAACTTGAGCTCCAGGACGAGGTTCTTGCCGACCTCGGCGTCCTCGACCTTCCAGCCCGTGATGAAGCCCTCCTGCTGGAGGATCTCCGCGATGTGAGACTTGATCTTGGACGCCGGCATCGTCACGGAGTCGTGGTACGCCGAGTTCGCGTTCCGCAGACGCGTCAGCATGTCTGCGATCGGATCAGTCATGGTCATGAATTGGCCTGTGGCCTTTCTCGCCGGGGTTTCCTATATGCGCCATCCCTCTCCCCGTACTTCTCAGACGGGACGGGTGCGGTGCGGGGACCTACGGCGTAGTAAGTCGTTCAGGGCGGCAGAGGCCCAACCCTCCTAGCCTAAGCCATGAGAGTCGGCGCCCCTGCCGTCCCGGTTGCTTACCGAGAGGTCCAGGAATCCCTAAAAGTGGGGATTACCAGGAGCTCTTGGTCACGCCCGGCAGCTCGCCACGGTGAGCCATCTCACGGAGGCACACGCGGCAGAGGCCGAACTTGCGGTACACGGAGTGCGGACGACCGCAGCGCTGGCAGCGGGTGTAGCTACGCACACCGAACTTGGGCTTGCGAGCAGCCTTCGCGATGAGAGCCTTCTTCGCCATCTCGCTCACGCCTCCTTGAACGGGAAGCCGAGGTGACGGAGGAGCGCGCGGCCCTCTTCGTCGTTGGTCGCCGTGGTGACCACGGTGATGTCCATACCCCGGACACGGTCGATCTTGTCCTGGTCGATCTCGTGGAACATGACCTGCTCCGTGAGACCGAAGGTGTAGTTGCCACGGCCGTCGAACTGCTTGGGGGACAGGCCGCGGAAGTCGCGGATGCGCGGCAGCGCGAGCGACAGGGTGCGGTCCAGGAACTCCCACATGCGGTCGCCACGGAGCGTGACGTGGGCACCGATCGGCTGGCCCTCGCGCAGCTTGAACTGCGCGATGGACTTGCGGGCCTTGGTGACGGCCGGCTTCTGACCGGTGATGGTGGTCAGGTCGCGGATCGCGCCCTCGATCAGCTTCGAGTCACGGGCGGCGTCGCCGACACCCATGTTGACCACGATCTTGACGAGGCCCGGAACCTGCATGACGTTCTCGTACTTGAACTCGTCACGCAGCTTGCCGATGATCTCCTCGCGGTACTTCGTCTTGAGACGCGGAGTCACGGTGGTCGTCATCAGATGTCCTCACCCGTCCGCTTGGCAACGCGGATCTTGTTGCCCTCGTCGTCGAAGCGGTAGCCGACGCGGGTCGGGACCTTCTGGCCGTCCTTCTCCACGACCAGCATGACGTTGCTGACGTGGATGGGGGCCTCGGTGGTCACGATGCCGCCGGCCTGCGAGCCGCTGGCGGTCGGCCCGGCCTTCGTGTGCTTCTTGACCCGGTTGACACCCTCGACCAGGACGCGGTCCTCGCGGGGGAAGGCCGCGATGACCTTGCCCTGCTTGCCCTTGTCCTTACCGGTGATGACCTGGACCAGGTCGCCCTTCTTGATCTTCATGCTCACAGCACCTCCGGCGCGAGGGAGATGATCTTCATGAACTTCTTCTCGCGCAGCTCACGGCCCACCGGGCCGAAGATACGGGTGCCACGAGGGTCGCCGTCGTTCTTCAGAATGACGGCGGCGTTCTCGTCGAAGCGGATGTACGAGCCGTCCGGACGGCGGCGCTCCTTGACGGTGCGAACGATGACCGCCTTGACGACGTCACCCTTCTTCACGTTGCCACCGGGGATCGCGTCCTTGACGGTGGCGACGATGACGTCACCGATGCCCGCGTAGCGGCGACCGGAGCCACCGAGCACACGGATGCAAAGGATCTCCTTCGCACCAGTGTTGTCGGCGACACGCAGTCGCGACTCCTGCTGGATCACGTCTATCTCCTGGTTGTCTGCCGGTTCCCGGGGCGGGGCCGTGGTGTACGGCACCCGCCCCGAGCCTGGCGGAACGATGCCTAGGGGGTCCCCCTAGGAGGGATTACTTGGCCTTCTCGAGGATCTCGACGACGCGCCAGCGCTTGGTCGCGGACAGCGGCCGGGTCTCCATGAGGAGGACGCGGTCGCCGACACCCGCGGCGTTCTGCTCGTCGTGCGCCTTGAGCTTGTTGGTACGGCGGATGACCTTGCCGTACAGCGCGTGCTTGACGCGGTCCTCGACGGCGACGACGACGGTCTTGTCCATCTTGTCGCTGACGACAAGGCCCTCACGGGTCTTGCGGAAGCCGCGCGCTTCGGTGTTCTCAGTCACGTTGTTCTCGCTCATGCGTTCTCCACCGTCTCGATGCCCAGCTCGCGCTCGCGCATCAGGGTGTAGATCCGCGCGATGTCCTTACGGACGGCCTTCAGCCGACCGTGGTTCTCGAGCTGACCCGTAGCCGCCTGGAAGCGGAGGTTGAACAGCTCTTCCTTGGCCTCGCGGAGCTTGCCCAGAAGCTCCTCGTTGCCCAGCTCGCGCAGCTCGGACGCCTTGGTACCGGCCGACATCACGCTTCACCTGCCTCGCGCTTGACGATCCGGCACTTCATCGGCAGCTTGTGGGCCGCACGGGTCAGCGCCTCACGGGCGATCTTCTCGTTGGGGTACGACAGCTCGAACATCACGCGTCCGGGCTTGACGTTGGCCACCCACCACTCCGGAGAACCCTTACCGGAACCCATGCGGGTCTCGGCGGGCTTCTTCGTCAGCGGACGGTCCGGGTAGATGTTGATCCAGACCTTGCCGCCACGCTTGATGTGACGGGTCATGGCGATACGAGCCGCCTCGATCTGGCGGTTCGTCACGTACGCCGGGGTCAGCGCCTGGATGCCGTACTCGCCGAACGCAATCTGCGTGCCACCCTTGGACATGCCGTTGCGCTTCGGGTGGTGCTGCTTGCGGTGCTTGACCCTACGGGGGATCAGCATTTCGGTCAGGCCTCCGTTCCGGTGCTCTCAGCCGGAGCGGACGCGGGAGCCTCGGCCTTGGGGGCCTCGGCGCCGGCAGCCTGCTGCGGCTTGCGACCGCGCCGCTCGCCACCACGGCCACCACGGGCCGGGCGGTCGGCGCCACCGCGGGCCGGGCGGTTACCCGCACGGGCGGCAGCGTTCTCAGCGCGGACCTCGGCGATGTTCTTGACGTCGCCCTTGTAGATCCAGACCTTCACACCGATGCGGCCGAAGGTCGTACGGGCCTCGAAGAAGCCGTAGTCGACGTTCGCACGGAGCGTGTGCAGGGGCACGCGGCCCTCGCGGTAGAACTCCGAGCGGGACATCTCGGCGCCGCCGAGACGGCCACCGCACTGGATCTTAATGCCCTTGGCGCCGGCCTTCATCGCCGACTGCATGCTCTTGCGCATGGCACGGCGGAAGGAGACGCGGGAGGACAGCTGCTCGGCGACGGCCTGGGCCACCAGCTGAGCGTCGGTCTCGGGGTTCTTGACCTCGAGGATGTTCAGCTGGACCTGCTTGCCGGTCAGCTTCTCCAGGTCGCCGCGGATGCGGTCGGCCTCGGCGCCGCGGCGGCCGATGACGATGCCCGGGCGAGCGGTGTGGATGTCCACGCGGACGCGGTCACGGGTGCGCTCGATCTCCACCTTCGAGATGCCGGCGCGCTCCATGCCGGACGTCATCATCCGACGGATGGCGACGTCTTCCTTGACGTAGTCCTTGTACAGCTTGTCGGCGTACCAACGCGACTTGAAGTCGGTGGTGACACCGAGCCGGAACCCGTGCGGGTTTACCTTCTGGCCCATTACCGGGTTCCTTCCTTGCTGGCGACGACCACGGTGATGTGGCTGGTCCGCTTGCGGATCCGGTAGGCACGGCCCTGGGCGCGCGGACGGAACCGCTTCAGGGTCGGGCCCTCGTCGACGTATGCCTCAGCGATGTAGAGGCTGTCGACATCGGTGTGGTCGTAGTTGTGCGCGGCGTTGGCGATGGCGCTGTCGAGCACCTTGCCGACGGGCACGGAGGCTGCCTGCGGAGCGAATCGCAGAACAGCCTGGGCCTCCGTGGCGTTCATGCCACGGATGAGGTCCACCACACGGCGGGCCTTCATGGGCGTCACGCGGATGTACCGCGCCTGTGCCCTGGCTTCCATGGTTGTCCCTTCAGAGTTACTTACGTGTCTGAATGCGATCCGCTACTAGCGGCGCTTCGACTTCCGGTCTTCCTTGACGTGACCCCGGAAGGTGCGCGTCGGCGAGAACTCGCCGAGCTTGTGGCCGACCATCGACTCGGTGACGAACACCGGGACGTGGGTCTTGCCGTTGTGCACCGCGATCGTGTGGCCCAGCATCGCCGGGATGATCATGGAGCGACGGGACCAGGTCTTGATGACGTTCTTGGTGCCGGCTTCGTTCTGGGCGTCCACCTTCTTGAGCAGGTGGTCGTCGACGAAGGGCCCCTTCTTGAGACTGCGCGGCATCTAAACCCGCTCCTAGCGCTTCTTGTTCGTCTTGCGGCGGCGGACGATGTACTTGTTCGAAGCCTTCTTAGGCGAACGAGTACGGCCTTCCTTCTGGCCCCAGGGGCTGACCGGGTGGCGACCACCGGAGGTCTTGCCCTCACCACCACCGTGGGGGTGGTCAACCGGGTTCATCGCCACACCACGAACGGTCGGGCGGACGCCGAGCCAGCGCTTGCGGCCGGCCTTGCCCCAGTTGATGTTGCTCTGCTCGGCGTTGCCGACCTCGCCGACCGTGGCGCGGCAGCGCTGGTCGACCAGGCGGATCTCACCGGAGGGCATGCGGAGGTGGGCCATCGTGCCCTCCTTCGCGAGCAGCTGCACGGAGGCACCGGCGGAGCGGGCGAACTTGGCGCCGCCGCCGGGACGAAGCTCCACGGAGTGGATCGTCGTACCGACCGGGATGTTGCGCAGCGCCAGGTTGTTGCCGGGCTTGATGTCGGCCGTGGGGCCGTTCTCGATCCGGTCGCCCTGGTTGAGGCCCTTGGGGGCCAGGATGTAGCGCTTCTCGCCGTCCGCGTAGTGCAGGAGCGCGATGCGCGCGGTGCGGTTCGGGTCGTACTCGATGTGCGCGACCTTCGCCGGCACGCCGTCCTTGTCGTGACGACGGAAGTCGATCACTCGGTAGGCGCGCTTGTGGCCACCGCCCTGGTGGCGGACGGTCACACGACCGGCGTTGTTACGGCCGCCCTTGCTGTGCAGCGGGCGGACCAGCGACTTCTCCGGCGTGGACCGCGTGACCTCGACGAAGTCGGCGACGCTGGCGCCACGACGGCCAGGAGTCGTCGGCTTGTACTTGCGGATACCCATTTCTCAGTCCTCGTCCGATATCGGACGATCCTGACCGCTTACGCGGTCGGACCGCCGAAGATGTCGATACGGTCGCCCTCGGCGAGGGTCACGATGGCCCGCTTGGTGGCGGCGCGCTGGCCGAACCCGGTGCGGGTCCGCTTGCGCTTGCCGATGCGGTTGATCGTGTTGACCCCAGTGACCTTGACGTCGAAGACCGCCTGAACGGCCTCCTTGATCTGGGTCTTGTTGGCCCGCGGGTCGACGATGAACGTGTACTTGTTCTCGTCGAGGAGCGCGTAGCTCTTCTCGGAGACGACCGGCTTGATCAGGACGTCACGGGGGTCCGTGTACGACTTGCTCAGCGGCGTCTCGACGGTGTTCTTGCCCTCGGTGGCGTGGCGGCGCGCCTTGGCGACGCGCGCGGCCTTGGCGGCCTTGGCCGCCTTCGAGGCGATAGCGGGGTGACGGATAGCCATCAGGCCTCGCTCCCTTCGGTGTCAGCGGCCTTGGGGCCAGACACGAAGGACTCGAACGCGGCCTGGGTGAAGACCACGTCGTCCGAGACGAGAACGTCGTACGTGTTCAGCTGGCCCGGCTCCAGGATGTGGACCTGGGGCAGGTTGCGGGCGGACAGCCACGCGGCCTCGTCGGCGCGGTCGACGACCAGGAGCAGGTTCTTGCGCTCCGAGATCTTGCCGAACAGCGTCTTGGCGGCCTTCGTCGACGGGCTGTCGCCCTCGACGACGCCGGAGACGACGTGGATGCGGTTGTGGCGCGCCCGGTCGGTGAGGGCGTGACGCAGAGCGGCAGCCTTCATCTTCTTCGGGGTGCGCTGCGAGTAGTCGCGCGGCACGGGACCGTGCACGACGCCACCACCGGCGAACTGCGGCGCGCGGGTCGAACCCTGACGGGCGCGACCGGTGCCCTTCTGGCGGTACGGCTTCTTGCCACCGCCGCGGACTTCACCGCGGGTCTTGGTCTTGTGCGTGCCCTGGCGGGCAGCGGCCAGCTGCGCGACGACGACCTGGTGGATCAGCGGGATGCTGACCTTCTCAACGCCGAAGATCTCCGCGGGGAGCTCGACGGAACCGGCCTTCTCGCCCGCCGGCGAAAGGATGTCAACAGTGCTCATCGGTTACCTCAGGCCCCCTTGGCCGCGGTGCGGACCAGGACGAGGCCGCCGTTCGGACCGGGAACCGCGCCCTTGATGAGCAGCAGGCCCTTCTCCGCGTCAACGGCGTGGACGGTCAGGTTCTGGGTGGTGACCCGCTCGTTGCCCATGCGACCCGCCATGCGGAGGCCCTTGAACACACGGCCCGGGGTGGCACAGCCACCGATGGAACCGGGCGAGCGGTGCTTGCGCTGGGTGCCGTGACCGGCGCCGAGGCCACCGAAGTTGTGACGCTTCATGACACCGGCGAAGCCCTTGCCCTTGCTCTTGCCGGTGACGTCGACCTTCGTGCCGGCCTCGAACACCTCGGCGGTGATCTCCTGGCCGAGGGTGTACTCGGAGGCGTCCGCGGTGCGGATCTCCACGAGGTGACGACGCGGGGTGACGTCGGCCTTGGCGAAGTGACCCTTGAGGGGCTTGTTCACCTTGCGCGGGTCGATCTCGCCGAAGGCGATCTGGACCGACTCGTAGCCGTCGACGTCGTTGGTACGGACCTGGGTGACGACGTTGGGGCCGGCCTTGACGACGGTGACCGGAACAACACGGTTGTTCTCGTCCCACACCTGCGTCATGCCGAGCTTCTCGCCCAGGATGCCCTTGATCTGCTTAGCCATTCTCAGCCCACCAGCCTCAGAGCTTGATCTCGATGTCGACACCGGCCGGGAGGTCGAGTCGCATCAGAGAGTCAACGGTCTTGGGGGTCGGGTCGAGGATGTCGATCAGGCGCTTGTGCGTGCGCATCTCGAAGTGCTCGCGCGAGTCCTTGTACTTGTGCGGCGACTTGATGACGCAGTACACGTTCTTCTCAGTGGGCAGCGGCACCGGGCCCGCGACCGACGCACCAGTGCGCGTCACCGTCTCGACGATCTTCTTCGCCGAGCTGTCGATGACCTCGTGGTCGTAGGCCTTGAGCCGGATGCGGATCTTCTGTCCCGCCATGGCTACTCAGTAGTCCTGTCTCTCTAACGCTCTGGAACCCGGTGTTTGTGCTGTCCGGCCCTTGCTTCTCCGACCCACGCGGTCGGGCGTGTCGCGCTCCCGCTGACACAGATGTCCCTTGTTCGAACATCCCTGCGGAATGAACACGGCCCTTCCGGAACCGCAAGCCGGGGGCGAAGAGCCCACCGGGTGCCTGGCCGGTATCGCACCAACACTTCCCGGAAGATTCCCGTACGTCCGCCCCAGCGCTGCCGTGTGGCAGTTAAGGCGACGAGTACTGTGGGACTCGCTTCCGGTCCTCCCGGCGGGAGGCGCGCAGCATCAACACTCGACCGAGCAACTCGGACAGTCTGCCATATGGGGCGGGGGCCTGGCCAATCGAGCCGGAGAGAATACCCCCAGGGTGACGAAGGTCAAACGCAGGGCGCGGCGCTCCCCGGCAAAAGCGCCTCCGGAGCCAGGCCAGACGCCCGGTAGGCGGTCCGGTCCCACCCCCCGGGGGGCGTCTCCCCCGGCAAGGCGGAAAGTCACCCCGAGCGCGTCCGCGACGACGCCGGTCTACCCGCCCGAGGCGTACGTGACGAAATCCGCCCAGGCCTCCGGCGTGAGCGTGAGGCGGGGGCCGCTGGTGTTCTTGGAGTCGCGGATGTGGACCCTGCCGGGGGTGTGGGCGATCTCCACGCAGGACTCGCCGTCGGTGCCGCCGCTGTAGCTGCTCTTGAACCAGGTCGGCTCCGTCACTTCTGCCTCAGCGCCTGTACGAAGTCCACCCACGCGGTCTCGGCGAGGGCGAGCCGCGGGCCCGCTACGTCCTTGGAGTCGCGGATGTGGACCGTGCCGGGGGTGTGGGCGATCTCTACGCAGGACTCGCCGTCGTTGCCGCCGCTGTAGCTGCTCTTGAACCACGCCAGCTCGGTCATGTCTCTCCCAGCAGTTGCTCGATGAACGCCAGCGACTCCCGGGGCGAGAGCGCCTGCGCCCGGATCGTGCCATACCGCAGTTCGAGGATGCGCAGGTGTTTGGGCTCGTGGATCGGGCGGCCGTTGAACGCACCGTCGGAGCGCCCCACCGCCGTACCGTCCGCGAACTTCAGCAGCTCGATACGCCCGTCCAGACCGGAGTGGGTGTCGCAGTTCATCGGCATCACCTGGAGTACGACGTTGTGCAACCGTCCCACCTCCAGCAGCCGTTCCAGCTGGCGGCGCCAGACCATTGTGCCCCCGATGGGACGGCGCAGAGCCCCCTCTTCCAAGACGAAGCTGAGCGCGGGCGCCGGATCCCGGTCGAACACCGATTGCCTGGCCAGGCGTGCCGCCACCATGCGTTCCACGTCGTCCGGTGAGTACGGCGGCTGGGCGGCGCCGATCACCGCTCGTGCGTGGTCCGGCGTCTGCAACAACCCGGCGATGATGTTGCACTCGTACACCCCGATCTCCACCGCCTGCCCCTCCAGCTTGGCCAGTTCGCGCACCTTCTTCGGGTACCGGACCTTCTTCACGTCCTCCCAGGACGCCGCCAACAACCCGCCCGCGCCGAGCACTTCATCCGCCGCCGTCAGGAACTCCTGCCTCGGGATCCGCTTCCCCGCCTCGATCTTGTAGACCATGTCCTCGCTGTAGCCCACCGCCTTCCCGAAGTCCCCGGCGCGCAGGCCCGCCGCCTCCCGGCGGAGTTTGAGCTGGCGGCCCACCGTCGTGATCACGGCGACGCCCCACTCGTCGTCCGGGTCCACCTCCCAGCCCGGCTCGTCCGCCTCGCTCCGGAGCCGTACCGCCTCGCTGTCCACCGACATCCGCGCCCCTCCGTCGTCCCGCGCCGTACCCCGGCGCCCTACCCCTGGCAACCGCGCGGACAGCCAAGACAGCACCGGACAAGCACCGGACAGTGACCGTACGCAACCGCTCCGTCACTCGTCACGGTAGGCGGCAGCGGCCACTCTGAGTGACGTGAATGAGGAAAACGCCGACCACTTCCCCCACTTCAGCGTGGTGCTGTCCGCCACGCCCCGCGGCGCCCGCCTCGCCCGGCTGCTCGCGGAGGCGCAGCTGCGGAGCTGGGGGCTGCCGGGCGAACCCGCGAGCCAGCTCGTCGGCGAGCTGGCGGCCAACGCCGTCACGCACGGCCTGGTGCCGGGGCGGAACTTCCGGCTGCGGCTCTACGTCGTCGCCGGCACCCTCCGTATCGAGGTGACCGACACGCGGGGTGAACGGCTCCCCCGGCTCCGACGTCCGACGTCGACCGCCGAGACCGGGCGGGGGCTCGTGCTCGTCGACGCGCTCGCCGACCGGTGGGGCGTGCAGGAGGAGCGGTCGCCGTGCAAGACCGTGTGGGCGGAGACGGCGACCGGGCCCGTCGCCGGCCGGCGCGGTGTGTGACGGGCGCGTGGTGCTTGTGTGGCGCCCGTGGGCAGGGTCGGGCCCCTCGTACGGGCGTCGGGGGGCTCGTGCGAAGATCGGCCGCCAGGGAACGCAACGGGGAGCACGACAACCATGGCCGGCTACTACAACGTCGAATTCGAGGCGCTCGCCCGCCTCGTCACCGATCTCAGCGAGTGCGCGGACGGCATGCGGTCCGCGATGCGCAAGCTGAAGGACATCGGGCCCAAGGGCTCCGGCTCCGACGAGCTGGAGAACGCCTGTGACGACTTCCAGGACAAGTGGGGCTACGGCATCAAGCTGATCGCCGAGGCCACGGGCGGGCTCACCGAGAAGGTCGCGGAGTCCGGGCGGCTCTTCCAGCACCTGGAGGACAAGGTGCGGGCGCAGGCGGCCGGGGTGAAGGTGCCGGCGGGTGACGCGCGTGACTGACAGCGACGCCGGGGTGCGGTTCCAGGTCCAGCCGGAGTTCCACGCCGTACCCCTCGGGCTCGGCGTCGACGAGGACGCCTTCGCCGAGCAGATGCGGCAGTTCGCGCTCGGCTACTGGGGCGAGCGCGAGGAGCTGGAGGACCTGCGCGGGCTGACCCGGGCCATGTACTCGGCGCAGGCCGAGACGCTGGTCGCCGGGGGCGCCGTCTACAACGCGCTCGGCATCTTCCCCGTCGGCGGCACCGCCGACGGCTCCGAGCCGCCCGAGCGGGTCAGCCGCGCCAGCCTCACCGTCAGCGTGCGGGACCTCGACAACCCCGATCCGCGGCTCACGGCGGCCGGGATCGCCGAGTCCCTGGACAAGGGGCCCACCGGCGGCGAGGTTCAGCTGATCAGCCTGCCCGCCGGGCCCGCCGTCGTGCATCTGGCCGGGTCACGGGCCGTGTGGGAGCTGGAGGACGGCGGCGAGCACGAGCAGTACTTCGTGCGGATCGAGGTCTGGCTGCCGTTCCCCGGCGAGGACCGCGTCCTGCTGCTGTGCCTGAGCACCCCCGACGTCCAGGACCTCTACCGCTACCAGGCGATCCTCGCCGACATCGCCGACACCGTCGCCTTCGGGGAGAGCGGGACGCCGGCCG
>NZ_BNBR01000008.1:181109-418315 GCF_014656055.1 Streptomyces griseosporeus
CGGCGCCGGCCGGCACGGTCGCCTCCCCCCTCGCCTCCTACTGACCGCGCCGAGGAGACCGCGCACGATGACCACACAGACGTACGACGCTCTCGGCTTCGACCCCGCGCCCGGTGTGCCGGCCACCGTGCGCGAGCTGGTCAGCTCCCTGACCGGTGTCAGCAAGCAGCTGCACGACGCCCACGCCACGCTGAGCAAGCTCGGCAGGCCCGACGCGGAGTGGGTGGGCGAGGCGGCGTCCGCCTTCGCGAAGAAGACCGGCTCGCTGCCGAAGTACCTCTCCGACGGGCACACGTCGCTGCTCGACGCCGCGCACGCGCTGCGCACCTGGGAGACCCGGCTCACCGACTTCCAGGCGCTGGCCCGGCGCTACGAGCACGAGGCCGCCGTCGCCCGCAAGGCGCTGAAGGACGCGGAGGGCAACCCGGACCTGAAGCTCGCGGGACGCACCTTCGACACGGACGCGGAGCTGCAGGACGCGCAGCGGCGGCTGGACCACGCGGTGAAGCGGGTCAACGACGCCTCCGACGAGCTGAACGCGATCATCAAGAAGGCCAAGGAGCTGCTGGGCGACCACGAGGCCGCCGCCCGTGCCGCCGCCGAGGCGATCCGCAAGGCCGCCGGCATGGCGCCGGACGAGTCGCTGCTCGACAAGCTCAAGGACCTGCTCTCCAGCATCACCGACAAGGTGGCCGAGCTGGCCGGTGACCTGTGGGACTGGATCAAGAAGCACGCCGACACGATCTACAAGATCGGTGACTGGCTCGGGTACGCCAGCGCCGCCTGCGACATCCTCGCCGTCGTCTTCTCCGAGACCATCGTCGGCGCGGTGATCTTCGAGGGCATCGGCATGGTGCTCAACGGCGGTGCCCTGCTCTTCCACGGTGTGGGCTGGGCGGCCGGAGCGAAGAAGGGCAGCTGGACGGATATCGGTCTGGACCTGGTCGGCTTCGTGCCGTTCGGTGACCTCGCGCGGCTCGGGAAGGTCGGCAAGGGCGCCCTGAAGGGCGTGAAGATACCGATGAACGTGCTGGACTTCGGCGCGAAGGCGGCGGACTCCTGGAAGCGCGCCCGGAACATCATCGACCACGTCGGCGGGACCGCGAAGCTCGGTGACGACGCCGAGCAGTGGGTGATGCGGAACGTCAACGCGATGGGCAGCAAGGCGCACGCCATCCACGTCACGGCGGACACGCTGGCGGACCGGTTCAAGGTGGCCGTCGCGAAGGAGTTCGGTGACCGCAACCTGTACGGGGCGGGCACGAAGCTGTCGGACATCGGCTTCCAGAAGGTGATGCCGGCGCTGATCGAGAACACGCCGCTGAAGCGCATCCCCGCGCTCGCGGACTCGGTCAAGCCGATCATCGACAACGGCCGTGTCGTCGACAAGTACATCGACCCGCGGTCCTGGACGGCCCGCGGCTACGAGGCGGTCTCCGGGGCGAAGAACCTCTACAAGGAGGGTGTGCGCGTCGTGACGGAGGACGTGCAGTACGGGTCGGAGAAGATCCACGAGAAGCTCGACCAGGCGCGGGAGACGGCGAGCCACGTCTTCGACCGCCTGACGGCCAACCCGTTTGGATGACCACCGTGGACCACACCCCGTACACGTTCCTGATCTCGGCGAACAACCCCGTGCCGCTGTCCGGGCCGGTGCCGCCGCACCTGCCGCCCGACGCGGAGACGCCCGCGACGATCCGCCGTACCGGACAGCGCCCCGAGGAGCCGCCCCTCGCCCGGGTCGTCACGCCGCGCCTGGACCGGCGCTGGAGCCGCAAGGCACCCGTGCCGTTCTGGATCCACTCCGGCCCGGACGACGCCCTGCTCTGCTCCGTCCACCCGGCCGGCCCGGACAGCTACGAGGTCCACGCCGCCGACGGCACCCCGCTGGCCCGCGTCACGCGCCACCCCGGCCGCTTCCTGCCGTGGCCCCGCAGGGTCCGCTGGTCGGCGGACCCCGCGGGGTCGTTCGGGCAGGTCACGGGCCGTGAGGGCACCCGGTGGGGGTGGCTGACCTATGTGGTCACTTCCCCGGTCTGGTTCCTCTGGGTCGTGGGCATGACCCTGTTCTCCTTCTTCGACGGCAGCCCCGACGACTTCACCTTCGGCCGCCCGTCCCGCACCCGCTGGCACGCCCCCGGCACGGGCACGGTCCTGGACTACCGGGGCCGGCGGAAGACCTGCCGGCACGACCCCGGTCACCTGGACTCCCGCACGGCCTACGCCCTGGCGGTGCTGCGGACCTGGTCCGCGTCACGCTGAGGTCAGCGCCGGCCCTGCCGCAGCTCCTGCCGCAGCGCCTCGTACGCCGGCTTCCGGCGGTACGACTCGTCGTACAGGCAGGCCGCGCCCTCGCCGTCGAAGACGTCGGGGACCCAGGAGTACTGGTCGGCGAAGCCCCACACCGTGAAGGACGTGCAGCTCGTCGAGCCGAGGCAGGCCGACAGCAGGCCGCGGTAGTAGTCCGCCTGCGTGGCCAGCTTCGTCGCGTCCGCGGGCAGCGGTATGCGGACGTCGACCTCCGTGAACGCGGTCTGCAGGCCGAGGTCCGCGAACCGCTTCAGGTTGGCGCCGACATCGCCCGGGAAGCCGTACTGGGTGCTGAGGTGGCCCTGGATGCCGAAGCCGTCGACGCGGACGCCCTGGGCCTTCAGCTGCTTCGCCAGCTCGTAGTAGGCCGTGGACTTCGCGTTCACACCCTCCACGTTGTAGTCGTTGAAGAACAGCTTCACCTTCGGGTCGGCCTCGCGGGCCCAGCGGAAGGCGTCGGCGATGTAGCCGGGGCCGAGCTTCTGCAGCCAGAGGGAGTCGCGGTAGGTGCCGTCGTCGTTGAAGACCTCGTTCACCACGTCCCACTGGTAGAGCTTGCCCTTGAAGTGGGTCACCACGGTCTTGATGTGGTCGTGCAGGATCTCGCGGAGTTCCGCGGAGTCGATCGTGCCGTCCGCGACGCCCTGGGTGAGCCACCCGGGCAGCTGGTTGTGCCAGAGCAGCGTGTGGCCGCGCACCGACTGGCCGTGGGCGCGGGCGAAGTCGATCAGCTGGTCGGCGGCCGTCCAGTCGTACACGCCCCGCTGCGGCTCGACGACCTCCCACTTCATGACGTTCTCGGCGGTCACCGAGCTGAACTCCCGGCCGGTGATCCGGCGGTAGTCGGCGTCCTCCGCCAGCGCGGTGGTGTTGACCGCCGTGCCGAACTTCAGGTGCGCCCGCTCGGCCGCCGCCCTCAGCGGCATGCCGGGGGCCTGGGTGTCCGAGGCGGCGGACGCCGTCTGCGCCCCCGCCCCGAGCAGCAGGGCGCCGGCCGCGAGGAGCGCGGCGGAGGTGGTGCGAACTTGCCTCATCGTTGTCTTTCCCTTTCCCATCAGTGAATGCGGTGGCTCTCCAGCGGGCCCAGGTACGTCTCCGGCAGGCCGCCCGTGTCGATCAGCAGACGCTGTACGACGACCGTCGGGTCGACCATCCAGAAGCGCAGCCGGTGCACGCCGGCCTCCGCGATCCGGTGGCGCGTGGACGTCCGGTTCACGTTGTCGGACGTGTGGCGTTCCCACCGGCGGTTCAGGCCCCCGTCGTCCGGGCCCGTCACGGCGATGACGTCCACGGTCTGCGGGGGCGCGTCGTCGAAGGAGACGGCGTAGCGCAGGCCGGGGCGGGCCAGGGCCGGGTTGCGGGGCGAGAGGTACGCCCACACGGTGACCTCGCCCGGCGTCAGCAGCGTCACGTCGTACTCCAGGCGCGGCCCGTTCCCGCCCGGCGTCTGCGCCGGCGCCGTCACCGGCACCGGGGTCATGCCCGCGCCGGTACGGCCGAGGCGGTCGACGCGCAGCCAGCCGATGTCGCGGGTGCCGACGGCGCGCGTGTAGTGCTCGGCGTCGATGGCGACGTAGCCGCCGGCCTCGACGAAGCCCTTCAGTCCGCGCGGGGAGAGCGGGGAGGCCACGGCCCGTACGGTCACGGTGCGGCCCGCGCCCTCGACGGTCAGCTGCCCCTCGGCCCGCCCGGCCGGCACCTTCGCCCAGTCGACCGTCACGGCCACCCGGGTCTGCTGCCGTACCGTCCCGCGCGGCCGGTCCACGCGCAGCCACGGCACCGAGGCGGTGATCCGGTACGGGAACGCGCGCGTGCCCCGGTTGAAGATCTCCACGTACGTCCCCGTGGGGTCCGTGCGGTACGGGCTGAACTCCGGCAGCACCGGGCCCGGCTCCCCGCTCCCCGGCCACCAGTCCTCCGAGCCGGTCACGGCGACGCCCATCTCCGCCACGTCCGGCACCTCGATGCGCCGGACCGCCGGGAAGAGGACGTCGGGGATGGCCACGTTGTCCCGCTCGGGCTGCTGCCAGGGGGCGTTGGGGCCGTACCGTTCCACGTCGCCGTAGTCGATGTGCGGCTGGAGCTGGAAGTCCTGCCACTTGCCGCCGGCGATCTCCTGGTTGAAGACGTCCTGGAGGCGGAAGTCCTCCGCGAGGCCCGCCTCGGCCTTCGCGGCGAGGTCGTTGGTGGCGGCGCGGCCCTGGCGGGCGTAGAGGAGGTTGGTGAACTCGGCCTCGCGCAGCTCGTAGAGGTTGGCGGTGGCCTGGATGTTGTAGCCGACCAGTTCGAACCAGGCGTCCGAGGCGGATGCGGGAAGGTCGCGGGCCACGCGGGCCGCGTCCTTGCCGAGCCGCCGCCAATCCTCCGTGACGCGCTCCAACTCGCCCCAGTAGAAGGGGGTCTGCTGGTCGTCGTAGAGGACGGCCGAGTCGTCCGTCGCCAGGTCCTTGGTGGGGTCCAGAGTGATACGGCGGTTCAGCAGCTCCGGCTTGCGGCGGTGCTGGAGATGGCCGTAGCGGGCGAGGAGGCCGGCGATCGCCTCGGCGTGCTCCTCGCCGAAGTGGAGGGCGGCGTAACGGCGTTCCCACTCGGACAGGGCGCCCAGGGTCCAGCGCCCGGGGTTCCAGGCGTAGTCCATGAAGAAGTGCGTGGGCAGCTCGTTGCCCTTGAGGTCGCCGACGTTGGTCACCCACAGGGTGGTGTTGCCGTAGGCCACCGCCTGGTGCAGCTGGTCCCACAGGTTGGGCAGGTTGACCGTGTCGACCCACTTGTAGTTGCGGCCGTCGCCGACGTAGTCGAAGTGGTAGTAGAGGCCGTAGCCGCCCTTGCGCGGCGGTTCGGCGGGGTCGGGGTGCATGCGGATGTTGCCCCAGTTGTCGTCGCAGAGGACGACGGTGACGTCGTCGGGGGCGCGCAGGCCGCGGGTCCAGTAGCGCTGGACCTCCTTGTACAGCGTCCACACCTGCGGGACGGACGTCTCCGAGCCGGTGACCTCGGCGATGATGCGCCGCTGGGTGGCGATGATCTCGTGCATCAGCTCGATGGCGTCGCCGTCGGGCAGGCTGGTGTCGCCGTTGCCGCGCATGCCGAGCGTGACGACTCCCTCGATGCCCTGGTCGGCCATCCGGCGCACGCCCTCGCGCCAGTACGCCTCGATGGCGGCGCGGTTGCGGCGGAAGGACCACTCGCCGGTGCCGCCGTACGGGTCGTGGCCGGGGGTGACGATGTTCCCGGCGGCGTCGCGCTTGGCGGGGACGGCGTGCCGGTTCCACTCCTCGATGCCGCGCATCATCGGGGCCTCGTGGGAGGTGCCGACGACGATGCCGTACTCGGTGGCGCGGGCGTGGTTGTCGGGGTCGTCCTCGGCGAAGGCGCGGCCCCAGACGGCCGGCCAGAGGTAGTTGGCCTTCAGGCGCAGCAGCAGTTCGAAGACCTTGGCGTAGAAGTCGGCGGTGAAGCCGCCGGGGTAGCCGGGTGCCTTGCCGGGACCGAAGAACCGCGGGGCCCAGGTGCCGAGGTTGGGGTTCTCGTCGTTGATGAAGACCCCGCGGTACCTCACGGTCGGCGTGCCCTGGGTCCAGGCGCCGGGGCGGACGAAGATCTGCCGCCGCCGGACCGGCCGGACGTCGTCCCACCAGTGCCAGGGGGAGACGCCGATGCCGCGGGAGACGTCGTACGCCCCGAAGATCGCGCCCCGCTGGTCGCTGCCGGCGATGACGAACGCGCGGTCGACGCCGGGCAGCGGGTGCTCGACGACCGTCTGCAGCGAGGTCTCCCACTTTCCGCGGATCGCGGAGACGTCCAGCTTCCCCGCCGCGATCAGGCCGTCGAGCAGGGGGCTGTGGCCGACCGTGCCGACGATCGCGATCTCGCGGGCGCTCCCCCGCTCGGCGGCCGGGCGGACGCCGGTCACGCGCTCGATGTCGGCGCGCAGGTCGGCGGCGACGCGGCGGACGCCGGGGTGGTCGGCGGCGTCGACGAGGACGGGGACCGCGCGGCCGGAGCGGACCAGGGGGAAGGCGCCGGGCTCGGGGCGGAAGGTGACGTAGGCGCCGGGGTCGGTGGGGCGCGGAGCCCTCGTGGCGGCCTCCGCGCCCCCCGCGGCCTCGGCGGTGACCGGCGGCAGCGCTGCTCCGAGCCCCGCTGCCATGCCGGTCCCGAGGACCGTTCTCCTGCTGACGTCCCGCGTCATACGACACCCTCCCTGCCACGCACTAATTTGGAAAGCGGCATGACAAATGCTGGGGTCGGGTGACCGGTGTGAACAATGGGGCGGTCGGCAACGAAGCGGCAACGAAACGTTGCGACGAGGGCACACAGAGTGACGGGCCGGACACGCGAAAAGGGCCCGCACGACCGAAGTCGTACGGGCCCCTTTCAGGAGCTCACGAGGGAGCTACCGGGTCACGGGACCCTCAAGCAAGCGGAACTTACTTGACGATCTTGGTGACCTGGCCGGCGCCGACGGTCCGGCCACCCTCACGGATGGCGAACTTCAGGCCCTCCTCCATGGCGACGGGCTGGATCAGCTCGACGCGCATCTCGGTGTTGTCGCCCGGCATGACCATCTCGGTGCCCTCGGGGAGGTGCACGACGCCGGTCACGTCCGTGGTACGGAAGTAGAACTGCGGGCGGTAGTTGTTGAAGAACGGGGTGTGACGGCCACCCTCGTCCTTCGACAGGATGTAGGCCTGGGCCTCGAACTCGGTGTGCGGCGTGACCGAACCCGGCTTGATGATGACCTGGCCGCGCTCGACGTCCTCGCGCTTGATGCCACGGAGGAGCAGACCGACGTTCTCACCGGCCTGGCCCTCGTCGAGCAGCTTGCGGAACATCTCGATGCCGGTGACCGTGGTGGTGGTCTTCTCGGTCTTGATGCCGATGATGTCGACGGTCTCGTTGACCTTGAGGACACCACGCTCGATACGGCCGGTGACGACCGTACCGCGACCGGTGATCGTGAAGACGTCCTCGATCGGCATCAGGAACGGCTTGTCGACGTCACGCTCGGGCTCCGGGATGGACTCGTCGACGGCCTTCATCAGGTCGAGGACGGACTGCGTCCACTGAGCGTCGCCCTCGAGCGCCTTCAGCGCCGAGACGCGGACGACCGGCAGGTCGTCGCCCGGGAACTCGTACTCGGAGAGGAGCTCACGGACCTCGAGCTCGACGAGCTCCATGATCTCCTCGTCGTCCACCATGTCGGCCTTGTTCAGGGCGACGACGATGTACGGAACGCCGACCTGGCGGGCCAGGAGCACGTGCTCCTTGGTCTGCGGCATCGGGCCGTCGGTGGCGGCGACCACGAGGATGGCGCCGTCCATCTGCGCCGCACCCGTGATCATGTTCTTGATGTAGTCCGCGTGACCCGGGCAGTCGACGTGGGCGTAGTGACGCGCCTCGGTCTGGTACTCGACGTGCGCGATGGAGATGGTGATACCGCGCTGACGCTCCTCGGGCGCCTTGTCGATGTTGTCGAACGGGGTGGCCTCGTTCAGGTCCGGGTACGCGTCGTGCAGCACCTTGGTAATGGCGGCCGTGAGGGTCGTCTTACCGTGGTCGATGTGACCGATGGTGCCGATGTTGACGTGCGGCTTAGTCCGCTCGAACTTCGCCTTCGCCACTGGGGTCCTCCTGTGGAGTGGTTCTGTACGCCTTACTTCATCGGCGCCAGGTGATCTTTGCTGTAAAGGCCCGGAACCCGGGGCAAACGCTCACGATTGCGGGCGTTTACCCCTTGAGGCTCCGGAGTCAAGCCTACGGCGTGGGAACGCGGTGCGTTACTCGCCCTTGGCCTTCGCGATGATCTCCTCGGCGACGTTCCGCGGAACCTCGGCGTAGGAGTGGAACTGCATCGAGTAGCTTGCGCGACCCGACGTCTTGCTGCGGAGGTCGCCGACGTAGCCGAACATCTCCGACAGGGGCACGAGGCCCTTCACGACGCGGGCACCGGCCCGCTCCTCCATGGCCTCGATCATGCCACGGCGGGAGTTGATGTCGCCGATCACGTCGCCCATGTAGTCCTCGGGCGTGGTGACCTCGACGGCCATCATCGGCTCGAGGAGCACGGGGCTGGCCTTGCGCGCGGCCTCCTTGAAGGCCTGCGAACCGGCGATCTTGAACGCGAGCTCGGAGGAGTCGACCTCGTGGTAGGCACCGTCGAGCAGCGTGACACGCACACCGGTCATCTCGTAGCCGGCGAGGATGCCGAACTGCATGGCCTCCTGGCAACCGGCGTCGACCGAGGGGATGTACTCCTTCGGGATACGTCCACCAGTGACCTGGTTGACGAACTCGTAGGACATGTCGCCACCCTCGATCGGCTCGACCGAGATGATGACGCGGCCGAACTGGCCCGTACCACCGGTCTGCTTCTTGTGGGTGTACTCGACCTTCTCGACCGACTTGCGGATGGTCTCGCGGTACGCGACCTGCGGCTTGCCGACGTTGGCCTCGACCTTGAACTCGCGCTTCATGCGGTCGACGAGCACCTCGAGGTGCAGCTCGCCCATACCGCCGATGACGGTCTGGCCGGTCTCCTCGTTGGTGTGGACCTGGAAGGAGGGGTCCTCCTCCGCGAGACGCTGGATGGCGACACCCAGCTTCTCCTGGTCGCCCTTCGACTTCGGCTCGATCGCGACCTCGATGACCGGCGCCGGGAAGTCCATGGACTCCAGGACCACCGGGGACTTGTCGTCGCAGAGCGTCTCACCGGTGGTGGTCTGCTTCAGACCCATGACGGCGACGATGTCGCCGGCGCCCACCGACGCGATCTCCTCACGCTTGTTCGCGTGCATGCGGTAGATCTTGCCGATGCGCTCCTTGCGGCCCTTGACGGAGTTCAGCACGGCGGTGCCGGACTCCAGGCGGCCGGAGTACACGCGGACGAAGGTGAGCTTGCCGAGGTGCGGGTCGCTCATGATCTTGAACGCCAGCGCCGCGAGGGGCTCCTCGTCGGACGGCTTGCGCTTGATGACCTCTTCGGCGTTGTCGACCGCGTGGCCCTCGATGGCCTCGATGTCGACCGGGGAGGGCAGGTAGCGCACGACCGCGTCGAGCAGGGGCTGGACGCCCTTGTTCTTGAACGCGGTGCCGCAGAAGACCGGGGTCACCGTGGTGCCCTGGCCCTTGCCGGAAGCGATCGTGATACGGCGGATGGCCGCGTACAGCTGCTCCTCGGAGGGCTCCTCGCCCTCCAGGTACAGCTCCATGATCTCTTCGTCGTTCTCGGCGACGGCCTCGAGCAGCTTGCCGCGCCACTCCTCGGCGGCCTCGGTGTGCGTGGCCGGGATGTCGACGACGTCGTACATCTCGCCCTTGGTCGCCTCGGCGGACCACACGAGCGCCTTCATGCGGACCAGGTCCACGACGCCCTTGAAGTCGGCCTCCGCGCCGATCGGCAGCTGCATCACGATCGGCTGGGCACCCAGCCGGTCGCTGATCATGTCGACGCAGCGGTGGAACTCGGCACCGGTGCGGTCGAGCTTGTTGACGAAGCAGATACGCGGAACGCCGTAGCGGTCCGCCTGACGCCACACCGTCTCGGACTGCGGCTCGACGCCGGCGACGCCGTCGAACACCGTCACGGCACCGTCGAGCACGCGCAGGGAACGCTCCACCTCGACGGTGAAGTCGACGTGACCCGGCGTGTCGATGATGTTGATGGTGTGGTCGACGTCGTCCAGCGACCAGTGACAGGTGGTGGCAGCAGAGGTGATCGTGATGCCACGCTCCTGCTCCTGCTCCATCCAGTCCATGGTGGCAGCGCCGTCGTGGACCTCACCGATCTTGTAGGACACACCGGTGTAGAACAGGATCCGCTCGGTGGTGGTCGTCTTGCCCGCGTCGATGTGGGCCATGATGCCGATGTTGCGCACCTTGGCCAGGTCAAGCGAAGTGGTAGCCATAAGGCTTCAGTCTTCTCTCGGTTCTCGAAGGGGTTCCGACTACCAGCGGTAGTGCGCGAAGGCCTTGTTGGACTCGGCCATCTTGTGCGTGTCCTCGCGCTTCTTCACCGCGGCGCCGAGGCCGTTGGAGGCGTCGAGGAGCTCGTTGAGCAGACGCTCGGTCATGGTCTTCTCGCGACGGGCGCGGGAGTAACCGACGAGCCAGCGCAGCGCCAGGGTGTTGGCACGGCCGGGCTTGACCTCGACCGGGACCTGGTAGGTGGCGCCACCGACACGGCGGGACTTGACCTCGAGGGTCGGCTTGATGTTCTCGAGAGCGCGCTTGAGCGTGATGACCGGGTCGTTGCCGGTCTTCTCGCGCAGGCCCTCCATGGCGCCGTAGACGATGCGCTCGGCGGTGGAGCGCTTGCCGTTCAGCAGCACCTTGTTGATCAGGGAGGTCACCAGAGGAGAACCGTAGACCGGGTCGATGATGACCGGGCGCTTCGGGGCGGGGCCCTTACGAGGCATTCTTACTTCTCCTTCTTGGCGCCGTAGCGGCTGCGGGCCTGCTTGCGGTTCTTGACACCCTGGGTGTCGAGCGAGCCACGGATGATCTTGTAGCGAACACCCGGCAGGTCCTTCACACGGCCGCCGCGCACGAGCACGATGGAGTGCTCCTGCAGGTTGTGTCCCTCACCCGGAATGTAAGCGGTGACCTCGATCCCGCTGGTCAGACGCACACGCGCGACCTTACGCAGGGCCGAGTTCGGCTTCTTCGGGGTGGTCGTGAACACACGCGTGCAGACGCCACGACGCTGAGGGGAACCCTCGAGTGCGGGCGTCTTGTTCTTCTCGACCTTGTCCTGCCGGCCCTTGCGGACCAGCTGCTGGATCGTAGGCACTACTTCTCCGGTTTCTGTGTGCCGAATGGTGAAGCTAACCTGGAACGTCGCCGACCCACGCGGTCGGGTGTGTCGAATCGTGCGGACTCCCGCCGCAAGGCAGAAAGAGGCGCAGATTGCGGTGGCCGGTGACGGCTCTCTGTGCGGTTGAAGGCACGCACGAGAGCCAGGGCACACCCCAGGCACAAGGTCTGAGCGTACCTAGCCCGTCAGCTCCGGTCAAAACAAATGGAACCCGCCCCGGTGGACCGGGGCCGCGAGCGCACCGCGTACCGATTCATCCCGGTACGTACGGTACCCGGGCATGGCCGGAGCATGCCCGGGTACCGGGGGGCGCGCGAGGGGCGCGCAGAAGGCGCTGATTTTTGGTGGTGTCTCCGCTCGCGCTACGCCGGCGGCCGGGCGGGGATGAAGGCGTCGGCGCCCGGCGGTACGAACTCCTGCGGGCGGGTCAGCGGCTCGGGCGAGGCCGGGTCGAAGGCCAGGCCCAGCCCCTTGCCGAAGGGTGCGGCGGCAGCGGCGGGGCCCTCGGTGGCGGCCTCGACGCTGTAGTAGCGGCGCTCGGTCGGGCGGTAGCCGATCAGCTCCACGACCTTGGACACGCCGGGCGGGCGGCCGTAGGCGGCCTCGGGCGAGTCCCAGAGGTAGACCGCGCCCCACTGCTCGCCCTCGGGGCCGGTGGAGGAGATCCACGTCTTCTGCCGCAGGCCGGGCACGGTCGCGTACGCGTCCACGGCGTGGTCGCGCAGGTAGGCGCGCAGGGAGGCGACGGTCGCCGCGGAGCGGGACAGGTCCCACAGGACGACCGTGCAGTACAGCTGCTGTGCGGGGTGTTCGGTCATCGCAGGACCGCCTTCAGTTCGCGCGGGTACCGGTGGAAGAGGTTCGCGGTGAACTCCACGGCGGCCGGGTCGGCGGCCGGGGTGAGGGCGGGGAAGCGGCGCAGCAGCCGGCCGAGGCCCTCCTGGAGTTCCACGCGGGCCAGGGACGAGCCGAGGCAGTAGTGCGCGCCGGCGCCGAAGGTGAGGTGGGTGCGCGCGGCGCCCCGGGCCAGGTCGAAGGTGTCGGGGCGGTCGACGTGCCGCTCGTCGCGGGCGGCGGAGTCGAGGGAGATGAAGACCGTGGCGCCCTCGGGGAGGGTGATGCCGCCGAGGGTCACCTCCTCGGTGGTGACGGTCGTCCCGGCGAAGCCGGTGCCGGCCTGGGCGTACCGCAGGATCTCCTCGACGGCGGCGGCCTCGGTGACGGTGCCGTCGCGCAGCCGGGCGAGCTGGTCGGGGTGCTGGAAGAGGGCGAGGAGTCCGTTGGCGAACTGGACGGCGGTGGACTCGTAACCGGCGGTGGCCAGCAGGACGACGGTGGAGACGAGTTCGTCGGCGGAGGGGCGGGCGTCCTCGTCGAGGCCCGCGATCAGGCTGCCGATCAGCCCGTCGCCGGGAGCGGCCAGCTCCTTCTCCACCAGCTGCCGGGCCACGCCGAACAGCGCGCCCATGGCCGCGCCGAAGGCGGCGGTCGACGGGGCGGCGGCCCGCACCTGGGCCGCCCACCCCCACAGCCCGGGGCGCAGCTCTTCGGGCAGGTCGAACAGCTCGCACAGCACGCGGACGGGCACCTGGTAGGCGAAGCCGGAGACCAGGTCGACGGGTTCCGGCCCCGCCTCGGCGAGCCCGTCCAGCACCTCGTCCACCGCCTGCCCGACCGCCTTGCGCAGCGACTCGGCGTGCCGGGGGGTGAGGACGGTGGCGAGGGTACGGCGCCACCGGGCGTGCCGCTCGGGATCGGCCAGCGCCATCCCGAAGTCGAACCGCTGCCCGGGCCCCTTACCGGGGGCCCCCGAGCCCACCCCGCCCGGCACGGCACCGAACCCGGCTCCGCCCGGGCCGCCAGGCCCGCCGCCTTGCGGCAGCCCCGCCCCGGGGCCACCCGCACCGCCAGGCCCGGGCGCCCCACCCGGCCAACCGCCCTGCGGCGCTCCCCCGGCCGGTCCACCCGGACCGCCAGGCCCGGGCGCTCCACCCGGCCAACCGCCCTGCGGAGACACCCCGGCGGGGCCACCCGGACCGTCGCCCTGCGGGACAACCCGGGCGGGCCCGCCCGGTTCGCCATCCTGCGGCAGTCCCGCCCCGGGGCCACCCGGGCCGCCAGGTCCGGGCGCCCCACCCGGCCGACCGCCCTGCGGGGCACCCCCGACGGGGCCACCCTGGCCGTCGCCCTGAGGGGCCACCCCTCCGGGGCCGCCCGGCCAACCGCCCTGCGGTGCTCCCCCTGCCGGTCCACCCGGACCGCCAGGCCCGGGCGCCCCACCCGGCCAACCGCCCTGCGGGGCACCCCCGGCGGAGCCGCCCGGCCCGCCCGGCCAACCGCCCTGCGGGGCACCCTCAGCGGAGCCGCCGGGGCCGGGCGGGCCGCCCCGGAGGGCTCCCGCTCGGATCGCCGCGCGGCTGAAGCGGGGGTCGGTCAGGACCGTGCGGACGTCGTCGTGGCGGGTGACCAGCCAGGCCGTGGCGCCGTTCGCGAGGCGGATCTGGGAGACGGGGGCCTCGTCGCGGCGGCGGACCAGTTCCTCGGGTGGGGCGAAGGGGCACTTCTGCTCGAAGGGGTACGTCGGGCTCTCGTCCATGGGGGCCTCCACGCTCAGATCCGCACCGGCAGCTCGGCCGGGTAGAAGGTGAACAGGTTGCTGGCGAGCGGCACGCCGTCCAGGTCGGGCCCGTCGAACCGCAGGTCCGGGAAGCGGTTCAGCATGCGCGCGATGCCCTCCTGCATCTCGACGCGGGCCAGCGCGGCGCCCAGGCAGTAGTGGGGGCCGTAGCCGAACGCGGTCTGCCGGTGGGCGCAGCCGCGGCCGACGTCGAAGCGGTCGGCGTCCTCGCCGAAGACCTTCTCGTCCCGGTTGGCCGACGCGAGGGAGACGAAGACGGTCGAGCCGGCCGGGACGGTCCCGCCGGACAGCTCGACGTCCTCGGTGGTGAACTTGGCGATGGCGTACCCGGTGCCCATCTGGGCGTACCGCAGGATCTCCTCGACGGCCTGGCCGATCAGCGCGGGCTCCTCGCGCAGCCGGCGCATCTGGGAGGGGTCGCGGAACAGGGCGTAGAAGGCGTTGCCGAGCTGGACGGCGGTGCTCTCGTAGCCGGCCATCAGCAGCAGGATGACCGTGGAGACCAGTTCCTCGTTGCTGAGCCGGCCGTCCTCCTCGTCGGTGAGGCCGATCAGCGTGCTGAGCAGGTCGTCGCCCAGGTTCTGCCGCTTGCGGACGATCAGCCCGATGGCGTACCGGCCGATCGCCTGGAGGGCCTGGCCGAACTCGACGAACGACGAGGTGAAGTCGCGGCGGGTGATCTGCGCGGCGAGCGCGGAGAACTCGGGGCGGGCGGTCTGCTCCAGTCCGAGCAGGTCGCAGATGACCCGGATCGGCAGCTGGTAGGCGTAGTCGGCCATGAGGTCGAAGCGACCGCCGGCGCTTTCGAGGTCGTCGAGGAGGGCGTCGGTGTGGGCGGCGACGGCGGGCCGCATCGACTCGGCGTGGCGGGCGGTGAACGCCTGGTTGACCAGGCGGCGCCAGCGGGTGTGGCCGGGCGGTTCGGAGATGGAGCCGCCGAAGTTGAAGACGGGGCTGTCGGCGTCGGCCTGGAAGCCGGTGTCCACCCGGGCCGCGCCCTCCCGGTTGATGGTGCGGGAGAACCGCGGGTCGGTGAGGGCGGTGCGGACGTCCTCGTAGCGGGTGATCAGCCAGGCGGTGTCGCCGGTGGCGAGGCGGACCTGGGCGATGGGCCGGTTCTCGCGCAGCCAGGCGAACTCCTCCGGCATCTCGAACGGGGTGTGGCGGGTGAAGGGGTAGGTGCGCGCTTCGATGTCCACGGCAGGGGCTCCTGTCGGTCAGTGCTGGCCGGAGGGCAGATGGGCGGCGAGGCGTTCCCGGCGGTGGTCGCGGACCCGGTCGAGCAGGCCGGTGTCCGGGGCGAGGCCCGCGCAGTCGGCGACGACGTGGTGGCCGAGGTAGCCGAGGAAGGCCTCCTGCTCCGGGATGAGGCCCAGCCGGTTGTTGTGGGTGTGCAGATAGCTGAGGAGCACGATCTGGCGGCGCCGCTCCGCCGGCGCGTCGGGGCCGCCGAGCGTCACGGCGGGCAGCACGCGGTCCGCGGCCGTGTGCAGCGCCTGCCAGGCCTCTCCGACGGCCCGGCCGTAGGGGTCGTCGGGCGGCTGCGCGGCGGCGAGCAGCGGCCGCAGGTGGGCGGCGGCCGGGCCGCGGCGCTGGTCCAGCAGCTCGGGCCAGGTGTCGAGGAAGCTGTCGAAGACGTACGGCGACCACACCGCGCAGTAGTGGGCGAGGAACGCGGCCATGGCGGGCGGGGAGAGCCGGGCCGCGCACAGGCCGCGCAGCGTCATGGTGAACGCGGCGCCCAGCCGGCGGGCCGGGCGGTCGCCGATGGCGCGCAGCGCGGACAGGGCGACGGCGCTGCTGCGGTCGAAGAACCGCTCGGCGACGGCGACACCCTCCGGGCCGCCGTACTTGCCGTACTCGGGCTCGTAGCGGGCGGGGTGCACGGTGTCCGGCGGGAGCAGTTCGCCGGTCGCCTCCGACTCCAGTGCGGCCATGGTCAGCTGGGCCTCGCGGAACTCCTCGGGGTCGAGGTCTCCGTAGCCGCCGGGGTGGGCGGCGAGGTGGCCGGCGAGGCGGTCGGCGACCTCGCGCACGGTGCGGGCGGCCTGCTCGGGGTCGTGGGCGGCGGGGCGCAGGCGGAGCCGGATGTGGTGGCCGCCCTGCCAGTACCGCAGGAAGAAGGAGCTCTCCAGCGCGCCGGAGGCGTGCAGCGGGGCGAGCACGGGGGCCAGCCCGTCCACGAGGAACGCGTCCTGATCGGCGTACCGGTGCAGGTGCAGGCTGTGCCAGGGGCCGGTCTCAGGGGCGGGCATGGGCGTCCTCCGTGGCCTGGGTTCCGGCGGGGGCGGGGGTGCCGAGGGTGTACTCGACGAAGAACTCCTCCGCGCCGGAGGTCCGGCCGTCCAGGTCGCCGGCGTGCGGCAGGCACTCCTGGAAGGTGACGGTGGCGTCCGGGCCGGCCTCGGCGAGCCGGCGGGCGAAGACCTGGAGGAGGAAGGGGTTGCGGGCGTCGAGGTAGTGCGGTTTGTGCAGCCGGGCGGTGCGCGCCTCCAGCGCCCACTGCCGGGTCTCCGCCAGCAGGTCGCGCTCGCCGGCGGGCACGGGCGGGGGCGTGGTCAGCCGGAAGAAGGTGTGCCGGGGGATGCCCCGCTGCCCGAGCCAGCGGTCGAACGAGGCGAGGGCCGCCGCCTCCTGCCGTTCCAGGCCGTCGGTGTCCGGGACGTCCGCCGCGGGCAGCCGCCAGGAGGCCCGGTCGAGGACGAGGTCGCCGAGCAGTACCCGGGGCAGCGAGCGGTGGGCTGCGGGGACGCCGGTGCGGCCGGCGGCCCGGCCCGCTTCCGCGTCGGCCCGGTCGAGCTGGTCCCACAGTCCGCCGCGGTAGGTGCGGGTGGGGGCGAAGGCGCACAGCAGCCGGTACAGGCCGGGTGCGGCGGCCGGGTAGAGGAAGTTGAGCGGTACGAGGTCCAGGGGCTGCCCGTCGCGGGTGCTGACCAGGGTCAGCGTGCGGCGGGCCGGGTCGGCGCGGACGGCCAGGTCGGCGAGGGTCAGGGCGTGCTCGTCGGCGGCGCGCGGCACCGAGCCGGGGTAGACCAGCTCGTACGGGCTGAGCCGGGGGTGCAGATTGAAGTTGAGGCCGAGGACGGCCGTGATGTCGCACTGGCGGGGCGTCGTGCGGGCGATGTGGCCGCGCAGCGCCTCGGTGAGGCTCCACTCGTGCGGCCCGTCCGGCTCCAGCAGATCGCAGAACCGGGAGAAGAACACGCCGTGCCCGGTGGTGACGCCGTTGACGACGGCGTACGGCCGCTCGGGTTCCGCGGTGAACTGCATCCGGTAGGCGGTGGACCGCCAGGGGGTCACCTCGGCGGGCAGCCGGTCGGCGAAGGCGCGCAGCCGCTCGGCGTCCAGGCGCAGCGCGCCGGTGTGTGCGCTGTCATGAGCGCGCAGTTCGGTGCGGAGGAGGTCGGCGAAGTCGGCGCGCAGCCGGCGGATGCGGTCGCTGTGCGGGTCGCCGACGCCGGAGGCCACGGCACTGGCCTCGGCGGGCGGCAGCGCGGCGAACCGGCGGTAGAACTCGATGAACGGGACGTCGCCGTCGCCGTCCGCCGCGCCGAAGTGCCGGGCGAAGAAGGCGTACAGGCCCGCCTTCTCCACGCTCGCGTCGTCCAGCACCGGGACGATCCGCTGGAACAGCTCCAGGGCCCAGCGGTTGGCGTGCAGCAGGTCCGGGTGCCAGCTGTGGGCGGGTTCGCGGGTGCCGACGTCCTCGTAGACGACGGAGCGCATGGCCTCGGGGGCAGGGGCGCGGCAGCCGACGGCCTCGACGAACACGGCGACCTGTTCACGGATCTCGGCCAGCAGCGCGGCCCGCCGCCGCACGGGGGCGGCCGGGAAGGCGTCCTCGGCGGCCTGGAGCCGTTCGAAGACGACGGCGCAGCGGCCGGCCTGGTCGGTGTCGAGGGTGCGCAGCCGCTGGGCGACGGCGAGCGCGGGGCGCGGGTGCTGGTCGGGGATGCCGAGCCCGCGTTCGCAGATCCCGGCGCGGACCAGCTTGTCCAGGGCGGTCGCCGCGGCCTGCGGGGACAGTCCGGCGGCGGTCAGCCTCTCGCGCAGCTCGCGCTCGGGCAGCCCGCCGTCGGCGAGCAGGGACCGCAGCAGGCGCAGCAGGCCGGTGTCGCGGGCGGTCACCACCTGGGCGGTGCCGTAGGCGGCCTCGGGGGCGCCGTCCGGGGCCCGCCGTACGCACAGGGCCTGTTCCTCCCGGACGAGCAGGGAGTGGTTGAGCCGGATCCGCATCAGCTCGTCGGCGCGGTCCAGGCGGTGCAGTTCGTACGTCATCCAGGACAGCAGTCCCGCGCTGAGCCGGGCCTGGACGGGGCGGGCCGGAGGGCGGTCGGCCGGTGCGGCCGGTGCCGTGCCGTCGCCGGCGGGCGTCCAGGGGGCGGCGCCGATCTCGGTGAAGGAGGCGAACGGCGACGGCTTGAGGGCGACCCGGTAGGCGAAGCTGGTCAGCGTGTTCTCGGCGCGGCGCCGCTTGCTGGGCTTGCGGCGCGCGGAGAACGGGTCGGCGGCCCACTCGGTGACGGTCCGCCAGGTCCGCTCGTCGGACAGCTGGAGGCCGCGCTGGAAGAACTCCCCGGTCGCGATGGCCGCCAACGCCCTTCGGCCCGCGTCGAGTTCGGCGGCGAGGGCCGCTTCGGCCTCCTTGTGCAGCCGGTTGCCCTCGGCGCGGTGCCGCAGCCAGTCCTCCAGCAGTTCCCGGCTCGCCGGGTCGAGCAGGCGGGCGGCGTCGGGGACGCCGGGGACGCGGTCGTTGTGGATGTCGCGCCGCAGCCGCAGCAGTTCGTGGCGCCGGTCGGCGGGCAGCTCCGGCACGGCCGCGTGCAGCGCGTCCTCCAGGCGCCCGCGCAGCTCCTCGCGTCGCTGCCGGGTCTCCTCGGCCTCCGCGAGCAGCGCCCAGGTGCGTGCCGGGGTCAGCGCGGCCAGCTCGGACGGGCCGAGCGTGCCGCGGCGGTAGAGGTAGTAGGGGCTGAACCCGTCGGGCGCGCCGGCAGCGTCGGGCGCGCCGGGCACCCGGGTCGTGTCGTTCACCGTGGCATCACCGCAATCTCCCAGTTCGGGTCGGGGCGTACGGCGCCGACGCAGATCTGCGCCTGGGTCCCGCCGTCCGTGTCCGCGCCGCCGTCGAGGCCGTACGCCGTGTCGATCAGGGTCACGTCGAACCCGAGGACGGCGTGGCCGCTGAGGCCCTCGGCGGCCGCGGCCAGCGTCACCGCCTCGATCGCCGCGCCCACGGCGAGCTGCTGCGCGCGGTAGGCGCGCGGGCCGCCCGCCGGCCGCCAGTCGGCCGGGGTCACCGGGTGGACGGTGAAGGCGGCCAGCTCGGCGTTGAAGGAGGCGGCGAACAGCGCCTCCTGCACCCGGCGCGCGCTGCCGGGCCCGGTCCCCTCCCCCACGGGCAGCAGCGCGCCCAGCTCGTGCGCGTACCGGTACCAGCCCGGCGGCACGCCGCGCACCCGGTGCACGGCGCAGTACAGGCGGGTCCGCGCGGCCCACCCGGCCGGCCCGTCCACCCCGGCTCCGGCCAGCGCCCGCAGCGCCTCGGCCGCCTGCCCCAGCACCCCCGCGAGGGCCTCCCCGTCGGCCTCGGCCCCGGTGAACAAGCGCCCCCGTGAGAACCGCCGCGCGGCGGTCTCGGCGGCGAGGAGATCGAGGGCGCGGGGGGCGGGCAACGGCACCGGGCCGACCGGCACGGCATCCTCGGGCACGGGGCCGGGCGCGGCGTCCCCGGGCACGGGGCCGGGCGCGGCGGCCGGTACGGCGTCCCCGGGCACGGGGCCGGGCGCGGCGGCCGGTACGGCGTCCTCGGGCGGCCGGGCGGGCGCGGCGGTGCTCGTGTCCTCGCGGGCCGCGCGCTGGAAGGCGGTGAAGCGGTCGGAGCGCCGTACCGTCCGGGAGCGCTCCAGCAGGGCGGGGCGGGGCGGGGCGTCGGGTCCGCCGGTGTCCGCCCTGTACGGGAGGTACGGTCCGAGCGTCACCGCCGCCCACGCGTTCTCCTCCTCCCCGTCGAGGCCGAGGCAGGCGTGCACGGCCTCGTCGTCGAAGACCGTCCGCACCTCCGCGTGCTCCCACTCGGCCCGCGCGAGGCGGGCGGCGCGGCCGAGGGCGACCCCGGCGTCGACCAGGCCGAGGCGGGTCGCGAAATCGCCGTACTTGTAGAAGTTCTTCCAGAAGCGGCTGGTCAGGACGAGCACCGCCGCGGGCGCCGCCTCCGTCGGCAGGTGCAGCGCGGCGCGCAGCCGGGCCGCCGCGTCGCCGCCGGCCAGCACGGTCAGCTCGTGCCGGTAGGGGTCGTAGTGGCAGACCTGCCCGGTCGCGGTGAGGGCGGCGTACACCTCGGTCGGGTACATCGCCCCGCCCGACGGGACGGGCCGGCGCAGCTGCACCTCGGGCCCGTGGTGCGGACGCGGGTCGGCCGGGGTGGCGGCGATGCCGCCGGACGGGTCGGTGCGGATCCGGCTGACGGCGAAGCCGCCGTGCAGGAGCCGGTGCAGGGCCGCGAGCGGCGGCGGTCCGTCGGGCCGCAGCGGCAGCCGCCGCGCTCCGCTGTAGACCTTCACCGGCCAGGGCCCGTCGGCCCAGTCCACCCGCCAGCCGTCCGGGTTGGCGGAGCGCGGGTCGAGCCGCAGCCCGGTGGTGTAGGTGTACGCCTCGTCGGTCGTCATGGTCATGGTCGTGCGGGTTCTCCTTGCCGGCTGGCCATCGGACGGCATGTCCTACGGGAAGGGGTGCGGGACGGCGCCGATCTCCCGGCCGGGGGCCAGCAGGCTGCGGTAGGGCAGGGTGGTGCCCTCCGTGAGCCGGGGCAGGCCGCGGGTACGGCGGTTGCGGTGGCCGAAGGTCATCGGGATCAGGCCCGGCACCAGCACCCGGACGCAGTGCAGGCCGTTGCGGCGCAGCTCGGGCATGGTCTGGTCGACGACCAGGACGTCGAGGCCGCAGTCGAGGACGCCGGAGACGGCCGCGTACAGGTCGGCCCGCAGGTCGGCGTCCTGCGTGCGGAGCGTCGAGCGGACCCGGCCGAGCGGGACGGGGTCGCCGGTGCGGGGCCGGTCGAGGAGGAAGGAGAAGCGGTCGCGGGCCTCGGGCAGCGCGCCGACCGTGGAGTGGTCCTCCATGCGGCGGATGAGGAACGGGTCGTCGAGCATGCGCAGCGCGTCGGGGCGGCGGCGCTCGTAGGCGTCCCGGGTGGCGAGGACCGTGCCCACCAGCTCGTGCAGGGCGCCGGTGACGGCCTGGACGGGGTCGGGGTGCGCGCCGCAGCCCGCGAAGAGCCGGGGCCCGTCGCCGCTGTCGTTCTCGGCGGTGAGCAGCAGCGCCGGGACGCCGTACTCCATCGTGGCGTCGAAGCAGCGGAAGTCGAAGCCGGTGAAGAGGCGGGACTTGGCCAGCAGGTGGTCCAGGGCGGGCGAGGTGCCGTCGAGGGCGACCTCTGGGACGTCGAGTTCGCGGTACCAGGTGAGCAGGAAGGCGTCCCGCTCGGCGAGTTCGCGCAGGCCGTGCAGGACGGCCTCCTCGACGCTGTTGCCGAGGGCGCAGCCGTTCGAGGTGTCGTAGAAGAAGGAGATCTCGTCGTCGTGGCGCGGTCCCCAGAACGCGGCGCGCTCCGGGACGAGGACGCGTCCGTCGCGGCGGAAGGAGTACGCGCCCACCCAGTCGATCTCGGTGCCGGGGTCGAAGGGCCGGTACCGGAAGCCTTCGGAGGCGTAGCTCTCCTCCGGGTGGGTGCCCAGGTCCGGCGGGTACAGGGCCTGGTCGGCCACGTCCGCGTAGCGGGCCCGCACGGGGGGCAGGGTGCCGCCGCGGTGCAGGCCGGCGTAGCGTTCCAGCCCCTCCAGGACGGCGACGGTGCGGCTGGTGGCGTAGTCGGCGGCGCGGCCGATGGCGGGCTCGCGGCGGCCCCAGCGCGGCGGCAGCTCCACCGAGCAGGCCCCGAAGGGGCTCTGCAGGTCCTGCCGCAGCTCCTTGAACAGGCCGAGGCCGGCGTAGAGGTAGTCGCCGCGGACGGCGTCCGCGGGCAGCCGTCCGGTGCGCAGGGTGGCCGGGGTGAGCTTGGTGAGCGGGACGGCGGCGGGGGTCAGCGCGGGCACGGTGTCCTCGCGGAGGCTGCCGCAGTTCGGGCAGCCGGAGTCCGGCAGCAGGGTCTGCTGCTCGACCGTGCCGGCGGCGCCGTCGAGGACGAGGACGCGGCCGTCGGCCGGGCCGGCCGGCCCCTGGCAGGACGCGAGCCGGGCGCGGACGTACTCCTCCACCAGCCGCAGCACGCCGGGTCCCCAGATGCGGACGTCGGCGCCGTGCGGCCAGGACTCGGCGAGGCTGTCGCCCTCCAGGCCGGGCCCGAAGGGCGAGTTGGCGGTCCGGGTCACCAGGCAGCGCGGGCAGCCCTGGGTGCCGGGGCGCCAGACGGGACCGATGTAGACGAGCGAGCGCCAGCTGCCGACGAAGAGCAGGGAGCGTCCGGTGGCCAGGCAGTCGACGACGGTGTCCTGGAACTCGCCGAGCCCGTCGAGCCCGGCGACGAGGACGGTCGCCCTGGAGGACCGGCCGAAGCGTGCACCGCCGTCCGGGTCGGGGGTGTCGTCGCGGCCGAGGCGCCGGACCAGATGCTCGGCGAGCACGCCCCGCCCGACGACGACCGGCGGCCCGGCCGGCCCTGTGCGGGGCTGCGGGGTGGTCGCCGTACTCATGACGCCTCCTCGGACACGGGCAGGGCCACGACGCGGACGCGGGCGCCGGCCTCTCCCCCGCTGCGGGTGCCGGTGTCGGTGTCGGTGTCGGTGTCGGTGTCGGTGTCGGTGTCGGTGAGGAAGGGCAGCAGGCCGGTGATCTCGCGTTCGCCTTCGGCGGTGGGCGCGGCGGTCCAGGTCGCGGTGGCCGGGGCCAGGAAGGCGGTGGCCTCCTGGGCGTTCCCGGGCAGCGGCAGGACGCGCGCCACCGCGTTGAGGAGGGCGTGTCCCACCGCCCGTTCCCGGTCGGTGCCCACGCCCGCGGTGACCGCGCCGTCGCGGGTGCGCACGTGGGCGCGGACGACACCGTCGGGCAGCTCCTCGACGGCGGTGGCGGTCCAGGGCGTGCCCTCGGCGGCCAGCACCCCGGCGAGGTAGCCTGCCGCGGTGTCGCCGGGCGGCGGCTCCTCCGGCGCCGGAGCCCAGTGGAGGTCCGGCGTGGGCCGGCCGAGCGCCGCGTGCAGCCGGGCGCGCAGCCGGGCCTCGCCCAGGGACCAGCCGGCGCCGACCGCGCCGTAGCGCGCGTCCCCTGCGGTGAGGCGGCCGGCCAGCGACTCCACCGCGCACAGCACGACCTGGTTGCGGGCCTCGCGCGGCGACAGCGCCCGGCACACCACGCCGAGGGCGGCGGGCGCGTGGGCACCGCCGTCCGGGTCGGCGACCTGGCAGGCACTGGCCGACAGCGGCAGCTGGGCCAGGTCCTCCTCGCCGAGCGCGAGCAGCGGGCCGGTGACCGCGTCCGTCAGGGCGGCGCAGGCCGCCACGATCCGGTCGGAGATCCGCACCCGCTCGGGCGGGTCCTCGGAGCGCGGGATGTCGGGCCGCACGGCGTCCTCGGGTGCGGCGGCCCCGGCGGGCGGCAGCTGCCGCGGTACGGCGGGCTCGTGGTGCGGGCAGCGCGGGTGCCGCCGGGCGGCGTGGCCGCGCACCGCGGGGACGAGGGGTTCGACGGTGGTCACCGGCTTGTCCCCGGGCGGCCGGACCCCGGCCAGCCGGGCGAAGGTGTGCTGCGCGACCCGCAGCGCGCCGACCGCGGCCGGGGCGACCGCCGGGGCGAGGCCCGCGGTGTCGCCGGTGGCCCGGACGGCGATCGAGCGGTGCACGCACTCCCAGCAGTACGGGGTGCCCAGCCCGGGTTCGAGCGCGGTGACGAAGTCGCCGCACCGGGCGAGGACGCCGACGGTCACCCCGGCGCGCCACAGCGCGTGCTGGGCGCGGGCCAGCGCGGCGGCGTCGGCGCTGTCGTAGGCGAGCAGGACGGCGTCGGCGCCCTCGACGTCGGGGTGTCCGGCCAGCGCGGCCGGTCCGTCCGCCGCGAGCGGGTCGCGCAGCCGCCAGCGCGCCCCGGGATCCGCCGCGGCGGTCTCCTTCAGCACCTGCTGTACGGCGGTCAGGTCGTCGTCGCCGTCCGGGACCACGTCGAGCCGGGCGATGCCGAACTCGCGCAGCGCGTCCAGCAGGGCGTGCAGCGCGGTGCCGCGGCCCGCGCACACCACGCGTGCCGTGCGGACCTGCTGGAGGCGGGTGACCGGGCGGTCGGCGTGGTGTTCGAGGAACGCCAGGTGGGTGGCGTACCGCTCGCGCATCCAGCCGGGCACCGGCTCGACGGGGTGGGCGACCTCCTTGATGAAGCCGTTGCGCAGCATGGCCCGCACCAGCCCCAGCACGGACCGGCGGGCCCGGTCGGGCAGGTCGCCGTAGAGGTCCTGGAGGGTGCGTTCGCCGTCCAGCCCGGCGAAGAGGGAGCTGACCAGCTGGTAGGCGCCCTGGCCGCGGACGGAGAAGGAGCCGGTGTTGTTGCCGAGCCAGACGCCGTCCTGCTGGCGGACGTAGAAGGCGTCGGCGCGGAGCCGGTAGGTGCGGGTGAGGGTGTCGGTCAGCGGGTCGGCGGCCGGGCCGGCCGGCTGTGCCCTGTCTGCTGCCACGTCTGTCATGTCAGAGCTTCCCGTGCGCGCTGTAGACGGTTGCGGCCTCCTGCTCGGAGGCGCAGCTGATCCGGCTGGGCCGGTGCTGTTCGGGGAGGGCGGCGCAATGCGCGCGGACGGTGTCCGCGTCGACGCTGCCGACCACCGTGGCGGCCAGGAACTCCAGGCCGGTCGGGGCGGTCTCGACGGTGACCCGTACGTCGCTGACCCCGTCGAGGGCGAGGACGTGGCGCTCGATCTCCCGGGGCCGTACGAGCACTCCGGCGAGCTTCTCGGCGCCGTCGAGGCGGCCTTCGAGGCAGAGGTTGCCGTCGGCGTCGAAGCGGCCGTAGTCGGTGCCGGTCACGTGGTCGGCGGGGGCGGAGGGCGGGCTGCCGGGCCGCCAGGTGCGCCGGCAGCAGCCGGGGCCGGCGACGGCGACCGTGCCGATGCCGCGTTCGTCGGTGCCGGTCAGCCACACGGACTTGCCGGGGATCGGCCGGCCGACGTGCCGGTTGTGGCCGGGGTCGTGGTCGAGGGCGATGGCGCCGGTCTCGGCGGTGCCGTACAGGTTGCTGACGGCGGCGCCGGTGAAGTGGCGGCGGATCAGCTCGACCCGCGGGGCGCTGAGGTGGCCGCCGCCGAGGAACAGGGCGACGGAGCCGAGGTCGGTGGCGGCGGGCGCGGACAGGCAGGCCGCCGCGGCCAGGGCCGGGACGCCGAGGGCCAGCACGCGCCGGTCGCGGGCGAGGTCGTACAGCGGGCTCCAGTCGTGCGGCGGGTGCACGACCAGGTCCCGTTTCAGGTAGAGGGCGGGCAGGACGCACATGAAGAACGCGGCGGAGAAGCCCAGCGGCAGACAGGTGGCCAGCGCCTCGGGCGGGCCCGCGGGGAACGCGTCCGCGTACATCGCCGCCTCGGCGTGCAGGGCGATCTGCTCCCACTCGTCGGCGGGGCCGACGGCCACCTTGGGCGCGCCGGAGCTGCCGGAGGTGCACACGCCCCACAGCGGGCGCTCCTGTGCCGCGAGCGGTACGGACCCGTCGTCCGGGAGGGCGTGCAGCGCCGGGGCGATCTCCCGCCCGGTGACGCCGAGGGTGCGCGGCGACGCCCAGAGCAGGACCGTGTCCGGCACGGTGGCCACGGCGAACAGCGCGGCCAGCGCGGGGAGTCCGGCGGTGGGGTCGATCGCGTACGCGCCGCCGGGACGCACCTGCGCGGCCAGGTCGCGGCCGGCGGTGAGCAGGTCGTCCCAGGCGGCGAAGTCGCCGCCCCAGCGGACGCCGGTCACGGCACAGGCCCGGCCCGCCGGGAGGTGACGGGGGGTCAGGAAGCGCTGGAACGCTGGTCGGCCCATGTCACCCACCCCTCGATCGTGCGCGGCGCGTCGGGCAGTTCGGGCAGGGTCCGCCCGGGTGCCTGCCGGGCGAAGTACGACAGGACGACGACCGTCTCCAGCGAGTCGAGCCGCCGCCGCGGGTCGTCCTCCTGGAGCAGCCCGGCCAGCTCCTCCTGCAGGTCCGGTACGTCGTCCGGCGTCCGGGGTGTGGTGCGCTGAGATGTCACGTGTCGCCCTTCTGCGTCGTTCGGGGACCGGCGGGTGCGTCGTGCGCGGTGCGCCAGAAGTCCTCGACCGCCTCGTTGAACTCCCGCGGCCGGTCGTGGCCGACCAGATGGCCGGCGCCGGGGACGACCCGGCCGCGGACCCGGCCGCCCCAGCCGGGCGCCTGCTCGGCCGCCGCGCGTTCGACGGACTTCAGGGAGCCATTGAGGACGAGCGTCGGGACGGTGAGCGCGGCCACGTCCGCCGCGCGGACCAGCGCGGTCCGCTCGAAGTCCCGCTCGACATGCCCGGTGACCGCGTCGAGCGTCCGCTTCCACCGGGTGCCGTGCAGCTGCTCGTACTCGGCGGCCAGGGCCGGCTGCTGCGCGGCGAGCCCCTCGAAACCGGCGATCAGCGAGAGGAACGCGTCGCGGGAGACGTCCGGCGCGAACCCGGTCAGCACCAGCGAGGCGACCAGGTCGGGCCGGGTGGCCGCGCAGCGGTGGGCGAGCGGCCCGCCCAGGTAGGAGGCGCCGATCAGCCGGCCGGGCCCGAAGCGTTCCAGCACGGCGACGAGGTAGCGCAGCGCGTCGTCGAAGTAGTCCTCGGCGGCGTCACGGCGGCAGCGGCCGTGACCGGGCAGATCCACGGGTACGGTCCGCAGTCGGCCGTGCCAGGCCCGGATCTGCGCGGCGAAGTGCCCGTGGCCGGTGCCCAGCAGCCCGTGCACCAGGTAGACGGTGGGCGTCTCCGGGCCCGTCGACGTCCCGGTGTGCATCGGCGTCTCCGTGTCCCTCGGCGTCTCGGTGTCCATCGGCGTCTCCGCGTCCACCGGTGCCTCAGACCGCCCGGGACGCCTCGCCCGCGGGGTTCACGAAGTGGTCGACGGGTGTGCCGGACGCCTCGATACGGCCGAGGATGTGCCGCGGCCGGCGCAGGTCGGCGACGAGGAACTGGGAGGACTTCTCGTCGTTGCGGGCCTCGCAGCCGGCCCGGTAGGGGGCGACGTCGGGGCTGCCGGGCGAGATCACGCCGGCCAGGCCCAGCGCGACGTCCTGGAACTCCTGCGGCTCCCGCGTGGTGAGGACGAGCCGCTGCTCGGGACAGGTGAAGGCGACCACCGACATCAGCCGCAGGTAGTCGTCGTCGCCGACCCGCGTGGTGTCCCGGGACTTCATGGCCGGCCGCATCCGCGGCACCGACAGGTCGGCGGTCGCGCCCCGGGAGCGCAGATGGTCGCCGTGCGCGACCAGGCTCACCAGCTCGGCGGAGAGGTCGTCGTGCAGCCCGACCAGCACCCCGGGGTTCACATACCGGTAGCCGGCGTCCAGCCAGCGGTCGAAGGAGACCACCCGGCGGTCGAAGTCGGCCTTGGGTACCCCGACGGAGGTCTTGCCCATGAAGCGGCGGTACGTCTCGCGGTCGTAGCTCTCCTGGAACACGCACATGGTGACCGGGTCCTCCCGGCCGATCCACTCGCCGAGGACGTCGATCTCGTCCTGCTCCATGCTGCCGATGTTGAAGTAGACCCGCTCGAAGCCCAGGTCCAGGGCGGTGCGGATGGCCCAGCCGATCCGGAAGGCGGAGGCGAGCCGGGTGTGCTTGTCCTCGTACTCGCCGGTGAGGAAGCCGACCCCGCGGACGCCCTCGTGGTGGTAGAGGATCTCCAGCTGCTCGGTGATCTCCTTGCGGCCGGAGAACTTGCGGTCGAGGCGGTGGTTGCCCTTCCGCATGGAGCACATCTTGCACTCGGAGTCGCAGTAGTTGGTGGTGTAGAGCGGCACGAAGGTGTGCAGCCGGGGGCGGCGGGCCCCGCACCGGGCCTCCGCGGCCGCCTGCAGCTCGGCGGTGCCGATCGAGCGGTCCTCCCACAGGGCGAGCGCGACCGCCGCCCGCGACTCGGCCGGCTCCTCGCCCTCGGCGAGGGCGAGGACGGCACGGGTGTCCACCGTGGCCGCCTCGGCGCGTACGTCCTCCAGCTCCGGCAGGACGAAGTCACCGGTCATTGCGTGCGAGGTCATTGCCTGGGAGTTCTGCGTCATGTGAATTCCTCTGCGAACGGCCGGAAGGGACCCGGCCCATGTAACGCCACCCGGGAATTCCGAACAAGACACCGAGGAAACGGAGGACTCTTTCTCCGTTACTCTCCCCACCTGCGCATTCACCCAGCCCTGAACCACCTACACGGCGGTTCCGCAGCAGACCCGAAGCGCATGGTTAGCAGCGCTTTAGCGGCCTTTTTGTGCCGTCACAGCAGTACAGCAGCGGGGGATCAGCAGAAATGCAAAAGGGCCGGAATCCTTGACTCACGGAAGACCCGCTGCATAGCCTCCGAGGCACGCGCTGCAGGAAATGCGCGAAGTAAATTACCGTCGACATGGAAGGGGTTTCCGGTGGACGCTGCACACCTGTCCGACCTGGACATCGACGCTCTCGAGATCTCCGAGTTCCTGGACGAGAGCCGACTGGAGGACAGCGAGGTCGTGGCCAAGGTCATGTCGGCCTCGTGCACCACCTGCGAGTGCTGCTGTTCCTGCTCCTCCTGATGGAGACGGCGCCCTGTACCGGAGCGATCCGGTACAGGGCGCCGCTTTTCTCGACCCGAAAGGAATCCGCATGCGGCAGAACCTGCTGATGATCTATGTGCACATCCCTTTCTGCCATTCGAAGTGCACGTTCTGCGACTGGGTCCAGGCCATCCCGACGAAGGATCTCCTGCGCAAGCCCGGTGACTCGGTGCGCCAGAAGTACATCTCCGCACTCTGCGCGGAAATCGCAGAGCGGGGCGCGATGCATCGCGCGGCAGGTGACATCCCCCATGTCCTCTACTGGGGCGGCGGCACGGCCAGCAGCCTCGACGAGCAGGAGACCGCGGCGGTCATGGAGGCGCTGCACTCCTCCTTCGACATGAGCACGGTGGCCGAGGCGACCATCGAGTGCAGCCCGGACACCGTCGACGAGCGGAAGCTGTCCTTCTACCGCGGTCTCGGATTCAACCGGGTCTCCAGCGGCGTGCAGTCCTTCGACGACGACCGGCTGCGCCGCCTGGGCCGCCGGCACACCGCGGAGCAGGCCGGGCGCATCGTGCACGCCGCGCGGGCCGCGGGGTTCGAGGACGTCTCCATCGACATCATGTCCGGCTTCCCCGACCAGGAGGCCGACGAGCTGGACCGGACCGTCGACCGTGCTCTTGAGCTGCCGGTCAACCACCTCTCGCTGTACTCGTTCCGGCCCACCCCGGGCACGTTCATGCGCCGCCGGATGGACTCCTCGGAGCGGCGGACGTACCTGCGCCGCCAGCAGGCGCTGTTCACGCGGGCCCGCCGGGCGATCGAGGGCTTCGGCCTCAGCGAGTACGCCAACGGCTACTTCGGCAAGGTGTCGCCGTTCGCCTCCATGTACTTCCAGCACCGCGCCGACACCGTCGGCCTGGGTTCGGGCGCGATCTCCCTGGTGGACCAGCGGTTCAAGTCCCACCAGAAGGGCCTGCTGCACTCCTACGTCGACGATCCGCACGCCTTCGACATCGACGTGCCGGCGGGCCAGGACCGCGTCCTGGTGTCGCTGCTGCAGGCCGGGCTCGCCATGTTCGACGGCATCCCCCGCGAGGACTGGCGGCAGCGCACCGGCACGGACCTCGCCGAGGTGCTGCTGCGGCCCACGGTCGCGCCCCTCGCGGACTTCCTGCGCGGCCGCGGCCTGGTCGAGGACGACCACGGCATCCGCCTCCCGCGTGACATCGCCGGTCTCACCCTGATCGAGCTGGCCTTCGAGATGGCCATGTCCCAGCCGGAGCTGGTGTGACCTCGGGGCCGGGGCAGGCCCCGGCCGAGGCGGCACACGCAGCCGGGGCGGCCTGGCTGGAGATCGGGCTCGACGCCCCCGCCGACGCCGTACCCGCCCTGGTCGCCGGTGTCGTGCGGCCGCTGCTGCGGGAGCCCGCGGAGCCGGGGGCCGAGCCCGCGCCCGGGTTCTTCCTGCGGGGCGTCGGCGCGGCCCAGCCCGCCCTGGTCGTCCAGCTGGAGGTGACCCCCGGCACGGACCTCGCCGAGCCGTACGCCGCCCGGGCCCGCGCGCTCGCCGCCGGGCTGGGCCTCCCCGTGCAGGTCGCGGCCGGCCCGGCGACGCTCGTCCCGCTCGCCGGCTCGGTCTTCGCGGGGGCGGCCCTCGGCCCGGTGACCCGCGCCGCGCTGGCCGCCGTATGCCCCGCGCTGCTCGCCGCCACCGAGGCCGCCGAACAGGGCAGGCCCGCCCTGCTGGCCAGTGCCGTCGAACTCATGTCCGCGCATCTGCGTGCGGTCAGCGTCTCCGCGGCCCCCGGCCCCCGCCAGTGGGAGGAGCTGCGCGAGGGCGTGCCGCTCGGCTTCCTCAGCTACCGCTCGCACGCGGAGGCGTTCCTGGCCTCCAGCCGCGACCCGAAGGCCGCGCAGGCGATGATGGACGCGAAGTACACCCGCGCCGCCGCCACCCTGGAGCGCCTGGTCGACGGCGTCCTCACCCAGTGCGAGGAGCGCGGCCCGGTGGTCTCCCTGCCCGCGCGGCAGTGGTACGAGGCGATGCGCGCCGCCAAGCCCGCGGTGACCGAGCTGTTCCGCGCCGGAACCGACCTCGCCCTGGACACCGAGGAGCAGCCCCCGGACACCGGCCCGGACGGCAAGGGCCTGTCCGAAAGCGCGTTCCACCGCATTGTCGAGGGCTCCGACGGGCTGCGTGACTTCCTCGACCGCGACCCGTCCTTTCTGGCCACCCGACTGCTGACCAGCCTGCTCTACCTTTCCCTGAGCAGCGTCGGCATCGCCCTGGCGGAACGGTATTTCCTCTGCTACGCGGTGAGCCGCGCCTGTGAGTCGATCTTCGACACCGACGCCCTCACCGTCCTGTCCGGATTGGCCCGGACCTCCCTGGCGTCCTGACGCTCCGACACCCTCCCTGACGTCGGTTTTCGGCCGAATCCATGCCCGGAACCCGTGATCGACGGGCCGGGCGGGACCGGCCTCTTCCCATGCACCGGGCGCTCCCCGCAGAATCACGTTCCGATATAAGGCCCGACCGGATACCGCCAAGCGGCGATCCGGCACCGGGACACATGAAGTAGCATCGCGCCCAGATAAGGACATTCACCGCCAGAAACGTTCAAAAAGATCACCGAGAGATCACTGACCGAGCCTGCTCCACCACGAGCAATGGGGGAACATGAAAGCTCAAGAGCTGGAACGTGAGGCGTGATCCCGGCAGGGCGCCGCACGGCGCGGTCATCCCGCGCCCACGCGGCGCCCTGCCGCGTATGCCGGTTTCCCCACGTCGCTTCCACACACCGGGAGATGCGATGTCGTCAGCACGGTCGATCCACTTGTGCACCACCGCAACGGGGGAGTTCGATGGAGATCGATGTCCTGGGACCGCTTGAGGTCTCGCAGAAGTCCGCTTCGATTGTCCCGACGGCTTCCAAGCCGCGCACCGTCCTGGCGATGCTCGCCGTCTACACCAACCGGCTGGTCCCCCTGCCCTCCCTCATGGGAGAACTCTGGGGACCCGAACCGCCGGCCACCGCGAAGACGGCCGTACAGGGGTACATCCTGCATCTGCGCAAACGTATCGCCGAGTCCGCCGCGCGCCGCCCACCGGGCCAGTTCCCCGAGGCCAAGGACATCCTGGTCACCCTCCCCGGCGGCTATCTGCTGCGCGCCCCGGGAACCGCGGTGGTCCTTGAGCAGTTCGAGCAGCTGGCCTGCGCCGGACACCGCGCCCGGGAGAAGGGCGACTTCGAGGCCGCCTCGCGGAGCTTCACCGAGGCCCTCGGCCTGTGGCGCGGCCGCGCCCTCGCCGACGTCGAGGTGGGCCCCCAGCTGGGCATAGAGGTGCAGCGGATCGAGGAGGCCCGGCTCAACGTCCTCGACCGCAGGATCGAGGCCGACCTCCGGCTCGGCCGCCATCACGAACTCCTCGGTGAGCTGCGGAGCGTCACCGCCCACCACCCCACCCATGAGGGCTTCTGCGCCCACCTCATGCTGGCGCTCTACCGCTCCGGCCGCCGCTGCGAGGCACTCGACGCCTACCAGCGCATGCGCACCACACTGGTGAACGAACTGGGACTGGAACCCTCCCCGTCCCTGCGCCGCCTCCAGCGCTCCCTGCTGGTCTCCGACCGCGAACTCGACGAACTCAACGTCACCTGGGACGTCGCCACGTTCTGACCGCGCCCGGCGAACGCCGAAGGGCGGCCACCCCGCACGGGGTGACCGCCCTTCGTCTCATGCGATCGCTCGCTTACTGGTTGTACGGACCGTAGTCGTAGTCCTCCAGCGGGACGGCCTGGCCGGAGCCCGTGCCGAACGGCGAGTAGTCGATGTCGTCGTAGCCGACGGCCGAGTACATCGCGGCCTTGGCCTCCTCGGTCGGCTCGACCCGGATGTTGCGGTAGCGGGACAGACCCGTACCGGCCGGGATGAGCTTACCGATGATGACGTTCTCCTTGAGGCCGATCAGGGAGTCGGACTTGGCGTTGATCGCCGCGTCCGTGAGGACCCTGGTCGTCTCCTGGAAGGACGCCGCCGACAGCCAGGACTCGGTCGCCAGCGAGGCCTTGGTGATACCCATGAGCTGCGGACGACCGGAGGCCGGGTGACCGCCCTCCTGGACCACACGACGGTTCTCGTGCTCGAACTTCGAGCGCTCGACCAGCTCACCGGGCAGCAGCTCGGCGTCGCCGGACTCGATGATCGTCACACGGCGGAGCATCTGCCGGATGATGATCTCGATGTGCTTGTCGTGGATCGACACACCCTGCGAGTTGTACACCTTCTGGACCTCGCCGACCAGGTGGACCTGGACGGCACGCTGGCCCAGGATGCGCAGCACGTCGTGCGGGTTGGTGGCACCCACGGTGAGCTTCTGGCCCACCTCGACGTGCTCGCCCTCGCTGACCAGGAGACGGGCGCGCTTCGAGATCGGGTACGCCGTCTCGTCGCTGCCGTCGTCCGGCGTGATGACGATCTTCTTGGTCTTCTCGGTCTCCTCGATCCGCACGCGGCCGGAGGCCTCGGAGATCGGGGCGACACCCTTCGGGGTACGGGCCTCGAAGAGCTCGACGACACGCGGCAGACCCTGGGTGATGTCGTCACCGGCCACACCACCGGTGTGGAAGGTACGCATCGTCAGCTGGGTACCGGGCTCACCGATGGACTGGGCGGCGATGATGCCGACCGCCTCACCGATGTCGACCAGCTTGCCGGTGGCGAGCGAACGGCCGTAGCACATCGCGCAGGTACCGACGGCGGACTCGCAGGTCAGGACCGAGCGGGTCTTGACCTCCTCGACGCCGCGCTGGACGAGCTCCTCGATGAGGACGTCGCCCAGGTCGGTGCCGGCCGGGGCCAGCACCTGGCCGTCGACCACGATGTCCTCGGCGAGGCAGCGCGCGTACACGGACGTCTCGACGTCGTCCGCCTTGCGCAGCACGCCGTCCGCGCCCCGCTCCGCGATCTTGAGCTTGAGGCCGCGGTCGGTGCCGCAGTCCTCCTCGCGGATGATGACGTCCTGGGAGACGTCGACCAGACGACGGGTGAGGTAACCCGAGTCGGCGGTACGCAGAGCGGTGTCCGCCAGACCCTTACGGGCACCGTGCGTGGAGATGAAGTACTCCAGCACGGACAGACCCTCACGGAACGAGGCCTTGATGGGCCGCGGGATCGTCTCGTTCTTCGCGTTCGACACCAGACCACGCATACCGGCGATCTGACGCATCTGCATCATGTTGCCTCGTGCACCCGAGTTCACCATCATGAAGATCGGGTTGGTCTTCGGGAAGTTGTCGTTCATCGCCTCGGCGACCTCGTTGGTCGCCTTGGTCCAGATCGCGATGAGCTCCTGCGTGCGCTCGTCCTTGGTGATCAGACCGCGCTCGTACTGCTTCTGGACCTTCTCGTCCTGCGCCTCGTAGCCCTTGACGATCTCCTTCTTCGCCTCGGGGACGACGACGTCGGAGATGGCCACGGTGACACCGGAACGGGTCGCCCAGTAGAAGCCGGACGCCTTCAGGTTGTCGAGCGTCGCCGCCACGATGACCTTCGGGTAGCGCTCGGCGAGGTCGTTGACGATCTCGGAGAGCTGCTTCTTGCCGACCTCGTAGTCGACGAACGGGTAGTCCTCGGGCAGCAGCTCGTTGAAGAGCGCACGGCCCAGCGTGGTCTTCAGCGTGAAGCTGTCACCCTGCTGCCACTCCGGCTCGCCCTCCTCGCGCACCGGCGGGACCCAGCCGCGCGGCGGGATGGTGCCCACCGGGAAGCGGATGTGCACCGGCGCCTGCAGCGACAGCTCGCCCGCGTCGAACGCCATGATCGCCTCGGCGACCGACGCGAACGCACGGTCCTCGCCCTTGGCGCCCCGGCCCTCGGCGTCCGTGGTGAGGAAGAACAGACCGAGGACCATGTCCTGGGTCGGCATCGTCACCGGACGGCCGTCGGCCGGCTTGAGGATGTTGTTCGAGGACAGCATCAGGATGCGGGCCTCGGCCTGCGCCTCCGCGGACAGCGGCAGGTGCACGGCCATCTGGTCACCGTCGAAGTCCGCGTTGAACGCGGTGCAGACGAGCGGGTGGATCTGGATGGCCTTGCCCTCGACCAGCTGCGGCTCGAAGGCCTGGATGCCGAGGCGGTGCAGGGTGGGCGCACGGTTCAGCAGCACCGGGTGCTCGGCGATGACCTCTTCGAGGACGTCGTACACCACGGTGCGGCCGCGCTCGACCATCCGCTTGGCGCTCTTGATGTTCTGCGCGTGGTTCAGGTCGACCAGGCGCTTCATCACGAACGGCTTGAACAGCTCCAGCGCCATCGCCTTCGGCAGACCGCACTGGTGCAGCTTCAGCTGCGGACCGACGACGATCACGGAACGCGCCGAGTAGTCGACACGCTTGCCGAGCAGGTTCTGACGGAAGCGGCCCTGCTTGCCCTTCAGCATGTCGCTGAGGGACTTCAGCGGGCGGTTGCCGGGACCGGTCACCGGCCGGCCGCGACGACCGTTGTCGAAGAGGGCGTCAACAGCCTCCTGAAGCATGCGCTTCTCGTTGTTGACGATGATCTCCGGAGCGCCCAGGTCGAGCAGGCGCTTCAGACGGTTGTTGCGGTTGATGACACGGCGGTACAGGTCGTTCAGGTCGGAGGTCGCGAAGCGGCCACCGTCCAGCTGCACCATCGGACGCAGGTCCGGCGGGATGACCGGGACGCAGTCCAGGACCATGCCCTTGGGGCTGTTGGAGGTCTGCAGGAACGCCGAGACGACCTTCAGGCGCTTGAGCGCACGGGTCTTCTTCTGGCCCTTGCCGGTGCGGATGATCTCCCGGAGCTTCTCCGCCTCCTCCTCCAGGTCGAAGGACTCCAGGCGCTTCTGCAGCGCCGCGGCACCCATCGAACCGTCGAAGTACGTGCCGAAGCGGTCACGCAGCTCGCGGTAGAGCAGCTCGTCGCCCTCCAGGTCCTGGACCTTGAGGTTCTTGAAGCGGGTCCACACCTCGTCGAGGCGGTCGATCTCGCGCTGCGCACGGTCGCGCAGCTGCTTCATCTCACGCTCGGCACCCTCGCGCACCTTGCGGCGCACGTCGGCCTTGGCACCCTCGGCCTCCAACTCGGCCAGGTCGGCCTCGAGCTTCTTGGCGCGGGCCTCCAGGTCGGCGTCCCGGCGGTTCTCGATCTGCTGGCGCTCGACCGAGACGTGCGCCTCCAGGGAGGGCAGGTCGCGGGTACGGCGCTCCTCGTCGACGTACGTGATCATGTACGCCGCGAAGTAGATGACCTTCTCCAGGTCCTTCGGGGCGAGGTCGAGCAGGTAGCCAAGGCGCGACGGAACGCCCTTGAAGTACCAGATGTGCGTGACGGGGGCGGCCAGCTCGATGTGGCCCATCCGCTCACGGCGCACCTTGGCGCGGGTGACCTCGACGCCACAGCGCTCGCAGATGATGCCCTTGAAGCGGACGCGCTTGTACTTGCCGCAGTAGCACTCCCAGTCCCGGGTCGGACCGAAGATCTTCTCGCAGAAGAGTCCGTCCTTTTCGGGCTTGAGCGTGCGGTAGTTGATGGTCTCCGGCTTCTTGACCTCGCCGTGGCTCCACTGACGGATGTCGTCAGCGGTGGCCAGACCGATCCGGAGCTCGTCGAAGAAGTTGACGTCGAGCACTATGCGTCAATCCCTCTCAGGGTTGTAAGTCTTGGGGTCTGAAACGGGGGTCCTGGGGCCGGCCGGGGACTCAGCGGACTTCACCGAGTCCCCGTACCGGACTCCCGTCAGACCTCTTCGACGCTGCTCGGCTCGCGCCGGGACAGGTCGATACCGAGCTCCTCCGCAGCGCGGAAGACGTCCTCGTCGGTGTCGCGCATCTCGATGGACATGCCGTCCGAGGACAGCACCTCCACGTTGAGGCACAGGGACTGCATTTCCTTGATGAGCACCTTGAAGGACTCGGGAATGCCGGGCTCAGGGATGTTCTCGCCCTTGACGATGGCCTCGTAGACCTTCACGCGGCCGGTGACGTCGTCGGACTTGATGGTCAGCAGCTCCTGGAGGGCGTAGGCGGCGCCGTAAGCCTCCAGCGCCCACACCTCCATCTCACCGAAGCGCTGGCCACCGAACTGGGCCTTACCACCCAGCGGCTGCTGGGTGATCATCGAGTACGGACCGGTCGAGCGGGCGTGCAGCTTGTCGTCGACCAGGTGGTGCAGCTTCAGGATGTACATGTAGCCGACCGAGATCGGGTCCGGGAACGGCTCACCGCTGCGGCCGTCGAACAGCCGCGCCTTGCCGGACGGGAGCACCATGCGCTCGCCGTCGCGGTTCGGGATGGTGTGCTGCAGCAGACCCGCGAGCTCGTCCTCACGCGCACCGTCGAAGACCGGGGTGGCGACGTTGGTGCCGGGCTCGACCTTGTCGGCGCCGATCGCCTGGAGGCGCTGCGCCCACTCGTCCGCCAGGCCGGAGACGTCCCAGCCGCGGCTGGCGAGCCAGCCGAGGTGGATCTCCAGGACCTGTCCCGGGTTCATTCGGGACGGCACACCCAGCGGGTTGAGGATGATGTCGACCGGCGTGCCGTCCTCCAGGAACGGCATGTCCTCGATCGGCAGGATCTTGGAGATGACACCCTTGTTGCCGTGGCGGCCGGCGAGCTTGTCACCGTCGGTGATCTTGCGCTTCTGCGCGACGTAGACGCGGACCAGCTGGTTCACGCCCGGCGGCAGCTCGTCGCCCTCCTCGCGGTCGAAGACGCGCACACCGATGACCTTGCCGGTCTCGCCGTGCGGCACCTTCAGCGAGGTGTCACGGACCTCACGGGCCTTCTCACCGAAGATGGCGCGCAGCAGGCGCTCCTCCGGCGTCAGCTCGGTCTCACCCTTGGGCGTGACCTTGCCGACGAGGATGTCACCGGCGATGACCTCGGCACCGATGCGGATGATGCCGCGCTCGTCGAGGTCGGCGAGGACCTCCTCGGAGACGTTCGGGATGTCCCGGGTGATCTCCTCGGGGCCGAGCTTGGTGTCACGGGCGTCGACCTCGTGCTCCTCGATGTGGATCGAGGAGAGGACGTCGTCCTGCACGAGGCGCTGCGACAGGATGATCGCGTCCTCGTAGTTGTGACCCTCCCACGGCATGAACGCCACGAGCAGGTTCTTGCCGAGCGCCATCTCGCCGTTCTGGGTGGCCGGGCCGTCGGCGAGCACCTGGCCCGTGATGACGCGGTCGCCCTCGTTGACGATGACCTTCTGGTTGACCGAGGTGCCCTGGTTGGACCGGGAGAACTTGGCCAGGCGGTACGTGATGTACGTGCCGTCGTCGTTGGCGGTGGTGATGTAGTCCGCGGAGACCTCCTGGACCACACCGTCCTTCTCGGCCTTGACCACGTCGCCGGCGTCGACGGCGGAGCGGTACTCCATGCCGGTGCCGACGAGCGGGGCCTCGGACTTAATCAGCGGCACGGCCTGGCGCATCATGTTCGCGCCCATGAGGGCACGGTTGGCGTCGTCGTGCTCGAGGAACGGGATCATGGCGGTCGCGACCGACACCATCTGGCGCGGCGAGACGTCCATGTAGTCCACGTCCTCGGGGGCGACGTAGTCGACCTCGCCGCCACGGCGGCGGACCAGGACGCGGGCCTCCTCGAACCGCATGTCGGCGGTGAGCGGCGCGTTGGCCTGCGCGATGACGAAGCGGTCCTCCTCGTCGGCGGTCAGGTAGTTCACCTCGTCGGTGACCTGGCCGTCGACGACCTTGCGGTACGGGGTCTCGACGAAACCGAACGCGTTGACGCGGCCGTAGGTGGCGAGCGAGCCGATCAGACCGATGTTCGGGCCTTCGGGGGTCTCGATCGGGCACATGCGGCCGTAGTGCGACGGGTGGACGTCACGGACCTCGAAGCCGGCCCGCTCACGGGAGAGACCACCCGGGCCGAGCGCGGACAGACGACGCTTGTGCGTCAGCCCGGACAGCGGGTTGTTCTGGTCCATGAACTGGGACAGCTGGCTGGTGCCGAAGAACTCCTTGATGGAGGCGACGACCGGCCGGATGTTGATCAGGGTCTGCGGCGTGATCGCCTCGACGTCCTGGGTCGTCATCCGCTCGCGGACGACACGCTCCATACGGGCCAGACCCGTGCGGACCTGGTTCTGGATGAGCTCGCCGACGCTGCGCAGGCGGCGGTTGCCGAAGTGGTCGATGTCGTCGGTCTCGACGACGACCGGCTGGCCGTTGTCGCCGACGGTCTCGGTCTCACCGGCGTGCAGCTTCACCAGGTACTTGATCGTCGCGATGATGTCCTCGACGGTCAGGATCCCGGCGTCCAGCGGGGTGTCCGTGCCCAGCTTCTTGTTGACCTTGTAGCGGCCGACCTTGGCCAGGTCGTAGCGCTTGGGGTTGAAGTAGAGGTTCTCCAGCAGCGTCTGCGCGGCCTCACGCGTGGGGGGCTCGCCCGGGCGCAGCTTGCGGTAGATGTCGAGCAGCGCGTCGTCCTGGCCCTGGGTGTGGTCCTTCTCCAGGGTGGCGCGCATGGACTCGTACTCGCCGAACTCCTCGAGGATCTGCTCGGTGGTCCAGCCGAGCGCCTTGAGCAGGACGGTCACGGACTGCTTGCGCTTGCGGTCGATGCGGACACCGACCATGTCGCGCTTGTCGATCTCCATCTCCAGCCAGGCACCCCGGGACGGGATGATCTTGGCGGAGAAGATGTCCTTGTCGGACGTCTTGTCGATGCTGGAGTCGAAGTAGACACCGGGGGAACGGACCAGCTGCGACACCACGACACGCTCGGTGCCGTTGATGACGAACGTGCCCTTGTTCGTCATGAGCGGGAAGTCGCCCATGAAGACGGTCTGGGACTTGATCTCGCCGGTCTCGTTGTTGGTGAACTCGGCCGTGACGAAGAGCGGCGCGGCGTAGGTGAAGTCGCGCTCCTTGCACTCGTCGATCGAGTTCTTCGGCGGCTCGAAGCGGTGGTCGCGGAAGGTCAGCGACATCGACCCCGAGAAGTCCTCGATCGGGGAGATCTCCTCGAAGATCTCCTCGAGGCCGGACTTGGTGGGGACGTCCTGACCGTTCTCGAGAGCCTCCTCGACCCGACTCTGCCAGGCGGTGTTGCCGAGCAGCCAGTCAAAGCTCTCGGTCTGCAGCGCGAGCAGGTTCGGAACCTCGAGAGGCTCCTTGATCTTTGCAAAGGAGATGCGCAGCGGGGCGGTGCTGGCGCCGTTGTTCGTATTCGCGGTCGAGGCAGTGCGCGAGGCGGCCAAGAGGGGGTCCTTCCGAGGGCTCGGACTCACTACGCGCGTACCGGCCCCTCCCCCGTACACAGAGACAGAGATCCCAGGTCGGAGATCATCTGTCGGTCAGTGCTCGAGTGAGGGCAGACCCCTGGTGACGGGCAGGGGACAGCTAACAGGCAGCGCAAAGGGTCAGTGTAGCCACAAGGCACACTGATGTCCAGTCCCGCATTTTCGGAGACTCCACTGTTCTCAACGCCTGCGGCATGCCTGCCCTCAACGCACGTTGATACTGCCCTCTTCGTCGTCGATCCATGCCTCGGATTCGGATCCTTGTGACGACGCGTCCTGAGAATTGCGCGCTGCGTGCGGTTCGTCAAGGCCCCCCTTGCCCGAACCGGGGCGGCCGAGACACGACGAAGATCACCTTACCCCTCACGAACACAGGTGCAAGGCAGCCCGGGCCGTCCCCCGGGGAACGCCGAAGGGCGACCACCCGGATGGATGATCGCCCTTCGGTGCGTTCGCGTTACAGCCCCTGAGGGCCGTTCATGCGGTCGCGAAGGTCTTACTTGACCTCGACGGAGGCGCCGGCGCCCTTGAGGGCCTCGGCGGCCTTGTCGGCCTGCTCCTTGTTGACCTTCTCGAGGACCGGCTTCGGGGTGCCGTCGACGAGGTCCTTGGCCTCCTTCAGGCCCAGGGAGGTCAGCTCACGCACGACCTTGATGACCTGGATCTTCTTGTCGCCGGCGCCGGTGAGGATGACGTCGAACTCGTCCTTCTCCTCCTCGGCCTCGGCGGCGGCGCCACCGGCGGCACCACCGGCGACGACGACCGGCGCGGCAGCGGCGGCGGTGACGTCGAACTTCTCCTCGAACGCCTTCACGAACTCGGAGAGCTCGATGAGGGTCATCTCCTCGAACTGCGCGAGCAGCTCGTCCTGGGTCAGCTTCGCCATGATGGCGGTCCTTCCACTCAATTCGGCAGGTGCCGGATGTACTGGATAAGGCGGGCGTACGTCGGGCCCGCTAGGACCCTCGCCGGTCGGTCGGCGTGGGTCGGAAAGCGAGCCGAATTACTCGGCACCGCCCTGCTCGGCCTGCTTGGCGCGCAGCGCGTCCACGGTGCGGACGAGCTTCGACGGCAGCGCCTGGAAGACGGAGGCAGCCTGGGACTGCTTCGCCTTGAAGGCACCGGCCAGCTTGCTGAGCAGAACCTCGCGGGACTCGAGGTCCGCAAGCTTCTTGATCTCGTCGGCGGACAGCGCCTTGCCGTCAAGGACACCGCCCTTGATGACGAGATTCGGGTTTTCCTTGGCGAAGTCACGGAGACCCTTCGCCGACTCCACCGGGTCACCGGTGACGAAGGCGACAGCCGTCGGACCGTTGAACAGGTCGTCCAGCGTCGTGATCCCGGCCTCGTTGGCCGCAATCTTGGTCAGCGTGTTCTTCACCACGGCGTACTGGGCGTTCTCACCGAGTGCGAGACGCAGCTTCCTGGTCTGCGCGACGGTGAGACCGCGGTACTCGGTCAGCACGGCAGCAGACGAGTTGCGGAACTTGTCCGTCAGCTCGGCAACCGCGGCAGCCTTGTCGGGCCTCGCCATAGAGCCTCGGCCTCCTTCCGGGTGATTCGGACCGCGCGGACCCGAAGGAGGACTGGGAAAAACGAAACGCCCCGGCGCAGGCGCACGGGGCGGACTCGACCGGTTCGCACGTGCGTGAACACACGTATGCTCCGGGAGTTCTTCCACAGTCACCTGCGCGGGTCGTCCGCATTGAACAGCGGATCCTTCGGCCACCGACCCCGAATGGGGCACGGCAACGACCAGCGGTCTTTGGCTTCTGTAGGAGAGTACGGGACGGGTACGCCGTCAAGCAAATCGCCGATACGGGCGTCAGCCCTGGACGCCCTTCATCATCTCGGCGAGGTCGGCGACGTCCTTCGCCGGCGGCGCCGTGACGGTGACGGGCTTGTTCACGTCGTAGAAGGTGATCGTCATGTCGAGCGGGCCCTTGTCGGCGTCGCCGCGCATCCGGAACCGCTTGGTGTGGTCCTCGCCGTCGACCCACAGGTCCATGGAGAGCTTGTCGATGCCCAGCTTCTCGAACTCGTCGAGGCTCTTCTGCCGCTTGTCGCGACTCGCCTTGTCGGTGCCCTTCAGCGACTTCTCCAGGGCGTCGAGGGTGGCGGTGCCCTGGTAGTGGGTGGTCTTCACCCCGTCGACGGTCTCGGTGCCGACCTCGCGCACGTCGTCGGCGCCGGCCAGGAAGGTGGACTGGGCCGCCGGGTTCTGCTCGGCCGTGGCCCCGGCCCCCGCGAGCGGGTTGGCTTCCTTGCCCGCCTTGGACATGTCGAACTTGATCCAGCTCTTGCCGTCCATCTCGCCGGCCGCCTCGGCGCCGCCGTTGATGTACATCGCCTTGTCCACGAACCGGATCTCGACCTGTCCGGCGTCGGCCTGGTCCTCGGGCGTGATCTTCATGCTCAGGGCGGGCGGCTTCGTGCTCATCGCGGCCTCGCCGCGCACCCGGCCCTCGCCGGGCACCCGGCCGTCGAGCCGGTAGCGGAACGAGGTGACGGCGTCGGCGTTCTTCGCGGCCCGGGCCACGGCCGCCGCGGGCTCCAGGTCCGGAGACTGCTCGCCCTTGCCGCAGCCGACGGCACCCGCCAGGAGCAGCCCGGCGAGGGCAGCGGTGGACACGGCACGCTTCATCGATTTCCCCCCAAGGAAACACATGGCCGCCACACGGCGGCCGGACGAGCCTAACCCGCGGGTTACCGATCAGTCGCTCGATTTGTCAGGACCCCTGGCCGCCCATGAGTGCCTCGAAGTCCTCGGTGTCCCCGGCCGGCGGCCGCTGTACGGCGACCGGCACGCCGTAGGTGTCGTAGTACGCCGTCTGGGTCATCGGGCCGGACGTCATCTCGGCCTTCTCCACCTTCTTGACCAGCAGGTTCTTCTCGTCGACCCAGATGTCGACCTGCTCCGCGGTGACGCCGGCGTCGGTGAGCTGCCGGCGCAGGGCCACGTCGCCGAGCGCGGAGACGTCGACGGTGCCGGTGTAGTGCCGGGTGGCGCGGCCCCCTACCGTCTCCCGGCCCGTCTCGCGCACCGTGCCGGAGGCCAGCAGGAGCCTCACGGGCAGCACGGGCGCGGTGTCGCGGAGCTGGTCGCGGAGGTAGGCGCCGGAGTCGCCGGGCAGCTCGGCGAGGTCGTCGAAGTCGTAGCGGATCCAGTGCCGGCCGCCCATCCGCCGGGCGAAGTCCTCGCCGACCCGGGCGTAGTAGGCGTCGGGTAGCAGACGGGCCTCCATGGTGGTGGTGCCGAGCTTGCGCAGGGGCTCGGTGAGGCTGCCGCCGGTGTAGGTGATGCGCAGGGTGCCGGTGGAGTCGCCGGCCCAGTCCAGGGCGCCCTCGGTGCGGGTGGAGAGCAGGTCGCCCATGGCCGTGGTGGAGCTGATCCGGGCCGAGCCCGCCCCGGCGACGGCCCGCTCGACGGCGCGCAGCGCGTCCGCCGTACGGGGGTCGGGGCGCGGTGCGGCGCTCACGGTGCCGCCCGTGGCGTCCGGGCGGGCGGCGCCGTCGTCGGAGCCGCCGCACCCGGTCAGGGCCGTCAGCGCGGCGACGGCGGCCAGCAGGGCCGTCGTGGTCGGCGCGGCTCCCCGCGGGCGGGCGGTGCCCCTGTGCCTCATGTCTCCCCCTCGGGTCCCCGTGATCGCCACGCTAACCCGGCGAGGGGTCCCGGGGGTACGGGAACGGGCCCCGCACCTGGGAAGGTGCGGGGCCCGTGACCGACTCGGTGAGCCGTCAGGCTCAGACCGCGGCCGGGTCCTCCTCGACGAGGAGGTTGCGGGTGCGGTTCGGGTCGACGGGGATGCCGGGGCCCATCGTGGTGGTGATGGCGGCCTTCTTGATGTAGCGACCCTTGGCGGCGGACGGCTTCAGACGGAGGATCTCCTCCAGCGCGGCGCCGTAGTTCTCCACCAGCTTGGCGTCGTCGAAGGACGCCTTGCCGATGATGAAGTGCAGGTTCGAGTGCTTGTCGACGCGGAACTCGATCTTGCCGCCCTTGATGTCGGTGACGGCCTTGGTCACGTCGGGGGTGACGGTGCCGGTCTTCGGGTTCGGCATCAGACCACGGGGACCGAGCACGCGGCCGAGGCGGCCGACCTTGCCCATGAGGTCCGGGGTGGCGACGACGGCGTCGAAGTCCAGGCGGCCCTTGGAGACCTCGTCGATCAGCTCGTCGGCGCCGACGATGTCGGCGCCCGCGGCACGCGCGGCCTCGGCACGGTCGCCGGTCGCGAAGACCAGGACCCGGGCGGTCTTACCGGTGCCGTGCGGAAGGTTCACGGTGCCACGGACCATCTGGTCGGCCTTGCGCGGGTCGACACCCAGACGGAAGGCGACCTCGACGGTGGCGTCGAACTTGGTCGTGGAGGTCTCCTTGGCGAGACGGACGGCCTCGAGCGGGGCGTACAGCTTCTCCCGGTCGACCTTGGCGTCCGCAGCCTTGAGAGCCTTGCTGCGCTTGCTCACGTGATGCTCCTGTGTTGGCTAGGAGTCGTGGTACGGGCCGAGCAGGCCCTTCCACGCTGTTCTGCAGGGGGGTTGAGGTCAGCCCTCGACGGTGACGCCCATGGAACGGGCGGTACCCTCGATGATCTTCGCCGCGGCGTCCAGGTCGTTGGCGTTGAGGTCGGGCATCTTGGTCTGGGCGATCTCGCGGACCTGCGCCTGGGTGATCTTGGCGACCTTGGTCTTGTGCGGCTCGCCGGAGCCCTTGTCCACGCCCGCGGCCTTGAGGATCATCTTGGCGGCCGGCGGCGTCTTGGTGATGAAGGTGAAGGAGCGGTCCTCGTAGACCGTGATCTCCACCGGGATGACCCAACCGCGCTGCGACTCGGTCGCGGCGTTGTAGGCCTTGCAGAACTCCATGATGTTGACGCCGTGCTGACCCAGCGCGGGGCCGACCGGCGGAGCCGGGTTGGCGGCACCGGCCTGGATCTGGAGCTTGATGAGCCCCGTGACCTTCTTCTTCTTGGGAGGCATAGCTCTCCGGGTCCTTTCGATTCGGGTCCATGCCCGCCACCGGGAACCACCCGGACGCAGGCATACCGCACAACGATAACGGGTATAGATGCGCGGCCAAAAACCGAGCAGGTCAGGCGGCCGCGCGAGCGTCCGCCTGACCTGTCCGGAAGCAGTGAGTCCACCGGAAGCAGTGAGTCCAGCAGTGTCCCCGAGGGACTAGTTCTTCTGGATCTGGTCGAACGACAGCTCGACCGGGGTCTCGCGACCGAAGATCTCCACCAGACCCTTGACCTTCTTGGAGTCGGGGTTGATCTCGTTGATGGTCGCCTGGAGGGTGGCGAACGGGCCGTCGGTGACGGTGACCGAGTCGCCGACCTCGAAGTCCAGCACCTGGACCTCGACCTTGCGCTGCGGCGCCGGCTTGCCCTCGGCCTCGGCGGCCTCGCGGGCGGCCTTCTCCTCCGCCTCCGGGGCGAGCATCTTGACGATCTCGTCCAGGGTCAGCGGGTACGGGTCGTAGGCGTTGCCCACGAAGCCGGTGACGCCCGGCGTGTTGCGGACGACGCCCCAGGACTCGTTGGTCAGGTCCATGCGGACCAGCACGTAACCCGGCAGCTTGTTCTGCTTGATCGTCTTGCGGTCGCCGTTCTTGATCTGGACGACCTCTTCCTGCGGCACCTCGGCCTGGAAGATGTAGTCCTCGACGTTCAGCGAGACGGCGCGCTGCTCCAGGTTGGTCTTCACGCGGTTCTCGTAACCGGCGTAGGTGTGGATGACGTACCACTCGCCGGGCAGGGTGCGCAGCTCCTCGCGGAGGGCCTCGACGGGGTCGACCGGAGCGGTCTCCTCCTCGGCCTCCGCGGACTCCTCTGCGGACTCCTCGGCGTCTTCGGCAGCCTCTTCGTCGGCGTCCTCGACGTCCTCGGCGTGCACGGCGGCCTCCTCGGCCGGCTCGTCCGCCTCGGCGTCGGCAGCCTCGACCTCGTCCAGGTCCTCGTCCGCGCCCCCGACGATGTCGAGCTCGTCGTCGACGGACTCGACGCCTTCTCCGCGAGGCTCGACGGCGTCGTTCAGGTTCTGGTCAGACACGGTGGCTGCTTCTTCCTGGATACATAGGGGTGGAACACGCGAAACGGGCGCCGGATACCTCGGCGCCCTTCGCTTACTGCTCAGCCGAACACGTACTTGGCGGCGTGGCTGAGTCCATAGTCAATCACGGTCACCAAGGCGATCATGACGATGACGAAGAAGATCACCACGGTGGTGTACGACGTCAGCTGGTTGCGCGTCGGCCAGACCACCTTGCGGAGCTCCGCGATGATCTGCCGGTAGAAGAGGGCAAGGCGCTTCAGCGGGCCCTTCTTGGCACGCTTACCGCCCTTGCGGGTCTTCTTCCTGGTCTCCGCCGCCTCATCCTGGGCGTCAGGCGTGTCGATGGAGCCCACGGCGTCCGCCATTCGTCCTCACCTGATCCCGGGTCGTGGCCGTGCCGCGCCCGGTCTGAGCCGCACGGCGGTGCATTACTGTACGTACATGCGCACACATCCTGGCGAAGGTGTGTGTAGCAGGGCCGGAGGGACTTGAACCCCCAACCGCCGGTTTTGGAGACCGGTGCTCTACCAATTGAGCTACGACCCTTTGTGTGTCCCCCAACGTACCGCATCCGGTCGGGTGCGTGGTGTGCACCGGTTCCGGAACCGCCATTGCGGTGCGGCTGCCGAAGGCCAACGAGGTGAGAGTGTACGTGCTCCGGGGCGCCTCGTCGAACAGAAAGTGCCCGTCGGGGCCGTGCGGAGGGGAGATCGGCGGGAAACCACCGGAAGATCACCAGGCCATGCGCCGGATCCGGACTCCAGTTCACCTGGGCACCCTGTGCTGTTCAGTCTGTGAAACCCGCGTGCCGGGCCGGTTTCCGGTCTGAAACCATGGGCGGTATGAGCGCTGCAACCCCTCCCACCGAGCGCCGGGTCTCGGCCCGCATCGGCGCGATCTCCGAGTCCGCCACCCTCGCCGTGGACGCCAAGGCCAAGGCCCTCAAGGCCGCCGGGCGCCCGGTGATCGGCTTCGGCGCCGGCGAGCCCGACTTCCCGACCCCGGACTACATCGTCGAGGCGGCCGTCGAGGCCTGTAAGAACCCCAAGTTCCACCGCTACACCCCGGCCGGCGGCCTGCCCGAGCTGAAGGCCGCGATCGCCCAGAAGACCAAGCGGGACTCCGGCTACGAGGTCGAGGCCGCGCAGGTCCTGGTCACCAACGGCGGCAAGCAGGCCATCTACGAGGCCTTCGCCGCGATCCTCGACCCCGGCGACGAGGTCATCGTCCCGGCCCCCTACTGGACGACGTACCCCGAGTCGATCCGGCTGGCCGGCGGTGTCCCGGTGGAGGTGGTCGCCGACGAGACGACCGGCTACCGCGTCTCCGTCGAGCAGCTGGAGGCCGCGCGCACCGAGAACACCAAGGTCCTGCTCTTCGTCTCCCCCTCCAACCCGACCGGCGCCGTCTACACCCGCGAGCAGATCGAGGAGATCGGCCGCTGGGCCGCCGAGAAGGGCCTGTGGGTCCTGACCGACGAGATCTACGAGCACCTGGTCTACGGCGACGCCGAGTTCCACTCGCTGCCGGTGGTCGTGCCCGAGCTGGCCGACAAGTGCATCGTGGTCAACGGTGTCGCCAAGACGTACGCCATGACCGGCTGGCGCGTGGGCTGGGTCATCGGCCCCAAGGACGTCGTCAAGGCCGCGACCAACCTCCAGTCGCACGCCACCTCCAACGTCTCCAACGTCGCCCAGGTGGCCGCGTTGGCCGCCGTCTCCGGCGACCTGTCGGCCGTCGAGAAGATGAAGGAGGCCTTCGACCGGCGCCGCAAGACCATCGTCCGCATGCTCAACGAGATCGACGGCGTGCTCTGCCCGGAGCCCGAGGGCGCCTTCTACGCCTACCCGTCGGTCAAGGGCCTGCTCGGCAAGGAGATCCGCGGCAAGCGCCCGCAGGACACCGTCGAGCTGGCCGCGCTGATCCTGGAGGAGGCGGAGGTCGCGGTCGTCCCGGGCGAGGCCTTCGGCACGCCGGGTTACCTGCGGCTGTCGTACGCGCTGGGTGACGAGGACCTCGTCGAGGGTGTCTCGCGGATCCAGAAGCTGCTGGCGGAGGCGCGGGACTGAGGTCCCCGCCCGTCGCGCCGTCGCACGGCCCCTCGGGGGCACCACCGGTCCTTCCGGCGGTGCCCCCGTTCGTTTGTGCTGGCAAGGCCACGTTCGGGGAGGTTCGGGGAATCGGCTACCGGTACGGCGGTGACGTGCGGCAGGATCTGGGAATGGAGCGTGTACGTGATCTCTCTGAGCTGCCGAAGGCCCATCTCCACCTGCACTTCACCGGCTCGATGCGGCCGGCCACCGTCCTGGAACTGGCCGACAAGTACGGCGTCCGCCTGCCCGAGACGCTGACGGAGGCCCTGGTCAGCGGGGAACCGCCGCAGCTGCGCGCCACCGACGAACGCGGCTGGTTCCGCTTCCAGCGGCTCTACGACGCCGCCCGCTCCTGCCTGCGCGAACCCGAGGACATCCGGCGGCTGGTGCGCGAGGCCGCCGAGGAGGACCTCAAGGACGGCTCGGGGTGGCTGGAGATCCAGGTCGACCCGACGTCGTACGCGCCCCGGCTCGGGGGGCTGATCCCGGCGCTGGAGATCATCCTCGACGCGGTCGAGACGACCTCGCGGGAGACCGGCCTCGGGATGCGGGTGCTGGTCGCCGCGAACCGCATGAAGCATCCGCTGGACGCCCGCACCCTCGCCCGGCTGGCCGTGCGGTACGCCGACCGGGGCGTCGTCGGCTTCGGCCTGTCGAACGACGAACGCCGCGGCCTCGCCAGGGACTTCGACCGCGCCTTCCACATCGCCCGCGAGGGCGGGCTGCTGTCCGCGCCGCACGGAGGCGAGCTGGCGGGCCCCTCGTCGGTACGGGACTGCCTCGACGACCTGCACGCCTCGCGGATCGGGCACGGGGTGCGCGCGGCGGACGACCCCCGGCTGATGCGGCGGCTCGCCGAGCGGGGGGTGACCTGCGAGGTGTGCCCCGCGTCGAACGTGGCGCTCGGGGTGTACGAGAAGCCCGAGGACGTGCCGCTGCGCACCCTGTTCGAGGCGGGCGTGCCGATGGCGCTGGGCGCCGACGACCCGCTGCTGTTCGGCTCCCGGCTGGCGGCGCAGTACGAGATCGCCCGGCAGCACCACGGCTTCACCGACGAGGAGCTGGCGGAGCTGGCGCGTCAGTCGGTCCGGGGGTCGGCGGCGCCGGAGGACGTCAAGGCGAAGCTGCTGGCCGGGGTGGATGACTGGCTGGGCGGCCCGGCTGCCTGACCCGGCTTCCGGGGAAGGGGCCTGGGGCCCTTACAGGCTGACCCCGACCGTCACCGGCTCGTTGACCAGCGTGATCCCGAACGCCTCGCGCACGCCTGCGACGACTTCCCGGGCCAGGGCGAGGAGGTCCTCTGTGGTGGCCTCGCCGCGGTTGGTGAGGGCGAGGGTGTGCTTGGTGGAGATGCGGGCGGGGCCCGTGCCGTAGCCCTTGGTGAAGCCGGCCTTGTCGATCAGCCAGGCCGCGGAGGTCTTGGTGTGGCCGGGGTGGCCGGGGCCGGCCGGGTAGGCGGGCGGCTCGACGCCGTCGCCGAGGCGTTCGCGCACGCGCGCGTGGAACGCGGCGAACTGCTCGTCCGTGAGGATCGGGTTGGTGAAGAAGGAGCCGGCCGACCAAGTGTCGTGGTCCTCGGGGTCCAGGACCATGCCCTTCCCGGCGCGCAGCTTCAGCACGGTCTCGCGGGCCTCTGCGAGGGGGACGCGGTCGCCGGGTTCGACGCCGAGGGCGCGGGCGGTCTCGGCGTACTTGAGCGGTGCGGAGAGTCCGCCGGCGTCTTCGAGCGCGAAGCGGACGCGCAGGACGACGTACCGGTTGGGGTCGGCCTTGAAGCGGCTGTGGCGGTACGTGAAGACGCAGTCGGCGTTGGTGAGGGTGACCGTCTCGTGGGCGCGGCGGTCGTAGGCGATCACCTCGGTGATCGTGGAGGAGACCTCCTGGCCGTACGCGCCGACGTTCTGGATGGGGGTGGCGCCGGCCGAGCCGGGGATGCCGGCGAGGCACTCGATGCCGGCGAGGCCGGCGTCGACGGTGCGGGCGACGGCGTCGGTCCACACCTCGCCGGCGGCGAGTTCGAGGGTGGTGCCGGTCAGCTCGAAGCCGGTGGTGGCGATGCGGAGTGCGGTGCCGGCGAAGCCCTTGTCGCCGATGACCAGGTTGGAGCCGCCGCCGATGACGAGCAGCGGGGTGCCGGTGGCGTCGGCCTCGCGGACGGCGTCGATCACTTCGGCGTCGGTGGTCGCGGTGACGAGGCGGTCGGCGGGGCCGCCGAGGCGGAAGGTGGTCAGCGGGGCGAGGGGGGCGTCGTGGAGTACCTGCACGGGGTCAGCCTACGAGACGGGGGGTGGGGGGTGGGGGGGCTGGGCGCGGGGTCGCCGGTGCGGGTGGGTGGGGGGCTGGTCGCGCCGTTCCCCGCGGTGTGCCTGCGGCGGCCGGTGCGGGTGGGTGGGTGGTTGCTCGCGCAGTTCCCCGCGCCCCTATATGCCTGCGGCGGCCCGCGCGGGTGTGTGGGGGGCTGGTGTAGCGCGCTCTGCTGGTGGTGGGTCGGGGCCGCGCCGGGGGGTATCCGTCCTCGGTGCGCCGCTGGGTACGGTCAAATTGGCACCCTCTCTTTCCGGCGCCCGCTGCGGGCGGACACCCCCCGACACGTCCCCTCCCCGCCGTCGGCGGCTCCCCCACTCAGCCCACGCAGCTGCGGGCAGCCGCACCGCTGGGCCGGCGCCCACCCAGCAGCGGGCCGCCCCGCCGACTTAGCTGCGGGCAGTCGTGCCGCTGGGGCGGCACGGGTGGGCGCAGCGGCACCCCGTTAGCGCCGGGCCGCGCGACCCACCCCCGGCCGGCACCGGTGCCCCGCACCGCAATCTCACCTCAGCCTCCGTGCCGCCTCCTCCCACCGCACATGCAGTTCCTCGCTCGACGTCGTCCAGGAGGCGAACCTCACGTCTCGCATCTCCCCGGCCAACCCCCGCGAGACCGGCGCATGCACCCCACCCCCGGCGAACGCCTTCAGCGCCTCCGCCGACTCCCACGCGGACAACGTCCAGAACGTCCGCCTGAACGGCTGCGCCTTCAGCGACGCCCCGTACGCCCCCGGCGCCCGCCCCACCTGCCGCCACACCCCCGCCGTACGCAGCAGGAACCGCACCGCCCCGAGAAGCGTGCGCGTCTCGAACCGGGAGGCGAAGACATGGACGTCGGCCCCCGCCGGCGGGGTGTTCGGCACGGTCCAGGGAAGCGTGGGCATGGCGGTCTCCTGTCAGCGAGGTCGAGGGAGGGATCGAAGCCGGGGGCAACAGCGGCCTCCGGCTCACCGGGACGCGGTCTCCAGGGCCGGTGACGACGACCGCGCCGGCGACGCCGACCCGTCGCGCTCCGCAGCCCGCCGCCGGGGAATCACCAGCGCCGCGACACCCGCGAGCGCCACCACCCCCGCCCCCGTGACCAGCGCCGGCCGCAGGCCGTCCACGAAGGCCTGGCCGGACTCGTAGCCACCCCGCGCTGAGAAGATCGAGGACATGATCGCGATGCCGAGCGCACCGCCCACTTCCCGCAGCGCGTTGTTCGCCCCGGAGGCGATCCCCTGCTCGGACGCCCGCACGCTGGACATGACCAGGTTGGAGGCCGGCGCGAAGAACAGGGCCATGCCGATGCCGCTGGTGATCAGGCCGGGCAGCTGGACGGCGTAGGAGGCATCGGTGGTGGCCACCGCGGCCAGGTAGGCGAGGCCGGCCGCCTGGAAGAAGAGACCCGTGGCGACGACGGGGCGGCCGCCGACTCGGTCGGAGAGGATGCCCGCGATCGGCGCGACGAGCATCGGCATACCGGTCCACGGCAGCATCCGCAGCCCGGCCTGCGTGGGCGAGTAACCGAGCACGCCCTGCATGTACTGGCTGAGCAGGAAGATCGACCCGAACATGCCGAGGAACATCAGCAGACTCGCGGCATTGATGCCGGAGAAGGCCCGCGAGCGGAAGAGCCGCATCGGCAGCATGGGGTTCTTCGCGCGCGTGCCGTGCAGCACGAAGGCGGCCAGCAGAGCCGAGCCCGCGAACAGGCCGGTCAGCACGAACGGGCTGGTCCAGCCGTCGGCCGGCCCGCGCACCAGCCCGTAGACGATGCCGAACAGACCGCCGCTGGCGAGCAGCGTGCCGGGCAGGTCGAGCCGGGCCCCGGCGCCGTACGACTCGGCGAGGCGCAGGCGGGCGAGCGGCAGCAGGGCGACGCCGAGCGGCACGTTCAGCCAGAAGATCCAGTGCCAGGAGATGTGCTCGGTGAGGCTGCCGCCGATCAGCGGCCCGGAGGCGACGGCGAGGCCGTTCACCGCGCCCCAGATGCCGTACGCCATTCCGCGCTTGGCGGCGGGCACGGCGGCCGTGAGCAGGGTGAGCGTCAGCGGCATCATCACGGCCGCGCCGACGCCCTGGACCGCGCGGGCCGCGATGAGCGAGCCGATCCCGGGTGCCATGGCCGCCGCGGCGGAGGCGCCGGTGAAGATGGTGACGCCGACCTGGAAGAGCCGGCGGCGGCCGAAGCGGTCACCGAGGGCCGCGCCGAACATCAGCAGCACGGCGAAGGTGAGCGTGTAGGCGCTGACGGTCCATTCGAGGTCGTCCAGGGCGCCGCCGAGGTCCTTGCGCAGGGACGGCAGGGCGGTGGTGACGACGAGGTTGTCGAGGGCCGCCATGAATCCGGCGACGCTGGTGATGACGAGAGCCCACGCGGCTCCCCCGCGCGGTGCGGTCTGCTGTGACATCTCTCCCCCGGAGAGGTTGGTTAGTTATTGATGACTAACTTTCGGAGGCATGAGAAAGGCCTGCGGTGAGACGTGCGTCCCTCAGAAGCCTTCCCACACCCGGTGGTCCCGCGGAAAGCCCATGGCGACCAGGCAGTTGATCAGCATGCCGTGCGCCATGAACGTCGTCGTCTGCTCGACGTCCGCCCCCAGGGACAGCAGGATCGTGTCCCACAGGCGCGTCCAGCCGGCCCGTACGGCCTCACCGAACTCGCTGTCGCCCTCCGCCTCCGCGGCGGCCACGGCGAGGTACATCTGCATCTGCATCATCAGCCGCTCGGGCTGTTCCGCGATGACCTTGGTGTAGGCCTCACCCATGGCGTGCAGGGCCTCTTCGCCCTCCAGCCCTTCGGCGGCCTTCTCGAAGGTGCGGATCGTGTCGTCGACACACCGCTGGGCCACCGCGAGGAAGATCGCCTTCTTGCCGGGGAAGAGCCGGAAGAGATACGGCTGCGAGACGCCGACCCGCTTGGCGATCGCCTCGGTCGAGGTGCCGTGGTAGCCACCCCTCGCGAACTCGGTCGTCGCCGCCCGGATGACACTCTCGCGTCGCTCTTCTGCGCTCATCCTGACCATGCGTATGAAGTTAGTGCTCAATCACTAACTTCGTCAAGGGGTCTGGGTCCTATAGGTGCGTAAGGGGCGCCTCTCCCTGGAGGGCGCCCCTTACGCTCATCTGCTTCAGGCCAGCCGTACGACCGCCCGCGACATCCCGAGCACCTTCTGGCCGGCGCTGGTCGCGGTCAGGTCCACGCGGACCGTGTTGTCGTCGAGCTTGGCCGCGACCTTGCCGCTGACCTCGATCACCGCGCCCTGGTCGTCGTTGGGGACGACCACCGGCTTGGTGAAGCGGACGCCGTACTCCACGACCGCGCCCGGGTCGCCGGTCCAGTCGGTCACGACCCGGATCGCCTCGGCCATGGTGAACATGCCGTGCGCGATGACGTCCGGGAGGCCGACCTCCTTGGCGAACTTCTCGTTCCAGTGGATCGGGTTGAAGTCGCCGGAGGCGCCCGCGTACTGGACGAGCGTGGCGCGTGTCACGGGGAAGGACTGCGCGGGCAGCTCGGTGCCGACCTCGACGTCGTCGTAAGCGATCTTCGCCGTCATGGGATTCCTCACGCCTCCCCTTCGGTGTCCGCCGCACGGGCGACCAGCTTGGTCCAGGCGGTCACGACGTGCTCGCCGGCCTCGTCGTGGACCTCTCCGCGGATGTCCAGGATGTCGTTGCCGGCCATGGACTTGATCGCCTCGATGGTGGAGGTGACGGTGAGCCGGTCACCGGCGCGGACCGGGCGGACGTAGGAGAACTTCTGGTCGCCGTGCACCACCCGGCTGTAGTCCAGGCCCAGCTGCGGGTCCTGGATGACCTGGCCGGCCGCCTTGAAGGTGATCGCGAAGACGAAGGTCGGCGGGGCGATCACATCGGGGTGGCCGAGCGCCTTGGCCGCCTCCGGGTCCGTGTAGGCCGGGTTGGCGTCCCCCACGGCCTCCGCGAACTCACGGATCTTCTCCCGCCCCACCTCATAGGGCTCGGTGGGCGGGTAGCTCCGCCCCACGAAGGACTGGTCGAGCGCCATGGGCCCGGCACCTCCTGGTGTCTGCTGTAGCACTGGTGTCTGCTGTAGCTCGGATCTGCTGTGGCGGAAACGACACGAGGCCGCCCCCCGACTGCGGGGGCGGCCTCCTGTACGAGCCTGATTTATCGCGTCTCGCGGTGCGCGGTGTGCGCGTTGCAACGCGGGCAGTGCTTCTTCATTTCGAGCCGGTCGGGGTTGTTCCGCCGGTTCTTCTTGGTGATGTAGTTCCGCTCCTTGCACTCCACGCAGGCCAGCGTGATCTTCGGGCGGACGTCGGTGGCAGCCACAGGAGTGCTCCTTGACGAACGGGTAGGCTAGTTCAACGCAAGAAAGAGTAGCCGATCGACGGACCGACCCGGCAATCGGCTACTGAGAGTAGCGGTGACCGGACTTGAACCGGTGACACAGCGATTATGAGCCGCTTGCTCTACCGACTGAGCTACACCGCTGCGGATCGATCAGCTCCCGCCTCGCGACGGGAACCTCTCTCACCAGAGCCCCAATACGGAATCGAACCGTAGACCTTCTCCTTACCATGGAGACGCTCTGCCGACTGAGCTATTGGGGCGAGCGATGAAGACATTACACGGTCCGCCGCCGTTCGCCCAAATCCGTATCCCGTCGGCGTCCCGTCGGCGTCTTGTCGGCTCTTCAAGGGCGTCGCGCAGGCCCTCCGCGGCCCCTGCCGCACCTCCCGTTCGGCGGACCACGCCGGTACGACTATTGCGCTCCTCCGCTCCGGCCGGGGACGGCCGTCCTAGGCTCGACACGCTGTGTGATCTTGCGCCGCCGCGCGCGGCCTGCCCGAGCCCCCTGGAGCCCGATGCCCGACAGCCAGCCGCAGCCGCCCCACGCCACACCCCCGCCCTCGGGACCGGCCGACGCCTCCCTGCTGCTGTGCGGAGCGCGCCTCACCGACGGCCGCCGAGTGGACGTACGGCTCGTCGGCGGGCGTATCGAGGCCGTGGGCACCGCCGGGAGCCTCGCGGGCCCGCCGGGCCGGGGCGGCACGCGCGTGGACCTCGGCGGCTATCTGCTGCTGCCGGCCCCCGCGGAGCCGCACGCCCACGCCGACACCGCCCTGTCGGCCGACGCCGACGGGCCCGTCCCGTACGACGCCCAGGACGTCCAGCGCCGGGCCACCGAGGCCGCCCTGCTGCAACTCGGGCACGGCGCGACCGCCCAGCGCGCGCACGTGCGCGTGGGCGACGTGCAGGGGCTCGGCGCGCTCGCCGCCGTACTCCAGGCGCGGCGGGCGCTGCGCGGGCTGGTGGAGCTGACGACGGTGGCGATGCCCCGGGTGCTGACCGGGGTGGCCGGGGCGGACGGGCTCGCCGTGCTGCGGGACGCGATGAAGATGGGCGCCTCGGTGGTGGGCGGCTGCCCTGACCTCGATCCCGATCCCACCGGGTACGTCGAGGCCGTCCTGGAGGTCGCCTCCGAGCACGGCTGCCCCGTCGACCTGCACACCGACGCCGCCGATCCGGCGCGCCTCGCGCGCGTGGCCGCGATGGCGGGCGGTCTGCGGCCCGGGGTGACGATCAGCCCGTGCGGCGGCCTGGACCGGCTGCCCGCGGACGCGGCGGCCCGCACCGCCGACCAACTCGCCGCCGCCGGTGTGGCGGTGGTGTGCCTGCCGCAGGGCGGTTGCGGGGGCGTGGAAGCGCGCGGCACGCAGGGGCGCGGGGCAGCGCCCGTACGGCTGCTGCGCGCCGCCGGTGTGCGGCTCGCGGCGGGCAGCGGCGCCCTGCGGGACGCCTGCAACCCCGTGGGCCGCGGCGACCCCCTGGAGGCCGCCTACCTCCTCGCCTCGCGTGAGGGGCTGCGCCCCGAGGACGCCTACGACGCGGTGAGTTCGGCCGCGCGGGCCGTCCTGGGGCTGCCCGAGGTGCGGGTGGAGGCGGGGTTCCCGGCGGAGCTGCTGGCGGTGCGGGGCGATCAGCTCGCCGGTGCGCTGTCCCTCGCGTACAGCAGGATCGTCGTCCACCGCGGGCGGGTGGTGGCGCGTACCAGCGCCGTGCGCGAGTTCTGCGACTCCGCCGCCGCGGTGGAGCTGGGGCTGCCCCGGCAGGGGCGCAACGAGCTGTCGTAGCGGCTTTCTAGGTCCCGGCCGGCGTCATGCGGCGGATGGGGCGGCGCGGGCGTACGGTCGAAGGCATGCGCATTGTCATCGCTGGTGGTCATGGTCAGATCGCGCTGCGGCTGGAGCGGCTGCTCGCCGCGCGCGGGGACGAGGTCGCGGGTCTGATCCGCAAGGCCGAACAGGGCGACGACCTGCGGGAGGCCGGGGCCGAACCGGTGCTGCTGGACCTGGAGTCGGCCTCGGTGGAGGAGGTCGCGGCGCATCTGCAGGGCGCCGACGCGGCCGTCTTCGCGGCGGGCGCGGGCCCCGGCAGCGGGGTGGCGCGCAAGGACACGGTGGACAAGGGCGCGGCGGTGCTGTTCGCGGACGCGGCGGTACGCGCGCGTGTACGGCGTTTCGTGGTCGTGTCGTCGATGGGCGCCGACGCGCGGCATCAGGGCGACGACGTCTTCGACGTGTACCTGCGCGCCAAGGGCGAGGCCGACGACCACGTGCGCGGCCTGGACCTGGACTGGACGATCCTGCGCCCCGGTTCGCTGACGAACGACGCCGGCACCGGCCTGGTCCGCCTGGAGGCCCGCACGGGCCGCGGACCGGTCCCGCGCGACGACGTGGCCGCCGTACTCGCCGAACTGGTGGACACCCCGGCGACGACGGGCCTCACGCTGGAACTGGTCAGCGGGTCCACCCCGGTGTCGGTGGCGGTGAAGTCGGTGGCGGGCAACTAGGACGGGAGCGGGCCGAGCAGGCGGTGGGGGCCCTTCAGGGGCTTTGAGGAGCCTCGACGGGCCGTCAGAAGAGGGGCAGCTGGCCGGGGATCTCCGGCACGACGTACCCGTCCAAGGAGGGCTGTACGGCGCCCAGTTGCGCGGGGCGGCGCGAGCCGGGGCATGAGGTCAGCGGGCCGTTCCCGCGGGCGCCGGGCGGGTCGTGCCGGGCGAAGCGGCCCGCGACGACGGCGATCTCCCGGCGGCATTCCGGGCAGTGTCTGCGGCGGCTGGACATGGGGCCAGTGTGCCGCAGTGCGCCACACGTGTACCGCCCCGCGCGCGGCGTCCGTCCCGCCGCGCGGATGTGCCGAAGCCTCCATAGCATCCGAACGTGGCCCACACTTTCGACGAGCTCGTGGCAATGCAGCGTGCGGCGAACGAGGCGCACGCGCGCGTGGAGGAGCTGCGCGGCAGCTACGGCGCCCCTACGGCGGCGCCCTGGACCGGGGAACAGCACGGCACGTACGAGACCGCCTGGCGAGCCTGGCGCGACCTCGCGCGGGACGTGCAGGCCTCCGTCACCGAGTACGCCAGGGACGAGGGCAGGCCCCGGAACGAGGTCGAGGCGGAGGTGAAGCGGGCGGCGGCCGGGGACAGCTGAGGCGGGTGTCCCCGGCCGCCCTGTTTGCGCGGGGTTTTCTGGGCACCCTGCTGGTATGGGCAGCCCCAGTCCGCCCGGGGCGCCGTCGCGGCGGCTGTCTCCGACGGCCGCGAACGTCGCGGTGGCCCGGCGGTTCGTGCGATCGGCCTTGAGCGGTGTCCCGCCGGACATGGTGGACACCGCCGAGCTGCTGGTGGGCGAACTGGTGACCAACGCGGTGATCCACGCCCGTACCGAGATCGAGACGCGGGTCTGGGTGACCGAGGGCCGGGTCCATGTGCGCGTCAGCGACCTGCGGCCGGACCGCGGGCTGGTGCCGCACGACCGTCATCCCTACGCCTGCACGGGCAGAGGCCTGGCCCTGGTGGAGGAACTGTCCACCAGCCACGGCGCGCACAGCGGCGAGGACCGCAAGACGGTCTGGTTCGAGCTCTGGCCCGGCGCTCCGGCCCCGCCGACGTCCGCGTGGGAGACCGTGGCCCCGTCCGACGACACCGTGAGCGTGGCGCTCAGCGATGTGCCGTACGCGTTGTACTGGGCGGCCCAGCAGCAGTGGGAGGGGCTGCTGCGCGAGCTGCTCCTCGCCCTGCCCGGCGGTGTGGGGGCGGTGGCGAACGGTGTGGAAAGGGTCGCGGCGCGTGTGGGGGCGGAGGGGGGTCCGGAGGAGGGCCTCGGTGCCGGGGCGTGTGCAGCGGCGCTCCGGGGCGGTGCGGAGACGGGCGGCGGTCACGAGCCCGACTGGGCCGGTGCGGAGTCCGACTGGGCGGGTCCGGAGCCCGATTGGGCCGGTCCGGAGCCCGACTGGGCCGGTGTGCCGCTGGAGGATCTCGTCGTGGCTCAGGACATGAGCAATGTGATCTGCGCGTCCATGACGGCCGCGGTGGAGCAGGAGACGCCCGACAGCTCGACGCTCTCCCTGCTCGTGGCGTTCCCGAAGCACGCCGTCACCGCCGTACGGACCCTGCGGCGCGTGCTCGACGAGGCCGACGCCGCCGCCCAGCAGGGAAGCCTGCTCGTGCTCCCGTCCCTGCCGCAGATCCGGGCCTTCCGCCACTGGCTGCTGGACCAGATCGCCGAGCAGCTGGAGGGCGGGCGCCCCACCGCCTGGACGCTGGTCCGGGGCGCGCCGAGCGACACCCCGACGGATCTGGCGCCGTGGGACGCGAGCGAGGTGGAGGCCAGCAACGTACCGACCATCGCGGCCGACGACCGCAACCGCATCATCGGGGTGAACTCGTCCGCGGCGAGCCTGCTGGGCTGGGACGCGCACGATCTCGTCGGGAAGCGGCTGACCGTCCTGATGCCCGAGCACCTGCGCGGGCGGCACACGGCCGCCTTCACGTCTCTGCTGCTCACCGGCGTGCCCCGGATCCTCGGCCGCTCCATACCGGTTCCCGCGCTGCACCGGGACGGCCGCGTGGTCCCCGTCCGGCTGCGCATCGAGACGCAGGAGTCGATCGACGGCCGCACGGTGTTCGTCGCCCAGCTGACGGCGCGGACGGCTCCGTCGGCTCCGTCCCGCGACCCGTCGGATCGCCGGCACACCACGCGTCCGGCGCCGGGCCCGGTCCACCTGCCGACGACCAGGAAGAAGTCGCGGAAGGCGAACTTCGACCGGTCGGCGCCGGAGTGGCTGCCCGTGTTCGCCGAGACCGGCAGGGCGATGGCGAGCGCCCACGACGTGGAGGTGGTGCTGCGGCGGGTGTGCCACGTCCTGACGCATGGGCTGGCCGACTGGTGCGCGGCGGACCTCTTCGACGAGGCGGGGCATTTGAAGCGGGTCTGTGTGGTGCACCGTGATCCGCGGGTGCAGGTGTCCGGGGATCACCTGGGCATGCTCCCTCCGGTGTCCGAGGCCACGCAGGGTTCCCTGCCCCGGGTGCTGCGGGGCGCCGGCCCGCTGCTGCTCACGCTCACTCCGCCGCGTGGCCAGGCGCAGAGTCCTCTGGAGGCGCGGCAGCTGGAGCTGGTGGAGGAGCTGGGCGGGCGCAGTGCCGTGGTCGCTCCGCTCCGCGCCCACCGGGAGATCCTCGGCGCGCTGACGCTGGTGCGGGTCCGGGACGAGCACCCGTTCACCAAGGACGACGTCCCCCAGATCGGCGATCTCGTCCGCAGCATCGCGCTCGGGGTGGACAGCGCCCGGCTGCACCGGCACATCCGATCCACCGCCGAAGAGCTGCAGCGGGCCCTGCTGCCCGAGCTGCCGCGCACCGGCCGGCTGGAGATGGCCGCCCGCTACGTCCCTTCCAGCACCACCGCCGAGGTCGGCGGCGACTGGTACGACGCGTTCACCCTGCCCGGTGGCGACACCGCGCTGGTCATCGGCGACGTGTCGGGCCACGACCTGCGGGCCGCGGTCGCCATGAGCGCGCTGCGCAACATGCTGCGCGGCCTCGCCGTCGACGGTGAGGAGCCACCCGGTGACGTCCTGCGCCGCCTGGACCTGGCGACGCACACGCTCGACCCGCACGCGACCGCCACCTGTGTCTACGCCCTGATCAAGGGCCAGGAGGGCGGCCCCTGGGACCTCTACCACTCCTCCGCCGGCCATCTGCCCCCGCTGCTGGCCACCCAGGACGGTGAGACCCGCTACCTGGACGCGGGCCGGGGCATGCTGATCGGCATGGACCCCGGCCTGCCCCGGCACTCCGCCTGCGACGCGCTGCCGCCGCACTCGACCCTGCTGCTCTTCACCGACGGCCTGATCGAACGGCGCGGCGAGTCCCTCGACGACGCGATGGCCCGCCTCAGCCGCCACGCAGCCGCCCACGCACGAGCCCCGCTGGACGTCTTCTGCGACGAACTGATCATCAAGTTCGGCGCCGACAACACCGACGACATCGCCCTGCTGGCACTACGCCCCACACCGTGACTCCGCCGCACAGGGCACGAAGGGACCGGGACCGCTACAGCAGCCCCGCTGACGTGGGGCGACGCGTGATTCAATGCCTTGCATGGGGGCTAACGCTACGCACTTAGGGCCGTTGGAACTGGTCGGCGGACACTGGGCAGTCGGGGACGCCACACGCCCGGACACCCACTGGGTGGAGTTCCGCCCGGACGGCCTCCACCAGCACAAGCCGGACTCCGAGGGACGGCTGGTCCCGTGGTCCGGGATCATGACCGGCATCTGGCTCACCTGGGGCAAGCACTCCTGGAACACGAACCACAGGGGCGTGTACACGCTCAAGGGAACGGTCGCCGGGCGCGACGGCGGCTGGATGCACATGACGCTTCGCCACCCGTACGAGGACCACCACCTGCGCTTCGACCAGCACGCGCGCCCGTACCGGGCGGTGGATGTCCTCCGCCTGGAGAGTCTGCTGCGGCAGCTCATCGACGAGGCGAAGCCACACCTCCTCGGCGACCCGGACTGGGTGGGCCGCGCCGTGGCCGGCCTGACCGGCGGAAGAAACAGCCGGCTCACACAGCGCGCGCTGCGGCGGGCGGCGACCGAGGCCATGGCAGCGGCCGACTCGGGCGCCCTCTGACGACCCGCCGCCGCCAATTGGGAAGGCTGAGCCGGCAGATTTACAGCGGGCTCCGTCCACCCTTCACCGCCTGCGGTTCTTTGCTGCCGGGCCACTGCCGGTGGACACCTGGGGGAGCGGTGACCCTCTTCGTCATGTCGGGATTCCCCGGCCCCCTGCTAATCCCCAGCCTCGTTCGGGCACCCAGCCTGATCCTTCAGGCGACCGTGCCAGGTTATTGAAGGGCGGCGAGGTTGTGCTGGGTGGTGAGGGTGTGCGGGTGAGTCTCGCCGAGAGTGTCACGCCGGTGCGCGAGGACGGCCTCATACTCGCCGCGAGCCCGCTCCACCTCCCCCAGGTCGCGCAGCACCCCGGCGAGGCTGTGCCGGGTGGTGAGAGTGTGCGGGTGAGTCTCGCCGAGAGTGTCACGCCGGTGCGCGAGGACGGCCTCATACTCGCCGCGAGCCCGCTCCACCTCCCCCAGGTCGCGCAGCACCCCGGCGAGGCTGTGCCGGGTGGTGAGGGTGTGCGGGTGGGTCTCGCCGAGAGTGTCACGCTCGCGCGCGAGGATGGCCTCATACTCGCCGCGAGCCTGCTCCACCTCCCCCAGGTCATGCAGCACCCCGGCGAGGTTGTGCCGGGTGGTGAGAGTGCTCGGGTGGAATTCGCCGAGGGCGTCACGCTCGCGCGCGAGGACGGCCTCATACTCGCCGCGAGCCCGCTCCACCTCCCCCAGGTCATGCAGCACCCCGGCGAGGCTGTGCCGGGCGGTGAGAGTACTCGGGTGGAATTCGCCAAGAAGGTCACGCCGGTGCGCGAGGACGGCCTCATACTCGCCGCGAGCCCGCTCCACCTCCCCCAGGTCATGCAGCACCCCGGCTAGTTCGTGCCGGGTGGTGAGAGTGCTCGGGTGGAATTCGCCGAGAAGGTCACGCCGGTGCGCGAGGACGACCTCATACTCGCCGCCAGCCTGCTCCACCTCCCCCAGGTCATACAGCACCACGGCGAGGTTGTGCCGGGTGGTGAGAGTGCTCGGGTGGAATTCGCCGAGAAGGTCACGCCGGTGCGCGAGGACGACCTCATACTCGCCGCGAGCCTGCTCCACCTCCCCCAGGTCATGCAGCACCCCGGCGAGGTTGTGCCGGGTGGTGAGAGTGCTCGGGTGGAATTCGCCGAGAAGGTCACGCTCGTGGGCGAGGACGGCCTCAAGTTCGCCGCGAGCCTGCTCCACCTCCCCCAGGTCATGCAGCGCTCTGGCTAGTTCGTGCCGGGTGGTGAGAGTGTCCGGGTGGGTCTCGCCGAGAGTGTCACGCCGGTGCGCGAGGATGGCCTCAAACTCGCCGCGAGCCTGCTCCATCTCCCCCAGGTCATGCAGCACCCTGGCTAGTTCGTGCCGGGCGGTGAGAGTGCTCGGGTGGAATTCGCCGAGAAGGTCACGCCGGTGCGCGAGGACGACCTCATACTCGCCGCCAGCCTGCTCCACCTCCCCCAGGTCATGCAGCGCCCTGGCGAGGTTGTGCCGGGTGGTGAGAGTGTCCGGGTGGGTCTCGCCGAGAGTGTCACGCCGGTGCGCGAGGATGGCCTCAAACTCGCCGCGAGCCTGCTCCACCTCCCCCAGGTCATGCAGCGCCCTGGCGAGGTCATGCCGGGTGGTGAGAGTGTGCGGGTGGGTCTCGCCGAGGACGTCACGCTCGTGGGCGAGGATGGCCTCACACTCCCGGCGAGCCTGCCTGTACAGGCCTTTTACCAACAGGTGGCGCGCTGCAAGATGCGCCGCTGCGGCTGCCGCGCCTGCGGTCGCCTGATCCGGCGGTTCGCCCGTCGTAGCGCGGTGGAAGAGATCCAGAGCATGAGGCTGCAAGAGGTCCCAGTGCTCCCAGTAGTCCGGCTCCTCTGGTATCCCCGTCTCCTGGGCGAACGCCGCGCTGTACAGCGCTTGGACAGCAGTGCCGAGTGCCGCGGGATCGAGGCTTGCGTCCCGGACCAGCGGATGCACACGCAGCGTGGGCAGCGCATCGGAGCCGGTCACGGGCTCTAGGTCCACCAGACCCAGGCCGGCCAGGGCCGTGAGCAGGCTCCACATGCCGGGTCCGTCGAGCTGCGCCAGCTCTCCGGCGCCGGCCAGCGTGCGCGGGGTCAGGAGCAGCGTGTACGGCAGCGGGGCGTCCGCAAACGCGGTAATCAGCCGCAGCAGGGGCCGAGCCAGGGACTGGCCGCGCTGATCGAGCAGCTTCAGGGACATGGCCCAGGTCTGGGTAATGACGTTGCCCCGGTCCACGTGCTCCAGGCCTCGGTCCAGCGAGGCCTGGTAGGAGCGGAAGTCCACTGGCGTATCCGACCCACGGTAGGGGGCCGGCACGTCGTTGGCGTCGGCGAGGTAGGCGCCGGCCAGGCGCAGGGCCAGGGGAAGACCACCGAGCCGTCGCGCCAGGCGCCGGGCGTCCTCCAGGGATCCAGCCGTTTGGCCCGCGTGGTCGCGTAGGATCTGCGCGGCGTCCGTAAGGTCGTCGCCGGTCAGGGGGTGCACTGTGTGCGGGGCGCATACGCCGCCCCAGGTCCCTGGAGTGCTGTCGCGGGTGGTGACCAGGACGTTGCCGCGGCCAGCAGGAGGCAGCCGGATCCAGCCGGTGCCCTCGCTCAGCTTCCCCGGACCGTCCAGCAGCGCCGGGTCGTCGGCGTTGTCCACCACCAGCAGCCACGGCCGCTCGCACTGGGCCAGGCGCGACCACAGCACGTCGGCGGTGTCCCCAGCCCGCAACTCGTCCTCGGAGGCGCCTGCCTGCCGGGCCACGGCCCGCAGACCCGCCTCAAGACCAGTCGCTTGCCGTGCGTCAACCCACCACACCTGCTCGGCGCGGGCCAGCCTGCGGGCAGCCAGCTCCAGGGCGACTGTGGTCTTCCCCGAGCCCCCCAACCCGCACAGCACCTGCACCAGCCGGATCCCAGGAAGGGACAGGCCAGCCTCCACTCGCCCCAACAGTGCATCGCGGCCCCGCAAAGGACGCTTCGGATCCCGCAGACCCAGCGGCGGCGCCACTGTGACCGGGACAGGGTCGGACATAGCTCCGGCAGCACCGAAGTAGACGTTGTCCGCCCGAAACTCGTGGGCGGCGAGTGATCCGTTGCGGGCCTGAACGCCCGGCTGGGGGGCGTCTGGTTCGCCGGGTCCGGTCAGGGCCGGCCCGTACCCGGCTGCTGAGGGTTTCCCAACCGCACCCCGTCGCGGACGTTGGCCATACCGGCCGCGAAGGAACCTCCCTCCGCCTTCACCGACAGATCACCCCCGACAGCCAGACCATAGGCCCCGGCCACCACACTGCCCGCGGATCGTGCCGCCTCCTGCACGGCAGACACCGCCTGCTCCAGATCCTGCGCGAAGCCTGAGTCCTCTTCCGCGGCCCGGGAGACTGCGGCCTCGACACGTTGCCGGGTCAGAGAACTCGGCTCATCCTGGCCAGCTGCCGCCTCGGCCTCCAGCCGCTCCAGCTCCGGATCATTGCCCAGACGACGGGCCACCACGCCATGGACACGGTCCATCGCTCCGTCGAGAGCCAAATCGACCTCGGCATCCGCCCGCCCCGCCACCCGGCGCGCCTTACGCACCGCCCACGCGAACACATAACCGACTGCGATCTCAACACCCGTCATACCGCCCCCTTTGCATACAGCGAGCGTAGCGAGACTCTGGCCGCCGAAGGCACCAAACTCGTCATCTGAACCCCTGGTGGCGTGAGGCACGACGGTTTTCAAGACCGATCGGATCTCCTCGGCCAAGCGCGGCTTGACCTGCGCGAGCGTCGCCACATCGGGCGCCATCTACGCCAGGCGGGCCAGAGGACCGCCCTGGACAACCTCTCCCACATGACCCCGGAGCTGTCGGACTTCCTGGGGGTCGGGGACGGCGATGTCCCACCCGGTGGGGTGGATGCGTACGCACTGCCCGTTACCCGGCGGCAGCTTCACACTCACCCAGCCCGGCCACCCCGCGCACCGCAGCGCCTTAAGAGTTCGCCGCCCCTCCCCCACGGATCCTGAGAAGGAGTCTTTGCCTTGGCTGCTCCCAAGATGCTCAAGCTCCCCGAAGTACTCGAAGAGATCGGCATGAGCCGCGCCGCCTTCTACCGGATGCGCGCCCGTGGCCAAGCACCCAAGCTCCGCAAACTCCCCAACGGTCAGCTCCGCATCAGCCGCGCCGACCTGGACGCCTGGTGGGAGAGCTGCACCGAGCACGCCGCCTAACCTGCACCGCCCATCGGGCCCGCTCGCCAGGGCGGGCCCTTTCGCTGCATGGAGAGCAATGCCCCTCACCTATGACGTTCGCGTCTACAGCATCGAGATCCGCCGAGACCGCCCGAAGCCCAATCGCGTCCGCTGGCTCGTCGGCCCTCAGAAGCACTCCAAGAGTTACACCGTCAAAGCGCAGGCAGACGGCCGCCGATCCGAGCTGATGACCGCTCTTCGCAAGGGCGAGCAGTTCGACGTGGAGACGGGCCTGCCCGCCTCGGAACTCCGCCCGCTGAACGGTTCCGTGACTTGGTACGAGCACACCCGGGCATATGTGGACGGCAGATGGGACCGCCTCCCGGCCAAGTCTCGCCGCAACGACGCTGACGCCCTGGCCACCCTGACGCCGGCACTAGTGAAGACCGCGGCCGGACGCCCAGCGCCCAGAGCGCTCCGCAGGGCTCTGTACGGCTGGGCGTACAACAAGAGCCGTTGGGACCAAGAGCCTCCCACCGAAGTGGCTGAGGCTCTTCGATGGGTGGAGAAGAACTCGGTGGCCATCTCAGCGCTTGAAGACCCCACGACGCTCCGCACGGCTTTGGACGCCCTGTCGACGCTGCTCGACGGCTCCCCGGCGGTGGAGCGTACCGCCCGTCGCAAGCGAGCCTGCCTGAGCGACGTTCTCGGACTCGCGGTCGAACGGCGGTACTTCACCATCCCCGTGAACCCCCTGACCACAGTGAAGTGGACGGCCCCAAGTCCACGGAGGAAGTCGACCCGGCGAGTGTCGCCAATCCGCGCCAGGTGCGGGAATTACTCGAAGCGGTACGCGCGCAGGGGGAGCGTGGGGCGCACCTCGAAGCCTTCTTCGGGTGCCTCTACTACGCCGCCATGCGCCCCGCAGAGGCCGTGGGCCTGAAGGCGTCACAGTGCCATCTGCCCAAGTGCGGGTGGGGCCACCTCACGCTTCGCGGCGGCTTAGTCCATGCCGGCCACGACTGGACAGACGACAACCGGGCCCACCAAGAGCGCCACCTAAAGGCCCGGGCCGCCCGGGACTCGCGAGTCGTGCCGATCCCGCCGCACTTCGTCGCCATGCTCCGGTGGCACATCGAGCGATTCGGCGCGGCACCGGATGGGCGCCTGTTCCGCACCAGTCGCGGCGGTGTGATTCAGGACACGGGATACGGAGAGGTTTGGGCGGAAGCCCGGAGCGCCGCCCTGTCCCCCTCCTAGGTGGCGTCCCCGCTTCCCCGCCGGTCGTATGACCTGCGATGCGCCGGGGTCTCCTTCTGGCTCTTCTCCGGGGTCGATCCCATGGAGGTAGCGCGTAGGGCCGGTCACTCCGTGGCTGTGCTCCTGCGGGTCTATGCGAAGGTTCTGGCACAGGCCCAGGACCGAGCGAACCGCCAGATTGAGGCTGGCCTGCGGGAATGGCACTGAGGGAGCGCGTCCCCCGGGGGACGTCTGGGGGACACGCGCTGATCAGGATCGGGTCACACCTGAGATCAGGTGAGACAAGCTTTGCTTTTCGACCATCGTTCGAATCTGCGTGTTCGAATACGAAGAAACCCCCTCCGCTCTGCTTTACAGCAGGTCGGAGGGGGTTTCCCTCAGCGTGGCGGCGCCAGGATTCGAACCTGGGAAGGCTGAGCCGGCAGATTTACAGTCTGCTCCCTTTGGCCGCTCGGGCACACCGCCGGGTTGTGCTGCCTCGAACCGCTTTTCGGCGGTGCTCCGTGGCAACGACGTAAACAATACCCGATGGACAGGGGTGCTTCGCCACCCCATTGATCTCCACCTGGCGAGAGGCGGGTGGCTAGGCTTGTCCGGATGGGGCCCGGGACCTACGCCGGGCTCGGCGGCAGCCCCCACGGACGCCGACACCCACCCGATCCGCACCCGATACAAGGAGCCACAGGACATGGCCGACTCCAGTTTCGACATCGTCTCGAAGGTCGAGCGGCAGGAGGTCGACAACGCCCTCAACCAGGCCGGCAAGGAGATCTCCCAGCGCTACGACTTCAAGGGCGTGGGTGCCTCGATCTCCTGGTCCGGGGAGAAGATCCTGATGGAGGCGAACTCCGAGGACCGGGTGAAGGCTGTCCTCGACGTCTTCCAGTCCAAGCTGATCAAGCGCGGGATCTCCCTGAAGGCGCTGGACGCGGGTGAGCCGCAGCTGTCCGGCAAGGAGTACAAGATCTTCGCCACGATCAAGGAGGGCATCTCCCAGGAGAACGCCAAGAAGGTGGCGAAGATCATTCGCGACGAGGGCCCCAAGGGTGTGAAGGCGCAGGTGCAGGGCGAGGAGCTGCGGGTCAGCTCCAAGAGCCGCGACGACCTGCAGGCCGTCATCGCCCTGCTGAAGGGCCAGGACTTCGACTTCGCGATGCAGTTCGTGAACTACCGCTGACGACGACCACCGGTGCGTCCGGGTACGGGAGGGGCGGGCACCCGAGTGCGGGCGCCCGCCCCTCCCGTCTGCTGGTCGGGGACGGGTGTGGCGGAAAGGGACGGGTCTGGCGGTCGCGAACGGCCCGACGCGCTCCGGGACGGCCGGGGGCGGTCAGTCGCGGGAGTTGCCGAACAGGATGCGGTAGGCGATCAGGAGCACCAGTGAGCCGCCGATCGCCGCGGCCCAGGTGGCGCCGTCGTAGAAGTCCTTGCTGATCGGGTGGTCCAGCCAGCGCGCCGAGATCCAGCCGCCGATGAACGCGCCCGCGATGCCGATGACCGTCGTGCCGACGAAGCCGCCAGGGTCGCGTCCCGGCAGCAGGAACTTGGCGATGGCTCCGGCCAGCAGGCCGAGGATGATCCAGCTGATGACGCCCATGCCGTGAACCTGCCCCTCCGCGCTGTGCGGGCGCTGTCCCGGCGCCGTGATCCGGCTCTCGGTGACCTGTGCCTCTACCGCGCGTGCGTTCGTGCTCTGTTGGCCGGGAAGACGTCACCGCAGCACCCGCCGGTTCCGGCGATCAGTAGGGTGCGTGCCATGACACAGCCCGGACCTGCCGCTGAGCTGCGGCGCACGCTCGGCGTCGGCGATGCCGTCGTCATCGGGCTCGGCTCCATGGTCGGCGCCGGTATCTTCGCCGCCCTCGGTCCCGCCGCGCGCGCCGCGGGCTCCGGGCTGCTGATCGGGCTCGCGGTCGCGGCCGTGGTCGCCTACTGCAACGCGATGTCCTCGGCACGGCTGGCCGCCCGCTACCCCGCCTCGGGCGGCACCTATGTGTACGGGCGTGAGCGTCTCGGGGAGTTCTGGGGGTATGCCGCGGGCTGGTCCTTCGTGGTGGGCAAGACGGCCTCCTGTGCTGCGATGGCGTTGACGGTGGGTACGTACGTCTGGCCGGCGCAGGCGCACGCGGTGGCGGTCGCGGCGGTGGTGGCGCTGACCGCGGTGAACTACGGCGGCATCCAGAAGTCCGCCTGGCTGACGAGGGCGATCGTGGCGGTCGTGCTGGCCGTCCTCGCCTGCGTGGTGGTCGTGTGTCTCACCTCCGGGGAGTCGGACGCGGGGCGGCTGGATGTCGGGGCGTCGGGCGGCGCGGGCGGCGTGCTGCAGGCGGCCGGCCTGCTGTTCTTCGCGTTCGCGGGGTACGCGCGCATCGCGACGCTCGGCGAGGAGGTGCGCGACCCCGCGCGCACCATTCCCCGGGCGATCCCGCTGGCGCTGGGCATCGCTCTGGCGGTCTACGTGTGCGTGGCGGTGGCTGTCCTTTCCGTGCTGGGGTCTCAAGGGCTCGGGGAGGCGGGCGCGCCGCTGGCGGAGGCGGTGCGGGCCGCGGGGGCGCCCGGGCTGGTGCCGGTGGTGCGGGCGGGGGCTGCGGTGGCCGCGCTCGGTTCGCTTCTCGCGCTGATTCTGGGGGTGTCCCGGACGACGCTGGCGATGGCCCGGGACCGGCATCTGCCCGGCCTGCTGGCCGTGGTGCACCCGCGGTTCAAGGTGCCGCACCGGGCGGAGCTGGCGGTGGGCGCGGTGGTCGCCGTGCTGGCCGCGACGGTGGACGTGCGCGGCGCCATCGGGTTCTCCTCCTTCGGTGTGCTCGCGTACTACGCGGTCGCCAACGCCTCGGCGTGGACCCTCGACCCGGCGCCGGCGAAGCGGGTCGTCCCGGCGTTGGGCCTCATCGGGTGCGCGGTGCTGGCGTTCTCGCTGCCGATGACGTCGGTGGCGGTGGGTGCGGGGGTCCTGGCGGTGGGTGTCGGCGCGTACGGCGTGCGAGGGCTGCTGCGGCGGCGGGAGTTGCGCGGGCGGCGGTAGGGGGTCGGGCTCCCGTAGAGCGGCAGGCCGCACTCGGGGGTCGGGGGCATCCCGGTTGCCCGTCGCTTTTTGCTGTCGAGTGGTCGCTGTGTGTCATGCATCCATGATGCGGGGGGCCACTGACATCCGGGCCGGCCTGTGGACAACCGGGCCCTTGTGGACAACGCCTCGGCCTTGTCGGCCTCTCAGTACGCCGTGAACGGCTCGTCGGTGCGGACGATCTCGCGGCCCAGCGGGAACAGCGAGACGGGGATCAGCTTGAAGTTGGCCACGCCGAACGGGATGCCGATGATCGTGACGCAGAGCAGGAGCCCGGTGACGATGTGGCCGAGCGCGAGCCACCAGCCGGCGAGGACCAGCCACAGCACGTTGCCGACGCAGGACGGGGCGCCGGCGTCGTGGCGTTCGACGGTGGTGTAGCCGAAGGGCCAGAGGGCGTAGACGCCGATGCGGAAGGCGGCGATGCCGAACGGGATGCCGATGATGGTGATGCAGAGCAGGAGTCCGGCGGCCAGATAGCCGAGGAACAGCCAGAATCCGCTCAGCACGAGCCATATGACGTTCAGGATGGTCTTCACAGCTGACGACCTGCCATCTTCTCGAGCCGGGCGATACGGTCCGCCATCGGCGGGTGGGTGGAGAACATCCTGGACAGACCCTGGCCGGGCCGGAACGGGTTCGCGATCATCATGTGGCTCGCGGTCTCGATGCGGGGCTCCGGCGGCAGCGGGAGCTGCTGGGTACCGGCCTCCAGCTTGCGCAGCGCGCTGGCGAGGGCGAGCGGGTCGCCCGTGAGGTGGGCGCCGGACGCGTCCGCCTCGTACTCGCGGGAACGGCTGATGGCGAGCTGGATGACCGAGGCGGCGAGCGGTCCGAGGATCATGATCAGCAGCATGCCGAGCAGGCCGGGGCCGTCATCGTCGTCGGAGCGGCCGATCGGGATCAGCCAGGCGAAGTTGACCAGGAACATGATCACCGAGGCGAGGGCGCCGGCGACCGACGAGATCAGGATGTCGCGGTTGTAGACGTGGCTGAGTTCGTGGCCGATGACGCCGCGCAGCTCCCGCTCGTCGAGTATGCGAAGGATGCCCTCGGTGCAGCACACGGCGGCGTTGCGCGGGTTGCGGCCGGTGGCGAAGGCGTTGGGCGCCTCAGTCGGTGAGATGTACAGCCGCGGCATGGGCTGGCGGGCCTGCGTGGAGAGGTCGCGGACCATGCGGTACAGCGCGGGCGCCTCGAACTCGCTCACCGGGCGGGCACGCATGGCGCGCAGGGCCAGCTTGTCGCTGTTCCAGTACGCGTAGGCGTTGGTGCCGAGCGCCACCAGGAGCGCGACGATCAGGCCCGTACGGCCGAAGAAACTGCCGAAGACGATGATGAGTGCGGACAGTCCCCCGAGGAGTACTGCGGTCCTGAGCCCGTTGTGCCGGCGGTGCACGGTACGCCCTCCAAATGGTGCGGCAGGGGAACCCTTTGCTGGTCGTTCTGCGATGCCACCGGTGCCGTGGTGTCACGTCCAGTGGACCCTCCCTGACTGGTCAACGCGAGGCGAGGGGCACTAGTTCCCTTGTGCGGGCGGGGCGGTCCTGGGCCGTCCGGGTGAGGGACGGCCCAGGGTGGTGGGCGCTGGGCCGGAGGCTCAGAAGAGGCCGGTGTCGGCGAAGCGCAGGACCACCTGCGGGGCGCCGGACAGGGCGATGCCGAGCACGGCGGTCAGGGTGATGGCGGCCGTCAGCGGTGCGGGGACGCGGTGCCTGACCGGCTCGCCCTCGGGTGCGCGGAAGAGCAGGGCCGTCCACTGGAGGTAGTAGAACAGCGCGATCACGACGTTGACCGCCATGACCACGGCCAGCCAGCCCAGGCCCGCGTCGACGGCCGCGGAGAAGACGGTGACCTTCGCGAACAGGCCGATGATGCCGGGCGGCAGTCCGGCGAGGCAGAGCAGGAAGAAGGCCAGCAGCAGGGCGGCCAGGGGGTTCTTCGCGTAGAGCCCTCGGTAGTCGCTGACGCGGTTCAGCAGCCTCGTGCGGCCGACCAGCGCGGAGACCGCGAAGGCGCCGAGGTTCACGACGCCGTACATGAGGGCGTACGCGACGGTGGAGCCGACGGCGTGTTCGGCGTCGTCGGTGTAGGCGGAGGCGGCGATCGGCACGAGGAGGTAGCCGGCCTGGCCCACCGACGACCAGGCCAGCAGCCGTACGGCGCTGTACGCGCGCGTGGCCTGCTGGCGCAGGGCGCCGACGTTGCCGACGGTCATGGTGAGCGCGGCGAGCGCGGCGAGCGCCGGGCCCCAGACGTCGTCGTACGAGGGCAGGGCGACGACGGTGACGAGGATGAGGCCGGAGAAGCCGACCGCCTTGCCGACGACCGACAGGTAGGCGGCGATCGGCAGGGGCGCCCCCACATAGGTGTCGGGCACCCAGAAGTGGAACGGCACGGCGGCCGTCTTGAAGGCGAAGCCGACGAGGGTGAGGACGACGCCGGTCTGGGCGAGGGTGTGCAGCTGCCCGTCGACGTGCTGGATCCGGTCGGCGACCTGGGTGAGGTAGAGGGTGCCGGTGGAGGCGTAGACGAAGCTGATGCCCATCAGGCTGACCGCGGTCGCGGTGACCGAGGACAGGAAGAACTTCAGCGCCGCCTCGGAGGAGCGCTTGTCCCCGTGGCGCAGGCCGACGAGGGCGAACGCGGGCAGGGATGCGACCTCCAGTGCGACGATCAGGGTCGCGAGGTCCCGGGAGGCGGGCAGCAGGGCCGCGCCGGCCGCGGAGGACAGCAGCAGGAACCAGAACTCCCCTTCGGGGAGTTGTTTGCGCGCGTCCTTCAGTGCGGTGACCGACAGCAGGGCGGCGAGGAGGGCGCCGCCGAGGACGAGCAGCTGGATGACGAGGGTGAAGCGGTCCGCGGTGTAGCTGCAGGCGGTGGGGGCGTCGGGCAGGCAGAAGGTGGAGCGGTCGCCGTCCACCAGGGGAATCAGCAGGACGGTGGAGGCGGCGAGGCCGGCCACCGACAGCCACCCCAGCAGTGGCTTGCGTTCCTCGGGCACGAACAGGTCGGCGACGAGGACGGCGAGCGCGACGACCGCGGCGACGGTGGGCGGCGCGATGGCGAGCCAGTCGACGGACTGGACCAGGGACGCGGCCAGCGGCTGGGCCAGGGAGCTCATCGGGTGCCTCCTGCGAGGAGCTGCTGCACGGCCGGGTCGGTCAGGCCGAGGAGGGCCTTGGGCCACAGTCCGGCGACGACGGTCAGGGCGACCAGCGGGGTCCAGGCCGCGAACTCGTAGGCGTGGACGTCGGTCAGCTTCGGCGCGTCCTGCGGCAGGGCGCCCATGCAGACGCGGCGGACCACGACGAGCATGTACGCGGCCGTCAGCAGGGTGCCGAACGCGGCGATCGCCATGAAGGTGAGGAACGCGCCCCGGTGCAGGTCGGCGGCGGGCCGGAACGCGCCGAAGAGCGCGAGCATCTCGCCCCAGAACCCGGCGAGGCCGGGCAGGCCGAGCGAGGCGACGGCGCCGAAGGCGAGCAGACCGCCGAGGCGGGGCGCCTTGCCGTAGAGGGCGGCTCCGGTCTCCTCGGCGAGGGTGTCGAGGTCGGTGCTGCCGGTGCGGTCCTTCAGCGCGCCGACCAGGAAGAAGAGCAGGCCGGTGATGAGGCCGTGGGCGATGTTGGCGAACAGGGCGCCGTTCACGCCGGTCGGGGTGGTGCTGGCGATGCCGAGGAGGACGAAGCCCATGTGGCCGACGGAGGAGTAGGCAATGAGCCGCTTCAGGTCCCCCTTGGCGCCCTGCTTGGCCAGGGCCAGGCAGGCGAGGGATCCGTAGATGATCCCGACCACGGCGAAGGCGGCGAGGTAGGGCGCGAAGGTGTGGAAGCCGTCGGGTGCCACCGGCAGAAGGATCCGGACGAACCCGTACGTACCCATCTTCAGCAGGACACCGGCGAGGAGGACCGAGCCGACGGTCGGCGCGGCGGTGTGCGCGTCGGGCAGCCAGGTGTGCAGCGGCCACATCGGCGTTTTGACCGCGAGCCCGATCCCGATCGCCAGTACGGCGATGACCTGCACGGATGTGGTCAGCGACCGGCCGTTGTCAGTGGCGAGTGCCACCATGTCGAACGTGCCCGCCTTGAGCCCGATCAGGAGCAGGCCGAGCAGCATGACGACCGAGCCGAGCAGCGTGTACAGGATGAACTTCCAGGCGGCCGCGGCCCGGCCCTCGCCGCCCCAGCGGGCGATGAGGAAGTACATCGGGATCAGGACCATCTCGAAGGCGAGGAAGAACAGCAGCAGGTCGAGGACGGCGAAGGTGGCGAGGGTGCCGGACTCCAGGACGAGCAGCAGGGGGACGAAGGCCTTCGGGCTCGGCCCCGCAGGCATCTTGAAGTAGGAGTACAGCGCGCTCAGGAAGGTCAGCAGCGCGGTCAGGACCAGAAGGGGGAGGGAGATGCCGTCGATGCCCAGGTGGATCCGCACGTCGAGTGCGGGGATCCAGCTGATGTCGGTCGTGGCCTGCATCCTCGACGGGTGGCCGTGGTCGAAGCCGAGCGCGAGGACGATCGCGGCGATGAGCACCGCGCCGGTCACGGTCACACCGTGCCGGAGGACGGCCTGCTCGGGCGACTTCCCCTTCAGTCCGGGAGGGGCCGGCAGGAGAGCGGCGGCCGCGCCGAGGAGCGGGCCGACGACGACGAACGCCAGAAGGAACTGCATCACGGACTCGCTGATATCGATCACGCCTGCTCACGCTCCCGTGGCGACGAGGACGGCGGCGACCGCGAGGACGACGGTGCCGGCGAGCAGCGCGCTCACATAGGTCTGCACATTGCCGGTCTGGGCGCGCCGTACGGCGGCCCCGAGCCAGCGCGGAAGGGCGCCCGCACCGCGGACGTAGGCGTCGACGACCTCGCGGTCGAGGAACCGGACGAGGCTCGCCGCGGCCTGCACCGGGCGGACGAACAGCGCCCGGTAGACGGCGTCCAGGTGGAAGCCGACGGCCGCGGAGTGGTGCAGCGGGCCGAGCAGCAGCCGCCCGGGGTCGGCCGGGTCGGGGGCGTAGGCGATGTTTCCGTAGGCGGGCGTGTGGCTGGCGATGGCCTCCGCCTCGACCAGTCCGGCGTCGCCCTCCGGGTGGGCGGCGACCGCGCCGAGCGGCACGCGGGCGGCGAGGGCGGTGGTGTGCCGCCAGGCCGCGTAGGTGACGAGTCCGCCGATCAGGGCCAGGCCGGTGCCGAGCACCGAGGTCGTCAGGGTGGGCGTCAGGTCGCGGCCGTCGAACCAGTCGGGCAGCAGGCGGTAGGTGAGTCCGCCGAGCGCGAGGGACGGCACGGCGAGCACCCACAGCACCACCGTCATCGTCAGCGGCTGCCTGCCGTGGTCGGGGGCGTCGGCGCCCCGGCCTCGGAAGGCGAGCAGCCACAGGCGGGCCGCGTAGGCGGCGGTGAGGAGGGCGGTCAGCAGGCCGGAGAGGAGGACGATCCAGCCCGCGGCGGCGGGCGCGTGCTCGGTGTGGCCGGTGGAGACGTGCTCGGCGGCGCCGAGGACGGACTCCTTGGAGAAGAAGCCGCTGAACGGCGGGATCGCGGCGAGCGCGAGGAGCGCCACGGTCATCGTCCAGTAGGCGTCGGGCACGCGGTCGCGCAGGTTCCGCATGCGGGACATGGCGGCCAGGGAATTGGTGCCGGCCGCGTGGATGACCGCGCCGGCGGCGAGGAACAGCAGCGCCTTGAAGGCGCCGTGCGACAGGAGGTGGAAGACGGCGGCACCGCGGTCGGCGACGGCCAGGGCGCCGGTCATGTAGCCGAGCTGGCCGATCGTCGAGTAGGCGAGGACCCGCTTGATGTCGTCCTGGGCGAGCGCGGCGAGGCCGGAGCCGGCCATCGTCACGGCGGCCATGACGGCGAGGACCACCATCGCGGCCGAGGAGGTCTCGAAGACGGGGAGGAGACGGGCGATGAAGTAGACACCGGCGGCGACCATGGTCGCGGCGTGGATCAGCGCGGAGACGGGCGTGGGGCCCGCCATCGCGTCGGGGAGCCAGGTGTGCAGCGGGAACTGCGCCGATTTGCCCGCCACACCGGCGAGGAGCAGCAGGGCGATCAGCGTCGGGTGGTCCAGGCCGCCGTGCGCGACAGCGCCGAGGATCTTGGTGATCCGGAAGGAGCCGGTGTCCCCGGCGAGGGCGAACAGGCCGATGAGGAAGGGGACGTCGCCGAGCTTGGTGACCAGGAAGGCCTTGATGGAGGCGGCGCGGGCCTCGGGGGTCTCCCAGTAGTGGCCGACCAGGAAGTAGGAGCAGATACCCATGACTTCCCAGCCGACCAGCAGCACGATCAGGTCGCCGGAGTAGACGACGAGGAGCATCGCGGAGGTGAACAGGGAGACGAGGGCGGCGTACGACGGGTAGCGCGGGTCGTCGCGCAGGTAGCCCGTGGAGTAGATCTGCACGCAGCTCGCGACCACGCCGACCAGGACGGCGACGAGCGCGGCGAAGCCGTCGATGTGCACGGCGAGCTCGATCGGCACCGAGCCGGTCGGGGTGAGTTCGGTGGCCGCGTCGACGGCCGCGTCTCCGCCCTGGCGTACGGCGACCAGGACGGCCAGTACGAGGGCGGCGAGGGTCGGCAGGACGGCGAGCGGGCGGACGAACCCCGGTGCCGTGCGGCCCAGCAGCAGGCCGGCGGCCGCGCCGAGGAACGGCAGGAGGGGGACGAGGACGGCGAGGGTGGTCGTGGTCACGCGGAGGCCTCAGCCTTCTCGGCCTGCTCGGCCGTGAGGGCGTCGCTGTCGGGGAGGTCGCTGCCGGAACCGTCGGGACCGGGGCCCTCGGCGGTGTCGCGGAGCTTGTCGATGTCCGAGGTGCCGCGGTTGCGGTGGACGGCGAGGACGATCGCCAGGCCGATGCCGATCTCGGCGGCGGCGATGGCGATGGTGAACAGGGTCAGGGCCTGCCCGGAGTGCAGGGTCTCCTCGGCGGTCTTGCTCAGCCAGACGTCGAAGGCGACCAGGTTGAGGTTGACGGCGTTGAGCATCAGCTCGACCGACATCAGCACGAGGATCGCGTTGCGGCGGGCGAGGACGCCGTACAGGCCCGTGCAGAACAGGAGGGCGGAGAGTACGGCGGGATAGGCGAGGTGCATCAGCGGGCGCCTTCCTGCTCGGCCGGGGCCCCGGGGTCGGCCGGCTTCTGGGGGCCGTCCGGCTGCGTTCCCTCGATCGGGTGATTCCGGGAATCCGGGACGGATGGGGAACCACCGGACGCGGCCCGGGAGTTCACAGGGGGAGAGCTCGACTCCGCCTTCGCCTTCCGGGACAGGACGATCGCGCCGACCAGGGCCGCGAGGAGGAGGACGGAAAGGGCCTCGAAGGGCAGGACCCAGTTCTGGAACAGGCTCGCGCCGGTGACCTCCGTGGAGCCGGCGGCGGCGCCGTCCAGGTCGATCCAGGTGGTGCGGAAGGCGTCGACGACCACCCAGACCAGCGCGGCCGCGGCGGCGACGGCCACGGTGAGCGCGGCCCAGCGGTTGCCGGAGTCGGCGTCCGGGGAGCGGCCGATGGGGGCCTTGGTGAGCATCAGACCGAACAGTAGGAGGACGACGACGGAACCCACATAGATGAGGACCTGCACCCAGGCGATGAACTCGGCCGTGAGCAGGAGGTACTCCACGGCCAGGCCGCCGAGGGTCACCACGAGCCACAGGGCGGCGTGCACCAGCTGCCTGGTGGTGACGGTGACGAGGGCGGCGCCGAAGGTGAGCAGGCCGACGAGGAGGAACGCGATCTCGACGCCGGTCGGGGAGAGGAAACCGTGTCCCTGGGCGGACAGGGTCACGGCATGGGCGGTCGCTGCGGCGGATGTCATTCCTGGCCCTCCTGCCGCGGCTGGTCCGTCTGCTGCCGGGAGTCGCCCTGCGCGCGGGTGGGGTGCTCGGCGGCGCGGGCCTGCTCCTCCGCGTGCGGTACGGCGGACGAGGCGGGCCGGCGCGGCTCACCTGCCGACGGCGCCGGCTGCGGCTCGGCGGTGGCGGGAGCCGCGGGAGCTGCCTGCTGGGCGGCCAGCTTCTCGGCGGTCTTGCGGGCCGCGGCGATCTCCTTCGGTTCCTCCGCACCCGGGTCGAGCGCGGGCGGGGCCGGGACGGTCCACATCCACTCGCGGAGCTTGTCCCGCTCGTGGGTGAGATCGCGGATGTCGGTCTCGGCGTATTCGAACTCCGGGGACCAGAACAGCGCGTCGAAAGGACACACCTCGATGCAGATACCGCAGTACATGCACAGGGAGAAGTCGATGGCGAACCGGTCGAGGACGTTGCGGCTGCGCTCACGTCCGCCCGGGGTCGCCGCCGGGATCGTCTCCTTGTGGGAGTCGATGTAGATGCACCAGTCCGGGCACTCGCGGGCGCACAGCATGCAGACCGTGCAGTTCTCCTCGAACAGCCCGATGACGCCGCGGGTGCGGGGCGGGAGCTCGGGCTGGGCGTCCGGGTACTGCTCGGTGACGGTCTTCTTCGTCATCGTGCGCAGGGTGACGGCCAGGCCCTTGGCCAGGCCGGCGCCCGGGAAGCGGGACTTGGTGGGCTGGAGCTGATCGGCCATGGCTACTGGATCACCACCTTGACGATGCCGGTGAGGGCGATCTGAGCGAGGGAAAGGGGGACGAGGAGAGTCCAGGAGAGCTTCTGCAGCTGGTCCTCGCGCAGGCGGGGGTAGGTCACGCGAAGCCAGATGACGATGAAGGCGAGGACGGCCGTCTTCAGCAGGGTCCACACCCAGCCGAGGCCGTCGGCGCCCCAGGGGCCGTGCCAGCCGCCCAGGAAGAGGACGGTGGTCAGGCCGCACAGGACGATGATCCCGGCGTACTCGGCGAGGAGGAACAGGGCGAAGCGCAGGCCGGTGTACTCGGTGTACGCGCCGAAGATGATCTCCGAGTCGGCGACGGGCATGTCGAACGGGGGGCGCTGCAGCTCGGCGAGGCCGGCGACGAAGAAGACGATCGCGCCGACGATCTGCCAGGGCAGCCACCACCACTCGAACGCGTCGAGGATGCCGGGGAGGGAGACCGTGCCGGCCGCCATCGCGACGGAGGCGGCGGCGAGCAGCATCGGGAGTTCGTAGGCGAGGAGCTGGGCGGCTGTGCGGAGGCCGCCGAGGAGGGAGAACTTGTTGGCGCTGGCCCAGCCGGCCATGAGGGAGCCGAGGACGCCGACGCCCATCACGGCGAGGACGAAGAAGACACCGGCGTCGATGACCTGGCCGACGGCGCCTTCGCTGGGGCCGATGGGGATGGCGAGCAGGACGAGGAGGTACGGCAGGAGGGCCACCGCGGGGGCGAGCTGGAAGACACGGCGGTCGGCGCCCGCGGGGACGACGTCCTCCTTCTGCGCGAACTTCACGCCGTCCGCCACCAGCTGGGCCCAGCCGTGGAAGCCGCCGGCGTACATCGGGCCGAGGCGGCCCTGCATGTGGGCCATCACCTTGTGCTCGGTCTGACCGACGATCAGGGGGAAGGTGAGGAAGACGACGAAGACGACGAGGAGTCGCAGAGCGACGTCGAGCACGTCGTTCACTGCGGGCCTCCTGCGGGGTTGTCGGGGTCGGGGTGGTTCTGGGGGTGCTGCGGGGAGTCAGGGGTCGGGTCGGCCGGGGCGGTGCCGTCGGCTGAGGCTGCATCGTCGGCCGGGGCGGTGGCATCAGCTGGGGCTGCGTCGTCGGCCGGGGCGGTGCCGTCGGCCGCGGTGTCCTCCGGGGCCGGGGCCTCCGGTGCCTTCGGGTCCCGTTGCGGCTCCTGCCCTTGCCGGCCTTCGGGGCGCTTCTGCTGCTCAGGGGTGGGGCTGACCGGCGAGGGTGTGGTGCGCTCGGTGGCAGGCTCCTCCGTCGCCTCGCCCGCCGGCTCACTCGGAGCCTCGCGGTCGCTCGGCTGACTCGGAGCCTTGCGGTCGCTCGGCTCCGGCTCGTCGAAGGCGGGGCGGGCGTGGTGCCACGGGGCGTCGGCGCTGCGGGGGGCGGGGCGACGGGTCGTTCGCGGCGTCGGTGCGGTGGGGCCGCCGGGGCGGCCGGATGCCGTCGGTTCTCCGGTGCCGGTGGTTTCCTCGGGCGTGCCCTGCTCGGCGGCAGCCGCGGCCGCGGCCGCTGCCGACCCCGCGTCCGCGGCGGCACCGGAAGCCGCCTCGGCGGCCTCCGCCCGCTGCGTGGCCGAACCCTCGCTCGCGCTCCGGGCGCGGCGCGCGGTGGCCGACGGAGCAGGCGTCGGCTCAGAGCCGGCCTGCTGCCCGGCGGCCTCCGCAGGTCCACCCTGCTGCCCGGCAACCACCGCAGGTCCACCCTGCTGCCCGGCGGCCTCCGCAGCCCCACCAGGCTGCGCGGCACCCGCAACCCCCTCCGTCGGCTCCGCCCGCTGCGTGGCCGAGCCCTCGCTCGCGCTTCGAGCGCGGCGTGGGGTGGTTGGGCGCTGGCTGGCCGAGCCCTCCGAGGCGGTGCGGGTGCGGCGGGCGGGTGCGGCGGGCGGGGTGTCGGTTTCCGTCGGCTCGGGGGCGGTGGTCTGGCCGGCCGAAGCCTGGGATGCCGAGCCCTCTGAGGCCGAGCGGGTGCGGCGGGGGCGGTCGGCGGGCGCCGTGCCGCGTGCGGCGGCGGCGCGGCCGGCTGCTCCTGCCGTGCGGGCGGGGCGGGCGGGAGCCGGGGGGAGCTGGCCCTTCAGGGGGCCCCAGTCGTTGGGGTCGGGGACGCCCGGGGGGAGCATCTGGCGGCGCTTGGGGCCGGCGTGGTCGGACTCGCCCGGTTCCTTGGCGCCGGGCCAAGCCTTGGCCACGCGGGCGGCGAGGACGAAGTCCTTGCGCAGGGGGTGGCCCTCGAAGGTCTCGGGAAGGAGGAGGTGGTGCAGGGCGGGGTGGCCCTCGAAGCGGACGCCGAACATTTCGTGCGTCTCGCGTTCGTGCCAGGCGGCGCCCGCGTAGACGGAGACGGCCGTCGGCAGCGCGGGGGCCTCGTGCGGGACCGTGGTGCGCAGCAGCAGTCGGCGCACCGGGCCCAGCGCGGCCACGTGCGCGGCGACGCGGAAGCCGGTGCCGGGCTCGTCGACGGCGCTCAGCCAGTCGAAGTAGGTGCAGCCGAGCCGGTCACGGGCCGTCTCCAACGCGGTGATCCAGGAGGCGGGCGGGACGTCGACGGTCAGGACGTCGTAGGACTCGTCGGCGGTGGCCTCGGGGCCGAAGAGTTCCTCGACGGGGGCGGGCAGCCAGCCGGCCTCGGTCATCGGGCCTCCCCCTTCGGTGCGGGCGGTGGCACCAGGCCGCTCTGCAGGGCGGCCGGGGAGGGACGCGCGGTGTCGCCGTTGCCGTACCGCTCGCCCAGGGACTCGCGGGCGATCTTCTCCTGGAGCTTGAGGATGCCCTGGAGGAGCGCCTCGGGGCGGGGCGGGCAGCCGGGGACGTAGACGTCGACGGGGATGATCTGGTCGACGCCCTTGGTGACGGAGTAGGAGTCCCAGTAGGGGCCGCCGCAGTTGGAGCAGGCGCCGAAGGAGATGACGTACTTCGGCTCCGGCATCTGCTCGTACAGGCGCTTGACCGCCGGGGCCATCTTGTCGGTGACCGTGCCCGAGACGACCATCAGGTCGGCCTGGCGCGGGCCGGGCGCGAAGGGGATCACGCCGAGGCGGATGAAGTCGTGGCGGGCCATCGAGGCCGCGATGAACTCGATGGCGCAGCAGGCGAGGCCGAAGTTGAAGACCCAGAGGGAGTAGCGGCGGCCCCAGTTCAGGACCACCTTCATCGGCTCGGGGGCCAGGCGGGCCAGCGCGCCCAGCCGCTTCGGCTCGGGAAGCAGCACGGGCTCGGCGGGAGCGGGGTTCACGTCCATGCCAGGACGCCCTTCTTGTATGCGTACAGCAGGCCCACGGCGAGGAAGCCGAGGAAGATGAACATCTCCACGAGCGTCGTCGCGCCGTAGCCGGGGCGGGCGAAGACGGTCGCCCAGGGGAACAGGAAGATCGAGTCGACGGCGAAGATGACGTAGAGGAAGGCGTAGACGTAGTAGCGGACCTGCGTGTGGGCCCAGCCCTCGCCGACGGGGTCGACACCGCACTCGTAGGTCAGCAGTTTCTCGGGGGTGGGCACGACCGGGCGCAGCAGGCGGCCCGCGCCGAAGGCGACGGCCACGAACAGCACGCCGACGACGGCCAGCAGGCCGACCACCGAGTACGACTCGAAGTAGTCCGCCGCGACGACGGCGGTCGGCTCACGCAGCGTCTCCCGCAACGTCCGCCCCTCGCTCTCCGCTCTCGACATGTTCGACGATCTGTACGCACGGGAGTCTAGGCCCTGATAAAGAGCCGGTAAGCAGCCCGTCACGCCTTGAGATGCCGGTCGGGCCGCCCCGTCGGGAGCGGGGTGGGGTTTTCCCCCGTCGGACGAGGCCGGGCGACCTCATGGCGCGCCGCGGCGGCGCGCGGCACGCTAACCCATATGACCGCATCCACACCCTCGTCGCCGGCCGTCTCCGCACCTGTTCCGGCGGCCCCCGACGACGATCGCCTGCCGCCGCCCCGTTTCGCGTTCGAGGCGTGGACGTGGAAGGAGATCGCGTATCTCCTGACCAACCTGCCGATGGCGCTGGCCGGGTTCGTCTACGTCATGACGGTGGTGGTTGTCAGCAGCGCGCTGACGATCACCGTGGTCGGCCTGCCGCTGCTGGCGATGGGGCTGATGGGTGCGCGGCTGCTGGGCCGGTTCGAGCGGAACCGGGCGCGGGCGCTGCTCGGGGTGCGCGTCGACGAGCCGAGCAGTCTGCCGCTGCGCCGCGGGCCGGACGGTCTCCTCGGCCGGATGTGGATGGCCGTGAAGGATCCGGTGGCCTGGCGTACGGCGCTGTACGACTTCATCCGGCTGCCCTGGGGTGTGCTCACCTTCGTCACGGTGCTCACATCGCTGTTCGTGCTGTGGCCGGTGCTGCCGTTCGTGGCGCGGGCGCTGAGCAACGTGGACCGGGCGATGGTGCGCGGGCTGCTGTCGCCGTCGGACGAGCTGGAGCGCCGTATCGCCGAACTGGAGTCCGACCGGGGGGTGGTCGTGGACACGGCCGCCGCCGACCTGCGACGTATCGAGCGCGACCTGCACGACGGGGCGCAGGCCCGGCTGGTGAACCTGGCGATGGGGCTGGGTCTGGCCAAGGAGAAGCTGCTGGAGGATCCCGACGCGGCCGCGGCGATGGTCGAGGAGGCGCACGGCGAGGTGAAGCTGGCCCTCCAGGAGCTGCGCGACCTGGCCCGCGGCATCCACCCGGCCGTCCTCACCGACCGGGGGCTGGACGCCGCGCTGTCCTCGGTGGCCTCCCGCTGCACGGTGCCGGTGAAGGTGACCGCCGACCTGCCGTCCCGGCCTGCCGCCGCGATCGAGGGCATCGCCTACTTCACCGTCTCCGAGCTGCTGCAGAACGTCAGCAAGCACAGCGGGGCCCGGTCGGCGAGCGTCGACGTGTGGCGGTCGCGGGACCGGCTGCTCATCCAGGTCCGGGACGACGGGCGCGGCGGCGCGTCGCTGGACGGCGGCAGCGGGATGCGGGGCCTGTCGGAGCGGCTGGGTGCCGTGGACGGCCTGTTCGTCGTCGACTCGCCGCCCGGCGGTCCGACGACGGTCACGGCGGAGCTGCCCTGGCGCGACCGCGGCCCGGACGAGCGGCCGAGGTAGGGAAAACCCCCCGTCCAAGACGCCGACGGCCTCCATGGTCCGCCGACCTGCGGCAGAGCAGGGTGGAGGTACGACATCCGGACCTCCGAGGGTCCGGCCGGCCGGACCTCACGAGGACCTACGACCGGTCCTGACGAGGACCTACGACCGGACCTCGCGGGGACCGACGACCGGACCTCACCGGGATCCGCGGCCGGACCTCGAGAAGACCCGACGACGAGCAGAAACGGACCACGGCGATGGCCATGGAGTACGGAGAATCCCCCTACGACACCCACGGCCCCTCCGGCAGCCACGGCGGCTACGGCGGCTACAGCGGCTACGGCACCGGCGCCCACGACGGCCACCGCGGCTACGGCCCCGGTGACTCCCGTCGGCACCGGCTGCCCGCCGCGCTGCGGGCGCCGTTCGAGGGGCGCAGCTGGCGGGAGTTCGCGTACCTGCTGCTGAACCTGCCGATCGGCGTGCTGCTCTTCACGTACGCCGTGACGATGGTGGCGCTCGGCGCGGGGCTGCTCGTGACGTTCCTCGGCATCCCGGTGCTGGCGGCGGCGCTGGCCGGCTGCCGGGGCCTCGGGGCGATGGAGCGGGCGCGGGCACGGGCCCTGCTCGGCCTGGAGGTCGCCGACCCGGAGCCGCTGCGGGTGCGCAAGAGCGGCCTGATGGGGTGGATGGGCGCGGTTCTGAAGAGCGGTACGTCGTGGCGGCACCTGCTGTACGCGGTGCTGCACTTCCCGTGGGCGGTGTTCTCGTTCGTCGTCGCGCTGAACGTGTGGGCGTACGGCTGGGCGCTGCTGACGTATCCGCTGTGGTTCTGGCTCTTCCCGGTGTACGGCGGCCAGGGCGGCCTCCAGCTGTACGGCGACGAGCAGCACAGCATCTACCTGGACAACCCCTTCGAGATCACGGTGACGGCGCTGGTGGGACTGCTGTTCACGCTGGCGACGCCGTGGATCGTGCGGGCGCTGACGATGGTGGACCGGCTGCTGGTGCACGGGCTGCTCGGGCCGTCGCGGCTGGCGTCGCGGGTGGTGGAGCTGGAGTCGGACCGGGGCGTGGTCGTCGACACGGCCGCTGCCGACCTGCGGCGCATCGAGCGCGACCTGCACGACGGGGCGCAGGCGCGGCTGGTCAGCCTGGCGATGGATCTCGGGTTGGCCAAGGAGAAGCTGCGCGAGGACCCGCAGGTGGCGGCGCGGATGGTGGACGAGGCGCACGGCGAGGTGAAGACGGCGCTGCAGGAGCTGCGGGACCTGGCCCGGGGCATCCACCCGGCCGTCCTGACCGACCGGGGGCTGGACGCCGCGCTGTCCTCGGTGGCCTCCCGCTGCACGGTGCCGGTGCGGGTGGACGTGGACCTGGCGTCGCGGCCGGCGCCGGCGATCGAGGGCATCGCCTACTTCACCGTCTCCGAGCTGCTGCAGAACGTCAGCAAGCACAGCGGGGCCCGGTCGGCGAGCGTCGACGTGTGGCGGTCGGAGGACCGGCTGATGCTGCAGGTGGTGGACGACGGGGTCGGCGGGGCGTCCGCGTCCGGCGGGTCGGGGCTGGCGGGACTGGCCGAGCGGCTGGACGCGGTGGACGGGATCCTGGTCGTGGACTCGCCGGCGGGCGGCCCGACGCGGGTGACGGCGGAGCTGCCGTGGCGGGGGTGACCTCCGTCCCCGACGGCGCCCACTGATCAGCACCGCCCGGCGACACATCCCCGGAACCGCCCACTGATCAGCACCGCCCGACGACACATCCCCGGAACCGCCCACTGATCAGCACCGCCTGACGACACATCCCCGGAACCGCCCCCTGATCAGCACCGCCCCTCGACAACCAGCCACCCCCGTCCGAAAACCCTCCCCCGTGCCGCCGATCCGCGCCGCAATCTGCCGCCCCGACCCCCCGGAATCCCGTTGCCCCACCCACGCTCCCCTCCCGATGCTGGAATGCTTGACTTGTCGCCCGGGTGGGCGTGGGTTTCTGGGGGGCCGAGATCGTGGAGGACAGGGTGCGGGTGGTCATCGCCGAGGATTCGGTGCTGCTGCGGGAGGGCCTGACCCGGTTGCTGACCGACCGTGGGCATGACGTCGTCGCCGGGGTCGGTGACGCCGAGGCGCTGGTGAAGACGATCGGCGAGCTGGACGCCGAGGGCGCGCTGCCCGACGTGGTCGTCGCCGACGTGCGGATGCCGCCCACGCACACCGACGAGGGCGTCCGGGCCGCCGTACAGCTGCGCAGGGCGCATCCGGGGCTCGGGGTGCTGGTGCTGTCGCAGTACGTGGAGGAGCGGTACGCCACCGAGCTGCTGGCCGGTTCCAGCCGCGGGGTCGGCTATCTGCTCAAGGACCGCGTGGCCGAGGTGCGGGAGTTCGTGGACGCGGTGGTGCGGGTCGCCGAGGGCGGGACCGCGCTCGACCCGGAGGTCGTCGCCCAGCTGCTCGGGCGCAGCCGCAAGCAGGACGTGCTGGCCGGGCTCACCCCGCGGGAGCGGGAGGTGCTGGGGCTGATGGCGGAGGGCCGGACCAACTCGGCGATCGCCAGGCAGCTGGTGGTCAGCGACGGGGCGGTCGAGAAGCACGTCAGCAACATCTTCCTCAAGCTCGGGCTCTCCCCGAGCGAGGGCGACCACCGGCGGGTCCTGGCCGTGCTCACGTATCTCAATTCCTGACGGACCGCCCCCAGGGGCTCCCCCTTTCCCCGGCGGAAGCGGGGACCGCCCCAGCGGCTCCCCCCTTTTCCCCGGCGGAAGCGCGACCGAGCGGATTGCCGTACGCAAGTCGTGTCCGCGATGCAAAAGACCAAGGGGAGGCGGTACTCGGAGACGTAGGGTTGGTGACGGGAGGGCCCGTGGAAAGGCCCCTGCCCGACAGCCGCCCCGAGGGAGGTCCAGTTCAGTGACCAGTCAGGTCAGCAGCCCAGCGGAACAGGCCGACACCGACACCACCGTCGTGGGAGAGCAGCGCAAACCGGCCGGGGCGAAGAGCGTCCGCCGGCTGGACCGGGTGATCATCAGGTTCGCGGGGGACTCGGGCGACGGTATGCAGCTCACCGGCGACCGGTTCACCTCGGAGACGGCGTCGTTCGGCAACGACCTGTCGACGCTGCCCAACTTCCCCGCCGAGATCCGTGCGCCCGCAGGCACTCTGCCAGGTGTCTCGAGTTTCCAGCTGCACTTCGCCGACCACGACATCCTCACCCCCGGCGACGCCCCGAACGTGCTGGTCGCGATGAACCCCGCCGCCCTCAAGGCCAACGTGGGCGATCTGCCGCGCGGCGCGGAGATCATCGTCAACACGGACGAGTTCACCAAACGGGCGATGCAGAAGGTCGGCTACGAGACCTCCCCGCTGGAGGACGGCTCCCTCGACGGCTACAGCCTGCACCCGGTGCCGCTGACCACGCTGACGGTGGAGGCGCTGAAGGAGTTCGACCTGTCCCGCAAGGAGGCCGAGCGCAGCAAGAACATGTTCGCGCTGGGGCTGCTGAGCTGGATGTACCACCGGCCGACCGAGGGCACCGAGCAGTTCCTGAAGCAGAAGTTCGCGAAGAAGCCGGAGATCGCCGCGGCGAACATCGCGGCGTTCCGCGCGGGCTGGAATTTCGGTGAGACGACGGAGGACTTCGCGGTCTCCTACGAGGTCGCCCCGGCCGCCACCGCCTTCCCGGTCGGCACCTACCGCAACATCTCCGGCAACCTGGCCCTGGCCTACGGCCTGATCGCCGCCTCCCAGCAGGCCGACCTGCCGCTCTTCCTCGGCTCGTACCCGATCACCCCGGCCTCGGACATCCTGCACGAGCTGTCCAAGCACAAGAACTTCGGCGTGCGCACCTTCCAGGCGGAGGACGAGATCGCCGGCATCGGCGCGGCACTGGGCGCTGCCTTCGGCGGCTCCCTCGCCGTGACCACCACCTCCGGCCCGGGCGTGGCCCTGAAGTCGGAGACGATCGGCCTGGCCGTCTCCCTGGAGCTGCCCCTCCTGGTCGTCGACATCCAGCGCGGCGGTCCTTCCACCGGCCTGCCGACCAAGACCGAGCAAGCCGACCTCCTCCAGGCCATGTACGGCCGCAACGGCGAGGCGCCCGTCCCCGTGGTGGCGCCGAGAACGCCGGCGGACTGTTTCGACGCCGCCCTGGAGGCGGCCCGCATCGCGCTGACCTACCGCACCCCGGTGATGCTGCTGTCCGACGGCTACCTGGCCAACGGCTCGGAGCCCTGGCGCATCCCCGAGCTGGACGAGCTGCCCGACCTGCGGGTGCAGTTCGCGCAGGGCCCGAACCACACGCTCGACGACGGCACCGAGGTGTTCTGGCCGTACAAGCGCGACCCGCAGACCCTCGCCCGTCCCTGGGCGATCCCGGGCACGCCCGGTCTCGAACACCGCATCGGCGGCATCGAGAAGGAGGACGGCACGGGCAACATTTCCTACGCCCCTGCCAACCACGACCGCATGGTGCGCCTGCGCCAGGCCAAGATCGACGGCATCGACGTCCCCGAGGTCGAGGTGGACGACCCGCAGCAGGCGCGGACGCTCGTCCTGGGCTGGGGTTCGACGTACGGCCCGATCACGGCGGCGGTCCGGCGTCTGCGCACGGCCGGGATCCCCATCGCGCAGGCCCATCTGCGCCACCTCAACCCGTTCCCGGGCAACCTGGGCGAGGTGCTGAGGTCGTACGACAAGGTCGTGATCCCGGAGATGAACCTCGGCCAGCTCGCCACGCTGATCCGGGCGAAGTACCTGGTCGACGCGGTCTCGTACAACCAGGTCAACGGCATGCCGTTCAAGGCGGAACAGCTCGCCGCGGTTCTCAAGGAGGCCATCGATGGCTGAGACGACCCGTTCGTCGGGGGAAGGCACGGGCACGATCGAAGCGCTCTCGCTCGTCCCCAAGGCCGAGGCCAGGCAGTCCATGAAGGACTTCAAGTCCGATCAGGAAGTGCGCTGGTGTCCCGGCTGCGGTGACTACGCGATCCTCGCCGCCGTGCAGGGCTTCATGCCGGAGCTGGGACTGGCGAAGGAGAACATCGTCTTCGTCTCCGGCATCGGCTGCTCCTCCCGCTTCCCGTACTACATGAACACCTACGGGATGCACTCCATCCACGGCCGCGCCCCGGCCATCGCCACCGGCCTCGCCACCAGCCGCCGCGACCTGTCCGTCTGGGTCGTCACCGGCGACGGCGACGCCCTCTCCATCGGCGGCAACCACCTGATCCACGCCCTGCGCCGCAACGTCAACCTCAAGATCCTGCTGTTCAACAACCGGATCTACGGCCTCACCAAGGGCCAGTACTCCCCCACCAGCGAAGTCGGCAAGATCACCAAGTCGACGCCGATGGGCTCCCTCGACGCCCCCTTCAACCCGGTCTCGCTCGCGCTGGGCGCGGAGGCGTCCTTCGTGGCGCGGACCATCGACTCCGACCGCAAGCACCTCACCGAGGTCCTGCGCCAGGCCGCGGCCCACCCCGGCACCGCCCTGATCGAGATCTACCAGAACTGCAACATCTTCAACGACGGCGCCTTCGACGCCCTCAAGGACAAGCAGCAGGCCGAGGAAGCCGTCATCCGGCTGGAACACGGCAAGCCGATCCGCTTCGGCGCCGACGGCGCCCGCGGTGTCGTACGCGACCGGGCCACCGGTGATCTGAAGGTCGTCGACGTCACGCCGGACAACGAGGCCGACATCCTGGTCCACGACGCGCACGCCGCGTCCCCCACCACGGCCTTCGCGCTGTCCCGGCTCGCCGACCCGGACACGCTGCACCACACGCCGATCGGCGTCCTGCGCGATGTGGAACGGCCCGTCTACGACACCCAGATGGCCGACCAGCTCGACACCGCCGTCGAGCAGAAGGGCAAGGGCGACCTGGCCGCCCTGCTGGCCGGCGGGGACACCTGGACCGTGGTCGGCTGAGCCGGCGCCGCCACCGTCACGAGGCCCGGGCCGCCGCCCGGGCCTCGTCGTATGCCCGGCGCGACCGCTCCACGTCCGGCATGCGCTGCTGCGTCCACGCCGCCAGCCCGCGCACCTGTTCGGCCGCCTCGCGGCCCAGGTCGGTGAGGGAGTAGTCGACGCGGGGCGGGATGACCGGCCGGGCCTCGCGGTGGACCAGGCCGTCGCGCTCCAGCGTCTGGAGGGTCTGGGTGAGCATCTTTTCGCTGACGCCCCGGCCGGTCCGGCCGATCTCCCGGCGCAGCTCACTGAACCGGTACGACCGCTCCAGCAGCGCGATCAGCACCAGGACGCCCCAGCGGCTGGTGACGTGCTCCAGCACGAGCCGGTGGGGACACATCTCTGCGCCGCTGTCTGCGCTGTCTGCGCTATCTGCGCTATCTGCGCTATCTGCGCTATCTGCGCTATCTGCGCTATCTGCGCTATCTGCGCTGTTCGCGCGCACTGCACTTACCGCCATGCCAGTACCTTACTTCAAAGTTGGTACTTTCCCATAGTTAGCGCATGCCCTACGGTGAGTGTCAGAAGCCGACCCCCCGAGGAGAACGCAGATCATGAGCATCGTCGTCACCGGAGCCACCGGAAAGCTCGGTCGCCACGTCGTGGAGCAGCTGCTGGAGAAGGTCCCTGCCGAGCAGATCACCGCCGTCGTGCGGGACAAGGCCAAGGCCGCCGACCTCGCCGGGCGCGGCGTGCGGCTCGCCGTCGCCGACTACAACGCGCCCGAGACCTTCGACGGCCTCTTCGCGGCCGGCGACAAGGTGCTGCTGATCTCCGGCAACGAGTTCGACAAGGGCCGCCCGCAGCAGCACAAGGTCGTCATCGACGCCGCGGAGGCGGCCGGCGTGGCCCTGCTCGCCTACACCAGCGCCCCCGGCTCCCTGAGCGCCGCGCTGGCCGACGACCACCGCGCCACCGAGGAGATCCTGCTCGGCTCGGGCGTGCCGTACGTGCTGCTGCGCAACGGCTGGTACCACGAGAACTACACCGAGAACCTCGCCCCGGTCCTGGCGCACGACGCCGTGGTCGCCGCCGCCGGCGCGGGCCGCATCTCGACCGCGTCGCGCGCCGACTACGCGGCCGCCGCCGTGGCCGTACTGACGGGCGAGGGGCACGAGAACCGGACGTACGAGCTGGGCGGCGACGAGGCGTGGAGCTTCGCCGAGTACGCGGCCGAGCTGAGCCGGCAGACCGGCCGGGAGATCGCCTACCAGCCCGTCTCCGTGGAGGAGCTGACCGGCATCCTCACCGGCGCCGGGCTGCCCGGCCCGCTCGCGGCCGTCCTCGCGGGCGTGGACGCGTCCATCGAGAAGGGCGAGCTGGTGGTCTCCGGCGGTGACCTGTCCCGGCTGGCCGGCCGTCCGACCACGCCGCTGGCGGAGGCGATCGCCGTCGCGCTGAAGGAGCGGCACCAGGGCTGACGCCCCACGCTCCGGGTCCACCCCCTGACTGTCATGACCGTATGGCGATACGGGCATGACAGCAGGGGGTGTGCGGCGCTACCTTCGTGAACGCAGGGCGACAGGCGAAGGAGGGCCCCGTGGGCGACACGTCGAAGGGTGAGCAGCGCATAGGTCTGCTGAACGGCTTCGCGGCGTATGGGATGTGGGGGCTGTTCCCCCTCTTCTTCCCTCTGCTGGAGCCCGCCGGCGCCGGTGAGGTGCTCGCCCACCGCATGCTGTGGTCCTTCGTCGTGGTCGCCGCGGTGCTGCTCGTCGTACGGCGGTGGCGGTGGGCCGGCGAGCTGCTGCGGCAGCCGCGCCGACTGGGCCTGGTCGCGGTCGCCGCGGCCGTCATCAGCGTCAACTGGGGCGTCTACATCTGGGCCGTGAACAGCGGCCATGTCGTCGAGGCCTCGCTCGGCTACTTCATCAACCCGCTCGTCACCATCGCGATGGGCGTGCTGCTGCTGAAGGAACGGCTGCGGCCGGCGCAGTGGGCGGCCGTCGGCGTCGGTCTGGCCGCGGTCGTCGTCCTGACCGTCGGCTACGGCCGTCCCCCGTGGATCTCGCTGATCCTCGCCTTCTCCTTCGCCACCTACGGCCTGATGAAGAAGAAGGTGAACCTCGGCGGCGTGGAGTCACTGGCCGCCGAGACCGCCATCCAGTTCCTGCCCGCGCTCGGCTATCTGCTGTGGCTGACCGCGCGAGGCGACTCCACGTTCACCAGCGAGGGCCCGGGCCACACCGCGCTGCTCGCCGCGACCGGCGTGGTGACCGCGCTGCCGCTGGTCTGCTTCGGCGCCGCCGCGATCCGCGTGCCCCTGTCCACGCTGGGGCTGCTGCAGTACCTCGCCCCGGTCTTCCAGTTCCTGTGCGGCATCCTCTACTTCCACGAGGCCATGCCGCCCGAGCGCTGGGCGGGCTTCGGCCTGGTGTGGCTGGCCCTGATCGTGCTCACCGCCGACAGCCTGCACACGGCCCGCCGGTCCGCCCGCCTGCGGTCGACGCTCGCGGCGACGGCACCGGTGGCGGAGACGGAGACAGTCCCTGCGGCGACCGCCGGGACGGCCACCGGGACGGCGGCTGCGCCTCGCGTGGAAGCCTGATCCCCTTCCGGCGTTTCCGTTGCCCTGCGGCTGGTGCACACATTTAAGTGGCTCCATGAATGAGACGCCCGCCCCGCTGCACTGGAAGCTCGTCATCGACGCCGCCGACCCGCACGGCCAGGCCGACTTCTGGGCCGCCGCGCTGCACTACGAGGTCGAGGACAACAGCGCCCTCGTCGAACGGCTGCTCGGACTCGGCGCGCTGCCCGGCGCGGCCACCGTCGAGTTCCACGGCCGCCCGGCCTTCCGGGACCTGATCGCCGTACGCCACCCCGACGACCCCTACGACCCGGACAGCGGCACCGGGCTGGGGCGGCGGCTGCTGTTCCAGCGCGTGCCGGAGGCGAAGACCGTCAAGAACCGGCTCCACCTCGACCTGCACCCCGGCGCGGACCGGCGGGACGCCGAGGCGGAGCGGCTGGAGGGGCTCGGAGCGACGGTCGTGCGCCGGGTGAAGGAGGCGGGCGGCGAGTGGGTCGTCATGGCCGACCCGGAGGGCAACGAGTTCTGCGTGCAGTGAGCCACGAGGGCAACAGGTCCTGCGTGCAGTGAGCCGCGAGGGCAGCAGGTCCCGCGTGCAGTGCGCCCGGAAGGCGCGGGTGTCTGTGTGCGGTGAGCCCGGTCAGCCCTGGTCGCCGCCCGTTCCGCGGGCGGCGGCGCGGTCGGCGCGGTCGGCGCGGTCGGCGCGGTCGGCAAGGCGGGTCATCCGGGCCCGGGCGGAGTCCAGTTCCTCGATGTCGTCCGCGGCGGGGCCGTCCCCCGCGGTGAGTTCCACCCACAGCCCCAGCAGGTCGCGCCCCAGGTCCAGGCCCTGCAAGGGATCGCGCACGGCCCGCCACGCCGTGGCCGCGCTCTGCACGTTGCCGTAGGCGGCGTCCGCGTCGCACGCCCGGTGGTGGACGCGGGCCAGGTCCAGGGAGAGCCGGAAGGCCCGCACCGGGTCGCCGGCCAGGTAGGCGACGTAGGCGGCGAGTTCACGCAGCCGGAGCACCTCGGCGTGCTCCGGGCCCAGCACCCGGACGGCCTCGCCCACGGTGTGCTCCGCCAGCTCCGACGCGGCCGCTATCCGCCCCGACCGCACGGCCTCGTTGATGTCCTCGACCTTCGCCGCGAGCAGGGACGGCATCCCCGCCCCGACGGTCGGTCCGTCCCCGAGCACCGCCTCGGCGACGGCGTCGAAGCCGCGGGGCGGGGTGGGCGCGGAGTCAGGGGCGGGTGTGCGGGTGGATCCGGGGCGGGAGGTGGTGTCCGGCGCCGGGGCGGGCTCGGGCGGGGGCATCACCGGGGGCGGACCGAAGGCGCCCTGGGGGGCGGGAGGCCGGGCCTCGGTGGCGGCCTCTGTGCCGGCCATCGGCTCGACGAGGGGCTTTACGCCGGCCGTCGGCCCGGTGGGGGCCTGCGTGCCGGGGACACCGGCCGTCGGCCCGGTGGGGGCCTGCGTGCCGGGGGCACCGGCTGTCGGCTCGGTGGGGGCTCCCATGCCGTGGGCACCGCCCGTGGGCCCGGTGGCGGCCTGCGTGCCGGGGGCACCACCGCGTCCGGTGGGCTCCGTCGCCACCGGCCCCCTCGCCACCGGCCCCGTCCCCACCGGCCCCGTCGTCGCCACCGGCTCCGCCGTGAGGTGGCTGGACCCGTCAGGGTCGACCCGGAGGGGGACGGCGTACCCGATGCGCTCGTCGCGCACGGTCGCGTATACGGGGCGCCCGGTGGCGCGGGCGATCCGGTACAGGTGGCCGAGGACGGCCTGCTGGAGCTCTTCGCCCTCCGCCGGGACGACCGGCACCCCGCTGATCGACGCCCGGCCCGCGTCCGGCCCGGAGGCGGGGACGTGGACGTCGAGCGGAGGTACGGCGGAGCCGCCGGGCTCCGGCTTGTTTTCCCGCTTCTCGCGGCTGAGTCGAGACATCGCTTCCATCGTGCCCTTCACTGCTCCCCCGCGCCTCTCCCCACCGCCGCAGCCGGCCATGGTCGTTCGTACGTCCGACATCGAAAACCTGCTGCCGTCCGTACTGTTGAGTCTCGCCGCTCACTCCCGTCGGCGGCGTCACCGCAGCGTCACAGACTCGTCCCGACCGCGCGCACGCACCTGTCCTGAGACCACACCCCCACGATCTTCATGCGTCTGCATATAATGCAGGTGCAGTTAATCGCCGTACGCCCGTCGACTGGGGGACCCCATGAACCGCCGCTTCCTGTTCCTGCTGGCCAGCAGCCGCAGTGAGGGCAACACCGAGCTGCTGGCCCGCCGGGCCGCCGAGCAGCTGCCGAGCGACGTGGAGCAGGAGTGGCTGAGCCTCACCGAGCACCTGCTGCCCGACTTCGCCGACCTGCGGCACGACAGCGACCACGTCCGCCCCACCGAGGGCACCACCGCCCTCCTCCTGGACGCCACGCTCGCGGCGACCGACATCGTGATCGCCTCGCCGCTGTACTGGTACTCGGTGTCCGCGCAGGCCAAGCGCTACCTCGACCACTGGTCCGGCTGGCTGCGCACCCCCGGCCTCGACTTCAAGGCGCGGATGGCCGGGCGCACCCTGTGGGGCGTCACCGCGCTGGCGCACGAGGAGCAGGAGGTCGCCGACCCGCTGATCGGCACGCTCTCCAACTCGGCCGCCTACATGGGCATGCGGTTCGGCGGCGTACTGCTGGGCAACGGCAGCAAGCCCGGTGACGTCGAGAAGGACGCGGAGGCGCTGGCCCGGGCGAAGACGTTCTTCGCGCAGGAAGCGCCGCTCGCCCGCTTCCCGTACGAGGCCGACGGCGACTCATGAGCTGACATGGCTCAAGAGGTGATGTCCTTCGCGGCGAACCGTGCCCAGGCCGCCGATCCGAACACGGCCGCGTACAGGGCCTGGAGGCCGAGGTTCTTGCGCACCTCGTCCCAGTACAGGGGCTCGCGCATCAGGTCCGCGAAGGACAGCCAGTAGTGGGAGAAGAGGTACGGCTGTACGGCGTGCAGCTGCGGGATCTGGTCCAGGATCTGCACGGTGATCAGCAGGCCCACGGTCGTCGCCATCGCCGCGATCCCGCTGCCGGTGAGGGTGGACACGAACAGGCCGAGCGCGGCGACGCCGGTCAGTGACGCGGCGACGACCAGCGCGATGAGCAGGGCCCGGCCGAGGCCTTCGGCGAAGCCGATCCGGGTGCCGGAGATGGTGGTGAGGTCGCCGAGCGGGAAGAGCAGGGCGCCCACGGCGAGCGCCGACGCGGCGACGACGAGCGTGGCCAGCAGGCAGAACGCCATCGTCGTCGCGTACTTGGCGAGCAGCAGACGGGTGCGTCCGGCCGGGGCGACCAGCAGATAGCGCAGGGTGCCCGCGTTCGCCTCGCCGGCGATCGCGTCCCCGGCGATCACGCCGATCGCCATCGGCAGGAAGAACGGCAGGGTCGCCGCCAGGGCCGTGAAGACCAGGAACAGCCCGTTGTTGGTGACCTGCGAGATGAACGCAGGCCCCTCGCCGCCCCCACCGCCGGCTCCGGAGCCGTCCCGGGTCTCGATCTTCACCGCGATCCCGACCAGTACGGGTACGGCGGCCAGCACCCCGAGCAGGGCGAGGGTACGCCAGCGCCGCAGCGTGACGACCAGCTCGCTGCGGAAGAGTCCGAGGGTCCACAGCGGGCTGGGGGCGCGGGCCGCGCCGCCCTGCCCCGGTGTGTCCACGGCAGCGGTGTAGGCCGCAGCAGTGTCGGCAACAGCGGTGTCGGCCGCAGCGGTGTCGGCGGCAGCACGGTCAGCCCGCGACATCGAACCCCTCCCCCGTCAGCGCCACGAACGCGTCCTCCAGCGACGCCCGTTCCACCCCGAAGCCGCGCACCCGGACGCCGGCCGCCACCAACGCGGCTGTCAGCTCGGCGAGTTCGCGGTCGGGCGGATCCCCGGACACCTGGTCCTCGGCCGTCACGACGTCCCCGACGCCCTGCTCCTTCAGTACGCGGGCCGCGTCCGCCGTGTCCGGCGTGGTCACCACCAGCCGCCCGCGGGCCCGCGCCGCCAGGTCGGCGACCGCGCCCTGCGTGAGGAGCCGCCCCTGCGCCATGACCGCAGCGTGGCTGCACACCTGCTCGATCTCGTCGAGGAGGTGGGAGGAGAGGAACACGGTGGTGCCGTCGGCGGCCAGCTCCCGGATCAGGGTGCGGATCTCCCGCATGCCCTGCGGGTCGAGCCCGTTGGTCGGCTCGTCCAGGACGAGCAGCCGACGCGGCTGGAGCAGCGCCGCGGCGAGGCCGAGCCGCTGCTTCATGCCCAGCGAGTACGCCTTCGCCTTCTTCCCCGCCGCCGCCGTCAGCCCCACCCGCTCCAACGCCGCCGCGACCCGCGCACGCCGGGTGCGCGGGTCGGCGGTCGGGTCGGCGGCGTCGTACCGCAGCAGGTTGTCCCGGCCGGACAGGAAGCCGTACAGCGCGGGCCCTTCGATGAGCGCGCCGACCTGGGGCAGTACGGCGCGGGAGGCGCGCGGCATGGGATGCCCGAGGACCCGCGCCGAGCCGGAGGTCGGCTCGATCAGGCCCATCAGCATGCGGATGGTGGTGGTCTTGCCGGAGCCGTTGGGCCCGAGGAACCCGAAGACGCTGCCCGCCGGGACGGTCAGGTCGAGACCGTCCACGGCGAGCTGTCCGCCGCGGTAGCGCTTGGTGAGGGCGCGGGTGCGGATGACCGGGTCGGGCGCGTCGGTCCGCGCGGCGGAGGGATGGCCCATGGACTGTCGACTCCCGGTGTTCGGTGGGCTGTTACCCGGCGTCGGCGGTGCGGACGAGGGTGTCCTTGTCCACCGTACCGACGTAGACCTTGCCGTCGTCGGTGACGAGGGCGTTGACCAGGCGGGTGGAGAAGACCGTGCCGGAGCCGAACTTGCCGCTGACGTGGTCGCCGAGGGAGTCGAGGAAGCCGCCGAGGTCACCGCCGACCTCGGAGCCGGAGGGGATGCCCTGGCCGCCGGTGTCGAAGGTGGCGACGGTGTTCCAGCCCTTGCCGATGACCTTGAGTCCGTCGAGTCCCTTGCCGAGATCGCCCTTGCCCGGGATCTCGCCTGGGGCGTCCTTGCCGGGGAGGTTCTTGCCGGGAAGGTCCTTGCCCGGCATGTCCTCGTCCTCGGTGACCTTCGCGCCCTTGGGCGGGGTGAAGTCGAAGGTGGAGGCGTCCGGCTTGCCGAAGCCGACCTTGGTGAAGCCGGCGTCGACGACGGCCGCGCCGCCGCCGGCCGGCGTGAGCGTGAACTTCAGCGGCATCCCGGTCTTCGCGTCCACGGCGATGCTGATCGCGCCGACGGTGGTGCCCGACTGCCTAGGCTTGATCAGCAGCTTGTAGGCGTCGCGGCCGGCGACGTGGACCGTGCCGTCGACCGTGACCGAGGTCGTGTCGTCGACCGACTTCAGGGCCTCCTCGGCGAAGTCGCGCGGGGTGGCGGGAAGTTCAGCGTCCTTTCCTGCGGGGTGCCGGTCGTCGGCGGTGGCGTGGTAGACCTCGTTGGACCTGCTGTCGTAGCCCCAGATGTCCTTGCCGTTGTGGATGAGGCTGTACTCGGCGGCGTCCTCCAGGAGCGAGACCTTCTGCCGGTCCGGCCCGTCGGTGGCGACCCGCAGGGTGTGCGAACCGGTCACCAGCTCGGTCATCTTGGCCGACGGGTCGGCGGCGGAGCCCTCGGAACCGGAACGCGCGCCCGCCCCCGCCCCGCCGAAGCCGGAGCCCAGGCTCTTCTCCAGGCCGCCGAGGTCGGGCAGACCGAGGTCCGTGCTGATCTTCACGGTGCCGGACAGCTGCTGCACGTCCGACGCGGCGATCTTCTCGATGAGCTGCTGTGCGCTGATCTCGGGCAGGTCGGGGTCACCGGAGTCGGCGAGCGCGGGGACGATGCCGATCGTCGCCGCCGCCACCCCCACCACCGCGACCGGGACGACATACCGCGATGCCTTGCGCCGCCCTGCCCTCGGGTCGGCGCCGGCCGTGCTGTCGTCGGATTCGTACGGTGCCATGTGTGCCTTACCTCCGTTGTCGGCGGCGGCTGTCCGTCCGTCTCACGCCGTAGCGCCGGGATCCCACCAAGCCGCCATTCTCACCCGAACCGGTGAAGTCTGGTGTCTTTCCGCATGCACCATCTGACCAAATCGGCCAGGAGGATTCGTCAACCCGGGGACTCAACTCCACGTACTGCTCCGGTATGACACGGAGGCCTGTCGGGTCCCCCATCCAGTAGGGGATGGGCGGGTTGAGGGGGAGTCAGGGGGTGGGGAGGGGGCGCACGGGGCGGGGTGGGGGTGGGAGGTGGCGCAGGGGGCGGAAGGCGCCCTGGGGGCGCGGGGGGCGAAGCCCCCGCCGGGGTCCGGGGCGGAGCCCCGGGTGAGGGTCACTTCTCGACCCACCGAGTCGGGTGGGCGGGTGGCAGAACGGGGTCCGGGGCGGAGCCCCGCGGCGGCGCCCCCGAGCCGGGGGCACCCCCTCAGCCCGCCCGATGCACCACCGCATCGCACAGCTCCATCAGCGCGACCTTCGCATCGCACTCCGCCAGCGGCACCAGCGCGGCCCGCGCCTCCTCCGCGTACCGCACCGTGTCCCGGCGCGCCTGCTCCAGCGCCGGGTGCGCCCGCAGCGCGGCCAGCGCCTCCGCGTGCCGCGTGTCGTCACTGAGGTCGGAGTCCAGCAGCTCGCACAGCGCGACGTCCTCGGCCAGCCCCAGCCGCGCCGCCCGCTCCCGCAGCCGCAGCACCGGCAGCGTCGGGATGCCCTCGCGCAGGTCGGTGCCGGGCGTCTTCCCGGACTCGTGGGAGTCGCTCGCGATGTCGAGCACGTCGTCGGCCAGCTGGAAGGCGACGCCCAGCCGCTCGCCGTACTGCGTCAGGACGTCCACGACCGTCTCGTCGGCGCCGGACATCATCGCCCCGAACCGGCAGGACACGGCCACCAGCGACCCGGTCTTGCCGCTCAGCACGTCCAGGTAGTGCTCGACCGGGTCCCGCCCGTCCTGCGGCCCGGCCGTCTCCAGGATCTGCCCGGTGACCAGCCGCTCGAACGCCAGCGCCTGCACCCGCACCGCCTCGGGGCCGAGGTCGGCCAGGATCTGCGAGGCCCGCGCGAAGAGGAAGTCGCCGGTCAGGACGGCCACGGAGTTCCCCCACCGCGTGTTCGCGCTGGGCACCCCGCGCCGTACGGCGGCCTCGTCCATGACGTCGTCGTGGTACAGCGTGGCGAGGTGGGTCAGCTCCACGACCACGGCCGACGGCACGACACCCGGCGCGTACGGATCACCGAACTGCGCGGCGAGCATCACGAGCAGCGGCCGGAACCGCTTCCCGCCGGCCCGCACCAGGTGCTGCGCGGCCTCCGTGATGAAGGGAACCTCGCTCTTGGTGGCCTCGAGCAGCCCTTCCTCGACAGCCGCCAATCCGGCCTGGACATCGGCTTCCAGAGCCTGGTCCCGCACGCTCAGCCCGAACGGCCCGACGACGGTCACGAGGGGTCTCCTGTCTGCTGGTGTCTGTTGGCGATTACACGGTTTGTCGATAGGTCGCTGCCCTCACTCAAGTCAGCGTATCCGGTCACGTTTCGATCACCGATAGCCCCCACGGTTACAGGCCAGGCGGTATCGGATCACGCCCGTTATGTTCTTGATCGGTTGATAAGGAGGAATATTTATCGACTTACCCAAGGGTAACAACCAGCGCCGGAGTGGCAACCCGCACCCGTCGACACCGACTTGGGCCATTCACCCGTTTCACCCCCGTTTGTCGATCAAGGTGAGGTGACTCACTCGAACGGCCTCCCCGCCCCTTCACCGCCTTCCCTCCCCACATCCGCCGCACAGCTCTCACCAGCCACTTGTCGTCTTGGCAGCAGCAAACGATCAAGCGCGAGCGAGCGGCTCCGATCATGCTCACCGGCGGTGATGCAGGAATCAGGCACTTGTTCCCGGCATGTGCTCTCGCATACGTTCCCGGCCTGTCGGGCGGACGCCGAATCCTGCCGCCGCCCGTTCCACCACCCACGGACGCATCCACGCACGGCAGGAGCGGGGGACCCAGGTAAGCGCCGGCCCGTACATCCGCACGTCCGCGGACGTACGGCCCGGCTAGGGGTGAAGCCGGCCGCCCACGAGCGGCCCGGCCGGGCACCTCCCCGCCCGAACCCGACAGCTCACCTCGCAGGCGTCGGAGAGGAACTTCGCCATGCCTGCTTCTTCCGCCATGCCCGCTGCCGCCCCGCACCGCCGGACCCGCACGTCCCGGCTGGCCCGCACCCTCGCCGTCGCCGGCACGGGCGCCGCCGTCCTCGCCCTGCCGCTCCTCGGCGCGAGCAGCGCCTCCGCGGCCACCGCCGCGCCCGCGTCGACCACGTCCACCGCGGCGACGACGCTCGCCGGCTACCCCAACAACCTCGACGGCTGGATCCGCGAGTCCCTCGCGATCATGGCCGAGCGGCACATCCCGGGCAGCTACGACGGCATCTACCGCAACATCATGCGCGAGTCGTCCGGCAACCCGCTCGCCATCAACCTGTGGGACTCCAACGCCGTCGCCGGCACCCCCTCCAAGGGCCTGCTCCAGGTGATCGACCCCACCTTCGCCGCGTACCACGTGCCCGGCACGTCGTTCGACCCGTACGACCCGGTCGCCAACATCACCGCCGCCTGCAACTACGCGGCCGCCCGCTACGGCTCCATCGACAACGTCTTCGGGGCCTACTGACCCCGACGGGCTCACCCGGGCCCCCTACGGGAACAGCCGCTCGAGGACGGCGGCCACGCCGTCGTCCTCGTTCGACAGGGTGATCTCGTCGGCCACCGCCTTCAGCTCCGGGTGCGCGTTGGCCATGGCCACCCCGTGGACCGCCCAGCGGAACATGGGGATGTCGTTGGGCATGTCCCCGAAGGCCAGCGCGCGGTCCGGGCGCAGCCCGAGGTGCTCGGCGGCCAGCGCCAGCCCGGTCGCCTTGGTGACGCCGCACGGCTGGAGCTCCACCGTCCCCGGCCCGGACATCGTGACCGTGGCGAGGGAGCCCACCACGGACCGGGCCGTCGCCGCCAACTCGTCGTCCGACAGCTCGGGGTGGCGCAGCAGCACCTTGCTGATGGGCTCGCCCCACAGGTCGTCGCGCCGCCCGACCCGGACCGCGGGCAGGGTCGGGTGGGGCATCAGGTAGCCGGGCTCGATCAGGGTGAGCCCGTCGACGCCGTCCTGGTCGACCGCGGCGTACACCTGCCCGACCTCCGCCTCGATCTTGCCGAGCGCGGTCTCGGCCAGCTCCCGGTCCAGCGTGACCGACCACAGCAGCCGGTCCGCGCCGGCGTCGTACACCTGCGCGCCCTGCCCGCACACCGCGAGCCCGGTGCTGCCGAGGTCCTCAAGGAGCGGCCGTACCCGGGGCGCCGGCCGGCCCGTCACCACGAGGTGACGGGCGCCGGCCGCCGCCACCCGCGCGAGCGCGGCGAGGGACCGGTCGGAGAGGGTGTCGTCCCCGCGCAGCAGCGTTCCGTCCAGGTCCGTCGCGACGAGTGAATATGCGGTGGGTGCGGCCATGATCAGAGAATACGGACACCACACCCCGCCCGTTCACCGCGCTCCGTGACCGCGGACGGCCCCGGTGCCGGCCCGCCGCCGCGGCCGTCGCCTCACCCCCCGTGCGCCGCCGCCAGGTGCCCGGCCAGCCGGGGCGAGGCGAACTCCGTGCCGCACACGAACCGCATCACCGGCCCGTACGACGCCGCCGCCGGCAGCCCCGTGAAGTAGAGGCCCGGCACCGACGACACATAGCCAGCGCCGAGCCTCGGGGTGCCGCGGCTGACCGCCAGCTCGGTGCGCAGTTCGTGGCCGAGGAAGTCCATCGCGGCGATGTCCACCCGGTAGCCCGTCGCGGCGATGACGTGATCGGCGGTCAGCTCCCGCCCGCCGCCCGCGTGGGTGCGCACCGTGAGCGCCGTACGGTCGCCGGCCGTCTCGGCCCGCACGATCCGCTCCACCTCGCTGACCTGCACGTTGCCCTCGAAGCGGGCACGCAGCCACCAGGCGCCGAGCGGGCCGAGGACCCGGCGGACGAGGTAGTGGCGCAGGTCGGCCGGGAGGTAGCGGTAGGGGTGCGGGTAGTAGCTGAACGCCCACAGCGACCAGGCGCGGCCGAAGGGCGACTCGGGGCGCAGCCTCGGCTGCCGCCAGGGAGGTGCGCCGAAGGCGACCCTGCCCCGTCCGCGGGCGACGACCCGCACCCGGGCGCCCGCCTCCGCGGCCAGCACTGCGGTCTCCAGGGCGGACTGGCCGGCGCCGACGACGATCAGCTCGCGGCCGGAGAACCGGCCCAGGTCGGGGTGCTGGCTGCTGTGCGAGAGCGGCCCGGTGGGGCTCGGCCCGTCCGGGGCGGCGGCCGCCAGCTCGGCGGGCAGATGCGCGAGGCCCGACAGGCCGGTCGCCACCACGACCGCCCGCGCGGTGAACAACTCGCCCGAGTCCAGCTTCAGTTCGAAGCCTGACCCGCCGGTCGCCCGGTCGACGGAGACCACCCGGACCCGCTCCAGCTCGGGCACGAGTTTCTGCTGGAACCACTCCCCGTACCCGATGAAGGTCTCCACGGGGATGATGTCCTCGTCCGTGACGAGCCGCCGCAGCCCCGCGGCGTCGCAGTAGTCGGCGAGCGTGTGCCCGGGCTGCGGGGCGTCGATGCTGGAGGCGGCGGGGGTCGACTTGAGCAGCATCCCGTCGGGCATGTGGCCGCGCCAGCTGACCATGGGCTCGCCGAAGACACGCACCGGGATACCGCGTGCCCGCAGATGGGCGGCGGTGGACAGGCCGAACGGGCCCGCGCCGATGACTGCTACCGGTTGGATCACGAAGTCCCTCCCCAGAGACGTCACACCGTCACTTCGTGGCCGGCTCGGGCCCGGCGGGCCCGCGCGGTCGCGGCGTCAGGCGCCCGAACCGGTATGGCCGCCGCGGCGGTTGGCCCGCCACAGCTGGTAGAGATGCTTCGCGCCCGGCCGCACGAAGCGCGCGAGCATCGTGAGGAACGGCAGCGGGTCGTCACCCGCGAGCCAGGCCAGTTCCGTCCCGCTGGGCCGGGCCGGCGCGTGCGGCGTCGTGTAGCCGCTGCGGCGGTAGGCGAGCAGGGCGGGCAGGTCGATGTTCTCCACGATGTAGCGGTGGCCGGCCCGCTGTTCCCCCTCGGGGACCGGGCGCCCCGTCAGGTCGAGGTGCAGGGCGCGGACGACGTCCACCCCCGACTCGTTCTCGAAGAGCCGGAACTGGGCGCCCATGCGCGGGTTGAAGTCGAGGAGCTTGTACTGTCCGTCGCGCCGGTCGAAGCGCAGGTCGAGGTCGATGACGCCGGTGAAGCCGATCTGTTTGATGAAACGCGCGGCGAGGTCCGCGAGTTCCGGGTTGTCGACGACGTAGGCGTTGGCGGTCATGCCCGCGTGCGGCGGCCAGGAGCGGACCTTCACGCCGGTGAACATCGCCAGCGGTGTGGAGTCCCGGTCGAAGTAGGCGTGCACGATCCAGTCCTCGGCGTCCTCCCTGGGCAGGTACTCCTGGAGGATCACCCCGGGGTGCTCGCCCCAGTCGCGGGCCAGGCTGAGCAGGCCTTCGCGGGTGGCGATGCGGGTGGTGCCGTTCACCGCGGGCCGCGAGCGCCGCAGGAACGCCTCCCGGTTCTTCGCCACCACCGGGAAGCGGGCCTTCTCGGCGAACGCGGCGATGTCCTCGTACGACTGCGGGAAGGCCGCCGCCGGGCTGGCGATGCCGTGCTCCACGCACAGGTCGTGCAGGCCCTGCTTGCTGGCCAGCCGGCGGGGCAGGAGCGGGTCGACGCGGGGGAAGAGGAAGCGGCCGCCGAGCGCCTCCTGGTGCTCGGCGATCAGCACCGCGGCCTCCTCGTCGGTGGGGATGAGCACCGCGAGCCGGCCGATCCGGCGGCCGATCCGCAGCAGCCCCTCCACCAGGGCCTCCGGCTCCTCCGTGCCCGTCGTCCGCCAGGGAAAAGCCCTGGTGAGGTAGCGGGAGGCGGCGGCCGGCGTGTACCGGTCCTCGGTGACCGCGTACATGGGCACCCCCAGGCGGCCCAGGCTGCGGATCGCGCCGACCCCGCCGTGGTGCAGCGGGTAGTCGCCGAACTTGACGATCAGGCCCGGCACCTCGCGGTCCGCCTCGACAGGCACACTTCTGGCACGCCTCGTCACGGGTCCCCCCACATGTCCCCCCTGCGGAACGGATGTCCCCGGTCCGTGTTCCCCGCAAAGGACGCTAAGCCGGAATTGCCACCTCCGACAAGGGCAAATCAGACATTGCAAACTCTTTAGGCACTGCCCAAGACGGGTGGCCCGGCCGTAACGTGTGCCGCAACCACATGGACCACACGGCGTCCCCGCCGTGTCCGACGTGCACGAAAGCGAGGCTGCACCGCATGCCCCCCTTCGACGTCCCCGAGGGCGACCCCTTCGGTGTGCACAACCTTCCCTACGGCGTCTTCTCCACCGCGGAGGCGCCCGCCGAGCGGAGGGTCGGCGTACGGCTCGGCGACCACGTGCTCGACGCCGGCGCCGCGGCGCTGGCGCTCGACTCCCCCTACGCCGCCCTGCTCGCGCATCCCACGCTCAACCCGCTGCTGGCCGCGGGCCGCACCGCCTGGTCGGACGTCCGGCGCGCCCTGACCGCCTGGGTGACGGTGCCCTCCCACCGGGAGGTCGTCGAACCCCTCTTCCACCCCCTGTCCTCGGTCACGCTGCACCTGCCCTTCGAGGTCGCGGACTACGTCGACTTCTACGCCTCCGAGAACCACGCCCGGAACGTCGGCCAGATCTTCCGCCCCGACGCGGCGGACTCCCTCACCCCCAACTGGAAGCACCTCCCGATCGGTTACCACGGCCGCTCCGGCACCGTCGTGGTCTCCGGCACGGACGTCGTGCGGCCCTCGGGCCAGCGCAAGGCGCCCACCGACCCGGCGCCCGTCTTCGGCCCGTCGGTCCGGCTGGACATCGAGGCCGAGGTCGGCTTCGTCGTCGGCGTGCCCTCGCCGCTCGGCACGCCCGTGCCGCTCGGCGACTTCCGTGAGCACGTCTTCGGCCTGTGCCTGCTCAACGACTGGTCGGCCCGTGACATCCAGGCCTGGGAGTACGTCCCGCTCGGCCCCTTCCTCGGCAAGTCCTTCGCCACGTCGGTGTCGGCCTGGATCACCCCGCTGGAGGCGCTGGAGGACGCCCGCGTCGCGCCCCCGGAGCGCACCCACCCGCTGCTGCCCTACCTGGACGACTCGGCCGACGAGCCCGGCGGCTACGACCTGCGGATCTCCGTCGCGATCAACGGCCACGTCGTCTCCGAGCCGCCGTTCTCCACCATGTACTGGACGGCCGCCCAGCAGCTGGCCCACATGACGGTGAACGGCGCCTCCCTGCGCACCGGCGACCTCTACGGCTCCGGCACGGTCAGCGGCCCCGAGGAGCGCCAGCGCGGCTCCCTGCTGGAGCTGACCTGGAACGGCCGCGACCCGCTCGAACTCCCCGACGGCAAGCGGACCTTCCTGGAGGACGGCGACGTGGTGACCCTGTCGGCCTGGGCGCCCGGCCCGGGCGGCGCCCGGGTGGGCCTCGGCGAGGTGACGGGCCGCGTCGTGGCGGGCTGACGCCCCGGCCGTGGCCCGTCATACTGGCGGCGGGTGCGCTCCGCACCCCGCACCTGCCGCCGGCGGTCCACCGCACCGTCCCGCACGACGCACCCGCCGCCGGCCCGCGCCGCACCACCGCCCGCACGCCCCCGTACCGTCGCCTTCCGATCAGGATCCGGAGCCTGTGGCATGACCGTCTGCCTGCTCCTGCTGAGCGCCGTCGCCCTGACCGCCGCCGTCCCGGCCCCGCGCGCGCTGACCCGGGCCGCCTGGCCCGAACGGGAACCGGTCGTCGCGCTGTGGGTGTGGCAGTGCCTGGTCGCCACCGTCCTGCTGTGCTGCCTGACGGCGCTGGTGCTGGGCGCAGCCGCGGTCTTCCACACGGTCCGCGCGCAGGTCTTCGCGCCCGCCCCGCGCGCCGTCACCGAGGCGTACGACCTGTCCGCCGCGCCGACCTGGGCGGCCGTCCTCACCGTGCTGCTGGCCTGCGGTGCGGCCTGGACCGGGGCGATGCTCGCCCGGGAGCTGGTCGAGGCCCGCAGGCGCCGCGGCCAGACCCGCGCCCAGCTGCGCGAGCGCGCCCCCGACCTGCCCGCGGGGCTTCCGGCCGGGCGCGGTCCGCTGCTGGTGCTGGAGGACGAGTATCCCGACGCCTGGTGGCTGCCCGGCCATCCGCCCCAGCTGATCGTCACCACCGGTGCGCTGCACCGCCTGACCGCCCACCAGCTCGACGCGGTCCTCACCCACGAGCGCGGCCATGCCCGCGCCCACCACGACTGGCTGCTGCACCTGTCCACCGCCCTGGCCACCGGCTTCCCCCGTGTCCCCCTCTTCGCCCACTTCTGCGACCAGACGCACCGCCTGGTCGAACTGGCCGCCGACGACACGGCCTCCCGGCGCTGCGGCCACCTCACCACGGCGCTCGCCCTGATCGAGCTGAACCAGCACCGCGGTGTCCTGTCCTGCGACTCCAGCCACCGCCTGCTCGGCGAACGGGTCGACCGCCTCCTCGAACCCCCGCCCCGCCTGGGCCGCCGGCGCCGCGCCCTGACGACGACGGTCGCGGCGCTGGTACCGCTGCTGCCGCTGCTGATCACCTTCGCGCCGGGGCTGACGGCCCTGAGCTGACCGGCGCATGACCGACGGGCGCCGACCGGTCTACGCCCAGATGTCGGGCTCCGGCTCGGCGTCCATCTCGGGCCAGTCGTCGGGTCCGGGCTCAGCGTCCCGGCCCCCGCCCGCCGCGTCTGCGCCCGCCGGGTCCGCACCGGCCGGTCCGGGCGGTCCACCCAGCTCGGCCAGTACCTTCAGCACGCCCTCCCCGTACGTCGCGAGCTTCTTCTCCCCCACCCCGCCGACGCCGCCCAGCTCCCGCACCGACGTGGGCCACACCAGGGCGATCTCCCGCAGCGTGGCGTCGTGGAAGATGACGTACGCCGGGACGCCCTGTTCCCGCGCCTGCTCGGCACGCCAGCCGCGCAGGGCCTCGAAGGCGGGGAGCAGGTGCTCGGGCAGCTCGGCCGCGACGGCCGTCTTGCCCTTGCGTCCGGCACCCGAGGAGCCGCCGGATCCCGTGCGCTGCGCGGGCGCCCGCTTCGGCTCCTTCCTCAGCGGCACCTCCCGCTCCCGCCGCAGCACCGAGGCGCTGGCGTCGGTCAGCACGAGCGTGCCGTACTCCCCCTCGACGGCGAGCAGGCCCTGGGCCAGCAGCTGGCGGATCACGCCCCGCCACTCGCCCTCGGTCAGCTCCTGGCCGATGCCGAACACCGACAGCTGGTCGTGGTCGAACTGGATGACCTTGCCGGTGCGCTTGCCCAGCAGGATGTCGACGATCTGCACGGCGCCGAACTTCTGCCCGCGCTCCCGCTGCAGCCGCACCACCGTCGACAGCACCTTCTGCGCCGCGACCGTGCCGTCCCAGGTCTCCGGCGGGGTCAGGCAGGTGTCGCAGTTGCCGCAGCCCGACGGGTCGGGCTCCTGCCCGAAGTAGGCCAGCAGTTGCCCGCGGCGGCACTGGACGGTCTCGCACAGCGCGAGCATCGCGTCCAGGTGGGCCTGGGCGCGCCGCTGGAACGCCTCGTCGCCCTCGCCGGACTGGATCAGCTTGCGCTGCTGGATGACGTCGTTGAGGCCGTAGGCCATCCAGGCGGTCGACGGCAGTCCGTCGCGTCCGGCGCGGCCCGTCTCCTGGTAGTAGCCCTCGACGGACTTCGGCAGGTCGAGGTGGGCGACGAAGCGGACGTCGGGCTTGTCGATGCCCATGCCGAAGGCGATGGTCGCCACCACGACCAGGCCGTCCTCCCGCAGGAACCGGGACTGGTGCGCCGCGCGCGTCCCCGCGTCCAGGCCGGCGTGGTAGGGCACCGCCTCGATGCCGTTGCTGCTGAGGAACTCGGCCGTCTTCTCCACCGAGTTGCGCGACAGGCAGTAGACGATGCCCGCGTCGCCCGGGTGCTCCTCCCGCAGGAAGCTCAGCAGCTGCTTCTTCGGGTCCGCCTTGGACACGATCCGGTACTGGATGTTCGGCCGGTCGAAGCTCGCCACGAAGTGGCGGGCCGTCGGCATGTCCAGCCGCTCGGTGATCTCCCGGTGCGTCGCATGGGTCGCGGTCGCGGTCAGCGCGATGCGCGGCACGTCCGGCCAGCGCCGGCCGAGCAGCGACAGGGTGAGGTAGTCGGGCCGGAAGTCGTGGCCCCACTGGGACACGCAGTGCGCCTCGTCGATCGCGAAGACCGAGATCTTCCCGCGGGAGAGCAGGTCCAGCGTGGCGTCGAGCCGCAGCCGCTCCGGCGCGAGATAGAGCAGGTCAAGCTCACCGGCGAGGAACTCGGCCTCGACCGTGCGCCGCTCGTCGAAGTCCTGCGTGGAGTTCATGAACCCGGCCCGCACGCCCAGGGCCCGCAGCGCGTCCACCTGGTCCTGCATGAGCGCGATGAGCGGCGAGACCACGACGCCCGTGCCCGGTCTGACCAGGGCCGGGATCTGGTAGCACAGCGATTTGCCGCCGCCGGTCGGCATCAGCACCACGGCGTCGCCGCCGGCCACCACATGCTCGATGACGGCTTCCTGCTCGCCGCGGAAGGCCTCGTATCCGAAGACCCGGTGCAGCGTGGCCAGCGCCTCGCTCGCGGCCGCGCCCGCCGCCGCGCTCTCGTCCGGCGCCTGGCTCGTGCTTGGCATCACACCGATACCGCCCGTCCCGCCCATCGTCGTGTCCCCCGTACGTCGTCCCTCGACCACTGCCTCCACGATAGGGGCCCCGACTGACAGCCCCGGAGTTATCCACAGGTCCCGTCCTCCCGTTCGGGTGTTCACGTTCGGTGGTCATTCGAATGGACTGCGTCACCGTGCGGGCGTATGGGCGGCGTGGACATGCTGATCCGGCGGGACAGGGCAGACCCGCGGCCCGTCCCCGCCCTCGATGTCCCCCCTCTCGCCCAAGGAGTCCCGATGTCCCCTCGGCCCCTCAAGGCCGCCGTCACCCTGGCGGCGACCGCAGCCCTCTGTCTGTCCGCGGCGCCGGCGTACGCCGCGCCCGACCCCGACGCGGTCGCCTGGACCGAGCTGGGCAAGGTCTACGCGGCCACGGCACGCTTCGCCTACGAGCCGCTCGCCTCCCCCGCCGGGTTCACGCGTTCCGACACCTGTGTCACCGACGGGCAGAAGGGCGGGATGGGCTACCACTACTTCAACGCCGCGAACGTCGGCTCGCTGGACCCGGCGAAGCCGGCGGGCCTCGTGTACACGTCGGACGACGACGGCTCACGCGACCTCGCCGCGGTGGAGTGGGTGGTCAAGGACACCGGGCAGGCCGCGCCGGAGCTGTTCGGTGAGACGTTCACCAAGGACGTGCTGCCCGGCCACTACACCCTGATGGCGTGGATCTACGAGGACAACCCGTCCGGGATGTTCACGCCGTGGAACACCACGCTGGCCTGCCCCTCGGCGGTGACCGTGTCGCCGGACCCGGCCGCCCCGAGCACCGCGGACACGGGCACCACGGGCACGAGCGCGACGGACGCCGGCACCGCCGACACGAGCACCGCTGCCGACGCCGGCAGCACGGACGGCGTGCTCGACCTCGGCAAGCTGGACGATCTGGGTGCCTTCCTCGACCTCGGCAAGCTGGACGAGCTGATCGATCTCGACGGCCTGACCGGTCTGGCCGGTCTGGACACGCTGCTCGACTCGCTGCTTTGAGCCGCGGCGGTCCCCCGGCACACGACGGACCCGGCTCCCCCCAAGGGAACCGGGTCCGCGGCGTGCGCCAACGCGGGCAGGTCAGCGCACGAACACCCCCGCCTGGCCCGCCAGGTCCAGGAAGTACTGCGGCGCCACACCGAGCACCAGCGTGACCGCCACGCCGACCCCGATGGCCGTCATGGTCAGCGGCGACGGCACGGCGACCGTCGGCCCCTCGGGCCGGGGCTCGCTGAAGAACATCAGCACGATCACCCGGATGTAGAAGAACGCCGCGATGGCCGACGAGATCACACCGACCACGACCAGCGGGGCCGCGCCGCCCTCGGCGGCCGCCTTGAACACGGCGAACTTCCCGGCGAAGCCGGAGGTGAGCGGAATGCCCGCGAAGGCCAGCAGGAACACCGCGAACACGGCCGCCACCAGCGGCGAACGACGGCCCAGCCCCGCCCACTTGGACAGGTGCGTGGCCTCGCCGCCCGCGTCGCGCACCAGGGTGACCACGGCGAACGCGCCGATCGTCACGAAGGAGTACGCCGCCAGGTAGAAGAGGACCGACGAGACACCGTCCGGCGTGGTGGCGATGACACCCGCGAGGATGAACCCGGCGTGGGCGATCGACGAGTACGCCAGCAGCCGCTTGATGTCGGTCTGCGTGATCGCCACGATCGCGCCGCCCAGCATCGTGACGATGGCGACGCCCCACATGACGGGCCGCCAGTCCCAGCGCAGGCCGGGCAGGATGACGTACAGCACGCGCAGCAGCGCGCCGAAGGCGGCCACCTTGGTCGCCGCCGCCATGAAGCCGGTGACGGGGGTGGGCGCGCCCTGGTAGACGTCCGGGGTCCACATGTGGAACGGCACGGCGCCCACCTTGAACAGCAGGCCCATCACCAGCATCGCGGTGCCGATCAGCAGCAGCGCGTCGTTGCCCATGGTGTCGGCGAGGGCCGGGTCGACGTCGGCCACCGTGCCGTCGACGACGTGCGCGATCGTCGCGTACGACACCGAGCCCGCGTACCCGTACAGCAGGGCGATGCCGAACAGGGTGAACGCGGAGGCGAAGGCGCCGAGCAGGAAGTACTTCACCGCGGCCTCCTGCGACATCAGCCGCTTGCGGCGGGCCAGTGCGCACAGCAGGTACAGCGGGAGCGAGAAGACCTCCAGGGCGACGAAGAGCGTCAGCAGGTCGTTGGCCGCCGGGAAGACCAGCATGCCCGCGACGGCGAACAGCAGCAGCGGGAACACCTCGGTGGTGGTGAACCCGGCCCTGACCGCGGCCTTCTCGCTGTCGCTGCCCGGTACGGACGCGGCCTGCGCGGCGAAGGAGTCCACCGGCCGGCCGTGCGCCTCCGGGTCCAGACGCCGCTCGGCGAAGGTGAACAGGCCGACCAGCGCGGCCAGCAGGATGGTGCCCTGCAGGAAGAGCGCCGGTCCGTCGACGGCGATGGCGCCCATCGCCGCGATACGGGCCTTGGTCGTGCCGTATCCGTCGGCCGCGAGGGCGACGACCGCGGCGAACGCGGCGGCGAGCGCGACGACGGAGACGAACATCTGCGCGTAGTAGCGCGCCTTGCGCGGCACGAACGCCTCGACGAGGACCCCGATGATCGCGGCGCCCACGACGATCAGGGTGGGCGACAATTGCCCGTATTCGATCTTCGGCGCGTCGATCTTCGAGATCGGGTCGGCCGCGGTTGTCCACAGGCTGTGGACGGCTGCTGTGCTCACTTGGCCGCCTCCACCTCGGGCCGGGGGTCCTTCTTGTGTACGTCGGACAGCGTCTGCTTGACCGCCGGGTTGACGATGTCCGTGACGGGCTTCGGGTAGACGCCCAGGAAGATCAGCAGGACGACCAGCGGGGCGACGACGACGAGTTCGCGCACCCTCAGGTCGGGCATCGCGGACACCTCCGGCTTCACCGGGCCGGTCATCGTCCGCTGGTACAGGACGAGGGTGTACAGCGCGGCGAGCACGATGCCGAAGGTGGCGATGATGCCGATGGCCGGGTAGCGCGCGAACGCGCCGACCAGGACCAGAAACTCACTGACGAACGGCGCGAGGCCCGGCAGCGACAGCGTCGCCAGACCGCCGATCAGGAAGGTGCCGGCGAGCACCGGTGCCACCTTCTGCACACCGCCGTAGTCGGCGATGAGCCGCGAGCCGCGCCGGGAGATCAGGAAGCCGGCGACCAGCATCAGCGCGGCCGTCGAGATGCCGTGGTTGACCATGTACAGCGTCGCGCCGGACTGGCCCTGGCTGGTCATCGCGAAGATGCCCAGGATGATGAAGCCGAAGTGGGAGATCGACGCGTACGCCACCAGGCGCTTGATGTCCCGCTGGCCGACCGCGAGCAGCGCGCCGTAGATGATGCTGATGACCGCCAGCACCAGGATCACCGGCGTCGCCCACTTGCTCGCCTCCGGGAAGAGCTGGAGGCAGAAGCGGAGCATCGCGAAGGTGCCGACCTTGTCGACGACCGCGGTGATGAGGACGGCGACCGGCGCGGTGGACTCCTGCATGGCGTTGGGCAGCCAGGTGTGCAGCGGCCACAGCGGCGCCTTCACCGCGAAGGCGAAGAAGAAGCCGAGGAACAGCCAGCGTTCGGTGTTCGTCGCCATGTCGAGCGTGCCGTTGGCGCGCGCCTGGGCGATCTCCGCCAGGGAGAAGTTCCCGGCGACGACGTACAGGCCGATCACCGCGGCCAGCATGATCAGACCGCCGACCAGGTTGTACAGCAGGAACTTCACCGCCGCGTACGACCGCTGGGTGGCCGCCGCCTGCTCGCCGTGCTCGTGGGCCCGGTCTCCGAAGCCGCCGATGAGGAAGTACATCGGGATGAGCATGGCTTCGAAGAAGATGTAGAAGAGGAAGACGTCGGTGGCCTCGAAGGAGAGGATCACCATCGCCTCGACGGCGAGGATCAGCGCGAAGAAGCCCTGGGTGGGCCGCCAGCGCTTGCTGCCGGTCTCCAGCGGGTCCGCGTCGTGCCAGCCCGCCAGGATGATGAACGGGATCAGCAGGGCGGTGAGCGCGACGAGCGCCACCCCGATGCCGTCCACGCCCAGCTCGTACCGCACCCCGAAGTCCTTGATCCAGGCGTGGGATTCGGTGAGCTGGTAGCGGTCGCCGCCGGGGTCGAAGCGGACCGCGACCGTGGCGGCGAGCGCGAGGGTGGCGAGGGAGAACAGCAGCGCCAGCCACTTGGCGGCGGTGCGCTGCGCGGCCGGCACGGCGGCCGTGGCGATCGCCCCGACCGCCGGGAGCGCCGCCGTCGCTGTCAGCAGAGGAAAGGACATCGGTATCAGACCGCCCTCATCAGCAGGGTGGCGGCGATGAGCAGGGCCGCACCGCCGAACATGGAGACCGCGTACGACCGCGCGAAGCCGTTCTGCAGCCGGCGCAGTCGTCCGGACAGGCCGCCCATCGAGGCCGCCGTGCCGTTGACGACTCCGTCGACCAGGGTGTGGTCGACGTAGACCAGGGACCGGGTCAGGTGCTCGCCGCCGCGGACCAGGACCACGTGGTTGAAGTCGTCCTGGAGCAGGTCGCGGCGGGCGGCCCGGGTGAGCAGCGAGCCGCGCGGGGCGACGGCCGGGACGGGCTTGCGGCCGTACTGCGCCCAGGCGATGGCCACGCCGATGACGAGGCACACCATGGTCGCGCCGGTGACCGTCGCGGCGCTGAGCGGCGAGTCGCCCTCGCTGTGCCCGGTGATGGGCTCCAGCCAGTTCAGGAAGCGGTCGCCGATGCTGAAGAACGCGCCGCCGAAGACCGATCCGACGGCCAGCACGATCATGGGGACCGTCATGACCTTCGGGGACTCGTGCGGGTGCGGCTCGCTGTGCTCGCCGCGGGTCTCGGCGGCGGGCTCGACGCTGGGCTCGGCCGGGGACGGCGTCGGGGCGTTGCGCCAGCGCTCCTCGCCGAAGAACGTCATCAGCATCACGCGCGTCATGTAGAAGGCGGTGATGGCCGCGCCGAGCAGGGCGCACGCGCCGAGGATCCAGCCCTCGGTGCCGCCCTTGGCGAACGCCGCCTCGATGATCTTGTCCTTGGAGAAGAAGCCGGACAGGCCGGGGAAGCCGATGATGGCGAGGTAGCCGAGGCCGAAGGTGACGAAGGTGACCGGCATGTACTTGCGCAGGCCGCCGTAGCGGCGCATGTCCACCTCGTCGTTCATGCCGTGCATGACCGAACCGGCGCCGAGGAACAGCCCGGCCTTGAAGAAGCCGTGCGTCACCAGATGCATGATCGCGAAGACGTAGCCGATCGGGCCGAGGCCCGCGGCCAGCACCATGTAGCCGATCTGCGACATGGTCGAGCCGGCCAGCGCCTTCTTGATGTCGTCCTTCGCGCAACCGACGATCGCACCGAACAGGAGCGTGACCGCGCCGACGACGGTGACGACGAGCTGTGCGTCGGGCGCCGCGTTGAAGATCGCCCCGGAGCGGACGATCAGGTAGACGCCCGCGGTCACCATGGTGGCGGCGTGGATGAGGGCGGAGACCGGGGTCGGGCCCTCCATCGCGTCCCCGAGCCAGGACTGCAGCGGCACCTGGGCGGACTTGCCGCAGGCGGCGAGCAGCAGCATCAGCGCGATCGCGGTGAGCTTGCCCTCGGACGTGTCGCCGACCAGGCCCGGCTCGGCGTGCGTGCCGAGGACCGGGCCGAAGGCGAACGTGCCGAAGGTGGTGAACATCAGCATGATGGCGATCGACAGGCCCATGTCGCCGACGCGGTTGACCAGGAAGGCCTTCTTCGCCGCGGTGGCCGCGCTGGGCTTGTGCTGCCAGAAGCCGATGAGCAGGTAGGAGGCGAGACCGACGCCCTCCCAGCCGACGTACAGCAGCAGGTAGTTGTCGGCGAGGACGAGCAGCAGCATCGCCGCGAGGAACAGGTTGAGGTAGCCGAAGAAGCGGCGGCGGCGCTCGTCGTGCTCCATGTACCCGACCGAGTACAGGTGGATGAGCGAGCCGACGCCGGTGATCAGCAGGACGAACGTCATCGACAGCTGGTCCAGGCGGAAGGCGATGTCCGCCTGGAAGCCCTCGACCGGCACCCAGCTGAACAGGTGCTGTGTCAGCGTCCGGTGTTCGGCGCCCTTGCCGAGCAGGTCGGAGAAGAGGACGAGGCCGAGGACGAAGGAGACGGTCGACAGCAGGACGCCGAGCCAGTGGCCGACGGCGTCCAGCCGCCGGCCGCCGACCAGCAGGACGGCCGCTCCGAGCAGGGGCGCCGCGATGAGCAGCGCGATCAGGTTCTCCACGATTCTTCCGACCCCTTACAGCTTCATCAGGCTGGCGTCGTCGACCGAGGCCGAGTGGCGGGAACGGAACAGCGACACGATGATCGCGAGGCCGACCACGACCTCCGCCGCCGCGACGACCATCGTGAAGAACGCGATGATCTGGCCGTCGAGGTTGCCGTGCATGCGGGAGAAGGCGACGAACGCGAGGTTGCAGGCGTTCAGCATCAGCTCGACGCACATGAACACCACGATGGCGTTGCGCCGGATCAGCACTCCGGTGGCGCCGATCGTGAACAGCAGCGCTGCCAGGTACAGGTAGTTGACCGGGTTCACTTCGACGCCTCCTCGGTCCGCTTGAAGGTCGCCGGCGCGAGGGACTTCCGCTCCAGGCGTTCCTCGGCGCGCTGCTCCAGCGCCTTGAGGTCGTTGAGCGCCTCCGCGGAGACGTCGCGGATCTGGCCGCGCTCGCGCAGCGTCTTGCTGACGGTGAGGTCGGACGGGGTGCCGTCGGGCAGCAGGCCCGCGATGTCGACCGCGTTGTGCCGGGCGTACACGCCGGGTGCGGGCAGCGGCGGGATGTGCACGCCCTCGCGGATGCGCTGCTCGGACAGTTCGCGCTGGGTCTTCGCGCGCTCGGTGCGCTCCCGGTGGGTGAGCACCATCGCGCCGACGGCGGCGGTGATGAGCAGGGCGCCGGTGATCTCGAAGGCGAAGACGTACTTGGTGAAGATGAGGGACGCGAGGCCCTCCACGTTGCCGTTCGCGTTCGCCTGGCCGGTGCCGTTGAACTCCTTCAGGGAGGCGTTGCCGATCCCGGCGAACAGCAGGACGCCGAAGCCGACTCCGCACAGCAGGGCCAGCCAGCGCTGGCCCTTGATCGTCTCCTTCAGGGAGTCCGCCGCGGTGACGCCGACCAGCATCACCACGAACAGGAACAGCATCATGATCGCGCCGGTGTAGACGACGATCTGCACGATGCCGAGGAAGTAGGCGCCGTTGGCGAGGTAGAACACCGCCAGGACGATCATGGTCCCGGCGAGGCAGAGGGCGCTGTGCACGGCCCTCTTCATGAAGACGGTGCACAGGGCGCCGATCACCGCGACCGTGCCGAGGACCCAGAACTGGAAGGCCTCTCCGGTGGAGGTGGAGTACGCGGCGAGCTGCTCGCCCGTCGCGGCGGCCAGGGACGCGCTCATCGGCGGATCACCTCCTCCGACGCCGGTTCCTCCGGACCGAAGGTGGACGCCGCTTCCTGCGGGACCTCGCCCTTGGAGACGGCGACCTGACGCTCGGTGCCGGGCGCCGCCTCGGTCACCAGGCCCCGGTAGTAGTCCTGTTCGTCCATCCCCGGGTAGATGGCGTGCGGCGTGTCGACCATGCCCTCGTCGAGGCCGGCGAGCAGCTGCTCCTTGGTGTAGATGAGGTTCGCGCGGCTGGAGTCGGCCAGCTCGAACTCGTTCGTCATCGTCAGCGCGCGCGTGGGGCACGCCTCGATGCACAGGCCGCACAGGATGCAGCGGGCGTAGTTGATCTGGTAGACGCGGCCGTACCGCTCGCCCGGCGAGTAGCGTTCCTCGTCGGTGTTGTCGGCGCCCTCCACGTAGATGGCGTCGGCGGGGCAGGCCCAGGCGCACAGCTCGCAGCCGACGCACTTCTCCAGGCCGTCCGGATGGCGGTTGAGCTGGTGCCGTCCGTGGAACCGCGGAGCCGTGGTCTTCTGCTGCTCCGGGTACTGCTCGGTCAGCCGCTTCTTGAACATGGCCTTGAAGGTCACGCCGAAGCCGGCCACCGGGTTGAGGAAACCGGGCTTGGTCTCCTTGGGCTCCTCAGCCATCGGACGCCTCCTTTCCATCCAGAGATCCGTCACTCTGAGTATCGGTCCCACCACTGACAATCAGCTCCCGCTCCCGGCGCGGGCGGCGCCGCGGCACCGCGGGCAGTTCCTGTCCGGGCAGCGGCGGTACGGGGAATCCGCCGGCCATCGGGTCGAAGGCCGTCGGCGCGGGCGCGGGCCGCTCGGTCTCCTTCGCCTTCTGCCGGAACATGTCCGCGACGAAGGACAGGAGCAGCAGGGCGAGGACGCCACCGCCCACGTAGAGGGCGATGTCGGCGAAGTCGTAGTTCTCGTTGCGCAGGGTGCGCACGGTCGCGACGAGCATCAGCCAGGTCACGGAGACCGGGATGAGGACCTTCCAGCCGAGCTTCATCAGCTGGTCGTAGCGGACCCGGGGCAGCGTGCCGCGCAGCCAGATGAAGAAGAACAGCAGCAGCTGCACCTTGACGACGAACCAGAGCATCGGCCACCAGCCGTGGTTCGCGCCCTCCCAGAAGGTGCTGACCGGCCACGGGGCCCGCCAGCCGCCCAGGAACAGCGTCGTCGCCACGGCCGAGACCGTCACCATGTTCACGTACTCGGCGAGCATGAACATCGCGAACTTGATCGACGAGTACTCGGTGTTGAAGCCGCCGACCAGGTCGCCCTCGGACTCCGGCATGTCGAAGGGGGCGCGGTTGGTCTCGCCGACCATGGTGACGATGTAGAGGATGAACGAGACCGGCAGCAGCAGGATGTACCAGCGGTCCTGCTGCTGCTCGACGATCGTGGACGTCGACATCGAACCGGAGTAGAGGAAGACCGACGCGAACGCGGCGCCCATGGCGATCTCGTACGAGATCATCTGCGCGCACGAGCGCAGACCGCCCAGCAGCGGGTACGTCGAGCCGGAGCTCCAGCCCGCCAGGACGATGCCGTAGATGCCGACCGAGGCGACCGCGAGGATGTACAGCATCGCGATCGGCAGGTCGGTGAGCTGCATCGTGGTGCGGTGCCCGAAGATCGAGATCTCGTTGCCGGCCGGGCCGAAGGGGATCACCGCGATCGCCATGAACGCCGGGATGGCGGCGACGATCGGGGCGAGGACGTACACCACCTTGTCCGCGCGGCGGACGATGATGTCCTCCTTCAGCATCAGCTTGATGCCGTCGGCGAGCGACTGGAGCATGCCCCAGGGGCCGTGCCGGTTGGGGCCGATGCGCAGCTGCATCCAGGCGACGACCTTGCGCTCCCAGACGATGGAGAACAGCACGGTCACCATCAGGAAGGCGAAGCAGAACACCGCCTTGATCACGACCAGCCACCAGGGGTCGCGGCCGAACATCGAGAGGTCTTCAGCGGCGAGGTACGGGCTCATGCCTCCACCTCCTTCGGGGCGTCGGCGACGGCCGTCGCCGGGCCGATGCGGACGAGGGAGCCGGGCCGGGCCCCGGTGTCGGAGGCGACGCCGCCGCCGACGGAGTTCAGCGGCAGCCAGACCACCCGGTCGGGCATCTCGGTGACCTGCAGCGGCACTTCGGTGGTGCCGGCGGGCCCGGTCACGGCGAGGAGGTCGCCGTCCTTCACGCCCGCCTCGGCGGCCGTCGCGGCGGACACGCGCGCGTGTGCCGCGTGCCGGGTACCGGCGAGCGCCTCGTCGCCCTGCTGGAGGACGCCCCGGTCGAGCAGGAGCCGGTGCCCGGCGAGGACGGCCTCACCGGCGGCGGGCCGGGGCAGCACGCCCGCGGTCTCCAGCGGCTCGGTGGCGCGGGGTCCGTCCCAGGCGCCGAGCCGGTCGATCTCCGCGCGCGTGGTGCGCAGGTCCGGCAGGCCGAGGTGGACGTCCATGGCGTCGGCCAGCATCTGCAGCACGCGCGCGTCGGTCGGCTCCACACGGCGGGTCATCTGGTCGGGCTTGAGCGCGGCCTCGAAGAAGCGCACCCGGCCCTCCCAGTTGAGGAAGGTGCCCGCCTTCTCGGCGACCGCCGCGACCGGCAGGACGACGTCGGCGCGTTCGGTGACCTCGCTGGGCCGCAGCTCCAGCGAGACCAGGAAGCCGACCTCGTCGAGCGCGGCACGCGCGCGTGCCGGGTCGGGCAGGTCGGCGACCTCCACCCCGGCGACCAGCAGCGCCTGGAGTTCACCGGAGGCGGCGGCCTCGACGATCTGGCCGGTGTCGCGGCCGTAGCGGTGCGGGAGCTCGGCGACGCCCCAGGCGGCGGCGACCTCGTCACGCGCGCGGGGGTCGGTGGCCGGGCGGCCGCCCGGCAGCAGCGACGGCAGCGCGCCCGCCTCGACGGCACCGCGCTCCCCGGCCCGCCGCGGGATCCACACCAGCTGGGCCCCGGTGGCGGAGGCTCCGCGTACGGCGGCGGTGAGTCCGCCCGCCACGGCGGCCAGCCGCTCGCCGACGACGATCACCGCGCCCTCGGCCCGCAGCGCCTCGGCCGCGAGCGCGCCCGGGCCCTCCAGGCCGACGCCGCTCGCGAGGGCGTCCAGCCACTCGGTCTCGGTGCCGGGGGCGGCCGGCAGCAGTGTGCCGCCCGCCTTGGTCAGTCCGCGCGTGGCGTGCGTGGCCAGCGCGAACACCTTCTGCCCGTGCTTGCGCCAGGCCTTGCGCAGCCTGAGGAAGACGCCCGGGGCCTCCTCCTCGGACTCGAACCCGACCAGCAGCACCGCCGGTGCCTTCTCCAGCAGGGTGTACGTGACACCCGTACCGTCCAGGTCACGGCCGCGGCCGGCGACCCGGGCGGCGAGGAAGTCGGCCTCCTCGGCGCTGTGCACGCGCGCGCGGAAGTCGATGTCGTTGGTGTCGAGCGCCACCCGCGCGAACTTGCTGTAGGCGTAGGCGTCCTCGACGGTGAGCCGGCCGCCGGTGAGGACACCGGTGCGGCCGCGGGAGGCGAGCAGCCCCTGCGCGGCGATCTGCAGCGCCTCCGGCCAGGACGCCGGCTCCAGCTCGCCCTCGGCGTTGCGCACCAGCGGCGTGGTGAGACGGTCCTTCAGCTGCGCGTACCGGAACGCGAAGCGTCCCTTGTCGCAGATCCACTCCTCGTTGACCTCGGGGTCGTTCGCGGCGAGCCGCCGCATGACCTTGCCGCGCCGGTGGTCGGTGCGGGTGGCGCAGCCGCCGGAGCAGTGCTCGCACACCGACGGCGAGGAGATGAGGTCGAAGGGGCGGGAGCGGAAGCGGTAGGCCGCCGAGGTCAGCGCGCCGACCGGGCAGATCTGGATGGTGTTGCCGGAGAAGTACGACTCGAAGGGGTCGCCGTCGCCGGTGCCGACCTGCTGGAGCGCGCCCCGCTCGACCAGCTCGATCATCGGGTCGCCCGCGATCTGGTTGGAGAAGCGGGTGCAGCGCGCGCACAGCACGCACCGCTCGCGGTCGAGCAGCACCTGGGTGGAGATCGGCACGGGCTTCTCGTAGGTCCGCTTGCGGCCCTCGAAGCGGGAGTCGGCCTGGCCGTGGGACATGGCCTGGTTCTGCAGGGGGCACTCGCCGCCCTTGTCGCAGACCGGGCAGTCCAGCGGGTGGTTGATGAGCAGCAGCTCCATCACACCCTTCAGGGCCTTCTCCGCGACCGGCGAGGTCAGATGGGTCTTGACCACCATCCCGTCGGTGCAGGTGATGGTGCAGGACGCCATCGGCTTGCGCTGGCCCTCGACCTCGACGATGCACTGCCGGCAGGCGCCGGCCGGGTCGAGGGCGGGGTGGTCGCAGAAGCGGGGGATCTCGATACCGAGCTGCTCGGCGGCCCGGATGACCAGGGTGCCCTTCGGCACGCTGATCTCGATGCCGTCGATCGTCAGCGTCACGAGGTCCTCCGGCGGGACCGGCGCCTGCCCGCCCGAGGAGGGAGCGCTCGTGGTCACCGTCATGCGTTCACCTCCAGGTGCTGATCCGCCCAGGCCGTCGACCTGGCCGGGTCGAAGGGGCAGCCGCGGCCCGTGATGTGCTGCTCGTACTCCTCGCGGAAGTACTTGAGCGAGGAGAAGATCGGCGAGGCGGCACCGTCGCCGAGGGCGCAGAAGGACTTGCCGTTGATGTTGTCGGCGATGTCCGCGAGCTTGTCGAGGTCGCTCATGGCGCCCTTGCCGGCCTCGATGTCCCGCAGCAACTGCACGAGCCAGTAGGTGCCTTCGCGGCAGGGCGTGCACTTGCCGCAGGACTCGTGGGCGTAGAACTCGGTCCAGCGGGTGACGGCGCGGACGACGCAGGTCGTCTCGTCGAAGCACTGGAGCGCCTTGGTGCCGAGCATGGAACCGGCGGCGCCCACTCCTTCGTAGTCGAGGGGGACGTCGAGGTGCTCGTCGGTGAACATCGGGGTCGAGGAGCCGCCCGGCGTCCAGAACTTGAGGCTGTGGCCGGGGCGCATGCCGCCGCTCATCTCCAGCAGCTGGCGCAGGGTGATCCCGAGCGGGGCCTCGTACTGGCCGGGGCTCGCCACGTGGCCGGAGAGGGAGTAGAGCGTGAAGCCCGGGGACTTCTCGCTGCCCATCGACCGGAACCATTCCTTGCCCCGGTTGAGGATCGCGGGAACCGACGCGATGGACTCGACGTTGTTCACCACAGTGGGGCAGGCGTAGAGACCTGCCACAGCAGGGAAGGGGGGACGCAGCCGCGGTTGGCCACGGCGGCCTTCGAGCGAGTCCAGCAGCGCGGTCTCCTCACCGCAGATGTACGCGCCGGCGCCGGCGTGCACGGTGAGTTCGAGGTCGAGACCGCTGCCGAGGATGTTCTCGCCGAGGTAGCCCGCCGCGTAGGCCTCGCGCACGGCCTGGTGCAACCGCCGCAGAACGGGGACGACTTCACCCCGCAGATAGATGAAGGCATGCGACGACCTGATCGCGTAGCACGCGATGACGATGCCCTCGATGAGGCTGTGCGGGTTCGCGAAGAGGAGCGGGATGTCCTTGCACGTCCCGGGCTCCGACTCGTCGGCGTTGACAACAAGATAGTGCGGCTTTCCATCCCCCTGCGGAATGAACTGCCACTTCATTCCCGTCGGGAATCCCGCGCCGCCGCGCCCGCGCAGACCGGAGTCCTTGACGTACGCGATGACGTCGTCCGGTGACATGGCGAGCGCCTTGCGGAGCCCCTCGTACCCCTCGTGCCTCCGGTAGACGTCCAGCGTCCAGGACCTGTCCTCGTCCCAGAAGGCCGACAGCACGGGTGCGAGCAGCTTCTCGGGGCTGTTCTCCTTCAGTTCGGGTGCCAAGGTCATCACTCCCCCTCCTCGGCAACAGGCCCCGCCGGGTGGGAGGGGTCGGATGCGGACATGTCCTGCGGCGCGTCATGGGAACTCAGGTGCTCGTCGGGCGAGGGCTCGTGCACCTTCCGGTCCTGCGGCTCGTCGTGCGGGCCGCCGTCCCGCGGATGGACCACGCGCGCGGGTGCGGCCTCTCCTCTGGCCAGGCGGAGGCCCACCAGCGACGCCGGTCCCGCACTCCCGCTCTCCTCGACGGCCCCGGGCCGCTCGTCGGGGAAGCCGGCCAGGATCCGCGCGGTCTCCTTGAAGGTGCACAGCTTCGCCCCGCGCGTCGGCGACACGGGCCGTCCCGCCCGCAGGTCGTCGACGAGGCGCTTGGCGCTGTCCGGGGTCTGGTTGTCGAAGAACTCCCAGTTGACCATCACGACGGGCGCGAAGTCGCAGGCCGCGTTGCACTCGATGTGCTCCAGGGTGACCTTGCCGTCACCGGTGGTCTCGCCGTTGCCGACGCCGAGGTGCTCCTGCAGCTCCTCGAAGATCGCGTCGCCGCCCATGACCGCGCACAGGGTGTTGGTGCACACCCCGACCTGGTAGTCGCCGCTCGGGCGGCGCCGGTACATGGTGTAGAAGGTGGCGACGGCGTTGACCTCGGCGGTGGTCAGGCCGAGTACGTCCGCGCAGAACCGCATCCCGGTGCGCGTGACGTGCCCCTCCTCGGACTGCACGAGGTGCAGCAGCGGCAGAAGGGCGGACCGGGAGTCGGGGTAGCGGGAGATGATCTCGCGCGCGTCCGCCTCCAGCCGGGCCCGGACGTCGTCCGGATAGGCGGGGGCGGGCAGCTCGGGCATGCCCAGGCTGACGCCCCGCTCCGAAGGTGAGGTGGTCACCGGTCGACGCCTCCCATCACGGGGTCGATGGACGCGACGGCGACGATGACGTCGGCGACCTGGCCGCCCTCGCACATCGCCGCCATGGCCTGCAGGTTGGTGAAGGACGGGTCGCGGAAGTGGACCCGGTAGGGGCGGGTGCCGCCGTCGGAGACGGCGTGCACGCCGAGTTCGCCCTTGGGTGACTCGACGGCCGCGTACGCCTGTCCCGGCGGGACGCGGAAGCCCTCGGTGACCAGCTTGAAGTGGTGGATCAGGGCCTCCATGGAGGTGCCCATGATCTTCTTGATGTGGTCGAGGGAGTTGCCGAGTCCGTCGGGGCCGAGCGCGAGCTGGGCGGGCCAGGCGATCTTCTTGTCGGCGACCATGACCGGGCCGGGCTGGAGCCGGTCCAGGCACTGCTCGACGATCCGGAGCGACTGGCGCATCTCCTCCAGCCGGATCAGGAAGCGGCCGTAGGCGTCGCAGCTGTCGGCGGTCGGGATCTCGAAGTCGTAGGTCTCGTAGTCGCAGTACGGCTGGGCCTTGCGCAGGTCGTGCGGCAGGCCGGTGGAGCGCAGGATCGGGCCGGTCGCGCCGAGGGCCATGCAGCCGGCCAGGTCGAGGTAGCCGATGTCCTGCATGCGCGCCTTGAAGATGGGGTTCCCCGTGGCGAGCTTGTCGTACTCGGGGAGGTTCTTCTTCATCTTCTTGACGAACTCGCGGATGTGGTCGACCGCGCCGGGCGGCAGGTCCTGGGCGAGTCCGCCGGGGCGGATGTAGGCGTGGTTCATCCGCAGGCCCGTGATGAGCTCGTAGATGTCGAGGATCATCTCGCGGTCGCGGAACCCGTAGATCATGATCGTGGTCGCGCCCAGCTCCATGCCGCCGGTGGCGATGCACACCAGGTGCGAGGAGAGGCGGTTCAGCTCCATCAGGAGCACCCGGATGATCTTGGCGCGCTCGGTGATCTGGTCCTCGATGCCCAGGAGCTTCTCGACGGCGAGGCAGTAGGCGGTCTCGTTGAAGAAGGACGTCAGGTAGTCCATGCGCGTCACGAACGTGGTGCCCTGCGTCCAGGTCCGGTACTCGAGGTTCTTCTCGATGCCGGTGTGGAGGTAGCCGATGCCGCAGCGGGCCTCGGTGACCGTCTCGCCGTCGATCTCCAGGATCAGCCGCAGCACGCCGTGGGTGGAGGGGTGCTGGGGGCCCATGTTGACGACGATGCGCTCGTCGTCGGCCTTGGCCGCGGACTGGACGACCTCGTCCCAGTCGCCGCCGGTGACCGTGTAGACGGTGCCCTCGGTGGTCTCGCGCGCCGAGGCCGAGGCGGCCTGCGCGTCGGATGCGTGGAACGTGCTCACGAGTACGACCTCCGCTGGTCCGGAGCCGGGATCTGGGCGCCCTTGTACTCGACGGGGATGCCGCCGAGGGGGTAGTCCTTGCGCTGCGGATGGCCCTGCCAGTCGTCCGGCATCATGATCCGCGTCAGGGCCGGGTGACCGTCGAAGACGATCCCGAAGAAGTCGTACGTCTCGCGCTCGTGCCAGTCGTTCGTCGGGTAGACGGAGACGAGGGAGGGGATGCGCGGGTCGCTGTCGGGGGCGCTGACCTCCAGCCGGATCAGCCGGTTGTGGGTGATCGAGCGCAGGTGGTAGACGGCGTGCAGCTCGCGGCCCTTGTCGTTCGGGTAGTGGACGCCGCTGACGCCGGTGCACAGCTCGAAGCGCAGGGCGGGGTCGTCGCGCAGGGTGCGGGCGACGCGGACGAGGTGCTCGCGCTCGATGTGGAAGGTCAGCTCGCCGCGGTCGACGACCGTCTTCTCGATGGCGTTGCCGGGGAGCAGTCCCTGCTCCTCCAGCGCGCCCTCCAGTTCGTCGGCGACCTCGTCGAACCAGCCGCCGTAGGGGCGGCTCGCCGGTCCCGGGAGCCGGACCGAGCGGACCAGGCCGTCGTAGCCGGAGGTGTCCCCGCCGTTGTTGGCGCCGAACATGCCGCGCTGGACGCGGATCTCCTCGCCGCCCTGGCCGCGCTGGCCGGGGAGGTTGGAGGCGGAGAGGTCCTTCTCGGGGTTCACCCCGTTCGACCCGTCCGCGCCGTGGGTGCCGTTGGCGTCGCTCACCGCAGCAGCCCCTTCATCTCGATGGTGGGCAGGGCCTTGAGCGCCGCTTCCTCCGCCTCGCGGGCCGCCTCCTCGGCGTTCACGCCGAGCTTGGAGGACTGGATCTTCTGGTGGAGCTTGAGGATCGCGTCCATCAGCATCTCGGGCCGCGGCGGGCAGCCGGGCAGATAGATGTCCACGGGGACGATGTGGTCGACGCCCTGGACGATCGCGTAGTTGTTGAACATGCCGCCGGAGGAGGCGCACACGCCCATGGAGATGACCCACTTGGGGTTGGGCATCTGGTCGTAGACCTGCCTCAGGACCGGCGCCATCTTCTGGCTGACCCGGCCGGCGACGATCATCAGGTCGGCCTGGCGCGGTGAGCCGCGGAAGACCTCCATGCCGAAGCGGGCCAGGTCGTAGCGGCCGGCGCCGGTGGTCATCATCTCGATGGCGCAGCAGGCCAGGCCGAAGGTGGCGGGGAAGACGGACGCCTTGCGCACCCAGCCCGCGGCCTGCTCGACGGTGGTCAGCAGGAATCCGCTCGGCAGCTTTTCTTCGAGTCCCATGTCGTTAGGCCCCTCAGTCCCATTCCAGGCCGCCGCGCCGCCAGACATAGGCGTAGGCGACGAAGACGGTGAGCACGAAGAGCAGCATCTCCACGAGCCCGAACACACCCAGGGCGTCGAAGGTGACGGCCCACGGGTAGAGGAAGACGATCTCGATGTCGAAGACGATGAAGAGCATCGCCGTCAGGTAGTACTTGATGGGGAAGCGCCCGCCGCCGGCCGGCGTGGGGGTCGGCTCGATACCGCACTCGTAGGCTTCGAGCTTGGCGCGGTTGTACCGCTTCGGACCGATCAGCGTGGCCATGACCACGGAGAAGATCGCAAAGCCTGCCCCGAGGGCTCCCAGTACGAGGATGGGCGCATACGCGTTCACCGCTCCTCGCTCCTCTCAGTCGGCACTGACTGCTGGCGGTTTGCGTCGGGCTCACATCCGCCCCAACTGCCCCTCGAACCCCGCCCGCCCCGGCGAAGATCGGGAACATGTGAAGCAGGTCACAAGCCCAACCGCGTGCATCTTATGCCCGTGGGTCTGTGATCTGCGACACGGGGTATTCCACAAGCTTTGTGATCTCCACCACCTGACGAACGATCATGAAGTCGGATGAGCAGTGATCTTCACACAGGAAGCGTCCGAGTGATCACCAGAGGTGACATTTTCGCCAGTCCGGCCAGCTCAGAGGGGGCGTCTCCATATCAAGAGCTTTCCGTTGCATGCAAATTGGCGTTGGACTCGATCTCTTGGTAGAGGACGCGTTCACACATCAGAGGGAGGTTCGGGTCGGAGTGTGGACGCGTGCGCGCGTTCACGAAGTCCCCGCAGTCGTGATCCGGCCGTGATCGCCGGCGCGGCACCCGCCGCGGACGCGGCCGCTCCGGTAATCGTTCCGTGACCTCCGCCACATCCATGAGAGGCCGATGAGAACCGGGCTTGGCCAACCACCCCAACCGATGGTAGGCCGGGGGCAATTCGGGCGTAATGACGAAAGTACGTGATCAAAGCCGTGTTGGCGGTCGTCCGCAATGTCCGTTACGGCGTCAATAAAGAGCGACGCGCCCGGGTTTCGGGCCCTCCGTTGAACAACTGTGGCGCAGCACACGTTTCTTGAAGGTATGGAGGAGCCCCTGGTACCGCTTGTACCCATGTCCCACACCGCTCACATACGCAGCCACCGGAAGCCCCGCCGCAGCGCGTCTAAAATCGCGATGCGGGCCGGAGTTGCCGGTGGCGTCCTCAGCACCCTGGCAGTGGCCGGTGCGTCGGCCGCGGCGAACGCCGCCGAGTCGGAGACGACGCAGACCCTGGAACTGCCCGCCCTGACCGCCGACCTGTCCGCACAGGTCGCGCAGACGGCGGAGGCCACCGAGCTGGCAGCCGCCGACTACCAGCTGCAGGCAGAGCGTGACGCGGCCGCCGCGAAGGCCGCCAAGCAGGCCGCCAAGGACCTCGCGGAGGCGAAGAAGAAGGCGGCCGAGGCCGCCGCCAAGAAGAAGGCCGAGGAGGCCGCCCGCAAGGCCGCCGCCGAGCGCGCCACGCGCAGCGCCGAGCGCACCACCCTCGCCGCCTCCGCCACCGCCGACGTCTCCACCAACGTCTCGGAGGCCACCGGTTCGGCCGCCGCGGTCGTGTCCTTCGTCAGGGCGCAGGTCGGCGACGCCTATGTCTCCGGCGGCACCGGCCCCAGCTCGTGGGACTGCTCCGGCCTCGTGCAGGCCGCCTTCAAGCAGGTCGGCATCGACCTGCCGCGCGTCTCGCAGGACCAGTCCACCGCCGGCACCCAGGTGTCGCTGGACAACCTGCAGCCGGGCGACATCCTCTACTGGGGCGGCGCGGGCAGCGCGTACCACGTGGCGGTGTACGTCGGCGACGGCATGTTCGTCGGCGCGCAGAACCCGTCCACCGGCGTCGTCGAGCGGCCGCTGTCGTACGACCCGCCGTCCGGCGCGGTGCGGGTGCTCTGAGCGCTCACCGCACCCACTGAACGCCGCAAGGGCCGCAGCCTCCCCGGGCAGCGGCCCTCAGGCGTCTCCTGACGCGTCCCTTGAGGCGTCTCCCGCTGCGGCTGCCGATGCGGCTGCTGACATGCTCGGGGCGGGCCCGTCGACCGGCGGCCCGACCCGAGACGAAGGAGAGACGTCATGCCGAGCGTGTTCGTACAGGGCAGGCCCGTCGACACCTACCCGCCGTTCGCGCCCGAGGCGCGGCGCGGCGTGGTGCGGCGCATCACCGAGGCCGGCGAGGAGGTGCTGCACAGGCCCTGCCGGGACGTGACCGAGTTCGGGCCCGACCTGGCGGCGCTCGTCGACGACATGTTCCGCACGATGTACGTGGCCGACGGAGCGGGCCTGGCGGCGAATCAGGTGGGCGTCGATCTCCGCCTGTTCGTGTACGACTGCCTCGACGACGACGGTGTCCGACATGTCGGGCACATCGTCAATCCGGTGCTGGAGACGCCCGTGAGCGGACGGCGGCTGCTGGAGGAGGGCGAGGGCTGCCTGTCGGTGCCGGGCGCCGTGATGGACGTACCGCGGCCGGACCGGGCCGTCGTGCGGGGGCTGGACAAGGACGGCCACCCGCTCGTCGTCGAGGGCACGGGCTACTTCGCGCGCTGCCTGGCCCACGAGACCGACCACACCCACGGGCATCTCTACCTCGACCGGCTCTCGAAGCGGGACAAGAAGGACGCCCTGCGGCAGATGGCGGACCGGCGGGACGAGGTCTACGCCCGCCGGGCCGCCAAGGCCGAGGCGATGGACCGGGACTGACAGCCGGCCGGGGCCGGCCCGCTGGGAGACGCTGAGCCGGGCCCGGCCCTGGAGCATGGGCCCCGCCCGCATCCCCGGCGGGGCTCAGGCCTTCGGGGCCACCCGGCTCAGGCCGTTGATGATGCGGTCCATCGCGTCGCCGCCGGTCGGGTCGGTGAGGTTGGCGAGCAGCTTGAGGGTGAACTTCATCAGCATCGGGTGGCTCAGACCGCGCTGGGTGGCGATCTGCATGACCTTCGGGTTGCCGATGAGCTTCACGAAGGCGCGGCCGAGCGTGTAGTAGCCGCCGTAGGTGTCCTTGAGGATGCGCGGGTAGCGCTGCAGGGCGAGTTCCCGCTGGCCGGGGGTGGCGCGGGCGTGGGCCTGGACGATGACGTCGGCGGCGAGCTGGCCGGACTCCATGGCGTAGGCGATGCCCTCGCCGTTGAAGGGGTTCACCAGGCCGCCGGCGTCGCCGACGAGGAGGAGGCCCTTGGTGTAGTGCGGCTGCCGGTTGAAGGCCATGGGCAGGGCGGCGCCGCGGATCGGGCCGGTCATGTTCTCCGGGGTGTAGCCCCAGTCCTCCGGCATGGAGGCGCACCAGGCCTTCAGCACCTCGCGCCAGTCCAGCTCCTTGAAGGAGTCGGAGGTGTTGAGGACGCCGAGGCCGACGTTGGAGGTGCCGTCGCCCATGCCGAAGATCCAGCCGTAGCCGGGCAGCAGGCGGTCCTGCGGGCCGCGGCGGTCCCACAGCTCCAGCCAGGACTCCAGGTAGTCGTCGTCGTGGCGGGGCGAGGTGAAGTACGTCCGCACGGCGACGCCCATCGGACGGTCCTCGCGCCGGTGCAGGCCCATCGCCAGGGACAGCCGGGTGGAGTTGCCGTCGGCGGCGACGACGAGCGGCGCGTGGAAGGTGACCTCGCGCTTGTCCTCGCCGAGCTTGGCGGTGACGCCGGTGATGCGGCCGGTGCGGTCGTCGACGATCGGCCCGCTGACGTTGCAGCGCTCGAAGAGCCGGGCGCCCGCCTTCTGGGCGTTGCGGGCGAGCTGCTCGTCGAAGTCGTCGCGCTTGCGGACGAGGCCGTAGTCGGGGAAGGAGGCGAGATCCGGCCAGTCCAGCTGGAGGCGCACCCCGCCGCCGATGATCCTCAGGCCCTTGTTGCGCAGCCAGCCGGCCTCTTCGGAGATGTCGATGCCCATCGCCACGAGCTGCTTGACGGCGCGCGGGGTGAGCCCGTCGCCGCAGACCTTCTCGCGCGGGAACTCGGTCTTCTCCAGGAGCAGGACGTCGAGTCCGGACTTGGCGAGGTGGTACGCCGTCGTGGAGCCGGCCGGCCCCGCGCCCACGACGATCACATCGGCGGTGTTCTCGGAGAGGGGCTCGGTCACGACGGTCACGGCGGGATCTCCCCAAGTAAGAAATCTGTGTGCCGAGGGGCACTGGACATGGGCAGTCTATTCAGCGGCAACGACCGACCGGCTGAAGGGCTGCCCCGTGAACCGAACTCTCCCCGTGGTACGGCTGCGTGTCCCCACCGACGAGGACGCCGTGGCCTGGCACCGGGTCTTCGACCACCCGGACGTCATGGAGTTCCACGGCGGGAGGTCCGCCGAGCTGTCCGTCTACGAGGAGCTCACCGCCCGCCAGCGCCGGCACGACGCCGAGCTGGGCTTCTGCCTGTGGACGATGCTGGACGAGGAGGACCGGGTCATCGGGTTCACCGGCGCCCAGCCGTGGCCGCACGCGTGGGGACCGGCCGGCGAGATCGAGATCGGCTGGCGGCTCGGGCGGGACCACTGGGGCAAGGGGTACGTCACGGCGGCGGCGCGGATGACACTGGAACGGGTGCGCGCGGCGGGCGTCGGCAGCGTGGTGGCGATGGTGGACGCGCGGAACGCCCGCTCGATCGCGGTGACCGAGCGGCTGGGGATGCGGCTCGCGCAGACGTACACGACGCCGGCGTCGCAGCGGCAGGGGCACTGCTTCCGGCTGGAGCTGTGACGCCCTTCGTCCGTGACCAGTCGTGGCTACGCCTTGAAGCCCCGGTGCAGGGTGACGATCCCGCCGGTCAGGTTCCGCCAGGCCACCTTCGACCAGCCGGCCTTCTGCAGCCGCTGGGCGAGGGCGGGCTGGTCGGGCCAGGCGCGGATGGACTCGGCGAGGTAGACGTAGGCGTCGGGGTTGGAGGACACCGCGCGGGCGATGGGCGGCAGCGCGCGCATCAGGTACTCGGTGTACACGGTCCGGAACGGCGCCCACGTCGGATGCGAGAACTCGCAGATCACGACGCGTCCGCCGGGCCGGGTCACCCGGTGCATCTCGCGCAGGGCGGTGTCGAAGTCCCGCACGTTGCGCAGCCCGAAGGAGATCGTCACCGCGTCGAAGGTGTCGTCCTTGAACGGCAGCCGCGTCGCGTCGCCCGCGGTGAACGGCAGCCACGCGTGGCGCTTCTTGCCGACCTGGAGCATGCCGAGCGAGAAGTCGCAGGGGACGACGTACGCGCCGGTGCGGGCGAAGGGCAGCGAGGAGGTGGCCGTACCGGCGGCGAGGTCGAGGACCTTCTGCGCCGGCCGGGCGTCGACGGCCTTCGCCACCTCCCTGCGCCACAGCCGGGCCTGGCCCAGGGACAGCACGTCGTTGGTCAGGTCGTACCGTTCCGCCACGTCGTCGAACATCGAGGCGACTTCGTGCGGCTGCTTGTCCAGGGATGCGCGGGTCACGCCGCCATTGTTGCAGTACGCCCGTCAGCCCCGGGTCAGGGGAGCAGCTTCGGCCTCTTCCGCGCCGCGACGTCCTCCACCCAGCCGCAGGCCAGGACGGACACCGCGATCAGCACCCAGCCGACGCCGAACAGGAACCACTGGCTGTCCAGCGGCAGGTACGTCTCGAAGGCGGGCACGTTCCAGAACGCGTCGATCAGCGGGACGGCGAGGACGAGGGCCAGCTCGTGCCAGAGGTAGATCGTCACGGCACGCGCGTTGAAGACGGTGACCAGGCGGTTCAGCCGGCGGTACCGGGCCAGCCCGGCGAGGTCGACGCCGAGGCGGGCCTTGGTCCACATCAGCAGCGTCACGAACCCGGCCGACCAGAAGGCCTGCGCGAGCGGGATGTCGTCGAGGTCGTAGGTGCCGTACGCGGCCTGGTGGGCGAGGGCGTACCAGCCGCCGAAGGCCAGCGCGGCCAGGGACAGGACGACGACCGGGCCGGGGCGCAGCCGGGCGAGGACGCCGTCGCGGTGGGCGAAGCCGAGCAGCCAGCAGAACAGGTACGTCGCCAGGTCCAGCAGGGCGGTGCCGAGCCGGTCGTCGGGGGGCTGCCGGACGTACTGGAAGACCAGGACCGGGGCGAGGGAGAGCAGCAGGACGGGGACCGGGGCGAGGCGGAAGATCCGCAGGAGGAGCGGGGACAGGAGGACGAACCAGAGGTAGGTGCGCAGGTACCAGAGGATCTCCCAGGCCTGCTCGCCCCAGGCGTTGCCGGGCGGGTCGCCCAGCGGGACGACCCAGAAGACGATCTGCGGGCCCGGCATCCAGCCGTGGACGAGCATCGCGGTGACCACGAAGACGCCCCAGAACCAGAACGGGGGCAGGAGCCGGCGGAGGCGTCCCCTGATCACCTGCGGGGCGGGGCGCTCCAGGGACTTGGCCATCAGGGTGCCGGCGAGGGCGAACATGACGCCCATGGAGGGGAACGCCATGGCGGCCCAGGGCCAGCCGAAGGTGTGGTAGGCGACGACGCGTACGAGTGCGAGCGCCCTCAGGGTGTCGAAGTAGCGGTCTCTCACCCGGGCGTCGGTCGAGGCCGTGCCCGGCGCTGGTGGCTGTGCCCACCCGTTCCGCCCTGCGGAACGACTGCCCACAGCCGGGCCCGGGTCGGCGGGCGGGGTGCCGCCTCTCCTGTGCATCCCCACCTCAGCCCACCCCCGCCGGGGTGCCGACCTCGCCCGTGCGCTTCAGTTTCTGCCAGCGCAGGCGGCCGCCCGTCAGGGCCGTGACGCAGGAGTGGATGAGGACCAGGTACATCATCTGCCGGTAGGCGAGCTGCTGGAGCGGCATCATCAGCAGGTAGCGGTACTTCTCGCGGTCCAGGCGGAAGGCGTAGGCCGCGCACAGCAGCTGCACGCCGAGGACCGCCAGCCAGGCCAGCAGGGCCGCCCGGAAGTCGATGAAGATCATCGAGTAGGCGGTGAACACGTCGATCAGCGGGGCGAAGACCGGCGTGACGATCTGGAACAGCACGACGAGCGGCAGGCCGACCCGGCCGAAGCGGCCCGACGGCCCCCGGTCGGTGAGGGCCCCGCGGTGCTTCCAGAGGGCCTGCATCGTGCCGTAGGACCAGCGGTAGCGCTGCGACCAGAGCTGCTTGAGCGAGCCGGGCGCCTCGGTCCACGCGCGCGCGTGCTCCTGATAGACGACCCGCCAGCCCGCGCGGTGCAGGGCGATGGTGATGTCGGTGTCCTCGGCGAGGGTGTCCTCGCTCATCCCGCCCACCGCGAGGACCGCCTCGCGGCGGAACGCGCCGATCGCGCCGGGGATCGTCGGCATGCAGCGCAGCAGGTCGTACATGCGCCGGTCGAGGTTGAAGCCCATCACGTACTCGATGTGCTGCCAGGCGCCGATGAGGGTGGTGCGGTTGCCGACCTTGGCGTTGCCGGCGACCGCGCCGACGGACGGGTCGGCGAAGGGCTGCACGAGCTGCCGTACGGTGTCCGGCTCGAAGACGGTGTCGCCGTCCATCATCACGACGATGTCGTACGAGGCGTTGCGGACGCCGTTGTTGAGCGCGGCCGGTTTGCCCGCGTTCTGCTGGCGGATCACCCGGACGTTGGGCATGCCCAGGGACTCGGCGATGTCGGCGGTGCCGTCGGTGGAGCCGTCGTCCACGACGATGATCTCGACGGGGTGGGTGCTGCGCGCAAGCGAGGCGAGGGTGTTGGCGATGCACTCCTTCTCGTTGTACGCCGGGACGATCACGCTGACCGGGCGGGTGACCGGTGGTCCCCAGCTGAAGCGGCGCCGGTTGCGCTGTCTGTGGTGGCGGCGGGCGAGGAGCAGCATCATCCCGAAGCGGCCCAGCACGGCGACGCCGACGACCGTCAGCCCGGCCGACAGCGCCGGTACGGTCCACTCGGCGACCGCGACGGCCGCGACGAGCGCCTTGCCCTCGTAGAGGGTGACGCCGGTGGCGGTGCGGTGCGCGGCCTGGAGCCGGGTGGCGGTGGCGGAGCCGTTCCGCACGGGGCCACCGCCCTGTGCCTGTGCCTGCGTTTGGGCCTGTGCCGCTTGCTGCTTCTCCAGTACGCCGCTGATCGTGGTGAAGGTGTACCCCGCCGCCCGCATCTTCTCGATGTACCGCGGCAGCGCCTCGATGGTCTGGGAGCGTTCGCCGCCGGCGTCGTGGAAGAGCACCGAGGCGCCCTTGCCGTCCTCCGGCGTGGCCCACTCGATGATCTTCTTGACGCCGGGCCGCTTCCAGTCGTCGCTGTCGGTGTCGATGAAGACGCTGGTGTAGCCGTCCTTTCCGAGCTTCTGGTAGACGGGCCAGCTGTAGTCGTCGATGGCGTCGGTCTCGGAGGAGTAGGGCGCGCGGAACAGCGTCGTGGTGATGCCGGCGGCGCCGGCCAGCGCGAGCTGGGTCTGCCGCATCTCGCGGTCGACGCGGGCCTCGCTCTGGTAGGAGAGGTCGATGTGGGTGAAGGTGTGGACGCCGACCTCGTTCCCCTGCTCGACCATGTCCCGCACGATGTCCGGATAGCGCGAGACCATCGAGCCGACCAGGAAGAACGTGGCCGGGACGTCGTACTTCCGCAGGATCTCCAGGACCTGCGGGGTCCAGGTGGGGTCCGGGCCGTCGTCGAAGGTGAGGGCGATCGTCTTGTCCGGGACGGAGACGGTCTTCGCCTGGCCGCCGCGGAAGGTGAGGATCGGCCCGCCGTCGAGGACCTTCTCGGGCACCTTGTCGGCGCTCGCGCCGGTGCGGACACGCTGGTCGCCGCCGACCTCGGCGCGCAGGTAGCCGTCGAGCAGCATGACGCTGGTCAGGGCGAGCAGGAGCAGCAGCGCGAGGATGACGCGCGGTTTCTGCAGTGCGGCGGCGCGGCCCGCGGCCCGTTCGATCCGGGTGGGGGCGCGGCGCCGGCCGCGGGGGGACGTCGTCGAGGACATGAGGGTGGCTGCGTTCCGGTCAGTCGGCCGCGGTGGGGGCGGGTACGGAAGGGGAGGCGGTCGGGACCGCCGGGGCGGGTGCGGAGGCGGTCGGGACCGCCGGGGCGGGCGCCTCGGGGCGGAAGCCGCCGGGGGCCTGGCCGCGCTGCCCGCCGGCCGCGTCGAACGGCAGCAGGGACGACGGGGTCAGCGAGGTGCCCCAGCCCATGAAGGCCATGACCAGGACGGCGGCGTAGCCGAGGCACACGGCGCCGACCAGCAGGCCGAGCCGGCGCAGCAGCTTGGCGCGGCGGCCGGAGTTGTCAACGAACACGGGTCCCTCGGCGGATCCGGCGGCGCGCTTGCGGCGGCGCCCGCGCGCCGGGGCGCGGTTTTCGATGGCAGGCTCGGAATGCATTCCCCGGATGTTAGGGACGCTTTTTGTGACGGAAACTCTCAGCTTCTTGTGCGGCACCCATGAGACGGGCCCGAGCCTGTCCTTTTCCTGAGAGACACGGCCTGTACCTGCGGAAACGCGCGGAAACTGAAAGGAACCGCTCAGCTTTGCGTGACAATTTCGGTGCGGTAGACGTAATTCACGAGAGCGGGTGCACGCGCAATGAGGGGTTTCCGTACGCTGACGGCCGGGCTGATCTGTACGGCGTTCCTGGGCGCGGCGGGCTGTTCGTCTGATGCCCCGCCGGAGTCCTCCACGACCTACCAGCCGTACGTCAGCGCCACCGCCGCCTCCAGCGGTGACTCCGCGGGCTCCGCGGCGGTGTACAACCTGGCCTTCGTCATCTCGGACGGCAGTGGCTGCACGCCGGAGTGGAACGGCACGTATGCCGTCGGCGATACGGCGGTCAGGTCCCGGATCGCCGGGCTGACGGCGGGCGGGGCGCGCGTGCGGGTCTCCTTCGGCGGCGCGTCCGGCAAGGAGCTGGCCGCGACCTGCGACAGCGCGGCCGGGCTGGCCGCGGCCTACGCCGCCGCCCTGGACGCCGCGGGCGCCTCCGAGGCCGACTTCGACATCGAGGGCGACGAGCTGACCGACGCGGCCTCCGTCGCCCTGCGCTCGCAGGCCATCGCGCTGCTGCAGAAGGAACGGCCCGCGCTGAAGGTGTCGTTCACGCTGCCGGTGATGCCGTCGGGGCTGGACGCCGACTCACTGGCGCTGCTCGCGTCCGCGAACACGTACGACGTGCAGGTCTCCACGGTCAACCTCATGACCATGAACTACGGCGAGTCCTACACCGGCGACATGGGCGACTACGCGCTGACCTCCGCCACCGCCGCGCACGCCCAGCTGAAGAGCGTCTTCGGGCTGTCCGACGCGGCGGCCTGGCGTGGCATGGCGCTCACCTCGATGATCGGCGTCAACGACGTGAGCGGCGAGACGTTCGGCCTCGCCGACGCGGCGCAGGTCCGGGCGTTCGCGGAGGAGAAGGGCATCGCGTGGCTGTCGATGTGGTCGACGTTCCGGGACCGGCAGTGTGCCGCCAGCTCCGCCACGGAGGACGCCCTGACGAACTGCAGTGGGGTGACGCAGAGTTCGGGGGCGTTCGCGGAGGCCTTCACCGGTTAGGGGCTCCGCGACCCGGCCTAGCGGCGGCGGTGCACCAGGCGCCCGGCGCACACCGTGGCGATGCAGGCGCCGGTCGCGTCGAACACGGCCAGGTCCGCACGGCCCAGCTCCACCAGGGCCGTACGGCGGGCCCGCGCGAGCACCACCACGTCGTTGCGCTCGGCGGCGGCCCGCAGTTCGGGTGAGCCGACGTGCTCCTCCAGCACCGCGACCGCGCCCGACTTCAGCACCGCGTGCACGCGTTCGCGCGGCGACGGGGCCTCCGGCAGCGGGCCCGGGTGGATCCGGGCCGGGCCGAGCACCCCGGGCCAGCGGCGTACGCGCGCCCCCGGGAACCGCTGCTCCAGCTCGGCGAGCGGCCCCACCGCGGCGATCCGGATGCCGTCCACCGCCACGGCACCGTCCTTGACCGGCTCAGCGTCGTCCTCCCAGACGTACCGCACCTCGTCCGCGGCATGAAGTGTCAGCACGGTCGGTTCAGTTGGAGGTGAGGAGCTTCAGTTCGGGGTGGGCTGTGCCGCCCTCGATGGCCGTCGAGGAGATGTGGGAGACGACGCGGTCGTCGACGGGGTCGTTGGCCGGGTCGTCGTGGACGACGAGGTGCTCGTACGTCGTGGAGCGCTGCGCGGGCACGCGGCCGGCCTTGCGGATCAGGTCGATGATCTCCAGCCGGTTGGAGCGGTGCTTGGCGCCGGCCGACGACACCACGTTCTCCTCCAGCATGATCGAGCCGAGGTCGTCCGCGCCGTAGTGCAGGGACAGCTGGCCGACCTCCTTGCCGGTGGTGAGCCAGGAACCCTGGATGTGGGCCACGTTGTCGAGGAACAGGCGGGCGATCGCGATCATCCGCAGGTACTCGAAGAGGGTGGCCTGGGTGCGGCCCTTCAGGTGGTTGTTCTCGGGCTGGTAGGTGTACGGGATGAACGCCCGGAAGCCGCCCGTGCGGTCCTGGACGTCACGGATCATCCGCAGGTGCTCGATGCGCTCGGCGTTGGTCTCGCCGGTGCCCATCAGCATCGTGGAGGTGGACTCCACGCCCAGCCGGTGCGCGGTCTCCATGATCTCCAGCCAGCGCTCGCCGGACTCCTTCAGGGGCGCGATCGCCTTGCGGGGGCGCTCGGGGAGCAGTTCCGCGCCGGCGCCGGCGAAGGAGTCGAGGCCGGCCTCGTGGATGCGGGTGATGGCCTCCTCGACGGACACGCCGCTGATCCGGGCCATGTGCTCGACCTCGGACGCGCCCAGCGAGTGGATCACCAGCTGCGGGAAGGCGTCCTTGATGGCCTTGAAGTGCGTCTCGTAGTACTCGACGCCGAAGTCCGGGTGGTGGCCGCCCTGGAACATGATCTGCGTGCCGCCCAGCTCGACGGTCTCCGCGCAGCGGCGCAGGATGTCGTCGAGGTCGCGGGTCCAGCCCTTGGCCGTGTCCTTCGGGGCGGCGTAGAAGGCGCAGAACTTGCACGCCGTGACGCACACGTTCGTGTAGTTGATGTTCCGCTCGATGATGTACGTCGCGATGTGCTCGGTGCCCGCGTACCTGCGGCGGCGTACGGCGTCGGCGGCGGCGCCCAGCGCGTGCAGGGGGGCGTCGCGGTAGAGGTCGAGCGCCTCCTCGGGCGTGATGCGTCCGCCCGCTGCGGCTCGGTCGAGGACGGACTGGAGGTCGGCCTTCTCGGTCACCGGGGCGTCCCTTTCGTCAAGGATCAAGGAGGTGGCGCGAAGCGCTCGATGGAAGGGTGGTGGTGGGAGACGGGTGGGCGGACCGAACCAGCCTACGCCAGGTGTTTTACGGCACCGACGTCAGGCCGACGGCGCCGCCCGCCCCGGCTCACGCCCGCCACCCGCCCGCCGCACGTCCGTCTCACGCCGCGTACGCGCCGACCAGCACCCCCACGAACACCCCCGCCACCATGAACGGCCCGAAGGGGATCGCCGTACGCCGCCCGGCGCGGCCCGCGACGACGAGGGCGCCGCCGTACAGCGCCCCGCACGCGAACCCGGCGAACGTGCCGAGCAGGACCGTGCCCCAGCCGTACCAGCCGAGGACGGCGCCCGCGCCGAGCGCCAGCTTCACGTCGCCGAAGCCCATGCCGCCGGGGTTGAGGAAGAACAGCAGGAAGTAGCCGCCGCCCAGGGCGAACGCGCCATACAGGGCCGTCGGCCAGCGGCCCGCGTGCTCGGGCGCGAACGCGGCGAGGCCGAGCAGGCCGAGCGCGGCGGCGGCGAGCGGCAGGGTCAGCGCGTCCGGCAGCCGCTGCACCCGCACGTCCACCACCGTCAGCAGCACCCCGACCGGCGCGAGCAGCAGCCACACCGCCAGCTCGGGGCGCGGGCCCGTGGCCGCGGCGAGCGCGGCACAGACGAGGGCGGTGGCGAGGGACAGGGCCGCCGCTCCGGAGCCGTACCGTGCGCCCGGCGCGGGACACGCCCGGCAGCGCGCCCGCCCCAGCCAGCCCGGCACCGGGTGCCCGGCAGGGCAAGTGCCCCGCCAGTCCTCCCCGGCGGGTACGGCGAAGCGGTACGCGGCGCGCGGCAGCAGCGTCCCGGCGAGCGCTCCCCAGACGGCGGCGACGGCGACGAGGAGCACGTCCACGTCGACGTCCACGGGGAGGGCCGGCCCGGGGGACACCGTCAGCCGATCTTCGACAGCCGGGCGACCGGGTTGCCCGACGCCGAGCTGTCGGACTTGTAGACGAGGTCGTCGCCCTCCGGCACGAGGCGCACGGTGTGCCGCCCTTGGTCGCATCCGGCGTGGTTGGTCTTCGCCCCGGCCGACGAGGCGACCAGCTCGGTCTTCGTGACCTGCTTCAGCGTCAGGACGTCGGTGCAGACGCCGCCGAGCTGGTCGGTGTTGCGCACCTCGCCCACCTGCTGGCCGGCCTCGGCCTGACGGACGGTCACCCGGAAGGTGCCCATGGGCAAGGCGCCGCCCAGGCCGGTGCCCTGGCCCTCCCAGGTGCCGAGGTAGCGGGCGGGGACGGGGCCGGACGGGGCGGGGGCGGCGGCGTCCGGCTCACCGGCCGACGGGGAGGCGTGGCTGCCGCTGCTGCTGTTGTCCTTGGTGCCCTGTCCGGGCAGCAGGTCCAGGACGAAGACCGAACCGACCGTCACGGCCGCGAGCGCCCCGGCGACCGCGAGCGCCACCGTGCAGCTCAGCCGCCGCCCCCGGCCGCCCGCGACGGGCGCCGCGTCGGCGGCCACGGTGACCGACAGCCGCCCGGGCCGCGACCGGCCGCCTCCGGGCGGGTCCTGCGCTACGGCGTCCGGCGGTACGGCGTCCCGTGGAACGGCATGCCGAGGTACGGCTTCCCGCGGTACGGCGGTCTCCGCGCCGGGTGCCGTCTGCCGCGGCACGGCCGGCATCACCGGCGGCGGCCCGAACACGCCCGCCACGGAGGCCCCTTCGACGGCAGAGGACCCTGCGGACGCCGAGGCCGGGGCCACAGCGGGAGCCGACGCCGGGACAGGTGCCGCAGGACCGCCCCCCGTCTCCTCCACCACCCCACCGAACCCCACCGGCCCCGACACCGGCCCCTCCCCCGCCTCCAGGTTCAGCAGCTGTACGGCGCTGCGGCTCACCTGTTCCACCAGCGCGCCCGGCAGCCAGCCGCCCGCCACGAGCCGTGCCGCGCCCTGGGGGGCGAGCCGCCGGGCAATCTCCGCCGGGGCGGGGCGGGCCGCCGGGTCCTTGGCCAGGCAGTGCGCCGCCAACTCCCGTAGTTCGCCGTCGAGCCCGCCGAGGTCGGGCTCCTCGTGCACGACCTGGTAGAGCAGCGCGGCCGAGGAGTCCCCGGCGAACGGGGGTGCGCCGGTCGCGGCGTACGCCAGGACCGCGCCGAGGGAGAACACGTCGGCCGCGCCGGTGACGCCCTTGCCGAGGATCTGCTCGGGGGACATGTAACCGGGCGAGCCGACGGAGACGCCGGTGGAGGTGAGGGAGGCGGTGCCGTCGGTGGCGCGGGCGATGCCGAAGTCGATGAGCAGCGGGCCGTCGAGGGTGAGCAGCACGTTGGACGGCTTCACGTCCCGGTGGACCAGGCCCAGTTCGTGGACGGCCGCGAGCGCCTCGGCGAGCCCCGCGCCCAGGGCCCGTACGGACGCGACGGGCAGCGGGCCGTGCGCGGCGACGGCGGCGGCGAGCGAGGGCCCGGCGGCGTAGGCGGTGGCGGCCCACGGCACGGGAGCGTCCGGGTCGGCGTCGAGCACGGAGGCGGTCCAGGCGCCGCCGACCCGCCGGGCCGCCTCGACCTCGCGGCGGAAGCGGGCGCGGAACTCCTCGTCGAGCGCGAAGTGCGGGTGCACGACCTTCACGGCGACCGTGCGCCCGCCGGCGCTGCGGCCCAGGTAGACCCGGCCCATCCCGCCGGAGCCGAGCCGGCCGAGCAGCCGGTAGGGCCCCACGGCGGCGGGTTCGTCGGCTGCGAGCGGCTGCATGGCGTCTTCCCTCCCCCGTACACCGGCGGCGCGCGCCACCGTGTCCCGGCGCCGGGCGCCGGTCCCCCGCACCGGCCGACGGGCGTGCACCCGTCCCCCGGCGGAGTCTCCCCAGCAGGGTAGTGCGGCAGGCCTCGCAACTCACGGCCGTGGCACCCCGGGGCTCACGCCTGCAGCAGTTCCACCTTCACGTCCGCCGGGAAGCCGGTCGTCGGGCCGACCCGGCGGGCGAACTCCGCGACGGCCTCCAGCTGGGCCGGGCCGAAGCTGAAGTCGAGGGTGGTGAAGTACTGGGCGAGGGTCGGCTCGTCGAAGGCCTCCCAGCGGGCGGCCTGTTCGGCGACCTTGCCGACCTCCTCCAGGGAGAGGTTGCGCGAGGCGAGGAACGCCTCGTGGACGCGGCGGGTGATGACGGGCTCGCGCCGGAGGTAGTCCCGGCGGGCGGCCCACACCGCGAAGACGAACGGCAGGCCGGTCCACTCCTTCCACAGCGCGCCCAGGTCGTGCACGGCGAGGCCGTAGCGCGGGCCGTCGTGGAGGTTGGCCCGCAGCGCGGCGTCGCCGATGAGGACGGCGGCCTCGGCCTCCTGCATCATCAGGCTGAGGTCGGGCGGGCAGGTGTAGTAGTCGGGCCGTACGCCGAACCGTTCCGCCAGCAGCAGCTGGGCGAGGCGGACGGAGGTGCGGGAGGTCGAGCCGAGGGCGACCCGGGCGCCGTCGAGGCGGTCCAGCGGGACCTGGGAGACGATCACGCACGACATCACGGGCCCGTCGCAGCCGACGGCGATGTCGGGGAAGGCGACGAGGTCGTCGGCGTTCTTCAGGAACTCGACCAGGGTGATCGGACCGATGTCGAGGTCGCCCCGCACGAGCTGCTCGCTGAGCTTCTCCGGGGTGTCCTTGGTCAGCTCGAAGTCGAGGAGCGTGCCGGTTCTCGCGAGCCCCCAGTACAGGGGCAGGCAGTTCAGGAACTGGATGTGGCCGACGCGCGGCCGGGTGCGAGAATTGTCCACATCGCGAGACTAGACCCGGGGGGCGGCGGCACGACCGGCGCCCCTGCCGTCGAACGGGTGATCCGGCTCAAACATCCGAGTGACGTGATCTTGACCTCTATTGCTTTCCGGTCTCCCCGTGCTACGCTCGCCACAAGTTGCAGTTTGGTTTCCCTTGCAGTACAGAGCCTGCGGAGCATGTGACCGCGGGCTCTCGTCTTTTCAGGCGGATGCAGTTGTGCAGAACTTGTCTTCACACTTGCTGGTTCTGGAGCAGGGCAACCCTTTGAGCCCAAGGAGGGCTTATGGCTACCGGAACCGTTAAGTGGTTCAACGCCGAAAAGGGCTTTGGCTTCATCGCCCAGGAAGGCGGCGGCCCCGACGTCTTCGTCCACTACTCCGCGATCAACGCGTCCGGTTTCCGGTCGCTCGAGGAGAACCAGCAGGTGTCCTTCGACGTCACCCAGGGCCCGAAGGGCCCGCAGGCGGAGAACGTCACCCCGGTCTGATCGATTTCTCGATCGCATCATGATCGCAGTCTGAGTGCAGTACCCAAGGAGCCCCGCGCCGTACGGCGACGGGGCTCCTGCCCTTTCCCGGCGCGGGCCGCCCCGGCCCTACACGTGCTGCATGACCAGCACGAAAGACGTCCCGGGCAGCAAACCCTCGTACGCGTGCGGAACATCGCCGCGATACGTCGCGTAATCCCCGGGATTCAGCTCCACGCCTTCTCCCAGCGGCCCGGCCTTCACCTTTCCGCTGCCGACGATCAGGTGCTCGACGGTGCCGGGGATATGCGGCGCCGACTCCCGGGCGGTGCCCGGTTCCGCGCGGATGTGATAGATGTCCCGGCGCGCGCCCGGGGGGCTCGCCGCGAGCAGGGTGGCGACGAAGTCGGCCCGTTCCGAGGCCACGGCCGGCCCCTCCCCCGCCCGGATCACCTGGAGCGACTGGGTCGGCGGCTCCACCAGCGCGCTGAACGGCACGCCGAGGGCAACCGCCAGCGCCCAGATCGTCTCCACGCCCGGATTGCCGCTCGCCGCCTCCAGTTGGGAGAGCGTGGACTTCGCGACGCCGGCGCGCTTGGCCAGCTCGGACAGGGAGAGTCCGGCGCGGGTGCGCTCGCGCTTGAGGGAGGCGGCGATCCACTCCATGGGAAGCCGGGCGGAGGGCTGGGACATCACGGGGTGACCTTCGATTCCGTTCGCTGGGCCGGTACGACTGTTCGCCTTGACGAACACAACGCCTGTTGTTCATTGTAGAAAACATGCGTTCGCTTCTCCGAACACCCGAGGTCGGTTCCCTCGTCCGGGACAGTTCACTCGTCTGGCTGGCCAGCGGCATCGTCGGCGTGTCCTTCGGCGCGATCGCCGTCGCCGGCGGGCTGCCGGTGTGGGTGCCGGTCGTGATGTCGCTGGTGGTGTACGCGGGCTCGGCCCAGTTCAGCGCCGTCGGCATCCTGCTCGCCGGGGGCGGGCCGCTGGCCGCGGCGGCGACCGGGCTGCTGCTGAACACCCGTACGGCCGCCTACAGTCTCGCCGTCGCCGACGTCCTCGGCCGGGGCCGCGCCGCCCGTCTTCTCGGCGCGCACCTGGTGACCGACGAAACCGTCGCCTTCGCCCTCGCGCAGAGCGACCCGGCGCGCCGCCGGATTGCCTTCTGGGTGTCGGGCCTCGGGCTGTTCGCCGTGTGGAACGCGGGTGTGCTGTGCGGGGCGCTCGCCGGCAGTGCCCTGGGCGACACCAGCACCTACGGCCTCGACGCCGCCTTCCCCGCCGTCCTCGTCGCCCTGGTCCTGCCCGCCCTGCGCACCGACGCCGCGGTACGGCGCTCCGCGCTGCTCGGCGCGGCACTGGCGCTCGCGGTCACGCCGTACGTGCCGGCCGGGGTGCCGGTGCTGCTGGCGCTCGCCGGGCTGGCGCTGCACGGGAAGGGGCGTACGGCGTGAACGCCACGGTCGCGGCGATCCTCGCGCTGGCGGTGGGGACGTACGCCTTCCGGCTGATCGGGCCGGTCCTGCACGGCCGGGTCACGCTCCCGCCCCGGGTACAGGAGCTGCTTTCGGCCGGCGCGATCGTCCTGCTGGTCGCCCTGCTGGCCACGGGCGCACTGACCGAGGCCGGCGCCTTCGCGGGCTGGGCCCGCCCGGCCGGCGTCCTGGTGGGCGCCGTACTGGCGTGGCGCCGGGCGCCGTTCGCGGTGGTGGTGCTCGGGGCGGCGGGGGCTACGGCGGTGCTGCGGTGGGCGGGGGTGGGGTGAGGCGGGACCCACTTCAGCGGCCCCTCGGTGTCAGTGGGGCCCCCTACGCTCCGCCCATGACCGACTCCCTCACCTCCACCCGCCGCTTCTACGACACCATCGCCGAGGACTACGCCGAGCACTTCCGCGACACCCTGGCCGGGCGCCCGCTGGACCGGGCCCAGCTGGTGGCGTTCGCCGAACTCGTCGGCGGGGAGGGCACGGTGGCCGACCTGGGCTGCGGCCCCGGGCGGATCACGGCGTACCTCGCCTCGCTCGGCCTGTCGGTGTACGGGCTCGACCTGTCGGAGTCGATGGTGGCGATCGCGCGGCGGGAGAACCCGGGGCTGCGGTTCGAGCAGGGCTCGATGGCGCGGCTGGACGTTGCGGACGGGAGCCTTGCCGGGGCGGTGTGCTGGTACTCCACGATCCACACCCCCGACGATGACCTCCCGGCCCTCTTCGCGGAACTGCACCGCGTCCTGGCCCCCGGCGCACCGCTCCTCCTCGGCTTCCAGACGGGCGACGAACCCCTCCACCTGGACCGTCCGTGGGGCCACCCGGTCTCCCTGGACTTCCGGCGCCGCCGCCCGGAGCAGCTGACCGCCCTGCTGGAGGGGGCGGGCTTCACACGGCTGTGGCAGACGGTACGGGCCCAGGACACCACCTTGGGCGAGACGGCGGCGCAGGCGTTCCTCGCGGTGCGCAAGTCCTGGGGAGGCAGCGGTTCGTAGGCGGGTGCGGGTACGTCGTGGCTGATCGCGCCCACGCGGCGGAGCCGCATATCGACACAGCCCCGCGCCCCTGGGTGGGCACAATCGCCCGGCATCCGTCGTCGGGGACTCACGTCAGGTCTGGCCGAGCAGTGCCCGGCAGTCCGTCCACGCCGCCTCGGTCAGCAGGGGGCGCAGGCGGGTGAAGAGGGCGAGGAGGTCGCGGCCGTGGCGGGCGCGGAAGTCCGGGTTCTCGGCGGCGAGGTCGAGTTCGTTGGCGGCGGTCAGCTCGGCGAAGTCCCGCGTCTCGGCGGCCGTGGCGGGCACGGCCGTACCGGTGAAGCGGTCGTGGAAGCGGGCGTCCGGGCCGTCCAGCGTGGGATACGTCGCCTCTCGCGCGCACCCCGCGTAGCGCCGGACGATCTCCTCGGCCTCCGCCCCGATCACGGCGGCCAGGTCGGCGCGCCGGTCGAGCGGGAGCAGGGGCTCGGGGAAGCCGTCGGTGCCGTAGCAGGCGTGGCACAGGCCCGCGAGCCGCAGGGCCGGACGGGCGTCCCACGCGGCGAGGCGGGCGTGCACCCGGTCGAGGTGGGCGAGGAGCGTGCCGCCGGGGTGCGGGATGCGGTCGGCGCCCGCTTCGACGAGGAGGGCGCGTGCTGCTCGGAGGCTGGGGGACACGGTCACCGTGCTCCTTCGGGAGCGTGCGCGGACGGGGGGATGGCGGGTCGGCACCCGCTCCTCCCGGGGGAGCGGGTTGCCGCCCTTGGGGCCCTGGGAAGATCGTCGTACACCGGTCAAAGGCCAGTCAATCCTTGGGATTTGTCGCTTGACCCAAGCTGTAGCTTGGGGGCCATGACCCTCGACGACCTGCGGGTGTTCGTGGCCGTGTGCCGGGCCGGGAGCCTCAGTGCCGTGGCCCGGGAGCTGGGGTGTACCCAGTCGGCGGTGAGCCAGCACGTGAAGCGGCTGGAGCGGGAGACCGGCGTGGCCCTGCTGGAGCGGCAGCCGCGCGGGGTCGTGCCCACGCGGGCGGGACGGATCCTGGAGGAGGCCGCCGCCGAGGGGATCTCCGGGCTGGATCTGGCCGTCCGGCGGTTGCGGGATCTGGGCAGCGGCGAGCGCGGGTACGTGCGGGTGGCGACCGGGGCGACCACGGTGCGGCACTTCATGTCCGACGCGGTGGTGGCGTTCCGCCGCCGCTACCCCGAGGTCAACCTGGAGTTCCGCACGGTCAGTTCGGGCCGCGGCAGCTTCGACGCGCTCGCCGACGGCACCCTCGACCTGGCGTGGATCACCCTGGGCCCGCCGGTGCGGGGCATCGAGCAGCGGGCGGTGGTGGAGTTGCCGTGGATGCTGGCGGTGCGCCCGGACGATCCCCTCGCCGGGCGGGAGCGTGTGGAGGCGGCCGATGTGGCCGGGCTGCGCGTGATCCGCCTGCCCCCGAACTCGGCGTCCGCCGCCCAGCTGGAGGCCGCCTGCGCGGAGGCGGGTGTGCGGTTCGCGTACGACACGAGCGTCGCCGACTGGGACACGGCCCTGCTGCTGGCCGAACTGGGCGTCGGCCGCGCGGTGGTGCCCGCCTTTCCGGGACTTGAGCAGGCCGGTGACGGGTCGCTGCGGCTGCTCCCCCTGCCCGGTCTGCGCCCGCTGCCCGTCGGGTGGGCCGTACGCCGCTGGGACGCCCTGGCCCCGGCGGCGCGGGCGTTCGCGGACACGGTGGTGCGGCACCGGCGCGGGCTGCAGGCTCCCACGGCCCCGGCCTCTACTGCGCGTACAGCCCTTCCACCTCCGCCGCGAAGTCCCGCAGGACCGCCTCGCGGCGCAGCTTCATCGACGGGGTGAGGTGGCCGGCCATCTCCGTGAAGTCGGTCGGGAGGACGGTGAAGCGGCGGATGGATTCGGGGCGGGAGACCAGTTTGTTGGCCTCGTCCAAAGCCCGTTGGAGTACGGCCCTCAGCTCCGGGTCGTCGACGAGGAGTTCCGCTGGGACGGGGTGCTTGCCGTTCATGCGGCGCCAGTGGGAGACGCCGTCCATGTCGAGGGTGATCAGCGCGGAGACGTAGGGGCGGCCGTCGCCCACCAGCATCACCTGGGAGATCAGCGGGTGCTGGCGCAGCCAGTTCTCCAGCGGGGCGGGGGCGATGCTCTTGCCGCCCGCCGTGATCATGATCTCCTTCTTGCGGCCGGTGATGGTGAGGTAGCCCTCGTCGTCGAGTTCGCCTAGGTCACCGGTGGGCAGCCAGCCGTCGCGGGTCGCGGGGACGACCCCGCCGGCCTGCGGGTCCCAGTAGCCGCGCAGCACGTGGTCGCCGGAGACGAGGATCTCCCCGTCGGCGGCGATCCGCACGCGCGTGCCGGGCAGCGGCCAGCCGACCGTGCCGAGGCGGGGCTTGAGCGGCGGGGTGACGGTCGTGGCGCCGGTGGTCTCGGTCAGGCCGTACCCCTCGAAGACCTGGATGCCGGCGCCCGCGTAGAAGGCGGCGAGGCGGCGGCCGAGCGGGGAGCCGCCGCAGATGGCGTATTTGACCCGGCCGCCCATGGCGGCCCGGATCTTGCGGTAGACCAGTGGGTCGTAGAAGGTGCGGGCGGTCTTCAGGGAGCGGGTGGGGCCGCTGCCGGTGCCCGCCTGCCGGGCCTCCAGGGCGGCGCCGTAGCGGCGGGCCACCGCGGCCGCGCGGTCGAAGGCGGCGACCCGGCCGCCGGCCTCGGCCTTGGCGCGGGCCGAGTTGTAGACCTTCTCCAGCATGTACGGGATGGTCAGCAGACAGGTCGGCCGGAAGGCCGCGAGGTCCGGCAGCAGGTCCTCCGCCTTCAGGCTCGGGGCGTGTCCGAGGCGGACCCGGGCGCGGACGCACGCGACGGCGACCATCCGGCCGAACACATGGGACATCGGCAGGAAGAGCAGCACCGACGGCTCCTCCCCGGTCTCCGCGCGGAAGACCGGGTAGAGCAGCTCGACGGCGTTGTCGACCTCGGCGAAGAAGTTGCCGTGGGAGAGCACGCAGCCCTTGGGGCGGCCGGTCGTGCCGGAGGTGTAGATGAGCGTGGCGAGGGTGTCCGGGCCGAGCATCCCGCGCCGTACGGCGACCTCCTGGTCGGGGACGGTGGCCGCGCCCAGCTCGCCCAGCCGCTCGACATGCCCCTTCTCGATCACCCACACGTGCCGCAGGTCGGGCAGGTGGGGGCGCTCGGGGCCGAGGGCGGCGGCCTGCGCGACGGTCTCGGTGACGACGGCGACCGCACCGGAGTCCTGGAGGATCCAGCGGGTCTGGTAGATGGAGGAGGTCGGGTAGACGGGGACGGTGACCAGGCCGGCGGCCCAGGCGGCGAAGTCCAGCAGCGTCCACTCGTACGTCGTACGGGCCATGACCGCGATCCGGTCGCCCGGCACGAGCCCCTCGGCGATCAGCCCCTTCGCGACGGCCTGCACCTCGGCGGCGAACCGCTCGGCGGTCACGTCGGTCCACCGGCCGTCCGGCTGCCGCCTGCTGAGCACGACCGAGGCGGGCGCCGCGTCGGCGTTCTCGAAGGGCAGGTCGGCGAGCGAGCCGTGCCGCACGGGCCGGGCGAGCGGCGGCACGGACGCCTCCCGTACGGCCCCGTCCAGCCGCTTGGTCTCGGGCTCGACGAGGACGGGTCCCCGGGGGCCGTCGAGATCCTCGAAAGCGGCGGAGGGCGAGTAGGGGGTGGACACGGGGCGGCTCCTGGGGCGTGCAGCGTGGAACTGCTTGCTGCATGACGTACGCGCCTCGCGGTGCGGGGCGTTCACCGGCGACGGCCCGCGCGCAGGGTTACCGCCGGTTAAGTACCGGATCGTACGGCGCCCCTGTGGGGGCCTTGTGCGGGTTCCGGGCGGGTCCGGGGCCGGGGCTGTGCAACCTCGGGGATTACGTGAGGGGGGCTCACATTGACTGTACGCCTCTTCAATGGCATAGCATTACCGGCGGTAACCTTACTCCAGAGTAAGCAGGCGGAGTAAGCCCTGTGAGAGTGAGCAATCTGGGCAGACCAGGGAGGGCGCCCGGCATGGCCGACCGCTATCTGACCTTCACCGGCACCGCGCCCGGTCGCTTTCTGACCCGCCGTCTCGGGCTGCCGCGCCCGGCCCCGCTGGCCCGCTGGTCGGCCGAACGACCCGTGTTCACCGGCGGGTTGCTGCACCTGACGGCGGGCAAGGGCATGCCCGGCCTGGAGCAGGTCCTGGCGCGCACCGGTCTCGACGCCGGGGAGCGCGACCCCGCCGCCGTCGTCCTCGACGCCACCGGAGTACGGGACGTCGGCGCGCTCGCCGAGGTGCACGCCGCCCTGCACCCGGTCGTCCGGTCGGTCGCCACGAGCGGCCGGGTGGTCGTGCTGGGCGCCCCACCGGATGCCGCCGACCACCATGAGGCGGCGGCCCAGCAGGCCCTGGAGGGCTTCACGCGCTCGCTGGGCAAGGAGATCGGCGGAGGCAGGACGGTGAACCTGGTCCGGCTCACCGACCCGGCCGCCGCCGAGTCCACCCTGCGCTTCCTGCTCTCCCCCAAGTCCGCCTACGTCAGCGGCCAGGTGATCCACGTCGACGCCCGCGACACCACCGCCCCGGACGACTGGGACCGCCCGCTGTCCGGCCGTACCGCGCTGGTCACCGGGGCCGCCCGGGGCATCGGCGCGGCCGTCGCCGAGACGCTGGCCCGGGACGGCGCGCGGGTCGTCGTCCTCGACGTGCCGTCCGCGCAGGAGGAGGCCGAACGGCTCGCCGCGCGGCTCGGCGGCAGCGCGCTCGCGCTGGACATCACGGCGGCCGACGCGGGCGAGCGGATCGCCGGTGCCCTGCCCGACGGCCTGGACGTGCTGGTGCACAACGCGGGCGTCACCCGTGACCGCCGGCTGGCCAACATGCCCGCCGAGCGCTGGAGTTCCGTCCTGGAGGTCAACCTGGCGAGCGTCCTGCGCACCACGGACGCGCTGCTCGCGCGGGGCGCGCTCCGCCCGCACGGGCGGATCGTCGCCACCGCCTCCATCGCGGGCCTCGCGGGCAACGCCGGGCAGACCAACTACGCGGCGAGCAAGGCGGGGATCGCCGGCCTGGTCCGCGCCCTCGCCCCGCACGCGCTGGCCGGGCACCAGGTGACGGTGAACGCGGTCGCGCCCGGGTTCATCGAGACGAAGATGACCGCGGCGGTCCCCGTTCTCATCCGCGAGGCCGGCCGCCGGATGAACTCCCTCGCGCAGGGCGGACTGCCCGTCGACGTCGCCGAGACCGTCGCCTGGCTGGCGCATCCGGCCTCCGGCGCGGTCAACGGGCAGGTCGTCCGGGTGTGCGGCCAGAGCCTGCTGGGGGCGTGATGACGACCGGAACCGTCCTCGGCAAGCCCCCCGCCCTCACGCCGCTGCTGGCGCGCGGGGCGCTGCTGTCCCCGTTCAAGCGGCCCCGCCCGGACGCGCCCTTCCCCCGCACCCGCCTGGTCCTGCCCGGCCTGCGGGTCGACCTCGCGCGGCTCTCCGCCTACGAACGGGTCTGCGGCTTCGCCACCGGCGAGGACGCCCTCCCGCTCACCTACCCGCACGTCCTCGGCTTCCCGCTCGCCATGCGGCTGATGAGCGGCCGGGACTTCCCGCTGCCGCTGCTCGGCCTGGTCCACACGTCGATCGGGATCCGCAGGCACCGCGCCCTCCCGGCGACGGGCACCTACGAACTCGCCGTGCGCGTCGACCGGTTGGCACCGCACCGGCGGGGCACGGAGGCGGCCGTCGTCACCGAGCTGCGGGACGCGGGGACGGGGCGGGTCGTCTGGGAGTCGACGAGCACCTATCTGGCGCGGCACCGCACGGCCGGCGAGCACTCCGGGGCGCCCGTGCCCGGCCCGCAGGCCCCGTCACCGCTGCCCGCCGTCGCGGAGTGGCGGCCCGGCGCCGACCTCGGCCGCCGCTACGGCGCCGTCTCGGGCGACCGCAACCCCATCCACCTGCACCCGCTCACCGCCCGCCTGTTCGGCTTCCCGAGGGCCATCGCGCACGGCATGTGGACGGTGGCCCGCTGCCTGGCCGCGCACGGCAGCCCCGAAGCGGCCGTCGTGCGGGCCGAGTTCAGGGCACCGGTACCGCTGCCGGCGACGGTGGTGTACGCGGCGGACGCCTCGGGCCGCTTCGAGCTGCGCTCATCCGACGGCCGCACCCACCTGACCGGCAGCGTGACGACCGCACCGGCCTGACCGGCGACGCGACGTCACGGTGCCGGCGGTGACCAGGCCCGGCCCGCCATGAGGGAGCCGAGGCCCGCCCACGCGAAGTTCATCAGTGTGGCCGCGGCCTGCCGGGCGCCGACGCCGTCGCCGGTGTTGGCCCAGGCGGCGAGCGACTCGGCGGCACCGACGAGGGCCTCGGCGAGCCCGGCGACCTCGTGGTCGGCGAGGTCGGGGTTGCGGTGGGCCTCCCGCGCGGCGACGGCGATCAGCCGCGTGACGAACGTGACGATCTCCGCCCGCATCGCGGTGACCTCGGCGGCGAACGGCTCGCCGTGGGTGCGGGCGTGGAGGTGCAGCACGGACCAGGCGTCGGGGTGCCGCGCGGTGTGCGTGAAGAATGCCAGCAGCCCGTCCCACAGCCGCCGGTCGGCGGGCTGGTCCAGCCGCACGGCCGTGCGCACGGCCTCGGTGAGCGCGGCGGCCTCACGGCGGATGACGGCGAGGAAGAGGTCGTCCTTGGAGTTCAGGTACAGATACACGAGCGGCTTCGAGACGCCCGCGAGTTCCGCGATGTCGTCCATCGAGGCCGCCATGTACCCGCGCTGCCCGAAGATCCGTACGGCCGCGTCCAGCATCTGCTGCTCACGGACGGCCCGCGGCATCCGCTTGGTCTTCACAGCACCCATGAGGGCAAGGGTAGTTAGGACGCTCCCTGCGCGCGGGCCGCGTCGTCCGCCACGTCCTCCTGGCTGCGGTTGGCGTCCAGGTTGGCCTTGACCCGGTCGACCTTCTGGACGATCTGCTCGGAGGCGCGGTCGCGCTCCTTGCGCAGCACCACGAAGCTGATCGGGGCGGAGATCACCAGCGACAGCAGCAGCACCCACATGCCGTTGGAGGCGCCGAGGCCGCGCGGGACGACGCCGGAGTAGACGAGGCCCCAGACGACCACGAGGCAGCCCACGAAGATCCCGAGGCGCATCAGCGTGTAGCGGAGCATCGCAATCCACTCTTCCGATCGAAAAGGCGGCACAAAAGGGTCAGCATCCAGTGAAGCACGCGCTGCCGCCGATCTTGCGCCGGGGTACGGACGGCCGCCTCAGCCCAGCGGCAGCAGCATGATCACGTCGTCGCGGTCGTCGCCCGGCGCCACGCGGATCGCGCCCGGGATGCGGCCGACCTCCTTGTAGCCGCAGGAGCCGTAGAACCGCTCCAGGCCGAGGCCGCCGCGGCAGGTCAGCCGGATCGCCTCGATGCCGTCGAGGCCGCGGGCCGCGTCCTCGGCGGCGGCCAGCAGGTCACGGCCGTAGCCCTTGCCCTGGTGACGCGGGTGCACCATGACGGTGTACAGCCACAGCCAGTGGGTCATCAGCCGGTGCGTGTTGAGGGTGAGGAACGCGGTCGCGGCCACCTTTCCCTGCTCGTCGTGACCGACGAGGAGCCGGGTGCGTCCCTCCGCCATCGCCGCGAAGTGCTTCACCAGCTCCGGCCGGATCGCCTCCGGTGTCACCGGCGGCACGAAGCCGACGGCGCCTCCCGCGTTGGAGACGTCCGCCCACAGGTCGAGGATGCCGTCGCGCAGCTCGGGGGTGACGGCCGGGTCAAAGGTGAAAGTAAGGGCCACCGGGGCATCGTAGCCCTTACGCCAGGGCGCGTGCCGCTGTTTCCAGATCGTGGACGAGGCCCTCGTACGCCGTCTCGCGGTCGTCCGCCCGCAGCACGGACGACGGGTGCACGGTCGGTACGAGCCGCTCCTGGCGCCCGTGGATCTCCCGCTCCAGCACGGTGCCGCGCACCTCGGTGACCCGGAACGAGCTGCCCAGCAGCGCCTTGCCCGCGGTCGCGCCGAGCACCACGATCAGATCCGGCTCCACCAGGGCCAGCTCGGCGGCCAGCCAGGGGCCGCACGCCGTCATCTCCCGCAGCGTCGGCGCCTTGTGGATGCGCCGCTTCTTCGGCTCGGCCTGCGTGAACTTGAAGTGCTTGACCGCGTTGGTGACGTACGCCTCGGCCGGGTCGATCCCGGCGTCCGCGAGCGCCCGGTCGAGCAGCTTCCCGGCGGGCCCCACGAAGGGCCTGCCCTGCCGGTCCTCCTGGTCGCCGGGCTGCTCCCCGACGAGCATCACGCGCGCGTGGGCGTCCCCGGAACCGAAGACGGTCTGGGTGGCGGCGCGGTGCAGCGGGCAGCCGCGACAGCCGGCGGCGGCTTCGCGCAGCGCCGGGAGTCCACCGCGCTCGGGGACGAACGGCGCCGCGTCGTACTGGTCCTCGGGGGCCTGTGCGGGCATACGCCCCGAGTACCCACCTCAGGGGCGCGGGGAACTGCGCGACCAGCCCCCACGCACCCGCAGCCGAACGACTACCCGATCCGTCTCACACCCGCATGGGCTGCGGAGACTCCCGACGCCCGGCGTCAGGCCCCTCGTACTCCCGGATGATCTCGTACCGCGTGTTCCGCTCCACCGGCCGGAACCCCGCGTCGCGGATCAGCTCCAGCAGGTCCTCACGGGTCAGCTTGTTCGGCGTGCCGTAGTTGTCCGCGTCGTGCGTGATCTTGTACTCGACGACCGAGCCGTCCATGTCGTCGGCGCCGTGCTGGAGGGCCAGCTGGGCGGTCTGCACGCCGTGCATGACCCAGAAGACCTTCACGTGCGGGACGTTGTCGAACAGCAGCCGCGAGACGGCGAACGTCTTCAGCGCCTCCGCGCCCGTCGCCATCTGCGTGCGCGCCTGGAGGCGGTTGCGGATCTTGCCGTCCTGCATGTCGACGAAGTCGTGCTGGTAGCGCAGCGGGATGAAGACCTGGAAGCCGCCGGTCTCGTCCTGCAGCTCGCGCAGCCGCAGCACGTGGTCGACGCGGTGGCGGGGCTCCTCGATGTGGCCGTACAGCATGGTGCAGGGGGTCTTGAGACCCTTCTCGTGCGCCAGGCGGTGGATGCGGGACCAGTCCTCCCAGTGGGTGCGGTGGTCCACGATGTGCTGGCGGACCTCCCAGTCGAAGATCTCGGCGCCGCCGCCGGTCAGCGACTCCAGACCGGCGTCGATCAGCTCGTCGAGGATCTCGGACGCCGACAGCCCGGAGATGGTCTCGAAGTGGTGGATCTCCGTGGCGGTGAAGGCCTTGAGCGAGACGTTTGGCAGGGCCGCCTTCAGCTCGCGCAGGGACCGCGGGTAGTAGCGCCACGGCAGGTTGGGGTGGAGGCCGTTGACGATGTGCAGCTCGGTGAGGTTCTCCGACTCCATCGCCTTGGCGAGCTTGACGGCCTCCTCGATGCGCATCGTGTACGCGTCCTTCTCCCCCGGCTTGCGCTGGAAGGAGCAGTAGGCGCAGGACGCCGTGCACACGTTGGTCATGTTGAGGTGGCGGTTGACGTTGAAGTGGACGACGTCGCCGTTCTTCCGTGTCCGCACCTCGTGCGCGAGGCCGCCGAGCCAGGCCAGGTCGTCCGACTCGTACAGCGCGATGCCGTCCTCCCGAGTCAGCCGCTCACCGGAGCGGACCTTCTCCTCCAGCTCGCGCTTGAGTCCGACGTCCATGCCCACACCTTTCTCCGACAGCACCGCCAACGGTATCCCTAGACCTCTTCGGGCAGTTCCCCGACCCGGTTCTCCCACTTGGTGGAGAGCACGATGGTGGTACGGGTGCGGGAGACGCCCCGGGTGCCGCTGAGCCGCCGGATGATCTTCTCCAGCCCGTCCACGTCGGAGGCGCGCACCTTGAGCATGAAGGAGTCGTCGCCGGCGATGAACCAGCAGTCCTCGATCTCGGTGAAGTCCTTCATCCGGCGCGCCACGTCCTCGTGGTCGGCGGCGTCGGAGAGCGAGATGCCGATCAGGGCGGTCACGCCGAGGCCCAGCGAGGCCGAGTCCACGGTGGCGCGGTAGCCGGTGATGACACCGGCCGCCTCCAGCCGGTTGATGCGGTCGGTGACGCTGGGTCCCGACAGACCGACGAGGCGTCCCAGCTCCGCGTAGGAGGCCCGGCCGTTCTCCCTCAGGGCCTGGATGAGCTGCCTGTCCACCGCGTCCATGCGATTCGAAGCCTTCCGCTGAAAAGGTCGGGGAATTCGTGAAACGAAGAGGTACTGCTCAGTTGCCGCCGCCGCCCAGCTCGCCCTTCCAGCGCCGGTACAGCTCGTGCGGGACGCCGGCGGCGTCCAGGACGCGTCCGGCGACGAAGTCCACCAGGTCCTGGATGTGGGTCGCGCCCGCGTAGAAGGCCGGCGAGGCGGGCACCACGGTCGCGCCCGCGTCGTCCAGCGTGACCAGGTGGCGCAGCGTCTGCCCGTTGAGGGGGGTCTCCCGTACGGCGACGACCAGGCGGCGGCGCTCCTTGAGCGTGACGCTCGCGGCCCGCTGGAGCAGGTCCTTGGACAGTCCGAGGGCGACACCGGCGACGCACGCGGTCGAGGCGGGCACGATGAGCATGCCCTTCGTGGCGTACGACCCCGAGGACGGCCCCGCGGCCAGGTCCCCGGCGTTCCAGTACCGCACCGCGCTGACGTCCGCGTCGAAGCTGCCGGGCTTGCCGTCGGCCCCGCGGGCCAGCCATTCCCGCAGGTCGTCCGCCCAGTGCGCGTCCCGGAAGGAGATGCCGGTCTCGTCCAGCAGGGTGAGCCGCGAGGCCCGGCTGACGACCAGGTCGACGCTCTCACCGGCGGCGAGCAGCGCCCGCAGCACCGCCGCCGCGTACGGCGTACCGGAGGCTCCGGACACCCCCACGATCCAAGGCGTGCGCTGCGTTTTCCCTGCGTTCACATCTTGAGCGTACCGGTGCGCGACGGCGGCCTCAGGATCGGCCGCACGTCGGACCGTCAGACCGCCGTCAGACCGTCAGACCCCGCACCAGCAGATCCAGCAGCGCGCACGCGAACAGGGCGATGCCGATGAAGCCGTTGACGCTGAAGAACGCCCTGTTCAGGCGGGACAGGTCGTGGGGGCGGACGATGCGGTGTTCGTAGACGAACGCGGCCGCGACGATGAGCAGGCCCAGCCAGAAGAACGCGCCCGCGTCCGTGGCCAGGGCGTACCAGACGAACAGGGCCGTCGTGACGAGGTGGCAGGCGCGGGCGCCCCAGATCGCGGCCGGGATGCCGAAGCGGGCCGGGACCGACATGACGCCGATCTCGCGGTCGGTCTCGACGTCCTGGCAGGCGTAGATGAGGTCGAAGCCGCCGATCCAGATGCCGACGGCGAGGCCGAGGATGACGGCCGTCCAGGACCATTCGCCGGTGATCGCCAGCCAGCCGCCGATCGGGCCCATCGCCTGGGCGAGACCGAGGATGGCCTGCGGGAAGTTCGTGAACCGCTTGCCGTACGGGTAGACCACCATCGGGACGACCGCGACGGGGGCGAGCGCCAGGCAGAGCGGGTTGAGCAGGGCGGCCGCGCCGAGGAAGACGACGAGCGCGACGAGGGCGCCGGTCCAGGCGTGGCGCACGCTCATCGCGCCGGTGACCAGCTCGCGGTGGGCGGTGCGCGGGTTCCGGGCGTCGATCTCGCGGTCGATGATCCGGTTGACGGCCATCGCGAAGGTCCGCAGGCCGACCATGCAGATCGTGACCAGGAGCAGCCGGCCCCAGTGGATGTTCCTGTCCCACTCGTACATCGCGGTGAGGGAGGCGATGTAGGCGAAGGGCAGGGCGAAGACGGAGTGCTCGATCATCACCAGGCGCAGGAAGGCCTTCGTGCGCCCCGGCTGGGGGATCGCGGCAGAGGCGGAACTCACAGGCCGTACTCCTTCCAGCGGCGGTCCACCAGGGCCGCCGTCTCCGGGTCGGACTCCACCATGTCCGGCCACCCTCCGTCGCGCGTGTACCCCTCCTCGGGCCACTTCCGCGTCGCGTCGATGCCCGCCTTGCCGCCCCAGAACTGCTGGTAGGAGGCGTGGTCGAGGTGGTCGACGGGGCCCTCGACGACCGTGAGGTCGCGGGCGTAGTCGGTGTTGCCGAGCGCCCGCCAGGCGACCTCGTGCAGGTCGTGCACGTCGCAGTCGGCGTCGACGACCACGATCAGCTTGGTCAGGGACATCATGTGCGCGCCCCAGACGGCGTGCATCACCTTCTGGGCGTGCTTGGGGTACTTCTTGTCGATCGAGACGATCGCGCAGTTGTGGAAGCCGCCGGCCTCGGGCAGGTGGTAGTCGACGATGTCCGGGACGATGATCTTGAGGAGCGGGAGGAAGAAGCGCTCCGTCGCGCGGCCCAGCGGTCCGTCCTCCGTCGGCGGGCGGCCGACGACGATCGACTGGAGCAGCGGCCGGCGTCGCATCGTCACGCAGTCGATCCGCAGCGCCGGGAACGGCTCCTGCGGCGTGTAGAAGCCGGTGTGGTCGCCGAAGGGCCCCTCCGGCAGCATCTCGCCGGGCTCCAGCCAGCCCTCCAGGACGACCTCCGCCTGGGCCGGGACCTGGAGCGGGACCGTCTTGCAGTCGACCATCTCGATCCGCTTGCCCGCGACGAACCCGGCGAACAGGTACTCGTCGATGTCGCCGGGCAGCGGCGCGGTGGAGGCGTAGGTGACGGCGGGGGGGCAGCCGAAGGCGATGGCGACGGGCAGCCGCTCGCCGCGCCGGGCGGCCACCTGGTAGTGGTTGCGGCTGTCCTTGTGGATCTGCCAGTGCATGCCGATTGTGCGCTTGTCGTGGCGCTGGAGGCGGTACAGGCCCAGGTTGCGGATGCCGCTCTCCGGGTCCTTGGTGTGGGTCAGGCCCAGGTTGAAGAAGGAGCCGCCGTCCTTGGGCCAGGTGAACAGCGCGGGCAGCTGGTCCAGGTCCACCTCGTCGCCGTGCAGGACGACCTCCTGCACCGGCGCGTCCTTGACCTTCTTCGGCGGCACGTGCGCCATCGCGCCCAGCTTGCCGAAGGCCTCGCGCACGCCGACGAACCCGTGCGGCAGCTCGGGCTTCAGCAGCCCGCCGATCTTGTCGGAGATCTCGGAGTACGACTTGAGGCCCAGCGCCTTCAGCAGGCGGCGGTCGGTGCCGAAGACGTTCATCGCGAGCGGCATCGCGGACCCGCGGACGTTCTCGAACAGCAGCGCCGGGCCGCCGGACTTCTGCACCCGGTCGACGATCTCCCCGACCTCCAGGTACGGATCGACCTCCGCCTTGACGCGCTTGAGGTCGCCTTCGCGTTCCAGTGCCCTGAGCAGGGAACGAAGATCGTCGTAAGCCATGCGTTCCAGTATCCGGTACGGGCTACTCTGACCCCGTCACCGGGGCCGTCACCGGCCCGACACCGTCCTCTGGGAGACACCCCGCCCATGCTCAGGTATCTGCCGTTCCTGCTGGTGCTGGCGCTGTGGATCTACGCCTTCATCGACTGCCTGAACACCCCCGAGGAGGAGGTGCGCGGGCTGCCGAAGGTGGTGTGGGTGATCGTGATCCTGCTCTTCGGCGAGGTGCTGGTGGGCCCGGTCGCCTGGCTGGTGGCCGGGAGGAACCGGGCGCCGCGCGGACCGTCCGGGGGCGGCGCCACCCGCTGGGTCGCGCCCGACGACAACCCCGAGTTCCTGAAGTCCCTGGACAAGGACAGGGAGAAGGACAGGGACAGGAAGGACGGGGGCGAGGACGGCTGATGGAACTGCGGCTGCTGGTCACCTTCGAGAAGGTCGCCACCGTGCTGAGCTTCACCCGGGCCGCGGCCGAGCTGAAGTACGCCCAGTCCAGCGTGACCAGCCAGATCCGCGCCCTGGAGTCCTCGCTCGGCGTGGAGCTGTTCGACCGGCTCGGCAGCCGCATCCGTCTGACCGAGGCGGGCGAACGCCTCCTGCCCTACGCCCGCCGGATGATCGAGCTGGCCGACGAGGCACGCGCGGCGGTCGCCGACACCGAGGAACCGGCGGGCACGCTGGCCGTCGGCACGATGGAGTCCCTCACCAACTACCGGCTGCCGCCCCTGCTGGAGTTCTTCCACCACCGCTACCCCAAGGTCCGCCTCTCCCTGCGCCCCACCCTCGGCGACGAGACCCGGCAGGCGCTGCGGCAGGGCACGTACGACCTGGGCTTCCTGATGGAGGCGGAGACCGAGCATCCGGGCCTGGACAGCGAGGTGCTGACCACCGAGCCGCTGGCGCTGGTCGCGGCGCCCGGGCACAAGCTGTACGGCGCCGCTGTGACCTCCGCCGACCTGGTGCGCCAGCCGCTGCTGGCGACCGAGCCGGGCTGCGCCTACCGGGACCTGTTCGAGCGGGAGCTGACCTCCGTGGCCCGGGCGCCCGTCGACTTCCTGGAGTTCGGCACGATCGAGGCGACCAAACGCGCGGCGGCGGCCGGCCTCGGGATCTGTCTGCTGCCCGAGGTGACGGTCGCCGCCGAACTCGCGGAGGGCTCGCTGGTACGGCTGGACTGGACGCCGCCGTTCACGCTTCGCACGCAGCTGGCGTGGCGGTCCGGGAAGCGGCTTCCGGCGTCCGCGCGGCTGTTCCTGCAGCGGGCGCGGCAGCTGCTGGCCGAGCAAGGGTGACCTTGAGGCTGGCGGCGACGATCAGCGGGACGCCCAGCGCCTGGACGGGGCCGATGTGGTGGCCGTACACCGCCCAGTCGGCGACCATCGCGACGGCCGGGTAGACGAAGGCCAGGACGGCGATCTTCGAGGTGGGCAGCTGGGCGTAGGCGGCGTACATCAGGACGTACATCACGCCGGTGTGGACGAGGCCGAGCCCGGCCAGCCAGCCCCAGTCCCAGCCGGTGCCGCTCATCGCGCCGAAGTCGGCGAAGGGCAGCAGCAGGGGGATGCCGACGAGCACCTGGACGAGGGCGATGAGGTGCGGCCGCACGCCGGTGATCCGCTTGGTGACCAGCGTGGACAGGCCGTAGAGCAGCGCGGCGAGGAGGGCCTGGCCGATGCCGAGGACGTAGGTGCCGCCGCTCGCGAAGTCGGCCGGGGTGACCCCGGAGACGAGGATGAGGCCGGCGAAGGCGACGGCGATCCAGCCGACCCGGGCGGCGGTCAGCCGCTCGCGGAAGAGCAGGGCGCCCAGCAGCACCACGTAGAACGGCTGGGTGTGGTAGACGACCGTGGCGACGGAGATCGACGTGTTCTCGTACGACTGGAACAGGAACACCCAGTTGAAGACGATGAACACGCCGCCGAGGACGGCGAGTCCGAGGGTGCGCGGGGTGAAGCCGTGGTCGCGCAGCCAGCCGCGGGCGGTGACGTAGGCGCCGAGGGCGAGGGCGCCGAACAGGACGCGGAAGAACACCACATTGAACGGCGAGGCGCCCGACTCGACGACGAAGACGCCGAGGGTGCCGGAGAGCACCATCGCGGTCGTCAGCTGGGCGATGCCCTTGGTTTCGGAGGTCATGCCGAAGACGCTACGAACGGGCATCCGCGCTGGTCCACGGCCCAGTGGGGCGTCCTGCCGATGGGGTCATCGGCGGATCCGATGGGCCCTGGTCAGCCCTCGCGCAGCACCAGCGCGAGCAGGCCGGGGAAGCGGGCGTCGAACTCCTCGCGCCGCAGCCGGTTGACGCGCCGGGGCCCTTCGTCGCGCTGCTCGACCAGTCCGGCGGCGCGCAGGACGGCGAAGTGGTGGCTGAGGGCGGCCTTGCCGACGGGCACGTCGAAGCTGCCGCAGCTGCGGCTCCACTCGCCGGAGGACGCCAACTCCCGCACCAGCGTGAGCCGTACGGGGTCGGCGAGGGCGGCGAGGGCCGTCTCCACCGCCACGTCGTCGGGGTGGGTGTGGTCCGGGGCGGCGCGGTGGCGGGGGGCGGCCACGAATCCTCCTCCGGGTGCGGGTCACGGGTGCCGTGGTGCGGGCTGTTGCGGCTGTTGCGGAGTGTTCGATGAAAACCATACACTCCCGAGTGTTCGCTTTTCGTTGAACACCCGAGTGAGGGGTACGGCATGCGCGCGATCGAGTTCGAGGAGTACGGCGGCCCCGAGGTGCTGCGGGTGGTGACGGCGGACGCCCCGGAGCCCGGCCCCGGCCAGGTCGCCGTCGATGTCGCCTACGTCGGCGTGAACTTCGCCGACCTGAAGGCCCGCGCCGAGGGCTACCGGGTCCCATCCCTGCCGTACCGCCCCGGCCTGGAGGTCTCGGGCCGCGTGCGCGCGCTCGGCGCCGGGGTGACCGGCCTGACCGTGGGCCAGGAGGTGGCCGCGCTGACGGCGGGCGGCGCCTACGCCGAGGTGGCGGTCGCCGACGCCACGACCGTCTTCCCGCTCCCCTCCGGCGTGGACCTGCGCACGGCCGCCACACTGCCGACGGTGCTGCCCACCGCGTACGCCCTCATCCACACCGTCGGCAGGCTCCGCGAGGGCGAGACCGTCCTCGTGCAGGGCGCGGCGGGCGGCGTCGGCACGGCGGCCGGGCAGCTCGCGCGGGCGGCGGGCGCCGGCGCCGTGTACGGCGTGGTCTCGTCCCCCGCGAAGGCCGCGCACGCCAAGGAGCACGGCTACGACGAGGTGTTCGCCGGCGCCTTCGAGGAGGCCGTACGGGAGGCGACCGGCGGGCGGGGCGTCGACCTCGTCCTGGACCCGGTCGGCGGCGACACCCTCCGCGCCGGACTCGCCTCGCTGGCCCCCTTCGGGCGCCTAGTCTCCTACGGCAACGCGAGCGGCGCCGAGCCGTGGAGCGTCGGCCAGCCCGAGCTGTACCCGCTGGGCGTCTCCGTGTCCGGCTTCTCCATCCTGACCCTGGCGACGACCGCCCCGGCAGACCTGCGCCGCCTCACAGAAGCGGCCTTCGCGAAGGCGGCCGACGGCACGGTGACCCTGCCGGTGACGGCGGAGTTCCCCCTGGCCGAGGCGGCGGAAGCACACCGCCTGATGGGCAGCCGGACGAGCGTGGGCAAGCTCCTGCTCAGCGTCAGCGCAGGGAGCTGAGGAACGCGGACCAGGCGGGGCGGGGGAAGAGGAGGACGGCGCCGTCAGGGTTCTTGCTGTCGCGGACGGGGACGGTGGCGGGGAAATCGGGGGCGATTTCGACGCAGTCGCCGCCGTTGGCCCCGCTGTAGCTGCTCTTGGTCCAGCGGGCCGCGCTCAGATCGAGGCTGTTCATGATGTTCGTACCCTTCCATCACGTCGCTGATCAGAGCGGCGGACTCGGGTGCTGACAGGGCGTCCGCCCGGAGCACATCATAAGTCCGGCTGTGATGGGTGAAGACGGCCGGGTCATCGCTGAAATGGCCGCGGTCCAGCGACTCCGAGTACACCCACTGGTGCCCGTCGGGCAGCGTGATCAACGACAGGGACGTGTCGGGCCGGTCGATCTCCGGGCGGCCCAACGGCGCCACCTGGATACGGATGTTGGGAAGCCGTCCCACGGACAGCAGGTGCTCACACTGCGCCCGCATCACCGCCGGGCTCCCCACCATGTGCCGCAGGCAGGTCTCGTCCAGGACCACGAGGTAGAACGGGCCGCCGTCGGCGTAGAAGCGCTGCTGTCGGCTGAGGCGGGCCCGGACCCGCTCCTCCACCTCCACGGCCTTCACAATCCGGCGGGAGAACAGGGCCGTTGCGTAGTCCTGCGTCTGCAACAGACCCGGAATCACCTGCGTCTGATACGCGCGCACGGCCACCGCCTCCGCGTCCATGCGCGCCCTCCTCTCGAACCAGTCAGGATGCTCCACCTGCGGATACCAGTCGATCCGCCCCCACAGCCGGTGCAACACCCCACCCGTGCCCAGCACTTCGTCCGCCTTCTTCGCGAACGGCTCCTGCGGGACCCGCGTCGCGGACTCGACCCGCGCGACCAGCGACCGGTCACAGGGGATCGCCTTGGCCAGCGCCTCCTGCGTCAGGAAGGCGGCCTCGCGGTAGTGGCGGAGCAACTCACCGAAGATCTCTGCGCTGTTCATGGTCCGCTCCGTGACAAGGCCCGAGTGGCACGTGGGATGCGTTGATACCGACGGTTCCCGTGCGCGACGCTCAATACACCCAGAGTCACCGAGCGAGCGCGGAGAGAACATGAGGGAACCGGTGAGGGACATCGACGCACCCCCGGTGCCGTACGCGGGGTGCGAGGAGTGCGCCTCGCTGGCGGTGCTGCGGCACGAGGCGCGGGCGTGCGGGGACGGTACGACGGAGACCGACGCCAACGTGCTGATGAGGCGGCATCAGGCGAAGGACCACCGGGCCGGGTTCCCGAGGCTCTTCCGGTACGTGCCGTACGTGATCGTGCAGGACGCGTCGGCCGAGCCGGAGTACGAGGCGCGGTGCGTGTCGGGGGACGCCGCCGACTGCGCCGCGACCTCGGGCAGCCATCCGGACCCGGCGCCGGTGGAGGAGTGGCAGCGTCGGCACACGCAGGAGACGCGGCACACCCGCTACCGCCGCACCTTCGCGGACTACGCGGTGATGGAGCGGGTCGCGCCGTACTGAGGGCGGGTGCCGCCGGATTCGTAACACAACGGACACCACGCGCTCTATGCCGAACCAACTCCCTCTCCTTACCCTGGCGTTGGGCAGATGACCGCTCTGGGGGGAGACGCGGTGGGCGATGTGTTGCACGGTCGCGGGGCACTGCTGAACGCCGAGCCCGCCGGCCTCGTACCGCGGCTGGTCGGGCTGCGGCCGGGCGAGCTGCGCGCCGTGGACGCCAAGGAGTACGCGCGGGCGGACGAGCTGCCCGTGCTGGTGGTGGCGGGCGGGCGGGGCATGGGGAAGACCGCCCTGCTGACGGCTGTGTGCGAGGCGTACGAGGGGGTCCGGCGCCGCAACGAACGGCAGCGGCACACCCCCCTGGCGTTCATCGACTGCGAGCACCCGGCGATCGCCCGGCGCCGCCCCAACCAGCCCGAGGAGTCCTGGTCGCCGGTCTTCCAGGGCCTGCTCGTGCTGGCCGAGGGGCTCGGGGAGCGGGTGCGGCACGCGGGCGAGGTGGTCTTCCCGCGGCTGATGGCGGGGCTGGTCGCGGTGGCCGCCTCCGGCTGGCAGGAGGCGGACGCCGAACGGATCCGTCGGGAGCTGGGCCGGATCCTGCTGCTGAACGAGGGCCGGCCGGGCATCACGCTGCTCGCCAGCCGGTGGGCGGGCAAGGTGGTGTCCAAGGTGGTCGCCGCGGCCAGCGGCCAGGCGCCGTTCGTCGCGGCGGCGATCGAGGCGACGCTGGAGTCGGTGACGGACGGGTTCGCCGGGCACCGGCAGCAGAAGTCGTCCGGCTGGTACCGGACGTATCCGAACGCGGGCGGCAACGCGCAGCGCGGGCTGATCCTGCTGTCGGAGCACTTCCGGGCCGGCGGGCCGTCCCGTGAGCACGCGGAGCGGTGGCTGGTGCGGGCGCTGCTCGCCGATGTGACGGAGGCGTACGCGGGGCTGGGGTCGCGGCTGCGGCGGCTGGGCCGGCCGCTGGTGCTGCTGGACAACGCGCACGCCGGGCCGGGCCCCCGGCTGCTGGACGCCGTCCTGCGGGACCGGGCGGAGGGCATCGCCGACGAGGTGGTGTTCGTGGCCGCCGTACGGGGGGACGGGCATCCGGTGCTGCGGGGCGCGCCCCGGCTGGCGCTCCCGGAGGTGAGCCGGCGCGCCGACTGGCGGCCGGACGCGACGCCGGCCTCGCGCGCCCTGGTGGTCCCGCTGCCGCCGCTGTCCGCCGAGGACACGCTGCACATCGCCGACCTGAGCGTGCTGGTCGGCGCGCCCGCCCGGTTCCCGCACGCCGCCCACCGGCTGACCGGCGGGAACCCGCTCGGCGTCCGCCTCCTGTCGCGGGCGGCCCGGCGGCGCCCCCAGCAGGCCGTCTCGCTGGGCGGTCTGCTCACCGCGCCGGCCGTCGACGAACGCGAAAGGGACGAGGACCGCCCCCTGTACAGCGCGCTGCTGGAGAAGCTGGTGCCCGACGACCGGCTGGAGGAGCTGACAGTGCTGGCCGCCGCGCACGACCTGGAGTCGGCGGTCGCGCTGGCCGCGGCACTCCTCCCGGACGACTTCGGCTCCGCGGGCGTCCGCACCCTCCAGGCGCGGCTGGCCACCGAGGGACTGCCGTCGGCGGCCGGGCACTTCGTGGGCGACCCGTTCGTGCGGACCCTGCTGCTGCTGCGGCTGCACCACCGGCAGGACGGGCACGGCAAGTGGCGGGAGACGCACGAGACGCTGATCGCGCACTACGCGGCCGACGGCGACCCGGACGGCACCGCCGGCGACCCGGGCCGGGCCCGGCACCGGCTCCACCACGAGCTGGCCCTCGGCGACTCCGCGGGCGCGGTGGCGTACCTGCGGGACAGCTTCCCGGTGCTGGACACGCGGACCTGGCTGGACACGCTGTGCTTCCTCGCGTCCGCGCCCTACTTCCACGCCCACGACGACGAGGGCCACGACTTCGCCGGGCAGGACGACCGGCGCGCGGCCGTCGCCCTGGACCGGGCCGGCACCCGGCAGACCCCGCCCGAGGGCGTGGACGCGGTCCTGCACCAGCGGGTGCGGCGGCTGCTGCACGCGGTATGGCAGCTGTCCGACCCGCTGGTGCTGCCCGATCCGCGGGTGTGCGACCGGCTCCGGTTCGAGCTGCTGCAACTGTGCGACCTGCGCGAGGAGGGCGGGGCGCTGCTGTGGCAGGCGGCGCAGGACTGGCCGCGCGAGGTGCTGGCGGGGCGGGCACTGCGTACGCCCGCCGACGAGGACACCGACGAGGGGGACGGGGGCGCGTGATGGGGTGGCTGCGGGAGATCTGGGAGATCCGCCTGTACCGGTACGTCGCCGTGGTGGTCACGGTGGCCCTGGTGACGGGCCTGTACTTCGCCGTGCGCAGCCTCGCGCACGACGACCGTGCCTGCGCGCCCGGCGTCGCACGGCCCGAGGGCAGCGACGACTGCGTCGGCGTGACGAGCACGGCGTACGACTTCGGGCGGCCGCAGTTCCGGGACGTCGTGCAGGCCATCGACAAGGAGAACGACCGCCTGAAGGACGGCGGTTACGTCACCGTCGCGCTGATGCTGCCGTACACCGCGACCACCCCGTCCACGCTCAGCGACATCCACCACGAACTCCAGGGCGCCTATCTCGCGCAGTGGCAGGCCAACCACGCCGCCAACGGTCAGGCGCCCGCGATCCGGCTGGTGCTCGCCAACCCGGGCGCCACCAGCGACCACTGGGAGCTGCTGGTGGACCGGCTGGAGCGGATGACGACGTCGTCGGACCGGCTGCGGGCGGTCGCCGGGGTCGGCATGAGCACCGACAACAACAAGAAGGCGGTGGCCGAGCTGACCCGGCGCGGCATCCCCGTGGTCGGCTCCTCGATCACCGCGGACGACCTGGCCAACGGCCAGGACGGCAAGGACCCCTTCCCGGGGCTGGCCCGGGTCTCCCCCACCAACACCGACGAGGCGCGGGCGCTGGCCTCCTTCGCGAAGGTGACCGCGGGCAAAGCGCTGCTGGTGTACGACCGGCCCGGCGACCCGTACACGCGGACGCTCCAGCGGTCGTTCGCCGCGCTGATCAAGGGCTCGCCGTACGAGCCGCAGCCCTTCACACCGCCCGCCGACCGCAGCCAGGAGGGCACGACCGCGAACACGTTCCGGCAGATCAGCCACCTGGTGTGCAACACGGCCCCCACCACCGACACGATCCTCTTCGCGGGCCGGCACACCCAGCTGCGGCAGTTCGTCAACGCGCTCGGCGCGCGCGGCTGCCAGGAGCGGAGGTTCACGGTGCTGACCGGGGACGAGGGGTCGTACCTGAGCGGCGAGAAGGCGCTGGACCGGGGCGCGCTACGGCACAACCTGTCGGTGCGCTACACCTCGCTCGCCCACCCGATGGCCTGGACTCAGAACCCGCCCGCGACGGGCGGCTCTCCGCAGGCGATGCGGGACCTGAGCGATCTGCTGAAGCGGGCCGAGCGGGCGCCGATCGGGCCGATCGGCCAGGTCGCCCTGGACGACGGGCAGCTGATCATCGGCTACGACGCGATGCAGCTCGCCGTGCACGGCATCCGCGAGGCCACCCCCGAGGGGAAGACGGCCCCGCCGCTGGCGGACGTGGGCCTGCAGTGGCCGCAGGTCAAGGGCAGGGAGCTGCGGGTGGACGGGGCGAGCGGCTGGATCTGCCTGAACGTCCACGGCAACCCGTACGACAAGGCCGTACCGATCGTGGAACTGACGCCGGAGGGCGGGTCGCGGTTCGTGAAGCTGGCGTGGCCGGAGGGGAAGCCGCCGACGGCGGAGTGCCTGACACCGGCGGCGTAGGAGTGCTCCAGGCCGTGTCCGGCCTAGCCCCGGCCCAGCTGTTCGATCAAGGTTTCGAATCGGGCGCGCCAGGACGGTTCCGTCTCGCCGTCCTCGCCCTGGAACTCGTGGGTGAAGCGGAGCAGGCAGCCGGCGTCGCCGCCGCGCTCCAGGTGGAAGCGGATCCGGCCGCCGCCCTCGACGGTGTACTCGGCGACCCGGTCCACGTCCCAGGCGGTGACCTCACCGGCGCCCAGGCCGCGCAGGGCGACGATCCCGCCGAGCCGGGGTTCCAGCACGTCGACCGCGGTGAACCAGGCCGCCAGCCCCTCCGGCGTGGACAGCGCGGGCCAGACCGACTCCATGGTGCCGGGAAGCCGCACCAGGAAGTGCAGGATGTGCGTGTTCCCGTGCGTCTGGCTGGTGCCCTGCTCGATGGCTCCGGTCATGACACCAGCCTGACCCCGGGGCGCCCGATCCGCACCCCGCCGGGGCGCTGACCTGGCTACACGCCCGCGTAGGAGTGCTTGCCGCTGAAGAGGAAGTTCACGCCGTAGTAGTTGAACAGCCAGCACGAGAACGCGATCAGCGCCAGGTAGGCGGCCTTGCGGCCCTTCCAGCCGGCCGTGGCGCGGGCGTGCAGGTAGCAGGCGTAGGCGACCCAGGTGATGAAGGACCAGGTCTCCTTGGGGTCCCAGCCCCAGTAGCGGCCCCAGGCGTCGCCCGCCCAGATCGCGCCCGCGATGATCGTGAACGTCCACAGCGGGAAGATCGCCGCGTTGATGCGGTACGAGAACTTGTCCAGCGTGGCCGCCGAGGGCAGCCGCTCCAGGACGGAGGTGGCGAAGGTGCCGGGCTTTCCGCCGCCCGCCAGCTTGCTCTCGTAGGAGTCCTTGAAGAGGTAGGCGACCGCTCCGGCCGCGCCCACGTAGAAGGACGCGCCGCAGAAGATCGCCGTCGAGACGTGGATGTACAGCCAGTACGAGTGCAGCGCCGGGACCAGCTGGTCGCTGGCGGTGTACAGGACCGTCACCGCGAGGCCGAGGTCCAGCAGGACGGTGGTGATCAGCAGCAGGCCGAGCCAGCGCACGTTCTTCTTCAGCGCGAGCAGGCCCAGGTAGACGCCGACCGCCACCGTGGAGAAGGTGATGTTGAACTCGTACATGTTGCCCCACGGCGCCCGCTGCACGGACGCCGCGCGGGCGACCACGCCGCCCAGCTCCACCAGGAACGCGAGCACGGTGAGGGAGATCGCGACCCGGCCGAACAGGTCGCCCTGCTCGTCACCGCCGTGCGCGCCGGGACCGTCCGGCACGTCCCGGGACCCGGCCGCGGACCGCACGACGACCTTCGGCCGCTCCAGTACGGCGGTGCCGCCGGCCTTGTTCACGGTGACGGCCGGCGCCGCCGCCTTCGCCTTCGCCGCGGTCTGCGCGGTGAGCGCGGCGGCGGTACGGCCGACCTTGCTGCGGCTGCCGAAGATCCACTCGGCGATGTACGCGAAGAAGGCCAGGGTGTAGACGGCCATCGCGGAGTAGATCAGCGTGTTGCTGATGCTCGCGAGGTGTTCGTTGGTCGCGGCGGCCAGCTCTGTCGCGGCGTGGGTCACTTCTGCTCAGCCCCTTCGGCAGGTACGGAGGCTCGGTCGTCTTCGGGGGACTCCGGGTCGGGGGCGCCCGGCGCCCGGTCGTAGAGGGTGGCGGCGAGGTCGCCGAGTTCCTCGGGCACCTTCGCGGACTCGCTGCGGCCGAGGCCGGCCATCTCGACGACCGTCACGCCGTCGTCGCCGGTCACCGCGCGCACCCAGACGCGGCGGCGCTGGATGAACAGGGACCCGGCGAGACCGAGGATCGCGGCGACCGCGCCCACCAGTGCCCAGACGCTGCCGGGCTGCCGGGTGACCTGGAAGCCCGCCCACTCCTCGACGCCCTCGAAGGTGACCGAGCCGGCCCCGCCCGGGAGCGTCATCGTCTCGCCGATCTTCAGCTGCTTCTTGAACAGCTCGCCCTTGGAGTCCTTGAACTCCTTCAGGTTCTTCTTGTTCAGCTGGTACACGCTCTGCGGGATGCCCGAGTCCACGCCCAGGTCGCCGTGGTAGGCGTTCAGCGCGAGCATCGGGTTGAGCAGCGCCGGGAACGCCGACAGCATCGTCGAGCCCTTCCCGCCGTACGTCGGCAGGAAGAACGCCTGGAAGCCGAGCTGCTCCTTCTTGCCCTCGGGGTTGCGGTAGCCGTCCATCACCTTGATCGCGCCGGAGGAGGTGACGTTGCCGTCCAGTGGCAGCAGCGGCACGGCCTGCCGGTTCATGACGACCTTGCCCTTGCCGTCGCGGACGGTGATGACGGGCGCGTAGCCGTGGCTGACCAGGTAGACCTTGGAGTCGCCGATCTGGAGCGGCTCGTTGACCTTGATGATCGTCCGCTTGTCCTTGCCGTAGGCGCCGACGCTGTAGGTGACGTCCGCCTGGTAGGTGCGCGGGGTGCCGCGGTTGGGGCCGGTCAGCTCGTAGGTGCCGGTGAACTGGTTCAGGCGGAAGCTGAACGGGTCCAGGTCGTCCTGCGTGAAGAGGTTGCCGGACTTGAAGTCGTCGTACTGCGTGAGGGTGTTGGAGAAGCCGCCGCCCTCCACGATCAGCTTGTTGCCCTCGGACTTGTACAGCTGGCCCCAGGCGAAGGCGACCAGCATCACGATCAGCGCGATGTGGAAGGCGAGGTTGCCGGCCTCCCGCAGATAGCCCTTCTCGGCGGCGACGGCGTCCCCGGCGACGTGCGCGCGGAAGCGGCGCCTCTTCAGCAGCGCGAGCGCGGCCTCACGGACCTGCCCGGGGTCGGCCTCCGTGCGCCAGGTGGTGTACGCGGGCAGCCGGGTCAGCCGCTTCGGCGCGGCCGGCGGACGGCCGCGCAGCTGGCCGACGAACTGCCAGGTACGCGGGACGATGCAGCCGATGAGGGAGACGAACAGCAGGATGTAGATCGCGGAGAACCACACCGAGCTGTAGACGTGGAACAGGCCGAGCTTGTCGTAGATGGGCGCGAGGGTGGTGTGCTCCTTGCGGAACTCGGCCACCTTCAGCACGTCGATGCCGGTCTGCGGGATCACCGAGCCGGGGATCGCGGCCAGCGACAGCAGCAGGAGCAGCAGCAGCGCGACCCGCATGGAGGTCAGCTGCCGCCAGAACCAGCGCACCCAGCCGATCACGCCGAGGGCGGGCAGGCCGGGCTGTTCCTCCTGGGGGGCGGTGGAGAGCTGGGAGCCCGCGGCGCCGAGGTCCTGGTCCTCGGCGGGGACCGGGCCCGGCTCGGAGGCGGTGGTCTTGCTCATCGATCAGATCCCCACAGTGAAGCCGTTGGACCAGGTCTGCATCTGCTGCACGAGACTGTCCCACGCGCCGGTCAGCAGCAGCAGACCGGTCGCGATCATCATGGTGCCGCCGACGCGCATGACCCACACATAGTGGCGCTTGACCCAGCCGAAGGCGCCGAGCGCCTTGCGGAAGGCGACCGCGGCGAGCACGAACGGCACACCGAGGCCGAGGCAGTAGGCGACCGTCAGCAGGGCGCCGCGCCCGGCGCTGCCCTGGTCCTGGGAGAGGATCAGCACCGACGACAGGGTCGGGCCGATGCAGGGCGTCCAGCCGATGCCGAAGAGGGCGCCCAGCACGGGCGCGCCGAGCAGACCGGTCGTGGGCCGCTTGTGCAGGCGGAACTCGCGCTGGGTCATCCAGGGCATCAGGCCCATGAAGAAGACGCCCATGAGGATCATGAAGACGCCGAGCACCTTCGACAGGACGCCCTTGTGCGCCTGGAGGGTGTCGCCGAAGTAGCCGAACAGGGCCCCGCTGGAGACGAACACCGCGGTGAAGCCGAGCACGAACAGGGAGGCGCCGGCGACCATCCGGCCGCGGCGGGCCTCGGCCAGGTCGGTGCCGGTGACGCCGGTCACGTACGACAGGTAGCCCGGCACGAGCGGCAGCACGCACGGGGAGAAGAAGGAGACGAGGCCGCCGAGCAGGGCGATGGGCAGCGCCAGCAGCAGGGCGCCGTTGAGCACCGTCGTGTTGGGGCCTGCCGCCTCGGCCAGGGTGGTCACCGCGGTCACGTCACTTCTCCGCGAGGACCGGGTCGATCATCTTGCGCAGCTTCTCCTCGCTGAGTGCCTGGAGGGTGCGCGCCGCGATGTTGCCGTCGCGGTCGATGACGAGGGTGGAGGGGATGGCCTGCGGGTTGAGGGTGCCCTTCTTGAAGCGGAGCATCAGCCGGCCGTCGGGGTCGAACAGGCTGGGGTAGGTGACGCCCTGCTCCTGCTCGAAGCTCTGCGCCAGGTCCGCGCTGGCGTCGCGGGTGTTGATGCCGACGAACTGCACGCCCTTGCCCTTGAGGTCCTGGTAGACCTTCTCGAAGCCCTTGGCCTCGGCGCGGCAGGGCGGGCACCACGATCCCCACACGTTGAGGACTATGACCTTGCCCTTGTAGTCGGCGACGTCGAGCTGCGCGCCGTCGACGGTCTTGCCGGACAGGTCGGGGGCGGCCGCGCGGTCGCCCTTCCCGACGGTGGCGATGCCGTCGGAGCCGGTGATGAAGTTGGTGTTGCCGCCCCCGCCGGAGGTCCCGCCCGAGCTGCACGCCGACAGGGTCAGCGCGGCCGCCGCCGCCGTCACGGCGATCCGGACGGCGCGGCTACGAAGGGTGCGGGTGCTGTTCGGGCGCTGGGGGGCGCGGCTGGCGGCACTCATGTGAAAAGTTTCGCATGTCCGTTCCGGGGATCTTGCGCACCCCCCTTGCGGGGGGAAACCCGCATTTCAGGCGGTGTTCGAGGCACTGCCTCCGGCCATGAACGCCTTCCAGCCGCCGGCCGGCTTCTGCCCGACGTCCAGCGTGCGCAGCTTCGCCAGCACCTCCGGCTTCTGCACGTCGATCCAGTCGACGAACTGCCGGAAGGAGACCAGCCGCACGTCGGCGCCCTTCTCCTTCTCGCGCGCGATGTGCTTGAACGCCTCTTCCACGGCGTCCATGTAGATGCCGCCGTTCCACTGCTCGAAGTGGTTGCCGACGAAGAAGGGTGCCCGGTTTGTCTCGTATGCCCGCTTGAATCCCTGGATGTACGCCTGCGCCGACTGCTGCCGCCAGCCCGGGTAGTTGTGGGCCGGGGCCTTGGTGGAGTTCAGGGACTGGTTGGCGAGCATGTTGTAGTCCATCGACAGGACCTCGAAGCCGCGCCCGGGGAACGGAACCTGCTGCAACGGCAGGTCCCAGATGCCGTGCCGCTTGACGGGCCAGGTCTGCCGGCCGCCGGGCGAGGAGGCGTCGTAGCGCCAGCCGAGCGCCTTCGCCGTGGGCAGCAGGTTGTCCTGGCCGAGCAGACAGGGCGTACGGCCGCCGACCAGCTCCTTGTCGTAGTCGAAGGGCAGGGACGGCAGCTCGCTCCACCCGGTGTTGGTGCGCCACTGCTTGACGAACGACTTGGCCTGGTCGATCTCGCTGCGCCACTGCGCGGGCGTCCAGTGCGCGACCGAGCCGTGGCTCTCGCCGCAGAAGTGCCCGTTGAAGTGGGTGCCGATCTCGTGGCCCTCCAGCCAGGCCCGGCGGACGTTCTTCAGCGTCTCCTTGATGTGGTCGTCGGTGAGGTAGCCGATGTCGGAGGCGCCGCGCGGGTTGTTGGGCGGGTCGTACAGGCGCTTCTTCGACTCGGGCAGGAGGTACAGCCCGGACAGGAAGAAGGTCATGCTCGCGCCGTGCTCCTTGGCGAGGTCCAGGAAGCGCGGGAAGAGGCCGTTGCCGACCTCGCCGGCGCCGTCCCAGGAGAACACCACGAACTGCGGCGGCTCCTGACCCGGCTCCAGCGGCACGGGCGCGGCGGGCTGGTGGGGCTGCTTGCCGGTGAAGGACGTCGAGCCGTCGCCTATCGGGCGCGCGGCGACGGTGGGACTGCCGGAAGGACGGGCGCCCCCACCGGAACCGCCGCCCCGGTGCGAACCGTCCGAGGGGGTGGAGCCGGAGCCGCCGGTGCCGCAGCCGGCGAGGGCGGCGGCGGCCGTGGCGCCCGCGCCGACACCGAGCATTCCCCTGCGGGAGAAGGTGCGCATGTGATCCCCGATTCGTCGCGTCCTTGGGTGGTCACCCAGTCAGAGGGCGCGACGAACGGGGCGGTTCCGCTTGAGCGGACAGAAATGCGCAACAAATGTCACAAAACCAAGCAGTGTGCGCCCGGTTCAGGCACCGAAGGCCTTCCCCTTCCCCTTCACGGGCTTGGCACCGGCGAGGAGATGGGCCGGGACGAGATCGCGGGCCGGCTCGGTGTAGCCGACGGAGACGATCTTGTCGCCCTGGTAGGTGAAGGTCGTCAGCGAGGCGAGCGTGCACTGCCGCTTGCGCGGGTCGTGCCACAGCCGGCGCCGCTCGACGTAGGACCGCACGATCCAGATCGGCAGCTGGTGGCTGACGAGCACGGCCTCGTGCCCGCGGGCCGCGTCCTTGGCCGCGTTCAGCGCGCCCATCATGCGCACCACCTGGTCGACGTACGGCTCACCCCACGACGGCTGGAAGGGGTTGACCAGGTGCTTCCAGTTGGCGGGCTTGCGCAGCGCGCCGTCGCCCACGCCGAAGGTCTTGCCCTGGAAGACGTTCTCGGCCTCGATGAGCCGCTCGTCGGTGGCGAGGTCCAGCCCGTGCGCCTTGGCGATGGGCGTGGCGGTCTCCTGCGCCCGCTCCAGCGGCGAGGCGCAGACGTGGGTGATGTCACGCGACGACAGATGGTCGGCGACCCGCTCGGCCATCTTCCGGCCCAGCTCGGACAGGTGGTAGCCGGGCAGCCGCCCGTACAGGATCCCGTCCGGGTTGGCGACCTCGCCGTGCCGCATGAGGTGGACGACGGTGATGTCCTTGCTGCTGGTCACGCGGTGGCCTCCGCGGCTGCTCGGGCCGCCGCCGGAAGGGCGTCGGCGATCTTCTGAAGGGCCCGCTCGTCGTGGGCCGTGGACACGAACCAGGACTCGAAGGACGACGGCGGCAGGTACACGCCGTTCGCCAGCAGGGAGTGGAAGAAGGCGGTGTAGCGGAAGGACTCCTGCGCCTTGGCGTCCTCGTAGTCGCGCACCTGCCGGTCGGTGAAGAACACCGAGAACATGTTGGAGGCGGTCTGCAGCCGGTGCGCGACGCCCTCCTTGGTCAGCGCCTCGGTGACGAGGGTCTGGATCTGCGCGGACACGGCGTTCACCGTCTCGTACGCGGCGTCGTCGAGCAGCCGCAGCTGGGCGAGGCCGGCGGCGGTGGCGACGGGGTTCCCGGAGAGGGTGCCGGCCTGGTACACGGGCCCGGCCGGGGCGAGGTGGGCCATGACGTCGGCGCGACCGCCGAACGCCGCGGCCGGGAAGCCGCCGCCCATGACCTTGCCGAAGGTCATGAGGTCGGGCCGGACCCCGTCGATGCCGTACCAGCCGGCGCGGCTCGTCCGGAAGCCGGTCATGACCTCGTCGGAGATGTACAGCGCGCCGTTCTCCCGGCAGGCGTCCTTCAGCCCCTGGTTGAAGCCGGGCTGCGGCGGCACGACGCCCATGTTGCCGGGCGAGGCCTCGGTGATCACGCAGGCGATCTCCCCGGGGTGCCGGTGGAAGGCCTCCTGCACGGCCTGGAGGTCGTTGTACGGCAGCACGATGGTGTCGCCGGCCTGGGCGCCGGTGACGCCGGGCGTGTCCGGCAGCGCGAAGGTGGCGACCCCGGAGCCGGCCGAGGCGAGGAGCGAGTCCACGTGCCCGTGGTAGCAGCCGGCGAACTTGATCACCTTGGACCGCCGGGTGAACCCGCGCGCGAGCCGGATCGCCGACATGGTCGCCTCGGTGCCGCTGGAGACCAGCCGCACCTGCTCCACCGGATCGACCCGGGCGACGATCTCCTCGGCGAGCGCGACCTCGCCCTCACCGGGCGTGCCGAAGGAGGTGCCGCGCGCGACGGCCTCCTGCACGGCGGCGATCACCTCGGGGTGGGAGTGCCCGAGGATCATGGGACCCCAGGAGCAGACGAGGTCGACGTACTCCCGCCCGTCGGCGTCCGTCAGGTACGGCCCGCGGCCGGACACCATGAACCGGGGCGTGCCGCCGACGGCGCGGAAGGCGCGCACCGGCGAGTTCACGCCGCCCGGGGTGACGGCGGACGCACGGTCGAACAGCGCCTGCGAGGCGGGCGCGTCGTAGGGGTAGGGCAGTTCGCTCATGACGTGCGGATTCTCCGACCTTCTCCGGCTTGCTCGGACGGCTCGGCTTCGCTGGCAGGCGTCACCGGTCAACCCCCTCAGGGTAGGCCGAGGCGCGGAAACGACGGCCCCGGCCCCACCGAACCGAAGTCTGTGCCCCGCACGTCTGAGAAACTGAACCTCGCATACGTATGGACAAGGCGGAGGGACGTGTCGAGGCCTTCCCCTGCTCCCACGGACAGATGTTTCACCGCACGTTTCGGCGAGCGGCCGTGGGGGAGGTCACTGACACGATGATCGGGTTGCGCGGCGGGGGCCACGCGTCCTAGAAAAGCAGTCGGGTGGAGATATGCATCGCGGTGGCGGACTGGGCGAGGGGACCGATGACCTGGGTCCTCGACGTGCCCGGCGGGGAAGGCACCGACGCGAGGCGGAGGCGAACGAAGCACGTCAGGCACAGGGTGCGGCGAGTGAGCCCGAGCGGGTCGACCGGCTGAGCCGGACCGACGGGCTCCGGGCGGGAAGCAGAAATGGTGGTCGGGTGGGGGTGACGTACAAGTACTTCGGCGCGCCGGACGGCGCGACCGCGGCCCGCGTCCCGATCTCGATGCGCCCCGAGGAACTCGGCGGCGACGAACTGGGCATGAACGGCATGTTCACCAAGATCAAGCCGGAGACGATGGCGGCCATGGTCCTGACCGGCATCGAAGGCGTGCCCCTGCACAAGGTGCCCCCGCTGGAACTGGTCGTCCTGCACCCCGACTACGCGGTCGTGAAGCTCCCCATGACGGTCGTCGACCCCCTGCGCGACATAGGCGAGGAAGCGGTCGGCGCGGCGGCGTTCATATGGTCGACGGTCCCGGACCGGGGTGGGCCGCGGGACGCGTTCAACGTGTACCAGCTGCTGCACGAGTGGCAGGACTTCTCCAAGCGGCTGCACGACGCGGGGCATCAGCCGTACTGCCTGGTGTGGCCCTGAGCCGGGCAGTCCCCGCGTTCACCGCTGCTCGCCGGCCACGGCGGCCTGCGCCATGGCCACGAAGCGGGGTATCAGGGGGTGTCCGCCGTGCGCGGGCCACACCAGGTTGAGGGGAACGGTCGGCGCGTCCGGTATCGCGAGAAATGACACAAAGGGGTGGATGTGCTGCCGCCCCACGAACTCGGGGACCACGCCCATGCCCTTGTTGGAGGCGACGGCTTCGAGCCATTCGTCGAAATTGGCGCAGACCACCGCGACGCCCGGCTGACGCTCCGGCGGCCAGTCGCCCAGGTTGGTCGTACCACTCACCTCGTTGAGGACAAGCCGGTGATCGGCGATGTCCCGCCACCCGATCTCGTGCCGTTCGGCGAGCTCGGAGCGCGTGGAGACGGCCGCCACCCGCCGCTCGTGCAAGAGCGTGACGATCTCCATGTCCGGAGACGTCAGCCGCCCCCGCAGGATCGCCAGGTCGGCCTCGCCCCGGTCCACCCCCGCGAGCTTCGAGTCATGCCGGTGCACCCGCACCGGCACACCCGTTTCCTCCTCGAAGCGCGCGATGACCTCCTGCGGCCACCCGGTGGGGAAGCCCCAGGCGAAGCCCACCCGGAACGTGTCCTCGTCCGTTTCCGCACGCAAGGCCGCCTCCAGCTGCGGCAGAAGGACATTGAGCCGGTCGTAGAGGCTCTCGCCGGCGGACGTTAGGGTCACATGCCGTGTGGTCCGTTCCAATAAGCGCCGACCGAGCAGCTCCTCCAAACGGCGGATGTTGCGGCTCAGAGTCGGCTGGGACACGCCCATGCGCTTCGCGGCACGAGTGAAGTGCTTCTCATCCGCCAAGGCCAGGAAGCCGCGCAGGTGGTGCAGCTCGATACTCATGGAGAGCAGCATATGAAGTGCCGCGAAGGCACCCTGGGTACCGCCCGGCGCGCCTCGAAGCTGCGACGACAACGCTCTCTCCGCAGGACATCGGCACTTCGGGACATGGCACGCCCCGGCCGTGAACGGGTGGCCGGCCCGACGCCGGCGCGTTTGCGGGAATTCACCCGCACGACGTCGGGCCGGCCCCCGCGGACGGCGGGTTCAGGCGTGATAGTCGTCGTCCGCCACGTGCTCCTGCCATTCCGTCGGCCCGTCCGTGACGGCTATGTGGGTCATGAACGTGCCGGGCGCGGCGCCGTGCCAGTGCTCCTCACCCGGGTGGCAGACGACCGTGTCCCCCGCCCTGATCTCCTGGCGCTCGCCTCCCCGGGACTGCACGAACCCCACCCCTTCCGTGACGTGCAGCACCTGCCCGGCGGGGTGCCGGTGCCAGGCGCTGCGCGAGCCGGGCGTGAACAGCACGTTGCGCACCTCGGCGTTGGCGGTGGCCCCGATGCGCGGCCACAGCCACACATCGCCGGAGAAGCGCTCCTCCGGGCCCTTCGTCGCGTCGCCGGGATGACGGTTGACGTCCATGGCGTGAACTCCTTCGTTGGTTGTGGTGATCGTGGTGGGTGGCAGGCGAGGCCGGAGCCTTCCTGCTCGACGGGGGGTGCGGGACGCCGGCTCAGCGCTTGGCGGCGGGCCTGCGCACCCCGGCCTTCCCGGCGAGCAGGATCAGCGCGGAGGCCGCGATCGAGAGCGCCGCCAGAACGGTGTTGGTGGTGTCGAACGCGGTCTTCGGTGCCCCACCGCGCGCGGCGAGGTCCAGATACACGGTGCCGAAGACAGCCACTCCCAGGGTTCCGCCCACTTGCAGCGTCGTGTTGAACAGGCCGCTCACGTCGGGGGCGAAGCGGGCTTCGACCGATTCGGTCAGGTGGGTCAGGGTGCCGCTGAACGCCGCCCCGTAGCCGATGCCGCCGACGGCCAGCAGGGCGGTCAGCCAGACGGTGCTCTGCGCACCGGCTGCCACCCCGGCGAAGGCGATCGCCATCAGGAGACCTCCCGCAGGTGCGGCGAGCCTCCTCACGCGCGCCGACAGCCGGCTGAGCACGGGCCCGACCAGGGCGAACGTCGCCACCCAGGCGATGGGGACCATGCCGGAGTAGGCCGCGCTGCGGCCGAGCCCCTGCTGCAGGTGAAGCGCCAGGACGAACAGCAGCGCGAAGTAGGCGGCGCGGGTCGCGGCCTGGGACACCAGGGCGAGGGCCACCTGCTTGCGGGCGAGCAGCGCGACGTTCATCAACGGGCTGCCACCGCGGCCCGCGATGCCCCGCTCGACCCTGGCGAACAGGGCGAACCCCGGCACGGAGCCCGCGAGGCACAGCCAGGCCCACAGCGGCCAGCCCGCGTCCCGCCCGAGCACCAGCGGCGTCACCAGCAGGAACAGGCTGAGCGACAGAAGCCCCACGCCGCGCATGTCGAGCTTCTTGTCCCGCTCGGTCTCGTCGTCGGGCAGGAAGAGGAACGAGGTGATCAGCAGAACGATGCCGACGGGCACGTTGATCAGGAAGATCGGCCGCCAGCCCGAACCCAGGATGTCCGCCTGCACCAGAACACCGCCCAGGGCCTGGCCGACGACGGAGCTGATCCCGAGGATGCCCGTGTACGCGCCCAGGGCCCGCCGCCGGACGGCGCCTTCGAAGTGCACCTGAATGCTCGTCAGGACCTGGGAGACCATCAGGGCCGCGCCCGCGCCCTGCACGACACGCGTCCCCACCAGAACGGCGCTGTCCGGCGCGAGCCCGCAGGCGAGCGAGGACAGCGTGAAGATCCCGAGGCCCCAGAGGTAGGTCCATCGCCGGCCACGGATCTCGCCGAGCCGGGCACTGGTGATGAGCAGCATGGCGTACGCCAGGGTGTACCCCGAGACGATGAGTTCCAGTTCGCCGCCTGACGCGTTCAGACGATCGCGGATCGACGGGATCGCGACGTTGACCACCGCGATGTCCACGTTGCCGAGGAACATGCCGCCCAGGAGCGAGGCCAGCATCAGGCCCTGACGCGTTCCGCGCCGCGCTGACAGCCCGCGACGCGTGGTGTCCCCCGTCGACTCGGGTGCGACTGCCGTGTTCAAGGAATCCACCTTCGGAGTGTAACTACTAGTATGTACAGCCGCAATCCGCGGCGGAGCCGGGGCCCGGACCGGCCCCGGCCCCGCTTCCGGACAGCGTCAGACCGCGTCCCGCTGCACCAGCTGGAACTGGATTCCGTCGGACGTCTCCGGCCGGGTCCAGGCGTTGAGGTTGGGGCCCACCGGGACGGGCTCGCTCGTGGTGAACGCGACACCGAGCCCCTGGACCGCCTCGATGACGCTGGGTACGTCGTCGACCTCGACACCGATGTGCTCGATGCGGGCCTGGTTGCCGTCACCGAGCCGGCGCCGACGGGACTCCTCGGTCGTGGGCTCGATGAGCTCGATCCGGCCGTCCCCGCACTGGTAGAACGCGATCCTCACGTTGCGCTCGGGCACGTCCTGCGCCCGCTCCAGACGCATCCCCAGACTCTCGAGGAACGCCCTCGCCCCGGCGATGTCGTCGACCACCACGCCGATGTGGTCGATGCGCTTGAACATGTACGCCTCCTGATGTCGGCCAGTCGCCTTACGCGTGCTCTTCGGAGAAGTTGTTGTGGATCGCCGCCAGTTGGGGCAGGTTCGACATGTTGAGCAGCAGCAGGTCCTCGTCCGCCTCGTGGTTTTCGAAGTGATGCGCGGACCAGGCGGGTATGAGGAGGATGTCGCCACCGGTCAGCTCGGCGGACTCTCCCGTTTCGTCGAATATCACGGTGCCCGCTCCGGACCGCACGAAATACAGGTGCCACCAGGAATGCGCGTGTGTGGTGGTGCGGTCACCGGTGCGGACGACCTGGAAGGTCATGGACGTCCCCGGAACGATTTCGTGGCTGCCGCCGGGTGCGGCCAGGGTGAGCGTGCCGTATTCCGTGTGTTCGGCCGCTTCGAGTTCCTTGGCCAGGTTCTCCCACTGCCACACCACAGGGGACGGCTGCTGCCGCACATGGCGCTTGCGGAATTCAGCGTACGGAGACTGACTTCCTGTCTGTACCGGCATACGTGTCCTCCTGGACGGCTTCGTGTCGGTGTCGGATCTGCGCGAACATGTCGCGTACGGAGGCGTCGGCGTCGGCGGTGAACTGCGAGGCCAGTCCCTGCCGGGGCAGGGCGTGGGTGTAGAAGCGCGGTCCCTCGACGGGATAGCCGACCGCCCACGCGCCGGAGAGCGGCTCACCGACCGCCGTGACGATCCGGCCCTGTTCGTCGATGTCGATGCCGCCGGGCTGGAACGGACCGTTCGCGTAAGGGCGCACCAGGCCACGGGCGAGAAGGCTGCGGATCAGGGGTGACCTGTCGTGTTCCGGGTGGAACGCGTCGAGACGCGCGATGACCAACGCGTCGGCATGGCGGATCTCCGTTCCGCCGGTGTACTCGGTCCGGATCGCGAAGCGCGCCGCCTCCCGGTCGAGGACCACCTTGCTCCCCGGGCCGCCGGCCAGATCCACGATCCCCGCCCTCATGAGGGCGAGGAGCTGGTGGTTGCGGTGCCGGGGCGGGCCGAAGGAGACCCGGTTCATGACCGGGACGTAGAACGAGTTGAACGTCCGGTGGGACGTCGGGGTGAGCCCCGAGAACTCGACGGCCTCCCGCAGGCTCGCCCGGGTGTCGCGGATGACGTCGGTGGCGGCCTTCACGGGACTTGTCCGATTGCCGCGCTCGGCCTGCTCCAGGTCCTCGACGACGTAGTCGACGAAGAACTTCCTGAACGCGTCCCGGTCCGGGAAGGCGCGCCCGCGCAGGGGGTCGATGATGCCCTCGACCGCACGCCGGTCGTCCGCCGTGAACTCGTATTCCTCCGGCGGGACGGCTCGCCCGTCCGCGGCCGCCCGATAGGCGTATCCCATCTCCTTCAGCAGGAGCGGAAGCACCTCCGCCACGAAGTCGAGCCGGGGGTCGTCACCGCGCCGTACGGCCTCGGCCCGAAGGAGTCGCACCGCTTCCTTGGTGAAGAACCGCGGCCGGTGCTGCCCCGTGAGGCCCTTCTGGTTCACGCCGCGTGCGCTGAACGGCAGGCACTGGCGGGAGAACAGCTCGATCCTGGGCTCCCGGCCGGAAGGCAGGTACTCCGTGGCCCACCCGGAGCCGCGGAACACGCCGCCGCGGCCGGCCGTGAGTTCGGAGATGACGTCGTGAGCGGTCAGTCCGAAGCCCTGCACGGCGACCGTCGAGCCGGGCGCGATGTTCCGCAGCCGTTCCACCGGATAGGGATGCGGGCAGTAGACGAGCCAGGGGTTCCGGTCGGCCTTGGTCCCGGCGAACTCCTCATAGGCCCGGTCCTGCGCCGTGGGAACGCGTTCGCAGTGCCCGGTGGCGAGGAAGACGTAGTCGCTCGGGACCACGTGGCCGTTCCGCAGGTGGACGGTGAAGTCCCCGCCGCCGTGCGCCTCGATGTCCACCGCGCGGTCACGGTGGTGCACCACACGCACGTGCGGCGGCAGGGAACGCACTGTCCGGTCGAAGACCCAGCTGAGGTAGCCGCCGAGCATCTGCCGGGGCAGATAGGCGTGTTCGCCCACCGGATCGCCGGCGGTGCCGCCGGTCGGCAGGTAGACGCCGCCGAAGTCCCGGTAGCCGGCGCTCGCGGCCCACTCGGTGAACGAGGGTCCTGTGCCGTCGGCGAACATGGTCACCTGGCCGGCCAAGGTGTTGGTCAGCAGGTGGGCCGGCTGGTTCGCGGGATGGGAGCCCTGGCCGCCTTCGGCCGGGTCGATCAGGTGCACGTCGAGCGTGCGCCCCGCGGGCAGTTGCCCGGCGAGTTCCGATATCCGCTGCAGGATGCTCAGGCCGCGCGGCCCCACCCCCACGATGGACACGCTCAGCGCCGTCATCGCAGGGCTCCGCTCTCCGCCGCGGTGACCGCGATGCCGTCGAGTACCGGCTCGTGCAGGCATACCCAGTCGGGTGCTTCCGCGAGCCTGGGGAAACGCCGCGCCACCTGCGGGTCGTGGCCGGGGATGATGTGGTCGTCGCCGTCTGCCAGGGCCTCGATCCGCTCGTAGCCCTCCAGCATCGGCGTCAGGTGGTCGAGGATGGGGAACGGGCTGCGCAGCCGGATGTTGGCCCAGAGATGGGTGGCGTCGCTCGCCAGCACGACCCACCCCCGTGCGGTGGGCACCCTGACCACTTGCGTGCCCGGCGTGTGGCCCGGTACCGGATGAACCGTGACGCCGGGAACGATCTCCGCCTGGCCCCGGTGGAGGACGAGCTGGTCCTCGAACAGCCCCTGCACGGCGGTCTGCACATTGACGGGTTCGAACGGCCTGCGCACGACGTGGTGCCGCATCGCCGGCCCGGTGCAGAACCTCAGCTCCTCCTCCTGCAGATGGATCCGCGCGTGCGGGAAGCGGTCCAGGTTCCCGGCGTGGTCGTAGTGCATGTGGGTGATCACCAGGTCCGCGATGTCCTGCGCCTGCAGGCCCAGGTCGGCCAGCGCCGCCACGGGGTCGCGGAAGAGGGTGCGCTTGCGGCGCCGCGCCATCTCCTCGGGGAATCCGGTGTCCACCAGCAGCACGTGCCGGTCGTTGCGGACCACCCACAGGTAGAAGTCCATCGGCATGTCGCTGCCCGGGGTGAACTGCCCGTCGTCGACCAGGAAGTTGTCCCGTGCGGGGCGGTCGGCATGCGTGCCGAACCGCAGGGCCAGGACCTCGTACTCGTTCTCGGTCATGCCCGTCAGGCCCCCACCAGGTCGAGCGGCCGGCCGGCGGACGGGCTCTTCGCCGTCCCGTCCGCCGCGTCCTCGAAGAAGAACCCGGGCTCTCCGAAAGCCGGGACGAGCTGGTCGAACCAGGTGGCCTCGGGATCGAACCTGGCGTAGAAGGGCCGGCGGACGACGCCGCCGCTGCGCGCCTGCAGGAACTGCAGGGCGAACACCTTCTCCCCGCGGATGGTGGGCGTACCGTCGATGAGCACCTTCCCCGGGAACGCGCTCATGGACGGGCCCCGCACGGTGCGGGACAGACCGGAGACCGCGCCGTAGGCCGTGCGGAAGATGTCGTACGCCTCGGCGAGCGGAAGCTCGAAGTAGGCGCGGGCCCCGGTGTCGCGCTCGACGAACATGTAGTACGGGATGGCCCCCAGCTTCACACCCTGGGTCCACAGCTCCCGCCAGGCGGCCGGGTCGTCGTTGATGTGCCGCAGGACAGGGGACTGCATGCGGACGACGGCACCGGTCGCGGTGATGCGCCGCAGCGCGCTCTGCGCGATGGCGGGCCGCAGTTCGGCCGGGTGGTTGTAGTGGCCCATCAGCGCCAGGTGTTTCCCGGCCGACACGATGTGTTCGAACAGGCGCAGCAGGTCGTCGGCGTCCGGATCGCTGACGAAGCGCTGCGGCCAGTAGCCCACGGCCTTGGTGCCGATCCTGATGTTCTGGACGTGGTCCAGCTCGGCGTCGAGGAGAGGCTCCAGATACCGCTCCAGCGTGGCCGTGCGCATGATCATGGGGTCGCCGCCGGTGATGAGCACGTCGGTGACCTCGGGGTGCCGCTTGAGGTAGGCGACCAGTCCCGCGGCGTCCCGGGCGGCGAAGTGCAGGTCGTCCTCTCCGACGAACTGGGGCCACCGGAAGCAGAACGTGCAGTAGGCGTGGCAGGTCTGGCCGGCGCTCGGGAAGAAGAGGACCGTCTCCGCGTACTTGTGCTGGATGCCGGGGACCGCCTCGCCGTCCAGCCGGGGCACGTTGTGCGTCATCTGGCCGGCGGGATGCGGATTCATGCGGGACCGGACGACGTGGATCTGCTTGGCCAGTTGCTGCTTGTCGCCCGACCGCAACAGGTCGCGCAGGGTGGCGTAGTCGTCGGGGTCCAGCATCGACCGGTGCGGGAAGTTCAGCCGGAATATCGGGTCGTCGGGTATGGCGTTCCAGTCGATGAGTTCATCGAGTACGTACTGGTTGGTCCTGAAGGGCAGGACGTGTGACACCACGTCGACCGCCTCGCGCAGCTCGGCGGGAATGCGTTCCCATTGCGGTGCCCGCTGAATCGACGAGCGGTTGTAGGGCTTGTACTTGGCAGGGCTGGAGTCAGCCATGTGAATTCCCCGTCCGAATGGTGGACTGTGCATTCTGGTTCGCGGCGAGATGGCGGCGAGAGGGGATCACCCTGACCGCCGGTGAATGCATGGGCGGAGGCTCCCGCGCAATAGTGCTTCTTCGCGCCCGCGCAGCCGGTGCGGAAAAGGTTCCGTGATTCCCCTGCTCGCCGCCCAGAACGCTAGCCAGGGGTCTCGTCCGGTGAGAAATAGACGACGGCGGAGACTCATTCGGCAGACGCATGAATGCGGTCCATTGACGCCGCGCATGACTCATGCGTGTGCCACATCAATGCGCTTTCCCGGCTCGTAGGATCGGCGGTGGCTCAGACGGAGAAGGACGGAACCGGGGGAGTTTTCGTTGAAGCGTCCGCTCAGTGTCGGCATCGTGGGGGTGGGCCCCCGCGGACTCACCGTGCTGGAACGGCTGTGCGCCAACGCGGCGGCGGAGCCGGCCGCCGGACCCGTGATCGTGCATGCCATCGATCCCGCCCCGCACGGGGCGGGCCGGGTGTGGCGGACGGATCAGTCACCGCACCTGCTGATGAACACGGTCGCGGAACAGATCACGGTGTTCACCGACGCCAGTGTCTCCTGCGCCGGCCCGGTCGTGCCGGGTCCGAACCTGTACGAGTGGGCGACTCTGGTCACCGTCATGGACACGGTGGGGAGATACCCGAGTGACGTGCTGCGGGAAGCGCGGGACCTGGGGCCCAACTCGTACCCGACACGTGCCCTGTACGGGCATTATCTGCGGTGGGCCTTTCAGCGGACGGTGGAGACGGCGCCGCGGCACGTGTCCGTGCGGGTTCACCGGGACACGGCCGTGGAACTGAGCGACCACGGCGACCACCAGGTTCTCCGGCTCGCCGGCGGCGACCGTCTGCCGGTCGACGTCGTGGTCCTCGCACAGGGGCATCTGCCGTCCTTACCCGCCCACCCGCCGCGGACCGAGGGCGGCGCCCGCCATGTCCCGCCGGGCAATCCCGCCGACGTGGATCTGGACGCCATAGCGCCGGCGGAGCCGATCGCCCTGCGTGGTCTGGGACTGACCTTCTTCGACTACTTGGCCCTGTTCACCACGGCACGCGGCGGAGTGTTCGAGGAGCGTCCGGACGGGCGCCTCGTCTACCGGGCCTCGGGCCGGGAGCCGCGGATGTACGCGGGCTCCCGGCGCGGCGTCCCGTACCAGGCACGCGGAGACAACCAGAAGGGCATGGGCCAACGCCACCAGCCGCTGCTGCTCACGGCGAGGACGATCCGCGCGCTGCGGGAACGGGCCAGGTCACGGGGTGACGTGTCCTTCCGGAGGGACGTCTGGCCGCTGGTCGCCCGTGAGGTGGAGATCGTCTACTACCGGTCACTGCTGCGGGGGCGCGGGGCGTCGGCACAGACCGTCGCGGACTTCGTACGCGCCTATCTGATCGCTCCCGCCGGGAGTGCGGCGGAGGAACTGGCACTGTCGCGCCATGGCGTCGAGGAGCCGGACCGCTGGAACTGGCAGGCCGTCGAGACCCCTTATGACGAGCAAGCCCTGCGGGGGCCGGAGGAGTTCAGGAACTGGCTCGTGGCCCATCTGGAGCGGGACGCGGCGATCGCCCGCCGCGGCAACGTCGACGATCCCCTGAAGTCCGCGCTGGACGTGCTGCGCGACCTGCGCAACGAGATCCGCCAGATCGTCGACCACGCGGGCATCACCGGCCGCTCGTACCGGGACGAACTCACCGGCTGGTACTCGCCGTTCAACGCCGGCGTCTCCATCGGCCCGCCCAGGCGCCGCATAGCGGAGATGGCCGCACTCATACGCGCCGGTGTCCTGGAGCCGGTGGGACCCGGGATGAGGGTGACCCCGGTGACGGGACCGGGCGGATTCCTCGTCACCTCCTCCGTGGTGCCCGGCCCCCCGGTCACCGTGACCACCCTCGTCGAGGCCCGCATCCAGACCCCGGACGTCCGGGCCACCGCCGACCCGTTGACGCGCCGGCTTCTGCGGACCGGTCAGGCGACCGCCTACCGCATCCCCGACCCCGACGGCGGCCATCACGAGACCGGGGCCCTCGCGGTGACGGAGCGGCCGAGCCGACTGCTGGACGCGCACGGCCGGGTGCATCCCAGGCGGTTCGCCCTCGGTGTCCCCACGGAAGGCGTGCACTGGGCGACGGCCGCGGGCGTACGTCCGGGCGTCGACTCCGTGACCCTCGGCGACGCCGACGCGATCGCCCGTGCGGTGCTCGGCTGCGAGGCCGTGCGGTCTTCGGACAAGGTGGAGGCCCACGCCTCGTGAGCAGCCCGGTCCGCGAGGCGCACCGCGAGAAGAACGCCCCGGCCGACCGCGCCCCCTCGGGGGTGCCGGCCGCGGCGGGCGTCGCGGCGGTCACCGTCCTCACCTCGCTGCCGGTCTTCCTCCCGGGCGCCGCGAACGGCCTGGTGAGTGCGGAGTTCGGCTGGAGCTCGGCGCGGATGGGAGCCGTCCTCGCCGTGTACTGGCTGGCGTCCCTGGCGGGTGCCTTCCTGAGCAAACGGGCCGCGCTTCCCCGGGTGCTGGAACGCACGCTGGCTGTCGCGCTGCTCGCCACCTGCCTGGGCCTGCTCGCGGCGGCGACGGCACCCGCTGCCGGCCTGTGGGTCAACTCCGTGGTCGGCGGCGCCGCCTACGGTTACACCCAGCCGCACACCAACGCCCTGCTCATGCGGCGGTGTGCGCCCCGGTTCCGTCCGATCGCCTTCGGCCTCAAGCAGGCCGCGGTGCCGGCTGCCACGCTGCTGGCGAGCGGGGCGATGCCCCTGCTGGCCGGACAGGGCGACTGGCGGACGGCGTTCACCGCCGCGGCGGTGCTGTGCGGCACGGGCGGCGTGCTGCTCGCGCGGAGAGGGCCGACGGGGCAGCCGGCCTCGGCCACCGGCCGGGGCCGCGGTGTGCCCCTGAGGGCAGACGCCTATCTGGTGGCGCTCAGCGGCGCCGGATTCTTCGGCGCGATGGTGGGAAACGGACTGGGCGGGTTCCTGGTGCTTTCGCTGACCGCACGGGGAACCTCGCTGTCCGTCGCCGGTGCCGTGGCGACCGCCGGGGCGGCCTGCAACATCGTGATCCGGCTGGCGGCGGGCTGGCTCGTGGGGCTGCGGCCCGGTGCCGCCTGGGGGACCCTGACGGGACTGTTCGTGGCCGGTGCGGCGGGTACGGCGCTGCTGACCCGGCCGGGCCTCGCGGTGTTCGCGGTGGGTGCGCTGCTCGCCTACGGGGGTGGCTGGGGCTGGGCGGGCCTCTTGCACTACGTGATCGGACTGCCCTACGCCGGCCGGGAACAGCGGGCCACGGCCTACAGCCAGATGGGGGTGTCCCTGGGCGCCGCGGCCGGACCGATGCTGTGCGGAGTGCTGTTCACCGCCGTGAGTCCCGCCGCCGCCTGGTGGGCCCTGACCGCGGGGGGCGTGGCGGCCGCCGTCTGCGTCCTCCTCGCCCGCACCCGGACACCGCACGGCCGCCCGGCACGGCACCTCGCTGGAGCGACGCAGTCGTCCTGAGCGGACCCACCCGTGCGGCGGCCCCGTCCACGATCGGCCGCCATGGACTGGCGGGAGTGTCCCTCAGGCCGGGCGCGTGTCCTCGGGTGTCAGGAGGGTGTCGTAGTGGGCCGACCGTTCGTCGAAGCGGCTGAGGACGGCTCGCGCCTCGGCGGGGACGTGTGCCACCTCGTAGTCCTCGCCGACGAAGCCGCGTACCGCGTCGAGGGAGTCGAAGAGCATGACCGTGGAGAACTCCACCTCGCCGTCGGGCAGCGGGCGTCGGAGCAGGTAGGCGCCGTGGTAGCCGGCGAGGTCGCGCGCGGCGATCGCGGGCAGCACGCGCGTGCTGACGATCGACTCGTAGGTGTCGGCGTTCTCGGCGGTCGTCCAGCCGCGCCAGATGCGAACGATCACACCGTCACGGTACCCGCGCCGACCCGCCGCCCGCACCCGGCCACGGCGTACGGTCGTCCCCATGCCGACCGACCACTTCGCGGGCGACCCGCGCACCAACCTGGAACGCATGCTCGCCGGTGATCTCTACATCGCCGACGATCCCGAGATCGTGCGGCGGCAGCAGCGGGCCGTGCGGCTGGCCGCCGCGTACCAGGCCGCGTACGCCGAGGACGTCGACACCGCCCGGGAACTGCTCGCCGAGCTGCTCGGGGGGCTGGGTGAGGAGGCGCAGGTGCGGCCGCCGTTGTACGTCGACTACGGCAGCAACATCACCGTCGGCGCCCGCACCTTCGTCAACTACGGGCTGACCGCGCTGGATGTGGCGGCCGTCGTCATCGGCGAGGACTGCCAGATCGGGCCCCACGTGCAGCTGCTCACGCCCACGCATCCGCTGGAGCCGGAGCCCCGCCGGGACAAGCTGGAGGCCGCGCGGCCGATCACCGTCGGCGACAACGTCTGGATCGGCGGCGGCGCGATCGTGCTGCCCGGCGTCACCATCGGCGACAACTCCGTCATCGGCGCCGGAGCCGTCGTCACCAAGGACGTCCCGGCGAACGCCGTCGCCGTCGGCAATCCGGCCCGGGTCGTACGGAGCCTTTGACACGGTCCTGTCCTGGTGCACCGGGAGACGTGGTACGCCCGTCAGTCGCCCTCCCCCTCCCGCGCCCCCGCGCCGCTCACCGTGAAGCCGATGATCGAGCCGCCGCCCTCGCGGTGGGCGGCGAAGGGGGCGCCGCCGTGGGCCAGGGCCACCTCGCGGACGATGGACAGGCCGAGGCCGGAGCCGGGCAGGGAGCGGGCGTCCGGTGCGCGGTAGAAGCGGTCGAAGACACGCAGCAGGTCGGTGTCGGTGATGCCGGGGCCCCGGTCGAGGACCTCCACGCGGACCGTGCCGGGGACCGCGGGTCCGGCGACGGAGATCTCGATGGGCGCGGTGCCGTCGCGGTCGAACTTGGCGGCGTTCTCCACGAGGTTGGACAGCGCCCGCTGGAGCAGCCCGGGGCGGCCGTACGCCGTCGTGTCGCCGCTCGCCCGCAGCACGATCTCGCGGCCGGTACGGCGGCGGGCCAGCCCGGCGACGTCCTCCGCGATGTCGGCGAGGTCGACCTGCTGCGGCGGCTCGTTGTCGGACTGGCCGGCGGCCAGGTCGACCAGCTCGTTGACCAGGTCGGTCAGTTCGCGGGCCTCCTGCCCGAGGTCGGCGACCAGCTCCTCGCGGGCCTCGGGCGGCAGTTCGTCGATCCGGCGCAGCAAGGAGATGTTGGTACGGAGCGAGGTCAGCGGCGTACGCAGCTCGTGGCCCGCGTCCTGGACCAGGCGGCGCTGGTCCTCCTCCGACTGGGCGAGCCGGCCCAGCATGCGGTCGAAGGCGCGGCCGAGGCGGCCCACCTCGTCGTAGCCGGTGACGGGCACCTGGATGCCGAGGCGGCGGGTGCGGGCGACGTCCTCGGCGGCGGCCGTGAGGACGACCAGGCGGCGGGTGATGCGGCGGGCCAGCCACCAGCCGAACAGTCCGGCGAGGACCACGACCGCGGCCATGGTGATCAGGGTGCGCTGCTGGAGCGCCCGCAGCAGGTCCTCGGTGTCGCTGAACTCCTGCGCGACCTGCACCGCGCCCCGCCCGCCGCCGAGGGAGACCGTGGCGACGCGGTAGATGTCGCTGCCGACGTCGACGTCCTTGTGCACGGCGAGCCGTCCCGCGGTGACCGCGGCCGCGACCGCGCGGTCGGCGGCGGTCACCGGCAGGGCGGGGCGGCCGCCGTCGGAGACCTGGCCGTCCGGGCCCAGCACCTGCACGTTCGTCCGGGCCGGGCGGACCACGTCGTGACCGGGCGCGGAGGAGGAGAAGTCCTCCGGCGTCATGCTGTGCCGGCGCACCTCGCCCCGCACGTCCTGCACGACCTCGTCGAACACGGACTGCTGGTCGACGCGGACCAGCCGGGCGGCGGCGTTGTAGGACAGGATGCCGACGAGGACGGTGACGACGGCGGTGACGGCCGCGAAGGACACCGCGAACGTGGTGCGCAGGGAGACCAGCTTCGGCCGCCGGACGCGGGCCGGCCTGCCCACTCAGTCCTCCCGCAGCACGTAACCCACGCCGCGGACCGTGTGGATCAGCTGCGGCGCGCCCGGCTCGTCGAGCTTGCGGCGCAGGTAGCCGACGTAGACGGCGAGGTTCTTGGAGCCGGGGCCGAAGTCGTAGCCCCAGATGCGGTCGTAGATCGTGGAGTGGTCGAGGACGATGCCGGCGTTGCGTACGAGCAGTTCCAGCAGCTCGAACTCGGTGCGGGTCAGTTCCAGCTCGCGGGTGCCGCGCCAGGCGCGGCGGGCCTGCGGGTCCATGCGCAGGCCGGCCGCCTCCAGGTGGTGGCGGGTGTCGGGCGCGGGGTGCCTTGAGGGGGCTGCGGGGGGCTCGGGGGCTCCGGTGGGTGTCTCCGCGGTTCCGGCGGGGGGCTCGCCTGCCGGGCTCGTGCGGCGCAGCAGGGCGCGCAGCCGGGCGAAGACCTCCTCCACGTCGAACGGCTTGACGACGTAGTCGTCGGCGCCCGCGTCCAGGCCGGCGATGCGGTCGGCGGTCTCCACGAGCGCGGTGAGCATGAGGATCGGCGTGCGGTCGCCCTCGGCGCGCAGGACGCGGCACACCTGGAGTCCGTCGATGCCGGGCATCATCACGTCGAGGACGAGTACGTCCGGGGGCGACTTGTGCGCCTGCGCCAGCGCCTCGACGCCGTCGGCGACCGCGGTGACCTGGTAGCCCTCCAGGGTCAGGGCGCGTTCCAGGGCGTGGCGGATGGCGCGGTCGTCTTCTGCTAGGAGCACTGTCTGGGGCACGGGACCAGTCTGCCAAGGCCTCCGGCGGTGCGGTCGGGTGAGTGGCGCGGGGGGTGCCCTTCTTACTGGGCTCTCACCGTCGGCCTGGTGGGCTGCCGGCCTGGTGGGCGTCGGCCGGTGGGGTGCCCGGCGCTGGTGCCGGCCGGGGGTGGGACGCGCGGCCCGGCGCTTGCGGGGTGCCGCTGCGCCCACCCGTGCCGCCCCAGCGGCACGACTGCCCGCAGCTAGGCGGACTGACGGCCGCTGCCGGGTGGGCGCCGGCCCAGCGGCACCACTGCCCGCAGCTACGCCGTCGGGCGCAGCGCCGCCAGTTGTTCCGCGAACGGGACGACCTTCACCTCGTCGTCGGCCTTGGCGGGGCGTGTCGTGCCGGACAGCCCCCGCATCAGCGCCGCCAGCTCACCCGCCGCCCGTTCGATCCGTTCCGGCAGGCCCTCCGCGCCCCAGTCCTCCGAGGCGGCGTAGACGCCGGTGGGGACGACGACGGCCTTCAGGTAGGAGAAGAGGGGGCGCAGGGCGTGGTCGAGGACGAGGGAGTGGCGGGCCGTGCCGCCGGTCGCGGCGATCAGCACCGGCTTGCCCGCCAGGGCGTCCCGGTCCAGCACGTCGAAGAACGACTTGAACAGTCCGCTGTACGACGCGGAGAAGACGGGCGTCACGGCGATCAGGCCGTCCGCCTCCGTCACCGCCTCCAGCGCCGCGGCCAGCCGGCGGCCCGGGAAGCCGTTGGTGAGGTTCTGCGCGATCTCGACGGCGAGTTCGCGCAGCTCGATCACCTCGACGTCCACCGGCGTCCGCCCCTGCACCGCGGTGGTCAGCCGGTCGGCGAGCAGCCGGGTGGAGGACGGGACGCTCAGTCCCGCCGAGACGACGACGAGTTTCATACCGTGGCCTCCTTGCGGGCGGCGGCGAGCTGGGTGGCGTGGGTGGGGGCGTCGGGCACCCCGGCCGGGCGGCGGGCGGCGAACTCCCTGCGCAGGACGGGGACGACCTCCTCGCCGAGCAGGTCGATCTGCTCCAGGACGGTCTTCAGCGGCAGCCCGGCGTGGTCCATCAGGAACAGCTGGCGCTGGTAGTCGCCGGCGTACTCGCGGAAGGACAGCGTCTTGTCGATGACCTGCTGGGGGGAGCCGACGGTCAGCGGGGTGTCGCGGGTGAAGTCCTCCAGGGAGGGACCGTGGCCGTAGACGGGTGCGTTGTCGAAGTACGGGCGGAACTCGCGGACGGCGTCCTGGGAGTTCTTGCGCATGAAGACCTGGCCGCCGAGGCCGACGATGGCCTGCTCGGGGGTGCCGTGGCCGTAGTGGGCGTAGCGGGTGCGGTACAGCTCGACCATGCGCTTGGTGTGGTCGGCGGGCCAGAAGATGTTGTTGTGGAAGAAGCCGTCGCCGTAGTACGCGGCCTGCTCGGCGATCTCCGGGGAGCGGATGGAGCCGTGCCAGACGAACGGCGGGACGCCGTCCAGGGGGCGCGGGGTGGAGGTGAAGCCCTGCAGCGGGGTGCGGAACTTGCCCTCCCAGTCGACGACGTCCTCGCGCCACAGCCGGTGCAGCAGGGCGTAGTTCTCGATGGCGAGGTTGATGCCCTGGCGGATGTCCTGGCCGAACCAAGGGTAGACCGGTCCGGTGTTGCCGCGGCCCATCATCACATCGACGCGGCCGTCGGCCAGGTGCTGGAGCATCGCGAAGTCCTCCGCGATCTTCACCGGGTCGTTGGTGGTGATGAGCGTGGTGGAGGTGGACAGGATCAGCCGTTCGGTTTGCGCGGCTATGTAGCCGAGCATCGTCGTGGGGGACGACGGCACGAACGGCGGGTTGTGGTGCTCACCGGTGGCGAAGACGTCGAGGCCCACCTCCTCGGCCTTCAGCGCGATGGCGACCATGGCCTTGATGCGCTCGCGCTCGGTCGGCGTGCGGCCGGTGGTGGGGTCCGGGGTGACGTCGCCGACGCTGAAGATCCCGAACTGCATGGTCACTCACGCTCCAGGTTGTTGACTGTTCAACTACACCTGGAGAACCCTACCCTCCGCGCCCCTATTCCCCCGGTGCGGATCCCGCCTCCCGCGGCACCTCCCGCTGCGCCTCCCACCGCGGATCCCGCCCCGTCTCCCCCAGCAGCCGCTCGAACGCCGTCGCACCCTCCGGCACCGGCACCGGCTCCCCGAACGCCCCCATCTTCCGGCCGGTCGGCGCCAGCTCGGCCACCGCGCCCCTGAGCTGCCCGACGACCGGCGCCAGCTCCTCGTCCACCGGATACGTCCGGCCGGTCGCCCGCGCCAGGTCCCAGGCGTGGACCACCAGGTCGAGCAGCGCCATCGAGCCGACGAGCCGCGCGGGCATCTGCCACGCCCCGGTCGTGCCGTCCTCCGCGCCGGGCGCGGACCAGGCCGCCACGAGCTTGTCCGTCTCGTCGGCGAACCGCTCCCGCCAGTCCCCGCCCGCGCCGACCCGGCGGGGCGTCACGGAGAAGTCCGCGTCCTGCCGGGCGGCGAGCTTCTGGAACTCCACGACCACGTGGAAGAGGTGGTCGGCCAGCGCCCGCACGTCGTAGTCGGGGCAGGGCGTGGGCGCGGTCAGCGCCTCGTCCGGGAGCGCCCGGACCAGCGGGACGGCCCGCCCCGCAGCCCGGCGCAGCAGCTCCCCGATGCCGTACCGCGTGGATTCCTCGCGCTTGATGTCGTCGGTGTCCATACCTCCGACCGTAGGCACGCTCCGCCGCGCCCTCTTGAAGAAACGCGACGTACGATCCGGCCATGGCCGCACCCCGCCACGACACCCGCGGGATCGTCGATCCGTCCGGGCTGCTGACGCGCGTACGGTTCCGCCGCCACGAGCCGGCCGAGCCGCTGCGCCGGTACGTCGAGTGGTACTGGCTGATCGACTGGGACCTGCCCGAGCCGTACGTCTCCCACATCGTGCCGCACCCCGCGGTCAACCTGACCTTCCAGTGGGACGAGGACGAGGGGCCGCCGTACGGCGAGCTGACCGGCGTGGCGCTCGGGCTGTACGCCCGGAAGCTGGCGGGGCGGGGCCGGGTGTGCGGGGCGAAGTTCCGGCCCGGCGGTTTCCGGCCGTTCGCGCCCGGGGTGCCGGTGACGCACTGGACCGGCCGGGTGCTGCCCGCGCACGAGGCGTTCGAGCGGGCCGGCGGCGACACGCCCCGGTCGGTCGTCGCCCCGGCCGGGGACGCCGAGCGGGTGGCGGCGCTCGACGCGTTCCTGCTGTCCCTGCCGTGGGCGCCGGACCCGCAGGCCGACCTCGCCGTGGAGCTGGTCGAGCACATCCGGACCGACCGGGCCGTACTCCGCGTCGGCGACCTCGCCCGTGACCGGGGCCTGTCGGTGCGGTCGCTGCAACGGCTCTTCTCGGCGTACGTCGGCGTGGCCCCGAAGTGGGTCATCCTGCGCTACCGCCTCCACGAGGCGCTGGAGCTGGCCGGTCACCGCCGGGACGTCGACTGGGCGGCGCTCGCCGCCGACCTCGGCTACGCCGACCAGGCCCATCTGGTGCGGGACTTCACGGCGACGGTGGGCGTGTCGCCGGCGGCGTACGCGCAGGCCGTGAGCCAGGCACCCGCCGCGTAGACGAATAGAGGTTGCCCTCGCCCTGCCTCATGCCGCATATTTATCTGCGTGACGCAGATACTGCACGAAACAGAAACCCGGAGCAGCCCTCCTCTCCCCGCCCGCACCCGCTGGGCGATCCTCGGCGTCGTCCTCGCCGCCGACGTCCTCGACCTCCTCGACAGCACGATCACCACCATCGCCGCCCCCACGATCACCGCCGACCTCGGCGGCGGCCACGCGCTGGTGCAGTGGCTCGGCGCCGCCTACGCCCTCGCGCTCGGCGTGCTGCTGGTGCCCGGCGGACGGCTCGGCGACCGGTACGGCCGGCGCCGGATGTTCCTGCTGGGCCTCGCCGGCTTCACCGTCGCCTCGGTGGCCTGCGGACTGGCCCCCACGCCCGCCGCGCTCGTCGTCGCCCGCCTCGCGCAGGGCGCCTTCGGGGCGCTGCTCATCCCGCAGGGCTTCGGCATCCTCGGCGCGACCTGGCCGCGCGACCAGATCGGCAAGGCGTTCAGCCTCTTCGGGCCGGTCATGGGCCTGTCCGCGGTCGGCGGACCGGTCCTCGCCGCGTTCCTCGTCGACGCCGACCTCGCCGGCCTCGGCTGGCGCGCGATGTTCCTGATCAACCTGGTGCTCGGCGGCGCCGCCCTGCTCGCCGCGCACCGCCTGCTCCCCCGCGACACCGGCGACCGCGGCACCGCCGTCGACGGACTCGGCTCGCTCTGGCTGGCCGGAGCGATGCTCGGCCTGCTCGGCGGGCTCATCGACGGCTCGGCCCACGGCTGGACCGCCGCCACCGCGGGCGTCCCCCGCCCGCTCGCCCTGCTCCTGCTCGGCCTCGCCCTGTTCGCCGCGTTCTGCCGGCGCCAGCGCACCGCGCCCGACCCGCTGATCCGCCCGACCCTGCTGCGCAACCGCGGCTTCACCTCGGGCCTGCTCCTCGGCGTCGTCGCCTTCGCCGCCGTCGCCGGACTGCTGTACGCCGTCTCGCTCCACCTCCAGCAGGGCCTCGGCCGCTCCCCCACCGGCACGGCAGTCGCCCTCATCCCGCTGTGCGCCGGCATCGTCGTCGCCTCGATCGCCTGCCACGGGCTGATCCAGACCCACGGACGCCGCCTGGTGGCCGTCGGTCTGCTGCTGGTCCTCGCCGGCTGCGGCTGGCTGCTGGCCCTCACCGCCGGGTCCGTGCACAACGGCTGGGCCCTGGTCCCGCCGCTGCTGCTGACCGGTCTCGGCATGGGCTGCTGCTTCGGCACGGTCTACGACGTCACCATCGGCGACATCGACCCCGCCGAGGCGGGCAGCGCGAGCGGCTCGCTCAACGCGGTCCAGCAGCTCGCCAACGCCGTCGGCGCCGCCGCCGTGACCACCGTGTACTTCCACTCCCTGCACGGACACGGCGAGGCCCACGCCATGACCGTGAGCCTCACCGTGGTCGGCGCCTCGATCGCCGGGTGCCTGGGCCTCGTACGGCTGCTGCCGCGCAAAGCGCCCCAGGAGCAGCACCACTAGGGGGCGTCTCGCCGATCGCCCTTACGGCACCAGCACCAGGCGCCCGCGCACCCCGCCCTCCGTGAGCCGGGCGTGCGCCTTGGCGGCGTCGTCCAGGGCGAAGGTCTCCGCCACCCGGAGGGTGAGCACGCCCTCGTCCACCAGCCGGACCAGCTCCGCCAGCCGCGCCCCGTCGGCACTCACCTCGACGGCCGTGGTGCGCACCCCGCGCACGGAGGCGGGCTGGGCCTGCGGGATCACCCCGGCGTAGCCGCCACCGTCGCGGACCCGGGCCAGGGCGGCCTCCCCGAGGACCGCCGCGTCGAGCACCGCGTCGTAGGAACCCTCGCCGGTTGCGGTGAACCCGGCGGCGCCCAGGGACCGTACGAGCTGCTCGTCCGTCTCCCGGGCCAGCCCCGTGACCGCGATCCCGCGGTGCGCGGCGAGCTGGACCGCGAACCCGCCGACCGCCCCCGCCGCCCCGGTCACCAGCAGCGTCTGACCGGGCGTCAGCTCCAGTAGGTCCAGGGCCTGTACGGCGGTCAGCGCGTTCAGCGGCAGGGTCGCGGCCGCGACCGCGTCCACCGAGGTCGGCGCCTTGGCCACGGCGTCCGTGTCGACGACGACGTACTCGGCGTGCGTGCCGAGCGGCTTGACCATGCCGTAGTCGAGCGCCACGACCTCGTCGCCCACGTTCCAGGCGGTGGCGACCCCCGTCGCGTCGACCGTGCCGGCCACGTCCCAGCCGAGCCCGATCTGCTTGCCGGCCCCGCCGAAGACGCCCGAGCGCACGCCCGCGTCCACCGGGTTCAGCGCGGCCGCCGCGACCTTGATCCGGACCTGCCGCGCGGCGGGCTCGGGCAGCTCCGCCTCGACGACCTCCACGACCTCGGGTCCGCCGAAGGCCCGCACGACTGCTGCACGCATAGCAACTCCCCTGAATACGCGGCCTCTTGCTGGGCCGCTTCGGTATCGCTTCCGTTCCGGTGGCAACAACCGTAGGAAGAGTTACTATCCAGGAGGAAGTAGTTACCTGAGAGTGCGTACGTACCCTGGAGGAGAGCCATGGCGACCATGACCGCCGCCCAGCGCCGCGAAGAGGCCCGGATCGCCTACGACGCCTTCCTGCGGGAGTGCCCGACCAACCAGCTCCTCGGCCGGCTCAGCGACAAGTGGGTCAGCCTGGTCGTCTCCGCCCTCGCCCCCGGCCCCCTGCGCTACAGCGACCTCGGCCGCAAGCTCGCCGGGGTGAGCCCGAAGATGCTCACCCAGACCCTGCGCTCCCTGGAACGCGACGGCATCCTCACCCGGTCCGTCACCCCGTCCGTCCCGGTCCGCGTGGACTACGCCCTCACCCCGCTCGGCCAGAGCCTCGCCCTGCTGCTGACCGCGGTGAAGGACTGGGCGGAGAACCACTTCGACGAGGTCCACGCGGCCCGGGAGCGCTACGACGCGGAGAACGGCGGTCAGCCGGAGAAGTGACCGCCCCTCGCGGTGCCCTGGTTCACCCCGCCCGCCACAGGGCCGGCACCGCCGGCGGCTCCCAGCCCGGCTGGGCGGTGTGCGCCTGGAGGCAGACGTAGGCGCGCCCCGCGTAGGTGACCCGGTCGCCCGCCCGGTAGGTGACGCCCACCGTCCAGGTCCCGCCCGGCGGGGTGGGCGTGGGGCCGGGGCCCGGGTCCTGCGGGACGTCGAGGACGAAGTCGAACGCCGCCTCCCGGCCGCCGCCCCCGTCGCGCACGGTCATCACCAGCCGCGGATCGAAGATCGTGTCGGTGCTGTTGCGCGGCTCGTTCGGGAAGTACAGCTGCGTGGTCAGCACCGGACGGCCGGGGGCCTGCAGCTTCACGTGGAGGTGGCGGGTGCGGCCCGGATACAGGCCCGGCACCATCGTGGTGAGCGCGAACGAGCCGCGGGAGTCGGTGAACTGGTGCCCGCGCAGCCGGTAACCCGTGTTGTCGTAGGCGCCGTTGGTGTCGGCCTGCCAGAAGTCCAGCAGCACCCCGGACAGCGGGAGGCACGCGCGGCCGAAGACATAGCCGGTCACGGTCAGCGGGGTGCCCGGTAAGCCCGGCTCCAGGAGGCTGGTGCGCTGCGGCGAGTTGGGCTTGAAGTAGGGGCCCTCGGTCTGCTCCGGCGTGGGGTCGTCGCCGTCGTCGCAGGACGGCGTGAGCTGCGGCGCGCTGCCGCTCGCCGCCGAGGTGCGGGCGAGGGCCGGTCCGGCGGCCAGGGCGACGGGGATCGCGGCGGTGGCCGCGAGCGCGGCGCGCAGCACCGTCTTGCGGCGCACGAGCCGGGGCGATTCCGGCTCACGGCCGGTGCCGGGGTCGTCCGGGCCCGTGCCGTACGTGCCTGCCTCGTCCATGTCTCCTCCTCGTGGGGGTGGTGGGCACCGAAACTAGGCCGGTGCGGACGGGGCTTCGAGGGACTGGTGAGGGCGGCTGTGGTGTTTTCGGAAGGCGCCGGGACTGCTGCCGGTCTCGCGCCGGAAGAACCGGCTGAAGTAGGCGGGGTCGTCGAACCCGGTGCGGGCGGCGACCTGCCGTACGGACAACTCGGTGTGCGCGAGCAGCTGTTGGGCCTGGTACACCCGTGCCTCGATGAGCAGCCGGCCGGGCGGACGGCCGGTGGCCGCACGGACCGCCTGGGTGAGGTAGCCGGGTGAGACCCCCAGCCGGTCGGCGCACTCCCGCACGGTCCGGCCCGCCGCCTCCGGACGCGTGATCAGCTCGGCGAACGCGTCGGCCACCGCGGCCGTACGGCCCTGGACGCGCGGCTCCGGGCCCTGCGCCGGGCCACCGGGGAGCCGGGCGGCGCGCACGACGAGAACGTGGAGCAGGGACCGCAGGACGCTCTCGTGCCCCGGGGCGCGCTGCCGGAACTCGGCGGCCAGCTCGGCGATCAGGGCGCCGACCCACCGGTCCTGCGCGGCGTCCAGCGCGAACCCGCACCGCGCGCCCAGCTCCCGCAGCAGTTCGCGGTCGCCGGGGTGGTCCACCAGGAAGTCGTCGGTGAACAGCACCAGCGAGCCCTCGGGTCCCCGCCCGCCCTCCCAGTGGTGCACCTGGCCGGGCAGGACCACGGCCAGCTGCGGGGGCCTGACCGGCCACCGGGCGAGATCGACGACATGGGTGCCGGAGCCGGCGCGGACGTGGACGATCTCGTAGAAGGTGTGCCGGTGCGGCCGGTCCCAGCGGGACAGCGGGCCCACCTCCTCGAAGGAGCCCACCGCGAAGGGCGGGGCGCCGGGCGAGGACACCTCCAGCCGGTGCAGCGGCACGTCCCCCGGGCCGGGGGGCAGGGCGGGGACTCCCGGCAGGACGGTGGTGCTGCGCATCGCTCGCACTCCTCTCGCGGACACGACCGGGTCGCGCACATCCGTTCCCGCTCTGGTCTGTACCAACCCCTTGCCCGTTGCCCTCCGGCGCCGCAAGCTCCCCTCATGGAGCTGGAGTTGCGGCATCTGAAGACCATCCGGGCCATCGCCGACGCGGGCAGCCTGACCAGGGCGGCGACCGCGCTCGGGCTGGCCCAGCCCGCCCTCAGCGCACAGCTCAGACGCATCGAACGGGCCCTGGGCGGCGCACTGTTCGAGCGCGGGCGGCACGGCGTGCGGACCACCGCGCTCGGTGAGCTGGTCCTCGAACGCACCCGGATCGTGCTGCCCGCGGTGAGTGACCTCCAGCGGGAGGCGGCCAGGTTCGCGCGGACCCGGCGGGACGGGGAGCGGCTGCGGCTCGGCGCCACGCACGGGCCGCTGCTGGGTGCCCTGGTGGACCGGCTGGCCGACGCCGCGCCCGGCACCTCCGTGTCCACCTGCGCCTCCTGGTCGGAGCGGGAACTCGCGGAGCTGCTGGCCGAGGGCCGTCTTGACTTCGTGCTCACCGGCACCTGCGGCTCTGCGCCGCCGCCCCCGTGCCCGCACCTCGTCTGGGAGGAGATCGCCGTCGACCCGGTCTGCGTGATGCTCGCCGACGGACACCCGCTGGCCCGCGGGCGCGAGGTCGACCTGGCCGCGCTCGCGGACGAGGAGTGGGCGTGCGTCCCCGGCGACGGCTGCTTCGCGGACTGCTTCACCGCGGCCTGCGCCCGGGCCGGCTTCACGCCCCGGCGCATGTACGAGACGGACACCGCGTCCTGCGTGCACCTGGTGCAGGTGGGCCGGGCGGTCGGTCTGTGCCGGGCGACGTTCCCGCCGACGCCCGGCCTCGCCGTCCGCCCGCTCACCGGCACACCCCTGTCCTGGCGGCACCTGCTGGGCTGGCACCCGTCCGCCCAGCACCCGGACACGGCGACGACGGTGCTGACGGAGACCCGCGCGGCCCACGCGAGCGCGGCGGCCGCCAGCGCCGGCCACCGGGTGGCGGACTCCGGGGCGGCGTCCCGCACCGCCGGGCGGGGGGCGGATTCCGGGGCGGCGGCGCCGGCACGCACCGGGGCGGGTTCCATAACGTCCGGGCAGGGGGTCGGCTGACGGCTTACGGCGCTTGACGGGTCCTCCCTACGGTTTCGGCACTCCCACCGAATCCGAGGAGACCTCCCCATGCTCCAACGACACCTCAGGGCCGTGTGCGCCGCCACCGCGGCCGCGGGTGCCCTGCTCGTGGCCGGGCTCAGCGGCTCCGCGAGCGCGCACCCGTGGGCCTCCCCCGCCCCGCCCACGGCGGCCGAGACCCTGCGCACCGCCGCGGCGCCGCCCGGCCTCCTCGCCGCGCTCCAGCGGGACCTCGGCCTCGACCGGCGGCAGGCGGACCGGCGGCTCGCCAACGAGGCCGAGGCGGGTGCCACCGCGGGCCGGCTGCGGGCCGCCGTGGGCGGGCACTTCGCGGGTGCCTGGGTGAGCGGCGCGCTGTCGGACACCCTGACCGTCGCCACGACCGACCCGGCCGACGTGCCCGCGATCCGGGCACGGGGCGCCGACGCGGTCGTCGTGGACCACACCCTGGCCGCCCTCGACGCGGCCAAGGCCCGCCTGGACCGGGCCGCCGCGCGGTACGCCACGACCGCCACACCGGTCTGGTACGTCGACGTCACCGCCAACTCGCTGGTGGTCCAGGCGGAACGGCCCGACGCCGCCCGGTCCCTGCTCGCCGCGGCCGGCGTCGACGCCTCCCTCACCCGGATCGTGCAGGCCACCGAGCACCCCCGCCCGCTCTACGACCTGCGGGGCGGCGACGCCTACTACATCGGCACCGGCAGCCGCTGCTCGATCGGCTTCCCGGTGACCCGGGGCACCCAGCAGGGCTTCGCCACGGCCGGCCACTGCGGACGCGCCGGCAGCACCACCAGCGGCTCCAACCGGGTGGCGCAGGGCACCTTCCAGGCGTCCGTCTTCCCCGGCAACGACATGGCGTGGGTGGCCACCAACGCCAACTGGACGGCGACGCCGTACGTCAACGGCTCCAGCGCGCAGGTCGCCGGGTCCACGCAGGCCACGGTGGGCTCCTCGGTGTGCCGGTCGGGCTCCACCACGGGCTGGCACTGCGGCACCGTGCAGCAGCTCAACTCCAGCGTGACGTACCAGGAGGGCACCGTCTCCGGCGTCACCCGCACCTCGGTGTGCGCCGAACCGGGCGACTCGGGCGGCTCGTTCATCTCCGGCAGCCAGGCCCAGGGCGTCACCTCGGGCGGCTCCGGCAACTGCACGAGCGGCGGCACGACCTACTTCCAGCCGGTCAACCCGATCCTGCAGAGCTACGGCCTCACCCTGAAGACCACCGGGTCCGGCCCCGGCGACCCGGGCGACCCCGGAGACCCCGGCGACCCGGGCGGCACCTGGTCGGCGGGCACCGTCTACCAGGCGGGCGACACGGTGACGTACGGCGGCGCGACCTACCGCTGCCTGCAGAGCCACCAGGCCCAGCCCGGCTGGGAACCGCCGAACACCCCGGCGCTGTGGCAGCGGGTGTGATCGGCGGGGCCTTCCCCGCGGGGTCCAGGTTCTAGACGTCCCCCGCCCGCAGCCGCGCCACCTGCTCCCCGCTCAGCTCCACCGTGCGCCGCATGTGCCCGATGATCAGGGACAGCTCGGCGTCGTCCAGGTCGTCGAAGAGCGCCGACCAGGGCGCGCCGAGCCGGTCCCACATCCGCCCGAACTCGGCGACCTTCTCCGGCACGGCCACCACCAGCACCTTGCGCCGGTCGGCCGCGTCCCGCTCCCGCCGCACGTACCCGGCCCGCTCCAGCCGGTCCACCAGCCGGGTCGCCGACCCGGTCGTCAGCCCCGTCAGCTCCGCGATCCGGCCCGTCGTGACGGGACCGGCCTCCAGCGTGAGCAGGTTCAGGCACTGCAGGTCGGTCGGGTGCAGGCCCAGATGGTCCGCGACGGCCTGGTTGAACAGCGCGTACGAGGCCATGTAGCGGCGCGAGACACCACCCAGCTCCGCCAGCAGCCGCTCACGGTCCCGTTCCGGCATCGACCGCACCTTTCCTTGCGTGGTGCAGAAAGCGTACGACGCAGCGACCACCTCGGCGTGACGGCGTCAGAAGGAGTACGGGTCCCCGGTGTCCAGCACGAGCACCTGCTGCCGGTCGTTGCCCCGGTTGCGGTCGACCGTGCCGCCGCCCCACACCGTGTCGACCAGCAGCCGCACCTCGCTCGGCCGGTCCGCGAGCCGTACCGCCACCGCGATCCGCTCGCCCACCGCGTCCGCCGCCAGCTGACCGGTCCGGCACACCAGCTCCCGCTCCCCCGTCCGCACGCACCCCGGGGGCAGGCTCTGCCGGCCCGCGAGCGGCTCCGACCAGCGCAGCCGTACGGCCGCCTCCGGCACCGGCGACGGCCCGTGGTTGCCCGGCGTCAGCGTCACCTCCATCCGGCCGCCGGTCATCGCCGCCCAGCCGTGGTAGGCCAGGTCGGCCTCCGGCGGGCGCTGGGTTCCCGCCCCGGCGGGCGGGGCCGCCGCCAGCCCGCCGAGCGCCGACAGCGCCGTACCCCACATCACAAGCCTCCGCACGCCGCTCACTCCTCAGCCCATAGGCAGCTCATATGCTTTTTCCGCTTCGTGCGGATATATCCCACGCCGGGGCCGTGGCAGGCGCCGTCCATCAGGTGACACCGCCTGTGCGACGCTGCGGGCATGACGGTCCTGCGCTCCGCCGCCCTGTTCCTCGTCGCCGCGCTGTTCGAGATCGGCGGCGCCTGGCTCGTCTGGCAGGGCGTGCGCGAACACCGCGGGTGGCTGTGGGCGGCCGGCGGCGTCCTCGCCCTCGGCGCCTACGGTTTCGTCGCCACCTTCCAGCCCGACGCCCACTTCGGTCGCGTCCTCGCCGCGTACGGCGGTGTCTTCGTCGCCGGGTCGCTGGCCTGGGGCATGGTCGCGGACGGCTACCGGCCGGACCGCTGGGACGTGACGGGCGCGCTGGTCTGCCTGGCCGGAATGGCCCTGCTCCTGTGGGCGCCGCGCGGGCACGGCTGACCACCCTGCGAAATGCCGGGCCGCCGCCCCGCCCCGGTCACCTACCCTGGTCGGCGGACCGACCGCACATACGCCCGAGGAGTTGCCCATGGCCACCGCCGCCCCCTCCGCCGCCTCCCGCATCGCCGTGGTGACCGGCGCGAGCAGCGGCATCGGTGCCGCCACGGCCCGGCAGCTCGCCGCGGCCGGCTACCGCGTCGTGCTCACCGCGCGCCGCGAGGACCGCATCGAGGCGCTGGCCAAGGAGATCAACGAGGCCGGCGGCTCGGCCACCGCGTACCGCCTCGACGTCACCGACCGGGCGGCGGTCGACGAGTTCGCCACCGCCTTCCGGACGGTCGGCGTGCTGGTCAACAACGCGGGCGGCGCGCTCGGCGCCGACCCTGTCGCCACCGGCGCCCCCGACGACTGGCGCACGATGTACGAGACGAACGTCATCGGCACCCTCAACCTCACCCAGGCCCTGCTGCCCAAGCTGGAGGCGAGCGGCGACGGCACGGTGGTCGTCGTGTCGTCGACGGCCGGGCACGGCACGTACGAGGGCGGCGGCGGCTACGTCGCCGCCAAGCACGGCGCCCACGTCCTCGCCGAGACCCTCCGCCTGGAGATCGTCGGCAAGCCGGTCCGGGTCATCGAGATCGCGCCCGGCATGGTCAAGACGGACGAGTTCGCGCTGACCCGCTTCGGCGGCGACCGGGAGAAGGCGGAGAAGGTCTACGCGGGCGTCGCCGAGCCGCTCACCGCCGACGACGTCGCCGAGACCATCACCTGGGCCGTGACCCGCCCCAGCCACGTCAACATCGACCTGCTCGTCGTCCGCCCGCGCGCCCAGGCCTCCAACACCAAGGTCCACCGGGACCTGTGATGGACGAGGACAGCGACCGCGACGACTGGGAGCGCCGGCGCCTGGAGCAGGAGACCAAGGACGAGCGCAAGGTCTGGTACTTCCTGGCCTACTTCCTCTTCGGCATCCACTTCATCGCGTTCGTGATGATCTACGCCGTCCGGCACGCCAAATAGCCGTGCGGGCACGCCAAGTAGGTTAGACAGTACGGGTGATCAGACACATACCGTTCGACCGGTTGCACAACTCCCGTGACCTGGGCGGCTATCGCACCCCCGACGGCCGCCGGAGGGTCCGCCCCGGACGCCTGTACCGCTCGGACTCCCTCGGCAAGCTGACGCCGGGCACGCCCGACTGGGACCGCTTCCTCGCCCTCGGCGTCGGCACGGTGATCGACCTGCGCCATCCCTGGGAGATCGACGGCCGGGGCCGGATCCCGGCGCACGGCTCCTTCGCCTACCACAACCTGAGCATCGAGCACCGGCCCTACGACCAGGCGGCCCTCGGCCCCGACATCGACCCCGGCCCCTACCTGGCCGAACGCTTCATGGAGGTCGCCGAGGACGGCACCAAGGAGATCCGCCGGGCCCTCGAACTCGTCGCCGAGGCCGCCGAGTCGGACACCCCGCTCGTCTTCCACTGCGCCTCCGGCAAGGACCGCACCGGCGAACTCGCGGCGCTGATCCTCGCCCTGCTCGGCATCGACGAGCCGACGATCACCGAGGACTTCAGCCTCACGGAACTGGCCACCCCGGCCCTGCTGGCCGACTGGCGGGACCGCAACGACGGCCGCTCCCCCGGCTGGCCGGGCTTCGGCCGGGCCCCGGAGGCGGTGATGCGCCTGTTCCTGGCGGCCCTGACGGCACGCTACGGCGGTGTGCGGGCGTACGTCGCCCAGGCCCTCGGCATGGACGCCGACCGCCTCGCGGACACCCTGCGCACCCACCTCCTGGAGCCCCTGCCCGCCCCCGCCCCCTTGACGTACCGCGCGGCGGAGCCCGCCGACGCCCCCGCCCTGGTCCGCCTCCGGGACGGCAACGCCCTGTGGCAGCTGGCCCGCGGCATCGACCAGTGGAAGCCCGGCGAGAAGGACGAGGCCCACTTCCGCCGCGTCATGCGCGAGGGCGAGGTCTGGCTGGCGTACGCCGACGGCCATCTCGCCGGCGCCTGGGAACTGTGGTGGACCGACGAGGCCGCCTGGGGCCCCCGCCCGCCCGAGGCCGGCTACATCCACCGCCTGATGACGACCCCGCACACCGCGCCGGCGGGCACCGGCCGCGCCCTGCTGGCCGAGGCGGAGGCCCGCATCACGGCGACGGGCCGCCCGTACGCCCGCCTCGACTGCCTGTCCACCAACCCCCGCCTGCGCGCCTACTACGAGGCGGCGGGCTACCGGGTGGTCGGCGAACAGCCGGCGAAGACGGACGGCACGGGCAGCCCGTACGCGGTGACCCTGCTGGAGAAGCGGCTCAGCCCTTGACGCAGACGACCTGCTTCAGCTTCGCCACGACCTCCACCAGGTCCCGCTGCTGGTCGATGACCTGCTCGATCGGCTTGTAGGCGCCCGGGATCTCGTCCACGACGCCGGAGTCCTTGCGGCACTCCACGCCCCGGGTCTGCTCCTCCAGGTCCTTGGTCGTGAAGCGCCGCTTGGCGGCGTTGCGGCTCATCCGCCGGCCGGCGCCGTGCGACGCCGAGTTGAAGGACCGGTCGTTGCCGAGGCCCTTCACGATGTACGAGCCCGTGCCCATCGACCCCGGGATGATCCCGTAGTCGCCGGAGCCGGCCCGGATCGCGCCCTTGCGGGTGACCAGCAGGTCCATGCCGTCGTACCGCTCCTCCGCCACGTAGTTGTGGTGGCAGGAGATCTCCTGCTCGAAGGTCGGCTTCGCCTTCCGGAACTCCTTGCGGATCACGTCCTTCAGGAGGGCCATCATGATCGAGCGGTTGTACTTGGCGTACTCCTGCGCCCAGAACAGGTCGTTGCGGTAGGCCGCCATCTGCGGGGTGTCCGCCACGAAGACCGCGAGGTCGCGGTCGACCAGGCCCTGGTTGTGCGGCAGCTTCTGGGCCACGCCGATGTGGTGCTCGGCGAGTTCCTTGCCGATGTTGCGGGAGCCCGAGTGCAGCATGAGCCACACCGCGCCGGTCGTGTCGGTGCACACCTCGACGAAGTGGTTGCCCGAGCCGAGCGTGCCCATCTGCTTGGTGGCCCGCTCCTCGCGGAACCTCACCGCGTCGGCCACCCCGCCGAACCGGCTCCAGAAGTCGTCCCAGCCGGACGTCCCGAAGCCGTGCAGCCGGCCCGGGTCGACCGGGTCGTCGTGCATGCCCCGGCCCACCGGGATGGCCTGCTCGATCCGCGACCGCAGCCGCGACAGGTCACCGGGCAGGTCGTTGGCGGTCAGCGACGTCCTGACCGCCGACATGCCGCAGCCGATGTCCACGCCCACCGCGGCCGGGCACACCGCGCCCTGCATCGCGATGACCGAGCCGACGGTCGCGCCCTTGCCGTAGTGGACGTCCGGCATGACGGCCAGGCCCTTGATCCACGGCAGGGTGGCGACGTTGCGCAGCTGCTGCATCGCCGCGTCCTCGACCGTCGCCGGGTCGGCCCACATCCGGATGGGCACCTTGGCGCCGGGCAGCTCAGTGAAAGACATTGGTTCCTCATTCCCCCGGAAACGACGCAAAAGACTCAGATCGCAAAACCGGCGCCAGGGTCGACGAATGGGACAATGGACCGGCGTCCACGGCTGTGCGTGCGATAGACATTGTGGTCCGGGCCCGCCCCCGCACGCCAAGCGATTAACCGGCGGGGACACCGTCGCCCGGACGACCCGACCGTGGAACCGTCGAGAGGAGCCTCACCGTGCAGCGGAAGGCGTACGTCACATCCGCCACCGCCGCACTCCTCGCGGCGCTGCTGGCCGGCTGCACCGGCGGCTCGGGCAAGGGCGGCGGCACGGACAACTCCAACCCCGGCGAGCCCGACGCGCACAGCGCCCAGGCCCAGCCCGGGAAGTACCGCACGCTGCCGGAGCCGTGCGGCGCGGTCCGCCCGGCCACCCTGGACGCCCTGCTGCCCGGCCTCCCGCAGATCATCGACGAGAAGCAGCGGGAGAAGGCCTACGAGGGCACCGCGATCCTCACCTACGACACCGACCGCAAGGTCGGCTGCCGCTGGAAGGCGGACTCCATCGCCGGCGTCGACCATCTCTACGTCGACTTCGAGCGCGTCGTCAGCTACGACAGCAGCGTCAGCGACGACAGCCAGGCCGAGCAGATCTTCGCCACGCAGGTGGCGGCGGCCGACCTGCCGGAGCCCACGGCCTCCGCCCCGGCCTCCCCCTCCGGCAGCGAGAGCAGCACCTCGGCCACCCCGTCGCCGTCCGCCTCCCGCTCCGGCTCGGCGTCCCCGACCACCACCGGCTCGGCCTCCCCCTCCTCCTCCACCTCGCCCTCCCCGTCCTCCACGGAGGAACTCCAGCCGCGCCTCCTCGACGGACTCGGCGACGAGGCGTTCCTCGACGACCAGCTCACCGGCTCCGGTTCGACGTCCCGGCAGCGCAAGGTGACTGTGGCGTTCCGCACGTCGAACGTGATCGTCACGATCGAGTACGAGGAGCAGCCGACGACCGTCGGAGCCGAGCCGGACAGCAAGGAAATGCAGGACAACGCCCGGAAACTGGCGGCCCAGCTGGCGGATTCGCTCCCCGGCTGATCCGCCCCCGCGCCCGTCCGCCGTCGGCGGGAACCCCGGCCGCGCCGCCCGCTCACCGCGTACCGTGACCTCTCGGACCCGATCCGACCGCAGGAACCACGAGCGTCATGAGTGAAGGAACCATGCAGCGACGAGCCCAGCGAGACCAGCGTGACGACCAGACCGTGCAGCGGACGGGGCGCCTGCGGGCCGCCCTCGTAGGCGCGATCGCCGTACCGGCGATGCTGGTCGCCACCGGCTGCTCCTCCGGCGACTCCGGCTCAGGCTCTGACAGCGACGGCGCCAAGGCGTCCGGCGGTGCGCAGACGTCGTCGTCGGCCTCGGCGAGCCCCACCCCGACCGTGCGGCCGGCGGCCTACGCCACGCTGCCCAAGGTGTGCGGCGTGCTGTCGAAGAAGACGCTGGAAGAGCTGGTCCCGGAGGCCAAGTCCGGCAAGGAGGGCACCACCAGCGACACCTCCACCCGCGCCAACTGCTCCTGGGACAGCCTCGACAACAACGGCGTGAAGGGCTCGCAGTTCCGCTGGCTCAACGTCTCCCTGCTGCGCTTCGAGTCGGACGTCACCCGCGGCGAGGGCGACAAGCTGGCCCACGAGTACTACGAGAAGCAGGTCAAGGACGCCATGGCGGTGGCGGGCGCGAAGAACACCAAGTCGGAGCCGGTCGCCGGGGCGGGCGACGAGGCGACCGCGGTGCGCTACGACCTGAAGAAGAAGGAGGGCGCCTTCAAGCAGCAGACGGTCGTCGCCCGCGTCGAGAACGTCGTCATCACCCTCGACTACAACGGCGCCGGCCTGGCCGGCGACAAGACGCCGAACGCCGACGACCTGACGAAGGCGGCGCAGAAGGCCGCCAAGGAGGCGGTGGCGTCGGTGACCGCGGCCAACACCGGCAAGGGTGGCGGCACCTCCGCGGCCCCCAGCGGCTCCGCGTCTCCGACCGCCTCGGCCTCGGCCTCGGCGAAGAAGAGCTGACCGACCCCTCCTGACCGGCCACTCGTACGCCCCTCGCACGGATGTGCAACCCTGTTCCGCGCAACAGCACGCAATGGGAGGGGAGTACGGGTGGCCGCGCCCATACAACTGACACGGATGCACCGGGTTCTCATCGGCGTGGTCGTCACCGGTGCCGTCATCATCGCGGGCATCGGCTTCGCCGGGTCGTACGCGGCCGTCCGCGAACTGGCCATCAAAAAGGGCTTCGGGAACTTCAGCTACGTCTTCCCGATCGGCATCGACGCCGGCATCTGTGTCCTGCTCGCGCTGGACCTGCTGCTGACCTGGATCCGCATCCCGTTCCCCCTGCTGCGCCAGACGGCCTGGGTGCTCACGGCGGCGACGATCGCCTTCAACGGCGCCGCCGCCTGGCCGGACCCGCTGGGCGTCGGCATGCACGCCGTGATCCCGGTCCTGTTCGTCGTCGCGGTCGAGGCCGCCCGGCACGCCATCGGCCGGATCGCCGACATCACCGCCGACCGCCACATGGAGGGCGTCCGGCTGATGCGCTGGGTGCTCTCGCCCCTGCCGACCTTCCTCCTCTGGCGCCGTATGAAGCTGTGGGAGCTGCGCTCCTACGAGCAGGTCATCAAGCTGGAGCAGGAACGTCTCGTCTACCAGGCCCGCCTCCGCTCCCGCTTCGGCCGCGCCTGGCGCCGCAAGGCCCCGGTGGAATCCCTGATGCCCCTGCGCCTGGCACGCTACGGCGTCCCCCTGGCGGAAACGGCCCCGGCGGGCTTGGCAGCGGCGGGCATAGAACCGGCACTGCTGCCCCCGGCCCCGCAGGTACAGGCCGACCGTCCCCCCGTAGCTGCGGGCAGTCGTGCCGCTGGGGCGGCCCCCGTCCCGCAGAAAGCGGCACCCCTCAGCGGGCAGCGCCCCCAATTGGCCGGCACCCCCGCCGCCGGGCGACCGGACAACGCCCCTGACGCCCCCGGCAACCCGAACGCCGGGCGCCCGGACCCCGGCCCCGAGGAAGACGCCTCCCCCTGGTTCCAGACCCCCCGCGAGGTCGAGTACCACGGCAACTACGACCCCACCTTCGACCCCTCGTACAGCGACCCCTCCTACACCCCGGAGGAGCAGTACGAGCAGTGGTACGAGGAGCAGTACCCCCAGGACCCCGAGCAGGCCGACGTCTCCCCCGAGCAGACCGGCAGCTTCCCCATCCCCGTCGTCCAGGGCGGCCGCACCCGCGAGCTGGGCGAGGGCGGCGGCACCCCCGCCCCCGAGCCGACGGAGGAGGACTACTACCAGGTCTTCCGCCAGTCGATCAACGGCAGCTACCCCACCCCGCGCGAGCTGATCGACAACGTGCAGGCGGAGTTCGGCATCGCCCTCCCCGCGGAGGACGCGAAGCGCATGGTCAACCGCTTCACGAACCGCCACAACGCGCAGCTGGAGGAAGACCACATCGCGTAGACGCGCGCCGGACATGAAGAAGGGGCCCTCCGAAGAGGGCCCCTTTTCATTCACGCACCAGCGGTGTCACTCCCCGAGCAACCGCCGCACCCGCTCCTGCCCCACCGCCAGCAGCAGCGTCGGCAGCCGCGGCCCGGTGTCCCGCCCGACGAGCAGGTGGTACAGCAGGGCGAAGAAGGACCGCTGCGCGGTCTTGATCTCCGGCGGCAGCTCCTTCGGCGTGGCGTCGGCGGAGAACCCGGCCTGCACCTTGGGCACGCCGTACACGAGGTGGGTCAGCCCGTCGAGCGACCAGTGCTCGGCGAGCCCGTCGAGCAGCAGCCGGATCGACTCGCGCCCCTGGTCGTCGAGGGACTTCAGCAGCTCGGCGTCGGGCTCCTCGCGCACGATGGTCCGCTGGTCGGCCGGGACGTGCGTGTTGATCCACGCCTCGGCCTTGTCGTACCGCGGCCGGGCCTCGTCGAGGGAGGACAGTGGGCGCGACGGGTCCAGCTCGGACAGGATCCGCAGCGCCTGGTCCTCGTGCCCGGCGGTGATGTCGGCGACGGAGGCCAGCGTGCGGTACGGCAGCGGGCGCGGCGTCGTCGGCAGGTCACCGGCGGCCGTACGCACCGCGCGGGAGTGCGCGGCGACGTCGGCCGGCAGGGCCGTACCGTCGGCGACCTTGGCGTCGAGGCGGTCCCACTCGTCGTAGAGCCGCTGGATCTCCTGGTCGAAGGCGATCTTGAAGGACTGGTTGGGCCTGCGGCGGGCGTAGAGCCAGCGCAGCAGCTGCGGCTCCATGATCTTCAGCGCGTCGGCCGGGGTGGGCACGCCACCGCGCGAGGACGACATCTTCGCCATGCCGGAGATGCCGACGAAGGCGTACATCGGGCCGATGGGCTGCTTGCCGCCGAAGATGCCGACGATCTGGCCACCCACCTGGAACGACGACCCCGGCGAGGAGTGGTCGACACCGGACGGCTCGAAGATGACGCCCTCGTACGCCCACCGCATCGGCCAGTCGACCTTCCAGACCAGCTTGCCGCGGTTGAACTCGTTCAGCCGGACGGTCTCGGAGAAGCCGCACGGCGTGCAGGAGTACGTCAGCTCGGTGGAGTCGTCGTCGTAGGACGTGACGGTGGTGAAGTCCTTCTCGCAGTTGCCGCAGTACGGCTTGTACGGGAAGTAACCGGCGGACCCGGAGGACCCGTCGTCCTCGCTGGCCGCGCCGGAGCCCTCGGCGGCCTCCAGCTCGGCCTCGTCGACCGGCTTCTGGCCCTGCTGCTTGGGCGCGGCCTTCGGCTTGGTGCGGTACTGGGCGAGGACGGCGTCGATGTCGTGGCGGTGCCGCATCGCGTGCAGGATCTGCTCGCGGTAGACGCCGGAGGTGTACTGCTCGGTCTGGCTGATGCCGTCGAAGTCCACGCCGAGCTGGGCCAGCGACTCGATCATCGCGGCCTTGAAGTGCTCGGCCCAGTTCGGGTACGGCGAGCCGGCCGGGGCCGGGACCGAGGTCAGCGGCTTGCCGATGTGCTCGGCCCAGGCCTCCTCGTCGACCCCGTCGATCCCCTTGGGCACCTTGCGGTACCGGTCGTAGTCGTCCCAGGAGATCAGGTGCCGGACCTGGTGGCCGCGGCGGCGGATCTCGTCGGCGACCAGGTGCGGGGTCATGACCTCGCGGAGGTTGCCGAGGTGGATGGGGCCGGAGGGGGAGAGTCCGGACGCGACGACGACCGGTTTGCCCGGGGCCCGACGCTCCGACTCCTCGATGACCTCATCCGCGAAACGGGAGACCCAGTCGGTGGTCTCGGTGCTCTGAGCCACGATCGGCACGTCCTTCTTTCTGAACGGGTGACACCCCATTGTCACAGACGGCCTCGCGACCGGGAAAACCGCTTTACCCCCCATGGGATACTGGCCGGGACTATCCATCCCCACGAGGAGAACGGCACCCATTCCTATGGCCTCGGTCACGTCCCTCAGCGATTCCGTCCAGCAGCACCTCGCGTCCGCCCTCACGGCAGCCCTGCCGGAGGCCGCCGGCGCGGACCCGCTGCTGCGACGAAGCGACCGGGCCGACTTCCAGGCCAACGGGATCCTGGCGCTCGCCAAGAAGGCCAAGGCGAACCCGCGGGAGCTGGCGACCCAGGTCGTCTCCCAGGTGGTCACGGGTGACGTGATCGACGACGTCGAGGTGTCCGGCCCCGGCTTCCTCAACATCACCATCGCCGACAAGGCGATCACCGAGAACCTGGCCGCGCGGTACGCGGACGAGTCGGGCCGGCTCGGCGTGCCGTACACCGAGAAGCCGGGCACTACGGTGATCGACTACGCCCAGCCGAACGTGGCGAAGGAGATGCACGTCGGCCACCTGCGCTCCGCGGTGATCGGCGACTCGGTGGTGAAGCTCCTGGAGTTCACCGGCGAGAACGTGGTGCGCCGCCACCACATCGGCGACTGGGGCACCCAGTTCGGCATGCTCATCCAGTACCTGGAGGAGCATCCGCACGAGCTGGACCACAAGGCGTCCACCGACGACACCGCGGCCTCCGGCGAGGAGGCGATGTCCAACCTGGACCGCCTCTACAAGGCCGCGCGCAGGCTGTTCGACTCCGACGAGGAGTTCAAGACCAGGGCGCGCCGCCGGGTGGTCGACCTCCAGGCCGGGGACCCGAAGACCCTCGCCACGTGGCAGAAGTTCGTCGACGAGTCGAAGATCTACTTCTTCTCCGTCTTCGAGAAGCTGGACATGGAGATCCGGGACGCGGACATCGTCGGCGAGTCCGGTTACAACGACATGCTCGCCGAGACCTGCCGCCTGCTGGAGGAGTCGGGCGTGGCCGTCCGCTCCGAGGGCGCCCTGTGCGTCTTCTTCGACGACATCAAGGGCCCGGACGGCAACCCGGTCCCGCTGATCGTGCAGAAGTCGGACGGCGGCTACGGCTACGCGGCCACCGACCTGTCGGCGATCCGCGACCGCGTCTTCCACCTGAAGGCCAACGAGCTGATCTACGTCGTGGACGCCCGTCAGTCCCTGCACTTCAAGATGGTCTTCGAGACCGCGCGCCGGGCGGGCTGGCTGAACGACGACGTCAAGGCGTACCAGCTGGCCTTCGGCACGGTGCTGGGCAAGGACGGCAAGCCGTTCAAGACCCGTGAGGGCGAGACGGTCCGGCTGGTCGACCTGCTCGACGAGGCGATCGACCGCGCCACGGCCGTCGTCCGCGAGAAGGACACCCTCGGGCAGCTGTCCGAGGAGGAGATCGCCGAGCGGGGCGCCCAGGTGGGCATCGGCGCGGTGAAGTACGCGGACCTGTCGACGTCGGCGAACCGGGACTACAAGTTCGACCTGGACCAGATGGTCTCGCTCAACGGCGACACGTCGGTCTACCTCCAGTACGCGTACGCCCGTATCCAGTCGATCCTCCGCAAGGCGGGCGAGGTCCGCCCGGCCGCGCACCCGGAGCTGTCCCTGCACGCGGCGGAGCGCGCCCTCGGCATGCACCTGGACGCGTTCGCGGAGACGGTCGCGGAGGCGGCGGCGGAGTACGCCCCGCACAAGATGACGGCGTACCTCTACCAGCTGGCGTCCCTGTTCACGACCTTCTACGACAAGTGCCCGGTGCTGAAGGCGGAGACGCCGGAGCAGGTGGAGAACCGCCTGTTCCTGTCCGACGTGACGGCCCGCACCCTGCACCAGGGCATGGCCCTGCTGGGCATCAGGACCCCCGAGCGCCTCTGACCGCCACCGGCTTCCGGATGTACCGCGGCCCGTCCTCTCCCCCGGGAAGAGGACGGGCCGCGGCCGTTCACCGGGCGGCCGGCCGGGGGCCTACCAGAACTTGCGCAGGTAGGGCCACGAGGAGGGCCCGGGCAGCCCGTCGACGTCGAGCACCTTGCGGCCGTAGTAGGTGTTGACGTCGGTCTGGAACTTCTTCATGGCGGCCTTGGAGTTGGCGCCGAAGACACCGTCGACCGTGCCGGTCGGGTAGTTCATGACCTTCAGGATGCACTGCGCCTCGATGCCCGCCTTGGTGACCTGGGTGGACGAAGGGACGACGGTGTTGCCGCTGTAGTAGCCGGCCTCCTTGTGCCCGTTGACGTTCTTGATCGTGCAGGAGTACGCCTGGGCGGAGACGCCGCCTGCGGTGTGCTGCGGCGCCGCGGAGGCGGCGGCGGGGACGGCCAGGGCGGTGCCGAGGGCGGCCGTGGCGATCAGCAGCGAGACGCGCTTGCGGGTCGCGGTCATGGGCATGTGGTTCCCTTCCCTTCGGTGGGCGGGCCGGCCCGGCGGGCCGGCTCCCCACCGAGATTGCGGGGCGGGCACCCCGTACTTCCACGGTTGCCGCGGAAGTGACGCCCACAGGGGACGTCCCGCCCGTGACCTGCGGGGATGCCCTGTGCCGGGACGGTACGGCGGGACGGTCCGAGCGCGGGGTTGGCCGATTCGGCACGGGTACGGAACCGCGGCCGGGTGTCGCCCGTGGATGCTTGCGTCGACGCCGGTACACAATGCGACCGGGCGCGGGGCCGCTGACCACGGCCACCGCGTCCGGAGCGGAACGCGAGTGGGGGGAACATGTCGCGTTGGAAAGCGCTGCCCGCGGAACTGGATCCACGCGTCCGGCAGTTGGTGGTGCGTCTGCGCCGGGCGAAGGACCACGCCGGCCTGAGCATGCGGCAGCTGGCGGCACGGACGGGCTACAGCGAGAAGTCCTGGGAGCGCTACCTGGGAGGCAGGACGCTGCCACCCCGTGAGGCCGTGACGGAACTGGCCCGGGCCTGCGGCGAGCACCCGACCCGGCTGCTGGCCCTGCACGAGGTGGCGGCGGAGGCCTGGCGGACGGGAGGCGGGAGCGCACCGGCACCCGAACCGCCCGAACCCGCGGAGCCCTCCGGTCACCGGGCGCTGCGCATCGCGCTGGTGGCGGGCACGGCGACCCTGGTCCTCGCGGTGTGCGCGGCGGTCCTGCTGGCGGTACGCCTCACCGGCACCGACCCGGACGAGGCGTCCCCCGCCCGGGCATCCGCACGGCCGCCGGTCCCCGCGTCCCCCTCGGCGCCCATCTACACCTGCCGGCTGACCCGCACCGACGGCCACTGGTACGCGGGCAACAGCCGCACCGAGGACGCCGTCCTGGTCAACGGCCTGGCGGGCCCGGAGGTCGCCGAGGCGCAGTGCCTGCTGCGCCGGGCGGGTTTCTCCCCGGGCGTCATCGACGGCATCTTCGGCCCACGGACCGAGGCGGCGGTACGGCAACTGCAGGCGCGGGCCTCTCTCGTCGTGGACGGCATCGTCGGCCCGCACACCTGGAAGGCCCTGCGCCGATGACCGCACCGCCACCGGAGGCCGCCCGACTGGCGTCGGCCCTGCGGGAGTTACGGACGCGCACGAATCTGAGCATGGCGGCCCTCGCGGCGAAGACCACGTACAGCAAGTCGTCCTGGGAGCGCTACCTGAACGGCAAGTCCCTGCCCCCGCGCGAGGCGGTACAGGACCTGTGCCGCCTCGCGGGCGAACCGGAGGGCCACTGTCTGGCGCTGTGGGAGATAGCGGAGTCGGCGTGGAGCGGCCGCGCGGCGAACGCGACAGTCCCCGCGCCGCCGGAACCCGAAGTCCCGCCACCCGGCCCCCGCGACAGGCACCCCACGCTCATCGCCCTGATCGTCACGGTCTGCGCGATGACGATCGCAGGCGTGACAGCAGGCCTGCTCCTCCTCCCCGACCACCCGGCCCCACACCCCACCGCCACCGCGACCGGCCCCCGCTGCCAGGGCGCCACCTGCGACGGCAAGGACCCGATCGCCATGCTCTGCGCAGCCGCCCCGACCACCCTCGCCACCCACCACACGACCACCGGCGCGTGGCTGGAACTCCGCTACAGCCGGCCGTGCGGCACGGCCTGGGCCCGCATGTGGGCCACCCGCACCGGCGACCGCCTGGAGGTGAGGGCCGCCGCCCACACGGAGGCAGCCCGCGTACCGAACCCCCGGGCGGCGACGTCGTACATCTACACCCCCATGACCCCGACCCGCCCCGGCACCCTGGTCCGAGCCTGCTTCCACCCGGCGGGGGTCAACGGCGAGGAGTGCTTCGACGCCCGCGTGCGCTAGCCGACCCGGCGTCGTCGGTGCCGGCTGAGGACTGGCCGCCGGCCCGCCCCAGGGTCAGCCCCTGGGTCAGCCCTTGAGCCCCGCCCCCAGCCTCCGCAGTCCCTCCCCGATCTCCTCCGGTGTCTGTGTCACGAAGCAGAGGCGGAGGGTGGAGGGGTCGGGGGTGCCGGCGTAGAAGGGGGCGCCGGGGACGTAGGCGACGTTCTGCCGGACCACCTGGGGCAGCAGGGCCGTCGTGTCGTACGTCGACGGCAGCCGGGCCCAGACGAACATGCCGCCCTCGGGGCGGTTCCACGTCGAGCCCTCCGGCAGCGCGTCCGCCAGCCCCGCCAGCATCGCGTCCCGGCGTTCGCCGTACACGGCACGCACCCGTGCCACGTGCGCGTCGAGGACGTCGAGGTAGCGGGCGGCGGCCAGCTGGTTGACCGTCGGCGTGTGCAGGTCGGCCGCCTGCTTGGCGACCGCGCAGGCCCGCCGCAGCGCCGCCGGGGCGCGCAGCCAGCCCAGGCGCAGACCGGGGGCCATCACCTTGGAGAAGGAGCCGAGCAGCACCGTGCGGTCCCGCGCACCGGGGCACGCGGCGATCCAGGGGACGCGCTCACCGTCGTAGCGCAGGTCGCCGTAGGGGTCGTCCTCCAGGATCCACACCCCGCGCCGCGCCGCCACGGCGGCCACCGCGGCCCGGCGCTCGGCGGGCATCGTCCGGCCGGTCGGGTTCTGGAAGGTGGGCACGGTGTAGAAGAGCTTGGGCCGCTCGCGGACCACCAGTTCCTCCAGCGCCTGCGGGTCGGCCCCGTCGGCGTCCGTCGGCACGGCCACGACCCGGGCGCCCGCGAGCCCGAACACCTGGAGGGCGGCCAGATAGCAGGGGTCCTCGACGAGCACGGTGTCGCCGGGTTCGAGCAGCGCGGACGCGAGGAGGGACAGGCCCTGCTGGGAGCCGGTGGTGATCAGCAGGTCGTCCGCGGCCGTCGGCAGCCCGCGCCCCGCGATCCGCTCCGCGAGCGCCGCCCGCAGCGCGGGCTCGCCCTCGGTGGTCGAGTACTGCAGCGACTGCGCGGGCGTCTCCTCCAGCACCGCCCGGAACGCCGCCGCTATCCCCTCCCGGTCGAACAGCTCCGGCGCGGGCAGCCCGCCCGCGAAGTTGATCACCTCGGGCCGCGCGGTGACGGCGAGGATGTCCCGTACGGGTGAGCCCCCGACCGCACCCGTCCGCGCGGCGAGCGGCGGCAGGGGGGCAGCGGGAGCAGGGGCGGGGGCGTCGGTGGCTGCGGGCGTCGTCATGCCCGCAGCCTAGGGAGTTGTGTGCCGCCTACACCTGCTTTTCCGGGATGTGGGACGGCCCCCTCCGCCTCTTCCCTCAGGCCTTCCTGCCCAGCGCCCCGTACACGTTGATGTCCGCGTCCGTCACATCGCCGATGTCCTGGTAGCGCACCCGCTCGATCGGGTCGAGGGACGCCAGGTACGCCGCGTCCGGCTGCTCCGGCACCGGTGCGGCGCCGTCGGGCCGCCAGCGGTGCACCGGTACGACACCGGGCTCCGCCAGTTCCAGCGCGCTCTCGGTGAAGAAGCGCTCGACGTCGGCCTTCGAGCGCAGCACGAAGGTGAACCCGCGCTCGGTGTAGGTGCGTTGGACGGCCCGGATGTTCTCCGGGTTCAGGTCCTCGGTGAGATGGCTGAGCACCAGCCGGCTGCCCGACGGCAGCGCGTCCATCAGCTCCCGCACGATCGGGTAGGCCTCGGCGTCCTCGACGAAGTGCAGGATCGCCACCAGACACAGCGCGACCGGCTCGTCGAAGTCGATGGTCTTCGCGGCCTGTTCGAGGATCTGCGCCGGGTTCCTGAGGTCGGCGTCGATGTAGTCGGTACGGCCCTCGGGCCCGGAGGTGAGCAGCGCGCGGGCGTGCGCGAGGACGACGGGGTCGTTGTCGACGTACACCACCCGGGTGTCCGGGTGGACGCGCTGGGCGAGCTGGTGGACGTTCTCCGCGGTCGGCAGCCCGGTGCCGATGTCGAGGAACTGGCGGATGCCGTCCTCCCGGGCGAGCGTGCCGACGGCCCGGCGCAGGAAGTCGCGGTTGTGCCGTACGTCGAGATAGCCGCGCGGGTTGGCGGCGAGGCCCGCGGCGGCGGCGTCGCGGTCCACGGGGTAGTGGTCCTTGCCGCCGAGGAAGACATCGTAGACGCGGGCCGGGTGCGCCTTGGTGGTGTCGATCCTCCTGCGCAGCTCGGCGGGGTCCTGGCTGAGGGCATCACCGGACATGGACGTCTCCTTCGACGCGCGACCGAACGTGGAGGTGAACAACCTATCCGGGAACGGGACTTGGTGCGCCCGGCAACCGTTCCGCATCCCACCGGCGTCCCGCCCCGCGTCCCGGAACAGCACCGTCACCGCAGGTCGGCGCGCTGGTCGGGGTCCCGGCGTCCCGTCTTCCCCTCCGCCGGTGGCGACGCCCGGCATCCCCGCCGCACCCGCCTGCTGCTCCCCACCCTGGCCACCCTCCCACGCGGGCGGCGCCGCCCGCGTCTTCGGCGGCGCCGACGGACCGCCTACCGCAGCAGCCGCGCCGCCTCCACGGCCCAGTACGTCAGGATGTTCTGCGCCCCGGCCCGCTTGATGCCGGTCAGCGTCTCCAGGATCGCCCGCTCGCGGTCGACCCAGCCCTTCTCGGCGGCGGCCTCGATCATGGAGTACTCACCGGAGATCTGGTACGCCGCCACCGGCACGTCCACCGCGTCGGCGACCCGCGCCAGGATGTCCAGGTAGGGTCCGGCCGGCTTGACCATCACCATGTCGGCGCCCTCCTGCAGGTCGAGGGCCAGCTCCCGCATCGACTCACGCCAGTTGGCGGGGTCCTGCTGGTAGGTCTTCCGGTCGCCCCGCAGCGAGGAGCCGACGGCCTCCCGGAAGGGCCCGTAGAAGGCGGAGGAGTACTTCGCGGTGTAGGCGAGGATCGCGACGTCCTCGCGCCCGATCTGGTCCAGCGCGTCCCGGATGACGCCGATCTGCCCGTCCATCATCCCGCTGGGCCCGACGACATGGGCGCCGGCGTCGGCCTGCACCTGGGCCATCTCGGCGTACCGCTCCAGGGTGGCGTCGTTGTCGACCCGCCCCTGCGCGTCGAGGACGCCGCAGTGACCGTGGTCGGTGGTCTCGTCGAGGCACAGGTCGGACATGACGAGCAGGTCGTCGCCGACCTCGGCCCGTACGTCCCGGATGGCGACCTGGAGGATGCCGTCAGGGTCGGTGCCCGGCGTCCCGACGGCGTCCTTCTTCGACTCCTCCGGCACACCGAAGAGCATGATCCCGGAGACACCGGCCTCCACGGCCTCCGCCGCGGCCTTCTTCAGGCTGTCCCGCGTGTGCTGCACGACGCCGGGCATCGACCCGATCGGCACCGGCTCGCTCACGCCCTCGCGCACGAACGCGGGGAGGATGAAGTCGGCGGGGTGCAGCCGGGTCTCGGCGACCATACGGCGCATGACGGGGGTGGTGCGCAGCCGACGCGGACGCGTACCGGGAAAGGAACCGTACTTCGTCATACCGCCTACGCTACGCCCGCCCCGAGGGCGCAAATGCCGACGCGATGTCGGCGGGGACGCCCTGCCCGGGCCCCGACGAAACGGCGGGCGCCCCCCATCGGGGAACGCCCGCCGCACCTCACGTGGTGGAGCGCCGCTTCCGCGCCCCCGGCCGCCGTTCGCTCGGCCTGGTCACCGGGTCACCGGCCTCCAGGGCCGCCGCCCGGCGGCGCAGCCCGAAGTCGGCCAGCGCCTCCGCCAGCTTGTGGACCGACGGCTCCGGGGCCATGACGTCGACCCGCAGGCCGTGCTCCTCCGCGGTCTTCGCCGTCGCCGGGCCGATACAGGCGATCACCGTCACGTTGTGCGGCTTGCCCGCGATGCCGACCAGGTTCCGGACCGTCGAGGAGGAGGTGAACAGTACGGCGTCGAAGCCGCCGCCCTTGATCGCCTCCCGCGTCTCCGCCGGGGGCGGCGAGGCGCGGACCGTGCGGTAGGCCGTGACGTCGTCGACCTCCCAGCCCAGCTCGATCAGGCCGGCCACCAAGGTCTCCGTGGCGATGTCGGCGCGGGGCAGGAAGACGCGGTCGATCGGGTCGAAGACCGGGTCGTAGGGGGGCCAGTCCTCCAGGAGGCCGGCCGCCGACTGCTCGCCGCTCGGCACCAGGTCCGGCTTCACGCCGAAGGCGATCAGCGCCTTGGCCGTCTGCTCGCCCACCGCGGCCACCTTGATGCCCGCGAAGGCGCGCGCGTCGAGGCCGTACTCCTCGAACTTCTCGCGGACGGCCTTCACCGCGTTGACCGACGTGAAGGCGATCCACTCGTAGCGGCCCGTCACCAGGCCCTTGACCGCGCGCTCCATCTGCTGCGGGGTGCGCGGCGGCTCCACGGCGATCGTCGGCACCTCGTGCGGGACCGCGCCGTAGGAGCGGAGCTGGTCGGAGAGCGACGCCGCCTGCTCCTTCGTCCGCGGCACGAGCACCTTCCAGCCGAACAGCGGCTTGGACTCGAACCACGCCAGCTGGTCGCGCTGGGCGGGGGCGCTGCGGTCTCCGACCACGGCTATCACCGGCCGCCCGCCCTCCGGCGAGGGCAGCACCTTGGCCTGCTTCAGCGTCTGCGCGATCGTGCCGAGCGTCGCGGACCAGGTGCGCTGCCGGGTCGTCGTACCGGCGACCGTGACGGTCATCGGGGTGTCCGGCTTGCGGCCGGCCGAGACCAGCTCGCCCGCCGCGGCGGCCACGGAGTCCAGCGTGGTGGAGACGACCACCGTGCCGTCCGAGGCGCCCACCTCCGTCCAGCACCGGTCGGACGCGGTCCGCGCGTCCACGAACCGGACGTCGGCGCCCTCCGCGTCCCGCAGCGGCACACCCGCGTACGCGGGCACACCGACGGCGGTCGCGACACCGGGGACGACCTCGAAGGGGACACCGGCCTTGGCGCAGGCCAGCATCTCCTCGGCGGCGTACGCGTCGAGCCCGGGATCCCCGGACACCGCACGCACGACCCGCCTGCCGCCCCGCGCGGCCTCCATGACAAGATGTGCGGCATCCCGCTCCGCGGGGACAGCAGCGGTTGTTGACGCGCCGTCAACGACCGCCAGCTGAGGCGTGCCCACGCCCGGAACGGGGTCCGACGACGGATCGTCCGTGCGTACGACGGTCACGCCCTGCCGGGCGTGCGTGCGCACCACGTCGAGCACCTCGTGCTCGGCGACGAGGACATCCGCGTTGGCCAGCGCCTCCACGGCGCGCAGAGTCAGCAGTCCCGGATCCCCGGGTCCGGCACCCAGGAAGGTGACGTGCCCGTGTTCGAGGCCGGCGGGAAGGGTGGTGGGGCTCAATGTGCTCGCTCCCCCATCAGACCGGCCGCGCCCTGGGTGAGCATCTCGGTCGCGAGTGCGCGGCCGAGCGCCACAGCCCCGTCGTGCGTGTCGGGCACGGGACCGGTGGTGGACAGCTGCACCGTGCGCGTGCCGTCGGTGGTGCCGACGACGCCGCGCAGGCGCATTTCCTTGACAATCTGCCCGTCGGCCAGAAGGTCGGCCAGCGCGCCCACGGGGGCACTGCAACCGGCCTCCAGGGCGGCGAGCAGGGACCGCTCGGCGGTCACGGCGGCCCGCGTGAACGGGTCGTCGAGCTCGGCGAGCGCGGCGATCAGCTCCGCGTTGTCCGCGGCACACTCGATCGCCAGGGCCCCCTGGCCGGGGGCGGGCAACACGGTGTCCACCGACAGGAAGTCGGTGACCTCGTCGATGCGGCCGATGCGGTTGAGCCCGGCCGCGGCCAGCACCACCGCGTCCAGCTCGCCGTCGCGGACGTATCCGATACGGGTGTCGACGTTGCCGCGGATCGGGACGGTCTCGATGTCCAGCCCGTGGCCGCGCGCGTACGCGTTCAGCTGCGCCATCCGGCGCGGCGAACCCGTACCGATGCGCGCGCCCCGCGGCAGGTCGGTGAACTTCAGGGCGTCCCGCGCGACGATCACGTCCCGCGGGTCCTCGCGCACCGGTACGGCGGCCAGGACCAGCTCCTCGGGCTGCGTGGTCGGCAGGTCCTTGAGTGAATGAACCGCGAAGTCCACTTCACCCCTGACCAGCGCGTCGCGCAGCGCCGTGACGAACACGCCGGTGCCGCCGATCTGCGCCAGGTGGGCCCTGGAGACATCGCCGTAGGTGGTGATCTCGACGAGCTCGACGGGCCGTCCGGTCACCTGGCTGACGGCCTCCGCCACCTGCCCGGACTGGGCCATGGCGAGCTTGCTGCGCCGGGTGCCGAGCCTCAGTGCCCTTGTTGCATGTGGCTCAGTCATCGTGGCTCTCGGTTCTTCTCGTGGGTGTCCTCGGCCCGGGAGACGGACGCGACCGTCTCGGGGTCGAGGTCGAACAGGGTGCGCAGGGCGTCCGCGTACCCGGCGCCACCGGGCTCGGCGGCGAGCTGCTTGACCCGTACGGTCGGCGCGTGCAGCAGCTTGTCGACGACCCGCTTGACGGTCTGGGTGATCTCCGCGCGGTGCTTGTCGTCCAGCCCGGGCAGCCGGCCCTCCAGCCGCGCGATCTCACCGGCCACGACGTCGGCGGCCATGGTGCGCAGCGCGACGACGGTGGGCGTGATGTGCGCGGCCCGCTGCGCGGCACCGAAGGCGGCGACCTCGTCGGCGACGATACGGCGGACCTGGTCGACGTCGGCCGCCATGGGCGCGTCCGCGCTGGCCTCGGCGAGCGACTCGATGTCCACCAGCCGCACCCCGGCCAGCCGGTGCGCGGCGGCGTCGATGTCGCGCGGCATGGCCAGGTCGAGCAGGAAGAGCACGGGCTCGGGCCGTACGGCCTCGTCGACGGGCTCCGGGCGGCGCCGCTCGGGGATCCGGCCGACGGTCGCCACGGTCGCCGCGAGCGCCCCGATCAGCTCGGCATCGGCCTCGGCGGCACTGCGCGCGTCCTCGCGCCGCTGGACGACGGTGCCCTTGTCGACCCACACGGCGTGCTGCTCCAGCGTCGCCGCGTCCATACCGGCGACGGCGGCCTCCCCCATGACGGAGAAACCGGGCTGCACGGCGGAGAGGTCGAGGGGACAGGCGTCGTCGTCGCCGGAGCTTGGGGCGGCCGAGTCCGTCAAGCCGCGGGCATTCGTGCCGCCCAGGGCGGCACGGGTGGGCGCGGGCGGCACCTCGCCGGCGCCGAGTGGCGCGTCCGACCCCCGCCCCGCACCAGCGTCCGGCAACCGTCCACCGACAGCCGCGGCAACCGCCTCAGCGGTCAGCACAAGCCCCGTCGCACCGGTGCACGACACCGCAACGTCGGCACGTGTCAGCTCCACCGCCACCGACTCCATCGGCACGGCCCGGGCCACGACCTCCGCGTCCTCGGCCTGGTTCAGGATCTCCGCCAGCCGCTCGGCCCGCTCGAAGGTCCGGTTGGCCACGACGATCTCGGCGATCCCGGCCCGCGCCAGCGTCGCCGCCGCCAGCGACGACATGGACCCGGCGCCGATGACCAGCGCCTTCTTCCCCGCGGCCCACGCCGGTACGTCCCCGCCCCGGGCGAGCTGCTGCAGGCCGAACGTGACCAGGGACTGGCCCGCCCGGTCGATACCGGTCTCGGAGTGCGCCCGCTTGCCGACCCTGAGCGCCTGCTGGAACAGGTCGTTCAGCAGCCGGCCCGCGGTGTGCAGGTCCTGCGCCGTGGCCAGGGAGTCCTTGATCTGCCCGAGGATCTGCCCCTCGCCGACGACCATGGAGTCCAGCCCGCACGCCACCGAGAACAGGTGGTGCACGGCCCGGTCCTCGTAGTGCACGTAGAGATAGGGAGTGAGCTCCTCCAGGCCCACCCCGCTGTGCTGGGCGAGCAGCGTGGACAGCTCGGCGACACCGGCGTGGAACTTGTCCACGTCGGCGTACAGCTCGATGCGGTTGCAGGTGGCGAGCACCGCGGCCTCGGCGGCCGGTTCGGCGGCGACCGTGTCCTGCAGCAGCTTGACCTGCGCGTCCGGGCTCAGCGACGCCCGCTCCAGCACGCTGACCGGGGCGCTGCGGTGGCTCAGCCCTACGACGAGGAGACTCATGCCGGCATCACGGCGGGTACGTCCCCGTCGGGCCCCTGATCGGCGGAGTCGCCGCGGGTGGCGGCGGCCGGTACGGCGGCTGCCTCGGCCGCGGCCTCCTCGCCGGCCTTGCGCTGCTCGTGGAAGGCGAGGATCTGCAGCTCGATGGAGAGGTCGACCTTGCGCACGTCGACGCCGTCGGGCACGGACAGCACGGTCGGCGCGAAGTTCAGGATGGAGGTCACACCGGCGGCCACGAGCCGGTCGCAGACCTGCTGGGCGGCACCGGCGGGGGTGGCGATCACGCCGATGGACACGCCGTTGTCCTGGATGATCTTCTCCAGGTCGTCGGTGTGCTGCACGGGGATCCCCGCGACCGGCTTGCCGGTCAGCGCCGGGTCGGCGTCTATCAGCGCGGCGACCCTAAAGCCGCGGGAGGCGAAGCCGCCGTAGTTGGCGAGGGCGGCGCCGAGGTTGCCGATACCGACGATCACAACCGGCCAGTCCTGGGTGAGCCCCAGTTCGCGGGAGATCTGGTAGACGAGATACTCGACGTCGTAGCCGACGCCCCGGGTCCCGTAGGAGCCGAGGTAGGAGAAGTCCTTGCGCAGCTTCGCGGAGTTGACCCCCGCCGCCGCCGCGAGCTCCTCGGAGGAGACCGTGGGGACCGAGCGCTCCGACAGCGCGGTCAGGGCTCGGAGGTACAGCGGAAGCCGGGCGACGGTGGCCTCGGGGATCCCTCGGCTACGGGTCGCCGGTCGGTGAGTTCGGCCAGTTGCCACGGTGCTCCTGCGGGTAGAGCGGGGCTGCAGGCGGTCGTACGTCCCCAGACCGCCCCGTCGACAGCAGGCTATGTCTTTGTGAACGCGTGCACAAAGATGGTGTCCGATTTGCCCGCCCAACGTGACCGGGCTCACGCGCCCCCGGCGCGCGGTTATGGAACCGGCGAAGGGGTGTGATCGTTCCTTTTCCGAAGGGGGCAAAGCCGCACACTCTCCTCTACGAAACCCGTACGCATCCCGCCCCCGAGACCACAACGCCGTCGATCCTAAGCGACTTTCCGGCCACTTTGGACTACTCGGTCAGTGCCGTGCGCAGCCGCTCCTCGTTCACCCGCCAGAAGGTGTGCTGCCGTCCGTCGATCAGCACGACGGGGATCTGTTCCCAGTACTGATCGTGGAGTTGGCGGTCCTCGGTGATGTCCTTCTGCTCCCAGGGGACACCGAGATCGGCGCACACCTTCTCGATGACGAGCTGTGCGTCATCACACAGATGGCAGCCGGGTTTGCGGATCAGGGTGACCAGGTGGTCGCACGGTGCGTTGGCCTTGGTGACGGCGTCGGCCCCGGCTCCGGTGGCTCCGGGGGCCTTGCGACGGAAGAAGGGACTCATGTCGGCCATTCTCGCGCGGGCGCGCGCGTCCTTTAACGGACCGGCCGCGGAGAGTTCACACCCTTCGAACCTCTCCGCACCGGAAGCTCCGAACAAACTGGCTATGCTCACGGGCATGGCCGCTCTCGGATGGCTCACCCCCCGTAGGCGCTCCGCCACGGCGCGGAGCGTGTTGGCTGGCGAGGCCTCGGCGGAGGCCGCACGCAAGTCGGTCCCCGAGGAACCGGAGTTCCCCGTCCTCGGTGACGACAAGGCAGCCGCGTTCTTCGATCTCGACAACACCGTGATGCAGGGCGCCGCGCTGTTCCACTTCGGCCGCGGCCTGTACAAGCGGAAGTTCTTCGAGACGCGCGAGCTGGTCCGGTTCGCCTGGCAGCAGGCGTGGTTCCGGCTGGCGGGCGTCGAGGACCCCGAGCACATGCAGGAGGCGCGGGACTCCGCGCTGTCCATCGTCAAGGGCCACCGCGTCTCCGAGCTGCAGTCGATCGGCGAGGAGATCTACGACGAGTACATGGCCGACCGGATCTGGCCCGGGACGCGGGCGCTGGCCCAGGCCCACCTGGACGCCGGCCAGAAGGTGTGGCTGGTCACCGCCGCGCCGGTGGAGATCGCGCAGGTCATCGCGCGGCGGCTGGGGCTGACCGGGGCGCTGGGCACGGTCGCGGAGTCGGTCGACGGGGTGTACACGGGCAAGCTGGTCGGCGAGCCGCTGCACGGGCCGGCCAAGGCGGAGGCCGTGCGGGCGCTGGCGCTGGCGGAGGGGCTGGACCTGTCGCGGTGCGCGGCGTACAGCGACAGCCACAACGACATTCCGATGCTGTCGCTGGTGGGCCACCCGTACGCCATCAATCCGGACTCCAAGCTGCGCAAGCACGCGCGGAAGCTGGAGTGGCGGCTGCGCGACTACCGCACCGGGCGCAAGGCGGCGAAGGTGGGGATCCCCGCGGCGGCGGGCGTGGGGGCGGTGGCCGGCGGCACGGCGGCAGCCATCGCGCTGCACCGGCGCCGCCGGTAACACCCACGTCCGTACTCACTTCCAGTCACCGCCGCTCAAACCCGGCCAATCCAACGGTCGTACCCCTCCCCACCCCCGTCCAGTCCCCCCATTCCCACACGACCACAAGACGCCCCACTCCCACTCGAAACACGAAGCAATTCGATCAGCAACCGGTCAGACCCAGGCACCTGATCGAGCGTCAAACAGCCACACAAACGACGCAATCGATGATTTGAGCAACTCGGTGTAGCAGTGCCTGCACGAAGCGTTATTCTCCTCAGACGCAAACCGGTACCCCTCCGTCGCTACGACGGGTGAACGGTCCCGCACTGCACGTGATGGAAGCTCTGCCTCTGGGAGTCCCGTGTACCCACACGTCGGGGTTGACGCCTCGGGCCTGGCTACGCTGCGCGCAACGGTCGCGACGGTGCAAGAAATGCTGCGCGGCCTCGTCCCCACCGCGCACGCCGTCCCCGCCTTCGCCACCGCCACCCCCGTCGGCCCGTGCTACGCACTCGCCGACGGCGGCGCCGCCGTCGGCAGACGGGGCCGCTCGGCGGGCACCGGCGCCGCCACGGCCCGCCGCCCGGCGGCCGACAGCGACAGCGCCCGCATGATGGACCTCGTGGAGCGCGCCCAGGCGGGCGAGGCCGACGCGTTCGGCCGGCTCTACGACCAGTACAGCGACACCGTCTACCGGTACATCTACTACCGGGTGGGAGGTAAGGCGACCGCCGAGGACCTGACGAGCGAGACCTTTCTGCGCGCGCTCCGGCGCATCGGCACCTTCACCTGGCAGGGCCGCGACTTCGGCGCGTGGCTCGTCACCATCGCCCGCAACCTCGTCGCCGACCACTTCAAGTCCAGCCGCTTCCGCCTCGAGGTCACCACCGGCGAGATGCTCGACGCCAACGAGGTCGAGCGCTCCCCCGAGGAGTCCGTGCTGGAGTCCCTCTCCAACGCCGCCCTGCTGGACGCCGTACGCCGGCTCAACCCCCAGCAGCAGGAGTGCGTCACGCTCCGCTTCCTGCAGGGCCTGTCCGTCGCCGAGACCGCCCGCGTGATGGGCAAGAACGAGGGCGCGATCAAGACCCTCCAGTACCGGGCCGTCCGCACCCTCGCCCGGCTCCTGCCGGACGACGCCCGCTGAACCACCCGCACGCTCCGCGACTGCCAACTTACGGTCCGTGAAAGACCGTTGACTTCCTCATCCGATCATCCGCCGTCCGTAACCCAAGTGCCGCGCCGCTCGTTGTGCGGGATGCAGGCTCCCTGTGGTCACGTCCAGGCCAATGCTGATCACTCGATCGTGTGAGAGCGGTCGTGGACGTGCACCCTCAGGACCCCCTGGGGAGCCGACCGTCATGACGAGAGGAGGTGCCGCCAGTGATCGCGAACGTATCGGCGCACCGGCGGGCGAACGCCTTCGCCCAGGCCCTGGAGGAGCAGTCCGATCGGGGCACGGCGGCCGAGCAGTCCGAAGGATCGGCACCGGCCCCAGCCGCCGAGGACCAGACCGAGCAGGGACGCCTTGTCGCCCTCGCCACCGGTCTCGGTGCGCTGCCCAAGCCGGAGCTCGACCCTGAGGTCAAGGTCGTCCAGCGGGCCCAGCTCGTGGCCGCGTTCGAGGCCATGCTGCAGGAAGGCGCGCAAGGCGAGGCGGCAGACCCTTCGGTGCCCGAACAGCGGTCTTCCCGGGCCCGGGGCGCACACCGGGCGACCCCGCTCGGCAAGTTCCGCCCGCGGACGCGGCTCGCCAAGGGCCTCACCGCGGGCGGGCTCAGTGTCGGAGTCGCCGCGGGCGCCTTCGGCGGCGTCGCCGCGGCCAGCTCCGACGCCCTGCCCGGCGACTCGCTCTACGGCCTGAAGCGCGGCATCGAGGACTTCAAGCTCAACTACCTGTCCGACAACGACGACGAGCGCGGCCGTTCCTACCTCGACCAGGCCTCCACCCGGCTGAACGAGGCCCGCCGGCTGATGGAGCGCGGCCGCGGCGGCCAGCTCGACCACGAGTCCCTGGGCGAGATCCGCCGCGCCCTGTCCGGGATGACCCACGACGCCTCCGAGGGCCACCGGCTGCTGCACGCGGCCTACGAGCGCGATCCGGACTCCCTGGGCCCCATCCAGGCACTGTCCGCGTTCTCGCGCTCCCACCGCGAGGCCTGGGGCGCGCTGCGCGAGAAGCTGCCCGTGCAGCTCGGCGACGTCAGTGAGCAGGTGTCGTCGGTGTTCGACGCCATAGACGAAGAGGTCGCCCCGCTGCAGTCCCTGCTGCCGCAGCCGCCCGCCCGGGGCGGCGGCGACAGCAGCCGGCAGAGCGGCCCCGGGGCCACCCACAGCGGCACGTCCGACCCGGGCCGGCACTCCGCCGCGCCCAGCACCGGCAGCGGCTCCGCAGGCGGCAGCCACCCCGGCAGCCACAGCCCGAGCAGCACCGCCGACGGCTCCACCGGCCAGGACGACGGACTGCTCGGCGGCAACACCGGCGGCCTGCTCGAACCACCGCAGCAGGACCCGGGCACCACGCCGCTGCCCAGTGGTGTGCCCACCACCGAGCCGGACGTCACCCTGCCGCCGCTGCTCCCCGGCCTGCTGCCCGGCCTCGGCATCGACGGCCAGGACGCCGAGTAACACCGGCCGAGACGGCCGACCCGGTCCGGTACGACGACGGGGGCGCTCCTCCTGCGAGGGGCGCCCCCGTCGTCGTACCGCCGAAGACGTCAGAAGAACACCGAGCGGCGCTGCACCAGCAGCTTGTACAGCGTGTGCTGGATCTGCTCGCGCACCTGGTCGGTCAGGTTGAACATCAGCATCGGGTCCTCCGCCGCCTCCGGCGGATAACCGTCCGTCAGGATCGGCTCGCCGAACTGGATCGTCCACTTCGTCGGCAGCGGGATCGCGCCCAGCGGGCCCAGCCACGGGAAGGTCGGCGTCAGCGGGAAGTACGGGAAGCCGAGGACGCGGGCGAGGGTCTTGGCGTTGCCGATCATCGGGTAGATCTCCTCCGCCCCGACGATCGAGCAGGGCACGATCGGCGCGCCCTGCCGCAGCGCCGTTGAGACGAAACCGCCCCGGCCGAACCGCTGGAGCTTGTACCGCTCCGAGAACGGCTTGCCGATGCCCTTGAAGCCCTCCGGCATCACCCCGACCAGCTCGCCCTGCGCGAGCAGCCGCTCGGCGTCCTCCGCGCAGGCCAGCGTGTGGCCGAGCTTGCGGGCCAGCTCGTTGACGACCGGCAGCACGAACACCAGGTCCGCGGCAAGGAGGCGGAGATGCCGGCCGGCCGGGTGGTGGTCGTGGACCGCCACCTGCATCATCAGGCCGTCCAGCGGCAGCGTCCCCGAGTGGTTGGCGACGATCAGCGCCCCGCCCTCGGCCGGGATGTTCTCGACGCCCTTCACCTCCACCCGGAAGTACTTCTCGTACAGCGGGCGCAGCAGCGACATCAGGACCTGGTCGGTCAGCTCCTCGTCGTAGCCGAAGTCGTCGACGTCGTAGTCCCCGGTGAGGCGGCGGCGCAGGAAGGCCAGGCCGCTCGCGAGGCGCCGCTCCAGGCCGCCGTCGCCCGTTCGGGCAGGGCCGGTCTCCTCGGGGGGCTCAGGGGTCACAGGGACATCATGCTGTGCGGCGGCCGTACCGGGCAGGGGCTGGACGTCACCGGCCGTCCCGGCCTCACGGACCTCGCGTACGGGGACGGGCTCGCCGTTCCTGCGCCGGCCGGCCGCGCCCCGGCGGCGCGGCGGGCGCTGCACGGCGCCCCCGCGGGACCGGTCGTCGTCGAACGGAATGACCTTGGCATCCGCCATCGTGCTGCGCTCCTCAGTTGGCGCTCTGCGTCGGGGGGTGGCCGCCGCCCGCGAGGGGCAGCGCGGCGATCCGGTCGACGGCCCCCGCAAGGGCCTCGGGGGGCAGGAGGCCCGGCCCCCGGCTGCGCACGAAGTCCGCGAACGTTTCTGCTGTCGTGTACTTCGGCTTGAATCCCAGCGTCTCGCGCATCTGCGTGGTGTCCACGACCCGGCCGTGGGTGAGCAGCCGGATCTGTTCGGGCGAGAAGTCCGTCATGCCCAGCGTACGCACCAGGGAGCCCGCCCAGGTCACGGCCGGCAGCGGCAGCGGCACGGTGGGACGGCCGAGCCTGCGGGAGCACTGGGACAGCAGCAGGACGCCGTCACCGGCGATGTTGAAGGTGCCGCTGTTGAGCGTGCCCCGCTCCGGCTCGTGGGAGGCGATGCGCAGCACCTCGATCACGTCGTCCTCGTGGACGAACTGCAGCCGCGGGTCGTAGCCGAACACGGTCGGCAGGACCGGCAGCGCGAAGTACGAGGCGAGCGGGGTGTCGGCGCTCGGGCCGAGGATGTTGGCGAACCGCAGCACGCACACCGCCACGTCCGGCCGCCGGCGCGCGAAGCCCCGGACGTACCCCTCGACCTCCACGATGTCCTTGGCGAAGCCGCCGCTGGGCAGCGACTTGGGCGGGGTCGTCTCGGTGAACACGGCCGGGTCGCGGGGCGCGGAGCCGTAGACGTTGGTGGAGGACTTCACCACGAGCCGCTTCACGGTCGGCGACTTCTGGCAGGCACCGAGCAGCTGCATGGTGCCGATGACGTTGGTCTCCTTCACCGTGGTACGGCTGCCGCTGCCGAGCGCGGTGGCGGTGACGTCCATGTGGACGACCGTGTCGGCGCCCGTCTCGGCGAGGACCCGGCCGATGGTCGGCTGCCGGATGTCGGCCCGGACGAAGTCGGCGCCGCCCAGGTGGTGCTCGGGCGGGACCGCGTCCACCGCGATCACCCGGTCGACCTGCGGATCACGCTGGATGCGCCGGACGAACCGGCCTCCCAGCGGACGGGCCACTCCGGTGACGAGCACGACCTTTCCCAAGATCAGCGCCTTCCTTCCCGAACTCCGTACCGACCCGCGTTCCCCTGTGCGGCCAACTTAGCGGGTCGACGTTGCGCTGTGATGTCCACCCGATGCGCGAAGTGACGGAAACGGCCGAGAAACAGCCGACAGGCGGACACGCACAGGCCCGTCGACGGGGTGCGGACATGACTGCGGCCCCCCACCTGGTGTGGTGGGGGGCCGCAGAACACGCGCTGAGGCGTGCTTACTTCTTGTTGCGCCGCTGAACGCGCGTGCGCTTGAGCAGCTTGCGGTGCTTCTTCTTGGCCATCCGCTTGCGCCGCTTCTTGATAACAGAGCCCACGACTACCCTCGCTCACTTCTCATCACTCGGTGTTTGGGCGCCATGGGCCCACACGACCTACGAGGGGCTAGCCTACCCAACCGAGCGCTGAGGTCGTAATCGAGGGGGTCCGGGGAGACCGGACGTGCCCTGTTCTGATCGATCTCCCCCGGTCGCTCAGGCTGTTTCCACCCCCACATAGCTCTCGCGGAGGTACTCGTGAACCGCGTTCTCGGGGACACGGAAGGACCGCCCCACCCTGATCGCGGGCAGATGACCGCTGTGCACCAACCGGTACACGGTCATCTTCGACACTCGCATCACCGAGGCGACCTCCGCCACGGTAAGGAACTGAACCTCGCTCAGAGGCCTCTGGTCTGCAGCCATGACACACCTGAACCTTCCGCACTCGACGGCCACCGGCTTCCCCTTCCGGTGACTCTTCGTCGCTGCGTGCTCACTCCCCAGACTAGGGGCGGGTGATGCGAGTGGGGAAGAGGTGCACCCATCGGCGGCCTACTGTGACAGACACGCTCGATTGAGTACGTAGCGGGTCAGCGGCAGGTAGTAATCAGCCCGCACACCGTCATCAAGTGGAACGACGACGGACACCACCCCCTCGGCCTGCCCCACGAAGAGCGCGGGATCGTCCGTATCGGCCAGCCCGATGGCCTCGAACCCCAGCTGACCTGCTCCGCAGACCCAGCCGTGATCCCCGACGACCAGCTCGGGCAGCACCCCGCCGGCCTCCGCCGCACCGGCCAGAGCGGTACGAACCGGGAGAGGTGAGTGCGAATGCGCGCCGGTCGCACAACCGGGGCGTCCCCCGGCGGGTTCGCGGACGAACGCGACACCTCGTACGTAGTCCAGGTTGTACGTACGTAGACCGAACCGGGTCGTTATGTCGACACAGCGACCCTGCGCCGGTGTGAGGACAGCACATCCCGCCGCCGACAGAGCGTCTGCGAGCGCGGCGTAGAAACCCAGCAGCCGATGGGGGTGCCCGGTGCCGATCAGCACCGGTGCGCGACGCCGGGCGGCGGCCCCGACCCGCTCGGCGAAGGCATTGAGAGCCCTCACCGTACGCTCAGGATCGATCACATCATGACCGGAAGTGCAGCGGGGATCGGCCGAAACCCCGCACTTCTCCGCCATCAACGCGACCAGGTCGGACACCCCCCAGTCCCCCTGGGGATCGACGCCCATGAGCACCCGGGGGTCACGCGCGGCGAACGCCCGGTACCGCCGCAGACTCGCCTCCCGCGAGGTCGCCACGACCCCCGCGAGCCGAGCCCCCAGAAGATGGGCCCGCAGCCCGTCCACGCCCACCACCCGAACGATCCTGACGCACACCCCCACGGGGAACGACGAGAACGGAGAAACACCCCACGGAAGGCGTAACGGTTCCTCTCGAAGCCGCCCACCGACTCAGCTGCGGGCAGCCAAGGCCGCTCCTGTGGCGCAGCTGCGGGCAGTCGTACCGCCAGGGCGGCGCCCACCCGGCAGCGGGGTGCCAGGCCGCATGCCTGCGTAGCTGCGGGCAGTCGTGCCGCTGGGGCGGCACGGGTGGGCGCAGCGGCACCCCGTCAGCGCCGGGCTGCGCACCCACCCCCGGCCGGCACCAACGCCGGGGCCACACCAGCAACCGCTACGCCAACAACCCCCGCAACGGAAACACCGCCCGCCGCGTAGCCAACACCGCCTGATCCAAGCGATCAGCGGGGTCGTACCCCGCATCCCACCCCGCCCAGGACACAGGCCACCGCCCGTCCGTCATCCGCCCCGGCCCCAACTGCCGGGTCCGCGCGAAAACCTCCTGCCGCCACGACTCGGGCACCACCGTCGCCGGCTCGATAGGCCGCCCCGCAGCGATCCCCACCAGATGCGTCCACGACCGCGGCACGACCTCCACCACGGCGTATCCCCCACCCCCCAGCGCCACCCACCGCCCGTCGGCGTACTCGTGCGCCAGCTCGTGACACGCCACCTGCACCGCCCGCTGCGCGTCCAGCGACACCGCCAGATGCGCCAGCGGATCCTCGAAGTGCGTGTCGGCCCCGTGCTGCGTCACCAGCACCTGCGGCCGGAAGTCGGCCAGCAGCTCCGGCACCACCGCATGGAACGCCCGCAGCCACCCCGCGTCCCCGGTCCCCGCCGGCAACGCCACGTTCACCGCCGACCCCTCCGCCGAGTCCGCCCCCGTCTCCTCCGGCCACCCGGTCTGCGGGAACAACGTCCGCGGATGCTCGTGCAAGGAGATCGTCAGCACGCGCGGATCGTCCCAGAACGCCGCCTGCACCCCGTCCCCGTGATGCACGTCCACATCCACGTACGCCACCCGCTCGGCCCCCAGCTCCAGCAGCCGCGCGATCGCCAGCGAGGCGTCGTTGTAGATGCAGAACCCGGACGCCGCCCCCGGCATCGCGTGGTGCAGCCCGCCCGCGAAGTTCACCGCGTGCAGCGCCTCCCCGCGCCACACGGCCTCCGCCGCCCCCACCGACTGCCCGGCGATCAGCGCGGACACCTCGTGCATGCCGGCGAAGGCCGGGTCGTCCATCGTGCCCAGCCCGTACGCCTGGTCGGCGGCCGACGGATCCGCCGAGGCCGCCTTCACGGCCGCGATGTAGTCCTCCCGGTGGACCAGCCGCAGCGTCGACTCCCCGGCCGGCTTCGCCGCCACCACGTCCACGTCCCTGTCCAGCCCGAAGGCGTCGACAAGCCGTTTCGTCAGGCCCAGCCGGACCGGATCCATCGGATGGTCCGGACCGAAGTCATAGCCCGTTACTGCCTCGTCCCACATCAGCTGTGCGCGGCCGCTCATGCCCGCCACCGTATCGGTCCGGTTGAGCCGCGAACGACCTGGCGTACACGAGCGTCACCAGCACCAACGCCATCGGCACGAGCATCGCCCCGCGATAGCTCCACGCGTCCCCGAGCGCCCCCACCAACGGCGAACCGACCAGGAACCCCACGTAGTTGAAGACGTTCAGCCGCGCGACCGCCGCGTCCGAGGCCCCCGGGAACAGCCGCCCCGCCGCCGCGAACGTCTGCGGCACCAGCACACACAACCCCAGCCCCAGCAGGGTGAACCCGAGCATCCCGACCCACGCCCCCGGCGCCCCGGCCACCACCGCGAACCCGACCGCCGCGACCACCGCGCCCGTCCGCACGACCGCCGCCGCCCCGAACCGCCGTACCCCGAAGTCCCCGATGGACCGCCCCAGCAGCGTGGTCACCATGTACACGGCGTACGGCACGGTCGCCAGCTGCTCGCTGCTCCCCAGCACGTCCTGCAGATACTTGGCACTCCAGTTGGAGACGGTCGAGTCCCCGATGTACGCGAAGGTCATCACCAGACACAGCGGCAGCAGCATCCGGAAAGCGACGACCCCGGCAGCCTCGCCCTCAGCGGAGACGGCTTCGCTCTCCCCGTCGACGTACCACCGGCTCCCCACCAGCGCCGCCGGCAGCAGCACCGCCACCACCGGCAGATACGACACCCACAACGCCAGATGCCAGTGCGCCCCCGCCCACGCCAGCGAGGCCCCCAGGATCCCGCCCAGGCTGTACACCGCGTGGAAACTCAGCATGATGCTGCGTCCGTACGACCGCTGCAGGCTCACCCCGAGCATGTTCATCGAGGCGTCCAGCGCCCCCACCGCCAGCCCGAACGCGGCCAGCGCCACCGCCAGCCCCGCCATCCGGTCCCCCGCCCCGACCCCCAGCAGCGCCAGGAGCACGACCGGCTGGGACCAGCGCAGCAGCCGGCTGGGCGGGATCCGCCGCACCAGCCGCTCGGTCGTCACACTGCCGACACCGGCCAGCACGGGTACGGCGGCCAGGAAGGCCGGCAGCAGCGCGTCGGAGACGCCGTAACGGTCCTGCACGGCCGGGATGCGCGTCACGAGCAGAGCGAAGGCCACACCCTGGGCGAAGAAGCTGAACGCCAGCGAGGCCCTACCGCGCCGCAGCACATCAGTCATGGCGGCGAGCGTAGGGCCCCGGGCTACTGCTGGGTAGATCCAGCCAAAGATGAATTTCGCTCAGCTTCAGGCGGCGACCGTGACCTCGGCCCGGGCGGCTGCCACCCGCGCGGCCTCCACCTCGGCGGCCAGCATCCGCTTCATCGGCTCGACGGCCAGCCCACCGCTGACCACGAAGGCGACGGCCATGGTGGCGACCATCAGCACCGAACCCAGCCAGACCATCGTGTCCACCGGCACGGTGTACGCGCCCACGACCCGGGCCACGCACTCCGCCAGCAGGGCCACGCCCCACACCAGCGAGAACGCCCGCTCGCCCCGCCGGAAGGCCGGGGAGGCGGCCATCAGCCGCTGCCAGGCGGCCTCCCGCGTCTCGTCGCCCTTCACCATCAGGGGCTTGAACGCCGCGGTCATCATCGGCCTGCCGAGCGCCACGGACACCAGGATGCCGATGCCGACCGTGCTGCTGACCGCACCGTCCTTGGCGAGCATCAGCCGCGGGTCACCGGAGACGAAGCTCAGCACCAGGCTGACCAGGTTCACGACGAGGATGAGCCCCGCGAGCCCGTTCACCGTCCGCTCGCGCACCGCGCTCCACACCGTGCGCACGGCCGGCACCACGCTGCTCCAGGCGAGCGCGGCGAAGGTGCTCATCCCGAAGGCTTCCTTGAGGAGGTAGTACGAAGCGAGCGGCACCGCCACGTCGAGGAGGAGCGGCCGCAGGTTCTTCTTCGTCGTCGTCATGCCCCCAGCTTCCCGTCCGGACCCGGGTCGCCGGTAGAAACGATCGTCCACCCCTCGGCATGACAAATGTCAGACGAGCAGGTCACCCAAGTCGGCCATGCTGCCGAAGAGTTGACCGGCCCCTTGGAGCCGGTCGGCGGGCGTCATCGCGGTGAACCCCAGGACGTCCATCCCGGCCGCCACAGCCGCCTGCACGCCCAGTGGACTGTCCTCGACGACCACACACCGCTCCGGCGCGACGCCCATCTCCTTCGCCGCGTGGAGGAAGAGGTCTGGCGCCGGCTTCCCGCGCCCGACGTCCTGCGAGCTGAAGATCCGCCCCTCGTCGAACCACCGGTCGAGCCCGGTCGTCCGGTGCCCCACCCGGATCCGCTCATGACTCCCCGAGGAGGCCACGCAGTACGGCACCCCGTCCGCCGTCAGCTTCTCCAGCACGTCCTCGACGCCGGCCACGGGCTTCAACTCCCGCTGGAAGGCAGCGAACACGCGCGCGTGGAAGACGTCATCAAAGTCCTCGGGCAACCGCTGCCCGGTCCGCTCGAACACCAGCTCATGGATGCGGTGCATCGCGGACCCCATGTAGTCCTGGATGGACTCCTCGTACGTCGTCGGATGCCCCAGCTCGGTGAGATAGGCGGCGAGGTGACGGTTGGAGATCGGCTCACTGTCGACGAGGACGCCGTCGTTGTCGAAGATGACGAGTTCATAGCGCATGACATGACCCTAAACGCAGAAAACCCCGCACCAGAAGGTGCGGGGTTTCCCGGAATAATTGTTCGGCGGCGTCCTACTCTCCCACAGGGTCCCCCCTGCAGTACCATCGGCGCTGTGAG
>NZ_BNBR01000009.1:0-167450 GCF_014656055.1 Streptomyces griseosporeus
TGTACTCACCCTCTCGGGCTTTCCTCCGGGCTTCCCTTCGGTCTTGCGTTTCCGACTCTATCAGATCCTTTCGGCGTCTGATCCCTGTCGGCGGGATTGCCTCGGGCCTTTGGGCTTTCGCCCGTCGGCCTTTCGACATTCACTACGTTAGCGGATTCCCCGGCCGACTTCATAATCGGCCTCGCGATTTCGAATTCGGGCGTGCGGGCACGCCTGAACCGACCCCGCGGAGGGGTGTTGCGTAGGTAGTGGGTTGGCCGCTCCGGCTGCAGGCGATCGCCGTACCCGGTTCAGCGGCTCGGGCCACATTACGCACCTTGTCCGCGTGCGTCAACTTCGGCGCCGCCGCCTGGGGACATGGGCTCGGTAGGGGCTGACCGTGGGGTCGCCGGCCTGCCAGAAGCGCCAGGGATGGACGCCTCCCTCGCCGGAGACACCGGTGCGCGGGCCGTTGCGTACCTCGTCGGGTGGGACAGGTGTGCCGGTCAGGATGCGCAGTGGTGTCTCCCCCTTCGCGCACGCGTCCGTGCCGTCGAGGGCGCGGTCGATGTCCAGGGCCGTGGCCAGGCGGGCGGGACCCTTGGCCAGCTCCTTGTCGTTCCTGGCGGAGAGGCGGCGGGTACGGGCGAGTTCCGCGCCCTCGATGATCTCGCCGGCGCGCAGCAGGACGGCGCTGGCCTTGCCGGGCGGGCCGCACACCAGGTTCATGCAGTGCCACATGCCGTAGGTGAAGTAGACGTACACGTGTCCGGGCGGGCCGAACATCACGTCGTTGCGCGGGGTGCGGCCGCGGTAGGCGTGGGAGCCGGGGTCGTTCTGGCCGTCGTAGGCCTCGACCTCGGTCAGGCGGAGGGTGATCGGACCTTCCGGTGTGCTGCGGACGAGGAGGCGGCCGAGGAGGTCGGGGGCGACCTCGAGGACGGGCCGGTCGAAGAACTCCCGCGGGAGGGGCGTACGGTCGGGGGTCGCGATCATGCCGTCCGAGCGTAGTGCAGACGGTACCCACGGCGGGGTGGTCAGGCGGCGTGCGGCTTGCCAGGGTGAGGGCGCGGAACCGGCTGCCGCCGGATCGCGTTAACAGGGATCAAGGACGCACGCGCAGAGGTACAGAGGAGAGTCATGGCGTTCAAGAAGCTGCTCGCGAGTCTGGGGGCCGGCGGTGCTTCGGTCGAGACGGTGCTCACCGAGGTCAACGTGGTGCCGGGTGGGGTCGTCCAGGGCGAGGTGCGGATCCAGGGCGGGTCCGTGAACCAGGACATCGAGGGTCTGTCCGTGGGGCTCCAGGCCCGGGTGGAAGTGGAGAGCGGCGACTCCGAGTACAAGCAGGACATCGAGTTCACCAAGGTGCGGCTCGGTGGCGCCTTCGAGCTGCAGGCGAACGCCGTGCACGCGGTGCCGTTCGGGATCGACATCCCGTGGGAGACGCCGATCACCATGATCGACGGGCAGGCGCTGCGCGGGATGCACATCGGTGTGACGACGGAGCTGGCGATCGCGCGTGCGGTGGACTCCAGCGACCTCGACCCGGTGAACGTGCACCCGCTGCCGGCGCAGAAGGCGATCCTGGACGCGTTCATCCAGCTGGGCTTCCGCTTCAAGAACGCGGACATGGAGCGCGGGCACATCCGCGGTACGCGGCAGAAGCTGCCGTTCTACCAGGAGATCGAGTTCTTCCCGCCGTCGCAGTACCGCGGTCTGAACCAGGTCGAGCTGAGCTTCGTCGCCGACGAGCACGCCATGGACGTCGTGCTGGAGATGGACAAGAAGCCCGGGCTGTTCAGCGAGGGCAGCGACACCTACCGCTCCTTCCAGGTGGGGCTGAGCGACTTCCAGGGGACCGACTGGGCGGCGTACCTCAACCAGTGGCTGTCCGAGGTCGGCAGCCGGCGGAACTGGTTCTAGGCTCGGTTCCACTGAACGCAAGCGATCAGGAGGTACCGAGGTGACCGAGCTCAAGAGGCGGCCGCTGCCCCACGACTTCCATCCGCCCGTGCCGTCGTTCACGGTCACGAGCGAGGACGTGCGGGAGGGCGCGACGCTCAAGGGTGCTCAGGTCCACGCCGAGGGGAACACCTCGCCGCAGCTGCGGTGGGAGGGCTTCCCGCCGGAGACCAAGAGCTTCGCCGTGACCTGCTACGACCCGGACGCCCCGACGGGCAGCGGGTTCTGGCACTGGGTGCTGTTCGACATCCCGGCCTCGGTGACGGAGCTGCCGGCGGGTGCGGGCAGCGGCAAGTTCGAGGGGCTGCCCGAGGGTGCGGTCCACGCGCGCAACGACTACGGCAGCCAGGACTTCGGCGGTGCCGCGCCGCCTCCCGGTGACGGGCCGCACCGGTACGTGTTCACGGTGTACGCCGTGGACCAGGAGAAGCTCGGGGTGGACTCCGACGCCTCTCCCGCCGTCGTCGGCTTCAACCTGCGGTTCCACACGCTCGCGCGGGCGCAGCTGATCGGGGAGTACGAGAACCCCGAGCAGGGCTGAACCCAGCCCGGCGTTCACTGAACGTTTGCCCGCCTCCGGTCATGGAAGTGATCGGAGGCGGGCACTTTTTATTGCGTTGTCCATCACGGCGTGCCCGTCCAGAGTTGATCCAAGCCCGCCGGGGGGTGGGCAGGTGCACACGGGAGGTGGGCTGGTAATGCGGGACACGCTGGTACTGAACGCGAGCTTCGAGCCGCTGTCGACGGTGACCATGAACCGAGCCGTCGTTCTGGTGCTCCAGGACAAGGCCGTCGTCGAGCAGGCCCACCCCGAACTGCGAATGCGCGGAGCGGCGCTCGACATACCGGCACCCCGTGTGATCCGGCTGTGCAGGTACGTACGGGTGCCCTTCCGAAGACAAGCGCCGTGGTCGCGGCGGGGTGTGCTGGTGCGGGACCGGCACCGGTGCGGCTACTGCGGCCGCAGGGCCACGACGGTGGACCACGTGGTGCCGCGGTCGCGGGGCGGGCAGGACACGTGGCTCAACACGGTGGCGGCGTGCGCGGAGGACAATCACCGCAAGGCCGACCGGACGCCGGAGGAGGCCGGGATGCGGCTGCTGCGGGAGCCGTTCGAGCCGACGCCTGCGGACGCGATGCTGCTGGCGCTGGGCGGGGATCTTGCCGAGCTGCCTGAGTGGTTGGCGCCGGAGGCCGCCTGACCTCTCGCCGTAAGGCTTGCTGTTCGTCGTGTGGCTTGCGGTGCGTTGTGGCTTGTCGCGCGGTTCCCCGCGCCCCTTCAGGTGGGTGCGGGGAACCGGTGTGTTCGGCGGAGGTCAGTCGAGGTTCGGCTTCTCTCGGCGTTCAGTGCCGGAGTTGCCGCTGTTCGAGCCGTTGTTGCCCGAGCCGCCGCCCATCGCGCCGAAGTTGCCGACCGCGCCGGAGAGGCCCTTGAGGGCGTCGCCGATCTCGCTGGGGACGATCCAGAGCTTGTTGGCGTCGCCCTCGGCGATCTTCGGGAGCATCTGGAGGTACTGGTAGCTGAGGAGCTTCTGGTCGGGGTCGCCGGCGTGGATGGCCTCGAAGACCGTGCGGACGGCCTGGGCCTCGCCTTCCGCGCGGAGCGCCGCCGCCTTGGCCTCACCTTCGGCGCGCAGGATCTGGGACTGCTTCTCACCCTCGGCGCGCAGGATCTCGGACTGCCGGACACCCTCGGCCTGGAGGATCGCGGCGCGCTTGTCACGGTCGGCGCGCATCTGCTTCTCCATCGAGTCCTGGATGGAGGTGGGCGGCTCGATCGCCTTCAGCTCGACGCGGTTGACGCGGATGCCCCACTTGCCGGTGGCCTCGTCGAGGACGCCGCGCAGGGCGGCGTTGATCTCCTCGCGGGAGGTCAGGGTGCGCTCCAGGTCCATGCCGCCGATGATGTTGCGCAGCGTGGTGACCGTCAGCTGTTCGATGGCCTGGATGTAGCTGGCGACCTCGTAGGTGGCCGCGCGGGCGTCGGTGACCTGGTAGTAGATGACCGTGTCGATGTTGACGACCAGGTTGTCCTGGGTGATCACCGGCTGCGGCGGGAACGGCACGACCTGTTCACGCAGGTCGATGCGGTTGCGGATGGTGTCGATGAACGGGACGACGATGTTGAGGCCCGCGTTGAGCGTCCGCGTGTAGCGGCCGAAGCGCTCCACGATCGCGGCGCTGGCCTGAGGGATGACTTGGATGGTCTTGATCAGGGCGATGAAGACCAACACCACCAGAATGATCAGGACGATGATGACCGGTTCCATCGTCGGCTCCCCGTACCCTTCTCCGCCTCGGCGCTTTCGGAAGATCTTATGGGCTGTTCAAGATCTTGCTGGACGAGTCTGACAGACCGTCGTGTGGCTCGTGGGGTGTTCGGTGCAGTTCGGTCAAGGGCGCGTCGTGCGAGGTCACATGACGATCGCCGTGGCCCCCTCGATGTCCACGACATCCACTTCCTGGCCGACTTCGTAGGCGCTGCCGGCGTCGAGGGCGCGCGCGGACCAGACTTCTCCGGCGAGCTTGATACGGCCGCCGGAGCCGTCGACCCGTTCCAGGACGACCGCCTGTCTGCCTTTCAGGGCGTCGACGCCGGTGGCGAGTTGGGGGCGCTGGTTGCGGTGGCGGGCCGCGACGGGCCGTACGACCGCGATGAGGGCGACCGACACGACGACGAACGAGAGCACCTGGACGACGGCGTCGAAGCCGAACCCCGCGACGACGGCGGCGGCGACGGCACCCACGGCGAGCATGCCGAACTCCGGCATCGCGGTCACCACGAGCGGGATTCCGAGCGCTGCCGCGCCGACGAGCCACCACACCCATGCGTCGATGTCGTTCACACGGCCATGGTAGGGCCGTGGGTCGTGCCGCCGACAGGGCGCCGATCGGAGAGCGACCGGGTCTCGGGTCAGGAGAGCGGCAGGCCCTGCGCGGTCCAGCGGTCGCCCATCTGCTCGACGACGAGCGGGAGGCCGAAGCAGTGGGAGAGGTTGCGGGAGCTGAGTTCGAGCTCGATCGGGCCGGCGGTGAGGACCTTGCCCTGGCGGATCATGAGGACGTGGGTGAAGCCCGGCGGGATCTCCTCGACGTGGTGCGTGACCATGATCATCGAGGGGGCGATGGGGTCGCGGGCGAGGCGGCCGAGGCGGCGTACGAGGTCCTCGCGGCCGCCGAGGTCGAGGCCGGCGGCGGGCTCGTCGAGGAGGAGCAGCTCGGGGTCGGTCATCAGGGCGCGGGCGATGAGGGTGCGCTTGCGCTCGCCCTCGGAGAGGGTGCCGAACTTCCGGTCGAGGAAGTCGCTCATGCCGAGGCGGTCGAGGAAGGCGCGGGCGCGCTGCTCGTCGATCTCGTCGTAGTCCTCCTGCCAGGTGGCCGTCATGCCGTACGCGGCGGTCAGGACGGTGTCCAGGACGGTCTGGCGCTTGGGGAGCTTGTCGGCGAGGGCGATGCCGGCCACGCCGATGCGGGGGCGCAGCTCGAAGACGTCGGTGCCGGGCCGGCCCAGGGTCTCGCCGAGGATGGTGGCGGTGCCCTTGCTGGGGTAGATGTAGCTGGACGCGACGTTCAGGAGGGTGGTCTTGCCGGCGCCGTTCGGGCCGAGGATGACCCAGCGCTCGCCTTCCTTGACCGACCAGGAGACCTGGTCCACCAGAGCCCGGCCCTCGCGGACCACGGATACGTCCTGAAGCTCCAGAACATCGCTCATGAGCGCGTTGTCTCCCCTTGCAGTGTGGCCGGTCTCGGCTGTCGCGTACGCCTGTGGCTCGGGCGGCCGCGCCGGTGGGCGCAGCCCTCAAGGAAATCTACGCCACTGGTCGGCCGGGCAGTTCCATCGGTCCCGTCCTTGGGCTTCCTTAGGGTGGGGGTATGGACCTCGAACCGCGTTCTGGACGCCTTGCCGCTTGGGGAAATGCCCTTCTTGCCGGACTTGTCTCGCCGGACGACGCTGTGCTCGCCGTCGTGGGCGAGGACGCCGTGCACCGGGTGGAGGGGCTGCCGGGTGAGCCGGGGCCCGTCGGGCTGGCGCTGGCGCTGGGGCGGCTGCGGGCGCTCGGGGTGACCGGGCTGCGGGTGGCGCTGCCGGTGCCGGGGCATCCGCTGGGGCTGAGCGGGCCGCCGGAGTTCAACAAGCGGGCTCTGGAGGCGGAGGAAGCGGTGATCTGCCACGGAGGCGGCGGGCTCGGGTTGGTGCCCGAGGTGGACGAGGCCGGGCCGGCGGGTGATGTGCACGTCGAGGTGGTGTGGCACGTGCTGCCGGTGCGGGAGGCTCCGCCGGCGGACGTGCCGTCGCTGGGTGAGGCCGAGCGGGAGCTGGCGGAGGCGCTGCGGGAGGCGACGGAGGTCCTGACGCGGCTGGATGTGGCGGGGTCGGGGCCGGTGGCGGAGGCGGCGATCGAGGCGTACCGGGCGCGGGCCGAGCGGGGGGCGGAGGTGCTGGCGCCGGGGTATCCGGCGCGGGCGGTGCGGGTGCTGGAGCTGGCTCGGCGGGTGGGGCTGCTGGTGTCGCTGGCCTCGTCCAACGGGCACGGGGGTGCGGTGAGCGCTGCGGAGATGGTGGCGCGGGGGGAGGCGTTGCGGCCGGTGGAGCGGGTGGCACGGCGGGCCCGGGTCGCGGCGTACAACTCCGTTGTGGAGGAGCGGGAGCGGGGGGTGCGCTGAGCTTGGGTGCGCTGAGCTTGGGCGCGGGGAGGGGGTGCGGTGGACGTGGGTCTCTGGGGTGCCGGCGTTGGTGCGGGCCGGGGGTGGGTCGCGCCGCCCGGCGCTTGCGGGGTGCCGCTGCGCCCACCCGTGCCGCCCCAGCGGCACGACTGCCCGCAGCTAAGTCGACCCGCTGCTACGGCGGGCAGGCCGCCGCTGCCGGGTGGGCGCCAGCCCAGCGGGGTGGCTGCCCGCAGCTACGCCAGAGGGCGCTTTGGGGGTGCGGTCGCCCCGCAGTTAAGTCGGAAGGCTGCTCGCGGCCGCGGCGGTAGGTGTGCCGAGGCCCCCCGGGGTGTGGTTGCTCGGGGGGCCTGTACGGGGTGCGTCAGCCGTTGATGCCCGTGTTGCCGAAGGCCGGGTTCAGGGCGCCGATGAGGTTCGCCGTGTTGCCGACGACGTTGACCGGGATGTGGACCGGGACCTGGACGGCGTTGCCCGAGGCGACGCCGGGCGACTTCACGGCCGCGGCGTCGGCACCCGCGCTCGCGTGGGCGGCACCGGCGGTCGCGCCGGTGGCGGCACCGGCGACGGCGAGGGCCACGGCGGCCTTCTTGGCGATGTTCATGGGAAGCGTTCCTCCTGCGTGTGCGTGTCCGACCCGGCATGCGGATCGTGTGCTGATCAACGCGGAGGTGGTCCCGGACGGCACGCGGGCCGCCGGTCGGACTGCCCGTTCGGGTCATTGCGGGGACTAGGGGACTAGATGACAAGCGGGACGGCTCCCGCTGGGAGCCGGGAGCCGTCCCTCGCCGTCGGTGGTACGGCGGATGTCAGTGGTTGACGCCCAGGTTGCCGAACGCCGGGTTCAGCACACCGATGACGTTGACGCTGTTGCCGACCACGTTGACCGGGACGTGCACCGGGGCCTGGATGACGTTGCCCGAGACGACACCCGGCGAGCCCACGGCCTGGCCGTCGGCGTGCGAGCCGGTGGTGGCGGAGGCCATGCCGGCACCGGCGGCCATCAGTCCGCCGGCCACCATCGTCACGGCCGCTGCCTTCTTCAGGTTCTTCACTTTCAAAGCCCTCCTTGCGATCGCCGCGGCAGTCGCCGCAGCACGCACTGGAGAACGGCCCGGGGCGGACGCAGGATGCGCCATTCGGGGGACATTCCCACGACGGTATGAATCTCAGCCCGGAAGGGAACCCTCCGAGTTGCCGATCATCCGGACAGACCGTGACGAACGGCCCAGAGGGCGGCCTGGGTGCGGTCCGCCAGGTCGAGCTTCATGAGGATGTTCGAGACGTGGGTCTTGACCGTCTTCTCGGAGAGGACCAGCGCACGGGCGATCTCCCGGTTGGAGCGGCCGTCCGCTATCAGGCCCAGCACCTCGCGTTCCCGTTCGGTGAGCGAGCCCCCGCGGCCCTGTCCGGAGCCGGCTTCCTCCTGGGAGAGCAGGGCGACCGCCACCTCCGGCTGGAGCAGGACGTGGCCGGCGTGGACGGAGCGGATGGCGCCGGCCAGCGCGTCGGGGTCGACGTCCTTGTAGACGTACCCGGCGGCTCCCGCGCGCAGGGCGGGGACGACCGTGCGCTGCTCGGTGAAGCTGGTGACGATCAGCACGCGCGCGGGGTTGCCGAGTTCGCGCAGCTTGCGCAGGGCCTCGACGCCGTCCATGCCCGGCATCTTGACGTCCATGAGGAGGACGTCGGGCTTCAGTTCCTCGGCGCGGGCGATGCCCTCGGCGCCGTCGGCGGCCTCGCCGACGACCTCTATGTCGTCCTGTACCTCCAGGAAGGTGCGCAGGCCCCGGCGGACGACCTGGTGGTCGTCGACGAGCAGCACCCTGATTGCGTCAGCCACCGGGGACCTCCATCTCGATCGCGGTGCCCTTGCCGGGCGCCGATTCCACCGTGAGCCGGCCGCCGACGCCGCTCGCCCGGTCCCGCATGGACACCAGGCCCAGATGGCGTCCGGCGCGGCGCACCGCCCGGGGGTCGAAGCCGCGGCCGTCGTCGGTGACGCGCAGGACGGCGCCGGTGCCGCTGCGGTCCAGGGTCACGTCGACGTGGTCGGCGCCGGAGTGGCGCAGGGCGTTGTGCAGGGCCTCCTGGGCGACGCGCAGTACGGCTTCCTCCTGGGCGGCGGGCAGGGCGCGGATGCCGCGGGCCGCGAAGGTGACGCGGGCGCTGTGGGCGCGGTCGAGGACCTGTATCTGGGTGCGCAGGGTGGCGACGAGGCCGTCCTCGTCGAGGGCGGCGGGGCGCAACTCCACGACGGCGGCACGCAGTTCGTCGGCGGCCTCGGCGGCGAGCACGGCCACCTGGTGCAACTCGCCCTTGGCGCGGGCGGGGTCGCGGTCGACGAGGCGGGCGGCGGCCTGGGCGGTCAGGCGCAGGGAGAACAGCTTCTGGCTCACCGCGTCGTGCAGTTCGTGGGCGAGGCGGGAGCGCTCCTCGGCGATGGTGAGTTCGCGGCTGCGCTCGTACAGGCGGGCGTTGGTGAGGGCGATCGCGGCGTGCTGGGCGAGGATGCCGAGCAGTTCCTCGTCCTCCGCGGTGAAGCCGCAACTGCCTTCCCTCTTGGGGCAGTTCTTGTTGGCCAGGAAGAGGGCGCCGATGACCTCGTCGCCGTCGCGGATGGGCAGGCCCAGGAAGTCGGACATGTCGGGGTGGGCGGAGGGCCAGCCCTCGAAGCGGGGGTCCTTGCGGACGTCGGCGAGGCGCTCGACCCTGGCCTCCTGGAGCATGGCGGCGAGGATGCCGTGCTGGCGGGGCAGGGGGCCGATGGCCCGCCACTGCTCGTCGCTGACGCCGTCCACCACGAACTGGGCGAAGCCGCCGTGGTCGTCGGGGACGCCGAGCGCGGCGTACTGCGCGTCGAGGAGTTCGCGGGCCGAGGCGACGATCGTCTTCAGGACGTCGCGGACCTCTAGGTGCCTGCTCATGGCCAGCAGCGCGGAACTGACCGCGGCGAGGCCGGACCGTGGACCGTGGCTCATGTCCTCACGGTACCGGCGGGGTGTGACACCGCGGATCCGACCTCTGACGGCCGCCGCCTAAGTCCCGGGGCCTAGGTCGTGCACGGCGTCCGGAGCAGCCGGGCCTAGGCCGAAGTGCCCCGCCGCTTTGCTGCTCGCGGCCGAGGCCGGGGCGGGGGCGGCGTTCCTACGGTGAGGTCGTCGCCGCAGGAGCGGTGGCCGAGGGACGAGGAGGCGGGGTTCATGGCGGTGGCGATCATCACGGGCGCTTCGCGGGGGCTGGGGCGTGCGCTCGCCGGGGCGCTGGCGGCGCGGGGCTGGGACCTGGTGCTGGACGCGCGGCACGCGGGGGCGCTGAAGGAGGTGGCGGCCGGGCTCGCGGAACACGGCACGCGCGTGGAGGCGACGGCCGGGGATGTGACGGACGCGGGGCACCGGGCGGAGCTGGTGGCCGCGGCCGGGCGGCTGGGCGGGGTGGATCTGCTGGTGAACAACGCGGGGATGCTGGGCGCCGAGCTGCTGGTGCCGCTCGCCGAGCAGCCGCTGGAGGGGTTCCGGGCGGCGCTGGAGGCCAATCTGGTGGCTCCGCTGGGGCTGCTCCAGGAGGCGCTGCCGCAGCTGCGGCGGTCGGCGGCGGGTGCCGTCGTCAACGTGAGCTCGGACGCGGCGGTGACGGCGTACCGGACGTGGGGGGCGTACGGGGCGACGAAGGCGGGTGTGGACCTGCTGTCGGCGGTGCTGGCGGTGGAGGAGCCCCGGCTGCGGGTGTGGTGGGTGGATCCGGGCGGGATGCGCACGCGGATGCTGGCCGCTGCCGAGCCCGGCGAGGACCTGACGAGGACGCCGGCGCCGGAGGAGGTCGCGCCCGCGTTCCTGCGGCTGCTGGACGAGCGGCCGGCGAGCGGCCGGTACACGGCGTCGGCCCTGCTGGAGGAGCGGTGACCCTCGCGCTGCGCGTCCCGGAGCAGCTGTCGGCGCGGGTGCCGGCCGAGCAGCGCGGGCCGGGGCTGGACCGGGACGCCGTACGGCTGCTGGTGTCGCGGGGCACCGAGGTGGCGCACCACGCCTTCCTGGAGCTGCCGGCGCTGCTGCGGGCCGGGGACGTACTGGTGGTGGACACCTCGCCGACGCTGGCCGCGGCGGTGGACGGGTGGCTGGGGCACGCGTGCGTGGTGGTGCATTTCTCCACGCGCGGGGACGACGGGCGCTGGGCGGTGGAGCTGCGGGAGCCGGACGGCCGGGGCACTACGCGCGCGCGTGCGGGAACGTACGCGGGTGAGGAGGTACGCCTGCCCGGCCGGCTCCGGCTGGTGCTTCAGGAGCCGGTGAGCGCGGGCAGCGGGCGGCTGTGGTGGGCGCGGGTGTCCGGTGGGGCCGCGGGCGCAGCGGAGGCGGCCGGGCGGGCGGTGCCGGGGCTGCTGCGGGAGTACGGGCGGCCCATCCGGTACTCCTACACGGAGCGCGATCAGCCGCTGCCGGTGTACCAGACGGTGTTCGCGGTGCCGTCGCCGGACGGGGCGGGGAGTGCGGAGATGCCGAGTGCGGGGCGGCCCTTCACCGCGCGGACGGTGCTGGAGCTGGTGCGCCGGGGGGTGCAGTTCGCGCCGGTCACGCTGCACACGGGGGTGGCGTCGGCGGAGGCGCACGAGCCGCCGTATCCGGAGCGGTTCGCGGTGCCGGAGGCGTCGGCGCGGGCGGTGAACGCGGCGCGGGCCGGGGGCGGGCGGGTCGTCGCCGTGGGGACGACCGCGGTGCGGGCGGTGGAGTCGGCGGCCGGCGCGGACGGGGTCGTACGCGCGCGTGCGGGCTGGACGGATCTGGTGGTGACGCCGGAGCGGGGGGTGCGGGTGGTGGACGGGCTGCTGACCGGGCTGCACGAGCCGGAGGCCTCGCATCTGCTGATGCTGGAGGCGGTGGCGGGGGCGGCGGCGGTGCGCCGCGCGTACGAGGAGGCGCTGCGCGGGCGCTACTTGTGGCACGAGTTCGGGGACGTGCATCTCGTCCTCCCCGAGGAGGCCCTCACACAGAGCATTGCTCCAGCAACTGGCGGTGAGACCGCGACCGGCCCGATGTGAGCCCGCGCATAGGGCGCAGGTCACGTACGACCCGAAATAGGAGACATAGGGTCCCGGTATGAACGGGGCAGACGGTCCAGTCTGTCCCGTTTTGCCATTCCCTGATCCACTATGGGGGATCGTACGTCACACCTTTGCCACAGAATTTTGCGGCCGCTAAGAATTGCTCCGTCGCTCAGCGCCGCGGGTTCGAACCCCGCGGCGTTCGTGTGGGAAGTACCCGTTGTCCGCTGCCGGACATGAGCGACCTCCGCGCTATTCGAAGAGGTCCTTTCGCCATGCCCAAGAACCCCATCCTTCGTGGTCACAGTCGTCGCCTGACCAAGCACCACAAGATCGCGATCGCCGGTGTCAGCGCCCTGGGTGCCGCCGCCATCGCCTTCTCCGCGGTCCCCAGCAGCGCCGAGACCACCACCAGCGAGGTCGCCGCGTCCACCCAGCAGGTCGTCGCCGGCAGCGGGAAGATCGAGAACGTCAAGACCAGCCTCACCGACCAGCTGGCCGCCGCGAGCGTGAAGGCCCAGGCCATCGCGGCCCAGCAGAAGGCCGAGGCCGAGGCCCAGGCGAAGGCCGCCGCCGCCAAGCAGGCCGCCGCCAAGGCCGCCGCCGCGAAGCAGGCCGCCGCGAAGAAGGCCGCCGCCGCGGCCGCCGCGAAGAAGGCCGAGGCCGCCCGCAAGGCCAAGGAGGCCGCCAGCCGCGCCGCCAAGCGCGCCGCGCTCAAGAAGGCCGCCGTCAAGAAGTACCCGAACAACCTCGACGGCTGGATCCGCGAGTCGCTCGCCATCATGAAGAAGCACGGCATCCCGGGCACCTACAACGGCATCCACCGCAACATCATGCGGGAGTCGTCCGGCAACCCGATGGCGATCAACAACTGGGACATCAACGCGATCAACGGCATCCCGTCCAAGGGCCTGCTCCAGGTGATCCCGCCCACCTTCAAGGCCTACCACGTCCCCGGCACGTCCTGGAACATCTACGACCCGGTCGCCAACATCACCGCCGCGTGCAACTACGCGGCCGACCGGTACGGCTCCATGGACAACGTCAACAGCGCGTACTGAGGCAGGCGCGGGCCTCACTACGTAAAGCTGAAGGGCGGCACCCACCTGACAGGGGTGCCGCCCTTCGGCGTCCTACGGCGCGTTACTTGCGCATGACCTCCGGCTCGTGGCGGCGCAGGAAGCGGGCCACGACGAAGCCGCACGCCACGCCCAGCGCGAGCAGCACGCCCATGTCGACGCACCACTGGCTCAGCTCGTGCTCCCACAGCGGGTCCGGGTTGGCCGGATCCCACGGCAGCAGCACGTTCAGCTGGGCCGTCGTCCCCGCGGCGGACACCGCCCAGCGGGCCGGCATCAGCCAGGCGATCTGCTCGACGCCGATCTTGTCGTGCAGCTGGAAGAGGCAGCCGGTGAAGACGACCTGGACGATCGCGAACATCACCAGCAGCGGCATGGTCTTCTCGGCGGTCTTCACCAGCGAGGAGATGATCAGGCCGAACATCATCGAGGTGAAGCCGAGCGCCATGATGGGCAGGGTGAGCTCCAGGACGGGCGAGCCCGTCAGCAGCAGCCCCTCCTTCGGCATCTTGTCGCCGCGGTAGAGCAGGCCGATCGCGCCCAGCAGCCCGCCCTGCACCGCCGTGATCACGCCGAGCACGATCACCTTGGACATCAGGTACGCCGAGCGGGACAGACCGGTCGCCCGCTCCCGTTCGTAGATCACCCGTTCCTTGATCAGCTCACGCACCGAGTTCGCCGCGCCGGCGAAGCAGGCGCCCACGGCGAGGATGAGCAGGATCGTGCTGCCGTCCCGGTTGGAGAAGGGCGGCTTGCCCTTGGCCGGTCCGAGACCGAGGCCGTAGTCGGCCGGGATCAGGGCGCTGACCACGCCGATGACCGCCGGGAGGGCGAACATCAGGGCGATGAAGCCCTTGTCGGAGGCGATGACCGACGCGTACCGGCGGACCAGCGTCACCAGCTGCGAGCCCCAGCCCTGCGGCTTGGGCGGCTTCATCGCCTGCAGGGCCGGCATCTGTACGGCCTGCGGGGCCACCGCGTCGATGTCCGCGGCGTACATCTGGTAGTGCTGCGAGCCCTTCCAGCGGCCCGCCCAGTCGTAGTCGCGGTAGTTCTCGAAGGCGGAGAAGACGTCGGCCCAGGTGTCGTAGCCGAAGAAGTTCAGCGCCTCCTCCGGCGGGCCGAAGTAGGCGACCGCGCCGCCCGGCGCCATCACCAGCAGCTTGTCGCACAGCGCCAGCTCGGCCACCGAGTGGGTGACGACGAGGACCGTGCGGCCGTCGTCGGCGAGGCCGCGCAGCAGCTGCATCACGTCGCGGTCCATGCCCGGGTCGAGGCCCGAGGTGGGCTCGTCCAGGAAGATCAGCGACGGCTTGGTCAGCAGCTCCAGGGCGACGGAGACGCGCTTGCGCTGGCCGCCGGAGAGGGAGGTGACCTTCTTGTCCTTGTGGATGTCGAGCTTGAGCTCGCGCAGCACCTCGTCGATGCGGGACTGGCGCTCGGCGGCCGTGGTGTCGGCGGGGAAGCGCAGCTTGGCCGCGTACTTCAGGGCCTTCTTGACGGTCAGCTCCTTGTGCAGGATGTCGTCCTGCGGGACCAGACCGATGCGCTGGCGCAGCTCGGCGAACTGCTTGTACAGGTTCCGGTTGTCGTAGAGGACCTCGCCCTGGTTGGCGGGCCGGTAGCCGGTGAGCGCCTTGAGCAGGGTGGACTTGCCGGAACCGGACGGGCCGATGACCGCGATGAGCGACTTCTCGGGCACGCCGAAGGAGACGTCCTTCAGGATCTGCTTGCCGCCGTCGACCGTGACGGTCAGGTGGCGGGCCGAGAAGGAGACCTCACCGGTGTCGACGAACTCCTCGAGGCGGTCGCCGACGATGCGGAACGTCGAGTGGCCGACGCCGACGATGTCGGTCGGGCCGAGCAGCTGCGAGCCGCCCTTGGCGATCGGCTGGCCGTTGACGTACGTGCCGTTGTGCGAGCCGAGGTCGCGGATCTCCATGCGCCCGTCGGGCGTGGAGTGGAACTCGGCGTGGTGCCGGGAGACCTGGAGGTCGGAGACGACCAGGTCGTTCTCCAGGGCACGGCCGATGCGCATCACACGGCCGAGGGAGAACTGGTGGAACGTGGTGGGGCTGCGGTCGCCGTACACCGGCGGCGCCCCCGCGCCGACGCCGGGAACCTGCTGCGCGTAGCCCTCGGCCGGGCTCTGCTGCGGGATGCCGGGCGCGCCCTGCTGCCAGCCGGCCTGCTGCGGAGGCACCTGCTGCTGCGGCACCTGATGCGGGGCCGCCTGCTGCTGGACCTGCTGGTGGGGCGCCTGCTGCTGGGGCGCCTGGGCCCAGCCCGGGTCGGCCTGCTGTGCGGCGTACGGCTGCTGCGGCTGCGCCTGCGGTGTCGCGACGGCGGCAGCGGCACCGGAGAGGTTCAGCCGCGGGCCGTCGGTGGCGTTGCCGAGGTTGACCGCCGTGCCGGGCCCCAGCTCCAGGTGGTGGATCCGCTGGCCCTGCACGAAGGTGCCGTTGGTGCTGCCGTGGTCCTCGATGACCCAACTGCGGCCGTTGAAGCTGATCGTGGCGTGACGCCAGGAGACCCTGGCGTCGTCGAAGACGACGTCGCCCTGCGGATCACGTCCGAGGGTGTATGACCTGGACGGATCGAGCGTCCAGGTACGTCCGTTTGATTCCAGTACGAGTTCCGGCACTCCATGCCCCACTGAGTTGTCCCCCGAGTTACCCCCGTCGCAGGGAGTCTAGGGATGTCGAACATCGGGGGGAACTATTTCAGGAGCGGCCCCCTGACCGAAAGTCGGGCCTTGTGAAGTCCGCGAAGGGACGCTTCGGCCGGTGCCGTTGACGGGGTGGAAACCGGACCGGAGAGTGGTAATCCCCGCGAGGGGGGACAAGCGCGGCGGACGCCGCGCCGCGGATCGGGGGGTCTGCCATGGACTCGGTGACGGCGTGGGCGACGACGAAGCGCGGCACACGCGTGCCGTGGGGGGACGTCGTGATGACCGCGGTGGCGGCCGTGAGCTGGGCGTTGATCGGCATGGCCGGGACCGCCGCGCTCGGTCTGCATCTCCTGCGGGCCGATGCGCAGGGCTCGTTGGGGACGATGACGGCGGCGGTTGTGGCGCTCGGGGCGGGTGGTTCGGTGACACCGTCCGGGGACGTGTCCGCGTTCGGCCTCACCGGCGCCGAGGCCGAGACGGCCATCGAGATCACGCCACTGGGCGTGAGTCTGGTCGGTGCGCTCCTTTTGTCATGGTTCTTCCTACGGTCCCTGCGGGCGGCCGGAGTTGTGATCGCACCCGCCGAACTCCTCGCCCGCGCGGGGGCGGTGCTCGTGGTGTTCGCGGCGGTCCTCGGCGGGCTGGCCTGGGCCGGGCACGACGTCATCACCCTCGACGGCGGCTCGCTCGGCCTGGACGACCTGCCGGGAGGCGGCGCGGGCGGGGCCGGCGGGATCGAGGTGCCCGGGCTCGGGAACATCGGCGGGCTGCTGCCTGACCGGCTCGGCGACCTCGTCGACGCGCGGGCGGCGGTCGGGTTCACCGTCGACACCGGACCGACGCTGTTCGGCGGGCTCGGCTGGGCGGCCGGCGTGCTGCTGGTCGCGCTGCTGGCCTCGCGCCGCACGCCCCTGCCGCGCGGCTTCGAGGCCGTGCACCGGGTGGTGCGGCCTGCGGTGTCCGCGCTGGTCACCGTGGTGCTCGTCGCGGTGGCGGCGGGGCTCGCCGCGGCGGCGTACGCCGCGATCGGCGACGACCACCCCGCGCGCATCGCCGGCGCGGCGCTCCTCGGCACGCCGAACGGGGTGTGGCTGGGCCTGCCGATCGGCTTGTTCGTGCCGTGGGACGGCACGGCGACGGGCGAACTGGCCCGTCTCCTGCCCGACCCCCTGGACGACTTGCTCGCCCTCCACACCGACCGGCCGGTGACACTGTCCCGCCTCGCCGAACTCGACGGCCGGGTGTGGCTGCTGGGCGTGGGGGCGGCGGTGTTGATGCTGCTGGCGGGGGTATTGGTGGCGGTGCGGACGCCGGTGGGGGTGCGGAGGGTGACAGGTGCTGCTTCTGCCCCGGGCGCGAGGGGTCCTTCCGCTGCGCTGGGGGCGGGAGGCGCTCCCTCCCCGCCGGGGGCACCGGATGCGGGGTCGGTGCCGTCGGCGCACGGCGCGGGGGCGGCGGCCTCGGGTGTCCTCGGTTTCGCCGGGCGGTGTGCGCTGCGGCTGGGGGTGGCCACGGCGCTGGCGCTGCCTCTGCTCGCCTGGCTGACGGACGTCTCGGTCGGGGCGTCCCTGTCCGTGCTGGGCTTCGACGCCTTCGGCGCGGGGATCGAGCTGCACGGGCGGCTCGGCATGGCTCTGCTCCTCGGTGCCGTGTGGGGGGCGGGCGCGGGGGGCGCGGGCGCGCTGCTGGCCCATGCCTGCGGCACCGCCGGGCGACGGGCCGCGCCGCTGGCACTGGGTGACGGGGCGGCCGGTGGGCACGCCGGGCCGGGCGGGACGTACGGCTCCGGGGCCGAGGGCGTGAGCGGCAGCGGCAGCGGCAGCGGCAGCGCGAGTGGGCCGTACGCGCCGGGTGTGCCGTACCGGCCTCCGAACCCGGACACGAACCCGTATCTGCGAGTCCCGGACGGGCTGCGGACGCCGGAGGACGCGCGGCCGGGGGACGACCGGCGCGAGGAGACGGCCGAGGGTGGCGGCGGGGCGCCGGGACCGGGCGATGTGTACGGGGCGCCCACCGTGGCCCGTCCGTTCGGCTCGCCCGCCCCGCGGCGCCCGCCCGGCGGACGGAGGACAGGGGCTGCCGGCGGTACGGACGGGCCGCCTCCGCCGCCTCCTCCCCCGCCGGTCTCCCCGCCTCCGCCCCGGCGTCCGAAGGGGCCGCGCTGACCTGGGCGGTCCCGTTCGCCGGGGCGTAAGGTGAAGGCCACCCCCGTGCCGTCCATTGTTCCGTGTCCGTCAGGCGGACCTCAGGGGCGGAAGGCACTGGGTGCCGGATACGGTGGGAGCACCATGAGCGCTTCGCAGACCTCGATCCCTGAGACCTCTGACGTCCCCACCCTCCTCGTCAAGATCTTCGGCAAGGACAGGCCGGGCATCACCGCGGGTCTCTTCGACACCCTCGCCGCCTACTCCGTCGACGTGGTCGATATCGAGCAGGTCGTCACCCGTGGCCGGATGGTGCTGTGCGCGCTCGTGACCGAGCCGCAGCACGGCCTGGAGGGCGACCTGAGGGCGACCGTGCACAGCTGGGCCGAGTCGATGAAGATGCAGGCGGAGATCATCTCCGGCATCGGCGACAACCGGCCCCGGGGCCTCGGCCGGTCCCTGGTCACCGTGCTGGGCCATCCGCTCACCTCGGAGGCCACGGCGGCCATCGCCGGGCGGATCACCAAGGCCGGCGGCAACATCGACCGTATCTTCCGGCTGGCGAAGTACCCGGTGACGGCCGTGGAGTTCGCGGTGTCGGGTGTGGAGACCGAGCCGCTGCGCACCGCGCTGGTGACGGACGCCGCCGCGCTCGGCGTGGACGTGGCGGTCGTCGCGGCGGGGCTGCACCGGCGGGCCCAGCGGCTCGTCGTCATGGACGTGGACTCCACGCTCATCCAGGACGAGGTCATCGAGCTGTTCGCGGCGCACGCCGGCTGCGAGGACAAGGTCGCCGAGGTGACGGCGGCGGCGATGCGCGGCGAGCTGGACTTCGAGCAGTCGCTGCACGCGCGGGTGGCGCTGCTGGCGGGGCTGGACGCGTCGGTGGTGGAGAAGGTGCGCAGCGAGGTGCGGCTGACGCCGGGCGCGCGCACGCTGATCCGCACGCTGAAACGACTCGGCTACCAGGTCGGCGTCGTCTCCGGCGGTTTCACCCAGGTCACCGACGATCTGAAGGAGCGGCTGGGGCTGGACTTCGCCCAGGCCAACACGCTGGAGATCGTCGACGGGAAGCTGACCGGCCGGGTCACCGGCGAGATCGTGGACCGGGCGGGCAAGGCGCGGCTGCTGCGCCGCTTCGCCGCGGAGGCGGGCGTCCCGCTGTCGCAGACGGTGGCGATCGGCGACGGCGCCAACGACCTCGACATGCTGAACGCGGCCGGCCTCGGCGTGGCCTTCAATGCCAAGCCGGTGGTGCGCGAGGCCGCGCACACCGCGGTGAACGTGCCCTTCCTGGACACCGTGCTGTACCTGCTGGGCGTGACCCGGGAAGAGGTCGAGGCGGCGGACACGCTCGACGGCTGAGCATCAGTAGCTGAGCGGCAGGTCAGGACGGCCACCCTTACGGAGGAGGGCCCGGCACCTTCGTGGTGCCGGGCCCTTCGCCGTCACGGGACCGCGCCCGGGGAGCGGATCACTCGCTGGGCGCCCAGTAGTCGGCCAGCCGGGCGGTGCCGGGCTCCAGGGACTTCCAGGGGCCGTCGAAGTGCAGTACGGCGAAGGCCGCGGCCGGGAAGCCGCGGCGGTGCATCCGGGCGAGGGCGTCGCCCTCGGCACCGCCGGACAGGATGTCGGCGAGGCCCTGCACGCCGGGGTTGTGGCCGATCAGCAGGACGTTCCGCGCGTCGTCCGGGGTCTCGTTGAGCAGGGCGATCAGCTCGCCCGGTGAGGCCTCGTAGATCCGCTCCTCGTAGACGGTCTTCGGCCGGTGCGGGAACTCATGGACGGCGAGCTTCCAGGTCTCGCGGGTCCGGACCGCGGTGGAGCAGAGGGTCAGGTCGAAGGAGATGCCGGTGTCGACCAACCGCCGTCCGGCCTCGGCGGCGTCCAAGCGGCCCCGTTCGGCGAGCGGCCGCTCGTGGTCGGTCACCTGTGGCCAGTCGGCTTTCGCATGCCGGAAGAGGACGATCCTGCGGGGTTCTGCGACGCTCATGTCACCCAGCTTCGCACGAAACAGGCCATGCGTCGCAGGGAGTTGACATGCGGCTTCCTCACCCGCCGACCAGCTGCTGGACCCGCTCCAGGAGGTGCGTGATCGCCGGGTCGCCGCCGGCCGCGTGGGCGTCGGACGGGTTGAGTATCAGCACGAGCAGCGTGATGAAGGCGAGCGTCGGCAGGGCCAGGGCCCACCAGGGCAGCCGGGTGCCGACGCCGCCCGTGGTCGCCGGGTGGGGCCGGGTGTGCGTAGGGGCCGACATGGGTGCCTCCGCTGGTCTCCGCCGGTGTCGAGTGATCCGCCGACCGCGGTGTCGCGGTCACACCTCGAAGCTACGGAATGCGCGGCCGCCGTCCCATCCGGTGATCCACCCACTTGACCCTGACCCTCGCCCCCTAGGGGACAGGGGGGTTAACCCCACCCTCGGCACGCGGCGGCCTCCGGTCGGGCCGGGCGCCCGGCACCGTCACCCGCGGGCGGGGCTCACGGGGAGGCGATCGTCGCCACGACGGCGATGATCACGAAGATGGCGAGAAACGCGCCGAAGACCAGCAGCATCTTCTTCTGGCCGTTCTGGGGGTTCGGGTCGAGCACTGGCATACGGCAAGTCTCCCACCCGCGCCCACCGGCCAGGCCCCCGGGGTCAGGCCGCCGCCTCCTCCTCCACCGTGCGGTCGCGGCCCGCCAGGACGCCGACCACCATCTGCGGCACCATCAGCGCGGCCATCAGGGCGATCGGCACGCCCCAGCCGCCGCTGCTCTCGTAGAGCACGCCCACCAGCAGCGGGCCGGGGATGGAGATCAGGTAACCGGTGCTCTGCGCGAACGCCGACAGTTGGGCGACGCCCGCGCCGCTGCGGGCGCGCATGCCGACCATGGTCAGCGCCAGCGGGAAGGCGCAGTTGGAGACGCCCAGCAGCAGCGCCCAGGCCCAGGCGCCGCCGGCCGGCGCGAAGTACAGCCCCGCGTATCCGGCGAGGCCGCAGACGCCGAGGGCGACCACGATCGGGCCCTGGTTCGGCAGCCGGGTCGCCAGGCGCGGGATGACGAAGGCCAGGGGCACGCCCATCACCATGGTGACGGCCAGGAGCAGCCCGGCGGTGCCGGCCGGGACGCCCGCGTCCCGGAAGATCTGGGCCATCCAGCCCATCGTGATGTAGGCGGCGGTGGCCTGGAGCCCGAAGAAGACGGCGAGCGCCCAGGCGGTACGGCTGCGGGTGATCCGCAGCGCGGGCGGCTGCGTCCGCTCCGTCGGCGTGGGCCGCTCCCCGGCACGCTCGGCGGCATCCGCGGCCGTACCGGTGGCCTCCGCGGCCGTACCGGTGGCCTGCGCGGCCGTACCGGTGGCCGGCGTGGACGCGCCGCCCCGCTCCCGCACGAGCGGCAGCCACGGCAGCACGGCCGCCGCCGCGAGCGCCGCCCAGACCGTGAGGCCCGACTGCCAGCTGCCGCCGAGGGCGTCGGTCAGGGGGACCGTGGCCGCGGCGGCCACGGAGGTGCCGGCGGCGAGGGCCATCGAGTACAGGCCGGTCATGGAACCGACCCGGTCGGGGAACCAGCGCTTGACGATGACCGGCATGAGCACGTTGCTGACCGCGATGCCCATCAGGGCGAGGGCGCTGGCGGCCAGGAAGCCGGCCGTGCCCCCGGCGTACGGCCGTATCAGCAGGCCCGTGGTGATGGCGGCCATGCCCGCGCAGACGACGGCGGCGGGGCCGAAGCGGCGGGCCAGGCGCGGGGCCATGACGCCGAAGACGGCGAAGCACAGGGGCGGTACGGAGGTGAGCAGTCCGGCCACGCCGCCGCTCATGCCGAGTCCGTCGCGGACCTCCTCCAGGAGGGCGCCGAGGCTCGTGATGGCGGGGCGCAGGTTCAGCGCCGACAGGACGATGCCGACGACGACCAGGCGGGTGGCCCACGCGCGCGTGGGGGTGCCGCCGGGGTCCCGGGGGGCGGCCGCGGCCGGGGTGCGTTCGGTCGTGGACGTCGTGGTCCGGGTTTCCTCGCCAGTCATGCCCTCCATCATAGAATCATGGGATGATTGGTTGTCCATTTCCGGGTGCCGCGACCCCGCCCCCGCCGTGCGAAGGTGAGCCATGCCTCTGAGCCATCCCCGTCGCTCGGCGCTGTCCGAGCAGGTCATCGCCGCACTGCGCGCCCAGATCACCTCGGGCGAGTGGCCGGTCGGCGCGCGCATCCCGACCGAGCCCGAGCTGGTCGAGCAGCTCGGCGTGGCCCGCAACACGGTCCGCGAGGCCGTGCGGGCGCTCGCGCATAACGGCCTGCTGGACATCCGGCAGGGGTCGGGCACCTACGTGGTGGCGACGAGCGAGCTGGCCGGCGTGATGCACCGCCGGTTCGCCGACGCGGACCCCCGGCACATCGCCGAGCTGCGGTCCACGCTGGAGTCGGGGGCGGCGAAGCTGGCCGCGGAGCGGCGCACGGAGAAGGACCTCAAGCAGCTGGACGCGCTGCTGCTGCGGCGCGAGGAGGCCTGGGAGTCCGGTGACGCGGAGGCGTTCGTGACGGCGGACGCGACCTTCCACCTGGCGGTGGTGTCGGCCTCCCACAACGACGTCATGACGGCGATGTACGCGGACCTGGGCGAGGTGCTGCGGGACTGGCTGCGCGAGGACGTCGGCGGGGAACTGACCCCGGAGACGCACATGGACCACACGCGGCTGGTGGACGCCATCCGCGCGGGCGACGCGGAGGCCGCGGCGGCGGAGGCGGCGGGCTATCCGTTCCTGTGCCGCCCGGAGCGCTGGGTCAGTCCTCGCGCTGATGGCTGACCCAGGCCGCGCCGACCTCCTTCCAGCAGCGGCCGGTGAGCCGCACGGTGGTCGCGGGGCCGGTGTCGACCGGGGCGCTGTCGGTGTCGATGTCCCACCAGCGCGCGCACTCGATGTGCAGGCGGACGCGGTCGGTGCCGACGTAGGGGTTGTGGCAGTGGGCCACGACGTGGGAGCCGGTGACGCGGACGCGGCACTCGGCGCCGAACGGCTGCGGGTCGGCCGTCCCCGTCTCCGGCACGCGCGCGTGCGGGGAAGCGTCGTACGGCAGGGCGAGCACGAGAGCGGCCGCGACGGTCACTGAGGCCAGGCTGCGGGACAGGCGCACAAGGGGACCTCCTCGGCCATACGGCTGCGGGGCGGTGCCTCTCCAGAGTGCGCGCGGACCGCCGTACCCCGCCCGGCCGGTGAGCCGAACGGGTGACACGGCGAGGGCCCGCACCCCGGAGGGGACGCGGGCCCTGGAGACCGGTGGGGATCAGGCGCCGATGGCGTGCAGGCCGCCGTCCACGTGGATGATCTCGCCGGTGGTCTTCGGGAACCAGTCGCTCAGCAGGGCGACGATGCCGCGGCCGGCCGGCTCCGGGTCCTTCAGGTCCCACTCCAGCGGGGAGCGGCTGTCCCAGACGGAGGCGAGGTCGGCGAAGCCCGGGATGGACTTGGCGGCCATGGAGCCGATCGGACCCGCGGAGATGAGGTTGCAGCGGATGTTCTGCTTGCCCAGGTCACGCGCGAGGTAGCGGCTCGTGGCCTCCAGGGCGGCCTTGGCCGGGCCCATCCAGTCGTACTGCGGCCAGGCGAACTGGGCGTCGAAGGTCAGGCCGACGACCGAGCCGCCGTTCTGCATCAGCGGCAGGCAGGCCATCGTCAGCGACTTCAGGGAGTACGCGGAGACGTGCATGGCCGTGGCGACCGACTCGAACGGCGTGTTCAGGAAGTTGCCGCCGAGGGCGTCCTGCGGCGCGAAGCCGATGGAGTGGACGACGCCGTCCAGGCCGCCCAGCTCCTCGCCGACCACGTCGGCCAGCCGGCCGAGGTGCTCGTCGTTGGTGACGTCCAGCTCGATGACCTTGGTGGGCTTCGGCAGCTTCTTGGCGATGCGCTCGGTCAGCGTGGGCCGCGGGAACGCGGTCAGGATGATCTCGGCACCCTGCTCCTGGGCCAGCTTCGCGGCGTGGAAGGCGATGGAGGACTCCATCAGCACTCCGGTGATCAGGACGCGCTTGCCCTCGAGAATTCCGCTCATGTGATCAGTGACCCATTCCCAGTCCGCCGTCAACGGGGATGACGGCTCCAGTGATGTACGAGGCGTCGTCCGAGGCGAGGAACCGCACCGTCGCGGCGATCTCCTCCGGCTGCGCGTACCGGCCGAGCGGCACCTGCGAGACGATGTTCTCGCGCTGCTCGTCGGTGAGCGCCTTGGTCATGTCGGTGTCGACAAAGCCGGGCGCGACGACGTTGAAAGTGATGTTGCGCGAGCCCAGCTCTCGGGCGAGGGAGCGCGCGAAGCCGACCAGGGCGGCCTTGGAGGCGGCGTAGTTGGCCTGTCCGGCGGAGCCGAGGAGACCGACGACCGAGGAGATCAGGACGACGCGGCCCTTCTTGGCCCGCAGCATGCCGCGGTTGGCGCGCTTGACCACGCGGAAGGTGCCGGTGAGGTTGGTGTCGATGACCGAGGTGAAGTCCTCCTCGGACATGCGCATCAGGAGCGTGTCCTTGGTGACGCCGGCGTTGGCGATGAGGACCTCGACCGGGCCGTGCTCGGCCTCGATCTCCTTGTAGGCCTGCTCCACCTGCTCGGGGTCGGTGATGTCGCACTTCACGGCGAGGAAGCCGGACGGCGCCTCCCCCGAGCGGTACGTGATGGCGACCTTGTCGCCGGCGTCGGCGAACGCGCGGGCGATGGCGAGGCCGATGCCCCGGTTGCCTCCGGTGACGAGAACCGAGCGGCTCAACGGATCACCCTTTCGATAGCGGTCTGACACACCCGCCCGAACACCTGGATGACAGGCGGCTTCGTCAGAAACCTATCGGTCGCGCCGGGGCCGGGAACATTCGGGCACCGACAGTGGCGCAGGACAGTCACTGTGGGGTCCCTACAGAAAGATGCGGACCTTGTACGGAAAGGTGTGGTCCGACGGCCGGGGGGCGCGACATGATCGGAGCCCACAGGTCACGACAGCAGGGAGACCTCGGTGCCTCATACGATCGACGAAGCCTTCACGGCACTTCCCCTACGCGCCCTCGCCGACGCCGCTCTCGCACGCGCGCGTGCGCTCGGGGCCGAGCATGCCGACTTCCGGCTGGAGCGGGTGCGCAGCGCGTCCTGGCGGCTGCGGGACGCCAGGCCCGCCGGGTCGTCGGACACCACCGACCTCGGGTACGCGGTGCGGGTGGTGCACGGGGGGACGTGGGGGTTCGCCTCGGGCGTGGACCTGACGATGGACGCGGCCGCGCGCGTGGCCTCGCAGGCGGTGGCCATGGCGAAGCTGTCCGCGCAGGTCATCAAGGCCGCCGGGTCCGACGAGCGGGTGGAGCTGGCCGACGAGCCGGTGCATGCCGACAGGACGTGGATCTCGTCGTACGAGATCGATCCCTTCACGGTGCCGGACGAGGAGAAGACCGGGCTGCTGCGGGAGTGGAGCCTGCGGCTGCTGAACGCCGACGGGGTCGACCACGTCGACGCCTCGCTGCTCACCGTCCACGAGAACAAGTTCTACGCCGACACCGCGGGCACGGTCACGACGCAGCAGCGGGTGCGGCTGCATCCGGTGCTGAACGCGGTGTCCGTCGACGACTCCAGCGGCGAGTTCGACTCGATGCGGACCCTGGCGCCGCCCGTGGGGCGCGGCTGGGAGTACCTGACGGGCACCGGCTGGGACTGGGACAAGGAGCTGGCGGAGATCCCGGAGCTGCTCGCGGAGAAGATGCGCGCGCCGAGCGTCGAGCCGGGCCTGTACGACCTGGTCGTCGACCCGTCCAACCTGTGGCTGACCATCCACGAGTCGATCGGGCACGCGACCGAACTGGACCGGGCGCTCGGCTACGAGGCCGCGTACGCCGGGACCTCCTTCGCCACCTTCGACCAGCTGGGCAAGCTCCGCTACGGCTCGGAGCTGATGAACGTCACCGGTGACCGCACCGCCGAGCACGGACTCGCCACCGTCGGCTACGACGACGAGGGCGTGCAGGGGCAGTCCTGGGACCTGGTCAAGGACGGCGTCCTCGTCGGCTACCAGCTGGACCGGCGCATCGCGAAGCTGACCGGGTTCGAGCGGTCCAACGGGTGCGCCTTCGCCGACTCCCCCGCGCATGTGCCGGTGCAGCGCATGGCCAACGTGTCGCTCCAGCCCGACCCGGCGGGGATGTCGACGGAGGACCTCATCGGGTCCGTGGACCGCGGGATCTATGTCGTTGGGGACCGGTCCTGGTCGATCGACATGCAGCGGTACAACTTCCAGTTCACCGGGCAGCGCTTCTACCGGATCGAGAACGGGCGCCTCGCCGGGCAGCTGCGGGACGTCGCCTACCAGGCCACGACCACCGACTTCTGGGGGTCCATGGCCGCCGTCGGAGGCCCGCAGACGTATGTCCTCGGCGGCGCCTTCAACTGCGGAAAGGCCCAGCCCGGGCAGGTCGCCGCGGTCTCCCACGGTTGCCCCTCGGCCCTGTTCAAGGGCGTCAACATCCTCAACACCACGCAGGAGGCCGGTCGATGAGCGCCCCCGCCAGCAAGCCGCACGAGATCGTCGAGCGCGCCCTCGGCCTGTCCACCGCCGACGGCTGTGTCGTCATCGCCGACGAGCACTCGACCGCCAACCTGCGCTGGGCGGGCAACGCCCTGACCACCAACGGCGTCACCCGCGGCCGTACCCTCACGGTGATCGCGACCGTCGACGGCAAGGAGGGCACCGCCTCCGGTGTCGTCTCCCGGTCGGCGGTGACCACGGACGAGCTGGAGCCGCTGGTGCGGGCCGCCGAGGCCGCCGCGCGCGGCGCCGGGCCCGCCGAGGACGCGCAGCCGCTGGTCAGCAGCGTACCCACCTCTCCCGACTTCACGGACGCGCCCGCCGAGACCTCCTCCGCCGTCTTCGCGGACTTCGCGCCGGCGCTCGGCGAGGCGTTCGCACGCGCGCGTGCGGGCGGCCGTGAGCTGTACGGCTTCGCCAACCACGAGCTGGTGTCGACGTACCTGGGCACCTCCACGGGGCTGCGCCTGCGGTACGACCAGCCCAACGGGACGCTGGAGCTGAACGCCAAGTCGCCCGACCGCACCCGCTCGGCCTGGGCGGGACGCGCCACCCGGGACTTCAAGGACGTCGACCCGGCGGCGCTCGACGCGGAGCTGGCCGTACGGCTCGGCTGGGCGGAGCGGCGTATCGAGCTGCCCGCCGGGCGGTACGAGACGCTGCTGCCGCCGACCGCCGTGGCCGACCTGCTGATCTACCAGCTGTGGTCGGCGTCGGGCCGGGACGCGGCCGAGGGGCGCACGGTGTTCTCCAAGCCGGGCGGCGGCACCCGGGTCGGCGAGAAGCTGACCGACCTGCCGCTGACGCTGCGCAGCGACCCCGACGAGCCGGGCCTGGAGTGCGCGCCGTTCGTGATCGCGCACTCCTCCGGCGGCGACCAGTCGGTGTTCGACAACGGGCTGCCCGCCCCGGCGACCGAGTGGGTCAGCGCCGGTGTGCTGAACCGGCTGACGACCACCCGGCACAGCGCGGGCCTGACCGGCCTGCCGGTGGCGCCGGCGCTGGGCAACCTGATCCTCGACGGCGGCGAGGACCGCTCGCTTCAGGAGATGGTCGCGAGCACCGAGCGCGGGCTGCTGCTCACCTGCCTGTGGTACATCCGCGAGGTGGATCCGGCGACGCTGCTGCTCACCGGCCTGACCCGGGACGGCGTGTACCTGGTGGAGAACGGCGAGGTGACCGGCGAGGTGAACAACTTCCGGTTCAACGAGTCGCCGGTCGGCCTGCTGGGCCGGGCCACCGAGGCGGGCCGCACGGAGAAGACGCTGCCCAGGGAATGGAGCGACTGGTTCACCAGGGCGGCGATGCCGGCGCTCAGGGTGCCCGACTTCAACATGAGCTCGGTCAGCCAGGGCGTCTGAGCCTCTCCGGGCCCATGGCTGTCAGTGGTCCCCCCTAGACTTGGGGGAACCTTTTCGTACCTCTCAAGGAGACAGACGACCGTGACGGACATCGTCGACGAGCTGAAGTGGCGCGGGCTGTTCGCCCTGTCCACTGACGAGGACGCTTTGCGCAAGGCGCTCGCGGACGGTCCCGTCACGTTCTATTGCGGCTTCGACCCGACCGCGCCGTCCCTGCACGTGGGGCACCTGGTGCAGGTGCTCACCGTGCGCCGGCTCCAGCAGGCCGGTCACCGGCCGCTGGCGCTGGTCGGCGGCGCGACCGGCCTGATCGGCGACCCGCGCCCGACCGCGGAGCGCACGCTGAACGACCCGGAGACGGTCGCCGGCTGGGTGGACAGGCTGCGCCACCAGATCGAGCCGTTCCTGTCCTTCGAGGGCGAGAACGCCGCGGTCATGGTGAACAACCTGGACTGGACGCAGGGCCTGTCCGCGATCGAGTTCCTGCGGGACATCGGCAAGCACTTCCGCGTCAACAAGATGCTGACGAAGGACTCGGTCGCCCGCCGTCTGGAGTCCGACCAGGGCATCAGCTACACGGAGTTCAGCTACCAGATCCTCCAGGGCATGGACTTCCTCCAGCTCTACCGGCGGTACGGCTGCACGCTCCAGCAGGGCGGCAGCGACCAGTGGGGCAACCTCACGGCCGGCCTGGACCTGATCCACAAGCTGGAGCCGCACGCCGACGTGCACGCGCTGGCGACGCCGCTGATGACGAAGGCGGACGGCACCAAGTTCGGCAAGACCGAGGGCGGCGCCGTCTGGCTCGACCCGGAGATGACGACGCCGTACGCGTTCTACCAGTTCTGGCTGAACGTGGACGACCGGGACATCTCCCGGTACCTGCGCATCCTGTCGTTCAGGTCCCGCGAGGAGCTGGAGGAGTTGGAGCGGCAGACCGAGGAGCGGCCGCAGGCCCGGACCGCCCAGCGGGCGCTGGCGGAGGAGCTGACGACGCTGGTGCACGGCGCCGACCAGACGGCCGCGGTGATCGCCGCGTCCAAGGCCCTGTTCGGGCAGGGCGAGCTGGCCGAGCTGGACGAGCGGACCCTGTCGGCCGCCCTGTCCGAGGTGCCGCACGTGCGGGTCTCCGAGCCCGCTCCGGTCGTCGACCTGTTCGCCGAGGTCGGCCTGGTGCCCAGCAAGTCGGCCGCGCGCCGGACGGTGAAGGAGGGCGGCGCCTACGTGAACAACGTCAAGGTGACCGCCGAGGACGCCGTCCCCGCGAAGGAGGAGCTGCTGCACGGCCGCTGGCTGGTGCTGCGGCGCGGCAAGAAGAACCTGGCGGCCGTCGAGGTCGTCGGCGGCTGACGAGCGCAACGCGAAGGGGCGGTCTCCCGTGCGGGGAGACCGCCCCTTCGGCGTCCGTGCGGGCCTGCCGGCGGACCGGCCGCTCAGGCCCGCTGCTTGCGCCTGCCCAGCGTCGCCATGTAGAGCATGTCGCCGAGGAAGACGATCACGATCGCGGCGACGAGCTGGAAGGCGTGCCGGCTCCAGTCGATGCCGGACGTCTCCTCGACACCGAAGCCGCGGGCGATCGCGTTGCCCACGATCGCGCCGAGCATGCCGAAGATCGTCGTCAGCCACAGCGGGCTGTGCTGTTTGCCGGGGATGATCGCCTTGGCGATGAGTCCCAGCACGAATCCGACGATGATCGCCCACAACCAGCCCATGGCTGCCTCCTCGAACGGCACTAGCGAGCCTTGCGACGAGTCTGGTGCCCCGATCGGTACGACGCATGCCGGGTACCGCCGTACGCGCTACGGCGCAGCCCGTTCCCGCAGGCCGTGGGGTGACCCGGTCTCGTGGGCGGCGCAGGCGAGGCGTACCGTGGAGCTGTTCGGGACCCTGGTTCCCGACGGGTGCGGACACGTGAACGGGCCGGGGAGAGTCCGATGCGGGCGAATGGTGGAATGTGATGCGGAAGCTGCACGGCCGCGGCCACACCGAGGTGGTCCGGATCACCGGAGCCCGTACGGGTCTCCAGGAGGACGTGCGCGGCCGGCAGCGGCGGTACGTCATCTCCATGACGATCCGCACGGTGTCGGTGATCCTCGCGGCCACCCTGTGGAACGTGGAACGGCACGTCGCGATCGTGGCGCTGGTGCTGGGCGCGGTGCTGCCGTACATCGCGGTGGTGATCGCCAATGCCGGCCGGGAGAACGCGCCGTCGCTCCCCTCGACCTTCGTGACCGCGCCGATGCGGCCGATGATCGCGCCGTCGCCGGTGGACGAGCCGTTCGCGGAATCCGTCCCGGAGGACGCCGCCAAGGAGCCGCCCGAGCGGCAGCCCTGAGCCGGCCGCGCGGAGCCCGGTGCGGGGCTCCGCGGAAGCTCATCTCGAACCTCAAGAAAAGCTCAGATCAATCATGTAGTTCGGCTGCCCTGTGGCGGTCCGGTCGTGACATACTTCCTACGCGCTCCGCATCCCCCGTCGGAGCGACGGACCGACGCCGGGCAGCTCCCCCCGTGGCTGCTCGGCGTCGCCTTTTGTGCGGCTCGGTGCGCCCTGTCCCTGTGAGACGGACCTGTGACTGACGAGACCCCTGTGTGCAGCGCCAAGGGCTGCCGTGCCGCCGCGGTGTGGGTGCTGGCCTGGAACAACCCGAAGCTCCACACGCCGGAGCGGCGCAAGACCTGGCTGGCGTGCGAGGAGCACCGCGAGCATCTGTCGCAGTTCCTGGGCGTGCGCGGGTTCCTGAAGGACGTGGTGAAGTTCGAGGAGTGGCAGGCCCCCGAGGGGGCCTAGGGCGTGTCCGCAAAGTCGCGTCGTCCGCCCGGAGGGCGGGCCGAGCGGCGTCCGGTGCGTGCTCTCGCCGTGCCGGACGGGCGCCCGCGTACTGGTTGTACGCGGGAGACCGGCCGGTGCGGCGAGAGGGCGTGCCGGGCGTCGGGCGGCAGACGGGACTTTGCGGACACGCCCTAGGGCTTGCCGCGGACGTACCCGCGTGGGCTCAGCCGCCGATCGCGGCCTCAGCCGCCGATCGCGGACATCGGGCGGTCCGGCTGGACGAACGCCGGGTCGTCCAGGCCCGCTCCCGCCTTCTTGCCCCACATCGCCAGCCGCCAGATGCGGGCGATCTCCTCGTCGGGTGCGCCGGAGCGCAGGGCTGCGCGCAGATCGGTCTCCTCGGTGGCGAACAGACACGTCCGTATCTGCCCGTCGGCGGTGAGGCGGGTGCGGTCGCAGGCCGCGCAGAACGGGCGGGTCACGGAGGCGATGACGCCGACGACGTGCGGGCCGCCGTCGACGAGCCAGCGCTCGGCGGGGGCCGAGCCGCGCTTCTCCTCGCCTTCCGGGGTCAGCTCGAAGCGGGTGCGCAGGGAGGCGAGGATGTCCCCGGCGGTGATCATGCCGTCGCGCTTCCAGCCGTGCTGGGCGTCGAGGGGCATCTGCTCGATGAAGCGCAGTTCGTAGTCGTGCTCGACGGCCCAGGCCAGCAGGTCGGGGGCCTCGTCGTCGTTGAGCCCGGGCATCAGGACCGAGTTGACCTTCACCGGGGTGAGGCCGGCCTCGCGGGCCGCGTCCAGGCCCTCGATGACGTCCTTGTGGCGGTCGCGGCGGGTGAGGGTCTTGAAGACGTCGGGGCGCAGGGTGTCGAGGGAGACGTTGACCCGGTCCAGGCCGGCGGCCTTCAGGGCGGCGGCGGTGCGCTTGAGGCCGATGCCGTTGGTGGTCAGCGACATCTGCGGGCGGGGCTCCAGGGCGGCGACGCGCTCGACGATGCCCACCAGGCCGGGGCGCAGCAGGGGCTCGCCGCCGGTGAAGCGGACCTCGGTGATGCCGAGGGTGCGGACCGCGATGTCGATCAGGCGGACGATCTCGTCGTCCGTGAGCAGGTCGGGCTTGGCGAGCCACTGCAGGCCCTCCTCGGGCATGCAGTAGGTGCAGCGCAGGTTGCACCGGTCGGTCAGCGAGACCCTCAGGTCGGTGGCCACCCGGCCGTAGGTGTCGATGAGCACGTGGGCCCCCTCCCTCGTCGCGGATCGGCAGTCTGCCCTTGCTTGCGAGCCTACGTGACGGCACTGACAGTGACACCAGCCCGATCCCACGACGTAAGACGCGGCCGGGTCGTAGGTACCTACCAGGCACCCGCGACCCGGCCGCTCGGACGATCCGCCGGGGTCGTCTCCCAAGCCGTGCCTAGTGCGCTCCGGTGCCGGTCAGCGACCGCACCTCCAGCTCGGCGTACTTGGCGGGGTCCGGCTTCTCCTTGGACAGGTAGGTGCCGATGACGCCCAGCAGGAAGCCGACGGGGATGGAGATGAGGCCGGGGTTCTCCAGCGGGAACCAGTGGAAGTCGACGTCGGGGAACATCGAGGTCGGCTTGCCGGAGACGACCGGCGAGAACAGCACCAGGCCGACCGCGGTGACGAGGCCGCCGTAGATCGACCACAGGGCTCCGGCGGTGGTGAACCGCTTCCAGAACAGGCTGTAGACGATCGTGGGCAGGTTGGCGGAGGCGGCGACGGCGAACGCCAGGGCGACCAGGCCGGCGACGTTGAGGTCGCGGGCGAGGGCGCCGAGGACGATGGAGACGGCGCCGATGCCGACGGTGGCCCAGCGGGCGGCGCCGAGCTCCTGCTTCTCGGTGGCCTGGCCCTTCTTGATGACGTTGGCGTAGATGTCGTGCGCGAAGGACGAGGAGGACGCCAGGGTCAGGCCCGCGACGACCGCGAGGATCGTGGCGAAGGCGACCGCGGAGATCGTGGCGAGGAGGATGGCGCCCCAGCTGGAGTCGACGCCGCCGAGGTGCAGGGCGAGCAGCGGGGCGGCGGTGTTGCCGGCCTTGTTGGAGGCGATGATCTCGTCCGGCTTGATCAGGGCGGCGGCGCCGAAGCCGAGGGCGAGGGTCATCAGGTAGAAGGCGCCGATCAGGCCGATCGCCCAGATCACGGACTTCCGGGCGGCCTTGGCGGTGGGCACGGTGTAGAAGCGGATGAGGATGTGCGGCAGGCCCGCCGTGCCGAGGACCAGGGCGATGCCGAGGGAGAGGAAGTCGAGCTTGGTGGTGCCGGTGGCGCCGTACTTCAGGCCGGGCTCCAGGAAGGCGGCGCCCTTGCCGCTGTTGTCGGCGGCCGAGCCGAGCAGGTCGGAGACGTTGAAGTCGAACTTCAGCAGCACCAGGAAGGTCAGCAGCAGGGCGCCCACGATGAGCAGGACCGCCTTGACCATCTGCACCCAGGTGGTGCCCTTCATGCCGCCGATGGTGACGTAGACGATCATCAGGACGCCGACCAGGGCGACGATGCCGATCTTGCCGCCGTCGCTGGTGATGCCGAGGAGCAGCGAGACGAGGACGCCGGCGCCCGCCATCTGGGCGAGCAGGTAGAAGATGGACACGACGATGGTGGAGGTGCCGGCCGCCGTGCGGACGGGCCGCTGGCGCATGCGGTACGCCAGGACGTCGCCCATGGTGTAGCGGCCGGAGTTCCGCAGCGGTTCGGCGACCAGCAGCAGGGCGACCAGCCAGGCGACGAGGAATCCGATGGAGTAGAGGAAGCCGTCGTAGCCGAAGAGGGCGATGGCGCCGGCGATGCCGAGGAAGGACGCGGCGGACATGTAGTCGCCGGAGACGGCGAGGCCGTTCTGGAAGCCGGTGAACTGGCGGCCGCCGGCGTAGAAGTCGGCGGCGTCCTTGGTCTGCCGGCCGGCCCAGACGGTGATGACCAGGGTCGCGACGACGAACACCGCGAACAGGCTGATGATCAGGCCGCGGTGCTCACTGGCCTCTCCGGCCGCAAGGGTGATCGCGGGGCTCATGCGCCGCCCTCCATCCGGGACTTGATGGCCTCTGCCTTGGGGTCGAGCTTGGCGGCGGCGTGCCGCGCGTACCACCAGGCGATGAGGAACGTGGTGAGGAACTGGGCGAGGCCGAGGAGGAGGGCCACGTTGATGTTGCCGAACACCTTGGTGCCCATGAAGTCGCCCGCGTAGTTGGAGAGCAGGACGTACAGCAGGTACCAGGCGATGAAGGCGACGGTGAGCGGGAAGGCGAAGGAGCGGTAGGAGCGGCGCAGTTCACCGAACTCCGCGCTCTCCTGCACCTCGGTGAACTCCTCGGCGGAGGGCAACCGGGTGGGGGATTTCGAAGGGGGCGGTGTCTCGGTAGCCACGGAGTCTCCTCGCGGTGCGGATGCGGTTGTGACAGAGGGCGGGTAGCGAGTGTCCTCGCGTTCCCTGTTCAACGTCACGGCGCCACGCGAGGACGGGTTCAACCCCATGTCGTTCTTTCCGAAGTCGTGCGCGATGAGTCATTGCTGGCCACGGAGATCGCGGGATAGCTTCGCCCTGCACCACCCGTCATGTACCTGCCCGAGGACCACCTGTGTCTCGGGCCGGTGTCGTTTTCCGGATGATGTGGAGACCCCATGGCTCATCTGCCTTCCAGACGCCGCCTGGCCCTCGCCGTGCCCGTCGCCCTGTCGCTGACCGCCTCGCTCGGCTTCCTGCCGGCGGCGGCCTCGGCCGCGCCGCGCGCCGCGAGCACCGCCGAGGCGGCCGAGGCCGGCACGCTGGCGTACGTCGTCAACACCTCCGTCGACCACCGCACCCTGGAGTCGGTGAAGCGCGCGGTCGTCGCGCACGGCGGCACGATCGTGACGACGTACGAGAAGATCGGCGTGATCGTCGTCCACTCCGCCAACCCGGACTTCGGCAAGGAGATACGCGCGGTCCGCGGGGTGCACTCGGCGGGCGCCACGCGCACCGCGCCGCTGAAGGCCGCGGGCACCACGGACGAGGGCGCCGTGCAGCTCCTCACCAAGGAGGAGGCGGCGAAGGTCACCCGGGAGGCGGCGGACGGCCAGGAGCCGCTGGAGGCCGACCAGTGGGATCTGCGGGCGATCGGCGCGGACAAGGCCGCGAAGATCAACCCGGGTAGCCGGAACGTGACCGTCGCGGTCATCGACACCGGTGTCGACGACACCCACCCCGACCTCGCCCCGAACTTCTCCGCGGCCCAGTCGGCGAACTGTGTCGGCGGTGTCGCGGACACCACGCCGGGCGCCTGGCGGCCGTACAACCCGGACGAGGACTACCACGGCACGCATGTCGCAGGTGAGATCGCCGCGGCCCGCAACGGCGTCGGTGTGGCCGGTGTCGCGCCGGGCGTGAAGGTCGCCGGGATCAAGGTGAGCGACCCGAACGACGGTCTGTTCTACCCGGAGAACGTCGTGTGCGCCTTCGTGTTCGCCGCCGACCACGGCGTCGAGATCACGAACAACAGCTACTACGTCGACCCGTGGCTGTACAACTGCATGGACGATCCCGATCAGCGGGCCATCGTCGACGCGGTCAACAGGGCCCAGCTGTACGCGCAGGGCAAGGGCATCCTCAACCTGGCCTCGGCCGGCAACTCCAACCACGACCTGGACGCCGACGCGATCGTGGACGAGACGAGCCCGGACGACGCCACGCCGGTGACCCGGACGATCGACCCGCACGAGTGCTTCGACGTGCCGACCCAGCTGCCGGGTGTAGTGACGGTCAGCGCGACGGGCGTGAACAACGTCAAGTCGTACTACTCCTCGTACGGCAACGGGGTCGTCGACATCGCGGCGCCGGGCGGCGACCGCAAGTACCAGATCCCGGACACGCCGTCGCAGAACGGCCGCATCCTGTCCACCATGCCGAACAACTCCTACGGCTTCCTCCAGGGCACCTCGATGGCCTCGCCGCACGCCGCGGGCGTCGCCGCGCTGCTGAAGTCCACGCACCCGTGGGCGGGCCCGCAGGCCCTGCAGGCGCTGCTGAAGGCGCAGGCGGACAACCCGGGCTGCCCGGCCTCCTACGACCAGGACGGCGACGGCACGCAGGACGCGACCTGCGAGGGCGGACCCCGGGTCAACGGCTTCTACGGCTTCGGCATCGTCAACGCGCTGCGCGCGGTCAAGTAGGTCCACGAGGTGGGTTCCCGCACCGCCCGCCCGCATTTCGCGAACGAACTGGAGACACTGACACCATGACAGCGCCTCACTCGCGCTCCCGCCGCGCACTGGCGATCCCGGCCGGCATGGCCCTGGCCACCGCTCTGGCGTTCCTGCCGAACGTGACGGCCACCGCGGCCCCGCAGACGGCACCGGCCGCCACCGACGCCGGATCCCTCAGCTACGTCGTCAACGTGCGCCCCGGACACGGTCCGTCGGTCCACGTGAAGAAGGCGATCGCCGAGGCCGGCGGCACGATCGTGACGTCGTACGACCAGATCGGCGTGATCGTCGTCCACTCGGCCAACGCCGACTTCGCGAAGACCCTGCGCGAGGTGCCGGGCGTGCAGTCGGCGGGCGCCACGCGCAACGCGCCGCTGCCCGCCCAGTCCACCGGCGACATGGGCACCCCGAAGGTGCTCGGCGCCGAGGAGGCCGCGGCCGTGCAGGCCGCCGACGGGCAGGACCCGCTGGAGCCGCTCCAGTGGGACCTGCCGGCCATCAAGGCGGACAAGGCCCACGAGAAGACGCTGGGCAGCGACAAGGTCACCGTCGCGGTGCTCGACACCGGCGTCGACGACACGCACCCCGACCTGGCGCCGAACTTCGACCGGGCCGCGTCCGTCAACTGCGTGGCGGGCAAGCCGGACACCACCGACGGCGCCTGGCGGCCGGGCGCCGGGGAGAGCCCGCACGGCACGCATGTCGCGGGCGAGATCGCCGCCGCGAAGAACGGCCTCGGCATGACGGGTGTCGCGCCCGGGGTGAAGGTCGCCGGCATCAAGGTGGCCAATCCGGCGGGCTACTTCTACACGGAGGCCGTGGTGTGCGGTTTCGTGTGGGCTGCCGAGCACGGCGTCGACGTGACGAACAACAGCTATTACACCGACCCGTGGTACTTCAACTGCACGGACGACCCGGACCAGAAGGCGCTCGTGGAAGCGGTCACGCGCGCGTCGCGCTACGCCGAGCGCAAGGGCGCGGTCAACGTGGCGGCGGCCGGCAACGAGAGCTACGACCTCGCGGCCGACAGCATCACCGACCCGGTCTCGCCGAACGACGCCACGCCGTCGGACCGGGTGATCGACCCGTCGGAGTGCTTCGACATCCCGACCCAGCTGCCGGGCGTGGTGACCGTGTCGGCCACGGGCGCCAAGGGCATCAAGTCGTCGTTCTCCAACCACGGCCTCGGCGTGATCGACATAGCCGCCCCGGGCGGCGACTCGACCCGCTACCAGACCCCGGCCCCGCCGGCCACCAGCGGCCTGATCCTCGGCACGCTGCCCGGCGGCAAGTGGGGCTACATGGCGGGTACGTCGATGGCGACGCCCCATGTCGCGGGCGTGGCCGCGTTGATCAAGTCGACCCACCCGAACGCCTCCCCGGCCCTGGTGAAGGCGCTGCTGTACGCCGAGGCCGACGCCACGGCGTGCACGGACCCGTACGACATCGACGCCGACGGCAAGGTCGACGCGGTGTGCGAGGGCTCGAAGAACCGGAACGGGTTCTACGGGTGGGGGACGGCCGACGCCCTGGACGCGGTGACCTGGTAGAGGGTCGCGGTAGCGGTACCGGCTCAATAGATTGACTCAGTCAATACTGCATAGTGCAGTCATGACTGATGTCAGGTCCGTATGGTCCGCGCTGGGCGGTGACCCCGCCCTCCTCGGCCGGATCACGCCCGTCGTACGGGAGGGCGCGCTGCCCGCGCGCCTTCCCGTGCGGGAACTGGCACGCGCGTGTGTCGGCGGGTGCGCGCTGGCCGCCGCCGAGCTGGCGGCCCGCCGGGCCCGGCTCCCCGAGGTGCCCGCGGTCCGGGTGGACGACGGGGCGGTGGCCACGGCGTTCACGAGCGAGCGGCATCTGCGGGTCGACGGGCGCGCGACGGTCGCCTTCGCGCCCCTGTCGCGCTTCTGGCGCACGGCCGACGGCTGGGTGCGCACCCACGCCAACTATCCGCACCACCGCGCGCGGCTGCTCGCGGGACTCGGCGTACCGGCCGGCGCGGACGACACCACCGCCGTGGCCGCGGTCGGGGCGGCCCTCGCCGAGCGGTCCGCGCAGGCGGCCGAGGAGGCCGTGTACGCCGCCGGGGGCCTGGCCGTCGCGCTGCGCACCCCCGAGGAGTGGGCCGCGCACCCCCAGGCCGCCGCGCTGGCCGGACAGCCCCTGGTGGAGCGGCACAAGCTCGACGCCGGGCACGCGCGCGTGCTGCCCCCGCTCGACGGCACCGAGCCCCTGCTCCCCGCCGCCGGGCTGCGGGTGCTGGACCTCACCCGGGTCATCGCCGGGCCCGTCGCCACCCGCACGCTCGCGCTGCTCGGCGCGGACGTGCTGCGCCTCGACGCGCCGGAGCTGCCCGAACTTCCCGACCAGCACACCGACACGGGCTTCGGGAAGCGCTCGGCGACGCTGGACCTGGCCGTGGACCGGGCGCGGTTCGAGGAACTGCTCGCGGCGGCCGACGTGGTCGTCACCGGATACCGGCCGGGCGCCCTGGACCGCTTCGGCCTCGCCCCGGACGCGCTCGCCGGGCGCCGGCCCGGGCTGGTGGTGGCGCAGCTGTCGGCCTGGGGCGCCCACGGGCCCTGGGCGCAGCGGCGCGGCTTCGACAGCCTGGTGCAGGCCGCCACCGGCATCGCGGCGATCGAGGGCTCCCCGGGGCAGCCCGGCGCGCTGCCCGCGCAGGCGCTCGACCACCGGCACGGGATTCCTGCTGGCGGCGGCCGTGCTGCGGGCGCTGACGGAGCAGTCGTACGAGGGCGGCTCGCGGCTCGTGCGGCTGTCGCTGGCCCGGACGGCGGTGTGGCTGACCGGCGGCGGCCGTCCGCCGGCGTCCGTCTCGGCAGCCGCCTACGACTCGCCGCTGCCCTGGCTCGCCGAAGCCGGCGGACCGCTCGGCCGGCTGCGGTACGCGCTGCCGCCGGTCTCCTTCGCGGGCGGGCCCGCCGACTGGCCGCGACCGCCCGGCCGTTTCGGCGCCGCCCCCGCGCGCTGGGCCTGAGCCCGCGTCACGGCCCCGGCCGGAAACGTACGGATGCGCGGAATGCGGTCCCGCCGGTCGTTTTCCTGGAGTTGCCCGTTTCCGGGAGGCGTGGCGAGGATCGTGAGGTGACGTTGATACGACCGACTCCCGAGACGGCCGACGAGAGCGGCCCCGTCAGACCCGCCGGGCCGGGCCGGGCCGTCGCCGTCCTGGTCCTGGTGGCCCTGGGCGCGCTGGTCCCGCTGCTCGGCCCGTCCGCCGCGCTGCACGGCACCGGCGAGGCCGCCGCGCCCGGCACGGCCGGTATCGCCCTGCTGCGCGCGGTGCTGTTCGCGGCGCTGTGCGTCCCGGTGGGCGAGCTGTTCGTCGCCCGGCTCGCCCGCCGGCTGCCGGACGCCCCCGGCGCGCGGCCGCGCGGGTGGGCGGTGTACGCGGCGGCGGCCGGGTTCGTCGCCGCGCTGGGGCTCGCGTCCGTGGTGGCGACGGGCAACCTGGTGCCGCACAGCCCGGCCGACATCGACGTCGGGGGCCTGTACGCCTCCCGGGACGGCAAGTTGGCGCTGCTGGAGGTCAACGCGTTCCTGCTGGCGGGGCTGTGCGCCGCGTCCCGCCGGCCCGGCACGCAGGTGTGGCCGCTGGCCGCGGTCGTCGCCGCCGAGGCGCTGCGCGCCCACCCGCCGGCCGAGCACACCCCGCTGCTCGGCTCGGCGCTGACCGTCGTCCATCTGACGTGCGCGGCGCTGTGGGCGGGCGGCCTGCTGTACGCCCTGCGCACCCTGCGGCGGTGGGGGCGCGGCAGCACGGCCGGGGCCGCGCTGCTGGGACGGTACGCGCGCGTGGCGGTTCTCCTGCTCGCCGCCATCACCGCGACCGGCGTGTGCAGTTCGCTGCGCCGCATGCCCGCGGAGACGATCCTGGACCAGCTGACGACGACGGCGTACGGCCGCGCCCTGCTCGCCAAGGTGCTCCTCGTGGCCGCCGTCGCCCTGCTGGCGCTGTGGGCGCGGCTGCGGCTGGGCCGCGCCGCCGACCCGCTGACCGCCTGCTCGCCCGCGCGGGCGGAGATCGTCGCGCTGGGCGTCGTGGTCGCGGTGTCGGGGCTGCTGACCGCCCTGCCGCTGCCGATCCGCTGGTGAACCGGGTGACCGTGGTGAACGTCAGGTAGTGACGAGCACCTTGAGCGCGGTGCGCTCGTCCATCGCCCGGTAACCGGCCGGCACGTCCTCCAGGCCGACGGTCATGTCGAAGACGGGCGAGGGGTCGACGCGGCCCTCCAGGACGTCCGGCAGCAGCTCGGGGATGTAGGTGCGGACCGGCGCGACACCGCCGCGCAGCGCGATGTTCCGGTCGAACATGACACTGAGGTCGAGCCCGGTGCCGCTGCCGTGCGGCACGCCGACGAAGCCGATCGCCCCGCCGTCCCGGGCGATGCCGACGGCCGTCCGCATGGACTGCTCGGTGCCGACCGCCTCGACGACCGCGTGGGCGCCCTGGCCGCGGGTGAGGGCGCGGACGGCCTCCACGGCCTCCTCCCCGCGCGCGGCGACGACGTCGGTGGCGCCGAAGCGGCGCGCGATGCCGGTGCGGACCTCGTGCCGGCCCAGCGCGATGATCCGCTCGGCGCCGAGCCGCTTGGCCGCCAGCACCGCGCACAGGCCGACGGCCCCGTCACCGACGACGGCGACCGTGGCGCCCGGGCGGGCACCCGCGCCGAGGGCCGCGTGGTGACCGGTGCCGAGCACGTCGGACAGGGTCAGCAGCGCCGACAGCAGCCGGTCGTCGGAGGCCGCCTCCTTGGGGAGCCGTACGAGGGTGCCGTCGGCGAAGGGGACGCGCACGGCCTCGCCCTGGCCGCCGTCGGAGCCGACCGAGCCCCAGAAACCGCCGTGCTCGCAGGAGGTGGTCAGGCCCTCCCGGCAGTAGTCGCACACGCCGTCGGACCACACGAAGGGCGCCACGACCAGATCGCCGCGGCGCACGGTGCCCACCTCGGCGCCGGTCTCCTCGACGACGCCGAGGAACTCGTGCCCGATGCGCTGCCCCGGCTGCCGGGCCGCCTCGCCCCGGTACGCCCACAGGTCGCTGCCGCAGATGCAGGCCCGCAGCACCCGCACCACCGCGTCCGTGGGCCGCTGCACCGCCGGCTCGGGCACGTCTTCCACCCGCATGTCGTAGGGGGCGTGGATGGTGGTGGCGCGCATGGTGGGGTCCTTCTCGTGCGGTGTGGTGCGATCGTCCCTGTGCCCGGGATCGCCGGGCGTCCCTCACGGTACGCCGCCCCAAGCGCGGGGCGCGCGCCGGGAGCGCGAGCACCCTGCCGCGCCACCTGTCACACCCCCGCCGCCCCCAGCAGCGTCCCTACCGCGTACGTCACCCCCATCGCCAGCGCCCCGCCCGCCACGTTGCGCACGACCGCGCGGCCGGGGCGGGCCGCGCCGAGGCGGGCGCTGCTCCAGCCGGTGAGCACGAGGGAGGCCAGCACGGAGACCACGGTGACCGGCACCCGCCAGCCCGGCGGCGGCAGCACGATGGCGAGCAGCGGCAGCAGCGCGCCCGCGGTGAAGGCCAGGAAGCTCGCCCACGCCGCGTGCCAGGGGTCGGTCAGCTCGTCGGGGTCGATGCCCAGCTCCACGCGCGCGTGCGCCCGCAGCGCGTCGCGGGCCGTCAGCTGCTCGGCCGCCTCCCGCGCCACCTGAGACGACAGGCCGCGTTCTTCGAGGAGTTGGGTCAGTTCCGCCAGCTCCGCCTCGGGCCGCTCACGCAACTCCCTTTTCTCCGCGGCCAGTGCGGCCTTCTCCGAGTCGCGCTGCGTCGACACCGACACGTACTCCCCCGCGGCCATCGACATCGACCCGGCCAGCAGCCCGGCCAGACCTGCCGTCAGCAGCGCCGCACGGTCGTCGGTCGCGCCCGCGACACCCACCACCAGGCCCGCGGTGGAGACGATGCCGTCGTTGGCGCCGAGCACGGCGGCGCGCAGCCAGTTCAGCCGGGAGCCGAGCGCGCCCCCGAGCGCCTCGTCGTGCGCCTCGTCATCCGTAGGTTCCGTCACAGACGGAGGATGGCATCGGCCCGGCTCCCCGGGCGACACCGACGCCCGCTCCGGCCCATATCGGGACAGCCCGGGCGAACTCCCCTGCGCTGCGGCGGGCTTGTGCGGGCAGTGTGCGGCCGGGCTGTCAGTCCCGGCCCGTATCCTCAGGGACCATGCTCGAAGACCGCACGAGGGCAGCGTCCTCCCCCACCGAGTGGCCGGCCGCGTATCCACAGGGATACGCGGTCGTTGACGTGGAGACCACCGGCCTGGCCCGGGACGACCGGATCATCTCCGCGGCCGTGTACCGGCTGGACGCGCGCGGCGAGGTCGAGGACCACTGGTACACCCTCGTCAACCCGGAGCGGGACCCGGGCCCGGTGTGGATACACGGCCTGACGAGCGAGGCCCTCGAAGGCGCCCCGCTCTTCGGCGACATCGCCGAGGAGTTCGCGGCCCGGCTGGACGGCCGGGTCCTCGTCGCGCACAACGCGGTCTTCGACTGGCAGATGATCGCCCGGGAGTACGCGCGGGCACGCAGCGAGCCCCCGGTGAAGCAGCGGCTGTGCACCATCGCCCTGTCGAAGGCGCTGGCGCTGCCGCTGCCCAACCACAAGCTGGAGACGCTCGCCGCCCACTTCGGCGTCGTACAGCGGAGGGCGCACCACGCGCTCGACGACGCGCGCGTGCTGGCGGAGGCGTTCCGGCCGAGCCTGCGGGCCGCGGCGGCGGGCGGGCTGCGGCTGCCGCTGCACGAGTGCCGGCCGCTGACCGAGTTCTACGACCGGCCCGCACCGCTCATCGGCCGGCAGGCCGACGGACCGGGCGGCTACGGCGGCTACCGCGGCGGCAGCAGCAGCTGGCGTCCGTCCCGCAAGCGGCCGGCCTGCCCGTACCCCAACCCCGGTCGGTACACCGAGGGCGGCCGGCTCAAGCAGGGCATGCGCGTGGCGTTCTCCGGGGACACCTCCGTCGAGCGCGAGCTGCTGGAGGACCGCGCGACCGAGGCGGGGCTGCACGTGTCCGGCAGCCTGTCCCGGCTGACGAGCCTGCTGGTGACCAACGACCCCGACTCGGGCACGTCGAAGGTGGTCAAGGCCCGGCAGTACGGCACACCGGTCCTGGACGAGGCGGCGTTCGGGCAGCTGCTGCGGGACGTCGAGCCGGCGGACGAGTGAGCGGGGGGCGGGCCGAGCCACGGCGGACGGGACGGGGCCGGGCCACGGCCGGGTGACCCGTACGGACGGGTGAACGCTCCGCGACTCGCCCGCCGCCCGCTCGCCCCGCTCGCGCCGACGGCCCACCCTGTGGCGCATGGCGAGATGCGAAGTTTGCGGCAATGACTACGGAATGACCTTCGAGGTGCACGCCCAGGGCGCGGTCCATGTCTTCGACTGCTTCTCCTGTGCGATCCACCGCATGGCCCCCATCTGCGAGCACTGCCGGGTGCAGATCATCGGCCAGGGCGTCGAGGTCGAGGGCCACTGGTACTGCGGCGCCCACTGCGCCCGTGCGGAGGGCAAGGCGGGCATCGTCGACCGGGTGTGAGCCCCGGGAGCCCGAGAGCCCGCCCGGAGCGCCGGAGCGGCCACCCCCGTGAAGACACCCCACGACCGAGTTGTACCGTCGTGGGGTGTACCGCTTCCTGTTGTCCCGCCAGTGGGTGATCCTCACGCTGGTCGCCCTGCTGCTCATCCCCACGATGATCAGGCTGGGCATCTGGCAGATGCACCGCTACGACGAGCGCAGCGCCCGCAACCAGCTCGTCTCCGACGCGCTGGACGCGAAGCCGGTGCCCGTGGAGTCACTGACCTCCCCCGGCCACACGGTGACCAAGCTCCAGCGGTACCGCTCCGTGACCGCCGTGGGCCGTTTCGACACCGCGCACGAACAGGTGGTCCGGCGCCGGGTCAACGCGGACGAGGAGGTCGGCTTCCACGTCCTCACCCCCCTCGTCCTGACCGACGGCAAGGTGGTGCTGGTCAACCGCGGCTGGATCCCCGCCGACGGCCCGAGCCAGACCGCGTTCCCGAAGGTCCCCGCCCCGCCCGCCGGGACGGTCACCGTCACCGGCCGGCTGATGCCGGACGAGACCACCGAGGCGAGCGGCATCAAGGACATCAAGGACCTGCCGGACCGGCAGATCATGCTGATCAACAGCGCGCAGGAGGCGCGGCGCCTCGGCGCGTCCGTGCTCGGCGGGTACCTCGCCATGACCGCGCCGGAGCCCCGGGGCGGCACCCCGGAACCGGTCGGCAAGCCCGGCATGGAGAACGCGCCGCTCAACTACGCCTACGCCATCCAGTGGTGGCTGTTCTCCGCGGCGGTCCCCGTCGGCTGGTTCGTCCTCGTCCGCCGCGAGGCACGGGACCGCCGGGAGGCGGCGGCCAAGGAGACCGCGCAGGAGTCGGCGCCCGCCACGGTGTGAGACATCGCCGTACGACGGCGGTGTGACCAGCGGCACGCCGCGTTCTCACTCCCCCGGGCGCAACCCCTGATTGCGGCCGGTATCCCGCGGGAACCCGCACCTCGTGCATCGCCGTATCGAGGACTACGCGCTCATCGGTGACGAGCAGACCGCGGCGCTCGTCGGCCGCGACGGCTCCGTCGACTGGCTCTGCCTGCCCCGCTTCGACTCCTCGGCCTGCTTCGCGCGGCTGCTGGGCGACGAGGACAACGGACACTGGAGGATCGCCCCCAAGGGCGCCGACGGCCCGTGTACCCGCCGCGCCTACCGCCGAGACACGCTCGTCCTGGACACCGAGTGGGACACGCCCGAGGGTTCGGTGCGCGTCACCGACCTGATGCCCCAACGGGACCGCGCCCCCGACCTCGTACGCATCGTCGAGGGGCTGAGCGGACGGGTCACCGTGCGCAGCACCCTGCGGCTGCGCTTCGACTACGGCTCGATCATCCCCTGGGTGCGCCGGGCGGACGGGCACCGCGTCGCCGTCGCCGGGCCCGACTCGGTATGGCTGCGCACTGATCCGGACGTCCGCACCTGGGGCGAGAACCACACCACGCGCTCGGAGTTCACCGTCGCCGAGGGCGAGAAGGTCGCCTTCGTGCTCACCTGGCACCCCTCGCACGAGCCGCGCCCCCGGCTGATCGACCCGTACGAGGCGCTGCGCAGCAGCGTCCGGGACTGGCGCGCCTGGGCGTCGCGGTGCCGCTACGACGGCCCCTACCGGGACGCCGTGGTCCGCTCCCTGATCACGCTGAAGGCGCTGACGTACGCGCCCACCGGCGGCATCGTCGCCGCTCCGACGACCTCCCTGCCGGAGGAGATCGGCGGGGTGCGCAACTGGGACTACCGCTACAGCTGGCTGCGCGACTCCACGCTCACCCTGGGCGCCCTGCTCGCCGCCGGGTACCACGAGGAGGCCGAGGCCTGGCGCGACTGGCTGCTGCGCGCCGTCGCCGGCGACCCGGCCGACCTGCAGATCATGTACGGCATCGCCGGTGAGCGCAGGCTGCAGGAGACGGAGCTGCCCTGGCTGTCCGGGTTCGCCCGCTCCACGCCCGTACGCATCGGCAACGACGCGGTCAACCAGCTCCAGCTGGACGTGTACGGCGAGGTGATGGACTCCCTGTCGCTGGCCCGCCGGGCGGGTCTGCCCACCAAGCCGCACATGTGGTCGATCCAGGTGGCGCTGATGGACTGGCTGCGCGAGGAGTGGCGGCAGCCGGACGAGGGCCTGTGGGAGGTGCGCGGCGGGCGGCGCCAGTTCGTGCACTCCAAGGTGATGGTGTGGGTGGCCGCCGACCGGGCCGTCCGCACGCTGGAGCAGAACCCGCAGCTCAAGGGCGACCTCGACGGCTGGCGGGCGCTGCGCGACGAGGTGCACCGGGAGGTGTGCGAGAAGGGCTACGACGCCGACCGCAACACGTTCACCCAGTCCTACGGCTCCCGGGAACTGGACGCCGCGCTGCTGCTCATCCCGCGCGTCGGGTTCCTGCCGCACGACGACCCGCGGGTGACCGGCACCATCGAGGCCGTCCGGGCAGAGCTGGGCCACGGGGGCTTCCTGCGCCGCTACACCGCCGACGACACCACGGTCGACGGGCTGCCCGGCGGCGAGGGCACCTTCCTGGTGTGCTCCTTCTGGCTCGCGGACGCGCTGCACGCCACGGGCCGCACGAAGGAGGCGAGGGAGCTGTTCGAACGGCTGGTGGGCCTCGCCAACGACGTCGGGCTGCTGTCCGAGGAGTACGACCCGGTCGGCGAGCGGCAGCTCGGCAACTTCCCGCAGGCCTTCAGCCACATCGGCCTGGTGAACACCGCCCTCGCCCTGTTCGGGGACGAAGGGGCAGGATAGGGCCATGGATCTTGGACTGAAGGACCGGGTGTACGTCGTCACCGGCGCCACGCGCGGGCTCGGCAACGCCGCCGCGCGCGAGCTCGTCGCCGACGGCGCGAAGGTGGTCGTCACCGGACGGGACGAGAAGCGGGCCGCGGAGGCGGCGGCCGAACTGGGCCCGAACGCGGTGGGCGTGGCGATCGACAACGCCGATCCCGAGGCCCCGGCGCGGCTCGTCGCCGCGGCGCGGGAGCACTTCGGCGGCTTCGACGGCATCCTCGTGAGCGTGGGTGGTCCGCCGCCCGGCTTCGTCGCGGACAACTCGGACGAGCAGTGGCAGAGCGCGTTCGAGTCGGTGTTCCTCGGCGCGGTGCGGCTCGCCCGGACGGCCGCCGCCGAACTGGCGGAGGGCGGTGTCATCGGGTTCGTGCTGTCGGGCTCGGTGCACGAGCCGATCCCGGGGCTGACCATCTCCAACGGGCTGCGGCCGGGGCTCGCCGGCTTCGCCAAGTCGCTCGCCGACGAGCTGGGGCCGCGCGGCATCCGGGTGGTGGGTCTGCTGCCGGCCCGGATCGACACCGACCGGGTCCGCGAGCTGGACGCGCTGTCGGCGGACCCGGAGGCGACGCGGGCGGCCAACGAGTCGCGGATCCCGCTGCGCCGGTACGGGACGCCGCAGGAGTTCGGGCGGACGGCGGCGTTCCTGCTGTCGCCGGCCGCGTCGTATCTGACCGGGATCATGCTTCCGGTGGACGGCGGCATGCGGCACGGCTTCTGAGGCCGCGCCCCTTCCCCAGGGCTTGCCCTTACCGGGGTGAGGCCCTCAACTGACCCTTTTCGCCCGGTGCTTGGCGGCTCTCAGGCGGACCTCCGTCGGCAATGCCGCGAGGCCCGCCGAGCCGCGGGCGTGCGCCAGGGCCTCGGTGGTCAGGCCGTGCAGGGCGGTGCCGGGGTCGACGTGCGGCTCCAGCCGCAGCCGTACCCGGGTCTCGGGCGCGCTGCGGCGGCCGGTGAGCCGTACGCGGGCGCGCTCCACACCGTCCAGGGTGCCCGCCTCGTCCGCGAGGGCGGACTCCAGCGCCCGCCCGCGCAGCTGGGCGCCCGCGCCGTCGCCCGTGTCGACGAGGATCTCGGCGAGCCGGTGGCGGCGCAGGACGGCGGTCAGCCACCACAGCGCGAGCAGGACGAGGACGGCGAGCACGGCGATGACCACCGGCCACCACCAGCCCTCGTCCCGCCAGCGGGTGCGCTCGGCCCGGCTGAGCAGCACGTCGTGCGGGCCGCCGTGGATCCACCAGGAGGGCGGCGAGGCGCCCAGCCCGACGGCGAGGACCGCCCCGCCCAGCGCGAGGAGCACCAGCCCGACGACCCCGATCAGCACCCGGTTGACGGTCCTGAGCACCTCGTCTCACCCCTTCTTGCCGGGCCGCCGGACGTGCACCGACAGCCGCGGCGGACGGCTCAGTCCGAGTCCGCGGGCCGCGTCGGCGAGCACCTGGTCCAGATCGGCGCGTACGTCGTCCAGTTCACGGAAGTGCGCCACCACCCGTACGTCGGCCCGGGCGCGGCCCATGCGCACCCGCGCCGCCTGGACGCCGGCCACCTCCATGGCCCGGTCGCGCAGGACCAGGGCGGCGGCGTCGCGGTGCAGTCCCGCGCGGACGTCGGGGTGGGTGCGCCGCATCGGCAGCACCTTGCGCAGCCCGGGCGTGAGGGCCAGCACGAGCAGCCACAGGCCGAGGGCCGCGGCGAGGGCGGCGCCGGCCAGCACCCACGTGTCGTCGAGCGGTCGTTCGGCCAGCTCGCGGGCGAGGCTGCGGCGCCACCGCATCGGTGGCCGGCCGGCGCGGACGGCCGCGATGTCGTAGAGGAAGACGCCCGCCACGGCGAGGCCGAGGAGGGCGACGATGCCGGCGGGGACCCGGCGGGCGGACCAGAAGCGGCCGGCCCGGCCACCGCGTCCGCCGTCGCCGTGACCGCCGTCGCCGTCCTCGCCGCCGGCGGCGGACGGGTCGTAGGCCGTGGCGGAGGGGGCCGGGGCGGTCCCGTCGCCGGTGTCCTTCTCCAGGACCGGCAGCCGCTGGGTGATGCCCTCACCGTCGTCGCCGGTGCGGGGTTCGCTCATCGCGTCCTCCCGTGTGCCGCGCCGTACGGGGCCGCCGGGTGCAGGCGTTCGACCTGCACGGCGACCTCGGGGACGTCCATGCCCGTCAACGCGCCCACCCGCTCGGTGACATGGCGACGCACCGCGTGGCAGCGGGCGCCGACGTCGGTCGGGTAGTCGAGTTCCAGATGGACCCGCAGCCGTGCGGTGCCGTGGCGCACGACCACGGTGGCGTGCGGGCGCGAGGCGTCCGCCGGCAGCGGTCCCACCGCCTCGCGGGCCGCCTGCGCGGCGATCTTCGCCACCACCCGGTCGGCGATCCGCGTCGCACCCCGCTCGGCCGGCGGGACGGCGGCCAGGGGTCTACGGAGCTGGGCGGACCCACTGGTCACGGGCGTCACCGCCGCCGGTCGTCACGCGTGCGGAAGAAGTCGCCCAGCTCCATGTCCCCGTCGAGGAACCGGCCGACCACGAACCCGACGGCGCCCAGGGCCGCCACCAGCAGGAACGCACCGAATCCGCCGAAGTACCCGGCGAAGGCCAGCGCCATCCCCGCAATCATGCCGACCACGGCCATGCTCATGGTGCACTCCCCTCAGCTCGTCGCACCGGGCTCACTGGATCCGGGGCTCCGGCTCCTCTTCCTCTTCCTCGGGCAGCTTCACGTCGCTCACCGCGATGTTGACCTCGACCACCTCGAGCCCGGTCATCCGCTCGACGGCCGCGATCACGTTCTCCCGTACGTCACGGGAGACCTCGGAGATCGACACGCCGTACTCGACGACGATCTCCAGGTCGAGCGCGGTCTGCACCTCGCCGACCTCCGCCTTCACGCCGCGCGTGACGGACTTGGAGCCGCCGGGGACGCGGTCGCGCACGGCGCCGAAGGTGCGGGAGATGCCGCTGCCCATGGCGTGCACGCCGGGGACGTCGCGGGCGGCGAGCCCGGCGATCTTCTCCACGACCCCGTCCGCGATGGTGGTCCGCCCTCGGCTGCCGGGGTCGCCGCCGCCGCGCCGGGTCGTCTGGGTCTTGCGGGTTCCGGAGGTGTCCGGACCGTCGTTGTCGCCTTCGGCGGTGCTGGTCCGCCCACCGGCCGTCATGTCGGTCATCGCCGTACGTCCCTTCGGTCGTCGTCGTTCGACCACGTGTCGTCCTTCGACCACCGTAAGTGGGGTTACGCGATCCCGCGCCCGAGATGCGGCAGGCTGGAGCAATGACGGCACAGCGGTGGACACAGCAGGTACGGCACCAGCTGGGGCTGGGCAGGCTGGTGGCATTGGGCGGTCCGGGTGACGGCGCCTGGCTCGCCGAGAACGCGGCCGAGACGGTGCTGCGGCGGGCCGCGGCCGGGCTGCCCGGCGTGCGCCTTGGCCGCGTACGCCTCGCCCTCGCGCATCCGGAGACGGCGGCCGAGCCCGCCGTACCGCCCCCGCCGAGCGCACTGCCGCCGGGCGCGCTGCGGGTCTCGGCGGACCTCGCGGCGACGGCGGCCGAGCCGCTGCCGCTGACGGCGTCCCGCGTCCGGGTGACACTCACCCGGGCGGCGGAACACCTGGGCCTGGCGGTCACGGAGGTCGACCTACGGGTCACGGACCTGCTGGAGACCGAGCAGGAGCCGAGCGGGGTGGCGGGGCCGGAGGCGGGAGCGGTGACGGCTCCGAGCGGGGTGGCGGGGCCGGGGTCGACGGCGCCAGGACCGGTGGCGGGGCCGGGGTCGAGCGCGGTGGCGGGGCCGGGGTCGGCGGCGCCAGGGCCGGCGGTGGCGGGGCGGGGGCAGGCGGCTACACCGGGTCCGGCGGCGCCAGGCCCGGCGGTGGCGGGGCCGGGGCCGGCAGCGCCAGGACCGGTGGCGGGGCCGGGGCCGGGGCAGGCAGCGCCCGGGCCGAGCGCGGCACCTGGGCCGGAGGCGGCGCGGGGGCCGAGGCCGCAGTCCGGCGCGGAGGCGCAATCGGGGCCGCCTGCGGCGCCGCAGGCGGAAGAGGTGGCGGAGGCCGTGGCGGAACTGGTGCGGACCGCCGAGTCGGGGCCGGGCGCTGAGGGCACCGGCGGCAGCGAGGCAGGGAGCACCGAGGGCGGCGCGGGCTCCGAGGCCGCTGCCGAGGGTGCTGACAGCTACGAGGCCCGGGTCCGGCGGGCGGCGCTCGCCGTGCCGGGGGTGACCGGGCTGACCGGGTTCCTGGGCCGGGCGGTCCATGTCGGCGAGGGTCCGCACCCGGTCGCCGCCCTGCCGCGCCGGCATGTCCGGGTGGAGCTCGCCGTCGCCGGGGACCACCGGGCCGTGGACGTGGCCCGGGCGGTGCGCGCGGCGGTGACGGAGGCCCTGGAGGACCGTCCGACGGTGGCGGTCCTGGTGACGTCGGTGAGCTGACCCCCGGGCCCGACGATCACGCCGGCCCGGCCTGTCACCGCCGACCCCGGCCTTTCACCCGATCCCGGCCATTCCCCCGATCGCGGCCGGTCACCGGGCGTCGGCCGGACCCGGGCCTCAGCTGATCGCGGCCGGTCACGGGCGTCGGCCGGTCACGGGCGTCGGCCGGTCACGGGCGTCGGCCGGTCGCCGGACCGGCCGGGCCGCCCGGGACGCGGGGCGTCAGTCGCCGAGGCCCGCCAGGTCGCGCAGGCGGCGGGCCTGGGCCTGGCGTTCGGCGGCGCGCTGTTCGTCGTAGGTGCGGTCCACGGCGCCGCGCAGCAGGGCCTTGGTCTCGATGACGGCGTCGCGCGGAGCGGACAGCAGGGCCGCGGCCAGGTCGGTGACGGCCGCGTCGAGCTGGTCGACGGGCACGGCGAGGTTGGCCAGGCCGGAGTTCACCGCCTCCTCGGCCAGGACGAAGCGCCCGGTCGCGCAGATCTCCAGCGCGCGGGCGTAACCGACGAGGCCCACCAGCGGGTGCGTGCCCGTGAGGTCGGGTACGAGGCCGAGGCTGGTCTCGCGCATGGCGAACTGCACGTCGTCGGCGACGACGCGCAGGTCGCAGGCGAGGGCGAGCTGGAAGCCCGCCCCGATCGCATGGCCCTGCACGGCGGCGATGGAGACGATGTCGCTGCGCCGCCACCAGGTGAAGGCCTCCTGGAAGGAGGCGATCGCCGCGTCCAGGTCGGCGTCGCTGCTGCGCGCGAGGTCGACGAACGACGGCTCGCCCTCGATCCCCTCGGGCGTGAACATCTGCCGGTCGAGGCCGGCGGAGAAGGACTTGCCCTCACCGCGCAGCACGACCACACGGACGGAGCCCGGCAGCAGCCGCCCGGCCTCGGTGAGCGCCCGCCACAGGGCGGGGCTCTGCGCGTTGCGCTTGGCCGGGTTGGTCAGCGTCACCGTGGCGATCGCGTCGTCGACGGTGAGCCGTACGCCGTCCTTGTCGAGCAGGGGAACGAGGTGTTGTTCCGTGTCGGGCTGGGCGGGCGAAGCCATGTGCGCCTCCGGTGGGTGCGGTCAGCTAAGTGACTGCACAGTAACCACCCGGTCGGTACGGCGTCCCACCGGGCCCCTGAAGGACCGCGGAGGACACCGACCGGGTGGCCACCATCGAAGCCGATGGGCCGCCCGGGGTGTCAGGCCGTCTGGGCCTTTTTGCCCCGTGTCGCCCCGCCACGCCCTCGGAGCGTGACGCCCGACTCACTGAGCATCCGGTGCACGAATCCGTACGAGCGGCCGGTCTCCTCGGCCAACGCCCGGATGCTCGCACCGGCGTCGTACTTCTTCTTCAGGTCTGCCGCGAGCTTGTCGCGCGCGGCGCCGGTCACCCGGCTGCCCTTCTTCAGAGTCTCGGCCACCCGTGCCTCCTCATGGGAAGTGCGCTCTGGTCCCCTCATGATCACCCCTTCCCGGCCCGATGGCCACCCATTCGGCAAGGTCGGTGCGAGAGGGTTTTGACGACAGGAGCGCGTCCCCACAAGCGGAACTTGTGATTCCTGACACGGGTGTCCGTACGGCCGAACGGGTTCTTCCGCGAAGTGCCAGGTCAGGGATGCGGGACGGCCGAGCCCTTGGGAGACAAGGGCTCGGCCGGAAGGTGAATGTAGGACACACCTCGGTACGAGGAGATCTCACACAGATGATGGATCACCGATGGGCCGAATGATCCATACGCGGGCGATCATCCATTCGATCAAGCCAGGGCGACGAGATCTGCGTAGTCCGCGCCCCACAGGTCCTCGACGCCGTCCGGCAGCAGGATGATCCGCTCCGGCTGCAGCGCCTCGACGGCGCCCTCGTCGTGGGTGACCAGGACGACCGCGCCCGTGTAGGTGCGCAGCGCGCCGAGGATCTCCTCGCGGCTGGCCGGGTCGAGGTTGTTGGTGGGCTCGTCCAGGAGCAGCACGTTCGCCGAGGAGACCACCAGGGTCGCCAGCGCCAGCCGCGTCTTCTCGCCGCCGGAGAGGACCCCGGCCGGCTTGTCGACGTCGTCGCCGGAGAACAGGAACGAGCCGAGCACCTTGCGGACCTCGACGAGGTCCATGTCGGGCGCGGCGGAGCGCATGTTCTCCAGGACCGTGCGGTCCGGGTCGAGGGTCTCGTGCTCCTGCGCGTAGTAGCCGAGCTTGAGGCCGTGGCCGGGGACGACCGCGCCGGTGTCGGGCTGCTCCACGCCCGCGAGGAGGCGGAGCAGGGTCGTCTTGCCGGCGCCGTTGAGGCCGAGGATGACGACCCGGGAGCCCTTGTCGATCGCCAGGTCGACGTCGGTGAAGATCTCCAGGGAGCCGTACGACTTCGACAGGCCCTCGGCCATCAGCGGGGTCTTGCCGCAGGGCGCGGGCTCCGGGAAGCGCAGCTTGGCGACCTTGTCCTTCTGGCGGACCTCCTCCAGACCGGACAGGAGCTTCTCGGCGCGGCGGGCCATGTTCTGCGCGGCGACCGTCTTGGTGGCCTTGGCGCGCATCTTGTCGGCCTGCGCGTTGAGCGCGGCGGCCTTCTTCTCGGCGTTGGCGCGCTCGCGCTTGCGGCGCTTCTCGTCGGCCTCGCGCTGCTGCTGGTAGAGCTTCCAGCCCATGTTGTAGATGTCGATCTGGGCGCGGTTGGCGTCCAGGTAGAACACCTTGTTGACGACCGTCTCGACCAGGTCGACGTCGTGGGAGATCACGATGAAGCCGCCGCGGTAGGTCTTGAGGTAGTCGCGCAGCCAGATGATCGAGTCGGCGTCGAGGTGGTTGGTCGGCTCGTCCAGCAGCAGGGTGTCGGCGTCGGAGAAGAGGATCCGGGCCAGCTCGACGCGGCGGCGCTGACCGCCGGAGAGCGTGTGCAGGGGCTGGCCGAGCACCCGGTCGGGCAGGTTGAGCGCGGCCGCGATGGTGGCGGCCTCGGCCTCGGCGGCGTACCCGCCCTTGGTGAGGAACTCCGTCTCCTGGCGCTCGTACTGCTTGAGGGCCTTCTCGCGGGTGGCGCCCTGGCCGCCCGCGATGCGCTGCTCGTTCTCGCGCATCTTGCGGATCAGGACGTCCAGGCCGCGCGCGGAGAGGATGCGGTCGCGAGCGAGGACGTCGAGGTCGCCGGTGCGGGGGTCCTGCGGGAGGTAGCCGACCTCGCCGGAGCGGGTGATGGTGCCGGCCGCGGGGATGCCCTCACCGGCCAGGCACTTGGTGAGGGTGGTCTTGCCGGCGCCGTTGCGGCCGACCAGGCCGATGCGGTCGCCCTTGGCGACGCGGAAACTGGCGTTCTCGATGAGGATGCGGGCACCGGCACGCAGCTCGATACCGGAGGCGGAGATCACGGACAGACTCCAGGGCGAATGGAATGGGCGGGTGGGCGGCTGAGGTCGTACCCGCTGTCTAATGCGCGAGGAGAATGGCCATGCGGCCAGTCTAACGGTGCGATGCAACCACTTTTTCTGTGTCCGGGTGTTCGGTTCGTCTCGCTCCGGGCATCCGGTAGCGGTCGCGACCGTTCGCCCGTTCGCCCGTTCGGCCGTGCGCACGGCGCCGGGGGCGGACGGGCGGGCGAGGATGCCCCGAAGGATTCCGTGCGCAGAGGGTGGTGACCGGTGCAGTTCGACGACGACGCCCGTCTGGACACCTCCGAGGTGCAGGATGTGCGCGGCAGCCGGATCCCGGGTGGGCGGGCCACCGTCGGCGGTGGCGTCGTGGGGCTGATCGCGCTGCTGCTCGGCCTGTTCCTCGGCGTCGGCCCGGACCAGCTCGGGCTGTCCTCCGGCGATCAGCCGGCCCCGGCCGCGTCCTCGTTCGCCGAGGTGCGGCAGAGCTGCCACAGCGGGCGGGACGCGAACACGCGGGACGACTGCCGCATGGTCGCCGTGGTCAACAGCGTGCAGGACTTCTGGGACGCGGAGTTGGCGCGGCGCGGCGGGAGTTACGGCCGCTCCCTTACGGTCTTCTTCAGTCAGCGGGTGGGGACGGCGTGCGGGACGGCGACCTCGGCGGTGGGGCCGTTCTACTGCCCCGGGGACCGGAAGGTCTATCTGGACCTGGACTTCTTCGAGGAGCTGCGGACGACGTTCGGGGCGAGCGGGGGCCCGTTCGCGCAGGCGTACGTGGTGGCGCACGAGTACGGCCACCATGTGCAGGACCTGACGGGCACGCTCGGGCGCGCGCAGGACGGGCGGACGGGCACGGGCAGCGGCTCGGTGAGCGTGGAGCTGCAGGCCGACTGCTACGCCGGGGTGTGGGCGCGGCACGCGACGACGACGCCGGACGAGTCGACCGGGCGGCCCCTGATCAGCAGCCTCACCGACGCCGACATCCGTGACGGGCTGGACGCGGCGGCGGCCGTGGGCGACGACCGGATCCAGGAGCGGTTCCAGGGCCGGGTGACGCCGGAGACGTGGACGCACGGGTCGGCGGAGCAGCGGCAGCAGTGGTTCGACACGGGGTACCGCAGCGGGGACATGGGGCGGTGCGACACGTTCCGGTGAGGGGCGGGTCCGCCGGCCGCGGGCCGTTGTCAGTGGTGGCTGCGATGCTGGCTGTGGGTCGGGATCCGGCCCCCGGAACGGCGGTGGTCACAAGGGAGTGATCGGCATGGCGGGCATGAGCGGCGGACGTCCGAGCGTCTTCCCGACGCTGCTGTACGCGGACGCCAAGGCGGCGATCCGGCAGCTCACGGAGGCCTTCGGGTTCACGGAGCTGGCGGTGTACGAGGGCGAGGACGGCTCGGTGCTGCACGCCGAGCTGGCGCAGGGCAACGGCGTGGTGATGCTCGGCTCCAAGGGCCGCGGCGGCGTCTTCGACGCGGCGATGAAGGACGCGGGCACGACGGGGGTGTACGTCGTGGTGGACGACGTCGACGCCCACCACCGCCAGGCGGTGGAGCACGGCGCGGAGATCCTGATGCCCCCGACGGACCAGGACTACGGCTCGCGGGACTACATGGCGCGGGACGCCGAGGGCAATGTGTGGAGCTTCGGGACGTATGCGCCGGAGATACCGGGCTGAGGCTGAGGCGCGGGGGTGCCGCCGGGGCGGGCCTGGGGGTGGTGCCGGGGCGACGGGCGGTGCCGGGCCGGGGTGGGATCGGGCGGTGCCCGGGCGGAGCGGGTGCGCCGGTGCGTGTCGGGGCCCGAACAGCGGACCGCGGGCCGCACCCCGGTGCCGGAGGCAGCTCACCGCGCTGTTACCCGGCCCCGGCCGCAGTGACCAGGGGGCGCCGGCGCCGCGTCGATCGCGTAGACCGCGTGTCGCCCGAACGTTCCCCGGCCCCGCACCGGTGCCTGAGAGGCCCTGGCCGGCCCTGCGCTGAGGCCTGACCGGCACTCCGGGACCCGGGGCCGCCTGGGGCCCGGGGATCCGAGATCCGGGATCCCGGGCGCCCGAGATCGGGTCGGCCGGGCCCGGGGCGCACGAGGTCGGGTCGGCCTGGGCCCGGGCGGGTCGGCCTGGGCCCGGGCGGGTCGGCCTGGGCCCGGGCGGGTCAGCCTGGGCCCGGGCGGGTCAGCCTCCCGTGTGGACCTGGAACGCCGCCCGGCGTACGGCCTTCGCCAGGGCCGGGTCCGGGTGGGCGGCGGCGAGGGCGACCAGGACCTGCACGGTGCGCGGGTGGCCGACGGCGCGGACCTCGTCGAGCAGTGCGGGGACGGTCGGCTGGAGCGCGGACTCCAGGTGCCGCACCAGCATCGGCGCCTCCCCGTGGTCGGCGACCGCGGCGGCCGTGTCCACCCACAGCCAGGTGGCCTCCTCGCGGGTGAGCACCTCGTGGGCGTCCTCCGGGTCGACCCCGTCGTGCTCGGCCAGCCACAGCAGGGCGTACGGCCGCAGCGCCGGCTCGTCGACGACGGCGCGGACGTCGGGCTCGGCGGGGGCGCCGACGACGCGCAGCGCCTCGAAGGCGAGGCCGCGCAGCAGGGCGTCGTCGCCGCGGGCGGCCTCGAGCAGCTCGGTGACGGCGCTGCCGACGGGGCGGGCGGCGAGCCAGGCGCGGTACTCGGCGCGGGCGGCGTTGGGGCGCAGCTGGGCGCAGCCGCGCAGCATGTCCTCGGCCGACTGCTCGATGTTGCCGGCGGGGCTCTGCGCGGCGACGCAGATCTGCTCCAGCTTGACCCAGACCGCCCAGCTGCCCAGCGGCGTGAGCGTGGCCTGGCCGTCGCCGTAGGTCAGGGCGCCGACGGAGGCGAGCGCACGCAGCGCCCAGTCCAGCAGCGGCGCCAGCTCGGCCTCGCCCACGGCCTCCGCCGGGTCGGCGGCGGCGGAGGCGACCGCTTCGGCGCCGGCGGCCGGGGCCAGGGCGGTGCCGTCGAGCGGTCCGGCGGACGCGCCGGCGGAGGGCGTCGCACCGGCCGTCGCGGCGGGCGCGGTGCCCGGCCGCTGCGCGGGCACGGTCGGCACGGCGGTGCCGTCCGCGGTCGGCGCCGCACCGGTCGGCCCGGCGGACGCGTCCACGGGCCCGGCCTGCCCCGTCGGCCCGTCGGGCGTCGTCGGGACGGGCTGGGGCCCGTACGGGACCTCGCAGCGTTCCGTGCGGAGTTCCGTGACCCGCTGGCGGAGCAGGTCCAGGAGCTGGTCGACGGGGACGGGGCCGGCGGACAGCTGGAGGAAGGAGAGCACCTGGGGCATGGCCGAGACGACCTCGGCGACGGCGGAGGGCTCGTGGTCGGCCGGTTCCGGATGGGCGAGCGACCAGGCGTCGAAGAGGGCCACCCAGCCGCGCAGCACGGCACTGTCGTCGCGGTCCCAGGCGCGCAGCCGCCAGCCGGGGCGGGCGCTGTCGCCGTGCACCTCGACGAGGCCGGCCAGGCGGGCGGTGTCCCAGTCGGCACGGACCTGAGCGACGGTCAGGCCGAGCTCCCGGGCGGCCCGTTCGGCGGTCGCCTCGGAGAGAGTGGCCTTGCCGTCGGCGGTGGCGCCGGCCCGGCCGGGGCCGAGGGCGGAGTCGGCCCAGCGGGCGACGCGGACCGCGCCCGCCAATCCCGAGCGTGCCATTCCGGCCAGCTCCGAGGGGGCCGGCGTGCCCTCGGGCGGGCGGGGTGCGCGGCGGCGGGGGCGCCGCTGGTTCACAGCTCTGGGGGCGGCGGCCAGGGGTCGCGGTCGGACGAGTCGAAGCCTGGAGTCGCGCGGGATACGGGACGTCACGGGTGCAGTCTTCCGGTTGACGGTCCGAAAACCCAAACGGAATGTCACGGGGGGCGACGGGGATGGCCAACGGAGGCGGCCGGGAAAGGTGGTGGAAGGCGGGAACCGGCCAGGGGTGTGAGCGTCGGCGGAAGGGCCGGGAGGGGACCGCGCGGGGACATAAGCGGAATGAGGGTGACCGGCTTGGTACGGCCGCGTCGCCGCGCCCCGGGGACGGTGTCACATGAGCGGGGTCAGGAAGCGGCGCAGGGCCTCCTCGTAGGCGGCCGGGTCGGCGTTCCACATCGCGGCGTGCGGGGCCTGCGCGACGGTGCGCAGGGCGACGAGGCCGGGGTGGCGGTCGGCGAGGCGGCGGGAGTAGGCCCAGGGCGCGACCGTGTCGCCGGGGCCGTGGAAGATCAGGGTCGGCACCGTGAGCCGGCCGGGGCCGGCGCCGTCGTCGGTGCGGTCGGCGTGCAGCCCGGCGCGGCCCTGTGCGGCGCGGACCGCGAGCGGCAGCAGCGCGCCCGGGGTGCGCCGGGCCGTGGCCAGGGCGCGCAGCGTCGCCTCCCAGCTGAGCACCGGCGAGTCCAGGACGAGCCCGGAGATGCGGTCCCCGACGGCCGAGTGCGCGACGGCGCGCAGCGCCATCGTGGCGCCGGTGGACCAGCCGAGCACGACGATGCGGCGGGCGCCGTAGCGCACGGCGTACCGGACCGCCGCGTCGAGGTCGCGCCACTCGCTGTCGCCGAGGTGGTTGAGGCCGTCCGGGGGCCGGGGCGCGCCGAGGTCGCCGCGGTAGGCGAGGGCGAGCACGGGGAGGCGCAGTCGGTGCAGGAACTGCATGAGGTTCATGGCGTGTTCGCGGGTGGTGCCCAGGCCGTGCACGGCGATGACCCAGGTGTCGCGGGCGGCGGGCACGAACCAGGCGGGCAGCGGGCCGAGTTCGCCGGGGACGTCGACGTCGGCGTGGTCCAGGCCGAGGGCCGCGCGCGGGTCGCCGACGTACAGGTTGGGGGTGAGCCACACCTTGTCGCCGGGTTCGAGGCTCCCGTGGGTGACGCGTTCGAGGCGCCGTACGACCGTGTCGGCGGCGTGGTCGGCGGCGGTGAGGACCTGCCCGACGACCGCGTGCGAGCCGTCCCCGGCGAGGCCGTAGGTGCCGGGGCGCAGGGCCGCGAGGTCCCGGGTGAGGGCGATCCGGCCGGCGGCCGTGGCGTGCACGGTGAGCCGGGGTTCGGTGGGCAGTGGTCGGCCGGCGGGCGCCTTGAGCGCCGCGTCGCTGGCGAGCCGGCCGGCGACCACGGCGGCGGCCCCGGCACCCATCACGGCGGTGACGGCAGCGGCCGTCGCTCTGACAGTGCGCACCCGTCCAGTGTCCCGGCGGAACGGTTCACCGGCCAGTGGGAGGCGGGCGGGGAGTGACGGCGGCCGGCAAGCGCGCCGTCGGCGACGCGGAAAGCGGCCTTCCCGGCCTGCGGTGTGTGGCGGCCGCACGGAAAGCGGCGCCCCCGACCCACAGTCCGCCGACCGCTCAACCCGGCTGCCCGTACCCCCGCAGCTTCTCCGCCGTCCGGGTGAGCTGTTCCTCGGTCAGCAGGTGCGGGGTGCGGCCGGGCACGGACGCGGCGGTCAGCCACAGCCGGCACATCCACTCCAGCTGGGCGGTGCGGTCGTAGGCCTGGTCGAGGGTGGCGCCGTAGGTGATGGTGCCGTGGTTCTGGAGCAGGCAGCCGGTGCGGTCGGCGAGGGCGCGCCGCATGTTCTCGGCCAACTCCTCGGTGCCGTAGGTCGCGTAGGGGGCGACCTGGACGGGTCCGCCGAGCGCGGCGGCCATGTAGTGCACCAGCGGCAGCTCGGGGACGAGCAGCGAGACGGCGGTGGCGTGCACGGCGTGGGTGTGCACGACGGCGCGGGCGTCGGTGTGCCGGTAGACCGTGAGGTGCATGGGCAGCTCGCTGGTCGGGACGAGGGTGCCGCGCACCTGCCGTCCGTCGAGGTCGACGGCGGTGAGGTCGTCCGGGGAGAGCCGGTCGTAGGGCACGCCCGAGGGCGTGACCAGCACGGTGTCGCCCACGCGGACGGAGACGTTGCCGGAGGTGCCGACGACGAGGCCGTCGGCGACGGTGCGGCGCGCGGTGGCGACGAGCGCCTCCCAGGCCCGCGCCTCCGCTTCCCGAACGCCCTCCGGGCCTTCCGCGCCCTCCGCGCTCCCCGCGCTCCCCGGCACCTCCCCCGCACGCCCCCGTGCCTCCTGTGCGCCCTCCCGGGCGCCCCGCCCGGCCCCCGCATCCCGCTGTTCGTCGGTCATGCCGTGATCCTGCCAGCCGGGGCCGGTCGCCGGGGGCGGTCCCGGTGCGGAGGGCCGGATCACGCCGTGGAAAAGGCCTGGTCACGACCGGTCGGAGGAGAGTGACCGGAATCTCTTTTCCGGCCTCCCGGTCCGCCCGCGAAGGGCCGCCCGCGTCCGCCGGCCGTGCGGTGTCCGGGCCGCCGCCTCCGCCCCGGATCGAGCGGAGCGGCGGTCCTCGCTTTCCGACACTCCGGCGCCCGTCCCAGTTCACCTTCCGTTCACCCTGGTTACTTACGTTCGACCCGCCAATGACTTCGAACGATTGCCTGGGTAAATGGAAAGCTTCTCGCTGATCCTCGCGATTGTGGTGGTAACCGCACTCGCGTTCGATTTCACGAACGGTTTCCACGACACCGCGAACGCGATGGCGACGACCATCTCCACCGGTGCACTCAAGCCCAAGGTCGCGGTGGCCATGTCCGCCGTGCTGAACCTTGTCGGCGCCTTCCTCTCCGTCGAGGTGGCCAACACCATCTCCAAGGGTCTGGTCGACGAGACCGGCATCCGTCCCGAGGTCATCTTCGCCGCCCTGGTCGGCGCGATCCTCTGGAACCTGCTGACCTGGCTGGTGGGCCTGCCCTCCAGCTCCTCCCACGCCCTCATGGGCGGTCTGATCGGCGCCACCATCGCCTCCGCCGGCACGGGCGCGGTGCACGGTGACGTCCTGGTCACCAAGGTGCTGCTCCCGGCGGTCGCGGCCCCGATCGTGGCGGGCGTCGCCGCGATGTTCGCGACCCGCCTGTCCTACACCCTGGGCAGGAAGGCCGACGGCAAGGCGGCCGAGAAGGGCTACCGCGTCGGCCAGATCGCCTCCGCCGGCCTGGTCTCCCTGGCGCACGGCACCAACGACGCCCAGAAGACGATGGGCATCATCACCCTCGCCCTGGTCGCCGGCGGCGTCGTCGCCCCCGACTCCGACCCTCCCACCTGGGTGATCCTCTCCGCCGGCCTGGCCATCGCGCTCGGCACCTACCTCGGCGGCTGGCGCATCATCCGCACCATGGGCAAGGGCCTGACCGACCTCCAGCCGCAGCAGGGCTTCGCCGCCCAGACCAGCGCCGCGACGGTCATCCTGGCCTCCTCGCACCTGGGCTTCTCGCTGTCCACCACGCACTCGGTCTCCGGCTCCGTGATGGGCGCGGGCCTCGGCCGCAAGGGCGGCGTGGTCCGCTGGTCCACCGCGACCCGCATGTTCGTGGCCTGGGGCCTGACCCTGCCGGCCGCCGCCCTGGTGGGCGCGCTCGCCGAGTACGTCACCGGCTTCGGCGACTGGGGCACCGCGGTCGTGGCCGTCTTCCTGGTCGCCTCCAGCGCCGCGATCTGGAAGGTGTCGCGCCGCGAGGTCGTCGACCACAGCAACGTCAACGAGGTCGAGGAACCGCCCGGCGTGGTGACCACCGCGATCGCCGTGGTGACCCCGCCCCCCGCGTCCGTCCCGGCGGCCGACGGCCTGTCGGCCACCATCGCGGCCCCCGCGCCGGCCCCCGTCGCGGCGACGCCCGAGCCCGCCGCTCCCCCGGCCGCGGTCTGAGCACCGGCCGGCCAGGCACTCCCCCACTCAAGGAAGCAGCAGCATGAAGATCGACTGGGCGGCCCTCGGCTCCGTCTTCGGCGTCAGCCTCGTGGTCACCGTGGGCCTCGTGGCCCTGTTCACCCTCGGCATCATGGGCCTCTCGCGCCGCGAGCGGGCCACGGCCCAGGGCGGCTCGGCCGCCCTCGCGGTCACCGGCGCGTACGTGTGCTTCGCGGCCTGCGCCGCGGCGGTGGCGTACGGCATCAACCTCATCGTGGCCTGAACCGGCCCCACCTCCCCGCCCGCCCTGCCCGGCCCGCCCCACCGCGGGACCGGCAGGGCGGACGTGTGTCCGCCGAGGCGCCCGGCACGCACGGGATGTGGGGTTCTCCACACTCTCCCCTCGCAGGTCAACGGCAAGTTGACGGCCCTTCCGGGACCGTGGTGGACTGCCGGGGCCATGTACGGCGGCAGAAGAGGAAGCCGGTGCAAGTCCGGCGCGGTCCCGCCACTGTCACCGGGGTGCGAACCCCGGGAGCCAGGAACTCTCGCCGCCGGTCTCGTCGAACCAGGGCGCGGACACCCTGAGTGAGGACATACCGCCATGCTCGGCTGCCGATCGAGGACCGTCACCAGGCTCGCCACCGCCCCCGCGGCCGGCTGAGCCCATGCGTGCCGAACGTGTCTTCGCGTACGGCGCCGCCACCGGCCTCCTCGGCGACCTGCTCCTCGGCGACCCGCGCCGCGGGCACCCGGTCGCCGCGTTCGGCCGGGCCGCGGCCGCCGTCGAACGCGTCCTGTACCGCGACCACCGCGGCCGAGGCGCGCTGCACACCGCCGTGTGCGCCGGTGGCGCCGTCGCGCTGGGCGCGCTCGCGGCGCGTGCCGTACGCCGCTCCCCCGCCGCCTCCGTCGCGCTGACCGCGGCCGCCACCTGGTCCGTCGTGGGCGGCACATCGCTCGCCCGCGAGGCGGGGACCATCGGCCGGGCGCTGGAGGACGGCGACGTGGAGGCCGCGCGGGCCCGGCTGCCGCATCTGTGCGGGCGGGATCCGCAGGCGCTGGACGCCGACGGCATCGCCCGCGCGGTGGTGGAGTCCGTCGCCGAGAACACCTCCGACGCCGTCGTCGGCGCGCTGGTGTGGGGGGCGCTCGGCGGGGTGCCGGGGCTGCTGGGCTTCCGGGCCGTCAACACGCTGGACGCCATGGTCGGTCACAGGTCGCGCCGCTACCGGCGGTTCGGCTGGGCCTCCGCCCGGCTCGACGACCTCGCCGGGTGGCCGGGGGCCCGGCTGACCGCCGTACTGGCCACGCTCGCCGGGCCGGATCCGCGCGGTGCCGTGCGGGCGTGGCGGGCCGACGCCCACCGGCATCCCAGTCCCAACGCGGGCCCGGTGGAGGCCTCTTTCGCGGGGGCGCTCGGGGTGCGGCTCGGCGGGACGCTGTCGTACGGGGGGCGCGTGGAGCACCGGCCCGTGCTGAACCTTCAGGGGCGCGCGGTCGCCCCGCACGACATCGGCCGGGCGGTACGGCTGTCCCGGCGCGTGAGCTGGCTGGCGCTCGGCGTGTGCGCGGGCGCACGCCTGTTCAGGAAGGGGCGTAAGGCATGAACGGCGGGCTTCTCGTCGCCGGCACCACCTCCGACGCCGGCAAGAGCGTCGTCACCGCCGGGATCTGCCGGTGGCTGGTGCGGCAGGGCGTGAAGGTGGCGCCCTTCAAGGCGCAGAACATGTCCCTGAACTCGTTCGTGACGCGCGAGGGCGCCGAGATCGGGCGGGCGCAGGCCATGCAGGCGCAGGCGTGCCGCATCGAGCCGACCGCGCAGATGAACCCCGTGCTGCTCAAGCCCGGTGGCGAGCAGAGCAGCCAGGTCGTGCTGCTCGGCAAGCCGGTCGGTGAGCTGAGCGCCCGCGGCTACCACGGCGGACGGCAGCAGAAGCTGCTGGGCACGGTGCTGGAGTGCCTGGCCGAGTTGCGGGGCACGTATGACGCGGTGATCTGTGAGGGGGCGGGCAGTCCGGCGGAGATCAACCTGCGGCGGACCGACATCGTGAACATGGGGATCGCGCGGGGCGCGCGGCTGCCGGTGCTCGTCGTCGGCGACATCGACCGCGGCGGCGTCTTCGCCTCCTTCTTCGGCACGGTCGCCCTGCTCTCGCCCGAGGACCAGGAGTTGGTCGCCGGGTTCCTCGTCAACAAGTTCCGCGGCGACGTGTCCCTGCTGGAGCCGGGCCTGGACATGCTGAAGGACCTCACCGGGCGGCCCACGTACGGCGTGCTGCCCTTCCGGCACGGGCTCGGCATCGACGAGGAGGACGGACTGCGGGTGTCCCTGCGCGGCACGGTCCGCGAGTCGAACGTCTCCCCGCCCGTCGGTGAGGACGTGCTGCGGGTCGCCGTCTGCGCGATCCCGCTGATGTCCAACTTCACCGACGTCGACGCGCTCGCCGCCGAACCCGGCGTGGTCGTGCGGTTCGTGGACCGGCCGGAGGAACTGGTCGACGCGGACCTGGTGGTGATCCCGGGGACGCGCGGCACGGTCCGCGCGCTGGAGTGGCTGCGCGAACGCGGCCTGGCGGACGCGCTGGTGCGCAGGGCCGCCGAGGGCCGCCCGGTCCTCGGCATCTGCGGCGGCTTCCAGATCCTCGGCGAGCACATCGAGGACGAGGTGGAGAGCCGGCGCGGGCACGTCGACGGGCTCGGCGTGCTGCCGGTGCGGGTGCGGTTCGCCCGCGAGAAGACCCTCACACGGCCGCGGGGCGAGGCGCTCGGCGAGCACGTCGAGGGCTACGAGATCCACCACGGCGTCGCCGACGTCATGGGCGGTGAGCCCTTCCTGGACGGCTGCCGCGTCGGGCAGACCTGGGGCACGCACTGGCACGGCTCACTGGAGTCGGACGGCTTCCGGCGTGCCTTCCTGCGCGAGGTGGCCGCCGCCGCGGGCCGCCGCTTCGTCCCGGCGCCCGGCACCTCGTTCGCCGCGCTGCGCGAGGAGCAGCTCGACCGGCTCGGCGACCTGATCGAACAGCACGCGGACACGGACGCGCTGTGGCGGCTCATCGAGTCGGGCGCGCCGCAAGGACTGCCTTTCATTCCACCGGGAGCGCCCGCATGAGCACAGTGTTGTTGTTGTCGACCGCCGACACGGACCTGCTGGCGGCCCGCGCCTCCGGCGCCGACTACCGCATCGGCAACCCCACCCGGGTGGACGTCGGCGAGGAGCTGCCGCGGCTGCTGGACGGCGCCGACGTCGCCGTCGTGCGGCTGCTGGGCGGCAAGCGCGCCTGGGAGGACGGGCTCGCCGCGCTGAAGGCGTCCGGCGTGCCGACCGTGCTGCTGGGCGGCGAGGCCGTGCCGGACGCGGAGCTGATGGCCGAGTCGAGCGTGCCCGCGGGCGTGGTCGCGGAGGCGCTGAAGTACCTGGTGGAGGGCGGCCCCGCCAACCTGCTGGAGCTGTCCCGGTTCCTGTCGGACACCGTGCTGCTGACCGGCGAGGGCTTCGAGGAGCCGCGGAAGATGCCGGAGTTCGGCGTCCACGGTTCGTACGAGATCCGGGACGGCCGTCCGACCGTCGGCGTGCTCTTCTACCGCGCCCACGAACTGAGCGGCAACACCGCCTTCGTGGACACGCTGTGCGAGGCGATCGAGGCGCAGGGCGCCAACGCGCTGCCGGTGTACTGCGGTTCGCTGCGCGGTGCGGACGCGGGGCTGTACGAGATCCTCGGCGGGGCCGACGCGCTCGTCGCCACCGTCCTCGCGGCGGGCGGCACGCACGCCTCGCAGGCCTCGGCCGGCGGCGACGAGGAGTCCTGGGACATCGGCGCGCTCGCCGACCTGAACCTTCCCGTGCTCCAGGGCCTCTGCCTGACCTCCTCCAAGAGCGCCTGGCAGGACTCGGACGCCGCGCTGTCCCCGATGGACGCGGCGATGCAGGTCGCCATCCCGGAGTTCGACGGCCGTCTGATCACCGTGCCGTTCTCCTTCAAGGAGCAGGGCCCGGACGACGTGCCGGTGTACGTCGCCGACCCGGAGCGGGCCGCGCGCGTGGCCGGCATCGCGGTGCGGCACGCCCGGCTGAAGCACAAGCCGAACGCCGAGAAGAAGATCGCGCTGGTCTTCACCGCGTACCCGACCAAGCACTCCCGCGTCGGCAACGCGGTCGGCCTGGACACGCCCGCCTCGGCGGTCCGCGTGCTCGACGCGCTGCGGGATGCCGGGTACGGCGTCGAGGGGTACCCCGACAACGGCGACGAGCTGATCCACCGGCTGATCGAGGCCGGCGGCCACGACGTCGAGTGGCTGACCGAGGAGCAGCTGGCGGCGGCGCCCGCGCGGGTGCCGCTCGCGGACTACCGGGCGTGGTTCGAGAAGCTGGACCCGGAGCTGCGCGAGGCGATGACCGAGGCGTGGGGCGAGCCGCCGGGCTCCCTGTACGTCGACGGCGACGACATCGTGCTGGCGTCCCTGCAGTTCGGGAACGTCGTGGTGATGATCCAGCCGCCGCGCGGCTTCGGCGAGAACCCGATCGCGATCTACCACGACCCGGACATGCCGCCGTCCCACCACTACATGGCGGCCTACCGCTGGCTGGACAACAGCTTCGGCGCCGACGCGATCGTGCACATGGGCAAGCACGGCACGATGGAGTGGCTGCCGGGCAAGGGCCTCGGGCTCAGCGGCGGCTGCGCGCCGGACGCGGTCCTCGGCGACCTGCCGCTGGTCTACCCGTTCATCGTCAACGACCCCGGCGAGGGCACCCAGGCCAAGCGGCGCGGGCACGCCACGGTCGTCGACCACCTGGTGCCGCCGATGGCGCGTGCCGACACCTACGGCGACCTGGCCAAGCTGGAGCAGCTCCTCGACGAGTACGCGCTCGTCTCCGACCTGGACCCGGCGAAGGCGCCGGCCGTGCGCGCGCAGATCTGGACGCTGGTGAAGGCGGCCGAGCTGCACCACGACCTGCACGTGGACGAGCAGCCGGACGACGAAGAGTTCGACGAGTTCGTCATGCACATCGACGGCTATCTGTGCGAGATCAAGGACGTGCAGATCCGCGACGGCCTGCACATCCTGGGCGGCGGCCCGGTCGGTGAGCCGCGCGTCAACCTGGTGCTCGCCGTGCTGCGCGCCGCGCAGGTGTGGGGTGGTCAGGCGAACGCGCTGCCGGGTCTGCGGGCGTGCCTGGCCGCGCACTTCGGCCTGGTGGAGAAGGAGCTGCTCGCCGAGCCGGGCACCCCGGTGAAGGTGCCGGTGGAGCTGACGGACCTGGTGGAGGGCCCGGCGCGGACCGCCGCCGACGCGATCGACCTGCTGGAGCAGCTGTGCCGGCGGGTCGCGGAGGGCATGGAGGCCCGGGAGTGGGCGGCGGACGCGGTGCCCGCGCTGGTGCGGGAGGTCCTCGGGACCGAACTCCCGGACGCCGTCGCGGTGCTGGAGTTCGCCTGCCAGGAGGTCGTACCGCGCCTCGCCCGCACCACGGACGAGATCGGGCACATCCTGCGTGCCCTGGACGGCGGTTACGTCCCGGCCGGCCCCTCCGGCTCCCCGACCCGCGGCCTGGTCAACGTGCTGCCGACCGGCCGGAACTTCTACTCCGTCGACCCCAAGGCGATCCCCTCGCGGCTCAGCTGGGAGGTCGGGCAGTCGCTGGCCGACTCGCTGGTGCAGCGGTACCTGGCCGACACCGGCGACTACCCGAAGTCGGTGGGCCTGACCGTCTGGGGCACGTCCGCGATGCGCACCCAGGGCGACGACATCGCCGAGATCCTGGCGCTGCTGGGCTGCCGCCCCGTCTGGGACGAGGCCTCGCGCCGGGTGACGGGCTTCGAGGTGGTGCCGCTGGAGGAGCTGGGCCGGCCGCGCATCGACGTCACGGTCCGTATCTCCGGCTTCTTCCGGGACGCGTTCCCGCACGTCGTCGGGCTGATCGACGACGCGGTGCGGGCGGTGGCCGAGCTGGACGAGCCGGCCGACCGGAACTATGTCCGGGCGCACGTCGACGAGGACAGCGCCGAGCACGGCGACCGGCGGCGCGCGACCGCCCGTATCTTCGGCTCCAAGCCGGGGGCGTACGGCGCCGGTCTGCTGCCGCTGATCGACGCCCGCAACTGGCGCTCCGACGCGGACCTCGCCGAGGTGTACGCCGTGTGGGGCGGCTACGCCTACGGGCGCGGGCTCGACGGGCGGGCGGCGCGCGGGGACATGGAGACGGCGTTCAAGCGGATCGCCGTCGCCGCGAAGAACGTGGACACGCGCGAGCACGACCTCGTCGACGCCGACGACTACTTCCAGTACCACGGCGGCATGGTCGCCATGGTGCGGCACCTGACCGGCGCCAACCCCGAAGCGTACGTAGGCGACTCGGCGACGCCGGACCAGGTGAAGACGCGGACGCTGGGCGAGGAGACGCACCGCGTGTTCCGGGCCCGCGTGGTCAACCCGCGCTGGATGGCGGCCATGCGCCGGCACGGCTACAAGGGCGCCTTCGAGATGGCGGCGACCGTGGACTACCTGTTCGGCTACGACGCCACGGCGGGCGTGGTCGACGACTGGATGTACGAGAAGCTGAGCGCGGAGTACGTGTTCGACCCGGAGAACCGGGACTTCATGAAGAAGTCCAACCCGTGGGCGCTGCGCGGCATCACCGAGCGGCTGCTGGAGGCCGCCGACCGCGGCCTGTGGGCGGAGCCGGACACGGAGACGCTGGAGCGGCTGCGCGCCACCTACCTGGAGCTCGAAGGCGACCTGGAGGGCGACCAGTGACCACCCCCTTTCCCTTCACGGCCGTGGTCGGCCAGGACGACCTGCGGCTCGCGCTGCTGCTGAACGCCGTCTCCCCGGCCGTCGGCGGCGTGCTCGTGCGCGGTGAGAAGGGCACCGCCAAGTCCACCGCCGTGCGGGCGCTGTCGGCGCTGCTGCCGGAGGTGGCCGTGGTGCCCGGCTGCCGCTTCTCCTGCGACCCGGCCGCGCCCGACCCGGGCTGCCCGGACGGGCCGCACGAAGCGGGCAACGGCGTGGACCGTCCCGCCCGGATGGTCGAGCTGCCCGTCGGCGCGTCCGAGGACCGGCTGGTCGGCGCGCTCGACATCGAGCGGGCACTCGCCGAGGGCGTGAAGGCGTTCGAGCCGGGCCTGCTGGCCGAGGCGCACCGCGGGATCCTCTACGTCGACGAGGTCAACCTCCTCCACGACCACCTGGTCGACCTGCTGCTGGACGCGGCGGCGATGGGTGCGTCGTACGTGGAGCGCGAGGGTGTCTCCGTACGGCACGCGGCGCGGTTCCTGCTCGTCGGGACCATGAACCCCGAGGAGGGCGAGCTGCGGCCGCAGCTGCTCGACCGGTTCGGGCTGACCGTCGAGGTGGCCGCCTCGCGCGAGCCCGACCAGCGGGTGGAGGTCGTCAAGCGGCGGCTGGCGTACGACGCCGACCCCGCCGCCTTCGCCGCCCGCTGGGCCGAGGAGGAGGCCGCGGTACGGCAGCGCATCGCGGCGGCGCGGGCGCTGCTGCCGCAGGTGCGGCTCGGCGACGGCGCGCTGCGGCAGATCGCGGCGACCTGCGCGGCCTTCGAGGTGGACGGCATGCGCGCGGACATCGTGATGGCGCGTACGGCGACCGCGCTCGCGGCGTGGGCGGGGCGGACGGACGTGCTCGCGGAGGACGTGCGGCAGGCGGCGCTGCTGGCGCTGCCGCACCGGCGGCGCCGCAATCCGTTCGACGCGCCCGGTCTGGACGAGGACAAGCTGGACCAGACGCTGGAGGAGTTCTCCGGCGAGTCCCCCGACGACGATCCCGGCCCCGACGGCGGCGGTGGCGGCGGAGGCGGTCAGCCCGCGCCGGACGCCGGTCCGCAGGGCGGGGACACCGGGGCGCGGCCCGAGGAGGGCGAGGGCGGGCAGCCCCAGCCGTCCGGCGCTCAGGAGCAGCCGGCCGCACGTGCCTCGGAGCCCTTTCGCACCAAGGCGCTGAGCGTGCCCGGCATCGGCGAGGGCGCGGCCGGGCGGCGCTCGCGGGCGCGCACCGAGCACGGGCGCACCACGGGGGCCCGCCGGCCCCAGGGCGCGCTGACCAAGCTGCACCTGGCGGCGACCGTGCACGCCGCGGCTCCGCACCAGCGGGCGCGGGGCCGGTCCGGGCCGGGTCTGGTGATCCGCCGGGACGACCTGCGGCAGGCGGCACGCGAGGGGCGTGAGGGCAACCTCGTGCTGTTCGTGGTGGACGCCTCCGGGTCGATGGCGGCGCGGCAGCGGATGAGCGCGGTGAAGGGTGCCGTGCTGTCGCTGCTGCTCGACGCCTACCAGCGGCGGGACAAGGTGGGGCTGGTGACCTTCCGGGGCTCCGCCGCCGACGTGGCGCTGCCGCCGACCTCGTCCGTGGACGCGGCGGCGGCCCGGCTGGAGTCGCTGCCGACCGGGGGCCGTACGCCGCTGGCGGCCGGGCTGCTCAAGGCGCACGAGGTGCTGCGCGTGGAGCGGCTGCGGGACCCGGCGCGGCGGGCGCTGGTGGTCGTGGTGACCGACGGGCGGGCGACGGGCGGCCCCGAGCCGGTGGCGCTCGCCTCCCGTGCGGCCCGGCTGTTCGCCGCCGAGGGCATCGCCTCCGTGGTCGTGGACTGCGAGTCGGGGCCCGTGCGGCTGGGGCTCGCGGGGCAGCTCGCCGCCGATCTCGGCGGTACGGCGGTCACGCTCGACGAGCTGCGGGCCGACTCGATCGCCGGGCTGGTCAAGGACGTTCAGGGTGCGAGCAGGAGGGCCGCGTAATGCCTCAGGGACAGCCGAGTGTCATCCCCGACGACGGACTGACGACCCGTCAGCGGCGCAACCGGCCGCTCGTCGTCGTGCACACCGGGATCGGCAAGGGCAAGTCGACGGCGGCCTTCGGGCTCGCGCTGCGCGCCTGGAACCAGGGCTGGCCGATCGGGGTGTTCCAGTTCGTCAAGTCGGCGAAGTGGAAGGTCGGCGAGGAGAACGCGCTGCGGGTCCTCGGCGCCTCGGGTGAGGGCGGGACCGTCGCCTGGCACAAGATGGGCGAGGGCTGGTCGTGGGTCCAGCGCGACGCCCAGATGGACAACGAGGAGAAGGCCCGCGAGGGCTGGGAGCAGGTCAAGCGCGACCTGGCCGCCGAGACGTACAAGCTGTACGTGCTGGACGAGTTCGCCTACCCCATGCACTGGGGGTGGGTCGACACCGACGAGGTGATCTCCGTGCTGCGGGACCGGCCGGGCACCCAGCACGTCGTCATCACCGGGCGGAACGCGCCGGAGAAGCTGGTGGACTTCGCCGACCTGGTCACCGACATGTCCAAGGTCAAGCATCCGATGGACGCCGGGCAGAAGGGCCAGAGGGGCATCGAGTGGTGATGTCCGTTCCCCGGCTGGTCGTCGCCGCGCCCTCGTCGGGCAGCGGCAAGACCACCGTCGCCACGGGGCTGATGGCCGCGTTCGCCGCGCGGGGGCTCGCCGTGTCCCCGCACAAGGTGGGCCCGGACTACATCGACCCCGGGTACCACGCGCTGGCCACCGGGCGCGTGGGGCGCAACCTCGACGCGTACCTGTGCGGGCCGGAGCTGGTCGCTCCGCTGTTCCTGCACGGGGCGCGGGGCTGCGACCTGGCCGTGGTGGAGGGCGTGATGGGGCTGTACGACGGTGCCGCGGGGCAGGGTGAACTGGCGTCCACCGCGCATGTCGCCAAGCTGCTGGGGGCGCCGGTCGTGCTCGTCGTCGACGCGTCGTCGCAGTCGCGGTCGGTGGCGGCGCTGGTGCACGGGTTCGCGTCGTGGGACCCGGAGGTGCGGGTCGGGGGCGTGATCCTCAACAAGGTCGGGTCCGACCGGCACGAGGCGCTGCTGCGGGAGGCGCTGGAGTCGGCCGGGGTGCCGGTGCTGGGGGTGCTGCGGCGGGCCGCGCCCGTGGCTACGCCGTCCCGGCATCTGGGGCTGGTTCCCGTTGCCGAACGGCAGGGGGATGCGGTGGAGGCCGTGGCGGCGATGGCTGCGCTGGTCGCCGACGGGTGTGATCTGGCCGCGTTGGAGGCGCTTGCGCGGAGCGCGGGTGCCGTACCAGGGGGCTCCGCCCCCTGGACCCCCGGTTTCCCACCCACCCACCCGTCTCGGCCAACTGAGAAGTCCCCCTCCGGGGCATCCGGCGCTCGGCCAGCTGGAGAGTTCCCCAGTGCTGCGCCGTCCGGGGCTCGGCCGACTGACACGTCCGCCGGTGCGCCCGCCCCCGTCGTCGCCCTCGCCGGTGGGCCCGCCTTCACCTTCTCCTACGCCGAGCACACCGAGCTGCTCGCCGCCGCCGGGGCCCAGGTCGTCACCTTCGATCCGCTGCGGGACGAGCAGTTGCCCGACGGCACCGCCGGGCTCGTCGTCGGGGGCGGGTTCCCCGAGGTGTACGCCGGTGAGCTGTCGGCCAACGAGCCGTTGCGGAAGGCGATCGGGGAGCTGGCCCGCTCCGGCGCGCCCGTGGCCGCCGAGTGCGCCGGGCTGCTGTACCTGTGCCGGGAGCTGGACGGGCAGCCGATGTGCGGGGTGCTGGACGCCACCGCGCGGATGACGGAACGGCTGACCCTCGGCTACCGGGACGCCGTGGCGGTCGGGGACAGTGTGCTCGCGCCGGCCGGGACGCGGATGCGCGGGCACGAGTTCCACCGCACGGTCGTCGAGCCGGGCGCCGGGGCGGCTCCCGCCTGGGGCGTCACCGCTCCCGCGCGGCGGGTCGAAGGTTTCGTACAGCAGGGCGTGCACGCGAGTTATCTGCACACGCACTGGGCGTCCGAGCCCGGTGTCGCCCGTCGGTTCGTGGAGAGGTGCCGGACGTCATGAGCAGCATCAGGTTGGTCGGGGTCGGCGTGGGGCCCGGTGATCCGGAGCTGGTCACCGTCAAGGGCGTCAACGCGCTGCGCGCCGCCGAGGTCGTCGTCGTGCCCGTGATGGACACCGGTGAGCGGGGGCGGGCCGAGGCGACGGTGCTGCACTACGTGGAGCCGGAGAAGGTCGTCCGGGTGGTGTTCGCGCTGAACGAGCGGAGCGACCGGGCGCGTCGGGAGGCCGCCTGGGACGCCGCCGGGGAGCGGGTCGCCGAGCTGCTGAAGGAGCGCGGCTCGGTGGCGTTCGCGACCATCGGCGACCCGAACGTGTACTCGACCTTCACGTATCTCGCGCAGACCATCGCCGAGCTGGTGCCGGGCGTGGTCGTGGAGACCGTGCCGGGGATCACCGCCATGCAGGACCTGGCGGCCCGTTCGGGTGCCGTGCTGACCGAGGGCACCGAGCCGCTGACGCTGGTGCCGGTGACGGCCGGGTCGGCCGTGCTGAAGGAGGCGCTGGACGGGCCGGGCACGGTGGTGGCGTACAAGTTCGGGCGGCAGGCCGCCGAGGTGGCCGAGGCGCTGCGGGAGACCGGGCGGATCGGGGACGCCGTGTGGGGGTCGGCGCTGGGGCTGCCGGAGGAGTCGATCCGGCCGGCCGCCGAGCTGGACGGGGCCGCGCTGCCGTATCTGTCGACGCTGATCGCGCCCGCGCGGCGGGACGGCGGGCGGGGCGGGAAGCTGTGACACCGCCCCCGGCACACCTGGCGCCCCCGGCACACCCGGCGCCCCCGGCGCACGGCTCACCCCGTGGCGCCGACCACCAGCCAGATGAACGCCACGCCCGCGACCGTGCACAGCAGGGTCGAGCGGGCGGGGTGTTCGTGGTGGGCCTCGGGCAGGATCTCGGCGGCGGCCAGGTACAGCAGGACGCCGCCGAACAGGCCGAGATAGCCGCCGAGGACGCCCTCCGGGATGTGCACGAACGCGGACGCGGCGGCTCCGGCGACCGGGGCGACCGCGTCGGCGAACAGCATCGCGTACGCCTTGCGGCGGGCGTTGCCGTACAGGCTGGTCAGGGTGAACGTGTTGAAGCCGTCCGCGAAGTCGTGGGCGATGACGGCGAGCGCCACGGCCGTGCCCATGCCTCCGCCCACCTGGAAGGACGCGCCGATCGCCACGCCGTCCATCGCGCTGTGCCCGACCATCGCCGCGGCGGCCGTCAGGCCCACCTCGGGCGCCCGGTGGTCGTGTTCGTCGCCGCCGTGCGCGGCGCGGCGGGCGGCCAGCAGGCGTTCCACCAGATGGGCCAGCAGGAAGCCCGCCACGAACAGCAGGAGCGCGGCCGGGACGCCGTGGATCTCGCGGTCCGCCGCCCGCAGGGCCTCCGGCAGCAGGTCCAGGCCGACCACGCCGAGCATCAGCCCGCCGGCCAGGCCCAGCACCAGATGGCGGCGGTCGGTCACACGCTGTGCCGTCCAGCCGCCGGCCAGCGTCATCAGGAACGCGCCCAGCGCGACGAAGACCGCCATACGCCCTTGCTATCGGATGAAGCCGCCCGCGCGCACGTCCGACCCCACTCCCAGTGACCTTCCGTCTTTCCGTACGAGAGGAACCGACCCATGGCCGACACCCCCACCGGCAAGGTGACCTTCGTCGGTGCCGGCCCCGGCGCCGCCGATCTGCTGACCTTCCGCGCCGCCCGCGCCATCGCCGAGGCCGACGTGGTGATCTGGGCCGCCAGCCTGGTGCAGGCGGAAGTCCTGGAGCACGCGCGTGAGGGCGCCACGATCCTGGACTCGGCGACCATGTCGCTGGAGGACGTGGTCGCCGTGTACGAGAAGGCGCACGCCGAGGGCCTGAAGGTGGCGCGCATCCACTCCGGCGACCCCGCCCTGTGGGGCGGCACCCAGGAGCAGCTCGACCGGTGCCACGAGATCGGCATCGCGACCGAGATCGTGCCGGGCGTGTCGTCGTTCTCCGCCGTCGCGGCGCTGGCGCAGCGCGAGCTGACCATCCCCGAGGTGGCGCAGTCCGTGGTCCTCACCCGGCTGGGCGGCGGCAAGACGCCGATGCCGCCCGGGGAGGAGGTGCGGGAGTTCGCCAAGCACGGCACCACCATGGCGGTGTTCCTGTCGGCGGCGCGCAGCGGGCAGCTGGTGCGGGAGCTGCTGGAGGGCGGCTACCCGACGAGCACCCCGGTCGTCGTCGCCTACCAGGCGACCTGGCCGGAGGAGCTGATCGTGCGGTGCACGATCGGCACGCTGGAGGAGACGGTGAAGGAGCACAAGCTCTGGAAGCACACCCTCTTCCTGGTCGGTCCGGCGCTGGACGCGCAGGGCACGCGCTCGCACCTGTACCACCCGGGTCACTTCCACGGCTACCGCAAGGCCGACCCCGAGGCGCGCCGGGCGCTGCGCGAACGGGGTGCGAGCACGTGATCACGGTCGTCGGTACGGGGACCGGGGCGCCGGTTCCCGCCGAGCTGCCGCCCGGCACCGCGCTGGTCGTGGGCGGGCGGCGGCATCTGGACGCCGTACGGCTGCCGGACGGGGCCGAGCGGATCGTGCTCGGGCCGCTGGCGCCCGCGCTGGACGCCGTGGAGCGGCGGCTGGACAAGGGCGAGCGGGTGGTCGTGCTGGCGTCCGGGGACCCCGGGTTCTTCGGGATCGTGCGGGCGCTGGCCGAGCGGTTCGGGCCCGGGCGGCTGGACGTGCGGCCGGGTGTGTCGTCGGTCGCCACGGCGTTCGCGCGGCTCGGGCTGACGTGGGACGACGCGGTGGTGGTGAGCGCGCACGGGCGGGAGCCGCGCACCGCGGTGAACCTGTGCCGGGCGTATCCGAAGGTGGCGGTGCTGACCGGTCCGGGCGCGGGGCCGGCCGAACTGGGCGCGGCGCTGCGGGCGTACGACCGGACGCTGGTGGTCGCCTCGGCGCTCGGCTCGGACCAGGAGCGCGTGGAGCGGGTGACGCCGGCCGAGGCCGCCGCCCGCGACTGGGGCCCTGCGGTGAACGTGGTGCTGTGCCTGGACCCGGAGCGGACCGTGGGCGGGGTGCGCACGGTCGCGGGCGGGCCCGTGCGGCCGGCCGGCTGGGCGCTGCCCGAGGACGACTTCGCGCACCGCGACTCGATGATCACCAAGTTCGAGGTGCGGGCGCTGGCCCTGGCCCGGCTCGGGCCGCGCCCGGGGGACCTGGTGTGGGACGTCGGCGCGGGGTCCGGCTCGGTGGCCGTGGAGTGCGCGCGGCTCGGCGCCGCCGTGACCGCGGTGGAGAAGACCGCGGACGGGGTGGCGCGGGTGCGGGCCAACGCCGCCGCGCACGGGGTCGACGTGCACGTGGTGCACGGGGCGGCGCCGATGGTGCTGTCCGACCTCGACGATCCCGACGCGGTGTTCGTCGGCGGCGGCGGCCGGGAGCTGCCCGCCGTGGTGACGGCGTGCGCGCGGCGGGCCCGGCGGACCGTGGTCGTCGCCATGGCCGCGCTGGACCGGGTGCCGGCGGCGCGGGCCGCCCTCGCGGACGCCGGGTTCGCCGTGGACGGCGTACTGCTGCAGTCGTCACGGCTGGCGCCGCTGCCGGGGGACGTGACCCGGCTCGCGGCCGCCAATCCCGTTTTCCTGCTGTGGGGCGTACGGCCCCCGGCCTGCGCGGACCGGGCTTCCGCTGACGAAGCCTCCGCCGAAGAAGCCTCTGTCGAAGAAGCCTCTGTCGAAGAAGCCTCTGCTGAAGAAGGAGTTCCCCAGTGATCGGCCTCATTTCCGCCACCGCGGCGGGGGCGGCGGCGCGGGACCGGCTGGCCGCGGCGTGGCCGGACCGCACGCGCGTGTACGACGGTCCCGTCGCCGACGCCGTACGGCGGGCGTTCGCCGAGTGCGAGCAGCTCGTCTGCTTCCTGGCGACCGGCGCGGTCGTCCGGCTCGTGGCCCCGCTGCTCGCCGGCAAGACGACCGACCCGGGTGTGGTGTGCGTCGACGAGGCCGGGCGGTACGCGGTGGCGCTGCTCGGCGGCCACGGCGGCGGCGCCAACGACCTGGCCCGCGCGGCCGGCGAGGTGCTGGGCGCGGAGCCCGTGGTGACGACGGCGACCGACGCGGTGGGCATCCCGGGCCTGGACACGCTCGGCCTGCCGGTCGAGGGCGATGTCGCGGGCGTCACCCGCGCCCTGCTGGACGGGGAGCCGGTGGCGCTGGCCGCCGAGGTGCCCTGGCCGCTGCCGCCGGTGCCGTTCGCGGCGGAGGGCGCGCACACGGTGCGGCTGACGGACCGGGCCGTGGCGGCCGGTGAGCGGGAGGTGCTGCTGCGCCCGCCGTCCCTCGTGGTGGGCGTGGGCGCCTCGCGCGGCGCCCCGGTCGAGGAGGTGCTGGGCCTGGTCGAGGACGCGCTGCGGGACGCGGGGCTGTCGGTGCGGTCGGTGGCGGAGCTGGCCACGGTGGACGCCAAGGTCGGCGAGCCGGGCCTGGTGGGCGCCGCCGAGCGGCTGGGGGTGCCCCTGGTGACGTACACCGCCGAGGAGCTGGCGGCCATCGAGGTGCCGAACCCGTCCGACGCGCCGCTCGCCGCGGTCGGCACACCGTCCGTCGCGGAGGCCGCCGCGCTGGCCCGCGGCGGTGAACTCGTCGTGCCGAAGCGGAAGTCGGAGCGCGCCGACGGGCAGCCCGCGATGGCCACGTGTGCCGTCGTACGGCGTCCCGCGCGCGGCCGGCTGGCGGTGGTCGGGCTCGGGCCGGGCGCCCGCGACCTGCTCACTCCGCGGGCCAGGGCCGAACTGCGGCGCGCCTCGGTGCTGGTGGGTCTCGACCAGTACGTCGACCAGATCCGCGACCTGCTGCGGCCCGGCACCCGGATCCTGGAGTCCGGGCTCGGCGCGGAGGAGGAGCGGGCGCGCACCGCGGTCGCCGAGGCCCGCAAGGGGCAGGCGGTCGCGCTGATCGGCAGCGGTGACGCGGGCGTGTACGCCATGGCGTCCCCGGCGCTCGCGGAGGCCTCCGACGACATCGACGTGATCGGCGTGCCCGGGGTCACCGCGGCGCTCGCCGCGGCGGCGGTCCTCGGGGCGCCGCTCGGCCACGACCACGTCTCGATCAGCCTGTCCGACCTGCACACGCCGTGGGAGGTCATCGAGCGGCGGGTGCGCGCGGCGGCCGAGGCGGACATCGTCGTGACCTTCTACAACCCCCGCTCCCGCGGCCGGGACTGGCAGCTGCCGAAGGCCCTGGGCATCCTCGCCGAGCACCGCGCGCCCACCACGCCGGTCGGTGTCGTCCGCCAGGCCTCACGGCCGGACGAGTCCAGCCGGGTGACCACGCTCGGCGAACTCGACCCGGCGTGGGTCGACATGATGACGGTCGTGACGGTGGGCAACACCGCGACCCGGACCATCGCCGGGCGCATGGTGACCCCGCGCGGCTACCGCTGGCAGACCACCGCGGAGGAGGCCCGGTGAACCGCGTCGTGCACCCGATCGAGGAGGAGTCCTACCGGCGGCTGCGCGCCCGCCTGGACACCTCGCACTTCCCGCCGCTGACCCGGGCGGTGGTGGAGCGGGTCATCCACTCCGCCGCCGACCTGGAGTACGCGGACGACCTCGTCATGGACGAGGGCGACCTGGAGCGGGCGCACGCCGCGCTGCACGCCGGGGCGCCCGTCGTCGTCGACGTCGAGATGGTCGGCGCGGGCATCACCCGCCGGGAGACCGTCTGCCGGCTGAAGGACGCCGTGGCCGGTCCGGGGCTGACCCGCTCCGCGCACGGCATCCGGCTCGCCTACGAGCAGGTCGGCCCCGGCGCCCTCTGGGTGATCGGCAACGCGCCGACCGCGCTGGAGGAGCTGCTCACCCTGGACGCCGACCCGGCGCTCGTCATCGGCCTGCCCGTCGGGTTCGTCGGCGCGGTCGAGTCCAAGGCCGCGTTGCGCGAGAGCGGGCTGCCCGCCGTGAGCAACGTGTCCGAGAAGGGCGGCTCGGCGGTCGCGTCCGCCGCGCTGAACGCCCTGCTGTACCACCCCGTTCCGCAGTCGAAGGAGACCCTGTGACCACCCCGCCGCCCGCCCTGCTGATCGCCGGCCACGGCACCCGGGACGACGCCGGAGCGGAGGCGTTCCGCGACTTCGTACGGGAGCTGGGCCGCCGCCACCCCGAACTGCCCGTCGCGGGCGGCTTCATCGAGCTGTCCCCGCCGCCGCTGGGCGAGGCCGTCGCCGAGCTGGTCGAACGGGGCGTGCGGCGGTTCGCGGCCGTGCCGCTGATGCTGGTGTCCGCCGGGCACGCCAAGGGCGACATCCCGGCGGCGCTGGCCCGCGAGAAGGAGCGGCACCCGGGCATCTCGTACACCTACGGCCGCCCGCTGGGCCCGCACCCGTCGCTGCTCGGTGTGCTGGAGCGGCGCCTTGAGGAGGTGCTGGACGGCGTGGACCGCTCGGAGGTCACCGTCCTGCTGGTGGGGCGCGGTTCGACCGACCCGGACGCCAACGCCGAGGTGTTCAAGGCGGCGCGGCTGCTGTGGGAGGGCCGCGGGTACGCCGCCGTGGAGACGGCGTTCGTGTCGCTGGCGGCGCCGGACGTGCCGAGCGGTCTGGAGCGGTGCGCGCGGCTGGGCGCGCGGCGGATCGTCGTGCTGCCGTACTTCCTGTTCACCGGCATCCTCCCGGACCGGGTGCGGAAGCAGACCGAGGAGTGGGCCGCCGCGCACCCGGAGCTGGACGTGCGGTCGGCGGACGTCATCGGGCCGGAGCCGGAGCTGCTGGACCTGGTGATGGAGCGGTACGAGGAGGCGGTCAAGGGCGACCTGCGGATGAACTGCGACTCGTGCGTGTACCGCATCGCGCTCCCCGGGTTCGAGGACAAGGTGGGCCTGCCGCAGCAGCCGCACTTCCACCCGGACGACGACGGCGACCACCACCACGGGCATCACCACCACGGGCACGGTCACGCCCATGCGCACTGAGCACGATCTGCGGCACCACGGGGACGCGGAGGTCCGCGACGACGGGGCGAAGCTGGTCGACCTCGCCGTGAACGTGCGGGCCGACACCCCGCCCGCGTGGCTGCGGGAGCGGATCGCCGGCTCGCTGGGGGGGCTGGCCGCCTACCCCGACGGGCGGGCGGCCCGCGCCGCCGTCGCCGCCCGGCACGGGCTGGAGCCCGGGCGGGTACTGCTGACGGCGGGCGCGGCGGAGGCGTTCGTCCTGCTGGCGCGGGCGCTGAAGGTGCGGCGGCCGGTGGTGGTGCACCCGCAGTTCACCGAGCCGGAGGCGGCACTGCGGGACGCCGGCCACTCCGTCGGGCGGGTGCTGCTGCGGGAGGCGGACGGCTTCCGGCTGGACGCGGCCGCGGTGCCCGAGGACGCGGACCTGGTGGTGATCGGCAACCCGACCAACCCGACGTCGGTGCTGCACCCCGCCGAGGCGATCGCCGCGCTGGCCCGGCCGGGGCGGACGCTCGTCGTCGACGAGGCGTTCATGGACGCGGTCCCCGGGGAGCGGGAGGCGCTGGCCGGGCGGACCGACGTACCGGGCCTGGTCGTGCTGCGCAGCCTGACCAAGACGTGGGGACTGGCCGGGCTGCGCATCGGGTACGTCCTCGCCGCCCCCGAGCTGATCGCCGAGCTGGAGCGCGCCCAGCCGCTGTGGCCGGTGTCCACGCCGGCGCTGGCCGCCGCGCAGGCCTGCGTGGAGCCGGCCGCGCTGGGGGAGGCGGGGCACGCCGCGCACCGCATCGCCGCGGACCGGGCGTACCTGGTGGCGGGGCTGTCGTCGTTCGAAGGGGCCGGGCTGCGGGTGGTGACACCGGCCGAGGGACCCTTCGTGCTGGTGCGCGTGCCGGGCGCGGCGGAGGTACGGCGGCGGCTGCGGGAGCGCGGCTGGGCGGTGCGGCGCGGGGACACCTTCCCGGGGCTGGGCGAGGACTGGCTGCGGCTCGCGGTGCGGGACCGGGCGACGGCGGACGGGTTCCTCGCGGCGCTGGGGGCGGTGCTGGGCTAGGGGACGAGACACCCTCTGGGGACCGGGCGGCTCCGAACGAGTGGACTCGGCCGGGTCCCCCGGCGCAAGGCGGCCGCGGGCCGGGGGCCGGGTGGTGAGGTTCTGCCGTCCGTCCCCCTCCCGTCCCCTCCCGGAAGAGGCCCCGCATGCGATCCGTCCCCTCCCGCCGTGTGTTCACCGCGGCGCTGCTCGCCGCGGCCGCGCCGGCGTCCCTGGCCGCGAGCCCCGCCGCGGCCGTTCCCACCACCGGACACCCCCGCTGCGACCAGGAGCGGAAGGGCGACTGGGCCTGGGACCCGGACCGGGAAGGCTGCCCGAGGGACGGGCTCGACCCCGAGCTGACCGCCCGGCTGGACAGGACCATCTCGGACGTACGCCGGCAGGCCGGCATCCCCGGTGCCGTCGTCGGGCTGTGGCTGCCCGGACAGGGCCGCTACGTCCGCGCCTCCGGGGTGGCCGACACCGCCACCGGCGCGCCCATGCGTGCCGACTCCTACGTCCGGATCGGCAGCGAGACCAAGACCTTCACGGTCACCGCCCTGCTCCAGCTCGTCGACCAGGGCCGCGTCGGGCTGGACGATCCGGTCTCCCGCTACCTCCGCGGCGTGCCCGACGGGGACCGCATCACGCTGCGGCAGCTCGCCGGGATGCGCAGCGGGCTGTTCCCGTACACCTCCGACCCCGACTTCGTGCGCGATGTGCTGAGCGACCCGCAGCGCAAGTTCACGCCGTGGGAGCTGCTGGCGTACGGCTTCCGGCACCCGAACACCTTCCCGCCGGGGCAGCAGTGGCAGTACTCCAACAGCAACCTCATCGTGCTCGGCCTGGTCATCGAGAAGGTCACCGGGCAGCGCCTCGCCGACGTCATCCACCGGCGGGTGCTGCGCCCGGCCCGGCTGCACCACACGCTCTTCCCCGAGGGCGCCGAGTTCCCCCAGCCACACCCGCACGGCTACACCGACCAGACCCTGAGCGGCGCGGTCGCCGACGCCACGGACTGGGACCCCAGCTGGGCGTGGGCGGCCGGGGCGATGATCTCCGACCTGCACGATCTGCACAGCTGGGCCAGGACCGTCGCCACGGGCACCCTGCTGAGCCCGCAGACGCAGGCGCAGCGGCTGCGGCTGCTGCCGACGGGCGTCCCCGGACTCCGCTACGGCCTCGGGATCTTCGAGACCGGCGGCTGGATCGGCCACAACGGCTCCATCCCGGGCTACGAGACGGTGACCGTGTACCTGCCCCCGCGGCAGGCCACCCTCGTCGTCATGATCAACACGGACATCACGGTCGGCGGGCAGGAGCCGTCCACGCTGCTGGCGCGGGCGATCACGCAGGTCGCGACGCCGGGGAACGTGTACGACGGCTCGGTCACGCCGCGCTGACCACCGCGTCCGGGCACCCCCTGCCGCTCCCCGCGGACACCGCACTAGGGTGCGGTACATGAGCGACGATCACGTGGTGCTGCATGTGAAGGGGCGGGTGCTGGCCGGGCCCGAGGACGTGCGGGACGAGCTGTGGGTGGTCGGGGGGCGGGTGTCGTACGACCGTCCCGCCGGCGCCCGTGACGTGCGGACCGTGGAGGGGTGGGCGCTGCCCGGGCTCGTCGACGCCCACTGCCATGTGGGGCTCGGCCCGGACGGGCCGGTGCCCGAGGACAGGGCCGAGAAGCAGGCGCTGACCGACCGGGAGGCCGGGACGCTGCTGATCCGGGACGCGGGCTCGCCGTCGGACACCCGCTGGATCGACGCGCGCGACGACCTGCCGAAGATCATCCGGGCGGGGCGGCACATCGCCCGCACCCGGCGCTACATCCGCAACTACGCCCACGAGGTCGAACCCAACCAGCTCGTCGCCTACGTCGCCCAGGAGGCGCGGCGCGGTGACGGGTGGGTCAAGCTCGTCGGCGACTGGATCGACCGCGACCTCGGGGACCTCGCCGCGTGCTGGCCCCGGGAGGCCGTCGAGGCGGCGATCGCCGAGGCGCACCGGCTGGGCGCCCGTGTCACCGCGCACTGCTTCGCCGAGGACTCCCTGCGCGACCTGGTCGAGGCCGGCATCGACTGCGTCGAGCACGCGACCGGACTGACCGAGGACACCATCCCGCTGTTCGCGGAGCGCGGGGTCGCCATCGTGCCGACGCTCGTGAACATCGCCACCTTCCCGCACCTCGCGGCCGGCGGCGAGCGGCGCTACCCGGTGTGGGCGGACCACATGCGGCGTCTGCACGCCCGCCGCTACGACACCGTGCGCGCCGCCTGGGACGCCGGTGTGCCGGTGTTCGTCGGGACGGACGCGGGCGGCTCGCTGGCGCACGGCCTGGTCGCCGGGGAGGTCGCGGAGCTGGTCACCGCCGGCATCCCGCCGGTGGCCGCGCTGTCGGCGACGACATGGGGGGCGCGTGCCTGGCTGGGGCGGCCGGGCCTGGAGGAGGGGGCTCCGGCGGACCTGGTGGTGTACGAGGCGGATCCGCGGGCGGATGTGCGGGTGCTGGCGGCGCCGCGCCGGGTGGTCCTCAACGGACGGGTCGTGAGCTAATCGAAAACCCGGCCGGAAACCCCTCTTTGGGGTGAAGTCACGGAGCATACGCGCCCGTTCACTCTTCGTACGTAATTCTTACGGGGTCCCAAGCATCACCACTCTGGTCCCGAGCACCACAACTCTGGTCCGGAGCACCACTCCTCTGGGGGTCCCACCGTGAACGGCACGACCATCCGTATGCCCGCACGCCGCCGTCTCGCCGCCGTCGCCGCGGCCACGGCCCTGACCGCCGGTCCCCTGGCCGTGGCCGGCGCGGGCTCCGCGCACGCCACCGGCGACCAGGGCCGCGCGAGCGCCACCGTCCTGCGCACCGGGCTCGACGTGTCCCTGCTCGACAAGACCGTGGACGTCCCGCTCGCGGTCTCCCTCAACGAGGTGCACGCGCCGCAGAGCGCCGGGAAGACCACGCTGACCGCACGGCTGGACGGCGTCGACGGCGGGCAGCCGTTCAGCGTGCTGCGGGCGGACGTGGCGTCTGCGCGGGCCACGGTGAGCGCGCACAGGGCCGAGGCGCGTACCGAGCTGGCCCACGCGCGGCTGCACGTCCCCGGGCTGCCGCTGCTGTCGCTCGTCGAGGTCGACTCGGTCACCTCCAGTGCGGTCTGCGAGGCGGGCAGCGCGCCGGTCGCCACGGCGAACGTGGTGGGCGCGGTGACCGTCCTGGGCAAGCGGGTGACGCTGAGCGCCGGCGGCCCGACCGAGGTGAAGGTGCCCGGCGTCGGCGAGGTGCGGCTGGAGCTGTCGCAGCGGCAGACCACCTCCCGTACGGCCGCGGCCACCGCGCTTCGGCTGCGGGTCTCCGTCAACCCGCTGAAGCTCAACGTGGCCGAGGTGGAGGGCACGCTGACGCTGGCGGAGGCCACCTGCGAGAGCCCCGCCGCACCGGCGGCCGCGGCTCCCGAGAAGCCGGCCGCGGAGGTGGAGCCGCAGCAGGCCGCCGCCCCGGCCGAGGTGGCGGAGGCGGGGCTCGCCGAGACCGGTGGCGGGTCCGTGACGCCGTATGTCGCGGGCGGTGCCGTGGCCCTGCTGGTGGCCGGCGGCGGCGCGGTCGTCGTGGCCCGCCGCCGCGGCTGACCCGGGCTACTCCCGGTCCTTGCCCACCTGGTCGGACGTCTCCTCCTCGACCTCGGCCATCGCCGGGTCGAGGAGGCGGGACAGGAAGTGCCGGGTGCGCTCGTGCTGCGGGTCGCCGATGACCTGGGCGGGCGTGCCGTCCTCGACGACGACCCCGCCGTCCATGAAGACGACCCGGTCGGCGACCTCGCGGGCGAACGTCATCTCGTGGGTGACGACCATCATCGTCATGCCCTCCCGCGCCAGCATCCGCATGACGGCGAGGACGTCGCCCACCAGCTCCGGGTCGAGCGCCGAGGTCGGCTCGTCGAACAGCATCACCTCGGGGCCCATCGCCAGGGCGCGGGCGATGGCCACCCGCTGCTGCTGGCCGCCGGAGAGGGAGGACGGGTAGGCGTCCGCCTTCTCGGCGAGTCCGACCCGCTCCAGGTTCTCGGCGGCCACCCGCGCCGCCTCCGCCTTGCCCCGCCTCAGCACCCGGCGCTGCGGCAGGGTGAGGTTCTCGGTCACCGTCAGATGCGGGAACAGGTTGAACTGCTGGAAGACCATGCCGATCCGGCGGCGCACGGCGTCGATGTCGACGTCCGGGTCGGTGACCTCGATGCCGCCGACGAAGACCTGCCCCTTGGTCGGCTCCTCCAGCAGGTTGACGCAGCGCAGCAGCGTGGACTTGCCGGAGCCGGACGGGCCGATGACGCAGACGACCTCGCCCTGGCCGATCTCCAGGTCGATGCCGCGCAGCACGTCGTTGGCGCCGAAGGACTTGTGCAGGCCCCTGATCGCTATCTCGGGCCGGGCGCCGTTCTCGGTGCGGGCCCGGTTCTCGGTGCGGCTCACTTGACGGCCTCCTGGGCCTTGGCCTCCATGCGGCGGACGACGAAGCCGAGCGGCACGGTGATCAGCAGGTAGCACAGGCCGGCGACGAGGATCGGCGTGGAGTTGGCGGTCGTGCTGGCCAGGTCGCGGCCGAACTTGGTCAGTTCCCGCTCCTCCAGGGTGACACCGAGGAACAGCACCAGCGAGGAGTCCTTGAACAGCAGGACGAGTTCGTTGGTGAGCGGCGGCAGGATGATGCGGAACGCCTGCGGGATGATGATGGAGACCATCGCGCGGGCCGGGGAGAAGCCCAGCGAACGGGCCGCCTCCATCTGCCCCTTGGGCACGGCCTGGATGCCCGCGCGGATCGTCTCCGCCATGTACGCGGCGGCCACCAGGCCGAGCGCGAGCGCCACCTTGCCGTAGGTGCCGCCGGCGATCTCCGTGCCGGGGAAGGCGAGCGGCACCGCCACCCCGATGAAGACGAAGATCAGCAGGGCGGGCAGGCCGCGGAAGATCTCGATGTAGAGACCGGCGACCCACCGGTAGGGCCGGACGGACGACAGCCGCATCAGCGCGATGACCATGCCGAGCGCCAGCCCGACGGCGAAGCCGGACACCGTGTAGAGCACGGTGTTCTTCAGCGCCATGGTGATGACGTCGGGGAACATCTGCCGCGCGATGTCCTTCTGCGCGAACTGGTTCTGCAGCCGGTCCCAGTCGGCCGTGACCGCGAGGGCGACCACGGCGGCGGCGAAGACGGCGTACTGCACACCGCGTGACAGGCCGCGCTTCTGGCGCCGGGTCAGCCCCTTCTTGCGGGGCGGCACCCGCAGGTCTGTGTCTGTGTCGGTCATGGAGTTCAGGACGCGGAGGCGGACGGCGAGGCGGCGGACGCGTCGTACGGGCCGATCCACTTCTCGTACAGCTTCTTGTACGTGCCGTCGGCCTTGGCGTCGGCGATCGCCTTGTTGATGGCCTCGCGCAGCTTGGTGTTGCCCTTCTTCACCGTGAAGCCGTACTGCTCGCCGGTGTTGAGGTTGTCGACGACCTTGAAGGCGTCGGCGTTGGCCTTGTCCTTCAGCCAGCCCTGGACGACCGGGTAGTCGATGATGACGGCCTTGACCTGGCCGGTGCGCAGGCCGTTGAGCACGGCGTCGGAGGACTCGAAGGAGACCGGGTCGAAGCCCTGCTTCTTGGCGTAGTCCTCGCCGGTGGTCTGCGCCTGGGCGCCCAGCTTCACGCCCTTGGACTTCACGTCGGCGAGCGAGGAGACACCGCTCTTCTTGTCGACGAGGACGGCCTGGGTGGCGTCGAAGTACGGGTCGGAGAAGTCGACGTTCTTCTTGCGCTCCTCGGTGATCGTCATGCCGGCGGCGGCGAGGTCGCACTGGCCGGAGTTGAGGAACGCGCCGGTCTTGAAGTTCTCGAACGGCGTGTCCACGATCTTCTGCTTCACGCCGAGGTTCTTGGCGACGAGGTCGATGAGGGCGACGTCGAAGCCCTGCACCTTGCCGTCGATCTCCGACTGGAACGGCGGGTACGGCAGGTGGGTGCACGTGGTCAGCTGACCCGCCTTGACCAGCTCGACACCGCCGGCGGCGGTCTTCGAGCCGCTGCCGCCGTCGTCGGTGGAGGTGCAGGCGGCCACGAGCGCCAGCGCGGCCGCGGCGGTGCCGGCGGCCAGGAGGCGGCGGGTCCGGCGCCCGGGGTGCGTGTTCACGGGGAGCCTCTCGGTAAGGGAACAGGGAGTTCCGATTATAAGGAGAAGTTTGGGTCCCTCAAATCAAACCCATGGCTATCGGGCCGTACGACCTAAGAAGTCGGCGGCCAGGGTCCTGTGGACGAGCGGCGAACGGGCGGCCGGACGGTGCCGGTTACCCTCGATCTTGCCGGGCCCCGCGGGGTCCGCCCCCCTGAGTTCGGCCCCTTGAGTGAAGGAAGCACCGCCGTGACGCACCCGTTCCTGGACCTGGCCCCGCTCAGCGCGGCGCGCTTCGCGTCGATCGAGGACCGTGTGGCGCGGCTCCTGCACACCGGGCAGGACGTGCTGATCATGCAGGGCGAGGCGCTGCTGCCGCTGGAGGGGGCGATCCGCGCGGCGGCCGGTCCGGGCACGACCGCGCTGAACGTGATCACCGGGCCGTACGGGCAGACGTTCGGGAACTGGCTGCGCGACTGCGGGGCCGAGGTGATCGACCTGGCGGTGCCGTTCCACACGGCGGTCACCGCGGAGCAGATCCGGGCGGCCCTCGCCGAGCGCCCGGAGATCGACTTCGTGTCCCTGGTGCACGCGGAGGCGGCCACCGGCAACACCAACCCGGTCGCGGAGATCGGGCCGGTGGTGCGCGAGCACGGTGCACTGTTCTACCTGGACGCGGTGGCGTCGGTCGGCGCGGAGCCGGTGCTGGTGGACGCGTGGGGCGTGGACCTGTGCGTGATCGGCGCGCAGAAGGCGATGGGCGGACCGGCGGGTGTGTCGGCGGTGTCGGTCAGCGAGCGGGCCTGGGCCCGGATGGCGGCGAACCCGCGGGCGCCGCGCCGCTCCTACCTGTCCCTGCTGGACTGGAAGGAGCGCTGGATCGACGCCGGCCGTACGGCGCTGCCGCACGCTCCGGCCCAGCTGGAGATGCTCGCGCTGGAGGCGTGCCTGGAGCGGATCGAGGCGCAGGGCCTGGACGCGGTGATGGCCCGGCACGCGCGCGCGGCGGCCGCGACCCGGGCGGGCGCGCTCGCGCTGGGCGGCGGCCTGGAGCCGTACGTCCATGACGCGGCGGACGCCGCGCCGGTCGCCACGACGCTGCGGGCGCCGGCCGGGACCGACGCGGTGGAGCTGGTGGCGCGGGCGCTGGAGAGCGACCCGGCGCTGCCGGTGAGCGCGGGCGGCGGCGCGCTGGCCAAGGAGATGATCCGGGTCAACCACTACGGGCCCGACGCCACCGCGGCGACGGTCCGCGGTGCCCTCGTCGCGCTGGGCCAGGCGCTCGCGGAGCGGGGCCTGAGCGTCGACGTGGCCGCCGCGCTCGGTGCGGCGGACGCGGCCGGGCGGTAGCGGCGGGCGGCCGGGCGGCAGCTGCCGGGCGCCCTCGAAGGGCGCCCTCCCGGAATTCCTTTCCCGCATTCCCCGTGTATTCCGCATTCCTCGCGCATTTCCGAACGATGAGGTTCCCGTCCTCTTCTGCCCGCTTCTCGCGACCCTAAACGCAAAGATTTCGCGAACGCTTCGCGAGGTAATTCAGGGAGATTCCGTGAGGACCGGACGGCTGTGACACGTTCCACATGACGCGGCGATTTGCGAAGTTTTCCCCGTGCAAATCGGTACAACGTTCACCAAGCTCGCGCACCTGTCCGCGCCCGCGCGATAACACAACGGTCGGCCGCAGCAAAGCCCATCCGGCTATGCATTTTTGAATTGCTCTCGGTAAATTCAATCCGCATGACTGCCGCACCAGCAGACCTGCTCATCGACCGTCCGTCGGTGGCCGACGGATCCGCGCTCTGGCGTATCGCCCGGGACTCCGAGGCCCTCGACCTGAACTCCTCCTACAGCTATCTGCTGTGGTGCCGTGACTTCGCCGGCACCTCCGCCGTGGCGCGCCGGGAGGACGGGCAGCCGATCGGGTTCGTCACCGGGTACGTACGGCCGGAGCGGCCGCACACCCTGCTCGTCTGGCAGGTGGCCGTCGACTCGGCGTACCGCGGGCGGGGGCTGGCCGCCGCCCTGCTCGACGGGCTGACCGCCCGGCTCGCCGCCGAGCGCGCGATCACCGAGGTCGAGACCACCATCACCCCCGGCAACACCGCCTCCGAGCGGCTGTTCACCTCCTTCGCGGCACGCCACGGCGCCACCGTCGAGCGGGAGGTCCTGTTCGACGCGGGGCTCTTCCCGGACGGCCCGCACGACCCCGAGGTCCTCTACCGCATCGGGCCCCTCTCCCTCTGATCCGGCACCCCGCCCACACCCCCACACCGAGGAGCGATTCGTCGTGACCATCACCCAGCCCGACCTGAGCGTCTTCGAGACCCTGGAGTCCGAGGTGCGCAGCTACTGCCGCGGCTGGCCCACCGTTTTCGACCGTGCGCAGGGCAGCCGGATGTACGACGAGGACGGGCACGAGTACCTGGACTTCTTCGCCGGCGCCGGTTCCCTGAACTACGGGCACAACAACCCGGTCCTGAAACGGGCGCTGATCGACTACCTGATGCGGGACGGCGTCACCCACGGGCTCGACATGTCGACGACGGCCAAGCGGGCCTTCCTGGAGTCCTTCCAGAACCTGGTGCTGCGCCCGCGCGACCTGCCGTACAAGGTCATGTTCCCGGGTCCGACCGGCACCAACGCCGTGGAGTCCGCGCTGAAGCTGGCGCGGAAGGTGAAGGGACGCGAGGCGATCGTGTCGTTCACCAACGCCTTCCACGGCATGTCGCTGGGCTCCCTCGCCGTCACCGGCAACGCCTTCAAGCGGGCCGGGGCCGGTATCCCGCTGGTGCACGGCACGCCGATGCCGTTCGACAACTACTTCGACGGCAAGGTCCCGGACTTCCTGTGGTTCGAGCGGCTGCTGGAGGACCAGGGCTCCGGCCTGAACAAGCCCGCCGCGGTGATCGTGGAGACCGTGCAGGGCGAGGGCGGCATCAACGTGGCCCGGCCCGAGTGGCTGCGCGCGCTCAAGGAGCTGTGCGAGCGGCAGGACATGCTGCTGATCGTCGACGACATCCAGATGGGCTGCGGGCGCACCGGTGCCTTCTTCTCCTTCGAGGAGGCGGGCATCACCCCGGACATCGTCACTGTGTCCAAGTCCATCAGCGGCTACGGCCTGCCGATGTCGCTGTGCCTGTTCAAGCCCGAGCTGGACGTGTGGGAGCCGGGCGAGCACAACGGCACCTTCCGCGGCAACAACCCGGCGTTCGTCACGGCGACGGCCGCGCTGGAGACGTACTGGACCGACGGCTCCGCCATGGAGAAGCAGACCCGGACCCGCGGCGAGCAGGTCGAGCAGGGGCTCATCGCGATCTGCGAGGAGAACCTGCCCGACGTCAAGGAGTACCGGGGCCGCGGCCTGGTGTGGGGCATGGAGTTCCACGACAAGGCCCGCGCCGGGCGCATCGCGCGGCGCGCCTTCGAGCTGGGGCTGCTCGTGGAGACCTCCGGCCCGGAGAGCGAGGTCGTCAAGCTGCTGCCGGCCCTGACCATCACCCCGGACGAGCTGGACGAGGGCCTGAAGATCCTCGCCCGCGCCGTCCGTGAGACCGCCTGATCGACTAGGAGTGGCACCACCGTGATCGTCCGATCGTTCAAGGACATCGAAGGCACCGACCGGCATGTGAAGGCCGCGTCCGGCACCTGGGAGAGCAAGCGGATCGTCCTCGCCAAGGAGCGGGTCGGCTTCTCCCTGCACGAGACCATCCTCTACGCCGGGACCGAGACGTCGATGTGGTACGCCAACCACATCGAGGCCGTCGTCTGCACGAAGGGCGAGGCCGAACTCACCGACCACGAGGCCGGGAAGACGTACACGATCACCCCCGGCACCATGTACCTCCTCGACGGGCACGAGCGGCACACGCTGCGCGTCAAGGAGGACTTCCACTGCATCTGCGTGTTCAACCCGCCCGTCACCGGACGGGAGGACCACGACGAGAACGGCGTCTACCCGCTGCTCACCGAGCCCGAGGAGGTGTGACACCCATGACCGCTGTCACCGACCTGTACCCCACCCGCGGCACCAGTGAGGTGACCGTGCCCCGCCAGGACCCGGTCGTCTGGGGCTCCCCGGACACCCCGGGCCCCATCGCCACCGCCGACCTGCAGGCCTACGAGCGGGACGGCTTCCTCGCCGTCGACCAGCTGATCACCGAGGACGAGGTCGCCGTCTACAAGGCGGAGCTGGACCGGCTGGTGAACGACCCCGCCATCCGCGCCGACGAGCGCTCGATCGTCGAGCCGAAGTCCAAGGAGATCCGCTCGGTCTTCGAGGTGCACCGGATCAGCGAGGTGTTCGCCAACCTGGTGCGCGACGAGCGGGTCGTCGGCCGGGCCCGGCAGATCCTCGGCTCGGACGTGTACGTCCACCAGTCCCGGATCAACGTCAAGCCGGGCTTCGGCGCGAGCGGCTTCTACTGGCACTCCGACTTCGAGACCTGGCACGCCGAGGACGGCCTGCCGAACATGCGGACCGTGTCCGTCTCGATCGCGCTGACGGAGAACTTCGCCACCAACGGCGGCCTGATGATCATGCCCGGCTCGCACCGGACCTTCCTGGGCTGCGCGGGCGCCACGCCGGAGGACAACTACAAGAAGTCCCTCCAGATGCAGGACGCGGGCACGCCGTCCGACGAGGCGCTGACCGAGCTGGCGAGCGAGCACGGCATCCGGCTGTTCACCGGCAAGGCCGGCTCGGCGACCTGGTTCGACTGCAACTGCATGCACGGCTCCGGCGACAACATCACGCCGTACCCGCGCAGCAACGTCTTCATCGTGTTCAACAGCGTGGAGAACACGGCGGTGGAGCCGTTCGCGGCACCGGTGCGCCGACCGGAGTTCATCGGCGCGCGGGACTTCACGCCGGTGCGGTAGGCGCTTCCTCAGGACACCGGGCCGGGCCCCCTCGTGTGGGACGGGGGGCCCGGCCCGGTCCTGTGCCGTCAGCCGTCAGCCGTCAGAGGCCGATCGTCAGCCGGAGAGCACGTCGAGCAGGCGGTCCACGTCCTGCGGGGTGTTGTAGAGGTGGAAGGACGCCCGCAGGTTGCCCGCGCGGTCGGAGACCTCGATGCCCGCGGCGCTCAGCTCGGGCTGGCGGTGGCCGAGTCCGGGGACGGAGACGATGGCGGAGCCGGGGGCGGCGACGGGTTCGTGGCCGAGCGCGGCGAGACCCGTGCGGAACCGGTCGGCCAGCGCGGTGTCGTGGGCGTGGACGGCTTCCACGCCCAGTTCCTCGATCAGTTCCAGGGAGGCGCGCAGCCCGGCCCAGCTGAACAGGCTCGGGCTGATGTCGAACCTGCGTGCCGAGCGGGCCAGTTCGGTGACCGGGCCATAGCAGCTGTCCCAGGGCTTCTCCCCCGCGACCCAGCCGGCGAGGAGCGGGGCGAGCGAGCCGGGGTCCTCGGGGCCGACGAAGAAGGCGGCGCCGTGCGGGCCGAGGAGCCACTTGAAGCCCACGGAGGCGAGGAAGTCGTAGGTGCCGGGGTCGATCGGCAGCCAGCCGGCCGACTGGGAGGCGTCGAGGTAGATCCGCGCTCCGTGGGCCCGGGCCGCGTCCCGGACGGCGGCGAGGTCGGCGACGCGGCCGTCGGCGGACTGGGCGGTGCTGACCGCGACCAGCGCGGTGTCGGGGCGGACGGCGTCGGCGATCCGGTCCAGCGGGACGGCGCGCACCTTGAGGTCGCCGCGCATGTGGAACGGGTTCACCAGGGAGGCGAAGTCGGCCTCGGCCGTCAGGACTTCGGCGCCGGCGGGCAGCGAGGCGGCGATCAGGGCGCCGTACTCCGCGACCGAAGCGCCGGTCGCCACCCGTTCGACGGGCACCCCGGCGATCCGGGCGAAGGAGGCGCGGGCGGCCTCCACGTCCCCGTACAGCGGGGTGAGCGGCCGGCCCTCGGCCCGCATCCGCACCGCGCGGTGCACGGCGGCGACGGTGCGGGCCGGCAGCAGGCCGTTGCTCGCGGTGTTCAGGTAGGTGTTCTCCGGTGCGAACTCGGCGCGGACGAGGCTCTCGAAGGTCTCCATGGAACCACTGTGAGCCCTGACCTTCCCCAAGTCCATTGCATTCTTTTACGTGGTCACGCAAAGGACTGCTTATGGATGGGCCACCGGATCAGTGCTGCGGCACCGCGCACCCGTCCGGCCCGCAGGCGTCCGCGTCGCCCCGGCCCTGGTCGATCAGGGTCAGCGGGGAGCGCTCGCCCCAGGCCTGCGCGAGGGCCTGCGCGAAGACCTCGGCGGGCTGGGCGCCGGAGACGCCGTACTTCCGGTCGAGGACGAAGAACGGCACACCGCTCGCGCCGAGCTGGGCGGCCTCGCGTTCGTCGGCGCGCACCTCGGCGGCGTAGGCGTCCGGGTCGGCGAGCACCTTGCGGGCGGCGTCGGCGTCCAGTCCGGCCTCGACGGCCAGCTCCACGAGCCGCTCGTCGCCCTCGGTGAAGACGGAGCGCTCCTCGGCGAAGTTGGCGCGGTAGAAGATCTGGACGAGCTGGTCCTGGCGGCCCTGCTCCTTGGCGAAGTGCAGCAGGCGGTGCATGTCGAAGGTGTTGCCGTGGTCGCGGCCCCGGGTGCGGTACTCCAGGCCCTCGGCGGCGGCCTGCGCGCCGACGTTGTCCTCGGCGGCCTGGGCCTGCGCCTCGCTCATGCCGTACTTCTTCGCGAGCATCGGGATGACGGGCCCGGCGTCGCCCTTGGCGCGCCCCGGGTCCAGTTCGAAGGAGCGGTGCACCACCTCGACGTCGTCGCGGTGCGGGAAGGCCGCGAGCGCCTTCTCGAAGCGGGCCTTGCCCACGTAGCACCAGGGGCAGGCGATGTCGCTCCAGATCTCGACGCGCAGGGTCACGGTTCACTCACTCCAGTCGCAGGGGGGCACGGAGACGTCCTCGGCCTCCGCAGGAGTGTATGAACGTTCAAACAGCCGGTTTCATTCCCCCGGCCGGGGCACCGCCAGTGACAGCCGCAGGCCGAGGTGATGGTCGCCGGGGGCGTACGGCCGGTCGGGGTCCGCTGTCCAGCCCTGCCGGGCGTAGAACGCGCGCGCCCGGGCGTTGTCCACGTGCACGTCGAGGACGGCGGCGCGCCGCCGGTCGGCGCGCCACTGCTCGACGCAGGCGGCGTGCAGGGCCGTACCGACGCCGGTGCGCCAGCGGCCGGGCTCGACATGGAACTGGTACAGCTTGACGGTGTGCGCGGGGCCGCCCTCCGGCACGCGGAAGGAGGCGATGCCGGTGAGCACCCCGTCCTCCACCACGCCCAGCACCTGCCCGTCCGGGCGCTCGACGGCGGTCCGCCAGGCGGCGAGCCAGTCGGTGCCGTCGTCCGGGAGCCCGTCCGGGTAGTACGTCGACCGGGCCCGGGTGTGCAGGGCGGCGACGGCCCCGGCCTCGGCGGGCAGGACGGTGCGGATCACACGTCGGCTGATCATGCCCGTCAGGACGCGTACCGCGGCGGCGGGGTTCCCCGGCCGCCCGCTCAGCTGCCGTCTCTGAGGTCGTCCGGCCAGGCCGGCCGGAACTCCAGGTGGTCGAAGGTCACCGCGCAGCCCTCCCCCAGTGGCGACTGGGTCATGAAGCCGACCAGGGCCGCGCCCGTCTCCTTCTCCTCGCCGAGCGTGAAGAGGCGGACGAAGGTCCAGCGCTCGCCGTCGCGGGAGGCGTGGAAGGCGAAGGCACGGCCGGTGCGGCTGACCCGCAGCCACACCGAACTGCCCGTCACGGTGAAGGAGTTGGCGTCGTCGGAGTGCCCCCGGGTGACCACCGTGCACACGGTGGGCACGTCCGGGGAGTACTCCAGGCACAGTTTGGCCCAGGCCCGTTCGCCGACGTGGACGTAGAGCGCCCCGGCGTCGAACGCCGCGCCGAACCCCACGGTGACCCGGGCGATCAGCTGGAAGTCACCCTCGGGCGCGCCCAGCAGCCGCGGTGCGTCGGCGGCCGGCTCGACCGCCTCCCCGGTGGGCGGCACGAAACGGTCCTGGCGTGCGCCGGCCCACCCGGTGAGCACCCCGCCCTCGTAGGACCAGTTGCCGTCGGGGCCGTAGGTGCGCAGCCGGAAGGGGAGTTCGGGAAGCTCTGCGTCCATGGGCGGCTTCTACCGCTCCAGGCGTCCGTTGAACCGCCGCGGCAGCCCCAGCGGGTTGTCGTCGCGCAGCTCCGGCGGCAGCAGGGCCTCGGGCGCGTTCTGGTAGGCGACCGGGCGCAGCCAGCGCTCGATGGCCGTGCCGCCCACGGAGGTGGAGGTGGAGGTCGTCGCCGGGTACGGGCCGCCGTGGTGCTGGGCAGCGGCCACGGCGACGCCCGTCGGCCAGCCGTTGACGAGCACACGTCCGGCGAGCGGGGTCAGCTCGGCGAGGATCTCGGTGGCCCGGCCCTCGCCGGCGGCCTCGGCCTCCGACACCTGGACCGTCGCCGTGAGGTTGCCGGGCAGCCGGGACAGGACGGCCTTGACCTCGTCCTCGTCGTCGTAGCGGGCGACGACGGTGACCGGGCCGAAGCACTCCTCCAGCAGCAGGTCGTGCTCGTCCTCGGCGGCCAGCCGGCTCGCCGGGACGGTGAGGAAGCCGGCGCTGACCGTGTGCTCGCCGCCCGCGCCCGGCGTCACCGGCGCGTCCACGTCGGGCAGCTGGGCGCGCTCGGCGACCCCGGCGACGAAGTTGTCCCGCATGCGGTGGTCGAGCAGGACGCCGGGGTCGGTGTTGCTCACGGCGTCGGTGAGGGACTTGACCAGGCCGTCGCCGGCGGCGCCGGACGGCACCAGCACCAGGCCGGGCTTCACGCAGAACTGGCCGACGCCCAGCGTCATGGACCCGGCGAGCCCGGCGCCGATGGCCTCGGCGCGCTCGGCGGCGGCGGCCTCGGTGACCACGACCGGGTTCAGGGAGCCCAGCTCACCGTGGAAGGGGATCGGCACGGGGCGCGCGGCGGCCGCGTCGAACAGCGCGCGCCCGCCGCGGATCGAGCCGGTGAAGCCGGCCGCGGCGACCAGCGGGTGCCTGATCAGCTCGACGCCCGCCTCGAAGCCGTGCACGAGACCGACGACACCGGCGGGGATGCCGTGCTCCGCGGCGGCGTTCCGCAGCACCCTGGCGACCACCTCGGACAGGGCCGGGTGGTCGGGGTGGGCCTTGACCACGACGGGGCAGCCCGCGGCGAGCGCGCTCGCGGTGTCGCCGCCGGCCACGGAGAAGGCGAAGGGGAAGTTGGACGCCGAGTAGACGGCGACCACGCCGAGCGGCACCTTGTAGCGGCGCAGGTCGGGGATGGGCGGGGTGGCGGTGTCGTCGGGGTGGTTGATGACGACGTCGAGGAAGGCGCCCTCGTCGACGATGCCGGCGAAGGCGCGCAGCTGGTAGCAGGTGCGGGCGAGTTCGCCGTTGAGCCGGACCGGGCCGAGCGCGGTCTCCGCGTCGGCGACCTCGACGAGCTGGCCCTTCGCGGCCTCCAGGTGGTCGGCGGCGGTGCGCAGGAAGGCGGCGCGGACCGTGCGGTCGGCGAGCGCCTCGCGCGCGGCGTGGGCGGCCGTGACGGTGGCGTCCACCTCCTGGGCTGTGGCCTCCACCGCAACCTGTTCCCGCTGCTTCCCGGTTCGGGGGTCGACACTCCAGACTGGTGCTGCTGCCACCGTGGGGTCCTTTCCAGTACTCGCCCGTCCACCAGGGGCGTTCGATATACTGAACGCTGTCTCTGATGATGAATGCAGTTCGGAGACTATTTCCCGTCGGATGAAGGGGTCAAGGGCGATGTCTGCAGGCGAGACGGGCGGCGGGGCGCAGGTCAAATCGGCGGTACGGACGGTGGAACTGCTGGAGTACTTCGCCGCACGCCCCGGAATGCACTCCCTCGCCTCCGTGCAGGAGGCCGTCGGCTACCCCAAGTCCAGTCTCTACATGCTGCTGCGCACCCTGGTCGAACTGGGCTGGGTGGAGACGGACGCCACCGGCACGCGGTACGGCATCGGGGTGCGGGCGCTGCTGGTCGGCACGTCGTACATCGACGGCGACGAGGTGGTGGCGGCGGCCCGGCCGACCCTGGACCGGCTGTCGGACGACACGACGGAGACCATCCACCTGGCGCGCCTCGACGGCACCAACGTGGTCTACCTGGCCACCCGCCAGTCCCAGCACTACCTGCGCCCCTTCACCCGGGTCGGGCGCCGGCTGCCCGCGCACTCGACCTCGCTCGGCAAGGCGATCCTGTCCACGTTCAGCGACGAGCAGGTCCGCAAGATGCTCCCGGAGACGCTGCCCGCGCTCACCGAGAACACCATCACCGACCGGGAGAAGCTCATCGAGGAGCTGCACCAGGTGCGCGAGCAGGGCTTCGCCGTGGACCGCGAGGAGAACACCCTCGGGCTGCGCTGCTTCGGCGTGGCGATCCCGTACCGCACCCCGGCCCGTGACGCGATCAGCTGCTCGGTGCCGGTGGCGCGGCTGACCCCGGCGCACGAGCAGATGGTCAAGGACGCCCTGTTCGACGCCCGCGACCGGCTGACGCTGGCGACGCGGCGCCTCTGAACGGCATAGGGCCGGAGCAGGAGTCCGCGGCTCCCCCGGCCCGGTAGGACCCGCGTCTCCGCCGCGCGGCGGAGACGGATCGTCGGTGCGCAGGACGCGCGGGCCGGGCGGGGCGCGGGAGCGTGGGGCCATGACGCAGTCACCCGGCTCCGCCGTCCCCGCCTTCGGCTCCGCTGCTCCCGCAGGTCCCGCCGCTTCCTCCCCCTCCTCCCCCTCCTCCCCCGACGTCGCCGGGCGCGTCCCGCTCGGCCGTTCCCGCCGGATCCTGCGCGCTGTCGCCGTCGCCTCCTGTCTGCCGTACCTCTCGCTGAAGGCCGCCTGGATCGCCGGGAGCCGGATCGGGATCCCGCGGGGCAGCTCGCTGCTGGAGCACCCCACGACCATGGCGGTCGCCAACAGCGTGACCGTGCTGATGGACGCGGCGGTGATCGTGCTGGCGCTGGTGCTGACCCGGCCGTGGGGGCTGCGGGCGCCGGCGTGGCTGCTCGCGGTGCCGGTGTGGGTGGCGACCGGGCTGCTGGCGCCGATCATGGCCGGGTTCCCGCTCCAGCTCGCGGCACGGGCCCTCGGCGGTGGCGGCGGGCACCGGACGGCGCGCGAGCCGTTCCTCGACGAGTGGGTCTTCGGGGTGGTGTACACCGGGTTCATCGTGCAGGGCGTCGCGCTGGGCACGCTGTTCGCGCTGTACGCCCGGGACCGGTGGGGGCAGCTGTGGCGCGGGCCGGTGTGGGAGCTGCCGGTCAGCGTGGTCGGTGCGGCCCAGCGGTGCACGGCCGTCGCCGCGGGCGTGCTCGCCCTGTTCCCGCTCACCGTGCACCTGCTGTGGGCGTGCGGCGCCACCACCGGACTGAGCGAGGGCCGCGTCCCGGAGCGCACCGGCGCCTTCTACGCCCTGGAGGCGGTGTACGTCCTGTTCCTGCTGGCCGCCGTCACGGGCGCCGGCCTGCTGGCCTTCCGGCGCGGCCGGCCCCTGCCCGTGACGGTGCCGCTCGCCCTCGCCTGGGTCGGCTCCGGCGCCGCCGCCTGCTGGGGCGCGTGGCTGTCGGTGGCCGCGCTGACCGCGGTGGACGACCCCGCCGACCGGGCCACGCCGCTGATGCTGCTGACCTACGCTGGCCAGATGATCACCGGGTTCCTCGTCGCCGCGGTCGCCGCCCACTTCCTCGCGGAGCGCTCGACGACGGGGCGCGCGGCGTGAGAGACGTCCTGCGGCCGCTGTTGGGCCGGCGGGCGCGCCTCCGTTGGATCCATCTGATCCTCGGCGGCGCGCTCGCCATGCCGTACGTCTTCGTCGGCGAGCTGATCGTCGGCCCCACGCTGGACGCCCGGTACGTCTTCGGTGATCTGCCCCTCCAACTGCTGTCGTTCGTGCTGGGGTTGCCGCTCGCCGCGCTCACCGCGGCGGTGTTCCCGATGACCCGGCCGCTGGAGGCGGGCGCCGCGCGCGCCCTGTGCGGCATCGCCCCTGACCGGCTGGCGTACGGCCCCGCCCGGGGCCGGCCGGCGCGGGGCCGGACGGCGGCCTGGTTCACGCTGCACCTGGGGTTCGGCGGGATCGTCGCCGGGATGTCGCTGGCGGTGCCACCGCTCGCGGCCGTGCTGCTGGCGCTGCCCCTGGCGGCGCCGTTCGGCAGCCGGCTCGGCATGCCGCGCTCCTTCGGCGGTGCCGAGGCACTGGTACTGGCGCCGGTGACCGGAGCCGTCCTGCTCCTCGCGCTCGCGGGCTGTGCCGCCGGTGCGGGCGCGCTGCTGGCCCGCTGGGCGCCGGCGCTGCTCGGGCCGACGCCGGAGGACCGGCTCGCGGCGGCCGAGGCGCGCGCCGCCGACCTCGCGGTGCGCAACCGGCTGGCGCGCGAACTGCACGACTCCGTCGGGCACGCCCTGAGCGCCGTCATGCTCCAGGCGAGCGCCGCCCGCCGGGTCCTGGACAGCGACCCGGAGTTCGCCCGCGAGGCGCTCGCCGCGATCGAGGACACCACCCGGCGCACGGTGGGCGACCTCGACGCGGTGCTCGGCGTGCTGCGCGACGGCGACGCGCCCGGCACGGCTCCCGCGCCCACCCTCGCCGCCGACCTGGACGGGCTGCTGCGCCGCACGCGCGCGGGAGGCGTACGGGTCACGGCCGACGTCACCGTGGACCCGGCCGCGCTGCCGCCGGTGCTGTCCCGGGAGGCGTACCGGATCGTGCAGGAGGGGCTGAGCAACGCCCTGCGGCACGCCGGTCAGCGGGTGGAGGTCAGGCTGCGCGTCGAGGCCGCCGACGGCCGCCTGGAGATCACCGTCGAGAACCCGCTGGGCGGGGCCGGGCCGTGCCGCCCCGGCGGCGGCCACGGCCTGCGCGGCATGGCCGACCGGGCCCGCCTGCTGGGCGGCACCGCCGAGGCGGGCCCGCGGGAGGGCGTCTGGCGCCTGCACGTACGACTGCCGATGAAAGACAGCTGAAGGACACCCGATGACCACGCCCGACACCCCCCGCCCGCCGATCCGTGTCGTCCTCGCCGACGACGAGCGCATGGTGCGTACCGCGCTGCGGGCCATCCTGTCCGCCGAGCCGGACCTCGCCGTGGTCGGCGAGGCGGCCGACGGCGCGGAGGCCGTCGCCGTGGTGCGGGAGACCGCGCCCGACATCGTCCTCATGGACGTGCGGATGCCCGGGACCGACGGCATCCGCGCCACCGAGCAGATCCTCGCCACGCTCCCCGGCCCGCCCCGCGTCGTGGTCGTCACCACCTTCGAGAACGACTCCTATGTGTACGACGCCCTGCGCGCCGGAGCCTCCGGGTTCCTGCTGAAGCGGGCCGACGCCGACGCGCTCGTCCAGGCCGTACGGCTGGTCGCGCGCAGCGACACCCTGCTGTTCCCGGCGGCGGTACGGCGGCTCGCGGCCGAGCACGCGCGCGTGCACCCGGCGCCCGCGCCCTGGGTGGCGCGGCTGACCGGCCGGGAGAGCGAGGTGCTGCGCCTGATGGCCGAGGGGCTGACCAACGCGGAGATCGCCCGGCGCATGGAGGTCGGCCCCGCCACGGTGAAGACGCACGTCGCCGCCGTGCTGGCGAAGACCGGCGCCCGCGACCGCACCCAGGCGGTGATCGCGGCGTACGAGGCCGGGTTCATGAACGGGCGGACGGGGCCGGATTCATGAACGCCCGATGAGAAAACCGAACGGAAGGGAACGATCCGCCGCATCCCGCTCGTCTAGTGATCGGGATGAACAAGACGATCAGGCGAGCATCCGTCTTCGCTCTGCTGCTCGTGTTCGCTCTGCTCGTCAGGGCGACATGGGTGCAGTACTACGACGGCCAGGCCCTCGCGGACGACAAGGACAACCGGCGCAACGCGATCCAGACGTACGCGGAGCCGCTCGGCAACATCATCGTGGCCGGACGCGCGGTCACCGGCTCGGCGCGCACCTCGGGCGGTGACCTGGCGTACAAGCGCACCTACACCGACGGCAGGCTGTACGCGGCGGTGACGGGGTACGCCTCGCAGGCATACGCGCCGACGCAGCTGGAGGGCATCTACGCCGACCTGCTCAACGGCACCGACAGCCGTCTGAAGACGGTGATGGACACGGTCACCGGCAAGCGGGCCGACCCGGGCAACGTGCTGACGACGATCGACCCGGACGTGCAGAAGGCGGCGTACGAGGCGCTCGGCGACAAGAAGGGCGGCGCCGTCGCCATCGACCCGAAGACGGGCCGGATCCTCGCGGCCGTGTCGACACCGTCGTACGATCCGTCGTCCCTCACCGACGCGAACACGGCCGGCAAGGCGTGGAAGGAGCTGAACGCCGACCCGGACAAGCCGCTGACCAACCGCGCGCTGCGGCAGCCGCTGCCGCCGGGCTCGACGTTCAAGCTGGTCGTCGCGGCCGCCGCGCTGGAGGACGGGCTGGTGTCCTCGGTGGACGCGAGGACCGACAGCCCCAACCCGTACACGGCGCCCGGCACGACCCGCCCGCTGACCAACGAGAACCCGTCCGCGCCCTGCGGGAACGCCTCGATCCGGGTCGCCCTGCAGTACTCCTGCAACAACGTCTTCGGCAAGCTGGCCGTCGACCTCGGCCAGGACAAGGTCCGCGCCATGGCCGAGAAGTTCGGCTTCAACGACGACGAGCAGGACGTGCCCGTGCGGGCGTACACCAGCGTCTACCCGAAGGACATGGACAAGCCGCAGACCGCGCTGAGCGGTATCGGCCAGTTCGACGTCACCGCCACCCCGCTGCAGATGGCGATGGTGTCGGCGGCGATCGCCAACGGCGGCACGCTGGTCTCCCCGCACATGGTGTCCACGGTCACCGACGGCGGCGGCGACGTCCTGCAGAACTACGACGACAACGCCGGCAGCGAGGAGATCATCAGCTCCTCCACCGCCGAGCAGCTCCAGTCGGCGATGCGGACGGTCGTGGAGGACGGCACCGGTACGAACGCGCGGATCGACGGCGCGACCGTCGGCGGCAAGACCGGCACCGCCCAGCACGGCGAGAACAACAGCAAGACGCCGTACGCCTGGTTCACCTCCTACGCCAAGGCGGACGGCAAGGAGGTCGCCGTCGCCGTGATGGTGGAGCAGTCCGACGCGGCCCGCTCCGAGGTCAGCGGCAACGGCCTGGCCGCCCCCGTGGCCAAGGCCATGATGAAGGCGGCGCTGGACAAGTGACGTTCCCGGCCGGGCGCTACTTCACGCCGAGGACCTGCTCGATCGGGTCGATGGCGAAGTAGACGAGGAACAGCGCGGAGGCCGCCCACAGCAGCCAGTGCACCTCCCGCGCCCGGCCGAGGACCGTCTTGATGACGACGTAGGCGAGGAAGCCGGCGCCGATGCCGTTGGTGATGGAGTAGGTGAAGGGCATCACGGCGATGGTGAGGAAGGCCGGGACGGCGATGTCGTAGCGGTCCCAGTCGATGTGCTTGACCTGGGTCATCATCAGGAAGCCGACGGCGACCAGGGCGGGCGCGGCGGCCTGCAGCGGGACGATGGTCAGCAGCGGGGTGAGGAACAGGGCGAGGCCGAACAGGCCGCCGGTGACCAGGTTGGCGAAGCCGGTGCGGGCGCCCTCGCCGACGCCGGCCGCGGACTCGATGTAGGAGGTCGCGGAGGAGGCGGAGGCGGCGCCGCCGGCGACGGCCGCCGCACCGTCGATGAGCAGCACCCGGCCCAGGTGGGGCACCCTGCCCTCCTCGTCGAGGAGTCCGGCCTCGGCGGTGATGCCGACGACGGTGCCCATGGTGTCGAAGAAGTCGGACAGGATCAGCGTGAACACCAGCAGGACGACGGTGATCGCGCCGGTCTGCCCGAACGCGCCGAACAGGCTGAAGTGGCCGAGGAGTCCGAAGTCGGGCGTGTCGACGACCTTGTCGGGCCACTCGGGGGCGGTCAGGCCCCAGCTCTTGATGTCGGCGACCGAGTTGATGACGATCGCGACGAGGGTCATGGTGACGATGCTGATCAGGATGGCGCCCTTGACCCTGCGGGCGAGCAGCCCGACCGTCAGCAGCACGCCGAGGCAGAAGACGAGGATGGGCCAGCCGGTGAGCGTGCCCGAACCGCCCAGCTGGACGGGGACGGTGGTGTTCGCCGCGTCGGGGATGCGGCTGACGAACCCGGCGTCGACGAAGCCGATGAAGGCGATGAACAGGCCGATGCCGACGCTGATCGCCTGCTTCAGGGGCTGCGGGATGGCGCGCATGACGGCCTCGCGCAGCCCGGTCACCACGAGGACGCAGATCAGCAGGCCCTCGACGACGATCAGGCCCATCGCGTCGTCCCAGCTCATCAGCGGGGCGATCTGGAAGGCGACGACGGCGTTCAGGCCGAGGCCCGCGGCGAGGGCGAGCGGCAGGTTGCCGCCGATGCCCATCACGACCGTCATCACGGCGGCCACCAGGGCGGTGGCGGTGGTGAGTTGGACGGTGTCGAGCCGGTGGCCGAACTTGTCCTCGGCGCTGCCCAGGATGATGGGGTTCAGGACCAGGATGTAGGCCATGGTGAAGAACGTGGCGAGGCCGCCGCGTATCTCCCGGCCCAGGGTGGATCCCCGTTCGGAGATCCTGAAGTACCTGTCGAACATGGTGGACAACTCCTCGGCGCCCGGCGCGTTCCGGCTTGATCGGGTGGGGATGCTGGCTGGATTGTTCCCCCACCGAACCCGTTTCAGGTGTTCCCCGTGTTACGGATCGGGCACCTGAACGTCCGGTCCCTCACACGGTGTTCGGGTGTCCGCACGTACGGCTGCTACAGTTCCGGATCTCATCCCGGCGCACCTTTGTTCGATGTCTTCGACGCCGGGCACCGCTGCGAGGAGAGACCGCCCGTGGGCACAGTCGTCGACGACGCCGCCTCCGTGGAGTTCCATGCCTTCTTCGAGCGTCACCATGCCGAACTCGCACGTCTGGCCCACCTGTTGACCGGCGAGGCGGACGCCGCCGACGATCTGGCGGCGGACGCGCTGCTGGCACTGTGGCACCGCTGGGACCGGGTGCGCGCGGCCGACCATCCGGTGGCGTACGCGCGCGGGGTGGTCGCCAATCTGGCCCGCACCCGGATCCGCAGCGCGGTGCGCGAACGCCGGCGGATCGCCCTGTTCTGGTCGCAGCGCGAGGAGGGCACGGAGAACCCGGACGTCGCCGGCGTGGTCGACGTCCGGGACGCGCTGCGCCGGCTGCCGTTCCGCAAACGGGCCTGTGTGGTGCTGCGGCACGCGTTCGACCTGTCCGAGAAGGACACCGCGCTCGCCCTCGGCGTGTCGGTGGGTACGGTGAAGAGCCAGACCTCGAAGGGGATGGCCGAGCTGCAGCGGCTGCTCGGCACGCGCGAGGCTCCGCAGCGGATGCGCGCGGCGCTGGCGGCGCGGACCGGTGAGGCCGGAGGAAAGGACCGATGACCATGCAGCGGGACGTGCACGACGAGCTGCGCGCCCGGCTGCACGAGGCAGCCGCGGCACACGAACCCGACCGGGCGCGCATGCTGGCCCGTGTCGAGCGGGGCATGTCCGCGCCGGAGCGGCCCGGCCACCGGGCGGTCCGCCCGCCGGCGTGGGGCTGGCTGCGCATCGCCGGCGCCACGGCCGCGGTCTCGGGCCTGCTCGCGGCCGGCGGTTACGCCGTCGCCTCCGCGGTGAAGGACGACACTCCCCCGCAGCAGACGGTCGCCGTCTCCCCCACGCCGACGCCTTCGCCGTCGCCGTCGCCGGACGCGACGAGCCGCCCGCCGGCGCCGCCCGCGGACCCCACGCCGAGCGCCCCGCCGACGGTCGGCGGCACTCCGAGCGCTTCGGCCCCGACGGGCAGCCCCGCCGCCTCCGCCCGGGCGCCGGAGGCGACGAAGGAACAGGACGGTCCGCTGTGGTCGGACGGCTCGGTCGACCCGCACAGCAACGAGTTCTGGGCGCAGAGCAACGTCACCTTCAAGACCTCCGAACAACTCACCGCACTCACCGTGGAGTTGTGGGTGGCGCAGACCGGCGGGGTGTCCTCCGCCGGCGCCTGGCGCTCGCTCCCGGAGGGCGACTTCACCCTCGCCGTCGGCGAACGGGACGGCTTCCTCGTCTACACCTGGACGCTCAGGCCGGGCCGTACCGTCCCGGCGGGCGAGTGGGTCTTCGCCGGGCAGTACGACCACGAGCGCGGCGGACGCGACGCGGGCGCCGACCGGTTCACGGTCACGGCCACGGCCGGCGGCGAACGGTACGCCGTGGGCGGCGGGTTCGCGCCCCACACGGACGGCGACGAGAATTCCTAGCACCCCCGGCAACCCTTTCCGCACGTGCGGCAACCAGGAGACGCAAGGATCCTCCCCACGCAAGGAACGGTTATGACAGCACGAGCTGAACAGCGCGTCCGCCACCGCCGCCGGGCCACCAAGCGGCGGGCCCTGATCGCCGGCGCCTCGGCGCTCGGCCTCACCGGGGCGGCCATCGTCACCACGACGATGCTGTCCACCGCGGGCGCCGCCTCGTCCTGGCCGACGGCCAAGGGCAGCCAGGCCGTGTCGTCCCCGATCAAGGTGACCGGCACCTACGACGGCAAGCTGAAGAAGTTCTACGGCTCCGGCGGCCTGGGCGGCAGCGGTCAGGAGGAGGGCCAGGACCCGATCTTCGAGCTGGCCGACGGCGCGGTGCTGAAGAACGTGATCATCGGCTCGCCGGCCGCGGACGGCGTCCACTGCAAGGGCTCCTGCACGCTGCAGAACGTGTGGTGGCTGGACGTCGGCGAGGACGCCGCCACCTTCAAGGGCAAGTCCGCCTCGGCGGTGTACACGGTCTACGGCGGCGGCGCGAAGAACGCCGACGACAAGGTCCTCCAGTTCAACGGCGCGGGCAAGCTCGTCGTGACCAAGTTCCAGGTGGAGAACTTCGGCAAGCTGGTGCGGTCCTGCGGCAACTGCTCCACGCAGTACAAGCGCACGATCATCATCAACGACGTGGACGTCACCGCGCCCGGCAAGTCGATCGTCGGCATCAACTCCAACTACGGCGACACGGCCGCCCTGCGCAACGTCCGCGTCCACGGCGACAGCGGTAAGAAGATCAAGACGTGCACCCGCTTCCAGGGCAACAACACGGGCAAGGAGCCGAAGGAGCTGGGCTCGGGCCCCGACGGCACGTCCTGCCTGTTCACGGCGGCCGACATCGGCTACGAGTGAGCCGCCCCTGACTCCGGCCGCCCCCCGGCCGGTGACAGCCGACGCCCCGCCGGTGACGACCGGCGGGGCGTCGGCGCGTGGGGGGGCAGGGCTGCCGGGGGACCGAAACTTTCCTCTCTCACGCACCGGTTGACGCGCTCTGCCCCCCTGATGACACTCCGAAGGCGCGCAACTTCCCACAGGATCCCCCACACTCCGACAGGACCGCCCATGCGTCTGAGAGCTCTGCTCGTCGCCTGTCTGACCGTCCTCGGCCTCCTCGCCGCCACACCCCTCGGCACCGCGCAGTCAGGAGCACCCCCCGTGCAGCACCCCCGGTACGCCGGCTACCTCTTCGCCTACTTCACCGGCGAGGGCACCGCCGACGGCGAGCAGATCCGCTACGCCCTCAGCCGCGGCAACGACCCGCTGCACTGGCGGGAGCTGAACGGCGGCAGGCCGGTGCTGACCTCCACGACCGGCGAGAAGGGCCTGCGCGACCCGTTCGTGATCCGCTCCCCCGAGGGCGACAGGTTCTACCTGATCGCCACCGACCTGCGCATGTACCGCGACTCCAGCGGCAGCTGGGACCATGTGCAGCGGCACGGCAGCAGGTCGGTCATGGTGTGGGAGTCCACCGACCTGGTCCACTGGACCGACCAGCGCCTGGTGCAGGTGGCCCCGGACAACGCGGGCAACGCCTGGGCGCCGGAGGCCTACTGGGACGCCGGCCTCGGCGCGTACGTCGTCTTCTGGGCGTCGAAGCTGTACGCCGCCGACGACCCGGAGCACACCGGCTCGACGTACAACAGGATGCTGTACGCGACGACGAAGGACTTCCGGACGTTCAGCGAGCCGAAGGTGTGGGACGACCCCGGCTACTCGGTCATCGACTCCACGGTCGTCGCCCACGACGGCACCTACTACCGCTACACCAAGGACGAGCGGGACCCGGGCTCGGCCGGCCCCTGCTCGAAGTTCATCACCGCGGAGAAGTCCACGTCGCTGACGTCGACGTCGTACGACTTCGTCGCGGACTGCATCGGCAGCGGGGCGCTGGACCGGGGCGAGGGCCCGACGGTGTTCAGGTCGAACACCGAGGAGAAGTGGTACCTGTTCATCGACGAGTACGGCGGCAGGGGCTACGTCCCCTTCGAGACGACCGACCTCGACTCGGGCAAGTGGACGCCGTCGGTGAACTACCAGCTCCCGGCGAGCCCGCGGCACGGCACCGTGCTGCCGGTGACGCAGGAGGAGTACGACCGCCTGCTGGCCGCCTACCCGGCGACGCCCGCCTCGGTGGTGGACGTGACGGCGCCGGGCCAGAAGGGGTACGCCGTCGTCACGGAGGCGTCGTCGAAGGTGGTCCTGCCGATGCGACCGGACGCCGATCTGCGCCGCCTGGCGCCCCGGCTGTGGCTGGGCGAGGGCGCGACGGTCACCCCACGCCCGGGCACGCCACGCGACTTCCGCACCCCGCGGACGTACACCGTGACGGCCGCCGACGGCACGCGCCGCACCTGGACGGTGGAGGCGGTCCGCACCCGCAGCCCGATCCTGCCCGGCCTGAACGCGGATCCGGACGTGCGCTACCTGAACGGCGAGTACTGGCTCTACCCGACGACGGACGGCCACCGCGGCTGGAGCGCCACGCGGTTCACGGCGTACTCCTCCAAGGACCTCGTCCACTGGCGGGACCACGGCGTGGTCCTGGACCTCGGCCCGGACGTGACCTGGGCGGACACCTACGCGTGGGCCCCGGCGGTCGCCGAGCGCGACGGCCGCTACTACCTCTACTTCTGCGCCGAGCAGAGCATCGGCGTGGCGGTGGCGGACTCCCCGGCGGGCCCGTTCAAGGACGCGCTCGGACGGCCGCTGGTCGCGAAGGGGGCGTACCCGGGCCAGATGATCGACCCGGCGGTGTTCACGGACGACGACGGCCGGGCGTACCTGTACTGGGGCAACGGCCACGGCTATGTGGCCCCGCTGAACCCGGACATGACGTCGTTCGACCCGGCCGCGGTGCGGGACATCACCCCGCCGGACTTCCGCGAGGGATCGTTCGTGGTGAAGCGCCGGGGCACGTACTACTTCATGTGGTCCGAGGACGACACGCGCAGCGAGGACTACCACGTGGCCTACGCGACCGGACCGACCCCGCTCGGTCCGTGGACCAAGCGGGGCACGATCCTCTCCAAGCGCCCGGAGTGCGGCATCCTCGGCACGGGCCACCACTCGGTGGTCGGCGTGCCCGGCACCGACGACTGGTACATCGTCTACCACCGGTTCGCCCTGAACGGCCCCGGCCGCCCGGGCGGCGACGGCACGCACCGCGAGACGACGGTCGACCGGCTGCGGTTCGCGCCGGAGGGCACGATCGAACCGGTGGTCCCGACGCTGGAGTCGGTGAGACCGGTACGCGTCAGCTGACGAAGTACGTCGGGTTCGGCAGCTTGTACGTCCGGTCGGCGAAGCCGCCCTCCAGGTCCGAGTACTGGTCGCCGAAGTTGGCGATGATCTCGTACCCGAGGTCCTCCTCGATGTGCTGCCGCGTGCCGGACTTGTACTGCACGGTGGTGCAGTTCCAGGCGGCGGCCGTGGCGCACTCGCTCAGGTAGGCCGGCGGGTTCGCCTTGTCCTTGAGGAACATGTGGCCGGCGTCGAGGTTCACATCGGCGCCGACCTTCTTCAGGTTCTCGACGGCCGCGGCGCGCTGCGCCTCGCCGAGACCTGAGTTGTAGAACACCTCGACGCCCTTGGACTCGGCGTACCGCACCAGCTCCGGGCTGCCGAAGACGGCCGGGCGGTCGGCCTTGTTGACGTAGGCCTTCCAGGTGGCGTCGTTGTAGGTGTAGTTGGTGCGCTTCTCGTAGTCGAGGCTGAGCAGCAGCGTGTCGTCGATGTCGAAGACGACGGCGGGCTTCTCGCCGCGCTTGAGCGCCTTGCGCGCGGCCTTGTCGATGTACTTCTTCGCGTCGGCGTCGATGCGCGCGAGGTCCTGCGCGTACGGGCTGTCGGGGGACGCCTGGTAGACGCCGTCCTTGTCGGCGGTGATGCCGTAGTAGGCGTCGATGTCCTTGACGAGCACGCCGATGTTGTACGGCTCGTGCGTGGAGTTGGCGGTCGACTGACCGGCGGTGGCCGCGCCGGCCCCGTAGAGCGCTCCGCCGGCCACGGCACACGCGGCGGCGAGGGCAGCCGCCTTGAGGGACTTCCGCATGGAATCTCCGGTTCTGTACAGGTGGTACTACGTCGTTCCACCAGGTCACGCCTTGTCTACGCGCATCACTCCCGCCGCGCGAGCCCCGTTACCCGATCGATACACGAACCACCCGTTCGGGGCATTGCACTCCAATGGGCCTGCCATGACCTTCCGTTGACCCGGCTCCCCTAAGGTCATGATCCGCAGACAGAAGGAGTCGGTACCCGATGCAGTCCCTCGCCGCCGGAGCCCACGGCCCCTCCCCGGTGATCCTCGTCGTCTTCGGCGTGGCCGGCCTGGCCGCCCTGTGGTGCGGCCTCAGCTGGGCCTTCGACGTGCGCGGCATCACCACGCGCAGGTCCGAGCGGATCCGGCGCAGGCGGGAGGAGGCGTGGGCGGCCATGGGGCGCCTCGGGGGCGGGGCGCCCACGCTGTCCGGGTCGGTGGGGTACCTGCGGCTACTGGGTGTGGCGATGGCGGGCGCGGGCGCGGTGCTGCTGCTCGCCACGTACGCCCTCTGGCATCTGCGCTGAGCCGACTCGGTCCACCTCACGCCGGCCGTCGCCGGCCCGTCTGCGCGTACGGTCTCCACTCCCCCAGGTATGTCTCCCGCGTGTGCGCCGGCGCCTCGGTCGCGGTGAGTTGGGGGCGGTTCTCCGGGGTCGTCACCTTCGCGCCCGGGCCCGTGTTGCCGTACTCGTGGAAGCGCATCGTCTGCCAGGGGTAGGCGTCCCGCATGTTCGTGTAGGGCGCCGCCGCGTCGATGCCGGGGCCGATCCAGGTGTCCCGGACGACCAGGGAGGGCCAGGCGGTCGGCTCGTACGACGGGACCCAGGGGCGGGCCAGTTTGTACGCGCCGTCCTCCGCCGCCGAGGTGATGCGGCAGCGCACCGCGAGGATGCCGTGCGGGTTGGCGCGGGCGGTGGAGGGCGCGAACACCATGCCCTTGGGGGTGAAGCTCACATCCCGGCGCAGGGTGCGGAAGTGGCAGGACTCGAAGACGGCCGTGGCGCGGCCGAAGACGAAGTCGACGTCGCCCTCGATGTGGCAGTGGCGGAAGTACATCCGGTCGAAGGCGTCCAGGGCGCTCGTGTCCACGAACAGGGTGTCCTGGTGGGCGAGGAGGCGGACGTTCTCGAAGTGGGAGCGGTCGCCCGTGAGGTACGCCGCCACCGCCTGCGTGCCCGTGATGTCCGGGTGCTCGGCGCGCAGCCAGTCGTTGGCCAGGGTGAGGTCGCGGACGGTGAGGCCGGGCGCCGCGGAGGTGAAGGTGGCCGAGCCCGCGGTGCCGTAGGTGCCGGAGCCGTCCGGCTTCGGGGTGCCGTTGGCGTTGTCGTACACCAGGACGGCGGCCCGGGGGTCGCGGGTGGCGCCGCGCAGCGTCAGGCCGGTCTTGTCCGCCGGGACGTTCACCACCTCGCGGTACGTCCCGGGGTGCACGACGATCGTCCAGCCGGGGCCGGACACCGCGTCCACCGCCGCCTGGACGCTGTCTCCGGGGCGGACGTGCAGGACGCGGCGGCCGGCGGCGTACGACGGTGTCCTTCCGGCGGCGGCCAGTCCCCCGGCGACCGCGGCGGCGAGCAGGGTGCGCCGGCGCATGTCAGCAGGTCTCCTTCCACGGCCGCCAGTCACCGAGGTACGCGGCGCGGGTCGCCGACTCCGCCTCCCCGGCGGTGAGTTGGGGGCGGTTCTCCGGGACGGTCACGGCGGATCCGGGGCCGGTGTTCCGGTATTCCGCGAACCTCTGGTGCTGCCAGGGGTAGGACGCCGACATGTTCGTGTAGGGCGCGACCGCGTCGATGCCGGGGCCGAGCCATGTCTCGCGGACGGTGAGCATCGGGCGGGCGGTCGGGTCGGAGCTGGGCACCCAGGGGCGGGCCAGCTTGTAGGCCGCGTCCGGAGCCTCACTGGACACGCGGCCGTGCAGGACCAGGTAGCCGTGCGGGTTGGCGCCCGCCGTGGACGGCGCGAAGACGAAGCCGTAGGGGGCGGCGGCCAGGTCGGTACGGTCCAGGGTGCGGAAGTCGCAGTGCTCGAAGACGGCGGTGGCCCGGCCGAAGACGAAGTCGACGTCGCCCTCGGCGTAGCAGTGGGCGTAGTACTGGCGGGCGAAGGTGCCGAGCGCCATGGAGTCGGCGTACAGGGTGTCCTGGTGGCCGAGGAAGCGGCAGTGGAAGAAGGCGCCGCGGTCGCCCTGTGCCTTGAGGGCGACGGCCTGGGTGCCGGTGACGCCGGGGTGGTCGGCGCGCAGCCAGTCGTTGGCGAAGGTGATCCAGCGGGCGGTGAAGCCGTCGGCCTGCACGGTGGTGGTGGCCGAGCCGGTGGTGCCGTAGGTGCCGCCGCCGGGCTTGGGGGTGCCGGCCGCGTTGTCGTACACGATGACGACGTCGCGGGGGTTCTCGGAGGCGCCGATCCAGGTCATGCCGGTGCGGGTGGCGTCGACGGCGACGGTCTCCCGGTAGGTGCCGGGGGCGAGGACGAGGGTCCGGCCGGTGCCGGTGGCGGCGGTGACGGCGGCCCGGACGGTGGTGTGGTCGCCGCGGCCCTGCGGGTCGACGTAGAGGGTCTGCGGGGTCAGGCGGGCGGCCGGGGAGCCGAAGCGGCCGAACGGGGCGGACGGGCGGTCGGTGGCGTGGGCGGGTGCGCCGGCGAGGAGCGGTGCGGCCGCGGCGCCGGCGGTCGCGATCAGGAAGCCTCTGCGGGACAGGGAGCGGTGGGGCGAGGGCATGCGGGGTTCCTTCGCGGTGCGGCTCGTGCGGGGAGAGGGGGCGGGGCGCCGCGCGGGCGGCGCCCCGGGCGTGCGGATCCGGGTCAGCGCAGGCGGCCGGCGCCCGCGCGGTGGTCGACGAGGGCGGGGACGGCAACGGCCCGGTCGACCTTGGTGCGCAGGGTCGGCGTCCAGCCCGCGCCGGAGGCGAGGGTCTCGCCGGGGATCTCCGCGTTGTGGACGGCGAGGAGGTCGGTCGGCACGCCGTTGACGTAGTTGCCGGCGGCGGTGACCGGGGCCTCCTTCCACTTCTTGAGGATCCTCGCGGCGGAGACGCCCTCGGGGAGCGTGAAGGCGTTGTGCTCGGCGACGAGCTGCGACTCCATGCCGATGCCGTAGCTGTAGGAGTAGTCCTCGCCCGCGACGAAGTGGTTGTTGTACGAGTCGACCTGGCCGAAACGAACACGGGGTGCGCGTTCGATCAGGTTCCTGAACAGATTGTGATGGAACGTCACCTTCAGGTGGCCCCGGTCGACGGCGGCCGTCGCGGCGCTGTCGCTGTTGCCGATGAGGATCGTCTTGTCGTGATCGGCGAAGACGTTCCAGGACGCGGTGACGTAGTCGGCGCCCTTGACGATGTCCAGCTCGCCGTCGTGCTGCTGGTAGATCCGGCCGTAGTACGTCGGCAGGGTGCTGTCGGGGTGCTCGCCGTCGGTGAAGGTGTTGTGGTCCATCCACACGTGCGTGGAGCCGTAGACCACCGCGCTGTCGTACTCGGAGTTCCAGTTGCCGTCGGCGGTGTCGGTCGGGTCCCACTGCGGGAAGCAGTCGAGGGGGCTCTCGAAGGCCAGGTTGCGGACGATGACGTTGTCCACGCCCTTGATCTGGAGGCTGGCGCCCTTGAACCCGGCGTCGCGGCCGAGGCCGATGATCGTGGTGTTGGCAGGGATGTCCGCCTTGATGTATGCGTCCTGCCGCGCGGCGGAGGCGCGGCGCAACCCCTCGGGGCTGGAGTCGGGCTCGGCGTCGAGGGTCCTGGTACGGCCCCACACCGCCGGGTCGTAGGTCTTCAGGTAGGTGTCGAAGTCGTAGCCCGGCGCGGCGAAGGTGGCGCAGTCCGGCCCGTCGGCGTCGATCGTGCCCCTGACCTTGATGATCTTCGGGGCGCTGCCGCCCGCGGCGAGGGCGGCCTTGAAGCCGGCCCAGGTCGTGACCGTGTAGACGTGGTCGGCGTCGGCGGCGGCACCGCCCGTGGTGCCGGTGCCGTAGGCGGCCCAGCCGTCGTTCGCGGCGAGCGTCTGGCGGGCCAGGTCGCGGCCGTGGGACGGGGCGGCCTGGGCGGTCGTACCGGTCAGGGACAGCACCAGCGCGGTGCAGCCGGCCAGCACGGCCGCTCTCCTTGTGGCATGCCCATGCCATACCTGTGTGTTCATGATGCGGCTCTCTCCTTGTTGCGGTCAGGGGTGTTACGCGGTGGCCTCCGGCCACGTGATCCACGACGTGGGGATCTCGTCGTCCAGCCGGCGCACGTCCCGCGGGGCCAGCACGCGGGTGCGCAGCAGCTCCCCGGCGACGAGACGGGCCACGGCGATCGCGCCGGGCGGGTTGAAGTGCGTGTTGTCCTGCTCGATCGCCGTCCAGTTGAAGTACGTCTTCGTCTCCTCGACGCCCAGCCGCTGCCACAGCGCCAGGGACAGCGCCTGGATGTCGAGCAGCGCGACGCCCTCCTCGCGGGCGAGCGCGCGCATGGCCGCCGGGTAGTCGCCGTGCGTCGGCAGGGCGTTGCCCGCGGCGTCGAACCGGCGCCGCTCCACGGACGTCGCCAGCACCGGCCGCGCCCCACGCGCCCGGGCGCCTTCGACGTACAGGCGCAGGTGGTCCTGGTACGTCGTCCAGGGCTCGGTGTAGCGGGCCGGGTCGGTGGCCTTCTCGTCGTTGTGCGCGAACTGGATGAGCAGGAGGTCGCCCGGCCGGATGACGGAGAGGATCGCCGCGAGGCGCCCCTCGTCGACGAAGCTCTTCGAACTCCGCCCGTTCATGGCGTGGTTGGCGACCGTGAGGTCCTTGTGCAGGAAGAACGGCAGCGCCATGCCCCACCCGGTCTCGGGCGCGGCGTCGGCGTACTTCTGGGCGGCGGTGGAGTCACCGGCGATGTAGAGCGTGCGGCCTGCCTTCGGGGCGGGCGCGGCGCCCAGGGTGAGGGGGACGGCGGCGAGGGCGGCGACGGTGACCTGTCTACGGCTGAGGGACACGCGGGGCACCTTTCGGCAGGGGGCGAGGTGGGGAAGGGGCGCGGGGGACCGCGCGACCGGCCTCAGCGGGCCGGCAGTCCCCCACGGTCCGGGCCACCCGGCTCAGTGGTTGGCCTTCCAGTCGGCCTGCGCCTCGTTCAGCTGGTCGGCCAGCCGGTCCAGGAAGTCCTTCGCGCTCATCTTCCCGAGCAGCACCTTCTGGAAGTTCGGCTCGTTGTCGGCCTTGGAGAGGGTGTTCCAGTCGGGCAGGTAGTAGGGCAGCTGGACGATGGTCGTCGACCCGTCCGACAGCGCCGCCGCGGCCAGCTTGGTCGGCTCCGCCTTCTGGATCCACGGGTCCCGCGCCGCCTCCGTGTTGGCGGGCACCTGCCCGGCCGACTCGTTGAACTTCGAGTTCTCCGCGTGCGAGAGGGCGAACTCGATGAACTTCCAGGCGGCCTCCTTGTTCTTGGAGCTCTTGAACACGCCGAGCCCGTCGACCGGGTTGGAGACCTGCACCCGCTTGCCGCCGGGGCCGGTCGGCTGCGGGATACCGCGGAACTTGCCGGTGCCGAGCGCCTTCACATGGTCCTGGTAGGAGCCCAGGTTGTGGTTGAGCATGCCGATCTTGCCGGTGTCCCACTGGGCGACCATCTTGGTGAAGTCGTTGTTCACGTCGGCCGCGGGAGTGGCCTTCTTGTACAGGGCGGCGTACTTCTCCAGGGCGGCCACGTTCTTCGGGTCGTTGACCGTGGTCTTGTCGCCGTTCCAGAACGAGGTGATCCCGGACTGCCCGTACATCGCGTCGAGGGCCTGCGCGATGGAGCCGGCGCCGCCGCGGATGGTGTAGCCGAACTCGTTCTTGCCGGAGTCCGTCAGCTTCTGCGCGGCCGTGTAGAAGGCGTCCCAGGTCTCCGGTGCCTTCAGGCCGGCCGCCTGGAACAGGTCGGTGCGGTAGTACAGGACGCCGTTGTTGGCGGAGGTCGGGATCGAGTACAGGGTGTCGCCCGTGCCGCCGGCCGCCTTCAGCGACTTCACGAACTCCTCGTTGAGCTTGCCGTTCAGGGGCGACTTGGCGAGCCGGCCGTCCAGCGGCTCCAGCGCGTTCTGCGCGGAGAACTCGGCGATCATCGCCGCGCCCACGCCGCCGACGTCGGGCAGCCCGCCGCCCTGGATCGCGGTGTCGACCTTGGACTGGTACTCCTTCGCGGCGATCCCCACGTACTTGACCTTGATGCCGGGGTTCGCCTTCTCGAAGTCGGCGATGATCTCCTTCCAGATGTCCGTGCGGACGCCGCCGTTGTTGTCCCAGAAGACGATCTCGCCCTTGCCGCTGCCCTCGGCGCCCTTGTCGCCGCCGGTGCCGCTGCCGTCGTCACCGCAGGCGGTCGCGGTCAGCGCGAGGGCGGAGCCCAGGGCGACGGCGATGGCGGCACGTCTGCTTCTGCTGATGCTGCTCTTCATTGGTCGGCTCTCTTCTTCTGGATCCAACGGAGATACGGAGGTGTGGGAGTCAGCGGTGGCCGGACGGCGCCCGGCCGTCCGTGCCCCTGAGGTGGTCGGCGACGGTGTGCACGTCGCCGAGCTGCTTCTGCGGGCCGGAGAAGCGGCTCACCAGCGCCGGCACGGCGGCTGCGGGGTCGAGCCGGTAGGGGCCCGCGCCGCCGGTGGTGCCGCCGGCGAGGGAGGCGAAGCCGTGCGGCCGGTCGGACCAGCGCGGGGCGGCGGACGCGGGCGCGGGGGACGAGGGCGCGGCGGCCTTCGCCTCCCCCACCGCGCCGAGCCCGTGGGCGGCGACCAGCCCGGCGACGGCGGCGAGGACGACTCCGGATCTCGGCGCGGCTCCGGCCACGGACCTGGCCAGGGCTCTCGGCAAGCGCTTGCTGGGGATGTGCGTCATTGCGGCTCCCGACAGGCGTACGAACAGGGGGTCAGAGGGCGGTGATGCGGAACCGGGTGAACGTGGCGGCGCCGGCGGGTGACCGCCCGTCGGGCGCGAGGGCGAACAGGCCCAGCAGGGCACCGACCCAGCGCCAGGGGGTGGCGGCGAAGACGGGGCCGGAGGGCCGGAAGCCGTCGCCGGTGTCGGCGAGGAAGCGGCAGCGGGCGCCCGCGCCGATCTCGATCCGCAGCCGGGCCCGCCCGTCGGGCGCGGGCCGGGGATGCCCGGCGTCCCGCTCACGCTCGGCGACGCCCTCCGCGAACCGGTGCACCAGGTGGACCGTCCCGTCGGCCCCGCGCTGCAGCCCGATCCAGGAGAAGGCGTCCCCCAGCACCGCGAGTCCGGCCCGGGCCCCGGGCTCCTCGCTGTCGAGGCGCAGTTCGACCTCGGCGGCGGATGGCAGTCCGGGCAGCCGCTGGGTGAGCACGTTCGGCAGCCTGCGCAGGTCGTGCGCGTCGGCCGTGCGCACGCAGGTGAGGCGGAGCCCGTCCCCGGAGTGCTGGGTGGCCCAGCCGTCCTGTGGGTTCGCCGTCCACTGCCACTGCCGGCCGAAGCGCCCGCCGGGGAAGTCGTCGTCGGCCGCGGGCGCGGCGGGCGCCTGCGCGGGCAGGGCGGGCCTGCGGTGCTCGGTGACGGGCGCGCCCTCGTCGCCGAGCACCGGCCAGCCCTCCTCGTCCCAGCGCATCGGCTGGAGATGGACGACCCGGCCGTAGGCGCCCCGCTGCTGAAAGTGCAGGAACCAGTCCTCGCCCGCGGCGGTGCGCACCCAGCCGCCCTGGTGGGGGCCGTTGACGTCGGTGTCCTTCTGCTCCAGGACGATCCGCTCTTCGTACGGTCCGAAGAAGTCGCGGGAGCGGAAGGCGCCCTGCCAGCCGGTCTCCACTCCCCCGGCGGGCGCGAGGATCCAGAACCAGCCGTCGTGCCGGTACAGCTTGGGCCCTTCGAGGGTGAACCAGCCGGGCATGCGGTCGGCGTCCACGATCAGCTTGCCCTCGTCGAGCAGGGAGGTGCCGTCGGGGTGCATACGGTGGCCGGTGAGGCGGTTCTTGACGCCGGAGCGGGACTTGGCCCAGGCGTGCACCAGGTAGGCCTCGCCGGTCTCGTCGTCCCACAGGGGGCACGGGTCGATCAGGCCCCTGCCCGCCTTGACCAGGTGCGGGCGGGTCCAGGGGCCGCGGATCCCGGGGGCGTTGACCTGGAAGACGCCCTGGTCGGGGTCGCCCCAGAAGATCCAGAACCGGTCGTCGTGGTGGCGGATCGAGGGTGCCCAGACGCCGCAGTCGTGGCGGGGTGCCGCGAACGTCTCCTCCGGTTCCAGGCGGTCCAGGGCGTGCCCCACGAGGGTCCAGTCGACCAGGTTGCGCGAGTGCAGCAGGGGCAGTCCGGGGACGCGGCCGAAGCTGGAGGCGGTCAGGTAGAAGTCGTCGCCGACACGCACCACGTCGGGGTCGGACCAGTCGGCGTTCAGGACGGGGTTGCGGTACGTCGCCCCGCCCGGCTGCCCGCCGGGCTCCCGGTGCGTCGTCACTGCGTCACCGCCTTCCGCACCAGCGCCGCCGCCTCGTCGCGGCCGAGCGGGCCGTCGGCGACGACGGTGACGATCCGCCGTACGACGGTCTCGCCGGGCGGGATCGGGAGCCGCTCGGCGGAGGCGAGGGAGGAGCCCACGCCGGGGTACTCGGCGGCGCGCACGAACCAGGGGTCGCGCCGGGTGGCGTCGGTGGCGCCGGCGAAGACCAGCGTCCACGTGGAGCCGGCGAGGGCCAGCCAGTCGGCGGGGCGGCCGTGCGCCTCCTCCTCGCCGTCGGCGTCGGCGGTGAAGACCCGCGGGGCCGCCTCCTCCTTGCGGGCCCGCCAGAAGAAGCCGCCGTACGCGGCGCCCGGGCGGCCGTTGGTGGCGGGACTGCCGATGGACAGCAGGCCGGAGGTGGTGTTGGTCAGGGAGAAGGTGAAGTCCAGCGCCCAGGCGGTGGAGGTGAGTTCGGTGGCGGCGACCGTGCGGCGCTCGCGCAGCAGCTCGGACCCGGCGGCGAGCCAGCGCAGCTCCTCCACGAAGCCGTCGGGGTCGCGCAGCTGGAAACCGAGATGGCGCTGGGCGCCGTGGTTGTCCAGCTCGGTCGGCCCCTGGTCGCGGACGAAGGTGCGCCCGCCCCAGAAGTTGTGCCCCTCGACGTCGGGAACGGCGACACCGACGCCGAGGTGGTGTGCGTGGTCGGCGGGGCTCAGCTCGGTGACGGCCGTGCCGGCCAGGGTGGTGACGGGGTGCAGGTAGGGGCGCGGGGAGAGCCGGGCGGGCAGCTCGGGCCGGACGACGTACCGGCCGACGGGGCGGCCGGCGACGCGCAGGACCGGGGCGGTGTCGGTCATCGGGTGCTCACCTCTCTCGGCAGGGCGTGGGCGGCCGGCGCCCAGGGGGCGCCCAGTTCGGAGTAGAGGGCGAGGGTGTCCGCGGCGGCGGCGACGAGCCCGTCGACGCCGGGCACCACCCGGCGGCCCTCCTCGGGCAGCGGGTGCCAGGCCGATTCGGGCAGCGGAGCCGGGTCGGGGGCCGTGCGGATCGCCTCGACGACCCGCATGAAGGCGCCGGTGGTCTCCGGCGGCACGAGCAGGTCCGCGCCGGTGGTGAGGTGCGCGGCGAGGTTCTCCAGCAGGTCGGTGCGGCCGTACTCGAATTCCTCGGGGCCGTGGTCGGCGCGCTGGAGCAGGACGCGGTCCTGCTTGTACCAGAAGGTGATCCGGCCGCGCGTGCCGTGCACCAGCACATACGGCTCGTCCGGGTGCTCGGCGCACAAGGTGGCGGCGACGGTGACCTGGAGGTCCCGGCCGGTGGTGACGCGGACGCAGGAGGTGTCGTCGGACTCGATGGCGTTGGCGCGCAGCAGCTCGGTCTCGATGCGGGTGACGTCCTCGGCGCGGGCGGCGCCGGCCAGGGCGAGGGCGGTGGCGACGGCGTGGGCGAGGGGGTTGGTGAGGGCCCCGTCGACCACGTCCACGCCGTTCAGGCGCCGCCTGCCCGCCCAGGGGGCGCGCCGGAAGTAGGCCTCGGGGCGGGCCCAGGGGCCGGCCCCGCCGACGCCGGTGACCTCGCCGATCAGACCGTCGGCGATCATCCGCCGGATCGCGGGCAGCGCGTGCGAGCCGAGCGACTGGAAGCCGATCTGGCAGGCGACGCCGGCGCGGGCGACGCCGTCGGCCATCCGCCGGTACTCGGCGTACGACGGCGCGGGCGGCTTCTCCAGCAGCAGGTGCACGCCCCGCTCGGCGGCGGTCAGCGCGAGGTCGGTGTGGGTGGGGATGGGCGTGCAGACGACGGCGGCGCGGGCGCCGGTGGCGTCCAGGAGGGCACCGAAGTCGCTGGACTGCCGCGGGAGTTCACCGCCGAACTCGTCCTCGGTCAGCGGGGTCAGCTCGCAGATCCCCACGAGCCGCACCACGCCCCGGTCCTGGAGGCGGCGGATGTTCTCGACGTGCCAGCGGCCGTGTCCGCGCGCGCCGGCGAGCACCACAGGTACGGTCATGGGATCCTCCCCGCTCCGGCGCCGCGCGCCACCGCCCGGTCGGCGGCCGCGTGCAGGGCGCTGCCGTTCCGGCTCTTGGCCATCAGCCCTTCACCGCCCCCGCGCTGAAGCCGGTGATCAGCCACTTCTGGATGAACGCGAACACGATCACCACCGGGACGGCGGCGATGATGCCGCCCGCGGCGAGCGCGCCGAGGTCGACGCTGTCCGCGCTCATCAGGGAGTTCAGACCGACCGGAATGGTCTGCTTGCTCTGGTCGGACAGGAACATGAGCGCGAACAGGAAGTGGTTCCAGGCGTGCACGAAGGCGAAGGAGCCGACGGCGATCAGACCGGGCCGCAGCAGCGGCAGCACGACGATGCGGAACGCGGTGAAGCGGCTGCAGCCGTCCACCCAGGCGGCCTCCTCCAGGGAGGGCGGCACGTTCCGGATGAAGCCGCTGATCAGGATCATCGACAGCGGCAGCTGGAACACCGTCTCGGCGATGATCACACTGCCCAGCGAGTTGATCATTTTCAGCTCGGCGAAGATCTGGAACAGCGGAACGAGCAGCAGCGCGCCCGGAACGAACTGCGAACAGAGCAGAGCGAGCATGAATGCTCGTTTGATCCTGAAGTCGAACCGGGCGAGGGCGTAGCCGCCGGCCAGGGCGACGACCGTGGTCAGCACCAGGGTCGCGATGCCGGTGAGGACGCTGTTCTGGAAGTAGGTGCCGAATTCCCGCTCGGTCCACACCTTCTCGAAGTGCTCGAACGTCATGGGCCAGGGCACGAGCGAGGACGAGCCGGCCGGGCGCAGCGCGAAGAGCAGGATCCAGTAGAAGGGGATCAGCGTGAACAGCAGGTAGATCGACAGCGGAACGTAGATCTGCCAGCGGGGGACCTCGTCCCAGGTGCGGCGCTTGTGGTGCGGGCGTGGCGCTTTGGTCACGGGCACGCGCGCGGGGGCGGGGGCGAGGGCGGGTGCCTCCTTGGTGCTCACTTGTCACCGCCTCCGAACTTGCTCAGCCGCAGATAGACGATCGAGCAGAAGAGAAGGATCACGAACGCCACGGTGGTGAGGGCGGACGCGTAGCCGAAGTTGTGGGCGTCGACGGAGGTGTGGGCGATGTACAGCGGGAGCGTCGTCGTCTCGCCGGCCGGTCCGCCGCCGGTCAGGGTGTAGAGCAGGTCGACGTTGTTGAACTCCCACACCGCGCGCAGGAGCGTCGACAGGACGATGGCGTCCTTCAGGTGCGGCAGGGTGATGTGCCAGAACTGCTTGAGCCGGCTCGCCCCGTCGACCTCGGCGGCCTCGTACAGGTCCTTGGAGACGGACTGAAGGTCGGCGAGGATGAGGATCGCGAAGAAGGGCACGCCCCGCCACAGGTCGGCGACGACCGCCGCGGGGAAGACGGTGGAGGTGTCCGACAGCCAGCTGGTGCCGTAGGAGCCGATGCCCATGTCGGCGAGGTAGCGGGTGATGCCGGTCTGGGAGTTGTACAGCAGCACCCAGATCGCGGAGGTGAGCACGCCGGAGACGGCCCACGGCGAGAACACCAGGGCGCGGCCGAGGCCCCGGCCCACGAAGGTCTGGTTGACGATGAGGGCGAGGGCGAGACCGAACAGCAGCTGGAGTCCTACCTCGACGACGACCCACTTGGCGCTGAAGGTCAGCGTGTCCCAGAACTGCGGGTCGTCGGTGAAGGCGTGGACGAAGTTGTCGAAGCCCGCGTAGCCGTTCCGCCACGGTTTGGTGGGGTTGTAGTTCTGCAGGCTGTAGTAGAAGACGCTGATGACCGGATAGGCGATGAACCCCAGCATCAGCAGGGCGGCCGGCGCGATCAGCAGGTACGGCAGCCTGCGCGGCGTGGCGGAGGCACGGCGCCGCCTCGGTGGCGCGGGCGGTTTCGCCACGGCTGCGGCTTGGGCCATGACTGTTCTCCGTTCTGGTACGTCGTGCGGGAAGCGCGTCGTCCGGGAAGCGCGTCCCGCGGGAAGCGCTTTCTCGACGGGCAGGGCGGTGCGCGGTCGGTCGTGCGGTGCTTGAAGGCGGCGGTCAGCCGGCGTACGGGTCCTGGACCTTGCCCGGCCGGGCCAGGAACTCGAAGTCGCAGCCCGTGTCGGCCTGGGTGATCTGGTCGTTGTAGAGCGCGCCGTAGCCGCGCTCGTAGCGGGTGGGCGGCGGGGTCCAGGCCGCCCGGCGGCGGTCCAGTTCCTCGTCGTCCACGTGCAGATGGAGGGTGCGTGCCTCGACGTCGAGGGTGATCAGGTCGCCGGTGCGGACGAACGCGAGCGGTCCGCCGATGTACGACTCCGGCGCCACGTGCAGCACGCACGCGCCGTAACTCGTGCCGCTCATCCGGGCGTCGGAGATCCGCACCATGTCCCGCACCCCCTGCTTGAGCAGGTGGTCGGGGATGGGCAGCATGCCGTACTCGGGCATGCCCGGGCCGCCCTTGGGTCCGGCGTTGCGCAGCACCAGCACGCTGTCGGCGGTGATGCCGAGCGCGGGGTCGTTGATGGTGCGCTGCATCGTCCGGTAGTCGTCGAAGACGACGGCGGGACCGGTGTGTTTGAGCAGGTGCGGTTCGGCGGCGATGTGCTTGATGACCGCACCGTCCGGGCAGAGGTTGCCGCGCAGCACGGCCACGCCGCCCTCGTTGGCGACGGGGTTGTCCCGGGGCCGGATGACGTCGTCGTGGTGCACCTGGGCGCCGGCGATCTGCTCGCGCAGGGTGTCGTACGACACCGTGGGACGGTCCAGGTGGAGCAGGTCCGGGATGCGGGAGAGGAAGCCGGGCAGGCCGCCCGCGAAGTGGAAGTCCTCCATCAGGTAGGTCTGTCCGCCGGGCCGGACGTTGGCGAGGACGGGGACCGTGCGGGCGATGCGGTCGAAGTCGTCGAGGGTGAGCTTCACGCCCGCCCGGCCGGCCATGGCGATCAGGTGGATGACGGCGTTGGTGGAGCCGCCGAGGCCGAGGACGGTGGTGACGGCGTCCTCGAAGGCCTCCCGGGTGAGGATGTGGCCGATCCTGCGGTCCTTGTGGACCAGGTCGACGATCGTCATGCCGGCCCTGGCGGCCATGCGGTCGTGCCCGGAGTCGACCGCCGGGATGCTGGAGGCTCCCGGCACGGTCACACCGAGGGCCTCCGCGGCGGCGGTGAGCGTGGACGCCGTCCCCATCGTCATGCAGTGGCCGGGCGAGCGGGCGAGGCCGCTCTCCAGTTCCTGCATCTCGCAGTCGCCGATCAGGCCGGCCCGCTTGTCGTCCCAGTACTTCCACATGTCGGTGCCGGAGCCGAGGACCTCGCCCCGCCAGTGGCCCGGCAGCATCGGCCCGGCGGGCACGAACACGGCGGGCAGGTCGGCGGAGGCGGCGCCCATCAGCAGGGCGGGGGTGGACTTGTCGCAGCCGCCCATCAGGACCGCGCCGTCGACCGGGTAGGACCGCAGCAGCTCCTCGGTCTCCATCGCGAGGAGGTTGCGGTAGAGCATCGGGGTCGGCTTCTGGAAGGTCTCACTCAGCGTGGCGACCGGGAACTCCAGCGGGAAACCGCCGGCCTGCCACACGCCCCGCTTCACGGCCTGCGCGCGGTCGCGCAGGTGGACGTGGCAGGGGTTGATGTCCGACCAGGTGTTCAGGATCGCGATGACCGGCTTGCCGAGGTGCTCCTCGGGCAGGTAGCCGAGCTGGCGGGTGCGGGCGCGGTGGCTGAAGGAGCGCAGGCCGTCGGTGCCGTACCACTGGTGGCTTCTGAGGTCCTCGGGGCGGCGTGTCATATGGACCACCCCGCGGCGATGGCGGCGACCTCGGCGCGCTCCTGTTCGGGCAGCGGGCGGCTGGGCGGGCGGACGTCGCGGCGGCACAGGCCGAGGGAGGCGAGGGCCTCCTTGACGACGGTGACGTTGTTGGCGGAGCCGTTGGCGGCGCGCAGTTCCTCGAAGCGGCGGATCTGCTCCCAGACCTTCATCGCGGCCGGGTAGTCGCCGGCCCGCAGCGCCTCGATCATGTTCAGCGAGACCGACGGGGCGACGTTGACGAGGCCGGAGGTGAAGCCGGTGGCGCCCGCGGAGAAGTAGGAGGGGGCGTACGGCTCGGCGAGGCCGGCCACCCACACGAAGCGGTCCAGGCCGGCGTCGCGGGCGAAGGCGGCGAAGCGGGCGGCGTCCGGGACGGCGTACTTGACGCCGATGACGTTGGGGCACACGTCGGCGAGTTCGGCGAGGCGGGCGCCGGTGAGCTGCGCGTTGCGGATGTACGGCACGACACCCAGCTCGGGTACGGCCTCGGCGATGGCGCGGTGGTAGTCGACCCAGCCGGACTGGGAGACGTACGGGTGGACGGGCTGGTGGACCATCACCATCCGGGCGCCCAGCTCGCGGGCGTGCCGGGCGGAGGCGACGGCGGTGGGCACGTCGTGGCCGACGCCGACGAGGATCACGGCCCGGTCGCCGGCCTCCTCGACGGTCAGTTCGGTGACCAGGCGGCGCTCGTCGGGGGTGAGGGCGTAGAACTCGCCGGTGTTGCCGTTGGGGGTGAGGGTGGTGATGCCGCCGTCGAGCAGGCGGCGCAGCAGGGACCGGTGGGTGTCCCGGTCGACGGTGCCGTCCTCGGCGAACGGGGTCACCGGGATCGCCACCACGTCGGCCAGGGCCGCCCGCTGGGTCTCGAACGCCACGCTGCTCATTCCTGACCTTCCTGTTCCTCGCCGGGGGTGCCGGCCTCGGGGAATGCCCGCCGCACGAAGGACGCGATGTGGGCGTGGAGGGCGCGCGCGGCGCCGTCGGCGTCGCCGTCCAGGGCGAGCCGCAGGATCTCCCGGTGCTCGCCGGCCTCCCGCTCCCAGGAGGGGTCGGCGGCCCAGGCGACGGCGGAGACCAGGGCGGCCTGGTCGCGGACCTCGTCGAGCATCCGGCCGAGCAGCGGGTTGCCGCACGGCAGGTACAGCGCGCGGTGGAACTCCCGGTTGGCGAGGGAGCGTTCGGCGGTGTCGGTGGCGTCGTCGGCGCGGGTGAGGGCGGCCTGGGCGGCCTCCAGGGAGGCGCCGCGGCGGACGGCCCGCTTCAGGGCCTCGGGTTCGAGGAGCAGCCGCACGTCGTAGACCTCGCGCGCCATGTCCGCGTCCACCATGCGCACCGTGACGCCCTTGTACTGGCTCATGACGACCAGACCCGTGCCGGCCAGGGTCTTGAGCGCCTCGCGCACCGGGGTCTTGGAGACCCCGAACTGCGCGGCCAGCTCGGTCTCGACCAGGGCCTGACCCGGCGTCAGCCGCCCGGTGAGGATGCGTCGTTTGATCTCCTCCAGCACGTACTGCGTGCGGGAGGGGATCGGCATGGGCACAGAGGTCATGCGCGCCTCTCGGATCTTCGCGGGATCTGTGTCCCGCGTATGGGATCTCACGTATCGCGTCTCATATATGACGTACGAAGTACGACGCGTTGAAGGTAGGAGCGCCCCTGTGTTTCGTCAATGCTTCTGACAAAGGAAGTCGAGGCGACCTGTCAGAGGGTGTGGGTGTCGCCCTCCACGGCGGCGGCGGTGGGACCGCCGAAGACGGCGGCGGCCTGGGCGGTCGCCGCCTCGCGGGTGAGAGTGGGCCCGACATGGGTCACGAGGAGCCGCCGGGCGCCCCGCGCGCAGGCGCCGGCGTCCTCCGGGGTGAGATGCACACGCTGTTCGCCTTCGCGATGCCGGTCGATGTCGGCCTCGCACAGGAAGAGGTCCGCGCCCGCCGCGAGTCCGTCGAGGGCGGCGCAGGGTCCGCTGTCCCCGGAGTACGCGAGCACCTTGCCGTCGCAGGCGGCGCGCAGCCCGTACGCCTCGGTGTCGTGCACGACGGCGCGTGCGGTGAGGGTCAGCCCTCCGTGCCGGGCCGTGTGCCCGTCGGACAAGGGACGGAAGTCGAAGATGCCGGTCAGGAAGGAGGCGTCGGGACGGCCGAAGAAGCCGGCCAGGCGCGCAGCGCAGTCACGCGGGGCGTAGACGGGGACCGGCGCGGGCGGGGTGAGGCCGCCGAACGCGAGACCGTAGACGGCGGCGAGGAGATCGGCGCTGTGATCGGCGTGCAGATGGGAGATCCAGATCGCGTCGAGCCGCGCCGGATCCGTGTGCCGCCGCAACTCCGCGAAGGTCCCGAACCCGGCGTCCACCCACACCTCGGCACCGCCGCCGCGCACCAGATACCCGGAGGCGGGCCGGCCGGGGCCGGGGTGCGGGGAGGCGGTGCCGAGGACGGTGAGGGCGAGGGGCATGGGGGGACCCTACGGGGATGGCCTCGGGCGGGCGGCGCGGATCCGCGCCCGGTCCGGGCGGGCCGGCCCGCTTCGGTGGCCGGAGGGGGGCAAGGCTGTGGCCCGCCGCTGGGCGGCCCGGCGACCTCCGCGCTCGGGGCGGGCCGTCGTCGGGCTCAGGTCGGGTCGGCCCACGGGTCGGTCCGCAGGTCCAGGCCGAACTGGCGGTGCAGGCGCGTCTGGAGCGCCTTCAGGCCCTTGACGCCCTCGCCGAACTCCTTCCAGCCGTGATCGATCTGCTCCCGCGACTTCGGGTCGTCCTCCGTCCCGCGGCCGAGCGCGGAGGCGTTGTAGACATCGCCCGCGCCACTGCTGAGGTGCTGCAGCGCGGTCTTCCAGGCCGTCTGGGTGGCGCGGTCCGGGATGGGCGCGTACTTCTGCGCCGCGTGCACCGTGTCGAACAAGCCGGTGAAGTCGATGATCAGCGCGTCCCTCTCGTGGCGGGCCTGCACGTCGGCGGCGACGCCCATGACGTCGACGAGCTGGTCCTCGCCGCCGGAGGTGAACCAGCCGGTGACGGCGGCGCGCGGCGAGAGCGAGACGGATGCCGACGGGGACGGAGATACGGAGGACGGCGTGGGCGTCGACCGCGGGGCGGACGGCGTGGAGGCGCTCGTGGCCGACTCGGCGGCCCCCACGGGCTCGTCCTCGTCGGAGCAGGCCGAGAGGACCGCCAGGCCCGCGCAGAGCAGCGCGGCACACCACACCCGGCGCGCCCCGCCCCGGCCGGCCGACCTCCCCGCCCGCGTCCCGGTCAGGCCGCTGCACACCCCTGCTCTCGGCATGAACTCCCCCTCGTCACAGGCCGGTTGCAGAGCACCGTAGCGCGGGCGGCAGGCGGGCCGCAGCCCCTTCGCGGTCCCGGTGGAAGCCGGCTCTCAGGCCTGCCGCGTCCAGCCCGGGTCCCGGCCGCTCAGCCCCACCGTGCGGTCCAGCAGGGGCGCGTCCTCGGGGACCGGGACGACCGGGCCGAAGATGCCGTTGCCCTCGGCGTCGACGGAGGCGAGCAGGAAGTCGTACGACACCCGCAGCGCGGTCGGGTCGGGCTCGTACTCCTGGCCGGTCGCGCGGGCCAGGTCCCAGCCGTGGACGACCAGTTCGTCCACGGCGACGGCGGCGGCCACCGCGCCCGGCAGGTCCACGCTGCCCGCGCGGGTCATGCCGGTCCAGGCGGCCGGGTCGCGGAAGGCGTCGGCGAGTTCGTCGAGGGCCTTGGGGAGTGCCGCGCGCCAGTCGGGGCCGACGTCCTGCGTGGTGGCGTCCGGGGCGGTGTCGGTGGTGGGGCCGAGATCCTTGCGGGCGGCGTCCCGGAAGGCGATGGCCACGCCGTGCACATGGCCCAGCATGTTGCGCACCGCGACCCCCGGGCAGGGGGTGGGGTCGTCCAGCTGTCCGTCGCGCACGCCCTCCACGAGGCGCGCCAGGATCCGGGTCTGGGGTGCGAAGTCGAAGGTTTGGCTCGTGTCGGTCATCCGTGGCTCCTCGCCGTAGGGGCTCTCGGAAGGGTGACCGACGCCGGCCCCGGAACTCATCGGCCGGCCCGGAACTTTCCGGGGAATGTGCCCGATCCCCGCCCGGGGGCCTTAGGACCAGCATGGCCGGACATGACGAGCAAGCGATCGAGGTCGCCGCTGCCGCACGTGCTGCGCGACCGCAACGCGGGGATCTACCTGACCGGGGTGGTGGTCTCCGGCTTCGGCACGGCGGCGCTGTGGCTGGCGGCCGGCGTGTGGGTGAAGGACCTGACCGGCTCCGACGGGCTGGCCGCGCTGTGCCAGCTGGCGATGTGGGCGCCGGTCCTGGCGGGCCCGGCGCTGGGCACACTCGCCGACCGGGTCCGCCGCAGACCGCTGCTGATCGGCGTGAGCCTGCTGCCGGCCGCCCTGCTGCCGGCCCTGTCGGCGGTCGGCTCGGCGGACCGGGTGTGGCTCGTCCTCGCGGTGCTGTTCGTCTACGGCACCGCGGGCGTCGTCCATGACGCGGCCGAGTCGGCGCTGGTCGCGTCCGCGGTGGACGCGCGGCTGCTCGGCGACTTCAACGGGCTGCGCATGACGGCCACCGAGAGCATGAAGCTGCTGGCCCCGCTCGCGGGGGCGGGCCTGTACGCGGCGTATGGCGGGCCGGGCGTCGCCCTGCTGGACGCGCTCACCTTCGTCCTCGCCGCCGGCGTCTACGCCGCGCTGCGCGTCCGCGAGGAGAAGCCGCCCCCGCCCGAGTCCGGCTGGCGCACGCGGACCGCGGAGGGCGCGCGGTACCTGTGGGGGCGTCCCCGGCTGCGGCTGCTGGTGCTGGCCGGCGGCGCGACGATGCTGTGCTCCGGGATCAACGGGGCCCTCGTCTACGCCGTCGTCGACGGCCTCGGCCGCTGCCCCGCGTACGCCGGGGTGCTCGCCGCCGCGCAGGGCGCGGGCACGGTGGTGGCCGGGCTGGTCGCGGGTCCGGCGCTGCGCCGCCTGGGCGCGGTCCGGTTCGCGGTGTACGGCAGCGCGCTCGCGGCCGTCGCGGCGGCGCTGCGGGCGGTGCCGTCGGACGCGGTGGCCGTGGTGTGCAGCGCGGTCTACGGCGTGGGGCTGCCGTGCGCGCTGATCGCCGCGATGACCGCCGTACAGCGCGAGACGCCGGGGCCGTTGCTGGGCCGCGTGGCGGCCACGGCGAACACGCTGCTGTTCGCGCCGACGGTGGCGGGACTGGCGGTGGGCGCGGGCCTGGTGGAGCTGGCCGACCACCGTCTGGTCCTGCCGGCCCTCGGCGCGGTGTGGCTGACGGCGCCGGCGGTCCTGGCCCGCCGGGGCCGGGAGGTGTGCGGCGTGGGCGTGTACCGCGAGGGGGACGAGGACGGGTACCGGCCAGGGGACGAGGACGGGGGTCAGCCCCAGCCCGGTACCCGTACGGCTCACCCCCCGGCGAGTGCCGACCGTACCGCCGACAGGTCGGCGTCCGACGCCAGCCCCGCGTGATAGAGCCGCAGTTCCGTCGCGCCGAGGTCACGCGCGCGTGCCGCGTCCGCGGCGAGGGTGGCCGGGCTGCCGCCCATGCCGGAGACGACGGTGAGGTTGGCGGCGAGCACCGCGTCCGGCCGGTCCTGTGCGGCGAACGGCGTGAGCGGTGACGGGTCGCCCGTGCAGGGCACGACGACGCCGTCGGCGACGGAGAGGATGTGCGCGGGGTCGACGCCCGCGTTGGCGCCGCAGTGGTAGGACACCGGGTCGGCGTGGAGCAGGACCTGGAAGCCGGCCGGGGCGGCGGCGCGTACGGCGGCGACGGCCTCCTCCTGGAGGGTGCGGGCGGTCTCGTCGCGGTACGCGCGCGTGGCCGCGGCCAGCGGCTCGCCCAGCAGCTTCTCCACACCGGCCCAGCCGCCCTCCCCCGGCTCCTGCCGCCACACCGGCTCCAGCGCGGCCCGCACGGCGGCGGCGAGCCGGTCGGCGTCCAGTCCGTGCCGCCCGTACCCGTCCCGGCAGGCGGGGCAGAAGCACAGCGACATCAGGTACTGCCCGGCCTCCCCGAGGCCGACGCCGCCGGTCTTGTCGTGGGCGTGCAGATGGGCGAGGCCGTACCAGCCGAGGGACTCCAGCTCGGTGCCGGCCGCGCCGGGCCGTACGGCGGCCTCGGCGGCCAGGCCGACGAGGTACGCGCGCGTGGCGGGCTGCGCGATGCACGGCGCCCACGGGTAGCGGTCGCCGTAGGCGTTGACGACGGAGGTGTCCGGGTGCTCGGCGCCGAGGCGGGAGTTGTGGGCGAGGACGACCCAGGTGTGCACCTCCAGGCCGGCGCCCGCGAGTGCGGCGGCGGCCTCGCCCCACGCGTCGCCGGGTGCCCAGTCCCCGGCCGGGTGAGGGCGCGGGGCGCGGTCGGCCCAGTGCGCGCCGGGCGGGTAGAGGACGGCCGCGTACTCGGCGGTGACGACACGGTGGCGCGGGTGGCGGGGGGTCAGCGCGCGGGTGGAGTGGTAGGCGGCGGCGAGGGTGACCTGCCGTACGCCGAGCCCGGCGATACGGGCGGGGGCCTCGGGGTCGCCGTTGACGTCCCAGGGGTAGACGAATGCCGACGCCTTCACCGGCCGTCCCCCTCCAGCAGCGCGTGTCCGCGCTCGACGAGCTGGGCGAGCTGCTTGACGTGGTCCTCGGCCGGCTCGTGCAGCGGCGGCCGGACCTCCCCCACGTCCAGTCCGCCCAGCCGTACGCCCGCCTTCACGAGGGAGACGGCGTAGCCGCGGCCCTGGGCGCGCAGCTCGACGAACGGCCGGTAGAAGCCGTCGAGCAGGCGCTCGGCGGTGGCCCGGTCGTCCTCCTCCAGCGCCCGGTAGAAGGCGAGGGCGATGTCCGGGGCGAAGCAGAAGACGGCGGAGGAGTACAGCGGGACGCCGACCGCGCGGTAGGCGGGCTGGGTCAGCTCGGCGGTGGGCAGGCCGTTGAAGTAGAGGAAGTCGCCCGGGACCTCGGCGCGCACCGCGCTGACGATCCGCTGCATCAGGTCCAGGTCGCCGAGGCCGTCCTTGAGGCCGACGACGCCCTCGGTGCGAGCGAGTTCCACGACCGTCTCCGGGGTGAACACGGCGTTGTCGCGCTGGTAGACGATGACCGGCAGCGCGGTCGCGGCGGCGATCTCCCGGTAGTGCCGCAGCAGCCCTTCCTGTCCGGCGACCACCAGGTACGGCGGCATGGCGAGCAGCCCGTCGGCGCCGGCGGCCTCGGCGAGGCGGGCGTAGCGGACGGCGAGCGCGGTGCCGTACCCGGTGCCGGCGAGGACGGGGACGCGCCCGTCGGCCTCCTCGACGGCCGTGCGCACGCAGGCCTCGAACTCCTCGGGGGTGAGCGCGTGGAACTCGCCGGTGCCGCAGCAGGCGAACACGGCGGCGGCCCCGGCGTCGATCCCGCGGCGCACATGGGTGCGGTAGGTGTCGAGGTCGACGGAGCCGTCGGGGCCGTAGGCGGTGACGGGGAAGAACAGCGGCCCGCCGGGTCGGCCGAGTCGAGCGGCGAGAGGGGCTGACGTCACGGGCTCTCCCTGGGAAGGCGCTCATGTTTATGACTGGCGTCCATATTTATGAACACGCTCACCCTAAGGACGTTTCCCGAGGCCGGTCAAGCGGTGACCCTTGACGGGGCGCGCCGCAGCTCCCTAGCGTGTCCACGCATGTGAATATCGTCCAAGCATGCGGAAGTCCGCCGCGGCTGACCAAGGAGACCGAGGATGCCCGCTCCCCGCACCGTTCTGCTCACCGGCGCCGCCGGCGGGCTCGGCACCCTGATGCGGGACCTGCTCCCCGAGTACGGCTACACGCTGCGCCTGCTCGACGTGCGCCCGGTCGAGGGCGCGCCGGACGCGATCACCGCCGACCTCGCCGACCGGGAGGCGCTGCGCGAGGCCGTACGCGGCGTCGACGCGATCATCCACTTTGCGGGCATCTCCCTGGAAGCCCCGTTCGAGAAGATCCTCACGGCGAACATCGAGGGCACGTACAACCTGTACGAGGCCGCCCGCGAGGAGGGCGTGCGCCGGATCGTCTTCGCCTCCTCCAACCACGCCGTCGGCTACACCCCGCGCCCGCAGGGCGACGACCCCCTCATCCCGATCGACACGCCGCGCCGCCCGGACACCTTCTACGGCCTGTCCAAGTGCTTCGGCGAGGACCTCGCCCAGCTCTACTGGGACAAGTACGGCCTGGAGACGGTGTCCGTGCGGATCGGCTCCTGCTTCCCCGAGCCGACCAGCGTGCGAATGCTGTCGGTGTGGATGAGCCCCGCCGACGGCGCCCGCCTCTTCCACGCGGCGCTCACCGCCGAGCGGGTCGGGCACACCGTCGTCTACGGCTCCTCCGCCAACACCCGCCTGTGGTGGGACCTGACCACCGCGCGGGCGCTCGGCTACGCGCCGCAGGACGACTCCGAGGTGTACGCCGAGAAGCTCGTCGCCGAGCACGGCGAGCTGGACCCGGACAACCCCGCCCACGCCTGCCTCGGCGGCCACTTCGTCAACGACCCGCCGGTCTGGCCGTACTGACGCGCGGCGGAAAATCGACCCTCAGGAGGGCGGGCGGGCACCGAACGGGCCCGCCCGCCGCCGTATTCGGGCACCGGTCGTGCCCGATCCCACGCCCCGCACCGCAGCGCCGCAGGTCCGCGCCGGGCAGCACGCCCCGTGAACGGGCACATTCGGGCAGCATCGGGCAGGCAACAGGCCTGGTCAGCGCCCGGCAGCCGCTGTAGAACTTCCTTCCGAGGGCCCCACCGGGCCCGAACGGGCAGCACACGAGGAAGTGGGTGGCGGCCGATGGCCACGAGGACGGCGGAGGAGCGCCAGCGGGAGATCGTGCGCGTCGCACGGGCCACCGGCTCGGTCGACGTCGCCGCGCTCGCGTCCGAGCTGGGCGTCGCGAAGGAGACCGTACGGCGGGACCTGCGCGCCCTGGAGGACCACGGTCTGATCCGCCGTACGCACGGCGGCGCCTACCCGGTGGAGAGCGCCGGGTTCGAGACGACGCTCGCCTTCCGCGCCACCAGCCACGTCCCCGAGAAGCGCCGGATCGCCGCCGCGGCGGCCGGACTGCTCGGCGACGCCGAGACGGTCTTCGTCGACGAGGGCTTCACCCCGCAGCTCATCGCCGAGGCACTGCCCCGGGACCGGCCGCTGACCGTGGTCACCGCGTCCCTGCCGGTCGCCGGTGCCCTCGCCGGGTCGGAGAACGTCTCGGTGCTGCTGCTCGGCGGCCGGGTCCGGGCCGGCACCCTCGCCACCGTCGACCACTGGACGACGAGGATGCTGGCCGGCTTCGTCCTCGACCTGGCCTACGTCGGCGCCAACGGCATCTCCCGCGACCACGGCCTCACCACGCCCGACCCCGCCGTCGGCGAGGTCAAGGCGCAGGCGATGCGGGCCGCGCGGCGGACCGTCTTCGCCGGCGTGCACACCAAGTTCGGCGCGGTCAGCTTCTGCCGGTTCGCCGAGGTCGGCGCGGTGGAGGCGATCGTGACGAGCACGCTGCTCCCGGCGGCGGAGGCCCACCGCTACTCGCTGCTCGGGCCACAGGTCATCCGGGTCTGACGGCACCCGGCAGACACCCGGCCAGACACCCGGGCAGACACCCGGCATCGCCACCCGCGGGCCCTCCCGCACCCCTTGATGCCCCTTATCTCCTCATACGTCCAGGAGCGATCCATGCGAACCCAGAGCCGACGACGACCACGGCGGGCCACGCTCGCCGCGGCCGCCGCAGGGACGCTGCTCGCCCCGCTGCTCTCCGGCTGCTGGGTCGGGGCCGGCGGGGCGGGCTCGGGCGGTGACTCCCTCAACGTCCTGATGGTGAACAACCCGCAGATGGTGGAGCTGCAGAAGCTCACCGCCGCCCACTTCACGCGCGAGACCGGCATCAAGGTGAACTTCACCGTGCTGCCGGAGAACGACGTCCGCGACAAGATCAGCCAGGACTTCGCCAACCAGGCCGGCCAGTACGACGTGGCGACCCTGTCCAACTACGAGATACCGATCTACGCCCGCAACGGCTGGCTGCACGAGATGGACTCGTACGCGGCGAAGGACCCGGCCTACGACGAGCAGGACGTCCTCAAGCCCATGCGCCAGTCGCTCACCGGCGACGACGGCAAGCTCTACGGCCAGCCGTTCTACGGCGAGTCGTCCTTCCTGATGTACCGCAAGGACGTCTTCGCCGAGAAGGGCCTGACGATGCCCGCCCGCCCCACCTGGCGGCAGGTCGCCGACCTCGCGGCGAAGGCGGACGGCGCCGAGCCCGGCATGAAGGGCATCTGCCTGCGCGGGCTGCCCGGCTGGGGCGAGGTGATGGCCCCGCTGACGACGGTCGTGAACACCTTCGGCGGCACCTGGTTCGACCAGGACTGGAAGGCCCGGCTGGACTCCCCCGAGTGGCAGGAGGCGACGAAGTTCTATGTCGACCTGGTCCGCGAGCACGGCGAGTCCGGCGCCGCCCAGGCCGGCTTCGCCGAGTGCCTGAACAACATGACCCAGGGCAAGGTCGCCATGTGGTACGACGCCACCTCCGCGGCCGGCCTGCTGGAGGCGGCGGACTCCCCCGTCAAGGGCAAGCTCGGGTACGCGCCCGCGCCCGTGGAGAAGACGCAGTCCTCCGGCTGGCTCTACACCTGGGCCTGGGGCATCCAGCAGGCCTCCCGCAACCCCGACAAGGCCTGGAAGTTCGTCTCGTGGGCGTCCGGCAAGGAGTACGAGCAGCTGGTCGGGGACGAGATCGGCTGGTCGAACGTCCCGGCGGGCAAGCGGGCCTCGACGTACGGCAACCCGGCGTACGCCAAGGAGGCCGCCGCCTTCCAGGAGATGACCAGGAAGGCCATCGAGAACGCCCGCCCCGACGACCCCGGCGTCCAGCCGCGCCCCGCGCCCGGCATCCAGTTCGTCGGCATCCCCGAGTTCACCGACCTCGGCACCAAGGTCTCCCAGGAGATCAGCGCGGCCGTCGCGGGACGCCAGTCCGTCGCGTCGGCCCTGAAGAAGTCCCAGAAGCTCGCCGAGCAGATCTCCGAGGAGTACGAGGGACGATGACCGCGACGACGACGACCCCCGTGACCACCGCGCCCGTCCGCACGGTACGGCAGCCCTCGGCGCGGCTGCGCGGCTGGGCGACCCGGGCCCCGCTGCTGCCCGCCCTGGTCTTCATGATCGTGGTGACCCAGCTGCCGTTCGTGGCCACGCTGGTGATCAGCTTCTTCGACTGGAACGCCCTCTACCCGAAGGCCCGCCGCTTCACCGGCCTCGACAACTACCGCCAGGTGCTCACCGACGCCGACCTGCGCCACTCGGTGTGGACGACCGTCCTGCTCACCGCGACCGTCGTGCTGGTGAGCCTGGTCCTCGGCCTCGCCCTCGCGCTGCTGCTGGACCGGCGCTTCCGCGGCCGGGGCGTGGTGCGCACCCTGCTGATCGCGCCGTTCCTGATCGTGCCCGTGGCGGCGGCGCTGCTGTGGAAACACGTCCTGTACAACCCGGAGTACGGCCTGTTCAACGGGCTGCTGCACTACGTCGGGGGCCCGCAGCCCGACTGGATCTCGAACACGCCGCTGCTCGCGGTGGAGGCGTCCCTGGTGTGGCAGTGGACCCCGTTCATGATGCTGATCCTGCTCGCCGGGCTGCAGAGCCGCGACCACGAGCAGATCGAGGCGGCCCGCGTCGACGGCGCGAGCGACTGGCAGATCTTCCGCCACCTCACACTGCCGCACCTGCGCCGCTACCTCGAACTGGGCGCCCTGCTCGGCTCGATCTACATCGTGCAGAACTTCGACGCGGTGTTCACGATCACCTCCGGCGGGCTGGGCACCGCCAACCTGCCCTACACCGTCTACCAGAGCTTCTACCAGGCCCATGAGAACGGCCTCGCCTCGGCGGCCGGCGTCCTGGTCGTCATCGGCTCGATCGTCATCGCGACCTTCGCCCTGCGCGTCGTGTCGTCCCTGTTCCGTGAGGAGGTGGCGCGCTCATGACCGCCGTACTGCGCCGGAACGGTCTGGGCCTGCTGGCCTGGCTGGCCGGGATCGTGTTCTTCCTGCCCATCGCGTGGATGACGCTGACGTCCTTCCACTCCGAGCAGGACGCGGCCACCAACCCGCCGTCCTTCACGGCCGCACTGACCCTGGACGGCTACCGCGAGTTCTTCGGCACCGGCGGCGGGGCGAGCCCCTGGCCGGCGCTGGTCAACTCACTGGTGGCGTCGGCGGCGTCGACGCTGCTGGTGCTGCTGCTCGCGCTGCCGGCGGCGTACGCGCTGTCGATCCGGCGCGTGCGCAAGTGGACGGACGTGCTGTTCTTCTTCCTCTCCACGAAGATGCTGCCGGCCGTGGCGGGCCTGCTGCCGCTCTATCTGTTCGCCAAGAACGCGGGCCTGCTCGACAACATCTGGCTGCTGGTCCTGCTCTACACCTCCATGAACCTGCCGATCGCGGTGTGGATGATGCAGTCCTTCCTCGCCGAGATCCCGGTCGCCGTCATCGAGGCGGCACGGGTGGACGGGGCCCGGCTGCCGACGATCCTCGCGCGCGTGGTCGCCCCGATCGCCCTGCCGGGCATCGCGGCGACGGCCCTGATCTGCTTCATCTTCAGCTGGAACGAGCTGCTGTTCGCCCGGGTGCTCACCGGCGTCGTCGCCGAGACCGCGCCCGTCTTCCTGACCGGCTTCATCACCAGCCAGGGCCTGTTCCTGGCGAAGGTGTGCGCCGCGTCGCTCGTCGTCTCCCTGCCGGTGCTCGCCGCGGGGTTCGCCGCCCAGGACAAGCTGGTCCAGGGCCTGTCGTTGGGAGCTGTGAAATGAAGGCCGCCGTCATCGAGTCCGTGGGCCGCGCCGTCGTCACGGAGGTCCCGGACCCGACGCCGGGACCGCGCGAGGTCGTCGTGGAGGTCGCCGCGTGCGGACTGTGCGGCACCGACCTGCACATCCTCCAGGGCGAGTTCGCGCCCAAGCTGCCGATCGTGCCGGGGCACGAGTTCGCGGGGACGGTCGTCGCCGTCGGCACACAGGTCACGGAGGTCGCGGAGGGCGACCGGGTGGCCGTGGACCCGTCGCTGTACTGCCACGAGTGCCGCTACTGCCGTACCGGCCACAACAACCTGTGCGAGCGGTGGGCGGCGATCGGCGTGACGACCGCGGGCGGCGCGGCACGCTACGCGCTGGCGCCGGTGGCGAACTGCGTGAAGCTCCCGGAGCACGTCCGCACCGAGGACGCGGCCCTGATCGAGCCCCTGTCGTGCGCGGTCCGCGGCTACGACGTGCTGAACGCGCGCCTCGGCGCGCACGTGCTGATCTACGGCTCCGGCACGATGGGCCTGATGATGCTGGAGCTGGCCAAGCGGACGGGCGCGGCGAGCGTGGACGTGGTCGACGTGAACCCGGCCCGCCTGGAGACGGCCCGCCGGCTCGGTGTCTCGGCGTCGGCCGCGAACGCCGACGAGCTGGACCGCCCGCAGGGCTGGGACGTCGTCGTCGACGCCACGGGCAACGCGGCGGCGATCCAGGACGGCCTGGAGAGGGTGGCCAAGGCGGGTACGTTCCTGCAGTTCGGGGTGGCGGACTACGCGACGCGCGTGACGATCGACCCGTACCGCATCTACAACCAGGAGATCACGATCACCGGGTCGATGGCGGTGCTGCACAGCTTCGAACGCGCGGCGGAACTCTTCGCGAACGGTGTCCTGGACCCGGAGGTCTTCATCAGCGACCGCATCCCGCTGGAGAGCTACCCGCAGGCCCTGGAGCAGTTCGCGGCGGGGGTGGGGCGGAAGATCGTGGTGGTGCCGTCGGCCTGACCGGCGCGGGCCCCCGGTGAACGGGCGCTGGAGAGGGAAGGGCCGCTGGTAAGGGAACGGTAAAGCGGCCCCGCTCGTTCACCCGGCATGACAGCTATGACCCCCGGCTCGAACATCCCGCTCCCCGTCGCCCGCGTGGCGGTGGACGTCGCCGCGCCCGTGCGGCTCGATGTCTCGGGCCTGCTGCTCACCGCCGACGGCAAGGTGCGCTCCGACGACGACTTCATCTTCTACAACCAGCCCTCCGGCCCGGGCGTGACCTACCGCTCGGGCGGCGGCGCGGCCCCCGACGCGATCACCGTCGACACGGCCGCCCTCCCGCCGGGCATCGAGAAGATCGTCGTCACCGCCAGCCCGGACGCGGCCGGCCAGACCTTCCAGGGCATCGAGCCGACGGCGACGATCCGCAACGCGGACGACGGCTCGGTGCTCGCCACCTTCACGCCCCCGCGTCTCGGCGCCGAGACGGCCCTGGTGGTCGTGGAGATCTACTTGCGCAACGGCCAGTGGAAGGCCCGAGCGGTCGGCCAGGGGTACGCGAACGGGCTGGCGGGCATCGCGACCGACTTCGGCGTGAGCGTGGAGGAGCCCGCGGCGGCCCCCGCCGCCCCGCCGCAGCCGGCCGCGGCGCCGCCGATGCCCACCACGCAGCCCCCGGCGGCACCGGCCGCTCCGGCCGCTCCCCCGGCCCCGGCCGGCAAGATCAACCTCGACAAGGGCCGGGTCAGCCTCCAGAAGAACCAGACGGTCTCCCTGGTCAAGGGCGGCCGCCCGCTGCTGTCGCAGGTGCAGATGGGCCTCGGCTGGGAGCCCGCGTACCGCGGCAAGGACATCGACCTGGACGCCTCGGTCATCGCCTTCGGCCCCCAGCGCAACCACATCGACAGCTGCTACTTCGGCAAGCTGACCATCGTCGGCGGCGCGATCCGGCACTCCGGGGACAACCTCACCGGCGAGGGCGGCGGCGACGACGAGGTGATCACTGTCGACCTGGGGCGCCTGCCGCAGGAGGTCACCGGCCTGGTCTTCACGGTCAACTCGTTCTCCGGCCAGAAGTTCACCGAGGTCGCCAAGGCCTACTGCCGTCTGATCGACGCCGCGACCGGCGAGGAGCTGGTCCGCTTCGACCTGACGAGCGCCGAGCCGCAGACCGGCGTGATGATGGCGAAGCTCATCCGCCAGTTCTCCGGCGAGTGGGAGATGACCGCGATGGGCGACTTCGTCAAGGCCCGCACGGTCCGGAACATGGTGAAGCCGGCCGCCCAGGCCCTGTGAGCGGTCCCGGCCGGGCGCCCCGCCTCCGGGGCGCCCGCGGCCGGGATCACTTCTGCGGCCGCAGCCCGTCCGTCAGCACCGACAGATAGCGGCGCAGCTGCCCGCCCCGGGGATCGGCGAGTTCCGAGGCGGTCGCCACGCCGTGCGCCAGCCGCAGCAGGTCCACCGGCTCCAGGTCCGCCCGCAGCGTGCCCTCCCGCTGCGCCGCCTCCACCAGCCGCGCCGCCGCGCCCTTCATCGACGTGCCGCAGGCCGTCAGCGCGGCCGTGCTGCCGTCGGTGACGGCCGATCCCAGCAGGGCCTTCATGCCCCGCACCTGGACCGTGCCGACGCACACCTCGTACAGCCACTCGTCCAGTGCCTCGCCGGGCGGCAGCTGCGCGGCGAGTTCGTCCGCCCGCGCCGCCATCGCCTCGATGCGGTCCACGTACGCCGCCTCCAGCAGCGCCTGGCGGGTCGGGAAGTGCCGGTAGAGCGTGCCGGAGCCGACCCCCGCGCGTTTGGCGATGTCGTCGAGCGACGCGCCCTCCCCATGCTCGGCGAAGGCCTCCGCCGCCGCCTTCAGCAACCGCTCGTAGTTGCGCCGAGCGTCCGCCCGCATGGGCTTGACCTGCGTCATCCAGAAACTCCTTGCAAATCCGGAGACTCTCTCCGTATTTTGTCCGCAACGAAACGGAGACAGTCCCCGGTTAGTGCCGTGCCGCCCAGGGCCGTGTCACCCGTCCGTCCGTGCTGCCCGCATGCTCCACCACTTCGCCCAGGGACACCAGACACCATCCGGGGACACCAGACAGAGAGCATCCATGTCCACGCCGTCCACCACCACCGCCGCGCACTCCGCGCCGCCCGGCCGGCCCGTCCGGCCGCGTGCCGTCCTCCTCGTCGTCGTCACCGCCTATCTGATGGTCGGCGTGGACTCCACCGTGGTCAACGTGGCTCTGCCGGACATCCGGCACGACCTCGGCTTCAGCCCCACCGGCCTGTCCTGGGTGCTCAACGCCTACACGCTCGCCTTCGGCGGTCTGCTGCTCCTGGGCGGCCGGATCGGCGACCTCGCGGGCCGCCGCCGCACGCTCACCGCCGGAGTCCTGCTGTTCGCCGGTTCGTCCCTGCTCGGCGGCCTGGCCGGCGAGGGCGGGTGGCTGCTCGCGGCCCGCGCCGCGCAGGGCGCCGGCGCCGCGCTGATCGCGCCCAGCACGCTCGCGCTGATCACGACCGGTTTCCCGGAGGGCCCGCGCCGCCACCACGCCCTCGGCGTCTACTCGTCGATGGCCGGCATCGGCGCCTCGGTCGGCCTGCTCGTGGGCGGCATGCTCACCTCGTGGGCGTCCTGGCGCTGGTCCCTGCTGATCAACGTGCCCATCGGCGTGGGCGTCGCGCTCGCGCTGCCCCGCTTCGTCCCCGAGACCCCGCGCCACGCGGGCCGGTTCGACGCGGCGGGCGCCCTCACCGGCACCGCCGGCACGACCTCGCTGGTGTACGCCTTCGTCCGGGTCTCGGAGGACGGCTGGAGCGACACCCGCGCGCTGCTGGGCTTCACCGCCGCGGCGGCGCTGCTGGCCGGCTTCTGCCTGGTCGAGGCGCGGGCCGGGCAACCGGTCATGCCGCTGCGGCTGTTCGCCGACCGCGACCGCACCGGCGGCTACCTCGGCGTGCTGCTGCTGCCCGCGGGCATGTTCGGCGCGTTCTACTTCCTCACCCTCTTCACCCAGCAGGTCCTGGACTACAGCCCGCTGCGCGCGGGGGTGGCCTTCCTGCCGATGACGCTGGCGATGTTCACCGTCGTCCGCCTGGTGCCGCGCCTGCTGGCCCGCCTCGGCACCAAGCCGGTCCTGCTCACCGGCATGGGCCTGCTGGTGGCGGCGGCCGGGTGGCTGTGGCGGCTGGAGCCCGGCGACGGGTACGCGGCCGGGCTGCTCGGCCCGCTGCTGCTGCTCGGCACCGGCATCGGCCTGAGCTTCATGCCGCTCAACGCCACGATCCTGGCCCGTGTCGCACCGGGCGACGCGGGCGCCGCCTCGGGCCTGCTGCAGACCCTGCAGTGGCTCGGCGGCACCGTCGGCCTCGCCGTGCTGGTCACGGTGTACGGCACCGCCACCCGGCATGCGACCGGCGCACCCGCCGCCGTCCTCACCACGGGCGCGGCCCGGGCGTTCGGCGCGGGCGCGCTGATCGCCCTGACCGCGCTGGTGGTGTCGGCCCTGGTCATCCGGGGCGGCAGGACCCGGCAACAGGCCTGAGCGGGCCGCCCCGGCAACCGGCACCGGCACCGGCAATACAGGCATTCCGCCTAGGCGGCCACGTCCCGCTGCCACGGCCAGGCGGCGTCCCGGCCCGCCTCCAGCAGCGGGACCATGCGGAACGCGGCGTCCGTGAGGCCCGCGAAGACGTGCCGGTTGCCGGTGCCGGACGGGCCGTGGCCGGCCCGGTAGCCGGCCAGGTTCCAGGTGTAGACCGGGATGTGCGCCGGGACCTGCTCGGTCGGGTCGCCGTACCCGCTGGGGGCGTACTGCTCGTCGGTGACGATCAGCACCCGGTCGTGCCGCCGGTAGTGGCGCCGTACCGCCGCGACGGTGTCGGTGCCGCCCAGGTCGCCGAAGCGGCCGAGGACCTTCAGCACCGACTCGCCCTTGCGGAACGGCACCGCGTTGCTCGACGTGCCGAACTCCACCAGGTCCGCGTGCTCGGCCCGCAGCGCGAGCGCCGCGCCGAAGACCGCCGCCGCGTCCGCCCGGGTCAGCTCGGACCGGTCGGACAGACGGGAGTAGAACATCGAGCCTGACCGGTCGACCAGCACCAGGGTGCGGCCGGTCAGCGCGGGCACGCTGGCCAGCGAGTGGCGCAGCGCCTGCTCCAGCGGGTACGCCCAGCGCAGCGACGGGGCGTGCTGGTAGGCGGCGAGGTAGCGGAAGGGGAACTGCCGCGAGCGCGCCACCTCGGCCGGGTCGCTGATCCGCGCCGCGACCCGGGCCGCGACCTCGTCGGAGACGCCGGCCTCGTCGAAGTTGCGCAGGTTGCGCACCAGCGCCATCGCGCCCATGGACGGGATCACGGCCTCCCAGGCCGCCTTGTCCATCGGGCCCTGCAGCCAGCCCGCCAGCGCCTCCCACGTCATCCCGGCCTCGGCGAGCCGCTCGGCGCCGCCGGCCGACGTCACCACCGCCCGCCGCTCGGCGACGGGCAGCGCCATCAGCGCGCGGTGCGCGGTCAGGACGCGGTCCGAGGCGGGCGGCAGGGCCGTCTCCGGGTGGTGGCGGCGGTCCAGCGCGTACTGGAACAGCTCGCCCTGCCACGGCTTGTCCGGGTCGGGCGCCGCGTGCACCAGGTTGAGGATGTCGCCGAAACGGTAGCCCTTGGAGGCGGTGTCGTACTTCAGCAGCGCCTTGCCGGTGTACAGCCGGCGCACGGCGTCGGCGATGCCCCGCTTGACCGGCTTGGGCACGGCCCGGCCGTACGTCGCCGTCCAGTAGGCCAGCAGCTCGCCGGGCTCGTCCGGGCGCCGCAGCACGGAGGCGACGACCTGCCGGTTGGCCGGGCCGTCGGTGGCGCCGGCGTCGAGACGCGCCTTGACGTACTCGGCGGCGCCCACGACGGCGGCGGTACGGATGTTGCCCTCGCCGCGCAGCCAGCCGAGCAGGCCGGCCGTCCAGGACGGGTCGGCGACGGCCAGCTCGCGCACGAGCCGCACGAACCGCTCGTCGCGGGCGGTGCCGGACTCGTAGAAGGTCTTCTGGGAGACGAGGTGGGAGACGGCGAGCAGGAACAGCTCGGAGCGCGGGTCCCGCTCCCGGCCGCGGCCGCCCTCGTGGGTGCGCAGCACCCGGCCCGTCGTGGTGACGGGCGAGGCGGGCTGCGCCTTGGCGGTCCGCGTGTTGAAGCGTGCCATGGTGAATTCCCCCGAATTCATTGGTGGTTCGGAGGAGGCGCGGCGGATGGAGGGGGCCCGAGGTCAGAGGCGGCGACGGTCACATATCCTGGCGCGTCTTCCACTTCCGCCACATCGGCCCAGGGCCGACGACGGGGCTCGAACCCGCACGGTCGCACACGGCGCCCACCAGATCCGGAAGTATCCGTTGCCTGCGCACCGGGCACCCACCATGAGCCGCGCCTCCCGAGATCTGAGTCGGCTGCGGTACGGATTCGATCACAACGAAGTAACCGCTGCCTGCGCACCGGGAGGTGCGTGAAGCTCTGCGTGTCCAGAGATCGAGGGCGGCTGAACCGACGTGTGGTGCTCTGCCTCTGAGCTACACCGGCCTGTCGTGCCGGCGGCGGGATTCGAACCCGCGGCCTCCCCGTTATGAGCGGAAGTAGGTCCTGCCTGTCGCACCTGGACGTACGTCAGCTTAGGTGGGGGCCGCGGGTTCGGGCGAGCGAATTAACGAGCGGGGATCACACGGGGGTTCAGCCGCGCTTCTGCCGCTTCCACGGGCCGGTGATGGCGAGCATGATGCCGGGCGTCTGGATGTTGGCGTACAGGGTCCTGCCGTCGGGCGAGAAGGTGACGCCGGTGAACTCGCTGTACTCCGGCTCCTCGGCGGTGCCGATGTTCAGCTCGTTGCGGGCGATGGGGTAGGTACGGCCGCTGTCGGTCGCGCCGAACAGGTGCTGTACGCCCTCGCCGTCCTCGGCGATGACGAGGCCGCCGTAGGGGGAGACGGTGATGTTGTCGGGGCCGTCGAAGGCGCCGTCCCGCGCCGGGTCGGGGTTCACCCCGAGCAGCACCTTCAGGGTGAGGGTGCGGCGCTTGGGGTCGTAGAACCAGACCTGGCCGTCGTGCTGGACAGGGCTCTCCTCGCGGGCGAAGGAGGAGACGACGTAGACGCCGCCGTCGCCCCACCACATGCCCTCCAGCTTGCGGGCGCGGGTGATCCGGCCTGTGGTGAACTGCTTGCGGACCGGGACGGTCTTCGCGTCGCGGTCGGGGACGTCGATCCAGTCCACGCCGTACACCGTGCCGGTCTTCGTGGCGCGGGAGAGGTCGTCGACGAACTGACCGCCGGAGTCGAAGCACTTGAACGCCTGCAGCGTGCCGGCGTCGTCGGCGAGGGTGCGCAGCCGGCCGCGGCCGTGCTCGAAGCCGGCCGGCGGGGTCCAGCGGTAGAGCAGGCCGTTGGGGCCGGAGGCGTCCTCGGTGAGGTACGCGTGACCGCGCCTGGGGTCGATCACCACGGCCTCGTGGGCGTAGCGCCCGAACGCCTTGATGGGCTTGGGGTCGCGGTTGGCGCGGCGGTCGGCGGGGTCGACCTCGAAGACGTATCCGTGGTCCTTGGTCATGCCGTTCTGGCCGGCCTTGTCCTCGGTCTCCTCGCAGGTCAGCCAGGTGCCCCAGGGGGTCGAACCGCCCGCGCAGTTGGTGGAGGTGCCGGCGATGCCGACCCACTCGGCGACGTGGCCGTGGCGGACCTCGACGACCGTGCAGCCACCGGAGGCGGCGGGGTCGTAGACGAGGCCGTCGGTGAGCGGGACGGGGTACTTCCAGTTGGCGCGCGGGCCCTTCAGCTCATGGTTGTTGACGAGGAGGGTCGCGCCGCGCGGACCGGTGAAGGTGGCGGTGCCGTCGTGGTTGGAGGGGGTGAACTCGCCCGACTCCAGCCTGGTCTTGCCGCTGTGGGTGACGACGCGGTAGGAGAAGCCGGCGGGCAGCGCGAGGATGCCGTTCGGGTCGGGCAGGAGCGGGCCGTAGCCGGCCGAGTGCCGCGCGTCCGCCGAGGCGTCGCCCTCGGTCTCGGTGTCGTAGGACGCCAGGGCGTTCGGCGCGGTGGCGAGCGCGCCGACGCTGCCGGCCAGGGCGACCCCGGCACCGGTGATCGCGGACTTTCGGGTGAAGTCCCTGCGGGTGAGCGACATGGTGTCTCCTGTGACAGTGGTGTGCCGTGGAGGGTGGCGGACCTCGGATGCGGCCACACCGTCGCGCCCGCCGCTGAACGGCGGTTGAACAGAGGGGGACGGCAGCGGGACCTGGCGCGTGAATCCCGTCGGCGTGGGGTTCCGGCCGGTGTGCGGGGCGCCCGGCGGCCGCTGCGTACGGCCGTGGGGGCAACCGCCGCACAGGCCGGGGACGGCCCGCTGCATACGCGCCGGGGATGGCCGCAGCGCACGGCCGGACGGCCGCCACACGCGGCCCGGGGACGGCCAGCGCACGCGACCCGGGGACGGCCGCCGGGGAGGGCCGCCGAACGCGGCCGGGGGCGGTCGGCGTGCACGGGCCGGGGATGGCCGGCGCACACGGACAGGGGGCGGCCGCCGCACACGGACAGGGGGTGGCCGGCGCGCACGAGCCGAGGGCCGCTGCCGCGCAGGGCCCCGGGGTGCCTGCCGCGTGCGGCCCAGGGGAAAGCGGCTGCTGTGTACGCCCCCCGGGGAGCGGCCGCTAACGGCCCCGGGGGGCCGGCCGCTGCACCCGGGCCGGGGTTGGCCGCCGCACGCGGCCGGGGGGTTGGCCGGCGCACAAGGGCCGAGGGCGGCTGCCGCGCAGGGCCCGGGGATGGCTGCCGTGTGCCACCAGGGTGTACCGCCGCGCGCGGCTCAGGTGAAAGCGGCCCCTGTGTACGGCCACGGGGAGGGGCCGCTGAACGGCCCCGGGGGCCGGGCGCTGCACACGGCCCCAGGATGGCCGCCGCACGCGGCCCGGGTGGAGCGGCCGCCGCGTGCGATCCGGCGGCCGCGGGGGGCGGCCGTCGCATACAGCCCCGGCGGGCCTCAGCCGCCCTGTGCCGACCGTGCCTTGAACGCCGCCTTGCGGGCCTCCTTGGCCACCTTCTTGTCCGGGTGGAGGCGGCCCATCGCCTCCAGGACGTCGGCGGTGGCGGGGTGTTCGACGCGCCAGGCCGCGGCGAAGAAGCCGTCGTGCTGGGCGGCGAGACCCTCGACGAGGGCCTGCAGCTCCTCCGAGTTGCCCTCGGCGGCCAACTGTGCGGCGACCGTGTCGATGGTGAGCCAGAAGATCATCGCCTCCGAGGGCGCGGGCACGTCCGCCGCGCCGTGCTCGGTGAGCCAGACCCGGGCCAGCCCGCCGAGTTCCGCGTCGCCCAGGACCTCGCGCAGCGCGGGCTCGGCGGCGCGGCCGACCAGGGACAGCGCCTCCTGGCAGCGCAGCCGGCGCAGCGGCGCACCGGGGTCGCTGCCGCGCGCGGCGGCCAGCAACTCCCGTGCGGCGGTGAGGGGTTCGCGACGGGACAGCCACTGCTCGGTCTCCGCGCGCACAGCCCGGGGCCCGTACGCGGCGGTGCCGTCGAGCAGCGCGTCGGCGCCCTTGTCGGCGAGGTCGCCCACGGCGGGCGCGTCGAAGCCGGCCTCCAGCAGCCGAGCGCGCAGCCCGTACAGGCCGAGCGGGGTGAGCCGGACCATGCCGTAGCGGGAGACGTCGGTGTCGTCGACGGGGCCGGCGGGCCCGGCGTTACCCGGGTCGGCGGCGTCGGCGTCGTCGTCCGCGTCGGCCATCAGGGCTTCGTCCACGGGCTGGTACGCGACCAGGCCGACCGGCTCCAGCAGCCGGAACTGGTCGTCGAGGCGCATCATCGCGTCGGAGACCTGCTCCAGCATGTCGTTGCTGGGCTCGGCCATGTCCCCGGGGACGATCATGGAGGCGGCGAGCGCCGGGAGCGGCACGGGCCCTTCGCCGGGGCCGTCCTCGCTGACGGAGAGCAGGTAGAGGTTGCCGAGCACGCCGTCCAGGAACTCGGCCTCGGCCTCGGGGTCCCAGTCCAGCTGCGAGAAGTCGATCTCGCCGCCGCCGTTCTCCAGGTCCATGGCGTCGACCAGGTCGTCCAGGTCGGGCACGCCGGCGTCGGCGAGGACCGTCTCCAGGGCGCCCAGCCAGATGCCGAGCACGTCGTGCGGGGAGCCGCCGGTGAGCAGGGCGAGGTCCTCGCCCGCGGCGACGGTGCCGGACTCCTCGTCGGTGATCTCGACCAGGCCGGTGTCGACGGCGATCCGCCAGGCCTCGCTGGCGTAGGCGGCGGCGTCGTCGCCGGTGAGCCCGAGGACCTCGGCCGCGGCGGGCAGGTGCTCCTCGACGAGCCCGCCGCCGGCGTCGACACGGGTCTCGGGCCCCGCCCAGCGGGCCAGCCGCGCGGCCCGGGAGAGCAGCGGCGTGGACAGGGCGGCCCGCGCCAGCTCCGCTTCGTCGGTCAGCCGCACGGGCGGCAGGGGGGAGCTGTCTGACATGGGCTCGTTCTCCTCGGACGGTCGTACCACTCAGCCGCTCAGCCTAGACGGATTTCCACCCATGCCGCCCGGTTCATCTCCCCGTCGGCCGCCGTACATGGCCGAAACCTTGACAACTGACCGGGGCAGGCTGGAGATTGACGCGCGTAGAAGTCGGGGGACAACTGTTCACTGTTTTCTACGCGCGTCCAGTGCGCGACGGCCGTCCGAGCGGGCGGCGACCGCGCGCCAGGCGCGCTTTCCTCTGCACGACGCACCACCCTCGTCCCGGCGCCCCGTCACGTCCCCGGAGGGATCCCTTGCCGAGCAAGTCGTCCGCGCGTCTCGCCGCGCTCACCGTCGCCGCCGTCTGTTCCGCGGCGTCCACCGTCGTCCTCACCTCCCCCGCGCACGCCGCCTCGGTGCGCGTCCACGACATCCAGGGCACGACCCGGATATCGCCGTACGCCGGCCAGAAGGTCGCGGACGTGGCCGGAATCGTCACCGGCATCCGCACCTACGGCTCCTCCAAGGGCTTCTGGATCCAGGACCCGGACCCGGACGACAACGCGGCGACCAGTGAGGGCGTGTTCGTCTTCACCAGCTCCACCCCGAAGGGCGTGGCCGTCGGCGACGCGGTGAAGGTGTCCGGCACGGTCTCGGAGTACGTCCCGGGCGGCACCTCCTCCGGGAACCAGTCGGTCACCGAGATCACCAAGCCGGTGATCACGGTCGTCTCCAGCGGCAACGCCGTGCCCGCCCCGGTGGTCGTCGACGCGGACTCCGTGCCGGACGCGTACGCGCCGGCCGGGGACAGCGCCGTGAACAACTCGGTCAACGGCCTGACGCTGCGGCCGACGGCGTACGCGCTGGACTACTGGGAGTCCCTGGAGGGCATGAACGTCCAGGTCGCCGACGTGCGCGTGGTCGGCGCCTCCGACCCGTACACCGAGCTGTGGGTGACGGTGAAGCCGGACGAGCACCGCGCCGAGCGCGGCGGCACGGTCTACGGCTCCTACGACGCGCAGAACACCGGCCGTCTGCAGATCCAGTCGCTGGGCAGGACCGCCGACTTCCCCGTCGCCAACGTCGGCGACACCCTGGCCGGCACCACCGCCGGCCCGCTGGACTACAACCAGTTCGGCGGCTACACCCTCGTCGCGAACAGCATCGGCGCGCTGGAGAGCGCGGGGCTGGAGCGCGAGACGACCGAGAAGCAGAGGAACGGCGAGCTGGCGGTCGCCACGTACAACGTCGAGAACCTCGACCCGTCCGACGGCACCTTCGCCGCGCACGCCGCCGCGATCGTGCACAACCTCCAGTCCCCGGACATCGTGTCCCTGGAGGAGATCCAGGACAACAACGGCGCCACGGACGACGGCACGACGGCCGCCGACGTGACGGTGACCAAGCTGATCGACGCGATCGTCGCGGCGGGCGGCCCGCGCTACGACTGGCGTTCCGTCGACCCGGCGAACGACACCGACGGCGGCGAGCCCGGCGGCAACATCCGCCAGGTGTTCCTGTTCAACCCGCAGCGGGTGTCCTTCACCGACCGCCCCGGCGGCGACGCCACGACCGCCGTCGGCGTGACCCGGGCGTACGGCAAGGCGCGGCTGACGGTGTCCCCGGGCCGTATCGACCCGGCGAACGAGGCGTGGAAGTCCAGCCGCAAGCCGCTGGTCGGCGAGTTCGTCTTCCGCGGCCGTACGGTCTTCGTGATCGCCAACCACTTCAACTCCAAGGGCGGCGACCAGGGCCTGACGGCGCAGTACCAGCCGCCGGTGCGCAGCTCGGAGGTGCAGCGCCACCAGCAGGCGGCCCTGGTGAACGCGTTCGTCAAGGACATCCTCGACGTCCAGAAGAACGCGGACGTCATCGCGCTCGGCGACATCAACGACTTCGAGTTCTCCGGCACCGCGCAGATCCTGGAGCGGGACGGGGCGCTGTGGTCGGCCGTCAAGTCGCTGCCGGAGAGCGAGCGTTACTCGTACGTCTACCAGGGCAACGCCCAGGTGCTCGACCAGATCCTGATCAGCCCGGCGATCCGGCGCGGCTGTGACTTCGAGTACGACAGCGTGCACCTGAACGCGGAGTTCCACGACCAGATCAGCGACCACGACCCGCAGGTGCTGCGGTTCCACCCGTAGCCGAGCCTGTGTGACGCCCGGCGGCCCGGCCCGGATGCTCCGGACCGGGCCGCCGGCCCACGGTCTGCCGCGGGTGGCCCTGCTTCGGTTACTTCGGGTGGCGCAGGATCCGCCACGAGCCGTACGCGACCACTCCGGCGGCGCAGAACAGCAGCAGCCCCGGGTGGCGCCGGCCGGTGCGCACGGCCGTCCGCACCGGCCACGGGGCCTGGTGCTCGACAGCGTGGCCCGTCTCCAGGGCCTTGTCGCGCGTGGTGTGCCGGGCCCGCGAGGCCCGGTCCTGCAGCTCATGGCCGGCGCGGGAGGCCCTGTCCTGCAGCTCGTGACCCGCGCGGGAGGCGCGGTGCTGCACGGTGTGCCCGGCCTTGGCGGCGCGTTCCTGCACGGTGTGCCCGGCCTTGGTGGCCCGGCCCTGCACGGTGTGGCCGGCCTGGGCGGCGGTGCTGCGCAGTTGCACGGTCAGCGCACCGGCCTTGTCGCGCAGGTCGGCGGCGCGGGCCTTGGCGCGGCCCCGCACATCCGCCTTGGCGGCCAACTCCTCGACCGTGGAGCCGAGTTCCCTGCGGGTCTCGGCGATCTGCCGGCGCAGCTCGTCGGGCCCCTTGGCCCCCCGGGGGCCGCTCTTTCCGGGCTGGTCGCCCGTCGCATCCGTCATCGGTGCACCCTTTCCCTGATCTCCTCCACATCGGCCCTGACGCTGTCGATCGCCTGCGACGGGGCGGGCGGCGTGGCGCGGCGCAGCTGCGCGCGGCCGGCCATGCCCAGCAGGGCGGCAATCACGAAGAGCACCGCCGTGACGATGAGCGCCGAGGCCCACACGGACAGCACCAGGGAGAGCGCGGCGGTGGCCGTGCCGGCCAGGAAGAGCAGCCCGGCGTAGCCGAACGCGCCCGCGGCGCCGAGCAGCCCGCCGCCGCGGCCGGCCCGCCGGCCCTTCTCGGCCAGCTCCTCCTTGGCGAGGGCCACTTCCTGCCGTACGAGCCTGGAGAGCTGTTCGCTGGCCCGGCCGACGAGTGCGCCGACGGATTCCTGCCGGGCCCGCGACCCGGTCCCGGCGGGTGTGACGTAGTGCTGGGTCGCCGGCCCGGTGCGGGCGGGCGACACGTGCTGCCGCGTGGCCGGCCCCGTCCGGGCGGGCCTGACGTCGATGGTCCCGGTCACGGTGTTCCGCCTCCTCTCGGTCCGGAACGCCGGGTACCCTGCCCCGCCGCCGCTACCCGCGGGCCGGTCCGTCCCCGCCGGGCTCGCCGAGCCGGGCCAGCTGGGACTGGAACCAGTCGAGCCGGGCCTGGAGGAGAGCCGCCTCGGCGACCAGCTCGGGAACGGTCAGCTCAGGAAGGCCCGGCCGGGCGGGGTCGGCGCCGACGGGTGGCCGGACATCCGGGGCACCCTCACCCCCCACGACCCGCAGCCCCTCCCCCGCCAGCCGGGCGAACGCGGCGAGCGAGACGGTCGTACGGCCGTGCGCGCAGCCCGGGCAGACCGGGGCGAGGGCGCGCCAGCCGGGACGTCCCCAGCCCGCGTCGGCCAGGCCGGCGGCCGGCGTCCCGCAGGTGCAGGGGCCGACGGTGGCCGTGCGCACCCGCTGCCGGGCGTAGCGGAAGCCACGCTCGAAGCGGATGTAGGCGCCCAGCACGGTGACCTCCAGCAGGAGGGCAGAGCGGTGCTCGGCGGTGCAGAGCAGCGCCTCGGCGGCCGTACGGTCGTGCACGCAGTGGAAGCCGCAGTCGCAGCGGCGGTGCGGCGGCCGGTGGCGCAGGCCGTACGCGCAGGACGCGTCGGCCAGAACGCCGTACGGGAGCGCGCCGCCGAGCGACACGCCGGTGAAGGCGGCACGGGTGCCGTCCTGCGACAGCACCGCGTGGGCGATCTTGTAGCCGGTCGGCGGCTCCGTCGGGCGTTCCTCCGGAAGCCGCAGCCTCATCGGGCGGCCGGCACCTCTTCGGGCGCGGGGGCCGAGGGCTCCTGGATCTCGTCGACGTCGACCGGGAGGCCGACGGAGAGATCGCTCCCCCGGTCGACCGTCTGGGGCTGCTCCTCCGCGACGCCGGTGGCGAGTGCCTTGCCGAGCTTCATGACGCCTCCCATGACCGGTGGTCCATGACCCGTCCCGCCCATGGTGACCCATGAGGGGGCATCGAGGACATAGGGCCTCGGCAGACCACCTGCAATCTCGCAGCATCCCTTACAGGTATGTCGCAGAAAATTTAAGTGGAGCTACGAGACGGAGGAGACCCACACTGCTCTCATGACCTACGCACCTTCTGCCACCCCTCCCTTCGGCCGCGCGCTGTGCGCCATGATCACGCCCTTCACCGAGGAGGGCGCGCTCGACCTGGACGGCGCCCAGCGCCTCGCCGACCGGTTGGTACGGGAGGGCTGCGACGGCCTGGTGCTGTCCGGCACGACGGGCGAGTCACCGACCACGTCGGACGCCGAGAAGGCGGCGCTGGTGCGGGCGGTGCGCGAGGCGGTCGGCGACCGGGCGGCGCTGGTCGCGGGGGTGGGCACGGCCGACACCCGGCACACGGTCGAGCTGACGCTGGAGGCGGAGAAGGCGGGCGCGGACGGGGTGCTGGTCGTCACGCCGTACTACAGCAGGCCGCCGCAGGACGCCCTGGAGGCGCACTTCCGTGAGGTGGCCGACGCGTCGGGCCTGCCGGTGATGCTCTACGACATCCCCGGCCGCACCGGCACCCGCATCGAGCCGGACACGATGATCCGCCTCGCCGGGCACCCCCGGATCGTCGCGGTGAAGGACTGCTCCTACGACTTCCTGGGCACGCAGAAGGTGCTCTCCCGCACGGAGTTGGCGTACTACGCGGGCTGCGACGAGCACATCCTCGCCCTGTACGCGGTGGGCGCGGCGGGCTACGTCAGCACGGTGGCGAACGTGGCGCCGGCCCGGCTCCGCGCGATCCTCGACGCGTTCGACGCGGGCGACACGGCGACGGCTGCCCGCTTCCAGCGCCGGGCCATCCCTCTCATCGAGGCGATGATGTCCGCGGGCCTCCCGGGAACGGTGACGGCCAAGGCCCTCCTGACCCACCTCGGCCACCCGGCGGGCCCGGTCCGCCCACCCCTGCGCCCGGCGGACGAAAACACGGTGACGGCCCTGCGAAAGGCATACGACACTCTGACGGCATGACCCGCCCGCTGCTGTTCCTCGATGTCGACGGCCCCCTCAACCCGTGGGCGGCGAAGCCGGAACGCCGCCCCGAGGGCTACACGACGATCCGCGTCCCCGTGGCCTCCCGCCCCCGCCCGCTGCGCGTCTGGCTGAACCCGTCCCACGGTCCGGCCCTCCAGGCCCTCCCCTACGACCTGTGCTGGGCCACGACATGGAAGGCCGACGCCAACCGCTGGATCGCCCCCGTCCTCGGCCTCCCCGCTCTCCCGTACGTCGACTTCGGCGCCCGACTGCTGCGCGAGCGCCCGGACGGCGTCCACTGGAAGACGGAAGCCCTCGTCGAGTACGCCGCCGGGCGCCCCTTCGCCTGGGTCGACGACGAGCAGAGCCCCCTGGACGACGCATACGTCACCGACCGCCACCCCGCCCCCGCCCTCCTGCACCACGTGAACCCCCGCGTGGGCCTGCGCACGGAGGACTTCACGGCGCTGGAGCAGTTCGCGACGGGGCTGGCCGGCTGAGTGAACGCCCTCCCGTGGCAACCGGGAAGGGCGTTCAGGTGCGCCCCACCAAGCCATGCCCCCCATGGCGTGCATCGTGCAGAGATCCTGCACGCAACGCAAAGCCGCGCCAGGAGCGCGAATGTAGCGTCAGCAGTCGTCGGCCTCTGATGGGCCGGTCAACTCCACAGACTGCAGGGGGAATTCGTCATGCTCAAGATCAAGCAGGGGGTCGGCAAGGCCGCCGTCATCGCCGCCGCCGTACCTGTCCTCCTCACCGCCACCGCCGGTTCGGCGTCCGCCAGCACCGATTTCACCTGGCGGTCCCGCGCTACCGACCACTGCCTTCTCTGGACCCGCAGCAGCGACAACAGGTACTCCGTCCACAACGACTACTGGTGCACCACCACCTCCAGTCAGGGCGGCAGCTGGGACGACACTCAGAGCGGCCTGGAGAACAACGGGAGCGGAAAGTACTGGGCGCAGAAGGTCCACAACACGAACGTCTGCCTGACCTCCTACTGGCCGGGCTCGAACGGTCTCGGCCCGGTGTACCTGGAGAACTGCTCCGGTCCCGTCAACTACTACGAGCAGTGGGAGGAGCGCTGGGTCGGGAACGGCTTCAATCTGGTGAACCGGATGACCGGTCTGTGCCTGGACGGAAACGGGAGCGGGGACATGTACGCGCTGCCGTGCCAGAGCGGAAACAACTACCAGGTCTGGTACTGACCGGAGGCCGGTAGACCGCGCCGCGGGTGCTCACGCACGAGCGCCCTCCCGGGCCGTCCTCGGCCGTGGAAGGGCGCTCAGCGATGACCAACGTCGACAGCCACCGACAGCTCGGCAGCGGGTCAGGGTGTTGGCCGGTCCGGCGGCCGCAGGTCACGGCCGCCCGGGATCAGTTGTGGCTGTGCAGGATGTCGTTCAGGCCGCCCCACACCGCGTTGTTCGGCCGGGCCTCCACCGCGCCCGTGACCGAGTTGCGGCGGAAGAGGATGTTGGAGGCGCCGTTCAGCTCGCGGGCCTTGACGATCTGGCCGTCGGGCATGGTGACGCGGGTGCCCGCGGTGACGTACAGGCCCGCCTCCACCACGCACTCGTCGCCCAGCGCGATGCCGACGCCGGCCTCGGCGCCGATCAGGCAGCGCTCGCCGATGGAGATGATCACGTTGCCGCCGCCGGACAGCGTGCCCATCGTGGACGCGCCGCCGCCGATGTCCGAGCCGTCGCCGACCACGACACCCGCGGAGATCCGGCCCTCGACCATCGACGTGCCGAGCGTGCCGGCGTTGAAGTTGACGAAGCCCTCGTGCATGACCGTGGTGCCCTCGGCCAGGTGCGCGCCGAGGCGGACCCGGTCGGCGTCGGCGATGCGCACGCCCTTGGGGGCGACGTAGTCCGTCATGCGCGGGAACTTGTCGATCGAGGTCACCTGGAGGTGCAGGCCCTCGGCGCGGGCGTTGAGGCGCACCTTCTCGACGTCGTCCACGGCGACCGGGCCGAGCGAGGTCCAGGCGACGTTGGCCAGGTGGCCGAAGATGCCGTCCAGGCTCTGGCCGTGCGGCTTGACCAGGCGGTGGGAGAGCAGGTGCAGGCGCAGGTAGACGTCGTGCGCGTCGATCGGCTTCTCGTCGAGGGAGGCGATGACCGTGCGGACCGCGACCACCTCGACGCCCCGGCGGGCGTCCGGGCCGATCGCCGCGGTGGCGCCGCCGCCCAGCAGTTCGGCGGCCCGCTCGGCGCTGAGCCGCTCGGTGCCGGCCGGGCCCGGCTGCTCGACCAGCTCGGGGGCCGGGAACCAGGTGTCGAGAACGGTGCCGTCGGAGGCGATGGTGGCAAGGCCGGCGGCGACGGCGCCGGTGGTACGAGAAGCAGTCGAGTCGGTCATGAGGGCAACCTAACCGGCCGAGGGCCGCCGAGGCCAACCAGCGGCGCGGTGTCTCAGGAGGCGGGCGGGACCGAGGCCTCCGCGCAGGTCACGCCGGAGGGTTCCGGCGCGTCGCCGCGCGCAGCACGGGCGTCGCGAGCGGTTCCGCCGCCGCTCCGGCCGCCGGGTGCCACGCGGTCCGGCCGCTCTCCAGGCGTGCCCCCACCAGCACCGCGCATCCCGCCACCCCCGCGGCGGCCGTGGTGAGCGGCCACAGCAGTCCCGGCGCCGCCTGGTAGAGCGCGCCCCCGAGCGGGGCTGCCAGGACCACGCCGGTGATGGACGCGCCGGCGTACAGCGACTGGAAGCGGCCCTGCAGGTGGGCGGGGGCCCGGTCGGCGACATAGGCGGTGGCGGGGGTCTTGTACAGCAGCTCCCCCAGGGTCAGCAGCGTCATCATCGCCACCGCCACCCCGGCTCCCGGCCCGGCGAGCAGCACGCCGTACCCCGCCGCGACCAGCAGCAGGCCCGTCGCGACGACCGGCAGCGGAGCGCGCCGGCGCAGGGCGAGCGCGGCGGGCAGCTCCAGGCAGAGCAGGACCCCGCCGTTGACGGCGAGCAGGGCGCCGTAGACGCCGGTGTCCTGGCCGTGGTCGGCGAGGTAGACGGGGAAGGTCGTGTAGAGCTGGCGGTAGACGATGTCCGCGACGACGATCGCGCCGAGCAGCACCGGCACGGCGGGCCGCGCCCGCAGCGCCGCCCACAGCCCCGGCGCCGCGACCGGCCGCACGGGGCGCACGGGGTCGTGCCGTACGCCACCCTCCCGCGACGACCCGGGCCGTACCGCACCCGCCCCCGACGACGGCAGCCGCACACCCCCCACCCGTGCCGGGATCACCCGCGCCGTCCACCACGCCAGCCCCACACTGCCCAGCCCGTCCGCCACGTACAGCCAGTCGTACGACAGCCGGGTCGCGACCAGTGCGCCGAGCAGCGGGCCGGCGGTGAACCCGCCGTTGGCCGCCGCCCGCACCACCGCGAACGCCTGCCGCCGCTGCCCCTCCGGCACGATCACCGCCACCAGCGCGGCGTTCGCGGCGCGCTGCACTCCGGACGCGTACTGGGCGAGCGGCAGCGCGGCGAACAGCGCGGGCGTCGGCAGCAGGGGTACGGCGGCCAGCAGCAGGCCACCGGTGACCGCGGACGTGAGCAGGGCGCGGCGGTGTCCGAACCGGTCGCCGAAGAAGCCGCCGGTGAGGTTGCCTGCGAGCAGGCCCGCTCCCCCGGCCCCGGCCACCAGGCCCGCCTGCCCGGAGTCCAGGCCGCGCGGGCCGGTCAGATACAGGAAGAGGAAGGCGAAGGTCACGCTCACCGTCATGTTCACGAACGTGCCGCCGGCCAGCAGCCACACCGCACGCGGAACGTCCCTCAGGCCTCGCACCCGCCCACCCCCGAGTGAGTTTCTTTTGGGAACTGACTATGTCAGCATGGCAGCCTCGGGTCAACGACGACCGGGGAAGAAGAGGTGGAGGGTCATGGCCCGCAGAACCAGCCTGGAGGACTCCACCTGCGCCATCGCCCAGGCGCTGGACGTGGTCGGCGACTGGTGGACCCTGCTGATCGTGCGGGACACCGCACGCGGCGTGCACCGCTTCGACGACCTGCAGCGCGAGCTGGGCATGTCCCGCAAGGTGCTCACCGAGCGGCTGCGGCTGCTCGTCGAGGCCGGCGTCCTCGCCCGCGTCCCGTACCAGGACCGCCCGGTGCGGCACGAATACCGGCTCACCCCGCGCGGCCGCGCCCTGCTGCCGGTGCTGGTCGCGCTGCAGGACTGGGGGGACAGCTGGGTGCTGGGCGACGGCACCGCGTCGGCGACGGCGGACGAGGCGTCCACGGAGGCCCGCCGGGTGCACGACCTCGTCGGCACCCGGGTCCCGGAGCTGACCCTGCCCGACGACACCGGTGAGCCCCGCGACCCGGTCGCCGCGGACACCCCGTTCACGGTCCTGTACTGCTTCCCCGGCGCCTTCGCGCGCGCCGACGCCTATCCCCCGGGCTGGTCGCGGATTCCGGGCGCCCCGGGCTGCACCCTGGAGTCCTGCACCTACCGCGACCGCCTCGCCGACTTCACCGCCGCCGGCGCCACGGTGTACGGCGTGTCCACCCAACGCCCGGACGAGCAGCGGGCGTTCGCCGAGAAGGAGCAGCTGGGCCAGCGGCTGCTGTCCGACGCGGGCCTGGCCCTGATCACCGCGCTGCGCCTGCCGACGTTCCGCGCGGCGGCCACGACCCGCCTGAAGCGGCTGACGCTGGTGGTGGACCGGGACCGGGTCGTGCGGCACGCGCAGTACCCGGTGACGGACATCGCGGGAAGCGTGGACGCGGCGCTGGCCGCGGTCAGTGGGCGCCGCCCAGACTGAGCACGACCACGCCGACGATGATCAGCGCGATCCCGGCGGCCTTGGTCACGGTCATGCCCTCGCCCAGGAAGAGGATCCCGATGGTGGCGATCGCCGCCGTGCCGACGCCGGACCAGATGGCGTAGGCGGTGGCCACGGAGACGGTCTTCAGTGTCCGGGCCAGCAGCCAGAAGGACACCAGATAGCCGAGGAGGGTCAGCAGCGAGGGCCAGAGCCTGCTGAAGCCGTCGCTGTACTTCATCGCGGTCGTCCCGGCCACCTCGGCGGCGATGGCTCCGAACAGCAGCAGGTATCCCATGCGCACGACCGTACACAGCGAAGATCCCCTGGCACGCCGAACGGCCCCCGGCGCGATGCCGGGGGCCGTTCAGGGTGTCGTACCGGACGCCTCAGACGTTGAAGCCGAGCGCCCGCAGCTGCTCGCGGCCGTCGTCGGTGATCTTGTCGGGGCCCCACGGCGGCATCCAGACCCAGTTGATGCGCAGCTCGTTGACGAGGCCGTCCGTGGCGGACTTGGCCTGGTCCTCGATGACGTCGGTGAGCGGGCAGGCCGCGGACGTCAGGGTCATGTCGATCGTCGCGATGTTCGCGTCGTCGATGTGGATGCCGTAGATCAGGCCGAGGTTGACGACGTCGATGCCGAGCTCGGGGTCGACGACGTCGTACAGGGCCTCGCGGATCTCGTCCTCGGAGGCCGGCTTCATCTCAACGGTCTCGCTCATGCCGTCTTCCTTTCGGCGTCGGCTCCGCCCAGGGCCTGGGCCGTCGCGTCCTTCCACGCCATCCAGCTGAGGAGGGCGCACTTGACCCGGGCCGGGTACTTGGAGACGCCGGCGAACGCGACCGCGTCCTCCAGCACCTCCTCCATCGCGTCGTCGGGCTCGATCTTCCCCTTGGACTGCATCAGCTCCAGGAAGGTCTCCTGGATCTTCTGCGCGTCGGCGAGGTCCCTGCCGACCAGCAGTTCGTTCAGCACGGACGCGCTGGCCTGGCTGATGGAGCAGCCCTGGCCCTCGTACGAGACGTCCTGGATCGTGGTGCCGTCGTACTTCACGCGCAGGGTGATCTCGTCGCCGCACGTCGGGTTGACGTGGTGCACCTCGGCGTCGCCATCCCGCAAGCCCCGCCCGTGCGGGTTCTTGTAGTGGTCCAGGATGACTTCCTGGTACATCGAGTCCAGCTTCACGGTCTCAGCTCACGCCCTTCAGCCGAAGAAGTTCCGAACGTGCTCCAGCCCCTCGACCAGTGCGTCGATCTCGGCCGGCGTGGAGTACAGATAGAACGACGCTCGCGTGGTCGCAGGAATTCCGTACCGGAGGCAGACGGGACGCGCGCAGTGGTGGCCGACGCGGACCGCGATGCCCTGCTCGTCGAGGACCTGGCCCACGTCGTGCGGGTGGATGTCGCCGAGCGTGAAGGAGATCGCCGCGCCGCGGTCCTCGGCCGTGGTCGGGCCGATGATGCGCAGGTCGGGGACCTGCTGCAGACGCTGGACGGCGTACTCGGTCAGCGCGTGCTCATGGGCGAGGATCTTGTCCATGCCGATCGAGTTCAGATAGTCGATCGCCGCGCCGAGACCGACCGCCTGCGCGATCGGCGGGGTGCCCGCCTCGAACTTGTGCGGGGCGGGGGCGTAGGTGGAGGAGTGCATCGAGACGGTCTCGATCATCTCGCCGCCGCCGAGGAACGGGGGCAGGTCCTCCAGCAGCTCCTGGCGGCCCCACAGCACGCCGATGCCGGTCGGGCCGCACATCTTGTGGCCGGTGAAGGCCACGAAGTCGGCCTGCAGGGCCTGCACGTCCAGCGGCATGTGCGGCGCGGCCTGCGAGGCGTCGACGCAGACCAGGGCGCCGACCTCCTGGGCGCGGCGCACTATCGCCTCGACCGGGTTGACCGTGCCGAGGATGTTCGACACCAGCACGAAGGAGACGATCTTCGTCTTCTCCGTGATGATCTCGTCGATGTTGGAGAGGTCGAGGCGGCCGTCGTCGGTCAGCCCGAACCACTTCAGCTTCGCGCCCGTGCGCTGCGCGAGCAGCTGCCACGGCACGATGTTGGAGTGGTGCTCCATCTCCGTGATGACGATCTCGGTGTCGGAGTCCACCCGGTAGGGCTCGTCGGCCCAGCCGAGCATGTTGGCCACGAGGTTGAGCGACTCGGAGGCGTTCTTGGTGAAGATCACCTCGTCGCGGCTCGGCGCGTTGATGAAGTCCGCGACCTTGTCCCGCGCGCCCTCGTAGAGCGCCGTGGCCTCCTCGGCGAGGACGTGCACGCCGCGGTGGACGTTGGCGTTGTGCTGCTCGTAGTACTCGGCGAGTACGTCGAGGACCTGGCGCGGCGTCTGCGAGGTCGCCGCGTTGTCCAGGTACACCAGCTTCTTGCCGTCGTGGAGCACCCGGTCCAGGATCGGGAAGTCCTTACGGAGCGCCTCGGTGTCGAGGAGGCCCGGCAGCTGTGTCACGCGGATGCGCCACCCTTCACGTACGACTCGTAGCCCTCGTTCTCCAGCTTGTCCGCGAGCTCCGGACCGCCGGACTCGACGATGCGGCCGCCGGCGAACACGTGGACGTGGTCGGGCTTGATGTAGCGCAGGATGCGCGTGTAGTGCGTGATCAGCAGGGTGCCGACCTCGCCGGTCTCGCGGACGCGGTTCACGCCCTCGGAGACGATCCGCAGGGCGTCGACGTCGAGACCGGAGTCCGTCTCGTCGAGAATCGCGACCTTCGGCTTGAGCAGCTCCAGCTGGAGGATCTCGTGGCGCTTCTTCTCACCGCCGGAGAAGCCCTCGTTGACGTTGCGCTCGGCGAAGGAGGGGTCCATGTTGAGGCGCTCCATGGCCTCCTTGACCTCCTTCACCCAGGTGCGCAGCTTGGGGGCCTCACCGCGGATGGCGGTGGCGGAGGTGCGCAGGAAGTTGGAGACGGAGACGCCGGGGACCTCGACCGGGTACTGCATCGCGAGGAACAGGCCGGCGCGGGCGCGCTCGTCGACGGACATCTCCAGGACGTCCTCGCCGTCGAGGGTGACGGTGCCGCCGGTGATCGTGTACTTCGGGTGACCCGCGAGCGAGTAGGCGAGGGTCGACTTGCCGGAGCCGTTGGGGCCCATGATGGCGTGCGTCTCGCCCTGCTTCACGGTGAGGTCGACGCCCTTGAGGATCTCCTTCGTGGCGTTGTCGGCCTCGACGGTGACGTGCAGGTCTCGGATTTCAAGCGTAGCCATGGGTGCCTCAGGACTCCTGGGTGAGGGAGACGAGCACGTCGTCCCCTTCGATCTTTACGGGGTATACGGGGACGGGACGCGTCGCCGGAAGGCTGTCGGGCTTTCCGGAGCGGAGGTCGAAGCGCGAGCCGTGCAGCCAGCACTCGATGTGGCAGTCGTCGACCTCGCCCTCGGACAGCGAGACGTTCGCGTGCGAGCAGATGTCGTGGATCGCGAACACCTCGCCCTCGGTCTGCACGATGGACAGGGGCGTGCCGTCGAGTTCCACCCGCTTCGGGGTGTCCTCCTCCAGCTCGCTCAGCCCGCAGGCACGTACGAAGGTCATGCGACCGACGCCTCCAGCTCCTCCTCGATCTTGGCGAGCAGGCGCTCCTCGATGTCCGCGACGCCGATCTGCTGGACCAGTTCGGCGAAGAAGCCGCGGACGACGAGGCGGCGGGCCTCGTGCTCGGGGATACCGCGGGCCATCAGGTAGAAGAGCTGCTCGTCGTCGAAGCGGCCGGTGGCGGAGGCGTGACCGGCGCCGACGATCTCGCCGGTCTCGATCTCCAGGTTCGGCACCGAGTCGACGCGGGCGCCGTCGGTGAGGACCAGGTTGCGGTTCATCTCGTAGGTGTCGGTGCCCTCGGCCGCGGCCTCGATGAGCACGTCACCGATCCACACGGCGTGCGCCGATTCGCCCTGGAGCGCGCCCTTGTAGACGACGTTGGACTTGCAGTGCGGCACGTTGTGGTCGACGAGGAGGCGGTGCTCCTGGTGCTGGCCGGAGTCGGTGAAGTACAGGCCGAGCAGTTCGGCCTCGCCGCCGGGGCCGGCGTACCGCACGCGCGGGTGCAGGCGGACGACGTCGCCGCCGAAGGTGACGACGACCGACTTGAAGGAGGCGTCGCGGCCGACGAGGGCGTTGTGCTGGGCCACGTGCACGGCCTTGTCGTCCCAGTCCTGGACGGAGACGACGGTCAGCTTGGCGCCGTCACCGAGGAGGTACTCGACGTTGGCGGCGAGCACCGCGTCACCGGTGTGGTCGATGACCACGACGGCCTCGGCGAACGCGCCCAGCTCGATGACCTGGTGGCCGAAGCGGGTGCCGCCCTCGCCGTGCACCGCGATGCGGATCGGCTCGGTGAGGACGGTCTCCTTCGGCACGGTCACGACCGAGGCCTTCTCGAACGCGGAGTACGCCTGCGCGGCGACGCGGTCCACCGGCGTGCCGGCCTTGCCGAGCCGCGCGTCGTCGCGGCCGACGGTCTCGACGATGACGCCCTCGGGGGCCTGCACGTCGACCTTGACGCCCTCACCGGTGGCGGTGGCGGTGCCGTCGTGCAGTCCGCGCAGGCGCTCCAGCGGGGTGAACCGCCACTCCTCCTCGCGGCCGTGCGGGACGGGGAAGTCCGCGACGTCGTAGGAGGGCGGGGCGCTCATGCGGGAGACGACGGTCGACTCCGCGGCGACCGCGATCGCGCCCGCGGTGGTCGACCCCACGGGGATGTTCTGGGCCTCAGCCATGGCTGTCGTAGTGCTCTCTTTCCTGAGTAAGACGTGTGCGGGCGATGGGGGCGGTCGTCAGCCGACCGCGCCTTCCATCTGCAGCTCGATCAGCCGGTTGAGCTCCAGGGCGTACTCCATGGGCAGCTCCTTGGCGATCGGCTCGACGAAGCCGCGCACGATCATCGCCATGGCCTCGTCCTCGCTGAGGCCGCGGCTCATCAGGTAGAAGAGCTGGTCCTCGGAGACCTTGGAGACGGTGGCCTCGTGGCCCATGGACACGTCGTCCTCGCGGACGTCCACGTAGGGGTAGGTGTCCGAGCGGGAGATGGTGTCGACGAGCAGCGCGTCGCAGAGCACGTTCGACTTCGAGCCGGCGGCGCCCTCGCCGATCTCGATCAGGCCGCGGTAGGAGGTACGGCCGCCGCCGCGCGCCACCGACTTGGAGACGATGTTGGACGAGGTGTTGGGCGCCATGTGGACCATCTTGGCGCCGGCGTCCTGGTGCTGGCCCTCGCCGGCGAAGGCGATGGACAGCGTCTCGCCCTTGGCGTGCTCGCCCATCAGGTAGACGGCCGGGTACTTCATCGTCACCTTGGAGCCGATGTTGCCGTCGATCCACTCCATGGTCGCGCCCTCGTAGGCGACGGCGCGCTTGGTGACCAGGTTGTAGACGTTGTTCGACCAGTTCTGGATGGTCGTGTAGCGGCAGCGGGCGTTCTTCTTGACGATGATCTCGACGACCGCGGAGTGCAGCGAGTCCGACTTGTAGATCGGGGCCGTACAGCCCTCGACGTAGTGCACGTAGGCACCCTCGTCGACGATGATCAGGGTCCGCTCGAACTGGCCCATGTTCTCCGTGTTGATGCGGAAGTAGGCCTGGAGCGGGATCTCGACGTGCACGCCCTTCGGCACGTAGATGAAGGAGCCGCCCGACCACACGGCGGTGTTCAGCGCGGCGAACTTGTTGTCGCCGGCGGGGATGACGGTGCCGAAGTACTCCTTGAAGAGCTCCGGGTGCTCCTTCAGCGCGGTGTCGGTGTCGAGGAAGATGACGCCCTGCTCCTCCAGGTCCTCGCGGATCTGGTGGTAGACGACCTCCGACTCGTACTGGGCGGCGACACCGGCGACGAGGCGCTGCTTCTCGGCCTCCGGGATGCCCAGCTTGTCGTAGGTGTTCTTGATGTCCTCGGGCAGGTCCTCCCAGGACTCCGCCTGCTTCTCCGTGGAGCGCACGAAGTACTTGATGTTGTCGAAGTCGATGCCGGAGAGGTCGGAGCCCCAGTTCGGCATGGGCTTCTTCTCGAAGAGCTTCAGGCCCTTCAGGCGCAGCTTGGTCATCCACTCCGGCTCGGACTTCTTGCCCGAGATGTCGCGGACGACCTCCTCGTTCAGACCGCGCCTCGCCGACGCACCGGCCACGTCGCGGTCGGCCCAGCCGTATTCGTACTTGCCCAGGCCCTCCAGCTCAGGGTGGGCAGTCTCCGTGGGGAGAGTCATGCGGGGTTCCTCCCGGCCGTGCTTGCAGATGCGTTGTCGGTGGTCTGAGAAATCTTGGGGATGAACGTCGTGCAGACGCCGTCGCCGTGCGCGATGGTCGCCAGCCGCTGCACATGCGTGCCGAGCAGCTCGGCGAAGAACTCCGTCTCCGCCTCGCACAGCTGCGGGAACTGTTCGGCGACATGGGCGACGGGGCAGTGGTGCTGGCACAGCTGCTCGCCCACCGGGGCGCTCCGCGCAGTGGCAGCGTACCCGTCCGCGCTCAGCGCCCTGGCCAGGGCTTCGGTGCGCTGGTCGGGGTCGGCGCCCTCCACCGCGCGGCGGTAGCTCGCCGCCTGTGCGGCGATGCGGGCGCGGGCGAAGGCGGCGACGGCCTCGCTGCCGCCCTCCTGCTCGGCGATCCAGCGCAGCGCGTCCGCGGCCAGCTTGTCGTACGACTGGTCGAAGGCGTCGCGTCCGCAGTCGGTGAGGGCGAAGACCTTGGCGGGGCGGCCGCGGGTCCGGGTGCCGTACACCCGCTGCTCGCGGGCCTCCACGACGTCGTCGGCGACGAGCGCGTCGAGGTGGCGGCGTACGGCGGCCTGGGTGAGTCCCAGCCGGCCGGCCAGCTCGGCGACGGTCGAGGGGCCGTGGTCCAGGATGGACCGCGCGACCCGGTTGCGCGTCGAGCGCTCCCCGGTCGCGAGCTCCTCCTGCGGGGTCCCCGTGGGGGTCTCCCGAGCCTCGCCGACGTTTTTCACAACGCCATTGTTGCGTAATTCTCGAGAGCGTGACAAGCGGCGCCCTGACCGGCGGACGGTGCCCTACGTCACTTAGGCATACCTAATGTGACCTGCGGAAACGATCTCTGATCGATCAAACAGTGCAGGTCGCGGCGGTGACCGCGGGCCCACCGGCCACCCCGCGGCCCCGGCGCGCGGAGGCGCTTCGAGGGGCGCGGAGCAGTTCCGCCACCCGCCCGCCGGAGGCCCCCCGCGCCTACCTAGACTCATGACCCATGCGAAGTGAGCCGGTGGTCCAGGTCCAGGCCTTGGTGAAGCGGTACGGCGGCAAGACCGCGGTCGACGGCCTCGACCTGGTGGCCCGGGCGGGCGTGACCGCCGTCCTCGGCCCCAACGGCGCCGGCAAGACCACCACGGTCGAGACCTGCGAGGGATACCGCAGGCCGGACGCCGGCACGGTCCGCGTCCTCGGCCTCGACCCGGTCAGGGAGTCGGCCGCGCTGCGCCCCCGGATCGGCGTGATGCTCCAGTCCGGCGGCGTGTACTCCGGGGCGCGGGCCGACGAGATGCTGCGCCACATGGCCAGGCTGCACGCCCACCCCCTCGACGTGGACGCCCTGATCGAGCGGCTCGGGCTCGGCTCCTGCGGCCGGACCTCCTACCGCCGCCTGTCCGGCGGCCAGCAGCAGCGGCTCGCCCTGGCCATGGCCGTCGTGGGCCGCCCGGAACTGGTCTTCCTCGACGAGCCGACCGCCGGCCTCGACCCGCAGGCCCGCCGCGCCACCTGGGACCTCGTGCGCGACCTGCGCGCCGACGGCGTCTCCGTGATCCTCACCACCCACTACATGGACGAGGCCGAGCAGCTCGCCGACGACGTCGCGATCATCGACGCCGGCAAGGTCATCGCCCAGGGCTCCCCCGAGGAGCTGTGCCGCGGCGGCGCCGAGAACACCCTCAGGTTCACCGGCCGCCCGGGCCTGGACGTGGGCTCCCTGCTCAAGGCGCTGCCCGCCGACTGCTCGGCCGCCGAGCTGACCCCCGGCTCGTACCGGGTGAGCGGCAAGGTCGACCCGCAGCTGCTCGCCACGGTCACCTCCTGGTGCGCCCAGCACGGCGTGATGCCGGAGAAGATCTCCGTCGAGCGGCACTCCCTCGAAGACGTGTTCCTCGAACTGACCGGCAAGGAGCTGCGCTCGTGACCGCCACCGGCACCTACGCCCCGAAGCCGGGGGCGGCCCCGCTCCCCCGCATGATCGGCACCCAGGCCGCGCTGGAGACGCGGATGCTGCTGCGCAACGGCGAGCAGCTGCTCCTCACGGTGATCATCCCGACGCTGCTGCTGGTCCTGTTCAGCTCCGTCGACATCGTCGACACCGGCGCGGGCGAGCCCGTCGACTTCCTCGCCCCCGGCATCCTCGCCCTGGCCGTGATGTCCACGGCCTTCACCGGCCAGGCCATCGCGACCGGCTTCGAGCGCCGCTACGGCGTCCTGAAGCGCCTCGCCTCCTCCCCGCTGCCGCGCTGGGCGCTGATGACGGCGAAGACGGCGTCCGTGCTGGTCACCGAGGTGCTCCAGGTGGTGCTGCTCACGGTGATCGCGTTCGCGCTCGGCTGGTCCCCGCACGGCAACCCGCTCGCCGTCCTGCTCCTCCTCGTCCTCGGCACGGCGGCCTTCTCCGGCCTCGGCCTGCTGATGGCCGGCACCCTGAAGGCCGAGGCCACCCTGGCCGCGGCCAACCTGGTCTTCCTGCTGCTGCTCATCGGCGGCGGCGTGATCGTCCCGCTGGACAAGTTCCCCGCGGGCGTCCAGGACGTCCTCGCCCTGCTGCCCGTCTCGGCCCTCTCCGACGGCCTGCGCGACGTCCTGCAGCACGGCGCGGCCATGCCCTGGGGCGACGCGGGCATCCTCGCCGCGTGGGCCGTCGTCGGGCTGGCGGCGGCCGGGAAGTTCTTCCGCTGGGAGTAGGACCGTGCCCGACCCTCGTGAAAGCGTGCACAAGCAGGCGCCTACGATGGTGGGCGTGCCCAAGCTGACCCCCGCCGACGCCACCGCCGCCGCGCGCAACCCGCTCGCCTTCATCGCCGCACGCTGGACGCCCGCCCCCCGGACGGTCCAGCGGGCGGCCCTGTCCGCCGTCGTCATGGCGGTGATCATCGTGGTCACCGGCGGTGCCGTTCGGCTCACCGGCTCCGGTCTGGGCTGCCCGACCTGGCCCAAGTGCACCGACGACTCGCTCACCGCGACCAGCGCGATGGGCTTCCACGGCGCCATCGAGTTCGGCAACCGCATGCTGACGTACGTACTCTGCGCGGCGGTCGGCTGGGCGATCATCGCCGCGCGGGCGCAGAAGCCGTGGCGGCGGAGCCTGACCCGGCTGGGCTGGGCGCAGTTCTGGGTAGTCATGGGCAACGCGGTGCTCGGCGGCATCGTGGTCCTCGTCGGCCTGAACCCATACACGGTCGCGGCGCACTTCCTGCTGTCGACGGCGCTGATCAGCGTCGCCGTGGTGATGTGGCAGCGCACCCGCGAGGGCGACGGGGCGCCCCGGCCACTGGTCGGCAAGTCGGTGGTGCAACTGGTCTGGTTCCTGGTCGCGGCGGCCGGTCTGCTGATCGCGGTCGGCACGGTGGTCACCGGCGCGGGACCGCACGCGGGCGACTCCAGCGAGGTCGACCGCATGCACGTGGACTGGGAGACGGTCACCAAGCTGCACGCCGTGCTGGCCTGGATCGTGGTGACGCTGACCTTCGCGCTGTGGTTCGTCCTGAAGGCGGTCGACGCGCCGAAGGGCCCGCTGCACCGGACGCGGGATCTGTTCCTGGTGCTGCTGGGCCAGGGGGTCGTGGGCTACGTCCAGTACTTCACGGATCTGCCGGAGATCCTGGTCGGCCTGCACATGCTCGGATCGGCCCTGGTGTGGATCGGCGTGCTCCGGGTGCTGCTGGCGCTGCGGGAGCGGCCGGAGCCGGCCGTGGCGGACCTGCCGGGTCCGGCTGCCGAGGCGTCCCTCACGAAGGCCTGAGTCCGGGACTGAGTCCGGAACTCAGTCCGGGCCTGAGTTCCGGCAAGGACGCCGGTACACCGGCGTCTCAGCTCAGCCCGTACACCCGCCGCGCGTTCCCCGACGCCACCATCCCCGCCACCCGCTGCGCGTCCGCCAGGGACCACGCTCCCTCGGCCACCCACGTGCCCAGCACGCGGCCGAGGGCCTCGCGGAACAGACGGGCGCCGACCACGTGCAGCTCGGGCAGGCCGCCCGCGCCGGTGGAGAAGAGGATCTTGCCGAAGGGGGCCAGCTCCAGGATCTCCGCGAGGACGGTGGCGGCCCGGGCCCCGGTGCGCACGAGCGCGGCGCCCGAGTCGGCGTAGACGTGCGGGAAGACCCCGGCCAGGTGGGCGGCGTGCCGGTGGTAGGGGTAGCCGTGCAGCAGGACCAGGTCGGTGCCGAGGCCGGCCGTGGCCCGTACGAAGTCCGTGAGCAGCACCGGGTCGGTGCGGTCGATGCGCAGGCCCGGCTCGCCGAGCCCCGCGTGCAGCTGGAGCGGCAGCCCCGAGGCGACCGCGCTCCACAGCAGGTGCCGCAGCAGCACCGGGTCGCTCAGCTCGCCGCCGACCCGCCGCGCGGCGAGCCAGCGGCCGGCCGCGCCCCGCACCTCCCCCGGCCCCGGCGGCTCGGGAGCGAGCGCGAGGCCGTGCCGTACGCCCGCCACGGAGGTGAAGGCGACGGCGTGCGCGGCGGCGGCGTGGACCGCCTCGGCGAGGTTGGCGAGGAAGGACTCGACGGTGCCGGAGGTGTCGGCGACCTGCTCGGCGAGGAGTTCCAGCCGTACGATCTCGCGGGCGTCGGCCAGGCCCGCGGAAGCCATTTCGGCGGGGCCGGTGAGGTCGCCCGGCAGTCCGGTGTCGACCAGGTACGTGGTGATGCCGCTGCCGCGCAGCAGCCGGCGGCCCGCCTCCAGGGGGCCCAGTTCACGGCGCCGGGCGAGATAGCGGGCGGGCGGGCAGTGCGGCTCCAGGCCGAGCAGCGGGGGGCACCAGCGGCGTACCGCGAACCCCGTCTGCGTGTCGAAGAGCGTCGTGCCGGGGGCGGGCGGTCCCTCGGTGCGGGCCAGCTGGGCCTCGAAGGTGCCGAGGCCCAGCTCCGTTCTCAGTACGCCGTGGCAGTACTGGTCCACGAGGGACGGCGTTTCGATCATTCCGGCTCCCCGTAGGACGCGGGTCTTACCCGTCCTAACGGGTGAACCGGGGGCGAGGTGATGCTCAGCCGCCGATCTGCATGCCGGCCATCCGCTTCCACTCGTACGCGCCGGTGGTCACCTTCGCGGCGAACTCGCCGTCGAAGGCCTCGTGGACGGTGATCCCGGACTTCTCCACCGCCTTCTCGGCGATCTCGAAGCTCGGGGCCACCAGGTCGCCCCAGCCGCCGTCCTCGCCCACGAGGACGATCCGCGCGCCGCGCTCGCCGATGTGGGCCACCTGGCCCTCGGCGCCGCCGTGCGCCTTGGAGAAGGCGCCGATCCGCCGGGCGAGCTTCGCCACCGTGCGCTCGGCCTTCGCGTCAACCTGCTGCGTGTCTGCCATGGCCAGGATGCTACCGACGGGTAGATCAAACGGCGACGGGCGGGGTGCGTGGC
>NZ_BNBR01000009.1:167480-394651 GCF_014656055.1 Streptomyces griseosporeus
CGTACACAGGGAGGTGCTAGCGCAGGAAGGGGTCCACCGCGATCGCCACGAACAGCAGCGACACATAGGTGATGGACCAGTGGAACAGCCGCATCTCCTTCAGTTTCCCGCCCGTCACCTCGGCCTTGGCCCGGTTCTGCAGCGCGTGCGCCTCCCACAGCCACCAGCCGCCCGCGGCCAGCGCCACCGCGGTGTAGAACCAGCCGGTGTAGCCGAGCGGGGTGAGCAGTAGCGACACGGCGACCATGACCCAGCTGTAGATCACGATCTGCCGGGCGACCACCTTGTTGGAGGCGATGACCGGCAGCATCGGCACGCCCACGCGCGCGTAGTCCTCCTTCACCTTCATCGACAGCGGCCAGTAGTGCGGCGGCGTCCAGAAGAAGATGACCAGGAAGAGGATGACCGGCGCCCAGGACAGCGAGTCCTTCACCGCGGACCAGCCGATCAGCACGGGCATGCAGCCCGCGATGCCGCCCCACACGATGTTCTGCGCCGTACGCCGCTTGAGGATCATCGTGTAGACGACGACGTAGAACAGCAGGGCCCCGAGCGAGAGCCAGGCGCTCAGCCAGTTGACGGTGAGGCCGAACAGCAGCGTCGAGACCACGGCGAGGGTGATGCCGAAGACGAGCGCCTCGCGCGGGCTGACCATGCCGGTCACGATCGGGCGCTGCGACGTGCGGTCCATGAGCGCGTCGATGTCCCGGTCGATGTACATGTTCAGCGCGTTGGCGCCGCCCGCGGACAGGTAGCCGCCGACGCAGGTCAGCAGCACCAGCGTCAGGTCGGGCACGCCCTGCTGCGCCAGGAACATCACCGGAACGGTGGTGATCAGGAGCAGCTCGATGATCCGCGGCTTGGTCAGCGCCACGAATGCCTTGACTCGGGCCCCGAACGGCCGCCGGGCCGGGCTCTGACTGGTCCCGATCTCCCCCATAGCCTTAATGGCATGGGTGGTGCCCCCATCCGCCGGACGGGATTCAACGGCCGTCACGCACACCCCTACAGAGACATCCCAGCGAGCCCTTCCGGTGTGAAGCGCCGGTAAAGGCTCGCGCGTACCACGCCACTGTAGACGTTGCCCACACCCCGATCTTCGCGGGGGTGGGGTCGTGTTCCGAAGGGGTCCGTTTCCGGGTGTTCGGAAGGTGTTCCTCCGGGTGTTCCTTCGGGCGCGCCGAAGCTCGATTGAGCGGTCAGATGAGCGGGTCCGTATTCATGTGCCGAACAGGGAAACGGCCCGGTCGACAGGCGGATCGGCGACAGGCCCGGCAGTCTGGTTCGAGGCGCAAAAACGCACGTCTTTACGAGGGTAGGCTCGACTGCGGCCGGTGGGTGAGAAGCGCACCGGCAGCCGGTGGGCGCGTGCCCGGAACACCGGTATTCGACATGTGGAGAGGAGCCCTGAATCAGGGTGAGCACCAAGCCGACCACCACAGACCTCGAGTGGACCGAGCTGGACCAGCGGGCCGTCGACACCGCCCGCGTCCTGGCCGCCGACGCCGTACAGAAGGTCGGCAACGGCCATCCCGGTACGGCGATGAGCCTCGCGCCCGCCGCGTACACCCTCTTCCAGAAGGTGATGCGGCACGACCCGTCCGACCCGGACTGGGTCGGACGCGACCGCTTCGTGCTGTCCGCCGGTCACTCGTCCCTGACCCTCTACACCCAGCTGTACCTGGCCGGATTCGGCCTGGAGCTGGACGACCTGAAGGCCTTCCGCACCTGGGGCTCGAAGACCCCGGGCCACCCGGAGTACGGCCACACCAAGGGCGTGGAGACGACGACCGGCCCGCTGGGCCAGGGTGTCGCCAACGCCGTGGGCATGGCGATGGCCGCCCGCTACGAGCGCGGCCTGTTCGACCCGGAGGCCCCGCAGGGCGAGTCGCCCTTCGACCACTTCGTGTACTGCATCGCCGGTGACGGCTGTCTGCAGGAGGGCATCTCCGCGGAGGCGTCCTCGCTGGCCGGCCACCAGAAGCTGGGCAACCTGATCCTGCTGTGGGACGACAACCACATCTCGATCGAGGGCGACACCGAGACGGCCGTCTCCGAGGACACCGTCAAGCGGTACGAGGCCTACGGCTGGCACGTGCAGCGCGTCGCCCCGAAGCCGGACGGCGACCTCGACCCGCACGCGATCTACGACGCGATCGAGGAGGCGAAGAAGGTCACCGACCGGCCGTCCTTCATCGCGATGCGCTCGATCATCGCCTGGCCGGCGCCGAACGCCCAGAACACCGAGGCCGCGCACGGCTCGGCGCTGGGCGACGAGGAGGTCGCGGCCACCAAGCGCGTCCTCGGCTTCGACCCGGAGCAGACCTTCGAGGTGGCCGACGAGGTCATCGCCCACACCCGCAAGGCGCTGGAGCGCGGCGCGCAGGCCAAGGCGGAGTGGGAGAAGTCCCTCCAGCAGTGGCGCGACGCCAACCCGGAGCGGGCCGCCGAGTTCGACCGCATCGCCGCGGGCGAGCTGCCGGCCGGCTGGGAGGAGAAGGTCCCGGTGTTCGAGCCGGGCAAGGGTGTCGCCACCCGTGCCGCCTCCGGCAAGGTGCTCCAGGCGCTCGGCGCGGTGATCCCGGAGCTGTGGGGCGGCTCGGCCGACCTGGCCGGCTCCAACAACACCACGATCGACAAGACCAGCTCGTTCCTGCCGGAGGGCAACCCGCTGCCGGAGGCGTCGCCGTACGGCCGCACGATCCACTTCGGCATCCGCGAGCACTCCATGGGCGCCGAGATGAACGGCATCGCCCTGCACGGCAACACCCGCATCTACGGCGGCACCTTCCTGGTGTTCTCCGACTACATGCGCAACGCCGTCCGGCTGTCGGCGCTGATGCACCTGCCGGTGACGTACGTGTGGACGCACGACTCGATCGGCCTCGGCGAGGACGGCCCGACCCACCAGCCGGTCGAGCACCTGGCCTCGTTGCGCGCCATCCCGGGCCTGAACATCGTGCGCCCGGCCGACGCCAACGAGACGGCGATCGCCTGGCGGGAGATCCTCAAGCGCTGGACGAAGGAGTTCGGCAAGGGCCAGCCGCACGGCCTGGCGCTCACCCGGCAGGGCGTGCCGACGTACGAGCCCGACGAGAACGCGGCCCGCGGCGGGTACGTGCTGTTCGAGGCCGACGGCGGCGACCCGCAGGTCCTGCTCATCGCGACCGGCTCCGAGGTGCACGTCGCGGTCGAGGCCCGCGAGCAGCTCCAGGCGGCCGGCATCCCCACCCGCGTGGTGTCGATGCCGTGCGTGGAGTGGTTCGAGCAGCAGGACCAGGGGTACCGGGACAGCGTCCTTCCGCCCTCCGTCAGGGCGCGGGTGGCGGTGGAGGCCGGGGTCGGTCTGACCTGGCACAAGTACGTCGGGGACGCGGGCCGCATCGTCTCCCTGGAGCACTTCGGTGCTTCCGCGGACGCCAAGGTCCTCTTCCGCGAGTTCGGCTTCACCGCCGAGAACGTGGCCGCGAAGGCGCGGGAATCCCTCGAAGCCGCACAGCGCTGACGCTCACATACGACACGTAGGAGATGTAATTTCCATGACAGACGCACTGAAGCGCCTCTCCGACGAAGGCGTCGCGATCTGGCTGGACGACCTGTCGCGCAAGCGGATCACGTCCGGCAACCTCGCCGAGCTGATCGACCAGCAGCACGTCGTGGGCGTCACCACCAACCCGACGATCTTCCAGAAGGCGATCTCCGAGGGCGACGGCTACGACCAGCAGCTCGCCGACCTCGCCGCCCGCAAGGTCACCGTCGAAGAGGCCATCCGCATGATCACCACGGCGGACGTCCGCGACGCCGCCGACATCCTGCGCCCGGTCTTCGACGCGACCGACGGCCAGGACGGCCGGGTCTCCATCGAGGTCGACCCGCGCCTGGCCCACGACACCCGGGCGACCGTCGCCGAGGCCAAGCAGCTGGCCTGGCTGGTCGACCGGCCCAACACCCTGATCAAGATCCCGGCCACCCGGGCGGGTCTGCCGGCGATCACCGAGGTCATCGGCCTCGGCATCAGCGTCAACGTGACGCTGATCTTCTCGCTGGAGCGCTACCGCGAGGTCATGGACGCGTACCTGTCCGGCCTGGAGAAGGCCAAGGAGCGCGGCCTGGACCTGTCGCAGATCCGCTCCGTGGCGTCCTTCTTCGTGTCCCGCGTGGACACCGAGATCGACAAGCGGATCGACGCGCTGGGCACCGACGAGGCCAAGGCGCTGCGCGGCAAGGCGGCCATCGCCAACGCCCGGCTGGCCTACCAGGCGTACGAGGAGGTCTTCTCCTCGGACCGCTGGCAGGCGCTGGAGAAGGCGGGCGCCCGCACGCAGCGTCCGCTGTGGGCGTCGACCGGTGTGAAGGACAAGGCGTACAAGCCCGCCATGTACGTCGACCAGCTGGTCGCGCCGAACACCGTGAACACCATGCCGGAGGCCACGCTGCAGGCCACGGAGGAGAGCGGCGAGATCACCGGCAACACCGTGGCCGGTACGTACGAGCAGGCCCGTGCCGAGCTCGACGGGCTGGAGAAGCTGGGCATCTCGTACGACGAGGTCGTGCAGCTCCTGGAGGACGAGGGCGTCGAGAAGTTCGAGGCGTCCTGGAACGACCTGCTGAAGTCGACGCAGGCGGAGCTCGAGCGCCTGGCTCCCTCGGAGGACTGAATTGTCAAGCAGCAACCCGCTGCGTGACCCCGCAGACCGACGGCTCCCGCGTATCGCGGGGCCGTCGGGTCTGGTCATCTTCGGCGTCACGGGTGACCTGTCACGCAAGAAGCTGATGCCGGCCGTGTACGACCTCGCCAACCGGGGCCTGCTGCCGCCGGGCTTCTCGCTGGTCGGGTTCGCCCGCCGCGACTGGGAGCACGAGGACTTCGCGCAGGTCGTGCACGACGCCGTCAAGGAGCACTCCCGTACCCCGTTCCGCGAGGAGGTCTGGCAGCAGCTCATCCAGGGCATGCGCTTCGTCCAGGGCACCTTCGACGACGACGAGGCGTTCGAGCGGCTGCGCGGCACCATCGAGGACCTGGACAAGGCGCAGGGCACGGGCGGCAACTTCGCCTTCTACCTGTCGGTGCCGCCGAAGTCCTTCCCGGTGGTCATCCAGCAGCTGAAGAAGCACGGGCTGGCCGACCAGAAGAACGGCTCCTGGCGCCGCGCGGTGATCGAGAAGCCCTTCGGGCACGACCTGAAGTCGGCCGAGGAGCTGAACTCGATCGTCCACGAGGTGTTCGCGCCGGACCAGGTGTTCCGGATCGACCACTACCTGGGCAAGGAGACCGTCCAGAACATCCTGGCGCTGCGCTTCGCCAACCAGATGTTCGAGCCGATCTGGAACCGGTCGTACGTCGACCACGTGCAGATCACGATGGCCGAGGACATCGGCATCGGCGGCCGCGCCGGCTACTACGACGGCATCGGCGCCGCCCGCGACGTCATCCAGAACCACCTGCTGCAGCTGATGGCGCTGACCGCGATGGAGGAGCCCGCCTCCTTCGACGCCGACGCGCTCGCGGCGGAGAAGACCAAGGTGCTCGGCGCGGTCCGGCTGCCGAAGGACCTGGGCCGCGACACCGTGCGCGCCCAGTACACGGCGGGCTGGCAGGGCGGCGCCAAGGCGGTCGGCTATCTGGAGGAGGAGGGCATCGACCCGGCCTCCAAGACCGACACCTACGCCGCGCTCAAGCTGGGCATCGACAACCGCCGCTGGGCGGGCGTCCCCTTCTACCTGCGCACCGGCAAGCGGCTGGGCCGCAGGGTCACCGAGATCGCGGTGGTCTTCCAGCGCGCCCCGCACTCCCCCTTCGACACCACGGCGACGGAGGAGCTGGGCCAGAACGCGATCGTCATCCGCGTCCAGCCCGACGAGGGCGTGACGGTCCGCTTCGGCTCGAAGGTCCCCGGCACCTCGATGGAGATCCGGGACGTGTCGATGGACTTCGCGTACGGCGAGTCGTTCACGGAGTCCAGCCCGGAGGCGTACGAGCGCCTCATCCTCGACGTCCTGCTCGGCGACGCGAACCTGTTCCCGCGCACCGAGGAGGTCGAGCTGTCCTGGAAGATCCTCGACCCGATCGAGGAGTACTGGGACACGCACGGCCGGCCCGCGCGGTACGAGGCGGGCACCTGGGGTCCGGTCGAGGCCGAACAGATGCTTGAGCGAGACGGACGGAGCTGGCGCCGGCCATGAGGACAGACCTGACCGACACCACCGCCAGCAAGATCAACAAGGCGCTGGTGCAGGGCCGCCGGGCGATCGGCACCCCGGCCGTCGGCATGGTGCTCACCCTTGTCATCGTCACCGACGAGGAGAACGCGTACGACGCGCTCAAGGCCGCCGGCGACGCCTCGCGCGAGCACCCCTCGCGCACCCTGGTGGTCATCAAGCGCGTCTCGCGCACGCCCCGCGACCGCACCCAGTCCCGGCTGGACGCGGAAGTGCGGGTGGGCGCGGACGCGGGCACCGGCGAGACCGTGGTGCTGCGCCTGTACGGCGAGGTGATCGACCACGCCCAGTCGGTGGTGCTGCCGCTGCTGCTGCCGGACGCGCCGGTGGTGGTGTGGTGGCCGGTGAACGCCCCGCTCGACCCGGCGAACGACCCGCTGGGCGCGCTGGCCCAGCGCCGGGTGACGGACAGCTACGCCGCCGAGCAGCCGGTGCGCGACCTCGCCGCCCGGGCGAGCGCGTACACGCCCGGCGACACCGATCTCGCCTGGACCCGCATCACGCCGTGGCGGTCGATGCTGGCCGCCGCGCTCGACCAGGTCACCTGTGAGGTGAAGGCCGTCGAGGTCGAGGGCGAGGAGTTCAACCCGAGCTGCGAGCTGCTGGCCATGTGGCTCGCGGACCGGCTGGACGTGCCGGTGCGGCGTTCGCTGTCCGAGGGGCCGGGCCTGACCGCGGTCCGCATGGACACCACCTGTGGCCGGATCAGCCTGGACCGTCCCGACGGCACGCTCGCGACCCTGTCGATCGAGGGCCAGCCGGACCGGGCGGTGGCGCTCAAGCGCCGGGAGACGGCCGACCTGGTCGCGGAGGAGCTGCGCCGCCTGGACCCGGACGACACGTACGCGTCGGCGCTGCGGTACGGGGTGGAGCGGCTGCTGGCGGCGGAGACCGCGGAAGCGGCCGAGGGGAAGCCGGCGGAGGAGCCGGTGGCCTCCGCGGACGAACCCGTCGCGGTGGAGACCCCGGTCGAGGACGCGGCCAAGGCCCCCGCGAAGCGGGCGGCCTCGAAGACGGCCCGGAAGTCCCCGTCGAGGAAGGCGGCCGCGAAGTGAGCACTCCGCAGCTGGTCGTGCACCACGACAAGGACCTGATGGCCCAGGCCGCGGCGGCCCGCCTCATCACCAAGATCGTCGACGCGCAGTCCTCGCGGGGCTACGCCTCGGTGGTCCTGACCGGCGGCCGCAACGGCAACGGCGTCCTCGCCGCCCTCGCCGCGGCCCCCGCGCGGGACGCGGTCGACTGGGCGCGGCTGGACCTGTGGTGGGGCGACGAGCGGTTCCTGCCCGAGGGCGACCCGGAGCGCAATGTCACGCAGGCCCGTGAGGCCCTGCTGGACCGGGTGCCGCTGGATCCGAAGCGCGTGCACGCCATGCCCGCGTCGGACGGCCCGTACGGCGCGGACGCGGATGCGGCGGCGGCCGGGTACGCCGAGGAGCTGGCCCGCGCGGCCGGCCCCGAGAACCACGGCCCGGTCCCGGTGTTCGACGTGCTGATGCTGGGCGTCGGCCCGGACACGCACGTGGCGTCCCTGTTCCCGGAGCTGCCCGCGGTGCGGGAGACGGAGCGGACGGTCGTCGGTGTGCACGGCGCGCCGAAGCCGCCGCCGACCCGGGTCACCCTGACCCTGCCGGCGATCCGGGCCGCCCGCGAGGTGTGGCTGCTGGCGGCCGGTGAGGACAAGGCGCGGGCCGCGGCGATCGCCCTGTCGGGCGCGGGCGAGATCCAGGCCCCGGCGGCGGGCGCCCGGGGCCGCTCCCGCACCCTGTGGCTGCTGGACGCGGCCGCTGCCTCGCAGCTGCCGAGGTCGCTGTATCCGCCGGCTTCCCCGTGAACCGGACCGGCTGAGACGCCGGGTGGGCTTCGGCCCGCCCGGCGTTTTCCTTTCCGGGCCGGCGGGCGCCTGAGTACGCGTACTCAGACGGTCTGGGTCACCGGACCCTCACCGGCGCGGCCCGCACCCCCGACGATGAGTGCCCCGCGTCCCACCGGCGCGGCGGACGAGGCGTCGGAAGAGGTAATCCATGGGCCGGGCCCTGCAACTGCGCGCTGCCACACCGGAGGACCTGGAGTGGATCCATGAACTCCGGCACCGGGTCTACGCGGAGGAGCTGGGCCAGCACGCCCCGGATCCGAGCGGGCGGCTGCGGGACGGGCTGGACGGCGCGAACGTCTACCTGGTGGCGGCGCGCGGCACGGCCCGTGTCGGCTTCGTCAGCCTGACCCCGCCCTGGGTGGGCCGGTACGGGCTGGACAAGTACCTGACCCGGGCCGAGCTGCCGCTGCTGGACGGGGACGACCCGTTCGAGGTGCGGATCCTCACCGTCGAGCCGCGCCTGCGGGCCACGGCGGCGGCGCCGCTGCTGATGTGGGCGGCGCTGCGCTGGATCGCCGCGCGGGGCGGCCGGCACGTGGTGGCGATGGGCCGCAGCGACCTGCTGCCGATGTACCGGGCGGCGGGACTGCGCGCGGTCGGCCGGACGGTGACCTGCGGGGCGGTGACGTTCGAGGTGCTGACCGGTGAGGTGGCCGAGCTGACCCGGCGGGCCCGGGAGCGGCACGGCCGAACGCTGCGGCGGCTGTCGGCGGCGGTGGACTGGCGACTGGACGTGCCGTTCACGCCCCGGGCGGACGGCTGCGAGCACGGCGGCGCCTCCTTCACCGCGATCGGCACCGACTTCCGTACCCTGCACCGGCGCCGTGAGGTCGTCGCGGCGGACGTGCTGGACGCCTGGTTCCCGCCCGCGCCCGGCGTGCGGGCGGCGCTGACGGAGGATCCGGCCTGGTCCGCCCGGACCTCGCCGCCCCCCGGGGCGGAGGGGCTGCTGGCGGAGATCGCGGCGGTGCGGGCGCTGCCGGTGGAGGCGCTGGCGGTGGGCGCGGGCTCCTCGGACCTGATCTTCCGGGCGTTCGGCCGGTGGCTGACCCCGCAGAGCAGGGTGCTGCTGGTCGACCCGGGGTACGGCGAGTACGCGCACGTCACCGAGCGGGTGATCGGCTGCCGGGTGGACCGGTTCCGGCTGCGCCGCGCGGAGGGCTGGCGGATCGATCCCGCGCGGCTGTCCGCGGCGGTGGCCGACGGGCGCTACGACCTCGTGGTGGTCGTCAACCCGAACAACCCGACGGGGCGGCACGCTCCGGCGGCCGGGCTGCGCGCGGTGATCGCGGGCGCGCCGGAGCGGACCCGGTGGTGGATCGACGAGGCGTACCTCGGCTATGTGGGGCCGGCGGAGTCGCTGGCGGACCTGGCGGCGGCGGACCCGCGGGTGACGGTGTGCGCCTCGCTGTCGAAGATGTACGCGCTGTCCGGGATGCGGGCCGCCTACCTGGTGGCCGAGCCTCGCACCGCGGCGGAGCTGCGCCGCTGGACGCCGCCGTGGCCGGTGAGCCTGCCGGCGCAGCTGGCGGCGGTGGCGGCGCTGCGTGACCCGGCGTACTACGCGGACCGCTGGCGCCGCACCCACGACCTGCGCCGCGAACTGGCCCGCGACCTGGCCGGGTTGGACCCGGCGCTGCTGGTCGAGGAGTCCGTCGCCAACTTCCTGAACGTGACACTGCCGGCCGGCGGGGCGCCGAGCGCCGCCCGGCTGGTCGCCGAGTGCCGCCGGCACGACGTGTACCTGCGCGACCTGTCCCCGCTGTCGCCGCGGTACGAGGGCCGTACCGTCCGGATCGCGGTGCGGGACGCGGCGGAGAACGCCCGGATCGTGGCCGCGTGCGGGGCGGCGCTGGAGGCGCTGGGCCCGGTTTCGGCGGGCGTGCGATGACGTCGGTGGCGGCGCTCGTGCCGTACCTGGGCGGGGCGCTGGGGGTGAGCGGTGTGGCGGTGGTGGCGTCGCGGCGCCGGGAGCTGAGGGTGCGGTGGTGCGCGTGGGCGGCCGGGGTGCCGCTGCTCACGGCGGCTTTCTGGTGGGGCCGCCCGGGCACCGCGCTCCTCGGGGTGGTGGCCGGGGTGGTGGCGGTGGTGGAGTACGGCCGTCTGATGCGGCTGCAGCGGTCCGACCGGGCGGTGCTGGCGGCGGCCGTGGCGGGGGTGGTGCTGGCCGCCTGGCTGGTGCCGGGCGAGGTGGCGCGGGTGGCCGCGGCGGGCGCGCTCGCGGTGGCGGCGGTGCCGCTGCTGGCCGGTGACGGCGAGCGGGGCGGGTACCGGCTGGCGGCCGGACTGCTGGGCCTGGTGTGGCTGGGTGTGCTGGCGGCGCTCGTGCCGCTGGGGACGACGGCCCTGGCGTTGTTCGTGGCGGTGTCGGTGGCCGACATCGCCGCGTACTTCGCCGGCCGTCGCCTCGGCGGGCCGCGGCTGTCGCCGCTGTCCCCGGCCAAGCGGTGGAGCGGCACCCTGGCCGGGTCCGCGGCCGGGGTCGCCGTCCTCGCCGTGCTGTCGGCCCTGTCCTGGCCGGCGGCGGTCGCGGTGGCGGTGGGCGGGCCGACCGGTGACCTCCTCGAGTCCATGGTCAAGCGGGGGGCGGGGGCCAAGGACGCGGGCGGCTGGCTGCCCGGTTCGGGCGGCCTGCTGGACCGGATCGACTCCCTGCTGGGGGCGCTCGCGGTGCTGCTGGTCCTCGGCTGACGCCCAGGAGCCGGCCGCTACTTGACCGACCCCGCCATCACGCCCTGCACGAAGTGCCGCTGGAAGGCGAAGAACACCACCACCGGCACCACCAGCGACACGAACGCGCCGGGCGCCAGCACATCGACGTTGCTGCCGAACTGCCGTATCTGCGACTGGAGCTGCACGGTCAGCGGCTGGGAGGAGCTGTCCGCGAAGAGCAGCGCCACCAGCATGTCGTTCCACACCCACAGGAACTGGAAGATCGCCAGGGAGGCGATCGCCGGCCGGCCCACCGGCAGCACCAGCCGGGTGAAGATCCGCCACTCGCTGCCGCCGTCCATCCGCGCCGCCTCCAGCATCTCCTTCGGCATCTCGGCGAAGTAGTTGCGCAGCAGGAACACGGCGAAGGGCAGGCCGTAGGCGACGTGGAAGAGGACCACGCCGGGGATCGTGCCGAACAGGCCCAGCTGGCCGAAGAGTTTGGCGACCGGCAGCAGGCCGATCTGCACGGGCACCACCAGCAGGGCGACCACCAGCAGGAACAGTGGCTCGCGCAGCGGGAAGTCCAGCCAGGCGAAGGCGTATCCGGCGAGGGCGGCCAGCACCACGACCAGCACGGTCGTCGGCACCGAGATGAGGACGGTGTTCCAGAAGGCCTGGGTGATCCCGGCGTTCTTCAGCAGTGCCGAGTAGTTGTCGAAGGACAGCTGCCCGGGGCTGGAGAACACCGTCCACCAGCCGCCCTTCGCCGAGTCCTCGGCCGACCGCAGCGACGACAGGAACAGCCCGGCGAGCGGTGTCATCCACACCAGCCCGACCACCACGAGGAAGGCCTGCACGAGCCCGTTGCCCAGGCCGCGCCTGACCCGGTTCATGGCCGTGTTCATCGCTGACTCCTTCGGAAACGGCGGACGTTGAAGACCATGGCGGGGATGACCAGGAGCAGCAGCAGGACGCCGAGCGCGCTGCCGAGGCCCTGGTTGTTGCCGCCGCCGAACGACACCAGCCACATCTGGGTCGCGAGGACGGTCGCGTCCTCCTGCACGGGCCCGGGCGCGATGATGTAGACGAGGTCGAAGACCTTCATCACGTTGATGACGAGGGTGACGAAGACGACCGTGAGGACGGGTGCCAGCAGCGGCACGGTGATCCGCCGGAAGATCTGCCACTCGTTCGCGCCGTCCATCCGCGCCGCCTCCAGCGCGTCCCGGGGCAGGGTGGAGAGCCCGGCGCCGATGAGGACCATCGCGAAGCCGGTCCAGATCCACAGGTACGCGCCGATGATCGCCGGGGTGACCAGCGTCGGCCCGAGCCAGGAGACGCCCTCGTAGGGCGGGGCGAAATTGGAGGCGGGCAGCTTCAGCGTGTACGCGCCGTCGTCCAGGTCCTCGAAGCGGAAGGAGCCGTCGGCGGCGGTGGTCGTGGAGGCGACGGTCTTCCCGTCGCGGACCGCCTGGACCTTCATCTCGGGCAGGCCGCTCTCCTCGGGGTCGACCCGGCCCTGCCGCCCTCCCCCGCCGGGCGTGAAGTCCAGGTAGACCACGCCGCCCAGCTCGCCGTGGCCCGCCGTGCGGCCGGCCGCCGCGGAGGCCCGCTTCGCGTCGCCCGGCAGGTCGCCGGGGAGGACGCCGACCAGGCCGAGGGCGACCGTGCGGCCCGGCGTCACGCTCGCGCTCGTCCGGTAGGAGCCGTCCGCCTCCTTGGTCAGCCCCTGCCCGTCGCGGGCCCGGGCCGTCGGGTAGGACGAGGTCCCGGCGAAGGCGTCGTGGACGGAGACCACGGCCGCGTTCAGGACGCCCTTGTCGGGGTCCTCGTCGTAGGCGAGGCGGAAGATGATGCCGGCGGCGAGGAAGGACACCGCCATCGGCATGAACAGCAGCAGCTTGAAGGCGGTCGCCCAGCGGACCTTCTCCACCAGCACGGCGAGGATCAGGCCGAGGCCGGTGAGCAGCGCGGGGGCCACCACCACCCAGATCGTGGTGTTGCGGATGGCCTTGAGGGTGGCCGGGTCGCGGAACATCTCGGCGTAGTTCTCGCCGCCGACGAACCGGGTGCCGGAGGCGTCGAAGAAGCTGCGTCCGACGGAGAACAGCACCGGGTAGACGACGAGCGCGCCCAGCAGGAGCAGCGCGGGGAAGACGAAGAGCAGGGCGACGGTCCGCCCGCGCCGCCGGGTACGGCGTACCCGGTCGGGCGCGGGGGTCGTCCCCGGCCGCGTCTCTTTGGTGACGACGGTCGCGGTCATGACGATCAGCCCTGGTAGGCCTTGGCCGCGGCGGCTTCCAGCTTGGCCGCGGTCGCCTTCGGGTCGGACGGGTCGCGCAGGAAGTCCTGGAGGATCTTCCACTCGCCGGCGCCCTTGGTGCCGCCGAAGGCCGCCGGGGCCTGGTCGGACATGTCGAAGCGGACCGAGTCCCCGGCCTGGACGAGGGACTTGGCGGTGGCCCGGGTGACGTCGTCACCGTAGGAGGCGAGGTCGAGCTGCTTGTTCGGGGAGAGGAAGCCGCCGGCGCCGGCCCACACGGCCGCGGCCTCCGGGGTGGCGAGGTACTCGACGAGCTTCATGCCGGCGTCGGCGTTCTTGCCGTCCTTCAGGACGACGGCCGCGTCACCGCCGCTGACCACGGGGGCGGTGCCGCCGCCGACCGCGGGGAACGGGAAGAAGTTCGCGTCCTTGCCGATGGACCTGCCGAACTGGTCCTTGGCGACACCGGCGACGAAGTCGCCCTCGTAGACCATGCCGGCCTCGGGCTTGGGTCCGAACACCTTCTCCACCGAGCCGGGGAAGTCGGTGTTGAGGGCGCCCTTCTGGCCGCCGGCGATGAGCTGCTTGTCCTTGAACAGCTTGCCGAGAGTGTCCAGCGCCTGGACGACGGAGGCATCCGTCCACTTCAGCTTGTGCGCGGCGAGCGCGTCGTACTTCTCGGGTCCGGCCTGGGAGAGGTAGACGTTCTCGAACCAGTCGGTGAGGGTCCAGCCGTCCTGGCCTGCGACGGAGAAGGCGGCGAGGCCGGAGTCGGAGACGGTGTGGCCGGCCTTCAGCAGGTCGTCGAAGGTCTTGGGCGGCTGCACGCCGGCCTGGGTGAGGGCGTCGGGGCTGTACCAGACGGTCGACTTGTGGGCGGCCTTGAAGTAGAGGCCGTACAGCTTGCCGTCGACGCTGCCGTACTTCTTCCACACGGGCGCGTACCCGGCGTCCACGGACTTCGTCGCGGTCGCGGACAGCGGCGTGAGCCAGCCCTTCTGCGCGAACTGCTGCAGGACGCCGACCTGCGGGACCATGACGACGTCGGGGGCGTTGCCGCCCTCGATCTTGCTGCCGACGACGGTGGAGACGTTGTCGCCGGTGGAGACGAACTGCGTCTTGGCGCCGGTCTTCTCGGTGAAGGCGTCCAGCACCTTCTGGAAGTTCTTCTGCTCGCTGCCGGACCAGACGCCGGCCACGGTGACGGTCTGCCCGCTGAGCGCCTTGTCGCCGCCGCCCGCCGAGACGGGGCCGCCGCCGCAGGCGGTCGCGCCGAGGGCGAGGACCAGCGCGGTGCAGCCGGTGAGCAGGGTGGTGCGTCGTTGCATCATCGTTGATGTCCCTTCGAAGGTGGGAGAACAGACGGGGCTCAGAGGTCGGCGATCCACCAGGCGGCGGTGGAGCCGGGGAGCACGCCGGGCGGGCACGGTCCGCTGGACAGCAGCGGGGTGCCGGGCACCGGCGCGGGCGTGGGGGCCGTACCGAAGTTGACGGCGCAGACCAGGCCGTCGCCGCGGACGAAGCCGAGGACGCCGGGCGGGGTGTCCAGCCAGCGCAGGGTGCCCTCGCCGAGCTGCGGGAGTTCCTTGCGCAGCTGGAGGCCGTCGCGGTACAGGTGCCAGAAGGAGCGGGTGTCGGCGAGGGCGCGGTCGGTGGCGTACTCGGCGAACCACTCCGGCTGCGGCAGCCAGGGCTTGGCGCTCTCGGTGCCGGCGGTGAAGCCGAACGGGGAGGCCTGCCCCGACCAGGGCAGCGGCACCCGGCAGCCGTCGCGGATGCGGGCACGGCTGCCGGTGCGGCGGAAGATCGGGTCGGTGAGGACGTCGTCGGGCAGGTCGACGACCTCGGGCAGGCCCAGCTCCTCGCCCTGGTAGATGTACGCCGCACCGGGCAGCGCCAGCATCAGCAGCGCGGCGGCGCGGGCACGGGCGGCGCCGAGGCCGCTGCCGTGCGGGGCGGGCTCGCCGTAGCGGGTGACGGTGCGGACCTGGTCGTGGTTGTTGAGGACCCAGGTGACCGTGGAGCCGGTCCCGGCGATGTCCTGCATGGCCTCGGTGACGACCTTGCGGAAGGCGTCGGCGTCCCAGGGGGCGCTGAGCAGGTCGAAGAAGAAGGCCTGGTGCAGCTCGTCGGGGCGGACGTAGCGGGCGTGCTCACGGGCGGTCGGCACGGAGACCTCGCCGACGAGGAGCCGCTCACGGCCGTCGCGCTCGCGGTACTCCTCGCAGACGGAGCGCCAGCGCCGCCACACGTCGTGCACCTCGGGCTGGTTCCAGGCGAGCGGGTTGACCGAGTCGCGGGTGCGGGCGTCGGCCTCCGGGTCGTCGGAGTCGGGCAGGTCGGGGTGCTTGTACAGGCCCGCGGCGACGTCGATGCGGAAGCCGTCGACGCCCCGGTCCAGCCAGAACCGCAGGACGCGCTCGAACTCGGCGGCGACCTCGGGGGTGCGCCAGTTCCAGTCGGGCTGCTCGGGCGTGAACATGTGCAGGTACCACTGGCCGGGCCGGCCGTCCGCCTCGGTGATGCGGGTCCAGGCCGGTCCGCCGAACATCGCGTGCCAGTTGTTGGGCGGCTCGCTGCCGTCGGGGCCGCGGCCGTCGGCGAAGTGGAAGCGGGCGCGGGCCGGGCTGCCGGGCTCGCTGCGCAGTGCCTCCCGGAACCACGGGTGCTCGCTGGAGCAGTGGTTGGGGACGATGTCCAGCAGGACCTTGATGCCGAGCCGCCGGGCGGCCGCCATCAGCAGGTCGAACTCGGCGAGGTCGCCGAAGAGCGGGTCGACGTCGCAGTAGTCGGCGACGTCGTAGCCGTGGTCGTGCTGCGGTGAGGGGTAGAAGGGGCTCAGCCAGATCCCGTCGACGCCGAGCTTCTTGAGGTACGGCAGCCCGGCCCGGACGCCGGCGAGGTCGCCGATGCCGTCACCGGTGCTGTCGAGGAAGCTGCGGACGTAGACCTGGTAGATCACCGCGTCACGCCACCAGCGGTACTTAACGAACATGCATGCATGTTAGGTAGGCGTGTCGTCAGGGTGTCAATGAAAGGAACAGAAGCTACTGGCTGGTTGATCTGCCAAAGCCGGACCAATCCGGGCATCCTGAGGGCAGATGAGACGTCCGCGTTACCTAACAGGTAACTAGCGTCGGGAGAGGGCCGCCAGCTCGCGGGCGAGGCGCCGCACGGCGGTCGCGGCCGTCTCGTGCCCGGTCAGCGCGTCGTGCACGACCGCCTGCACCGCGAGGCTGACCTGGTCGTAACGCGGGCTCTTGGGGCGCGGGGCGGCGTTCAGCACGCTCTCGCGCAGGGTCGGCAGATAGGGGAACCGCCGGATCAGCCCGGGGTCGTCGTAGAGCGCGGCGCGGACCGGCGGCAGCGCGCCGCGGGTGAGGACCTGCCGCTGGACCGGCTCGCTGGTCAGGTACGCGATCAGCCGGGCCGCGGACTCGGGATGCCGGCTGTGGCTGCTGACGGCGAGGTTGGAGCCGCCGAGCACACTGGTGCCGGGGCCGTCGGGACCGGGCAGCGGGACGACGCCGATCTTCCCGGCGACCTTCGAGCCGGGCGCGGAGGCCACGGCGTAGGCGTAGGGCCAGTTGCGCAGGAAGAGCAGCCGGCCGTCCTGGAAGGCCTGCTTGGACTCCTCCTCCTTGTACGTCAGCGCCTCTTTCGGGATCCAGCCCTCGCGTACGCCGCGCACCAGGAAGCCCAGCCCCTCGCGGGCGGCGGCGGAGTCGACGGTGACGCGGGCGCCCTCGTCGCCGAGGATGGTGCCGCCCGCCGAGTAGACCGCCTCGGCCGCGTTCACGGTCAGCCCCTCGTACGGCAGGAACTGCCCGGCGTAGCCGTCGAGGCCGTACTTCGGCGCGACCGTGCGGGCGTCGCGCTCCAGCTCGGCCCAGGTGCGCGGCGGCGGCAGGCCCTCGCGGTCCAGGACGTCCTTGCGGTACAGCAGGAGTCCGGCGTTGGTGACGTACGGGACGGCGTAGAGGTGTCCGTCGTAGGTGGCCGTGCCGACGACCGGCGGCAGGAAGGCGTCCAGCGGGAAGCGGTCGCGCTCCAGCGGGCGGATCCAGCCGGCCGCGGCGAACTCCGGCGTCCAGTCGACGTCGATGTTGAGGACGTCGAACCGGCCGCGTCCGCCGCGCAGGTCGGTGACCATCTGCGCGCGGGTCTCGTCGGCGGAGTCCGGCAGCTCGACGAGGGTGACCCGCTCGCCGGGATGGGTGCGGTTCCAGCCCTCCAGCAGCGGCCCGAGATAGCCGGTGAGGTCACCGGCGGTGGCCAGCGTGAGCGGCCCGCGCCCGCCGCCGGCGCCCACGTCGGCGCGGGCCCCGGAGGCGACGTAGCCGGTGAGCACGACGAGCAGAACGAGAAGGCCCCTACCGGCGGCGTGTATCCACCGCATAGGTTCCTCCCTGTACACCGGCCACGGGCATCCTCGCCCGGGGTCAGAGGCCATGTATACCTGTTAGGTATGCGCGATACTAGGGCCTGGAGCACATTGGACGAGACAGGAGGACCGACGGCGTGCGCCTGCCCCTCCTGGCACTCCTCGCCCGTGGCCCGGCCCACGGCTACGAGCTGAAGCAGGACCTTGAGCAACTGCTGGGCTCCGCGTACCCTCAGCCGAACGTCGGCCAGATCTATGTCACCCTCGGCCGCCTGGAGAAATCCGGGCTGATCGAGGGCGAGGACGTGGAGCAGTCGAGCCGGCCCAACAAGAAGGTCTATCACCTCACCGACGCCGGGCGGGAGGCGCTGCACGCCTGGTTCGAGGAGACCGAGGACGAGCCGCGGGTACGGGACGAGTTCTTCATGAAGCTGGCGCTCGCCCCGCAGACCGGTCTCGCCGACCAGATCGCCCTGATCAACCGGCAGCGGCGCCAGTACCTCAACACCATGCGCAGTCTGTCGAAACTGGCCGCGGCCGAGGACCGGGACAACCGCATGGCCCATCTGCTGATCGAGGGCGCGATGCTGCACCTGCAGGCCGATCTCGACTGGCTGGAGCGGTGCCAGGAAGAGCTGGAGGAACTGGAGTGAGCGCAACTCCGGGCGACGGTTCCGCTCCCGTGCTGCGCGCCGAGGGCCTGGTCAAGACGCACCATGGCGAGGGCGCCCCGGCGCATGCCGTGCGCGGGGTGGACCTGTCCGTGCGGCGGGGCGAGTTCGTCGCCGTCACCGGCCCGTCCGGCGCCGGCAAGTCGACGCTGCTGCACCTGCTGGGCGGGCTGCAGCGGCCGGACGAGGGCAGCATCTGGCTGGACGAGGTGCGGGCCGACGGCTGGAGCGAGGCCCGCTGGGCGGTGGAGCGCCGCAAGCGGATCGGGATCGTGTTCCAGTTCTTCAACCTGGTGTCGAACCTGTCGGTCGCCGACAACGTGGAGCTGCCCGCGCTGCTCGCCGGCCTGCCGCCGAAGCGGGCGCGCGCCGAGCGGGAGGCGCTGCTCGGCGAGCTGGGCCTGGCCGGCAAGGAGCGGAGCATGCCGGGCGAGCTGTCCGGCGGCGAGCAGCAGCGCGTGGCGCTGGCCCGCGCCCTGGTCAACCACCCTCCGCTGCTGCTGGCCGACGAACCCGCGGGCAGCCTGGACAGCAAGGGCACGCGCGAGGTGATGCGGCTGCTGTCCCGCTTCCACCAGCGCGGCCAGACGATCGTGCTGGTCACCCACGACGCCCGGCTGGCGAGCGCCGCGGACCGGGTGATCAGCTTCTTCGACGGGCGGATAGCCGACGACGCGACGCTGGAGGGCACCCCGGCACGCGGCAAGGGCATATCCGGCGTGCTGGAGCTCAGGGACTGAGATGCGAGCCACCCTGCGCTGGGCCCACTCCGACCTGCGGACACACCGCGGCGAGGCGCTGTTCCTGGTCCTCGCCACCGCCGGGATCGTGGTGTCGCTGCTGCTGGCCACGGCCCTGTTCGGGTACGCCACCAACCCCTGGCAGCGCGTGTTCACCCAGGCCCGCGGGGCGCACGTGTGGCTGCACACCGCCGAGTCGGCCGAGGCCGCCCGGCTGTCCGGGATCGGCGGGGTCGAGGCGCTGGCCGGGCCGTACGCCACCGAGTCCGCGACCCTCGCCTCACGCGGCGCCCGCGCCTCGGTGGAGCTGCGCGCCACGCCGGAGCGGCCCGCGGTCGGCCGCCCGCTGCTGACCTCCGGGCGCTGGCTGGACCCCGCCGCCCCCGACGGCGTGGTCCTGGAGTCCAGCCTGGCCCGCGCCCTGCTGGCCGGTCCCGGCGACACGCTCACCCTGCCGGGCAGCGCGCGGTCGGTGACCGTCCTCGGCGTGGCCGACAGCGCCGAGCCCCGCTACCGCCCCGGTGAGCAGCCGGGCCTGGTCTGGGCACCGCCGTCCGCGGTGCGCGACCCGCAGGGGCAGGTGGTCGGACTGCGCCTGACCGACCCCGGCGACACGGACTACGCCGTCCAGCGGGCCGTCACCGTGCTCGGCGCGGGCGCGATCGGCGAGGTCTCCACCTGGCAGCAGGCGCGCGCCGAGGCGCAGGGCGACACCCGGCTGCTGGGGCAGGTGCTCGGGCTGTTCGGGCTGGGGGCGCTGGCGGCGGCCGGACTCGCCGTGCACGGGGCGATCGCCACCCGTATCCGGGGCCACCTGCGGGACATCTCCGTCCTGAAGGCGATCGGCTTCACGCCGGGCCAGGTGGTCCGGGTCTTCCTGCTCCAGCACATCGCGTACGCCCTGCTCGGCGCGGTGGCGGCGGCCGCGCTCACCGAGGCCCTGGGCAGCCGCGTCCCGGGCCGGCTCGGGGACGCGGTCGGGGTGTGGCAGGGGCTGCCGGGCCACACGGTGGCGCTGTTCGCGATCCCGGTGGCGGCGGTCCTCTTCATCGCGGCGACGACGGGCCTGGCGTCCTGGCGAGCGGGCCGTGTCCCGCCGGTGCCCCTGGCCCGCCCCACCCCTCGCCCTCTCACCCGCCCGGTCGGAGCCCCCACGGGACGACGCTCCACGTCCGCCGACGAGCCCGCACTGACCGGGGCGCCTGCCCGGGCAGCCGCTCCGGCACCGGCGGAAACAGCGCATGGCCGACGCCCGGAGGTGACGGCGGGAGCCGTGCCCGACCGCTCCCCGACGGGCGCCGGGTCCCGACGGGCGGCCGGCGGCCTGCCGCAGGTGGCGCGGGTCGCGCTCGGGGGGCGGGTGCTCGGCGTGCCCGTGTCGCCCGCGCTGGTGCTGGGTCTGCACCGGGCGTTCGGCCGGCGGCCCCGGTCGCTCGCGACCGTCGCGCGGCTGGCGCTGCCGCTGCTGCTCATCGTGGTCGCGCTGAGCGCGTGGACCACCATCGACCGCTTCCACGGCAGCCCCGAGCGGATCGGACTGCCCGCCCAGCTCACCGTCCACGCCGAGGCCCCGCTCGCCGACCGGGACACCCGCGCCCTGCTCGCCCGCGACCCGCAGGTCGCCGCCGCCTACCCGGGCGTCGAGGTGGCCGCGCTGGTCCCCGGCCAGACCGCCACGATCGCCCTGCGGGGCCTCGGCACCCGCGCCGAGCCCTACCCGTACACCCTCGCCGAGGGCCGTCCCGCGCGCGGCAGCGACGAGGCGGTGGCCGGGCAGGGGCTGCTGGACCTGCTGGACGTGCGGGTGGGCGACTGGGTGCGGATGACCGTCGGCGACCAGCCGCAGATCCTGCACATCGTCGGCCGCAGCATCGAGCCGGAGAACGCCGGCCGCGTCATCTCCACCTCGCTCGACACCCTCCGCGAGAACGACCCGGGCCTGTCCCCCGGCCTCTACCAGGTCCGGCTGCGCCCGGGCGCCGACCCGCACGAGGTGGCCGGCCGGCTGGCGGCCGCCGGGCACGGCCGGCTCGACGTGCACACCGTGACCAACCCGGCCGACGGGCTGTCGCCGCTGCGCGGGGTCGTCGTCGGACTGATCGCCGTGCTCGCGCTGATCGGGCTGATCGAGTTGCTGACCGCGATCGGCGGCACCGTGCGCGAGGGCGAGCGGGACGTGCTCGCGCTGAAGGCGATCGGCCTGTCACCGCGGCAGATCACCGCCGTCACCGTCACGGCGACGGGCGCTGTGGCGCTGGCCGCCGCCCTCGCCGGTACGGCCCTCGGCCTGCCGCTGGCGCACTGGCTGATCGACGCGCAGGGCCGCTCCAGCGGCATCGGCGCCGGCATCGCCGTGGGACCGGCGCCGATGGCGCTGCTGCTGCTCGGCGCCGCCGCGGTGCTCGGCGCCGCCGCCCTCGCCGCCGTGCCCGCGTCCCGCGCGGCCCGCCGCCGCCTGGCGGACACGCTCAGCGCGGTGGCCTGAGCAGCGGGGGAAGCGGCGGGGCCACCACAACCCTCAGCGGCCGTACGGATTGCCGTACGGGTTCCCGGAGGGGGTGCCGTACGGGTTCCCGGAGGGGGTGCCGTACGGGTTCCCGTACGGGTTGCCCTGCGGCGGCACCCGCGGGCCCGGGGCGTACGGCGGAGGCGGCGGGGGCAGGGGCGGCAGCGCCGCCGGGTGGACGCCCAGCCGGATGCCGTACCGCTGCCGCAGGCGGCGCATCTCCAGGACGGAGATGGCGGTGACCGTGACCGGGGCGCCCAGGATGAAGACGACGCCCATCGTCAGGCTCAGCCCGTGCAGGTCCCCCGTCACCAGGTCGGGGATGGCCATCAGCCACGTCGTCACGGTGGCGAGCAGCGGCGGCAGACAGCGGTGCACCACGGCGGTGCCGAAGAAGTTCCCGGACAGCTTCACCGCGCCCGCGATGACGAAGACGGCCATCCACAGCCCGACGAGCGTCAGCACCAGCTGGGCGAGCAGCCCGAACGCGCCGTAGATCCGGAACAGCAGGACGGTCGAGAGGATCGCGCCGATGAACAGCATCAGCAGCTTCAGCGCGTTGAACAGCGGTCCCTTCAGCTGGCGCACGGTTCCGGTGCGCCGCCACACCCAGAGCATCACGCCGACCGTGAGCGGCGTGAGGAAGAACAGGACGACGGAGGCGGTCACGGCGTTGTCCAGCATCTCGTCGAAGGCGAAGCCGCCCTCGACGAACGTGTAGACGCCGAGGGCGGCGACCGCCCCGCCGATCACCCTGATGCGCTTGAGCTGCTCGACCGTCGGGTCAAGCGACTCCGGGATCCAGCGCGGGTGGAACACCGCCCGCGCCACCTGATGGGGCTTCAGGAAGCTCTTCGCGGTCAGCTCGTCGCCGACCCAACTCCCCTGCTGGTATGTCACGTTGTGCTCCCCCGAGCGATCGTGTGCATGATCGCGGGGAGTCTACGGGACGTTCAGCGCCGGCCGCGCAGCTCCCGGTACCGGGCGACCAGTGCCGTGCTGGAGGCGTCCAGTCCCGGCACCTCGGTGCCCTCGGTGAGGGCGGGTTCGACGCGCTTGGCGAGGACCTTGCCCAGCTCCACGCCCCACTGGTCGAAGGAGTCGATGTTCCAGACGGCGCCCTGCACGAACACCTTGTGCTCGTACAGCGCGACGAGCTGGCCGAGGACCGACGGGGTCAGCTCGCGCGCCAGGATCGTCGTCGTGGGGTGGTTCCCCTGGAACGTCTTGTGCGGCACCAGCTCCTCGGGCACGCCCTCCGCCCGCACCTCCTCCGGCGTCTTGCCGAAGGCGAGGGCCTGGGTCTGCGCGAAGAAGTTGGCCATCAGCAGGTCGTGCTGCGCCTTCAGTTCCTCGCTCAGCTCGGCGACCGGCTCGGCGAAGCCGATGAAGTCGGCCGGGATCAGCTGGGTGCCCTGGTGGAGCAACTGGTAATAGGCGTGCTGCCCGTTGGTGCCGGGCGTGCCCCACACGACGGGCCCGGTCGCCCAGTCGACCTCGTGGCCGTCCCGGCCGACGTACTTGCCGTTGGACTCCATGTCGAGCTGCTGGAGGTAGGCGGTGAACTTCGACAGGTAGTGGGAGTACGGCAGCACGGCGTGCGACCGGGCGCCGAGGAAGTTGCCGTACCAGATGCCGAGGAGCCCGAGCAGGAGCGGCACGTTGGACTCGGGGGGCGCGGTGCGGAAGTGCTCGTCGACGAGGCGGAAGCCGTCGAGCATCTCGCGGAAGGCGTCCGGGCCGATGGCGATCATCAGGGAGAGGCCGATCGCCGAATCGTAGGAGTAGCGGCCGCCGACCCAGTCCCAGAACTCGAACATGTTGTCCGGGTCGATGCCGAACTCCGTGACCTTCTCGGCGTTGGTGGAGAGCGCCACGAAGTGCCGGGCGACGGCTTCCTGACCGGCCTTCAGCTCGCCGAGCAGCCAGTTGCGCGCGGAGGTGGCGTTGGTGATCGTCTCGATGGTGGTGAAGGTCTTCGAGGCGATGATGAACAGGGTCTCTGCCGGGTCCAGGTCGCGCACGGCCTCGTGCAGGTCGGCGCCGTCCACGTTGGAGACGAACCGCACGGTCAGATCGCGGTCGGTGAAGGCGCGCAGCGCCTCGTAGGCCATCGCCGGGCCCAGGTCGGAGCCGCCGATGCCGATGTTGACGACGTTGCGGATGCGCCTGCCGGTGTGGCCGGTCCACTCGCCGGAGCGGACCCGCCCGGCGAAGCCGGCCATCTTGTCCAGGACGGCGTGCACGGCCGGGACGACGTTCTCGCCGTCGACCTCGATCACCGCGTCGCGCGGGGCGCGCAGCGCCGTGTGCAGTACGGCCCGGTGCTCGGTGGTGTTGATCTTCTCGCCGCGGAACATGGCGTCGCGCAGCCCGAACACATCGGTGGCGGCGGCCAGCTCGCGCAGCAGCCGCAGCGTCTCGTCGGTGACGAGGTGCTTGGAGTAGTCGACGTACAGGTCGCCGACCTGGAGCGCGTATCCCGTGCCGCGTCCGGGGTCGGCGGCGAACAGCTCACGCAGCCGCACCTGGCCGAGCGCCTCGCGGTGCTCGGCCAGCGCGGTCCACTCGGGCGTCTGGTTGAGCCTGGTACGACCGTCTGCGTTCATGTCCGACTTAGCCCTCTTCAGCTTCTCTTCAGCCTGCTCCGGCTGCCTGTTCTGGCGCGTCCCAACCTAGTTGATCGGCCGGGGCGGTGCGGGCGGAGGAGGGCATGCCGAAGAGCGGCGGCAGTCGGTCCCGGAACAGCTCCGGCCAGGCACCTTTCGGTGCCCGGCCGGTCGTCGGTGTCTAGATCTCGCCCCGGAGTTTGGCGAGTGCCTCGGCGAGGATCGCCTCGCCGTCCGCGTCGCTGCGCCGCTCCCTGACGTACGCGAGGTGCGTCTTGTAGGGCTCGGTGCGCGGCGGGTCCGGCGGGTTGTCCCGGTCCTGTCCTGCGGGGAAGCCGCAGCGCGGGCAGTCCCAGGTATCGGGCACCTGCGCGTCGCTGGCGAAGCTCGGCTGCGTCTCGTGCCCGTTGGAGCACCAGAAGGAGATGCGCAGACGCGGCGCGGACTCGCCGCGCTCGGCCTCGCCCATCGGCCCCGCCCCGACCCGGCTTCCTCGGATCGCGTTGCCACTTGCCACGGTCGTAACTCCCTGCGTGATGGTGCCGCGAAGCGAGTCGGCGTTTCGCTTCGCTGCGAGCGCCTCAGTCTACGTAAGGCCCAACGCGCGTCCAGTGATAGGAGTTACAAGCCCCCCGCACCCAGACGCAAGCCCCATGATAGGCCGCGCCGCGCGGCGCGTACCCGACATGGGGCCTTACGTGGGGAAGAGGCGGGTCAGCTGTTCGACTTCATCAGGATGCCGAGGACGACGATGCAGGCGAACCACAGCAGACCGATCACGACGGTGATGCGGTCGAGGTTGCGCTCGGCGACCGACGAACCGCCGACGGACGACTGCATGCCGCCACCGAACATGTCGGAGAGGCCGCCGCCCTTCCCCTTGTGCATCAGCACCAGCAGCATCAGCAGCAGGCTGAAGACGATCAGGGCGATCGAGAACCCCAAAACCACGGCTGGACCAACTTCCTCGGATTCGGATGGACGACGGGGCCCAGCGGACACCGCTGGACCCCGCAAGGGTACGACGAATCGCCGTTACCGCATACTCACAGCCCGGCTCACTGATCGCGGAAACGCACGATCTTGACGAACTCGTCGGCGTCCAGCGAGGCGCCGCCGACCAGCGCGCCGTCGATGTCGGCCTGCGCCATGATCTCGGCGACGTTGCCGGACTTCACGGAGCCGCCGTACTGGATGCGGACCTTGTCGGCCACGTCCGGGTCGTACAGGTCGGCGACCTTGGCGCGGATCGCGGCGCAGACCTCCTGGGCGTCCTCGGCGCCGCAGACCTTGCCGGTGCCGATGGCCCACACGGGCTCGTAGGCGATCACGATGGTCTCGGCCTGGTCGGCCGGGAGGTCCTTCAGGCCGCCCTCGACCTGGGCGAGGGTGTGGGAGACGTGGTTGCCCGCCTCGCGGACGTCCAGCTCCTCGCCGACGCACAGGATCGGGGTGAGGCCGTGCTTGTAGGCGGCCTTGACCTTGGCGTTGACCAGCTCGTCGGTCTCGTTGTGGTACTGGCGGCGCTCGGAGTGGCCGATGACCACGTAGGTGCACTTCAGCTTGGCCAGCATCGGGCCGGAGATCTCGCCGGTGTAGGCGCCGCCGTCGTGCGCCGAGATGTCCTGGGCGCCGTACTTGATCTTGAGCTTGTCGCCCTCGACCAGGGTCTGCACGGAGCGCAGGTCGGTGAAGGGGGGCAGGACGGCGACCTCGACGGCCTCGTAGTCCTTGTCGGCCAGGGCGAAGGCGAGCTTCTGGGTGTGGGCGATGGCCTCCAGGTGGTTGAGGTTCATCTTCCAGTTGCCCGCCATCAGCGGCGTACGGGTGCTCATACGGGGTTCAGTCCTCCAGTGCGGCGAGGCCGGGGAGCGTCTTGCCCTCGAGGTATTCGAGGGAGGCGCCGCCGCCGGTCGAGATGTGGCCGAAAGCGTTCTCGTCGAAGCCGAGCGTACGCACGGCCGCGGCCGAGTCGCCGCCGCCGACGACGGTGAAGCCGTCCGCTTCGACGAGGGCCTGCGCGACGGCCCGGGTGCCGCCGGCGTAGTCGGGGTGCTCGAAGACGCCCATCGGTCCGTTCCAGAACACGGTGGCGGCGTCGGCGAGCTTGGACGCGTACAGCTCGCGCGTCTTCGGGCCGATGTCCAGGCCCTCCTGGTCGGCCGGGATGGCGTCGGCGTCGACGGTGGTGAAGGTCGCCGGGGCCTTGGTCTTCAGGTCCGGGAACTCGGTGGCGACCAGGACGTCGACCGGCAGGACCAGCTCGACGCCGTTCTTCTCGGCGCGCTCCATGTACTCCTGGACGACCGGGACCTGGTCCTCCTGCAGCAGGGAGATACCGACCTCGTAGCCCTTGGCCTTGAGGAAGGTGTAGGCCATGCCGCCGCCGATGAGGAGGCGGTCGGCCTTGCCGAGGAGCTGGTCGATGACGGCGAGTTTGTCGGAGACCTTGGCGCCGCCGAGCGCGACGACGTAGGGCCGCTTGACGTCCTCGGTGAGCTGCTTCAGGACGCCGACCTCGGTGGCGATGAGGTAGCCGGCGTAGTGCGGGAGCCGCTTCGGCAGGTCGAACACGGAGGCGTGCTTACGGTGCACGGCGCCGAAGCCGTCGCCGACGTAGGCGTCGGCGAGCGCGGCGAGCTGCTCGGCGAAGGCGGCGCGCTCGGCGTCGTCCTTGGCGGTCTCGCCGGGGTTGAAGCGCAGGTTCTCCAGGACGGCGACCTGGCCGCCGGTCAGGCCGGCGACGGTGGCCTGCGCGGACTCGCCGACGGTGTCCGTCGCGAAGGCGACGTCACGGCCGAGGAGTTCGCCGAGGCGCGCGGCGGCGGGGGCGAGGGAGAAGGCCGGGTCCGGGGCGCCCTTGGGGCGGCCCAGGTGCGAGGCGACGACCACCTTGGCGCCCGCGTCGGCGAGGGCCTTCACCGTGGGCAGGACGGCGCGGATGCGGCCGTCGTCGGTGATGGTGCCGCCGTCGAGCGGCACGTTGAGGTCGGCGCGGACGAAGACCCGCTTGCCGTCCACTCCGTCGGCGAGAAGTTCGTCGATCGTCTTCATGGAAGAGGACTCCTGGTGAGGGCTTGTGCTGCTCTAGATCGTAGAGACGCCCGGCACGCCGTGGGACGGCCGGGCCGCACGTGAGTCAGGGCCCGGTCAGCGCGGCGGTGCGCTGGCCGGGCCCTGCTCTCACATCGAAGTGCCTGCTCTGGGGATCAGAGCTGGTTGCCGACGAAGACCGTCAGGTCGACGAGGCGGTTGGAGTAGCCCCACTCGTTGTCGTACCAGCCGATGACCTTCACGTTCTTGCCCTCCTGGACCATGGTCAGGGAGGAGTCGAAGGTGCAGGACGCCGGGGCGTTGACGATGTCGGAGGAGACGATCGGGTCCTCGGTGTAGTCGAGGAGGCCCTTCAGCTCGCCCTCGGCGGCCTTCTGGAAGGCGGCGTTGACCTCTTCCTTGGTGACCTCGCGGCCGAGCTCGACGACCAGGTCGGTGACCGAGCCGGTCGGGACCGGGACGCGCATGGCGATGCCGTCCAGCTTGCCCTTGAGCTGCGGCAGGACCAGCGCGGTGGCCTTGGCGGCACCCGTGGTGGTCGGGATGATGTTCTCCGCGGCGGCACGGGCGCGGCGCAGGTCCTTGTGCGGGAAGTCCAGGATGCGCTGGTCGTTCGTGTACGCGTGGACCGTCGTCATCAGGCCCTTGACGATGCCGAAGTTCTCGTCGAGGACCTTGGCCATCGGCGCCACACAGTTGGTGGTGCAGGAGGCGTTGGAGATGACGTGGTGGTTCGCCGGGTCGTACTTGTCCTGGTTGACGCCCATGACGATGGTGATGTCCTCGTCCTTGGCAGGAGCCGAGATGAGGACCTTCTTGGCGCCGCCGGCGATGTGCTTCGCGGCGTCTTCCTTCTTGGTGAAGATGCCGGTCGACTCGATCACGATGTCGACGCCCAGCTCGCCCCAGGGGATGTCGGCGGGGTTGCGCTCGGAGAGGACCTTGATGGTCTTGCCGTCGACGGTGATGGTGTCGGCGGTGTGCGACACCTCCTGCTTCAGACGACCCAGGATGGTGTCGTACTTCAGCAGGTGAGCGGTGGTCGCGGTGTCACCCAGGTCGTTGACAGCCACGATCTCGATGTCTGCACCCTGCTCCAGCAGCGCGCGGAAGTAGTTACGACCGATGCGGCCAAAGCCGTTGATGCCTACGCGGATCGTCACGAACCGATCTCCTCGTTGGTACGCCGGCTCCGTTGTCGCCGGCGAGCTGTATTGGGATGTCCCCGACCACCCCCGACCCTACCTCCCGGAGGGCCCCAGGGTGACATCGAGATGCCACATACACGGGCAGGCGTTCCGTACCCGCCGGTAGGGGTACGGACCTCGTGGAACGGCGATGGATTCGCCCGCTTTTCCTATGGAATGCCTACCCCTTTCGGCGGCGTCATCACTCGTTCGTGAGCGGGTCGGCTCACCTGATACCGACCCTGTTCCCGCACCCCTGAGAGGTACTCCGCTCACCTGTCGAGCAAGGTGAGCGGAGTTCTGTCAATATCGCGTCCCTCACTCTCTCCGGGAGGCGCGCGTCACGCGTCGAGCGCGGCGAGCGCCTTCCGCAGCAGGGCCGCGCGATCGGCGGCGGATGCCATGTGCTCCAGCCCGAAGCCGAGGAGCACGGTGTCGTCGGTGGTGACCGCGCCGTACGTGCGGAACAGGGTCCCGGTGCGGGTCCAGTCCTTCAGGACGGCGGGGCTGCCCGGGGGCGGGCCCGCGACCTGCCAGGCGCCGAGCGAGGTCTCGAAGCCCTCGGTCTCGCGGGCCGTGCCGCCGGTGACGAGCTGGGCGTCGTCGGCGAGGACGCCGTGGCCGCCGGTGCCCGGGTCGGTGACGTAGCTGATCGACACCTCGACCCGCTTGCCGGCGTAGGCGCCGAGGTCGAAGGCCACCTGCTGCCAGCCGCTGGAGGCGCCGGTGAGACTGTGCCAGGCGCCGCTGGTGCCGCTCGCGGTGCAGCCGCTCGCGGTCAGGGTCAGGTAGTGGGTGAGCCAGGGGTGCTCCCCTACGTAGAACCCGGCCCCGCACTCCTCCGGGACGGCGTCGCTCGTGGCGCCTCCCGCCTCGGGCAGGGTCGTCCAGTCGTCGGCGCCGGCCGTGTGCGCCTCGACGATCGCGTGGTCGTAGCCGGGCTCGGTGTCCCACAGCAGCCGGGTGCGCAGCGCGGGCGCCTCGGCCGCGGTGACACCGGTGAGGTCGATGGTGCGGGTGAGCCGCTTGTAGGCGTCGTCGGTGTGCACGGCGGCCGCCATGAAGGAGCCCGCGTACGGCCCGTACGGGTTGACCGTGCCGGCGAACTGTCCGGCGCCGGCGCTCGCGAACTGCGGGTAGCGGTCGGCGGGCAGTTCCTCGGAGGTGACGCCGTAGGTGCCCGCGCGGTCGAGCGGGTTGCCGGGCGCGTCGCCGAGGGCGCCGGAGAAGCCGCCGAGCAGGCCGGAGCCGGTGAAGCCGGAGGCGCCCGGGGTGGAGGTGCGGGAGTAGGCGCCCAGGTAGTACTGGCTGAAGTCGTCCGACAGGTTGCCGCCGCCGAGGTCGACGCTGCCGCCCGCCCGCTCGCCCGCCTCGATCAGCCGGCCGCCCTCGTTGAGGAAGGCGCGCAGCTGGAGCTGGGTGGCGTTGCCGGGCACCGAGCCGCCCGTGTAGTGGACGACGGTGTCGAAGTGGCTCAGCACGCCGAGCGCGTCGGGCGCGCCCTGGGTGGCGACGTCCCAGACGACCGCCTTGCGGCCGGCCGCCTTCAGCGCGTCGGTGTAGAGCTGTGCCTGGCTGGCCGCGGCGCCTTCCTCGGCGACGACGAGGACGTCCGCGCGGGGGCGCTCGGCGACGGTGTAGGTGAAGTGCTCGCTGGAGACCTTCTTGCCGCCGCGGGTCTCGCCGGTGAACCACACCTCGACGGTGTCGCCCGGGTCGCCGTCCTGGATCTTGGCCCGGTACTCGTCGAAGTACAGGTTGTCGGCGCCGCCGTACCTCTCGCCGCCGCGCCACGGGCGCAGCGCCATGTCCTCGGTGCGGCCGCCGTTGACGCGGTACTTCAGCTCCTTGTCGCGCACCGCCTTGCGGACGGTGACGGCGACCTCCTGGTCCGCGCCGCGGGAGTACGACGTGGTGAACGGCGCCGGGGTGAAGTCGGCGGCGCTCAAGCCGACCGAGGAGGACGGGGTGTCCGGGTGGGCGGCCGTCTCGGCGACGGAGAGCGCGAACGGGACGTTCTTGGCGAACTCCTGCTGGATCAGCTTCTCGTCGTCCGGGAACGTGAAGACCGACCGGCAGTCGGCCGCGTTCCAGGCGTCGCCCGGGTCGGCGTCGGAGGCGGTCTGGCAGGTCGACATCTCCGGGGTGAACATGGCGATGCCGTTGACGTTGCCCGCGTGGCCGTCCGCCTCGCCGTTGGTGGTGTACAGCTCGGAGGAGACCTGCGGGTGGTAGCCGGGGATCGCCGAGTTCTCCGATGTGCCGGCCAGCGCCTTGTACAGGACGTCGTCCGGGGTCGGGGTGGCGACCTGCCAGCCGACGCCGTACAGGAGGAGTTCGGCCGCGGAGTGGTAGTTGATGGCGTACCGGAAGCCGATCCGCTTCTCGAAGGCGTCCAGCGCCCGGGTCTCGGGCTCGGAGGCGGGGGCGGCGCCGCGGTAGGTCTGGCTGGTGGGGTTGGGGGACGAACCCTCGTCGTCGTAGCCCCACTTGTAGGCGAAGTTGCGGTTCAGGTCGACGCCGTCGCCCGTGGAGATGACGCCGTCGCCGTTGACGTCGCGCAGGTTCTTGCGCCACAGGCGGGTGGAGTCGTCCTGGAAGGTGTAGTCGTAGCCGTCGGGGTTGGCCGAGAGCACGAACCACAGCTCGGTGGAGTCGACGATCCGCTTGATCCGCTTGTCGCTCTTGTAGTGGTCCAGGTAGTGGTGCATCAGCCGGCGGGTCATCTCCGGCGTGATCCACTCGCGCGCGTGCTGGTTGGACATGTAGAGGACGGCGGGCCGGCTGCCGTCCTCGGACTTCCGGGCGTTCCTGGTGAGTTTGACGGCGAGGATGTCCTGGCCCTTGACGGTCTTTCCGATGGAGACGACCTTCGTGAGGTCGGGGTGCTGCTGTGCGGTGCGGAGGATCTCCTCCTTCAGGCCGCCGCTGCCGCTGTACGGCCGGAACACGCCGTCGGCGGCGGCCTCGACGCGGCTCTCGGACCGGGCGGAGAGGGTGTGCTCGGTGAGGGCGACGCCCTGCTCGCGCAGTGCCGTCGCCTGCTTGTCGGTGAGGTAGACCTCGACGGTGCCCCGGCCCTTGGCGGGGATCTGCTCGCCGAGCTCGTGGCCGTCCTGTCCGGCGGCCAGCAGCAGGGGGACCTGCTGCCGGGTGACGTCGGCGCGGAACACCTTCACTTCGTCCGCGTCGGAGGTGCGGGGTGGGCTTCCGGGTTGTGCCTGGGCGACGGGTGAGAGGGACGCTCCGCCGATCAGGAGCGCGCCGACAGCGAGGATCGATCTCGCTCTAGGTCTCATGAACCCCCCTGGAGTGGGTCCGCCACAGCAGCGAACTCTGCCAGGCTCATGACAGTCCATGATCCAGTCAAGACCGCGTCAAAGACGGCAAAACGCCGGTGACCGCACCCGATCGGGCGCAGGCACCGGCGTTCTGACGGTGTTTCGGCTGTTCCCGGCGGGGCGTCAGCCGGCGAGGTTGTCGGCCAGTTCCTCGCTGAGGTTGGCCTCCGTGCCCGGGATGCCGAGGTCGGCGGCGCGCTTGTCGGCCATCGCCAGCAGCCGGCGGATCCGGCCCGCGACCGCGTCCTTGGTCAGCGGCGGGTCGGCGAGCGCGCCCAGCTCCTCCAGGGAGGCCTGCTTGTGCTCCATGCGCAGCCGGCCGGCGGCGGCCAGGTGCTCGGGCACCTCGTCGCCGAGGATCTCCAGCGCGCGCTGCACGCGGGCGCCCGCCGCGACGGCCGCGCGGGCCGAGCGGCGCAGGTTGGCGTCGTCGAAGTTGGCGAGGCGGTTGGCCGTGGCGCGCACCTCGCGGCGCATCCGGCGCTCCTCCCAGGCCAGCACCGACTCATGGGCGCCGAGCCGGGTGAGCAGCGCGCCGATCGCGTCGCCGTCGCGGACCACGACCCGGTCCACGCCGCGCACCTCGCGCGCCTTGGCGGCGATGGACAGCCGGCGGGCGGCGCCGACCAGGGCGAGCGCGGCCTCCGGGCCCGGGCAGGTCACCTCCAGGGAGGAGGATCGGCCGGGCTCGGTGAGCGAGCCGTGCGCCAGGAACGCCCCGCGCCAGGCGGCCTCGGCGTCGCAGGTGGCGCCGGAGACGACCTGCGGGGGCAGGCCGCGGATCGGGCGGCCCCGGCCGTCGACCAGGCCGGTCTGGCGGGCCAGCTGGTCGCCGCCCGCGACGACGCGCACGACGTAGCGCGAGCCGCGGCGCAGCCCGCCGGGCGCCATCACGATCAGTTCCGAGCTGTGGCCGAAGATCTCCAGGATGTCCCGCTTGAGGCGTCGGGCCGCCATCGCCGTGTCCAGCTCCGCCTCGATCACGATGCGCCCGCTCACCAGGTGAAGGCCGCCGGCGAACCGCAGGATGGCGGAGACCTCCGCCTTCCGGCAGCAGGTGCGGGTGACGGGGAGCCGGGAGATCTCGTGCTTCACCGCTGGCGTCATCGCCATGGGCCGATCCTTCCATGCATCCGAAAACTACGGTCGTACGCGGCGGCCAGCAGCTCCGGGTCGTGCCGGGGGCTGCCGTCGGTCCGGGCCACCGGCGCCAGCTCCACCGCGGCGCCGAACCGCTTGGCGGCGTCGGTCAGCGAGTCGCGGTCGGGCACGGCGGCCTCGTCGGCCAGCACCACGTCCAGGGCGAGTTTAGGGGCGTGTCGGCCCAAAACCTCCAAATGACGCTGCGGGGAGAAGCCTTCGGTTTCTCCCGGCTGCGGGGCGAGGTTCAGTGAGAGTACCCGGCGTGCCTTGGTCTCCTGGAGGGCGTCCAGCAGCTGCGGCACGAGCAGGTGCGGGATGACCGAGGAGAACCAGGAGCCGGGGCCGAGGACGACCCAGTCCGCGTCGAGGACCGCCTCGACCGCCTCGGGGACGGCGGGCGGGTCGTGCGGCACGAGGTGCACGGACTGCACCTCGCCGGGGGTGAGCGCGACGGTGGCCTGGCCGCGGACGGTGTCCACGTCCTCGGGTCGCTCCGGGTCGTGCCCCTTGACCAGGGCCTGCAGCTCCAGCGGCACGGCGGACATGGGCAGCACGCGGCCCTGCGCGCCGAGCAGCTTGCCCACCAGGTCGAGGGCCTGCACGTGGTCGCCGAGCTGCTCCCACAGCGCGACGATCAGCAGGTTGCCGACCGCGTGGCCGTGCATCTCGCCCTTGGACTGGAAGCGGTGCTGGATGACCCGGGCCCAGGTCTGGCCCCAGTCGTCGTCGCCGCACAGCGCGGCCAGCGCCTTGCGCAGGTCGCCGGGCGGCAGGACGCCCAGCTCGTCCCGGAGCCGGCCGCTGGAGCCGCCGTCGTCGGCGACGGTGACGACGGCCGTGAGGTCGCCGGTGATCCGGCGCAGCGCGGCGAGCGAGGCGGACAGGCCCATGCCGCCGCCGAGGGCGACCACCTTGGGCTGGGTGCCCCGGCGGCGCGGTCTGCCGCCGCGGGCCTCGGCGGGCCGGCTCGCGCGCCCGTCGGGCACCACGCGACGCAGCCGGCTCAGCCGCGGAGAACGTCCTGTCATTCGCGTCCCATGTCCCGGTGCACGACCACCGTCTCCACGCCCTCGGCGGCGAGCCGCGCGGCGAGCTTCTCCGACATGGCGACCGAGCGGTGCTTGCCGCCGGTGCAGCCGACCGCGATGGTCACATAGCGCTTGCCCTCGCGGCGGTAGCCCGCGGCGACCAGCTGGAGCAGCTCGGCGTACCGGTCGAGGAACTCCTTCGCGCCGGGCTGGTTGAAGACGTACGCCGCGACCTCCTCGTTGAGGCCGGTGAACGGGCGCAGCTCCGGGACCCAGTGCGGGTTGGGCAGGAACCGCATGTCCACGACGAGGTCGGCGTCGACGGGGAGGCCGTACTTGAAGCCGAAGGACATCACGGTGGCCCGCAGCTCGGGCTCCTCCTCGCCGGCGAACTGGGCGTCCATCTTGGCCCGCAGCTCGTGCACGTTGAGGCTGGAGGTGTCGATCACCAGGTCGGCGTCGCCGCGCAGCTCGCGCAGCAGCTCCCGCTCGGCGGCGATGCCGTCGACGATGCGGCCGTCGCCCTGGAGCGGGTGCGGGCGGCGCACCGACTCGAAGCGGCGCACCAGGGCCTCGTCGGAGGACTCCAGGAAGACGATGCGCCGGGTGACGCCCTTGCTGTCGAGGTCGGCGAGGGACTCGCGCAGATTGTCGAAGAAGCGCCGGCCGCGCACGTCGACGACGACGGCGATCCTGGCCACGTTGCCCTGGGAGCGGGCGCCCAGCTCCACCATGGTGGGGATCAGGGCGGGCGGCAGGTTGTCGACGACGAACCAGCCGAGGTCCTCCAGACACTTGGCGGCCGTGGAGCGGCCGGCTCCGGACATGCCGGAGATGATCACCAGCTCGGGGATGGCCGCCTCGGGGACCCCGGCTGTCTCGATGCCCGTACTCACCTGTGCTCCGTTGTCGTGGCGGGCGGTCTGCTCGCCCTGGTCCGGGCGGGCGGCGTGCTCGCCGTCGCCCCGTCGGGCGCTCTGCCCGTCCGTGTCGTGCTGCGCGGGATCTCGGTCCGCGGGCCGTGCGTCGTGCTCGTTCATGGCTCCTGCCCCCGTCGTTCGTCCGGGGCGCCCGCGGCGACGGGCTCCCCGTCTTCAATGATCTCTCCGGTCGCCGTGTTCACGGCGGGTGCGGCCGGGGCCGCCTGGGCGAGGGCCGCGGCGACGGTCTCGGCCGTCTTGCGGCCTATGCCCGGAACCTCGCAGATCTGATCGATTGTCGCGGACCGCAGCTTCTTCAACGACCCGAAATGCTTGATCAGCGCCTGCTTGCGGGTCTCGCCGAGACCCGGTACGTCGTCCAGGGGGCTGGAGCGGAAGCGCTTGGCGCGTTTGGCTCGTTGGTAGGTGATCGCGAACCGGTGCGCCTCGTCCCGGACGCGCTGCAGCAGGTAGAGGCCCTCGCTGGTGCGGGGCAGGACGACCGGGTCGTCCTCGTCCGGCAGCCAGACCTCCTCCAGCCGCTTGGCCAGACCGCACACCGCGATGTCGTCGATGCCCAGCTCGTCCAGCGCCTTCTTCGCCGCGGCGACCTGCGGGGCGCCGCCGTCGACGACGACCAGCTGCGGCGGGTAGGCGAACTTCTTCGGCCGGCCGTCCTCGTCCTTCAGGCCGCCCGCCGTGAGCAGCCCCTCGTCGTCCTTGAGGTCGTCGCCGTCGCCCCACTCCCCCGTCCGCTCCTTCTCGGCGAGGTAGCGGCGGAAACGGCGGGTGATCACCTCGTGCATGGACCGGACGTCGTCCTGGCCCGCGAAGCCCTTGATCTGGAAGCGGCGGTACTCGCTCTTGCGGGCCAGGCCGTCCTCGAAGACGACCATGGAGGCCACCACGTCGTCGCCCTGGAGGTGGGAGATGTCGTAGCACTCGACCCGCAGCGGGGCGCTGTCCAGGGCCAGGGCCTCGGCGATCTCCTCCAGGGCGCGCGAGCGGGTGGTCAGGTCGGAGGCGCGCTTGGTCTTGTGCAGCACGAGCGCCTGCTGGGCGTTGCGCTGCACGGTCTCCATCAGCGCCTTCTTGTCCCCGCGCTGCGGGATGCGCAGCGACACGCCGGATCCGCGGCGGCCGGTCAGCCATTCCTGGACCGGCTCCACCGGGTCGGGCAGGGCCGGGACCAGGACCTCCTTGGGGACGGCGTCGCCGGTCTCCTCGCCGTAGAGCTGCTGGAGGGCGTGCTCGACGAGGGCGCCGGTGGTGACCTCCTCGACCTTGTCGGTGACCCAGCCGCGCTGGCCGCGCACCCGGCCGCCGCGCACGTGGAAGATCTGGACGGCCGCCTCCAGCTCGTCCTCGGCGACGGCGATGAGGTCGGCGTCGGTCGCGTCGGCCAGCACGACCGCGTTCTTCTCCATCGCCTTCTTCAGCGCCTCGATGTCGTCGCGCAGGCGCGCCGCCCGCTCGTACTCCATCTCGTCGGCCGCCTCCATCATCTGCTTCTCCAGACGGCGGAGGTAGGTGCCGGTGCGGCCGGCCATGAAGTCGCAGAACTCCTCGGCCAGGTCCCGGTGGTCCACGGGGTCGATCCGGCCGACGCAGGGCGCGGAGCACTTGCCGATGTAGCCGAGCAGGCAGGGGCGGCCGGTGCGGGAGGCGTTCTTGAAGACTCCGGCCGAGCAGGTGCGCACCGGGAAGACCCGCAGCAGCAGGTCGACGGTGTCGCGGATGGCCCACGCGTGCGCGTACGGGCCGAAATACCTGACGCCCTTCTTCTTGTGACCGCGCATCACCTGCACGCGCGGGAACTCCTCGTTCATCGTCACCGCGAGGTACGGGTAGCTCTTGTCGTCGCGGTACTTGACGTTGAACCGGGGGTCGAACTCCTTGATCCAGGAGTACTCCAGCTGCAGCGCCTCGACCTCCGTGGACACGACCGTCCACTCCACGGACGCGGCCGTGGTGACCATGGAGCGGGTGCGCGGGTGCAGGCCCGCGAGGTCCTGGAAGTAGTTGGCCAGGCGCTGGCGCAGGCTCTTCGCCTTTCCGACGTAGATCACCCGGCGGTGCTCGTCGCGGAACCTGTACACCCCGGGGGAGTCCGGGATCTCGCCCGGCCTGGGGCGGTAGCTGGAGGGATCGGCCATGTCTCACACCCTACTGGCGAGGGGTGACAGCGCGGCGGGCCTGTGGACAACGCCCCGTCCGCGTCCGCGGCGGCGCCGGAGGCGTTCCGTCTCGGCCAGAGGCGCGCGGCGGCCGGGTTGCGGGTGTTGTCGGGACTTGGTCAACACGCTTCAATGCGGGGGAACTCGGGGCCGGGAACGCCGGCTTACGGATGTGAAGAACCGTCCCGCGCCGACGGGCGGCCCCGACCACCAGCCAACGGTCTGACCAGCCGTTGTGATCATTCACAGAAAGGCGCCTGCATGCCGCACGCCACACAGCACGCGGACGTCGCCGCCACCGAACTGGACACGGCCCTGCGGGGCGGCCCCTTCCATGTCGCGCTGCGCGCCGCGATCGCCGCCCGCGGACTGCCGCTCCAGCGGGTGCAGCACCATCTGACGCGGTACGGGGTGAGAGTCGGCGTCACCAGCCTGAGCTACTGGCAGCAGGGGGCCCGGCGCCCGCAGCGCCCGGAGTCCCTGCGCGCCGTCCGCGCGCTGGAGGAGATCCTCCAGCTGCCGGACGAGTCACTGATCCGGCTGCTGGCCGGTACCGACGGGCGCACCGGGCCGGACCGGCCCGCGGCCCGTTCCTACCGTTCCCTCGTCGAGGCCTCCGGCACCCTGGAGCGGCTGCTCGGCGAGCTGGACGCGCCGCCCGACGGGGGGCTGCACGCCCTCGGCCACCACGAGCGGGTGCGGATCGGGGCGCGCCGCGAGCTGCTGGCCCGTGAGTCCCACCACATCGTGCGGGCCCACCGCGACGGCGTGGACCGCTTTCTGGCCGTCCACCACGGCGACCCGGGGTGCGTGCCGGAGCGCATGGCCGTGCACGCCCTGGAGAACTGCCGCACCGGCCGGATCCGGCTGCACCACGGCACCGGCATCCTGGTGGCCGAGCTGCTGTTCGACACGCGGCTGCGGGCCGGGGACACCTTCCTGTTCCGGTACGCCGTCGAGGACGGCACCGCGGGTGTCTGCCACGAGTACGTCCGGGACTTCGGCGTCCCGGGCGGGCAGTACGCGCTGCAGGTGCGGTTCGACGAGAACGCGCTGCCGGCGCGCTGCCAGCGCTTCACCCAGAACTCGCCCGCGGCCCCGCGCAGCGCCCGCCACGATCTGCCGCTGAGCGGACGGCACCGCTCCGTGCACCTGGTGGAGCCACGGGTGCGGGCGGGGGTGGTGGGGATCGGCTGGGAGTGGGAGTGAGGCGGTAGCCCGCGGGGGGCGGTGAGCGGGTGAGGGAGCGGGGCCCGGCTCAGGCGTCGGGCCCGGCGACGATCTTGCCGTTCTTCACCTGCACGGGCAGCTGCTTGAGCGGCGTGGTGGCCGGGGACTGGAGGACCTCGCCGGTCGTGGCGTCGAACTGGCTGCCGTGACACGGGCAGATCAGCTTGGTGCCCTCCAGCTTGTTGATGGGGCACTGCGCGTGCGTGCAGATGGTGCTGTAGGCCTTCAGCCCGCCGCTCGCGTCCCGGCTGACGACCACGTTGTGGTCACGGTACAGCCGGGCGCCGCCCTGCGGGACCTCGCTCTCCGCGCCCAGCTCCACCGGCCCCGTGGGCCGGCCCGGCGAGTCCCCGGCCGAGCAGGCGGCCAGCCCGAACCCGGCGACGGGCGTGACGGCCGCTCCCTTCAGCAGGGCGCGACGGCTCGGGGCGGGGCGGCCGGGCATAGGGGGTCTCCAGGGGATCGCTGGTCCGACGGGGTGGGTGCCGACGATACCCGGTGACGATCAGGGGGCGGCACGCCGGTCTCGGGGACGTAAACGCTTGCGCAAGCGTTTACGTCCACCCCTCGGATGGGATAGCTTCCCGGCCAGGGCCCACCCGCCGGGCCCCGCGGGCCGCCGTCCGGAAGGGAGACCGCATGCCGACCATGGCCGACGTCGCACGCTCCGCCGGGGTCTCCGTGGCGACCGTCTCGCACGTGCTGAACGGCACCCGCCCGGTGCTCCCCCACACCCGCCAGGCCGTCCTGGACGCCATCGAGGAGCTGGGCTACACCCCGAACACCCTCGCCCGCTCCCTGGTGACGTCCCGCACCCGCTCCATCGGGCTGGCGGTGTCCGCGATCAGCAACCCCTACTTCACGGAGATCCTCCAGGGCGTCGAGGCGGCGGCCCTGGAGCACGGGTACGGCCTGCTCATCGCCGACCCGCACGACGATCCGGACCACGAGCGCAAGGTCGTCCAGCTGCTGCACGAGCGCCGGGTGGACGGCATGATCGTCGCCCCGTCCGCCCGGCCGGCCGCGCTGGTGGCCTACCTCGAACGGCACCGGGTGCCCGCCGTCCTCCTCGACCGGGTGCTCGACACCACGGCCGAGGGGGCGCCGCCCTTCGACCAGGTGTGCGCCGAGAACGCCGCTCCGACGGCCCGGCTCGTCACCCACCTCGCGGAGCTGGGGCACCGGCGCATCGGCCTCGTCGCGGGCCTGCCCGGGCTGAGCACGACCGCCGAGCGGATCAGCGGGTACCGGCAGGGCCTGGCCGCCGCCGGGCTGCCGTACGACGAGCGGCTCGTCGTGCACGGCGACTCCGCCTCGGCCGGCGCCGAACAGGCCACCGCCGCCCTGCTGTCCCTCGGCTCCCGGCCCACCGCCCTGGTCAGCGCCAACAACGCGATGACCCTCGGCGCCCTGCGGGCCCTGCGCGCGCACGGCCTGTCCGTGCCCGGGGACATCGCGCTGTGCTGTTTCGACGACTTCGCCTGGGCGGACCTGTTCTCGCCCCGGCTCACCGCGATCGCCCAGCCCAGCCGGGAGATCGGCGCGCGGGCGGTGCGGGTGCTGCTCGACCGGCTCGGCCGGCCGGACCGGCCCGCCCGGACCGTACGGCTGCCGTGCGCCTTCGTACACCGCACCTCCTGCGGGTGCCCCGAGAAAGGAACCGACTCGTGATCGTCGTCGCCGGTGAGGCCCTGATCGACCTGGTACCGCAGGGCACGGGCGCCCTGGCCGCTCTCACCCCGGCACTCGGCGGCGGCCCGTACAATACCGCCGTGGCGCTCGGCCGCCTCGGCTCGCCCGCCGCCTTCTGCTCCCGGGTGTCGTACGACGCGTTCGGCGAGGCCCTGCTCGACGGGCTGCGCCGGGCCGGGGTGGACGTCACGGCCGTACGGCGCGGGCCGGAGCCGACCACGCTCGCGGTCGCCACACTCGACGCGGGCGGTTCGGCCGCCTACTCCTTCTACGTCGAGGGCACCGCCGACCGGCTCTTCACCGCGCCCGCCACGCTGCCCGCCGGCACCCGCGCGGTGTCCTTCGGCACGTGCTCGCTGGTGCTGGAGCCGGGGGCGAGCGCGTACGAGGAGCTGATGCGGCACGCCTCGGCGCGGGGTGTGTTCACCGCTCTCGACCCGAACATCCGGCCGGGGCTCATCGCGGACGCGGACGCCTACCGGGCGCGGTTCAAGAACTGGCTGCCGTCGGTGACACTGCTCAAGCTGTCCGAGGAGGACGCCCGCTGGCTGGGCGGCACCCCGCAGGAGTGGCTGGCCGCCGGTCCCGCGGCCGTCGTGATCACGCACGGCGGCGACGGGCTGACCGCCTACACGGCGGACGGCGCCGTGCACGCCGTGCCGGGCGAGCGGGTCGACGTCGTCGACACCATCGGCGCCGGGGACACGGTGAACGCGGCCCTGCTGCACGGCCTGGCCGCCCGCGACGCCCTCTCCCCCGAGGCCCTGACCGCCCTGGGCGCGCAGGGCTGGACCCGGCTGCTGCGGTTCGCGGCCCGCGCGGCGGCCGTCACCTGCTCCCGGGCGGGAGCGGAACCGCCGTACGCCCATGAGCTGGACGGCCCGTCGGACTGACCCCGGCGCCGTTCAGCCGGCCCGGCCCACCGCCCGCAGCGCGCCGGGGCGCAGGCCCGTGAGGCGGTCCAGGGCGGCGGCGGTGGCCTCGTCGGCGGGGAGGTGGACCAGCACCCGCTGCCCGTCGTCGGGCAGCATCAGCGTCTCGTACAGCAGGTCGAGCGGGCCCGCCTCCGGGTGCTCGATCCGCCGGTTCCCGGTGCGCCGGGGCGTCACGGACAGGTCGGCGAACCGGTCGGCGAACTCCGCCCCCGCCGTCAGGGTCAGCTCCTCGGCCAGCTCGGCCACGTACGGGTCGTTCACCGGGGCCTCGTGCCGCAGGTGGGCGACCAGGTCGTCGGCGACGCGGTCCCAGGCCGGGTAGGCGCGGCGGGCGCGCGGGTCGGTGAACAGGTGGCGGAGCAGATTGGGGCGGTCCGTGTCGAACAGCCCGAGCGGCCCGCACAGGCGCTCGTAGCCGGTGGTGCGGTGCAGGACGTCACCGATCCGGTTGAGGACCGCGGCGGGCGCGGGTTCCAGCCGGTCCACGACGGCCCGTACGGCGGGGCGCGCGGTGCGGGTGTGCGGCGGGGCGGCCGCGCAGATCAGCGGGTCGCCGCCCTCCGCCTCCTTGGCGTAGCGGCGCAGTGCCAGCCGGTCCCGCAGGGTCAGCCGCAGCGCGTCGGCGAGGGCGCCGAGCACCTGCGCCGAGGGGTGGCGGTCGCGGCCCTGCTCCAGACGGGTCAGGTACTCGACGCTGATGCCGGCGAGCGTGGCCAGTTCGGCGCGGCGCAGGCCCGGGGTGCGGCGGCGGACGCCGGCGGGCAGCCCGGCCTCGGCCGGGGTGACGGCTTCGCGCCGGCCGCGCAGGAACGTGCCCAACTCGTTGTCGCTCACGGCGTCGAACGTACCAACGCCCCTCCGTCCGAGGGTGGCCCTGTCGCTACCAGGCTGCGCCCGGCCTCCCTGGCCCGGCGCGCGGGCCGCAGGGTGGCGGCATGACCAACGACGCGATCACGACGGCCGCGCTGCCGCTCGCTCCGGGGCACTGGACCATGGACCCCCTGCACTCCTCGGTGCACTTCACCATCCGCCACCTGGGCATCTCCACGGTGCGGGGACGTTTCTCCGCCTTCGGGGCCGAGCTGTACGTCGGTGCGACCGCCGACGACGTGCGGGTGTCGGCGACGATCGAGCTGGCCTCCGTCGACACCGGCAGCCCCGAGCGGGACGCGCACCTGCGGGCCGCCGACCGGCTGGACGTGGCGAGGCGGCCGACGATGACGTACCGCTCGACCCGGGTGCGGGGCGGGGGCGCGGAATGGACCGTGGACGGCGAGCTGACGATCGGGGACGTGACCCGGCCGGTGTCGCTCGCGGTGGACTTCGGCGGGCTCGGCGACTCGCCCGTCGGCAGCGCCCGGCATGCCGGGTTCGGGGCGAGGGGCCGGATCCGGCGCAGCGACTTCGGGCTGGACTTCGCGCCGGGGGTGCTCGGGGACGTGGTCGGGATCCAGCTCGACCTGCAGTTCGTGCAGCCGGCCGGCGGCTGAGCGGACGCAGACGCCCGCGGGCCCCACCGGGGATGGTCCGGTGGGGCCCGCGGGCGTCGTACGGAGGACTTCCGGGCCGGTCAGGCCTTGGCGGACCGGCTCGTCTTCTTCGCCGCCGCCTTGGTGGCGGTCTTCTTCGCGGTCGCGGTCTTCTTCGCGGCCGTGCTGTTCTTGGTGGCCGCGGTCTTCTTGGCGGCCGCCGTCTTCTTCGCCGTCGTCCTGGCGCGGGGCGCCGGGATCGAGGCGTCGCTGATCCGGTCGGCGCCGAGGATCTCCCGCAGGAACTTGCCGGTGTGGCTGGCCGGAACGCCGGCCACCTCCTCCGGCGTGCCCTCGGCGACCACCAGGCCGCCGCCCGCGCCGCCCTCGGGGCCCATGTCGACGATCCAGTCGGCGGTCTTGATCACGTCGAGGTTGTGCTCGATGACGATGACCGTGTTGCCCTTCTCGACCAGGCCGGAGAGGACCTTCAGCAGCTTGCTGATGTCCTCGAAGTGCAGACCGGTGGTCGGCTCGTCGAGGACGTAGACCGTGCGGCCGGTGGAGCGCTTCTGCAGCTCGCTGGCGAGCTTGACGCGCTGGGCCTCACCGCCGGACAGCGTGGTCGCGGACTGGCCGAGGCGCACGTACCCGAGGCCGACGTCGTGGAGCGTCCTGAGGTGGCGGTTGATCGCCGGGACCGCCTCGAAGAAGTTCATGGCCTCCTCGATCGGCATGTTCAGGACCTCGGCGATGGACTTGCCCTTGTAGTGGACCTCCAGGGTCTCCCGGTTGTAGCGGGCACCGTGGCAGACCTCGCACGGGACGTACACGTCCGGGAGGAAGTTCATCTCGATCTTGATGGTGCCGTCGCCCGCGCAGTTCTCGCAGCGGCCGCCCTTGACGTTGAAGGAGAAGCGGCCGGGCAGGTAGCCGCGGACCTTCGCCTCGGTGGTCTCGGCGAACAGCTTGCGGATGTGGTCGAAGACGCCGGTGTACGTCGCCGGGTTGGACCGCGGGGTGCGGCCGATGGGCGACTGGTCGACGTGGACGACCTTGTCGACGAGGTCGTCGCCGTCCACGCGCGTGTGCCGCCCCGGCACGTTCCGCGCGCCGTTCAGCTCGCGGGCCAGGTGCGTGTACAGGATGTCGTTGACCAGCGTGGACTTGCCGGAGCCGGAGACGCCGGTGACCGCGGTGAACAGGCCCAGCGGGAAGGACACGTCGATGTCCTGGAGGTTGTTCTCGCGGGCGCCGTGCACGGTGAGCTGCCGGGACGGGTCGCGCGGGCGGCGCACGTCGGGCACCGGGATGGCCTTCTTGCCCGACAGGTACTGGCCGGTCTGCGACTCGGCGTTGGCGAGCAGCTCCTTCAGGGAGCCGCTGTGCACGACCTTGCCGCCGTGCTCGCCGGCGCCGGGGCCGATGTCGACGATCCAGTCGGCGACCTTGATGGTGTCCTCGTCGTGCTCCACGACGATGAGCGTGTTGCCCATGTCGCGCAGCCGGACCAGGGTCTCGATCAGCCGGTGGTTGTCGCGCTGGTGCAGGCCGATGGACGGCTCGTCGAGGACGTACAGCACGCCGACGAGGCCGGAGCCGATCTGGGTGGCGAGCCGGATGCGCTGGGCCTCGCCACCGGAGAGCGTGCCGGCGGCGCGGTTGAGCGAGAGGTAGTCGAGGCCGACGTCGACGAGGAAGCGCAGCCGCTCGTTGACCTCCTTCAGCACCCGCTCGGCGATCTTCTTGTCGCGGTCGTTGAGCTTCAGCTCGCCCAGGAAGTCCGCGCAGTCGCTGATGGACATGCCTGAGACCTCGGCGATCGACTTGCCCATGATCGTGACGGCGAGGACGATCGGCTTCAGGCGCGTGCCCTCACAGGTGGGGCAGGGCACCTCGCGCATGTAGCCCTCGAAGCGCTCGCGGCTGGCGTCGGACTCGGCCTCGCTGTGCCGGCGCTTGACGAAGGAGACGGCGCCCTCGAAGGGCGTGGTGTAGCGGCGCTCGCGGCCGTACCGGTTGCGGTAGCGGACCTCGATCTGCGTCTTGTGGCCGTAGAGCAGGGCCTTCTTCGCGCGCTGGGGCAACCCGGCGAAGGGGATGTCGGTGCGGAAGCCGAGGGCGTCGGCGAGGGCGCCGATCAGGCGGCCGAAGTAGTCCTTGGTGTGGCCGTGCGACCAGGGGTGGATGGCGCCCTCATCGAGGGACTTGTCCTCGTCCGGGACGATCAGCTCCGGGTCGACCTCCATGCGCGTGCCGATGCCGGTGCAGTCGGGGCAGGCGCCGAAGGGCGAGTTGAAGGAGAAGGAGCGCGGCTCCAGCTCCTCGAAGGACAGGTCGTCGTACGGGCAGTACAGGTGCTCCGAGTACATGCGCTCGCGCTCGGGGTCGTCCTCGGGGAGGTCGACGAAGTCGAGCACGACCATGCCGCCGGACAGGCCGAGGGCGGTCTCCACGGAGTCGGTGAGGCGGCGCTTGGCGGAGTCCTTGACCGTGAGGCGGTCGACGACCACCTCGATGGTGTGCTTCTCCTGCTTCTTCAGCGTCGGCGGGTTGGACAGCTGGATCGTCTCGCCGTCGACACGCGCGCGGGAGTAGCCCTTGGTCTGCAGGTCGGCGAAGAGGTCGACGAACTCGCCCTTGCGCTCGCGCACCAGCGGCGACAGCACCTGGAAGCGGCTCCCCTCCGGCAGCTCCAGGACCTTGTCGACGATGGCCTGCGGCGACTGGCGGGAGATCGGCCGGCCGCACTCCGGGCAGTGCGGCTTGCCGATGCGCGCGAAGAGCAGGCGCAGGTAGTCGTAGACCTCGGTGATGGTGCCGACCGTCGAGCGCGGGTTGCGCGAGGTCGACTTCTGGTCGATGGAGACGGCGGGCGACAGACCCTCGATGAAGTCGACGTCCGGCTTGTCCATCTGGCCGAGGAACTGGCGGGCGTACGAGGAGAGCGACTCCACGTAGCGCCGCTGGCCCTCGGCGAAGATGGTGTCGAAGGCCAGGGAGGACTTGCCCGACCCGGACAGGCCCGTGAAGACGATGAGCGCGTCACGGGGCAGGTCGAGCGAGACGTTCTTCAGGTTGTGCTCGCGCGCGCCACGGACGATGAGACGGTCGGCCACGCCGGTCCGCACCTTTCTTGAGAGAAGTGACAGGGGCGGGGCCCCCGTCTTTCCCAGACTAGGGGGAGCCACTGACAACGCCGGTCGGATTCCCGGGTTGGTTCACCGGATGCAAACAATCCCCGGCCATCCAGCATGCCCGACGCCACGTCCGACCATATAGCACGTGCATTCGATTTACGGCACCGCCGCGACCACCTTCACCCGAAGGTGTGGCCGGACTAGTGTCAGCAGCATGATTGATCACGCACGTGACCTGGCGTCTGTACAGGACGCGACCGAGCGGCTGCTCACGGCAGCCGCCAAGCTGGACAACGCGAGCGTGACGGAACCGTCACGGCTCCCCGGCTGGACCCGCGGCCACGTCCTCGCCCACCTCGCCCGCAACGCGGACGCCCTCGTGAACGTCCTGGAGGGCCGCCCCATGTACGTCTCGGGCGAGGCCCGGGACGCCGACATCGAGCGGGACGCCCCGCGCCCGCTGGAGGCGCAGCTCGCCGACGTGCGCGAGACCGCGGCCCGCTTCCAGGCCGTGGGCGCGGCGCCGGCCGACTGGTCGCGCACGGTGGAGCTGCGCAACGGCGTCACCGACAGCGCGGCCCGGGTGCCGTTCCGGCGCTGGGCCGAGGTCGAGCTGCACCACGTGGACCTGGGCATCGGCTACGAGCTGGAGGACCTGCCGGAGGAGTTCACCGAGCGCGAGATCGACTTCCTGGCGGCCCGCTTCTCCGGGCACCCCGATGTGCCGCCGACCCGGGTCACCGACGGCACGCGCGCGTGGAGCACCGGGCGGGAGGCGGCCGGGCCCGAGGTGACGGTCAGCGGTGCCCCGGCCGACCTGCTGGGGTGGCTGGCGGGCCGCCGCGACGGCGGTGCGCTGAGGGTGGACGGCGGCGCGCTGCCGGCGTTGCCGCCGCTGTAGGACGCGGAGCGGCTGCGGCCCGTGTGCGGGCCCGGAGCGGCGCCGAGGCCCGGAGGGCGGCCGCCCGGCGGTCGCTCGCGGGGGCTCGGCACTAGGCTGACGTCCATGACGTACAGCGGACAGGTGACGGTCGGCGGCCCGGCGGACGTGCACGAGCTCAAGGACCTGATGATCACCAAGATCGCGGTCGGGCCCATGGACAACAACGCCTATCTGCTGCGCTGCCGGGCCACCGACCAGCAGCTCCTGATCGACGCCGCCGCCGAGGCGCGGACGCTGCTCGGCATGATCGGTGACGACGGCATCGCCTCCGTCGTCACCACCCACCGGCACGCCGACCACTGGCAGGCGCTCGCCGAGGTCGTCGCGGCCACCGGCGCCCGCACCCACGCCGGCCGCGACGACGCCGAGGGCATCCCGGTGCCCACCGACGTCCTGGTGGACGACGGCGACGTCATCCGGGTGGGGCAGGTGGAGCTGACCGCGCGCCACCTCGTCGGGCACACGCCGGGCTCGATCGCGCTGGTCTACGACGACCCGCACGGCCACCCGCACGTCTTCACGGGCGACTGCCTCTTCCCCGGCGGCGTCGGCAACACACGCCAGGACCCCGAGGCCTTCGCCCGCCTGATCCACGACGTGGAGACCAAGATCTTCGACGTACTGCCGGACGAGACCTGGGTCTACCCCGGCCACGGCAACGACACGACGCTGGGCGCGGAACGGCCGCATCTGCCGGAGTGGCACGCGCGCGGGTGGTGACCGCGGGGCACGTCGGGCACCGAGAGTCGGTGAACGGCGGCGCGCCCGGCGCGTATTGGGGGCGCGCGGCACCTTGCGCGCGCCCCGTGTGAACGGCGTGCACGCGCCGGTGCCCCGCGCGCGCTCCCGGAGCGCCAGGGCGGCACGGTCAACTGGACGCAGCCCCGCACGGGATGACGGCTCCCGGGCGGTCGGGGCCGCCGGTCCTTTTCCCCGCCCTCGACCGGCGGCCCCCGGCGACGTCCGCGCCGTTCACACGGCCGCAACACCCGTTCCCACTATCCGGACAAACGTTGGTGTGACCTCGACAAACGCGCGGCGCGCTGCCAATCTCGCGCCATGCACTCTGTCGCTCGCACCCTGCGCCGCGCCGCCGTCGCCACCACCGCCGCTCTCCTCGCCGCCGCCGTCGGCTGTGCGCCGCAGCCGGAGCAGGACGCCGCCGCCAAGCCGTCCGGGTCGGCCGGCACCGGCTGCGCCAAGGGCGAGTTGGCCACGAAGACGTCCGGCAAGCTGACGATCGCCACCGACGAGCCCGCCTACGAGCCCTGGTTCAAGGACGACAAGCCCGCGAACGGCAAGGGCTTCGAGTCCGCCGTCGCCTACGCCGTCGCCCAGCGGCTCGGCTACGGCAAGGACGCCGTGGTCTGGCAGAGCGTGCCCTTCAACAAGGCGTTCGCGCCCGGCGAGAAGACCTTCGACTTCGACATCAACCAGGTCTCGATCAGCGACGAGCGCAGGAAGGCCGTGGACTTCTCCTCCGGCTACTACGACGTGCGCCAGGCCGTCATCGCGCTGAAGGGCTCCAAGGCCGCGAAGGCGACGAGCATCGCCGACCTGAAGGACGTCAAACTGGGCGCCCAGGTCGGCACCACCAGCCTCGACTACATCAACGACGTGGTGAAGCCGAAGCAGGCGGCCGCCGTGTACGCGAAGAACGACCAGGCCAAGTCCGCGCTGAAGAACGGCCAGGTCGACGCGATCGTCACCGACCTGCCGACCGCCTTCTACATCACCGCCGCCGAGGTGACCGACGCGAAGATCGTCGGCCAGTTCGAGAACCAGGGCGGCGCGCCGGAGCAGTTCGGCCTCGTCCTGGACAAGGGCAGCGCCCTCACTCCGTGCGTGAGCGGCGCGGTGGACGCGCTGCGCAAGGACGGCACCCTGGCCAAGCTGGAGCAGCAGTGGCTGTCCGACGCCGTCGACGCCCCGGTGCTCAAGTGACGCTCACCGAGGACCCGAAGGACACGCAGGACGCGTACGTCCCCTCCGAGCGGCGCCTGGAGCGCGAGCGGTTCAAGCGCGCCCGCGCGCGCCGCGCTACCGCGATCGCGGCCCTGTCCACTCTCGTCACCGGCGTCGCGCTGTACCTGGTGGTCGTCGGGGCGCCCGGCTGGCCGCGCACCAAGGAGACGTTCTTCGACGGGCGGTACGCGCGCGAGGCGCTGCCCAAGGTGCTCGAAGGGCTGTGGCTGAACGTCCGGCTGCTGCTGGTGTGCGGGGCCGCCGTGCTCGTCCTCGGCATGCTCATCGCGATCGCGCGCACGCTGCGCGGGCCGGTGTTCTTTCCGCTGCGGGTCCTGGCCGCCGCCTACACCGACTTCTTCCGCGGACTGCCGCTGATCATCAACCTGATGATCGTGGTGCTGGGCGTGCCGGCGCTGCGGCTGCAGGGCGTGACCGTCGACCCGGTGCTGCTGGGCGGCACGGCGCTGACGCTGACGTACTCGGCGTACGTCGCCGAGGTGTTCCGCGCCGGCATCGAGTCCGTGCACCCCTCGCAGCGCGCCGCGGCCCGCTCGCTGGGCCTGACCAACCGGCAGGCGCTGCGCTACGTCGTCCTGCCGCAGGCGGTACGGCGTCAGGTGCCGCCGCTGCTGAACGACCTGGTGTCGCTGCAGAAGGACACCGGGCTCGTGTCGATCGGCGGCGCGGTGGACGCCGTACGGGCCGCGGACATCATCGTGGGCCGCAGCCTGAACTACACGCCGTACATCGTCGCGGGGCTGGTCTTCGTGGCACTGACCATCCCGATGACACGGTTCACGGACTGGGTGACGGCCCGGCTGGACCGCAGGCGCACCCAGGGAGGGACGGCATGAGCGAGGCGCCCGTGCTGCGGATGGAGTCGGTCCGCAAGACGTTCGGCTCCACGGTCGTCCTGCGGGACGTGGACCTGGAGGTCGCCCCGCACACCGTGACGGCGCTCATCGGCGCGTCCGGCTCCGGCAAGTCGACGCTGCTGCGCTGCGCCAACCTGCTGGAGGAGATCGACGACGGCGCCATCTGGCTGGACGGGGAGGAGATCACCGACCCGCGCGCCGACCAGGACGCGGTACGGCGCCGTATCGGCGTGGTGTTCCAGGCCTACAACCTCTTCCCGCACATGACGGTGCTGGAGAACATCACCCTCGCCCCGCGCCGCGTCCACGGCGTCGGCCGCGCGGAGGCGGAGGAGCGGGCGCGGGAGCTGCTGGAGCGGCTGGGGCTCGCGGCGAAGGCGGGCGAGTACCCGGACCGGCTCAGCGGCGGGCAGCAGCAGCGCGTGGCGATCGTGCGCGCCCTCGCCGTGCGCCCCCGGCTGCTGCTGCTCGACGAGATCACCGCCGCGCTCGACCCGGAGCTGGTGGGAGAGGTCCTCGCGGTCGTGCGCGACCTGAAGGACGAGGGCATGACCATGGTGCTCGCCACCCATGAGATGGGCTTCGCGCGGGACGTCGCCGACCAGGTCTGCTTCCTGGAGGGCGGTGTGGTGCTGGAGCGCGGCACCGCCGAGCAGGTCTTCGGCGATCCGCAGCAGGAGCGCACGCGACGCTTCCTGCGACGCATCGTGGAGGCGGGACGCCTGTAGGGCGTACGCAGGCCGCCGCGGTAAGGGGCGCCTCGCCACGGAGGGCGGTCCTTACACGTCGGCGGTCCTCACGCCTCCGCCCGCGCCGGGCCGGCCAGCGCGGCGACCCGCTCCACTCCGAACGCGTACCCCTGCACCCCGCACCCGGCGATGACGCCGTCCGCGCGCAGCGAGACGTAGGAGTGGTGCCGGAACGCCTCGCGCTGGTGGATGTTGGAGATGTGCACCTCGATCACCGGCAGTCCGTCGCAGGTGTTGAGGGCGTCCAGGATGGCGACCGAGGTGTGCGAGTAGGCGGCCGGGTTGATGACGATCCCGCAGTGGTTGAGGCGCGCCTCGTGGATCCACTCGACCAGTTCGCCCTCGTGGTTGGACTGGCGGAAGTCCACCGTCCCGCCGTGCGCGGCGGCCGTCCTGGCGCACAGGGCCTCGACGTCGGCGAGTGTGTCGGAGCCGTAGATCTCCGGCTGGCGCTGCCCCAGCAGGTTCAGGTTGGGGCCGTTGAGGATCATGATCGGGGCGTTGGCCAGGGTGCGGGGCACGGTTCCTCCGGTCCGTTCGCGGTGGGGCGGCCCGGCGGGGCCGCTGCTCGCACCCGGTCTATCACGCTGCGCTTTTATCCCGGTGCACGGGCGTGGTCAGGGCCCCTAGCATCCGGGCATGACGACGATCTCCTACCCGCCCAAGCCGTCGCCCGGCGACCGCATAGCCGTCATCTCCCCGGGAGCCGGGCTGCCGGGCATCCTTCCGCTCCCCCACGAACTGGGGCTCCGGCGGCTGCGCGAGGACTTCGGCCTGGAGCCGGTGGAGTACCCGGCGACCCGGAAGATGGGGGCCACGCCGCGGGAGCGGGCCGACGACATCCACGCCGCGTTCGCCGACCCGTCCGTGAAGGCGGTCATGGCGTCGATCGGCGGCGACGACCAGATCACCGTCCTGCCGTATCTGGACCGGGAGTTGATCCGGGCCAACCCGAAGCCGTTCTTCGGGATGAGCGACAACACCAACCTGCTGGCGTACCTGTACAACACCGGCATCGTCGGCTTCCACGGCGCGACCGTGATGGCGGCGGTCGGCCGCCCCGGCGCGATGCACCCGCTGACCGAGGAGTCGCTGCGGGCGGCGCTGTTCACGCCGGGCGAGTTCGAGCTGCGGCCCGCCGAGCGCTGGCGGGACGTCGACCGCGACTGGGCCGACCCGGCGACCTTCGAGGCGGAGCCGGAGACCCGGCCCGGCACCGGCTGGGACTGGGTGAACGCCGACCGGGTGGTGGAGGGCCGCAGTTGGGGCGGCTGCGTGGAGATCCTCGCCATGCTGCTGATGGCCGACCGCGAGATCTCCCACGACCTGTCGGTGTACGACGGCGGTGTGCTGCTCCTGGAGACCTCCGAGGAGATGCCGAGCGGCACGGAGGTGTTCCGCACCCTGCGCAACATGGGCGAGCGCGGGCTGCTCCGGCGGTTCCCGGCCCTGCTGGTGGGCCGTCCGAAGACCTGGTCGTTCGAGCAGCCCAACTCGCCCGAGGAGGGCGCCCGTTACGCCGCCGAGCAGCGGGAGGCGATCCTGCGCGCGATGCGGACGTACGCCCCCGACACGATGATCGTCTTCGATGTGGACTACGGCCACACCGATCCGCAGCTCGTCCTCCCCTACGGCGGCACGATCCGCGTCGACGGGCCCGCCCGGCGCATCACCGTCACCTACTGACCGGCCGGGGCGCGCTCCCGGCCGGGGGCGCGCCCCGTCGCGCGCCCCCGTAACCCGTGATCACCGTGGCTGGTTGACGCGGCATGCACGACGTACGCACCGTGAGGGCGCTCTCCATGCTCCGGCTCGCCACCGCCTCGCTCGCCGGGACGGCCATCGAGTTCTACGACTTCTTCGTCTACGGCACCGCCGCGGCGCTGGTGCTCGGCCCGCTGTTCTTCCCCACCTTCTCCCCGCTCGCGGGGACACTGGCGGCCTTCGCGACGTTCGGCGTGGGCTTCGTCGCGCGGCCGCTCGGCTCGGTGCTGTTCGGGCACATCGGGGACCGGCGCGGGCGGCGGCCGGTGCTGGTGGCCTCGCTGCTGCTGACCGGGGGCTCGACGGTCGCGGTCGGCTGTGTGCCGGCGTACGACGCGATCGGGGTCGCCGCTCCCCTGCTGCTGCTGGTGCTGCGGTTCCTGCAGGGGCTGGGACTGGGCGGGGAGTGGGGCGGGGCGGTGCTGCTGACGGCGGAGCACGCGCCCGCCGAGCGGCGCGGCCTGTGGTCGAGCTTCCCGCAGATCGGCCCGGCCGTGGGGTTCCTCCTCGCCAACGGGGTCGTGCTCGGGCTGGCGGCGACGCTCACGGACGCGCAGTTCGCCGCGTGGGGCTGGCGGGTGCCGTTCTGGGTGGCCGGGGTGCTCGCGGTGGCGGGGCTGTGGCTGCGGTCGTCCCTCGTCGAGAGCCCGCACTTCCTGGAGATCGACCGGCACGCGCGCGTACCGCTCGCCGAGGTCGTGCGCGATCATTGGCGGCTCGTGCTGCTGACGGCGGGCGCGCTCGCGGTCGGCTACGCCGTCTTCTACGCCGTGACGACCTGGTCCCTCGCCTACGCCACCGAGCGGCTCGGCGTGAGCCGCGGCGTCATGCTGGCCTGCGTCATGGCCGCCGTGGTGGTGAAGGGCGCGCTGACACCGGTCGCCGCGCACCTGGGCGACCGCCTGGGTCGCCGGCCGATGTGCCTCGCCGGGTGCGCGGCGACGGCGCTGTGGATGTTCCCGATGGTCGCGCTGCTGGCGACCGGTGAACCCCTGCTGATGTTCCTCGGTTGCCTGGGCGCCATGCTCGCGTTCATCACCATGTTCGCCGTGATCGCCGCGTACCTGCCGGAGCTGTACGAGCCGCGGGTGCGCTGCACGGGCGCCGCGGTCGGCTACAACCTCGGCGGTGTCCTCGGCGGCGCGCTGACCCCGATCGTGGCCACCGCGCTCGCCGAGCAGGGCGGCCGGGTCCCCTGGGGTGTCGGCGCGTACCTCACCGCTGTCGCGCTGCTCAGCCTCGCCTGCTTCGCCCGGCTGCCGGAGACGCGTCCGGTGGGGGTGCCGGTGGCGGAGCCGGCCATGGAGTGAGCGTGGCAGGCTCGCGGTGAGGGTGAGGGTGGTGGCCTCGCGGTCAGGGGTTGAGCGCCAGCTCCAGGTACGCCGCGAACAGCACCAGGTGCACCCCGCCCTGGAGCGGTGTCGCCCGCCCGGGCACCACGGTCAGCGAGCTGACCACGACGGTCAGCGCGAGCAGCACCATATGGGTCGGGCCGAGGCCGAGGACGAGCGGACCGGAGAGCCAGACCGAGGCCAGCGCGACCGCGGGGATGGTGAGGCCGATGCTGGCCATGGCGGAACCGAGCGCGAGGTTGAGGCTGGTCTGGACGCGGTCGCGGCGGGCGGCGCGCAGTGCGGCGATGGTCTCGGGGAGCAGCACCAGCAGCGCGATGATCACGCCGACGACCGCATGGTGCAGGCCCGCCGCCTCCACGCCGGACTCGATGGTCGGTGACACGCCCTTGGCCAGCCCCACCACCCCCACCAGGGCCAGACCCAGCAGGCTCAGGCTGACCAGGGCGGTGCGGGCGGACGGCGCCTCGGCGTGGTCGTCGGCGGTGATCACCTGGCCCTCGCGGGTGAGGGGCAGGAAGTAGTCGCGGTGGCGCACGGTCTGGGTCGCCACGAACAGGCCGTACAGGATCAATGAGGACACGGCGGCGAAGGTGAGCTGCACCGTCGAGAACTCGGGGCCGGGCTTGCTGGTGGTGAAGGTCGGCAGCACCAGACTGAGGGTGGCCAGCGTCGCCACGGTGGCGAGGGCCGCTCCGGTGCCTTCGGGGTTGAAGATCGCCGTGCCGTGCCGCAGCGAACCGACCAGCAGGCTCAGTCCGACGACGCCATTGCAGGTGATCATCACGGCCGCGAAGACGGTGTCCCTGGCGAGGGTCGCGCCCTTGTCGCCGCCGTCGGCCATGAGGGTGACGATGAGCGCCACCTCGATGATGGTGACGGCGACGGCGAGAACGAGCGATCCGTACGGCTCCCCGACCCGGTGGGCGACCACCTCGGCGTGGTGGACTGCGGCCAGGACCGATCCGGCCAGGACCAGCGTCACCAGGGCGACCAGCCAGCCGGGCAGGTCGCGCCCCCAGGTGAACGCCAGCAGGACGACCGCCAGGACCGGCACGACGGTGGTCCACCGGGTGGTGAGCGACCTGAGCCGAGCGATCATGGGGCGATCGTCGCAGAGGCCTTGGGGGTTCGCATTCCGGTCGGTGTGCTTGTCGTGAGTCCGGGTGCTGCGCGAAATCGGTCCTCTCCTGTAGGTCGGGGTCGGTGCGCTTGGCGCGCCGGGGGCGTGCAGTGCCCCCGGCGCGCCACCGGGAGCGGCGGTCGGCCGTCGAACGGTGCCGCTCCCGGGGGCCGGCTCCTGCGTTCGCGGGTGGTCAGCTCTGGACGCTGTCCTTCGCGGCGCTCTCGACGGACGTCTCCGTCGCCTCCCGCGCCGCCGCCTGCTTCTTCGAGGCCCGCAGGCTGGTGATCGTCGTGACGATCAGGACGGCGCAGATCACGCCCAGCGAGACCGGGATGCTGATCTCGGGGACGTGCACCCCGGACTCGTGCAGGGCGTGCAGCACCAGCTTCACGCCGATGAAGCCGAGGATGATCGACAGGCCGTAGGACAGGTGGACCAGCTTCTTCAGCAGGCCGCCGATGAGGAAGTACAGCTGCCTCAGGCCCATCAGCGCGAAGGCGTTGGCGGTGAAGACGATGTACGGGTCCTGCGTCAGGCCGAAGATCGCGGGGATGGAGTCCAGCGCGAACAGGACGTCGGTGGTGCCGATGGCCAGCATCACGACGAGCATCGGGGTCATGACCCGCTTGCCGTTCTGCTGGATCCACAGCTTGGTGCCGTGGTAGCGGTCGGCGACACCGAAGCGGTGCTCGACGGCCTTCAGCAGCTTGTTCTCCTCGTACTCCTCGTCCTCCTCGTCGGCCCGGGCCTCCTGGATGAGCTTCCAGGCGGTCCAGATCAGGAAGGCGCCGAAGAGGTAGAAGACCCACGAGAAGCTGGCGAGGATCGCGGCGCCCGCGGCGATGAAGATCGCCCGCAGCACCAGGGCTATGAGCACGCCGATGAGGAGCACGCGCTGCTGGTACTGCGACGGCACCGCGAACTTCGCCATGATCAGGACGAAGACGAAGAGGTTGTCGACGCTCAGCGACTTCTCGGTGATGAAGCCGGCGAAGAACTCCCCGGCCGGCCGGCCGCCGCCGAAGAGGAGCAGGCCGAGGCCGAAGAGGCCGGCCAGGGCGATCCAGACGGCCGTCCAGATGCCGGCTTCCTTGATGGACACGTCGTGCGGTTTGCGGCCGATGAAGAAATCGACCGCGATCAGGGCGGCGAGGCCCACGATGGTCAGGACCCACAGGGTCGCGGAAACTTCCACTGCGCCTCCGGCAGTCGTAACGGCAGGTGATCAGCGTCGTCGCGCGCCGGAGGTCTCTTCCACCCGTGATGGGCCGGCGCCCCGGGATCTGGCCTGATCCGTATTGACGGGGACACCGCAGTGACAGGGAGTACTCCCCTCCGTGGTGACCAGCTTAGCCAATCACCAAGGAAAGGTAAAGTGCTCGGCAAAGAAAATGCCAAGTTCCCTGGTCAGACGGTTTTACATGTACTTGGTGCGGGCCTGGGCCACCTGGGTGAGCACCTGCTGGAGGATCTGGCTGCCGGGCGGGACAAGGGACGGCTCATAGGTCCAGGCGTGCCCGACCCACGGGTCGGCGAGATGATCGTCGGCCACCGGGGTGAGCCGCAGCAGCGAACGCCACAGCGGGTCCAGCAACGGACCGTAACCGGCGGCGTCCTCCCGGTCGGCCACCATCAGCAGGTGCACGCCGACGGCCGGGCCCTCGTCGGCGAGGTAGCGCAGCCGGGTCACGGCACGATCGTCGAAGCCGTGCGGGAAGTCGTTGATCAGCAGCAGTTGCTGGGCGGTGTCGAGGCCGGGCGGGAGGGCGTCGGCCGCGCCGCCGCGCACCGCCATCTGCACGAGGTCGACCCGCTCGGTGAGCCGGGCCAGGACCTCGGAGACCCCCGCGGCGCCCACGGCGGGCGGTCCGGCCAGGACGCCGGACCGGGTCAGCGGGGCCAGCGACCCGGCCGCGGAGCCCGCGGGGTCGATGACATGGAGCGTGAACTCGCCCGCCGGATGGACCGCGAGCAGCCGGGCGGCGAGCGCCACCGCTGTCTCCATCGCACCTTGCCGCAGCTCGTGGGAGTCGGCGAAGGAGCCGTCGAGCGATCCCGCGCGTCCGCTGTCGATCCACAGTCCGCGTTCGAGCGGCAGCCGGACCAGCAGGGGAATGCGCAGAGGGTCGCTCTCGGGCAGGTGCAGGTCGCCGACGCGCAGCGCCATGGGCATCTCCATCGGCACGCGGTAGCCGTGCCAGACGGGGTTGTCCCAGCGGGCGTAGGCGGGCGGCAGGGCCGGTTCCACGACGTCGGCCTCGGCCTGGAGCTGGGCGAGGTCGCGGTCCAGGGCCTGCCGGGCCTGGCCGACGAGGTCGGCGTGCCGGGCCCGGGCCGCCTCACGCGCCGCGTCGCCCTGGCCGCCGATACGGCTGCGCGGGTCGGACAGGACCTGGTCCAGCTCCTTCTCCATGCGCGAGTCCGCGAAGTCGACCGCGCTGCGATACGCCGCGGTGGTGCGGGCCAGATCCTCGAACATGCCCCACACCTGGTTGTAGAGCCGCTCGTCCATGGACCACCCGGTCGCGTCGCCCGCCACGGGCCCCGTGGGCTGCCCCTGCGGGGCCGGCGGAGCGGTCGGCGGGGACGGCGGGGGCGCGGTGCGCTGCCGGCCGGGGTGGGTGTAGTCGACGGGGCCCGCCGGTCCCGGCCGGGCCGGGTCGGCGCCCTGCCCGGCCTGGGCCGGAGTGGGTTCCGCGGGCATGCCGTGCGACGCGTCGCGGCCGTAGGGCCCGCCGTGCTGCGTGGGGCCGGCGTGCTGGCCGGGCTGGGTGGCGTGGACACCGGAGTCCGGGGTGGTTGCCGCGTGGCGGTGGACGCGGTCGGTGTCGGTGGTGCCGGACGCGGGGGCCGGGACCGCGCGGGCGTGGCTCTGAGCCACGGCCGACTGGATGCAGTTCGCGAGGGCGTGGGCCTCGGCCAGCCCCTGGTCGGCGAAGAGTTCGGCGAGCCCGCCGGCGTACCCCTGGCCAACGGCACGCACCTTCCAGGCGCCCTGGCGGCGGTACAGCTCCAGGGCGACGACGGCGGTCTCGGCGTCCAGCCCGGTGATGGTGTAGGTGGCGACCTCGGTGCCGTCGAGGCCGGTCACCGCGACGAAGGGCGCGGCGACCGCACCGAAACGGACCGGGCCCCGGCCGTCGGTGGGCAGGGCGAGCAGTACGTCGACGCGGTGCACGGCGTCCGGTACGGCGTCGAGGTCCACCGCGAGACGGTGGTCGGCGGCCGCCTGCCGGGACACCTCCAGGCCGGGCAGGGCCGGGGCGCCGGGGTGGGCCACCCACTCCACGCCCCGTATCGTGCCCTGCTCGTCGCTGAGGGTGGCGGCGGCCACGACCGGTGTGCCGGCCGAGACCCTGACCTCCAGGCGGACCTGGGTGAGCGGGTGGTTCTGCCCCCGCACCAGCTCGGCCGTCATCGCCTTCCGTCCCCCCGTGTCACTGTGTCGTCGTCCGTACCGCTCGTCCGCTCGCCCCGCACCGCCTGCTAGAGCAGGGGCAGGATCGACGGCATCAGGTCCTGGAAGGTGCGGCCGTTGGCCGGGGTGCCGAGGGCGGTCATCGTCCAGCCGGGGCCCGAGCGGTGCACCTTGGCCATGATCTGGGCGGTGTAGGCGCCGCCGCCGGCCAGCGTGTAGCGGGCGAGCTCCTGCCCGTTGGTCTCGTCGACCAGGCGGCAGAACGCGTTCTGCACCTCCTGGAAGGTCTGGCCCGTGAAGGAGTTCACGGTGAAGACGATCTGGTCGATGTGGACCGGGATGCGCTGGAGGTCGACGAGGATGGCCTCGTCGTCGCCGCCCTGGCCGACACCGCCGACGAGGTTGTCACCGGTGTGGCGCACGGAGCCGTCGTCGCTCACCAGGTGCCGGAAGAAGACGACGTCCACGGGCTGCTTGTCGGCGAAGAGCACGGCCGAGGCGTCGAGGTCGATCTCCCGGGTGCGGGAGCCGAAGAGGCCGCGCCGGGGGGCTGCCTGCCAGCCGAGACCCATGCGGACCGCGGTCAGGCTGCCCCCGTCGTTCTTCTGCAGACTGATGGCCTGACCCTTGGTCATGTTGACGGTCACGCGCTGATTCCCCTCTCGAACAGTCCCCTGTTAGCCGCAACGTCCGCGGTTGACCAGCACCCTACGCAGGACCACCGACCGTGCCGAACCCCGGTGCACTGTTTGTGTCGGTCTTGCAACACAGCGCGCGACGTCCGGGGCCCGGCGCGGGGGTGAACGGGGGTCAGGCCAGGCCCGCCTCCTTCATCTGGCGCAGTTCCTTCTTCATCTCGGAGACCTCGTCGCGCAGCCGGGCCGCGATCTCGAACTGGAGGTCGGCGGCGGCGGCGCGCATGCGCTCCGTCAGCTCCTCGATCTGCTCGGCGAGTTCCGCGGCGGGCGTGGTGGTGGGCGCGGTCTCCCCGGCCTTGCCCTTGGCCTGCTTGGCGGTCTTCGCGCCCTTGCCGGCCTTCGTCTTGTCGCCGAGCGAGGGCACGGGGGCCTTGGTGGGGCGGCCGTCCTTCTTGGCCCGGTAGCCGCTGCCCAGCAGCTGCTCGGTGTCGACCTCCTCGCGGGCGATCTGCGCGACGATGTCGTTGATCTTCTTGCGCAGCGGCTGCGGGTCGATGCCGTTGGCCTTGTTGTAGGCGACCTGCTTCTCCCGGCGCCGGTTGGTCTCGTCGATGGCCCGCTCCATCGCCGGGGTGATCTTGTCGGCGTACATATGGACCTCGCCGGAGACGTTCCGCGCGGCACGGCCGATGGTCTGGATCAGCGAGGTGCCCGAGCGCAGGAAGCCCTCCTTGTCGGCGTCGAGGATCGCCACCAGGGACACCTCGGGCAGGTCGAGGCCCTCGCGCAGGAGGTTGATGCCGACCAGGACGTCGAACTCGCCGGAGCGCAGTTCGCGCAGCAGCTCCACGCGGCGCAGGGTGTCGACGTCGCTGTGCAGGTAGCGCACCTGGATGCCCAGCTCCAGGAAGTAGTCGGTGAGGTCCTCGGCCATCTTCTTGGTGAGCGTGGTGACCAGGACGCGCTCGTCCTTCTCGGTGCGCTTGCGGATCTCGTGCACCAGGTCGTCGATCTGGCCCTCGGTGGGCTTGACGACGACCTCGGGGTCGACCAGGCCGGTCGGGCGGATGATCTGCTCGACGACGCCCTGGGAACGCGACAGCTCGTAGGTGCCGGGGGTGGCCGACAGGTAGACCGTCTGGCCGATGCGCTCCTGGAACTCCTCCCACTTCAGCGGCCGGTTGTCCAGGGCCGAGGGAAGCCGGAAGCCGTGGTCGACGAGGGTGCGCTTGCGGGAGGCGTCGCCCTCGTACATCGCGCCGATCTGCGGCACCGTGACGTGCGACTCGTCGATGACGAGGAGGAAGTCCTCGGGGAAGTAGTCGAGCAGGGTGTTCGGCGGGGTGCCGGGGGCGCGGCCGTCGAAGTGCATCGAGTAGTTCTCGACGCCGGAGCAGGTGCCGATCTGGCGGAGCATCTCGATGTCGTACGTCGTCCGCATGCGCAGGCGCTGGGCCTCCAGCAGCCTGCCCTGCTTCTCCAGCTCGGCCAGGCGCTCGGTCAGCTCCTTCTCGATGTCGTTGACCGCCCGCTCCATGCGCTCGGGGCCGGCGACGTAGTGGGAGGCGGGGAAGACGTACAGCAGCTGCTCGTCGCTGATGATCTCGCCGGTGAGCGGGTGGAGGGTGGTGAGCGCCTCGATCTCGTCGCCGAACATCTCGATGCGGACGGCGAGCTCCTCGTAGACCGGGAAGATCTCGATGGTGTCGCCGCGCACCCGGAAGGTGCCACGGCTGAACGCCATGTCGTTGCGCGCGTACTGGATGTCCACGAAGCGGCGCAGCAGCTCGTCCCGGTCGATCTCGTCGCCGACCCTGAGGGGGACCATCCGGTCGACGTACTCCTGCGGGGTGCCCAGGCCGTAGATGCAGGAGACGGAGGCGACCACGACGACGTCGCGCCGGGTGAGGAGCGAGTTGGTCGCGGAGTGCCGCAGCCGCTCCACCTCCTCGTTGATCGAGGAGTCCTTCTCGATGTAGGTGTCCGACTGCGGGACGTAGGCCTCGGGCTGGTAGTAGTCGTAGTACGAGACGAAGTACTCGACGGCGTTGTTGGGCAGCAGCTCCCGGAACTCGTTGGCCAGCTGGGCGGCCAGCGTCTTGTTCGGCGCCATCACGAGGGTGGGGCGCTGGAGCTTCTCGATCATCCACGCGGTGGTGGCGGACTTGCCGGTGCCGGTCGCGCCCAGCAGGACGACGTCCTTCTCACCGGCCTCGATACGGCGGGCGAGCTCGGCGATGGCCGCCGGCTGGTCGCCGCTGGGCTGGTAGGGGCTGACGACCTCGAAGGGCGCCACCGTGCGTTCGATGTGGGAAACGGGCCGCATGCAACCACCGTACGACCCACCACTGACATCGCGGCGCGGTCAGCGGTTCTGCGGGGTGCGGGTGCGCTGTCGTGCCAGGTCACGGCGGGGCCGGAGTGCGGGGCGGCGGGCGTTGTGCGCGACGGCGTGGGCGGGGACGCCGGGCTGGGGCTCGGCGGGGGCGGCGTCGGGGCGGCCCATGACGGTCAGCGGGTCGAAGAGGACGACGACGCCGGCGAGGCAGAGGAAGGCGAGCGGGCCGATCAGCATGGGGGCGAGCAGCGTGGCGGGCGAGTCGCCGGTGGTGGGCGCCGACGTGCCGTGGAGGTGGACGCTCACGCCGGCCATGGCCGTGTAGTGCATGCCGCTGACGGCGATGCCCATGATCAGGCTGGCGCCGACGCTCCAGAGGAATCCCCTGACCTGGCCGGCGGCCCACAGGGCGGCGGTGGCCGCGGCCATGCCTATAACGACGGAGGCGGCGACGCTGAGCGTGTCGTACTCCAGCCGTCCGTCCAGACGCATTCCGGCCATGCCGAGGTAGTGCATCGAGGCGATCCCGAGGCCGGTGATGGTGCCGCCGGTGAACAGGGCGGTGCCCCGGGGCCCCTGGTAGCCGACGATGAAGATGCCGACGCCGACCATGACGATGGCGAGGCCGAGGCTGGCGAACGTCGTGGGCTTGTCGTAGTGGATCGGCGCCTCGGCGACGGTGAAGCCCATCATCGCGATGAAGTGCATCGTCCAGATGCCGGAGCCGATGGCGGCGGAGGCGAGGGCGAGCCAGCCGGGCCGCCAGGAGCGGGCGACACGCCCGGCTCTGGTGGTGCAGCGCAGACCGAGGGCGCCGCCGAGGCAGGCCATGAGATAGGCCACCAGCGGTGTGACGAGTCCGTAGGTGAAACCGTCGACCGTGCCCTGCATGCGCGGTTGCCCTTCCGCCCTGTTCCGTCCCGGAATCTCCTGAAACGCACCCCTCCCAGCGCCGCGCGAGCGGTCAGGGTCGAGTGCGAAGAGTATGACCCCCACCGGAATGGTCGAACGATTTTCCGGCAAAGAAACACGCCCCTGCCGCAGATGTGCGGCACCAGTGAGCGGACTTGAGCAACTCCATTCAACCTGTGGCCATCCTGCGCCCCTCCGTCGTTGACTCTCTGCTGTCACAGTTGAGCTGTCCGTGATCGCTCGACGCGAGGAGTACGCATGCACGCGCGCGCAGTTGCCGCCACGACCACCGCGCTCCTGGCCACCACCTGCCTCCTGGTCGCCGCGCCCGGCGCCTGGGCCGACGACCTCGGCGGGCCGCCGACGGTCATCGCCCACCGGGGCGCCTCCGCCTACGCTCCCGAGAACACCCTGGCCGCCATCGACAAGGCGGCCGAACTCGGCATCCGCTGGGTGGAGAACGACGTCCAGCGCACCAAGGACGGCGAACTCGTGGTGATCCACGACGACAACCTCAAGCGCACCACCGACGCCGAGGAGGTCTTCCCCGACCGTGCCCCCTGGAAGGTGAAGGACTTCACCGCCGCCGAGATCGCCCGGCTGGACGCCGGGAGCTGGTTCGGACCCGCCTATGCGGGCGCGCGCGTGCCGACGCTGACGCAGTATCTGCGGCGGGTGGAGCACAACCGCCAGAAGCTGCTGCTGGAGATCAAGAACCCGGAGCTGTATCCGGGCATCGAGCAGCAGACCCTCAAGGTGCTCGCCAACCAGGGCTGGCTCGACCAGCTGCATGTGAAGAGCCGGCTGATCGTGCAGAGCTTCAGCACGGACACCCTCCGCACGGTGCACGACCTGAAGCCCGCGGTGAAGACGGGCTTCCTCGGGACGCCGGCCGTCGCCGACCTGCCCGCGTACGCCGCCTTCGCCGATCAGATCAACCCGTCCTACGGGTCGATCTCCGCGGGCTACGTGGCCGCGGTGCACGCCTTCAGCGGGGTGCACGGGAAAGCTCTGGAGGTCTTCACCTGGACCGTCAACGACGCGGCGACCGCGCAGCGGGTGGCCGGCTACGGCGTCGACGGCATCATCACCAACAAGCCGGACGTGGTCCGGGACGCGGTCTCCGGCGACTGACCGGCCGTCCCGTGGAGCGGCGTACGGCCCGCTCCACGGGGCGTCGTCAGTGGCGGGCCGTACGGTGGGTCGCATGAGCAGCGAGGGGCAGTACGAACAGCGGGTCGTGTGGGCGGTCGTCGGCACCGGCATCGGTCCGCTGCTGCTGGCCGCCACCGGCGACGGCCTGGTCAATGTCGTGTTCCACGCGACGGACGTGGTGCGCGAGCGCGCGCTGCGCCGGCTCGCGGAGCGCCTGGGCACCGAGCCCGTGGAGGCGCCGGACTCCCCCCTGCTGGCCGAGGCGATACGCCAGGTGGAGGCGTACTTCGCCGGTGAGCGGCACTCCTTCGAGCTGCCGCTGGACTGGTCGCTGATCTCGGGCTTCAACCGCCAGGTGCTGCGCGAGCTGGCCGCCGGTGTGCCGTTCGGCACGGTCGTGGGGTACGGCGATCTGGCGCGGCGGGTCGGCCAGCCGGGCGCTGCGCAGGCGGTGGGGCTGGCGATGGGCGCCAATCCGCTGCCGGTGGTGGTGCCCTGCCATCGCGTCGTGGAGAGCGACGGCGGCATCGGCGGGTTCGGCGGCGGCCTGGAGACCAAGAGGAAGCTGCTCGCCCTGGAGGGGGTCCTGCCGGAACCGCTGTTCTGACGGCCGCTCGGGACGACGTGGGCGAGACGCATCGACATGTCCGTGATGCCTCCGGGCCGGTGCGGGCCCGCGGGGCCGTGAGGGTTTGACCGGCCATGCCGCCCGCCAGAGATCAGGGAGGACCGACAGACAGGAGGCAGGCTCGTGGTGCTGAAGGTGTCCCAAGAGGTGCGCGAGGCGATCGAGGCGGGTCGCCCCGTGGTGGCGCTGGAGTCCACGATCATCGCGCACGGGCTGCCACGCCCGCGCAACCTCCAGGTGGCGCAGGAGCTGGAGGCCGCGGTACGGGGCGAGGGCGCCGTACCGGCCACGATCTCCGTGCTGGACGGGCGGCCGCACATCGGCCTGGACAAGGAGCAGCTGGAGCGGGTCGCCAACGAGGAGGGGATCCGCAAACTGGGCCACCGCGATCTGCCGCTCGCGGTGGCGTCCGGGGCGAGCGGGGCGACGACGGTGTCGGCGACCGCGCAGCTCGCGGCGCTGGCCGGGGTGCGGGTCTTCGCGACGGGCGGCCTCGGCGGGGTGCACCGGCAGTGGACGGTGACGCAGGACGAGTCGGCCGACCTCGGGCTGCTGGCGCGCACCCGGGTCACGGTGGTGTGCGCGGGCGTGAAGTCGATCCTGGACGTTCCGGCGACGCTGCAGCGGCTGGAGACGCTGGGGGTGGCGGTGGCCGGGTACGGCACGGACCGCTTCCCCGGCTTCTATCTGTCCGACTCGGGGCACCCCGTGGACTGGCGGCTCGACACGCCCGAGCAGGTGGCGGAGGTCATGCGGGCCCAGGACGCGCTCGGCGGGGCCGAGTCGGCGCTGATCGTCGCCAATCCGGTGCCCGAGGCGGAGCAGCTGGATCCCGAGGTGCACGCACGCGTGCTCGCGGACGCGCTGCGGGCCTGCGAGGAGCAGGGCGTGAGGGGGCAGGCCGTCACGCCGTTCCTGCTCGACCATCTGGTGCGGCACACCGACGGGGCCTCGCTGAGCGCCAACCTGGCCGCGGTGCGGGGGAACGTGCGGCTGGCCGGGCGGATCGCGGCGGCCTGGGCGGGGGCGTGACGGCCGGGTCGCACGGCGCGCTGCTGGTCGTCGGTGACGTGGTCACCGACGTCGTGGCCCTGCACCGGGGGCCGCTCGCCGCGGGGACGGACACGGCCGCGGCGATCCGCACCCTGCCCGGTGGCGCGGGCGCCAACGTGGCCTGCTGGGCCGCCCACAACGGGTGCGGGGACGTACGGCTGCTCGGCCGGGTCGGCGCGGACGCGGCGGCCTGGCACGAGCGGGAGCTGCGGGCCTGCGGTGTACGGCCGCGGCTCGTCGTCGACCCGGAGGCACCGACGGGCACCGTGATCTGTCTGGTCGACGCGGGGTCAGCGGCCGAGCGGACGTTCCTCACCGACAGCGGCGCCTCGCTGCGGCTGACGACCGGTGACTGGTCGGACGGGCTGCTGGACGGGGTGGACCGGCTGCACCTGTCGGGCTATCTGCTGTTCTCCGAGTCGAGCCGGGCGCTGCTGGCGGCGGCCCTCGCGGCGGCACGCGCGCGGGGCGTGCCGGTGAGCCTCGATCCGGCGTCGGCCGGCTTCCTGACGGACCTGGGGGCCGCACGGTTCCTCGCGCTCGTCGACGGGGTGGAGGTCCTGCTGCCGAGCCGCGACGAGGCGTGCCTGCTCACCGGGTTGCCGGATGCCGCCGACGCGGCCGCGGCGCTCAGCCGCCGTATCCCGCTGGTCGTCACCAAGCTGGGCCCGCGGGGGGCGCTGGTCGCGCGCGGCGGCGCCGTCACGGCCCGGGTCCCGGCCGTGCCGGCGAAGCCCCGCGACACCACCGGCGCCGGGGACGCCTTCACCGGCGCGTTCCTCGCGGCGCTCCTCGCCGGCGCCGCCCCTGAGGCCGCGGCGGCGGAGGGCTGCCGGGCGGGGGCGGAGGCCGTCGAACGGGTGGGGGGCCGACCGGCGCTGAAGGAGTGAGGAGGAGGACACAGGGACGTCCGGCGCTCGCTACCCCTTCCGTCCCCACGCCGAGATCATCGGGGCGGTCGCCAGGTCCATGCTGCCGGAGGCGATGTTGGACAGGTGGCGGTCGATCTCCTCGTCCGTGGCGAGGCCCGCGGTGACCAGCCGGGCACGGACCTGACGGATCGTCGCGGACTCCAGGGCGACGCAGGCGGGCGACGCCAGCGGGAAGTAGGCGTCGGCCTCCACCCGGCGCAGCCCGGCCTCGCGCAGCAGACGCGGCAGCCGGCGGCCGTAGGAGAGGTCGGCGCCGCGCTGGGCGAGCAGGGTGCGGAAGCCGTGCCGCAGCCGGTTGGCCAGCTGCTGCTCCGGACCGGACTCGTCGGGGCACACGAGCGGCTGCAGGGCGGGATCGGCGTCCTCCACCAGCAGCCGTCCGCCGGGGCGCAGCGCCCTGACCATGGAGGCCAAGGCCCGCTCCCGGTCCGGCACATGGACGAGCACCAGCCGGGCGTGGACCAGGTCGAAGCCCTCCGCGGGCGGCTCCTGGGCGCCCACGTCGTGGACGCGCACCTCGACGGGCGGGCGGGCCGCGGCGGCGAGCCGGCTGGTGTCGATGTCGGTGGCGAGGACCTTGCCCGTGGGCCCGACCTTCTTGGCCAGCCAGGACACCACCGAGGTGCCGCCGGCGCCGACCTCCCAGCAGCGCCAGCCCGGTCCGATGCCCAGAGCCGCCAGGTGCCGGAAGGTCGTGGGGTCGAAGAGGTCGGCGAAGGCGTTGAAGCGCTCCGCCGCCTCGCTCTGGCGGTTGTCGAGGAGATACCCGTCGGTTCGCGTCATGTTCCGATACTCCCAGTTGCCCGGATCATCCTGAGGGGGCGACGCTCCGGTGTCCGCGCGGGGGCTCGGCGAGTCCGTCCACAGGCGGGAACAAAGCGGAATCCGCCCTTTCCACAGGCCCGCCCGCGCCTTCGGCCGTCCTGGCACACTGGCGCGACCAGAGCGCGGCAACAGCGGTGCGGCGCGAGGAGATCCACACGAGGAGATCCGTATGTCGATGGCAGGGAATCTGCGGAAGGTCACGGGCCGGGTCGGCGGTCTGCGCAGAGTGGCGCGGCTGGCCCGGCAGCGCCCCCGTGTCGACCTCAGCCACCCCGCGCGCTCCCCGCTGGGCTCCTCCGTGGTGAACTGCGTGACCTACCGGGAGGGCGTACGCACCCCCGGCGGCGAGGATCTGGTCGAGTCGGTGCGGCGGGTCCGCAAGAGCGGGGACGGCTTCGTCTGGCTGGGACTGCACGAGCCGACGAACGAGGAGTTCGCGGGCATCGCCGAGCTGTTCGACCTGCATCCGCTGGCGGTGGAGGACGCCGTCGAGGCCCACCAGCGCCCGAAGGTCGAGCGGTACGGCGAGACGCTGTTCGCGGTGTTCAAGACGGTCTGCTATGTCGAGCACGAGGAGCTGACGGCGACGAGCGAGGTGGTGAACACCGGCGAGATCATGGTCTTCGTCGGCCAGGACTTCGTCGTCACCGTGCGGCACGGCCGGCACGGTTCGCTGGGTCCGCTGCGCGAGGAGCTGGAGTCGGATCCGGGGCAGCTGGGCAAGGGGCCCTCGGCGGTGCTGCACGCGATCGCGGACCATGTCGTCGACGAGTACCTCAATGTCATCGACGCCGTGCAGGCGGACATCGAGCAGGTGGAGACGGATGTCTTCGCGGAGACCGGCGCCCGGGCCGACCCGGGGCGGATCTACCAGCTCAAGCGGGAACTGCTGGAGCTGAAGCGGGCCGTGGTCCCGCTCGGCCGGCCGCTGCTCGATCTCGCGGACCGGCCGACGCGGGCGGTCGAACCCGAGATACAGGCCTACTTCCGTGACGTCTCCGACCATCTGCTGCGGGCCACGGAGCAGATAGCCGCCTTCGACGAACTGCTCAACTCCATCCTGCAGGCGCATCTGGCGCAGGTCACGGTGGCGCAGAACGAGGACATGCGGAAGATCACGGCGTGGGCCGCGGTGATCGCCGTGCCGACGATGGTGTGCGGCGTGTACGGCATGAACTTCGATCACATGCCGGAGCTGCACTGGAGGTTCGGCTACGGCCTGGTGATCGGCGTGATAGCCGCGGCGTGCGTGGTCCTGTACCGCGGGTTCCGGCGCAACGGCTGGCTCTGAGCGGGCGCCCCGGGGGCCACCCCGGGCCTCAGTGGGCGGAGCGCCCGGTACTCGCGTAGACGTGCTCGGCCCAGGAGCCGACCTGTTCCTCCGTCAGGTGCCGGGCGAGATCGGCCTCGCTGATCATGCCGACCAGGCGCTTGTCCTCGATGACGGGCAGCCGGCGGATCTGGTGGTCCTGCATCTCCCGCAGCACCTCGCTGATGTCGGCGCTCGCGTCGATCCAGCGCGGGGTGCCCTGGGCGAGGTCGCCGGCGGTGACCCGGGACGGGTCGTGGCCCAGCGCGACACAGCCGACGACGATGTCCCGGTCGGTGAGGATGCCGCAGAGCCGCTCGTTCGCGTCGCTGATGGGCAGGGCCCCGACGCCCAGCTCGCGCATCAGCTGGGCGGCGCGGTCCAGGGTCTCGTGCGCGGGGATCCACTGGGCGCCCCGGTGCATGATGTCTCCGGCGGTGGTCATGGACGTACCTCCCTGAGCCGGGCGGCCGGCGCGGCGCGGGGACGCACCGCTGTCCCGGCGCCCTCAATTCTCACCGCGCCGTGTCCCGCCCGCACCTCGCGCCCGGGACACGACCCAGCTCAGCCCCGGAAGCCGCTCCAGGCCGGGTGCCGGGGATCGTCGGCGCGGACCAGGACGTCGGCCGTGCCGGCGGGGTCGGTCTCCTGCTCGTAGCGGGCGTAGGCGGGGAGCGTCCAGTGGTCGGTCTCGGGGGTACGGCGTCGCAGGGCCGCCGGGGAGAGGAGGACGTGCACGGAGAGATCGAAGGGGAACCAGTGCCGCAGCAGGAGGGGGCCGTGGAGCAACAGGACGCCGCCGGGCGGGAGGTGGACGTAGGGACTGCGGGTGGCCCGGTCGGTGACGGGGTCGCGCAGGTCGGGCAGGATGCGTCCGTCGCCGCCGGGTTCGAGCGGGCCGAACACCTCACGCCACAGCGCGTTGGTGTCGAACCAGCCGTTGTAGTAGGCCTCCACGTCCTCGCGCCCGTACTCCAGGCGGAGCGAGGCGGGGCGCAGGAAGCCGTGCGTGCCGACGACGCGGGAGGGACGGCCGCGTATCCGCAGGGCCTCGGCGAGCAGCTCGGCGAGGTCCTGGGGGCGGGCGGCCGTGGCGCCGTCGAGGGCGACGCGGGGCCAGGGGCCGCCGTCGGCGGGCTTCAGGTCGAGCAGCCGCTCGGCGAGACGGTCGGCAAGCCGCTCCCAGGTGATCGCTTCGAGTCGCACAGGGCCCATCATGCGCCAGTAGTGCCCGGGCGCGGGGGCCTGGCCCGAGGCCGGGCCCCCGCCTCGCCGTCCCGCAACCCCGGAGCCCCGCGGCCCGGCAGCCCCGCCACCTCGGCGCCCGATACTCCGGCGCCTGATCGCCTGATCGCTGATCGCCCTGAGCACCCTGATCGCGGTGCCCCGGCCAGGTACCCAACCGGTGGAGCCCTCCGCGTGGCGGGCATGAAGCGGATATGGCCGTCACCGCTGGTCCCGCCGCTACGCCCGTGCCCCGTACCCGACTTGTCGTCGTGCAGCCGCTCCGGCGCAAGCACTGCGCCGCCTGCCGGCGCGGTCCGCTGCGGTTCCTGCTGCTGGAGGAAGGGGTGCCGCACTGCCTGGACTGCGTCGACCTCGGGCATCTGGTGTTCCTGCCGCGCGGCGACACCGCGCTCACCCGCAGGTCACGGGAGGAGAGCGGGCTGTCGGCTGTGGTCGTGCGGTTCAACCGGCGCAAGGGGCGGTACGAGCGGCAGGGCGTCCTCGTCGAGGAGGCGGGGCTGGCGCGGGCCGAGCAGCGGTGCCTGGCCGACGCGGAGGCCCGGCGACGGCGCCGGGCCCGGGACGCAAGGCGCCGGGCGGCGGAGGACGTGCGGTTCGCGGAGGCGTTCGCGACGGAGATCCTCCGGCTGTTCCCGCACTGTCCGGCCGACCGGGCCCGCGCGATCGCCGCGCACGCCTCGGTGCGGGGCAGCGGCCGGGTGGGCCGCAGCGCGGAGGGGCGGGCCCTGTCCGAGCGGGCGGTGGTCTCGGCGGTGGTGGCCTCCGTACGGCATCTGGAGACGCCCTACGACGCGTTGCTGATGAACGGGACAGCGCGGCACGAGGCACGGCGACGGATCGCGCCGGGCGTGGCGGCGGTGCTGCGGGAGTGGGGGTGGCGGGGCGCCGGTCCGGGCGCGTAAGGGGAGGGCCCCGCCTGGACGCTCCCACATGCCCCCGCGCCCCTCCCCCATGGTCGCCAGGTTCCGGGCCGGTTTCACTGGGGGATGAGGGATCGGGGTCCACGGCGGCAGCCGTGGTCGTGAGGGGTGGGAGTGGACGCTGAGATGATCGAGGGACCGTACCTGGTGCTGGCCGTGCTGGGGGTGCTGGCGACGGGGCTGATGGCCGGTGTCTTCTGTGCCTTCTCGGTGCTGGTGATGCGCGGCCTGGCGGCGCTGCCGCCGGCGCAGGGCGTCGCCGCGATGAACGCGATCAACCGGACGGCGATGCGGCCGGCGTTCATGGTGGTGTTCGGCGGGGCGGCGCTGGCGTGCGTGGTGATCGCCGTGGTCACCTTCGTGATGTGGCCGGACGAGGGGACGGTCGAGCTGCTGGTGGGCAGCGGGCTGTACCTGGCGGGGGCGTTCGGCGTGACGGTCGTGGCGAACGTGCCGCGCAACGACGCCCTGCTGAGGCTGGAGGCGGGCAGCCCGGAGGCCGTGCGGTCATGGCCGTTGTACCTCCGGGAGTGGACGCGGTGGAACCACGTCCGCGCGCTCGCCTCGGCCGCGGCGGCCCTCGCCTACCTGCTCGCCCTCGTCTGAGGCGGCACGCCCGGACGACCGGACGTATCGTGGCCGGAAGAGTGTGCCGCCCGATGACGCACTGCCCGCCGATGACGCACTGCCCACCGATGACGCACTCCCCGGGATACGCACCCCCCCCCCCGATGACGCACGGCCTGTCGTTCGCGACGCAAGGAAGACGGCCATGGCCGATCCCAAGGGATTCATGACGACGCCCCGCCAGGAATGGCCGCGCCGGCCCGTCGAGGAACGGGTCCGGGACTGGCACGAGGTGTACGTCCCCGGCGCGCTGCTGCCCATCGTCAGCAAGCAGGCCGACCGGTGCATGGACTGCGGCATCCCCTTCTGCCACCACGCCTGCCCGCTGGGCAATCTGATCCCCGAGTGGAACGACCTGGTCTCGCGGGAGGACTGGCGGGCGGCGAGCGACCGGCTGCACGCGACGAACAACTTCCCGGAGTTCACCGGGCGGCTGTGCCCCGCGCCGTGCGAGGCGGGCTGTGTGCTCGCGATCAACCAGCCGGCCGTGACGATCAAGAACGTGGAGTGCGCGATCGCCGACCGGGCTTGGGAGGAAGGTTTCACCTCCCCCCGGCCGCCGGAGCGGCTGTCCGGGCGGACGGTCGCGGTGATCGGCTCCGGCCCCACCGGGCTGGCGGCGGCCCAGCAGCTGACCCGGGCCGGCCACACGGTCGCCGTGTACGAGAGGGACGACCGGCTGGGCGGGCTGATGCGGTACGGCATCCCCGCGTTCAAGATGGAGAAGCACCATCTGGAGCGGCGGCTGGAGCAGATGCGCGCCGAGGGCACCAAGTTCCGTCCCTCGACGGCGGTCGGGCGGGACATCGGCGCGGCGGAGCTGCGGTCGCGCTACGACGCCGTGGTGGTCGCCACCGGGGCCACCGCCTGGCGCGAACTGCCCGTGCCGGGCCGCGAGCTGGCAGGCGTCCACCAGGCCATGGAGTACCTGCCGCAGGCCAACCGGGTGTGCGAGGGAGACCTGGAGGTCTCGCCGCTGTCCGCCGCCGGGAAGCACGTCGTCATCGTGGGCGGCGGTGACACCGGCGCCGACTGTCTGGGCACCGCGGTGCGCGAGGGCGCCGCCTCCGTGACCCAGCTGGACATCTACGCCCAGCCGGGCACCGAGCGCGACGAGGACGCCGAGCCCTGGCCGACGTACCCGAAGCTCTACCGGCTGTCGGCGGCGCACGAGGAGGCGCGCGACCTGGGGACGGCGCCTGCCGCGGACGCCGACGCGCGCCTGTTCGCGGCGTCGACGCTCCGCTTCGGCGGCGACGCGGAGGGCCGTGTGCGCCGGCTGCACCTGGTGGAGGTGGACGCGGGGCGCCGGCCGGTGCCGGGCACCGAGCGGACGCTCCCCGCCGACCTCGTGCTGATCGCCCTCGGCTTCTCGGGGCCGGACCGCTCGGACGGGCTCGTCGACCAGCTGGGCCTGGAGCTCGAACCCCGCGGCACGCTCGCCCGGGACGCCGGCTTCGCCACGAACGTGCCCGGTGTGTTCGCCGCGGGTGACGCGGCCCGGGGGCAGTCGCTGATCGTGTGGGCCATCGCGGAGGGACGGGCGGTGGCGGCGGCCGTCGACCGGTATCTGACGGGCCGTTCACGCCTGCCGGCGCCGATCTCGCCGTACGACCGCCCGATGACCGTGTAGCGCCCTCCCCCGGCGGACCGTGCCGCCTCCGGGTCACCTCTCGTCGGTCCCCGCCACCTTCCCCGTCGCCAGGGCCACCCGGTTCCACGTGTTGATGGCGCAGACGAGGGCGAGGACCTGGGCCAGTTCGTGGTCGTCGAAGTGGGCGGCGGCCTCGGCGTAGACGGAGTCGGGGACGCCGCCGTCGGAGACCAGGGTCACCGCCTCGGTGAGGGCGAGGGCCGCCTGCTCCTTGGCGGTGAAGAAATGCCGGGCCTCGCGCCACGCGGCGACCAGGTGCAGCCGGTCCTCGCTCTCGCCGGCCTTGCGGGCGTCGTTGGTGTGCATGTGCAGGCAGTAGGCGCAGTGGTTGAGGAGCGAGGCACGGATCTGGATCAGCTCGACGAGCGCGGGGTCGAGGCCCTCGCGGGCGGCCGCGTCGAAGCCGATCAGGGCGCGGAAGGCCGGCCGGGCGGACTTGGCGAAGTCCAGTCGGGTCCGCGCGGCCTCGGCGGCCGCGATCGCGGAGGAGGAAGAGGGGGAGGCGGCGGCCGAGGTGCCGGTCGTGGTCGTCGCGTGCGTCGTCTGCGTGGTCTGCGTCGTCATGTCCTTCAACCTACGGGCCGGAAAGACCGCCTGTAGGGTGCAATTCCATGGCGGATTCGTGGGTCAATTCGGCGGAGGCGATCGGCGCCGACCTGCATCTGGAGCTGTCCGGGCAGGGCGGGCGGCGGGCCGCGCTGACCCGGGCGCTGCGGGAGGCCGTACGCGGCGGGCGGCTCGCTCCCGGCACCCGCCTGCCGCCGTACCGCTCGCTCGCGGCGGACCTCGGGGTGGCCCGCAACACGGTCGCCGACGCGTACGCGGAGCTGGTGGCGGAGGGCTGGCTGACCGCGCGTCAGGGCTCGGGCACGCGCGTGGCGGAGCGCGGGGCGCCGCCGCGACACGCCGAGCGGGTGCCCGTAAAGGCACCTCCACGCGCGCGTGGACCGCGGCACGATCTGCGGCAGGGCACCCCGGACGCGTCGGCGTTCCCCCGGGCGGCCTGGCTCGCCTCCTACCGGAGGGCGCTGCAGGGGGCGCCGAACGAGGTGTTCGGGCCCGGGGATCCGGCCGGGCGGCGGGAGCTGCGGGAGGCGCTCGCCGAGTACCTGGCACGCGCGCGTGGGGTGCGGGCGGAGCCGGACCGGATCGTGATCTGCTCCGGTTTCGCGCACGCGCTGCGGCTGCTGTTCGGGCAGGGCGCGGGCGGTGTGCTGCGGGGGCCGCTGGCCGTGGAGGCGTACGGCCTGGGTTTCCACCGCGGGCTGCTGGCCGCGGCCGGGGTGCGTACGGTGCCGCTGCCGCTGGACGAGCACGGGGCGCGCGTGGATGTCCTCGGGCGTGAACGGGCCGTCCTGCTCACGCCGGCGCACCAGTTCCCGACCGGCGGCCCGCTCCAGGCCGCGCGGCGGACCGCCGTGATCGACTGGGCACGCGCGCGTGGCGGTGTGGTGCTGGAGGACGACTACGACGGCGAGTTCCGTTACGACCGCAAGCCCGTCGGCGCGCTCCAGGGCCTCGACCCGGAGCACGTGATCCACATCGGCTCGGTCAGCAAGAGCCTGTCGCCCGCGCTGCGGCTGGGCTGGATGGTGCTGCCGCGGCGGTACGCCGACGCGGTGGTCGAGGCCAAGGGCGAGCGGGAGGCCTGGGCGAGCGTCCTCGACCAGCTGGCGCTGGCCGACTTCCTGTCGTGCGGGGCGTACGACCGTCATGTGCGGCGTATGCGGCAGCGGTACCGCGCCCGCCGGGACCGGCTGGTCGCGGCGCTCGCCGCGCACGCCCCGCACATCGAGGTCACCGGCATTGCGGCCGGACTCCACGCGGTGCTGCGGCTGCCGCCCGGCACCGAGCGGTCCGCGGTCAAGGCGGCCGCCTGGCAGGGCGTCGCCCTGGACGGACTGGCGGCGTTCCGGCACCCGGACACCGTCATGCCGGCCCGGGACGGGCTGGTCGTCGGCTACGCGACACCCTCGGAGCACGCGTACGCGGCGGCGGTCGACGCCCTGTGCGGGGTACTGCCCCCGGACGCCCCGGCATTCGCGCCCGCTCCGGAGCCTCCCGGCGGCCCCCTTAGGTGAGATCGGTCAACTGAGCATCATGGCAAGGTTCTTGAACACGACGCAGGGGCGTGGACTCAGGACAGCAGGAAGTCGGCCTCCCCGGCCTTGGCACCCTCGATGAACGCGGTCATCTCGTCGGAGGTGTAGATCAGCGCCGGCCCGTCGGGGTCGGTGGACTGGCGGACGGCGATCCGGCCGTCGGCGAGCTTCATCGCCTCCAGGCAGTTGCCTCCGTTCCCGCCGCTCCACGGCTTGTGCCAGCCTTCGCTGCCCAGCTCCCGGGCAGGCATGCCGTTGTAGATCCGCTCGGCGCGGATCCTCGGCTTGGGCTGGGGCGTGATGCGATCCATTCACAACTCCTTGCGGAGATCCTTCAGGATCTCCTTCGTGCGGTGTGCCGTGGCGGCCTGAGCCGCCATGCGGTCCATGACCTCCAGGTGGGCCGCCACCTCGGAGCGCGCGTCGAGGTAGACGGCGCCGGTCAGGTACTCGCTGTAGACCATGTCCGGCAGTTCCGGCATGGCGAACCGGAAGAGGACGAACGGCCCGTACGTCCCGGGGTGCGGGCCCGCGGAGAACTCGGCGACCTGCAGGGTGACATGGGGCAGTTCGATGGCGTCGAGCAGCTTGTCGATCTGGGCCCGCATCACCTCGGGGCCGCCCGCCGGGCGGCGCAGCGCGGTCTCGTCCATGACGACCCAGAGGCGTGGCGCGTCCTGACGGGTGAGCAGTTCCTGGCGCTGCATGCGCAGCGCGACATGCCGCTCGATGTCGTCGGGGCTGGTCTGGCCGACGGCGCCGGACCGCAGAACGGCACGCGCGTAGTCCTCGGTCTGGAGCAGGCCGGGCACGAAGTGCGGCTCGTACTGGCGGATCAGGGCGGCCGCGCCCTCCAGGCTGACGTGCATGGAGAACCAGCCGGGCAGGATGTCGTGGAAGCGCTGCCACCAGCCCGGCCGGTTGGCCTCCTCGGCGAGCTGCACGAAGGCTTCGGCCTCCTCGTCGGAGACGCCGTAGGCCTTCAGCAGCAGCTGGAGGTACGGGATCTTGAGCCCGACCTCGGCCATCTCCATGCGGCGGACGGTGGCGGGGGCGACGCGCAGGATCCTCGCCGCCTCCTCGCGCTTGAGCCCGGCACGTTCCCGCAGGTCCAGCAGGCGCCGGCCGAGGACGACCTGGCCGACCGTCGGCGCGGACCGCGGCTCGCTCACGCTCCACCTCCACCAAGGGCCCGGGGTCCGGGCGGTTTCCTGCTCCTGTCCGGTCATCGTCCGGGCAACAGGGCGACGTACAAGGGAATCCTGACAGCCCAGCGGCGCCATTCGAAGACTCGTTCGAAGACCTGGGGGATCCTCGACGGCTCAACTGGCGCCGCTCGACACGCTGGTGCGAGCAGTGTGCCACGCTCGTTCACTACGTCATACAGCACTCTGCAATTTTCAGAGTGACGCTTGCCAAGTGTTCACGGCGGGGAGATAGTGGCAAGCGTGATTCCGTCCGCGCCCTTAGGAACAGACGCCGCCGCAGACCGCCTCGGTCTCGGTGCCCCCACGGAAGCGGAGCCCTTCGGGGCCGCCACCCGGCGCCGGTTCCGTTTCGAGCTGGCCGCCCATCCGGGTTCTCCCGCGCAGGCCAGACGCCTGACGCGGGCCCGGCTGACCGGCTGGGAGGTGTGCGAGGACACCTGCGACACGGCGGCTCTGGTCATATCCGAGCTGGTCACCAACGCGATCGTGCACACCGCGAGCAGCAGGGTGGTGTGCGAGCTGCACGACCACGACGACCTGGTGCGCATAGCCGTGCGTGACGAGGGGTGCGCGCCGGGTCAGCCGACCGCGGCGGGACAGCGGGGCGAGGAGGAGCACGGGAGGGGACTGCTTCTCGTCGACGCCCTCTGTCACGCCTGGGGCGCGCACGAGAACGGGCCCGGGCTGCTCGTCTGGGCGGAGCTGCCGCGCCAGGCCGACACACCCGGCGTGCCGGCGGAGCCGCGCAACGACCTGGGATGGGGCGCCCGCCCCAAGCCGGGCCCGGCGGACGACGGCACCGACGACAGCGACGGCTCGGACGGCGACGGGAACTCCGGCACGTCCGGGCAATCCGGCCCGTCCGGACAGCCCGGACAGTCCGGCGAGGACGGCAGCTCCGGCACCGCGGAACAGGCGAACCGGCACCACACGGACCAGCGGCACACGGCAGGGGGCGAGCGGGCGTGAGCGCCGAACCCGGCCGCCCTCAGGTGATCAGCATGAACACTCTCGTACGCCTCGGGCGCGGGCTGCATCCGGCGCACTCCCCTCGCCGGCTCACCGTGCCCGAGGGCATGACCGCCCCGCTGGGCTGCGATGCCGTGGCGGTGCCGTCCCTGCTCGGACAGCAGGTGCTGCCCCGGCTGCCGCGCGTGGGATGTGTGTACGCGGACGCCGCGCACTGGTGGTGGATCGTCCCGTCCGACTCGGACTACGCGCTGGACTGGCCCGCCCCCGCGCGCTATGCCATCGGTGCCGTGGTCCCGGACGCCCCGGACGTCCCCGGTCTCATCCACCGGCCGGAGGACACGGTGCCGTACACGCCCCCGATCCCGCTCTATCTGGCCCTGTGCCGGCTGACGGGGACGGCCCCGACCTGGTCCCGGCCGGTGAGCGCCTAGGCCGTGTCTTTCGGATCAGCCCGACTCCGGGGCGCGGTGCCTTCGTGGTGCCGGTGAGCGGGGCTTGGTGCGTGCAGCTGCAAGGCGGAGGAGGGAGTCGACGCGGCGCGTCGGCGACCGACGACAACGCGGCAGATGTGCGTGCCAAGCCCCGCGGCCCCGGGGTGATCCGAAAGACACGGCCTAGGCCCTGGGCGCTGTCGCCCCTCTCAGCGGAGGAACTGTCGCCCCTCATGGCCGAGGGGCGACCCGATCACTCCGTGGCGTCGCCGCCGCGGACGATCACCAGGAACGTGTCCGTCGCGAGGTCCATGACAACCTCGGCGGGCAGCCCTTCCAGGCGCCGCGCCTGCGCGAACTCCTCCGCCGGCCACGACCCACGCGGCCCGCCTGCGGGAAAGCGTTCGAGCACTGTTCGCCCGTTCACCACCCTGCACCTCCAGAAAGCGTCGTACTGGTAGGAGTTAACGCCCTCCGGAGGCCGTACGGCTCGCTCGGTGACGGTACTGAGACATTGTTGACACGCGTTCACTGCGCAAGGTGAGGAGGCGATCACCGTACGCAGATCACGATCACGTGGCGTGTCAGAAGTCGTACTCGTCGTGATACCGGATCCGCTCACTGCCCGCAGGTGCCCCGAGAGCCGACGAGCGCCCCTTGGGTTCCTCCCACTCCTCCTGCCGGCCCAGCGCGGTGAGGTCGAGCAGGCTGGTGGTCGAACCGAGTCCGTCGAGGCCGCGCTCGTAGGTGGAGTAGGTGTGGAAGACCCGGTCGCCCTCCCGCAGGAAGCAGCTCAGTCCCGGCCGTTCGACCAGCGCTCCCTCACGCTCCAGCGTCACGCCGAAGTCCCGGTTGAAGTCGCTGCCGCAGGAGGAGTACCAGGGCAGCGTCCAGCCCATCCGCGCCTTGAACGGCAGGATCTTCGGGTACGGCGCCCGGGAGACGGCGGCGAACGACGTACCGCGCGCGTGGAGATGGGCGAGATGTCCGATCTGGTCGAGGAAGGCCGAACAGCTGGGGCAGCCGGCGTCCCCTTCGGGGGCGAACATGAAGTGGTAGACGACCAGCTGGTCCCGCCCCTCGAACAGGTCGAGCAGGGTGGCCTTGCCGTCGCCGCCCTCGAAGACGTACTCCTCCTCGATCTCCACCATGGGCAGTCTGCGCCGCTCCGCGTTGAGCGCGTCACGCGCGCGTGTCACCGCCTTTTCCTTCTCCAGCAGTGCCTCGCGCGCCGCGCGCCACTGTTCGCGCGAGACGATCTCCGGAAGCGACATCGGCCCCTCCTGTGCAACGGTCCGTCGGGGGGTGGACCGGAGTGCGGAGCGGAACTCATCGCTGCCGCGCGGAAATTTTTTCCGCCTCTTCCGCGCCTCAGGTGTCGTACCGCTGGATGCGGCGGCCGTGCCCCCGGTCGACGAGGGCGGGCAGCCGCTCCGCCAACTCCCGTACGACGGCGGGCACGTCGACGGTGAGCAGCTCGCGGTCGCGCATGAGGACGCGGCCGTCGACGATCGTCGTCCGCACGTCCGACGCGCGGGCGCTGTGCACGAGGGTCGCGGCGAGGTCGTGGACGGGCTGGGTGTGCGGCCCGGTCAGGTCGACCAGGACGAGGTCGGCCCGCCGCCCGGGCGCGATACGGCCGATGCTGTCGCCGAGGCCGACGGCGAGGGCGCTCTGCACGGTAGCGTGGTGCAGCGCCTGACGGGAGGTCAGCCAGCGGGGGTCGCCCTGGTCGGCCTTCTGGACGAGCGCGGTGAGGGCCATCGCCTCCCACATGTCGAGGGAGTTGTTGGAGGCGGCGCCGTCCGTGGCGAGCCCGACCGGCACCCCGATGGCGTTCAGGGCGCGCACGGGCGTGGTGGTGGGCCAGGCGAACTTGAGGTAGCCGCGCGGCGCGGTGGCCACGGCGATCCGGCCGGACGCGCGCTCCAGCAGCGGCAAGTCGCGGTCGAGGATGCCGGTGCCGTGGGCGATGAGCAGGTCGGTGTCGAGCAGCCCGGCACGGTCGAGGACCTCGATCGGGGTGCGGCCGTACCGCTCCAGGCTCGCCTCGGTCTGGGCGCGGTTCTCGGCGGCGTGCAGATGCACGGGCAGGCCGTGGGCGCGGGCGAGGTCGGCGGTGGCGGCGAGGTCGGCGTCGTTCACCGTGTACGGGGCGTGCGGAGCGAGGGCGGTGGTGATACGGCCCCGCGCGCCGCCTCGGTGCCGCAGCGCGAACGCCAGGGACTCCGCCCGGCCGCCCGGCCCCTGCGAGGAGAAGTAGGCCTGGCCCAGCTGGGCGCGCAGCCCGCTCTCCGCCACGGCCTCGGCGACCGCGTCCATGGCGAAGTAGTGGTCGGCGAAGCAGGTGACGCCGCCGCGGATCATCTCCGCGCAGGCCAGCCGGGCGCCCAGGGCGATGTCGCGCGGGGTGAGGTTGGACTCGACGGGCCAGACGACGTCGTTGAACCACTCCTCGGTGGGCAGGTCCTCGGCGATGCCGCGCAGGGCCACCATCGGGGCGTGAGTGTGGCAGTTGACCAGTCCGGGCAGGGCGACCTGGCCGCGGCCGTCGATGCGCTCGGCGGCGGTGATCCCGGCCGCCTTGGAGGCCGCCACGACGGCCTCGATCGTCCCGTCGCGGACGACCACGGCGGCGTCCTCGCGGAAGCCGACCCGTTCCTCCTCGTCGTGGACGAGGACGGTGCACCCGGTGACGAGAAGATCGGCGTCGGCGGTCGTCCCTGCATCCGGCCGCGGAGAGGTCGTCATCGGCCCAACGTACGGCGGTGTCGTCGCTCCGGGTGAGCCGAACCGCGGATCCGGTCACGTCTCTGTCGTACGGCCCGAGGCGGGGGCACCCTGAGCGCACCACACGCGTCCCCGCATCCGGTTCCGGGGTCCACAGGGACGTTCGGCTTCTGGAAGGAGCCCGGCATGATCCTCGGCACCTGGAACCTCGAGAACCTGTACCGGCCGGGCGGGCCGTTCGGCCCGAAGGACGAGGCGGCGTACGGCACGAAACTCGCCCGGCTCGCCGCGGTGGTCACCGAACTCGACCCGGCGGTCCTCGGCGTGCAGGAGGTCGGCGATCCCGAGGCGCTGGACGACCTGGTGGGCCTGGTCGACGGGAGCTGGCACGTCACGCTGTCGGCGCACGCGGACAGCCGCGGCATCCGCGTCGGCGTCCTCAGCCGTACACCGCTGCGGGTGCTGGCCGACACGCGCGCGTACCCGGCCCTGCTGCGGCCGGTGCAGGCGGACGACGCGGGGCTCACCGAGGACGGCGCGGGCCGCGGTTTCCTCGCGGTGGAGACGGCGACGGCGGCCGGTCCGCTGCGGGTGGCGGTGGCGCACCTGAAGTCGAAGCTGCTGTCCTACCCGGACGGCCCCGGCGGCGGCGCCCGGTTCTTCCCGCACGACGAGGGCGAGCGTGCGCGGTACGGCGCCTACGCCCTGTTCCGGCGGGCCGCCGAGGCCGCGGCGCTGCGGGCCCTCGCCGACGAGCTGCTCGCCGGGGACGGGCGGCAACGGGACGTGGCGGTGCTCGGCGACCTGAACGACGAGGTGCAGGCCGCCACCACGCAGATCCTGCTCGGCCCGCCCGGCTCGGAGATCGGCACGCCCGGCTTCCCTACGCCGGACCGGGGTGACGCGGCGCGCCTGTGGGACACCGCCCCGCTGATCCCCGCCGCACAGCGGTTCTCGCGGATCGACTCCGGCCGCCGCGAGCTGATCGACCACGTGCTGGTCAGCCACCGGCTGGTCCACCGGCTGACCGGGGCGGGCACGGGACTGCCGGGCTCCGGCCCGTCCGTCCTGCCGTCGGTGGGCCCCGATCCGGCGGAGCGCAGAGGCGCGCCGGGCTCGGACCACGCGCCCGTGTGGGTGCGGGTGGGGGGCTGAGCGGCGTCAGCGGCCGCTCCGGTCTGCCGGGTGGGGGTATCCGAAGGTCCGGCGTGGCCCTATGCGGCGACGGGCAGGCGGGGCGCGGCCGGGACGGTCGGCCCGAGCAGCTCCCGCGCCTCCTCCAACTGGTCGAGGAGTTCGCCGAGGTGCCGCGTGTGCCGGGGAGTGAGCCGTCCGGTGTCGTCGAGGTGGACGGCGCACGCGGTCGTCGTGTCGACGAGGCGTTCGAGCAGGGTGGCGACCTCGTCGGTGCCCGCCGTGTGCCGGGCGAGAGCGGGCAGTTCGGCGGCGGAGAGCGCGATCGCCGTACGGGCCTCGGCGAGGGCCCGGTAGGCCTCACGGCGCAGGGTCCAGCGCGGGGCACGGTCCCCGCCCTGGGTCTCGGCCTCGGCCCCGGCCTCCGCCTCGCCGAGTACATGCGTGAGGTAGGCGTACGCGGCGGACGCCGCCTCCGTGAGCCGCTGGCGCACTCCCCCGCCCCGCTGCCCGGGCAGCGGCAGATGCCCGACGACGAGCACGATCGCGCACGCCAGCAGGGTCTCGCCGATGCGTCCGGCGGACGCCTGCGGTTCGCCGCCCACCATGACCAGGGCGAGGACGAGGACGGTGACGACGGCGGTCTGCGCGGCGAAGTGCCGCGTGGCGACCGGCACCAGCGCCCCGCACACCGCGACGAGGACGACGAGGCCCTCGGGCCGCGGCAGTACGGCGGCGAACCCGGCGAACACGAGTGCGCCCAGCACGGTCCCGGCGGCCCGGCACAGCACCCGGGAGGCGAGCGGCCCGAGGTCGGGCTTGACGAGGAAGACGACGGTGGCGGGCAGCCAGTACCAGTGGCTGTGGTGGCCGTACCAGCGGGCATGGTGGAGCGCCTGAGCCGCGGCGACTCCGGCGCCGAAGCAGAGGGCGACCCGCAGCCCGTACTCGCGCCCGCCCCGACCGAGGACGGCCGCGAGCAGCTGCCGGGCGGTACGCCGCCGGGTGTGCAGGTCCCGCCGGCCGTCCCCACGGTCGAAGGTCTCGGCGGCGTGCAGCAGGGCGTCGTCGAGGGCGCGCAGCGCGGGGGCGGAACGGTCCGGCGCGGGCAGCGGCCCGGTGGGCGACTGCGCGCGTACGGCGGCGGCGAGCCGACGGGGCCCGGCCGCCGCCCTCGGCGAGACGGCCTCCCCGGCCCAGGCGAGGGCGGTGGCCGCCTCGGCGAGCGGCAGGGCGGCGGCGTACTGGGCGTGCAGGCGCCGTTCGGCCGCGGAGGAGGCGTAGCGGCGCAGCCGGGGCCCGGTGAGGGCGTCCTGCGCCTGATCGAGCGCGGCGGTGAGGGCGGCGCGGCGGTCCTCGGCGTGCGCGGAGCCGGCGGCGTCGAGCAGGTCGGCGATCGCGTCGTACACGCGGGCGACGGCCGCCCGTTCGCCGTCGAACCGGAAGTCGCCGCCGACCGACCCGGGCGTCGGCAGCGCGAGCCGCAGCGCCAGCAGCCAGCCGGCACCGGCGAGGAAGGCCAGCCCGCGCTGCCAGCCGCTCTCCGGCAACGGCATCCCGGCCCCGATGGCGGCGGCGACCAGCACCTGCGTACCGGCCGCGGAGGCGACGGGCCCGACGGCGCTGACCCCGCCCGCGAGCAGCCCGAGCGCGGTGAGGAGGAGGGTGAGCGGGACGGGACCGGCGTACTGCCCGGCATACGTCCCCGCGCACAGGCCCACGGCCCCGGCCAGCGCCGGCACGCCGATCCGCTTGACGGACGCCCGCCGGCTGCCGGGCCGGTCGTTGATCCCGGCCAGCATGGCGGCGATGGCGGCGACGACACCGAGCGACACCCGCCCGAGGACCAGCGCGGCGAGCAGCAACGGCCCGGCGGCCAGAGCACCGCGCACCACCGCACTCCAGGGCACGGGCCCGCGCTGCGCGCGCAACGCGTGAGCGAGCCAGGGCGGAAGGTCGAGAAGGGGGCGGCGCGACACGGGGCTCCTGTCCGGACGAGGGCGGGGTGTGCCTTCGGGCGACGGTGGCCGGGCGGTGGGGTGTGTGTTCCACCGTAGATCACGAACACGGAGGCGAAGGGACGGTCGTATTTCAGGCGTGTGACAGTCGGGCGGGAGGGCGCGTTCTTTATGAACACAAGGCCACTGCGCGGGGCGGGGCGCCCGGCAGCGTCGGGCCGTCCGGGGTGATTGTCAGTGGGGCGCTGTATCAAGGAGGTGTCACTCAGCGTAATCACGGGGGAGGTCATTGTGACGGAGTACGGCACTACTGCGGGCGACGAGACGGCGCGGGGGCATGTGTCGGTCGCCGGGCTGCGGGCCCGGGGCTGGACGCCCGGCATGGTGCGGCGGCTGCTCGGCGAACCGGATCTGCTGCGCCCCAACCCGGTCTCCCCGGCGGCCCCGCGGACCCGGCTGTACCGCCTGGAGCGGGTGGAGGCGGTGGAGCGCGGTGAGGAGTTCCGGGCCGTTTCGGCGGCCGCGGCGCGCCGGTCGGTCACGGCCAAGGCAGCGGCCTACCGCAGGCGGCGCGAGGTCCTGATCCGGATCGTCGCCGAGCCGATCGAGGTGCCCCGGCTGACACCCGACCGGCTGACGGCACTGGCCGTCGAGCACCGGAAACGGACGCTGGAGGAGGAGAGGCACGAGCGGCCGGACCGGACGGCGGAGCCGGCCGGCGTCGAGGACCTGGATCGCCGCACGCTGGACCGATGGAAGGTGGCCTACCTGCGCCACCAGCTGACTCGCTACGACGAGCTGCTGGACGGGCTCGACGGCGGCACCGGCCGCGCGGGCGCCGAGGCGCTGCTGCGGCGGCGCGTGTACGAGGCCATCCGGCAGACGTACCCCGATCTCGCGGAGGAGTGCGCGCGCCAGGTGTCGGACCCCGCGTGAGACCGGGGGCCGTTCGGCCCGGCGGCCCGGAAAACCGGGTGCGGGCGAGCCGGGTTCTCACGGACGATCGGGGGTCGGCGCACGCTGTGCCGCCGATCCATCGATCCGTCGATGAGCCATTGAGTCGATGAGTCGATGAGTCGTCCATCGATCCGCCGTCCCTCGATCCGTCGCTCGCAAGGAGCCGCCCGCATGATCCGGCGCGTCACCGTCCCCGGCCTCTTCCCACCCCCCGTCTACTCGCACGCCTCGGTCGTCGAGGCCGGCACGAAGCTGGCCTTCCTCGCCGGTTCGGTGCCCCTCGACGCCGACGGGAAGCTGGTCGGCGACGGCGACCCCGTACGGCAGGCCGAGCAGGTGCTGCGCAACCTGCGGGAGCAACTGCGCGCCGTCGGCAGCGACTTGGAGCACGTCGTGGTGACCGACGTGCACGTCGTGAGTGCCGACACCGCGGTGCTCTCCGCCGTGTGGGACGTCGTCGAGGCGTCCGGGCTGAGCGCCGGGCCGCACTCTTCGACGCTGCTCGGGGTGGCCTGCCTCGGCTACCCCGGGCAGCTCGTGGAGATCACGGCCACGGCCGTCGTACCGGAGGGTGACAGCCGGTGAGTTCGGGACAGGCGCCGTCGGGCGTCACGCTGCGCCGGGCCGTACCCGCGGACGCCGGTGCCCTCGCCGATGTCTATCTGCGGTCGTTCACCGCCGCGCTGCCCACGGTCGTCCGGCCCCGGTCCGACGACGAGGTGCGGGCCTACCTGCGGGACGTGGTCGTGCCGCACCGGGAGACGTGGGTGGCCGAGGCAGCCGACGGCGGCGGGCGGCGGATCGTGGGTCTGATGGTGCTCGGCGACGGCGCCCTGCTCTCCCAGCTGTACCTCGACCCCGACTGGCGGGGGCGTGGCATCGGGGACCGCTTCGTCACCCTCGCCAAGGAACGCCGGCCCGGCGGCCTGGAGTTGTGGACGTTCCAGGTGAACACACCCGCCCACCGGTTCTACGAGCGGCACGGCTTCGTCGCCGTCGAGTCCACCGACGGCAGCGGGAACGAGGAACGGGAACCGGACGTGCGGTACGTCTGGACGCCGTGAGGCCACGCCATCGCGCGGGGTGGCGGGACGACGGGGACGCGGGAGCGGGGCCCTCCGGTGAGCGCCGTGACTGTCACCGCCCCTCCTGTCACCGCCCCTCCTCGCGATGGGGCAGCCCCGCGGCTTGCGCCGCCGTGCGCAGCACGTCCCGGAGCATGTCGGGGGTGAGCCGGCCGGTGAAGGTGTTGCGCTGACTCACATGGAAGCAGCCGAACAGCTCCAGGCCGTCGTGGCCCTCCAGCACCGCCCGGGCGCCGTGCGCGAAGGCCGGACGGGGCCGGGGCACCGCCCAGCCCGCCTCGGCGAACGCGGGCAACGCGGCCTGCCAGCCGAACGCCCCGAGCACCACCACCGCCCGCAGCGTCGGCCGCAGCAGCCGCAGCTCCTGCACGAGCCACGGCCGGCAGGTGTCCCGCTCCTCGGGCGTGGGCCGGTTGGCCGGGGGTGCGCAGTGCACCGGGGCCGTGACCCGGACCCCGTACAGCTCCAGCCCGTCACCCGCGCTCACCGACGTCGGCTGGGAGGCGAGCCCCACGTCGTACAGCGCCTGGTAGAGCACGTCGCCGGAACGGTCTCCGGTGAACATCCGGCCGGTCCGGTTGCCGCCGTGCGCCGCCGGGGCGAGGCCGACGATCAGCAGCCGGGCGTCCGCCGGCCCGAACCCGGGCACCGGCCGCCCCCAGTACGTCCAGTCGGCGAACGCGGCCCGCTTCGTGCGCGCCACCTCCTCCCGCCAGTCGACGAGCCGGGGACAGGCCCGGCATCCGGCGACCCGCCGGTCGAGCTCGGGAAGACCTGCGGGGGAAGGACGGGCGGCACTCATGTCTCCACCGTAGGAAACCGCTCGGATGCGTGCCGCGCGGGGAGCTAAGGTCGGGGACATGGTTGCTGAAGGTACGGACCACCCCCCGACGGACGACACGCCCGAGCCCGAGCGCACCGGCATGGACCTGCCCGGCACGGCCGCCTCCACCGCCCGGGACGCCACCACCGGTACGGGCACTGCCACCAGCACCGACGCCGGCACGGGCACTCGCACCATTGGAACGGACGCCGGTCAGCCCGACGACGCGAAGATCGCCGCCGCGGTGGCCGCCGCCGAGGCCGCGGCTCCGGCGAACGGCGAGTCGGTCCGTATCGACAGCTGGATCTGGTCCGTACGCCTGGTCAAGACCCGCTCCCTCGGCTCCGCCGCCTGCAAGGGCGGTCATGTCCGTGTGAACGGCGAGCGGGTGAAGCCAGCGCACTCGGTCCGGATCGGCGACGAGGTACGGCTGCGGAACGAGGGCCGCGAGCGGGTCGTCGTCGTGAAGCGGCTGATCCGCAAGCGGGTGGGCGCTCCCGTGGCCGCCCAGTGCTACATCGACAACAGCCCGCCGCCCCCGCCGCGCGAGGCCGTCGCCCCGGCCGGCATCCGCGACCGCGGCGCGGGCCGCCCCACCAAGCGCGACCGCCGCGAGCTGGAACGGCTGCGCGGCCTGGGCGCACCCGGCTGGCCGGGCGGCCCCGGCGCTGGGCCGGGGCCGGGGCCGGCGAGCGGTGGCCGGGGACGGGCCGGAGGGCGCTGACCGGTCACCCCTGCCGCCGCAGCCACGCCACCAGCTCCGCGTTGTGCCCCCGGCGGGCCCAGGCGATGAGGACGAGCGGGACCATCAGGATCAGCGGCGTCGCCGCGTTCTCCCCGTCGAAGACGCTGAGCTGGACGACGAACGCGCCCACCATCAGCCCGCTGAGGGCCGTCGCCGCCAGGGACTGGAGCACCGGGACGAGCAGCGCCACCGCCCCGGCCAGTTCCAGTGCGCCGATGGTGTACATGCCCGCGCTGCCCCAGCCGATCTTGTCGAAGGCCTCCGCCGCGGTCGGGTGCGCGATCAGCTTCGGCAGAGCGCTCGCGAGCCCGAAGAACAGAGCGAGCAGCACCTGCACTGCGCGCAGCGCGGCCCGGGCGCGGCGCCCCCGCGTGGGGGCGGCCTCGGCGACGGCCGTACGGGACGAGGCGGCGGAAGCGCTCGTGACCGGAGCCGTGGCGGCGGGAGAGGCGGTGACGGGAGCGGTGGTCTCGGACATGGGGGTCTCCTGCGGGAAGCGGTCCATGCTGGTGTCACAGAGGTAGACCGGCACTCGCCCCGAAACTCATCGCGGCCGGCCCAAGTCATCGCCTCCGACGGGCCGTCCGCCGCCCCCGCCGCGCTATGCCGCCGCAGGCACCGCCCGCACCCATATCCGGTCCTCCGTGAGATACCGGTCGACCCTCAGCCCCGCTTCGGCGAGCGCCTCCTCGAACTGTTCCTTCGTCAGCGGCCGGGCACGGAACGTCTGGGTCCAGGTGGCGTCCGGAAAGACGTACTCGGCGTGGACCGAGCGCACGCCTTCGTTGACCGGCTCGGAGGAGAGGATCCGTACCGTGAAGCCGTGGGGGTCGCGGCGCTCCCGCGGTACACGGCTGTGGTAGTCCTCGCCCTCCCGCTGGATCAGGACACAGCCGTCCTCGGCCACATGCCGAACGCACGTGCGCAGCAGGCCGCGTCGGACGTCCAGGTCGGCGGCGTGCACGAGGAACGACGCAAGCAGCACCACGTCGAACCTCTCGCCCAGGTCGAGGTCCTCGATGGGACTGCATATCGTGCGTGCCCCGCGCACCCGGGCCAGCATCTCCGGGGACTCGTCGACCGCGGTGACCGTGAAGCCCCGCTCCAGCAGCGGATGGGTCATGCGGCCCACCCCGCTGCCCAGTTCGAGCATGCTCGCGCCTGCCGGCACGGCGGCCTCGATGATGTCCGGCTCCGGCCCGGCCGGCAGCCGGGAGTACAGCTCGACCGCGCAGCCGTCCGGGGTGATCGCCCCGGGTCCCGTCCCCTGATGTCCCGCTCGCGTCTTCAGCTCCATGCCCGTCCAACGGCCCGCTTCCGCACGGCCGTTCCCCCTCGCCACGGGTTCACCCGTTCGAGTGGTCGGGGCGTCAGTGGTCGGGGCGTCACAGCCGGAACCACCCGTGGCCGACATACCAGTGCCCGCCGCCCCGCAGATGGTCGACCACCGCCCGTTCGAGAGCCGTCCGGCGCGGCAGCCGTTCCACGTCGGCGTCCGGGGCACCGCCGAAGACGAAACGGACCGGCACGTCGTCCTCCGGCTCGTCGGGCAGCCGGCTGATGTGGAAGCGTTCCTGGAAGCGGACGATGTTGGAGCCCTCGGGCAGGTACCGCTTCAGCTGCGGGTCGAGCAGCCACGAGCCGCACGTCACCACCTGGTACGGCTCGTCGGGGTAGTGGCGGGCGAAGAAGGCCCGGGCCAGCTCCAGGGACCGGTCCACGGCCCGCGGCGTCAGCGGCCCGAGGAAGTCGGGGATGTGCAGGCCGAGGCCGAAGTACCCGGTGCCGACCGGGAGGCCGGCCGCCGCGATGGAGTCGCCGGTCCAGGAGCCGATCCGGCCGCGCTGGAACTGCAGCCGGCCCAGCTGGTACAGCTCGCCGCGGAAGTGCAGGGTCAGCCAGCGCGGTGCCAGGACGCCTCCCGTGCCGTACCGCCTGCGGTGGGCGGCCAGGCAGCGGCCGGTGTCCGCGAGGGTGCGCCGGCCGACCTCCGGCGGGATCGCCCGGTCACGGTGGTGGGCGCGTACGGCGGGCAGGGCCGCCAGCAGGACGTACAGCGGGAAGTACCGCTGCAGCGGGCCCGAGGGCCAGTCCAGCTCGGGCAGCTCGGCTCCGTCCCGGATCTCCCCCATGCCCTCGACGAGCACCGCCAGCGACCGCTCCACGGCGGCCCGCAGCTCCGGGTCGTCGGTCACCCGCCGGCTCATCCGCACGACGGTGTTGATGTCCTCGTGCGGCACGGCGAGATCGCAGAGCGTCTCGGCCAGTTCGTCGTCGTCCCCGAACACGCGCACAGCCCCCTGCCTGACGGTGCCGGACGCCCGTCGGGCGCCCGCTCTTCCGGTGTGGAGAACGTCTCCGGCGAAGAGTACGTTCAAAAGAGGAGCGGGTGGTCGAGATGCGGACGGGCAGTGAGCCGACGACAGCGCGCAGCGCGCTGCGGATGAGGTTGTGGCTGAGCCTGTGGGGTCTGGTCTGGGCGATCTTCGGCACGGCCGTGTTCGCGCTGGTCGGGCGGCCGGGCTGGGCTGCCGCGTGCGGGGCGCTGTGGCTGGTGATCACGGTCGACCTGGCGGTGATCCTCAAGCACATCCGGCAGGGCCCGCACTTCCAGCCTGGGCCGGACGTCCCGCCGTACCGCCCGCCGGAGCACCGCCATCGCTACCCGTAGCGCTCGCTACCCCGGGCCGTTGGGTCGCACGTCCTTGTGGAGCCGGACCTCAGTCGTCGAAACGGGCGGCCCTCAGGTACTGCGGGTTCGGGTCCAGCGCCGCCGCCAGACGGAAATGGCGCCTGGCCTGGTCCTCGCGGCCCTGGCGCTGGTAGGTGCGGGCGAGCGCGAAGTGCGCGTACGCGTTGTCCGGTTCGCGCTCCAGCACGATGGAGAACTCCAACTCGGCGGGGCGCAGCTGCGCGGCGGCGAAGAAGGCGCGGGCGCGCAGCAGACGGGCGGCGGTGTTCTCCGGGTGCGCGGCGATGACGGAGTCGAGCAGCTTCACCGCACCCCGCGGGTCGCGCGCGGCGAGCAGTTGTTCGGCCGCGCGGTAGTCGATGACGTGTGTCTCCGGAGTACCTCCGGTCGAACCGCTGATTTCGGGCACGGAAAAATCCTTCCCTTGCTGCAGGGGTTCAACGCTTGGACCGAGTACCCCTATTCCTCGCCGGGCGCCGGCGCGGCGGCGCCCTGACCGTGCGCTCTGCGCCGCAGTTCCGCCCACACCTCGCGGACCCGCTGCCGGAGCTGCTCCAGGGGTACGTCGTTGTCGATCACGATGTCGGCGATCGCGCGGCGCTTCTCCCGGTCGGCCTGCGCGGCCATCCGCGCGCGTGCGTCCTCCTCGGTCATGCCGCGCAGCCGGACCAGCCGGTCGAGCTGGGTCTGCGGGGCGGCGTCGACGACGACCACGACGTCGTAGAGCGGGGCGAGGCCGTTCTCGGTGAGGAGCGGGACGTCGTGGACGACGACGGCGTCCTCGGCGGCGGCCTGTTCCAGTTCGCGGGAGCGGGCGCCCACCAGGGGGTGCACGATCGCGTTGAGGACGGCGAGCTTGTCCGGGTCGGCGAAGACGATGGAGCCCAGCCTGGGGCGGTCCAGGCTGCCGTCCTCGGTGAGGATCTCCTCGCCGAAGGCGTCGACGACGGCGGCGAGACCGGGCGTGCCGGGCGCGACGACCTCGCGCGCGATGCGGTCCGCGTCGATCAGTACGGCCCCGCACTCGACGAGCAGCCGGGACACCTCGCTCTTGCCGGCGCCGATCCCGCCGGTCAGGCCCACCTTCAGCATGACCGGAAGCTTAGGCCCTGCCACCGACAGCGGCGGGGGCAGGGCCGGGGAGCTCGCGCGGGCTCAGTTGTCGCCCTCGCGTTCCGCCAGGAACTTCTCGAACTCGCGCCCGATCTCGTCCGCGGACGGGATGTCGACGGGCTCGGCGAGCATGTTGCCGCGGCTCTCGGCGCCCGCGGCGGCGTCGTACTGGTGCTCAAGGCCCTGCACCAGGGCGGTCAGCTCCTCGTCGCCCTCGCGGATCTGGCGTTCGATCTCGTTCTGCGTGCGGTGGGCGTCCGTGCGCAGGGAGTGCGCGACGGACGGCAGCACCAGACCGGTGGCCGCGGTGATGGCCTCCAGGACGGTCAGCGCCGCGTCCGGGTACGGGGACCGGGCGATGTAGTGCGGGACGTGCGCGGCGACGCCCAGCACGTCGTGGCCGGCCTCCATCAGGCGGTACTCGACGAGCGCCTCGGCGCTGCCGGGCACCTGGGCCTCGTCGAAGGGGCTGCGGTGCCCGGGGACGAGGTCCGTACGGTTGCCGTGCGGGGTGAGGCCGACCGGGCGGGTGTGCGGCACGCCCATGGGGATGCCGTGGAAGTTGACCGACAGGCGCACGCCGAGCCGCTCCACGATCTGCCGCACGGCGGCGGCGAAGCGCTCCCACTCCACGTCCGGCTCGGGCCCGGACAGCAGCAGGAACGGCGCGCCGGTGGCGTCCTGGACGAGCCGGACGGTGATCTCGGGTTCGTCGTACGCCGTCCAGCGGTCACGGCGGAAGGTCAGCAGCGGCCGGCGGGCGCGGTAGTCCACGAGCCGGTCGTGGTCGAAGCGGGCGACGACCTGGTGGGGCAGCGAGTCGAGGAGCCGGTCGACGATCTGGTCGCCGGTCTCGCCCGCGTCGATGTATCCGTCGAAGTGGTAGAGCATGACAAGTCCGGCCGATTCCTGGGCGAGCGCCATGTCGACGACAGCCAGGCCCTTCGGCTCCCATGCGTACAAACCCTGCGGATCAAGCACTTGGACCGCTCCTCCTCGTGTTCACAGTGAACAACGAGGCGCGCGGCGTGGGCATTCCCGGGTCCGCGCTCTTGATCAGGAGACGTCGAGGGGCCGGGCCGGAAAACACCGAGGGACCGCACCCGGGAAGGGTGCGGTCCCTCGGCTATGGACCAAGCGGTCGGCTAGGCCTCAGCGGTTGAGCGTCAGCTCTGGCCGCCGGCCAGCTTCTCGCGCAGGGCAGCCAGCGCCTCGTCCGACGCCAGGGCGCCGGAGGTGTCGCCACCCTCGGAGGAGTACGAACCGCCACCGGAGGCGGCCGGAGCGGCAGCCTCGCCACCCTCGGCAGCGGCCTGGGCGTCCGCCTCGCGGGACTTGATGACCTGCTGCTGGTGCTGCTCGAAGCGGGACTGCGCCTCGGCGTACTGGCGCTCCCACTCCTCGCGCTGCTTCTCGTAGCCCGGCAGCCAGTCGTTGGTCTCCGGGTCGAAGCCCTCGGGGTAGATGTAGTTGCCCTGGTCGTCGTAGGACGCGGCCATGCCGTACAGGGTCGGGTCGAACTCGACCGCGGACGGGTCGGCACCGAAGGACTCGTTGGCCTGCTTCAGCGAGAGGCTGATGCGGCGGCGCTCGAGGTCGATGTCGATGACCTTGACGAAGATCTCGTCGTTGACCTGGACGACCTGCTCCGGGATCTCCACGTGGCGCTCGGCCAGCTCGGAGATGTGGACCAGACCCTCGATGCCCTCGTCCACGCGGACGAACGCACCGAACGGAACCAGCTTCGTGACCTTACCGGGCACGACCTGGCCGATCTGGTGGGTGCGGGCGAACTGCTGCCACGGGTCTTCCTGGGTCGCCTTCAGCGACAGGGAGACGCGCTCGCGGTCCATGTCGACGTCGAGGACCTCGACGGTGACCTCCTGGCCGACCTCGACGACCTCGGAGGGGTGGTCGATGTGCTTCCAGGACAGCTCGGAGACGTGGACCAGACCGTCGACGCCACCCAGGTCCACGAAGGCACCGAAGTTGACGATCGAGGAGACCACACCGGAGCGGACCTGACCCTTCTGGAGGGTCGTGAGGAACGTCTGGCGGACCTCGGACTGGGTCTGCTCCAGCCAGGCACGGCGGGACAGGACCACGTTGTTGCGGTTCTTGTCCAGCTCGATGATCTTGGCCTCGAGCTCCTTGCCCACGTAGGGCTGGAGGTCGCGGACACGGCGCATCTCGACCAGGGAGGCCGGGAGGAAGCCGCGGAGGCCGATGTCGAGGATGAGACCACCCTTGACGACCTCGATGACGGTACCGGTGACGATCCCGTCCTCTTCCTTGATCTTCTCGATGGTGCCCCAGGCACGCTCGTACTGGGCGCGCTTCTTCGAGAGGATCAGGCGGCCTTCCTTGTCCTCCTTCTGGAGGACCAGGGCCTCGATCTCGTCACCGACGGCGACGACCTCGTTGGGGTCGACGTCGTGCTTGATCGAGAGCTCGCGGCTCGGGATAACGCCTTCGGTCTTGTAACCGATGTCGAGCAGGACCTCGTCCCGGTCGACCTTCACGATGACGCCGTCGACGATGTCGCCGTCGTTGAAGTACTTGATCGTCTCGTCGATCGCGGCGAGGAAGGCTTCCTCGTTACCGATGTCGTTGACCGCTACCTGCGGGGTGGTGGCGGTGGTCTCGGTGCTGCTCGTCATGTGGGAAAGGGCTCCGGTACGGACATTGAAGTCGTAGGTACTGCTACGCCGGAGCCCGTTTCGCTCTGCAGAAGCCGGACAGCCAAGGAAGCGCCAATCCAGACACCGGGTGCCCGGTGGCGCCTCGACAACCGAGGGGACATACAACAGATGCGAGCGCAGCCTGCTACGTCTGAGGTGCGCAGGCCCGCAGCGCAACTTGTAGCATACGGGGGCAGCCGGACAGGGTCAATGCGCGAAGCCGCACACCCGGGGCGGATCGCCGCATTCCCGGCACAAATCGTGTCTTCTGAGGCCACGCGGGCCTGCCGCGTCCCTTCTCCGACACGACCGGGGCCGGCTGGACGGAAGAGTACGACGAGGGAGCCGATCATCCAAGAGCCCGAAGCGTTCACAGCGGCCGAGCAGGACGCCGAGCCCGAGGCGACCCGGCGGGAGGCCGGCGTCGCGGAGAGCGTCCGGGCCAACCGGGGCTGGTGGGACCGCAACGCCGACGAGTACCAGGTCGAGCACGGCACCTTCCTCGGCGACGACCGGTTCGTCTGGGGCCCCGAGGGGCTGGACGAGGTGGAGGCCGAGCTGCTCGGCCCGGCGGAGGAGCTGAAGGGCCGGGAGGTGCTGGAGATCGGCGCCGGCGCCGCCCAATGCGCGCGCTGGCTGGCCGCCCAGGGTGCCCGCCCGGTCGCCCTGGACATCTCGCACCGGCAGCTGCAGCACGCGCTGCGCATCGGCGCCGGCTTCCCGCTGGTGTGCGCGGACGCTGGCGCGCTGCCCTTCGCGGACGCCTCCTTCGACCTGGCGTGCTCGGCGTACGGGGCGCTGCCCTTCGTCGCCGATCCGCGGCAGGTGCTGCGGGAGGTGCGCCGGGTGATGCGGCCCGGGGGGCGGTTCGTCTTCTCGGTGACCCACCCGATCCGCTGGGCGTTCCCGGACGAGCCGGGCCCGGAGGGGCTGAGCGTCTCGGCCTCCTACTTCGACCGCACGCCCTACGTCGAGCAGGACGAGGAGGGCCGCGCGGTGTACGTGGAACACCACCGCACGCTCGGCGACCGCGTCCGGGACGTGGTGGCGTCGGGCTTCCGGCTGGTGGACCTGGTCGAGCCGGAGTGGCCGGCCTGGAACACCTCGGAGTGGGGCGGCTGGTCGCCGCTGCGCGGGCACCTCATCCCGGGTACGGCGATCTTCGTGTGCGAGCGGGACTGAGGCGCGCGCCCAGGGGACGTTCCGTGCGAGCGGCGTTCGATTCGGGGTTGTCCACAGGCCCGGCGGGGGCGGAGTGCCCTCGTACGACACTGGTGACGTGATCCGTTACGACGCCCTGGACGCGCTGCCGGTGCGCAGTGCCCTGCCCGCTCTGTACGACGCCCTGGACTCGCCCGGCGCCGCGGTGCTGGTCGCGCCGCCCGGCACCGGCAAGACGACGCTGGTGCCGCTGGCGCTGGCCGGGCTGCTGGACGAGCGGCCGGCGCGGCGGGTGGTCGTGGCCGAGCCACGGCGGATCGCGGCGCGGGCGGCGGCCCGGCGGATGGCCTGGCTGCTGGGCGAGCAGGCCGGGGACCGGATCGGCTACACCGTCCGCGGCGAGCGCGTGGTGGGGCGGCACACGCGCGTGGAGGTCGTGACCACCGGTGTCCTGCTCCAGCGGCTCCAGCGGGACCAGGAGCTGGCGGGGGTCGACGTGGTGGTGCTCGACGAGTGCCACGAGCGGCATCTGGACGCGGACACGGCGGCGGCGTTCCTGTGGGACGTGCGTGAGGCGCTGCGTCCGGAGCTGCGCCTGGTGGCCGCGTCGGCGACGACCGACGCTGAGGGCTGGGCGGAGCTGCTGGGCGGGGCGCCGGTGGTCGAGGCGCGGGGCGTGTCGCATCCGGTTGAGGTGGTGTGGGCGCCGCCCGCGCGTCCGGTACGGCCGCCGCACGGGATGCGGGTGGATCCGGCGCTGCTCGCGCATGTGGTGTCGGTGGTGCGGCGGGCGCTGGCCGAGCGGTCCGGGGACGTGCTGTGTTTCCTGCCGGGCGTGGGCGAGATCGCGCGGGTGGCGGGGCAGCTCGGGGACCTGGGCGACGTGGACGTGCTCCAGGTGCACGGGCGGGCTCCGGCCGCGGTGCAGGACGCGGTGCTGGTGCCGGGTGGGCGCCGCCGGGTGGTGCTGGCGACGTCGGTGGCGGAGTCCTCGCTGACGGTTCCGGGGGTGCGGGTGGTCGTCGACGCGGGGCTGGCACGGGAGCCGCGGGTCGACCACGCGCGCGGGCTGAGCGCGCTGACGACGGTACGGGCCTCGCAGGCGGCGGGGCGCCAGCGGGCGGGGCGGGCCGGGCGTGAGGCGCCGGGCACGGTGTACCGGTGCTGGGACCAGGCCGAGGAGGCGCGGCTGCCGCGGTATCCGGCGCCGGAGATCAAGGTGGCCGACCTCACCGCGTTCGCCCTGCAGGCCGCCTGCTGGGGCGACCCGGACGCGGCCGGGCTGGCGCTGCTCGACCCGCCGCCGGGCGGGGCGATGGCGGCGGCGCGCTCCGCGCTGACGGCGGTGGGGGCGGTGGACGCGGCCGGGCGGGCGACGGAGCGGGGCAGGCGTCTGACGCGGCTGGGACTGCACCCCCGGCTGGGGCGGGCCCTGCTGGACACCTCCGGCGAGGGGGCCGAGGTCGTCGCGCTGCTGTCGGAGGAGGTCCCGCGGGAGTACGGCGACGATCTGGCCGCCGCTCTGCGGGCCGCCCGGCGCGGGGGTGACGCCTACTCCGCTCGGTGGCGCGCCGAGGTGCGGCGTCTGCGGGCCGCTCTCGGGGAGGTGGGGGCCGGGGGCGCCGGCAGGCCGGAGGGACGCGCCGCCGCTGGGGCGGGCAGCACAGGTCGGCCGGAGGGGGCCGGCACCGCCGGTCGGCCGGACGGGCACGGTGGGGGATCCGTCGACCGGGTCGCGGGGCTCGTCGCCGCGCTCGCCTTTCCCGAGCGGGTCGCCCGGCTGGACGGCGGGTCGTATCTGCTGGCTTCCGGGACCCGGGCCGACCTGGGTGAGGGGTCGGTCCTGCGCGGCGCGCCGTGGATCGCCGTCGCCGTGGCCGACCGGCCGGTGGGCAGCCGGCACGCGCGGGTGCGGCTCGCCGCGGCGATCGACGAGGATCTCGCGCGCACGGCCGCCGGGCCCCTGGCAGAGGAGCGGGAGGAGGTGCGCTGGGCCGACGGGGACGTGGTGGCGCGGCGCGTGGAGCGGCTGGGGGCGATCGAGCTGACGGTGCGGCCCCTCACGGACGCCGACCCGGCGCTCGTACGGCAGGCGCTGCTGGAGGGGCTGCGGCAGGAAGGGCTCGGGATGCTGCGGTGGTCGCCGGAGGCGGTGGCGCTGCGGCAGCGGCTGGCGTTCCTGCGGCTGCACCTCGGCGATCCGTGGCCGGACGTGTCGGACGAGGCGCTGTACGCGCGCGTGGACGAGTGGCTGGAGCCGGAGCTGGGCCGGGCGCGGCGGCGGGCCGATCTCGCGCGGATCGACGCCGGTGCGGCTCTCGGACGGCTGCTGCCCTGGGCGTCCGGGGAGGCGGGGCGGCTCGACGAGCTGGCGCCGGAGCGGATCACCGTGCCGAGCGGGTCCAGGATCCGCGTCGACTACGGCGATCCGGAACAGCCCGTGCTGGCGGTGAAGTTGCAGGAGATGTTCGGTCTGCACGAGTCGCCGTCGGTGGCCGGCGTGCCCGTGCTGGTCCATCTGCTCTCCCCCGCCGGGCGGCCCGTGGCGGTGACGGCCGATCTGGCCTCTTTCTGGCGGGACGGCTACCGGGGCGTGCGGGCGGATCTGCGGGGCCGCTATCCGAAGCATCCGTGGCCGGAGGACCCCGCGGCAGCGGAGCCGACCCGGCACACCAACGCGCGGCTCAGACGCTGAGCCGGCGGGCGCCCCGCTCCGCGCCGGACGGCGAGCGCCCCTCCGGCGGGTGGCGGCAGGGGCGCTCGGCGGGCCGGACGGGGTGTCAGGCCGACGGTGTGTCAGGCGGACTGGCTAGCCGACGGGCTCGGGCTGGTCGACTCCGTGGGGCTGGTCGACGGGCTCGGGCTCGGGGACGTCTGCGCCGCGGCCACGGTCAGTTCGACGGTGAGGGTCGCACCGCCGGTGGTGGTGATGCGCAGCAGGAAGGTGCCGGTGGTGTCGTCCGCGTACAGCTTGGGCAGCTTCAGCAGGCCGTTGGCGTCCGTCTCCAGCGCGGTGAGGGTGCGGACGGGCTTGCCGTCGGCGTCCTTGAAGTAGGGGCCCTTGTCGTTGGCGGTCGGGTCGTCGGCCGACTTGATCAGGGTGGCGGTGGCGGCGACCCGGTCCGCGGCGGCGCCCTTGTAGGTGGCCTTCACCTCGATCTGGTCGGCGAACTCGCCGCCGGGCGTGCAGGTCAGGGCCGTGTCGCCGGTGCGGGTGAGGGTGTCGGCGGCGCGCGCGGTCACGGCGGCCGCGTAGGACACGCCCGGCAGGATCCGGCCCACGACGGTGGCACGGACGGTGAAGGCGCCGGTCTTCTCGCCCGCCTGGAGGACGGGCGCGACCGCGACGCCGGCGCTGTTGGTGATGACCGTGGCGACCGTCTCGCCCCCGGCGAAGGTGGTGTCGGTGTCTCCGGCGATGGTGAAGCGGATGCGCACCTTGGCGACGGGGCTTCCGGAGGCGGTCTCGGCGCGGGTGCTGATCCGCGGGGCGAAGGCGTCGCCGGCCATCGCGCTGAGCTTGGCCGGGCCCGCGTTCTCCAGGTGGTCCACCGTGTCGGTGGGGGTGGGAGGCGTGGGCGTGGGGCTCGGGGTGGCCGGGGTGGTCGGCTTCTGCGGCGTGGGCGTGCCCGGGTTCGGCGAGGCGCTGCCGTTGCCGGCGGGCGGCGTGCCGGGCCGGGGCGATGTCGACGGGGAGGGAGTCGCGGGCGGGGTGCTGCCGCCGGACGGGGTCTCGTCGCTGGGGTGGGAGGGCACGGGGCCGGTGCCGTCCGGGATCTCGTGGGCGCCCTTGCGGTAGTAGTCCAGCCACGTGAGGACCAGGTTCAGGTACTCGGTGGAGTTGTTGTAGCTGAGGATTGCCGCGTGCAGGCCGCCGTCGGTGGCCATGTCCCAGTCGTTGCGGCACAGGTAGTGGCCGGCTGCGAGGGCGGCGTCGTAGATGTTGTTGGGGTCCTCGACGCCGTCGCCGTTGCCGTCGCGGCCGGCCCAGGCCCAGGTGGACGGGATGAACTGCATGGGGCCGACGGCGCGGTCGACGGTGGTGTCGCCGTCGTAGGCGCCGTGGTCGGTGTCCTGGATGTGGGCGAAGCCGTTGCCGTTGAGCTTGGGGCCGAGGATCTTGCCGATCGTGGTGCCGTTGGCGTCGACCTTGCCGCCGCGGGCCTGCCCGGACTCCACCTGGCCGATGGCCGCGAGGAGTTCCCAGGGCATGTTGCAGCCGGGCTTGCTGCGCGCGAGTTCGGCCGCGGCCTTCTGGTAGGCGTCCAGGACGGTGGCGGGGACGCCCGCCTCGCCGGCGGTCTGCCCGGCCGCGGGCGGTGTGGTGCCGGTGGTCGGCGCGGGGTTGGGGCTCTTCAGCGGCGGCAGGTCGGTGTAGTACCGCGAGTTGCCGGTGGCGGTGTCGTCGGCGGGGAGGTCCGGGGTGGGCTGGGCGCCGGTGGTGGTCGGTCTGCCCTGCTCCTCGACGAGGACGTCGGGTGCCTGGGACGCCGTGAGCGCTGCCACGGCCAGTGCGGCCACGGTGGTGGTGACCGCTCCCTTGCGCAGCCGGCTGCCGAAGTGCGCCGTCATGAAGTGAACCCCTCCCGTGAACGCCCGAGCGTCCGTCTGTTGTCTGCCGTGCCCGGTGTGCCGTGCTCGCCATGGTGTGACGATCGACCCGCCGTGCTGGTTGCCCTCGTGACGGGTTTACGTTCTTCTCTTGTGCGTTGTGCGTTCTCGTGCACGATGTACGTTCTTGTGCACGTTGCTCGTTCGCGTGCGCCTTGCGCGGTTCGCCCCGGTCTGGTCGTGTCCCTTCGGCGCTGCCTCGCACGGCGCCCAGTGACCCTACGACAACTTCCTTTGCCCGGACACCCGTTCATGCCCGATTTTTACCGGTTGGCCACATGGTGTTCGGGCAACCGCGGGCGAAACCGCGTCGCGCATACTGGACGGCGCCGATCAACGGCCGGGAGGTCCGGCCGGTGTCCGTCCCGGGGGGCCCTGTTGCCGTTCACGCTGAGCCATGCGGCAGCCGTGCTGCCCGCCGTGCGCACCGACGGGAGCGGACGCGGCCGGCTGGTGCCGGCCGTGCTCGTCGCCGGGTCGTTCTCGCCCGACATGACGTACTACGCGGCGAGCGCGGTGTCCGGGGCGATGGAGTTCGGCGACGTCACGCACTCCTTCCCGGGTGTGTTCACCGTCGACGTGGTGATCGCCTGGGCGCTGGTCGGGCTGTGGCTGCTGGTGCGCGAGCCGCTGGTGGCGCTGCTGCCGCGGGCCCGGCAGGGGCGGTGGGCGGCGCTGCTGCGGTGCGGGGCGCCCCGCCCGCGGGTCCGGCCGGCCGGAGTGCTGTGGTGGTACGTCTCGGCGGCGCTGGGCGCGCTGACGCATGTCGTGTGGGACGCGTTCACCCACCTCGACCGGTGGGGCATGCGGCTGTTCCCCGTGCTGGGCCGTCAGGTGGCGGGCTCACCGCTGTACTGGTACCTGCAGTACGGCGGTTCGGCCGTCGCCGCCGTCGTCATCGCGGTGTTCGTGACCCGCGCGGTGCGCCGGGCACCCGTGGCCGAGCCGGTGGGGGTGCCCTGGCTGACGCCGCGCGACCGGTGGCTGGCGGTGGCCGTCGTCGGGGGTTGTGCGCTGGCCGGGGCGGCGCAGCGGGCCTCGCGCTGGTGGGACTACCGGGGCGCGAGCGCCAAGCCGTGGGAACTGATCCCGACGCTGTGTTTCGGGGCGGGCGCGGGCCTGGTCGTCGGCCTGCTGCTGTATGCCGTGGGGGTCCGGCTGTGGCGTCCCGCCCCGCGGGAGCGGGCCGCGGTCAGTGCGGTCAGTGCCGGGGCCGGCCGGAGCCGTCCGGGCGTTCACTGAGCCCCGGGCCGGCCGCTGTGGCGGGCGTCGCCACGAACACGGTGACGGTGCGGGTGGGGCGGGGCCGGGGCAGCCGGGCCAGCAGGAGGGCCAGGTACCCGAGGGCGACGTCCGCCCGGGCCCGCCAGGCGGTGGCGTCGGGGAGCCGTACGACCCCGCGGACGGTGCGTCCGTGCCGGGCGATACGGCGGCCCAGGCGGGCGGCCCGGCGGGCCAGGGCCCTGGCGGGGTCGGCGGGGATGCGGGCGGTACTGGCGGTCGCCGCGAAGGGCGGGACTGTGGGGAGCGACGCGGAGAGGGCCGCTTCGGCGGCGGCGCGGGCCGTAGCCGGTTCCTGGGCCTGAGCTCGTGCCGTCCGGCGGTGGAGCATGCGTATACCCATGCCCGCATCTTCGCGGGCGCGCGGCGCGGGGGGCCTTTCTGCGGGGGCCGGGCGGGTGACGGGCCTTGCGGGGCTTGGGCGGGCACGGCAGACCGCAGCCGGCGGACGCGGAGCCCGCCACCGCACGGACGCGCAGCCCCGCACCATCACCGGCACGGGCATGGGCCTCGACCTCGGCTCCGGCACCGGCACCGGCAGCGGCAGCGGCAGCGGCAGCCGCCTCGACTCCGGCACCAGCACCAGCACCGGCACCGGCAGGGGCGGCAGGGGCACCGGCAGCGGCACCCACCTCGACTCGGGCAACGACACCAGCCCCGCCCCCACGCCGAGGGCTCCCCCGCGCACTCCGTGCCGGAGGAGCCCCTGGCCGCAGGCAGCGCGGGTCAGTGCGCCGCCGACTCCCAGTCCGGGCCCGCGCCGACCGAGACGCCCAGGGGGACACTGAGGTCGACGGCGTTGGACATCTCGCGGCGGACCAGTTCCTCGGCCTTCTCGCGCTCGCCGGGCGCGATCTCCAGGACGATTTCGTCGTGCACCTGGAGCAGCATGCGCGACTTCAGGTCCGCCTCCCGCAGCGCGGCGTCGACCTTGAGCATGGCGATCTTGACGATGTCGGCGGCCGTGCCCTGGATCGGCGCGTTGAGGGCCATGCGCTCGGCGGCCTCCCGGCGCTGCCGGTTGTCGCTGTTGAGGTCGGGCAGGTAGCGGCGGCGGCCGAAGATCGTCGCCGTGTAGCCCGTGGCCCGCGCCTCGTCGACGACCCGGCGCAGATAGTCCCGCACGCCGCCGAAGCGGTCGAAGTAGGCGTCCATCAGCGCGCGCGCCTCGGCGGCCTCGATGTTCAGCTGCTGGGAGAGGCCGAACGCGGACAGGCCGTAGGCCAGGCCGTACGACATCGCCTTGATCTTGCGGCGCATCTCGGCGTCGACGGCTGCGGGTTCGACGCCGAACACCTGGGAGGCGGCGGTGGTGTGCAGGTCCTCGCCGGAGGTGAACGCCTCGATCAGGCCCGCGTCCTCCGACAGGTGGGCCATCACGCGCAGCTCGATCTGGCTGTAGTCGGCGGTCATCAGCGACTCGTAGCCCTCGCCGACGACGAAGCCGCGGCGGATGGCGCGGCCCTCGTCGGTGCGGACCGGGATGTTCTGCAGGTTCGGGTCGGTGGAGGACAGGCGGCCGGTCGCCGCGACGGTCTGGTTGAACGTCGTGTGGATACGGCCGTCCGTCGCGATCGTCTTGATCAGGCCCTCGACGGTGACGCGCAGCTTGGCCTGCTCGCGGTGCCGGAGCATGATCACCGGCAGTTCGTTGTCCGTCTGCGTGGCCAGCCAGGCCAGGGCGTCGGCGTCGGTGGTGTAGCCCGTCTTGGTCTTCTTCGTCTTGGGCAGGCCCAGCTCGCCGAAGAGGACTTCCTGGAGCTGCTTGGGCGAGCCCAGGTTGAACTCGTGCCCGGCCGCGGCGTGGGCCTCCTTCACCGCCTGCTGGACGGCGCCCGCGAACATCTGCTCCATGGCCTCCAGGTGGGTGCGGTCGGCGGCGATGCCGTGCCGCTCCATGCGGGCCAGCAGAGCGGAGGTGGGCAGCTCCATGTCGCGCAGCAGGTCGGCGGCGCCGACCTCTTCAAGCTTGCTCTCGAAGGCCTGGCCGAGGTCGAGCACCGCGCGGGCCTGGATCATCAGGGCCTCCGCCTCAGCGCCGTCGTCGGCGCCGAAGGCGAGCTGGCCGTCGGCCGCGGCGGCGGGGGCCAGCTCGCGGTGCAGGTACTCCATCGACAGGGCGTCCAGGTCGAAGGAGCGGCGGCCCGGCTTGACCAGGTAGGCGGCGAGCGCGGTGTCCATGGTGACGCCGTCGACGCTCCAGCCGTGCTCGGCGAAGACGCGCATGGCGCCCTTGGCGTTGTGGAAGACCTTGGGCCGCGCCGGGTCGGCCAGCCACGCCGCGAACGCCGTCTCGTCGGCCTCGTCCAGCTGCGCCGGGTCGAACCAGGCCGCGGCGCCGCCGGCCGCGGCGAGCGCGACCTCGGCGACGGAGCCGGTGCCCAGGCCCCAGGTGTCGACGGTGGCCACGCCCAGGGGCTCGCCCGCGTGCTCGGCGAGCCACGGGGCCAGCTCGCCCGTGCCGAGGACGGTGCCGTCGACGGTCACGCCGTCGGCGACGACCGGGGTCGTCTCGGCCTGCTCGGCGCCGGGGTCGACGGCCATCAGGCGCTCGCGCAGCGACGGGTTGCGGATCTCCAGGGTGTCCAGGATCATCGCGACGGCCTTGCGGTCGTACGGCGCGCGCTCCAGGTCGGCGACGGTGCGGTCCAGTTCGACCGTGCGCACCATCTCCGTGAGGCGGCGGTTGAGCTTGACCGCTTCCAGGTGGTCGCGCAGGTTCTGTCCGGCCTTGCCCTTGACCTCGTCGACCCGCTCGACCAGCTCGGCGAAGGAGCCGAACTGGTTGATCCACTTCGCGGCCGTCTTCTCGCCGACGCCGGGGATGCCGGGCAGGTTGTCGGACGGGTCGCCGCGCAGGGCCGCGAAGTCCGGGTACTGGGCAGGCGTCAAGCCGTACTTCTCGAAGACCTTCTCCGGGGTGAACCGGGTCAGCTCCGAGACGCCCTTCGTCGGGTACAGCACCGTGACGTTGTCGGTGATCAACTGGAAGTTGTCCCGGTCGCCGGTGACGATCAGCACCTCGAAGCCCTCGGCCTCGGCCTGGGTGGCGAGCGTGGCGATGATGTCGTCGGCCTCGAAGCCGTCGACGGCGAAGCGCTGGGCGTGCATGGCGTCGAGCAGCTCGCCGATCAGCTCGACCTGGCCCTTGAACTCGTCGGGGGTCTTGGAGCGGTTCGCCTTGTACTCGGTGAACTCCTCGGACCGCCAGGTCTTGCGGGAGACGTCGAACGCCACCGCGAAGTGCGTGGGCGCCTCGTCACGCAGGGTGTTGGCCAGCATCGACGCGAAGCCGTAGATCGCGTTCGTCGGCTGGCCCGTCGCGGTGGTGAAGTTCTCCGCGGGCAGCGCGAAGAACGCGCGGTAGGCCAGGGAGTGCCCGTCCATGAGCATCAGGCGCGGGCGGCCGGCGCCGGGGGTGCTGTCGGTCTTCTTCGATGCTGTCTCTGCCACGCCCCCGATCCTGCCACGGCCCACTGACAGTCGAGCCCCACCGCCGGTCGCGGAGCGAGGGGAGGCGCCGGCACGGGAGGAGGGGGGAGCGGGCACGGAGGAGGGGGGAGCGGGCACGGAGGAGGGAGGCGCGGGCACGGAGGAGGGAGGAGCGGCACGGGAGGAGGGGAAGTGCGGGCACGGAGGAGGGGAGGTGCGGGCCGGGGGAAGGGACCCGCGGGCCCCGCCGCCGGAACCTGCGGGGACGCGCGCCCCTCACCGCCGCCGGCCGCGGAGGCCCGGGGCTGATGGCTGTCAGTGCCGCGTGCGAGGATCGGAGACGTACCTCACAGATGCGGACGAAGGAGTGCTGCGATGGCGACGAAGCCGCCGAAGGCCGATCCGGTTCAGGACGCGCCCGAGGTCGGCGCGCCCCAGCACGCGGCGGCCGGCCTGCCCGCCATCACGCACTCCCTGCGGATGGCCCGGCAGCAGATGGGCGTGAAGCGCACCGCGCTCACCCTGCTCAGGGTGAACCAGAAGGACGGCTTCGACTGCCCGGGCTGCGCCTGGCCCGAGCCGGAGCACCGGCACACGGCGGAGTTCTGCGAGAACGGCGCGAAGGCGGTCGCCGAGGAGGCCACCCTGCGCCGGGTCACCCCGGAGTTCTTCGCCGCGCACCCGGTCACCGACCTCGCCGGCCGCAGCGGCTACTGGCTGGGGCAGCAGGGCCGGCTGACGCACCCCATGTACCTGCCGGAGGGCTCCGACCACTACGAGCCGGTCACCTGGGAGCGCGCCTTCGACATCGTCGCCGAGGAGATCGCCGCGCTCGGCTCCCCCGACGAGGCCGTCTTCTACACCTCCGGCCGCACCAGCAACGAGGCCGCGTTCCTCTACCAGCTCTTCGCGCGCGAGCTGGGCACCAACAACCTGCCCGACTGCTCCAACATGTGCCACGAGTCGTCGGGCTCGGCGCTGTCGGAGACGATCGGCGTCGGCAAGGGCAGCGTTTTGCTGGAGGACCTGTACAAGGCCGACCTGATCATCGTGGCCGGGCAGAACCCCGGCACCAACCATCCGCGCATGCTCACCGCCCTGGAGAAGGCGAAGGCGAACGGCGCGAAGATCATCAGCGTGAACCCGCTGCCCGAGGCCGGCCTGGAGCGGTTCAAGAACCCGCAGACCCCCAAGGGCCTCACGGCCGGCGCCGCGCTCACCGATCTGTTCCTGCAGATCCGCATCGGCGGCGACCAGGCCCTCTTCCGCCTCCTCAACAAGAGGATCGTCGAGACCGAGGGCGCGGTCGACGAGACCTTCGTCCGCGAGCACACGCACGGGTACGAGGAGTTCGCGCGGGTCGCCCGAGCCGCCGACTGGGACGAGACGCTCACCGCGACCGGCCTCACGCGCGCGGAGATCGAGCGGGCCCTGGAGATGGTGCTCGCCTCGCAGCGGACCATCGTGTGCTGGGCCATGGGGCTCACCCAGCACAAGCACTCCGTGCCGACCATCCGCGAGGTCGTCAACTTCCTGCTGCTGCGCGGCAACGTCGGCCGGCCGGGCGCGGGTGTGTGCCCGGTGCGCGGCCACTCCAACGTGCAGGGCGACCGGACGATGGGCATCTTCGAACGCCCCGCGCCCGCCTTCCTGGACGCGCTGGAGAAGGAGTTCGGCTTCGCCCCGCCGCGCGAGCACGGCTACGACGTGGTCCGGGCGATCCGCGCGCTGCGGGACGGCGAGGCGAAGGTGTTCTTCGCCATGGGCGGCAACTTCGTCTCCGCCACCCCCGACACGGAGGTCACCGAGGCGGCGGTGCGCCGCGCCCGCCTGACCGTGCACGTGTCGACGAAGCTGAACCGCTCGCACGTCGTCACGGGCGCGCGTGCGCTGATCCTGCCGACCCTCGGGCGCACCGAGCGCGACGTGCGGAGCAGCGGGGAGCAGTTCGTGACCGTCGAGGACTCCATGGGCATGGTGCACGCCTCCCGCGGCCGGCTGGAGCCGGCGAGCCCGCACCTGCTGTCCGAGCCGGCGATCGTGTGCCGGCTGGCCCGCCGGGTGCTCGGGGAGCGCAGCGTGGTGCCATGGGAGGAGTTCGAGAAGGACTACGCCACGATCAGGGACCGCATCGCGCGGGTGGTCCCCGGTTTCGAGGACTTCAACGCGCGCGTGACGCGGCCGGGCGGATTCACCCTGCCGCACGCCCCGCGCGACGAGCGCCGCTTCCCCACCGCCACCGGCAAGGCCAACTTCACGGCGGCGCCCGTGGAGTACCCGGAGCTGCCCGAGGGCCGGCTGCTGCTGCAGACGCTGCGCTCGCACGACCAGTACAACACCACGATCTACGGCCTCGACGACCGCTACCGGGGCATCACGGGCGGGCGCCGGGTGGTGCTGGTGCATCCCGAGGACGCGCGGGCGCTGGGCGTGGCCGACGGGTCGTACGTCGACCTGGTCAGCGAGTGGAAGGACGGCGTGGAGCGGCGGGCGCCCGGCTTCCGTGTCGTGCACTACCCGACCGCGCGGGGCTGCGCGGCGGCGTACTACCCGGAGACGAACGTGCTGGTGCCGCTCGACGCCACCGCGGACACCAGCAACACCCCGGCCAGCAAGTCCGTCGTCGTCCGTCTGGAACAATCGGCCACCGACTGAGCGTTTGCTTATGTCACCCGCCGGCCCCTGTGCCCGCGGGACGACCGACTGACCGACAGATCGAAAGATCGACGGATTCGACGAACGGAGCCGGGCCCCATGGGCGAGCAGCAGCACGTGAAGTTCCCGCAAGAGGTCATCGACGAGTACGCCGCCCTGGGCATCGACCTGCAGGCCCTGTTCTCCGCGGGCCACCTCGGCACGCGCATGGGCGTGCAGATCCTGGAGGCCTCGCCGGACCGCGTCGTCGGCACCATGCCGGTCGAGGGCAACACCCAGCCCTACGGCCTGCTGCACGGCGGGGCCTCCGCCGTGCTGGCCGAGACCCTCGGCTCGGTCGGCTCCATGCTGCACGGCGGCAGCACCAAGATCGCCGTGGGTGTCGACCTGAACTGCACCCATCACCGCGGGGTCCGCTCCGGCCTGGTCACCGGCGTCGCCACGCCGGTGCACCGGGGACGGTCCACGGCGACGTACGAGATCGTCATCAGCGACGAGCAGGACCGCCGCGTGTGCACGGCCCGCCTGACCTGCCTGCTGCGGGACGTCAACCCCGGCGACGCGGCGCAGGCCGGCGCCTCCGGCTGACCGCACCGCACCTCCGCCCTCGCGGCGCGCGCCGAGCGGATCCCGCCCCGGCGCGCGCCGAACGGGCCCGGGCGACCTCCCGCGCGCCGAACGGCCCCGGCCGACCTCGCGTGCACTGAACGGCCCCAGGCCGACTCCATCGCCGAACGTGCCCGGCCGCCCCGGGGCGCACCCGACGCCGCCGGACGCCAACTGCCCTTCCCCGTCCCGCCCGTTGTGCGCTCGCCCCTGCCGCCGTAGCGTCGGGACATGGGATGGGCAGCAGCCCCGCAGCCCTCAGCCTCGCCGCAACCGGCCTCGCCCGGCGCGGAGCCAGGGCCAGGGCCAGGGCCATGAGCGGGATCGGCCCGGTCGAGCCGGGCGACGGCACCCTCGCCCCGGAGAGCCGCCGTCCCGACGGCATCTTGCGCCGCCCGCACCCCACACACCTCCTCCCCCACTCTCGCCCCCTCCGCCTCACCCTCGCCGCCCTCCTGCTCCTCGCCGGCGCCGGTTACCTCTACGCCACGCGGCCCCGGCCACCGGCGCCCCCTCCGGTGCCGTATCCCATCCAGGTCGTCGCCCTGACCTACCCCGCCGACCAGCCCGCCCCGCGCCCGGCCGGCAGCCACGCGTTCCGGTTCTCCGTGCTGGTGAGCGTGCGGTCCGGGCCGCCGGTCAGCGTGACCCGGGTGTCCCAGCCCTACGCGGGCCTGACGGTGACGGCGAGCCCGGCTCCCCCTTTCCGGACAAGGGCAGGTTCCCCCCGCAAGATCACCATCACCATGCATGTCACGGAATGCGGAAAAGTACCGAGGAACGCCGGATTCCCTTTCCTGGACGTAACCCTGCGTAATCCGCAAGCAATACAGGATCACAGTTTCATCCTGGGCGAGCGCTATGCGCGCGACCTCTCGGAAGCCCTACAAGTCGCCTGCAGCAACGAAAGTGGTCATCACCAAAACCGCTGAGACACCTGAACGCACCTGCCGCGAGTCCTGCAGGTTCTCACTATGCGGACCGGGCGAATCGGCCTGAATTCCGCTGTACCCCCCACGCTGTACCGCTCTGCATTACCTCGTGTCATAACAAGAGCGTCACAGCCTTGGTCAGACCCTCCTCCACGTTCTTCCTCGCGCTTAGAGTCACGCCCAGTCACCGCTCCATCGGGAGTTCGGTACCGGCGCGGCTCCCGCCGCCCCTGCAGAGGGCGGCCGAGCCTGCGGAAAGGACTGATTGTGCGACAGCGTTCCATGGTGATTCTTACCTCCGTTCTCACGACCGGAGCTCTGACTCTCACCGCCTGCGGCTCCCGAGACGACAACGGCGGTGGTTCGAGCGACGGCGGTAACACCACCACACTGACGATCGGCGTCGACGCCCCTCTGTCCGGCGAGAACTCCACCACCGGTCTCGGCATCCAGTACGGCGCTCAGATCGCCGTCGACGACGCCAACAAGAACAACCTCGTGCCGGGCGTGAAATTCAAGCTCAAGGCCCTGGACGACAAGGCCCAGCCCGCCACCGGACAGTCCAACGCCACGGCCCTGACCGGCGACAAGAGCGTCGTCGGCGTCGTCGGCCCGCTGAACTCCGGCGTCGCTCAGACCATGCAGCAGGTGTTCGCCTCGGCCAACATGGTCCAGATCTCCCCCTCGAACACCAACCCGGAGCTGACCCAGGGCAAGAACTGGCAGACGGACAAGAAGCGGCCGTACAAGACGTACTTCCGCACCGCCACGACCGACGAACTGCAGGGCAGCTTCGCCGCCGGCTACGCCTTCAACGACCTCAAGAAGAAGAAGGCCTTCGTCGTCGACGACAAGCAGACCTACGGCGCGGGTCTGGCCAAGATCTTCGCCGAACAGTTCAAGAAGCTGGGCGGCACGGTCGTCCAGACCGACCACATCAACACCGGCGACAAGGACTTCGGCTCCCTCGTCACCAAGATCAAGAACTCCGGCGCCGACATCCTCTACTACGGCGGTCAGTACGACGAGTCGTCGCTGATCACGAAGCAGCTCAAGGGCGCCGGCGTCAAGATCCCGCTGTTCGGCGGTGACGGCATGTTCGCCAGCACCTACATCGAGACGGCCGGCGCGGCCTCCGAGGGCGACCTCGCCACCGCGATCGGTGTCCCCGCCGACACCCTGCCCGCGGCCAAGAACTTCATCGCCACCTACAAGGCCAAGGGCTACAAGGGCGACTACGGCGCCTACGGCGCGTACTCCTACGACGCCGCCAGCGCCATCATCCGCGCTGTGAAGGCCGTCAAGGACGCCAACGGCGGCAAGCTGCCGACCGACAACAACGACCTGCGCTCGAAGGTCGTCGACGAGGTCCAGAAGTCCAACTTCGACGGCCTCACCGGCAAGGTCTCCTTCGACGAGTACGGCGACACGACCAACAAGCAGCTCACCGTGTACGCGGTCGAGAAGGGCAAGTGGAAGGCCGCCAAGACCGGCACCGCCGACTGACCGACCCCGCACCACCGCTCACGGGCCGCGCGGCAGGAGGACCCCGACCGCGCGGCCCGTTTCCACACCCGGACAGACCAGCACCCACAGTGCACACCCCAACCAATAGCGACATGGAGGCCACGCGGTGAACACCCTGCCGCAGCAGCTGGCCAACGGGCTGCTCCTAGGCTCGATGTACGGGCTGATCGCCATCGGCTACACGATGGTGTACGGCATCGTCCAGCTCATCAACTTCGCGCACGGCGAGATCTTCATGACCGGAGCGTTCGGCGCCCTCACGGTCTACTTCTACATACTTCCCGACGGCACCCCCATGGCAGCCGCAGTCCCGCTGATGCTGCTGGGCGGCGCCATCGTCGCCGTTCTCATCGCGGTCGGAGCCGAACGCTTCGCCTACCGGCCGCTGCGCGGAGCACCCCGCCTGGCACCGCTCATCACCGCCATCGGCCTCTCCCTGGCCCTGCAGGAAGTCGTCCGCAACTTCTACCCCGAGGCGGACAAGGCGCGCGCCTTCCCCGGCCTCGACACCACCCACGACATCGGCTCCGTCACCATCAAGGACGCCGACATCTTCCTCATCTGCGCCGCCGTCATCTGCATGGCCGCCCTCGCGATCTTCGTCCGCAAGAGCCGCACCGGCCGCGCCATGCAGGCCACCGCGCAGGACCCGGACACCGCCCAGCTCATGGGCATCGACACCAACCGCATCATCGTCATCGCGTTCGCCATCGGCGGCCTCTTCGCCGCCGTCGCGGCCCTCGCCTACGGCATGAAGTACGGCAACGTCGACTACCGCATGGGCTTCCTGATGGGCCTGAAGGCCTTCACAGCGGCCGTCCTCGGCGGTATCGGCAACATCTACGGCGCCATGCTCGGCGGCGTCGTCCTCGGCATCGCCGAGACCCTCGCCTCCGCCTACATCGACGACATCCCCGGCATGCACCTCTTCGGCGGCGGCTCCTGGAAGGACGTCTGGGCCTTCTGCCTGCTCATCATCGTGCTGCTCGTCAGGCCACAGGGCCTGCTCGGCGAACGCGTCGCGGACAGGGCGTGATCCACATGACCGAGACCAAGACCACACCCGAGACCCCGGCCGCCGCCCCCGCGCGCGGACTGCTGCCGCTGCCCCTCGCGGCCGCCCGCGCCCTGCTGCTCGCCGGCGGCATCGCCACCGCGGCCTCGGCCTTCCTGGCCTGGACGTGGACCTCCGAGTTCCCCGGCGACCTCACCATCAGCGGCTACCCCGGTGGCCTGCAGTGGCTGACCTTCGTCGCCGGTGTCCTCACCGCGCTGTACGCCCTGGCCGGGTACGGCGTGCGCGGGCTGCGCTGGCTGCTGCCCGCCGGCAACAACGCGCCGCAGGTCCTCACCGCGCTCGGCGGCTTCGCCGTCACCTGGTTCACCGTCATCGCGATCTGCGCGGAACTGGGCGGCGTCGTCAACCTGGAACCGGGCGGCTGGATCGCCGCCGTGGCCTCCCTCGTGCCGCTCCTCGGCGCCCTCGCCCTCCCCCAGGAGCGCACCGGCGGCACCAAGAGCGACCTGAAGGCCTACGTCGCCAAGGCCGAGCACATCCCGGCCCCCGCGCCCCTCGCCCCCTGGCTCGAACGCGCCGTCATCACCGTCGTGACCGCCGTCGGCCTCGGCGTCTTCACCTACGGCATCGACACCGAGTACGGCGAGCTGTTCGTCGGCTACCTCATCGTCGTCGCGTTCGCCATGTGGGCACTGCACACCGCCGGAATCCTCGACCGCTTCTCGCGGATCGTCGCCCGCAACCGCAGCTTCACGCTGGCCATGGGCTTCCTCGCCGCGATCGCGTTCCCCTTCACGCAGAGCGACGACCACTACGCCAACATCGGCGTCAACATCCTCATCTTCGGCACCGTCGCCCTCGGCCTGAACATCGTCGTCGGCCTCGCCGGCCTCCTCGACCTCGGTTACGTCGCCTTCCTCGGCGTCGGCGCCTACACCGCCGCCCTCGTGTCCGGGTCCGAGTTCTCCCGCTTCTCCGGCGTCCAGTTCCCCTTCTGGGCCGCCGCCCTGGCCGGCGCCGCCGCCTCCCTCGTCTTCGGCGTCCTCATCGGCGCCCCGACGCTCCGGCTGCGCGGCGACTACCTGGCCATCGTCACCCTGGGCTTCGGAGAGATCTTCCGGATCGCCGTCAACAACATGGACGGCGCCTCCGGCCCGGACATCACCAACGGCCCCAACGGCATCGCCGCCATCCCCGACCTGAGCCTCTTCGGCTTCAACCTCGGCGAGGCGCACGACGTCGGCGGCCTCACCCTCGGCCGGTTCGCCAACTACTACCTGCTGATGGTCCTGATCATGGCCATCGTGGTCCTCGTCTACACCCGCGCCGCGGACTCCCGCATCGGCCGCTCCTGGATCGCCATCCGCGAGGACGAGACCGCCGCCACCGCCATGGGCATCAACGGCTTCCGCGTGAAGCTCATCGCCTTCGCCCTCGGCGCCTCCCTCGCCGGCCTCGCCGGCACCGTCAGCGCCCACGTCACCTACAGCGTCGTACCGACGCCGTACCAGTTCGCCGGCTCCACCCCGCCCAACTCCGCGTTCCTGCTCGCCGCGGTCGTCCTCGGCGGCATGGGCACGGTCGCGGGCCCCCTGCTCGGCGCGGCACTGCTCTACCTGATCCCGGAGAAGCTCGTCTTCCTCCAGGACAAGTCGCTCCTCGCCTTCGGCATCGCGCTCATCCTGCTGATGCGCTTCCGCCCCGAGGGCATCGTGGCCAACCGCCGCCGCCAGCTGGAGTTCCACGAGACCGGCCAACTCGACGTACCAGAAACCACGACGCTGACCGACGAACCGGCCGTCACCAAGGCGGGGGCGTAACCGACCATGACCACACCCGTACTCGAAGCACGCGACGTCACCATGCGCTTCGGCGGCCTGACCGCCGTCCGCTCGGTCGACTTCACCGTCAACTCCGGCGAGATCGTCGGCCTCATCGGGCCCAACGGCGCCGGCAAGACGACCTTCTTCAACTGCCTGACCGGCCTGTACGTCCCGACCGAGGGCACCGTCTCCTACAAGGGCACGGTCCTGCCGCCCAAGCCGCACCTCGTCACCAAGGCCGGCATCGCGCGCACCTTCCAGAACATCCGCCTGTTCGCCAACATGACGGTCCTGGAGAACGTCCTCGTCGGCCGGCACACCCGCACCAAGGAAGGCCTCTGGTCCGCCCTGCTGCGCGGCCCCGGCTTCAAGAAGGCCGAGAAGGCGAGCGAGGAACGGGCGATGGAACTCCTGGAGTTCATCGGCCTCGCGGACAAGCGCGACCACCTCGCCCGCAACCTGCCCTACGGTGAGCAGCGCAAGCTGGAGATCGCCCGTGCCCTCGCCAGCGAGCCGGGCCTGCTCCTGCTGGACGAGCCCACCGCCGGCATGAACCCGCAGGAGACCCGGGCCACCGAGGACCTCGTCTTCGCCATCCGGGACAAGGGCATCGCCGTCCTGCTCATCGAGCACGACATGCGCTTCGTCTTCAACCTCTGCGACCGCGTCGCCGTCCTCGTCCAGGGCGAGAAGCTCGTCGAGGGCACCTCCGACGTCGTCCAGGCCGACGAGCGTGTCGTCGCCGCCTACCTGGGCGAGCCCTTCCAGGGCGAGCCCGGAGAGGCCGAGGCCACCGAGGTGACCGAGGCCGGGACCGGCACGTCCGGCGACGCACCCAGCACCACCAGCACCAAGGGAGAGGCCAAGTGACCGCACTCCTCGAGGTCGAAGACCTCCGGGTCTCCTACGGCAAGATCGAAGCCGTCAAGGGCATCTCCTTCAGCGTCGAGGCCGGCCAGGTCGTCACCCTCATCGGCACCAACGGCGCCGGCAAGACGACCACCCTGCGCACGCTCTCCGGTCTGCTGAAGCCCACCTCCGGGAAGATCCTTTTCGAGGGCAAGCCGCTCACCGGGGTCCCCGCGCACAAGATCGTCGCTCTGGGCCTCGCCCACTCCCCCGAGGGCCGGCACATCTTCCCCCGCCTGACGATCTTCGAGAACCTCCAGCTCGGCGCGTTCCTCCGCAAGGACAAGGAAGGCATCGAGAAGGACATCCAGCGGGCCTACGACCTCTTCCCCATCCTGGGCGAACGCCGCAACCAGGCCGCCGGCACCCTCTCCGGCGGTGAGCAGCAGATGCTCGCCATGGGGCGCGCGCTGATGTCCCAGCCGAAGCTGCTCATGCTCGACGAGCCCTCCATGGGTCTCTCGCCGATCATGATGCAGAAGATCATGGCCACCATCGCCGAGCTGAAGTCGCAGGGCACAACGATTCTGCTGGTCGAGCAGAACGCCCAGGCGGCCCTCTCCCTCGCCGACCGCGGCCATGTCATGGAGGTCGGCAACATCGTCCTGTCCGGCACCGGCCAGGACCTCCTCCACGACGAGTCCGTCCGCAAGGCGTACCTCGGCGAGGACTGACCCACCGCACACACACGGACCGCCGCCTCCCGGCCACGGGAGGCGGCGGCCGTGTCGTTCCCGGGTGCGGGAGGCGGCTACTCCAGCTCCGCCGCCCTCCGCTTCAGCTCCTCCGCCTGCTCGTCCCAGTCCGGCCCGAAGCACAGCAGGTCCGCGGCGGCCTCCCGCAGCAGCTCAGCGTCGTCCGGACGCTGCAGACAGGCCAGCCGGTAGGCGAGATTGCGCGCCCACGGCGGCAGCGCCATCCAGTCCTCGGCGAGCACCTCCCGCAGCATCGCGACGATCTCGTCGGCGGTCGCGAACGTGACCTTCTCGACGAAATCCCTGACGGCGTCCCGGACCTGCCGGCTCTCGGCACCGGCTTCGTCGAGCACCCGGCCGAGGTCCCTGGACGCGGCAATCAGATCGGACATGACTTCCTTCTCGAGCAGTGATCAGTTGAGCCAGTAGGTGGAGAGCTGATAGGCCCCGTCGGGCCGTTTGATGACGCGGTACCCCACATCGTGCCCGTCGATATGCACCGACCGCTCCAACGGCCCCGAGAACCCCGGCCCCGGCGTCGGCACGGTCCCGCCGTTGTCCATGTACCGGTACACGTCCGAGACGATCTCCTGCTCGATCTGATCCGGGTTGAGGTTGGTCGTCCGCAGGTCGTTCTGCACCCCGCCCGGCCCCGTGTGCGCGCGGTCGTAGCCGTGACCGGTGTTGAAGTGCCACTGGTCGTCGCCGACCATGGCCGACCGCTTGAGGTCCTGGCCCTCGCCCTTGGACGTGTACTCGCCGATCTTGGGCCCGTCCCCGCCCTGCGGGTACGGCGACAGGCCCAGCGGGTCGCTCATGGTGTGCGGGTTGTGCACGTACCCCACCGGGTTCGGCGCCGGCGCCAGCCCCAGCGGGTCGGGCGAGGTGTAGCGGCCGGTCTCCGGGTCGTAGTGCCGGTGCAGGTTGTAGTGCAGCCCGCTCTCGGCGTCGTAGTACTGACCCGGGAAACGCAGCGGGGTGTACGCCGTGCTCGACCGGGCCCACGCCGTGGTCCCCCACAGCGTCGACCGCGACCGCCAGGCGATGTCACCTGCCTCGTCCACCAGCTCCGTCGGCGCGCCCACCAGGTCCGTCGCGATGGCGAAGAACCGCCGGTCGACCTCCTCCTGCGTCAGGTCCGACGCCAGGATCCGCTCCGTCTGCGCCAGCGGCACCAGCCCGCGGTGGTCCCACGTCAGCACCACCGGGTTCGGCAGCTCCGCGGACACCGTGGTCTGCTCGCACAGCGTCGTACCGTCCCAGGAGAAGCGGACCTCCTCCACGACGCTCTCGCCGTCACCGCCGAGGCGCTGCTTCGCCGTACGGCGGCCCAGCGGATCGTAGGCATAACGCCACCGCGTGCCGTCCGGCGTCGTCACCCCCGTCAGCCGGTCCTCGGCGTCCCACTCGTACCGCCACGTGTCGGGCTTGCGGGACAGCCGCGTCCGCTGCCGCAGCACCACCCGCCCCACCGCGTCGTACTCTAACCGCACACCCCCGGCCCGCGTCAGCACGGTGCCCTCGTACGCGCGCGCACCGGCCGCCTCGTGCCCGGGATGCGCCGCCGGCCACGACGCCCGCGTCTGGTTCCCCGACCCGTCGTACGCGTACCGCTCGCTCCAGCCCCGGCCGTGCACCGCGGTGACCCGGCCCACCGGGTCCAGATCGAACGTCCGCGCCCCGGACAGCCCGTCCAGCACCTCCGTCAGATGACCGTCCGCACGGTACCCGTAGGACCGGCTGTTCACCTCACGCTCGCCCGCCACCAGCCGCTGCTCCGCCAGCCGACCCGCCTCGTCCCACGCGGACGTCAGCCGCAGCCCCGCACCGAAGACCCGCTCCAGCTCCCGGCCCGCCGCGTCATGGGCGAACGCGACCTCACGACCACCCGTGACCATCCGCACCGGCCGGCCCACCGCGTCATAGGCGTACGTGGTGACCAGCCCGGACGGCGTCGTACGCCGCACCCGCCGGCCGGCCGCGTCGTACGCGAAGTCCATCGCCCGCCCGTCGACCAGCTCCGTCTTCAGCCGGCCCGCCCGGTCGTACCGGCGCACCAGCTCACCGTCCGGACCCGACGCCTGCAGCAGCCGCCCCGCCCGGTCGTACACATACGTGGTGACCCGCCCGCCGGCCTCCTTGCGGACCACCCGGCCCCGCTCGTCGTGCGCGTACGACACCGTGCCGCCACCGGCGTCGACCCGCTCCACCAGCTGTCCCGCCGCGTCGAAACGGCACCGCACGGTACGGCCGTCGAAGTCCGTCTCCGCCACCGGCCGGCCCGCCGCGTCGTACGCGTACGACCACGTCAGACCCCGCGGATCGGTGACCCGCGTGAGCCGCAGACCGGCGTCGTACGCGAACTCGAACCGCGCCCCGTCCGGCCGGATCCGCGCGCTGACCAGGTCGAAGTGCGTGTACTCGTACCGCGAGACCCCGCCGGCCGGATCGGTGTGGCTGAGACAGTTGCCCTCACCGTCGTACGTCCACGACTCCGTGACCCCGCCCGGCGCCTCCCGCCGCGCCAGCCGCCCGTCCGCCGTCCACGCCAGCCGCGTCACCCCGCCCACCGGATCGGTGACCGCCACCAGCCGGCCCAGCCCGTCCCGCACCAGCCGCGTCACACCCCCGGCCGGATCCGTGACCTCCACCGGCAGCCCCGCCGCGTCGCACCGCACCCGCGTCACCGCGCCCAGCGCGTCGGTCACCGACGTCACCCGCCCGGCCCCGTCGTACGACCAGCGCACCGTCTGCCCCGCCGGGTCGGTCAACGCGACCCGGTTGCCGCGCTCGTCGAACTCCTGCAGCCACCGCGCCCCGTCCGGCCCGTACAGCTCCACCGGCCGGCCCGCCGCGTCCCGCACGGCCCGCACCTCCGCGCCGTCCGGATACCGCACCAGGACCAGCCGGCCCTCCCCGTCGTACCCGAACGACGTGGTACGGCCCAGCGGATCCGTCCGCGTCAGCGGATTGCCCCGCGCGTCGTGCGAGAACCGCGTCGTGTTCCCCAGCGGATCCGTCGTCGCCACCACCCGGCAGCCACGCCCGATCACATGCCGCGTCACCGCGCCCTCGGCCGTCGTCAGCGTCGTCGTGCGCAGCCCCGTCACCGCGTCCGGCTCGGTGTACGCCAGCGTGATCTGCACATGCCCGGCCTCACCGCCCTCGGCGACGACCCGGTCCCGCTCGTCGTACACGTAGTCGTACCGGCTCCCGTTGGAGTCGACCCACGCCACGACCCGCCGCCGCTCGTCGTACACGAACGCCGTCGTCGCCCCCGACGGCTTCACCACGGCCGTCAGATCGCCGCCCTCGTAGCCGTACGCCATCAACGGCACATCCGCACCGCCCGCACCGGCCCCCGCCAGCGACAACGCCGTGATACGACCGCCGGCCGTCGTCACCGCCACCCGGCGCCCCGACGAATGGACCAGCGCCAGCGGCAGACCCGCCTCCGCACGGTCCACCGACACACTGTGGCCGTTGCGGTCGGCCACCTCCACCAGCCAGGCCGTACCGTCCCCACCCGGCTCCGCACCCGCCGGCGCCGCGAAACGACGCACCACACCCGAGTCCGGGTCCGTCAGCGTGTAGTCACCCTCCACGTCCCGGGCCAGCACCGCACGCGCCGTCCCCGACCCCGGACCCGTCGCCACCCCCGGCACCGGATGCGGATACGGCACCAGCAGACCGTCCGCGGTCACATGCACGACCCCGCACGCGTCCACCTCCAGCCGCTCGTCCACCGTGGACACCCACGACGGCCCGAGGAAACGGCCCACCGCGCACCCCGACTCCGTACGCCGCGTGAACAGCAGCGGCAGGATGCCCGGCAGCTCCACATCCGTCTGCGCCAGGAACATCCGCCCCGACGCCAGGTCGACCGGGTCCGTCCCCTTCGTCGTCCGCTCGAAGTCCGGACGGCCGTGCGTCCCCTCCGGAACGTCGTCGAGCAACCGCCGCACCCGCGCCGCGTCCGCCGCCTCCTCGGCGACCCGCACCCCCTTCACCGCGGCACCCCCGCCGGCCGTCGCCGCGGTCAGCGCCAGATCCGGCAGCAGCCGGCCGAACCCCTCCGCCGGGTCCTTCATGAAGTCACTGACCATCTGACGGCCCGTGCCCAGCGGGTCGTTCGCCGCCACCACCAGCCCGGCCGCCAGACTGTTCAGCGACATGGCGTACTCCGCCGGGTGCGTGATGTTGTACGGGTCCAGCGGATTGACACTCCGCACGAAGTTCACCAGGCCGGCCGTGCCCTTGATCAGACCACCGCCGACATGGTCACCCATGATCTGCAGCTCCTGGAAACCGTCCCCCACCTGATCGGCGTACGACGGCTTCTCCGGCGCCCGGTCCCGCGCCGCGCGCACCTTCCCCCGCGCGGCCTCAGCCGCCGCGTTGCGCTGCTTGCGCGCCTGCGCCAGCAGCTCCTGCGCCTCCTCCATCAGCGCCTTGCCGGGATCGTCGAACGTCGACGCCGGACGCGGCGGCAACGACGACGGATCACGCTGGTCCGCCGGCTGCGCGTTGTACCGGTCGACGGCCTTGTTGTAGTCGTCGACCTTCCTGCGGTGCGCGTCCGCCGCCTCCTCGGACGCCTTGACGCCCTTCTTCCACAGGTCGATCGCCGCCTGCGCCTGCCCCTGCGCCCACTCCACCGTGCCCGCGAACGCCTCCAGCGCGGCGGCCGCCTCCTCACAGGCGTCGGCGCCGTTGAACCACTTGCGCGGCTGGTCCCCCACCACCGTCCGCAGCGTCTCCGCCGCCACGCCCTTCAGCCGCGAGGAGTCCAGACCCTTCAGACCGTCACCGACGCTGTCGAACGCCCCCTGGAAACCCCGCAGTCGCTCCGCCGTCTCCCGCAGCTTCGACGCACTGCCGTAGACGAGCTTCGTCTTGTCCTCGGTCTGCCCCAGATCCAGCTCGTCGACCTCGGCGCCCATCCGGTTCGCGACCGAACGGGACTGCTCCCGCACCCAGTCGGCCCCCGACTCCCACCCGACGTCGTCCAGCCGGTCCGCGGTCCAGTTCCCCGCGTCCTCGATCCGGTTGCCCGCCCACTCGACGCCCTTCTCGACGGCGTCCTCCACCGAGTCGGGCGTGATGTCGCTGAGGAAATCCCCGATACCCACGCTCAGTTACCCCCGGCCCCGCCCTGCCGCTCCTGCCGCGCCCGCTCCTCGGGCGACGGACCGAACGTGTCGTCCAGTGCCTGGTTCCACTCCCCGTCGGAGATCCCGAGCGCGTCCCGCACCACCTGCGACCGCAGGCCGCCCTCCCCTTCGGTGAGGACCGTCCGGCCCGTGTCCTTCCACGTCTGCGCCATCTCGTCACCGGCTCGCTCGAACGACTCCGCGCTCCAGTCCGGATTCAGCGCGTCCGGCGTGAACACCTCGCCCCAGCCCTGCCGGGCGATCTCCTCCTCCGACGCGTGCGGGTTGCCGCCCATCACGGAGTTCACGCCCACCTTCAACGCGCCCTCGACGTACTGGTCGTGCTCCCACTGCGTCCCCGCCGCGAGCCCCAGCCGGTTCGCGATCTCACTCGCGTCGTGGACCAGGGCACGCACCCCCCACTCCCAGCGCTCGCAGAAGTCCTCGAAATCCGTCGACAGCCCGTGATGCCCGGCCTCCATACCGGTCATCGCCAGCTCCGAGAACCCCTTGCCCATGATGGAGCCCGTACTGTCACCGACCTCGCCCAACTGGTCGATGGTGCTGCCCAGGCCCTTCGTGAACTGCGCGACGGCATCCTTGCCGAACTGCAGCTCCGGTCCGCCCCCCGTCACGCACGTCCCCCTTCCGCACCGCGACCCGCACCGACGGCCACGGCATCCGGCACGATCCCGGACACCGGCGGAAAGAACATCGCACCGCCCTCGGTCGCGATGTCCACCGCCACACCCGCCGGCTCACCCAGCGACGGCACGATCTCGTCGACCAGACGGGCACCCAGCAGCGCCGCGTACTCCACGGGCCCGCCGCCCGGCGCACGGCTCTCGGCGAACCGGGCCAGCGCCGCCTCGTCGGTGAACGCGCAGATCCAGCGCACGCCGCCCGAATGCGCCGTCCATAGGCCCCCGCCGGCCAACGGCACCAGCAGGACCGTCCTGCGCATCTCCCCCACCAACGCGCGAGCGTCCCCCACTCCCGCCCGCCGCCGCGCGATCTGCTCGGCAAGCGCCGTCCCCGACTGCCCCACGGTCCCTCCCCGTCCGTCCGGTAACAGGTCAAACCGTAGGACAGGACGTACGGAAGGCGGCAGTCGGTTCTGGTGCGGAAACTGTGAGGGACGCCGGGGCGCGCGAGCCAGGGGTCAGCCCTTGGCGGCCTTCTTCTCCTCCGCGTCCTGGATGACCGCCTCCGCGACCTGCTGCATCGACATACGGCGGTCCATCGACGTCTTCTGGATCCACCGGAACGCGGCCGGCTCCGTCAGCCCGTACTCCGTCTGCAGGATCGACTTCGCCCGGTCGACGAGCTTGCGGGTCTCCAGGCGCTGGCTGAGGTCGGCGACCTCCTTCTCCAGCTCCTTCAGCTCCGTGAACCGCGACACGGCCATCTCGATCGCCGGTACGACGTCACTCTTGCTGAACGGCTTCACGAGGTACGCCATCGCGCCCGCGTCCCTCGCCCGCTCCACCAGGTCGCGCTGCGAGAAGGCGGTCAGCATCAGCACCGGGGCGATACGCTCCTCGGCGATCTTCTCCGCCGCGGAGATGCCGTCGAGCTTGGGCATCTTCACGTCGAGGATCACGAGGTCCGGCTTGTGCTCCCGGGCCAGCTCCACGGCCTGCTCGCCGTCCCCGGCCTCACCGACGACGGAGTAGCCCTCCTCCTCCAGCATCTCTTTGAGATCGAGCCGGATCAGGGCCTCGTCCTCGGCGATGACGACACGGGTCGTCAGCGGGGGAACGTGCGACTTGTCGTCGTCGGTCACGTCTGCGGGCTGGGGCGACTCGGGGGCGGTCACTGAGGCTCCTTGTTCGGGGCAGGGTGCTGCTGACAAGAGCCTACCTAGCTGCGGTAAGGTAGTGACACGGCGGGTGACCGCTGACCTTCATTTCGAAGGGGCCCCGGTAGCCCAGCGGTAGAGGCCATGGATTCAAAACCCATTCAGCGTCGGTTCGAATCCGACCCGGGGCACTTTTCCTTGGATTCCAAGGTCAGTATGTGAAACGGAGGATCACGTTCGCGTGATCTTCCGCTTTTCTCTGCGCAAAGGGAAGAGCAGTAACGCACGGTGTTGCCATGGAGCAGCACAGCCCCTCAATTCGTGCCCATGCCATCGCATTGCTACGCCAAGGTGTCCCCAATCGCTTGGTCGCCGAGCAACTGAACGTGCCGCGTGGAACCGTCGGATGGTGGCGCAGCGAGGACCGCAGAGCGCGTGGCGAGACATATACCCAGCCCACGGACTGCCCCAGGTGCACCGGGCGTGTCTTCGACAGCCCTGCATACGCCTACCTGCTCGGCTCCTACCTCGGTGATGGCCACATCATCTCGAAGCGCAAACAGCACCACCTCTCCATCTTCTGCAACGCCGCCCAGACCGGGCTCATCGCCACTGCCGAGGACGCTATGCGGAAGGTGATGCCGCTGCCCAGACTGTCGCAGCGCCGGAAACAAGGCTGCGTCGAGGTGAAGTCGTACACCATGCACTGGACGTGCATGTTCCCCCAGCACGGCCCCGGCAAGAAGCATGAGCGCCCCATCGTCCTCGAACCCTGGCAGCAGGACATCGTCGACGCCCATCCCTGGGAGTTCGTCCGTGGGCTGATCCACTCCGACGGGTGCCGGGTGACCAACTGGACGACCCGGCTCGTCGGGGGTGAGCGGAAGCGGTACGAGTATCCGCGGTACCTCTTCACCAACAAGTCGGCCGACATCCGGGGTCTCTACACCAGCACGCTCGACAAGCTGGGCGTCGAGTGGACGTACTGCGCGCGCAACGGGACGCCGTGGAATGTGTCCGTCGCCCGTAAGGCCTCCGTCGCGCTCATGGACGCCCACGTCGGGCCGAAGTACTGACCGTCACTTCGGGCTGTCGTCCTCGCCGATGTGGTGGACGCGGACCAGGTTCGTGGAGCCGGAGACTCCGGGGGGTGAGCCGGCGGTGATGACGACCGTGTCGCCCTGGGCGCAGCGGCCGTATTTCAGGAGCAGCTCGTCGACCTGGTCGACCATCGCGTCGGTGGAGTCGACGTGGGGGCCGAGGAAGGTTTCCACGCCCCAGGTGAGGCTGAGCTGGGAGCGGGTGGCGGGGTCGGGGGTGAAGGCGAGGACGGGGATCGGGGAGCGGTAGCGGGAGAGGCGGCGGGCCGTGTCGCCGGACTGGGTGAAGGCGACGAGGAACCGGGCGCCGAGGAAGTCGCCCATCTCGGCCGCGGCGCGGGCGACGGCGCCGCCCTGGGTGCGGGGCTTGTTGTTCTCGGTGAGGGCGGGGAGGCCCTTGGCGAGCATGTCCTCCTCGGCCGCTTCGACGATCTTGGACATGGTGCGGACGGTTTCGATGGCGTACTTGCCGACGCTGGTCTCGCCGGAGAGCATCACCGCGTCCGTGCCGTCGAGGACCGCGTTGGCCACGTCGCTCGCCTCGGCGCGGGTGGGGCGGGAGTTCTCGATCATGGAGTCGAGCATCTGGGTGGCCACGATCACGGGCTTGGCGTTGCGCCGGGCCAGTTTGATGGCGCGTTTCTGGACGACGGGGACCTGTTCGAGCGGCATTTCGACGCCGAGGTCGCCGCGGGCGACCATGATGCCGTCGAAGGCGGCGACGATGTCGTCGATGGCGTCGACGGCCTGCGGTTTCTCGACCTTGGCGATGACGGGGAGGCGGCGGCCCTCCTCGTCCATGATGCGGTGGACGTCCTGGATGTCGCGGCCGGAGCGGACGAAGGACAGGGCGATGACGTCGAAGCCGGTGCGCAGGGCCCAGCGGAGGTCGTCCTCGTCCTTGTCGGAGAGGGCGGGGACGGAGACGGCGACGCCGGGGAGGTTGAGGCCCTTGTGGTCGGAGACCATGCCGCCTTCGACGACGCGGGTGTGGACGCGGGGGCCGTCGATCTCGGTGACCTCCAGGCAGACCTTGCCGTCGTCGACGAGGATGCGTTCGCCGGGGGTGACGTCGGCGGCGAGGCCGCTGTAGGTCGTACCGCACTGGTCGTGGTTGCCTTCGGCGTCCGCTTCCACGCTGATGGTGAAGGTGTCGCCGCGTTCGAGGAGTACGGGTCCTTCGGTGAAGCGGCCGAGCCGGATCTTCGGGCCCTGAAGGTCCGCGAGGATGCCGACGCTGCGGCCGGTTTCGTCGGCCGCCTTGCGTACGCGGTGGTAGCGCTCCTCGTGCTCGGCGTGGGTGCCGTGGCTGAGGTTGAAGCGGGCGACGTCCATTCCGGCGTCGACCAGGGCCTTGATCTGGTCGTACGAGTCGGTGGCGGGGCCCAGGGTGCAGACGATTTTCGCTCGGCGCATGGTCCGAGCCTATGGCTTACCCATCGGTAGCGAATTGGTGCCGGGTGACTACTCAACAACCTTTCGATGAAGGGTTATTGACAAGTGTTGAATTGTGCGGAGGGGTGCTCCGATGAGCATGCGGGCGGGAATTTCGAATTTCCGTTCAGGGTGTTCTAGAGAACCGGCGGTCTCATCGTGAAGCGCGCGTTGACCGCGGCGTAGACGTGCTGGCGCTGCGGTTCCAGGTCGAGGGGGGCGGCCTCGGCGCCCTCGGCGGGGGCCGCGTACGCCATCGAGCGCATACGGGGGGCGTGGGCCGGGGCCTCGGCGCCGATGTCGGCCAGTTCCACGAGGGAGGCGAGGCTGGTGCCGAGGGCTTCGGCGTATTCGCGGGCGCGCCGGACGGCTTCGTGGACGGCCTGTTGCCGGGCCAGGCGGTGGGCGGGCGAGTCGGGGCGCAGGGACCACCAGGGGCCGTCGACGCGGGTGAGGTCGAGGTCGGCGAGGCGTGCGGTGAGTTCGCCGAGCGCGGTGAAGTCGGTGAGGTCGGCGGTGAGGTGGACCGTGCCGTGGTGGGCGCGGACGCGTTCGCCGCGGCCGTGCGGGGTGAGCTGGGGGGTGACGGTGAGGGCGCCGGTCTCGACGCGGTCGACTGCTTCGCCGTAGCTCTTGACGAGGTCCAGCACGGTGGCGTTGCGGCGGGTGAGGTCGTCGAGGGTGGCGCGGCGGTCGCGGCCGCGGGCGGTGACCGTGATGCCGATGCGGGCGATCTCGGGTTCGGCGTCGAGGTGGGCCTCACCGCGGACGGCGAGGCGCGGGGCCTCGGGGGTGCCGTGGGGGGCGGGGGGCGCGGGAGTGTCGTCGGCTGGGGCCATACGGGTCACTCTGTCACGGGTTGCGTGGTTAGGGTCCGTCAGATTGCCGTACGGGTCACTCAATCGCAACCTGCGGGACCTGTTGCCGTCGGCCGTGGCCGGGCCAGAATCTACGCGCGTTATCTACGCGCGTCAGTGAGGAGATGCAGAGATGCCGTTGAACCGCCGGAAGTTCCTGAAGAAGTCGGCCGTGACGGGGGCGGGGGTGGCGGTCGCGGGTGCGGCGGCGGCTCCGGTGGCGCAGGCCGCGGAGGCCACGGGGCCGGGACGGCCCGAGAAGCGGTACTCGCTGACCGTCATGGGGACGACGGACCTGCACGGGCACGTCTTCAACTGGGACTACTTCAAGGACGCGGAGTACGCGGACAAGGCGGGCAACGCGCAGGGTCTGGCGCGTATCTCGACGCTGGTGAACCAGGTCCGGGCGGAGAAGGGGCGGCGCAACACGCTGCTGCTGGACGCGGGTGACACGATCCAGGGCACGCCGCTGACGTACTACTACGCGAAGGTGGACCCGATCACCGCCGAGGGCGGTCCGGTGCACCCGATGGCGCAGGCGATGAACGCGATCGGGTACGACGCGGTGGCGCTCGGGAACCACGAGTTCAACTACGGCATCGAGACGCTGCGCAAGTTCGAGGCGCAGTGCGACTTCCCGCTGCTGGGCGCGAACGCGGTGGACGCGAAGACGCTGCGGCCGGCGTTCCCGCCGTACTTCATGAAGTCGTTCCATGTGCCGGGGTGCGGCCGGCCGGTGAAGGTGGCGGTGCTGGGGCTGACGAACCCGGGCATCGCGATCTGGGACAAGGCGTACGTGCAGGGCAAGCTGGCGTTCCCGGGCCTGGAGGAGCAGGCGGCGAAGTGGGTGCCGAAGCTGCGGTCGATGGGCGCGGACGTGGTGATCGTGTCGGCGCACTCGGGTTCCTCGGGCACGTCGTCGTACGGTGACCAGGTGCCGTACGTGGAGAACGCGGCGGCGAACGTGGCGCGGCAGGTGCCGGGGATCGACGCGATCCTGGTGGGGCACGCGCACGTGGAGATCCCGGAGCTGAAGGTCGTCAACGAGCAGACGGGCAAGACGGTCGTGCTGTCGGAGCCGCTGTGCTACGCGGAGCGGCTGACGCTGTTCGACATCGAGCTGGTGTTCCGGCGGGGCCGCTGGGAGGTGGAGTCGGTGGCGGCGTCGCTGCGGAACTCCAACGCGGTGGCGGACGACCCGGCGATCACGCGGCTGCTGGGGGACGCGCACGCGCAGGTGGTGGCGTACGTCAACCAGGTGGTCGGCAAGGCGACGGCGACGCTGACGACGGTCGAGGCGCGGTACAAGGACGCGCCGATCATCGATCTGATCACCAAGGTGCAGGAGGACGTCGTGAAGGCGGCGCTGGCGGGGACGGAGTACGCGTCGCTGCCGGTGATCGCGCAGGCGTCGCCGTTCTCGCGGACCTCGGAGATCCCGGCGGGCGAGGTGACGATCCGGGATCTGTCGAGCCTGTACGTGTACGACAACACGCTGGTGGCGAAGTTGATGACGGGTGCGCAGCTGCGGGCGTACCTGGAGTACTCGGCGGAGTACTTCGTGCAGACGGCGCCGGACGCGGTGGTCGACGTGGAGAAGCTGACGAACGCGAACGGCCGTCCGGACTACAACTACGACTATGTGTCGGGCCTGTCGTACGACATCGACATCGCGCAGGCGCCCGGTGCGCGGATCAAGAACCTGACGTTCCAGGGTGCTCCGCTGGACGACGCGCAGCAGTTCGTGTTCGCGGTGAACAACTACCGCGCCAACGGCGGCGGTGCCTTCCCGTTCGTGGCGTCGGCGAAGGAGCTGTGGTCGGAGTCGACGGAGATCCGGACGCGGATCGCGGAGTGGGTGACGGCGAAGGGTGTGCTGGACCCGAAGGACTTCGCGTCGGTGGACTGGAAGCTGACGCGGAACGGTACGCCGGTGTTCTAGGACTTCGGTCCTCCGGGGGCGGGTCGGCGGGTGCCGGCCCGCCCTTTCGCGCTTCAGCGGCCTTCGACGAGGGGGGTGAGGGCGCGGGGCTGCCGGGCCGGGGGGACCCGGTGCTGCTCCTGCAGGCCGAAGGTGGTGAAGGCGGTGCGGTCGGGCAGGGGGTAGGGGTCCTTGCCGGTGAGGGAGTTGAGGATGGTGGCGCTGCGCCAGGCGGCGAGTCCGAGGTCGGGGGCGCCGACGCCGTGGGTGTGGCGTTCGGCGTTCTGGACGTACACGGCTCCGGTCACGGCGGGGTCGGTGACGAGGCGGAACTGCTCGTCGACGCGCGGGCGGTCGGCGCTGTCGCGGCGCAGGTAGGGGTCGAGTCCGGCGAGGAGGCGGCCGAGGGGGCGTTCGCGGTAGCCGGTGGCGAGGACGACGGCGTCGGTGGTGAGGCGGGAGCGGGTGCCCTGCTCGATGTGTTCGAGGTGGAGTTCGAGCCGGGTGGCGGCGAGGCGTCCGGCGGTGCGGACGCGGACGCCGGGGGTGAGGACGGCGTCGGGCCAGCCGCCGTGCAGGGTGCGGCGGTACAGCTCGTCGTGGATGGCGGCGAGGGTGCCGGCGTCGATGCCCTTGTGGAGCTGCCACTGGGCGGTGACGAGCTGGTCGCGCACGGGCTCGGTGAGGCCGTGGAAGTAGCGGGTGTAGTCGGGGGTGAAGTGCTCCAGGCCGAGCTTGGAGTACTCCATGGGGGCGAAGGCGGGGGTGCGGCCGATCCAGTGGAGGCCTTCGCGGCCGGCGGGGCGGTGGCGCAGCAGGTCGAGGAAGACCTCGGCGCCGGACTGTCCGGAGCCGACGACGGTGACGTGGCCCGCGGCGAGGAGGGCGGTGCGGTGGTCGAGGTAGTCGGCGGCGTGCAGGACGGGGACGCCGGGTGCGTCGACGAGGGGGCGCAGCGGGTCGGGGACGTGGGGTTCGGTGCCGATGCCGAGGACGACGTTGCGGGCGTAGGTGCGGCCGAGGGCCTCGGCCTCGCCGTCGGTGTCGAGCTGGGTGTAGTCGACCTCGAAGAGGTCGCGTTCGGGGTTCCAGCGGACGGCGTCGACCTGGTGGCGGAAGTGCAGGGCGGGGAGGTGGCCGGCGACCCAGCGGCAGTAGGCGTCGTACTCGGCGCGGTGGGTGTGGAAGCGCTCGGCGAAGTAGAAGGGGAAGAGGCGGTCGCGGGTCCTGAGGTAGTTGAGGAAGGACCAGCGGCTGGTGGGGTCGGCGAGGGTGACGAGGTCGGCGAGGAAGGGGACCTGGACGGTGGCGCCGTCGATGAGGAGGCCGGGGTGCCAGTCGAAGCCGGGGCGCTGGTCGTAGAAGACGGTGTCGAGTTCGGTGAGGGGGTGGGCGAGGGCGGCGAGGGAGAGGTTGAAGGGGCCGATGCCGATGCCGACGAGGTCGCGGGGGGCGTCGGGTTCGGGGCGTGGGGGCGTGGTCATGCGGGGGTGTGTCCTTCGGCGAGTGCGGTGACGTGGGCGAGGAGCCGGGTGAGGTCGGCGGGCCGGGTGTGGGGGTTGAGGAGGGTGGCCTTGAGCCAGAGGCGGCCGTCGGGGCGGGCGCGGCCGAGGACGGCGCGGCCGTCGGTGAGCAGGCGGAGGCGTATCGCGGCGACGGTGGTGTCGGGGGCGCCGGCGGGGCGGAAGAGGACGGTGCTGAGGGCGGGCCGGTCGTAGAGGTCCAGGGCGGGGTCGGCGGCGACGAGGTCGGCGAGGTGCCGGGCGTGGTCGAGGACCTGGTCGACGAGGGCGCCGAGGCCGGTGCGGCCGAGGGCCTTGAGGGTGACGGCGATCTTGAGGGCGTCGGGGCGGCGGCTGGTGCGCGGGGAGCGGCCGAGGAGGTCGGGCAGGCCGGCGTCGGTGTCGTCGTCGGCGTTGAGGTAGTCGGCGCGCTGCTGGAGCGGGGTGAGGTCGGCGGGGTCGCGGACGGCGAGGAGGCCGGCGGCGACGGGCTGCCAGCCGAGTTTGTGCAGGTCGAGGGTGACGGTGTGGGCGGCGTCGAGGCCGGTCAGCCGGGCCCGGTGGGTGTCGCTGAAGAGGAGGGGCCCGGCGTAGGCGGCGTCGATGTGCAGGCGGGCGCCGTGGGCGGCGCACAGGGCGGCGATGTCGGGGAGGGGGTCGATGAGGCCGGCGTCGGTGGTGCCGGCGGTGGCGGCGACGAGGTGCGGCCCGGGCAGGCGGGTCAGGGCCTCGTCGAGGGCGACCGGGTCGAGGGTGCCGGCGGGGGTGGGTACGGCGACGGGGTCGGGCAGGCCGAGCAGCCAGGCGGCGCGGGGCAGGGAGTGGTGGGCGTTCGCGCCGTGCACGAGGCGCAGGCCGGCGCCGTGGATCTCGCGGGCGAGGAGGAGGGCGAGCTGGTTGGACTCGGTGCCGCCGGTGGTGACGAGGGCGTCGGCGAGGCCGGCCTGCCGGGCGAGGGTGCGGGTGAGCAGGGCCTCCAGCGCGGAGGCGGCGGGGGCCTGGTCCCAGGAGTCGAGGGAGGGGTTGAGGGCGGAGGCGGCGAGGTCGGCGGCGACGGCCACGGCGAGGGGCGGGCAGTGCAGGTGCGCGGCGCACAGCGGGTCGGCGGGGTCGGCGGCGCCCTCGGCGAGGGCGGTGACGAGCGTGCGCAGGGCATCGGGGTCGCCCTGTTCGGGCAGGAGGTCGCCCACCGCGTCCCGCAGCCGTGCGGTGACCTGCTCGGGGCCGCCGGGGGGCAGGGGGCCGCCGCGGGCGCGGGTGCCGTCGGCGAGGGCGTCGAGGACGGTGTGGAGCAGGGGCCGCAGGGCGCTCGGACCGTGGGGTCCTGAGGCGAGGGGCGGCGTGCTCATCGGGGCCTCCGGGGCGGCGCGGGGCGGGGTTTCCAGGTTGTCCCTGGTTGCGGCGGCGCGTCCGGAAAGTGCACGAACGGAACCCGAAAGGGGTACGGGGGTGGGGCGGCGGGGGGTGCTGGGGCGGGGGTGTGGTTGGGGGCTATGGGCGACCGGAGTGTGGGGGCCCGGCGGGTGGCGCGATGTGCAGACGGGCGCACGGGGATGAGCGGTGCCATGACAACCGCGCCGTTCTCGGCGCAGCCCGCCGCGGCGGGGGGCGGGTGCCGGTCACGGGCGGGCTGCGGGCCGGATCACGGTCTCCCGGCCGGTGCGCGCAGGGTGATGCCGGGCGTGGTCACCTTCACGCTGCGCATCCGGGTGGGGCGTTGAGGGGACGGGGGCCGGTCGCCGTGAACGGTCAGGGCGGCGGCCGGCCCCCGGGTGTCACGCCTGCCGGACGCGCAACGCGCGGGCCAGGTCGTCGAGTTGGTCGGCGAGCTTGCGACGCAGGGCGGGGATGGGGTCGGCGTCGCGCAGGCACTCCTCGCCGAGGCGGAGGGTGGTCTCGTCGACGGCGTGGGCGGGGAAGGCCCAGCGTCCGGCGGCCTCGGCGATGGCGGGGCCGCGGCGGGCGGCGAGGGCGACGGCGTCCCGGTAGTAGCGGGGCACGTAGTCGCCGAGGAGGCCGGCCTGTTCGGGCTGCCAGAAGCCCTGGGCGGTGGCGGTGAACAGGTAGTTGGACAGCTCGTCGCGGGCGAACATCGCCTCCCAGGCGCGGGCCTTGGCGTCCGCGTCGGGCAGCGCGGCCCGGCAGCGGGCGGCGCCCTCCTGGCCGGAGGCGCTGGGGTCGCGGTCGAGTTCGGCGGCGATGGCGGCCTCGTCGGTGGCGCCGAGGACGGCGAGCCGGGCGAGGATGCGCCAGCGCAGCTCGGGGTCGAGTTCGGGACCGCCGGGGACGGTGCCGTCGGCGAGCCAGGCGGCGATGGTGTCCGGCTGGGCCGCGGTGTCGATGTAGTGGCGTACGGCGATCAGCCGCAGGCCGGGGTGGTCGCCGTCCTCGGTGCGGCGGATGAGGGCGCGGCACAGGGCGGCCAGCCCGGCGAGGGCGGCGGGCCGCGCCTCGGGGCTGACGTAGCGGTCGGCGACCTGGGCGCGGGCGAAGCCGAGGACGCCCTGGACGAGGGCGAGGTCGGTCTCCTCGGGGAGGTGGGCGCCGGCCGTGGCCAGGTAGTCGGCGGGGGCGAGGTCGCCGTCGCGGACCATGTCGCGCAGGCTGTTCCAGACGACCGCGCGGGTGAGTGGTGTGGGGATGCCGGACAGGCCGCGCAGGGCGGTCTCCAGGGAGTGCTCGTCCAGGCGGATCTTGGCGTAGGTGTGGTCGAGGTCGTTGGGGACGACGAGGGCGGGGCGGGCGCCGGGGCGGGCCTCGGGGGCGTCCTGGGGGACGTCCGCCTCGTACTGCTCGCGCAGGACCAGGGTGCGGCCGTCGTTGAGGTCGCGGTCGTAGACGCCGATGGTGGCGCGGTGCGGGCGGCTGCCCTCGCGGTGCAGGGCCAGGGTCCAGGTGCCGGGGCGGGCGTCGACGGAGGCGGTGAGCGTGTCGACGCCGGTCGTGCGCAGCCACGCGTCCGCCCAGGCGTGCACGTCGCGTTCGGTGTGCGCGGCGAGGGAGTCGATGAAGTCGGCGAGGGTGGCGTTGGCGAACTTGTGCCGGGCGAAGTGGGTGTTGATGCCGGCGAGGAAGTCCTTCTCGCCGAGCCAGGTGACGAGCTGCCGCAGGGCGGAGGCGCCCTTGGCGTAGGAGATGCCGTCGAAGTTGAGCATCGCGGAGGCGGTGTCGTCGACCTGTTCGGGGGCGACGGGGTGGGTGGAGGGGCGCTGGTCGGCGTCGTAGCCCCAGGCCTTGCGGACGACGCCGAAGTCGGTCCAGGTGTCGGTGAAGCGGGTGGCCTCGGTGAGGGTCTGGTAGCCCATGTACTCGGCGAAGGACTCGTTCAGCCAGATGTCGTCCCACCACTTGAGGGTGACGAGGTCGCCGAACCACATGTGGGCCATCTCGTGGGCGATGACCATGGCGCGGGTCTGGCGTTCGGTGTCGGTGACGGCGGAGCGGTAGACGAACTCGTCGCGGAAGGTGACCAGTCCGGGGTTCTCCATGGCGCCCGCGTTGAACTCGGGCACGAAGGCCTGGTCGTAGGAGTCGAAGGGGTAGGGCTCCTCGAACTTCTCGTGGTAGCGGTCGTAGCACGCGCGCGTGATGCCGAGGATCTCCTCGGCGTCGGCGTCGAGGTAGGGCGCGAGGGAGCGGCGGCAGTGGATGCCGAAGGGCAGACCGCGGTGTTCGGTGCGCACGGAGTGCCAGGGGCCGGCGGCGACGGCGACGAGGTAGGTGGAGATGGGCGGGGTGGTCGCGGCCTTCCAGCGGCCCTCGCCGAGGTGTTCGGTGACGCCGTTGGCGAGGACGGTCCAGCCGTCGGGGGCGGTGACGGTGAGGTCGAAGACGGCCTTGAGGTCGGGCTGGTCGAAGGCGGCGAAGACGCGCTGGACGTCCTCCATGAACAGCTGGGTGTAGAGGTAGGTCTCGCCGTCGGTGGGGTCGGTGAAGCGGTGCATGCCCTCGCCGGTGCGGGAGTAGCGCATGGTGGCGTGCAGCTGCAGCTCGTGCTCGCCGGCGGTGAGGTTCTTCAGCGGGAGGCGGTTGCCGTCGAGGCTGTCGGGGTCGAGGGGCCGGCCGTCGAGGGTGGCGGAGTGCAGCTCGGCGGGCTTGAGTTCGACGAACGTGTCAGCGTCGGCCCGTGCGGTGAACCGGATGGTGGTGCGGGAGTCGAAGGTGTCGTCGCCGCCGGTCAGATCGAGGTCGATCGTGTAGCGGTGGACGTCGAGGAGCCGGGCACGGGTGTGCGCTTCGTCGCGCGTCAGTACGGACATGCAGGACATGCTGCCTGATGGCCCCGGCGTCGCACAGGGGCGGATCGGTACGTGCGCTATGTCGCCTCGTGCGCGGGCGCCGGTGTGCCGGGGTCGCGCTGGAGCGGCACCCGCGTGGGCGGGGCGGCGGCGGTGCCGGGCGGGTCGGCGGGGCCGGGGTCCTTGACGAGGGCGCGCAGTTCGCGGATCTCGGCCTCCAGGGCGAGGCGGTGCCGGTGCGCGTCGTAGAGGTAGCGGATCTTGGTGCGCAGGATCCACGGGTCGACGGGTTTGGTGATCAGGTCGGCGACGCCGAGGCGGTAGGCGGCGCCGGCGAGGTCCTGGTCGGCGCCGAAGCCGGTGAGCAGGACGACGGGGATGTGCTGGGTCTGTTCCAGGCGCCGCAGGTAGCGGACGACCTCCAGGCCGTCGGCGCCGGGGGCGCGCAGGTCCAGCACGAGGAGGCCGACGCGGCCGCGCAGGACCTGCTTGAGCGCCTCGTCGCCGCTGGTGGCGCGGCCCAGCGGGTAGCCGAGCGGGGCGAGGGCGCTCTCCAGGGCGTACAGGGTGCCCTGGTGGTCGTCGACGATGAGGATCTCGGCATCCGACGGCATGGCCCGCCCGTCCCTCCCGCGGTGGGGCAGCCGGCCGGGTCCGCCGCACTGACTGCGTGTGGCGCGACTTTCACCGGCTGTGCACGTCGCAGCATGCCCCGCCGGAGCCGCGCTGTCACGCCCTTTTGGCGTACACGCAGGTCAGCCGGTGGCGGGGGTGCGGTCGCCGGAGGGGGTCGTTCCGCCGGCCGGGGCGGAGCCGTCCGCCGGGGCGGGGCCGTCCGCCGGGGCGGGCCCGTCGGCCGGGGGCGTTCCGTTGGCGGCGGTGTCGGCGATGTGCTCGTGGTGGCGGATGACCTCCGCGATGATGAAGTTCAGGAACTTCTCGGCGAACGCCGGGTCGAGGTGGGCGCTTTCGGCCAGGGCGCGCAGCCGGGCGATCTGGCGGGCCTCGCGCTCGGGGTCGGCCGGCGGCAGCTGGTGGGCGGCCTTGAGGTGGCCGACCTGCTGGGTGCACTTGAAGCGCTCGGCGAGCATGTGGACGACGGCGGCGTCGATGTTGTCGATGCTCTCGCGGAGCCGGGCGAGCTCGGCGCGGACGGCCGGGTCGACGTCACCGGTACCGGTGTTGCTGGTGGTCATGGCCGTTCACCCTAGTGCGTCGCCGGTCGGCGGGCGTTCCGTGTCCGCGGGCCGGAACCGGACATGACCTGCGGCGGGCGTCCCGGGGCCGGGTACGGCTGCGTACAGTGGAAGCGGGCTCGGAGCGTCTTGGGGGTACAGGCGTGGCGAACGGCGGACCGGTCGAGCACGGGTACCCGCATCTGGAGACGGTGCGGGCCGCCGTCACGGCGCTGTACCGGCGTCTGTCGTACGACACCGTGCGGACGTTCGCGACGAGCGTGGCGCCGGCCGACGTGGCGTTCTGCGACACCGACGATCTCTATCTGGGCGCCCAGCGGGTGGCGCGGGAACTGGTGCGGCACTTCCGGTTGCCGGACGCGCGGATGATCGTGTCGTTCCGGGAGATGACCCATGCGGCGAACATCGAACTCGCGGCGGGGCCGGAGTACTTCGTGGAGCTGAACGACCGGTTCCGTACGCACCGGCGGGACATCGGCGCGGCGCTGGCGCACGAGATCACGCATGTGTATCTGCACCGGCTGGACCTGGCGTTCACCGGGACGCGGGACAACGAGATCCTCACCGACACGGCGACGACGTATCTGGGCGCGGGCTGGCTGCTGCTGGACGCCTACCGGGAGGACGCGGTCTCCTCGCAGAAGCTGGGGTACCTCACGCCGGAGGAGTTCGGGTACGTGCTGGCGAAGCGGGCGCTGGCGTTCGGTGAGGACCCGTCGACGTGGTTCACCAGCCCGCAGGCGTACACGGCGTACACGCGCGGGCTGGAGCGGGCGCGGCGGGACGGGCAGCAGCCGCCGCTGACGGCGGCCGGGTGGGCGGGGCGCCGCCGGTACGCGCGCGACCGGCGGCACGCGCAGGACCACGCGCGTGTGCCGGTCGCGGACGGCGCCCCGTACTCCTTCGTGCCGGAGGGCCCCGGCCCGCTGCGGGTGACGTTCCCGTGCCCGACCTGCCACCAGCGGATCAGGGTGCCGGTGCGGGGCCGGGTGCGGGCGCGGTGCGGGCTGTGCCGGACGGTGCTGGAGTGCGACACCTGAGCCCGGGCCTCGGCCGGCCGGCGCTGGAGTGCGACACCTGAGCCCGGGCCTCGGCCGGCCGGCGCTGGAGTGCGACACCTGAGCCCGGGCCTCGGCCGGCCGGCGCCGGAGTGCGACCGGTGAGGTGCGTCAGCCGAGCGTGACCTGCGCCGTGTGTACGGCGCCCAGGGTGCCCGGGGTGATCCGCAGGGTGAGCCGCGCGCCGGTCGCCAGCACCTGCACGGCCGGGTCGTACGACGTCACCGCGGACACCGCGCGGTCCCAGGTCAGGTCGATGCTCGCGCCGTCGCGCAGCGGGCCGGAGACGCAGACGGTGGCCGTGCCGCCGCTCTGCCGGATCAGCACGCTCGCCGGTGCGCTCACGGTGACGTCGCCGACGGTGCCGGCGAGCCAGAAGTTGACGCCGGTGAGGCCGAGGGCGGGGACATACACGCCCTGCTGCTCGTTCGTGTTGGCGAGGATCGTGAGCCGGCCGGTGTCGACGGCGCGGGCGGCGGTCTGCGCGGCGCTCGCCCCGGGCAGGACGGCGTAGGCGTAGCCGGCCCAGGTGGGGTCGGTGCCGTGGTCGAGCCAGAGGGTGAGGTAGCGGCGGGTGACGGGGGTGGTGGTGCCGCCGGTGTTGATGTCGGACCAGGCGCCGGTACGGGCCTCGCGCAGGGTGTGCAGGTCGGCGCCGCCGGGCAGGACGTAGCCGCCGAATCCGGCGATGTGGGCCCAGCGGGCGCCGGGGTGGACGGCGTTCGTGCCGAGGGCGGTGGGCTGGGCGGTGCCGTCGACGGTGAGGGCGTGGGTGCCGCTCGCGCCGAGGTTGCGGTTGTCGAGGATCGTCTCGACGCCGGTGCCGTCGCGGCCGTGGATGCCCGCGCCGAGGCAGACGATCGCGTCGTCGAGGAAGAACCAGGACTTCTTCGCCAGCAGGGTGGAGGACAGGCCCTTGAGGTACTGGCCGACGGCGGCGTACGTGCCGTCGGTGGCGCCGCCGACCCAGCGCACGTCGGGGCGGGGCGCGCCCCAGGCGCCGCCCTCGCCGTCGGTGAGGGGCTTGCGGGAGGCGGTGGTGCCGGGCAGCCGCATCGGGTCGACGGTGGCCCAGAAGCTGTCGCTGTACTGGCCGTTGCCGAAGCCGGCGCCCCACCAGTAGAGCATTCCGGAGCCGGTGTGCCAGCCGCGCAGGTTCTCGCCGTTGCCGTTCTCGTAGTGGGTGATGCGGTTCGAGGCCATGGACACGGCGGCGGCCCAGCCGGGCCTGCGGTGCACGGCGCGGTCCATGCAGGGGAAGAGGCGGTGGCCGGTCGGTTCGGGGGCGGCGGTTGCCGGCCCGTCGGCGATGGCCTTCAGGCGGGCGAGCTGGGCGACGGAGAGGGCGTCGCTGGTGAGGACGGGCCGGTAGGAGGCGCGGGCGATCCAGCCCTTGATCATGCTCTCCCAGCGTGTGCGTTCGCTCGTCGAGGCGCTCTGGGCGAGCAGGGCGACGCAGGCGATGATCGCGTGTCCGCGCAGATGGTCGTCCTGGAGGATCGCGCGGGTGTCGGTCTTCTGCACGCCGCGGCTGATCGCCCGCCCCGACACGCCGTCCATGGCGAGGCCGTTGAACAGGAACGGCGCGTAGGCCTTCTCGACCGAGTCGAGGATGATCTGCCGGCCGGGGTCGGTGACCTCCCACTCGGAGCCGTTCAGCAGGGCGAAGAGCAGGGACAGCCCGCCGAGCATCACGGCGCCGTAGGTGCCGGGGTAGGGGACGTAGGTGTGCTGGATGAAGCTGCCGTCGGCGTAGAGGCCGTCGCCGCTGGTGACGTACGGGAAGACGGGGCTGAGCGCGTCACGGGCGAGGGCGGTCTTGGCGGCGCTCTTGCCGAGGACGCCGCGCAGGGCGAGGACGCGGCACAGGTCGACGCGGTTGGCGCCGGTGGAGGTGCCCGAGTAGGCGGAGACGGCGCTGTCGGGGACGAAGTGGTCGACGGCGGCGGTCCAGTCGGCGATGCGCGTGGCGCCGAGGTGGTCGTACAGCAGGGTGCTCATGTCGAGCAGGGCCTGGGGGATGCCGATCTGCCAGTTCCACCAGTTGCCGTAGCGGGCCTGGCCGGCGTTGTAGGCCTCGGTGTGGAGGTGGTCGAGGCCGGTGAGCAGGTCGGTGAGCAGGCCGCTGTCTCCGGTCAGGCCGGTGCCGGGCTGGGCGTAGGCCTCGGCGAGGGTGCGCAGCCGGTTGTAGCTGGTGCCGAGGTTTCCGGAGTAGGTGTACGACTCGCTGTCGGTGTCGGGTTCCGGGTCGGCGTAGGGCAGGTCGGGCCACAGGGATCCGGTGGCCGGGCGCATGCCGGCGCGCAGGTCGGCGGCGGTGGCGCCGAGGGTGGTGAGGCGGCTCGCGTACGGCTCGGCGGTGGCGTCGTAGCCGGTGCCGAGGATGAGGTCGCGCCACTTCAGGCGGAGGGTGTCGTAGGCGTCGGCGGCGTGGGCGGGGCCGGTCGCGGTGAGCGAGAGGGGGGCGCTGGTGGCGAGGGCCGCGAGGAGGAGGGTGCGGCGGGTCATGCTCAGGGGGCTCGTTCTCGGGGGGCGGGGAAAGCGCATGCGGAGGCTCCCGGGGAGGGGGAAGGGGTGCGTCGTCAGGCCTGGTTCCGCGCTGTGGTGAGCGGTTTCTAGCACGAGCGCACACACACCGGCAACGATCCGCGCATTCACTCGTCCATTTGATTGTTCGAGCAGAAACGTTCACGTCCGATCAGCCGAGCGCTACACTCCAGGTCAGCAACAGGACCGCCGACGAGGGGAGCCGGGCGACGTGCACGCCGAGGAAAGGCACCAGGAAATTCTCCACAGCCTGCGCGAGCACGGGTCGGTCCGCGTCAGCGACCTGGCCGCGGAGCTGGGCGTCTCCCCCATCACGGTCCGCCGTGACGTGGAGACGCTGGCCGAGCGGGGGCTCGTCGAGCGCGTGCACGGCGGGGCCGTGCTGCCGGAGACGGCACCCGAGGCGTCCCGGGACCGGGAGCGTGCCGTCCCCGCCGGGCGCGAGCTGGTGTTCGGCCTGATCGTCCCGGCCGCCGACTACTACTACCCCGAGGTGATCAAGGGGGCCCGGGAGGCGGCGGCCGAGCGCGGGATCCGCCTGGTCCTCGGCATCTCGCAGTACCAGCCCGAGGAGGAGCGCGCCCAGGCGGAGCGGATGCTCGCCGACGGCATCGACGGGCTGATCGTCACGCCGTGCGGCCCGGTCGGCGAGCGCGGCTGGCCGGCCGGCCTCCAGGTGCCGTACGTCCTGGTGGAGCGGCGCCCGGAGGACGACGTCACCGGCGCCGAACGGGTCGTCACCGACCACGTCTACGGCGCGCGGATCGCCGTACGGCATCTCGCGGACGCCGACCGGGAGCTGATCGGGCTGCTGCTGCGGGAGGACAGCCCGCACAGCGCCCTGGTCCTGGAGGGCTACCGGAGCGGTCTCGCGGCGGCGGGGCTGCTCGACGCCGAGCCCCCGGTGTTCCGGCTGCCGCCCCCCGGCGGGGACGCGAAGCGGCGTGAGCAGGTGCTGGCGGAGTTCACCGACGCGGCGGCGTCCGGCCGCCTTGAGGCGGCGATCGTGCACAACGACCACGACGCGATCGTCGTCCTGCAGCGGCTGCGCGCCCGCGGGGTCGAGGTGCCCGGCAGCATGGCGCTCGTCGCCTACGACGACGAGGTCGCCGCCCTCGCCGACATCCCGCTCACCGCGGTCGCCCCGCCCAAGCACGCGGTCGGCGCCGCCGCGGTCGAGCTGCTCGCCCGCCGGCTGGCCGACCCCGGCCGCCCCCGGCACCGGATCGCGATCCTGCCGGAGCTGCATGTGCGCGCCTCCAGTTCGTAGCCGGCCACCGGCCCGCCCTTGGCTGCTCGTTTTCCGCACACCGACACCGGAGAACCCTCATGTTCGAGATCACGTCCGAGGGCTTCTCCCTCGGCGGCCGTCCGCTGCGCCTGCTCTCGGGCGCCCTGCACTACTTCCGGGTGCTGCCCGAGCAGTGGCCGCACCGGCTGCGCATGCTGCGCGCCATGGGCCTGAACACGGTGGAGACGTACGTGCCGTGGAACCTGCACGAACCCCGGCCCGGTGCGTACGACTTCACCGGCATCGCCGACCTGGACCGCTTCCTGCACGCCACGCGCGAGGCGGGCCTGCACGCGATCGTGCGGCCGTCGCCGTACATCTGCGCCGAGTGGGACAACGGCGGGCTGCCCTGGTGGCTGCTCGCCGACCCCGAGGTGAAGGCGCTGCGCTGCGCCGACGAGGCCTATCTCGCGCACGTGGACCGCTGGTACGACCGGCTCCTTCCGGTCCTCGTCCCGCACCAGGTCACGCGGGGCGGCAATGTGCTGATGGTGCAGGTGGAGAACGAGTACGGCTCCTACGGCACGGACACCGGCCATCTGGAGCACCTGGCGGCGGGGCTGCGCTCGCGCGGCGTCGACGTGCCGCTGTTCACCTCCGACGGGCCGGACGACTTCTTCCTGACCGGCGGCACCCTGCCGGGCAGCCTGGCGACCGTGAACTTCGGCAGCCGGGCCGGGGAGGCGTTCGCCTCGCTCAAGCGGCTGCGGCCGAAGGATCCCGCGATGTGCATGGAGTTCTGGTGCGGCTGGTTCGACCACTGGGGCACCGGGCACGTCGTGCGGGAACCGCGGGACGCGGCGCGGACGCTGGCGGAGATCCTCGCCGAGGGCGCCTCCGTCAACGTCTACATGGCGCACGGCGGCACGAACTTCTCCACCTGGGCGGGCGCCAACACCAAGGACCCGGCGACCGGTGAGCACTATCTGCCGACGGTGACCTCCTACGACTACGACGCGCCGATCGACGAACGCGGCGCCGCCACCGAGAAGTTCCGCGCCTTCCGCGAGGTGCTGAGGCCTTACGCGGACGGTCCGCTGCCAGAGCCGGAGCCGCCCGCGCCGCTGCTGCCACCGGCCCGGGTGGAACTGACCGAGTCGCTGCGGCTGTTCGACGTGCTGGACGACCTGGCGGCAGGCCCCGAGCGCCGGGCCCCGCTGCCGCCGTCCTTCGAGGAGCTGGGCATCGGACAGGGGCTGGTGCTGTACACCGGGCGGATCCCGGGGCCCCGGCAGCCGTATCCGCTGTCGGTGCGGGGGCTGGCCGACCGGGCCCACGTCTACGTCGACGGGGTGCACGCCGGCACCCTGGAGCGGGACGCCGTTGAGCGGATCCCGGACGTCCCCGTGCCGGAGGCGGGGGCGCGGGTGGAGCTGCTGGTGGAGTCGATGGGCCGGGTGAACTACGGTGCCGGGCTCGGCGAACGCAAGGGCGTCGCGCGCGTGCTGCACACCCAGCAGCTGCTGCACGGCTGGCGGGCGCGGGCGGTGGAGCTGGGACACGGCACGCCCGGCCGGCTCGACTGGGGGCGCGCGGGCGGGGCGGGGCGCGGCCCGGTGTTCCTGCGCGGGTTCCTCGACGTCGCGGAGCCCGCCGACGCCCATCTGGCGCTGCCCGGCGCGGGCAAGGGCTATGTGTGGGTCAACGGCTTCTGCCTGGGCCGCCACTGGTCCTCCCGGGGCCCGCAGCGCACCCTCTACCTGCCCTGGCCACTGCTGCGGGCGGGCCGCAACGAGATCGTGGTGCTGGAGCTGGACGCGGACACCGGCACGGTCCCGGCGGTCGTGGAGACACGCCGGGAGCCGGATCTGGGCTGAGAAACGAACATCAAACGAACAAGGATCAGATCGAAATCCGCTCAACGATGATTGCTTGTTCGTTTCCTATTGACTCCGATCGTTCGTGGCCGAAAGATGTGCGTCATTCGCACTGAGCCCCGTGCCGGGCCCTCAGCTCCGTAGGAGTCAGCCATGAAGTCCTCCCCCGCCCTCGCCGCCGCCGCGGCCGGCCTCGCTCTCCTCGCCACCGCGTGCGGCGGCTCCGGCTCCGGCGGCGACGCGGGCACCGGCACCGCCGCACAGCCCGTGCAGATCACCTACTGGTCCTGGATGCCGGGCACCAAGGAGATGGCCGCCGAGTTCAACCGCACGCACAAGACCGTCCAGGTGCGCTTCTCCGAGATCCCGGCCGGCCTGAACGGCGGCTACGACAAGCTCGCCAAGGCCGTCACCGCGGGCAACGCGCCCGACGTCGTCAACGTCGAGTACCAGGCCCTGCCCGACCTGGTCACCCAGGGCCTGCTGCGCGACTCGACCGACGAACTGGCCAAGACCGTCGAGGGTTACGCCCCCGACGCCGTGCGCACCCTGGTCACCCTCGGCGGCAGAACCTGGGCCGCGCCCTACGACGTCGGCCCGCAGACCCTGTACTACCGCAAGGACCTGTTCGCGAAGTACGGCATCGCGGTCCCCACCACCTGGGACGAGTTCAAGAGGGCCGCACAGCGGGTGAAGACCGCCTCGCACGGCGAGGCACGCATCCTCGACTTCTGGGGCGACGACGTCGCCACCTGGGCCGGCCTCGCCCAGCAGGCGGGCGCCCGCTGGTACGGCTCCACCGGCGACGCCTGGACGGTGGACATCGCCGACCCGGCCACCAAGAAGGTCGCCGACTACTGGAAGGACCTCGTCGCGGGCGATCTGGTGCTCAACCACAAGGCGTGGAGCCCCGAGGCCACCAAGGCCGTCACCGACTCCCGGGCGATCGCGCTGATCGGCGCCTCCTGGAGCGCGGGCGGCATCAGGACGACGTACCCGAAGCAGGCCGGCCAGTGGGCCGAGGCACCGCTGCCGAACTGGGGCACGCCCGTCACCGGCGCGGTCGGCGGCTCCTCCTTCGCGCTCACCAAGGACACGGAGAAGGCGAAGGCCGCCGCCGAGTTCGTCACCTGGGCCACCACCGACGCGGCGGCCGTCAAGGCCCGCCTCGCGGCCGGCACCTCCAGCGCCCTGCCCGCCGCCGAGACGCTGCGCGCCACCGCCAAGGACTCCTTCGACGCCTCCTTCTTCGGCGGCCAGGACATCTACCAGGTGGCCGGCGCGCAGGTGCCGACGATCGCGAAGGACTGGGTGTGGAGCCCGGTGCACAACTCCACCTCGCTGTCCCTGCAGAGCGGTCTCGGCACGGCCCAGAAGAGCGGCGACTTCTGGCCGGCGTTCCAGGCGGCGCAGCGGGCCGCCGAGAAGTCGGTCACCGACCGCGGGCTCAAGCTCGCCGACTGACCGCGGGCCCACGCCCGCGAAGCGCCCGCCCCGACCGTCCGGCTCCCGAAGGGGGCCGGGCCCGGCCCCCAGGAGCTGACCATGGCCACGGCGACGCCCCGGCCCGGCCGCAGGCGGCACACCGCCGCTCCCGTGCTCTTCCTCGCCCCGTTCCTCCTCCTCTTCTCCGCCACCCTGCTCGCGCCGATCGGCTACGCGCTCTGGATGAGCCTGTTCCGTGAACAGGCCGCCTCCGGACTCGGTTTCGGCGGTACGAAGACCCTCTTCGTCGGTGCCGGCAACTACCTGCGCGCCCTGGACGACCCGGGCTTCCGCCGCGGCTTCGCGCACATCGCGCTGTACTGCGCGGTCTACATCCCGGTGATGGTGGGCGGCGCGCTCGCCCTCGCCCTGCTGCTGGACTCCGCCCTCGCCCGCGCCAAGCGGTTCTTCCAGCTGGCCTACTTCCTGCCGCACGCCGTACCCGGCCTGATCGCCGCGATCATCTGGGGCTTCCTCTACACGCCCGGGCTCAGCCCCGTCCTGGACCTGCTGTCCGCGTTCGGCGCCGACTGGGACGTCCTCGGCGCCGACGGAGCCGTCTTCGCCATGGCCAACGCGGCGACCTGGCAGTGGATCGGCTACAACATGGTGATCTTCTACGCCGCGCTGCAGGCCGTACCGCGCGAGACGCTGGAGGCCGCGGTCGTCGACGGCGCCGGGCAGCTGCGCACCGCGGTGTCGGTGAAGCTGCCGATGATCCGTTCCTCGGTGGTGCTGACCACCCTGTTCACGGCCGTGGGCGCGATCCAGCTGTTCAACGAGCCGGAGGTGCTGCGCAGCCGCTCCGCCGCGATCTCCCCCGACTGGAGCCCGGTGATGTTCATCTACCAGGCCGCCTTCACCCGGCACGACTACGGGCTGGCCGCCGCGGCCTCCCTGCTGCTCGCGGTGCTGGGCGCCGCCCTGTCCTTCGTGATCACCCGGCTCGGCAACCGCTGGAAGGAGGCGTGAGCATGGCCGTCGAGACCACCGCCGCGCCCACGGCACCCGTGCGCCCGAAGACCCCGGCCACCGCGTCCGCGCCCGCGCCCGCCCCCTGGGCCTCCCGCGCGGCCGTCAACACCGTCCTGGCGATCGTCGCGCTGTACACGCTGATGCCGCTGAGCTGGCTGCTGGTCAACGCCACGAAGAACAACGGCGACCTGTTCGGCCGGCCCGGCTTCCGGCTCGGCGCCTTCAGCCTGTTCGCCAACATCGCCGACCTGTTCGCGTACCAGGACGGCCTGTTCGGGCGCTGGCTGCTCAACAGCCTGCTGTACTCGGTCGCCGGCGCGCTGGCGTCCACCCTGGTGTCGCTGCTCGCGGGGTACGCGTTCGCCGTGTACGGCTTCCCCGGCCGGGAGAAGGTCTACGGCCTGGTCCTGCTGGGCATCCTGGTGCCGCCCACCGTGATCGCGCTGCCGATGTACCTGCTGGCCTCCGAGGCCGGGCTGGTCAACACCTACTGGGCGGTGCTGATCCCGGGCCTGGTCAACCCGTTCGGGGTCTATCTGGCGCGGGTGTTCGCCGAGGCGTACCTGCCCGCGGAGACGCTGGAGGCGGCCCGCATGGACGGGGCGGGTGAGCTGCGGGTGTTCCGGTCGGTGGCGCTGCCGATGCTCTCACCGGCGTTCGTCACGATCTTCCTGTTCACGTTCACCGGCAGCTGGAACAACTTCTTCCTGCCGCTGGTGATGCTGAACGACTCGTCCCTGTACCCGGTGGGCCTCGGCCTGTACGGCTGGAACGCCGTGCTGCCGCAGGAGCCGCAGCTGTACGCGCTCGTCGTCACGGGCTCCCTGCTGTCGGTCGTGCCGCTCGCCGTCGCCTTCCTCACGCTGCAGCGCCACTGGCGCTCCGGCCTGACCGCGGGAGCCGTCAAGTGACCCCTGTGCCTCGTCGTCCGCGCACCGTGCTGGCCATGGATCCGCCGGTCCGTGACGCCCTGTTCGACCGGGCCGCGCTCGACCGGCTCACCACGCTCGCCGACACCGATCCCGCCCTGGCCGTAGCGGACTTCGCCGACCCGGCGGCGGCCGGGCCGCTGGCGGCCGCCGAGGTGCTGCTCACGGGCTGGGGCTGCCCGCCGCTGACGGGCAAGGCGCTGGCGCGGATGCCGCGGCTGCGGACGGTGGTGCACGCGGCGGGCTCGGTGAAGCACCACATCACGCGCGCGTGCTGGGAACGCGGCCTCACGGTCGCCTCGGCGGCCGGCGCCAACGCCCTGCCGGTGGCCGAGTACACGGTCGCCGCGATCCTCTTCTCCGGCAAGCGCGTCCTGCACGCGGCACACGTCTACCGGGAGAAGCGGGCCTGGGTGAACGCCCTGGACGTGATCGGCGACGGCGGCAACCACCGCCGTACGGTCGGCGTGGTGGGTGCCTCCCGGATCGGCCGCCGGGTCATCGAGCTGCTGCGGCCGTACGACCTGACGGTGCTGCTGTACGACCCGTACGTGGACGCCGCGGAGGCGGAGCGGCTCGGCGTGCGCCGCGTCGACCTGGACACGCTGGCCCGCTCCAGCGACACGGTCACCGTGCACGCCCCCGAACTGCCCGAGACACGGCACCTGTTCGACCGTGCCCGGCTCGCCCTCATGCCGGACGGGTCGACGCTGGTCAACACCGCGCGCGGCTCCCTCGTCGACACGGCCGCGCTGACCGAGGAGCTGGTCTCGGGCCGCCTGTACGCGGTCCTTGACGTCACCGACCCTGAGGTCCTGCCGCCCGGCTCACCCCTGTACGACCTGCCCAACGTGCTGCTCACCCCGCACATCGCGGGCTCCCTCGGCAACGAGCTGGGGCGGATGGCGCAGGCGGCGCTGGACGAGCTGGAGCGATACGCGCGCGGGCTGCCGTACGCCGACCCGGTGCACGCGGACCACCTGGGCCGCTCGGCCTGAGCACGTGCAGAGGGAGGGGCGGGCCCCGCTGGGGTCGCGCCCCTCCCCCGCGCCGGCTCACTCCTGGTGGGCCACCGCCCGCCGCGGCAGCGCCACGCACAGCCCCGCGCAGACCAGGAAGGCGGCCGTCACCCACGGCATCACCGAGGTGAGCGCGTCGGTCAGCCCCTGGTCGGCGTGGCCGAAGAACAGGGTGCCGAAGACGGCCGCGCCGAGCGCCCCGCCGAACTGCTGGGCGGTGGAGAAGATGCCTGACGCCCCGCCGGCCAGGTCGGCGGGCACGGCGGACAGGACGACGTTGACCAGCGGCACGACGAGGAAGCCGAGGCCGGCGCCGGCGACCAGCAGACCGGGCACCAGCGGCCAGGCCCCGGTGTGCGCGGCGGCGGCGCCCTCGACGGCGGCCCACACCCAGCCGAACCCGCCGGCCATCAGCAGCGCCCCCGCGGCGAGGACCGTACGGCCGTACCTGACGGCGAGGGTGTCGGCGACGGGGGCGGTGAGGAAGCCGCCCGCGGAGAAGGCCACCATCAGCACGCCGGCCTGCATCGGCGTGTATCCCTCGCTGCCCTGCAGCCAGATGGTGAAGACCAGGAAGAAGCCCTGCATGCCGACCGAGAAGAGCAGCTGGACCAGGGCGCCGACGGAGAACGCGGGCAGGCGGAAGGCGCGGGCGGGCAGCAGCGGGGTCGTACCGGCCGCGGGCCGCCGTGCCTCGTAGACCCCGAGGGCGACGACCGCGCACACGCCGGCGGTCAGGCACGCCCAGCCCCACACCGGCCAGCCGTTCTCCCGGCCCTGGACCAGTGGCAGCACGATCGCGACGAGACCCGCGGCGAGCAGCAGGCTGCCCGGCAGGTCGGGCCGGCCGGCGGAGCGTTCCCTCGTGGCGGGGACGAGCAGCAGGCCCGCGGCGAAGGTCGCGGCCGCGACCGGCACGTTCACCAGGAACACCGACCGCCAGCCCCAGCCGAACAGGTCGGCGTCGGTCAGGACGCCGCCCAGCAGCAGCCCCACTGCGGAGGCGAAGCCGGCGACGGCGCCGTACATCCCGAAGGCGGCGCCCCGTTCCTTGCCGTGGAAGAGGGTGCGGAAGGAGCCGAGCACCTGCGGTACCAGGACGGCCGCCATGACGCCCTGCACGGCGCGGGCGGCGATCAGCTGGCCCGGTGTCTGGGCGACGCCGCAGGCGAGGCTGGCCAGGCCGAAGCCGGCGGTGCCGGTGAGGAAGAGGGCGCGGCGGCCGAGGCGGTCGCCGAGGTGCCCGGAGACGATCAGCGCGGCGCCGAAGCCGAGCAGGTAGGCGGAGACCAGCCACTGCAGGTCGCTGGGCGAGGCGTGCAGGTCGCGGCCGACGGACGGGATCGCCACGTTGACGATGGTGACGTCCAGCAGGTCCATCAGGGCGGCCACCATCATCACGGCGGCGGCGGCCCAGCGGCGCGGGTGGGGCCGCGGTGCGGCGGGCGGGCGGGAGGCGGTCAGAGGCGTGGTCATGGGAGGTCCCCCAGGGCTCGGAGAGGGGTCGATCGGAGAGAGGTGGATTTATTTCGTTCGACCGAACGAAATAGTTGCACTCGGACGACCGCGCCCGCAAGTAGTTAGTTCGACCGAACGAAATTTTTGCTAGCCTGAGCCGCATGACCACGGGCGAGGAAGAACGGCGGGCCGCGACCCTGGCCCGGCTGATGGAGGTGGGGCGCGCCCACAGCGCCGTCACGGTGATGTTCCATTCGGCGGTCGCGGCCAAGCAGGGCCTGAACGCCACCGAGGAGAAGACGCTCGACTACCTGGAGCGGCAGGGGCCGCTCACCGCCAAGGACCTCGCGCGGCTGACCGGACTGGCACCGGCGTCCGTCACCGGCCTCGTGGACCGCCTCCAGGCCAAGGGGTTCGTACGGCGCGTCGCGCACCCCACCGACAAGCGCCGCGTCCTGGTCGAGCTGAACCGGGAGAGGATCGGGGAACTCGCCGTGTTCTTCGAGGACTGGGCGCGCGACATCGTCGAGACGTGCGAGCAGTTCGGCACGGACGAACTGGAGACGGTGATCCGCTTCCTGACCGTGATGGCCGAGGCCCAGCGCAAGGCCGCGGCCCGCCTCGCCGACTGAGGCGGGGCCGACGGAGGCGACCCGGCCGTCAGTGCCGGTCCTCCCCTGCGGTCAGCTGCTCCCGGTACTCCTCGGGCGTGACCTTCGGGATGTGGCTGTGGTCGCCGAACATGACCCGGGCCAGCCGGGCCCGCACCCGCTGGGAGGGGCGTACCGTCCGGCGTACCCCGTTGGCGTCGACGAGCGGCCCGATCTCGTACGGCCGGCTCTGCTCGTGCTGGGTGAGGGTGAACAGCTGCGCCTGCGTCAGGGGCTCGTGGATCTCGACGTACTCGCCGCTCGGCAGCCGCTTGATGGTGCCGGTCTCCCTGCCGTGCAGCACCTTGTCACGGTCGCGGCGCTGCAGGCCGAGGCACATCCGCTTGGTGACGAAGAAGGCGAGCGGCGGCGCGACGAACACGGCGATCCGCACGAACCAGGTGATCAGGTTGATGGACAGGTGCAGATGGGTGGCGACGATGTCGTTGCCGCCGCCGATCAGCAGGACCACGTACAGCGTCAGCCAGGCCACGCCGAGCCCGGTGCGCACGGGGGCGTTGCGCGGCCGGTCGAGGACGTGGTGCTCGCGTTTGTCGCCGGTGACCCAGGCCTCGACGAAGGGGTAGACGCCGATGGCGAGCATGACCAGCGGGAACAGCGCGAAGGGGATGAAGACCCCGAGGACCAGGGTGTGTCCGAAGGCGTTGATCTCCCAGCCGGGCATCACCCGGATCAGGCCCTCGGAGAAGCCGAGGTACCAGTCGGGCTGGGCGCCGGTGGTGACGAGGTCCGGCCGGTAGGGGCCGAACGCCCACACCGGGTTGATGCTCGCGACGGCGCCCATGATCGTCAGCACGCCGAAGACGAGGAAGAAGAACCCGCCGGCCTTCGCCATGTAGACCGGCATGAACGGCATGCCCACCACGGTCCGCTGGTCGCGGCCGGGGCCGGGGTACTGGGTGTGCTTGTGGTAGAAGACCAGGATCAGATGGGCCACCACCAGGCCGAGCATGATCCCCGGCAGCAGCAGGACGTGGACCGGGTAGAGCCGCGAGATGAAGCCCTCTCCGGGGAACTGGCCGCCGAAGAGGAAGAAGTCCAGGTACGTCCCGACGATCGGCACGGACAGCACCGCGCCGTGGGCGAAGCGCAGGCCGGTGCCGGACAGCAGGTCGTCGGGGAGCGAGTAGCCGGTCAGGCCGGTGATGATGCCGAGCATCAGCAGCGTCCAGCCGAACAGCCAGTTCATCTCGCGGGGCTTGCGGAAGGCGCCGGTGAAGAACACCCGCATCATGTGCACGAGCATGCCGGTGACGAAGACCAGCGCCGCCCAGTGGTGGATCTGCCGGATGAGCAGCCCGCCGCGCACCTCGAAGCTGATGTCGAGCGTCGACTCGTACGCCCGGGTCATGATCACGCCGTTGAGGGGCTCGTAGGAGCCGTGGTACGTGACGTCGACCGCGCTCGGCTCGAAGAAGAGGGTGAGCCAGACGCCGGTGAGGATGAGGACGAGGAAGCTGTAGAGGCAGATCTCGCCCAGCATGAAGGACCAGTGGTCCGGGAACACCTTGCGCATCTGGGACTTGGCCAGGGCGTAGACGCCGAGCCGGCCGTCCGCCCAGTCGGCGAGCCGTTCCCCGCGTCCGGGCGCGCCCCGGCGCGCGGAGCGTCCGTCCACCGGCCGTGCGCCGTCGTCCATCCGTCGTCGCCTCCCCGTGGGGTCTCCCTCAGGGTGGCACGCGGACGCGCCCGGGCCAACGGTCTAGGCGGCCGGGCGAGTGACCGCCGCTCAGGCCGGCCGGACGATCCCCCGGGCCCGCGCCGTCGCCAGCCACTGCGGGAACTCGCCCACGAGGCGGTCGTACAGTTCGGCGTCGGAGACCTTCCCGGGGTCGGCGCCCGCGTGAAAGAAGCCGGCGTTGTCGACGACCCGCTTGTCCGGTACGGCCAGCTCGTCGAGCCTGCGCAGGAAGTCGAACTGCTTGCTGTGCGGGTCGCCGAAGCCGATGAACTGCCAGAACAGCGGGAGCGGTGCCGCCTTGCACAGGTACCGCTCGGCGGCGAGCTTGTTGATCGGGCCGCCGTCGGTCTGGAAGACGACCAGGGCCGGTTCCTTGGCGCCGCTGTCGAGGTAGTGGTCGATCACGGCGTCCATGGCGAGGTGGTAGCTGGTCTTGCCCATGTGGCCGAGACCGGCGGCGATCCGCTCGACGCTGCCCCGGTGGTCGGCGAGGGCGATCTCGGTGACCGCGTCGACGTCGGTGGAGAAGAAGACGACCGGCACGCTCCCGTCGTCGTCGAGGTGCGCGGCCAGACCGAGCACCCGGTCGGCGAGCGCCTGCACACTGCCGTCGCCGTAGTACGGCTTCATGGAGCCGGAGTAGTCGACGACGAGGTAGACGGCGGCCCGCAGGCCGTCCAGCCCGTGCTTGGTCAGCGAGACCCCGGCGCTCTTGTACAGGCTGACCAGCGCGGGCGCGGTCTCCTCCACCTTGGTCAGACTGATCGCGGCCATGCGGCCTCCCCCTTCGCACACGTCACCGGCAGCCGAGACTACGGCACACGGACCCCAGCGCTCAGCGACTCCACAGGTGTTCGCTATTTTGTTCGCCGCCGTCCCCACCGGCTCACCGTCCCCCGCCCCACCTGCCAAGGAGCCGGCCTCCGTGGAACCGTCCGAGTCCACCGCTGAACCCTCCGCGTCCACCGGGACGCCCGCGCCCGCCGTCACGACCTGCTACCGCCACCCCAAGGCGGAGACATACGTCCGCTGCATCCGCTGCGACCGCTACATCTGCCCGGACTGCATGCGCGAGGCGGCCGTCGGCCACCAGTGCGTGGAGTGCGTGAAGGAGGGCATGCGCTCGGTGCGGCAGGCCCGTACGGCCTTCGGCGGCCGTATCTCGGCGGTGCCCGCGGTGACGTACACGCTCATCGCCCTGAACGTGCTGGCGTATCTGGCGGAGCTGGTACGGCCCGCCGTCGTGGACCGGTTCGGCATGCTGGGCGCCCATCTGGTCGACACCGACGGGACGCACTACCTCTACGACCCGGCGCTCACCGACCTGCTGCGCCCCGAGGGTGTCGTCGCCGGCGAGTGGTACCGGCTGCTGACCGGCGCCTTCCTGCACCTGCCGGCGACGGACACCCCGTTCGGCGTGGTCCACATCGTGATGAACATGGTGGCGCTGTGGAACCTCGGCCGGGTCGTCGAGGCGCAGCTCGGCCGGGTCCGCTATCTGGCGCTGTATCTGCTGTCGGCGCTCGGCAGCTCCGTGTTCGTGCTGCTCATCGCCCCCGAGCAGCTCACGGTCGGCGCCTCGGGGGCCGTGTTCGGCCTGGGTGCCGCCTACTACGTGATGGCGCGCCGGCTCGGCGCGGACATGGCCTCGGTCAACCGGTACATGGCGGGCCTGCTGCTGTGGATGGTGGTCTCCGCGGGCTTCGCCTCCTGGCAGGGCCACCTCGGTGGTCTGCTGGCCGGCGGCGTGGTCACGGCGGCGTACGCGTACGCTCCCCGCAGCGGCCGGCGCGCGCTGGTGCAGGCCGCGGCCTGTGCAACGCTGCTGGCGCTGCTCGTGCTGTGCGCGTGGGGCAAGGTTGTCGGACTGACGGGAGGAGCGGCCTGACCGGGCCGCGGTGACTGCGATGAAACGTATCGGTTGTCTGGTCCTCGCCGCCGTGCCCGTCGTGGCGATGGGGGTGTTCTACGTCCTCGGCCCCGACGACGCCGACTCCGGCGCCGCGAACGGCCCGTCCGTCTCCCAGGAGCTGAAGGACGCCAAGGCGCGCGCCTCGGGCGCCTCGAAGCGGTCCGAGGACGAGCAGGTGATCGCCGACGCCCCGCCCGGGCTCGCCGCCCCCGCCGCGAAGGAACTGGCCCAGAAGATCGTCTCCAGCGCGGAGAACTCCACGCTGGACTGGCGCGGCGCCTACGGCTCGGTGGAGGACATCGGCGACGGCTGCGGCTACACGGCCGGCATCATCGGCTTCTGCACGGGCACGCACGATCTGCTCGCCCTGGTGGAGAACTACACCAGGGCCCACCCGGGCAACGGCCTGGAGAAGTACCTGCCCGCGCTGCGCAAGGTCGACGGCAGCGACTCGCACGAGGGCCTGGACCCGGGCTTCCCGGCCGCGTGGAAGGCCGAGGCGCGACTGCCCGCGTTCCGCGAGGCGCAGGACACCGAGCGCGACCGGGTCTACTTCGACCCGGCCGTCCGCCTCGCCAAGCTCGACGGCCTCGGCACGCTGGGCCAGTTCGTGTACTACGACGCGATGGTCTTCCACGGCCCCGGCATCGAGGCGGACGGCTTCTACGTGCTGCGCGACCGCGCGCGGGAGAAGGCGAAGCCCCCGGCCGAGGGCGGCGACGAGAAGGCCTACCTCGACGCGTTCCTGGACGTGCGCCGCACCGCGATGAAGCAGCGCCGGGCCACCCTGGACACGTCCCGCATCGACACGGCCCAGCGGCGCTTCCTGGCCGACGGCAACCTGGACCTGCGCACCCCGCTGGTGTGGTCGGTGTACGGGGAGACGTACCGCTTGCCGTAGGCACCGGGGACATGCGGCGGCGCCTGCCAGGTCCGGTCGGGGACAGTGGCAGGCGCCGTCAGTGTTCCGTACGCCTTTGTACGGGACGTTCTTGGGTTGTCCGTCAGACCGCCAGCGCGCGGTCCGTCGGGCGGATCGGGGCCGGCAGGTCGCTGGCCCCGGTCAGGAAGCGGTCGACGCCGCGGGCGGCCGAGCGGCCCTCCGCGATCGCCCACACGATGAGGGACTGGCCGCGGCCGGCGTCACCGGCGACGAACACGCCCGGCACGTTCGTCTGGAAGTCGGCGTCGCGGGCGATGTTACCGCGCTCGTCGAGGTCCAGGCCGAACTGCTCCACCAGGCCGTTCTCCCGGTCGGTGCCGGTGAAGCCCATGGCGAGGGTGACCAGCTGGGCGGGGATCTTGCGCTCGGTGCCCGGCTTCGGGGTGAGCTTGCCGCCGACGAACTCGACCTCGGTCAGGTGCAGCCACTGGACGTTGCCGTCCTCGTCGCCCTCGAAGTGGGTGGTGGAGACGGAGTAGACCCGCTCGCCGCCCTCCTCGTGCGCGCTGGTGACCTTGTAGAGCATCGGGAAGGTCGGCCACGGCTGGGTGACGTTGTCCCGGTCGTCGTTCGGGCGGGGCATGATCTCCAGCTGCGTCACCGAGGCCGCGCCCTGGCGGTGGGCGGTGCCCACGCAGTCGGCGCCGGTGTCGCCGCCGCCGATGACGACGACGTGCTTGCCCTCGGCCGAGATCGGGGGCGCCACGAAGTCGCCCTCCTGGACCTTGTTCGCCAGGGGCAGGTACTCCATCGCCTGGTAGATGCCCTTGAGCTCGCGGCCGGGGACCGGCAGGTCGCGGGCGGTGGTGGCGCCGACGGCCAGGACCACGGCGTCGTACCGCTTCTTCAGGTCCGTCGCCTTCAGGTCGCGGCCGATCTCGATGCCGGTGCGGAAGCGGGTGCCCTCCGCGCGCATCTGCTCGATACGGCGGTTGATGTGCCGCTTCTCCATCTTGAACTCGGGGATGCCGTAGCGGAGGAGGCCTCCGATGCGGTCCGCGCGCTCGTAGACGGCGACGGTGTGGCCGGCCCGGGTCAGCTGCTGGGCGGCGGCCAGGCCCGCGGGGCCCGAGCCGACGACCGCGACGGTCTTGCCGGACAGGCGCTCGGGGATCTGCGGGGCGACGTCCCCGGTCTCCCACGCCTTGTCGATGATGGAGACCTCGACGTTCTTGATGGTCACCGGCGGCTGGTTGATGCCGAGCACGCACGCCGACTCACAGGGCGCCGGGCACAGGCGGCCGGTGAACTCCGGGAAGTTGTTGGTGGCGTGCAGGCGCTCCTGCGCGGCCGACCAGTCCTCGCGGTAGGCGTAGTCGTTCCACTCGGGGATGAGGTTCCCGAGCGGACAGCCGTTGTGGCAGAACGGGATGCCGCAGTCCATGCAGCGGCTGGCCTGCTTGCTGATGATCGGCAGCAGGGAGCCGGGGACGTAGACCTCGTTCCAGTCCTTGACGCGCTCCTCGACGGGGCGGGACTTGGCGACCTCGCGCCCGTGGTTCAGGAAGCCCTTCGGGTCAGCCATTGATCGCCGCCTCCATCATCTTCTCGTGGGTCTCGGACTCGGAGAGACCGGCTCGCTCGGCGGCGTCCTTGGCGGCGAGCACTGCCTTGTACGTGCTGGGGATGATCTTGCTGAAGCGCTCGACGGCCGTGTCCCACTCGGCCAGGAGCTTCGCGGCCACGGTCGAGCCGGTCTCCTCCTGGTGGCGGCGGACGACATCGTGCAGCCACTGCTTGTCGGCCTCGTCCAGCGCCTGTACGGCGTCCAGGTTGCCGACGTTGACGTTGTCGCGGTCCAGGTCGATCACGTAGGCGGCGCCGCCCGACATGCCGGCCGCGAAGTTGCGGCCGGTCTCGCCGAGGACGACCGCGTGACCGCCGGTCATGTACTCGCAGCCGTGGTCGCCCACGCCCTCGGAGACGACCAGCGCGCCGGAGTTGCGGACGCAGAAGCGCTCGCCGACCTTGCCGCGCAGGAACATCTCGCCGCCGGTGGCGCCGTAGCCGATGGTGTTGCCGGCGATGACGCTGTACTCGGCGAGGTGGTCGGCGGCCCGGTCCGGGCGGACCACGATCCGGCCGCCGGAGAGGCCCTTGCCGACGTAGTCGTTCGCGTCGCCCTCCAGGCGCAGCGTGACACCGCGCGGGACGAAGGCGCCGAAGGACTGGCCGGCGGAGCCGGTGAAGGTGATGTCGATGGTGTCGTCGGGCAGGCCCGCGCCACCGAACTTCTTCGTCACCTCGTGGCCGAGCATGGTGCCGACCGTGCGGTTGATGTTGCGGATGGCGACCTGGGCGCGGACCGGCTGTGCGTCCGTCGCGCTCTCGGCGGCCAGCGCGTCCGCGGCCAGCTTGATCAGCTCGTTGTCCAGGGCCTTCTCCAGGCCGTGGTCCTGGGCGATGACCTGGTGGCGGACCGCGCCCTCGGGCAGCTCGGGCACGTGGAACAGCGGCTCCAGGTCCAGGCCCTGCGCCTTCCAGTGGTCCACCGCGCGCTCGACGTCCAGCACCTCGGCGTGGCCGACGGCCTCCTCGATGGAGCGGAAGCCCAGCTCGGCCAGCAGCTCGCGGACCTCCTGCGCGATGAACTCGAAGAAGTTCACCACGTACTCGGCCTTGCCGGAGAAGCGGTCGCGCAGGACCGGGTTCTGGGTGGCGATGCCGACCGGGCAGGTGTCCAGGTGGCAGACGCGCATCATGACGCAGCCGGAGACGACGAGCGGCGCGGTCGCGAAACCGAACTCCTCGGCGCCGAGCAGCGCGGCGATGACGACGTCACGGCCGGTCTTCAGCTGGCCGTCGGTCTGCACGACGATGCGGTCGCGCAGGCCGTTGAGCAGCAGCGTCTGCTGGGTCTCGGCGAGGCCCAGCTCCCAGGGGCCGCCCGCGTGCTTGAGCGAGGTCAGCGGGGAGGCGCCGGTGCCGCCGTCGTGGCCGGAGATGAGCACGACGTCCGCGTGCGCCTTGGACACGCCCGCCGCGACCGTGCCGACGCCGACCTCGGAGACCAGCTTCACGTGGATGCGGGCCTGCGGGTTGGCGTTCTTCAGGTCGTGGATGAGCTGGGCGAGGTCCTCGATGGAGTAGATGTCGTGGTGCGGCGGCGGGGAGATCAGACCGACACCCGGCGTCGAGTGACGGGTCTTGGCGACCCACGGGTAGACCTTGTGGCCGGGCAGCTGGCCGCCCTCGCCGGGCTTGGCGCCCTGGGCCATCTTGATCTGAATGTCGTCCGCGTTGACCAGGTACTCGGAGGTGACGCCGAAGCGGCCGGAGGCGACCTGCTTGATGGCGCTGCGCCGCTTCGGGTCGTACAGGCGCTCCGGGTCCTCGCCGCCCTCACCGGTGTTGGACTTGCCGCCCAGCTGGTTCATGGCGATGGCGAGGGTCTCGTGCGCCTCCTGCGAGATGGAGCCGTACGACATGGCGCCGGTGGAGAAGCGCTTGACGATCTCGGAGACCGGCTCGACCTCGTCGATCGGGATGGGGCCGCGGCCGGTCTTGAAGCCGAACAGGCCGCGCAGCGTCATCAGGCGCTCGGACTGCTCGTTCACGCGCTCGGTGTACTTCTTGAAGATGTCGTAGCGGCCGGTGCGCGTGGAGTGCTGGAGGCGGAAGACCGTCTCCGGGTCGAACAGGTGCGGCTCGCCCTCGCGGCGCCACTGGTACTCGCCGCCGATCTCCAGCGCGCGGTGCGCGGGAGCGATGCCGGAGGCCGGGTAGGCCTTGGCGTGGCGGGCGGCGACCTCCTGGGCGATGACGTCGATGCCGACGCCGCCGATCTTGGTGGCGGTGCCGTTGAAGTACTTCTCGACGAAGGCCTCGTCCAGGCCGACGGCCTCGAAGACCTGGGCGCCGCGGTAGGAGGCGACGGTGGAGATGCCCATCTTGGACATGACCTTCAGCACGCCCTTGCCGAGGGCGTAGATCAGGTTCTTGAGGGCCTTCTCGGGCTCCAGGCCGTCGAGGAAGGTGCCCGCGCGCAGCAGGTCCTCGACCGACTCCATGGCCAGGTACGGGTTGACCGCGGCGGCGCCGTAGCCGATGAGCAGGGCCACGTGGTGGACCTCGCGGACGTCGCCGGCCTCGACCAGCAGGCCCACCTGGGTGCGCTGCTTGGTGCGGATGAGGTGGTGGTGTACGGCCGCGGTGAGCAGCAGCGAGGGGATCGGCGCGTGCTCGGCGTCGGAGTGGCGGTCCGACAGGACGATCAGGCGGGCGCCGTTCTCGATGGCGGCGTCGGCCTCGGCGCAGATCTCGTCGATGCGGGCGGCCAGGGCGTCGCCGCCGCCGTGCACCCGGTACAGGCCGGACAGGGTCGCGGCCTTGAAGCCGGGCATGTCGCCGTCTGCGTTGATGTGGATGAGCTTGGCCAGCTCGTCGTTGTCGATGACCGGGAAGGGCAGGGTGACCGAGCGGCAGGAGGCCGCGTTCGGCTCCAGCAGGTTGCCCTCGGGGCCCAGCGACGAGCGCAGGGAGGTGACCAGCTCCTCGCGGATCGCGTCCAGCGGCGGGTTGGTGACCTGCGCGAACAGCTGGGTGAAGTAGTCGAACAGCAGCCGGGGGCGCTCGGAGAGCGCGGCGATCGGCGAGTCGGTGCCCATGGAGCCGATCGGCTCGGCGCCGGTGCGGGCCATCGGGGCGAGGATGACGCGCAGCTCCTCCTCGGTGTACCCGAAGGTCTGCTGGCGGCGGGTGACCGAGGCGTGGGTGTGGACGATGTGCTCGCGCTCGGGCAGGTCGCTCAGCTCGATCTCGCCGGCCTCCAGCCACTCGGCGTAGGGAGCGGCGGCGGCGAGCTGCGCCTTGATCTCGTCGTCCTCGATGATGCGGTGCTCGGCGGTGTCGACGAGGAACATCTTGCCGGGCTGCAGGCGGCCCTTGCGGACGACCTTCGCGGGGTCGATGTCGAGGACGCCGACCTCGGAGCCGAGGACGACGAGGCCGTCGTCGGTGACCCAGTAGCGGCCGGGGCGCAGGCCGTTGCGGTCGAGGACGGCGCCGACCTGGGTGCCGTCGGTGAAGGTGACGCAGGCCGGGCCGTCCCAGGGCTCCATCATCGTGGAGTGGTACTGGTAGAAGGCGCGCCGGGCCGGGTCCATGGAGTCGTGGTTCTCCCACGCCTCCGGGATCATCATCAGCACGGAGTGCGGCAGCGAACGGCCGCCGAGGTGCAGCAGCTCCAGGACCTCGTCGAAGGAGGCGGAGTCGGAGGCGTCCGGCGTACAGACGGGGAAGAGGCGGTCCAGCTCCTTGTCCCCGAACAGGTCGGAGACGAGCTGGGACTCGCGGGCGCGCATCCAGTTGCGGTTGCCCTTGACGGTGTTGATCTCACCGTTGTGGGCGACGAAGCGGTAGGGGTGCGCGAGCGGCCACGACGGGAAGGTGTTCGTGGAGAACCGGGAGTGCACGAGCGCGATCGCGGAGGCGAAGCGGCGGTCGGACAGGTCGGGGAAGAAGGGCTCCAGCTGGCCGGTGGTCAGCATGCCCTTGTAGACGATGGTCCGCGCGGACAGCGACGGGAAGTACACGCCCGCCTCGCGCTCGGCGCGCTTGCGCAGCACGAACGCCTTGCGGTCCAGGTCGATGCCGGTGCTGGCGCCGTCGGTGACGAAGATCTGGCGGAAGGCCGGCATCGTCGAGCGGGCGGTGGCGCCCAGCAGTTCGGGCGCGACGGGCACCTCGCGCCAGCCGAGGACGGTCAGGCCCTCGTCGGCGGCGATCGCCTCGATCTGCGCGACGGTCTCCTCGGTGCCCTCCTCCGGCAGGAAGGCGATACCGACGGCGTAACCGCCGGCCGCGGGCAGCTCGAATCCGGCCACCTCGCGGAAGAAGGCGTCCGGGACCTGGGAGAGGATGCCCGCGCCGTCGCCGGAGTCCGGCTCGGAGCCGGTGGCACCGCGGTGCTCCAGGTTGCGCAGGACCGTCAGGGCCTGCTCGACCAGCGCGTGGGACGCCTCGCCGGTGAGGGTGGCGACGAAGCCGACGCCGCAGGCGTCGCGCTCGTTGCGGGGGTCGTACATACCCTGCGCAGCAGGGCGAGCATCCATGAAGGACCAGTTCTGGCCATTCGCGGAATGCTGGGACGGCTGGCGCGGCGTACGCATCGGCTCTCCCGTCGTCGTCATGTGGCATGTGCAAGTGCCGAGGGACGACGTTGGCCCTCTGCGATGTGAAGCACCCGGAATGAACCGGGCGCAAAATTTCGTGCAGGTTACATGATGGAGCGGTTCTCGGGAACCGGATACTCCGTTCCAGCATGCGGACGCCGCGGGGGGTGTGGCGGGGTGATGTGACCCCGTTTCCCCGTGGCGGAAAGTATGTGGGGGCCGTCGCGGACAGATCGATGTCCGTCGGCCCGAAAGCGGGGCGGGCGCCGTCGCCCGTCCCGTGGGTGCGCCGCAGGCCTCATTGCCCACAGCGCTTACGGCTCATGCCCGGTGGTCATCCAGTCGAAACCAACGGGTAACGGGGTACTTATGCGGCCCATCGCATAAGTACCAGCCGCGTCATCCTACGGCCGTTCCGAACAGGCTGCCCAGGACGTACGTCACACCGGCGGCGGCACCACCCAGGGCAAGCTGACGCAAACCGCTGTACCACCAGGTCCGCGCGGTCACCTTGGCGACGACGGCACCGCAGGCGAAGAGACCGAACAGGGCGAGCAGCAGGGCCGGCCACAGCGCGGTGGCCCCCAGCAGGTAGGGCAGCACCGGCAGCAGCGCGCCGAGCGCGAACGAACCGAACGACGACACGGCCGCGACCAGCGGGGAGGGCAGGTCGCCGGGGTCGATGCCCAGTTCCTCGCGGGCGTGGATCTCCAGCGCCTGCTCGGGGTCCTTGGACAGCTGCCGGGCCACTTCCCGGGCGAGTTCCGGCTCGACACCCCGGGCCTCGTACAGCGCGGCGAGTTCGGCCTCCTCGTCCGCGGGGTGCTTGCGCAGTTCGCGCCGCTCCACGTCGAGTTCCGCCTCGACCAGCTCGCGCTGGGAGGCGACGGACGTGTACTCGCCGGCGGCCATGGAGAAGGCGCCGGCGGCGAGACCCGCGAGCCCGGTCAGCACGATGGTCTGCTGGGCCACGGAGCCACCGGCCACACCCGTCATGAGGGCGAGGTTGGAGACGAGGCCGTCCATCGCACCGAAGACGGCGGGGCGCAGCCAGCCCCCGTTGACGTCGCGGTGCGTGTGGTTGTCGCGGTGCGCGACATGGAGTGCGGCTTCGGTCTCGATGATGGCCACGGGAGTCCCCCAGGAAGCTAAGGCAAAGCTAAGTTTGGACGCGTTCTATCTTTCGACAACGCTAAATGTACGCCGCCGCATTCCCGTTCGCCAGCAAGGAAAGGCTGGGCTAACCTGCGACTTTCCCCTCCGACGCTCATCCGAGTTCCTGACTGCACATATGCAGGACGGGTGACGCTGGGACCTCTGAGGCTGCGCGGCACTCCGCACCGGGGACAGTTCCGCAAAGGGCTGCCTGCCCTGGAAGGAGAGGTGGCGCATGGCATCGATCCGTGAGCGGGCCCGCGGCGCGCTGCTCGGCCTGGCCGTGGGGGACGCGCTCGGCGCCCCCGCCGAGAACCTGAAGCCCTCCGAGATCCGCGCCCGCTGGGGCCGCATCACCGGATACGTCGCCGAGAAGCCGGCCGGTACCGACGACACCGAGTACGCGATCTTCTCGGGCCTGCTGCTCGCCCGGTACGGCGCCGCGCTCACCCCCGCCCTGGTGGAGGCGGCCTGGCACGAGTGGATCGCCGACCGCGACGAGGGCCGCTTCCGCGGGGCCGGCTTCAGCGAACGCGGCACCCTGGAGAACCTGCGCCGTGGCCTGGCCGCGCCCATCTCGGCGCAGCACCGGCACGCCTGGAGCGACGGCCTCGCCATGCGGGCCGCCCCCTTCGGCGTCTTCGCCGCGGGCCGCCCGGCCGAGGCGGCCCGGCTCGTCGCGATCGACGGCTCCGTCAGCCACGACGGGGAGGGCATCTACGGCGGTCAGGCGGTCGCGGCCGGGGTCGCCGCGGCGATGGCGGGCGCCCCGCCGACCTCGGTGGTCGCGGCGGCCCTCGCGGTCGTGCCGGACGACTCCTGGACGGCGCGCTCCCTGCGCCGCGCGGTGACCGCCGCCCACCGCGGCGAACGCGCGGTCCGCTCCGCCGTCGTCATCGGCGGCTACCCCTGGACCGACCTCGCCCCGGAGGCCGTCGCCCTGGCCTTCGGCGCGTACGCGGCGGCCGACGGTGACTTCCGCGAGGCGGTGCTGACGGCCGTCAACATGGGCCGCGACGCCGACACGACGGCCGCGGTGGCGGGCGCGCTCGCCGGAGCGACCCAGGGCATCTCGGCCATCCCCGCCGACTGGACCGAGCCCATCGGCCCGTGCCGGGGCAGCTGCCTGCCGGCGATGCGGGGCCGGCATGTGCTGGAGGTGGCGGATCTGCTGGTGGGGGAGGCGACGGTGCCGGATGCGGTGACAGAGCTTGTGGCGGTGCCCTCTCTCCCGACAGTGTCGGGTGGTGGGTGGGCGAAGGACCGGGAATCCAGGGGGCGGAGCCCCCTGGTGGCTGCGGGAGACGGCGGTGCCGTGGCGCCGACCCCTCTGGTGGCTGCGGCAGATGCCGGTGCCGTGGGGCCGACCTCCGTCGTGGCCGCAGTGGACGCCGGCACCGAAGCCGAGGCCCGCCCATGAGCCGCCGTATCGAGGGACTCCTCCTCGGGCTCGCCGCCGGCGACGCCGCCGGATGGCCCGCCGCCCGGCACCGCGCGGCGAGGCTGCCCGACTGGACCCGCCGCCTCACCCGCGAGCTGGACACCTTCGCCGAGCAGAACGCCACCACCACCCTCCCCGTCCCGATCGCCCTCAACCAGCCCCCCGAACCCCTCCGCCTCGGCCCCTCCGACGACGCCGAGTGGGCGGTCTTCGCCGCGGAGGCGGTCCTGCGGGCCGGCGACGACACCGCCCTCGGCGACCTCAGCCGCGCCCGCCGTATGCGCGCCGCGATCGACCTGACCTGGAACGCCGTAGCCAGCGAGGTCTCCGCAGCCGCGGACCGCGCCCCGGAGGTGGAGTCGGCGGTCCTCCCCCTGCGCGCCCGCATCTCCGTCCGCGCCGGCCTCGGCAACCTCGCCACCGGCCTGCGCCCGCCGGCGACCGGCCACGACAACCCGCACTACTTCGACGACGCGGCCTGCGTCCGCGCCTGCGTCCTCGCGATCGCCCACCCCGGCGACCCCGAACAGGCCGCGGACCTGGCCGAGTTCGACGCCCGCTACACCCAGGACGGCGACGGCGTGCACGGCGCCCGCGCCATGGCGGCGGCCCTGTCCCTCGCCCTGACCGGCGCGGACCCGGACGCCTGCGTCACCGCCGCCCTCGCCGAACTCCCCGAGGAGACGGAGATCGGCCGCAACGCCCGCCACGCCCTGCACCTCGCCCGCACCGCCGAGGGCGCCTTCGCCCTGGTCCCGCCCCTGGAACACCAGATCGTCGACCACGTCTACAGCTACGGCATCGCCGCCGCCGAGACCGTCCCCGTGGCCCTCGCCCTCGCCACCGCCGCCCGGGGCCGTATCGCGGAGGCGGTCCCCGCGGCGGCCTGCCTGTCCCGGGTCGCGGACTCGGCGCCCGCCCTGGCCGGCGCCCTGACCGGCGCGCTCGGCGGCGGCGCCGCGATCCCCGCGTCCTGGCGGGAGACCTGCCGCACCCTCTCCGGCTGCGTCCTGCCCCGCCTCACCGGCACCGACCTGGTGGAACTCGCCGGACTCCTGGAAGCCGTACAACCGGCCCTTCCAGGAGGATGATTCGGGGCATGACGCCCAAAGGAGATGAAACCCTGGAGGCCCGGATCACCGGTGCCCTGGTCGGCGCGGCGGTCGGCGACGCCCTGGGCGGCCCCGTGGAGGGCTACAGCCCCGACCAGATCCTCCAGCGCCACGGCGGCCGGATCCACGGCATCGTCGGCCCGTGGAACGGCGACGCCTGGCGCACCGCCCGCCCCCTCGCGCCGTACCACAAGGGCGACGGCCACGTCACCGACGACACCTTGATGACGCACGCCCTGATCCGGGTCTACGACCGGGTCCGCGACCACCTCGACGCGTACGCGATCGCCGAGCACCTGGTCCCGGACCTGATGACGAACCCGCGCTGGATCCCGGAGCTGGAGGCGGAGGCTCTCCCCCTGCAGCGGGTCTTCCTCGCCGAGAAATGGCTGGTGGCCCGGATCCACTACGGCCATGTCGACCCCCGCGAGGCCGGCGTCGGCAACATCGTCAACTGCGGTGCGGCGATGTACATGGCCCCGGTCGGCCTGGTCAACGCGGCCCACCCGGCCGCCGCCTACACCGAGGCACTGGACGTCGCGGGCGCCCACCAGTCGTCGTACGGCCGTGAGGCGGCGGGCGTGTTCGCCGCGGCGGTGGCGGCGGCGGCCACGCCCGGCGCCACCCCCGACTCGGTCGTGGGCGCCTGCCTGTCGCTGGCCAAGGACGGCACCCGCGCCGCGATCGAACGGACCTGTGAAGTGGCCGCACAATACGGCGACTTCGAGTCCGCGCTGGTCCCGCTGCGGGAGGCGGTCGCGCCGTACGACACGGTCGGCCCCGACTACCGCGCCCCCTCCCTCGGCGCCCGCCGCCCCTCCCGGCTGCACGCCATCGAGGAACTGCCCGTCGCGCTGGCCATGATGCTGATCGCGGGGGGCGATCTGCGCCACGCCGTGCTGGGCGCGGTGAACTACGGCCGGGACTGCGACTCCATCGCCACCATGGCCGGCGCCCTGACCGGCGCCCTCGGCTCCCCGGTCCCCGACGACTGGTCCAAGCGGGTCGCCGAGGCCAGCCGCCTCGACCTGTGGGAGCCGGGCCGCACACTGACCGCGGTGGCCCGGGAGGTGTTCGAACGGGACGTGCGGCGGCGCCGCGCCCACGAGCAGGCCTTCACCGCCCTGGGAGGCGCCGGATGCTCCGACTGACCTGGGTCCAGCCGGAGGACCTGATCGGCCACGAGCTGCGCCAGGCCGCGCTGGACGGCCGCGAGCCGAAGGCGATCGCCGCGCGGTGGCGGGCGGCGGGCGGCCCGGACGCCCCGGCCCGCGCGGGTGCCTCGGCGCGGCCGGCCTCCCGCTACCTGCGGCAGCTCGCCGAGGACCTGCTGGACGAACTGGCCGACCTGCCCAGCCGGCTGGCGGACGACGAGCCGACCGGGCTGGAGCGGATCAAGGCCCTGTGCCCCGACTGGCCGGCCCCCGCGCCCGCGCGCGCCACCACGGCCGCCCGGCTGGAGGCCGCCTGGCTCGGCCGGGCGGTCGGATGCCTGCTGGGCAAGCCCGTGGAGAAGCTGCCCCTGGACGGCATCCGCCGGCTCGCCGCCGCCACCGGCAACTGGCCGCTCACCACGTACTTCACCGCCAAGGGCGTCCCGCAGGACCTCCTCGACGCCCACCCCTGGAACCGCCGCTCGGCCGCCACCTCCCTCGCCGAGACCATCGACGGCATGCCCGAGGACGACGACCTCAACTACCCGCTGCTCAACCTGCTCCTCCTGCAACGCCACGGCCGGCACTTCACCACCGCCGACGTCGCCCGCGTATGGCTCGACGAACTGCCCGCCGGCCGTACCTTCACCGCCGAACGCGTCGCCTACCGCAACCTGCTGTCCGGCATCGAACCCCCGCACACGGCCCGCCACCGCAACCCCTTCCGCGAGTGGATCGGCGCGCTGATCCGCGTCGACCTGCACGGCTGGACCAACCCGGGCGACCCGGCCGCCGCCGCCGAACAGGCGCACCGCGACGCCGTCCTGACCCACACCGCCAACGGCGTGTACGCGGCGATGTTCGCCGCCGCCGTCATCGCGGCCGCCGCCGGCGGCACCCACGACGTCCACGCCTGCCTGCGCACCGGCCTCACGGTGGTCCCGCCCCGCTCCCGGCTGGCCCGGGCCGTGCGCCACGCCGTCGAACTCGCCCGGACGACCCCGGACTTCGACGCCGTCGTCGACGCGCTGCACACCGCCTACTCCCCCACCCACCACTGGGTCCACGCCGTCCCCAACACGGCCCTGACCGCCGCCGCCCTCACCCACGCCGACGGCGACTTCACCGGCTCCGTCTGCCGTGCCGTCTCCGGCGGCTGGGACACCGACTCCAACGGCGCCACCGCCGGCAGCGTCGCCGGGCTCCTCGCCGGCCGGCCCGCCGCGCTCCCCGACCGCTGGACGGCCCCGCTGAAGAACCGGCTCGCCACATCCGTCGGCGACTTCGACGGCACCGGCTTCGACACCCTGGCCCAGCTGACCCATCTGGAGGCGTCCCGCCCATGACGCACATCGTCGTGCTCGGCAGCACGAACATGGACCTCGTCGCCTACGTCGAGAAGGCGCCGCAGCGCGGCGAGACCGTGACGGGCCGGGAGTTCCGCACGATCCCCGGCGGCAAGGGCGCCAACCAGGCCGTCGCCGCGGCCCGCGCGGGCGCCACCGTCTCGATGATCGGCGCCGTCGGCAACGACGCCTTCGGCACCCGGCTGCGCACCGGCCTGGAGCACTCGGGCGTGAACACCGACCACCTGCGCACGGTCGAGGGCCCGTCCGGCACGGCCCACATCGTCGTCGACGACGAGGGCGGCAACTCCATCGTCGTCATCCCCGGCGCCAACGGCACCGTCGACCACCTCGTCCCCGGCGACGAGGGCCTGATCGCCTCCGCCGACGCGCTGCTGCTCCAACTGGAGATCCCCATGGCGGCCGTCCTGGCCGGCGCCCGCACCGCCCGCGCGCACGGCGTCCGGACGGTCCTCACCCCGGCCCCGGCCCGCCCGCTGCCGCCCGAACTGCTCTCCGGCGTCGACCTGCTGGTGCCCAACGAGCACGAGGCCGCCGCCCTGACCGGCGTCCCCGACCCGTTCGCGGCGGCCGACGCCCTGCTGGCGCAGGTGCCGGAAGTGGTCGTCACCCTCGGCCCGGCCGGCTGCCTGTACGTCACCCGCGGCGCCGAGCCGCTCGCCGTGCCCGCGCCGCGGGTCACCGCCGTCGACTCGACCGGCGCGGGCGACACGTTCGTCGGCGCGCTCGCGGTGGCACTCGCCGAGGAGCGGCCCGTACGGGAGGCGCTGACCTGGGCCGCCGCCGCGGCCGCCCTGTCGGTGCAGCGGGAGGGCGCGTCGGCGTCGATGCCGTACCGCTCCGAGATCGAGGCGAGGTACACCGCATGACCGCCGCCCCCCTCACCGGACTGCGTGTCCTCGACCTCGCCACGCTGTTCGCCGGGCCCATGGCCGCCACGCTGCTCGGCGACTTCGGCGCGGAGGTCGTCAAGGTCGAGCACCCGTCCAGACCCGACCCCTCACGCGGGCACGGCCCGGCCAAGGACGGCATCGGCCTGTGGTGGAAGGTCCTCGGCCGCAACAAGCGCGCCATCACCCTGGACCTGTCCCGGCCCGGCGGCCGGGACACCCTGCTGCGGCTGGCGGCCGGCGCCGACGTCGTCATCGAGAACTTCCGCCCCGGCACCCTGGAGAAGTGGGGCCTGGGCTGGCCGCAGCTGTCCGCGGCCAACCCGGGCCTCGTCCTCGCCCGTGTCACCGGCTTCGGCCAGTTCGGGCCGTGCGCCCACCGCCCCGGCTTCGGCACCCTCGCCGAGGCGCTGAGCGGCTTCGCCGCGGTCACCGGGGAACCCGACGCGCCCCCGACGCTGCCGCCGTTCGGGCTGGCCGACTCCATCGCGGGCCTCGCGACGGCGTACGCCGTGCTGACCGCGCTCACGGCCCGCGCGCACACCGGGCGCGGCCAGGTCGTCGACCTCGCCCTCATCGAGCCGATCCTGGCCGTCCTCGGCCCCCAGCTCACCTGGTACGACCAGCTCGGTCACGTCCAGGAACGCACCGGCAACCGCTCCGCCAACAACGCCCCGCGCAACACCTACCGCACCGCCGACGGCACCTGGGTGGCCGTCTCCACCTCGGCCCAGTCCGTGGCCGAGCGCGTGATGCGGCTGGTCGGCCGGCCCGACCTGATCGACGAACCCTGGTTCGCCACCGGCGCCGAGCGCGCCCGTCACGCCGACGTCCTCGACCCGGCGGTCGGCGACTGGATCGCCGCGCGCGGCCGGGACGAGGTGCTGGCCGAGTTCGACAAGGCGGAGGCCGCGATCGCACCCGTGCAGGACGTACGGGACGTGGTGGCCGACCCGCAGTACCGGGCGCTCGGCACCGTCGCCACCGTCGACGACCCCGACCTCGGCCCGCTGCGCATGCAGAACGTCCTCTTCCGGCTCTCCGACACCCCCGGCGCGATCCGCTGGGCCGGCCGGGCGCACGGCGCGGACACCGAGGCCGTCCTGGCCGAGCTGGGCCTGAGCGCGGCGGACGTGGCGGCACTGCGCGCGGAGGGCGCGGTATGACACGGGGGTCCGGGGCGCAGGGGGCGTCCGGTGTGCCGGGGGCGACGGGTGTGCCGGGGGCGACGGGTGTGCCCCCGGCGACCGGTGTGCCGGGGACATGCGGTGGGCCGACGGCGGCCGGGGCGCCGGGAGCGTCCCGTGTGCCGACGGCGGCCGATGTGCCGACCGGGTCCGCCACGCCCCCGCTGACCTGGTTGTACGTCCCCGGGGACCGGCCGCGCACGGTGGTGAAGGCGCTGGGGGCCGGCGCCGACGTGGTGGTGGTCGACCTGGAGGACGCGGTCGCGCCGGACCGCAAGGAGTACGCCCGCGCCGCCACCGCCGAACTGCTCGGCGAGCCGCAGCCGGTGCCCGTCCACGTCCGCGTCAACGACCTGGACGGCCCGCTCGCCGCCGCCGACCTGGCCGCGGTGGCCGCCCTGCCCGGTGTGTCCGGGCTGCGGCTGCCGAAGGTCACCTCGCCCGCGCAGATCGTCCGCGTCGCCGAGCGCACGGCCCCCGTCGGCGGCGGGGTGCCCGCCCTGTACGCGCTGCTGGAATCCGCCCTGGGTGTGGAGCTGGCCCACGCCATCGCCACCGCCCATCCGGCGCTGCGCGGGATCGCCCTCGGCGAGGCCGATCTGCGGGCCGACCTGGGCGTGCGGGACGACGCCGGGCTGGACTGGCCGCGCTCCCGGGTGGTCGTCGCGGCGCGGGCGGCCGGGCTGGCCCCTCCCCCGCAGTCGGTGCACCCCGACACCCGCGACCTGGTGGGGCTGGCGGCGAGCTGTGCGCGGGGCCGCGCCCTGGGCTTCCTGGGCCGCGCGGCGATCCACCCGCGCCAGCTGCCGGTGATCGAGCGCGCCTACCTCCCCACCCGGGAGGAGATCGAGCAGGCGGAGACGGTGGTGGCGGCGGCTGCCGCCGAGCAGGGCGCCCAGGCCCTGGCGGACGGCCGCTTCGTGGACGAGGCGGTGGTGGTGGCGGCCCGGCGGACGCTGTCGCTGGCCCACCGCCGCTGAGCCGGCCCCGCCCCGCGCACGGCGAAGGGCGCCCGGAAAGCCCCGGGCGCCCTTCGTCACCGTGGATCCGGCGGTGGATCCGGCGGTCAGCTCTTCTTGGCCGACTCGGCCTCGTCCCGCGCCTCACCGCTGCCGGCCGCGACCGCGTCCGCGGTGCCGGCTCCGGCCTCGTCGGGCTCGGACCCGGCCTTGCCGGCGGGCTTGTCCTCGGCGTCCTCGGCACCGTCGGCCCCGCGCGCGTCGGAAGCCTCGGAGGCAGCCTCGGCGGGCTCCGTGCCGGTCGCGTCGTCGGAGGCGCCGGGCTCGACCACGGCCTCGCGGCCGGGCCGCTTCTTCGCCGACACCACCATGTACAGCACCGCCAGCAGGAACACGACCAGCGCGGTCCAGTTGTTCAGCCGCAGGCCGAGGATGTGGTGGGCGTCGTCGACGCGCATGTACTCGATCCAGAAGCGGCCCGCGCAGTACGCCGCGACGTACAGCGCGAACGCCCGGCCGTGGCCCAGCTTGAAGCGGCGGTCGGCCCAGATGACGAGCAGGGCGACGCCGACGCACCACAGCGACTCGTACAGGAACGTCGGGTGGTAGAAGCCGGGCACCCGGCCGTCCGCGGACGAGGTGATGCGCAGTGCCCAGGGCAGGTCCGTCTCCCGGCCGTACAGCTCCTGGTTGAACCAGTTGCCCCAGCGGCCGATCGCCTGCGCGAAGGCGATGCCGGGCGCGACGGCGTCGGCGTACGCCGGCATCGGGATGCCGCGGCGCCGGCAGCCGATCCAGGCACCCAGCGCGCCGAGCGCGATGGCGCCCCAGATGCCGAGGCCGCCCTCCCAGATCTTGAAGGCGTCCACCCAGTCACGGCCCTCGCTGAAGTACAGCTCGTAGTCCGTGATCACGTGGTAGAGCCGGCCGCCGACCAGGCCGAAGGGGACGGCCCAGACCGCGATGTCGGCCACCGTGCCGGCCCGCCCGCCCCGGGCGATCCAGCGCTTGTTGCCGAGCCAGACGGCAACGAAGACGCCGATGATGATGCAGAAGGCATAGCCGCGCAGCGGAATGGGCCCGAGGTACAGCACCCCGCGCGACGGGCTGGGAATGTAGGCAAGTTCCATGGCAAGGTCGACGCTACCGTGCCGGGCCGGACCCACGGCGGGCAGCCCGGCTACGGGTCCATAACGGGGCGGTGAGAAAACCCCGGCCCGGCGCCTTACCCCTTGGCCGTCTCCTGCACCATCTGCTTCAGCTTCGCCGGGGTCATCGACGGGACGTCCTGGAGGTTCTTGCCGTTGAGCAGGACCGTGGGCGTGCCGCCGAAGCCGCTCTTGGTGAAGGCCTGCGCGGACTTGGCGACCCAGCTGTCGTGCTTGCCGTCCTCGACGCAAGCGCGGAAGGCGGGCGTGTCGAGGCCGTCGACCTTCTTGGCCAGGTCCAGCAGGGTCTTGGTGTCGGCGAAGGCGTCGTCCGTCTCCTCCGGCTGGTTCTCGTACAGCACGTCGTGGTACGGGGTGAACTTCCCGGCGTCCTGGGCGCACGCGGCCGCGTTGGCCGCCGTGCGGGAGCCGGAGCCGCGCATATTGCCGTCGATGATCGTGGCCAGGTGGTACTCGGCCTTCAGCAGGCCCGCGCCGGTCAGCTCGTGGATGGTGCTGCGGTACGCCGTCTCGAAGGCCTTGCAGGCCGGGCAGCGGAAGTCCTCCCAGATGACCAGGGTGGACTTGGCGCTGTCCTTGCCGACCGGGATGGCCAGGGCATCCTGCCCGGCGGCCCCGGAGGGCGCGACGACCTTGCCCGCGGAGTCACCGCTGTCCTTGCCGGAGTTCGCGGCGACGATGCCGATCACCGCGGCCAGGCCGAGGACGCACACGACGGTCGCGCCCACGATCAGTGCCCGCCGCCGCTTCTCGGCGGCCTTCTGCTTCTCGCGCTCCGCCGCCAGCCGCTCCCGGGCGCTGCGCTTTCCCTCTCGGTTCTTCTCGCTCACACCCCGGAAACGAACCGGGGAGGCGCGGCGCGCCTCCCCGGCGACAGGTCCACCCGTTCGAGTGACCTGCCAGGAAATGCCCCGGAAGGTTCCGGTCCGTCAGGCCTGTCCGCGCACGCCCTTCGCCAGCTCGCCCGCGAGCTCGCGGACGGCTTCGAGGCCGGCCGCGTGGTCGGGCGCGTCCAGCATCCGCTTGACGAAGGCCGAGCCGACGATCACGCCGTCGGCGAAGCCGGCGACCTCGGCGGCCTGGGCCGCGTTGGAGACGCCGAGGCCGACGCAGACGGGCAGGGCGGTGCCGGTGGCCCGGGTGCGCTCGACGAGGTCCTGGGCCTGCGCGCCGACCGACTCACGGGTGCCGGTGACGCCCATCAGCGAGGCGGCGTAGACGAAGCCGCTGCCCGCCGCGGTGATCTCGGCGAGCCGTGCGTTCTTGCTGCTGGGCGCCACGACGAACACGGTCGCCAGGCCGTGCTTCTCGGCGTGCTCCCGCCACAGCGCGGACTCCTGCACGGGCAGGTCGGGCAGGATGCAGCCCGCGCCGCCCGCCTCGGCCAGCTCGGCGGTGAACCGCTCGACGCCGTAGCGGTCGATGGGGTTCCAGTACGTCATGACGAGGACGGGCTTGCCGGTGGCCGTGTGGGCCTCGCGCACCGTCCGCATGACGTCGGCGATCCGCACGCCGCCGCGCAGCGCGATGTCGTCGGCGGTCTGGATGACCGGGCCGTCGAGGACGGGGTCGCTGTGCGGCAGGCCGACCTCGACGACGTCGGCGCCGCCGTCGAAGGCGGCCTTGATCGCGTCGATGCCGCCGTCGACGGTCGGGAAGCCGGCCGGCAGGTAGGCGATGAGGGCGGAGCGGCCCTCGGCCTTCGCCGCGGCGAGCGTGTCCGACAGCAGCTGGATGTTCCCGCTCACTTGGCGTCCCCCTCGATCTCCGCCGTGTCGGCCTCGTTCGCCGCCACCTCCGCGTCGGTGTCGTACAGCCCGAAGTAGCGCGCGGCGGTGTCCATGTCCTTGTCGCCGCGGCCGGACAGGTTGACCACGATCAGCCCGTCCTCGCCGAGTTCCCGGCCGACCTCCAGGGCGCCGGCCAGCGCGTGCGCGCTCTCGATGGCCGGGATGATGCCCTCGGTGCGCGACAGCAGGCGCAGCGCCTGCATCGCGGCGTCGTCGGTGACCGCGCGGTACTCGCCGCGGCCGGAGTCCTTGAGGTAGGAGTGCTCCGGGCCGATGCCGGGGTAGTCCAGTCCGGCGGAGATGGAGTAAGGCTCGGTGATCTGGCCCTCGTCGTCCTGGAGGACGTAGGAGCGCGAGCCGTGCAGGATGCCGGGCTCGCCCGCGGTCAGGGTGGCCGCGTGCTCGCCGGTCTCGATGCCGTGGCCGGCCGGCTCGCAGCCGATGAGGCGGACGCCCTCGTCGGGGATGAAGGCGTGGAAGAGGCCGATGGCGTTGGAGCCGCCGCCGACACAGGCGATCGCCGCGTCGGGCAGCCGGCCCGCCCGCTCCAGCAGCTGGCGGCGGGCCTCCACGCCGATGACGCGGTGGAAGTCGCGGACCATCGCCGGGAAGGGGTGCGGGCCGGCGACGGTGCCGAACAGGTAGTGGGTGTGGTCGACGTTGGCGACCCAGTCGCGGAACGCCTCGTTGATGGCGTCCTTCAGGGTGCGGCTGCCGGACTTCACGGCGACGACCTCGGCGCCCAGCATGCGCATGCGGGCGACGTTGAGGGCCTGCCGCTGGGTGTCGATCTCACCCATGTAGATCGTGCAGTCGAGGCCGAACAGCGCGCAGGCGGTGGCGGTGGCGACGCCGTGCTGGCCGGCGCCGGTCTCCGCGATGACGCGGGTCTTGCCCATGCGCTTGGTGAGCAGGGCCTGGCCGAGCACGTTGTTGATCTTGTGGGAGCCGGTGTGGTTGAGGTCCTCGCGCTTGAGGAACACGCGGCAGCCTCCGGCGTGTTCGGCGAAGCGGGGGACCTCTGTCAGGGCTGACGGGCGGCCGGTGTAGTTGACCAGGAGGTCGTCGAGTTCCCTGGCGAACTCGGGGTCGTTCTTGGCCTTGTCGTACTCGACGGCCACCTCGTCCACGGCGGCGACGAGGGCCTCCGGGATGAACTTGCCGCCGAAGGCGCCGAAGTAGCCCTCGGCGCTGGGGACCTGACCCTCCGGGTCAGGGATGAAGAAATTGCTGGGCATGCCAGAACCTCACGGTGAGTGCGTGGAGAAAACACTGATCGCCGTGGGGGCGGAGCCTGTCGTGCGACCTCAGGCCGGATGTGGCTGGTCGCGCAGTTCCCCGCGCCCCTGGGGGGCGCGCTGCCATCGACGGCCGTTGACCTGCCCGGGCTCGTCTCCGATGACGTAACGGACCCTGCGGCCGTGCACCCTGCGGGCGGGCGCGCGGCAGCCCCGGGGCCGGCAGCCGCGCGCGAGGCGGGCGTACGGGTCCCGGGCTGTCAGAGTGGTCCGGAAAGTCATCGCACTCAGCCTAGCGGGTGATCAGCCCCGGCCGTGGCGCAGTGCCGGGTGTTCGCCTGCGGCCACCAGGTCGGCCACCGCCGCCTTGGGGTCCTTGCCGGTGACCAGGGACTCGCCGACCAGGACGGCGTCGGCGCCGGCGTTGGCGTAGGCGATCAGGTCGTGCGGGCCGCGGACGCCGGACTCGGCGATCTTGACGATGTGGTCGGGGATCTCCGGCGCGACGCGCTCGAAGGTGCCGCGGTCGACCTCCAGCGTCTTGAGGTTGCGCGCGTTGACGCCGATGACCTTGGCGCCCGCGTCGACGGCACGCTCGACCTCGTCCTCGTCGTGCACCTCGACGAGCGGGGTCAGGCCGATGGAGACGGCCCGCTCGATCAGCGACTCCAGGGCCGGCTGGTCGAGGGCGGCGACGATCAGCAGCGCGAGGTCGGCGCCGTACGCCCGGGCCTCCCACAGCTGGTACGACGTGACGATGAAGTCCTTGCGCAGCACCGGGATGTCCACCCGGGAGCGCACGGCCTCCAGGTCGGCGAGGGAGCCGCCGAAGCGGCGCTGTTCGGTCAGCACGGAGATGACGGCGGCGCCGCCCGCCTCGTAGTCGGCGGCGAGGCCGGCCGGGTCGGCGATCGCGGCGAGGGCGCCCTTGGACGGGCTGGAGCGCTTGACCTCGCAGATCACCCGCACGCCGTCGCCGCGCAGCGCGGCGACGCCGTCCTTGGCCGCGGGAGCCTTGGCCGCGCGCTCCTTGAGCTCGTCGAGGCTGACGCGTGCCTGCCGCTCCGAGAGGTCGGCACGGACTCCGTCGATGATCTCGTCGAGCACACTCACGCGAGCGGCCCCCTTCCGGACGGTTGGAAACCCAATGGTCACTGCGATGGTATCCGGAGGAGGGCGCAGGCCTCGCATCCGGTTGACGCCGGTCCCACTACCTGGACATTCCGTCCCGCCTCACGGATGGAGCCAGCCGCCGAACGGCAGGTTCCGCACGACCGTGAAGACCAGCAGCAACGCCCCGAGCGTCCACAGCGGCGCCGGGCGCAGGTCGATCCGCAGCGGGCGGCCGCGGACCGCGCGGACCACCCAGACGGTCCACACGAGGGCGAAGACGAGGTAGCCGGCGACGGCGACCGCGTTGGCGTGCAGCGCGGTGAGCAGGTCGCCGTGGACGAAGGCGTGGGCGCTGCGCAGGCCGCCGCAGCCGGGGCAGTACAGGCCGGTGGTGCGCAGCAGCGGGCAGACGGGGTAGTGGCCGGGTTCGTTGGGGTCGACCGCCCCGACGTAGGCGAAGGCGGCCGCGACGGCCGCGAGGACGGTCACCGGCGCGGCGAGCCGTGTCCGGACGGTGCCCGGTGGGTGGGTCCCTGTGGTCCCGCTGTCGGCGTTCACGTCTGGCATTGTGCCCGTGCGGGGCCCCGGACGCGCGTGAGGGGCGGCCCGGCACGCTCGTGCCCGGCCGCCCCTCACGGGCGTCGCGGTCAGCTCTGGGAGGAGACGGCGGCCTCGCGGTTGGCGGTGGGCCGCTCGGAGCGCACGAGCGGCTCGGCCTTCGGGGCGCCCAGGCCCATGGTGCGCATGATGCCGCCGACCACGCCGCCGAGGACGACGACGGCCATGCCGGCCCAGAAGCCCACCGGCTCGGCCATCACCACGAAGGCGCCCGCGACGCAGAAACCGATGAAGGAGATGATGACACCGGTCCAGGCGGCCGGGGTGTGTCCGTGGCTGCTGCCCGCCATTGCTTGCTCCTCATTGCCGTGTACGCGTGTCACGCGTGTACGTGTCGTACGGGTCCGAGCCCGACGCTCAGTCCGCCTCCATTGTCCCGTACGCGCGCGCGTGCGGGACGCGGGGGTGGGGTTCCCGCGCGTCGGTCACGCCGGATCGGGGCGGGTGGGGTCCTCGCCGCGGTCCAGGGCCTTCCACAGCTCCTCGGGCCGGTCGGGGTCGGCGGGCTGTGCGGTACGGCGCCGACGGGGAGCGCCGGAGCGTTCGTACCGGCCGGACATGGCGGGCCACAGGCGGCCGTAGCGCAGGGCGAGCAGGCCGGCCAGGAGGATCAGCAGGCCGCCGGCGGCGGCGACGTACGGCCAGGCCGTGTGGGTGAGGGCGCCGACGGTGGCGGAGGTGTCGCCGGAGGCCTCGGCGGCCTTGTCGTCGAGGGCGCCGCTGTCGGTGGCGCCGATCAGGGCGGCGGCGATGGTGCCGGCGCCGGAGAGGGCGAGGAGGGCGGCGACGAGGAAGCGGCCGGCCCGGCGGACGGCGAAGACGGCGACGAGCGCGGCGAGTCCCACTATGGCGAGCGCCGCGGGGACGCCGGTGACGTCGCTTCCCTTGGCGGTCAGGGGGAAGGCGCCGCCGGCCACGGTCGCGGTGCCCTCCGCCCAGAGCTGGCGGGTGGCGAGCAGCGCCACGGCCGCGCCGAGCGCTCCGCAGAGCAGGGCGACGGCGAGGCTGCGGCGGCCCGGCCGGGCGGCGGCTTCGGATCGGGGGTGCGGTACGGCGGTCACGTACTCCACTATCGCCCGAACCCCGGGCGTTCCGTCACCCGGGGCCACGTGATCCGCGCCCCACTGCCCGGCGGGACCCGGCCGGCGGCTACCGGCCGAGGCGGTTGGCGGTGTGGACGGCGCGCAGGACGGCCGCCGCCTTGTTGCGGCACTCGGTGTCCTCGGCGACCGGGTCGGAGTCGGCGACGACGCCCGCGCCGGCCTGCACGTAGGCGGTGCCGTCGCGCAGCAGGGCGGTGCGGATGGCGATGGCGGTGTCGGAGTCGCCGGCGAAGTCGAGGTAGCCGACGCAGCCGCCGTACAGGCCGCGGCGGGAGGGTTCGAGTTCGTCGATGATCTGCATGGCGCGCGGCTTGGGCGCGCCGGAGAGGGTGCCCGCGGGGAAGCAGGCCGTCAGCACGTCGAAGGCGGTGCGGCCCTCGGCGACCTTGCCGGTGACCGTGGAGACGATGTGCATGACGTGCGAGTACCGCTCGATGGACATGAAGTCGACGACCTCGACGGAGCCCGGCTCGCAGACCCGGCCCAGGTCGTTGCGGCCGAGGTCGACGAGCATGAGGTGCTCGGCGCGCTCCTTGGGGTCGGCGAGCAGTTCGTCGGCGAGGGCCTGGTCCTCCTGCGGGGTGGCGCCGCGCCAGCGGGTGCCGGCGATGGGGTGCACCATGGCCCGCCCGTCCTCGACCTTGACCAGCGCCTCGGGTGAGGAGCCGACGACGTCGAACCCCTCGAAGCGGAAGAGGTACATGTACGGCGAGGGGTTGGTGGCCCGCAGGACCCGGTAGACGTCCAGCGCGCTCGCCGTGCACGGCGTCTCGAAGCGCTGGGAGGGGACGACCTGGAAGGCCTCGCCGGCCCGGATGCGTTCCTTGATGTCCTCGACGGCCCGCTGGTAGTCGGGACCGCCCCACAGGGCGGTGTACTCGGGCAGTTCGGAGGGCGGCAGGACGGCCGGGGGCTGGGCGACGGCCCGGGTGAGGTCGGCCTCCATGGCGTCGAGGCGGGCGACGGCGTCGGCCCAGGCCTCGTCGACGCCGGTGTCGAGGTCGTTGTGGTTGATCGCGTTGGCGATCAGCAGGACCGAGCCCTCCCAGTGGTCCATGACGGCGAGGTCGCTGGTGAGCAGCATGGTCAGCTCGGGCAGCTTGAGGTCGTCGCGCTCGCCGGGGCCGATCTTCTCCAGGCGGCGGACGATGTCGTAGCCGAGGTAGCCGACCATGCCGCCGGTGAAGGGCGGCAGGCCCTCCTGGTGGGGGGTGTGCAGGGCCTGGAGGGTGGCGCGCAGGGCGGCGAGCGGGTCGCCGGCCGTGGGGACGCCGACGGGCGGGGTGCCGAGCCAGTGCGCCTCGCCGTCGCGCACGGTGAGGGTGGCGGCGGAGCGGACGCCGACGAAGGAGTAGCGGGACCAGGAGCGGCCGTTCTCCGCGGACTCCAGCAGGAACGTGCCGGGGCGCTCGGCGGCGAGCTTGCGGTAGAGCCCCACCGGGGTGTCGCCGTCGGCGAGGAGCTTGCGGGTGACCGGAATGACGCGGCGGTCGCCGGCCAGCTTGCGGAACGTCTCGAGGTCCATGGCGGCAGACCTTACTGACCGTCGGCGGCCGGGCCGGAATCCCCGCCGTCCTTGAGCAGCACGTCGGCGTCGAAGCAGGTGCGCGCGCCGGTGTGGCAGGCGGCGCCGACCTGGTCGACCCGCACGAGCACGGTGTCGGCGTCGCAGTCCAGGGCGACGGACTTCACCCACTGGTAGTGGCCGGAGGTGTCGCCCTTGACCCAGTACTCCTGGCGGCTGCGGGACCAGTAGGTGCAGCGGCCCGTGGTCAGGGTGCGGTGCAGCGCCTCGTCGTCCATCCAGCCGAGCATGAGCACCTCGCCGGTGTCGTACTGCTGGGCGATGGCGGGGAGGAGCCCGTCGGCGCTGCGCTTCAGGCGCGCGGCGATCTCGGGGTCCAGCCGGCTGGGCTGACGGGGCGTGCTGGTGGTCATGGGTGCCATTGTGCCGCGCGGGACGGGCGGCGAGGGGGCGGTGTCCACAGGCCGGACCGCCGCCGACCGCTCCTCGGCGCCGCTGGGCGGACCCGGGGCGCGGTCGTAGGCTGACTCCATGTCGACCTTCGCCAAGCGTGAACGACTGCTCCTCGCCGACCTGCTGGAGACCGCGGGTCCGGACGCCCCGACGCTGTGCGAGGGGTGGCTGACCCGTGATCTCGCGGCGCACGTGGTGGTGCGCGAGCGCCGCCCGGACGCCGCCGGCGGGCTGCTGATCAAGCAGCTCTCCTCCCGTCTCGACAAGGCGATGGACGAGTTCACCGCCAAGCCGTACGAGGAGCTGATCCAGCTGATCCGTACGGGCCCGCCGCGTTTCTCGCCGTTCCAGCTGAAGCAGCTCGACGAGGCGTCGAACACGATCGAGTTCTACGTCCACACGGAGGACGTGCGCCGCGCCCAGGAGGACTGGTCGCCGCGGGAGCTGGACCCGGTCTTCCAGGACGCCCTGTGGTCGCGGCTGGAGCGCACGGCCCGGCTGATGGGCCGCGGCGCCCCCACGGGCCTGGTGCTGCGCCGCCCGGACGGCCAGACGGTGGTCGCGCACCGCGGCACGCCGGTCGTCACGGTGACCGGCGAGCCGTCGGAACTGCTGCTGTTCTCCTACGGCCGGCAGAGCGCCGCGAAGGTGGACCTGGACGGCGAGGAGGAGGCCATCACCAAGCTGCACGAGGCGAAGGCGCTCGGCATCTGAGGGGCGGCCGCCGCCGTCACCGTACGGGGTGGCCCGCCTCGCGCAGGGTCTGCTTGACCTGGCCGATGCGCAGGTCGCCGAAGTGGAAGACGGACGCCGCGAGGACGGCGTCCGCGCCCGCCTCGATAGCGGGCGGGAAGTCGGCGAGCTTGCCGGCGCCGCCCGAGGCGATGACCGGGACCGTGACGTGCTTGCGGACGGCGGCGATCATCTCCAGGTCGTAGCCGTCCTTGGTGCCGTCGGCGTCCATGGAGTTCAGCAGGATCTCGCCCGCGCCCAGCTCGGCCGCCCGGTGCGCCCACTCCACGGCGTCGATGCCGGTGCCGCGGCGGCCGCCGTGGGTGGTCACCTCGAAGGTGCCGGCCTCGGTGCGGCGGGCGTCCACCGACAGCACCAGCACCTGGCGGCCGAACCGCTCGGCGATCTCGCGGATCAGGTCGGGGCGGGCGATCGCCGCGGTGTTGACGCCGACCTTGTCGGCGCCCGCGCGCAGCAGCTTGTCCACGTCCTCGGCCGTGCGGACGCCGCCGCCGACGGTGAGCGGGATGAACACCTGCTCGGCGGTGCGGCGCACCACGTCGTACGTCGTCTCGCGGTTGCCCGACGAGGCGGTGATGTCCAGGAACGTCAGCTCGTCGGCGCCCTCGGCGTCGTACACCTTGGCCATCTCGACGGGGTCGCCCGCGTCGCGCAGGTTCTGGAAGTTGACACCCTTGACGACCCGGCCGTTGTCCACGTCCAGGCAGGGGATGACTCGGACCGCCAGGGTCATGAATCCACGGCTCCTCTACACCTTCTCAGCGCTTGTGTACGCTTCCAGTTCCACCGAGACCAGGATGCGCGGGTCGACGAACCCCTCCACGACCAGCACGGTCGCGACGGGGCGGACGGAGTCGAACAGCTCCTTGTGGGCCCGGCCCACCGCGTCGACATCGCGCGCGTGGGTCAGATACGTCCTGGTCCTGACCACCGACTCCGGTGCCAGACCGAACTCGGCGATCGCCTCCAGCGCGCTGGTGTAGGCCACCTTGGCCTGTTCGTACGGGTCGCCCTCGCCGTACAGCACGTCGCCCTTGAAGGCGGTCGTGCCGGCCACCAGCACACGGTCGCCCGCCGCGACGGCGCGCGCGAATCCGAACGTCTCTTCCCAGGGATTTCCGCTCTGCACGCGCCGCACGGCATCGGACATCATGACGACACAGCCTCCAAGGCCTCTTCCAGGGTGAACGCCTTCGCGTACAGCGCCTTCCCTACGATGGCGCCCTCGACACCGAGCGGCACGAGGCCGGCGATGGCGCGCAGGTCGTCCAGGGAGGAGACCCCGCCGGAGGCCACGACCGGGCGGTCGGTCGCCGCGCACACGTTCTTCAGCAGCTCCAGGTTGGGGCCCTGGAGGGTGCCGTCCTTGGCGATGTCGGTGACGACGTAGCGGGCGCAGCCCTCCTGGTTGAGGCGCTCCAGCGTCTCGTACAGGTCGCCGCCGTCGCGGGTCCAGCCGCGGCCGCGCAGGGTCGTGCCGCGGACGTCGAGACCGACGGCGATCTTGTCGCCGTGCTCGGCGATGACCTTGGCGACCCACTCGGGGCTCTCCAGGGCGGCCGTGCCGAGGTTGACGCGGGTGCAGCCGGTGGCGAGCGCGGCGGCGAGGGAGGCGTCGTCGCGGATGCCGCCGGACAGCTCCACCTTGATGTCCATGGCCCGGGTGACCTCGGCGATCAGCTCGCGGTTGTCGCCGGTGCCGAAGGCGGCGTCGAGGTCGACCAGGTGCAGCCACTCGGCGCCCGCGCGCTGCCAGGCGAGGGCGGCCTCCAGCGGGGAGCCGTAGGAGGTCTCCGTGCCGGACTCGCCGTGCACCAGGCGGACGGCCTGGCCGTCGCGGACGTCGACGGCGGGGAGGAGTTCGAGCTTGCTCACAGTGTTCCGATCCAGTTGGTGAGGAGCTGGGCTCCGGCGTCGCCGGACTTCTCGGGGTGGAACTGCGTGGCCCACAGGGCGCCGTTCTCCACGGCGGCCACGAACGGCTTGCCGTGCGTCGACCAGGTGACCTTGGGCGCGGTCATCGCCGGGTTGTGCACCTCCAGCGCCCAGTCGTGGACGGCGTAGGAGTGCACGAAGTAGAAGCGGGCGTCGGCGTCCAGGCCGGCGAACAGCTCCGAGCCGGCCGGGGCCTCGACGGTGTTCCAGCCCATGTGGGGCACGATCTCGGCCTGGAGCGGTTCGACCGTGCCGGGCCACTCGTCCAGGCCCTCGGCCTCGACGCCGTGCTCGATGCCGCGGGCGAAGAGGATCTGCATGCCGACGCAGATGCCCATCACCGGGCGGCCGCCGGACAGGCGGCGGTCGATGATCCAGTCGCCGCGGGCGTCCTTCAGGCCCTTCATGCAGGCGGCGAAGGCGCCGACGCCCGGCACGAGCAGGCCGTCCGCGTTCATGGCCGTGTCGAAGTCGCGGGTGATCTCGACGTCGGCGCCGGTGCGGGCGAGGGCGCGCTCGGCGGAGCGCACGTTGCCGAAGCCGTAGTCGAAGACGACGACCTTCTTCTGCGTGCTCATCAGTTCCACACCTCCAGCCGCATGACGCCCGCGACGAGGCACATGGCCGCGCCGATGGAGAGCAGCACGATGAGGCTGCGGGGCATCTGCTGCTTGACGAAGGAGATGATCCCGCCGACCAGGAACAGGCCGACGACGATCAGGATCGTGGACAGTCCGTTCATCGGTTACAGGGCGCCCTTCGTGGAGGGGAGGATGCCGGCGGCGCGCGGGTCGCGCTCGCTGGCGTACCTCAGGGCCCGGGCCAGCGCCTTGAACTGGCACTCCACGATGTGGTGGGCGTTGCGCCCGTAGGGCACGTGCACGTGCAGCGCGATCTGCGCCTGGGCGACGAAGGACTCCAGAATGTGACGGGTCATCGTGGTGTCGTACTCGCCGATCATCGGCGCCATGTTCTCGGGCTCGGTGTGCACGAGGTAGGGGCGGCCGGAGAGGTCGACGGTGACCTGGGCGAGGGACTCGTCCAGCGGGACCGTGCAGTTGCCGAAGCGGTAGATGCCCACCTTGTCGCCGAGCGCCTGCTTGAAGGCGGCGCCCAGCGCGAGGGCGGTGTCCTCGATGGTGTGGTGGGAGTCGATGTGCAGGTCGCCGTCGGTCTTCACGGTCAGGTCGAACAGGCCGTGCCGGCCGAGCTGGTCGAGCATGTGGTCGTAGAAGCCGACGCCGGTGGCGATGTCGGTCTTCCCGGTGCCGTCGAGGTCGATCTCGACCAGGACCGAGGTCTCCTTGGTCGTGCGCTCTATGCGTCCCACGCGGTTCATGCGCTCTGCTCCTTCTTCAGTTCACGGACCGCGTCGAGGAACGCGTCGTTCTCCTCCGGGGTGCCGGCGGTGACCCTGAGCCACCCCGGTACGCCGTTGTCCCGGACCAGGACGCCCCGGTCGAGGATCTTCTGCCAGACCTCGTGGGCGTCGGCGAAGCGGCCGAACTGCACGAAGTTGGCGTCCGAGGCGGTCACCTCGTAGCCGATCGCCCGCAGTTCGGCGACCAGCCGGTCCCGTTCGGCCTTCAGCTGCTCGACGTAGCCGAGCAGGGTGTCGGTGTGCTCCAGGGCGGCCAGCGCGGTCGCCTGGGTGACGGCCGACAGGTGGTACGGCAGCCGCACCAGCTGGACGGCGTCGACGACGGCCGGGTGCGCGGCGAGGTAGCCGAGGCGCAGGCCGGCCGCGCCGAACGCCTTGGACATCGTGCGGGAGATCACCAGGTGCGGCCGGCCCTGGAGCAGCGGCAGCAGCGAGTCGCCGTGGCTGAACTCGATGTACGCCTCGTCCGCGATCACGATCGACGGCTTGGCCGCCTGCGCGGCCTCGTACAGCGCGACGACGGTCTCCGGCGGGACGGCCGTGCCGGTGGGGTTGTTGGGGGTGGTGATGAAGACGACGTCCGGCTGCTGCTCGGCGATCGCCCGCCGGGCGGCGGCGAGGTCGATGGTGAAGTCGTCGTTGCGCGGCCCGGAGATCCAGCCGGTGCCGGTGCCGCGCGCGATGAGCGCGTGCATCGAGTACGACGGCTCGAAGCCGATCGCGGTGCGGCCGGGGCCGCCGAAGGTCTGCAGCAGCTGCTGGATGACCTCGTTGGAGCCGTTGGCCGCCCATACGTTCGCCAGGGCGACCTCGTACCCGGAGGTGCGGGTCAGGTACTCGGCGAGCCTGGTGCGCAGCTCGACGGCGTCGCGGTCCGGGTAGCGGTTGAGGTGGCGGGCCGCCTCACGGACCCGCTCGGCGATCCGCTCGACCAGCGGCTCGGGCAGCGGGTAGGGGTTCTCGTTGGTGTTCAGCCGTACGGGGACGTCCAGCTGGGGCGCTCCGTAGGGGGACTTGCCGCGCAGCTCGTCCCGTACGGGGAGATCGTCGATCCGGGTGTTCACTTGCTCTCCGGCACCTTCCAGTCGAACCTCGCCTTGATCGCCGCGCCGTGCGCGGGCAGGTCCTCGGCCTCCGCCAGCGTCACCACGTGGTGCGCGACCTCGGCGAGGGCGTCCCTGGTGTAGTCGACGATGTGGATGCCGCGCAGGAAGGACTGCACGGACAGGCCCGAGGAGTGGCAGGCGCAGCCGCCGGTGGGCAGAACGTGGTTGGAGCCGGCCGCGTAGTCGCCGAGGGAGACGGGTGCCCAGGGGCCGATGAAGATCGCGCCCGCGTTGCGGACCCGGTCGGCGACGGCCGCCGCGTCGGCGGTCTGGATCTCCAGGTGCTCGGCGCCGTACGCGTCGACCACCCGCAGGCCCTCGTCGACGCCGTCGACCAGGACGATCGCGGACTGCTTGCCCTTCAGGGCGGGGACGATGCGGTCGTCGATGTGCTTGGTCGCGGCGACCTGCGGCTCCAGCTCGCGCTCGACCGCGTCGGCCAGCTCCGGGGAGTCGGTGACGAGGACGGCGGCGGCCAGCGGGTCGTGCTCGGCCTGGCTGATCAGGTCGGCGGCGACGTGCGCCGGGTCGGCCGTGGCGTCCGCGAGGATCGCGATCTCGGTCGGGCCGGCCTCGGCGTCGATGCCGATCTTGCCGGTGAAGTAGCGCTTGGCGGCGGCGACCCAGATGTTGCCGGGACCGGTGACCATGTTGGCGGGCGGGCATGACTCGGTGCCGTACGCGAACATCGCGACGGCCGTGGCGCCGCCGGCGGCGTACACCTCGTCCACGCCGAGGAGGGCGCACGCCGCGAGGATCGTGGGGTGCGGCAGGCCGCCGAACTCGGCCTGCGCGGGCGAGGCGAGCGCGAGGGAGCCGACCCCCGCCTCCTGGGCGGGGACGACGTTCATCACGACGGACGACGGGTAGACCGACCGGCCGCCCGGCGCGTACAGCCCGACGCGGTCGACCGGTACCCACTTCTCGGTCACGGTGCCGCCCAGCACGACCTGGGTGGTGTGGGTGGTACGGCGCTGCTCGCGGTGGACGAGGCGGGCGCGGCGGACGGACTCCTCCAGGGCCGCGCGCACGGCCGGGTCCAGCTCGTCGAGGGCCTTGGTGATCGCCTCGGCCGGGACCCGCACCTGCTCCAGCCTGACCCCGTCGAACTTCTCCGCGAAGTCGATCAGCGCCGCGTCGCCACGATGATGCACGGCCTCGCAGATCGGACGCACCTTCTCCAGTGCGGCCTGAACGTCGAAGTCGGCTCGGGGCAGCAGGTCGCGCAGGGCGGGGCCCTCGGGAAGGGCGTCGCCGCGCAGATCGATTCGGGAGATCACGGTCTCAATTCTCTCAGACCCTCGGCCGCGGCCGTCCCGCCGTATCAATGGCTGATACACGCCGTGGACGATCCGCGGACGATCCCGTTCACCCCTGGTGTTCCGGGCGTCACAGAACGGGCATGAACACGTGTACGAACACCGGTTGCACCCGGGAGCAGCGGAGGAGGCAGGGAAGCACGTGACCGAGGGGGCCGGCCTGCGCGCCGGGGACCTGCCGGACGACCTGACGGCGGCGGAGGCCGGCATGTGGCAGGCGTTCCGCAACGGCAGCCTGTACGACCTGAGCGCCGGGGACCCGGTGGTGGACGATCCGCACGGCGGGCACCCCTGGGGGCCCGAGCGGACGGTGCGGGCGCGGATCGTCGCCTGGCTGCTGCTGGACGGCCCGCCCGCGCTGGCCGGCCGGGTCTCCTCGCTGAAGCTGGCCGGCGTGCAGATCAGCGGCACCCTGGACCTGGCGGGCGGCACGGTCGCGCCGTACGTCGAGATGCGCGGCTGCCGCTTCGAGCGGGAGATCCGGGTGCCGGAGGCGCACTTCACGACGGTACGGCTGGTGGACTGCTCGGTGCCCCGGCTGGAGGCCGCCCGGGTGCGCACCGAGGGCGACCTGCATCTGCCGCGCTGCCGGTTCCTCGGCGGCATCCGGCTCACCGACGCGCACATCGGCACCGACCTGATGCTCAACCAGGCAGTCGTCCACCGCGACCGCAGCGGGCGGTCGATCGCCGCCGACGGCATGACGGTCGGGCAGGACCTCCAGGCGGAGATGCTGGAGTCGCACGGCGAGGTGAGCCTGCGCAGCGCGACGGTCGGCGTGTCGCTGAGTCTGCGCGGGGCGCGGCTGGCCAACCCGTACGCGCGGCTCGCACTGAACGCGCCCCAGCTGACCGTCGAGCGGACCCTGTACCTGACCCCGGCGGGCGTCGGCGGGCAGGCGCTCAGCGGGACCACTCCGGCGCAGGGCACGCGCATCCAGCGGTTCGAGTGCCGGGGCGGGGTGCGGCTGGACGACGGGCGGTTCGGGGACGCCGTCGACTTCGAGCAGGCCGGGTTCGTGCTCACCGACGAGCAGGAGCTGTCGCTGCGCCGGGTGCAGACGCCCGAGCTGCGCTTCCTCGGGGAGCGGCCGCAGCGCGGCCGGGTCGTGCTGTCCGGGGCGCGGATCGGCACCCTCGTCGACCGGGCCGGCGCCTGGCCGGGGCCCGGCAGCCTGCACATGGGCGGTTTCGCCTACGAGAGCCTGGTGCCGCAGGGCCCGTTCCCGCTGGACACGCGGCTGGAGTGGGTCGCGGCGGCCACCGCCGAGTACAACCCGGAGCCGTACGAGCGGCTGGCCGCGGTGCTGCGGTCGGCGGGCGAGGACGAGGACGCGCGCGAGGTGCTGCTCGCCAAGCAGCGGCGCCGCCGCGAGACACTGCCGCTCGCCGCCAAGCTGTGGGGGTACGCCCAGGACGTGACGGTCGCCTACGGCTACCGGCCGGGGCGGGCCGCGGTGTGGATGGCGGTGCTGTGGGCGGCCGGCGCCTGGGCCTTCGCCCACGCCGAGCATCCGCCGGTCAAGCCCGGCGAGCATCCGGCGTGGGATCCGGCTCTGTTCACCCTGGATCTGCTCCTGCCCGTCATCGACCTCGGGCAGGCCGGGCAGTGGCAGCTGCGGGGCGGGTGGCAGTGGCTGGCCGCGGTGATGATCATGCTGGGGTGGGTGCTGGCGACGACCGTGGCGGCGGGGGCGACGCGGCTGTTGCGGCGGAACTGAGGCGCATATGTGTGCGGGTGGGGAGGTTTTACCGTCCCTTGACCCAAGGTCGTACAACTTTCCACAGGTTGGGTGAAGTCCCTGGCGCCCGCCCGACCTGCGGCTTTTCAATGGTCGACACCATGGCTCTGCTGCTCCCGTTCCTCCGCTCGGGCCGACCGGCCAGGACCGCTGCGCGCGGCGCCGGTGCGGTCGGTGCTTCCGGTGCTGCCGGTGTGTCTGGCGCTGCCGTTGCCCCCGGTGCTGCCGGTGCATCGGGTGCTTTCGACGGCGACGTGCTGCTCGACGCGCCCGACGCCCGGCTCGGGCCGGTGCTCGTCGCGGCCGCCCGCGGAGAGCACGCTCCGGCCGCGGCCCTGCTCGCCGCCACCGCGGAGCACGCCGAGTGGGAGCACCGCGACCGGTACGTACGCCGCCTCGCCGCGTTCGCCCGCTCCCGCCCCGACTGGTTCCGGACCTGGTCGGCCACCGCGCCCGACGACCCGGGCGCCCTGCTCGTCGGCGCGCAGCTGGCCGTCGACCGGGCCTGGGACTCCCCCGCCCGTGCCGAGCTGCTGCGTCAGGTCAGCCCGCTGATCACCGCCGCGGCGGGCGGCGACCACCGCGACCCGGTGCCCTGGCGCCTGGCCCTGGACCACGCGCGCGGCGCACGGGCCGGGCACCGGTACTTCGAGGAGCTGTGGGAGGCGGCGGTACGGCGTGCCCCGCACCACTACGGCTGCCATGTGGCCGCCCTGCGGTACCTGGCCGCCTCCTGGCACGGCGCCCACCGCGAGTGCCTCGACTTCGCCGAGCCGGCCGCGCAGGACGCGCCGGCGGACGCTTTGGTCCAGGCACTGCCCGTGCGGGCCGTCTTCGCCTACCTCACCGACGGCTGCGGTCCCGAGGTGCCCCGGGCGCGGCTCGACGCGGCGGCCGACCGGGCGGTCGCGCTGTCGTCCCGGCTGCCGGCGGCCGACCCGTGGCCCGCGCAGATCCGCAACCTGCTGGCGTACGTGCTGCTGCGGCTGGCCCGCCGGGCGGAGGCGCTGGAGCAGCTGCGGCTGACCGGGCCGTACGCGACGTCCTTCCCGTGGGAGCGGGTGTCGGAGGATCCGCTCGGGCACTTCCTGCGGGTGCGGGAGGCGCTGCGCGGGGCGTCCGGGGAGCCCGAGGAACGTCCGCTGAGGGGGCACGGCGGACCCGTGCGCTCCCTCGGCCATTAGGCTTCTGCGTCGTGACCACCGTCCGGCTGCCCCTCTTCCCCCTGAACACGGTGCTGTTCCCGGGGCTCGTACTCCCTCTGAACGTCTTCGAGGAGCGATATCGCGCCATGATGCGCGAGCTGCTGAAGACCCCGGAGGACGAGCCCCGCCGGTTCGCCGTCGTGGCGATCCGCGACGGCCACGAGGTCGCGCCGAGCGAGCCCGGGATGCCCGAGCCGACCGCGCTGCCGCAGCGCGGGCCGACGGCCGGGTTCGGGCCGGATCCGGTGCGGGCCTTCCACGCCGTGGGCTGTGTGGCCGACGCGGCGACGGTACGGGAGCGGAGCGACGGCACGTTCGAGGTGCTGGCGACCGGGACGACGCGGGTGCGCCTGAAGTCGGTCGACGCGAGCGGGCCGTTCCTGGTCGCCGAGCTGGAACCGCTGGAGGAGGAGCCCGGCGAGGAGGCTGCCGCGCTGGCCGAGGGGGTGCTGCGGGCGTTCCGCCAGTACCAGAAGCGGCTGGCCGGGGCGCGGGAGCGGTCGCTGTCGACCGGGGCGGAGCTCCCGGACGAGCCGTCGGTGGTGTCGTACCTCGTCGCCGCGGCGATGATGCTGGACACGCCGACGAAGCAGCGGCTGCTGCAGGCGCCGGACACGGCGTCGCGGCTGCGGGACGAGCTGAAACTGCTTCGCGCGGAGACGGCGATCATCCGTAGTCTGCCGTCGCTGCCGGCGTCGGAGCTGACGCGCGGCCCGACGAGTCTGAACTGAAGCTCGGGGATTTCGGATGGCGAAGAAGGCGAAGAAGCAGGGTGAAGCCGGGTCCGGGGCCGGGGGTACGCCCGCGACGGTGGCACTGACGGCGGCGGGCGTGACGTATACGGTCCACGCCTACGACCACGACCCGAACCACCCCTCGTACGGCGAGGAGGCGGCCGAGGCGATGGGGGTGTCCCCCGAGCGGGTGTTCAAGACCCTGGTCGCCGATGTGGACGGGACGCTGACCGTGGCGGTCGTGCCGGTGGCGGGGTCGCTGGACCTCAAGGCGCTGGCGGCGGCGGTCGGGGGTAAGCGGGCGGCGATGGCGGATCCGGCGCTCGCGGAACGCACGACGGGGTACGTGCGGGGCGGGATCTCCCCGCTGGGCCAGCGCAAGAAGCTGCCGACGGTCCTGGACGACTCGGCGAAGGCCCACCCCACGATCTGCGTCTCGGCGGGCCGCCGGGGCCTGGAGGTCGAACTGTCGCCGGAGGACCTGGCAAAGCTCACGTCGGCGACACTGGCACCGATCGGCCGCGGGTGACGCTGCGGGTGGGTGGGCGGTTGCTCGCGCAGTTCCCCGCGCCCCTGAATGCCTGCGGCGGCCCGCGCGGGGCTGTGGGTGGCTGATGTAGCGCGCTCTGGTGGTGGGTGGGTCGGGGCCGCGCCGGGGGGTGTCCGTCCTCGGTGCGCCGCTGGGTACGGTCAAATTCGTGCCGCTTCTTTCCGGCGCCCGCTGCGGGCGGACACCCCCCGACACGTCCCCTTCCCGCCGTACGCGTCTACCGCCCGCCGTGGCTGCGGCAGGCCGCCCCGCTGGGCCGGCGCCCACCCGGCAGCGGCGGGCCGCACGCCGACCTAGCTGCGGGCGGCCGCACGCATGGACGCCCCTCCGACGTAGCTGCGGGCAGTCGTGCCGCTGGGGCGGCACGGGTGGGCGCAGCGGCACCCCGTCGCGCCGGGCTGCGCGACCCACCCCCGGCCCGCACCAGCGCCGGGGGCGGCTGCAGCTCCGGGTCGTGTCACACCCGTAGCGTCGGGCGCAGTGGCAGCGTCAGGGCTGGGGTGGGCCGTAGAGGTCCGGGTCGCGGGGGCCGAAGAGGGCCGTCAGGCCCAGGTGGGCCAGGAGGGCCGCCAGGGGCCAGGCCAGGAGGGCGCCCTTCGCGCCCAGCTCCAGGGGGCCGGAGAACGTCACCCCCTTGCCCACCTCCTTCGCGTGGGCGATCAGGTCGGACGTCGGGCCGAGCCACATGCCCACCCGCCACGCCACCACCGCGCCGAGCAGCCCGCCGAGGCCCAGCCCCACCACCAGCGGAACCCCGCCCCGGCGCCGCCACGCGAAGACCGCCGCCGCGCTGACCACACCGAATGCCAGCGCGAGCAGCGTGAACGTTCCGTCCACCCCGATCGCCTGCTCGCCCTCGGGATCCTTGGCGTAGACGACCCAGCTGCCGTCCATCTCGTCCCCGACCCGCGGCACGTGCGGCGCCAGCCACCACCACAGCACCCCGAGCAGCGCCCCGAGCACGGTCACGGCCACCGTCACGACGGCGGCCTCCCGCAGTTCGGTCTTCATCCCGGGCCCGTCCTGTCCGTACGTGACGACGTGCGGCGCCGGATATCCGTATCCGTCGGACGCCGGCTGCTGGGACTGGTCATGCGGAGGCGGAGTCAGCGGTGCGGTCACCCCCACATCGTGCCAGGTGCGTCCCGGCGGCGCGTCACCGGACGGCGGCCCGGCGGTAGGCCCAGGTCGCGACGGCCAGCGAGGCCACCCCGACCCCGGCGCAGACGGCCAGGTCGCCGAGGACGTACCCCCAGTGCGGGTGTGCCCCGAAGGTGCGGGCGAGCGCCTCGACACCGTACGTCGAGGGCAGCAGGTCGCGGGCCAGCCGGACGGCCTCCGGCATGCGGTCGGCCGGCAGGACGCCCAGCAGCAGCGCCGCGGACATGCCCAACTGGCCGAGGAGTGTCGCCAGTTCGGGGCGGGGGGCGAGCAGGCCGCAGGCCGCTCCGAGGCCGGACAGCGCGGCGCCCGCCAGCGGGATCACCGCCGCCAGCACCCACAGGTGGGTGAGGGGGAGGCCGAAGAGGACGCAGCCGAAGACCGCCGTGATCACCGTGCCGGGCACGGTGAAGGAGGCGTAGGCCGCCGCCGCGCCCAGCACGACCGCCGCGGGCGGCACCGGCAGCGTGGCGTAGTGGTCGAGGCCGCCGCTCGCGCGGAGCTGGCCGAAGTACTGGGCGAGGAGGTTCAGTGCCACGAAGGCCACGACCAGGACCGCCGAGCCGGCCACCACCGACTCGGCCTCGCTGCCGCCGTCCACCACCCCGCGCATCATGATCAGGATGCCGATGGACTGGAACGTCGCCACGAACAGGAGCGGGATCCTCGCCACCCGGGCCCGGGACAGCTGGGCCCGGTAGACGGCGCCGAGCGCGGGCCACAGGCGCGTGCGCGGGCCCAGCTCGGCCTCGCCGCGGGCCTGCTCCGGCACGCCCCGGGTGCTGCTCTGCAGGACCTCGGCGGGTACGACACTCACCTGGAGCTGCTCCTCTTCCCTACGGCTGCGCTCATGCCTTGACCAGTCCCTGCCGTGCGGCGCCCCCGAGGGCCAGGTACACGTCCTCCAGGCTGGGCGTGGCCAGCGTGAAGTCGTCGAGGGCGGCGAAGGCGGCACCGCCGGTGACGGTGGCGACCACCGTACGCGCCTCCTCGGGGGCCAGGCGGAGCGTCCAGCGGCGGCCGGACTCGGTCGCGCGGTCGCGCAGCGCGGCGACTTCCGGGACGTCCAGGGGGGCCTTCTCGCGCCAGACCAGTTCCACCCGGACCTCGCCGGCGACCTGTTCCTTCAGTCCGGCGGGAGTGTCGCAGGCGATGACGCGGCCCTGGTCGAGGACGGCGACGCGGTCGAGGACGGTCTCGGCCTCGATGACGTTGTGGGTGACGAGCAGGACGGTGGTGCCGCGTTCGGCCCGGCGGCGGTCGACCGCCGACCAGACGGCCCTGCGGGCCACCGGGTCCATGCCGGTCGTGGGTTCGTCCAGGACCAGCAGGGGGCGCTCCCCGACGAGCGCGGTGGCGAAGCAGGCGAGGCGGCGCTGGCCGCCGGAGAGCTTCTTCAGCGGGCGGCCGGCGATCGGGGTGAGGCCGAGTTCGTCGAGAACGGCGTCCCGTTCCGCGCGGGCCCGCCGGGCGTCCAGGCCGCGCAGCCGGCCGGTGGTCTCGGCGGCGAGGGAGACGGTCAGCTCGTCCAGCGCGGTGGACTCCTGGCCCAGGTAGGCGAGGATGCGGGCGGCCCGCTCAGGGTGGCGGACGATGTCGTGGCCGAGGATCTCCACGCTGCCGGAGTCGGGGCGCATGAGGCCGGTCAGCTGGCGGACCAGGGTGGACTTGCCGGCCCCGTTCGGGCCGAGGAGGCCGAAGATCTCACCCCGGCGGATGTCCAGCCGTACGTCGTCCGTGGCGCGGACCGCGGGGGTGCCGGGGGCTCCGCGGCGGGCGCGGACGGCCGGGTAGGTCTTGGTCAGTCCGCGCACGGCGCACACGACATCGTCCAGGGTGTGGATCGTCGGGGCCGGGCGCGTACTCACAAGGGACGAGACTACGGGGTCGGGAAGCTTTGCTCGCCTTTGGGGCGGCTTTCCGCCCCCGCTTCCGTCCCCGCTCCCCCGCCCGTCATTCCGCCGCGGGCGCGTGCTCCGCCGCGGTGCGTACGTCGATCTCGCGCCAGAAGCCCGCCCGGATGGCGTAGCGGTCGTGCTCGTCGATCTGGTCGTCCTTGTGGGCGAGCAGGCCGAAGCGGGCGGCGTAGCGCAGCAGCTCGCCGTCGATGCGGTGCGGGATGCGCGGGTACATGCCGGACAGCCGCTGGAGGTGGCCCTGGTCGCCCAGTCGGGACATCCAGCGGCGGGCGAAGACCTGGCCGACCTCGTAGGGGTCGCCGCCGACGGTGGTGATGTCCTCCTCGCGGTCGGCCCACCGCTGCTCGGCCGTGGTGAGCTGGGCGAGCGTCGGCATGGCGGCCACTTCGGGCGGCTCGGCGGGGACGCCGGGCCGGTCCACCCAGCCCTTGTCGGAGGACCAGCGCAGGGTGGCGGTGGCGGGCTGCTGGACGGGCTGCGCCCCGGCCCGCAGCTCGGCGAGGTCCTTGGGGGTCGGGACGCCCTTGGCCACGGTGACGCGCTCCGCCGAGCCGTTCCGCGCGGCGGCCGGGACCGGGTGCCGGGGTTCCTCGGCGGGCCGCTCGGGGGCGCTCGGGGCGAGCGCGGACTCCGGGAGCGGGGCGGAGAGGATCGCGGCGATCTCGGGGCGGGGCGCGGGCGGGGGTGCGCAGGCGCCGGAGGTCTCCTTGGCGCGTACGGCCTTGGTGATCCACGCCCGGTCCAGCACGCGCCGCTCGTCGGCCTCGGCGACGAGGTCCTCGGACTGGTTGTAGTCGCCGTCGGCGGCCTGGACGGCCCACAGGTGGACGGCGACGCCGTGTTCCTTGGCGGCCATCATGCCGGGCAGCAGGTCGCCGTCGCCCGTGACGAGGACGATGTCGGAGCAGGCGCGGTTGCGGGCCAGCTCGGTCAGCTCGGCGTGCATGGCGGCGTCCACGCCCTTCTGTGCCCAGCGGCCGTCGCTGCGGGTCAGGGCGCCGAGCCGGACGGTGACCCGGGGCATCACGCGCAGCCTGCGGTGCTCGGGCTGCGGGACGCGGTCGGGGGCGCCGTCGAACCAGTAGATGCGCAGCAGGGGCTGCTGGGTGTCCGATTCGGCGCGTTCCCGCAGGCCCTGGATGAGGGCGGTGTGGTCGACGGTGATCCGGGACCGGGAGGGCTCCCCGGCGAGGAGACTCGCGGCGGCCCCCAGCAGATACCCGGCGTCCACCAGGACGATGCAGCGGTCCACGCGATCCACCCTCTTTCCGGGAGGTTTGGCTTCGGGCTTCCTTCGAGTCTGCCCGACAGCGCGGAGGTTAACGGCCGGAACTCGATCTTCGGCGTGGCGTTTCGGTCCGGCGGGTGCCGACCACCCCTGTCACACACGGTAATTATCCGAAATGCGCTGTGTGGCAGCCTATGTGAATCTGGTCGCGGCCCTGGCCCCTAGAACCCCCACAGGAGGCAGTCCCATGGCCAAGAACAAGAACCGTGACCGTAAGCAGTCGCAGTCCCAGCGGGCGTCGCGCGGCGCCGAGCAGACGATGACGATGGAGCCGCCGGCCGAAGAGCACAGCGCGCCGGTGTCGCCCGCCGAGATAGCCCGCAAGGGCCGGCAGAAGCGCTTCGGCCACAACTGACATCTGCACACGGGGCCGTTGCGGCCCAGGCACACACGAGGGGCGCGCCCGTACCGGGTCGCGCCCCTCGCGTCTGTCACCGGGCCCCTCGGGTCAGCCCGCCAGGCAGGACGGGCCGAGCAGCACCTTGAGGTCGCCGAAGAGGGCCGGGTCGGGCTTGACCCGGTGCCGGTCCAGGCGCAGCACGGTCGTCTTCGTCGGGCCCTGGAGCTTGATCCGGACCTCGCTGTCGCCCTTGTGGTGGCTGAGGATCTCGCCGAGGCGGCTGACCATCGGCGGGGTCACCTTCACGGCCGGGATGGTGAGCACCACGGGCGCGTTGGTGCCCGCGTTGGACAGGTCGGGGACCATCAGCTCCATGGCGACGAGCCGCGGCACGTCCTCCCGCTTGTCGAGGCGGCCCTTGACGAACACGACCGCGTCCTCGACGAGTTGGGTGGAGACCAGCTGGTAGGTCGCCGGGAAGAACATGCACTCGATGGAGCCCGCGAGGTCCTCCACGGTGGCGATGGCCCAGGCGTTGCCCTGCTTGGTCATCTTGCGCTGCAGGCCCGAGATGATGCCGCCGATGGTGACGACCGCGCCGTCGGCGTGCTCGCCGCCGGTGAGCTGAGCGATGCCCGCGTCGGCCTTGTCGGACAGGACGTGCTCCAGGCCGAAGAGCGGGTGGTCGGAGACGTACAGGCCGAGCATCTCCCGCTCCTGGGCGAGGAGGTAGGTCTTGTCCCATTCGTCGGTGGAGAACTCGACGTCGAGTCCGAAGCCGGGCTCGCTGCTGGTCTCCTCGCCCATCCCGCCGAAGAGGTCGAACTGGCCCTCGGCCTCCTTGCGCTTGACCGCGACCACGTTGTCGATCATCGGTTCGTACTGCGCCATGAGGCCCTTGCGGGTGTGGCCCATGGAGTCGAACGCGCCGGCCTTGATGAGCGATTCCGTGGTGCGCTTGTTGCAGACGACCGCCTCGACCTTGTCGAGGTAGTCGGGGAAGGAGGTGTACTTCCCCTTGGCCTTGCGGCACTTGATGATCGACTCGACGACGTTGGTGCCGACGTTGCGCACGGCGGAGAGGCCGAAGAGGATCACGTCGTCGCCCTGGGCGGCGAAGTTCGCCTCGGACTCGTTGACGTTCGGCGGCAGGACGCGGATGCCCATGCGGCGGCACTCGTTGAGGTAGACCGCCGACTTGTCCTTGTCGTCCTTGACGGAGGTCAGCAGGGCGGCCATGTACTCGGCGGGGTGGTTCGCCTTGAGGTAGGCCGTCCAGTAGGAGACCAGGCCGTACGCGGCGGAGTGGGCCTTGTTGAACGCGTAGCCGGCGAACGGGACCAGCACGTCCCACAGCGCCTGGATGGCCTCGTCGCTGTAGCCGTTCTTGCGGGCGCCGGCCTGGAAGATGGTGAAGTTCTTCGCCAGCTCCTCGGGCTTCTTCTTGCCCATCACGCGGCGGAGGATGTCGGCCTCGCCGAGCGAGTAGCCCGCGATGATCTGGGCGGCCTTCTGCACCTGCTCCTGGTAGACGATCAGGCCGTAGGTGACGTCCAGGACCTCCTTGAGCGGCTCCTCCAGCTCGGGGTGGATCGGCGTGATCTCCTGCTGCCCGTTCTTGCGCAGCGCGTAGTTCGTGTGGGAGTTCATGCCCATCGGGCCCGGCCGGTACAGGGCCGACACGGCGGAGATGTCTTCGAAGTTGTCGGGCTTCATCAGCCGCAGCAGCGAACGCATGGGCCCGCCGTCGAACTGGAAGACGCCGAGGGTGTCGCCGCGCTGGAGCAGTTCGAAGGTCGTGGGGTCGTCGAGCGGGAGGGCCAGGAGATCGATGTCGATCCCCTTGTTGGCCTTCACCATCTTGACGGCGTCGTCCATGATCGTGAGGTTGCGCAGGCCCAGGAAGTCCATCTTCAGCAGGCCGAGCGACTCACAGCTCGGGTAGTCCCACTGCGTGATGGTCACGCCGTCGGTGTGCCTGACCCAGACCGGGACGTGCTCGGTGATGGTCTCGCTGGACATGATCACGCCGGCGGCGTGCACACCCATCTGCCGGACCAGGCCCTCGACGCCGCGCGCGGTGTCGATGACCTTCTTCACGTCGGGCTCGTTCTCGTACATCGCCCGGACCTCGCCCGCCTCGCTGTAGCGGGGGTGGCTGGGGTCGGTGATGCCGGAGAGCGGGATGCCCTTGCCGAGGACGTCGGCGGGCATGGCCTTGGTGATGCGGTCGCCCATCGCGTACGGGTAGCCCAGCACGCGCGCGGAGTCCTTGATGGCGTTCTTCGCCTTGATGGTGCCGTACGTGCCGATCATGGCGACCTTGTCGGCGCCGTACTTCTCCGTCACGTACCGGATCACCTCGACGCGCCGGCGCTCGTCGAAGTCGATGTCGACATCGGGCATGGAGATGCGCTCGGGGTTGAGGAACCGCTCGAAGATCAGGCCGTGCGGGATCGGGTCGAGGTCGGTGATGCCGAGCGCGTAGGCGACGATCGAGCCGGCCGCGGAGCCTCGGCCGGGGCCGACGGCGATGCCCTGCTTCTTGGCCCACATGATGAAGTCGGCGACGACGAGGAAGTACCCGGGGAAGCCCATCGAGATGATGGTGTCCATCTCGTACTCGGCCTGCTTCTGGCGGTCCTCGGGGATGCCGTCCGGGTAGCGGCGCTCCATGCCGCGGCGGACCTCTTCCTTGAACCAGGTGACCTCGGTGTAGCCCTCGGGGATGTCGAACTTGGGCATGAGGTCGCGCTTCTCGAACATGCCGGCGGTGTCGACCATCTCGGCGACGAGGATCGTGTTGGCGCAGCCCTCCTGCCATGCGTCCGAGGAGTCGATGGCGTACATCTCGTCCGTGGACTTCAGGTAGTAGCCCGTGCCGTCGAACTTGAAGCGGTCGGGGTCGGAGAGGTTCTTGCCGGTCTGGATGCACAGCAGGGCGTCGTGGGCGCCCGCCTCGTGCGCGTAGGTGTAGTGGGAGTCGTTGGTGACCAGCGGGGGGATGCCGAGCTTCTTGCCGATCTCCAGCAGGCCGTCGCGGACCCGGCGCTCGATCTCGATGCCGTGGTCCATCAGCTCCAGGAAGTAGCGGTCCTTGCCGAAGATGTCCTGGTAGTCGGCGGCGGCCTTGAGGGCCTCGTCGAAGTGGCCGAGGCGCAGCCGGGTCTGCACCTCGCCGGAGGGGCAGCCGGTGGAGGCGACGATGCCCTCGGACCACTGGGCGATGGTCTCCTTGTCCATCCGGGGCCACTTCTGCAGCCAGCCCTCGGCGTAGGCGTCGGAGGAGAGCCGGAAGAGGTTGTGCAGGCCGGTCCTGTTCACCGCCCACATCGTCTTGTGGGTGTAGCCACCGGAGCCGGAGACGTCGTCGCGCTTCTGGTGCGGCTGGCCCCAGAGGATCTTGCGCTTGTTGCGCCGCGACTCGGGGGCGACATACGCCTCGATCCCGATGATCGGGGTGATTCCGGCCTTCTTCGCGGTATGGAAGAAGTCGTACGCGCCGTGCAGGTTGCCGTGGTCGGACATGGCGATGTGCGTCATGCCCATCTCATTGCAGGCGTTGAACATGTCCTTCAGCCGCGCGGCACCGTCCAGCAGCGAGTACTGGGTGTGGACGTGCAGGTGCGTGAACGGCGGCTTCGACACGGTGCGGCCTCCAGGGGAAACACTCGGCGACGGGTGGGGGGACAGTTCCGGGGTCAGCGTCGAAGTCTATGCCGGACCACTGACACCGGGCGGGCACCTGCGCGTACCTTCGTGCGTTGGACACGGCAGAGACACTGCCGTACTTGCACTGCACCAGGAGGCACCCCGCGATGTCGGTACCCCAGCTCAGCGACGAGCAGCGCGGCGAGGAGATCCTCACCGTCTTCGACACCGCCTTCGGCGAGCTCCTGGCCGCCGACCCGGCCGCGTTCCGGGTGAAGTTCCGCAAGATGGCGGCCTCGGCGTTCGCCTTCTACCGGGGGACGGCGTGCCTCTTCTACCACGACCTGGACGGCGGCAGCGGCGGCATAGGGCGGGGCCCCTACCTGGACGAGCGCACCTCGCGGGTGTGGATCCACGGCGATCTGCACGCGGAGAACTTCGGCACGTACATGGACTCCACCGGCCGCCTGATCTTCAACGTCAACGACTTCGACGAGGCGTACGTCGGCCCCTTCACCTGGGACCTGAAGCGCTTCTCGGCGTCGATCGCCCTGATCGGGTACGCGAAGGCGCTCGGCGACGACCAGATCAGCGAGCTGGTGCGGATCTACGCGGGCGCGTACCGCGAGCGGATCCACCTGCTGGCCACCGGCGCCAAGAGCGACGAGGTGCCGCCGTTCACGCTGGACACCGCCCAGGGCCCGCTGCTGGACGCGCTGCGCGACGCCCGTTCGCTGACCCGCTTCGGGCTGCTGGACTCGATGACCGAGATCCGGGACTTCGAGCGCCGCTTCGCGCCGGGCGGCGGCGCGATCGAGCTGGACGCGGCCACCCGGTACAAGGTGCTGGCGGCCTTCGACGGCTATCTGGAGACGCTGCCGGAGACCTCCCTGGCGCGCCCGGACTCCTACCGGGTGAAGGACGTGGTGGGCCGCCGCGGCATCGGCATCGGCTCGGCGGGCCTGCCGTCGTACAACATCCTTCTCGAGGGCCACAGCGACGCCCTGGAGAACGATGTGGTGATCTACATCAAGCAGGCCCAGACCCCGGCCGTCTCCCGGCATGTGACCGACCCGGCGATCCGTGACTACTTCCAGCACGAGGGCCACCGAACGGTGATCTCCCAGCGCGCCCTGCAGGCGCACGCCGACCCGTGGCTGGGCTGGACCGAGCTGGACGGCGCGGGGCAGCTGGTCGCCGAGGTGTCGCCGTACGCGGTGGACCTGGACTGGGGCGACATCGACGACCCGGAGGAGATCGCGCTGGTCGTCGCCGACCTGGGCCGGGCGACGGCCGCGATGCACGCGGCGGCGGACGACACCTCGGGCGAGTCGCTGGTGCCGTTCTCCACCGAGCGGGCCATCGACGCGGCGATCGCGGCCGACGAGGAGGGCTTCGCGCCCCTGCTGGTGGACTTCGCGCACGCGTACGGCGCACGCGCGCGTGCCGACCACCAGATCTTCGTGGACCTGTTCCGCAACGGACGCATTCCGGGTCTGTGACGATCCGCGGTCTCACAGGGACCCTTTAGGGCTCTCTTACGACCGCGCATGACACACTCTCCTTTCGCTATGGACATATCCGGGACCCCTTTCAGAGCGCTTCGCGCGGCGCTGTTCACGGCACTGGTCGTGACGCTCAGCACCGCGTCGCACGTGCTGCTGTCCCGGGTCCCGCTGCCGCTGAACACGGTGGCCGCCGTCGCGACCGGAGTCTTCGTCCTCGCGTACGCCCTCGCGGGCCGCGAGCGGGGCTTCGGCCGGATCGCCGCCCTGCTGATCCCGCTGGAACTGGCGGCCGACACGGTCTTCACCACCGGTCAGCACGTCTGCTACGGCCCGGCGGGCGGCCCCGTCGCCGGGCCCCTGCGCTCGGTCGGCTGGGACGTGCTGTGCGGCGACGGCACCGGCGTCGGCACCCCGCTGGCCCGGCTGACGGGCACGGGCGCCGGCGCGGACGCGACGGCCGTCCTGGCCCACGCCTCCCCCGCCACCGCCTGGCTGCTGCTCGCCGCGCACGTGAGCGTGGGCCTGCTCGCCGCCGCCTGGCTGGGCCGGGGCGAACGGGCACTGGCGCAGCTGGTGCGGGCGGTGGGCGCCACGGCGTTCCGGCCGCTGCTGCTGGCGGTCGCCTCCGTGGCCGTACGGCCGCCTCGGCGGCCCCGCCGCCTGCCGCGGCCCGTCCGCCGTACGGCCGCCCTCCGCGGCACCCTCCTCGCGCACTCCCCGGGACGCCGCGGACCGCCCCGCTCGGCCGCCTTCGCCTGACCCGCACGCGCGCGTGCCCTGTGCGCGTGTGCCGGCATCCCTGAGCACCAGCAGTCCCCCTCACGTATCCCCGCACACCCCGTGTGCGCGTCCCCATGGAGAACACCGACATGAGCAAGCGGAACAGCCAGGCGGCCAAGACGGCGGCCCGCGAGCGGCTGCGCGCCGAGCGCGAGCGGCAGGCCAAGCGCGCCAAGATCAAGCGGCAGGTCATCGTCGCCTGCTCGGTCGTGGGCGTCCTCGCGATAGCCGGCGGCGTCGGCTACCTGGTCGTCCAGGCCAACAAGCCCGGCTACTGGGAGGCCGCGAAGGACGACAAGCTCGTCAAGCCGGCCCACACCACCGGCGAGAACGGCACCACCGTCGTCATCGGCAAGGACACCGCCAAGAAGACGCTGGTCATGTACGAGGACCCGCGCTGCCCGGTCTGCGCCCAGTTCGAGCAGACCGTCGGCACGACGGTGAAGAAGGACCTCGACGCCGGCAAGTTCAAGATCCAGTACGTCGGCGCCACCTTCCTCGACGGCAACCTGACCGGCGAGGGCTCCAAGAACGCCCTCAGCGCCCTGGGCGCGGCGCTGAACGTCAGCCCCGAGGCGTTCCTGGAGTACAAGACGGCGATGTACTCGGCGAAGTGGCACCCCGAGGAGACGAACGACAAGTTCAAGAGCGACGACTACCTGATCGAGATCGCCAACACGGTCGGCGCGCTGAAGAACAACAAGCAGTTCCAGGACGCCGTGAAGAACGGCACCTACGACAAGTGGGCGCTGGACATGTCCGCCACCTTCGACAAGAGCGGTGTGGGGGGCACGCCCACCCTGATGATGGACGGCAAGAAGCTGACCGGCTCGGATGGCAAGAACGCCCCCATGACGGTGCCCGAGTACACCAAGGCGCTGGACGCGGCGCTCAAGGGCTGAACCGGCCGGCCGCGGACGGGCGGTCAAAGAGCGGGCGAACTTTCGGAGTTCGCCCGCACCACGCCCATACCGGTCAGTAACCTGATCGGCCGTGACCAGTCGATACAGATCAACCACATCGCAGGGAGACACCACCTCCCTTCCGCCCCGCCGCCGTACGGTCGTCAAGGCCGCGGCGGCGGGTGCCGTCCTGGCCGGACCGCTCGCGGCCGCGATCCCGGCCCGCGCCGCCGACCAGGCACCCGCCTTCCTGCACGGTGTCGCCTCGGGCGACCCGCTGCCGGACGGCATCCTGCTGTGGACCCGGGTGACGCCCACCGCCGAGGCGATACCCGGCTCGGGCGCCGGCCCGGACACCCCCGTGGAGTGGGTCGTCGCCCGTGACCGGGCGCTGACGGACATCGTCGCCAAGGGCTCCGTCACCGCGACGGCCGCCTCCGACCACACCGTCAAGGCGGACGTGCGCGGCCTCGCCCCGGCCACCGACTACTTCTTCCGCTTCTCGGCCGGCGGCACCGACTCCCCCGTCGGCCGCACCCGCACCGCGCCCGCGAGCGACGCGGCCGTGGCGAACCTGCGCTTCGGCGTGGTCTCCTGCGCCAACTGGGAGGCCGGCTACTTCGCGCCGTACCGCCATCTCGCCGCCCGCGGCGACCTGGACGCGTGGCTGCATCTCGGCGACTACATCTACGAGTACAAGTCCGGCGAGTACGCGGCGGGCGGCACCGTCGTGCGGCCGCACGCGCCCGCGCACGAGATCCTCACCCTCGCCGACTACCGGACCCGGCACGGGAAGTACAAGACCGACCCGGACCTGCAGGCGCTGCACGCCGTGGCGCCCGTCGTCGCGATCTGGGACGACCACGAGTTCGCCGACAACGCCTGGTCGGGCGGCGCGGTCAACCACACCGAGGGTGCCGAGGGCGCCTGGTCGGCCCGTCAGGCCGCGGCCAAGCAGGCCTACTTCGAGTGGATGCCGGTGCGTCCGGCGATCGCCGGCACCACCTACCGGCGGCTGCGCTTCGGCAAGCTGGCCGACCTGTCGCTGCTGGACCTGCGCTCCTTCCGCTCGCAGCAGGCCTCGACCGGCAGCGGCTCGGTCGACGACCCGGAGCGCACGCTGACCGGGCGGGCCCAGCTCGACTGGCTGAAGGCAGGGCTCGCGGCCTCGGACACCACCTGGCGGCTGGTCGGCAACTCGGTGATGATCGCGCCGTTCGCGATCGGCTCGCTCTCGGCGGAGCTGCTGCGGCCGCTCGCGGAGCTGCTCGGCCTGCCCAAGGAGGGCCTGGCCATCAACACCGACCAGTGGGACGGCTACACCGACGACCGGCGCGAACTGCTGGCGCACCTGCGTTCCCACGCCATCCGCAACACCGTCTTCCTCACCGGCGACATCCACATGGCGTGGGCGAACGACGTGCCGGTGGACGCGGGGACGTACCCGCTGTCGGCCTCGGCGGCCACGGAGTTCGTGGTCACCTCGATGACCTCGGACAATCTCAACGACTACGTGAAGGCCCCGGAAGGCACGATCTCGGCGCTCGCCTCGCCGGTGATCCGCGCCGCCAACCGGCACGTCCACTGGGTCGACACCGACCGCCACGGCTACGGCGTCCTCGACATCACCGCCGAGCGGGCGCAGATGGACTTCTACGTCCTGTCCGACCGCGCCGACCGCAACGCGACCTCGTCCTGGGCGCGTTCGTACCGCACCCGCAGCGGCACGCAGAAGGTCGAGCGGACGTACGACCCTGTGTGACAGCTGTGCGTGAGGGTCGATTTTCGGCCACCACGACGGCTTCATTGAACGGCTGACTTCTTGTCACGCCGCCGTGGGGGAGGTGTGATCCGCGGTCGAATCCGGACACACCTCCCGCCCCGGTACAGGGGTATCCCTATGAGCCGATCTGGCCTGATCACTGCTCTTCCCGCCTGGGCATGTCCACGTAATCTCCGGGCGACGGCCAGGAAGAACCCTCGGCCGTTCTCCCCACCGCCTCCACCAGGAGACAAGCATGCGTGCGCTTGCCCGGATATCTCCCCTCATGCGCAGACGCCTTCTCGGCGCCGCCGCCGTGGCCGGAACCCTGATGCTCTCCCCGCTGTCGGCGCCCACGGGCGTCGCCACGGCCGCTCCCGCCGACACCGCGTGCGCCGACACCGCCCCCGCGACCGCCCGCGAGGCCCGCCCGGCGGCCGGCGCGCACATCGCCGAGCCCAACGAGGTCACCGAGGCCCGCGCCCAGGCCATGGACGCCGACCTGAAGAAGAAGCTCGACCAGCTGCGCTCCAACGGCAGAAGCGTTTCCTCACTGGCGGCCTCCGCCACCGTCCCGGTCTACTTCCACGTCATCCACGACGGTACGAAGGGCCAGCTCAGCTCCTCCGCCATCAGCTCCCAGATGAACGTGCTGAACGCGGCCTACGCGGGCCAGGGCACCGGCAACAACGACTCCGGCTTCCAGTTCACGCTGGCCGGCACCGACTACACGGACAACGCCGCCTGGTACAACCTCTCCTCCGGCTCCGCCGAGGAGAAGGCGATGAAGACCGCCCTGCGCAAGGGCGGCGCGAACGCCCTGAACATCTACACCGCCAACCTCGGCGGCGGCCTGCTCGGCTGGGCCACCTTCCCCAGCTCCTACAAGTCCAGCCCGTCCATGGACGGCGTCGTCATCCTGGACGCCTCGCTGCCGGGCGGCTCCGCCGCCAACTACAACGAGGGCGACACCGCCACCCACGAGGTCGGCCACTGGATGGGCCTGTACCACACCTTCCAGGGCGGCTGCAGCGGCAACGGCGACTACGTCGACGACACCCCGGCCGAGAAGAGCGCGGCCTACCAGTGCCCGACCGGCCGTGACACCTGCACCAACAAGCCGGGCGTGGACCCGATCCACAACTTCATGGACTACACGTACGACTCCTGCATGTACCAGTTCACCGCGGGCCAGGTGACGCGCATGCAGCAGAGCTGGGCCGCCTACCGGGCCGCCGGCTGAGTCAGCTGAGCGAGTCGAGGAAGCCGAGCGCCACCCGCCAGGTGGCCTCGGCCGCCTCGGCGTCGTAGTCGGGAAGGCCGGGGTCGGTGTAGAGGTGGCCGGCCCCGGCGTAGCGGTACACCTCCACGTCGGCGCCCGCGCGGCCCATCTGCAGGTACCAGGCGCTCAGCCAGTCGTCCGTCTCGAACGGGTCCGGCTCGGCCACGTGCAGCTGCACCGGCAGCTCGTCCACCCGCGCGTTCGGCGCGAGGTCGGACGTGCCGTGGAGCAGCAGCAGCCCGCGCGCCTTGTCGTCGCCGAGGGCGAGGGTCTGCGCGATCGAGGCGCCGAGCGAGAACCCGGCGTAGACCAGGCCGCGCTCCGAGTAGGGCGCGGCGGCCAGCACGGCCCGCTTCAGCAGCTCGTCCTTGCCGATCTCCTCCTTGTACGCCATGCCCGCCTCGACCGTGTCGAACGTCTCACCTTCGAAGAGGTCCGGCGTCCACACCTCGTGCCCGGCCTCCCGCAGCCGGTCGGCGGCGGCGCGCACCGCGGGACGCAGTCCATAGGTCGAGTGAAAGAGCATGATGTTCATGAGCCCATGGTGCCGTACCCACCGCGTCCGATAACTCACATGTTCGTCACCCGCCGGGGCCGGTTAGGTTCGGAGGCATGGAGAACGTACTCCGCCCGCTGATCGTCATCGGCGGCTCGGTCGTCCTCACCCTCGCCATCGGCTGGGCCACGGACAAGCTGCTGCAGAAGGCCGACGCCAGGAACCCCCACACACCGCTGTGGGGGCTGTTGCGCCGCGGCCGCATCCCTTACCAGCTGGTGCTCTGCGCCGCCCTGCTCAGAGGCTCCTACGTGGAGGCCGGGGTGCTGCCGAAGCACCGGGTCGGCGTCGCACAGACGCTGACCCTGGTGCTGATCGGCTCCGCGGCGTGGCTGGTGATCCGGATCGCGGCCGCGATCGTCGAGTCGTCCTACAGCCGCTACGCCCACGCCCGGATGCACAGCGACCCCGCCCGGGTCCGCCGGGTGCGCACCCAGGTCACGCTGATCATGCGCGTGGTCTCGGCGGTCGTCGGGGTGGTCGCCGTCGCCTCGATGCTGCTGACCTTCCCCGAGATGCGCGCGGCCGGCGCCTCGCTGCTGGCCTCGGCCGGCATCCTCGGCATCGTCGCCGGTGTGGCCGCCCAGTCGACGCTGAGCAACATGTTCGCGGGGCTGCAGATCGCCTTCGGGGACATGGTCCGCATCGGGGACACCGTGGTCGTGGACGGCGAGTGGGGCACCGTCGAGGAGATCACGCTGACCTTCCTGACCGTGCGGACCTGGGACGAGCGCCGGATCACCATGCCGGTGTCGTACTTCACGTCCAAGCCGTTCGAGAATTGGTCGCGCGGCACCCCGCAGATGACCGGCACCGTCTTCTGGCACCTGGACCACTCGGCGCCCGTCGAGGCGATGCGCGAGAAGCTGCGCGACATCCTGCGCGAGTGCCCGGCCTGGGACGGCCGCGACTACGGCCTCGCGGTCACCGACTCCACCCCGAACACCGTCCAGGTGCGCGCCCTGGTCACGGCGAAGGACGCCGACGACATCTGGACGGTACGGGTCACGGTGCGCGAGCAGATGATCCGCTGGCTGTGCGAACGGCACCCCTACGCGCTGCCCCGCGTCAACACCGCCGACGCGGCCCAGCCGCCCGGTGTGCCGCATGCGCGGACCTCACCGGACGGCATGCCCCGCCGCGCCCATGAGACGCCGCGCACCGGACGGGGGTAGCCACGGCCGGGTCAGTGGCCGCGCTCGGCGCCGCCGTTGACCTGGATGATCTGAGAGGTGATGTGCCCGGCGCCCGGGGAGGCCAGCCAGTGCAGGGTGGCGGCCACGTCCCCGGGCGTCCCCGCGCGTCCGGTGGAGGTCTCGGCGATGCGCTGCGCCCGCCGCTCCTCGGTCATCGCGTCCCCGAAGAACTCGGTGTCCTCGATGTACCCGGGCGCGACCACGTTCACGGTGACGCCGCGCGGGCCCAGCTCGCGGGCCAGGTCGTGGGCGTACGGGTGCAGGGCGGCCTTGGCGGCCGCGTACGCCCCGCTGCCCGAGCCGCGGTAGGCGGCGATGGAGCTGAGGAAGAGCACCCGGCCGCCGGGCTCGGCGAGCCGGGCCTTCAGGGCCTCGGTGAGCAGCACCGCGGTGAGCGTGTTGATGCGGAAGTTCAGGGTCCAGTCGTAGGCGACGGTGTCGAGCGGGTCGTCGCTGCCGCTCGCCGGCTCCAGGTACCCGGCACCGCCCGCGCTGTGGATCAGCACGTCCACGGTCCCCAGCTCCTGGGCGACGAACCGGGCCACGCCCCTTACGTCATCGGGTTCGGAGAGATCCGCGGCACGGGTGAGGGCGCCCGGCACCCCCGCCTTCTCCAGGACCTCGGCACGGCGGCCGAGCAGCAGCACCCGGTCCCCGTCCGCGGCGAAGGCGTGCGCCGCCGCCAGTCCGATGCCCGTGCCGCCACCACTGATCACCACATTGCGAGCCATGATCCAACCCTACGGTCGGACGGCCGTGCGGGCAGCGGTTTTCAGCGCAGACTGCGCACGTCCAGGTGGCGCAGCACCCGGTCGACCACCTCGGGGTCCGCGCCCGGCTCGTTGCGCGCGGACAGCACCTCGTGCCGGGCCGCGCTGAGCATCTCGCCCTGGATCCGCCGCACCCGCTTCAGGCGGCGCACCCGCTTCTCGTGGGCCTCGCGGCGCTCGTCCTCGCCGATCTCGGGGCTGATCCGCACCCCGATCTCGAAGGCCCGGCGCAGCATCTGCTCGGACAGCTCGTCCGGCAGTTCCTCGACCTCCTCGATCTCCTTCAGGCGCCGCTTGGCCGCCTTGGCCGCCCGCACCGCCAGCTCCTTCTCGAAGGCCTTCTCGCGTTCGGTGTCGGCCTCCACGCCGAGCCAGTGCACCAGTGTCGGCAGGGTCAGCCCCTGCAGCACCAGCGTCGCCATGATCACGCCGAACGCGATGAACACGATCTCGTTCCGGTCGGGGAACGGGGCGTTCTCCTCGGTGGTGAGCGGCACGGCCAGGGCCAGCGCCACCGAGGCCACCCCGCGCATCCCGGACCACCACATGATCACGGTCTCCCGCCAGCTCGTCGGGATCTCCTCGTCGATGTCCCGCCGGGCGTGCAGCCGCTTGGTCAGCCAGGTCGCCGGCAGCAGCCACACCAGCCGTACGACGACCACGGTGGCGACGATGGCGCCGGCCCAGCCGAGCATCTCCTCCCAGCGTCCCCGAGCGGTGCGGATCGCGTTGTGCAGCTCCAGTCCGATCAGCCCGAAGGCGACGCCGGTGACGAGCGTGTCGACGATGTCCCAGAAGGTGTGCCCGGCGAGCCGGGTCATCACGTCGTCGGGGTCGGTGGCGTACTCGGCCAGGAACAGCGCGGTGACCAGCACGGCGAGCACCCCGGAGCCGTGCAGCTCCTCGCTGAGGACGTACGAGGCGTACGGCACGAGCAGGGTCAGGCCGATCTGCAGGGTGGGGTCGCCGAGCAGGTCGAGCAGCTTGTTGGCGCCCCAGCCGAGCGCGAGGCCCACGCCCAGCGCGACCACCGCGGACAGCAGCAGGTCGAGGCCGGCCTCCCAGGGCGAGAAGGTGCCGCTGACCACGGCGGCGATGGCGACGTTGTAGAGCACGATGGCCGTCACGTCGTTGAACAGGCCCTCGCCCTCCAGGATGGAGACCAGCCGGCGCGGCAGTCCGAGCTGTCCGGCGACGGCGGTCGCCGCGACCGGGTCGGGCGGCGCGACCAGCGCGCCGAGCGCGACGGCGGCGGCGACGGTCAGCCCCGGCACGATCGCGTGCGCGACGGCGGCCACGCAGGCGGTGGTGACCAGCACCAGCGCCACGGCCAGCAGGAAGATCGGCCGGACGTTGGCCGCGAACTGCCGCCAGGACGTGCGCCGTACCGCCGCGTAGAGCAGCGGGGGCAGCAGCAGCGGCAGGATCAGGTCGGGCGGGATCTCGACGTTCGGCACGAAGTCCAGGACGGCGAGGAGGATGCCGAGCAGGGTCATCAGCACCGGCGCGGGCAGCCGTAGCCGGTCCCCGACCGGGACGCTCACCACGGCCCCGAGCAGCAGCACGAACAGCAGGGCCAGCTGGTCCACGGTCAGCGCTCCGGGAGGGTCGACGGTCCGACGGCAGACCTCCAGCCTGCCATGGGCCCGGCCCGGCCGACGCCTGCGACGCCGACGGCCACCGGCTCTCGCAGTCGGCGCCTACAGGGGGCGCCGCATGCCCTGGTGCGGGATGCCCGCCTCCAGGTACTCCTCGCCGTACGGGGCGTACCCCAGCCGCTCGTAGAACCCGAGGGCGTGGGTCTGCGCGTGCAGGTCGACCGCGGTCAGGCCACGGGCGCGGGCCGCCTCCTCGATGGCCCGCACGAGGGCCGCGCCGACGCCCAGCCCGCGCGCCTCGCGGGCCACGGCGAGCCGGCCGAGCGAGCCCACGGACGGATCGCCGGTGCCCTGCGCGAGCGCTGCCGCGCCGTGCAGCAGCCGGCCGGTGCCGAGCGGTACCCCGTCCTCGGCGACGGCCAGCACATGGACCGCGCCGGCGTCGTGCTCGTCGTACTCGATGTCCTCGGGGACGCCCTGCTCGGCGACGAAGACCTCCTTGCGCAGCGCGAAGCACAGCTCGCGGTCGGCGGGGTCCTCGGCGACCCGCACCGTGTACGCGCGCGGGGTCATCCGTATGTCTCCTCGCGCACCTGGTCCAGGGCCTTCTGGAGGTCCTCGGGGTAGTCGCTGGCGTACTCGACCCACTCGCCGGTGCCGGGGTGCTCGAAGCCGAGCCGCACGGCGTGCAGCCACTGGCGGGTGATGCGCAGCCGCTTGGCGAGGGTGGGGTCGGCGCCGTAGGTGAGGTCGCCCACGCACGGGTGGCGGTGGGCGGCCATGTGGACGCGGATCTGGTGGGTGCGGCCGGTCTCCAGCTTCACGTCGAGCAGGGACGCGGCGCGGAAGGCCTCGATGAGGTCGTAGTGCGTGACGGAGGGCTTGCCCTCGGCGGTGACCGCCCACTTGTAGTCGTGGTTGGGGTGGCGGCCGATGGGCGCGTCGATGGTGCCGCTGGTCGGGTCGGGGTGGCCCTGGACCAGCGTGTGGTAGCGCTTGTCGACCGTGCGCTCCTTGAACTGGCGCTTCAGCGACGTGTACGCGTACTCCGACTTGGCGACCACCATCAGGCCCGAGGTGCCGACGTCCAGGCGGTGCACGATGCCCTGGCGCTCGGCGGCGCCGGAGGTGGAGATGCGGTAGCCGGCGGCGGCCAGTCCGCCGATGACGGTCGGGCCGGTCCAGCCGGGGCTGGGGTGGGCGGCGACGCCGACGGGCTTGACGATCACGACCACGTCCTCGTCGTCGTGCACGATCTCCATGCCCTCGACCGGCTCGGCGACGACCTGCACCGGCGCGGGCGCCTGGGGCATCTCGACCTCCAGCCAGGCCCCGCCGTGCACGCGCTCGGACTTGCCGACCACCGTGCCGTCGACCAGCACCTTGCCCGCCGCGGCCAGCTCCGCTGCCTTGGTACGGGAGAAGCCGAACATGCGGGAGATGGCGGCGTCGACGCGCTCGCCCTCCAGGCCGTCGGGCACGGGCAGGGTACGGATCTCGGGAATCGTGCTCACCCGTCGAGTATGCCGGACGGGTGAGACGCGGCCGAACGAGCCTGTGGAAAACCCGGTGGCCGCGCTCGGCCCGGGCTCAGTCCTTGTGGACGGTGCCGTCCGGGTCGAGGCCCCGGAAGGACAGCAGCACGATCAGGATGCCGCCGCACACGATCGCCGAGTCGGCGAGGTTGAACACGGCGAAGTGCTTGGGCGCGATGAAGTCGACGACCTCGCCCTTGAAGATGCCGGGCGAGCGGAAGATCCGGTCGGTGAGGTTGCCGAGCGCGCCGCCCAGCAGCAGGCCCAGCGCGATCGCCCAGGGCAGGCTGTACAGCTTGCGCGCGAGGCGGACGATCACCACGATCACGGCCGCCGCGATCACCGTGAAGATGACCGTGAAGGCCTGCCCGAAGCCGAAGGCGGCACCCGGGTTGCGCAGCGCGTTCAGCTCCAGCCAGTCCCCGAGGAGCTGGATCGGCTGGTGGTGCTCAAGCCGGGCCACCACGAGCATCTTGCTGACCAGGTCGACGGCGTACGCGAAGGCGGCCACCGCGAACAGCACGGCGATCCGCCGCCTGCCGCGCGGCCGCTCGGCCGCCGCGCCCTGTTCCCCCGCTCCGGCCGCCGTCGCGCCGCTGTCACCAGGGGTGTCCGGCGTACCGATGATGCGCTCCGCCTCTGCCACGTGAGTCCCTCAACCTAGGTGCCTGACTGGAGACGAGAGTACGGCACGCCCCGACACGCCCACCTGCTCAGTACCGGCGTTCCTGCTTCTGCTTGCACTCCACGCACAGGGTCGCCCGCGGGAAGGCCTGCATGCGGGCCTTGCCGATGGGGTTGCCGCAGTTCTCGCACAGGCCGTAGGTACCCGCGTCCAGCCGTTCCAGGGCGCGCTCGGTCTGCTCCAGCATCTCGCGCGCGTTGGCTGCGAGCGCCATCTCGTGCTCACGCGTGATGTTCTTGGTCCCGGTGTCGGCCTGGTCGTCGCCGGCCCCGTCCCCGGAGTCCCGCATCAGCCCCACCAGCGACGCCTCCGACGAGGCGATCTCGTCCCGCAGGCGGGTGGCCTCGGCCAGCAGCTCGGCGCGGGCCTCCTCGACCTCCTCCGGGGTCCAGGGATCCTCGCCGGGGCGCACAGCGAGCTCGCCGGGCTCCGCCGCGGCGACACGTGCCTTGGGCACGGCGGTGGTGGCCGCCGTGGCCGTGCCAGGAGTCTTCTTCGCAACCACCGTCGTGGCTCCCGTCTGCTCGGCGGCCTGCGCCGCACCCGCTGTGTCAACCGTGCCCTGCGCGCCGGTGCCCTGCGCGGCGCCGCTCTTCTCCGCCGATGCCTTCCCGCCGGAGCCCTTCCCGACGCCGCCCGCCGGGGCGCGCTTCGCGGCGGTTCTCACCGCCGCGCTCTTCTTGGCGGGGGCCACCTGCCCGGCCGTGCTCTCCTTGGCCGCAGCCGTCTCGGCCGCGGTCTTCTTGGCCGCGGTCTTCTTGGCCGCGGTCTTCTTGGCCACAGCCTTCTTGGCCGGTGCCTTCTTCGCCACGGCCTTCTTGGCCACGGCCTTCTCCGCCGGAGCCTTCTTGGCCGGGGCCGCCGTCTTCTTCCCGGCTGCGGCGGTCTTCTCCGCCGCGCTCTTCTTCGCCGGGGCCTTCTTCACGGCCGTCTTCTTCCCCGCTTCGGCCGACTTCCTGGCGGGGGCCCTCGTCCCGCCCGCGTCAGCCGGAGTCTCCGCGGCGGTCTTCTTCGCGACCGCCCCGCCAACGGCCCTGCCCACCGTCCTCGCCGTCTTCACCGGCTTCGCCGCCCGCGCCGCCGCCCCCTCCCGCGTGCTCTTCTTCGCGCCGGCATCCTTGGCCGCACCACCGCCGCCGGCGGCACCGGCACGTGTGGAACTGCCGGACGCCGACTGCTGTACGGCGGTCTTCTTCGCCACCATGGCCGCGGCCCCTTCACATATTGTGATCTTGCTCGCGAATCGTGCTGGGACGATAAATCGACTCGAGTCCCGCGGCAACGGGGCACACCGCCCGATTCGCCCGCCTCGCGCACGACACGCGCAGAGCCTGCATGCGTTGTGCCCAGCTCCCCGCCGGGTATGCCGCCCCGCCGGCCGTCCCCGAACCGGAAGCCGCGCACCTGCCCATTCGGGGCATCCCCCGCCCCGCCCGCCGCCCGGTCCCCGGCACCGGAAAACCGGTCCGCCGCTGCCCCCGCGGCGCCGTACACTGGGCGGAGCGAAAAGCGTGGATGGGGACGAGTAGCGGCGTACGCAGCCCAGAGCGACCCGGGGACGGTGTGAGCCCGGGGGCGAGCGCGACGTGAAGATCACCCCGGAGCCGCCGGAAGAAAGCCGCAGGGCCCAGCGCCCCGGTGAGTAGAACCGGCATCGCGACCCCAATGAGGGGGCTCACCGGTGTGTACGGCACACCGGAGGGCCAAGGAGGGTGGTACCGCGGGAGCGCGCCGAACCGACCGGCGCAAGGCACGACACAGCTCTCGTCCCTCCGACGGAAGGCAGCAAGTCCGCCGGAGGAAGATCGCTGATGACGACAGCGCCGACGTACCGCCAGGTGCCCGCCCAGGTCGACCTGCCCGCGCTCGAGCACGCGGTGCTCGAGTTCTGGCGCGAGCAGAAGATCTTTGCCAAGAGCCTGGAGCAGTCCCAGGGCCGCCCCGAGTGGGTGTTCTACGAGGGCCCGCCCACCGCCAACGGCATGCCCGGCGCCCACCACATCGAGGCGCGCGTCTTCAAGGACGTCTTCCCCCGCTTCCGCACCATGCGCGGCTACCACGTGGGCCGCAAGGCCGGCTGGGACTGCCACGGCCTCCCGGTGGAGCTGGCGGTCGAGAAGGAGCTGGGCTTCTCCGGCAAGCAGGACATCGAGGCGTACGGCATCGCCGAGTTCAACGCCAAGTGCCGCGAGTCCGTGACCCGGCACACCGACGCCTTCGCCGAGCTGACGACCCGCATGGGCTACTGGGTCGACCTCGACGACGCCTACCGGACCATGGACCCCGAGTACGTGGAGTCCGTGTGGTGGTCGCTGAAGGAGATCTTCAACAAGGGCCTGCTGGTCCAGGACCACCGCGTCGCGCCCTGGTGTCCGCGGTGCGGCACCGGCCTGTCCGACCACGAGCTGGCGCAGGGCTACGAGACGGTCGTCGACCCGTCCGTCTACGTCCGTTTCCCGCTCACCTCCGGTCCGCTCGCGGGCGAGGCCGCCCTCCTGGTGTGGACGACCACCCCCTGGACCCTGGTGTCCAACACCGCCGTCGCCGCGCACCCCGAGGTCACCTACGTCGTCGCGACGAACGGCGAGGAGAAGCTCGTCGTCGCCGAGCCGCTGGTCGGCAAGGCGCTCGGCGAGGGCTGGGAGACCACGGGCCAGACCTTCACCGGCGCCGAGATGGAGCGCTGGACCTACCAACGACCGTTCGAGCTGGTGGAGTTCCCGGCTCCGGCGCACTTCGTGGTCAACGCCGAGTACGTGACCACCGAGGACGGCACGGGTCTGGTCCACCAGTCCCCCGCCTTCGGTGAGGACGACCTGCGCGTCTGCAAGGCGTACGACCTGCCGCTGGTCAACCCGGTCCGCCAGGACGGCACCTTCGCCGAGGACGTGCCGCTGGTCGGCGGGATCTTCTTCAAGAAGGCCGACGAGAAGCTCACCGCGGACCTCGGCGAGCGCGGCCTGCTCTTCAAGCACCTGCCGTACGAGCACAGCTACCCGCACTGCTGGCGCTGCCACACCGCGCTCCTCTACTACGCGCAGCCGTCCTGGTACATCCGCACCACCGCGATCAAGGACCGCCTCCTCGCGGAGAACGAGAAGACCAACTGGTTCCCGGAGACGGTCAAGCACGGCCGCTACGGCGACTGGCTGACCAACAACATCGACTGGGCGCTGTCCCGCAACCGCTTCTGGGGCACCCCGCTGCCGATCTGGCGCTGCGAGGAGGGCCACCTCACCTGCGTCGGCTCCCGCACGGAGCTGACCGAGCTGACCGGCACCGACCAGTCCGGCCTCGACCCGCACCGCCCGTACATCGACGACGTCACCTTCACCTGCACCCACGAAGGCTGCACGCTTCAGGCGGTGCGCGTGCCGGAGGTCATCGACGCCTGGTACGACTCCGGTTCGATGCCGTTCGCGCAGTGGGGCTACCCGTACAAAAACAAGGAGCTGTTCGAGAGCCGGTACCCGGCGCAGTTCATCTCCGAGGCGATCGACCAGACCCGCGGCTGGTTCTACACGCTGATGGCCGTCGGCACGCTCGTCTTCGACAAGTCGTCGTACGAGAACGTGGTCTGCCTCGGTCACATCCTCGCCGAGGACGGCCGCAAGATGTCCAAGCACCTGGGCAACATCCTGCAGCCGATCCCGCTGATGGACCAGCACGGCGCGGACGCGGTCCGCTGGTTCATGGCGGCCGGCGGTTCCCCGTGGGCGGCGCGCCGCGTGGGCCACACCACCATCCAGGAGGTCGTCCGCAAGACGCTCCTCACCTACTGGAACACGGTCGCCTTCCAGGCCCTGTACGCGCGCACATCCGCGTGGGCGCCGAGCGAGGCCGACCCGGCCCCGGCCGACCGCCCGCTGCTGGACCGCTGGCTGCTGAGCGAGCTGCACGCGCTCACCGACCAGGTGACGCAGGCGCTGGAGGCGTACGACACCCAGCGCGCCGGCAAGCTGCTGTCGGCGTTCGTCGACGACCTGTCGAACTGGTACGTGCGCCGTTCGCGCCGCCGGTTCTGGCAGGGCGACAAGGCGGCGCTGCGCACGCTGCACGAGGTGCTGGAGACCGTCACCAAGCTGATGGCGCCGATCACCCCGTTCATCACCGAGCGGGTGTGGCAGGACCTGATCGTGCCGGTGTCGCCGGGCGCGCCCGAGTCGGTGCACCTGGCGTCCTGGCCGGAGGCCGACCTCGGCGCGATCGACCCGGAGCTGTCGAAGCAGATGGTGCTGGTGCGCCGGCTCGTCGAGCTGGGCCGCGCCACGCGCGCGGAGTCCGGCGTCAAGACGCGTCAGCCGCTCAGGCGCGCGCTCATCGCGGCCACCGGTTTCGAGACCCTCTCCCCCGAGCTGCACGCGCAGATCACGGAGGAGCTGAACGTCGAGGCGCTGGCGTCGCTGAGCGAGGTCGGCGGCAGCCTGGTCGACACCACGGCGAAGGCCAACTTCCGGGCGCTGGGCAAGCGGTTCGGCAAGCGGGTCCAGGACGTGGCCAAGGCCATCGCGGGCGCCGACGCCGCCGCGCTGTCCCTCGCGCTGCGCGAGGGCAGGGCGACGGTCGAGGTCGACGGCGAGACGGTCGAGCTGGCCCCGGACGAGGTGATCATCACCGAGACGCCGCGCGAGGGCTGGTCGGTCGCCTCCGACTCCGGCGCGACGGTCGCGCTCGACCTGGAGATCACGGAGGAGCTGCGGCAGGCGGGCCTGGCCCGTGACGCGATCCGCCTGATCCAGGAGGCCCGCAAGAACAGCGGCCTGGACGTGGCCGACCGGATCGCCCTGCGGTGGACGGCCACCGACCCGGCGACGGTCGCCGCGCTGGCCGAGCACAGCGCGCTGATCGCCGACGAGGTGCTGGCGACGGACTTCGCGCAGGGCGAGGGCGACGACGGCTTCGGTGAGCCGTTCACCGACGAGGGGCTGTCGCTGACCTTCCGGCTGCGGAAGGTCTGAGCGCCGCAGAACCGGGAAGGGGCCCGGTCTCCCCGCGGGGAGGCCGGGCCCTTCTTTCGTCCGCAACCCGCGTAAAACAGGGCGGGGCCCCCGGACCGAAGTCCAGGGGCCCCGCCCTGTGACGCTGCCGACGCCTATGGCGTACTACACACCGCTCGCGGTGCTCAGTTGTCGTCCTCGTCGATGAGGAAGCCGCGCATCGGGGACGGCGCCTGGCCCATCGGGGACGGACCCTGCGGCCGCACCGGCGCCATCGGCTGGGTCATCGCCGGGCTCATCTGCTGCTGGCCGCCGTAGGACGGGGCAGAGGGGGCCGGCGAGCCGCCCATGGTCTGGTTGCCGCCGTACGACGGGCTGCTCGCGCCGGCCGGGGCCATCGAGGGCGCCGGGGACGGCGGGAGGGAGGCCGTCGCGGGGGTGCGCGGCGGGGCGAGGGAGTCGTCGGCCTGGGTCTCCAGCTGACGCAGCTGCGACTCCAGGTACGACTTCAGACGCGTGCGGTACTCGCGCTCGAAGCCGCGCAGGTCCTCGACCTTGCGCTCCAGCGTGGCGCGCGCGGACTCCAGGGAGCCCATGGCGACGCGGTGCTTCTCCTGCGCGTCCCGCTCCAGCGCGTCGGCCTTGGCGCGGGCGTCCCGCTCCAGACCCTCGGCACGCGAACGCGCCTCACCCACGATCTTGTTGGCCTCGGAGCGGGCCTCGGCGATCGCCTGGTCGGCGGTCTGCTGGGCCAGCGAGAGGACACGGGCGGCGCTGTCGCCGCCGGGGCCCTGACCGGGGCCGCCCATCGGACCGCCCATGGGGCCGCCCATCGGGCCACCCATCTGCTGCTGCATGGGCGGCTGGCCGCCCATCGGGCCCTGGCCCATCGGACCCTGACCCATCGGGCCGGGACCCTGCGGACCGCCCTGACCACCGGGACCGGCGGGCAGCTGCGGGGCACCGCTCGGCAGCTGGGGCGGGCCTCCCATGGGGCCGCCCATCTGCTGCTGCGGCGGGCCCGATATCCCGGCGGGCACCGGGGCGCCCGGACCTCGCATGCCCTGCTGCTGCTGATCCTGAGGCTCCGGAGGCTTGCGCATGTTCTGCTGGTTCTGGGCAGCAGCGCGCGTGGCCGCGGCCAGCTTGGCGCGCAGGTCCTCGTTCTCCCGGAGCAGGCGCGTCAGTTCGGCTTCGACCTCGTCGAGGAAGGCATCGACCTCATCCTCGTCATAGCCTTCTCGGAGGCGGACGGTCGTGAACTGCTTGTTCCGCACGTCCTCGGGGGTCAACGGCATCTCTTCACCTCAACGTAGTCATCGGCAGTCGGCAAGACCGTATCGTCCACCCTCATCACACGAAGCTCTGCGCGATCGAGATCAGGATGTAGACGATGATCATCAGTACGAAGAAGGACAGGTCGAGCGCCACGCCCCCGAGACGCAGCGGCGGGATGAACCGCCGCAGAAGCTTCAGCGGTGGATCGGTGACAGTGTAGGTGGCCTCCAGGACGACCACCATCGCCTTGCCGGGTTGCCACGAGCGGGCGAACTGGAACACGTAGTCCATGACCAACCGGAAGATGAGCACGATGAGGAAGACCATCAGCGCGATGTAGATCACCTGCGCGAACACGCTCATGGTTGGTGCTTCCCTCTCCCCTGTTTCGTACTGCGTTCCGGTCGTGCGTCTCAGCTCTGGTTGAAGAACCCGCCTTCTGCGATGCGGGCCTTGTCCTCCGCCGTGACATCGACGTTAGCAGGCGACAACAGGAACACCTTCTGCGTCACCCGCTCGATGCTGCCGTGAAGACCAAACACCAAACCGGCCGCAAAGTCGACAAGTCGCTTCGCGTCTGTGTCATCCATCTCAGTCAGATTCATGATCACCGGGGTGCCCTCACGGAAGTGTTCCCCGATGGTACGGGCCTCGTTGTAGGTCCGCGGGTGAAGCGTGGTGATCCGGTAAGGCTCTCGTTCGGACACGACCTTGGGCATGATCACCGGTGCGTTCTTCTCCAGGGACTGACGTTCTTGTGTGATGGATGCCACGGGCGCGATGCGCGCCGGGCGTCCGGATTCCGCGGGTAGCGAAGCGGACCGGGCCACCGGCTCCCGGGGCGCGGGCGGCTGCACGATACGTACCTCTTCGTCCCTTTGGGACTGATGTGCGCCGTGCGACTGGTGGGACACCTCGTGGCGACGGTGGTCCCGCTCGGGCTCCGGGTCCAGTTCGGGCTCGAAGTCGTCATCGGGGTCGAACCCCCGGCCGTCGTACCCATCGTCCTCCACGAGGCCGAGGTAGACCGCCATCTTGCGCATCGCGCCGGCCATGCTCTGAGTCCTCCGCTCTGTGGTGGATCGGCTGACGACTGCCAAGTGCCTGCGATCCACGTGGTCCTTCTGCGCGCCTTTCGGCGGTAATGACCATATTTTCTGCTGTGGTCCGACTTCTTGGCGACGTTACCCGAGCCTGGGGCGGACTCCGAGTACCGCGGTGCCGACGCGCACATGTGTCGCCCCGGCCGCCACGGCGTCCTCGAGGTCCGCACTCATCCCTGCCGAGACCATGTTCGCAGCCGGATGGGCCCGGCGCAGGTCAGTCGACAAATCCATCAACCGCTCGAACGCAGCCCGTTGGCGCCCCGCGTACTCACCGGTGAGGGGGGCGACGGTCATCAGACCGTCGAGCCGCAGCCCCGGCGAGCCGGCGACGAGGTCGGCCAACTCTTCGATTCCCCCGGGGGCCACCCCGCCCCGCTCGCCCCGGCCGCTCACCCCCGCGTCGAGCGCGACCTGGAGGAGGCAGCCGATCTCGCGCCCGGCCTTCACCGCCTCCTTGGACAGGGCGGTGACCAGCCGGGAACGGTCGACGGACTGCACGACATCGGCATAACCGACCACCGAGCGCACCTTGTTGGTCTGCAACTGACCCACGAAATGCCAGGCAAGGGGCAGATCCGCGCACGCGGCGGCCTTGGGGGCGGCGTCCTGGTCCCGGTTCTCGGCCACGTGCCGCACACCGAGTTCCGACAGGATCCGCACATCGCTCGCCGGGTAGGTCTTGGTGACCACGATCAGGGTCACCTCGTCGCGGGCGCGCCCCGCGGCCGCGCACGCGTCGGCGATGCGCTGTTCCACCTTCGCCAGGTTTCCGGCGAGTTCGTCCTTACGGTCCGTCATGCCCTATCAGTCCAGCCAGACGTAGCCTGCGAGCCGCCCCGTGGTGCGGTCGCGGCGGTACGAGAAGTGGTCGCCCGACTCCCGCGTGCACACCGGCGACTGCTCCCGGTCGTGCACCCCGAGCCGTGCGAGCTGCGCGTGCACCCCGGCAGTCACATCGACCGCCGGCGTGCCCCAGCTCGTCTCGGCGTGCGCCGCCGGCTCGACGGCGGCGACCTCGGCGCGCATCTCCCCGGGCACCTCGTAGCACCGGCCGCACACCGCGGGTCCGGTGCGGGCGACGATCCGGGACGGGTCGGCACCCAGGTCCATCATCGCGCGTACGGCGGCGGGGACGACCCCGGCGACCATGCCGGGCCGGCCCGCGTGGGCCGCGGCGGCGACGCCGGCGACCGGGTCGGCGAGCAGGACCGGGGTGCAGTCGGCGGTGAGGACGGCGAGGGCGAGACCGCGCCGGGCGGTGACGATCGCGTCGACCCGCGGTACCGGGTCCTCCCCCCACGGCCCGTCGACCACCGCGACGTCATTGCCGTGCACCTGGTTCATCCAGACCACCCGGGCCGGGTCGAGCCCGAGCGACTTGGCCGCCAGCTCCCGGTTGGCCGTCACGGCGCCGGGGTCGTCACCGACCGCCCCGCCGAGGTTGAGCTCCTCATACGGAGCGGCGCTCACCCCGCCCCACCGGTCGGTGAAGGCGAAGTGCGCGCCGCTCACGCTCTCGCGCTGTCCTATCACGTCAGAAGGATCACTTCAGGAAGTCCGGTACGTCCAGCTCCTCGGCCGCGCTGTCCGAGTAGCGCGTCTGCGGGATGGGCGGGGCGACCGGGATGTCGGCCGCGGGCTCGGGAGCGGGCGCGGGCTCCGGCTCCTCCTTCGGGGTCACGCTGCCGAGCGAGCCGAAGGTCGGGCGGGTCTCGGGCTGCCGGACCGGGGCGGGCTCCTCGCGGCGGGGCGCGGAGGAGGAGGCCGAGCCGAGGACGGTGTCCCGGCGGGCCGGGGGCTGGCCGCCGTCGAAGCCGGCCGCGATCACGGTGACCCGGACCTCGTCGCCGAGGGCGTCGTCGATGACCGCGCCGAAGATGATGTTGGCCTCGGGGTGGGCGGCCTCGCTGACCAGCTGGGCGGCCTCGTTGATCTCGAACAGGCCGAGGTCGGAGCCGCCGGAGATGGAGAGCAGGACGCCGCGGGCGCCGTCGATGGACGCCTCCAGCAGCGGCGAGGAGATCGCCATTTCGGCCGCGGCCACCGCGCGGTCGTCGCCGCGGGCCGAGCCGATGCCCATGAGGGCCGAACCGGCCTCGGACATGACCGACTTGACGTCGGCGAAGTCGAGGTTGATGAGGCCGGGGGTGGTGATGAGGTCGGTGATGCCCTGGACACCGGAGAGCAGGACCTGGTCAGCCGACTTGAAGGCGTCCAGGACCGAGACCTGGCGGTCCGAGATGGACAGCAGCCGGTCGTTGGGGATGACGATGAGGGTGTCGACCTCTTCGCGGAGCTCGGCGATGCCGTCCTCCGCCTGGTTCGCGCGGCGCCGCCCCTCGAAGGTGAACGGGCGCGTGACCACGCCGATGGTGAGGGCGCCGAGGGAGCGCGCGATGTTGGCCACGACGGGCGCGCCGCCGGTGCCGGTGCCGCCGCCTTCACCGGCCGTCACGAAGACCATGTCGGCCCCCTTGAGGACCTCCTCGATCTCCTCGCGGTGATCCTCGGCGGCCTTGCGGCCGACGGCCGGATTGGCTCCGGCGCCGAGTCCGCGGGTGAGTTCGCGGCCGACGTCGAGCTTGACGTCGGCGTCGCTCATCAACAGCGCCTGTGCGTCGGTGTTGATGGCGATGAACTCGACGCCCTTGAGACCGACCTCGATCATCCGGTTGATGGCATTGACACCACCGCCGCCGACACCGATGACTTTGATGACTGCGAGGTAGTTCTGCGGTGCTGCCACGTCGAAGGCCTCTCGCCTCGAGTTACGTGTCGCCGGTTCGCTGGTGCGCGCTGCGCGCCCGCGCTCCGTCGACTGATGCCGAATGGGACGGTCCGAATCGCCGACCCGAACCCTAACGCTGAAGTTTAGGGTTACCAGTGTGTCTGTTCGCTGAAGTCTTCTGAACAGGACACTAAGTCGACAAGTGGCGCACGTTCAACGAACACGCCGAACCTCCCGTTTTTCTTTTCACCCTATGTGATCAGCCGTAGCGGTGCCCAACCAGGGTGCTGGCCTGCGCTGATGTGCGTCAACTCCCCGATGACGCGGGGGCGGTGGGGACGCTCACGTCGAAGTGGTCCGCACCGGGTGCCGCTTTCATCAGCGCGGTGAGGGTACGGGCCTTGGCGCGGCCCTTCTCGGCGCTGCCCCACTCCACCGTGCGGCCGTCGCCCAACTCCAGCGAGATGTCGTCGAAGGAACGGACCTTGACCAGGCGGGTCCGATGGGCCACGGCGGGCGGGAGGGCGCCGGCGACCGCGACCGCCTCGCGCACCAGCCGGTCCATGCCGAAGCGGCGCAGGCTCGCGGCGGCCGATCCCGAGCGCGTCACGGCCAATTCGAGCAGCGGCACACCTTTCGGGGCGTCAGAAACCGTGGCGAAACGGACGCCTTCGTCGTCCACTTCCACGAACTTTCCGCCCTTTTCCACCAGCAGAACCGGAGTGCGCTCGACCACTTTCAGCCCGATTCCGTGCGGCCAGGACCGGACCACATCAACTGTGTCGATTCGGGGCAATTTCCGGCGCAGTCGTGCCTCGATCCCGTCGGTGTCGACGGAAATCAGCGGCGCGCCGACGGGCACGTCGGCCGCCTCGCGCACCTGGGCGGGGGTGAGGACGCGGGTGCCGGAGACCGAGACCCGCTCCACGCGCAGCCACGTCGAGCCGTACAACGCCCAGACGGTGCCGGGTCCGAGGAACAGCAGGACCAGCGCGAGGATGATGATCGTACGAAGCCGTCGCGGCCCCAGTCTCCGGAACCGGCGGACGAGGGGCGGGCCGGACGACTCCTGCTGGCGTGCACCGCGCTCGGCGGTGGTGGGTCCGGCCACAGCCCCTGCCCTTTCGTCATACGGTCCTAGCGGCGCGAGGCGATCGCCTCGTACACCATGCCGACGAGCAGCTCGTCGGCGTCCCGGCGGCCGAACTCGGCGGCGGCGCGGGACATCTGGTACAGCCGGTGCGGGTCGGCCAGCACGGGAAGGACGTTCTGCTGCACCCACTCCGGCGTCAGGTCCGCGTCGTCGACGAGGAGGCCGCCGCCGGCCTTCACCACCGGCTGGGCGTTCAGCCGCTGTTCGCCGTTGCCGATGGGCAGCGGGACGTAGGCGGCCGGGAGTCCGACGGCGGAGAGTTCGGCGACGGTCATCGCGCCCGCGCGGCAGAGCATCATGTCGGCCGCGGCGTACGCGAGGTCCATCCGGTCCAGGTAACTTACCGGGATGTAGGGGGGCATTCCCGGCATCTGGTGGACCTGCGGCAGTTCGTTCTTCGGGCCGACCGCGTGCAGGATCTGGATCCCGGCCTGCTGCAGCCAGGGCGCGACCTGCTGGACGACCTCGTTGAGCCGGCGGGCGCCCTGTGAGCCGCCCGTGACCAGCAGCGTGGGCAGGTTGGGGTCCAGCCCGAAGGCGGCGCGGGCCTCGGGACGCACCGCCGCCCGGTCCAGCGTGGCGATGGAACGGCGCAGCGGGATGCCGATGTAGCGGGCGTCGCGCAGCTTGCTGTCCGGGGTGGAGACGGCGACCCGGGCCGCGTACCGCGAGCCGATCTTGTTGGCCAGGCCCGGCCGGGCGTTGGCCTCGTGGATCACGATGGGCACACCGAGGCGCTTGGCGGCCAGGTAGCCGGGCAGGGCGACGTAACCGCCGAAGCCGACCACGACGTCCGCCTTGGTGCGCTCCAGGATCTGCTCGGCGGCCTTGATCGTGCCGCGCAGCCGGCCCGGGACGGTGATCAGCTCGGGGGTGGGCTTGCGCGGCAGCGGTACGGCCGGGATCAGCGCCAGCTCGTAGCCGCGCTCCGGGACGAGCCGGGTCTCCAGACCGCGCTCCGTGCCCAGGGCCGTGATCCCCACGGTGGGGTCCTGCCTGCGCAGGGCGTCCGCGAGGGCGAGCGCGGGCTCGATGTGGCCCGCGGTGCCCCCGCCGGCGAGTACGACATGCACCGAAATTCACCGCTCTCCGGACGAACGCGCCGCCGAGACGCGCCGTCGCATCGTGTTCCATCTCCTGGGCCCCGCAGAGCCCCCGGCCCCCCGCTTTCTACCAAAGCGCGGTTGCCGCATCGCAAGCGCCGCCCGCGCACCGGGCTCGTCGCGCGCGAAGGCGATCAGCAGCCCGATGGCGAACATGGTCGGCAGCAGGGCGGACCCTCCGTAGGAGAACAGCGGGAGCGGGACACCGGCGATCGGCAGCAGGCCGAGCACCGCACCGATGTTGATCACCGACTGGGCGGTGATCCAGGTGGTCACGCCTCCCGCGGCATACCTCACGAAGGGGTCCTCCGTGCGTCCGGCCACGCGGATACCCGCATAGCCTAGAGCCGCGAACAGGGCGAGCACCGACAGCGTCCCCGCCAGGCCCAGTTCCTCACCGGTGACGGCGAAGATGAAGTCGGTGTGCGCTTCGGGGAGTTCACCCCATTTTTCCACACTCGCACCGAGCCCGGATCCGAAGATTCCGCCGGAGGCGAGGGCGTAGATGCCGTGCACGGCCTGCCAGCAGTCGGCGCCCCCGGAGCGCGGCTCGGTGGCGCCGATGCAGGCGAGCCGGGCCATCCGGTTGGGGCTGGTCTTGATCAGGATCACACCGATCAGGGAGGCGACCGACAGCACGCCGACGAAGAGCCGGGTGGGCGCCCCCGCCAGCCACAGCAGGCCGAACAGGATAGCGGTGAGGATGATCGCCGTACCCATGTCGCCGCCGAGCATGATCAGCCCGAGCAGCAGGAACGCGACCGGCACCAGCGGCACCAGCATGTGCTTCCACTGGTTCAGCAGCTTCTTGTCCTGCTTGCGGGCCATCAGGTCGGCGCCCCACAGCACGAGCGCGAGCTTGCCGAACTCGCTGGGCTGGATCTGGAAGGAGCCGCCGAGCGAGATCCAGTTCTGGTTGCCGTTGACCGCCATCCCTATCCCCGGCACCTGCACCAGCGCCATCAGGAAGACGGCACCGGCGAGGATGGGGTAGGCCAGCGCCCGGTGCAGCTTCACGGGCATCCGCGAGGCTGAGTACAGCAGGATGCCGCCGATGACGGCGGCCAGCAGCTGCTTGCGGAAGAAGTAGGAGCCGGGCAGCGACATCTGCAGCGCGGTGATCTGGGAGGCCGAGTAGACCATCACCAGGCCGAGCACGGTGATCAGCAGGCTGCCGCCGAGGATCAGGTAGTACGCGGTCAGCGGCCGGTCCCAGGCCCGGCGGGCCCGGGTGTGCAGCCGGCGGACCGGGTTCTCGCGCGGCGCCCGGGGGGCGGCGGGACGTCTGACGGCCCGCTGCTGCACGGGCGGCCGGCCGGTACGGCTACTGGGCATCAGCGCCTCCGCTGCGTCGGTCACGAGCCGAGTTCGCGAACCGCCTCCGCGAACGCGTCACCGCGCTTGGTGTAGTTGGTGAACATGTCCATGGAGGCACAGGCGGGGGCGAGCAGCACCGTGTCGCCGGGGGCGGCCAGCCGCCGCGCCTCCTGGACGGCCTGGAGCATCGCCCCAGTGTCGGTCCGGTCGAGGTCGACGACGGGTACCTCCGGGGCGTGTCGCGCGAGGGCTTCCCGGATCAGGGCACGGTCGGCGCCGATCAGGACCACACCGCGCAGCCGCTTCGCCGACTTGGCGACGAGTTCGTCGAAGGTGGCGCCCTTGGCCAGGCCGCCGGCGATCCACACGATCGACTCGTAGGCCGCCAACGAGGCTTCCGCGGCGTGCGTGTTGGTGGCCTTGGAGTCGTCGACGTAGGCCACGCCGTCGACGTCGGCGACGTGCGCGATGCGGTGGGCGTCCGGCCGGAAGGCCCGCAGCCCGTCCCGCACGGCCTGCGGCGGGACGCCGAAGGCCCGCGCGAGGGCCGCCGCCGCAAGGGCGTTGGCGATGTTGTGCGGGGCGGGCGGGTTGACGTCGGAGACCTCGGCCAGCTCCTGCGCGTTCTTCTGCCGGTTCTCGACGAAGGCGCGGTCGACCAGGATGCCGTCGACGACGCCGAGTTGGGACGGGCCCGGGGTGCCGAGGGTGAAGCCGATCGCCCGGCAGCCCTCCTCGACGTCGGCCTCGCGCACCAGGTCCTCGGTGGCCTTGTCGGCCACGTTGTAGACGCAGGCGACGCGATTGCCCTCGTAGATACGGCCCTTGTCGGCGGCGTAGGCCTCCATGGAGCCGTGCCAGTCGAGGTGGTCCGGGGCGAGGTTGAGCACGGCCGCGGAGTGGGCGCGCAGGGAGGGCGCCCAGTGCAGCTGGTAGCTGGAGAGTTCGACGGCGAGGACGTCGTACGGCTCGTCGCCGAGGACCGCGTCCAGCAGGGAGACGCCGATGTTGCCGACGGCGGCGGTGCGCAGTCCGGCGGCCCGCAGGATCGAGGCGAGCATCTGGACGGTGGTCGTCTTGCCGTTGGTGCCGGTCACGCACAGCCAGGGCGCGGCGTCCGGGCCGCGCAGCCGCCAGGCGAGTTCGACGTCGCCCCACACCTCGATGCCGGCCTTCGCCGCCGCCTGGAAGAGCGGCTTCGTCGGCTTCCAGCCGGGCGCGGTGACGATGAGTTCGGTGCCCTCGGGCAGGGTGTCGCCGTCGCCGAGGCGGACGGTGACGCCGAGCGCCTCCAGTTCCGCCGCCTGCTCACGCGCGCGTGCGTCGTCGCCGTCGTTGACGACCGTGACGACCGCCCCGCGCGCGTGCAGCACCTTCGCGGCCGGAACGCCGGAGACGCCGAGCCCGGCGACGGTGACGTGCTTGCCCTGGAAGTCCGGGGACACCGTGGAGGTCACTTGTCCGCTGCCCATCCTGCGTAGAAGAGGCCCAGTCCGACGATCACGCAGATGCCCTGGATGATCCAGAAGCGGACCACGACCAGGACCTCGGACCAGCCCTTGAGTTCGAAGTGGTGCTGGAGCGGCGCCATCCGGAAGACGCGCTTGCCGGTCAGGCGGAAGGAGCCGACCTGGATGACCACCGACATGGTGATCAGCACGAACAGGCCGCCCATGATGGCGAGCAGCAGCTCGGTGCGCGAGCAGATCGCGAGGCCGGTGAGAACGCCGCCGAGCGCGAGCGAACCGGTGTCGCCCATGAAGATCTTGGCCGGGGAGGTGTTCCACCACAGGAAGCCCAGGCAGGCACCCATCAGCGCGGAGGCGACGACGGCGAGGTCCAGCGGGTCGCGCACCTCGTAGCAGGCGCCCGGGTTGGTCAGGGTCAGCGCGTTGGCGCAGGACTCCTGGAACTGCCAGACGCCGATGAAGGTGTAGGCGCCGAAGACGAGCACGGAGGCGCCGGTGGCCAGACCGTCCAGGCCGTCGGTGAGGTTCACGCCGTTGGACATCGCCAGGATCATGAACAGCGCCCAGACGACGAACAGCACCGGGCCGATAGTCCAGCCGAAGTCGGTGATGAAGGACAGCTTGGTGGAGGCCGGGGTGTTGCCGCGGGCGTCCTGGAACTGCAGGGCGAGCACCGCGAAGGCGATGCCGACGATCAGCTGTCCGGCCATCTTCGCCTTGGCGCGCAGACCGAGCGAACGCCGCTTGACGATCTTGATGTAGTCGTCGAGGAAGCCGACCAGGCCCATGCCCACCATCAGGCCGAGCACGAGCACACCCGAGTAGGTGGGCGGGTAGCCGGTGATGACCTTGCTCAGGAAGTACGCGGCGACCGTCGCCAGGATGAACGCGATACCGCCCATGGTCGGCGTACCGCGCTTGCTGGCGTGCTCGCGCGGGCCGTCGTCGCGGATGTACTGGCCGTACCCCTTGCGCGCGAGCAGCTTGATCAGCAGCGGGGTGCCGACCAGGGTCAGGAACAGACCGATGACACCTGAGAACAGGACCTGCTTCATCATCGGGCAGCGACCTCACCCTCGGCACCGGTCTCGAGCAGCGCCTGCGCCACGCTCTCGAGCCCGACCGACCGGGACGCCTTCACGAGTACGACGTCTCCCGGGCGCAATTCGCTGCGCAACAGGTCGACCGCCGCCTGTGCGTCGGACACGTGCACCGACTCCTCACCCCACGAACCCTCGTTATATGCGCCCAGTTGCAGCCATGCGGCTTCCCTGCCGCCGACCGCGACGAGCTTGCTGACGTTGAGCCGGACGGCGAGCCGTCCGACCGCGTCGTGCTCGGCGAGCGCCTCGTCCCCGAGCTCGGCCATCTTGCCGAGCACCGCCCAGGTCCGCCGTCCCTTGCCCATGGCCACCAGCGCGCGCAGAGCGGCCTTCATGGACTCGGGGTTGGCGTTGTAGGCGTCGTTGACGATGGTCACGCCGTCCGGGCGCTCGGTGACCTCCATGCGCCACCGGGAGAGGGATCCCGCCTCGGAGAGCGCGGTGGCGATCTCTTCCGCGGACATGCCCAGCTCATGGGCGACGGCGGCCGCGGCGAGCGCGTTCGACACGTGGTGCTCACCGTACAGGCGCATGGTCACATCGCTTGCACCGGAGGGTGTGTGAAGCCTGAAGGCGGGCTGTCCGCTGTCCGTGAGTCGTACGTTCTCGGCGCGTACGTCCGCTTCGTCGGCCTCGCCGAAGAGGACCACCTTCGCCTTCGTACGGGAGGCCATGGCGCGCACGTAGGGGTCGTCGGCGTTGAGGACCGCGACTCCCCCTTCCGCGGCGGACGGCAGCGACTCCACCAGCTCGCCCTTGGCCTGCGCGATCTGCTCGCGGCCGCCGAACTCGCCGATGTGGGCGGAGCCGACGTTGAGGACGAGGCCGATCCGCGGCGGGGTCAGCTCGGTGAGGTAGCGGATGTGCCCGATGCCGCGCGCGCCCATCTCCAGCACGAGGAACTTCGTCTCCTCGGTGGCGGACAGGGCGGTCAGCGGCAGCCCGATCTCGTTGTTGAGCGAGCCCGGCGTGAAGACGGTCGGCGCCTTGCGCTGCAGCACCTGGGCGATGAGGTCCTTGGTGCTGGTCTTGCCGGCCGAGCCGGTCAGGCCGACGAGGGTGGCGCCGAGCTTCGTCACGACGTGCCGGGCGAGCGCGCCGAGGGCCGTCTGGACGTCCTCGACGACGATCGCGGGCACGCCGACCGGTCGCGAGGCCAGCACGGCCGCCGCGCCCGCCGCCACGACCGCCGGCGCGAAGTCGTGGCCGTCCACGCGCTCGCCGCGGAACGCGACGAAGAGGCTGCCGGGCACCACCTCACGGGAGTCCCGGACGACCGGCCCGGTGACCTGCACCGACGGATCCGGTATGTCGTACGTCTGCCCGCCGACGACTGCTGCGATCTCGGCGAGGGAGAGGGCGATCACAAGTTCATCCCTGGGTCTTCTGGATAGCTTCGCGAAGCACCTGGCGGTCGTCGAAGGGACGGACCACCCCGGCGATGTCCTGGCCCTGCTCGTGGCCCTTGCCCGCGACGAGCACGGTGTCCCCGGGGTGCGCGCGGGCGACGGCCGCGGCGATCGCGGCGGCCCGGTCCTCGAAGAGGACGACCTCGCCGCGCTGGTGCGCGGGCACGGACGCCGCGCCCTGGAGCATCGTGGCGAGGATCGCGAGCGGGTCCTCGGAGCGGGGGTTGTCGGAGGTGAGTACGGCGGTGTCGGCGAGCCGCGCCACGGCGGCGCCCATCGGGGCGCGCTTGGTCTGGTCCCGGTCGCCGCCGCAGCCGAGGACGACGTGCAGCCGGCCCTTGGTGACCTTGCGCAGGGCCTTGAGCACCGACTCGACGGCGTCGGTCTTGTGGGCGTAGTCGACGACCGCGAGGTACGGCTGCCCGGCGTCCACCCGTTCCAGCCGGCCCGGCACGCCCGGCACGGCGGCGACACCGTCGGCGGCGGCCTGCGGGTCGAGGCCGGCCGTGGCGAGGGCGACGATCGCGGCGAGGGTGTTCGCCACGTTGAACGGGCCGGGCAGCGGGGACTTGGCGCGCACCCGCACCCTGTCGGGGCCGAGCACGGTGAACGTCGAGTCCATCGGGCCGACCACGACGTCCTCGGCGCGCCAGTCGGCGTCGGGGTGGCCCTCGGCGGAGTAGGTGACGACCGGGACGGTCGCCTCGCGGGCGAGCCGGCGGCCGTACTCGTCGTCGAGGTTGACCACGCCGCGTTTGCTGCGCCGCGGTGTGAACAGCTGCGCCTTGGCCCGGAAGTAGTCCTCCATGTCGGAGTGGAACTCCATGTGTTCCGGGCTGAGGTTGGTGAAGACGCCGATGTCGAAGACGCAGCCGTCGACGCGGCCGAGGACCAGCGCGTGGCTGGAGACCTCCATGGCGACCGCCTCGACACCGCGTTCGCGCATGACCGCGAACAGGGCCTGCAGGTCGGTGGCTTCGGGCGTGGTGCGCTCGGACTTGATGCGCTCGTCGCCGATGCGCATCTCGACCGTGCCGATGAGGCCGGTGGCCCGTGCCGTCCGCAGGCCGCCTTCCACCAGGTAGGCGGTGGTGGTCTTGCCGGAGGTGCCGGTGATGCCGATCTGGAGCAGATCGCGGCCCGGGTGACCGTAGATCGTGGCCGCCAGCTCGCCCATCCGCCCGCGCGGGTCGTCCACGACCAGCACCGGCAGGCCGGTGGCGGCGGCGCGGTCGGCGCCCGAGGGGTCGGTGAGCACGGCGACCGCGCCCAGGCCGGCGGCCTGGGTGACGAAGTCGGCGCCGTGCGCGCGGGCGCCCGGCAGCGCGGCGTACAGGTCGCCGGGGCGGACGGCGCGCGAGTCATGGGTGATGCCCGTGACCTCGGCGGTGCTCTGCGGCGCGGTGACACCCAGCTGGTCGGCCAGCTCCGCGAGGGGTGTGGCGGAGACCTGCACCGGCCGGGGCGGTCCCGGATATGTCACGGGTTGGCCCTTCTGGGTGGTTTGGGACTGATCAGCGTGTGGCACGGCGGTGAGCGTACCGGGCGTACCCGCCTGCGGGCGAAGTGAGGGGCCGGGGGTGCCCTGGTTCCCGGGCTCGGGGGTGATCATGGTCACGGGTGTTCCTGGCTGGTCGCGCTGATCAGGGCTTGTTCGGGTCGGAGGGGTCGGGACGGTCGGGTCAGGGCTGGTAGGCCACGGGCAGGTTCGCGGGCTTGGCCCCGGTCGGCGGGACCTGGAGCGTCTTCAGGGCGAACTCCATCACCTGCTTGTAGACAGGTCCACAGATCTGACCGCCGAAGTAGCTGCCCGAGGTGGCGTTCTGGATGGCGCAGTAGACGGTGACGCGCGGTTGGTCGGCGGGGGCGAATCCGGCGAACGACGAGGTGTAGCCGTGGTACTTGCCGGTGGCCGGATCCACACGGTTGGCCGTACCGGTCTTGCCCGCGACGCGGTAGCCGGGGATGCGCGCCTTGGCGCCGGTGCCCTCCTCGTCGTCGACGACCGACTCCAGCATCTGGGCGAGCGTCTTCGCGGTCTTCGCGCTGACCACCCGCGTCTTCTTGGGGGTCGGGGCCGGCGTGAAGCGGCCGTCGGGCCCCTTCGTGCCGCGCACCAGGGTGGGTTCGACGCGGACGCCGCCGTTGGCGATCGTCGAGTACACGGACGCCGCCTGCATCGCGTTGATGGACACGCCCTGGCCGAAAGGGATCGTGTACTGCTGCGAGGTCGACCACTTGTCCGGCGCCGCCAGGATGCCCCTGGTCTCGCCGGGGAAGTCGAGGCCGGTGTAGCTGCCGATGCCGAACTTGCGCAGGTAGGAGTAGAGGACCCGGTTCGCCTCGGACTGCGTCTTGCCGAGCTGGCCGGTGGCCAGGATGGTGCCGATGTTCGAGGACTTGGCGAGCACGCCGTTGAGCGTGAGGTACCAGGTGGCGTGGTCGACGTCGTCCTGGAAGAGCCGGTCGCCGCGGTGCAGCCGGTTGGGGACGACGACGTGGGTCAGCGGGGTCGCCGCGTTCTCCTCCAGGACGGCGGCCATCGACATCACCTTGGCGGTGGAGCCGGGCTCGTAGGCGTCCTGGAGCGCCGCGTTGCCCAGCGCCGTGGGGTCCGCGTGGGCCAGGTCGCCGGGGTCGAAGCCGGGCGAGTTGGCCATGGCGAGGATCTCGCCGGTGCGGGTGTCCTGGACGATGACGTAGCCGCGGTCCGCCTTGGACTTCTTCACCTGCTCGGCGATGGCGTTCTGCGCCGCCCACTGGATGTCGCGGTCGATGGTCAGCTCGACGTCGCTGCCGGGCACGGCCGGCGTCTCGGTGGAGCCCGCGGTGGGCACCTGGCGGCCGCCGGACTGGGCGTAGCGGATCTTGCCGTCCTTGCCGGCGAGGGTCTTGTTCAGCTGCTGCTCGATGCCGCCGCCGCCCACGCCCTCGGCGTTGACCCAGCCCAGTATCCCGGCGGCGAGGTCGCCGTTGGGGTAGACCCGCTTGCTGCTGGGGTCGGCGAAGACCCCGGCGAGCACGTTCACCGTGCTCTTGTCGGTCTCGGACTTGGTGGCGAGGGCGAGCTTGAGGTCCTTGATCTGCGTCCACACCTGCGGGGTGCGGCTGAGCGCGAGGCGCACGTAGCGCAAGTTCCTGTCCTTGGGCCGCAGCTTCGCCACAAGGTCGGCCTGGTCCTGGCCGAGGATGGGCGCGAGCAGCGCGGCGGCCTGCTCCGGACCGTCGTCGATCTTCAGCTGCTTGCGGGTGAACATCGTCGGGTCGGCCGTGATGTCGTACGCGTCCACGCTGGTCGCGAGGGCGACGCCGGTGCGGTCGGTGATCCCGCCGCGCTCGGCGGCCAGGGTGTGCACGACGTACCGGTTCTGCTCGGCCTTGGCGGCGTACGTGCTCGCGTCGACGGCCTGCACCTGAAGCAGGCGGACCACGAAGGCGGACATCACCAGGGTCAGCGCCAGGCCGACCATGCGCAGCCGCGGCCGCGGGCTGCCGAGCCGCAGCGGGCGCCCGGAGGCGGCGGGCCGGGCCGGCGCGGGGCGGCGGGACGGGCGGGCGCCGGGGCCCGGGCGCTGCGGGCGG
>NZ_BNBR01000010.1 GCF_014656055.1 Streptomyces griseosporeus
GGAGCAGGCCGCGTACATCGGTGTCGACGTCGACGGCCCGTACAAGCCCGACCACTACCGCTACTGACCGGCCCACCCCACCCGACGACGAGAGCACCACGGTCTGACGGCCCCGGCCCGCCGGCACTCCCCTTGTTGCCCTCGCCGCCCTCGCTGCCCCCGCACCGGACAGGTTCCGGCGCGGGGGCCTTTTTTGCGTGCCCGCCGGCGGAAGAGTTCACTCAACTTTTCGCCCAGCGCGCCTCGTTGACGGTCGGTCACATGTTCCCCCAGTGATACGATCACCGCACTCGCGGCGCGGGCGGACGCATGCGTTCCCGTGGTGGATTCCCCCAGCTGCCGTCAGTCGCCTGAAGAGAGTCTTATGACGGAATACATACAGAACCCTGTGCTCTGGGCTGTTGTCGTCGTCCTCGTCGCCGCCATCGCCGTCATCGTCCGCCAGCGCAAGTCGGCGCAGGCCCTGCGGCACGAGATCGACGGACTGCGCAGTCACTACTCCGATCTGGAGAACCACTACGCGCAGTCCGTCGCAGCGGCCCAGGAGCAGGCCGAGGACGCCACCAAGACCGTGCTGAAGTCCGCCATGCGGACCCTGCAGGGCCTCGCCGCCGAGCAGCAGCTCGTCGTGTCGCGGCTGCAGACCAAGTACGGCGACTCGACGATCCTCCAGGACCTGCTGGAGATCGACCACACGAACTCGCAGTTCGGGCGGCGGGCGCAGTCCATCGCCGTGCTGTGCGACGGGTGGCTCGGGCGGCACCGGGACGCCGCGTCCGTGTACGACGTGGTCAGGAGCGCGCAGGGGCGGATCCGGCACTACCGGCGCGTGGAGATCCTGTCGCAGGTCGACTTCGGGATCACCAGCCGGGCCGTCGAACCCGTCGCGCTCGCCCTCGCCGAGCTGCTCGACAACGCCACCAGCTACTCGAGCCCGGACAGCGTTGTCGAGATCAACATCCGTACCGTGCCCAAGGGCATCTGCATTGTCGTCGACGACGCCGGCGTCGGGATGAACGACGAGGAGCGGGCGCGGGCCGAGAAGTTGCTGTCCAGCGAGCGGGTGTCCGGTGTGTCGGGCCTCGGCAACCCCCCGCAGTTCGGGTTCGCCGTGATCGGTGTGCTCGCCGAGCGGTTCGGCTTCGAGGTGTCCGTCGACTCGTCCTCCCCCTACGGAGGCGTGCGCGCGGTCGTCCTGCTGCCGCACGATCTGCTCACCGCCATGCCCGAGCAGAAGGTGCAGGCCCCTGCCGTGTCCGCTGCCGCCGTACCCCACCCTGCCGGACCCGAGCCGTCGCTCACCGCGGCCACCACCGCCGACGGGCTGCCGCGCCGCCGCCGCAAGCGGCCGATGGCGATCGTCCCCGGAAGCGCCGGAGGCGCGGGAGGCACCGGAGGCGGCACCGCCGGGCGTGGCTCCGGCTCCCGCTCCGGGGCCGAGACCGCCGCGATCATGGGTGCCTTCCAGCGGGGCACGCAGTCCGGGCGGGCCGCGCACGACGACCGCGCGGGCCGCACGGACCAGACGAGCGGCACCACCGGTGCCAGCAGTGAAGGACATGAGGTCTCGTGAACGACGATCTGTCATGGATGCTCGACAGCGCCCTGGAGATTCCCGGGGCCCTGCACGCGGTCCTGATCTCCGCCGACGGGCTGCTGATGGCCCGTACCAAGGACTTCGACAAGGACAACGCCGACCGGGTCGCCGCCGCGATGAGCGGGGTGCAGTCGCTCAGCCGTTCCCTGGGCTTCTTCTGCGAGGACCCGCGGCAGGCCTGGCGGCAGACCCTGGTGGAGTTCGACGGCGGCTGGGTCTTCCTGATCTCCGCCGGTGAGGGCGCCTACCTCGGCGTCTCCGCCAGCCCGGACGTCGACATGCAGGACATCACCTTCCGGATGCAGCAGCTGGTCGGCCAGCTCGGCAAGGCGCTCGCCGCGCCGCCGCGCGAGAACCTCGGCGCGCGCTCATGACCGGGCCGGGGGAGTGGGAGCCCGAGGCCGCCGAGTTAGTACGGCCCTACGTCATCACCAAGGGCCGCGGCCTGCCCGACGAGGCGGAGCTGTCCCTGATCACGCTCGTCACGGCGGCACCCGAGGGACCGCGGCGGCCCACCCGGCTGTCCCCCGAGGAACAGCGGCTGCTGGACATCTGCTCCGCCGGCTACCTGTCGGTCGCCGAGATCGCGGGGCACACCCGGCTGCCGCTGGGCGTGGTGAAGATCCTCCTCGCCGCGCTCACCGAGGGCGGCTACCTCATCACCCGCCCGCCCGTCGCCCGCGCCCCCCTCGCCGACCGGGAGATCCTGGAGGAGGTACTGAATGGCCTTCGCGCCAAATTCGGTTGAGCCGCCACACGCGGTCGAGCCGCCGCACGCGGTCGAGCCACCGCATGCGGTCGAGCCGGACACCGCCGGGGATCCGCCCGCTCCGCACGCCGGGCCGGGCACCTCGCCCCGGCTCGGCGCGCAGGCCTACGTCCGCGGCGGCGCCACCCAGACCGCCGTCAAGATCCTCGTCGTCGGACACTTCGCGGTGGGCAAGACCACCTTCATCGGCACGATCTCCGAGATCGAGCCGCTGTCCACCGAAGAGACCATGACCCGGGCCGGCGAGGAGATCGACGACCTCAAGGGCGTCACGGGCAAGACCACCACCACGGTCGCCATGGACTTCGGCCGCCTCACCATCAGCGACCGGGTCGTCCTCTACCTCTTCGGCACGCCCGGCCAGCAGCGGTTCGTGCAGATGTGGGAGGACATGGCCCGCGGCGCGCTCGGCGCGCTGGTCCTCGTCGACCCCGAGCGGCTCGCGGACTCCTTCCAGGTCATCGACCTGATCGAGCAGTACAGCCTCGACTACGCCATCGCCGTCAACCACTTCGACGGCGCCCCGCTGCGCGACGAGGCCGCCCTGCGCGAGGCCCTGGACCTGCTCGACGACACCCCCGTCGTCACCTGCGACGCCCGCGACGAGAAGTCGTCGGCCGCCGCCCTGACCACCCTGGTCCGCTACCTGCTGGACCGCGTCCGCTAGGACACGCCCCAGAGGCCCCCAGGACGATCAGAGACACCCGAGGACGACGGTCCTCCGGCTCCCCCGAGAACTGAGAGCAGACATGGACGCTCACACCCCCGCCCCGGTCCCCCCGCCGGGGTGCCCGGCCCATGGTTCCGGCGGCCGGGTGCCGCTGTACGGGCCGGAGTTCGCGGCCGACCCGCAGGCGTACTACGCCTTCATGCGGCACTACGGCCCCACCGCCCCCGTGGAGATCGCCCCCGGCGTCGAGGCGACCCTGGTCACCGACTACCAGGCCGCGCTCCAGCTCCTGCAGGACTCCGGCACCTTCCGCAAGGACGCCCGCCGCTGGCGCGACTTCAACGAGGGTCGCATCCCCGCCGACAGCCCGGTCGCGCCTGTGCTCGCCTACCGGCCGAACTGCATGTTCGCCGACGGCGCCGAGCACCTCAGGCTGCGTCAGGCCGTCACCGACAGCATGGCCCGCGTCGACTCGCGCCGCCTCAGCCACACCGCCGAGCAGGTCTCCGACTACCTCATCGAGCAGTTCGCCGCCCGCGGCTCGGCCGACCTGCTCGGCGACTACGCCAAGCAGCTGCCGCTGTTCGTCTTCAACGAACTCTTCGGCTGCCCCGCCGACATCGGCGACCGGGTGCTGTTCGGCATCTCCGGGATGTTCGACGGTGTCAACGCCGAGAAGGCCATGGGCGTGATGTTCGGCGCCCTCGGCGAACTCGTCGCGCAGAAGCGGGCCCGGCCCGGCGAGGACGTTACGTCCTGGCTGATGGCCCATCAGGCACGCCTCACCGATGAGGAGATGGTCCACCAGCTGGCCCTGCTGATGGTGGCCGGCAACGAACCGCTGCGGAACCTCATCGGCAACACCCTGCACCGGCTGCTCACCCACGACGCGTACGCCCACCGCGGCGGACTCATCGACGAGGCGCTCGACGACACGCTGTGGGAGAACCCGCCCATGCAGAACCTCGCCGCGCACTACCCGGCCGCCGACATGGAGTTCGCCGGGACCAAGCTCCAGGCCGGCGACCTGGTCCTGGTGAGCTTCGCCGCCGCCAACACGGGCCCCACGCTCACCGCTGCCCGGCAAGCCGGCAGCAACCGCGCCCACCTCGCGTGGAGCGCCGGCCCGCACGCCTGCCCCTCCAAGGATCCCGCCCGGCAGATCACCGTCACCGCGGTCGAGAACCTGCTCAACCGGCTCCCGGACGTCGAACTCGCCGTCCCCGAGGACACCCTGGCCTGGCGCCCCGGCCCCTTCAACCGCGGCCTGACCACCCTGCCGGCCCGGTTCACCCCGGTGGAGTCCGTCCGCCGCGCGGCCCCCGAGCCGCGTCCGGCGGCGCCCGCGCACCCCGGCCCGGCCCCGGCCGCCGCCCGCAAGGGCGAACGCGGCGGCCTGTGGAGCCAGTTCCTGAACTGGCTCATCAAGTGAGACGACCTGTCAAGTGATTCACACAACACCCACCAACCCCCCTTGATCGCATGACGGTTCAATCACAGGGGTAGTCAGGAACGCGGCGTTCCGTGTTGCTGACGAGGCAAGGGAGGGTGTCGTGGACCACATATCCGCGTACTCCACTACCAGACCGCACCCCTGGCACCCCCCGATACCCGCCCCCGCAGGCGGGTATCTTCATGCGGGCCCCGAGACGTCCGGCATCGCAGACCACATCGGGAACCCAGGCACCCTGGGCTCGCTCACCGCCGGTCAGCTGCGGCGGCTGTGCGCCGTCGCGGGACTGGGCCCGGCCGCCGCCGACGGCTACGCCCGTACCCTCGTCGGGGCGCTGGGCCCGGTCGCCGACCGCCCGCTGGACCTGCCGCCGGTCACCCCGACGTTCCTCTCCGACGACCACACCCCGGTGGAGTACTCCCTCTCCTTCACCCCGGGCGCGGCCCCCGCTCTGCGCGTGCTGCTGGAACCGGGCTGCGGCGCAGGCAGCCTGGCTCGCAGCGGTCGCGCGGGACTCGCGGCCGTCCGGGAGATGGCTCGGCGCTGGAACTTCTCCACCGCCGTGCTCGACGAGCTGGAGGACCTCTTCCTGCCGCCCGCGCCCGAGGGTCCGCTCGCCCTGTGGTGCGCGCTGGAGCTGCGGCCCGGCGGCGTACCGAAGGTGAAGGTCTACCTCAATCCGGCGGCCCGGGGCGCGGGCCGCGCCGCCGCGACCGTGCGGGAGGCCCTGCGGCGGCTCGGTCACCGGCGGGCGTTCGACGCGCTGCCTGCGGCCGACGGACATCTGTTCTTCGCGCTGGACCTCGGCGACTGGGACGAACCCCGGCTCAAGGTCTACCTCGCCCACCAGGACCTGACCGCCCGTGCGGCGGGCGGGCTGAGCCGGATGGACCCCGGCCCCGGTGAGGCGGAGATCCGCGCGTTCTTCCACCTGGCCACCGGCACCGGCACCGGTCCCGACCTCGGTGCCGGCACGGTCGGCGGAACCGGCGCCGTACGGCTCGACCGGCGGCCCGGCCAGTCCTGCCACGCCTTCACCGAGACCGCGAGCGGCCGGCCGAGCGGCTTCACCCTCTACATCCCGGTACGGGACTACGCCCGCGACGACGAGGAGGCGCTGGCACGGGCGGAGGCCGTCCTGGACCGCTACGGCATGGACCCCGTTCCGCTGCTCGCCGCCGTGCCGGCCCTCACCGCCCGCCGCCCGGCGGACGGCGTCGGGCTCGTCGCCTACCTCGGCCTTGCCCACCAGCAGGGCCGCCCGCCGCGCGTGACCGTCTACCTGTCGGCGGAGGCCTACGCGGTCCGGCCGCCCGCGGGCACGCCCACCGCCTGTCCCGAACCCGTGTCCTGAGCCGCGCCCCGAACCGGTGTTCTGGGCCGCCGCGCGGCTCCCGGTGGGACCGGGAGCCTCAGCGGCCGGGCCTCACGCGTCCTGCAACTCCCGCAGATACGCGCCGACGTCGACCTGGATCGACGTACCCTCCGTCCTGCCGTACCGCTCCTCGATCCCGCTGAGATACGCCGCTATCTCCTTGCGCATGACGTCCGCGGAGGGCAGGGACGCCTCCCCGGCGACGAGCCGCGCCACCCAGCGGGCCTGGGCCTCGACGAGGCGGGTGATGGAGCCGTGCGGGCGGATCAGGCCGAGGAAGTACAGGCCGGGACGGTCCGGGGCGACGACACGGCGGTACAGCTCGACCGGGCCGCCGTCACCCGCCGGGCAGCCGGCCGGCAGGAACGGGAAGGACATGCGGAAGCCGGTGCAGTAGACCACCGCGTCGGCCTCCTCCGCGGTCCCGTCCGCGAAGAGGACCCGGCCGCCGTCGAAAGCCTCGATCGCGGGCTTGGGGACGACCGCGCCGTGCCGGATCCGGCTGAGGATCTCGTCGGAGATGGTCACGGCCGAGGAGAAGACGGGGTGGTCGGGCTCGGGCAGCCCGTAGTCTGACAGCCTGCCGCGCGCCACCAGCAGCGCCTTCTCCACCCAGGCGCGTTGCTCGGGGAAGGACATCGCGGTGAACCACGGGGCGTCCGCGATCAGGTCCACGGGTATGCCGAAGAGCTGCTTGGGGATGATGTGCAGTCCCCGGCGCACCGACAGCAGGGTCCGCGCGGCGTGCCGCGACAGGTCCGCGGCGATGTCCACCGCGGAGGCGCCGAGCCCTACGACGACCACGCGCTGTCCGGCGAAGTCGGCGCCGTCCTGGTAGTCCATCGAGTGCAGGATCGTTCCGGCAGAGGTGTCGGCACCCGGCGGCAGCGGGTCGGGCAGGGCCGGTCGGGTGTTGTGTCCGGAGGCGACGATCACGTGCTCGAAACTCCGCGTCCGCTGCGCGCCTTCGGCATCCCGGCTGACCACGGTCCATGAACCGTCCACTTGCTGACGTACCGTCAACACCTTGGTGCGCAGCTCGATCCGGTCCAGCAGCGTCGCCCACTCGGCGAACGACCGCAGGTAAGCGGCGACATCGCTGTGCCGTGGGTAGAGGGGCAGGGAATCCGGCATCGGAAAGTCGGTGTAACCCGTCAGCTGCCGGGCGCTGTTGAGATGCAGGGCCCGGTAGGCCGGGCCGCGCTCACCCGCTTCCGGCTGCCGCCAGATGCCGCCGACGTCCGGCGCCTTCTCCAGGCAGACCACGTCGACACCCCTCGCCTTGAGCGCGTGTGCGGCCGCCAGTCCGGACAGGCCTGCACCGATCACGCACACGCTCACGCCGCCCCCCACACTTCGAACACGGTTTCTCTATGCACGGCCATTGACTGCCCAACGCGCTCACGGCTCACACCGGCACCAGGGGCCACCGGCTGAGGCGTACGCCACGCCCGAGAAGGACAGTTGGGGCGTGCTACGACGCTTCGGGCGGCGCCGGCTGCGGGGGCGCCGTCGGCCCCAGGGTGCGCCGGGCCACCCGGTCCAGATGCCGGGCGAAGACCTTGCGGGCGTCGGGGGTGAGGGTACGCAGCGCGATCAGGGCCGTGAACACCACGTCGCACAGCTCGGCCTGCACGTCGTCCCAGCTGTGCGTGGTGCCCTTGCGCGGGTTCTGCCCGGTCGCGCCGATCACGGCCTGCGCGGTCTCGCCGACCTCCTCCGACAGCTTCAGCACGGCCAGCAGCAGTCCTTCCCGGCCGCCGATGGGCTGCCGTGCCTCCAGCGAGGCCCACAGGGCGTCGACGGTGTCCCACAGACCGGCTGCGGCGTCGGCTGCCGCTGGGGTGGTGGCGGTGGCATTGGCGGTGTCGTCGTGACTCATGCGGGGCAGCCTGCCACGAGCGGTCCAGTGGCCGGCCGGCTGCCGGCCCCCGGTCGCCCGTCCCCGGCCTACTCCGCCAAGTCCTCCTCGAACAGCGCCTCCTGCTCGCCCTGCTTCTGCCGGCGCACCCGCTGGACGCGCAGGCCCACGGCCACCGCGGTGGCCAGCCCGGTCGCCGCGAAGGCGAACGGCACCATCCAGCCCCGGTCGACGGTGTGGCCGAGGGCGTGGTCCAGGGAGAGCCGGCCGGGTCCGGTGACGGCGAGACCGGCCGCGGTCAGGCCGAGGGAGGCGGCGTACTCGTATCCGCCCTCCTGGTTGAAGAAGCCGTTCGGGGCGTGCACGGAGGCCGCGCCCGCCATCGCGCCGGCCGCCGCCGCACCGGCCGCCGGGGTGGCCAGGCCCAGCGCGAGCAGCGTGCCGCCGCCCGCCTCCGCCAGGCCCGCGGCCATCGCGCTGACCTTGCCCGGGCGATAGCCGACGGACTCCATGAACTGGCCCGTGCCCTCGATGCCGTGGCCGCCGAACCAGCCGAACAGCTTCTGCGCGCCGTGCGCGGCCAGCACGCCGCCGGTGCCCAGCCGGAGCAGCAGCAGGCCCAGATCACGTCGGTCGTACAAGGTCATGGTGGCTCTCCCAGGCAGACGGCCGGCCGTGCGGCGCGCTCGACAGCAGGAACAGGTCCCCTCCGGTGGCTCCCTCCCCTGCTCCACCGTCGCACCGGGGGCGGCCGGCCACCCCGCGCGGAGGGCCGTTCGGGTGGGAGAGGCCCCGGCCGGGCCCGGAGAGATCTTCACGACCCGCGGTCATCTGGAGGTCGACAGCGAGTCCGACGGGGGCCGCGCGCTGCCGGCCCGCTACGGCAACGACGCCTGGGGCGAGATGCGTACCCGCCGGCGCTTCACCGTCGAGGACGACGGCCGTATCTCCCGCTTCGAGACGGGCCAGGCCTGACGCCGGTCCGTGGTGTCCGGCAGCCGTCCCGCCCCCCGGTGCGCACCTCGCGGTCCCTCGCGAGGTCCACCCCCACCCGGTACGGCGGGACGGCTGCCGCTTCCCCCCCTCGGTATGGCTTGCGGAATACCAGTGCTCCAAGTGTGAAGTTCTGGTGGAGGAGAGTTGAGCATAAGTCCTCTACCGGCCGCAATACCTCGGAAGTTCACATTCCGCTTGTGCAGATCGTGGCGGTTGTGGAAGGCGCCCTGATCAGCCGCGCCCCACGTACGGCATCGTCGTCGCGAGCACCGTCGCGAACTGCACGTTCGCCTCCAGCGGCAGCTCGGCCATGTGCCGCACCGTCCGCGCCACGTCGGCCACGTCCATCACCGGCTCCGGCGCGATCTCCCCGTTGGCCTGGAGCACGCCCTTCTGCATACGGGCCGTCATGTCGGTCGCCGCGTTGCCGATGTCGATCTGCCCGACGGCGATCCGGTACGGCCGCCCGTCCAGCGCCAGCGACTTGGTCAGCCCCGTCAGCGCGTGCTTGGTCGCGGTGTACGGCGCCGAGTGCGGGCGGGGCGTGTGGGCGGAGATGGAGCCGTTGTTGATGATCCGGCCGCCCTGCGGATCCTGCTCCTTCATCTGCCGGTAGGCCGCCTGCGCGCACAGGAACGCCCCGTTGAGGTTGGTGTCCACCACGTGCCGCCACGCGTCGAAGGACAGCTCCTCCACCGGCACCCCGCCCGGCCCGAACGTGCCCGCGTTGTTGAAGAGCAGGTCGACGCGGCCGAACCGCTCGACGGTCGCCGCGAAGAGCGCGGCCACGTCCTCGGGCCGCGCCACATCGGTGCGTACGACGAGACAGGTGCCCTCCGGCACCAGCGCCGCCGTCTCCTCCAGCGTCTCGGTACGGCGCCCGGCCAGGGCCACCGACCAGCCGGCGCGCAGCAGCTCCACGGCGACCGCGCGGCCGATGCCGGAGCCGGCGCCGGTCACCACCGCGATCCGGGAGCGCGGGGGGCGTTCGGGGTTTCGCTCGGTGTTCATGGCCTGGCAGCGTAGGCGAAGGTCCACAGTGTGAAACCCGGCATTCCGCCATCCGGGCACCCCCGGCGTCGGCTCAGAGGGAGAGCAGTGCCCCGGCGCCGTCCTCCTCCGGGCTCTCCGGGTTCTCCGGGTTCTCGCCCGGATAGCGCACCCCGACCCGCTCGCGGATCGCGTCCAGCGTGCGCATCACCGCCAGCGTGCCGTCCAGCGGCACCAGCGGCGACTCCGTCTCCCCGGCCCGCAGCGCCCGCATGACCTCCCGCGCCTCGTGCCGGAACGTGCCGCGCGGCCCGTCGGCCGGGTCCGCCGTGAACTCCTCGGGGTCACGGCCGTCCCGGTGCAGCACGAACCGCTCCGGGTGGAAGAACCCGTCCGGCACGTCGATCCGCCCGTGCGAGCCGGTCACCGACGCCGTCACCCCCGTACCGCCGACGATCGAGCAGTGCACCGACGCCAGCGCCCCGCTGTCGAACGACAGCAGCGCCCCCGTCTGCAGGTCGACGCCCTCCGGGGACAGCACGGCCCGCGCCGCCACGTCGGCCGGCTCGCCGAGCAGCAGCTGGGCGAAGGAGACCGGGTAGACCCCCAGGTCGAGCAGGGCGCCGCCGCCCTGGTGCGGGTCGCGCAGCCGGTGCGCGGGCGGGAACGGGCCGGCCAGGCCGAAGTCGGCCTGCACGGTGCGCACCTCGCCGATGGCCCCGTCGTCCACGAGCGCCTTCAGCCGCCGTACCAGCGGATGGCAGTACATCCACATGGCCTCCATCAGGAAGCTGCCGTGCTCGCGGGCGAGGGCGACCAGCTCCTCCGCCTGGCGGACGTTCAGCGTGAACGGCTTCTCGCACAGCACGTTGCGCCCGGCCTCCAGCAGCAGCCCGGCCGCCGCGCGGTGCGCCGCGTGCGGGGTGGCGACGTACACCACGTCGACGTCGTCGTCCGCCGCGAGGGAGGCCCAGTCGCCGTAGGCGCGCGGGATGCCGAAGCGGTCCGCGAACGTCTTCGCCGAGGCCTCGCTGCGCGACGCCACCGCCACGACCTCGGCGTCCGGCAGATCCACCAGATCCGCGGTGAACGCGGCGGCGATCCCGCCCGTCGCCAGCACGCCCCACCGCACCGTGTCCGCCGTCATACCCGCCCCACCCTCTGTTGCGTCTTCAAGCAGCCTGTACGAGCTGAGAGCATAGGGGCCGCATCTGTCGAAGAGGGAGGGCCGCATGCCCGAGGGTGGGGCACACAGACCGCAGACGACGCGGAGGGGGCGGGCCGAGCCGGCGGCCGGGACGCGGCCGGCCGCCCCGGGACCGCACCGCCGAACCGGACTGCTCGTCACCCTCGTCCTCGGCGGACTGACCGCCACACCCCCGCTGGCGATGGACATGTACCTGCCGTCGCTGCCGGAGGTGACCCGCACCCTGCAGGCCCCCGCCGCCACCGTCCAGCTCACCCTCACCGCCTGCCTTCTCGGCATGGCACTCGGGCAGCTGGTCGTCGGACCCATGAGCGACCGCTGGGGCCGCCGCCGCCCGCTGCTGGCCGGCCTCGCCGTGTACGTCCTCGCCACCGCCCTGTGCGCCTTCGCCCCGACCGTCGGGACGCTGGTCGCCTTCCGGCTCGCGCAGGGCCTCGCCGGGGCGGCCGGGATCGTCATCGCCCGCGCGGTCGTCCGCGACCTGTACGACGGTGTGGCCATGGCCCGCTTCTTCTCCACCCTCATGCTCATCTCCGGCGTCGCCCCCGTCGTCGCCCCGCTCATCGGCGGGCAGATCCTGCGGGTGACGGACTGGCGGGGCGTCTTCGTCGTGCTCACCGTGGTGGGGGCGCTGCTCGGCACGCTGGTGTGGTTCCGGCTGCCGGAGACGCTGCCGCCCGCGGACCGGCACTCCGGCGGCGTCGGCGAGGCCCTGCACTCGATGCGCCGGCTCCTCACCGACCTGCCCTTCACCGGCTACCTCCTCGCGGGCGGCTTCGCCTTCGCCGCCCTGTTCGCCTACATCTCCGCCTCGCCCTTCGTCGTCCAGGAGATCTACGGCGCCTCCCCGCAGACCTTCAGCCTGCTCTTCGGGCTGAACTCCGTCGGACTGGTCGTCGTCGGCCAGATCAACGGCAAGGTCCTCGTCGGCCGGGTCCGCCTGGACCGGGTCCTCGGCGCGGGCCTCGCCGTGGTGATCCTCGCGGCGACGGCCCTGCTGCTCATGGCGACCGGCGCCTTCGGCGACGTGGGCCTCGCCCCCGTGGCCGCCGCCCTGTTCGTGCTGATGTCCGCGATGGGCGTCACGCTGCCCAACACCCAGTCCCTCGCGCTGCTGCGCACCCGGCACTCCGCGGGGTCGGCGTCCGCGCTGCTCGGCACGTCGTCCTTCCTCATCGGCGCGATCGCCTCCCCGCTCGTCGGCGTCGCCGGGGAGCACACGGCCGTGCCCATGGCCGTGGTCCAGCTGACGGCGGGGGTGGTGGCACTGGCCTGCTTCCTGGGCCTGTGCCGCCCCTGGCGGACGGGTACGGACGGCGGGGACCGGGGCGCCCCGGGCGCCGTCGGGGCCGAGAACGCGGGAGCGGGACACTGAGCGCGCCGAGACTGCGCCGGGACACCCCCGAGCGGGCCGGACTCGACCCCGACGAGCTGGGACACCTGGTGCGCGAGGTCCGCGACCTCACCACCGGGCCCCGCCCCTGGGCGGCGGGCGCCGTCGTCGTCGCCGGACGCGGCCCCGTCGTGGCGGTCCACGAGGCGGCGGGCCACGCCGTCCGGTACGCCGCCTACGACCCCGCCACCGACACCGGCGTCGAACTCCCCCCGGCCGACCGGGTGCCCATGACCGTCGACACCCCCTTCGATCTGGCCTCCCTCACCAAGCTGTGCACCGCGGTCGCCGCCGTGCAGCAGATCGAGCGGGGCACGCTCGGCATCGACGCCCTGGTCGGCGCGTACCTGCCGGAGTTCCGCGGGGCCGCCGGCGCGGGCGTCACCGTACGGCAGCTGCTCACCCACACCTCCGGGCTGCGGCCGGAGCTGCCCCTGTACGACTGCGCGGACGACGCGGAACGCCTGGCGCTCCTGCGCGCGGAGGCCCCGTCCGCACCCCCCGGCACCTACCTCTACTCCGACCTCAACCTGCTGCTCCTCCAGCACCTCCTGGAGCGCCTCACCGGCCGCCCCCTGGACGTGCTGGTCCACGACGGCATCACCCGCCCCCTCGGCATGACCGCCACCCGCTTCGGGCCGTGCCCCGGCGCGGCCGCCACCGAGGACCAGCGCAGGCCCTGGGCCAAGGCCGACCGGGGCATGCTGCGCGGCGAGGTGCACGACGAGAACGCCTGGGCGCTCGGCGGGGTCGCCGGGCACGCGGGCCTGTTCTCCACCGCGTGGGACCTGGCGGTGTTCTGCCGGACCCTGCTCGCGGGCGGCTCCTACGGCCCGGCCCGCATCCTCGGCCCCGACTTCGTGGAGCTGCTGCTCACCCCGCCGGGCCTGGGCTTCGCCGTGGACCAGCGCTGGTTCATGGGCGACCTGGCAGGCCGGGGCGCGGCGGGCCACACGGGCTTCACGGGCACGTCGCTGGTCCTGGACCCGGCGACGGACACCTTCCTCGTCCTGCTCGCCAACACGGTCCACCCACGCCGCCGCACCCCCGACAGCGGCCCCAGGGCAGCGGCGGCGACGCGACTGGCGCGGGCGGTGCGGGGGGTGGGTGCGGCCTGAGGGACCCGGAGGGGACGGCCTGCGGGAGCGAGGCTGTGACCGGCTGATGAAACCAGGGTCTGACCGCCTGATGAAACCAGGGTCGGACCGCCTGAGAGAATCGTCCGGTGAACGTCCCCGTGTCCTCCTCGCCCGCCGACACCCTGCGCACCGCGCTCTCCGGCCTGCTCGACGGCCTGCCGCCCCGGCAGGCCGCGCAGGCCGTGGAGCGGCTGATCGGCCACTACCGGGGGGCCACCCCGACCGACGCGCCGATCCTGCGTGACCGGGCGGACGTCGCCGCGTACGCCGCCTACCGGATGCCGGCGACCTTCGAGGCGGTGCGCTCGGCGCTGGCGGCGCTCGCCGGCGCCGCGCCGGAGTGGACGCCCTCCGGGCACGTGGACGTGGGCGGCGGCACGGGCGCCGCGACCTGGGCGGTCACCGCGGTCTGGGACGGCACCCGGCCCACCACCGTCCTCGACTGGGCCGAGCCCGCGCTCGCCCTCGGCCGGGAGATCGCCGCGGCCAACCCGGCCCTGCGGGACGCCCGCTGGCAGCGCTCGCGCATCGGCACGGCGCTCACCCTGGCCCCCACGGACCTGGTGACCGTCTCCTACGTCCTCAACGAACTCACCGCCGCCGACCGGGCCGCCCTCGTCGACGCCGCCGCGACCGCCGCGCAGGCCGTCGTGATCGTCGAACCCGGCACCCCCGACGGCTACACCCGCGTCCTGGAGGCCCGCGACCGCCTGATCGCGGCCGGCTTCCAGGTGGCCGCCCCCTGCCCGCACAGCGCGGCCTGCCCGATCGCCCCCGGCACGGACTGGTGCCACTTCTCGGCGCGCGTCAGCCGGTCCTCCCTGCACCGCCAGGTGAAGGGCGGCTCCCTGCCCTACGAGGACGAGAAGTTCGCCTACGTCGCCGCGACCCGCTTCCCGGCCACCCCGGCCCCGACCCGCATCATCCGCAAGCCCCAGATCCGCAAGGGCCAGGTCCTGTTGGACCTGTGCGAGCCGGCGGAACGGCTGGACCGGGTGACGGTGACGAAGCGGCACGGGGATCTGTACAAGGCGGCCCGGGACGCGGAGTGGGGGGACGGCTGGCCGGCGGCCGACTGACCCGGTGCCGCCGTGGGCCTCTCGCCGCATCCCGCGTCCACGGCCCGCCCGGACCGCTACCGTCGCCCTGCACACGACAGCGACGAGGGGCGGTGGGCGATGGCGCCGGTGGGTGCGGCTCAGGTGTGGGTGTGGGTGACGGCGGTGGCGGCCGGGGTGGTGACGGTCGGGCTGGTCCTCGTCATGGTGCTGGTGGACATGGACACGGCCGGGCAGGTCGCCACCGTGACCGGCACCGTCCTCAGCGCGGCGGCGCTGCTGGTGTCGGTCCTCGCCCTGGCGGGCGGCGGCGGGAGCGGGCGGACCGTACGGGCCGGCCGGGACGGCATCGCCGTCGGCGGCCATGTGACGGGCTCGGCACTCGGCAGGGACGCGAAGGTCTCCGGCGCGGCGACACCCCCCGCGGCCACCGCGCCCGCCCCGGACGCCGACGTCCGCTCGGCCCGGGGCGGCGTGGCCACGGGCGGCGACGTCACGGACGGCGCGCTGGGGCCGGGCAGCCGGCGGGACATCACCTGACGTCCTCGCGAGACGACGCGTCTTGTGGGGCTGGTATGTTCGGGACATGCCCGACCCGCAGCCCCGCAAGCAGGCCCCGGACGCCACTCGCCGCAGCCAGCGGTCCCGGCAGGCGATCTACGACGCCGCCCTCGCGCTCGTCGCCGAGGTGGGGTATCCGAAGACCACCGTCGAGGGCATCGCCGCCCGGGCCGGGGTCGGCAAGCAGACCATCTACCGGTGGTGGCCCTCCAAGGCGGACGTCCTGCTGGAGGCCTTCCTCGACCTCTCCGCGCAGGCCGCCGAGCAGGCCGGGGCGCAGCCCGGGGAGCCGTACGCCCTCCCCGACACCGGTGACCTCGCCGCCGATCTCAAGGGCGTGCTCCGCGCCACCGTCGACGAGCTGCTCGACCCCCGCTTCGAGACCCCCGCCCGCGCGCTCGCCGCCGAGGGACTGGTCAACGAGCAGGTCGGCCGGGAGTTCGTGGCCAAGCTCCTCGAACCGCAGCTCCAGCTCTACGTCGACCGGCTGCGCGCCGCGCAGGACGCCGGGCAGGTCCGCCCCGAGGTCGATCCGCGCATCGCGCTGGAGCTGTTCGTCTCACCCCTCGCCCAGCGCTGGCTCCAGCACACCGGCCCGATCTCCTACGACTACACGGACACCCTCGTCGACTACGCCCTGTACGGCCTCGCCCCGCGCGTCTAGGGGGTGCCTCGCCGATCAGGCCGGATCAGCGAGCGGTGCCAGACACCGGGAGCCCGGCATGATCGGCGAGGCACCCCCTAGGGGGCGTCTCGTCCCACCTGCCCGGAATTGAGCACTCCGGACCCCCGATGGCCCGGAAGGTGCGACCATAGGGCATGCTGTTCCGCACGACAGCGAGGCGAGGGGATAGATGAGCCAGGAGTTCGGTGGCCGGACCGGCCTGCGGGGCAAACTCACCCAGTGGCTGCGCGGAGGCGGGCCGAAGGAGGCTGCCGGTGACGGCGGCCGTGAGGCCCTGCTGCTCGCCGCCGCCAAGGCCGGACTGCCGCTCGCGCCCGCCGCCCACCCGGCGCCCGGCTACCGCTGCTCCTGCGACCGCGTCGGCTGTCCCACCCCGGCCCGGCACCCGGTGTCGTTCGCCTGGCAGACGCAGTCCACCACCGACCGCGGCCAGATCGAGCGCTGGGCCCGCCACCAGCCGCTGGCCAACTTCATCACCGCCACCGGCATGGTCCACGACGTCCTCGACGTCCCGCTGGAGGCCGGACGCGAGGCGCTGGAGCGTCTGCTCGCCGCCGGGATCGACGTCGGGCCGGTCGCCGAGAGCGACGACGGCCGCATGCTGTTCTTCACCCTCACCCGCGGCACCCCCGAGGACGAGGACGAGTGGTGGCCGTGCGAGCTGGACTGCCATCCGGAGACCATGGACGAGCATCCCGGCCTGCGCTGGCACTGCCGGGGCTCCTACGTCCTCGTCCCGCCCGCCCGGCTCCCCGGCGACGACGGACAGGCCGTGCACTGGGTACGCGGCCCCGAGCATCCGCTGCCCGACCCGCTGACCCTGCTGGAGGTCCTCACCGACGCCTGCGCGCGGTACGTCGGCGAGGAGCCCGACCACGCGAACGCGGCCTGGCCCCTGCGCCACTGAGATCCGGCGGCCCGCTCAGCTGCCCTGCGCCGACGTGAGGCCCTGCACCCGGCCCAGCACGTCCACCTGCCCCTGTCCCGAGCCCTTCTTCGGGTCCAGGGCCACCTCGTTGGAGACGAACTCCATCAGCAGCGACTGCTTGATCTCACCCTTGGTCAGCGCCAGCACGGCCTCGTTCGGGGTGGGGACGGTCGCGCCCGCCGCCGCGGTCTGCTTGCGGTAGTGGCGGCTGGCGAAGAACACCAGCGCGCCGCCGTCCGCGGTGCGCAGCGCCAGCGGCGCGTAGTCGCCGGCCGTCGCCGCCTCGTCGATGTACTGGGTGACCAAGCCCGGCTTCTTCGCGTTCTTCTCCCGCTGAGCGCGCCACACGCTGGTGTGGGTGCCGTCCGCGAAGGACGTGCCGCCGCTGCGCAGGTAGTCGGTGTAGCCCTTGCTCAGGTCCTCGGGCGCGGCGGCGAGGTCCGGCGAGTCGGCGGGGACGGCCTCGGCGAACCCGTCGGCGTCCTTCTTGAACCGCGGTACGTCGGACGGCTCGACCAGCGTCAGATACGCCACCTGCCACGGCTCGTCGAGGTCGTGCCGCAGGAACACCAGCAGCCAGCGGGCCGAGGTGCTCTTGTTCGACTTGGTGTCGGCGACGAACCAGCGCGGCCAGCCGGCCTTCTTGGGGATGGTGTACTTCGCGTCCGACAGTTCCAGCGGCGCGTGCTCGGGGTTGCCGCCCGGGTTGTTGGCGTGCCCCGCCGTCAGCCGGGCCGCGTCGATGTCGCCCAGCGGGCCGGTGGTGTAGTCGGCGTCCAGGGAGTTGTCGTAGGCCTTGTCGGCCCGGTTGTACGCGCTCGTGAACTGCTCCAGCGCCTTGGCCGCCTCGGCGGGCGTCGCCGCAGGCAGCACCTCGCGCTCGCCGTGCACCACCACGCACCCGCCGGCCGTCAGCGACAGGGCGGTCACCACCGCCGCCGCCATGAGTGCGTTCCGCTCACGCCTACGAAGCCAGCGCCGGCTGCGTTCCCTGGTCATCGGGCTCCTTCACCTTCCCCTTCCCGGAGGCGAACCCTACCGGGAGGCGAGGAGCCGCCGACGCCGGGTCCCCGTCAGGCCTTCTCCCGTACCGCGGGGGAGGGTTGGGCGGGCTTCTGGGGGCCCGAGCCGAAGCCCAGCGGGGACAGGAACAGCGCCAGCGTCGGCACCAGGTACAGCAGCCAGACCGTGACCTGCAGGACCGTCGGGTCGGGCTGGAAGTTGAAGACGCCCTTGAGCAGGGTGCCGTACCAGCTGTCCGGCGGGATGGTGTCGCTGATGTCGAAGGCCTGGTTCGTCAGGCCCGGCACCCAGTCGGCCTCCTGCAGGTCGTGGAAGCCGTACGCCAGCACGCCCGCCGCGACGACGACCAGCATGCCGCCGGTCCACGTGAAGAACTTCGCCAGGTTGATCTTCAGCGCGCCCCGGTAGAACAGCCAGCCCAGGAGAACGGCCGTGGCCAGGCCGAGCGCCACGCCGATCAGCGGGCGCGGCGTGCCGTCGGAGGCCGCGTGCACCGACGCCCACACAAACAGGGCGGTCTCCAGCCCCTCCCGGCCCACCGCGAGGAACGCGGTCGCCACCAGCGCGGCCGTGCCCATCTGCAGGGCCGCGTCCAGCTTGCCGTGCAGCTCGGACTTCAGGTGCCGGGCGGTGCGCCGCATCCAGAACACCATCCACGTCACCAGGCCGACCGCGACGATCGACAGCGACCCGCCGAGCGCCTCCTGCGCCTCGAACGTCAGCTCCTGCGAGCCGAACTCCAGCGCGCAGCCGAAGGCGAGGGCGATCGCCACCGCGATGCCGATGCCCACCCAGATCGGGCGGATGGCGTCCCGGCGGCCCGTCTTGACCAGGTAGGCGATGAGGATGCAGACGACGAGCGAGGCCTCCAGGCCCTCCCGCAAACCGATCAGGTAGTTGGAGAACACGGCCCTACGCCTCCTCGGAGAACAGCGTCCGCCCCCACCAGTCGCCGGAGTCCCGGACGCCCGGCGGGACGGCGAAGACGGCCGAACCCACGTGCTGGATGTACTCGTTCAGCGCGTCCATGCGCGCCAGGTTGCGCTGGATGGGGATGAAGCCCTTGCGGACGTCCCGCTGGTAGGCGAGGAAGAACAGCCCCGCGTCGAGCCGGCCCAGTCCGTCCGTGCCGTCGGTGAAGCTGTAGCCGCGGCGCAGGATCGTCGCCCCGTTGTTGGAGTCGGGGTGCGCGAGCCGGACGTGCGCGTCGGGCTTCATCGCCTTCAGGAACGGCTCGTCGCGCTCCTTGGCCTTGCCGACGGGCGCGCCCTCGCCCTTGTCCCGGCCGAAGACGTCCTCCTGCTCCTGCAGCGAGGTGCGGTCCCAGGTCTCGATGTGCATCCGGATGCGGCGGGCGACGAGATACGAGCCGCCGGTCATCCAGGTGGGCCCGTCCTTCTCGCCGACCCACACGAACTTGGCGAGCCGGTCGGTCTCGGTGCCCGCGATGTTGCGGGTGCCGTCCTTGAAGCCCATCAGGTTGCGCGGGGTCTGCGCGTCCGGCGTGGTGGAGGAGGTCTTGCCGAAGCCGAGCTGGGACCAGCGGATGGAGACCTTGCCGAAGCCGATGCGGGCGAGGTTGCGCACGGCGTGCACCGCGACCTGCGGGTCGTCGGCGCAGGCCTGGATGCACAGGTCGCCGCCGCTGCGGTTCTTGTCGAGGTTGTCGCCGGGGAACTGCGGCAGGTCGACCAGGGCGGCCGGCCGCTTGTCCTTCAGGCCGAACTTCTCGAAGAGGGACGGGCCGAAGCCGATCGTCAGCGTCAGCCGGGACGGCTTGAGCCCCAGCGCCTCGCCGGTGTCGTCCGGCGGCGCCTCGGCCAGTCCGCCGTAGGCGCCCTCGCCGACCGCCCTGCCCGCGGTCATCCGCCGGGCCGCCTCGGTCCAGTCCTTCAGCAGCTGCACGAACGCGGCGCGGTCGTCGGTGTCCACGTCGAACGCGGCGAAGTGCAGCCGGTCCTGCACGGGCGTGGCGATGCCCGCCTGGTGGGCGCCGTGGAACTCCACGGCGCCGCCCACCTCGGCGGCGGCCGGGTCGACGTCGTTGCCGGTGCGGGTCATGGCGACGGCACCGCCGGCCGCGGCGGCGCCGAGCGCGAGGCCGGCCCCGCCCCAGCCGATCAGCGCGCGCCGGCTGGGCGCGGCGGCCGTGGCGCGGGCCGTCTCGGTGCCCTCGGTGGCGTCCTGGGGGTCGGTCATGGGTGCGTCCCTTGCTTCCCTTACTTCGCTACGGCGGCGGCGAGCTTGGACAGCGGCTCGGCGAGCGCGTTCACCGCGTCGGAGAGCTTCTTGCGGTCGGCGTCGGCCACCTTGTCGTAGGAGGTGAAGTCGTAGGAGTTCTTGTCCGCGCGGTAGTCGTCGAGCAGCGTGTTCAGCGCGGCGAACTGCTTGTCCAGCTCGGCGGTGAGCGCCTTGTCGTTCTCCTGCGCGACCGGCTTCAGCAGGTCGTAGGACTGCTGGGCGCCCTCGACGTTGGCCTTGAAGTCGACCAGGTCGGTGTGCGAGTAGCGCTCCTCCTCGCCGGTGACCTTGCCGGTGGCGACCTCGTCGAGCAGCTCCTTGGCGCCGTTGGCCATGGAGGTGGGGGTGATCTCGGCCTTGCCGACCCGGCTCTGCCAGTCCTTGAGGTCGGTGATCAGCTGGTCGGCGAGGGCCTTCTCGGCGGTGCCGATCTTGCCGTCCTTCCACAGGGCCTTCTCCAGCCGGTGCCAGCCGGTCCACTTCTGGCCGGGCTCCAGGCCGTCCTCGCGGACGTCGACCTTGGGGTCGATGTCGCCGAAGGACTCGGCGACCGGCTCGGTGCGCTCCCAGCCGATGCGGGAGGGGGCGTAGGCCTTCTTGGCGGCGGCGACGTCGCCGGCCTTGACCGCCTTCACGAACGTCTCGACCTTGGGCAGCGTCTCGTCCGCCTGCGCCTGCGCGTACGCCCGGTAGGCGGCGACGGCCTTGTCCAGGCGCGGGTCGCGCTGGGCGGCGGCGCCGGCGCCGGTGACCTTCAGGGCCTGGCGGATGCCGGCGCCCTTCATGCCGGGCTTGCAGGCGATCTTGTAGTCGCCGGCCTTCACCTCGGCGGTGACCTTCTGCTTGGTGCCGGGGCCGATGTTCTCGCGCTCGGTGACCACCCGGTCGTCCGGGAAGAGGACGTAGACCTCGGTGACCTTGGAGCCCTTGTTCTCGATGGCCAGCTCGACGTGGCCCGCGGAGATCTCCTTCTTGGAGGTCTCGCACGCGGTGTCCGTGGCCGTCACCTCGATGACGCGGTCGTCGCCCTCGGCGCTGCTCTTCTCCGTGCAGCCGGTGACGGCGGTCAGAGCCGCGGCGGTGGCTACGGCGGTGACGACGGACAGTCTGGCGGCTCGCATGCGGGCTCCTGGCGGATGGCTGAAAAACGTCGTGACGGGCCTCACAGGGATTGGTGAGGCTCGCCTAACTTATCTAAGCCTTGCCTGCCTGAGACCCCGGTGTGCCGTGATTCAGCTCTCATAGACGGCGTATGGGAACGGTGCGATCTCAATGACCTAAAAGCCACGCAAAGAACAGACCAAGAGAAGTCCAAGGATGACCAGGTGGACCGGGATGTTTCAATGCCCGCGTGACTGACTACGACGTACTGCGCGTCTTCTGTGCGCCGAACGGCGGATACGGCAATGAGCTGGGCGTCGTCCGCGACGGATCCGTCCTGCCCCGGCAGGACGACCGGCAGGCCCTCGCCGCGAAGCTCGGCTTCAGCGAGACGGTGTTCGTGGACGACCCCGAGCGCGGGGTCGTCGACATCTACACGCCCACCCTGCGCCTGCCGTTCGCCGGTCACCCCTGCGTCGGCACGGCCTGGCTGCTGGACGTGCCCGAACTGGTCACGCCCGCCGGGGTGGTGGGCGCCCGGCAGGACGGGGAGTTCTGCTGGATCGAGGCCCGCCCGGAGTGGGCGCCGCCGCGCACCCTGCGGCAGTACGCGAGCGCGGCCGAGGTCGACGACCTGGCCGTGCCGCCGCCGGGGGAGTGGATCTACGCCTGGGCCTGGGAGGACGAGCCGGCCGGCCGGGTCCGCGCCCGCGCCTTCCCCGGCCGCGACGACGGCATCGAGGAGGACGAGGCCACCGGCGCCGCGGCCCTGCTCCTCACGGCCCGCCTCGGCCGCGCCCTCAACATCACCCAGGGCTCCGGCTCCCAGATCCTCACGGCCCCCCAGCCGCACGGCTGGGTGGAGATCGGCGGCCGGGTCGTCCTCGAACGCTGAAAGCCTGTGTGCCCGCGGGGTTCACGCGGTCACCCGGAACTCCTCGCCCAGCGCCCGGAACACCGCCGTGTTCAGCGCGAACGCCCGCTCGCACTCCGCCACCACCCGCCGCCTCTCCACCGCGTCCGCCCGGAGGCCGTCCAGCAGCGCCCGGTAACGCCGCTTGAAGGCGGCCGGGTTGGGGATCTCCTCGAACACGTAGAAGCGGACCCCGTCGCCCTTGCGGGCGAAGCCCCAGGTCCGCTCCGCCGAGTCGCGGATGATCTGGCCGCCGGACAGGTCGCCCAGACAGCGGGTGTAGTGGTGCGCCACATATCCGGCGGGCCAGCGCTCGGCGCACTCCCGCACCCGCGCCGCGTACGCCCGCGTCTGAGGCAGCGCCTCCAGCCCCGCCCGCCAGCCGGGGCCCCGCAGATGCGCCAGGTCCCGCGCCAGCGCGGGCAGCCGGAACAGCTCCGGCCGGACGAACGGACCCGCCACGGGATCCGCCGCCAGCCGCTCGGCGCCGGCCTCCAGCGCCTCGTACACGAACCACAGCTGCTCCGTGTACCGCGCGTACGCGTCCACGCCGAGCCGTCCGCCGAGCAGGCCGCTCATGAACGCCGAGGACTCCGCCTCCGTGTGCCGCGCGCGGGACGCGGTGCGGAGGACGGCCGAGAAGGACTCCATGGCGCCCATCCTGCGCAACGGATCACGGCAGGGTGAGGATCTCCGCGCCCGTGTCCGTCACGACCAGCGTGTGCTCGAACTGCGCCGTGCGCTTGCGGTCCTTCGTCACGACCGTCCAGCCGTCGTCCCACATGTCGTACTCGTGCGTCCCGAGCGTCAGCATCGGCTCGATCGTGAACGTCATCCCGGGCTGCATGACCGTCGTCGCGTGCGGGCTGTCGTAGTGCGGGATGATCAGGCCCGAGTGGAAGGAGGAGTTGATGCCGTGGCCCGTGAAGTCACGGACCACGCCGTAGCCGAAGCGCTTGGCGTACGACTCGATGACCCGGCCGATGACATTGATCTGCCGGCCCGGCCGGACCGCCTTGATCGCCCGGTTCAGCGCCTCCCGCGTGCGCTCGACGAGCAGCCGGCTCTCCTCGTCCACGTCACCCACCAGATAGGTGGCGTTGTTGTCGCCGTGCACCCCGCCGATGTACGCCGTCACGTCCAGGTTGACGATGTCGCCGTCGCGCAGGACCGTCGAGTCCGGGATGCCGTGGCAGATCACCTCGTTGACCGAGGTGCACAGCGACTTGGGGAAGCCGCGGTAGCCCAGCGTGGAGGGGTAGGCGCCGTGGTCGCACATGTACTCGTGCGCCACCTTGTCCAGCTCGTCCGTGGTCACGCCCGGCGCGATCAGCTTCGCCGCCTCCTCCATCGCCTGCGCCGCGATCCGGCCGGCGACCCGCATCGCCTCGATCGTCTCGGGCGTCTGCACCTCCGGTCCGGTGTACGGCGTCGGCGCCGGCTTGCCGACGTACTCGGGGCGGCGGATGTTTCCGGGCACGGAACGGGTGGGGGACAGCTCCCCGGGCACAAGCAGCGACTGGCCAGACATGCCAGCGAGTCTAACCAGCGGGCATGCGGGAATATGTTCGTGGCGAGAGGAGCTGGTCATGGCCCTGTTCAAGAAGCGCACGGCCGGAAAGCCGGGCGAGTGGTACTACTGCCTGGAGCACAAGAAGGTCGAGGAAGGCCCCGACTGCCCGGGCAAGGACCGGTTCGGGCCGTACGCCTCCCGGCAGGAGGCCCAGCACGCGATGGACACCGCCCGCGAGCGCAACCTCCAGTGGGAGAACGACCCGCGCTGGCACGACGCGCCGGCCGGCCCCGCGGCCGACGACGACTGATCAGGCGCCGCCCGCCGCAGCCGTGGACGCGGACGGGGCCGCGGCTGCGCGCCGCTCGCGCAGCCGCGCCGCGTGCTCGCTGGTCCGCACGTCGTACGTCATCAGCTTCGGCAGGCACAGCGCCAGCACCCCCACCGCGCCCGCGCAGGCCAGCCCGCCCGACCACACCGACGCCCGCACGCCCCACCACGCGGCGAAGGAGCCCGAGCGGACCTGACCGAGCGTCGGCCCCACCGAGTACGACAGCAGCTCGATCCCGGCGAGCCGGCCGCGCAGCTCGTCCGGGATCGTCTGGTTCCACATCGCCCCGCGGAAGATCCCGCTGACCATGTCGCAGCCGCCGGCCACGGTCAGGAACAGCAGGACGAGCCACACGTTCCCCACGACCCCGGCCGCCGCGATCGCCAGCCCCCACAACGCCGCCGCCAGCACCACCATCCGGCCGTGCCGGTGCACCCGCGAGGCCCAGCCGCTCGTCACGCTCACCAGCAGCGACCCCAGCGGCACCGTCGCGTACATCAGGCCCAGCGCCCACTCGGCGTCCAGCTCGTCCGCGAGGAACGGCAGCACGGTCAGCGGCATCGCCAGGAACATCGCCGCCAGGTCGACGGCGTACGTCCCCAGCAGCTCCTTGCGGCGCCAGGCGTACCGGGCGCCCTCGGCGACGGCCCTGAGCGACGGCTTCGCCGCCTCGTGGGACGCGGGGGAGGAGGCGATGCGCGCGATGTACGCCAGCGACACCGCGAACGTCGCCGCGTCCGCCGCGTACGCCCAGCCCAGGCCCGCGTACGCCACCACCACGCCCGCCAGCGCCGGTCCGGCGACACCGCCGACCGTCCAGCGCAGCGAGTTCAGCGCGGTCGCCGCCGGCATCTGCTCATGGGCGACGATCCGCGGCCACAGCGAGTCCAGCGCGGGCCGCTGCACCGACGTCAGGGCGGAGGACAGCGCGGCCACCGCGTACAGCGGCCAGACCGCCGGGTCCGGCAGCAGCGCGTTCACCAGCAGCGCCACGCTGAGCAGCCCGAGCCCCGCCTCCGTCCACACGATCAGCGTCCGCTTGTCGAAGGCGTCGGCGAGCGCCCCGCCGTACAGCCCGAACACCACCAGCGGCACCAGCTCGACGGCCCCGATCGCACCGACCGCGGCGGCCGACCCGGTCAGCTCCTTCGCCTGCACCGGCAGCGCCACGAACGTCAGGAACGTCCCGAAGTTCGACACCAGCCCCGCCATCCACAGCCGCCGGAAGTCGGCGGACGCCCGCCAGGGGGAGAGGTCGGGCAGGAGGGAGCGGAGGCGCGAGGAGGGGGCGGGGGCGTCGTCGGTCACGAAGGGGAATGGTCGGCGCCCGGCTCAGCGCGGAGCAACCGGTTTTCCGCCCGCCGTTCCCGCCTGTCCCGCCGTCACCAGGGCGCGGGCGGCGGCGCGGTCAGGGACTCCGCCAGCCGGGCCAGCCGGTCCCGGAACCGGCGCCGCCCCCGGGGCGCGCCCGGCACCGGGTTCTCCCCGGCCGCCGCGCTCACCAGGTGCTGCACGGTGTCCAGGTCCAGCTCGGCGCCCTCCGGCACGGCCAGCGACTCGTGCGCCATGCCCGCCAGCTCCCCGGACGTGCCGCTCAGCGACAGCACCGTCACCCCCGCGCGCCGGGCGTCGTGCACCCGTTCCAGCAGCGGAGCGGCCGGCTCCTCGGGTGCCACGACCAGCAGGGTCTCCCCGCGCCGCGCCGCCTCGATCCGCCCCGGCCCGACCGCGAGGTGCGCCGGGTCCGAGGGGCGCGCGGCATGCCGTACCAGCGTCGGCGCCAGCTCCGGCGTACCCGACCAGGCGGCCTCGTCCGCCAGGTGCGCCGCCAGATGCCACGGCTCGTACGCCGGAGTCCCCACGAGCAGCAGCCCGCCCCCGTGCGACACGACCGACCCCCGCAGCACCCCGGCGAACCTGCGCGTGGCCCCCAGCCACTCGGTCCCGGCGAGCACTTCCCGCAACAGCGCGACCCGTACGGCGTCCATGGCGCCGCATCCTGCCGCACCACGCCCCCGCCGGCGCCGCGTTCCCCCCGAATTCGCCCGACGTGGGGAACCACCCGCGGCCGCGGCGGCACGGCGGCGCGGACGTAAAGTCGGCGCATGACCTCTTCCGACAGTGCACAGACCCCCGCCAAGGCACCCGCCAAGGACCCCTGGGACCTGCCCGACGTCTCCGGGTACGTCGTCGGCGTGCTCGGCGGGACCGGGCCGCAGGGCAAGGGCCTCGCCTACCGGCTCGCCAAGGCCGGACAGAAGGTGATCATCGGCTCGCGCGCCGCCGAGCGCGCCGAGGCCGCCGCCGCGGAACTCGGCCACGGCGTCGAGGGCGCCGACAACGCCGAGTGCGCCCGGCGCAGCGACATCGTGATCGTCGCCGTGCCGTGGGACGGCCACGGCAAGACCCTGGAATCCCTGCGCGAGGAACTGGCCGGCAAGCTCGTCGTCGACTGCGTCAACCCGCTCGGTTTCGACAAGAAGGGCGCCTACGCGCTGAAGCCGGAGGAGGGCAGCGCGGCGGAGCAGGCCGCGGCCCTGCTGCCCGGGTCGCGGGTGACCGCCGCCTTCCACCATCTGTCCGCCGTCCTCCTGCAGGACCCGGAGATCGACGAGATCGACACCGATGTGATGGTCCTCGGCGAGGAGCGCGCCGACGTCGAGATCGTCCAGGCCCTCGCCGGCCGCATCCCCGGCATGCGGGGCATCTTCGCGGGACGGCTGCGCAACGCCCACCAGGTGGAGTCGCTCGTCGCCAACCTGATCTCCGTCAACCGGCGCTACAAGGCGCACGCGGGGCTCCGCATCACCGACGTATGAGCCCATGGGGGACACTGGGGGCGACAGCAGTACCCGCAGTGTCCCCCGACAGGAGCCGACCCCCATGCCCCGCCTCGCCGTCTACCCGCTGATCGTCTGCGTCCTCGCCGTCGCCGCGGCCGTGGTCTCCTTCGTCCAGGGCAACTGGCTGGGGATCGTGTGGGTGCTGCTCGCGGGGCTCGCGTCCAACATGACCTGGTACTACGTGAAGCGGGACAAGGCCGCGAAGGCCGCCCGGGCCGGTGGGGCAGCGAAGACCGTCTGACGCGTCAGGGGCCGACGGAGCAGAACTCGTTCGTGCCGCGCCAGAAGCGGAACAGTTCGTAGCCGCAGGACCTGTCGAAGCCGCTGATGCCGAGGCCCTTCAGGATCGCGTCGATCACATCGAAGAACGCGCCGTTGATCGCCGGCACCCACAGCACCGCGAACACGAACAGCAGACCGAACGGGGCGAACGGCTCCACCTGCCGGCGCACGTTGTACGACAGCCACGGCTCGATCACGCCGTAGCCGTCCAGGCCCGGCACCGGCAGGAAGTTCAGGATCGCCGCCGTGACCTGGAGCAGCGCGAGGAACGCGAGCGCGTACCGGAAGTCGGCCGGGACGCCGTCCAGCGCGTCCAGCCAGAACGGAGCCGTGCACACCACCGCGAACAGCACGTTCGTCAGCGGGCCCGCCGCCGAGATGAGGCTGTGCCGCCAGCGGCCCCGGATCCGGCCGCGCTCGATGAAGACCGCGCCGCCGGGCAGACCGATCCCGCCCATGATCATGAACAGCACCGGCAGCACGATGCTCAGCAGCGCGTGCGTGTACTTCATGGGGTTGAGCGTCAGATAGCCCTTGGCGCCGACCGTGATGTCGCCGCTGTGCAGGGCCGTGCGCGCGTGCGCGTACTCGTGCAGGCACAGGGAGACGATCCAGGCCGCCGTCACGAACAGGAACACCGCGACGCCGGGCTGCTCCGCGAACCCGGTCCAGGTGGCCCAGCCCGTCACCGCCGTCACGGCCAGGATCCCGACGAAGACGGGACTGATCCTTCGGTCGCTGTGGCGGGCGGCGGTGGTGGTCATGGGGCTCCCTGACTCGTCGTACACGTGTCGGACACGCGGGGACTGCCCGACCGTACCGGGCGCGCACGGAAAACGTCTCGCCAAGGGGTGCGGGTTCCCGGAAGGCTGGGGGGCTTGCGTGCCCGCTGCACGTGACCCGGCCCCCGTCCCGCCCGATCACCGGAGACAATGAACCCCGTGCGCTACCGCATCCTCGGCACCACGCAGGCGTTCCGCCCCGACGGCACGGCCGTCGCCCTCGGCGGGGCGCGGCTGCGCGCCCTGCTGACCGTGCTGGCGCTGCGCGCCGGCCGGACCGTACCGGCGGGGCTGCTGGTGGAGGAGGTGTGGGCCGGGGACCCGCCCGCCGACGCGACCGGCGCGTTGCAGGCGCTGGTCGGGCGGCTGCGGCGGGCGCTGGGCGCGGACGCGGTGCTCTCCGCCGAGGGCGGCTACCGGCTGGCCGCCGGGCCCGACGAGGTCGACCTGCACCGGTTCGAGAGGCTCACCGCCGACGGGATGCGCGCCCTGGCCGACGGCGACGCCACGAAGGCCGCCGGCCTGCTCGACGACGCCCTCGCCCTGTGGCACGGGCCGTGCCTCGCCGACCTGCCCGACCGCGCGGCGGAGGCCGCGCGCTGGGAGACACGGCACCTGGACGCCCGGCGCAGCCGCCTCACCGCCGCGCTCGCCCTCGGCGAGGCCGACCAGGCGCTGCCCGAGCTGACGGCGCTGTGCGACACCCACCCCCTGGACGAGCCGCTCCAGGCCCTGCGCCTGCGCGCCCTGCACGCCACCGGCCGCACGGCCGAGGCCCTCGCCGGATACGACGCCGTGCGCCACCTCCTGGCCGACCGCCTGGGCTCCGACCCGGGCCGCACCCTGCGCGACCTGCACGCGGAACTGCTGGCCGCGGGGGCGGAGACGGACGGACAGGCTGCGAAGGCCGGCGCAGACTCCGCACTGACGCCCCCCGGCGGCGAGCGCGAAAGGCCGGCGGCGCGGAACGACGGCAGGCACCCGGCCCCGCCCGCCTCCGCCGCCCCGTCCCCCACGCACCTTCCGAGAGCCCCCTTCGACCCTGGAACGACCGCCGCTCACCCCAACGGCACCCCCCACCACCCCCCGGGCAACCTCCGGGCCCGGCTCACCTCCTTCGTCGGGCGGGAGGGGGACATCGAGCGGATCCGGGAGGATCTGCGCGGGGCGCGGCTCGTGACGCTGCTCGGGCCCGGTGGGGCCGGGAAGACGCGGTTGTCGCAGGAGGCCGCCGAGCGGGTGCGGGACGCCGCACGGGACGGCGTGTGGCTCGCCGAGCTCGCGCCCGTGGACACCCCGGAGGCCGTCCCCGAGGCCGTGCTCACCGCCGTGGGCGCCCGCGAGACCGTGCTGCGCGGCGCCGGCGCGGAGGAACTGCGGGCCGTGGCCGAGCGCTACGACGACCCGGTCGTCCGGCTCACCGAGCACTGCGCCCGCCGCCGCATGCTGCTGATCCTCGACAACTGCGAGCACGTCGTCGACGCGGCGGCCCGCCTGGTGGAGGAGCTGCTGGCCCGCTGCCCCGGACTGACGGTGCTCGCCACCAGCCGCGAACCCCTCGGCGTGCCCGGCGAGGTGCTGCGCCCGGTGGAGCCGCTGCCCGAGCCGGTCGCGCTGCGGCTGCTCGCCGACCGGGGTGCCGCCGCCCGGCCGGGCTTCCGCGTCGAGGAGGACCCGGAGGCGTGCGCGGAGATCTGCCGCCGCCTGGACGGCCTGCCCCTCGCCATCGAACTGGCGGCGGCCCGGCTCAGGATGCTGACGCCCCGGCAGATCGCCGACCGCCTCGACGACCGGTTCCGCCTGCTCACCTCCGGCAGCCGTACCGTCCTGCCCCGCCAGCAGACCCTGCGGGCCGTCGTCGACTGGTCCTGGGACCTGCTCGACGCCGACGAACGCGACGTCCTGCGCCGGCTGTCGGTCTTCGCCGGCGGCTGCGACCTCGCCGCCGCCGAGGCGGTGTGCGGTCCGGCCGCCTTCGACGCGCTCGCCTCCCTCGTCGACAAGTCCCTGGTCGTCACCGCCCCGTCCGGCGACGGCGCGATGCGCTACCGGCTCCTGGAGACCGTCGCCGAGTACGCCGCCGAACGCCTCGACGAGGCCGGACAGCGCCCCGAGGCCGAGCGCGCGCACCTGACGTACTACCGCGAACTGGCCCGCACCACCGACCCGAAGCTCCTCGGCCCCGAGCAGCGCGCCGCCATCGAACTCATCGAGCGCGAGTACGAGAACCTGCGCACCGCGCTGCGGCACGCCGTCGCCGAACGCGACGCGCAGGAGGCGCTGTGCCTGGTGCTGTCCCTCGGCTGGTACTGGCAGATACGCGACCTGCGGCTGGAGGCCCGCAACTGGTCCGCCGAGGTCATGGCCCTCGGCCCCGACCCGTTCGCCGGACCGGTGGTCCCCGCCGAGCCGGTTTGGGAGCGCTGCACCGCCACCCCGCCGCCGTACACCGGCGAGGTCCTCGCCGAGGCGTGGCGCGGCGTCCACATGATCCACCTCGCCTGCATGGACACCGAGCTGGACGCCTGGCAGAGCCCACGGGCCCAGGAGAAGCTGCGCATCATCACCGAGACCTACCGCCCCGGCCTGCCCCAGACCTGCCGCGCCCCCGGTGCGGCCTGGTTCTTCGCGGTGCTGCTCACCGCCGACATGGACCGGGTGCGCACCATCTTCGACGAGGCCGTGCGCACCTGCCGCAGCCGCCCCGACTTCGAGTGGGAGCTGGCCGTCTGCCTGAGCACCCGCGCCAACCTGATGGCCAACCGCACCGACTGGGCGGGCGATGCCACCGGTGACGCCGACGAGGCACTGGAGATCTTCCAGCGGCTCGGCGACGCCTGGGGCGCCGCGGAGGCCCTCTCGGCCCGCGGCGAGGCCCGTGAGCGCCGCGGCGAGTACACGCTGGCCGCCGCCGACTACGAGGCCGCCATCGCCCAAGCCGAACGGCTCGGCGCCCGCGCCCAGGTCGCGGTCCTCACCGCCCGCCTCGGCACCGCCCTCCTGGAGGCGGGCGAGCCCGAGCGCGGCGAGGCGCTGCTGCGTCAGGTCGTGGAGCAGCAGGACGTCGCCCAGAACGAGGCCATGCCCGCCGCCCGGCTCTTCCTGGCCGGCTGGCTGAGCACCACCGGCCGCACCGAGGAGGCCCGCGAGCAGATCCGGCGGCTGCGGGCGGACTTCAGCGCCGCCATGTTCGTCGTCTTCGACGGGTTCATCCTCACCGCCGAGGCCTGGCTGGACGTGGTCGACGGCGACCACGAGGCGGCGCTGGACAAGACCCGGCAGGCGCTGACCCGGGCCGGTGAACCGCTGACCCGCACGATCGTGCCGCACATGCACGCCCTGTGCCTGATCCTCGCCGCGACCGCCCTGGCCGGCGCCGACGGCGGCGCCCGCGCCCGGGACGCCGCCCGCTGCCTGGGCGCCGGCACCGCGCACCTGCCGCCCGGTCATGTCTCCGGCTTCCAGGAGCGCGCCGCCCGCGACCGCGCCGAACGGACGGTACGGGCGGCACTGAGCGAGGAGGAATTCGCCGCGGCGTACGCCGAGGGCGCCGGCCTCTCTCCCGAGGAGGCCGCCGCCCTCGTCTGAGAACCGCCCATGCGGGGTCAGTTCTTGGTGCGGAACTTGTGGATCGCCACCGGCGCCATCACCGCGGTGATCACCACCGACCAGCCCACCGTCACCCACAGGTCGTGGGCGACCGGACCGCCGATCATCAGGCCGCGCGCCGCGTCGGCGAGCGTGGACAGCGGGTTGTAGTCGGTGAAGTGCTGCAGCCAGCCCGGCATCGACTGCGTCGGCGCGAAGATCGACGAGCCGAACTGCAGCGGGAACAGCACCAGGAAGCCCATCGCCTGCACGGACTGCGCGTTCTTCAGCACCACACCGAGGGTGAGGAACACCCACATGATCGACGAGGCGAACAGCGCGGACAGGCCCACCGTGGCGAACAGCCCCGGCCAGCTGGTGATGTCGAACCCGACCAGCACGGCGACGATCATCAGCACGGCCGTGGCGAACAGCATCCGCCCCAGCTCGACGGTGATCTTCGCGAAGAGCACCGAGCCGCGCCCGATCGGCAGCGAGCGGAAGCGGTCCATGACGCCCTTGTTGAAGTCCTCGCTGAAGCCGGTGCCGACGCCCTGCGACAGGGTCATGCTCATCATCGCGACCATGCCGGGGATCACGTACTGCACGTACTGGTCCTGGCCGCCGCCGAGCGCCTGGCCGATCGAGCCGCCGAAGACGTACACGAACAGCAGTGTGAAGACGACCGGCATCAGCAGCGCGTCGAACATCGACTCGGGGTCCTGCCGGATCCACAGCAGGTTGCGCCGTACGAGCGCCCCCGTGTGCCGCAGGTGTCCGCGCAGCGTGATCCGCGCGTCGCCCGGCACGGCGGCGGTGGTAGCGGTGGAGGACGGAGTGGCGGTGGCGGTGCTCATACGGCGACCTCCTGGCGATCGTCGGCGGGCCGGGCGTCCTGCGGGGCACCGGCGCGGTGGCCGGTGAGGGAGAGGAACACCTCGTCGAGGCTGGGCAGTTCGGTGGTGATGGAGGCGAGCGTGACGCCGCGCGCGGTGATCGCGCCGACGACGGCGGTGAGCTGCTCGTCGCTGAGGATCGGCACCAGCACGGCACCGCCCTCGGCGTCCACGGTGGTCGAGGCGAGCCCGGTGATGCCCAGCTCGTCGAGCCATCCGGCGAGCGGCCGCAGCTGGACCGGGTCGGCCGGCTTGATCCGCAGGGTCCGCCCGCCGACCTTCGCCTTCAGCTCGTCGATACCGCCGCCCGCGATGACCTTCCCGCGGTCGACGACCGTCAGCTCGTGCGCGAGCTGCTCGGCCTCCTCCATGTACTGCGTGGTCAGCAGCACGGTCACGCCCTCGCCGACCATCCGCTTCACCTCGTCCCACACCTCGTTGCGGGTGCGCGGGTCGAGACCGGTGGTGGGCTCGTCCAGGTAGAGCACCGCCGGGTGCCCGATCATCGACGCCGCCAGGTCGAGCCGGCGTCGCATGCCGCCGGAGTAGGTGCTCACCGGGCGGCGGGCCGCCTCGGTCAGCGAGAACCGCTCCAGCAGTTCGTCGGCGCGGGCCCGGGCGTCCTTGCGGGACAGATCGAGCAGCCGGCCGATCATGTACAGGTTCTCCCAGCCGGGGATCTTCTCGTCCACGGAGGCGTACTGCCCGGTCAGCCCGATCACCCGGCGCAGCTGCCGGGGCTGCCGTACGACGTCGTAGCCGGCGACGGTCGCCTGCCCCGCGTCGGGCGTGATCAGGGTCGACAGGATCCGCACGAGGGTGGTCTTGCCGGCGCCGTTCGGCCCCAGCACCCCCATCACGGTGCCCTCCCGCACGTCCAGGTCCACCCCGTCCAGCGCCTTGGTCTCGCCGTAGTGCTTGACCAGCCCCCGCACGGTGACGGCGCTTCCCGCACCGCTGGGCTTGTTGTCGATTCGCGTCATGACCACGACCTTGCCAACCCCCGCTGACAAACCACCGACAGACCACCGACAGCGCACCCACGGCACCGACAGACCACCGACAGGGCCGCCGACACCCGCCTCCCTGTCACAACCGGGCGGCCCGGATCGTCATCCGGGGGAGACCCACAGACCGGCCCACCGACCAGGGAGGACCCCCATGTCCACGCACCCGGCCGTCCACGGCGGCACCGCCACCGCCCGGCTCCACGACGCCGTCAACACCGGCGACCTCGACCACGTCCTGGAGACCATCGACGAGGTCGTCCACCCCGACCTGCGGTTCCACGCCCCCGTGCCCCTCGGCCTGACCGGCGTGCAGGCGCTGAAGCAGGTCTGGACGGTGCTGCTGCGCGCCTTCCCCGACCTCCGGGTCGAGACCGAGGACGTGATCACCGAGGGCGACAAGGCGGTCGTCCGGAACACCGTCACCGGCACCCACCTCGGCGAGTACCGGGGCCTGCCGCCCACCGGACGGGCCGTCCGCTACCAGGAGATCTTCATCCTCCGCCTCGCGGACGACGGCCGTATCGCGGAGATCTGGGGCGTCGTCGACGTCCTCACCCAGCTGAGGCAGCTCGGCATGCTGCCGGACGGAGTCTGAGCCCGGCCCGGGCCCGGTCGTCCCGCCAGGTCCCGTCAGCCCGCGAGGGCCCGCCGCACCGCCTCGCACATCCCGGCCAGCTGCCGCTGCGACACGTCGGCGGACAGGATCGCCTGCGAGCCGTGGAAGGTGCCGGGCCACTGCCGCAGTTCCACCGACACGCCCGACTGGAGCAGCCGCTGCGCGTAGGCGATGCCCTCGTCGCGGTTCGGGTCGAACTCCGCCGTGGCGACGTACGCCGCCGGCAGACCGGTCAGGTCGGCGGCCCGGGCCGGCGCGGCGTACGGCGTGGCCGGCCGGGAGCCCAGGTAGTGCCGGTACGCCGCGATGCGCACCGCGCGGTTGTTCCAGGGCGTGGCGGTGAAGTTCCGCGCCGACCAGGTGTCGTGCCGGTCGTCGAGGATGGGCTCGTTGAGCAGCTGGAAGCAGACCTGCGGGCCCTGTTCGTCGCGCGCCCGCAGCGCGATCGCGGCGGCGAGGTTGGCCCCGGCGCTGTGCCCGCCGACCGCGATCCGCCCGGGCTCGACGCCCAGCTCGGCCGCGTGCTCCGCGACCCAGGCGAGGACGGCGTACGCGTCGTCGAAGGCGGCCGGGAACGGGTGCTCGGGCGCCAGCCGGAACCCCACGGAGATCACCACCGCGCCGGACGCGGCCGCGATCCGGGCGGCCCAGTGCCGGTCGGTGTCCAGGTCGCCCATGACCCAGCCGCCGCCGTGCAGCCAGACCAGCGCGCCCCGCGCTCCCCGCTCCGGCCGGTAGACCCGCACCGGCACGTCCGGGTCGGCGGGCACCGTACGGCTCTCGGTGCGCAGGCCCTCGGTGGCGGGCGCCGGGGCGGAGGCGGCGAGGGCGGCGTAGTTCTTGCGGGCGGTGACGGGGTCGCCGAGGTCCTCGGCGGGAAGCAGCGCGACGAAGGGTTCGAGTTCGGGATCCATGCCGCTCATCCTCACCGCCAACCGGCGCTGCTTCAGCCGCCGTTCGTCGCGCGTCCGGGCGGGATCACGCGCCGGGCGGCGCGCCCGGCCCGCCGCAGGGTTCTCTATCCTTCGGGCATGGAGGCACTGGCGGTACGGCTGTCGGGGCTCGACTCGTACGTCGAGGGCGCGCTCCGCGTCGTCGGGTTCTACGACACCCTGATGCGCCGCCGGGTGGACCTCCCGGCACTCGCCCGGGCCTCGGCGGGCCTGGCCGAGTGCGTGGCCGGCATCCGCCTGCACGGCACCGGCCGGGTGATCCGCTGCACCCCCGACGGCGGCCCGGCCCCCGTCCCGCCGCTGCCCGAGTCCACCGGCGCGCCGGTCACCCTGGACGACGAGGTGATCGGCACGGTGTGGCTGGAGCGCCCCGGCCCGCCCCTGCCACTCGACGAGGTCCTCCTCGACCGTTTCGGCCTCGCCGTCGCCGCGGCCGTCGAGCGGTACGGTCCCGCGCACACCACGATGGCCGACCCCGCCCTGGTCGAGCTGGCGATCAGCGCCGACGCGGACGACGCGGCCCGCGCCCGCGCGTTACGGCTGCTGGGCTTTACCGCGGGCCGGCCGGTGCGGGTCGCCGCCGTACGCACCGCCCTGCCGCTCGACCGGATCGGCGCCCTGCTGTGTCCGTCCCGCCCGGTGCGGGCGGCGCCCCTCGCCGGGATCGGGGCCGTCCTCGCCACCGGTCTCGACCCGGCCGGGCTGCCGTCCGGCGTCCGCGCGGGCATCGGCGCCGCGGACCACCCGGCCCGCGCCTGGCACGAGGCCCGCACCGCCCTCCGCTTCACCACCCCGCGCGAACCCGTCCTGCACCACGCCGGCCTCGGCGCGGCGGCACTCCTCGCCGACCTGCCGCCGGCCACCCTGCGGCACAACCCCGACGTGGCCGCGATCGCCCGTCTGGCCGCCGCCGATCCCGAGGCCCTGGACACCCTCGACGCCTACTGCGCCACCGGCACCCTGCGCCAGGCCGCCGACCTCCTCCACCTCCACCACAGCAGCGTGGCCCGCCGCCTCGACCAGATCGCCGCTGCCCTGCGCATCGACCTCACGCCCCCGGCGGGGCTGGTGCGGGCGAGCCTGGCGCTGCGGGCGTGGCGGCTGCTGGACGACGAGCCCTCACCCGCCTGATCACCTGATGGAGCCACCATGCGGATACGTCCCCTGCTCGCCGTCGCCCTGGCGGCCCTGCCCCTGACGGCGGCGTGCACGACGTCCGACGACCCGGTTGCGGCCCCCACGCCGCCGTCGTCCTCACCACAGGCCTCCTCACCCCCGGCCTCCTTACCGTCGGCCCCGGCGTGGGACGGCAAGGCGGACGAGGAAGACGCCCTGCGTCGCGCCACCCGCGCCCTGAACGCCGCCCGGCCGGAGGATGCCGAGCGCCTGGACGAGGGCGTGACCCGGCTGGCCCAGGGCCTGGAGCGCACCTTCGCGGCGACGGAGGACCGCCCCCGCGCCCTCACCGTCGCCTGCCAGGCCCCGGCCACCCGCTCACTGACCCTGACGCTCGCGCGGGGCACCACGTCCGCCGACTGGGAGGTGACCTGCGGGGACCGCGAGGCGGACCGCTTCGACATCCCGGCCGGCACCCGCTTCACCGCCCGCGTCACCCCCGCGGACGCGGCCACCCAGGGCGTCCTCCTGTGGCGGCTCGACGCGGTGGCCCCCGGCGGGGTGGAGGGGTGCGGGGACGACGTCGAGGGATGCGAGGACTGAGTGATGCCGGCGGACATCCCCGGAACCGTGACCCTGCGCTCCGTCCGCGAGGACGACCTCCCCCTGCTGGAACGGTTCCTGACCGACCCCGAGGCCTGCGGCCCCTTCCAGTGGTACGGCTGGAGGGACCCGCACCGCTTCCGGCGCCGCTGGGCGGAGAACGGCCTGCTCGCCGAGGACGGCGGACAGCTGATGGTCACCACCGGCACCGAGCGTCACGGATTCGTGGCGTGGCGGAAGATCACCGTCTCGGCGACCTCGTACCACTGGAACATCGGCATCCAACTGCTGCCGGACTCCTGCGGCCGGGGCATCGGCACCCGGGCCCAGCTCCTGCTCGCGCGGTACCTGTTCGCCCACACGCCGGTCGTACGGATCGAGGCGGACACCGAGGCGGACAACATCGCGGAGCAGCGTGCCCTGGAGAAGGCGGGCTTCCGGCGCGACGGCGTCCTGCGCAGCATCGTCTTCCGCGACGGGCGCTGGCGGGACGGGGTGCTGTACAGCCTGCTGCGGGGCGAGAGCCCGGCCGGCTGACGACGCGCGCCTTGTGGAGCCGCGCAAAAGGGGCAGCCCGCCGACGGGGGACGATCGGCGGGCTGCCGCGGTGGTGCCGCTGTGGCTCGGTGGGTGGTGCCGGTGCGGCCCCTCGGGGTGGATCAGTGGACGGAGTGCGCCTCCGTCGGGAACGTCCCGCCGACCACGTCCTCGGCGAACGCCTTCACCGCGTCGCCCATGACCGTGCGCAGGTCGGCGTACTGCTTGACGAACTTCGGCACCCGGCCCTGGGTCAGTCCCAGCATGTCCGTCCAGACCAGGACCTGCGCGTCCGTCTCCGGCCCGGCGCCGATGCCGACCGTCGGGATGTGCAGGACCCGCGTCACCTCGGCCGCCAGTTCCGCCGGGACCAGCTCCAGGACGACCGCGAAGGCGCCCGCGTCCTGCACGGCCTTGGCGTCGCGCAGCAGCTGCTGGGCCGCCTCCTCGCCGCGGCCCTGGACGCGGTAGCCCATGGCGTTGACCGACTGCGGGGTGAGGCCGATGTGGGCCATCACCGGGATGCCGGACTCGACCAGGAGCCGGATCTGCTCGTGGGAGCGCTCGCCGCCCTCCAGCTTGACCGCCTGCACCCCGGCCTCCTTCACCAGCCGGGTCGCCGAGCGCAGCGCCTGCACCGGACCCTCCTGGTAGGAGCCGAACGGCAGGTCGCCGACGATCAGCGAGCGCTTGGTGCCGCGGACGACGGCCGCGGAGAGCAGGGTCATCTCGTCGAGGGTGACGGGCACGGTGGTCTCGTAGCCCAGATGGCAGTTGCCCGCCGAGTCGCCCACCAGGATCACCGGGATGCCGGCCTCGTCGAACACGGAGGCGGTCATCGCGTCGTAGGCGGTGAGCATGGGCCACTTCTCGCCCCGCTCCTTGGCGAGGGCGATGTCGCGGACGGTGATGCGACGGCTGCTCTTGCCCCCGTACAGCGCCCTGCTGCCGTCGGAGGACTGGGGCTGCGCGTTCTGGGCAGCCGGAAGCTGCGTCATGGCAACGGCTCCTTACGTCATCTCGAGGCGCCCTGACGGCGTCCCCGGACCGTCTCCATGGTGGCACCTCGTGCCAGAGGAGGCCAGAGGCGGTCCTCCGCTACGGCATGTGGGTAAGGCCTCAGTAAAGAATTCCGATACGAGACGGTGCCGTATCGGAAATGGCCTAGGCTCGTCCCATGACCACTCCAGCCGTCTCCTCGGGCCGCATACCGGAAGCGGTGCACCGGCGCCGCTGGGCGATCCTCGGCGTGCTGATGCTCAGCCTGCTGATCGTCGTCCTCGACAACTCCATCCTGAACGTCGCCATCAAGACCATCTCCACCCCCGCCCCGACCGGCCTGGGTGCCACCCAGAGCGAGCTGGAGTGGGCGATCAACGCCTACACGCTGGTCTTCGCCGGCCTGCTGTTCACCGCGGGCCTGCTCGGCGACCGGCTGGGGCGCAAGAAGGTCCTGCTCGGCGGGCTCGCCGTGTTCGGCATCGGATCCGCGCTGGCCGCCGAGTCCGGCTCGCCCGCGCAGCTGATCCTCTTCCGCGCGCTGATGGGTCTGGGCGCCGCCTTCGTGATGCCCGCCACGCTCGCCGTGCTGATGAACGTCTTCGAGCGCGACGAGCAGCCCAAGGCCATCGGCCTGTGGGCCGGCGGCGTCGGCATCGCCATCGCCATCGGGCCCATCACCGGCGGCGTGCTGCTCGACCACTTCTGGTGGGGGTCCGTCTTCCTCGTCAACGTGCCGATCGTGCTGATCGCGCTCGCGCTGATGATGTGGCTGGTCCCCGACTCCCGCGATCCGAACCCCGGCCGGATCGACCCGATCGGCGTCGTCCTGTCCATCGTCGGCCTGGTCCTGCTGGTCTACGGCATCATCAAGGGCGGCGAGCTGGCCGACTTCACCGACACGACGGTGCTCGCCACCATCGCCGCCGGCCTCGCGGTGCTGGCCGCCTTCGTGATCGTCGAGAAGCGCAGCGACCACCCGTCCATCGACGTCACGTACTTCAAGAACAAGGTCTTCTCCGCCGCGATCGCCGCCATCGCGCTGGTCTTCTTCGCGGCCATGGGCGTGACCTTCTTCTCCGTCTTCTACACCCAGAGCGTGCGCGGCTACTCGCCGCTGGAGACCGGCGTGCTCCTGCTGCCGCTGGCCGCCGCCCAGCTCGTCTTCGCGCCGCGCGCCCGGCTGCTCGTCGACCGCTTCGGCAACCGGGCCACCACCACCGCGGGGATGTTCGTCCTCGCCGTCACCCTGGCCGCGTTCGCCGTCCTGGACGCCGGCACCCCGATCTGGGCGCTGGAGGTCGTCTTCTTCCTCATGGGCACCGGCATGGCCCACATCATGACCCCGGTCAGCGTCGTCATCATGCAGGCCCTGCCCCGCGAGAAGGCCGGCTCCGCCTCCGCGCTCAGCAACACCTTCCGCCAGGTCGGCGGCGCCCTCGGCATCGCCATACTCGGCTCGGTGCTCTCCACGTCGTACCGCAACGGCATCGAGGACAAGCTCGGCCTGGTGCCGCCCGGCCTGCGGGACACCGCCGGCGAGTCCATCGAGGCCACCCTCGGCGTCGCCGCGCGGCTCGGTCCGCGGGGCGAGGCGCTGATCGGCCCGGCCAACGACGCCTTCCTGCACGCGATGCACGTCACCGCGCTCTGCGGCGCCGTCGTCGCCCTGCTCGGCACGGTCCTCGTGGCGGTGTTCCTGCCGGGCCGGGCGGAAGGGCCGAAGCAGGGGGAGGAGCAGCGGGAAGCGGTGGTCGCCGCCGAGTAGTCGTCCATGCGGGGGGAGAATCTCTCCAGCACAGACGAAGGGACCGAGTGACGTGAGCCTCGCCGACAACCACGGTCTGGCCGCGGTAACGCCGCCCGCCCGGGGCCGCCCCCGCAGCGAGGCCGTGGAACACGCCATCCTGGAAGGCGCGATGAAGCTGCTGGAGGACGGTGTGCCCCTGGCCGAGCTGTCCATCGAGCGGATCGCCCGCACCGCCGGTGTCGGCAAGGCCACCATCTACCGCCGCTGGAGCGGCAAGGAAGAGCTGTTCGTCGACGTCATACGGGCCGCCGAGCCCGAGGACCCCGAACTGCCCGGCACCTCCCTGCGCGACGACCTCGTCGTGCTGCTGGAGTCGCTGCGGCAGCGCGGCGTCGCCAGCCGGGCCTCGGCGATCCTGCACAACGTCCACGCCCAGGTGAAGAGCCATCCGAAACTGTGGGCGGCCTACCACGCCAACGTCATCGCCCCCCGCCGCAAACTCGGCCTGGAGGTGCTGCGGCGGGGACAGCTCAACGGCGAACTGCGCGCCGACGTCGACCTGGAACTCGCCAACGACCTGTTCGTCGGCCCGATGCTGCTGCGCGCGGTCATGCGGGCCGACGCCGACCTGCCCGAGGGACTGGCCGAGGAGATCGTCGACGCCGTGCTGTCCGGTCTACGGCCCGTCAGCCGGCCGTCGCAGTAGCCCCGATGTGCGGTTTTCGTCACAGAACACGCTTGCAGCGGTGACAGCCGGAACTCCCCGGACCACGGCGGACGTCCTGGTGGCCGTACGGCCGTCGCGGGACGGCGGAACGGAACCGATCATCCCCTAGGGTCGTAAGTCACGGGGGCGACGGTGTGCACGGCAGGTAGTGAGGCGACGGTATGGCGCAGCAGGCATACGTGACGGAGAAGGACGAGGGCGGCTCGGGCGACGAGCGACCGGGCTCCCGACTCCGGCGCCTGGCGGCCCGTCTGACCGGGCCCTGGCGCGGCGACCCGCGGATCTGGCGGCGCGGCCTCGTCCTCGCGGCGGTCGCCGGCGTCCTCGCCCTGGTGATGCTGGTCCACTCGCGCATCCCCAACCGGATCGGCAACCTCGGCAGCCTGACCGAGACGTTCCTGCCCTGGTGCGGGCTGCTGGTGCCGGTGCTGCTCGGCCTCGCGCTGCTGCGCCGGTCGGCGACCGCGCTGATCGCGGTGGTGCTGCCCGCGGTGGTCTGGCTGAACCTCTTCGGCGGGCTGCTCACCGACAAGACCGCGGGCGGCGGCGACCTGACGGTGGCCACGCACAACGTCAACGCCGACAACCCCGACCCGTCCGGCACCGCCCGCGCGGTGGCCGCCTCCGGCGCGGACGTCGTCGCCCTGGAGGAACTGAAGGCCTCCGCGGTCCCGACGTACACGCAGGCGCTGGCGTCGGCCTACCGGTACCACTCGGTGCAGGGCACGGTCGGGCTGTGGAGCAAGTACCCGCTCGGCGACGTCCGGGCCGTCGACATCAAGCTGGGCTGGACCCGCGCCATGCGCGCCACCGTGACCACGCCCGCCGGGCCGGTCGCGGTGTACGTCGCCCATCTGCCGTCGGTGCGGGTGAAGATCGAGGCCGGGTTCACCGCCCGGCAGCGCGACAAGAGCGCCGACGCGCTCGGCGAGGCCATCGCCCACGAGACGCTGACCCGGGTCATCCTGCTCGGCGACCTCAACGGCACCATGAACGACCGCTCCCTCAACGCCGTCACCTCGCAGATGCGCTCCACGCAGGGCGCGGCGGGTAACGGCTTCGGCTTCAGCTGGCCGGCGTCGTTCCCGATGGCCCGGATCGACCAGATCATGGTCAAGGGCATCGAGCCGGAGAGCTCCTGGACCCTGCCGGAGACCGGCAGCGACCATCTGCCGGTCGCCGCTCGTGTGAGCGTCACCACGTCGTAACCCGCCGGAATACCGGCCCGGGAAGAGTTTGTTCCGAACGAGAACATAAGCTGTACGGATTCTCGCGTCCGGACTTCCGGCTCGCGGACGCCCGCTCTCCCCGTGAAAGGTGCTTCATGCCCCTGGCCCTGCTCGCCCTGGCCATCGGAGCTTTCGGCATAGGTACGACCGAGTTCGTGATGATGGGCCTGCTGCCCGACGTCGCGGACGACCTGCACATCTCGATCCCCACCGCCGGGCACCTGGTCTCGGCGTACGCGCTGGGCGTCGTCATCGGCGCCCCGCTGCTGGCCGCGGCGACCGCGCGGATGTCCCGCCGTACGGTCCTGATCGCCCTGATGGCCCTGTTCGTCGCGGGCAACGCCCTCTCGGCGCTCGCGCCCGGCAACACCTCCCTCCTGGCCGCCCGCTTCCTCAGCGGACTGCCGCACGGCGCCTTCTTCGGGGTCGGCGCGGTCGTCGCGACGACGCTGGTGCCGCCGGAGCGCAAGGCGCGCTCGGTGTCGCTGATGTTCCTCGGCCTGACCGTCGCCAACATCGCGGGCGTGCCCGCCGCCACGCTGCTGGGCCAGCACCTGGGCTGGCGGGCCACCTTCCTCGGGGTGAGCGTGATCGGCCTCGCCGCGATCGCGTCGCTGGCCCTGCTGATCCCGCGCGACGGCGGCGGCAGCGCCCCCGCCGGCGGCCTGCGCGGCGAACTGGCCGCGCTGCGGTCCCTGCCGGTGTGGCTGGCGCTGGGCACGACGGTGGCCGGTTTCGGCGCGCTCTTCGCGGCCTACAGCTACGTGACCCCGATGCTGACCGACGCGGCCGGCTACGCCGACACCAGCGTCACGGCGCTCCTGGCCCTGTTCGGCGTCGGCGCGACCATCGGCAACCTGCTCGGCGGCCGCCTGGCCGACCACGCCATGCGGGCCACCCTCTTCGGCGGCCTGGCCTCGCTGGCCGTGGTGCTGGCCGCCTTCCCGCTGCTGATGCGGAACCCGGTCACGGCCGCCCTCGCCGTCACCCTCCTCGGCACGGCGGCCTTCGTCACCGGCTCCCCGCTCCAGCTGATGGTCATGGAGAAGGCCGCCGCGGCGCCCTCCCTGGCCTCCTCCGCCAACCAGGCAGCCTTCAACCTCGCCAACGCGGGCGGCGCCTGGATCGGCGGCCTCGCCCTGGCGGCGGGCTTCGGTACGACGTCCCCGGCCCTGGCGGGCGCGGTCCTGGCGGTGCTGGGCGTGGGCGTCGCGTCGGTGGCGTACGGGGTGGACCGGCGCCGGACACCGGCGCCGGCCACGCGGGAACGGGTGGTCGCGGGGCACGTGCCGCAGGACGCGGAGGCGGTGCGGTCCTGAGGGCGGGACGGCCGGGGGTGCCGCGTCGCCAGGACGGGCGGGGCGCCGCGTCACCTGGACGGGCGGGGCGCCGCGTCCAGTCCTCGCACCCCTTGACGCCGTCCTCGCATCCGTCCTGGCAGGCCGTCAGTTCCCCGTCGGCCGTACCGGACGGACGGTGGTCCCGTACCGTGAGGGCGATCCGCGTACCCACAACGGCCGGGCCTTATGGGAGAGATGACATGCCCTTACGCACCCGCGGCCGCCTGGGCGTCCTCTGCCTGGCCGCCGCCCTGTCCCTGCTCGCCGCCTGCACCTCGGACGACACCGACGACCGGCGGCCGGTGGCCGGCAGCCACCCGTCTCCCCGTACGGCGGCCCGGTCGCCGCAGGAGCCGCCCGAACTGGACGCGGGGGAAACGGTCGCGGGCCGCCGGGGCGCGACGAGCGGCAACGCCGAGGTCCCGTACGCGAGCGGCGGGAAGGGTGACGCGCTGATCGTCGCGGTGCGCTGCGAGGGGGAGGGGACGGTCAAGGTGTCGGTGTCGTCCGTCCATGTCTCGTTCCCGCAGAAGTGCCTCCCCGGCGAGGTGAGTACCACCTACAACCAGGTGGCCGTCAGCGGCGCCGACCGCGGCGGGACGGTCGCCGTCGAGGCGCCGTCGCCCGTGCGGTGGTCGCTGACCGTCGGGCGGGGTGCGCCGGCGCAGGAGGAGCCGCCCGGGACGGGGTGAGGCCGGTCGTGTCGTGAGGGACAGCGGCCTGACGGGAGCGACCATCGCACCCCCCGCACCAAAACCCCCGCCCCCAAACCCACTTGGCCTGCTCTTGGTCATTCGAGGGCTCTTCTTGGCCTGCCCATTCCCCTGACATGAACGGTTCAGAGAAAGAGTGGCCACCGTCGAGTGATCACTCGCAGCGAACCGCACACAGGGGGTTCTATGAGATCCAATCGCGCCAAGGTGCGCGCCGGAGTGAGCCTGGCAGCCACCCTGCCCATGCTCGCGGGCGCGCTGGCGCTCGGGATACCCGCGGCGCACGCCGCCGGCGGGGCGCACCGGGACGCGCTGGCCGGGACCAAGCCGGCGTGGGCCACGGCCGGGGCGGACAAGGGTGCCGCCCCGGACAGTGCCCCGGTCAACGCCCGCGTCTACCTGGCCGGCAAGGACGCGGCCGGACTCGCGGCGTACGCCAGGGCCGTCTCCGACCCGTCGTCGGCCGCCTACGGCAAGTACCTGACGGCCGCTCAGGCCCAGTCCCGCTTCGGTGCCACGAAGGCCCAGGTCGCCGCCGTGAAGTCCTGGCTGACCTCCGCCGGACTGAAGGTCACCGGCGTCACCGCGCACTACGTCTCCGTCACCGGTGACGTGGCCGCCGCCGAGCAGGCCTTCGGCACCCAGCTGCACAACTACAAGAAGGGGAGCGGGACTTACCGGGCGCCCGCGGCCACCGCCTCCGTCCCCGCGAGCCTCGCCGGTGCCGTCCTGACCGTCACCGGTCTGGACAACGCCCCGCACAAGGCGAACCACAAGGACCAGCTCCCGCCGCCGGACGCGGTGTTCAAGAACGCCGGGCCGTTCTCGTCGTACTACGGCTCCAACCTCGCCACGACGCTTCCCACCGCCTACGGGCAGACGATCCCGTACGCCCCCAAGGGCTACACCGGCCGGCAGCTGCGTGCCGCGTACGGCGCCGGCGGCTACACCGGCAAGGGCGTCCGCATCGCCATCACCGACGCCTACGCCTCGCCCACCATCGCCTTCGACGCGGGCAGCTACGCGAAGAAGCACGGTGACGCCGCCTGGACCACCGGGCAGCTGCGCCAGGTGCTGCCGGACAAGTACACGAAGACCAAGGAGTGCGGCGCGGCCGGCTGGTACGGCGAGGAGACCCTCGACGTCGAGGCCGTGCACGCCGTCGCGCCCGCGGCCCAGGTGACCTACGTCGGCGCCGCGTCCTGCTACGACGACGACCTGCTCGACTCGCTCAGCAAGATCGTCGACAACCACCTCGCCGACATCGTCTCCAACTCCTGGGGCGACATCGAGGCCAACCAGACCCCGGACCTGGCCGCCGCCTACGACCAGGTGTTCCAGTTCGGCGCGGTCGAGGGCATCGGCTTCTACTTCTCCTCCGGCGACAACGGCGACGAGGTCGCCAACACCGGCACCAAGCAGGTCGACACCCCCGCCAACTCCGCCTGGGTGACCGCCGTCGGCGGCACCTCCCTCGCGGTCGGCAAGGGCGACGCGTACCTGTGGGAGACCGGCTGGGGCACCGAGAAGGCCGTCCTGTCCGCCGACGGCAAGAGCTGGACGGGCTTCCCCGGCACCTTCACCTCGGGCGCGGGCGGCGGCACGAGCAAGACCGTCGCCCAGCCGTACTACCAGAAGGGCGTCGTCCCCGACGCGCTCGCCAAGGCCAACAGCGCCGACGGCAACCGCGTCGTGCCGGACATCGCGGCGATCGCCGACCCCAACACCGGGTTCCTCGTCGGGCAGACCCAGACCTTCCCCGACGGCACCGAGCAGTACAGCGAGTACCGCATCGGCGGCACCTCGCTCGCCGCGCCCGTCATCGCGGGCGTCCAGGCCCTCGCCCAGGAGGCCCACGGCGGCCAGGCCCTCGGCTTCGCCAACCCGGCGATCTACGCCCGCCACGGCTCGAAGGCCTACCACGACGTCACCGACAACCCCACGGGCAGCGGCCTCGCCGTGGTCCGCGTCGACTACGTCAACGGCCTCGACGCCGCCGACGGCCTGAGCACCTCCGTGCGCAGCCTCGGCAAGGACAGCTCGCTGCAGGCGGTCAAGGGCTACGACGACGTCACCGGCGTCGGCTCGCCCGCCTACGGCTACGTCCAGTCGTACCGCAAGCGGTAACCCGCGACGGGGGCGGCGTGGCGCGGCCCACTGCGGCCGGGTCCCGCGCCGCCCCCCATAACGTCGCTCTGACGATTACACTGGGCGCGTGCCTCAACTTCGACTCGCCCTGAATCAGATCGACTCGCGCGTCGGCGACCTCGCCGGGAACACCGAGACGATCGTCCGCTGGAGTCGGCACTCCGCCGAGCAGGGGGCGCATCTCGCGGCCTTCCCGGAGATGGCCCTCACCGGCTATCCCGTCGAGGACCTGGCCCTGCGGTCCTCCTTCGTGGAGGCCTCCCGCGCCGCCCTGCGCGCGCTCGCCGCCCGCCTCGCCGACGAGGGGCTCGGCGAACTGCCGGTGCTCGTCGGCTACCTCGACCGCTGCGAGACCGCCCAGCCGAAGTACGGCCAGCCGGCCGGCGCCCCGCAGAACGCCGCCGCGCTGCTGCACCGCGGCGAGGTCGTGCTCACCTACGCCAAGCACCACCTGCCGAACTACGGCGTCTTCGACGAGTTCCGCTACTTCGTGCCCGGCGACACCATGCCCGTAGTCCGACTGCACGGCGTCGACATCGCCCTCGCCATCTGCGAGGACCTCTGGCAGGAGGGCGGCCGGGTCCCCGCCGCCCGCTCCGCCCGGGCCGGGCTGCTGCTGTCCGTCAACGCCTCGCCCTACGAGCGCAACAAGGACGACACCCGCCTGGAACTGGTCCGCAAGCGCGCCCAGGAGGCCGGCTGCACCACCGCCTACCTCGCCATGACCGGCGGCCAGGACGAGCTGGTGTTCGACGGCGACTCGATCGTCGTCGACCGCGACGGCGAGGTCGTCACCCGTGCCCCGCAGTTCTCCGAGGGCTGTGTCGTCCTCGACCTCGACCTGCCGGCCGCCGACCCCGGCGCCCCCACCGGGACCGTCGACGACGGCCTGCGCATCGACCGCGTCGTGCTGTCCGAGGATCCCCTCCCGGCCTACGCCCCGGAGCACACCGGCGGCTACGCCGAGCGCCTGGACGACGAGGAGGAGGTCTACTCCGCCCTGGTCGTGGGCCTGCGCGCGTACGTTCGGAAGAACGGCTTCCGGTCCGTCCTCATCGGCCTGTCCGGCGGCATCGACTCCGCGCTCGTCGCGGCGATCGCCTGCGACGCCGTCGGCGCGGAGAACGTCTACGGCGTGTCCATGCCCTCGAAGTACTCCTCCGAGCACTCCCGCGGCGACGCCGCCGAGCTGGCCCGCCGTACCGGACTGAACTTCCGCACGATCTCGATCGCGCCCATGTTCGACGCCTATATGGCGGCCGCCGAGCTGACCGGGCTCGCCGAGGAGAACCTCCAGTCCCGGCTGCGCGGCACGCTGCTGATGGCCCTCTCCAACCAGGAGGGCCACATCGTCCTCGCCCCCGGCAACAAGTCGGAGCTGGCGGTCGGCTACTCCACGCTCTACGGCGACTCGGTGGGCGCGTACGGCCCGATCAAGGACGTCTACAAGACGTGGATCTGGCGGCTGGCCGAGTGGCGCAACCGCGCCGCCCACGAGCGCGGCCAGACCCCGCCCATCCCGGAGAACTCCATCACCAAGCCGCCCAGCGCCGAGCTGCGCCCCGGCCAGGTGGACACCGACTCGCTGCCGGACTACCCGGTCCTCGACGCGATCCTGGAGCGGTACGTCGACCGGGACCAGGGCGCCGACGAGATCGTGGCCGCCGGGTACGACCGGGACCTGGTGACGAAGACGCTGCGGATGGTGGACACCGCCGAGTACAAGCGCCGCCAGTACCCGCCGGGCACCAAGATCTCCGCCAAGGGCTTCGGCAAGGACCGCCGCCTGCCGATCACCAACGGGTGGCGCGAGACGGCGTAGCCCCCGTGCTCAGGCCCGCGGTGTCGCGCCGCGGGCCTTCAGCATGTCGGCCATCAGCGCGATCTCCGACTGCTGCGCGTCGACCATGCCCTGCGCCAGCCGCTTCTCCACGCCGACCGCGCACCGCTCCACGCAGCCCTCGGCCATGTGGATGCCGCCCTTGTGGTGGTCGGTCATCAGCTGGAGGTAGAACACCTCGGCCTGCCGGCCGCTGAGCGACTGGAGCTTCCTCAGGTCGCTGTTGGTGGCCATGCCCGGCATCAGCGCGCCGTCCTTGGCCTCGGGCATGCCGCCCATGCCCATCCACGTCATGGGCGGCTCGGCCGACACCTTCGGCAGCTCCCACAGGTCGAGCCAGCCCAGCAGCATGCCGCGCTGGTTGGCCTGCGTCTGCGCGATGTCGTAGGCGAGGCGCCGCACCTCCTCGTCCTTCGTGCGGTCGCGCACCAGGTACGACATCTCCACGGCCTGCTGGTGGTGGACCGCCATGTCCCGGGCGAACCCGGCGTCCGCGGAGTCCGCGGCCGGCACCGCCGTCGCCGGACCGCGGTCCTCCGCGACCGCGTAGGTGATCGCCCCGGCCGCGACGAGCGCCGCCGCGGCGGCCCCGGCGACCAGTCCGACGTGCGGCCTCACTGCATCGTCCCGCCGCTGCACGAGGCGCCCGGCTCCGGCGTCTGCTTGCCCTGCACGTACGTCTGGAGGAACGCGTCGACCGCCGGGTCGCTCGCGCTCTTCACCGTCCGCTGGTGCCCCCACGCGGACAGCACGATCGGCGCGTCCTGGTTCTCGTAGGGGCTCATCAGCGTGTACGGCGTCTTCTTCACCTTGGCGGCCAGCGCCTCCACGTCGGCCTTGGCCGCCTTGTCGGTGTACGTCACCCACACGGCCCCGTGCTCCAGCGAGTGCACGGCGTTCTCGTTCTTGATCGCCTTGGTGTAGACGGTGCCGTTGCAGTCGGCCCAGATCGGGTGGTGGTCCCCGCCGACCGGGGGCTGCATCGGGTAGTCGACGCTCTTGGTGACGTGGTTGCGCGACAGCGTGCCCTGCCAGGTCTTCACCCCGTCGGCGCCCGTGACGAACTGCCCGGAGGCGTTCTTGGCCTCGCCGGTCTTGCCGGCGGCGGAATCGTCCGAGGCGTCGGACCGGTTGTTGACCACGAACACACCGCCGACGACGAGCGCGGCGACCGCCACCACGCTCGCGCCGATGACGAGGACCCGGTTGCGCCGCTCGCGGGCCTGCTCGGCGCGCCGCATCTCCTCTATGCGCGCCTTGCGCGCCGCGCTGCTGCTCGTGTTGCCGGAGCCCATGGGGTGTCCTTCGGGGGAGAGGGGACGGACGGGTGCGGCTGATCGTAGTGGGGAAGGAGGGGCGCGCTGTAGAGCGACCCCGGCCATCGGCCGCAAGGCCCGGGGATAAGTGGTATCGGAGATGCGAATTATCTAGGCTGGCCGGTATGCGGCTCCTGCGCTCCACCGACCTCGCGCTGCGCTTCCTGATGCGGCTCGCGGTCTCCGACACCCCCCTCCCGACGACCCGCGAGGTCGCCGCGGACATGGACGTGCCCTACACGCACGCCGCCAAGGTCGTCGCCGAGCTGCAGCGCCTGGGCCTGGTCGACGCCCGCCGCGGCCGGGGCGGCGGCCTCGCCCTGACCGAGAAGGGCCGTACGGCGTCCGTGGGCGCCGTCGTACGCACCTTCGAGGGCGACGGCGACGTCGTCGACTGCGAGGGCGCCACCCCCTGCCCCCTGCACACCGCCTGCCGCCTGCGCGGAGCACTGCGCCGGGCCCAGGAGGCCTTCTACGCCGCCCTGGACCCGGTCACCCTGGCGGACCTCGTCGCGGACCCGACGGGACCGCTGCTCCTCGGCCTGCCCAGGGCGCGCTGATCAGCCCCGGGCCAGCCAGAGGTCCGGCCCGAACACCTCGTAGTGGATGTCGGCCGGGGCGACGCCCCTGGCGAGGAGCTGCTCCCGCACCGACCGCATGAAGGGCAGCGGTCCGCACAGGTACGCGCGCGTGCCCGCCGGTACGGCGACGCCGGTGAGGTCCACCAAGCCGGTACGGGCACCGGCCGGGGCGTCCTGCTCGTACCAGAGGTGCAGGGCGGCGTCGGGCAGCTTGGCCGTGTAGGCCTCGTGCTCGGCGCGCAGGGCGTGGTCGGCGGGGGAACGGTCGCCGTGCACGACGGTGACCGGGGCGCGGTGCCCGTCCTCCGCGAGCTGCGCCAGCATGGCGATCATCGGGGTGACGCCGATGCCGGCGGAGGCGAGCAGCACGGGCGCGTCCGGGGCGTCGTCGAGGACGAGGTCGCCGTAGGGGGCGGACAGCTCCAGGACGTCGCCCTCCCGTACGCGCGCGTGCAGGTGGTTCGAGACCTCGCCGTCGGGGGAGGTGCCGTCGCCGGGCACGCGCTTGACGCTGATCTGCCGGATCGTCTCGGCGGGCGCGCCCGAGAGGCTGTACTGGCGTATCTGGCGGGCGCCGTCGGGCAGCCCGACGCGGACCGAGACGTACTGGCCGGCGCGGAAGGCGGGCACCGGGCCCCCGTCGACTGGGCGCAGCCGGAAGGTGGCCACGTCGGCGGTCTCCTCGACGCGCTCGACGACCTCCCACTGCCGCAGGCCCGGCTCGCCGCTCTCCTCGTACAGCCGCTTCTCGATCGCGACCAGGGCGTTCGCCATCAGCCAGTACACCTCGTCCCAGGCCGCGGCGACCTCGGGCGTGACGGCCTCGCCGAGGACGCCGGCGATCGCCGCGAACAGGTGCTCGTGGACGACGGCGTACTGCTCGGGGGCGACGCCGAGGGAGGCGTGCTTGTGCGCGATGCGGTGCAGCATCGCGTCGGGCCGCTGCTCGGGGTGGTCCAGCAGGTGCGCGGCGAACGCGGCGATGGAGCCGGCCAGGGCCTGGCGCTGGGTGCCGGCGGCCTGGTTGCCGCGGTTGAACAGGTCCCGCAGCAGGCCGGGGTGGGCGGCGAACAGGCCGGCGTAGAAGCGCTCGGTGATCTCGTCGAGGTGCGCGCCGACGGCGGGCAGGGTCGCGCGGACGACGGCGGCGGACGGGGCGGACAGCATCAGGCCTCCTCGGGGCGGGCTGGGCGTCGGCACCGTATTAAAAGTTGCATCTGAGATGCAAATTAAAGGCGCGGATCCGGCCAGGGGAGCGGCGGCGGGGACCGGCCATTACGGATGTCGGTGCGAGCAGGCAAGATGGGCCTGAGCGGTACACCTGCCGTACGCGGGGCGTTCAGCCCCCGGTCGGTCGGCCGATCATGGTCCGCAACGCGCATGAAATGGTGTTGTGGTGGGATGCTCAGGTGCCCGACCGCCCGCCCGCGGGACGTGGGACAGGCGGCCTGACCAGCAAGGATGGGGAAGCGGAAGATGGACAAGCAGCAGGAGTTCGTGCTCCGGACGTTGGAGGAGCGCGACATCCGGTTCGTACGCCTGTGGTTCACGGACGTGCTGGGCTTCCTCAAGTCCGTCGCCGTGGCCCCCGCCGAGCTGGAGCAGGCCTTCGACGAGGGCATCGGCTTCGACGGCTCCGCCATCGAGGGCTTCGCCCGGGTCTACGAGTCCGACATGATCGCCAAGCCGGACCCGTCCACCTTCCAGATCCTGCCGTGGCGCGCGGAGGCCCCCGGCACCGCCCGCATGTTCTGCGACATCCTGATGCCGGACGGCTCCCCGTCCTTCGCCGACCCGCGGTACGTCCTCAAGCGTGCCCTGGCCCGCGCCTCCGACCTCGGCTTCACCTTCTACACCCACCCCGAGATCGAGTTCTTCCTGCTGAAGGACAAGCCGGTCGACGGCACCCGGCCGACCCCCGCCGACAACTCCGGCTACTTCGACCACACCCCGCAGAACGTGGGCATGGACTTCCGCCGCCAGGCCATCACCATGCTGGAGTCGATGGGCATCTCGGTGGAGTTCTCCCACCACGAGGGCGCCCCCGGCCAGCAGGAGATCGACCTGCGGTACGCCGACGCGCTGTCCACCGCCGACAACGTCATGACGTTCCGCCTGGTGATGAAGCAGGTGGCGCTGGAGCAGGGCGTGCAGGCCACCTTCATGCCGAAGCCGTTCTCCGAGCACCCCGGCTCCGGCATGCACACCCACCTGTCGCTCTTCGAGGGCGACCGCAACGCGTTCTACGAGTCGGGCGCCGAGTACCAGCTCTCCAAGGTCGGCCGCTCCTTCATCGCGGGCCTGCTGCGGCACGCGGCGGAGATCTCCGCCGTCACCAACCAGTGGGTCAACTCCTACAAGCGCATCTGGGGCGGCACCGAGCGCACCGCGGGCGCCGGCGGCGAGGCCCCCTCCTACATCTGCTGGGGCCACAACAACCGCTCGGCGCTGGTCCGCGTGCCCATGTACAAGCCCGGCAAGACCGGCTCGGCCCGCGTCGAGGTCCGCTCCATCGACTCCGGCGCCAACCCCTACCTGACCTACGCCGTCCTGCTGGCCGCCGGCCTCAAGGGCATCGAGGAGAGCTACGAACTCCCGCCGGGCGCCGAGGACGACGTCTGGGCCCTCTCCGACGCCGAACGCCGCGCCCTCGGCATCGAGCCCCTCCCGCAGAACCTCGGCGAGGCCCTGAGCCTGATGGAACGCAGCGACCTCGTCGCCGAGACCCTCGGCGAGCACGTCTTCGACTTCTTCCTGCGCAACAAGAGGCAGGAGTGGGAGGAGTACCGCTCGGAGGTCACCGCGTTCGAGCTGCGGAAGAATCTGCCGGTGCTGTAGGCGGGGCCGGGCAGGGCCGGTGGCTCATTGGATCAGGTCGGTGTGCGGATGTCCGGGAGAGGCCGGGCAGACGTAGATCTGCAGGTTGTCCGTGCTGCCGACCTCGACCTTGGTCGGCTGCGAGGGGCTCTGGCCGCAGCAGTTGCCCGTGCTGTGGGCGGCGGCCTGGTCTTCCTGCGGCGCCCAGCTGCGTCCCCCGCCGCCGTCCCATTCGTAGGAGGCGACGGTCAGGAGCGGGACCATCCGGGCCTCACAGGCCTCGCAGTACCGGGGGATGGGGTCGGTGCGGCCCCAGGGGGGCCAGCCGCCGACCTTCCAGCCGGGCGCGTCCGCCAGATGGGTGTCGTAGAACTCCAGAGGGTAGTCCGCGTCGACGTCGGCCACGTCGGCGCCGGCCGCCCGCCACCGGCTCCGGTCCTCCAGCACCCGCCGTGTCTCGGGGCTCAGGTCGAGGCTGTGGGGGTACTCGGTGATCGCTTCCGGTGCCAGGACGCACGGATCCGGCACATAGCCCTCGTAGTTCACCTCGTACGGCTCCGGCGGGGTGCCGAGGACGTCGACGACCGCGGCGGCGGACCGCCAGAACAGCGCGGTCGCCGGCTTGTAGTCCGGATCGTGGTCGTAGGGACACCACAGGACCTGGAGCAGATCGGCCTGCCCGGGCGGCCGCAGCAGGGGTATGTCGCGTACGTACAGCTGGGCCACGGGCAGCAGGGGGACCGGGCAGTCCGCGGGCAGCGGAGGCCCGGCGCCGAGTCGCTCCGCGAGCACGGCGGCGTTGCGCTCCTTGATCGCCGCCTCCTCGGGGGTCGTCCCGGGACCGCCGTGATCGCTGTGCCACCGGACCCGCATGCGCCTCAGCAGCCGCACGTCGGCCGGCGACTGGCGGAACCCGCTGTCGCGGTGCAGGTGGAAGGCCTCGCAGTGCGGCCACGGCTCGTCGGCCGGCCACAACAACGGCCCCCCGACCGAGCTCTCTTCGACGGAAGGCGACCCGGGACGGGGGTGCAGCCGGATCGCGGGCCGGGCGAGCGGCGCCAGTTCGGGAAAGACCGCGCTCACGTCCACGGGCCGCGGCGGAGTAGTGCGTACGAGAACCATGCGGGTGATCCTGTCACCCGGCACTGACAGACCCCGGCCGCCCCAACCGGCCTGTGGAGCATCGGGGTTCAAGCCGCCCGGGCCTAACGCGAGAGGTGGGAGTGGCAGGAGTGGCGCCCCAATAATTGTAATTAGGCGCTAATTGCACCTTTTGTCTTGACCTGATCTCCCCTCCCGCGCAGCGTGGGGGAGAGATGCGACAGTTGCTGCTCTGCCGCACCACCGCAAGGACTGGAGGCGAGCGGATGACGACCAGACTGACCGTCCGGCGGATCGCGACAGGTATCGGAGCCGGCGCGGCCGTGTGCGCGCTCACGCTGGGCGGCGCCAACATCGCCGACGCGAAGATACAGCCGGTGGACACCAGCTGTACCAACAACGGCGGCCAGCAGCCAGGAGGCCAGCAGCCGAGCTGCACCGGTGGCGGCCTGACCCAGAACTCCGAGAACCAGAACCCCGCCGGGCACGCCCCGCCCGGGCAGAACTGACCGTTTCTAGGGAAGAAAGGCAGGGGACACCGCCGCGGTGCTGACGCGCCGCGGCTTTCCCGTGCCGTCGGACGGGAGTTCGTACAGGTCGGCGCCGTAGTCGCCGGGGAGGGCGTACAGGAGGGTGTGGGTGTCCTTCCAGACCGCCTGGTCGTCCACGCTGCGCGGCTCGGCGAGCGGGGTCTCGCGCAGGGTGCGCAGGTCGAGGACGTACAGGCGCCAGGGGGCGTCGGCCGGCAGGCCCGGGACGCGCTTCTTGAAGGCGATCCGGGTGCCGTCGGGGGACAGGGAGGGGCACTCCACGTTCGTCCGCAGCGTCGTCACCGTGCGGGTGCGCAGGTCGCCGCGGACCAGGTGGGTCCGGCCCCGCGTGGCCAGCGTCGCGTAGAACGTGCGGTCGTCCGCCGCGAACGTCACGCCCCAGAAGTTCACGTCCGCCGCCCGGTAGGCCCGCCCGTCCTTCAGGATCCGGAACGACTCCAGGGACGGGATCAGCTCGCCCGTGCGGACGTCCGCGATCGCCGCCCGCGTGGAGAAGTCCGTCCCCGCGTAGGAGTCGCCGCCGACGAACGCCGTCCAGGCGGCGTAGTGCCCGCTGGGGGAGACCCGGGCGCGCGACGGGATGCCGGGTACGTCGTAGCGGCGGGTGACGTGCAGGTTCTCGTCCAGGATCACCGCCCGGTAGGTGTCGGTGACCGGGCCGTGCACCGCCTGGAGGCACACACCGGTGCCCGAAGCGGCGTGGAAACGGAGGCACTTGACGCCGGACGCGGTGCGCGGGGCCGCCGGGTCCGCCGCCGGGACGCTGGTCAGCTCGTCGCGGTGCGGGCCCCACGCCATGTTCCGGAACACCATCCGGCCGGGCGCGGTGAGCGTGACCCGGCCGGCGGTGACCCGGGGCCCGCCCGGCTGGACTTCGTCACGGCGGTCCGCCCGCGCCGACGCGTGCAGCACCGACGCCAGCGCGACCGCTGCGAGCCCGGCGACGGCCGCCACCAGGACGAGGACGCGGGTACGGAACGTCATACGGCGGCCTCCCGGGCCGGACGCAGGGTCAGGGAACACCAGGCCGCGCAGACGCCCAGCGCCACCGCCGACGCCAGCAGCGCCGTACGGTCGCCCCACACCGTCCACGCCGCCCCGAAAAGCAGCGAGCAGGCGAACCGGGCCAGCGCCTGCCCGGTCTGCACCACGGCCAGGCCGGTCGAGCGCAGCCCCTCGGGCACGCGGTCCGAGGCCGCCGCCATCAGCACGCCGTCGGTCGCGGCGTAGAACGCGCCGTGCAGCAGCAGGACGGTGTACGGCAGCGCCGTACCGTGCCACGAGGTCAGCAGCAGGCCGTACGCCGCGAGCAGCGCGACATGGCCGGCGAGGAACACCCGCCACCGGCCCAGCCGGTCGGCCAGCCGGCCCGCCCCCACCGCCAGCAGCAGGAACGCCGCCGCCGTGCCCAGCGGCAGCAGCGCGAACCAGCGGTCGGGCACGCCGATCCGGCGCTGCAGCAGCAGGTAGACGAAGGAGTCGCTGACCGTGGCCAGGCCGAGCAGCACCGCGCAGACGGTGATACGGCGCAGGTCGCGCGTCCGCAGCAGCGCGAGCGCCGCCCGCAAGGTGGGGCGCCGGAGGCCGGCCGCGGTCACGGCCCCGGATCTCCCGCCCGGCACGAACAGCACCAGCACCAGCACGCCCACCACGGCCACGCACGCGCTGACCGTGAACACCGCGTCGTAGCCGTCCACCGTCGCCCGCAGGATCCAGAACGCCACCAGCGGGCCCAGCAGCGCACCCGCCGTGTCCATGGCGCGGTGCACGCCGAACGCCCGCCCGCGGCTCTCCGGCGGCGACGACAGGGAGATCAGCGCGTCGCGCGGGGCGGTGCGCAGGCCCTTGCCGGTGCGGTCGGCGGCGAGGATCAGGCCGATGGGGGTGAGGGTGTGCGCGAGCAGCAGCAGCGGCTTGCACAGCGCGGAGACGCCGTAGCCGAGCCCCGCGACCCATTTGTGCCGGCCGCCGCCCCGGTCGGCCAGATGGCCCCCGGCCAGGCGTACGACGGCGGAGAAGCCGTTGTAGACGCCGTCCAGGAGGCCGAAGCCCAGCGGGGACAAACCGAGCCCCGCCACCAGGTACAGCGGGAGGACCGCCGTCACCATCTCCGAGGACACGTCGGTGATCAGGCTGACCGTGCCGAGCGCGAGGACCGTGGGCGCGACCGCGGCGCGGCGCCGCCCGGCGGGGTGCCGGACGGCGCCGTCCGCGGACGCCGGCGCCGGGGTCCCGGCCGCGCGGCTGTCCGCTACGTACATCTCAGGACGCCCAGATGCCGGTGATGTCCTGGGCGGAGGCCGCGTTGCCCGCGTGGGTCGCGAGCCCCTTCATGTCCTCCAGGGTGCGCAGCAGGTCGTAGTGGTTGTACGTCGTCGAGGAGGACGCGCCCGCGGTGACCGGCTGGCCGTAGAACACGGTCGGGATGCGGTTGCCGGAGAGCCGGTTGTCCTCGTCGAAGGTGACGACGAGCAGGCTGTTGTGGGTCCTGGCCCAGGTGGCGTACGCGCCGAGGTTGTTCTTCAGCCACGTGTCCCCGGTGGACACCGAGCAGTCGTGCATGTCGCTGCACAGGTTCGGGACGACGAAGGAGACGTCCGGCAGCTTGGTGTAGTCGGTGGGGAACTGGGCGAACGTGTACGCCGACGAGGTCGGCACGTTGCCGAAGCCGAACCACGGGTTGTGCTTGCGGGCGTACGTACCGCTGCTGCACGTCGTCGAACCCTGGCCGGGCAGCGACTCGTTGTAGCTCGCCCAGGTCTTCCCGGCCGCGAGCAGTTCGGAGGCGAGGTTGCGGGCGGAGGAGAAGCCCGGCGTGTAGCAGCTGTCGTCGGTGATGCCCTGGGTGGAGCCGGAGAACAGCGCGAAGTAGTTCGGCTGGCTCGGGTGGGTCTCGGCGTACGACTGGGTCAGGCTGGCGCCGCCGGACTTCAGCGAGTTGATGTACGGGGCGCTGGAGGAGCCGATGACCTGGCTGTAGGCGTGGTTCTCGAAGACCACGACGACGACGTGGTCCGGGGTCGGCACCCCGGTCGCCGCCTGGGCGGGAGAGGAACCGCCGAGACCGGTCCACAGGCCCACGGCGGCGGCCGCGAGGGCGAACGCGGACGCCAGCGCGGCACGGCTGCGGCGGTACACGGAACTGCCGGACACATCAACCTCCGGTGAGGGGCGGGGGAGCGGCGGTGCGCACGTAGCATGCTCACGCCAACATTCCGCCGCCCCACGCCGCCCGGCCCGGGGGGTGAACTCCCGGTGAATCCCTAGCCCTGCCCCTGCCGAGCCGCCAGCTCGGCCAGCACCCGGTGCAGCGGCTCCGTGGCGCGCCTGCGGTACTCCTGGACCGCCCAGCCGTTGCCGTCGGGGTCCTTGAAGTACAGGAAGGTGGCGCCGTCGTCCGGGGCGTAACTCACCGGCTCGGAGACGTCCAGGCCCCGCTCGGTCAGCTCCGCGTGGGCGGCCTTGATGTCGGCCACGCACAGCTGGAGGCCCTGGTAGGAGCCGGGGGCCGGGCGCGGGCCGCCGGCCATCTCCCAGATGCTGTCGCCGAGCGCGATCGAACAGCCGGAGCCCGGGGGCGTCAGCTGGACGATCCGCATCCCCGGCATGACCTCCGTGTCGATGTCGACGTGGAAGCCGACCTTGTCGCGGTAGAAGTCCCGGGCCCGGTCGATGTCGCTCACCGGCAGGGGGATCACTTCGAGGGTGAAGTCCATCGTTCCGCCTCCTGGAGGCTCGTGGTGGTCCCCTTCACCGAAGCGGAAAACCGGGCCCGGCGCCACCGCATCGGCCTGCCGGCCGCGTGGATCTACGCCGCGAACATGCCCGGCTCGTACCAGCCGGCCGGTGTGCGCACGACGACGTTCGCCCGGTTGTAGGCGTTGATCACGCCGATCAGGCAGATCAGCGCCACCAGCTGGTCCTCGTCGTAGTGCCGGGCGGCCCGCTCCCAGACCTCGTCGGACACCCCGCCCGCCGCGTCGGCGATCCGGGTGGCCTCCTCGGTCAGCTCCAGGGCCGCGCGCTCGGCGTCGGTGAACAGCGTCGCCTCCCGCCAGGCCGCGACCAGGGCGAGGCGGGTGGAGTCCTCGCCGGCCGCGAGCGCGTCCTTGGTGTGCATGTCGGTGCAGAAACCGCAGCCGTTGATCTGGCTGGCGCGGAGCACCACCAGGTTCCCGGTGCGCTCCGGCAGGCCGGCCTCGGCGACCACCGCCGCGGCGGCGTTGAGGCGCTTGAAGAACTTGGCGGCGATCGCGTTCTCGTGCAGGTTCAGTCGGGCGTCCATCGCGGTGTTCCTCCGTCGTCGTGCGAGTGGGTACGCCGGTGTGACGGAGGAACCCGACGCGATGTGACGGCCGAGCGATGTGACCTGGGTCACTGTGTGGTGGTGCTGTCGAGGAGCGTCCCCATCCACTCCTCCACCGCGTCCGGTGTGCGCGGCAGCGCCGAGGACAGCAGCCGTGCGCCGTCGGAGGTGACGACCAGGTCGTCCTCGATCCGCACGCCGATGCCGCGCAGCTCGGGCGGCAGGGTGAGGTCGTCGGGCTGGAGGTAGAGGCCGGGTTCGACGGTGAGCACCTGGCCCTCCTCCAGGACGCCGTCCAGATAGGCGCCGGCCCGCGCCTGGGCGCAGTCGTGCACGTCCAGGCCGAGCATGTGCCCGCTGCTGCACAGGGTGTAGCGCCGGTGCAGATCGCCCTCGGCGTCCTTCAGGACGCCCCACTCGGCCAGCCCCTCCGCGATGACCCGCATCGCGGCCCGGTGGAAGTCGCGGAAGAGCGCGCCGGGCCGCAGCGCCGCGATACCGGCCTCCTGCGCGGCGAGGACCAGCTCGTACACCTGGCGCTGGACGGGGGAGAAGCGGCCGGAGAGGGGGAGCGTGCGCGTGATGTCGGCGGTGTAGAGGGTGTCGGTCTCCACGCCCGCGTCGAGCAGCAGCAGGTCGGCCGGGTTCAGCGCGCCGTCGTTGCGGGTCCAGTGCAGCACGCACGCGTGGGCGCCGGACGCCGCGATCGTCTCGTACCCGAGGCCGTTGCCCTCGGCGCGGGCGCGCAGCCCGAAGACGCCCTCGATCCAGCGTTCGCCGCGCGGGTGGGCGAGGGCGCGCGGCAGGGACCGTACGACGTCCTCGAAGCCGGCCGTCGTGTGGTCGACGGCCTGCTGCAGCTGGTCGATCTCCCAGTCGTCCTTGATGAGGCGCAACTCCGACAGTACGGCGGCCAGTTCGGGGTCCGTGGACGGTTCGCGGCCCGGCGGCAGGGTGCCGCCCGGCTCGTCGAGGTCGGCGCAGCGGATACCGGTCAGGCGCTCGGTCTCGGCCAGGTCGGGGCGGCGGCCGACCCAGAACTCGCCGTGGCGGCGGTCCCGGTAGAAGGCGTCGGCGGGCCGCTCGGCCCGGCCGGTGCGCGGCGAGCGGGGGCGTATGTACAGCACCGCCTCGTGGTCGTGCGGGCCCGACGGCTCCAGGACCAGGACGTGGCCGGGCTGGTCCTCGCCGGTGAGGCCGGTCAGCCAGGCGTAGGCGCTGTACGGCCGGAAGCGGTGGTCGCAGTCGTTGGAGCGGACCTTCAACTCGCCGGCGGGGATCACCAGTCGCTCGCCGGGGAACCGCGCCGACAGCCGGGCCCGGCGGGCCGGGGTGACCGCGCGGGCGGCGACGCGGGCGTCCTGCGGCAGCGGTGTCGGCGCCCAGTCGCGGCCCATGAAACGGGCCAACTCCGTGGACACGGACAGGTCGTGGCTGCCGGTGCGCAGGGGCGGGGCGGTGTCGGACATGACGGCTCCTGAAGCGAGGACTCCTGAGGGGTTGTCAGTGCAATTTCACATTACTATGTTACAGCTCACATGACAGTGGCATGGACGCATCAAGCTGATCGCTGTCGGTCCGTGCCCTGGTCGAGCCACTCCCCACACGAGGAGCCGCTGGTGTTTCATCAACGCACCGCCCTGCTCGCCGCGGCGGTCATCACCGCGACCGCGACCCTGCTCGGCGCGTCGGGCCCGTCCGCCGCGCACGCCGTCGGCAACGGCCTCGGTCCTGCCCTCTCCGTCCCCGCCGGCCGCCAACCGGGCGACGACGTCGACCACTTGGGCAAGGCGCCGGCCCGCGTCGCCCCCACCGCCCAGGCCCCCGGCGCACACCGCGCCGACGGCCGCGTCCCCGGCGCCGCCGCCCCGCGGACCGCCGGTGCCCGCACGGCCGCCGCCCCGCGGACAGCCGTCGCCCCCTGCACCCTCGATGGCGTCACCGGTCTCGCCCCCGAGCCGTTCGCCGACTTCCTGGCCGCCCCGGACGTCACCGCCGACGGTTGCCTGCGCGACATCCTGTGGACCTGGGACGCGCGCCTCGCGCCCGTCATGGACGACGCCCACGTGCAGGCCGTCGCCCGCCGCGCCACCGCGCTCGCCGCCCGCCACGACGGCCGCGACTCCAGCCACCTACTGGAGATGTTCACCTACCTGCACGCCGTCGCCTACCACGACTTCGCGCGCGACGAGGTCGACATCAGCGACGCGCCCACCCTGGAGGCCGTGCGCCGCGCCGTGTACTACTTCGGCACCGCGCCCCGCACCTTCGACGCCACCCGCGCCAACGCCGAGACCCTCCGCGAGGCCCTGTACACCGGCAGCGCGCCCGGCCTGCGCCAGTCCCAGCTCGACCTGATCCGCAAGGTGCTGGCCACCCTCGACCGCCACCACACGAGCACCTACGCCGACCCGTCCTGGGGCGGCGCCGCGCTCGCCGCGCTCAGCGTCAACTACCTCGGCTTGTACGAGGGCAACCACGACACCGCCTTCCGCACCCTCGCCGCCCGCAACGACGCCTACCGCGACGCCTTCCGCCGCTTCGCCGAGTACACCCACCTCAAGGGCACGCCCAACGAGTGGGCCGTCCGCGACGCCCTGTCCGAGTACGCCCGCTTCGGCACCGTCGCCTCCCTGCGCGGCCGGATCGTCGCCGACCTCGGCGCCCTCCTCGCCCCGGTTACGGACGACTGGGGCCGGGGCAGCGCCCCCTGGGCCAAGGTCGTCTCCTGGCTGATCCACTACGAGGCCTGCGCGCCGTACGCCGTCTGCGCGGACGACATCGAGCGGCAGCTGTTCCCGCAGACCTACCGCTACGACAACGGCGCCCTCACCGTCCGCACCGCCCTCGACCGCGCCACCGTCGACCAGCTCTACTACGCGAGCAAGCAGGTCAAGGCGCAGTTCCACCGCGTCCTCGGCGCCCGGGCACCCCTGGCCGGCGACACCAACACCGTGCTCACCGTCGTGCTGTACGCCTCCCGCGCCGACTACGAGAACTACCACCCGCTGCTCACCGGCATGGGCACGAACAACGGCGGCATCTACATCGAGCGCGGCGCCACCTTCTACACCTACCAGCGGCGCGTCCCGCAGGACTCCCGGCTGACGCTGGAGGAGCTGTTCCGCCACGAGTACGTGCACTACCTCAACGGCCGCTGGGCCGTGCCCGGTTACTTCGGCGAGGGCCCCTGGTACCAGGGCGACCGCACCACCGCCATGGACGAGGGCACCGCGGAGTTCTTCGCCGGCTCCACCCGCGCCGACGGCGTCGCCGTCCGCAGATCCCTGGTGGAGGGGATCATCCGGGACACCGCCAACGGCGGACCGCGCATGACCGTCGACCGGCTCCTGCACGCCACCTACGACGGCGACGGCTTCCGCTTCTACGACTACGCCGGCACGTTCTTCGATTACCTCTGGACCGAACACCCCTCCCTGCTGCGGGAGATGTACCGCTACCTGCGGGCGGACGACCCCGCCGCCTTCGACGCCTGGCGGGACCGCGCGGGCCGCGACGCCGCCCTCCAGCAGGGCTACGACGCCTTCCTGGACCGGCAGATCGCCCGCGTCACCGACCTGTACGTGCCCCGCACGTCCTTCACCCCGAACGACGGGCTGCGCGAGGCCACCGCCGACGCCGTGCGCTCCGCCTTCGCCGCCGCCACCTCCGCCGACCCCGCGTGCGCGGCCGACGGCGACCCCGGCATGCCCCGCTTCGCGTGCACCGGTCGCATCACCGCCCGGCTCACCGACGCGGGCAGCGCCGACCTGGTGTTCCGGGACATGACGGAGACCGTCGACGCCTACCTGCTCGACCGGGCCGCGCCCGCCTCGCCCAACCTCGCCGACATGACCTGCTCCTTCGGGGAGGTGACGATCTGGTCCGACCGCACGGGCGGGACGGCCGACTACACCTGCGAGGGGCCGCTGCGGCGGTGACCGGGACGCGGGCACGGGCTCTTGTGAGGCACAGTGCCATGTGAAATATTACTGACGTGCCCACGAAGATGTCCGCACCCTCTCTCGACGCCGTGATCGTCGGCGCCGGAGTGGTCGGCGCGGCGTGCGCGTACTACGCCACCCGCGCCGGCCTCTCCGTCGCGGTCGTCGACCGCGGCCCCGTCGCCGGCGGCACCACCGGAGCCGGCGAGGGAAACCTCCTCGTCTCCGACAAGGAGCCGGGACCCGAACTCGAACTCGCCCTGCTGTCCACGCGGTTGTGGCGGGAACTGGCCGCGGCCCTCCCGCCCGAGGACGCCGTCGAGTACGAACCCAAGGGCGGCCTCGTCCTCGCCCCCGACGAGACCGCCCTGACCGCGCTCCGCGCCTTCGCGGCCGGACAATGCGCCGCCGGAGTCGAGGCGCGGGAAGTCGACGAGCACGAACTGGCCCACCTCGAACCGGAGTTGACCAAGGGACTCGCCGGCGGCTTCCACTACCCGCAGGACGCCCAGGTCCAGCCCGCCCGGGCCGCCGCCGCCCTGCTGCGCGCCGCCCGGAGCCGCGGCGCCCTCGTCCGGCTCGGCGAGGAGGTCACCGCCGTCCTCACCGGCCCGCACGGCGCCGTCCGCGGCGTGCGCACCCCGCGCGGCGAGCTGCACGCCCCCGCCGTCGTCAACGCCACCGGCACCTGGGGCGGCCGGCTCGCCGCCCTGGCCGGCACCCGCCTGCCGGTCCTGCCGCGGCGCGGCTTCGTCCTCGTCACCGAACCCCTGCCGCCCGGACTGATCCGGCACAAGGTGTACGCCGCCGACTACATCGCGGACGTCGCCAGCGACTCCGCCGCTCTCCAGTCCTCCGCCGTCGTCGAGGGCACCCCCGCCGGACCCGTCCTCATCGGCGCCACCCGCGAACGCGTCGGCTTCGACCGCACCCTGTCCACCGAGGCCCTGCGCCGCCTCGCCGGCCAGGCCACCGCCCTCTTCCCCCGCCTCGCCGACGTCCACGCGATCCGCACGTACTGCGGCTTCCGCCCCTATCTGCCCGACCACCTGCCCGCGATCGGGCCCGACCCCCGCGTCCCCGGCCTCCACCACGCCTGCGGCCACGAAGGCGCCGGCATCGGCCTCGCCCCGGCCACGGGACTGCTGGTGACAGCGGCCCTGACCGGGGACGAACCGCCGGTCGGGGCCTGGCCGTTCCGGCCTGAGCGATTCGACAGCCGGGGCCCCGCCGACGACTTCTCCGACCCCTTCGACCGTCCCGACGGCCCCCCGCCCTCCCCAGGAGCCCGCACATGAGCCAGACCCCGCTCGGCCTGGTGCGCGCCGCGCCGGCAGCGCCGTACACCTTCACCTTCGACGGACGCATCCTCACCGCCCTGCCCGGCCAGACCCTGGCCGCCGCGCTGTGGGCCGCCGGGATCATGTCCTGGCGCACCACCCGCGGCGGCGGCGCCCCGCGCGGGGTGTTCTGCGGGATCGGCGTCTGCCACGACTGCCTCGCCACCGTCAACGGCCGCCCCAACCAGCGCGCCTGCCTGGTCGCCGTGCAGCCCGGGGACGTCGTCACCGTGCAGGAGGGGACCGGGCATGACGCCACCCGTTGACCTCGCCGTCGTCGGCGCCGGACCGGCCGGCCTCGCCGCCGCCGTCCGCGCCGCCGGCCTCGGGCTGAGCGTGGCGCTGCTGGACGCGGGGGAGCGGCCCGGCGGCCAGTTCCACCGGTACCCCGCCCCCGGCCTGCGCGCCGCTCGGCCCGAGGCCCTGCACCACGGCTGGCGGCACTTCGCCCGGCGGCTGCGGCAACTGGAGACGGGTGGTGTGACGTACCTGCCCCGCCACCACGTGTGGACCGTCGCCCGCGGGGACGGCTGCTGGCTGCTGCACGCCGTCGTCGGCCCCGACGAGACGCCCGCCACGGTCCGCGCCCGTGCCGTCCTCCTCGCCACCGGCGCCTACGAGCGCCAGCTCCCCTTCCCCGGCTGGACCCTGCCCGGAGTCGTCGGCGCGGGCGGCGCCCAGGCCATGCTCAAGTCCGGGCTCGTGCTGCCCGGCCGGCGGGTCGTCGTCGCCGGCAGCGGCCCGCTCCTGCTCGCCGTCGCCGCGTCGCTCGCCGCCGCCGGGGCCCGCGTCCCCGCCGTCGTCGAGGCCGCCGACTACCGCGCGTACGGCCGCAGCCTGCCGGCCGTGCTGCGCACCCCCGCCAAACTCGCCGAGGGCGCCCGCTACGGCGGCGGTCTCCTGCGCCGCTCCACCCGGCTGCTCACCCGGCACGCCGTCACCGCCGCCCACGGCACCGCCCGCGTCGAGGCCGTCACCGTCACCCGCCTCGACGACCACTGGCGGCCCGTGCCCGGCACCGGCCGCCGCGTGCCCTGCGACGCGCTCGCCGTCGGCCACGGCCTCGTCCCGCAGCTCGACCTCGCCGTCGGCCTCGGCTGCGCCACCCGCCGCACCGCCGACGACACCCACGCCCTCGTCGTCGACGCCGACCAGGCGACCACCGTGCCGGGCATCTGGGCCGCCGGCGAGTCCTGCGGCATCGGCGGCGCCGACCTCGCGCTCACCGAGGGCGAGATCGCCGCCGACGCCGTCGCCCGCACCCTGCACGACGTCCCGGCCGACCCGCGCCGCCACGCCGCCCTCACCCGCCGCCGGACCCGGCTGCGCGCCTTCGCCGACGCCATGGCCGCCGCCCACCGGCCCGGCCCCGGCTGGGCCGACTGGCTCGACGACGCCACCGAGGTGTGCCGCTGCGAGGAGGTCACCGCCGGACGCGTCCGGGAGGCGGTCGCCGGGTACGGCGCCCACGACACCCGCACCGTCAAGCTGCTCACCCGCGCCGGCATGGGCTGGTGCCAGGGCCGCATGTGCGGCCAGGCCGTCGCCCGGCTCGCCGGGGGAGAGGGGGCCGCCGCCGTGGAGAGCCGGCCGCTGTCCTGTCCCGTACCGCTGCGCCCCCTCGCCCAACTGCCGCCCGAAGCCGAGGAGTTCCGAGCATGACCGTTCCCGACACCCGCCCCCGCCCCTGGCACGGCGTCATGGTCGCCACCGCCCTGCCGCTGCGCCCCGACCTCGGCGTCGACTACGACGCCTACGCCGCCCACGTCGCCCGCCTCGTCGACGCCGGCTGCGACGGCGTCGTCCCCAACGGCTCCCTCGGCGAGTACCAGACCCTCACCGACGACGAACGCGCCCGCGTCGTGCGCGTCGCCGTCGAGGCCGCAGGCGACGGCGCCCGCGTCATGCCCGGCGTGTCCGCGTACGGCGGCGCCGAGGCCCGCCGCTGGGCCGAGCAGGCCGCCGAGGCCGGCTGCGGGTCCGTGCTGCTGCTGCCGCCCAACGCCTACCGGGCCGACGAGAGGGCGGTACGGGCCCACTACGCCGAGGTGGCGCGGGCCGGCCTGCCGGTCGTCGCGTACAACAACCCGTACGACACCAAGGTCGACCTCACGCCGGAGCTGCTCGCCCGGCTGCACGGCGACGGGCACATCGTCGCCGTCAAGGAGTTCAGCGGCGACGTCCGCCGCGCCTATGAGATCGCCGAACTCGCGCCCGAGCTCGACCTGTTGATCGGCGCCGACGACGTGCTGCTGGAACTCGCCCTCGCCGGGGCCGTCGGCTGGATCGCCGGCTACCCCAACGCGCTCCCGCACGCGTGCGTGGACCTCTACCGGGCTGCGGTCGCCCGCGACCTGGAGCGGGCGCTGCCGCTGTACCGGGCGCTGCACCCGCTGCTGCGCTGGGACTCGAAGACCGAGTTCGTGCAGGCCATCAAGTTGTCCATGGACCTCGCCGGGCTGCCCGGCGGACCCACCCGGCCGCCGCGGGGCCCGCTGGGGGAGGCGGAGGCGGCGGCTGTGCGCGCCGCCACGGAGAAGGTGCTGGCGGAGGGGTTCGGTGAGGCTTCCGGCCTCTCGGGTCTCTCGGGGGAGGTGCGGTAATGCGGACCCGGCACGTCTACCACGCTGTCGACTCGCACACCGAGGGCATGCCCACGCGGGTCGTCACCGGAGGAGTCGGGGTGCTGCCCGGGGCGACTATGGCCGAGCGCCGGCGGTACCTGGTCGAGCATCTCGACCACGTCCGCACCCTGTTGATGTACGAGCCGCGCGGCCACGCCGCCATGAGCGGCGCGATCCTCCAGCCGCCGACCCGGCCCGACGCCGACTGGGGCGTCCTGTTCATCGAGGTGTCCGGCGCGCTGCCGATGTGCGGGCACGGCACGATCGGCGTCGCCACCGTGCTCGTGGAGACCGGGATGGTGCCCGTCGTCGAACCGGTCACCACGGTACGTCTGGACACCCCGGCCGGGCTGGTCTCGGTGGACGTCCGGGTCGCGGACGGCGTGGCCGAGTCGGTCACGCTGACGAACGTGCCGGCGTACTGCGCCGGGCTGGGGCGGACGGTGGAGGTGCCGGGGTACGGCACCGTCGCCTACGACCTCGCCTACGGCGGGAATTTCTACGCCTTCGTGGAACTGGACGCGCTCGGGCTGCCGTACGAGCGGGAGCGCAAGGGGGAGCTGCTGGCGGCCGGGCTTGCCATCATGGACGCGGTGAACGGCGGGGCCGACCGGCCCGTCCACCCGGAGAACCCGGACATCGCCGGGCTCAAGCACGTGTACCTGATCGCGCCCGGCTCCGACGCCAAGCACTCCCGGCACGCCATGGCGATCCACCCCGGGTGGTTCGACCGGTCGCCGTGCGGCACGGGGACGTCGGCGCGGATGGCGCAGCTGCACGCGCGCGGTGAGCTGCCGCTCGGGGCGGACTTCGTGAACGAGTCGTTCATCGGTACGCGGTTCGTGGGGCGGTTGATCGGCGACGCGGCGGTCGGGGGTGTGCCGGCGGTGGTGCCGGCGGTCACCGGGCGGGCCTGGATCACGGGGACCGCGCAGTACTTCCTGGACCCGGAGGATCCTTTCCCGGCGGGTTTCCTACTCTGAGGTGCCCGAGAGCCCGAGAGCCCGAGAGCCCGCGAGACCCGTACCGAGCCGAGACCTGCAAACCCCCCGGAGGCAGACACCATGGGTGGCCACCTGAAGCAAGCCAACCTCATCACCGCGCAGGAGCGGCTGCGCGACCAGGTGGCCCATGCCCTGCGCGCCGCGCTGATCTCCGGGGAGCTGCAGCCGGGGCGGGTGTACTCGGCGCCGGCGCTCGCCTCGGACTTCGGCATCTCGGCGACGCCCGTGCGGGAGGCGATGCTCGACCTGGTGCGGGAGGGGCTGGTCGAGCCCGTCCGGAACAAGGGGTTCCGGGTGACCGAGGTGAGCGAGAAGGACCTCGACCAGTACAGCGAGCTGCGGGCGCTGATCGAGGTGCCGACGGTGGGGGCGGTCACGCGGTCGGCGAGCCGGGAGCAGCTGGAGGCGCTGCGGCCGGTGGCGGAGGAGATCGTGGCGACGGCGCGGGAGCACGACCTGATCGGGTACCTGGACGCCGACCGCCGCTTCCACCTGTCCCTGCTGGCGCTGCACGGCAACGACCGGCTGGTGGAGACGGTGGGGGACCTGCGCAAGCGGTCCCGGCTGTACGGGCTGACGGCGCTGGACGAGCGGGGGTTGCTGGTCGCGTCCGCGGAGGAGCACCTGGAGCTGCTGGAGCGGATGCTGGCGGGGGACGGGGAGGGGGCGGAGGCGGTCATGCGACGCCATCTGGGGCATGTGCGGGCGCTGTGGGCGGCGGAGTCGTGAGGCGTCTGGGGGTGGGTGGTTGCTCGCGCAGTTCCCCGCGCCCCTGAATGCCTGCGGCGGCCCGTTTCTGTCCGTGGGTGGTTGCTGTAGCGCCTGCGGCTGGTGGTGGGGTCGGGGCCGCGCCGGGGGGTATCCGTCCTCGGTGCGCCGCTGCGTCGGTCAAATTCTTACCGCCACTTTCCGCCGCCCGCTGCGGGCGGACACCCCCCGACACGTCCCCTGCTCGCCGTACGCGTCTACCGGCCGCCGTGACTACGGCAGCGCCGCCCCGCTTGGGTAGCGGGTAGCCGGCGCCGCCTCGCGACTTGGCTGCGGGCAGCCGCCCCGCTGGGCCGGCGCCCACCCCGCGGCGGCGGGCCGCACGCCGACCTAGCTGCGGGCGGCCGCACGCATGGACGCCCCTCCGACGTAGCTGCGGGCAGTCGTGCCGCTGGGGCGGCACGGTGGGCGCAGCGGCACCCCGTCGCGCCGGGTTGCGCCACCCACCCCCGGCCCGCACCAGCGCTGGGTGCCCCCGCAGTGCCGGTCCACGTGCCGCCCCGGCCCCCGGCCTCCGCGTCCCACCCGCCCACCGTCCCCGCCCTCCGGTTAGGCTCTGGCCAGGACGACCTGAGGGAAAGGGAGGCCGGACATGACGGCGCCGGGGCGCAGGAGCAGTACCTTCTCTCGGCTGCTGCGGCACGGCTTCACCGACGCCTCCGCCGCCGAACGCCTCCTCGACGCACCCGAACTCGCCCCCGTCCGCAACGACCCCGTCCTGCTGGAAGCACTGGGCGCCACCGCCGACCCCGACCTCGCCCTCCGCGGCCTCGTCGGCCTGCTGGAGGCCCAGTCCGCCCCCGCGGCCCGCAGGGAACTGCTCGACACGGTGATAGCCGCCAAGCCCCTGCGCGACCGCCTCCTCGGCGTCCTCGGCGCCTCCGTCGCGCTCGCCGACCACCTCGCCCGCCACCCGCAGGACTGGCGGGCGCTCGTGATGTACGAGCCGCAGGATCTGCACCCGGGGGTGGAGGAGTTCGAGCGGGGGCTCGCCGAGGCCGGCGACCCCGTCGCCCTGCGCGTCGCCTACCGCCGCTGCCTGCTCTCCGTCGCCGCACGGGACGTCTGCGGCACCACCGACGTCGCCCAGACCGCCGCCGAGCTGGCCGACCTCGCCACCGCCACCCTGCGCGCCGCCCTCGCCCTGGCGAAGGCCGCCGCGCCCGAGGACGCGGCGCTGTGCCGGCTCGCGGTCATCGCGATGGGCAAGTGCGGCGGGCACGAGCTGAACTACGTCTCCGACGTCGACGTCATCTTCGTCGGCGAGGCCGTCGACGGCGCCGACGAGGGGAAGGCGCTGCGGGCCGCCACCCGGCTCGCCTCGCACATGATGCGGATCTGTTCCGAGACGACCGTCGAGGGCTCCATCTGGCCCGTCGACGCGAATCTGCGGCCCGAGGGGCGCAACGGGCCCCTGGTGCGGACGCTGAGCAGTCATCTCGCCTACTACCAGCGCTGGGCCAAGACCTGGGAGTTCCAGGCGCTGCTCAAGGCCCGGCCCGTCGCCGGCGACCTGGAGCTGGGCGAGGAGTACGTCGCCGCGGTCGAACCGCTGGTGTGGAAGGCCGCCGAGCGGGAGAACTTCGTCGCCGACGTGCAGAAGATGCGGCGCCGGGTCGTGGAGAACATTCCCGTCGCCGAGGTGGAGCGGGAGCTGAAGCTCGGGCCCGGCGGACTGCGGGACGTCGAGTTCGCCGTGCAGCTGCTGCAGCTCGTGCACGGCCGGGCCGACGCCTCGCTGCGCAGTGGCAAGACGCTCGACGCCTTGCAGGCGCTCGCCGCCGGCGGGTACGTCGGCCGCGCCGACGCCACCCAGCTCGACGAGGCCTACCGCTTCCTGCGCTCCATGGAGCACCGCATCCAGCTGCACCGGCTGCGCCGCACCCACCTCGTCCCCGAGGACGACGCCGACCTGCGCCGTATCGGACGCTCGCTCGGGCTGCGTACCGACCCGGTGACCGAGCTGACCCGCGAGTGGAAGCGGCACACCAGCGGCGTACGGCGGCTGCACGAGAAGCTGTTCTACCGGCCGCTGCTCGACGCCGTGGCGCAGCTGCCCTCCGGCGAGGTCCGGCTCAGCCCGGAGGCGGCACGGGAGCGGCTCGTCGCGCTCGGGTACGCCGACCCGGCCTCCGCGCTGCGCCACCTGGAGGCCCTGGCGTCCGGCGTCACCCGCAAGGCCGCCATCCAGCGCACCCTGCTGCCGGTGCTGCTCGGCTGGTTCGCCGACTCCGCCGACCCGGACGCCGGACTGCTCAACTTCCGCAAGGTGTCCGACGCCCTGGGCAAGACGCCCTGGTATCTGCGGCTGCTGCGGGACGAGGGCGCCGCCGCCGAGAACCTGGCGCGTGTGCTGTCCGCCGGGCGGCTCGCGCCCGACCTGCTGATGCGGGCGCCGGAGGCCGTCGCGCTGCTCGGCGACGGCGACGGGGGCGGCCTCGCGCCCCGGTCCCGGGCCCATCTGGAGCAGGAGATCCTCGCCGCGGTCCGGCGGGCCGACGACGCCGCCCAGGGCGTCACCGCCGCCCGTGGCGTCCGGCGGCGCGAGCTGTTCCGTACGGCCGCCGCCGACATCGTCGGCTCCTACGGCACCGAGACCCAGCCCGCCGAGGCCGACCAGGGCGCCCTCGTGGACCGGGTCGGCGCCGCCGTCTCCGACCTGACCGCCGCCACCCTCGCCGGGACGCTGCGCGCGGTCGTGCGGGAGGGGTGGGGGGACACCCTGCCGACCCGGTTCGCCGTGATCGCCATGGGCCGCTTCGGCGGGCACGAGCTGGGCTACGGCTCCGACGCCGACGTCCTCTTCGTGCACGAGCCGCGCGACGGCGTGGACGAGCGGGAGGCCGGTCAGGCCGCGAACAAGGTCGTCGCCGAGATGCGGCGGCTGCTGCAGATCCCCAGCTCCGACCCGCCCCTGCTGATCGACGCCGACCTGCGGCCCGAGGGCAAGTCCGGGCCGCTGGTGCGCACCCTGAAGTCGTACGAGGCCTACTACCGCCGCTGGTCCCTCACCTGGGAGTCGCACGCCCTGCTGCGGGCCGAGCCGGTCGCCGGGGACGAGGACCTGGGGCGCCGGTTCATCGAGCTGATCGATCCGCTGCGCTACCGCCGGGGCGGGCTGGGCGAGGAGGCCGTACGGGAGATCCGGCGGCTCAAGGCCCGTATGGAGTCCGAGCGGCTGCCGCGCGGCGCCGACCCGAAGCTGCACACCAAGCTCGGGCCGGGCGGGCTGTCGGACGTCGAGTGGACCGTGCAGCTGCTGCAGCTGCGGCATGCGGCGGAGGTCCCCGGGCTGCGCACGACCCGTACCCGTGAGGCCCTGGCCGCCGCCCGCGAGGCCGGCCTGATCGGCGCCGAGGAAGCCGGGATCCTCGACGAGGCCTGGGTGCTCGCCACCCGTGTCCGCAACGCCGTGATGCTGGTGCGGGGGCGGGCCGGGGACACCTTCCCCACCGACGGCCGCGAGCTGGCGGCGGTGGGCCGCTACCTCGGCCACGGCCCGGGCCACGTCGGCGACATGCTCGACGCGTACCGCCGTACGACCCGCCGGGCGAGGACGGTGGTGGAGGCCCTGTTCTACGGCAGCGGGGAGCAGCGGCTCTAGGCCGCGCGGCGCCCCGTCGTGGCGCGCGGCGGGGTCTCCGAGGGCGTGTCCCCGGTGTCGTCGCGCGGCCTCCGGGCGGGGACGTGTCGCGGCAGCGCGTACGGCTGGGCGCCGTACCACAGGCGGGCCACCGTGAAGCCGAACGCCAGGCACAGCGCGCCGCCCACCGCGTCCAGCCAGAAGTGGTTGGCCGTCGCGACGATGACCACCAGCGTCGCCACCGGGTAGAGCGCGCCCAGGACCCGCACCCACGGCACCCGGGCCAGCGCGACGACCGTCAGGCCGCACCAGAGGGACCAGCCGATGTGCATCGACGGCATCGCGGCGTACTGGTTCGACATGTGTTTCAGGTCGCCGGAGGCCATCGAGCCCCAGGTCTGGTGGACCAGCACCGTGTCGATGAAGTGTCCGCCGGTCATCAGGCGGGGCGGGGCGAGCGGATACAGGTAGTAGCCGGCCAGGGCCACCGCCGTCGTCGCGAAGAGGGCGAGACGGGTCGCCGCGTACCGGCCGGGATGGCTGCGGTAAAGCCACACCAGGACACCGATCGTCACCACGAAGTGCAGCGTGGCGTAGTAGTAGTTCATGCCGACGATCAGCCAACCCACCGAGTTGGCCGCGTGGTTGACGGACCGCTCGACGGCGATGCCCAGGTGCTGCTCGGCCTGCCAGATCCAGTCGGCGTTGCGCAGCGCCTGGCCGCGCTGTTCGGGGACCGCGTTGCGAACGAGCGAGTACGTCCAGTAACTGACCGCGATCAGCAGGATCTCGAACCACAGCCGCGGCGCCCGCGGCGTGCGGAACCGGCTGAGCGGTCCCGGCCCCGGGCCGGCCGCGACAGGCCGCCGAACGGCCTCTGCGCGGCCCTCCGGGGTCGTCACGGTCGTGTCACCCATGAGGACAGAGTCTGCCAGAAAAGCCTTCTCCGACCGATCATCCCCTGGTCGGGTCCATCCCGCACCTTCTCCGCCCTATGGAGGAGTTACGGGCGATTCCGGTCCCCAGGGGCCGAAGCGGTCGAACCACGCACCACCAGCTCCGGCATGAACACGAACTCACTGTGGGGCGCGGGCGTCCCGCCGATCTCCTCCAGCAACGTGCGCACCGCGGCCTGCCCCATCGCCGGCACCGGCTTGCGGATCGTCGTCAGGGGCGGGTCGGTGAAGGCGATCAGCGGGGAGTCGTCGAAGCCGACCACCGAGATGTCCTTGGGGACGTCGAGGCCGCGCTGCCGGGCCGCGCGTATCGCGCCGAGCGCCATCATGTCGCTGGCGCAGACCACGGCCGTGCAGTCACGGTCCATCAGCGCCGTCGCGGCGGCCTGGCCGCCCTCCAGCGTGTAGAGGGAGTGCTGGATCAGCTCGGTCTCGATCGTGTCGGCGGGCAGGCCCAGCTGCTCCTGCATCGCCCGCACGAACCCCTCGATCTTGCGCTGCACCGGCACGAACCGCTTGGGGCCGAGGGCCAGGCCGATGCGGGTGTGCCCGAGGGAGGCCAGGTGCGTGACCGCCAGCGTCATCGCGGCCCGGTCGTCGGGGGAGATGAAGGGCGCCTGCACCTTCGGGGAGAAGCCGTCCACCAGCACGAACGGCACGCCCTGCGCGCGCAGCTGCTCGTAGCGCTGCATGTCCGCGGTGGTGTCGGCGTGCAGTCCGGAGACGTAGATGATGCCGGCGACGCCGCGGTCGACGAGCATCTCCGTCAGCTCGTCCTCCGTCGAGCCGCCCGGCGTCTGGGTGGCCAGCACCGGCGTGTAGCCCTGCCGGGTCAGCGCCTGCCCGATGACCTGGGCGAGCGCCGGGAAGATGGGGTTCTCCAGCTCCGGGGTGATCAGGCCGACCAGACCCGCGCTGCGCTGCCGCAGCCGTACGGGGCGCTCGTACCCGAGGACGTCGAGCGCGGCCAGCACGGACTGGCGGGTGGTGGCGGCGACTCCCGGTTTCCCGTTGAGGACCCGGCTGACGGTCGCCTCGCTCACCCCCGCCTGCGCTGCGATGTCGGCAAGCCGTGTGGTCACGGCACTGGACTGTACCGGCCGGAAGGTTCCTTGCACACCGATCGGTCGCCGGGTGCGGGCGGTGGGGCGGCCCGCGGTGGGCTGCTGCGGCATTGCGCTCCCTCGTGCAATCGATGGCAAGAGCTTGCAGAGTCTTGCACAGGACGTGCCCCGCCCGCTCGTGTACGGGGAAGAACGGTGTCAGGGCCAGTGCGCACAACGGTCGCACAGTGGTCTCGCAGTGGTCGAGAGCCGGTCACGCCCGGGTAACTTCCGAGATCTCTTGCACTTTTTTTCTGCAAGGTCTTTCGCGCCGCTTACATGGCTGTTACGTTCCCTGTCGCCCGGCCGCGGCAAAGGCGCAGTCGGCACCACTCGGGCTTTTCACCCTCAAGGAGAACTCATGCGGCGTGGCATAGCGGCCTCCGCGCTGGTGGCGTCCTTCGCCCTGGCGGCGACGGCGTGCGGCGGCAGTGACAGCGGCGACAAGGCCGACGGGCCGGTCACCATCACCTGGTGGGACACCTCGAACGCCACGAACGAGGCGCCGACCTACCAGGCGCTGATCAAGGAGTTCGAGGCCGCGAACAAGGACGTCAAGGTCAAGTACGTCAACGTCCAGTTCGACCAGGCACAGAACAAGTTCGACACCGCCGCCGGCTCCAAGGGCGCGCCCGACGTGCTCCGCTCCGAGGTGGGCTGGACCCCGGCCTTCGCCAAGAAGGGCTACTTCCTGCCGCTGGACGGCACGGAGGCCCTCACCGACCAGGCGAAGTTCCAGCCGAGCCTGATCAAGCAGGCCCAGTACGAGGGCAAGACCTACGGCGTGCCGCTGGTCACCGACACCCTCGCGTTCGTCTACAACAAGCAGCTCTTCGCCAAGGCCGGCATCAAGGAAGCGCCCAAGACCTGGGACGACCTGAAGAAGGCCGCTGCCACCATCAAGGACAAGACCGGCGTCGACGGCTACTGGGGCTCCACCGCGAGCTACTACGCGCAGCCGTTCCTGTACGGCGAGGGCACCGACCTCGTCAACGCCGACGCCAAGAAGCTCACGGTCGCCTCCGCCGAGGCGAAGAAGGGCTACGGCACCTGGCTGAGCCTGTTCGACGGCAAGGGCCTGCACAAGGCCGACACCACCGCCGACGCCTACGCGCACATCCAGGACGCGTTCGTCAACGGCAAGGTCGCCGCGATCATCCAGGGCCCGTGGGAGCTGACGAACTTCTACAAGGGCTCCGCCTTCAAGGACAAGAACAACCTGGGCATCGCCACCGTCCCGGCCGGCTCCACCGGCAAGGCGGGCGCCCCGACCGGCGGCCACAACCTCTCGGTCTACGCCGGCTCCGACGAGGCCCACCAGAAGGCCGCGCTGAAGTTCGTGAACTTCATGACGTCCGCGAAGTCCCAGACGGCGATCGCCCTGAAGAACTCCACGCTGCCCACGCGTGACGACGCCTACACCGCCGAGGTCAAGGCCGACCCGGGCATCGCCGGCTACCAGACCGTGCTGCCCGCCGCCCAGCCGCGCCCGGCGCTGCCCGAGTACAGCTCGCTGCTCGCCCCGCTCGACACCGAGCTGGCCAAGGTCGCGGCCGGCAAGGAGTCCCTGGACAAGGGTCTGAGCAACGCCGAGGTCGCCCTCGCCAAGCTGGTGCCGGACTTCAGCAAGTGAGCCCGTGTGGCCGCCGGATCCCCCTGACCGGTGGGGGGAGGGATCCGGCGGCCACCGGCCTGTGCGCCGTACTCCCTGATCGTCTTCGAAGGTGCCGAGAACCATGACAGCAGTGGCCCAACGCCTCAAGCACAGCTACCAGAAGAACTGGTACGCCTACGCCATGATCGCCCCCGTGGTCGTCGTGCTCGGCGTCCTCGTGGTGTATCCGCTGGTGTACGGCCTGTATCTCACGCTCACCGACGCCGACAGCCTCAACAGCGCCCGCACCATCGGCGTCAACCACATCGACGCCACCTACAAGTTCATCGGCCTGGACAACTACCAGGACATCCTCTTCGGCGACACCGCCTACGACCGCTTCTGGTCGCACTTCATCTGGACGATCGTCTGGACGGCCCTGTGTGTCGCCCTGCACTACTCGATCGGTCTCGGCCTCGCCCTGCTGCTCAACCAGAAGCTGCGCGGGCGCACCTTCTACCGGCTGATGCTGATCGTGCCGTGGGCCGTGCCCACCTTCGTCACCGTCTTCGGCTGGCGGATCATGCTCTCCGACAGCGGCGTCATCAACACCGCCCTGGACAGCATCGGCCTGCCCTCGCCGGGCTGGCTGGAGGACACCTTCTGGCAGCGGTTCGCCGCGATCATGGTGAACACCTGGTGCGGTGTGCCGTTCATGATGGTCTCGCTCCTCGGCGGCCTGCAGTCCATCGACTCCTCGCTGTACGAGGCGGCCGAGATGGACGGCGCGAGCGCCTGGCAGCGGTTCCGCTACGTCACCCTGCCCGGCCTGCGGTCGGTCAGCTCCACCGTGGTCCTGCTCGGCATCATCTGGACCTTCAACCAGTTCGCCGTGATCTTCCTGCTGTTCGGCCGGACCTCCGCCCCGGACGCGCAGATCCTCGTCACCTGGGCCTACTTCCTCGGCTTCGGACAGCAGCCGCGTGAATTCGCCGAGTCGGCCACCTACGGCATGCTGCTGCTGGCCATCCTCATCGTCTTCACCTCCTTCTACCGCCGCTGGCTGAACCGCAACGACCAGCAGCTCACGATCTGAGGCAGGAGTTCCCCCATGAGCACGACCACCGCCCCGGACTCCGCCGCCGTGGAGAAGACCGCGCCGGCCACCCCGCCCCGCAAGGTGCGCGGCCGCGGCGAGCGCGGCCTCGCCGCCTCCCTCGCCTCCCACGGCCTGCTGATCGCCGCCAGCGTCATCGCCCTCTTCCCGGTCGCCTGGCTGGTCTTCCTCTCCCTCGGCCCGGACAAGGACGACTATCTGCACCCCGGCAAGATCTGGGGGAAGATGACGCTGGACAACTACTCCTACGTCCTGCAGAACACGAGCTTCTTCGACTGGCTGAAGAGCTCCCTCATCGTCTCCCTCGGCACCACCGTGATCGGCGTCCTCATCGCCGCCACCACCGGTTACGCCGTCTCCCGCATGCGCTTCCCCGGCTACAAGAAGTTCATGTGGGTGCTGCTGGTCACCCAGATGTTCCCGGTGGCCGTGCTGATGGTCCCGATGTACCAGATCCTGTCCGAGCTGCAGCTCATCGACAGCTACCTCGGCCTGATCCTCATCTACTGCTCGACCGCGGTGCCGTACTGCGCCTGGCTGCTCAAGGGCTACTTCGACACCATCCCGTTCGAGATCGACGAGGCCGGACGCGTCGACGGCCTGAACCCGTTCGGCACCTTCCTGCGCCTCATCCTCCCGCTGGCCCGGCCGGGCCTGGCGGTGGCCGGCTTCTACAGCTTCATCACCGCCTTCGGTGAGGTCGCCTTCGCCACCACCTTCATGCTCGACGACAGCAAGTACACGCTCGCCGTCGGCCTGCAGAGCTTCATCAGCGAGCACGACGCCCAGCGCAACCTGATGGCCGCCACCGCGGTGCTCATCGCGATACCGGTCTCGGCCTTCTTCTACCTCGTGCAGAAGAACCTGGTGACCGGCCTCACCGCGGGCGGCACGAAGGGCTGACGCCACGTCGGCAGACGACTCCCGCGCGCCCGTCGCGCGGGTAGGCGGTCGCGGTGCCCATCCGACCCCGCTGACACCGCGACCGCCTCGTCCCCCTCCTGACGCGGCCCCCGCACACCGACCGATGACCGTGACTCCCTTACGCATCAAGGACGCCATGACCCAGCACACCGCCGACCCGGCACCGAACAGCGCCCTCGCCACCGTCGCCCAGCGCCGCGACTGGTGGCGGGACGCGGTGATCTACCAGGTCTATCCGCGCAGCTTCGCCGACAGCAACGGCGACGGCATGGGGGACCTGGAGGGCGTACGCTCCCGGCTCCCCTACCTGCGCGACCTGGGTGTGGACGCCGTGTGGCTCAGCCCCTTCTACGCCTCCCCGCAGGCCGACGCCGGTTACGACGTCGCCGACTACCGGGCCGTCGACCCGATGTTCGGCAACCTGCTCGACGCCGACGCGCTGATCCGCGACGCGCACGAGCTGGGCCTGCGCATCATCGTCGACCTGGTCCCCAACCACTCCTCCGACCAGCACGAGTGGTTCAAGCGCGCCGTCGCCGAGGGCCCCGGCTCCCCGCTGCGCGACCGCTACCACTTCCGCCCCGGCAAGGGGAAGAACGGCGAACTCCCGCCGAACGACTGGGAGTCCATCTTCGGCGGCCCGGCCTGGACCCGCGTCACCGAGCCCGACGGCACCCCCGGCGAGTGGTACCTGCACCTCTTCGCCCCCGAGCAGCCCGACTTCAACTGGGAGCACCCGGCGGTCGGCGACGAGTTCCGCTCGATCCTGCGCTTCTGGCTGGACATGGGCGTCGACGGCTTCCGCATCGACGTGGCCCACGGCCTGGTCAAGGCGGAGGGCCTGCCGGACCTGGGCTCGCACGACCAGCTGAAACTGCTGGGCAACGATGTCATGCCGTTCTTCGACCAGGACGGCGTCCACGCCATCTACCGGCAGTGGCGCACGATCCTCGACGAGTACGCGGGCGAGCGGATCTTCGTGGCCGAGGCCTGGACGCCGACCGTCGAGCGCACCGCGAACTACGTCCGCCCGGACGAGCTGCACCAGGCGTTCAACTTCCAGTACCTGGCGACGGAGTGGGACGCCGAGGCGCTGCGCGCGTGCATCGACCGCACCCTGGACGCGATGCGCCCGGTCGGCGCCCCCGCGACCTGGGTGCTGTCCAACCACGACGTCACCCGCCACGCCACCCGCTTCGCCAACCCGCCCGGCCTCGGCACCCAGATCCGCCTGGCTGGCGACCGCGAGCTGGGCCTGCGGCGCGCCCGCGCGGCCACGCTGCTGATGCTCGCCCTCCCCGGTTCGGCGTACGTCTACCAGGGCGAGGAGCTGGGCCTCCCGGACGTCGTCGACCTGCCGGACGAGGTCCGCCAGGACCCGGCGTACTTCCGCGGCGCGGGCCAGGACGGCTTCCGCGACGGCTGCCGGGTGCCGATCCCGTGGACCCGCGAGGGCTCCTCGTACGGCTTCGGCGACGGCGGCAGCTGGCTGCCCCAGCCCGCCGAATGGGCCGACCTGAGCGTGGAGGCCCAGACCGGCGTCCCCGGCTCGACCCTGGAGCTGTACCGCGCGGCCCTGGCCGCCCGCCGGGAGCACGCCGACCTCGGCGCCGGCGACTCGGTCGAGTGGCTGCGCGCCCCGGAGGGCGTCCTGGCCTTCCGCCGCGGCGACTTCGTGTGCGTGGCCAACACGACGGGGGAGTCGGTGACGACTCCGGCGTACGGCCGTGTGCTGCTGTCCAGCGGTGAGGTGACGGAGGCGGACGCGGAGACGAAGGTCCCGGCGGACACGACGGTGTGGTTCACGACGGCCTGACACCGGCCCCGACCCGCCCAGGGCCCGCCACCGCCTGCACCGGTGGCGGGCCCTGCCGCTGCCCGCGCCGAGGACCGTGCGTCACCCGTCCGGGCAGGCCCTCGCCGCGAACTCCGCCATGGTGACCGTGACCGCGGATTCATCCCCCTTGTCCGAGACCTCGATGTACCGCACCTTTCCCGGTGCGAGCCGGTCCAGGTCGCCCGGAGTGAAGGAAACGCTGCTCGACGACCACGAGTTGTCCTTGGTCCAGCCGTAGAGGGCGTACGTGGTCCGCGCGTCGAGCGGGGCGAGGGGCCTGCTCACGGTCCAGCCGGCGGCGGGCGCGTCCAGCGTCCAGGTGGTGAGGCCGGCGCCGAGCGGGCGGGCGGCGGTCCACATACCGACCGTGACCTCCTTGTCGACGTCGTCGCTCTCGACGTACAGGGTCGCGCCGTCGATCCGGTGCCCGCAGACCATCATGACGCCGAGCAGCCGGCCGTCCTCGGTCACGGAGATGCCGGCGACGGCATCGACGGGAACCGTGCACGCCGAGGCAGCCGCCAGGGCCGTGCCGGCCGCGACCAGGCCGACGAAGCGCCGGAGCCCCGCCCACGGAACAGTCGTCCGCACAAGACCCCCTTGATCGAGGGGATCGCTCTCCGCGCCCCCGTACCGCCGGATCGTAGACCGGGCCGGGTGCGGTGGACGCCGGAGGGGAGATCTGGCGGGTTTGCCGCCTCATGCCCGCTAAATTCCGCCGCCCGCCCCGCTGCTTTTCCGCCCGCCGCCCCTTAACATCTGCGTCACCGCAAGTTTGCAGTCATGTTTCAGCAAGAGCTTGCGGGCCCCACGCACCTTCAAGGACGAAGGAACCCCACATGGCACGCAGAGCCTTCGCCGGGGCCGCCGCCCTCACCGCGGCCCTTGTCATGACCCCTGCTACCGTCGCCCAGGCCTCCCCGCCCGGCACCAAGGACGTCACCGCGGTCCTCTTCGAGTGGAAGTACAGCTCGGTCGCCGCGGAGTGCACCAACACCCTCGGCCCGGCCGGTTACGGATACGTCCAGGTCTCCCCGCCCGCCGAGCACATACAGGGCGCGCAGTGGTGGACGTCGTACCAGCCCGTCAGCTACAAGATCGCCGGGCGGCTCGGTGACCGCGCCGCCTTCCAGAACATGGTGAACACCTGCCACGCGGCGGGCGTGAAGGTGGTCGTCGACACCGTCATCAACCACATGTCGGCCGGCAGCGGCACCGGCACCGGCGGGTCCTCGTACAGCAAGTACAACTACCCCGGGCTGTACTCCTCGTACGACTTCGACGACTGCACCAGCCAGATCAGCAACTACGCCGACCGCTGGAACGTCCAGCACTGCGAGCTGGTCGGCCTGGCCGACCTCGACACGGGGGAGTCATACGTCCGCGGCGCGATCGCCGGCTACATGAACGATCTCCTCTCCCTCGGCGTCGACGGCTTCCGCATCGACGCCGCCAAGCACATCGACACCGCCGACCTGGCGAACATCAAGTCCCGGCTGACCAACCCGTCCGTCTACTGGAAGCAGGAGGTCATCTATGGCGCCGGTGAGGCCGTCCAGCCCACCGAGTACACCGGCAACGGGGACGTCCAGGAGTTCCGGTACGCCTACGACCTCAAGCGGGTCTTCAACAACGAGAACCTCGCCTACCTCAAGAACTACGGCGAGGGCTGGGGCTACATGAACAGCTCGGTCGCCGGCGTCTTCGTCGACAACCACGACACCGAGCGCAACGGTTCCACGCTCAACTACAAGGACGGCGCCAGCTACACCCTGGCCAACGTCTTCATGCTGGCCTGGCCCTACGGCGCCCCGGACATCAACTCGGGCTACGAGTGGTCCGACGCCGACGCGGGCCCGCCCAACGGCGGCACGGTCAACGCCTGCTGGCAGGACGGCTGGAAGTGCCAGCACAAGTGGCCCGAGATCCTGCGCATGGTCGCCTTCCGCAACGCCACCCGCGGCCAGGCGGTCACCGACTGGTGGGACAACGGAGGCGACGCCATCGCCTTCGGACGCGGCTCCAAGGGGTTCGTGGCCATCAACCACGAGTCGTACGGCCTGAGCCGCACCTACCAGACGTCCCTGCCTGCGGGGACGTACTGCAACGTGCAGAACAACACCACCGTGAGCGTGAACAGCTCCGGGCAGCTCACCGCCACCCTCGGCGCGAACACCGCCCTCGCGATCTACGCCGGCAAGTCCAGCTGCTGATCCCCCCGGGGGGCGGCCGGGCCTACGGCCGGTGCACTGCCGCCGTGGGCCCGGCAGGAGGCGCCAGGGGGCGTCTGGCCAAGCGGAGCAACAGCGCATGCGCGTGTCCCGCCCAGGTCGGAGGCTGGCGTCATGAACAGCCGTCCCTGGGTCGTCGTCGAGGCGCCCGACGACCGCGGCCTTCGCCGCGTCACCGTCGGGGGCAGTGCCGCGGGCAGCGTCTGGTCGCTGCGCGAGCTGCGGAAACTGCTGGCCCGCCTCGGTCACCCGGACGTCGACGTGGAGGACCCCGCGTCGGTGTGCTGGCACGGAGAGGGCAGCGCCACCTGGCCCGACCGGCCCGTCAGGCGGCGCGCGACCATGGCCGTCATGATGGCCGGGCTGCTCGCCTCCGGGATGCTCAGCGCGCTCATCGGCTGGCCGGACGCCTCCGGCGCGCTGACGTTTGCCCAGCGCATCATCGGGGCCGGGCTCGTGCTGGCCGGCGTGGTCCAGGTCGCCGGGGCGGTCCTGGCGCTCGACCACTGGGGCCGGCGGGAGTACAGGGCCTCCGGTGCGGTCGTCCTGCTCGGCGTCTTCATCGCACTGGCCACGGACAGTCTCCTTTTCCTGCTGTGGCTGGAGGAGAAGGAGGTCACGCCCTACCTGTTCGCCTTCGTACCGCTGGGCTGCTGGGCGGTGTGGGCGTTCACCGTGTTGATCAGGGAGAAAGCCTGGAAAGGGCTGCCGCACCCCGGCAGATTCGTGGCCGGATTTTATGCGACGGCTCTGCTGTCCGCGGTCAGTCTCGCGTACTCCACGCTGTACCAGCCTGCGACGGCTCCCCTGCGTTTCACACTGAACGCGGAATTCGGGAGGGCGCGGCAGGACCGCTCGCGGGACTATATCCACATTCCGCTGAAAGTCTCCGTGAAGAACACCGGGGACGTGTCGGTTTACGTCGTCGTCAACGACGTCAGCGTGTACGGCAGAGACGCCAGGTACTCCGGGGATGTGTCCAAGGGGGCCTTCCTGCGGGCCTGGGAGAAGAGCGTCGGTGAGAAGGGGAAGGAGGGGGAGGAAGCGGAGCGTCACGTCGATGGATTCACCTTCAAGACACTGAGCAGCACGCGCCTGTACGAGCCTGGAGACGTGCTGGAGGCCGGGCAGGAGGACACCTTCGTGCACGTCTTCCAGATTCCCAGGGATGCGTCGTACGACCTGATCGACGTCGACGTGCAGTTCACGTACATGCGGAAGGACCGGGGCCGGATCGACGTGGAGCAGTACAGCAAACCCCACCAGTCGTGGCGGCATCCCCGGTTCGCCTGTCGCGCCGTCGTCGCCGACGACGTCGACGAATGCCCGCTGGACCCGCTCACCTATCACGGCAGGGTGCGGCACAACAACAACCTCGTCAACGTGACCCGGGCTCCGCTCTATGTCACGGCTTTCTGGGCCCCCATCGGCCTGCCGAGGTACTCCATCTCCTCTTTCCACTTCACGGGCGGCCGGATCAATGGAGCGGCGGACAAAAGGGAACTGAAGAAATTCGGCATCTCCAGCCGGCATGCCACTGCCGAGGTGTCCGTGGCGGAGTTGCTGAGGTTCATACCCGCTGCGCCTCGCTGAGCCAGCTGCCCGACTGGACGCCCATTTCGTTGTCGAGCCGTGAAGCGGCCTGAAGGCAGTCGCGCGCGCCCATGCCGAGCGACGAGTAGAGATCATCCGCCGGGAGCGAGTCGGCAAGCTGGGGGATCATGCGCTTGATGGCCAGCGCGGTGTTGTCATACGTGTCGTCCTGCAACTGGGCGATCACGTCCAGGGAGTCGTTCGCCGCCTCCCGCGACTTCCAGAAGTCCCGGATGCCCTCACTGTTCCAGGTTTCCGGCGTCAGCGTCTGCAGATCGTCGGCGAGGGTCGTGTCCAGGACGGATTCGAAGACCGAGTTGGTGCAGAGCTCTGCCGCCCTCCCGAGCGGTTCGTCCGGCAAGCCCTGCTCGGAGATCGCCTCCCGCAGGTCTTTCTTCAGCCGAAGCTTCTTCTGCTGCGCCTCGGGGTCGCCCGGCTGAGTCTCACTGCCCTCGTGCGCGCTCTTCGCGAGGCCTTTCCGCTCGTCCTCCGAGGTGTTGGGGTCCCCCGCGGTCTCCAGCCCGTTCGACACGAGCATCTTCCACTCCAGCTGACCGTCGTCTTCGCCCCTGCCGGCCGCGGCGTTGGCGCCCTCGTTCCCGATCGGCGCGCCGTTCTGCACGGCCGACAACAGGTTCTCCGCGCCGTCGACGAGGCTCGCCTCCACGTCCGGCGGCGTGTCCTGGTCTTCTACGACTCTCAGCACGGACGCCGTCCTGGCCACGATCAGGCCGAGGGCGCCGCTCTCGGGCGGTGTCTGAGACTCGTTCGCCGTGTGCAGGGCGGCGCTCACCTGGGGCACCAGCGCGGTCAGCCGGTCCCGTACCGCGGCCGGTGTCCCCGGGTTGGCGATCGCGTCCAGCGCGGAGTCCACCTGCCGCGCGCTGCGGACGGCCCCGTCGCGCTCCTGCGGCGGGGTCTGCGTGTCGTTGACCGCCTCCAGCACGCCGGTCAGCTGATCCACACTCGGCACCAGGTCTTCGGGCACGTCGGCCTTCTTGTCGTCCAGTTCCGTCGCGAGATTGCCGGCCTCTGCCTGCTGCTGCTTCACGGCGGCGGTGGCCGGTGTGCCGCCGTCGTCGGAACCGGAGGACGCGGTGTCGTCCGGCGTGGGCGACGGGGAGGACGACGTGTCCGTCGCCGACGGGCTGGGCGGTGTGCTCGACCCCGACGCGTCCGAGGAGGGCTGTGGACCGGGAGTCGAGGAGTCCGCCCGTATCGAGAAGGGAAGCCCGGCCACCCCGGCCGGGCCCGGCGTCGCGGTCGCCGGTCCCACGGTCAGCGCGAGCGCTGTGACCACGGCCGATGCACCGGTCAGGGGGAGGATGTGTCGTCGAGTGGTCCTGGTCATGATCGATCCAGAGGGAGGGCTTCGCGCACCATCTACGCCACACCAGCCACTCTTCCCCCATCCGGCGCACTCCGCAACGTCGGCCCCGAGCCCAGGTGAAAGTTCTTGCTGGGTGTTTCACACCTCTTGCTGTAAGTCTTTCGTCGGCGATACGGTCCCCCGCGGGCGCCCGCAGCGCAGCCCGCGCCAGGACGCCGGGGTCGGACCCGAATGAGCCGCAAGCACAAGGAGTTTCCGCCTGTGATACCGAGATGGCCGGCGCCCGGGACGCGCCGCAGTACACGGGGAAGGCGGGTCGCGGCCGTCACCGCCGCCGCCCTCGCGACAGCGGTGGTGCAGCCGCTCGCCGCCCACGCCGACACCCCGCCCCCGCCGCCGTCGGACAAGGCCCTGGCCGCGCAGCCCGCCCGGCACGACGACACCCGGGAGCAGTTCTACTTCGTCCTGCCGGACCGGTTCGCCAACGGGGACACGTCCAACGACCGCGGCGGCCTCACCGGCACCCGGCTCACCACCGGCTACGACCCCACCGACAAGGGCTTCTACCAGGGCGGCGACCTCAAGGGCCTGACCCAGCGGCTCGACTACATCAAGGGCCTCGGCACCACCGCCATCTGGATGGCGCCCATCTTCAAGAACCGGCCCGTGCAGGGGACGGGGAGCAACGCCTCCGCCGGCTACCACGGGTACTGGATCACCGACTTCACCCAGGTCGACCCGCACTTCGGCACCAACAAGGACCTGGAGACCCTCATCTCCAAGGCGCACGCCAAGGGCATGAAGGTCTTCTTCGACGTCATCACCAACCACACCGCGGACGTCGTCGACTACGAGCCCAAGTCCTACGACTACCTCTCCAAGGGCGCCTTCCCCTACCTCACCAAGGACGGCCGGCCCTTCGACGACGCCGACTACGCCGCCGGCGGCAAGGGCTTCCCCGCCGTCGACGCCGACTCCTTCCCGCGCACCCCGAAGGTCACGAGCAACAGCAAGGTCCCGGCCTGGCTCAACGACCCGACCATGTACAGCAACCGGGGCGACTCGACGTACGCCGGCGAGTCCACCACCTACGGCGACTTCTCCGGCCTCGACGACCTGTGGACCGAGCGTCCCGAGGTCGTCAAGGGCATGGAGAGGATCTACCAGCGCTGGGTGCGCGACTTCGACGTCGACGGATTCCGCATCGACACCGTCAAGCACGTCAACATGGAGTTCTGGACCCAGTGGGCCACCGCGCTCGACGCGTACGCCAAGAAGCAGGGCCGCGACGGCTTCTTCATGTTCGGCGAGGTGTACTCCGCCGACACGTCGATCACCTCGCCGTACGTCACCCAGGGCCGCCTCGACGCCACCCTCGACTTCCCCTTCCAGGAAGCCGCCCGCCAGTACGCCTCCCAGGGCGGCAGCGCGAAGAAGCTCGCCTCCGTCTTCGGTGACGACTACAAGTACACGACCGACAAGGCCAACGCGTACGAGCAGGTCACCTTCCTCGGCAACCACGACATGGGCCGCATCGGGACCTTCCTCAAGCAGGACGACCCGAACGCCACCGACGCCCGGATCCTCGCCAAGGACAGGCTCGCCAACGAGCTGATGTTCCTCAGCCGCGGCAACCCGGTCGTCTACTACGGTGACGAGCAGGGCTTCACCGGCGCCGGCGGCGACAAGGACGCCCGGCAGACCATGTTCGCCTCGAAGGTCACCGACTACCTCGACGACGACGAGATCGGCACCGACCGCACCCACGCGACCGACGCCTACGACACCTCCGCCCCGCTCTACCGGCAGATCCGCGCCCTCGCCGACCTCCGCAAGGCCAACCCGGCCCTCACCGACGGCGTCCAGACCGAGCGCTACGCCGCCGACGGACCCGGCGTCTACGCCTTCTCCCGCACCGACGCGAAGAGCGGCCAGGAGTACGTCGTCGCCTTCAACAACGCGGACGAGGCGAAGACCGCCACCTTCGCGACCGGTTCGGCGGACATGGCCTTCCGCGGTGTCTACGGCACCCAGGCCACGGTCACGTCGAACGCCGACCGTCGGATCACCGTCACCGTCCCCGCCGGTTCCGCCGTCGTCTACAAGGCCGCCGGCCGGCTCGCCGCCCCCGCGACCAAGCCGACGCTGACCCTGACCGCCCCCGCCGTCGGCGCCACCGGCACCGTCGAGGTCACCGCGGACGTCGCCGGCGGGCAGCTCAACCGTGTCGTCTTTGCCGCCCAGACCGGCAACGGCCCCTGGCGCGTCCTCGGCTCCGCCGACCATGCCCCGTACAAGGTCACCGACGTCATCGGCAAGGACGCCCCCGCCGGAACGGCCCTGCGCTACAAGGCCGTCGTCGTCGACCGCGCGGGCCGTACCGCCGGTGCCACCGCCGCGTCCGTCACCGGCACCCCGCCCGCCGAGGAGAAGCCCACCGCCTCCTCCCGCGACTACGCGGTCGTCCACTACAAGCGCGCCGACGGCGACTACGGCAACTGGGGCCTGTACGCCTGGGGCGACCTCGCCGACGGCGAGGCCACCAACTGGCCGGACAGCCACCCCTTCACCGGCCGTGACGCCTACGGCGCCTTCGCCTGGGTCAAGCTGAAGCCCGGCGCCTCCAACGTCGGCTTCCTCGTCATCGACCACCAGGGCAACAAGGACGTCTCCGCGGACCGCACCATCGACGTCACCAAGACCGGCGAGGTGTGGATCGAGCAGGGCAAGACCGACGTCCTCACGCAGAAGCCGGACGGCCCCGCCCAGGACACCACCAAGGCCGTCCTGCACTACCGGCGCGCCGACGGGAACTACGACGGCTGGGGCCTGCACGTGTGGACCGGTGCCGCCAACCCCACGGAGTGGTCCAGCCCGCTCAAGCCGGTGCGCACCGACGCCTATGGCGCCCGCTTCGAGGTGCCTCTGGCCGCCGGCGCGACCAGCCTCAGCTACATCCTGCACAAGGGCGACGAGAAGGACCTGCCCACCGACCAGTCCCTCGACCTCAAGGCGAACGGCCACGAGGTGTGGCTGCTCGCCGGCCAGGAGAAGTACCTGCTGCCGCAGCCGGCCGGGTCCTCCGCCGCGCTCGACCTGACCACCTCCAAGGCGGTCTGGATCGACCGCGACACCCTCGCCTGGAACGGCTCCGAGGCCGCCGCCTCCACCCAGCTCCTGTCCTCCCGCGACGGCTCCATCACCGTCCAGGACGGCGCACTGACCAGCGACGACGAGCGCTGGATCCGGCTGACGAAGACGACCCTCACCGACGCCCAGAAGGCGAGGTTCCCGCACCTGGCGAAGTACACCGCGTACGCCGTCGACCCGCGGGACCGCGACCGCGTCCCCGAGGCGCTGCGCGGCCAGCTCGTCGCCTCCCAGCGCGCCGCCAACGGCGCCGTCCTCGCCGCGACCGGCGTGCAGATCGCGGGCGTCCTCGACGACCTGTACCCGGGCGCCGCGAAGGCGCAGCTGGGTCCGGTCTTCCACCAGGGCCGCCCCACGCTGTCCGTGTGGGCGCCGACCGCGCAGTCCGTGCGGCTGGAGATCGGCGGCACCACCGTGCCGATGCGCCGTGACGCCGCCACCGGCGTCTGGTCCGTGACCGGCCCGGCCTCCTGGAAGAACAAGCCGTACCGGTACGTCGTCCAGGTCTGGGCGCCCAGCGTCCGCAAGGTCGTCACCAACAAGGTCACCGACCCGTACTCCGTCGCCCTCACCGCGGACTCCGCGCGCAGCCTCGTCGTCGACCTCGCCGACAAGGCGCTCAAGCCGAACGGCTGGACGACGTACACCAAGCCCAAGGCGGTGCCGCTGAAGGACGCGCAGATCCAGGAGCTGCACATCCGGGACTTCTCGGTCGCGGACAAGTCCGTCCCGGCGCAGGACCAGGGCACCTACCTGGCCTTCACCGACAAGCTCAGCGATGGCTCCAAGCACCTGCGCGAGCTGGCCGCGGCCGGCACCTCGTACGTGCACCTGCTGCCCGCGTTCGACATCGCCACCATCCCCGAGAAGAAGGCCGACCAGGCGACGCCCGACTGCGACCTCGCCGCCCTCGCCGCCGACTCGGACAAGCAGCAGGAGTGCGTCGCCGCGGCCGCCGCGAAGGACGCCTACAACTGGGGCTACGACCCCTACCACTACACGGTCCCCGAGGGCTCCTACGCCACCGACCCCGACGGCACCGCCCGCACGGTCCAGTTCCGCCAGATGGTCAAGGCGCTCAACGAGGACGGCCTCCGGGTCGTCATGGACGTCGTCTACAACCACACCGCGGCCGCCGGACAGGCCGACACCAGCGTCCTCGACAAGGTCGTACCCGGCTACTACCAGCGGCTGCTGCCCGACGGCTCCGTCGCCAACAGCACCTGCTGCGCCAACACCGCCACCGAGAACGCGATGATGGGCAAGCTGGTCGTCGACTCGATCGTCACCTGGGCGAAGCAGTACAAGGTCGACGGGTTCCGCTTCGACCTCATGGGCCACCACCCCAAGGCCAACATCCTCGCGGTCCGCAAGGCCCTCGACGCGCTGACCGTCGCCAAGGACGGCGTCGACGGCAAGAAGATCATCCTGTACGGCGAGGGCTGGAACTTCGGCGAGGTCGCCGACGACGCCCGCTTCGTGCAGGCCACGCAGAAGAACATGGCGGGCACCGGCATCGCCACCTTCTCCGACCGGGCCCGTGACGCCGTCCGCGGCGGCAGCCCCTTCGACGCCGACCCCGGCGTCCAGGGCTTCGCCTCCGGGCTGTACACCGAGCCCAACTCCTCGGCCGCCAACGGCACTCCCGCCGAGCAGAAGGCCCGGCTGCTGCACTACCAGGACCTGATCAAGGTCGGGCTGAGCGGCAACCTGGCGGGCTACCGGTTCACCGGCACCGGCGGCAAGGAGGTCACCGGCGCCGGCGTCGACTACAACGGCCAGCCCGCGGGCTACGCCGCCGCCCCCGGCGACGCCCTCGCCTACGCCGACGCGCACGACAACGAGTCGCTCTTCGACGCCCTGGCCTACAAGCTGCCCGCGTCGGTGAACGCCTCGGACCGGGCCCGGATGCAGGTCCTGGCGATGGCGACGGCCGCCCTCTCGCAGGGCCCGGCGCTCTCCCAGGCCGGCACCGACCTGCTGCGCTCGAAGTCCCTGGACCGCAACTCCTTCGACAGCGGCGACTGGTTCAACGCGATCCACTGGAACTGCGCCGACGGCAACGGCTTCGGCCGCGGCCTGCCGATGGCCGCCGACAACGCCTCCAAGTGGCCGTACGCCAAGCCTCTGCTGACCACGGTCGGCGTCGGCTGCGGGCAGATCGACGGCGCCTCGGCGGCCTACCGGGACCTGCTGCGGATCCGTACGACGGAGCGGGCGTTCTCCCTCGGCACGGCCGAGGAGGTGCAGCGGCAGCTCGCCTTCCCGCTGTCCGGCGCCGACGAGACGCCGGGCGTGATCACCATGCGCCTCGGTGACCTGGTCGTCGTCTTCAACGCGACGCCCGAGCGGCAGCAGCAGCACGTCGGCTCCCTCGCGGGCACCGCGTACCGGCTGCACCCGGTGCAGGCCGCCGGGTCGGACCCGGTGGTGAAGACGTCGTCGTACAGCGACGGCACGTTCACCGTGCCGGCCCGCACGGTGGCCGTCTTCACCCGCGCCGGCTGACACGCCCTGCGGTTAGGGTGCTCCTGTCCCGACCAGTACCGGAGCAGGAGCACCCATGCCGCAGATCACCGTCGACTACTCCGCGCCCCTCGCCGAGGGCTTCGACCGGCGTGGTTTCGCCCTCGCCGTGCACGACGCGGCGGTGGAGATCGCGGCCGCCAAGTACGAGGCGTGCAAGACGCAGTTCCGGGCCACCGAGGACACCACCGTCGGCCGGGACGAGGACGGCCACGCCATCGTGCACGTCACCATCGGCCTGCTGGCCGGCCGCACCGACGAGACCAAGGCCCGGCTCACCGAGGCCGTCCTTCAGGCGCTGCGCACCCATGTGAAGCCCGCCGCGGGCCTCGCCCTGCACGCCTCCGCGGAGGTGCGGGACCTGGACGCCTCCTACCGGAAGTTCGACGCCTGAGACGTCAGGACGCCAGCGCGACGATCCGGCCGACCAGGTCCGCGAAGGGGCCGTCGGCCGGCTCGTCCTTCAGGATGCGGCGCAGCAGGGCGCCCATCTCCTCGTCGTAGGCGGCGCTCACCGCGGCCAGCGCGGCGAAGTCGTGCACCAGCTGCTTCTCCAGCTCGGCGCGCGGGATGCGCCGCCCGTCCAGCCAGATCAGCGCGGTCGACTCGGCGAGCGAGATCCAGGAGCGGATCACCAGCTCCAGCCGCGCCGGCGGGTCCTGTACGTCCAGATGCGACAGGATCTGGACGTACGCCGCCTGCCGTACGGCGTCGATGAGCGCGTTGGTGGTGGAGGAGCCGACCGCCGGGCCGCCCCGCATCAGCGCGGAGAATCCGGGGCCGTGCTCGTCCACGAAGTCGAAGAAGCGGCCCATCACGCGCAGCAGCCGCGCGCCCAGCGGGCCCTCGCGCGGCTCCACGAACCGGGCCGCGAGATCGTCCGAGGCACGCTTCAACGCCGCCTCGTACAGGCTGAGTTTGCCGGGGAAGTAGTGGTACACCAGCGGGCGGGAGATGCCCGCGGCGGACGCTATCTCGTCGATGGAGACCTCGTCGGGCGAGCGGCGGCTGAACAGTTCGAGGGCGACGCCGATCAACTGCTGCCGCCGCTCCTCGACGCCCATGCGGCGGCGTACCCCGGTAGTCATGCGAACACCTTACCGATCGGATCCGGCCGTGAACGGACCCGAACGGTCTCGGATGTTCACATGTCCAGGACCAGACGATCACTCCGGGCGCGGGAGACACAGATCAGCATCGAGTCGCCACGCTCCGCGTCCGTCAGCAGCTCGTCCCGGTGGTCCACCTCGCCCTCAAGCACCCGCTGCTGGCAGGTCCCGCAGAAGCCCTGCGCGCAGGAGTAGGCGGTGTCCGGCAGTTCCTCGCGCACCGCGTCCAGCACGGTGGTGTCCGCCGGCACGGTCAGCACCCGTCCGCTGCGCCGCAGTTCGACCTCGAAGGCGACGTCCCCGCCGGCCGTCGTACGCGCCGCGAACCGCTCCAGGTGGACCCCGGGCACCCGCTCCTCCACCGCGGCCATCAGCCCCTCCGGACCGCAGCAGTACACCGCCGCCCCCTCGGGCAGCTCCCCGAGCCACGCGTCGAGGTCCGGCAGTCCGGCCTCGTCCTCGGCCACCACGGTCACCCGGTCGCCGCCGAGCTTGACGACCTCCTCCAGGAACGGCATCGACGCCCGCGTCCGGCCCCCGTACAGCAGCCGCCACTCGGCGCCCCGGCCGGTCAGCGCCCGCAGCATCGGCAGGACCGGCGTGATGCCGATGCCGCCGGCGACGAAGACGTACGACTCCGCCTCGACCAGCGGGAACCGGTTGCGCGGGCCGCGCACCGTCAGCTCCATGCCCTCCCGCACCTGCTCGTGCACCTCACGGGAGCCGCCCCGCCCGTCCGTCACCAGCCGCGTGGCGACCGTGTACGAGGAGGTGTCCTCCGGGTCCCCGCACAGCGAGTACTGCCGCACCAGCCCCGACGGCAGCACGAGGTCCAGGTGCGCGCCGGGCTCCCAGCGCGGCAGGCCGTGGCCCTCCAGACGCAACTGGACGACCCCGTCGGCTATCTCCTCGTGCGCGGTCACCAGCAGTGTCAGCGCCCGCGACCGCGGCCGGCCGCTCACCGGCTCCTCCAGCGCGGGCATCGGCCACAGCGGCGAGGCCTGGATCCGGCGGCGCAGCGCCCGCCGGGCGAGCAGCGCGGCACCCGCGACCAGGGCGACGGTCCGCAGCTTCGGCATCACGCGGTCCTCTTCTCTGCCGCGAGCGCGGCGGGGGAGGCGGCCAGATAGGCCACGGCCTGCTCGGTGGAGCCCTCCTGCGAGGGGTGGTACGTGCGGCTGAGGTAGGTGGGGATGGACCTCAGCATCGCCCCGGTGGACGGCAGCAGCCCGTCCCGGCCGCGCCGGTGGAAGTCCTTCAGGGAGCCCTTGGCGGCCGGCAGCGTCGGGTCGTTCTCCAGGAAGAAGCGGATTCCGCGCTGCCACAGGAACACCAGCGTCGCGAACGCCGTCGCCCAGGTCCGCGCCCGCCGCCGGTAGCCGCCGTCGACGTGCAGGAACAGGTCGAAGGCGACCGAGCGGTGCTCGACCTCCTCGGCGCCGTGCCAGCGCAGCAGGTCCAGCATGGTCGGGTCGGCGCCGCGCCGGTCCAGTTCCTCGGCGTTGAGCACCCAGTCACCGAGGAAGGCGGTGTAGTGCTCGATGGCGGCGATCAGCGCCACCCGCTCCATCAGCCACCAGCGGCGCGCCCGGCCGGGCGGCAGCGTCCGGTCGCCGAGCAGCTTCTCGAACATCCAGTCCACCTGCGCGGTGTACGGCGTCGGGTCCAGACCCAGCTCCCGCAGGCGCGGCAGCACCTCGTCGTGGGCCTGCGAGTGCATCGCCTCCTGCCCGATGAACCCGAGGACGTCCTCGCGCAGTTCCTCGTCCCGGATGTACGGCAGGACCTGCTTGTAGACATGGACGAACCACCGCTCACCGGCGGGCAGCAGCAGATGCAGCACATTGATGGTGTGCGTGGTGAACGGGTCACCGGGCACCCAGTGCAGCGGTGTGTCCTCCCACGAGAAGGACACCTTCCGCGCCTTGAGCGGAACCCGCTCGGATGCGACCGGCTGGGGCGCACGGGCGGCCTGCTTGTTAGACATGGCGTCAATGTACTGACGGGTAAGCGACAGGGGAACCCCTCGCGCACCACCTTGTTGACGCCACTGTCAGCAAGAGGGGGGTCGGTGGGTGCTCAGCGCAGCCCGCTGATCGACCGCCCGTCCTCCAGCGTCCCCTCCAGCTCCGCCTGCGCCCCCTCCTTGGCGCGCACCGCCAGCACATGGCCCTGCGCCGAGCCGCTGATGCCGCCCGTCGCGCGGATCGAGGCGGTGTCCCGGCTGCCCGCCGCTAGCAGGTACCAGTGGCCGCCCTCCGACTTCCACAGCACCCCGGCCAGCACGTGCGGATCCCGCGGTCCGCACGCCGGACCGCCCTCCGCCTTCGCCACGACCGCCCCGTAGGCGCCGCCCGGCGTGTGGAACTGCGCCAGCGTCCGCGACCCGTCGCCGCGCCAGGTCTCCGCGCGCGTGCACGCCCAGTCGCCGGTGCCGCTGCCGTCCGGCAGCTCCTGCTCGGCGAACTGCCACGCGTTCACCGACCGCACCCCCTGCGACCGCACCGCGCCCAGCGAGCACGCGTACGGCGCCCAGGCGTGCAGCGCCTGCGACCCGTTGGCGTCCTTCTCCTTCGCCGGGCGGCCCGTGGTCAGCCGGGCGGGCACCAGCTCGCCCAGGTCGGACAGCACATGGGTGCCCGTGTCGTCGGTCAGCTGGAGCACGTTCCACGAGGTGCAGGCGCCCGCCCTCGTCGCCGGGCTGGCCAGCGGCGAGGTGATCCCGTCGGTCACCGTGAGGTCCATCGCCCCGGCGCCCGGCTTCATCAGGTCCCGCTCGGCGGCCTTCTTCACCCAGGGTGCGGTCAGGTAGCGGACGTTGCCGTCGGCGCGGTCCAGCACGATCGCCGCGGCCTCGGCGCCGCTCGCCCCGTCGACCCGGGCGAAGTCCAGGGCCGCCCCGGCCGTGCCGTCCTTCGGCTCGGCGTAGCGGGCGATGCGCAGACCGTCGTAGAGGATCACCACGCGCGCGTTGTCCACCGTGCCCGCGTACAGCAGCTGGGGCGGGCCCGCCGGGCCGCCGGTCTGGGTGCCGGGCGTGAAGGAGAGCCGCACCTTCTCCCCGGGCCGCGCCCAGACCGCGAGCGCGCGGCGCAGCAGGCCGTCGTCGTCGACCAGGTCACCGCGCGCCGGCCACGCCGAGAAGTCCGTGCGGGCCGCCGACTCCCACGCGGTCCCCGTGACCCGCACCAACCGGCCCGGGTCCAGGGCGGCCTCGGCGGCCGGGTTCTGCGCGTACACGGGCGCGGCGGCGCCGTCCGGTCCCCAGCCGTCGCCGGGCAGCGCGACCAGCGCCCCGCACACCGCGATCGCCGCGGCCGCCGCGAGCGCCGCCTTGGTGTGCTGGCGGCGCCGCATCAGATCGGTGGGCCGCGCCTGCAGCGAGCACGCGTCGAACTCCGGGGAGGACAGCAGCTCGTACCGGGCCGGCACCCGGTCCGCCGCCCGCAGCGCGGCGTCCGCGTCGGCGGCCCCCGCCTCGGTGAGGATGCGGCGTACGTCGCCGTCGGGGAGCTTCTCCAGGCCGCGCAGCACATACGCCGCCCGGGCCGGGCCGGACAGCGCCGACAGCTGCTGGTCCAGGGCGAGCTCGTCCGCGCCGCCCGAGCGCGGGAACAGCTTCAGCCCCCACACCTGCGGCAGCAGCGGCGGCAGCTGGGACCGCTTCGGCAGGCCGCGCCGCTTGCCGCCCGCCTCCAGCGCCGCCCGCAGCACCCGCAGGCGGACGAAGGCATAGCCGGGGTCGCCGTCCCGCCCGTTGGCCTGGGCCGGGATGACCGGGCTCGCCGCCCGGCCGCGGGGCAGCGCCCGCTGGGCGAGCGCGTGGGCGGTCATGACCCGCCGGCCCCGGCCGAGGCCGGGGGGCAGCACCAGGTAGGCGATCCGGACGAGCCGCGGGTAGTGCTCGACGAGTGCGGCCTCGGCCTGTTCGACGTCGACGACCGGGTCGGAGGCGGGTGTGGGGCGCGGGGCGACATCCTGTGACTGCACGTCCAGCGCAACGAGCGACCCGGCGGTAGGTCACCGCCGTACGGGTGACCTCAATCCCCGGGGTTGACGAGGGCGCGCGCGTAGTTCGCCATCGACCGCTGGTAGCGCGGCAGATGTGGGGCGAGCGCGCCGAGGACGAGGGACAGGCCCTCCCGGTCGCGGCCCAGGCTGGACAGGCACAGCGCGAGCGCCGCCCGCACCGCGTCGTCCAACTCGTCCGAGGGGGCGTCCAGTTCGGGGGTGAGCAGCTTCACGCCCTCCTCCGGCTGCCCCACGTTCCGCAGCGAGCTGGACAGCTGGATCTTCGCGCGCCGCCCGCGGTAGCCGTCCAGGCCGCGCGCCAGCGCCTCCCGGTACAGCGGGACGGCCTTGTCCGACCGGCCCGTCGAGTCCCACGCGCACGCCTGCTCGAAGGGGCCGACCGGGCTGTCGTCGGGCAGTTCGGCGACGAGCGTGTCGATCACGGCGCGGAAGTCGGCGGCCCGCTCCTCGGGGTAGTCGTCGAAGGCGGCCCATGCGGCGGCCACCCGGTCTTCCCAGTCCTTGGTCATCGGGCTACTTTCGCACGGGTGTACCCCCGTGTGCAGCGGATTTGAGCGGCGGCGGCCCGGGAGCCGTATCGAGGGGGAGGCCCCTGCAGGGAGGAACAGATGAGGTTGACATCAGCGGTGACCGGGTGCGCCGCCGCGCTGCTCGTGCTGACCGGCTGCGGATCCGGCGACGGGCCGCGGGCCGCGGTGCCGCCGACGGCCACCGGCAGCCTGGAGCGGCTGGCCGCCGAGGTGAAGTGCCGGCCGGACATGCAGACCGACGCCGACGAGATCCGCCAGGCCCTGTGCCGCACCTCCGACGGCCGGTTCGTCCTCGCGACCTTCGCCACCGACCGCGGCCAGCGCGAGTGGATCAACGAGGCCAAGGACTACGGCGGCCACTACCTCGTCGGCCGCAAGTGGGTCGCCGTGGGGGAGACCGACGTGGTGACCGCGCTGCGCGCCACGCTCGGCGGGGACATCGAGGAGGGCACGGACCACTCGGCGCACCACGGGCACTGAGCGGTCCCCCTGCGACAGGAAAACCGGCGGTGGGAGGGGGGTCCACCGCCGGTTTCCGTCTGTGCGGGCCGGGCTGCGTCAGGCGCAGCGCTGGCCGCGGTTGAGGCAGTTGGCGATCTTGTTCGCCAGGCCGCCGGTCGTGATGCTGATGAAGTCGTCGTGGTCGGTGGCCGCCTTGTGCAGCTGCTCGGGGAAGCCGTCGACCGCGTAGGCGTTCTTCACCTGGCCGTTCTCGATCACCGGCCGCGGCACGTCGTACACCAGGCGCATCGTCAGCTGCGGGATGGCCTTGAAGCCGTTCCTGCAGTTGCCGTTGGCGTCGGCGAAGTCCACGTGCGTGCGGTGGTTGGCGCTGTCGATGTTCTGCCCGTCCCAGCAGCTCTGGAAGGCGAACGTGCGCACGACGCTGCTGCCCTCGGGGCAGATCGGGTACTGCTCGGTCAGCTGCACCTTGTTCTCGAAGCCCGTGCAGCTCCAGTGCGCGTTGGCGTTGGCCAGACCGTTGGTGGTGGTCTTGGCGTCACCGGTGATGATCCGCAGGAACTGCGGCATGGCCACGACCTTGCTGGTCGGGCTGCCGACGTACTTGATCTGGGCCTGCTTGACGGTCAGGATCTTGCCGACGTTGCCCTCCTTGCCGCCGCCGTCCCGGTTCTGGTCGAACTCCTGCGTGCCGTCCTGCAGGCGCAGCACGGGCCAGTAGTACGACGACAGGTCGTTCTTGTTCTGGCAGCTGGTGCCGCCCTGCAGGAACGTGTCGTTGCTGGAGAACGCGTTGATCTTCTGGTTGCCGACGTAGTCGTGGGTGTGGTGGGCGCCGTTGGTCACGCCGGGGGCCACGATGACGTTGTCGGTGTTGAAGTTCTTGTTGGCGTTCACGCCGCAGCGGGTGGTGAAGGTGCCGGTCGAGGCGTTGCCCGTGCGGCGCGGCTTGGCTTTGACGTTCGGCTGGACCTGGGTGATGTCGACGAAGTCGGCCGCGGTGGGGCCGTTGCCGGCCTGGCCGCCGTTGCCGCCGCCCTGCTGGCCGCCGTTGCCGTTCTGGTCCTGGCCCTGGTCCTGGCCGCCGCCGTCCTGCTGGCCGTCGCCGTTCTGGCCGTCGTTGTTCTGCCCGTCCCCGTTCTGGTTCTGGCCGTCGCCGTTCTGGTTCTGGCCGTCGGTCGTCTGGGGCTGCTCGGCGGGCGTGCCGGTGCAGGGGGCGAGCTGGTCCAGGCTGTCGGGGGCGTTGCCGCCGACCCGGTTGATCTCCAGCTGGATGCGGTCGATGATCGCCTTCCGCCGGTCCTTCAGCGGGCCCAGGATGGTGTTCTGCACGAAGCTCGCGTCCTTGGCCTGCGCGTCCCGGGTGCTCGCCAGCCGCTGGTAGAACTCGGTGATCTGCCGGTCCAGCGTGGCCAGTTCACCGTCCACCTCGCCGCGCGCCCGGTCCGGCACGTCGGTGAGCTGCTGGCCGACGTCCGGACACGCGATCGTCGCCACCTGGCCGGCGGCGGACTTCGTCCAGTTCGGCGCCGAGTTGTTCGACTCGTGCGCCGAAGCGTAGAAGTTCGCCCAGATCAGCCCGCCCCCACCGAGCGCTAGGGCCGCCGACGCGGCTATGGCCTTGGTGGCCATCGACGAACGGCGTTTTCGTGTGTTGCGTCCCATGGAACTCCTCTGACTTCCTTGCGGGCTTGTGGGGCAGCAGCGTGGCGCCCGACAGGAGTGAAGCGGCTCCCATGGATACGCAAGGGGTTCCTGGGGTGTTCAAAGCCCTTGGAGAATCAGCGGAGTTGCAGGTCAGCGCCCGTGATCGAGATAGGCGAGCACGGCCAGCACGCGCCGGTTGTCGTCGTCCGACACCTCGAGTCCCAGCTTGGCGAAGATGTTGGCGGTGTGCTTGGCGACGGCCCGTTCCGTCACCACCAGCTTGGCGGCGATCGCGGTGTTGGTGCGGCCCTGCGCCATCAGCTCCAGCACCTCCCGCTCCCTCGGGGTCAGCCGGGCCAGCGGCCGGTCCTCGCCCGACCGGCGGGCCAGCAGCTGCTGGATGACCTGCGGATCCATGGCCGTACCGCCCGCCGCGACCCGTCGTACGGCGTCCACGAAGCTGTCCGCGTCGAACACCCGGTCCTTCAGCAGATAGCCGACCCCGCCGCTGCCGTCGGCGAGCAGCTCGCGCGCGTACAGCTGCTCCACGTGCTGGGAGAGCACCAGCACCGGCAGTCCGGGCTTGTTCCGGCGCGCCTGAAGCGCGCACTGCAGGCCCTCGTCGGTGTGCGTGGGCGGCAGCCGTACGTCCACCACGGCGACGTCCGGCTCCAGTGCGGCCAGGGCGGCGGCCAGTTCGGGGCCGGACTCGACGGCGGCCGCGATCTCGAAGCCGTAGGCCTCGAGAAGCCGGACCAGGCCGTCGCGCAGCAGGAACAGGTCCTCGGCTAGGACAACACGCACGGAATCTCCATGGTGACCATGGTGGGACCGCCCGCGGGGCTGCTGACGGCCAGGACGCCGTCGAATGTACCCAGTCGGCGTTCGACGCCGGCCAGGCCCGAACCGGGCCGGACCGCCGCACCGCCCGTGCCGTTGTCGGTGACCGTGATCCGCAGCCGGCCGTCGGCGTGGTGCAGGTCCACCCAGATCCGGTCGGCGCCGGAGTGCTTGACCGCGTTGGTGAGCACCTCGCTGACCGCGAAGTACGCCGCCGACTCCACCGGCGCGTCCGCCCGCCCCGGCAGCTCCACCGACACCTCTGTCTCCACCGGCAGCCGCAGCGCCAGCGCACGTACGGCGTCGCCCAGTCCGCGTTCGGCGAGCACCGGCGGGTGGATGCCGTGGACCAGGTCGCGCAGCTCGTTCAGCGCCTCGGCGCTGTTGCGGCGGGCCTGCGCGAGCAGCGCCTTCGCCTGCCCCGGATCCTTGTCGAGCAGCATCTCGATCGTGCCGAGGTCCATGCCCATCGCCACCAGCCGCGCCTGCGCCCCGTCGTGCAGGTCCCGCTCGATGCGGCGCAGCTCGGCGGCGGAGGTGTCGACGGCGTCCCGGCGGGTCTCGGTCAGCACCCGCACCCGCTCGGCCAGTTCGGCCTGGGTCGGGATGAGCAGGGCCCGGGTCAGCGTGAAGTGGGCGCGCAGCAGGCGGGGTGCGTAGCGCAGGCCGGCCACCAGCACGGCGGCGGCCAGGGCGGCCGCCGCGAACGCCGACAGCTGGCCGGTGACCGGGACGAAGCCGTACCAGTAGGTGCCGTGCTCACCGCCGGCCAGGACCCGCCACAGCCCGGCGGCGAGCGCGAACCCCTCCAGCGGCCACAGCACCAGCACCGCCGGGAACAGCGCCGTGACATAGCCGGCCGACATGTCGAGGTACAGCCACCGCATGTCCCGCCAGGTCTGTGGGTCGCCCAGCACCACCATCAGGCGCGTCCAGGGGTTCGCGTCCTCGGGGACCGGCCGGTACACGGCCGGGATGCGTATCCCGGCCCATTCCTCGGCGAGTTCGCGGCGCTTGTCGGCGAAGGCGCGCACGGCGCCCAGCAGCGGCGGGGTGGTGACGATGCCGATGCCGAGCGGGATCGTCGCGAGGGAGCAGACGGCCAGGGTGGAGATCAGCACCGCGACCGGCAGCATCGCCGCCGCCAGTGCCAGCCCCCGTACGCCGGCGAGCAGCGCCTCCCGGGCCCCCGCGCGGCCGCCGGCGTTGTTCTTGTCGGTGTTCATGCCGTCAGTCTCGCCGAGCCCGTGGCCGCCGGTCACTGGGCTCAGCCCGCCGGTCAGGGGGTGGTGTCAGGTACACCCCCGGCCAGGCCGAGGACCTTCGCCTCCACCTCCGCATCGAGGCCCTTCACGGCGCGCGGCGAGAACGGCGGCTCCCCGTCGAGGCTCTGCACCCAGCGCCAGGTGTCCGCCACGGTCTCGGTCACCGGCCGGCAGCCGAGCCCCGTCGTCAGCGCCGCCGAGACGTCGGCCGCGTGCAGCGCGTCGTGCATGTCGGTGCCCGGCGGCACCCACACCGGCAGCTGGGTCCACGGTTCGATGCCCGCGTCGAGGATCACCTGCGGGTCGGTCCAGCGCAGGTCCGCGCGGCCGCCGGTGACCTCGGCGCAGGTGTCGAGCAGTTCGCCCATGGTGGTGTGCCCCTGCGGGCTCATCAGGTTGTACGGGCCGCTGAGCTGCTGCTCGACCGCCCCGAGGATCCACTCGGCGAGGTCGCGCGCATCGATGTACTGCAGGGGCAGTTCGCGGGGGCCGGGCGCGAGGACCGGCCCGCCGCGGGCGGTCCGGGTCAGCCACCAGGGCAGCCGGCCGACGTTCTCGTACGGCCCGAGGATGAGCCCGCAGCGCACCAGCACCGACCGCTCGGCCCCGAACACGTCCACGGCCGCCAGCTCGCCGCCCCGCTTGTCGCGGGCGTAGTCGGTCTCCCCGGCGTCGGGTGCGGCGCCCTCGACGACGGGCGCGCTCTCGTCGTACCCGGCGGGCGGCGCCCACGTGTACACCGAGCAGCTCGACACGTACACGTACCGTCCGGCGCGGTCGCGCAGCAGCCGTGCCGCCTCGTGCACCGCGCGGGGCGCCTGCGACCAGGTGTCGACCACGGCGTCCCAGGTCTCCTCGCCCTCCAGCGCCGCGAGCCCGCCGGCCGCGGTGCGGTCGCCGGTCAGCGCGCGCACCCCGGGCGGGGGTTCGGCGAGCCGGCCCCGGTTGAAGACCGTCACCTCCCAGCCGCGCCCGAGGGCCGCCTCGACCACGGACCGCCCGACGAAGTTCGTCCCACCCAGCACCAGAAGTCTCATACGGCGACTGTGCCAGGGCCGGGCGCGGCGGGGAACGGTGCTCTGCTGTCGGCAGAGGCGGTACGCCAGGTACCTCAGCGGCCGGTCGGCGGGGTGTACTTGTAGCCGACGCGGCGGACGGTCTGGATGGTGCCCCGGTGTTCGGCGCCCAGCTTGCGGCGCAGCCGGGCGATGTGGACGTCGACGGTGCGGCCGTCGCCGACATGGCCGTAGCCCCACACCGTGGTGACCAGCTGGTCGCGGGTGTGCACCCGGTGCGGGTGCGCCACCAGATGCGCGAGCAGCTCGAACTCCAGGTAGGTCAGGTCGAGTTCACGCCCGTCGACCCGCGCGGTGCGCTGCACGGGGTCGATCCGCACCAGCGGGTCGGCGGTCTCCGCCGGCTGCTCGGGCACGGCCGCCACCGCGGCGAACGGCGGCTGCTGGTCGGCCGGCACGAGCACCAGGTAGCCGACCATCGGCGGCCGGCCGGGCAGCGTGGGCAGGGTGTGCTCGGGCGCGGGCAGCCAGGTGGCGCCCGGGGGCAGGAAGTCCGCGACGTCGAAGGCGTCGTCCGGTACGGCGCGCAGCCGGTGCCGGGACGGCGCGGGGGCGGTCGGGGCGGCGGGGGAGAGGGAACGAGTGGTCGCCATGAGAGGTCAGCTCTTTCGCGCGAGAGGATCGTCGTTCGTCGGAAGGGACGACGGCCGCGATTCGTGGTCGGACCGCCGAGGACGTACGGCTTGTCGCGCTGGCCGAAGGCCGGGGGTTACGGCTTTAGAGGGCCGGCGCGTTCATCGCGCGGCAACACACCCGGTCGAAGTCGTGGTGCTGACGGGAAGGCCAGAAGGGCTCGAGGTCATGGCGACCTGTCGCGGAGTGCTTCTGGATGCTGGCCATGCCCCCATTGAACCAGACACCCGCCCGTCACAGGACCCTCCTCTCACTGGTTGGACGCGAAAAAGGCGCCCACCGACGGGTGGGCGCCTTTTCCGGTGCGAGCGGGGCCGGATCAGACCTGGCCGGCCTTCTCCAGCGCGGCGCAGCAGGTGTCCACGAGCAGCCGCGTCACGACGTACGGGTCGACGTTGGCGTTCGGGCGGCGGTCCTCGATGTAGCCCTTGCCGTCCTTCTCGACCTGCCACGGGATGCGCACGGACGCGCCGCGGTTGGAGACGCCGTAGGAGTACTGGTCCCACGGGGCGGTCTCGTGCAGGCCGGTCAGCCGGTCGTCGATGCCGGCGCCGTAGTTCTTGACGTGGTCGAGCGGCTTGGAGCCCTCACCGAGCGCCTCGCACGCGGTGATGATCGCGTCGTAGCCCTCGCGCATCGCCTTGGTGGAGAAGTTGGTGTGCGCGCCGGCGCCGTTCCAGTCGCCCTTGACCGGCTTGGGGTCGAGGGTGGCGGAGATGTCGAAGTCCTCGGCGGTGCGGTACAGCAGCCAGCGGGCCACCCACAGCTGGTCGGAGACCTCCAGCGGGGCGAGCGGGCCGACCTGGAACTCCCACTGGCCGGGCATGACCTCGGCGTTGATGCCGGAGATGCCCAGGCCCGCCTTCAGGCAGTTGTCCAGGTGCGCCTCGACGACGTCACGGCCGAAGATCTCGTCGGCGCCGACACCGCAGTAGTAGCCGCCCTGCGGGGCCGGGAAGCCGCCCTTGGGGAAGCCGAGCGGGTAGCCGTCCTTGAAGAAGGTGTACTCCTGCTCGATGCCGAAGATCGGCTCCTGCGCCGCGAACCGCTCCTCGACCTCGGCCAGCGCGGCACGGGTGTTGGACTCGTGCGGCGTCATGTCGATGTTCAGGACCTCGCACAGCACGAGGATGTCGTCGCCGCCGCGGATGGGGTCCGGGCAGGTGAAGACCGGCTTGAGGACACGGTCCGAGGAGTGACCCTCGGCCTGGTTGGTGGAGGACCCGTCGAAGCCCCAGATCGGCAGCGCGTCCAGACCGGCGGGCTCGCCCGCGATGATCTTCGTCTTGGAACGGAGCTTGGCGGTCGGCTGGGTGCCGTCGATCCAGATGTACTCAGCCTTGAAGGTCACGGGCCACTTCCTTCGGGTGGGGCGGACGCAGGTGCGGGTGCTGCGGCGCTGCGGCACTGGGGCGCCGCGCTTGTTGCCCGCGAGCCTGTCAACAGGCGATTTCCCGTCGATTGCTCGAATGTGAACCCCGTGTTACCTGGCGGTGGTGTGGCGCGGCTCACCCTGTGAGGCCGGCGCTCCCCCGGGCCGCGCCCGCCGCCGCGTCCCGCACGCCGGTGAGGAAGCCCCGGATCGCCGCCCGTTCCCGCTCGTCGTATGCCGTCAGCAGGTCCACCGTCCGCGCGATCAGCGGCCCGAAGAAGTCCTGCCCGAGCCGTACGGCCCGCTCCTCCACCTCGACGACCACCTTGCGCCGGTCGTCCGCGCCGCGCACCCGCCGCACCAGCCCCGCCCGCTCCAGCCGGTCCACCACGGAGGTCGTCCCGGCCGAGTTCAGCCCGAGCGCGGCACCGAGCCGCCCGGCCGTCGTCTCCTCGCCCGCGCGCCGCGCGTCCATCAGCGCGATCAGGGCACGCACGTCGGTGGCGTGCATGCCGTTGGCCTGCGCGAACCGGGCACTGTGCAGGCCCAGTTCGACCGTGACCGCGCGCAGGAGGTGGACGATCTCCAGCTCCGCCGCCCGGTCGGCCGACTCCGGTTCGCCGCTCTCACGGGGTGCCATGGGAACCGTCCTCTCCTGCTGCTATCTTGCTCAGCGTGTATCTCGCTCAACGAGATAATAGGGGAGGGCGTTGCCGATGGGTTCCTATGACCCCGAGGACTTCCGGGCCGCGTACGACAAGGTCATGGCCAAGTGGCCGGCGGAGCGCGAGGCGGTGACCGTCCCGACGCCCTTCGGCGTCACCCACCTCAACGTCTGCGGGCCCGCCGGCGCGCCCCCGCTCCTGCTGCTGCCGGGCGGCGGCGGAGCGACCTCGGCCTCCTGGTACGCCCAGGCCGCCGAGCTGGCCCGGCACCGCCGCGTGTACGCCGCCGACCTCATCGGCATGCCCGGGCTCAGCGAACCCGCCGGCGACCGCCGGCCCCGCACCATTGCCGACCTCGCCGCCTGGCTGGACGCGGTGCTCGACGGGCTCGGCGTGGGGGAGACCGACCTCGGCGGGCACTCCTACGGCGCCTTCGTCGCCCTGCACTGCGCGCTGCGCGCGCCCGGGCGGGTGCGCCGCCTGTTCCTCCTGGACCCGACCCAGTGCTTCGCCGGGTACAAGGCGGCGTACCTGCTCCACGCGCTGCCGACGCTGCTGCGGCCCGCGCCCCGCCGCACCCGCGCCTTCCTGGCCTGGGAGACCGGCGGCGCACCGCTGGACCCGGACTGGCTGCGCCTGCAGGAGGCGGCCACCGGCTTCCCCTCCGTCAAGCCGGTGACCGGCCCCCGGCCGGCCCGCGAGGCGCTGCGGGGCCTGGACGTGCCGGTCCTGCTGCTCCTGGCCGGGAACAGCGGGACCCACGACGCGGCCGAGGTGGCGGCCCGGGCGGAGGCGTGGCTGCCGCGCGGGGAGACGGAGGTGGTCGCCGGTGTCTCCCATCACGCGCTGCCGCACGCCGCACCCGCCGGACTGGGCCGCCGCCTCAGCGCTTTCCTGAGCGACTGACTCCTCGGGTTCGGTTCCCGGGCCTCACCCCACCTTCTCGATCACGGCCCGGCGGATCAGGAACTTGCCGGGCTCCCGGACCTGTTCGAAGGCCGCGTTGTTGAGCAGGACGCAGCTGCCGGAGACCGAGGTCACCTCCACGGTCGTGGACTTGTTGTTGTCCAGGTTGGTGACCTTCAGCTTGGTGCCCGCCGGGAACTGGTTGCTGGACGCGGCGGGCGCGCCGCCCTCACCGGAGAGCGTCACGGTCGACCCCTTGCAGACCTGCTCACCCGAGGCCGCGGCACCTGCGCCGGCGTTCCCCGCGGGGGCGGTCTGCTGGCCACCGGCCTGCTGCCCGCCGGCCTGCTGTCCACCCGCCTGCTGCCCGCCGGCCTGCTGGCCTCCCGCCTGCTGTCCGGCCTGCGCGCCCGCGCCCTGCTGTCCGTTCTGCGCGGACTGGGAGTCCTGAGCCGACTCCCCCACCACGCATCCGGACGCCTCCTGCTTGCGCTTGATCTCGTCGATCACCGCCTGCCGGTTGGCGATCCGCGCCTCCGACTGGGCGTCGGGATTGGCCCGCTGGCCGTCGATGAAGCGCTGGTTGTTGCCGAGGGCGGTGGCCAGCCCCTGGCAGACCTGCGACTCCGCGGCCGTCTTGGCCGGCTGGGCGGCGTTCGAGGTGCTCGCCATGACGAAGGCACCGCCGCCCGCCACCGCCGCCGCGCTGACGAACAGCGCGATCTTCTTCTTCGTGCCGAGAGTTCTCCTGCGCGACATGCGCGCCTCCTGAAGAGGTAGGGGAGCGTACGCCGCTATGTACGAGATACCGAACGAAGTGACTCAGCGGTCGCGCGGTTTCTCGCAAGTAACTTACGTCACAAGGAAGTTGAGCCCCGCTCACCCTTGCTCGTACGCCACCACCGTCTCGTCGGCGTACCCCAGCAGCCCCTGCGTCTGGCGGGTCAGCTCCGCCTCCCCGGTCTCCGCGCCGTCGCCCCACTGCCCGTTGGCGAACACCACGGAACGGACCGTCATCACCCGGCGGAACACCCCCGCCGACCCCGGCGGCACCGTCGGCAGCCCCGCGCCGGGCGGCGGGTCGAGCGAGACGACCTGGTAGGTCACCGGGTCCAGGGAGGCCATCATGAACACCCGCGAGGCGTCCTCGACGCGCTGGAAGCTCACCACGGTCACCGTCACCTGCGACCGCCGCGCGGCGTCCGTGAACAGGGCCGCGGTCAGCCGCAGACACGGACCGCCCTGCTCGATCAGCTGCGCCAGCTCCGGCGCCATGCCACGGTCGCACTCCGTCGTACTGGCCAGATCGACCCGGCGGAACCGCGACCCGTCCTTCAGGGTCACGTCCTTCTCGGGGAACGCCTGCGCCGGGCCGATGACCGGCCGGGCGAGGAGGGAGGGCAGCGAGCTCGGGGCGTCGGAGGGCAGGGTGACGTCGACGCGGGGCGCGGAGGGACCGGCGGACGGCGTGGCGGCGGCGGCCGGAGTGCCGGAGGAGTCCGGGGTGCCGGCGGCGGCCGAGGGGCTGTCCCCGCCCCCGCCCAGGGCCATCACCGCACCGGCGGCGACGGCGACGGCCAGCACGGCACCGGCCGCGCCGCCCACCACCCGCCGGGTCCGCCTGGCCCGGCGTATCCGCTCCTGCTCGGCCGCCCAGGCGGCGTAGGGGTCGGGCTGCTGCGCCCCGTACGGCATTCCGTGATCACCGAAGGTCATGGCGGCGGAGGGTAACAGCGCGGGACCCCTGCCACCGCCTCACCCGACAAACCGTCACCAAGCGGGCGAAAGTGTCACTTGCGGGACAGGGCGTCCCGTACGGCGTCCTCGGTGCGGCCGACGACCGCCGTGCCGTCGTCGGCGGTGATGATCGGCCGCTGGATCAGCTTCGGGTGCGCGGCGAGCGCGGCGATCCACCGGTCGCGCGCCCCGGCGTCCCGCGGCCACTCCTTCAGGCCCAGCTCCTTGGCCGCGTCCTCCTGGGTGCGGGTGATGTCCCACGGCTCCAGCCCGAGCCGGTCGAGTACGGCCCTGATCTCGTCCTCGCTCGGCACGTCCTCCAGGTAGCGGCGGACGGTGTAGTCGGCGCCCTCGGCGTCGAGCACGGTCAGGGCGCTGCGGCACTTGGAACAGGCCGGGTTGATCCAGATCTCCATGCGGCCACGGTACGACACCCGCGGCCACCCCCCTCTGTTCGAATTCGGCGCACCTCACACGCCCCTCCCGAAGCTGCTGTGACGCACCGCCAATTCCCGCGTCCACCAGGGCGTTTGTGCCCTGTCGGCGCCCCCCGATTGTCAGTGCCGGGCAGTAGAATGAACGTAGTGTTCGAGGGCGTCGCCGGAACCCCGGCAGACCGTCCTGACCGCGACAGGAGGATGCCCGTGCCCGCTGCCGCACTGAAGCCGCTGCCCGTCCAGTCCACGCTCGACCTGCCCTACGCCCCCGTGAAGAAGCGGCCCCTGCCGCCCGGACGCCCCCGCGAGTGGTACATCACCCACAACCGCCGTCTGAAGGCCATGCGCCTCGCCATCGCGCTGCTGGACTCCGGTGTCTACGTGCCGAACCAGGCGCGCAACGAGACGATCCGCAGCACGGCGCAGACGATCGGGATACACCCGCCGTCGGACACCACGTGCCACATGGTCCGCGCCCTGATGCGCTACGCCCGCTGAGCGGCCGTACCGGCGACGACCCGACGGCCGCACCACCGGTGACCGGGCGCCCCCGCCGGCCGGGGGCGCCCGGCGCTGCCGTCAGGCGCTCAACTCCTTCTCCAGGGGCGTCCGGAACCGCGGCGTCACCCGGGTCGTCCCGACCCACCCCCGCAACCGGTCGGCCTCCGCCGCGACCGCCGTCTCGGCCTCCCGGCCCACGCCCTCGCGGTCCAGCAGCCGCCAGACGATCTCCCCGTCGGGCCGCTGGGCCCAGCCGCCGATCACGCGTCCGTCCCACCACACCGTGGGGCCCACGTTCCCACTGCGGTCGAACAGCGCGCCGCGCAGCTCCGGCGCCAGATACCAGTCCCGCTCCTGCCAGCCCATCGCCGTCGGATCGAGCGCCGGCAGCAGCGCGGCCCACGGCTCGCGCACCGACGCGGCCGGCGGCCCGGCGTCGCCCTCCACGACGTACCCCGTACCGCCCCCGTCCAGCGTCACCGCCTCCGCGCGGATCGCCGCCAGGGCCCGCCGCACCGCCGTCACCGTCCAGCCGGTCCACCACTTCAGGTCCGCCTCGGTCGCCGGCCCGCACGCCCCCAGCCAGCGGCGCAGCAGCTCCGCCTGGGCCTCGCCGGCGTCCAGCTCGGGATGGGGCGGGGCGACGGCCCAGCGGAACTGGCTGGACGTCCACGAGCCCAGGGGCCGGCCCCGCACCACCTTGCCCTCGACGCCCAGCACTCTCAGCAGCCGCGACGAGACCGTGTGCACGCCCTCGTAGCTCTTGCCGGCCGCGTACGCGAACTGCTCCTTCAGCCGCGGCTCGTCGCGGGCCAGTTCGCTCGCCGTCGCCTGCCCGCGCCGCGCCAGCGCCGCCAGCGCGGACTCCTCGACGTCCTTCAGCCAGGCCGCGTCCGGCGCCCCCGCGGCCGCCATGTCGTTCAGCAGCTTGGCCCGCTCCCGCGCGGCGACCGTGAGCCCCGTCGAGGCGTGCACCACCGCGGTCAGCGCCGTGGGGAAGACGAACACGGTGTGCCGCATGCCGTGCATCCGGACCAGGCAGCGGTCCTCGTACAGCGCGCGGTCGGTCTCCGCCACCGTCACCGACGCGTCCGCCAGGCGCGCGCCCACCGCCAGGTACACCGTCGACGGGTCGCTGCCGTGCAGCGCGACCAGCGCGTCGGCGACCTCCTCGGGCGCCCCGGCCCGCGCCGAGGGCGCCAGCCGGTGCCGCAGCGCCAGCCGCGCCCGCCGCTCGTCCGCCCCGATGTGCCGCCGCGCCCCGTCACCCATGTGCCGCCTCCGCCGTCGCGCCCGACTCGACTCCCTGCGGGCATCTTGCCCGACAGCACTGACAACGGGCCCCACACCACCGGCCCCACGACCGTCGCCCTGCTCTCGCCTCACAGGCCGGGCGCGCCCCAGACAGGGAACCAGCGGCCGAGGTCGGGTTCGATCCGCAGGTCGTTCCCGAGGACCGCCTTCACCCGCAGCTCCAGCGCGTTGTCGCGCCGCTGCGCCTCGCCGGGCAGCGGCGCGAACGGGTAGAAGGTGCCGCGCTTGTACAGATAGACCAGCGCCAGGCCGCGCCCGCGGTCGTCGCGGAAACCGGCCAGGGAGCACAGCAGCTGCGGGCCGAAGCCGTTGACCTCCATGGAACTGTTCACCGCGTGCAGGTCGTTGACGAGCTGGGGCAGCTCTTCGGGGGAGCGGTGCGACACCAGCCAGGAGTAGCCGTAGTCGTCCTGGGTGAGCCGCACCGGCGGCCCGGTGCGCTCGGTGTCGGCGTCCAGCAGCGCCTGCACCTCCCGGTGCGTCTGCTCGAAGGCCGCGCCCTCGACCGTCGCGAAGCACACCGCGCCCCGCCCGGTCGGTGTGAACCCGGCCGCGGCCTGCAGCGTCACCGCCGCCGACGGCAGCGCGAACAGCTGGTCGAGATCGGGCGTGACCGGTTTCGTCCGGCCGAGCAGGATGTCGAGCAGCCCCATGTCAGCCCTCTCCCGGCACCATCGGCTCGCCCAGTTCGGCGGAGATGCGGCCCAACTGCTCAAGGCGCTGCTGGAGCGGCGGATGGGTGGCGAAGAACCGGGACAGCCCCGGCTCGCGGCCGTCGGCCGGGGTGAAGTAGAAGGCGTTGAAGGCCTGCGCGGTCCGCAGGTCCTTCGACGGGATGCGGGCGATGTCGCCGGAGACCTTCGTCAGCGCCGACGCCAGCGCCGAGGGCCGACCGGTCAGCAGCGCCGCCGCGCGGTCCGCGGCCAGCTCCCGGTACCGGGACAGCGCCCGGATCAGCACGAAACTCGTCGCGTACACGGCCAGCGACACCCCGAGCACCCCCGCGAAGATCACCGCGGTGTTCTGGTCCTTGCGGCCGCCCAGCAGCCCCGAGTAGAGCGCGAACCGCACGATCAGCCCCGCGAGGACGCCGAGGAAGGAGGCGACCGTGATCACGGCGACGTCCTTGTGCGCCACGTGCGACAGCTCGTGTGCGAGCACCCCCTCCAGCTCGGCGGGCTCCAGCCGCCGCAGCAGCCCCGTGGTCACGCACACCACCGCGTTGTCCGGGTTCCGCCCCGTCGCGAACGCGTTGGGCATGTCCATCTCGGACACGGCGACCACCGGCTTCGGCATGTCCGCGATCGCGCACAGCCGGTCGACGACGGCGTGCAGCTGCGGGTACTCCTCCCGCTCCACGACCCGCCCGCGCATCGCGAACAGGGCGATCCGGTCGGAGAACCAGTACTGCGCGCCGAGCATCCCCGCAGCGACCAGGGCGACCAGCACCCACGACTTCAGCAGCACGATCAAGGCGGCCACGAAGCCCACGTACAACAGCCCGAGCAGAAACAGCGTGACCGTCATCCGCACGGTCAGCCGCCGATCACTCCGAAACCTGCTCCGCATGAGCACCACCCCGCAGTCGGGCACTCGCCCCACTGCCAGTGTGCACCCGGCGTTCCCCATGAAAGGGTCCCGATCGGCCCTGGACGCAGCAAAAGGTCCCGGCCGGGTCAGCCCCGGACGCCCGCCCCCCACTTGCGCCGCTTCAGCACGTGGTCGCTGAACAGGTGCCGCGCCCGGTCCAGCAGCCGACCCACCTCCGCGGCACCGGCCGGCACATCCGCGGAGGGAGTCCAGGCCTGCACGGACTGCCCGGCCCAGTGCCGCAGCTTCTCGTCCGGATCGTCCAGCGACGCCACCGCGGCCCGCAGCCGCACGAGTCCGCCGCAGGCGTCCAGCAGCCGGAACGCGGCGACCCGCTGGTGCCGGGGCCGCTCCGCCGCCAGCAGCCCGGTCAGCCGGCCGGCGTCCAGCGACCGCGCAGACGGCAGCAGCGCAGCCGTCACCTCCCGCACCACACCCGGTGCCGGATCCTCCAGCAGCGGCTCCAGCCGCCGCGCCTCGGCCACGTCCAGCAGCCGCAACCCGGCCACCGCCCGGGCCCGCACCCCCGGCACGGGATGCCCGACCAACGGCCACAGCAGCACGGCGTCCGCGCGCTCCCCGCACTCGGCGAGCCCGACGACGGCCCCCGGCGGCAGCGCCTCGTCCCGCGGACCGGCACACCGGGCCCGGTACCAGGCGGCCGGATCACCGCCGTACTGCCGCACGACGTACCGCGCACACGCCCGCACCATCGCCGCCCGGTCCGCGAGGAACGCCTCGGCCTGCTCCGGCCGCCCCGCCCGCCGCAGCGCGGTGACCCCGGCGGAGCGCACCCCCGGGTTGCGGGCCGCCAGCAGGAGCGCGAGGACGTCGTCGTCCGTGCGGCCACCGGCCAGGGCGGCGTCCGTGCACAGCGTCTGTACGACGGTGTCCGCGTCCTCGGCGGCCGCGCGGGCCAGCTCGACGGGGGAGAGGGCACCGCGCTCGACGGCGAGGCGGTACGTGAAGCGCCGTACGGCACGGTCGGGGTGGGCGAGCAACGGGCTCAGCCGCTCCGGCGGCGCCGCGCGCAGCACCTGCCCGAGCAGGTCCACCGCGAAGTCACCGCGGTCCCGGCGCCCGAGGAGCAGCACCAGCGGCGCGAGCGCGACGGCGGCCTCGGCGTCCAGGTGCGCGCGCAGCAGCTCCCGGGCCCGGTGACGCACCGGCTCCGCCCAGTCGGTCGTACGGACGACGACCAGCGCCAGCAGCCCGGGCCGCCCCGCGGCCCGCCCCAGCGCCCGCTCCCGGAGCCGTCCGTCACGGTGACACAGGACGAGCGCGAGCCGCGCCTCGTCGAGCAGTTCGAACGCCCCGGGCAACCGCAGGCGGGCGGGCAGCGGGGCGGCGGCCTCCCAGGCCGGAATGAATTCGGGCCGGTACCCATGGCGCACGACCCGCGCCCCGAGGTCCAGCGCCAGCCAGGCGCGCGGATCACCGACGTCGAGCGCCTCCCGCAGCGGGACGCCCTCCGCCAGCCGGAGGGCCGCGGCCTCACCGGCCTGGATCTCCTCGCTGGTGCTCTCGGGGCCGCGCATCTAGTACGCCGCCCACACCAGCGCCACGACCCCCGCCGCCACGCACGCCAGGACCAGCACCGTCTTCCACCACGAGGAACGGCGCGACCGGCCGGGCCCCGGCTCGGGGCGGAACGGAACCGGCTCCGGCGGGTTCTCCTTCCACCGGGCGGCGAGCATCCGGGCCCGAGCAGAGGGCTCCTTGTGCTCGGCGGAGTCCGCCCACCTGAGATCGAACTCCCGCTCGAACTCGTCCTGTTCGGGCATCTGCGACCACCCCCGTGTCCCCGATGTCGTCTCCCCCTCGCATCGTACATTCGTACGCACAAACGACGGCGCCCCCGCCTCCGGGAGGAGACGAGGGCGCCGGCGTGGTCCGGTCACACGTCGAAGTACAGCTCGAACTCGTGCGGGTGCGGACGCAGCTGCAGCGGGGCGATCTCGTTCGTGCGCTTGAAGTCGATCCACGTCTCGATCAGGTCGGACGTGAACACGTCGCCCTGGAGGAGGAACTCGTGGTCGGCCTCCAGCGCGTCGAGGACGGCGTTGAGGGAGGTCGGGACCTGGGCGACGTTCGCGTGCTCCTCGGGAGCCAGCTCGTACAGGTCCTTGTCGATCGGCTCGGCCGGCTCGATCTTGTTCTTGATGCCGTCCAGGCCCGCGAGGAGCAGGGCCGAGAAGGCCAGGTACGGGTTGCCGGAGGAGTCGGGCGCGCGGAACTCGACGCGCTTGGCCTTCGGGTTCGAGCCCGTGATCGGGATGCGCATCGCGGCGGAGCGGTTGCGCTGCGAGTACACCAGGTTGATCGGCGCCTCGAAGCCCGGGACCAGGCGGTGGTACGAGTTCACCGTCGGGTTGGTGAAGGCCAGCAGCGACGGCGCGTGCTTGAGGATGCCGCCGATGTAGTAGCGGGCGGTGTCCGACAGGCCGGCGTAGCCCTGCTCGTCGTAGAAGAGCGGCTCGCCGCCCGCCCACAGCGACTGGTGGACGTGCATGCCCGAGCCGTTGTCGCCGAAGATCGGCTTCGGCATGAAGGTCGCGGTCTTGCCGTTGCGCCACGCCACGTTCTTCACGATGTACTTGAAGAGCTGGAGGTCGTCGGCCGCGGCGAGCAGCGTGTTGAAGCGGTAGTTGATCTCCGCCTGGCCGGCCGTGCCCACCTCGTGGTGCTGGCGCTCGACCTTCAGGCCGACCTTGGCCAGCTCCAGGGAGATCTCGGCGCGCAGGTCGGCGAAGTGGTCGACCGGCGGGACCGGGAAGTAGCCGCCCTTGTAGCGGACCTTGTAACCGCGGTTGTCCTCCAGGGCGCCGGTGTTCCAGGCACCCGCCTCGGAGTCGATGTGGTAGAAGGACTCGTTCTCCGACGTCTTGAAGCGGACGCTGTCGAAGACGTAGAACTCGGCCTCGGGGCCGAAGAACGCGGTGTCGGCGATCCCGGTGGAGGCCAGGTACGCCTCGGCCTTCTTCGCCACGTTGCGCGGGTCACGGGAGTACTGCTCGCCCGTGATCGGGTCGTGGATGAAGAAGTTGATGTTGAGGGTCTTGTCCCGGCGGAACGGGTCCACCCGCGCGGTCGACAGGTCGGCGCGCAGCGCCATGTCGGACTCGTGGATGGCCTGGAAGCCGCGGATCGACGAACCGTCGAACGCCAGCTCCTCGTCGGGGTCGAACGCCTCGACGGGCAGCGAGAAGTGCTGCATGACGCCCGGCAGGTCGCAGAACCGGACGTCGATGAACTTGACGTCCTCGTCCGCGATGAACTTCTTGGCCTCGTCGGCGTTCTGGAACATCCAGCTCCTCCTACTCCCGACCGACTGCCGGGGTGGTAGATCGTTCGTGCGGCCAGTGCGGTGGCACACGCTGTCCTCGACCCTAGGGACGGGTGATTTCTCGGGCGTGACCCATTTGTTTCGCAGAAGTTAACCGGCCTCCGTTCGAGCCTAGCCCCGGGACACCCCGAAGTGCAGGGGGCATATACGGGCGCAGTACCGTGGACGGGTGGACAACAGGCAAGCAATCGGATCGTGGCTTTCCGGACCCCGCGCGGCCATGGAGGACGCGGGCGCGGACTTCGGATACCGCGGCGAGCAGCTGGGACTGCCGCAGGACGGCCCGGACTCCCTCGCCCGTCCGGGCCGGCGGCTCGGCGCCCTCGCCGTGGACTGGGCGCTGAGCGTCTTGATCGCATACGGTCTGATCACCGACGGCTACACCCCGGCCACCAGCAACTGGGCGCTGCTCGTCTTCCTGGTGATGAGCCTGCTCACCGTCGGCACCATCGGCTTCACCCCGGGCAAGCGCCTCTTCGGCGTCCGCGTGGTCAGCCTGGAGACCGGCACGGTGAACCCCCTGCGCGCCGCCCTCCGCACGGTCCTGCTCTGCCTGGCCGTCCCCGCCCTGATCTGGGACCGGGACGGCAGGGGCCTCCACGACAGGCTGGCCCGCACGGTGGAAGTCCGGATCTGAGCCGACCAAAACGACAAGAGCCCCGGCGAACCGCGAACGGTTCCCGGGGCTCAGGCCACTCTGGAGGCGGGGCTAGCGCCCCTTCGGCCCGCCCTTCGGCAGCTTCATGCCCTTCGGCATGGGCCCCTTCGGCAACGGCATGTTGCTGAGCAGGTCACCCATCGCCCGCAGCCGGTCGTTGGTCGCGGTCACCTGGGGACCGGGCAGTACCCGCGGCAGCTTCAGCATCGTCGTACGCAGCTTCTTCAGCTCGACGAGCCCCTCGCCGTTGCCGACGATGATGTCGTGCACCGGCACGTCCGCGACGACACGGTTCATCTTCTTCTTCTCGGCGGCCAGCAGGCTCTTCACCCGGTTCGGGTTGCCCTCCGCGACCAGCACGATGCCGGCCTTGCCGACGGCCCGGTGCACCACGTCCTGGCTGCGGTTCATCGCCACCGCGGGGGTCGTCGTCCAGCCCCGGCCGATGTTGTCCAGCACCGCCGCGGCGGCGCCCGGCTGGCCCTCCATCTGCCCGAAGGCGGCCCGCTCGGCCCGGCGTCCGAAGACGATCGCCGTCGCGAGGAAGGCCAGCAGCAGGCCCAGGATGCCGAGATAGACCGGGTGGCCGATCAGGAAGCCGATCGCGAGGAAGACACCGAGCGTGCCGATGCCGACGGCCGCGAGTACAAGACCGATCATCTTGTCGGCCTTGCGGGTCATCTTGTACGTGAGAGCGATCTGCTTCAGTCGCCCTGCGTTCGCGGCGTCCGCCGCGTTGTCCTTCCTCGCCATGGCACGAAGTCTACGTGGCGCCGGGAGCGCCTTCGACGCCAGTGCCCGGCGCAGGCCCCGGGGACCCGGCTCCCCGGAGTGGGTCGGGTCTCGGGGATCGCGTCTCAGGGACGGACGGACAGGGTCTCTTCGAGGACGCGCTGCGCCTCGACCCGGTCCTTGGCGCGGCGGCGGTCCTCCAGGACGGAGGTCCAGGCGTTGCGCCGGGCGGTGCGCTGGCCGCTGCTCATCAGCAGCGACTCGACGGCGCGCAGCGCGTCGGTGAAGGACGGGATGGCGGTGGCGCGTACGGGCGCTGCCTGCATGGGCGAGGTCCCCCCTCGGTCCGGAGGTACGTGGAGTGATACCAGGGTCACTGATTGGTGTTACCAGGGCGTGACCGACCGGTCAAACGCCAGTGAAGCCTCGCTACAGGGCCGCGCAAGACCCCGGAACGTACGACGCGGCCCCGGCGCCGTCCTCATCAGCGAGGACGGGCGGGACCGCGTCACCTCGGCCATTACTGGCCGGTAGTTGCTTGTGCGTGAATTCACACGCTTGGCTCACGCCCCGGTGGGCGAGTTCACACCGCCTGCGCCGCCACGAAGTCGCCGCGCTTCTCGATCGCCATCTGGTACAGACGGCCGGCCCGGTAGGAGGAGCGGACCAGCGGCCCGGACATCACGCCGGAGAAGCCGATCTGCTCGGCCTCCTCCTTCAGCTCCACGAACTCGTGCGGCTTCACCCAGCGCTCCACCGGGTGGTGCCGCACGGACGGCCGCAGGTACTGGGTGATGGTGACCAGCTCGCAGCCCGCGTCGTGCAGCTGCTTCAGCGCCTCGCTGACCTCCTCGCGGGTCTCGCCCATGCCGAGGATCAGGTTGGACTTGGTGACCAGGCCGAAGTCGCGGGCCTCGGTGATGACCTTCAGCGAGCGCTCGTAGCGGAAGCCGGGGCGGATGCGCTTGAAGATCCGGGGCACGGTCTCGACGTTGTGCGCGAAGACCTCGGGGCGGGCGCCGAAGACCTCGGCCAGCTGCTCCGGGACCGCGTTGAAGTCGGGGGCCAGCAGCTCGACCTTGGTGCGGCCGCCCTCGCGGTGCGCGGTCTGCGCGTGGATCTGGCGGACCGTCTCCGCGTACAGCCAGGCGCCGCCGTCCTCCAGGTCGTCGCGGGCGACGCCGGTGATGGTGGCGTAGTTCAGGTCCATGGTGACCACGGACTCGCCCACGCGGCGCGGCTCGTCGCGGTCGAGGGCCTCGGGCTTGCCGGTGTCGATCTGGCAGAAGTCGCAGCGCCGGGTGCACTGGTCGCCGCCGATGAGGAAGGTCGCCTCGCGGTCCTCCCAGCACTCGTAGATGTTCGGGCAGCCGGCTTCCTGGCAGACCGTGTGCAGGCCCTCGCTCTTCACGAGGTTCTGCATCTTGGAGTATTCGGGGCCCATTTTCGCCCGGGTCTTGATCCACTCGGGCTTGCGCTCGATGGGGGTCTGGCTGTTGCGGACCTCCAGGCGCAGCATCTTGCGTCCGTCGGGTGCGACTGCGGACACGACCGGCTCCCTAGCGATTGATTCTTCGGCGCCCTCAAGGGTACGCCCGTGGTTTTGAAAGCCCGGCGCCGCGTCAGGCCGCAGGCTGCTTCTCGACGGGGCGCGGCTTGAGGTCCGCGTTCTCCAGTACGTCCTTCAGGTGCCGCTCGGCCACGGGCAGCACGTCCTCGATGGTGACCTCGCGGCCGAGTTCGTACGAGAGCGAGGTCACGCCGGCGTCGCGGATACCGCACGGGATGATCTTGTCGAAGTTGGAGGTGTCCGGGTTCACGTTCAGGGCGAAGCCGTGCATCGTGACGCCCTTGGCGACGCGGACGCCCATGGCGCAGATCTTGCGGTCCTCGCGGCGCTGGCCGGCGTTGGAGGGCGCGTACTCCGGGCCGTTCAGCCGCGGGTCGAACTCCGGGTCGGTGGTCCGCGGGTCGAAGTCCAGGGTGAGCCCGCCGAGCGCGGGGCGCTGCTCAACCGGGTCGCCCAGCACCCAGACGCCGGCCCGGCCCTCCACGCGCGAGGTCTTGACGCCGAACTCGGCGCACACCCGGATCATCGCCTCCTCCAGGCGGCGCAGGTGCGCGACCACGTCGACCGGGCGGGGCAGCTTCTGGATCGGGTAGCCGACGAGCTGGCCGGGGCCGTGCCAGGTGATCTTGCCCCCCCGGTCCACGTCGATCACCGGCGTGCCGTCGAGCGGCCGCTCCTCGGGCGCGGTGCGGCGGCCCGCGGTGTACACCGGCGGGTGCTCCAGGAGCAGGCAGGTGTCGGGGATCTCGTCCGCGAAACGGGCGGCGTGCACCCGGCGCTGCTCGTCCCAGGCGACCTGGTAGTCGACCCTGTCCGCGCCGAACCCCATCCGGACGAACCGCAGCTCACTCACGGCAAGCGCCTCCTCGAAGTCGTAAGGCATGAAACGCGCCCACGCCACTGTACGACCGCCGGGTGCGCCGGTGGTGCGCCGGATCTGCGTCAGCCCGACGGGGCAATCCTCACACGATCGGATGAATGCCCGTCAAAGGGTGCGATCGGGTGCTCACTCTCCGCTACATTCGCGCCGTTCGCGAGGCCATCAGGGCTGCTCACAGGTAATTCCGGCACTTCAGGGGCCCGGAAGGCAGGAGACCACACCGCAGATGACGGAACGACCCGCGCAGCGCACCCCCAACCGCCAGCTCGCCGCGCTCATCGCAGAAGCGGGGTTCTCCAACGCAGGTCTGGCCCGTCGCGTGGACCAGCTCGGCCTCGAGCACGGACTGGACCTCAGATACGACAAGACCTCGGTGACCCGGTGGCTGCGCGGGCAGCAGCCGCGCGGCACCACCCCGGCACTGATCGCCGAGGTCTTCACCCGCCGCCTGGGCCGCCGGCTCACCGCGCAGGACCTCGGCCTGGACGCCTGCGCGCCGGTCTACGCGGGCCTGGAGTTCGCCGGCAGCCCCGAGGAGGCCGTCGACATCGTCAGCGGCCTGTGGCGCAAGGACTCCGGCAGCCACGCCGAACTCCGCAAGATCGCCTTCACCCCGGCCGGGCTCGTCGTGCCCAGCCGGGACTGGCTGATCGGCCGCCCCGACGAGAAGGTCGCCCGCGGCGAACAGCCCCGCGTCCCCGCCCAGGGCCGCCCGGTCGTCCCCCGGCCCGCAGCCGTCCCCGCCGAAACACGCCGGCGCACCGCCGCCGAGCGCGGGCCCGGCCACCGGGTCACCGGCGGGGACATCGCCGCGCTGCGCTCGGTCGCCGAACTGTTCCGCACCCTCGACAACACCTACGGCGGCGGCCACGCCCGCCAGGCCCTCGTCCGCTACCTGGAGCACGAGTGCGAGCCGATGCTGCGCGGCGTCTACGGCGAGCAGACCGGCCGCCGCCTGTTCGCCGCCGCGGCCGACCTGACCCGGCTCGCCGGCTGGACGTCGTACGACATCGCCGCGCACGGCCTCGCCCAGCGCTACTTCGTGCAGGCGCTGCGGCTCGCCCAGGCCGCCGGGGACCGGGCCTACGGCGCCTACGTCCTCGTCACCATGAGCCGCCAGGCCGTCTACCTCGGGCACGGGCGCGAGGCCGTGCAGCTGGCCAGGGTCGCCCAGCAGGGCGTCGGCAGCGGCGCCCCGCCCACCGTGCAGGCGCTGCTGCACGCCGCCGAGGCGCGCGGGCACGCGGTCCTGGGCGAGGTCCGCGCCTGCACCGCCTCGCTGGTGCGCGCCGAGCGGGCGCTGGAGGCGGCGCGCGCCGGTGACGAGGTGCCGTACTGGGCGCGGTTCTTCGACGAGGCGCAGCTCGCCGACGAGTTCGGCCACTGCCACCGCGACCTGCAGCAGTTCCGCGCCGCCGCGCAGCACGCCGAGCGGTCCCTGCAGCTGCGCGGCGCCGGGTACGCGCGCAGCAAGCTGTTCTGCAAGGTCGTCCTCGCCACCGCCCGCCTCGGCCTCGGGGAGCTGGACCAGGCGTGCGCGCTGGCCGCGGAGGCGGCGGGGCAGGCGGCGGAGATGCGGTCGGTGCGGGCGGTGGAGTACGTGAAGGACTTCGAGCGGCGGCTGGAGCCGTACAAGGACGCTGCGCCGGTTCGGGGGTATCGGGACCGGGTCGCTGCTCTCGGGTGAACGTGCTGGGTGGTGCTGTGGTGTGCCGGGTGCCGCGCCGTTGTGGCGTGTCGCGCAGTTCCCCGCGCCCCTGGAGGCCGGCTCAGGCGGCCTGCGTCGTGGAGAGCGGGTCCGCCTGGTGCATCGAACCCGTCGCTCCCAGGTCCCTGAGGATCGCCGTCGACGCCCGGTGGCCCGAGTGCAGGGCGCCCTCGGGGCCGCTGGTGTCGCGGTGGTCGCCGCACACGTACAGGCCGGCCAGGAGGCGGACCGGGCGGCGCGGGTCGTGCGGGGCGCGCATGACCGGGACGGCCTCGGCGGTGCGGTGCACGGCCAGGGTCTCCCAGCGTGCCGTGGAGGTGCCGTAGAGGCGGGCCAGGTGCATGCGGACGGCCGTGTCGACGCCGTCGGGCGGGCTGCCGAGGACCGTGGACGAGATCAGCGCGCGGCCCGCGGGGGCCCGGCTCGGGTCGACCCGGCTGATCACCGCCGTGTGCGCGACCGGGCCGCCCCGGTCGGCGTCCAGGAGCAGGGAGGTGCCCGTCGCGGGCGGGTCGTCCGTCGTGTGGTGGACGACCGTCACCGGGTGGAAGTCCGGCACACGCAGCCCCGGCAGCAGCTCCGCGGCGCTGCGGGCGTCCGTGGCGACCAGGACCGCGCGGCAGCGGAACACACCGTGCTCGGCGGTGGTCACCGCGGTGGTGGACACCGAGGTGACCCGCACCCCGGTGCGCACGGTGCCCGGCGGCAGCGCCCGCGCCAGCAGCTCCGGGACCATGTCCGCGCCGCCCTCCGGCAGGCACAGCCGGCCCGCCGCGAAGGTGCGCAGCGCGAGGTCGGCGCAGCGGCTGGAGGTGGTCAGCTCCGGGTCGCACAGCAGGGCCGCGAGGAGCGGACGCAGGAAGCCGTCCACCGTGCGGGCGGGCAGCCCGCGCGCCGCCAGGGCCTGGCCGGCCGGCAGCTCGGGCCGGGACAGCAGCCGCTCGACGGGCAGCTGGGCGAGCCGGGCCAGCGCGGCGTCCAGCCGGACCTGGTCGACGGGGGTGCCCAGCGGGGCGCCGGTGCGGGCCCTCGGCACGGCCCCCTTCGGCACCGGCGGGCGGGGCGCCGACCGGGGGGCGCTCGCCAGCGCGCGCACCACATGCAGTGCGCCCCTTGTGCTGCCCCGCGCGCTTCGTGCGCCCCCTGCGCCGGCCACGGCGCCCGCCCGGTGGCGGCGGCCGTCGCTGTGCAGCAGGACGCCCGGGGCGAAGGGGCGCAGCACGAGCGCGTCCAGTCCCGGGGTGCGGCGTAGTTCGGGGTGGGCGGTGGACAGCAACTGCCCGATGCGGTCCAGCCGGAAGCCGTCCACCTTCTCGGTCGCCATCCGGCCGCCCACGCCCGGGGCGGCCTCCAGTACCGCGGTCGTCACTCCTGCGCTGGTCAGCCGAAGCGCCGCCGAGAGGCCGGCGAGACCGGCTCCCACCACGACGACGTCTGCCTGGTACGCGGGCTCAAGCACGTGCCCCTCCTCAGGGTTGCGCGGCCGGTGGAGACGTCATGCCCCCAACGGCCGCCGGGGATACCCGAGTTCGGGACGAGGTTAGGGCCGCGACCGGTCAGGGACAGTCGCGCATGAACAGGGCACGGTCGCACGCCGGTCGCATACGGTCACTCCCGACCGTCCCGCCGCGCGGACGAGGGAGCGCGCGCGACCCCGCGACCGTCACGCCGCGCGGATCGCCCCCTCGATGTCCGGGAACGCGAACACGAACCCCGACTCCAGCAGCCGTGTCGGCAGCACCCGCGCGCTGCCCAGCACATCGCCCGCCAGCTCGCCCAGCGCGGCCCGCAGCACCGGTGCCGGCACGCTGAACAGCGTCGGCCGGTGCAGGACCCGCCCCATCGCCGCCGTGATCTCACGGTTCGTCAGAGGCTGCGGGGCGGTGAGGTTGAAGGCGCCGGACAGGTCGTCGCGGTCGACGAGGTGCCGGATCGCGGCGACCTCGTCGTGCAGCGAGATGTACGACCAGTACTGCCGCCCGTCGCCCAGCCGCCCGCCGAGCCCGGCCGAGAAGAGCGGGAACAGCCGGCCCCACGCCCCGCCCCGGCGGGACACCACCAGGCCGGTGCGCACGCACACCGTCCGCACCCCGGCCTCCCGCGCCGGTCCGGCCGCCGCCTCCCACTCCACGCACAGCTCCGGCAGGAAACCGTGCCCGTGCGGCGCCCGCTCGTCGACGGCCCGGTCGCCCGTCTCGCCGTACCAGCCGATCGCGCTGCCGTTCACGAAGACCCGCGGCGGGCTGCTCAGGGCGGCGACCGCCTCGGCCAGCGTCCGCGTGCCCTCCACCCGGCTGGAGCGGATCAGCGCCTTGCGCTCCTCGGTCCACCGCCGGTCGCCGATCCCGGCGCCCGCGAGGTTCACCACCGCGTCGCAGCCCTCCAGCCCCGCCGCGTCCACCGACCCCCGCCCCGGGTCCCAGCGCACCTCGTCCGCGCCCCGGGGCGCCCGCCGTACCAGGCGCACCACCTCGTGGCCGTCCGCGGCCAGCGAGCGGGCCAGGGCGCCGCCGATCAGCCCGGACGCCCCGGCCACCGCGATCCTCGAACGTTGCATGACCTCATCCTGCCCGGTGCGAGCGGAAACCCCGGTGAGACACCTGCGTTCCCGCCGTAGGGTGACCGCATGCCCGAGCCGTCCATACGCACCGCCCGCCCCGAGGACGAGGAGGCGCTGCGCCGACTCGACCACGCCTCCTGGTCGCATCTGCACGCGGTCACCCCGCGGCCCGCGCCCGAGGACCCCTTCTTCCGGGAGGCCGGCCGCCCCGAGGACCACCTCGTCGCCGAACTCGACGGCCGCGTCGTCGGCTATGTCCGCCTCGGCTTCCCCACCCCGCTCGACACCAACCGGCACGTACGCCACATCCGCGGCCTCGCCGTCGCCGAGGAGGCCCGCGGCCGGGGCGTCGGCCGGGCGCTGCTGCGCGCCGCGGTCGAGGAGGCCCGCGCGAACGGCTTCCGCCGGATCAGCCTGCGCGTCCTCGGCCACAACACCGCCGCCCGCAAGCTGTACGAGTCCGAGGGCTTCGTCGTCGAGGGCGTGCAGCCCGAGGAGTTCCTGCTCGACGGCGCCTATGTCGACGACGTGCTGATGGGGATGGCGCTGCGCTGAGGTCCGCCGCGCCGACGCCCCGTCAGGACGTCACCAGCTCGCCCGTGTCCACCGCCTCCGTCGCGTCCGCCGCCCGCCGCGCCGCGTCCGCCACCTCGGCCGCCGTCAGCACGTACCCGGTCTCGTCGTCGGAGGTGGAGCGGGCGAAGACCACCCCGAACACCCGGCCGTCCGTGGTCAGCAGCGGCCCGCCGGAGTTGCCGGGGCGGACCGTGGAGCGGATCGCGTAGATCTCCCGGGTGACCGCCCCGTCGTTGTGGATGTCCTGCCCGGTCGCGTGCACCCGGTTCGCCACCGTCGCCGCCTGCAGGTCCAGGTCGCCGTCCTGCGGATAGCCCGCGACCACCGCCGCCGCGCCCCGCGGGGCGTCGTCCTCGAAGCGCAGCACGGGCGCGCTCAGACCGGGCACGTACAGCACCGCCACGTCCCGGTCCGGGTCGAACAGCACCACCCGGGCGTCGTACGACCGCCCCACCCCGCCGACGCGCACGGTCGGGGCGTCGATGCCCGCCACCACGTGCGCGTTGGTCATCACATGCCGCGGCGCGTACACGAACCCGCTGCCCTCGCGGCCCTGGTCGCCCGAGACGCCCTCGATCTTGACGGTGCTCAGCTTCGCCGCGTTGGTGGCGGCCGCGGTCACGTTGTCGCCGGAGGGGCGGGCGACCTCGGCCGTCGACTCGTTCTCGAACGGGTTGAACACCTGCGGGAAGCCCGCCTCCGTCAGCGCGGACGTGGCCCGCGAGAACCAGGCCGGGGTGGTGTCCGGCATCGCCTTCTGCACCGCGCCCAGCAGCCGCGAGTCCCGTATCGCGCCGGTCAGCGGCGGCGCGGAGGAGACGGCCAGCACGCTGCCCGCCACCCACGCCACGATCAGCACCGCGACCGTGTTCGCGACCGCGCCGCCCACCCCGTCGGCCACCCTGAGCGGCCCCCGGTCCAGCTCCCGGCGCAGCCGCAGCGCCAGCCGCCCCGCGCACTCGTGGCCCAGCACGGCCGGCACCAGCACCGTGAACACCGCGGTCACCGTCGCCGCCGTGGAGCCCGGCGACACCAGCTCCGTCACCCAGGGCAGCACCCACACGCCCAGCGCCGCGCCGCCCACGAACCCGGCGAGCGACACGCAGCCCGCCACCAGTCCGCGCCGCCAGCCGGCACCGGCGTACACGAGGATCACCAGCAACAGCAGGATGTCCAGCAGGTCCACGGAGCCGCCTTTCTCTCGGACCCTTGATACGTGGGGGACGGGCCCGGTGATCAGCCACGCGCGGACGGCCGGCCACGACCGGACACCTGCGCGTGTACCCCGGGAAACGTCGCGGACCGGGACGATGGTTCCACCGGGTGGCACAGCACACATCGCGGGCGGAGCGGATCCGGCCGAGAGTGGGACCATGCGTGTCCGAAGAGCCCGGCAGCCGCGGAAACGCCGCTGCGGCCCCATAGCCGACCGCCCCGCACGCCGCGGGCCGGGCCTGCCCGGCCCGTTCGTCGCGGCGCTCGGCTGTCTCCCCGGCCTCGCCGCCGTCGTCGCGCTCGGGGTGTGCGCGAACGGCGTCGAGCGCGCCGCCGACCGCGCCGGCACCGCCCGCCGCGCCGGGAGCGCCCAGCAGGCCGCCCGGGCCTCGGGGCCGCACACCGCGCCCCGGCCGCGCATCGTCCCCCGCTCGGTATGGCTGCGCGGCACCGCGGCCGCCCACCGGCCGCCCCCGCGCTACGACGACAAGGTGCTGGCCGTCTTCGTCCACCACACCGACTCGCCCAACGACTACGACTGCGCCGACACCCCCCGCATCATCCGCTCCCTGTGGACCGGGCAGACCCGCGACCGCAGCTGGGACGACATCGGCTACAACTTCCTCGTCGACAAGTGCGGCACCCTCTACGAGGGCCGCGCCGGCGGTGCGGACCGCCCGGTCACCGGCGCCCACACCCAGGGCTTCAACCACCGCACCACCGGCATCGCCGCCATCGGCACCTTCACCGACGGGGCCGCCGTGCCGGCCGCGATGACCGAGGCGATCGCCGCGCTCGCCGCCTGGAAACTGGGCCTCGCCGGGCTCGACCCGCGCGCGGAGGTCCGGCTGGTCTCCAGCAACAGCAACAGCCGCTACCCGCGCGGTACGACGGCCACCCTGCCCGCCGTCGCCGCCCACCGGGACGCCTACATGACCCGCTGCCCCGGCCCGGCCCTCGTCGCCCGGCTGCCCGCCATCCGCCAGCGGGCCGCGGCCCTCCAGGGCCGTACCGCCGCACGCGATACCGCCGCACACGACGGGACCGCGCAGGCCCGGCAGGCCGGCTGAGCGGGCTCACTCGCCCCGGAAACGCTCCCACAGCTTCGGGAACCGCTCGGCCAGGGCCCGCTCGTCCTCGAAGTCCAGCGGGGTGCCCGCCGGTTCCGCGGGCTGCGGCGGCAGCCCCAGGTCAGGGGCGACCCCGCCGGTCAGCTCCTCGTAGGCCTCGTCGGCCGCGTAGCCGATCTCCTCGCCGTCACCGTCGACCTCCTCGTCGAAGTCGTCGAGCAGGTCGGCGAGCGAGTCCGGGTCGTGCAGCGCGCCCTCGAACACCTCCCGGCCCTGGCCGATCAGCCAGCAGCGGAAGAAGTCGAAGGCGTCGTCGCTGGCCCCGTCGAGCAGCACCCAGGCGGCGCCCCACAGGTCCCAGCGGTAGGCCCGGTTGTAGCGGGCCTCGAAGTGACGGGCGAAGTCCAGGACCGCCTCGGGGTCCAGCTGCCGCAGCCGCTCCACGAGCACGTCGGCCTGCTCCTCGGGATCACCCTCGGCGGCCTCCCGGCTCGCGTCCACCAGCTCCCAGAACTCCGTCTCGTCCATCACGGGTTCCAGCATCGGTCCATCGGATGCCGGACGCACGCGGAGTCGGCGGATCGTTACCCCCCGGCCGCCCGCTCAGCCCCCGTACAGCGCCGCGAGCCGTCGCGCGTCCCGGCCGAACCGCTCCCGCAGCCCCTCGGGGGCCAGTACCTCCGCCTCCGGGCCCAGTGCCGTGAGCTGGGTGTGGGCGACCTCCTCGGACTCCACCGGCAGGGTCACCGTCAGCCGGCCCTCGGCGTCCGCCTCGCCGGCCGCCGCCAGGGCCTCGCGTGCGGCGAGCGGGTCGACGACGTGCGGGAGCCGCCGTACGCCCTCCGCGGTGAGCCGTACGACGGCCTCGGAGCGCCAGATCGACCGGGCGAAGCGTTCGGCCTGCGCCGCCCAGAAGCCCGGCAGGTCGAACTCCTCGTCCCGCGCGAAGGTCTCTGCGAGCGGCGCGACCCCGGTGAACCGGTCGATGCGGTACGTGCGGAAGGAGCCCGCCCGCGGCACCCGCGCGGCGAGGTACCAGACGCCCGCCTTCAGCACGAGGCCGTACGGTTCCAGCTCCCGCTCCACCTCGCGCTCGTGCCGCAGATAGCGGGCGGTGATCCGGCGGTCGTCCCACACCGCCTCGGCGACGGCCGGCAGCAGCTCGGGCGTCCTCGGCTCCTGGAACCAGTTCGGGGCGTCCAGATGGAACCGCTGGGCCGCCGTGCGCGGGGCGTCCCGCAGGGAGGGCAGCAGCGCCGCCGACACCTTCAGCCGGGCCGCCGAGGCCGCGTCCTCCAGCCCCATCTCCCGCAGCGCCCCCGGCACCCCGCTCAGGAACAGCGCCTCGGCCTCGCCGCGGTGCAGCCCGGTCAGCCGCGTGCGGTACCCGCCGACCAGCCGGTAGCCGCCGGCCCGCCCCCGGTCGGCGTAGACCGGCACGCCCGCCTCCGACAGCGCCTGCGCGTCCCGGGTCACCGTCCGCTCCGACACCTCCAGCTCCCGCGCCAGCTCGGCGGCGGTCATGGAGGGGCGGGACTGCAGCAGCAGCACCATCTTGATCAGTCGTGCGGCACGCATGGGCCCATCATGCAGGAGGCCCCCGCCCTTAGGGCCTGTTGCGAGAGTCCCGCCTGCTCGGCGACGCCCGGCACGCGCGCTCGCCGCGTTGCCGGAGCGCCCACGTGACTCCGCCACGCGGGCGCTCCGGCGCCTTGCGATCGCACGCACCGGACGCCGCCGAGCCCGCCCTTCGGGCGGACGACGGGACTCTCGCAACAGGCCCTGGCGAGGGCCTCCCTCCACGAGAAACAGCCGGACTACAGGCCGTACTTCTCCCGGGCCTCCTTGACCGCGGTGGCCTTCACCTCGCCGCGCCGGGCGAGCTGGGCCAGCGCCGCGACGACGATCGACGGGGCGTCGACGCCGAAGTGGCGGCGGGCGGCCTCACGGGTGTCCGACAGGCCGAAGCCGTCGGCGCCCAGCGAGGACCAGTCCTGCTCGACCCACTGCGCGATCTGGTCCGGGACCTGGCGCATGTAGTCGGAGACCGCCAGCACCGGGCCCTCGGCGCCCTGCAGCGCCTGGCGGACGTACGGCACGCGCTCCTCGCCGCGCAGGAGGGCCTCGTCGGCCTCCAGCGCGTCGCGGCGCAGCTCCGTCCAGGAGGTGGCCGACCAGACGTCGGCGGCCACGCCCCACTCCTCGGCGAGCAGCTTCTGGGCTTCCAGGGCCCAGTGGATCGCCGTACCGGAGCCGAGCAGCTGGATGCGCGGGGCGTTGGCCGGGACGGTGACGCCCGCGGACTCCGCCGTGTTGAAGCGGTACAGACCCTTGATGATGCCCTCGTCGATGCCGAGGCCCTGCGGCTTGGCGGGCTGCGGCAGCGGCTCGTTGTAGACCGTCAGGTAGTAGAAGACGTCCTGGTCCTCGCCCGGCTTCGCCTCGCCGTACATCCGGCGCAGACCCTCACGGACGATCACCGCGATCTCGTACGCGAAGGCGGGGTCGTACGTCAGCGCGGCCGGGTTGGTCGCGGCGATGACGGGGGAGTGGCCGTCGGCGTGCTGCAGGCCCTCGCCGGTCAGGGTCGTCCGGCCGGCCGTGGCGCCGACGAGGAAGCCGCGGCCGAGCTGGTCGCCGAGCTGCCACATCTGGTCGGCCGTGCGCTGCCAGCCGAACATCGAGTAGAAGATGTAGAACGGGATCATCGCCTCGCCGTGCGTCGCGTACGACGTCGAAGCGGCGATGAAGTCGGCCATCGAACCGGCCTCGGTGATCCCCTCGTTGAGGATCTGGCCGTTCTTGGCCTCCTTGTAGTACATCAGCTGGTCGCGGTCGACCGGCTCGTACGTCTGGCCCTTGGGCGAGTAGATGCCGAGCGACGGGAACAGCGACTCCATGCCGAAGGTGCGCGCCTCGTCGGGGACGATCGGCACCCAGCGCTTGCCGGTCTCCTTGTCGCGGACCAGGTCCTTGATCAGACGGACGAAGGCCATGGTGGTGGCCACGTTCTGGGAGCCGGAGCCCTTGTCGAAGGAGGCGAACGCCTTCTCCGCCGGGGCGGGCAGCGCCGGCAGCGGGTGCGTACGGCGGGCCGGGGCGGGACCGCCGAGGGCGGCGCGGCGCTCCTGGAGGTAGCGGACCTCGGGGGAGTCGGCGCCCGGGTGGCCGTAGGGGACCACGCCGTCGACGAAGTCGCTGTCCTTGATCGGCAGGCCGAGCAGGTCGCGCATCGCCTTGAACTCGTCCACCGAGAGCTTCTTCATCTGGTGGTTGGCGTTCTTGGAGGCGAAGCCCTCACCGAGGGTGTGGCCCTTGACCGTCTGGGCCAGGATCACGGTCGGCGCGCCCTTGTGCTCGACGGCGGCCTTGTACGCGGCGTAGACCTTGCGGGGCTCGTGGCCGCCGCGCGAGACGTGGAAGATCTCCAGGATCTTGTCGTCGCTCAGCAGCTTCGCCATCTCGGCGAGCGCCGGGTCCTTGCCGAAGAAGTCCTCGCGGATGTAGGCGGCGTCGCGGGTCTGGTACGTCTGGACCTGCGCGTCCGGTACCTCGCGCAGCCGGCGTACCAGCGCGCCGGTGGTGTCGAGCTGGAACAGCTCGTCCCAGGCCGAACCCCACAGCGTCTTGACGACGTTCCAGCCGGCGCCGCGGAACTGGGCCTCCAGCTCCTGCACGATCTTGAAGTTGGCGCGGACCGGGCCGTCGAGGCGCTGCAGGTTGCAGTTGATGACGAAGGTCAGGTTGTCCAGCTGCTCGCGGGCGGCGAGCGCGAGGGCCGCGGTCGACTCCGGCTCGTCCATCTCGCCGTCGCCGAGGAACGCCCACACGTGCGAGGCGGAGACGTCCTTGATGCCGCGGTTGGTGAGGTAGCGGTTGAAGCGCGCCTGGTAGATCGCCGACAGCGGGCCGAGGCCCATGGACACCGTCGGGAACTCCCACAGCCAGGGCAGGCGCCGCGGGTGCGGGTAGGACGGCAGGCCGTTGCCGCCGGCCTCCTGACGGAAGTTGTCCAGGTGCTGCTCGGTCAGGCGGCCGTCGAGGAACGCGCGGGCGTAGATACCGGGGGAGGCGTGGCCCTGGATGTACAGCTGGTCACCGGAGCCGTCCCCCTCCTTGCCCTTGAAGAAGTGGTTGAAGCCGGTCTCGTACAGCCAGGCCGCGGAGGCGAAGGTGGCGATGTGGCCGCCGACGCCGTGCTTGGCGCCGCGGGTCACCATCGCGGCCGCGTTCCAGCGGTTCCACGCGGTGATGCGGGCCTCCATCTCCGGGTCGCCGGGCAGCTCGGGCTCGGCGGCGGTCGGGATGGTGTTGACGTAGTCCGTCTCCAGGAGCTTCGGCAGCGCGATGCCGGCGCCCTCGGCGCGCTCCAGCGTGCGGCGCATCAGGTACGCGGCACGGTGCGGCCCGGCCGCCTTGGCAACGGCGTCCAGGGAGGCCTGCCATTCGGCGGTCTCCTCGGGGTCGCGGTCCGGGAGCTGGTCGAGCTCGCTCGGCTGGATGGCGTTGGGGTCGGTCATGTCGCCGCCTTCCTCAGTCGAAGGGGGTTCCCTCACAGGCAAGGGTTCGGGGGTGCCCTAGGTCTTTGGCAGGACAGGGCGTCGGGCTTCGGTAGAAGTCCGTCGGCGACTGTAACTCCCTGATCGATGATCGATCAAAGGGTTGAGGGCGAAAACCTCTTGATCACCAGAAAATAGGCACCGGGTGCCTCGCCAGGAGACACCCGGTGCCGTGTTTTCGAATGGTTTTCGCAGGTGAGGCCACGTATGAGCGAACGCCCGCTCACCACGCGCAGGCGGTACGCTCAGCCCTCGTGGCGCGGGGCGCAGCCGAGGACGTGACCCTTCACCAGCTCCGCGATCCGGGGGTCCCGGCGCCGGAACGCCTCCACCAGCTCCTGGTGCTCCTCCGCGTACGACTGCTGCACGGTGCCCAGCCAGCGGATGGACAGGGCCGTGAACACCTCGATGCCGAGGCCCTCCCAGGTGTGCAGCAGCACCGAGTTGCCCGCGGCGCGCACCAGCTCCCGGTGGAAGGCCACGGTGTGCCGCACCTGCGCGGTGCCGTCGGCGTTGCGGTCGGCCTCGTACAGGGCCGCCACGTGCGGCTCCAGCGCCGAGCAGTCCACCGCCAGCCGCTCGGCCGCCAGCTCGGCCGCGATGGCCTCCAGACCGGCCCGGACGGGGTAGCTCTCCTCCAGGTCCGCCGCGGTCAGGTTGCGCACCCGCACGCCCTTGTTCGGCGCCGACTCGATCAGCCGCAGCGACTCCAGCTCCCGCAGCGCCTCCCGCACCGGCGTCTGGCTGACCTCCAGCTCGGTGGCGATCCGGCGCTCCACGATCCGCTCACCCGGCTGCCAGCGCCCGCTGATGATCCCTTCCAGGATGTGCTCGCGGATCTGCTCGCGCAGCGAGTGGATGACGGGCGCGGTCATGAGGGCTCCTTAGGGCGCGGCTGACGTTTAGACAATACGGCCGATGCGCTCCGGGGGAGGGGCGCGCGGGGGCCCTTTCATGCAGGTGAGACGAGACTTACACAGGCCCGCCGCAAGGGCAGCCCCCGCGGCGCCCGCCGTCGGGCGACCGATGCGGCGCCTGGCGAATTACGCACCTGTCGAACGGCACTTCGATTAGGTTGCCTGGCAGGCGAACGGAACGGGGATGCAGTGGCTCAGAAGGACTTGGCAGCCAAAAGGGACGATCTGACCCGCCTGGCGGATGATCTCGACACCATGCAGGAGCATCTGATCCGGCAGGTCCGGCGCATGGACCGCATCGTCGACGAGATCGAGCAGGGCTGGCAGGGCCCTGCCGCCGCCGAGTACCGCAAGCTCCACCGCTCGGTGGCGAAGGACGCGGTCCGGATCCGCGAGGTCATGCGGAGGCTGGAGGAGGCCGTGCGACTGAGCCGGGACGGGTTCACCGAGACCGAGCTCGACATACTCGCCCGCGTGCGTGCCGTCAGGGTCGATGTCGACGCGGAGGCGGACAGGCTGTCCACTCCGGCCGAGGCCGAGCCGACGCGTCCGCGCAGCAGCCTCGACGGCATGTAGGCAGCGGGCGCAGCGGCGAACGACGCGACAGAGGAAGGGGCGGGGTGCGGTGGCGCCGCCGTCCGGAACGGGGAATGAAGGATGCAGGGCGACAGCGCCGAGTACGACTACATAGCGGTCTCTTTCGGAACGCTGGAACATCTCACGGCCGAGCTCGACGACATCCTCAGACAGCTCGACGGTCAACTCGAAGACCTCTACACGCGCCTGGCGCCGGTCGTGGCGTCATGGCGGGGAGAGGCCCGCGACGTGTTCCTTGGCGAACTCGACGCCTGGGACGCCTCGGCCAGGGATCTGCAGGCCGCCCAGAAGTGGCTGCACGAGGTCGTCACCAGTGCCCACCTTGGGTACGCGGCCGCGCACCGAGCGGTAATGCGGGGATGGGGCGGCGCCTGATGGCCGAGCGGCGACCCACCGACGAGCAGCGCCAGAAGGAGCGGGCCGAGGCCCGGCCCCGCTCGCCCAAGACGAGCGGCGGCGGATTCGACGTCCAGCCGCCTCACCTCTACTACACCTCGCTCGTCGTCCGTGACGGGCAGTTCGACTACGACAAGGGCGCCACGGCGCTGGTCGAGGTGCTGAATGGGTACAGCCAGTCCGCGGGGGCCGGCTGGGGCGCGGATGCCTTCGCGGCGGCGTACAAGTCGGTGACCGAGAAGTTCCTGGAGCTCTGGGCGAAGAGCGTGGTCAGCGTCGGCGGTGTCGCCGTCGGTCTGACGCACACGGCGAACAAGTACGTCCAGGCCGACTGGCAGGCGCGCCGAATGTACGGCCCGCCGCCCGTCGACAAGGCGCCGCCCGCCGTCATCGAGAACCCGCCCCGCTATGGCCCGGTCAACGACATCAAGTGGTCCGGCACGGGCGAGGACGCGGACTCCTCCGAGTTCGCCGGCATCGCCGGTGAGATACCCGACTTCCTCGCCGACGTCATCCGGCCGGCCATCGAGCACGGCCTCAGGCTCGGCAAGATGCACGAGATCACGCCAGGATGCCGGGACGAGGAGTTCCAGGCCATGGCCACCGCCTGGGGCGCGGCAGCCAAGGCAGCCAAGGCGGCGTCCGACGACTTCAACGGTGCCGTCAAGTTCATCAGCAACAACAAGGGAAACGACGAGTGGCAGGGTGCCATGAAGGCCTTCTGCCAGACCATCTGGGGCACCACCGAATGGGGCCGTACGTACGACAAGCAGATGAACCGGGTCTCCATCGGCCGTACCTGGAAGACGGACCGGAAGGTGGTGCCCGCAAAGCGGCGGCCCATCATCGACGTCCTCCGCGAGACCGCGGAAGCCGTGCAGAAGCAGCTCGACGAACTGGCCGGGGTGGCGGTCACGACCCGAGAGACCACGACCCGGCTCGGCAAGGATGCCGCGAAGGCCACGGTCCGGGATCTGACCACGGACCTCGACCCGTTCGAGATGACGAGGCTGGCGGCGACGCTCGCGTTCGGGGAGATCGTGCTGACCTTCCGCTCGCACATGGACAAGGCGGCTGCCGACGCAGCGGTCGAGAAGTATCACCAGGCTTTCAGTGACGCCGCCGCAGCGCTGAAGGCGCTGGAACCCGAACTGGACGAGGCGCTGCTCAGCGTGCCCACGTTCGTGGCGGAGGAGGCCCGCGCCGAGGCGTACGGGGCGCGCTCCCTCAACGACTTCAAGAAGGAGCACAGCTGGCAGCGGCCGGAGAGCACCATCCCCTACAGATACTCCCTCGACCTCGCGACCGAGGAAGAGCTGCACGGCGGGCACAGCATCGACAAACATGTGGGGCTTACGGATCTGCAGCTGACACAGCGGTTGCGGGACGAGTCGTCGGGGTCCGGCCATATCAATATCCCCGCCGCTTCCACGTTTACCGATCTGGAATCGGCACAGAATTACACACAGTACAATATCCGGAGCAATACTGCCGCAATCGAAACCTGGCTGAAAGGCAACCCTCCGGATCCGCGGCAAAAGGAATTCACGGTCGGAGCGGTCGGCGCCGGCAATCAGGCGTTTCCGGTCGCGACCGGGCGTACAGCGCAAGTGGTGGGCGGCCACCCGACGCCTGCCAAGGACGCCTACGGGGTCTCTACGGTGCTCAAGTATGAACCCAGCCTGGACCCGCCGTTCGTCGTCCTGACGTCCATGCCGCAATGATGAGTGAGGAGACAGTGATGGCCGACCTTGACGAGCGGTCATGGTCCGAGGCGATCGGCATGTACGAGCGTCGCGCGACGATTGCCAAGGTGACGAGCCGTACTCATGAGAACTGGCTGCTCGACCTGCCCGCCCTGATGCGCGGTGACACCCGCGACACCCGCGGCTGGCGCACCGTTGACATCTGGGACGGCGAGCTTGAGAGGTTCGACGATCCCTCCTACCCCTTCGCTGTACCTCCGGAGGTCTTCGCGACGGCGGAATCGTGGAAATCCTATTTGCATGAAATTCCGCGTTCGCAGGCCTTGCGGTTCCTCGTGGCGCTTTCGACGCCCTGGATCGATGTCACCAAGGAGCCGGATTTCCAGGAGCGCAGGGCGGGTCTTGAAGAGAAAGCCAGCATCATCCTGTTGCGCTTCCCCGAGGGCTCACGGTTCTATGCGAACACGGGGCGTGACAGCAGTACCCTCGACTACTACGAGCGGGTTTCTGGTTGGAACCCCTTTTCCGTCCGCACCTTCGACTTCGGCCTGGTGCTCGTGTCGGAGACGGAAGTCGGAATGGTCTGGTCATTCCGTTGATGTGATTCGATCGTCCGTGCCGCCACCATGGAGAAACACCTTGCGCACCCGCACCGCCACCTACCCCGACCGGGCGACCGCCCAGTGGGCGACCCAGCACGTGGTCAACCGCAACGAGCAGGTCATTCACCGCTGGCTGGCCCAGTCCACCCGGCAGCGGCTGACGATCGAGGCGGCCTGGCCGTCCCGGGACGAGCCCGTCGGACGGGTGCTGCTGCAGGCCATGATGCTGGCCGGGCGGGAAGCCGTAGACGTGCGGGCCGCCCGGGTCGTGCTCCGCCGCGAGCCCTCCGCCGCGCATGGATTTGCCGTGCACGCCAGCTTCCCCGTCTACCTGTGAAGGCAGTGGTTCCCCCGTGGCGCTGACCCCTATCGAGCACGACCGCAGACACGGCGAAATGGACCAGGTGCTGCGCGCTTACGTAGGCCTGCCCGCCGACGACACCCCGGACAGCCCGGGCGTGGCCCTGACCGCCTACCTCCGGCACACGTGGCACACCCGGCCCTGGGCGCTCGCCGCCGCCGAGAGCCAACTGCGGGAGTACGCCCGTACCCCGCCGGGGCGGCTGAGGGTCCGGCTCGGTGAGTTCTATGACCTGCCGGACGTCGGGCCGGCCGACGCGGAGATCCTGGACTGGCTGACGCTGGTCGCCGACCACATCCGACGCAGCGTCGAGGAGGGACGCGTGCCGTCCCCGGCACCTCCGCAGACGCACTGGGAGTGGCATGCCCGGTTCCCCGAGCTCGGGCAGTTTCTCGGTGGCTGGTTCTCGCAGGACATGCCCGACGAGTTCGACGGGCACGAAGCCGCCGTGGCGGACTACGTCGCCACCACGGACCCCCAGCTTGTCGCGCGTCTCACAGGGGAGATCCGGGAGCTGCTGGCGCTCGGCCTCGACGAGAGCGAGTACGCCGTCGGAGCCGCCGAGCTGGGCCTGGAGGTCGAGGCCCCGGACCGGCTCACCGTGAGCGGCTGGCTCGCGCTGGTGGCGGCCCGCCTCGCCTAAGCGGCCCTCTGTACACGAGCGGAGCCCCCACCCGGAAACGAACTCCGGACGGGGGCTCCGTCGTACTGCGCTGAGCGGCGATTACAGGCCGAGCTCGACCTCGAACTCGCCCGCCTCCAGGATCGCCTTGACCGCCGTCAGGTAGCGGGCCGCGTCGGCGCCGTCGACCAGGCGGTGGTCGTAGGACAGGGTCAGGTAGGTCATGTCGCGGACGCCGATGACCGTACCCTCCTCCGTCTCGATGACGGCCGGGCGCTTGACCGTGGCGCCGATGCCGAGGATCGCGACCTGGCCCGGCGGCACGATGATCGTGTCGAAGAGCGCACCGCGCGAACCGGTGTTGGAGATGGTGAAGGTCGCGCCGGACAGCTCGTCGGGCGTGATCTTGTTGGCGCGGACCTTGCCGGCCAGCTCCGCCGTGGCCTTGGCGATGCCCGCGATGTTGAGGTCGCCGGCGTGCTTGATGACCGGGGTCATCAGGCCCTTCTCGGAGTCCACCGCGATACCGATGTTCTCGGTGTCGAAGTAGGTGATCGTGCCCTCGGCCTCGTTGATCTTGGCGTTGATGACCGGGTGGGCCTTCAGCGCCTGGGCGGCGGCCTTGACGAAGAACGGCATCGGGGAGAGCTTGACGCCCTCGCGCGCCGCGAAGGAGTCCTTCGCCGCGGCACGCAGCCGCATCAGCTTGGTGACGTCGACCTCGACGACCGACGACAGCTGGGCCTGCTCGTGCAGGGCCTTGACCATGTTGTCGCCGATGACCTTGCGGATGCGCGGCATCTTGACGGTCTGGCCGCGGAGGGGGGAGGCCTCCAGGGTCGGCGCCTTCTTGGCGGCCGGCGCGGCCGCGGCCGGGGCCGGGGCGGCGGTGGCGGCCTTCGCGGCCTCGGCGGCGGCGATGACGTCCTGCTTGCGGATACGGCCGCCGACGCCGGTGCCCTTGACGGTGCCCAGGTCGACGCCGTTCTCGGCGGCGAGCTTGCGCACCAGCGGGGTGACGTAGGCGCCCTCGTCGGTCGCCTGGGCGGCGGCCGGAGCCGCGGCCGGGGCCGGGGTGACCGGGGCCGGAGCCGGAGCGGCCGGCTGGGCCGGGGCCGCGGGCTGGGCCGGAGCCGGGGCGGCAGCGGCGGGCGCGGCCGGAGCGGCGGGGGCCGGGGCCGGGGCGGCCGGCTGGGCCGGGGCGGGAGCCGGGGCCGCGGGGGCGGCCGGGGCCTCGGCGGCGGGCGCCGGGGCAGCCGGGGCCGGGGCGGACGCCGGAGCGGCACCCGGGGCGCCGATGACGGCGAGCTTGGCGCCGACCTCGGCGGTCTCGTCCTCACCGACCACGATCTCCAGGAGCACGCCGGAGGCGGGCGCCGGGATCTCGGTGTCGACCTTGTCCGTGGAGACCTCGAGCAGCGGCTCGTCGGCCTCGACGCTGTCGCCGACCGACTTCAGCCAGCGGGTGACGGTGCCCTCGGTGACGGACTCGCCGAGCGCCGGCAGGACCACGTCGGTGCCCTGTGCGGAGGAGGCGCCGGAGGCGGCCTCGGCGGTCGGGGCCGGAGCCGGGGCGGCCTGCTCGGTGGAGGGGGCGGCAGCGGCGGGCTCGGGGGCCGGCTCGCTGGCCGGGGCGGGCTCGGCGGCCGGGGCCGGGGCAGCGGCGGGGGCGCCGGAGCCGTCGTCGATGATCGCCAGCTCGGCGCCCACCTCGACGGTCTCGTCCTCGGCGACCTTGATGGAGGCGAGGACGCCGGAGGCCGGGGCCGGGATCTCGGTGTCGACCTTGTCGGTCGAGACCTCGAGCAGCGGCTCGTCGGCCTCGACGCGCTCACCCTCGGCCTTCAGCCAGCGGGTGACGGTGCCCTCGGTGACGCTCTCGCCGAGCGCCGGAAGGGTTACGGAAACCGCCATGGTTTCGGTTGCTCCTTACGAGTTGCGGAAGTCTGTGTCGTCGCTTCGTCGACCGAGGGATCAGTCGTGCGCGTGCAGCGGCTTGCCGGCCAGGGCCAGGTGGGCCTCGCCGAGCGCCTCGTTCTGCGTCGGGTGGGCGTGGATGAGCTGGGCGACCTCGGCCGGCAGCGCCTCCCAGTTGTAGATCAGCTGGGCCTCGCCGACCTGCTCGCCCATGCGGTCGCCGACCATGTGGACGCCGACCACGGCACCGTCCTTGACCTGGACGAGCTTGATCTCGCCCGCGGTCTTCAGGATCTTGCTCTTGCCGTTGCCCGCCAGGCTGTACTTCAGAGCGACGACCTTGTCCGCGCCGTAGATCTCCTTGGCCTTGGCCTCGGTGATGCCCACGGAGGCGACCTCGGGGTGGCAGTACGTCACCCGCGGGACACCGTCGTAGTCGATCGGGACGACCTTCAGACCGGCCAGCCGCTCCGCAACCAGGATGCCCTCCGCGAAGCCGACGTGCGCGAGCTGGAGCGTCGGAACCAGGTCACCGACCGCCGAGATGGTCGGGATGTTGGTGCGCATGTACTCGTCGACGAGGACGTAGCCGCGGTCCATGGCGACCCCGGCCTCCTCGTAGCCCAGGCCCTGCGAGACCGGGCCGCGGCCCACGGCCACCAGCAGCACCTCGGCCTCGAACTCCTTGCCGTCGGCGAGGGTGACCTTGACGCCGTCCTGGGTGTACTCGGCCTTCTGGAAGAAGGTGCCCAGGTTGAACTTGATGCCGCGCTTGCGGAACGCGCGCTCCAGGAGCTTGGAGCTGTTCTCGTCCTCGACGGGGACGAGGTGCTTCATGCCCTCGATGATCGTGATGTCGGCACCGAAGGACTTCCACGCCGAGGCGAACTCGACGCCGATGACACCGCCGCCCAGGATGATCGCGGACTTCGGCACGCGGTCCAGGACGAGGGCGTGGTCGGAGGAGATGATGCGGTTGCCGTCGATCTCCAGACCCGGCAGCGACTTCGGCACGGAGCCGGTCGCCAGCAGGATGTGGCGGCCCTGGATCCGCTGGCCGTTCACGTCCACGGAGGTGGCCGACGACAGGCGGCCCTCACCCTCGATGTAGGTCACCTTGCGGGAGGCGACGAGGCCCTGCAGGCCCTTGTACAGGCCGGAGATCACCTCGTCCTTGTACTTGTGCACACCCGCGATGTCGATGCCCTCGAAGGAGGTCTTGACGCCGAACTGAGCGGCCTCACGGGCCTGGTCGGCGATCTCGCCCGCGTGCAGCAGGGCCTTGGTGGGGATGCAACCCCGGTGCAGGCAGGTGCCGCCGACCTTGTCCTTCTCGATCAGGGCGACGTCCAGGCCCAGCTGCGCCCCGCGCAGGGCCGCGGCGTAACCACCGCTACCACCGCCGAGGATCACTAGGTCGAAAACGGTGCTGGCGTCGTTCGCCACGTCACGTCCTCCATGCATGTGCGCCACCGGTCTCCAGTGACCGGCAGGCGGCTGGTGTCCGGCCGCTCGTTCTTCGGCCCTTCGGTGGGGCCCTGTCCTGCCGAGCCCCATCTTCGCACTAGTCAGTGGCGAACGAGACGCCGGGCCGGGGTGTGAGACACCCCACTGCAACGCCCCAGGGGCGCGGGACCGCATCGATATGCGGCTGCGCCGCGTGGGGCGAGACCAGCCCCCACGCGGCGCAGCCGCCGTACGACGGGTCGGACCCCGTCAGTGGCCGAACGTCAGCCCAGGTCACCCGCGGCCGTCAGCTCCGCCAGCCGCACCAGCGTCCGCACGGCCGTACCCGTGCCGCCCTTCGGCGTGTACCCGAACGGGCCGCCCTCGTTGAAGGCGGGACCGGCGATGTCGAGGTGCGCCCAGGTGATGCCCTCGCCCACGAACTCGCGCAGGAACAGGCCGGCGACCAGGCCGCCGCCCATCCGCTCGCCCATGTTCGCGATGTCGGCGACCTGCGAGTCCATGCCCTTGCGCAGGTGCTCCGGCAGCGGCATCGGCCACGCCGGCTCGCCCACCTCCTCGGCGGCCTCGTGCACCGCGGAGCGGAACGCGTCGTCGTTGGCCATGATCCCGAAGGTGCGGCTGCCCAGCGCCAGCATCATCGCGCCGGTCAGGGTCGCCACGTCCACGATCGCGTCGGGCTTCTCCAGCGAGGCGGCCCACAGCGCGTCGCCCAGGACCAGCCGGCCCTCGGCGTCGGTGTTGAGCACCTCCACCGTCTTGCCGCTGTACATGCGCAGCACGTCACCCGGACGGACGGCGGAGCCCGACGGCATGTTCTCGGCCAGCGCCAGCCAGCCGGTGACGTTGACCTCCAGGCCCAGGCGGGAGGCGGCGACGACCGCGGCGAACACGGCGGCGGCACCGCTCATGTCGCACTTCATGGTCTCGTTGTGGCCGGCCGGCTTCAGCGAGATGCCGCCCGAGTCGTAGGTGATGCCCTTGCCGACGAAGGCGAGGTGCTTCTTCGCCTTGGAGTGGGTGTACGACAGCTTCACCAGCCGGGGCGTCGACGCGGAACCGCCGCCGACGCCGAGGATGCCGCCGTAGCCGCCCTTGACCAGGGCCTTCTCGTCCAGCACCTGGATCTTGATGCCGTGTTCCTTGGCCGCGGCCTGGGCGATCGCGGCGAAGGCCTCGGGGTTGAGGTCGTTGGGCGGGGTGTTGATCAGGTCGCGGGCCCGGTTCAGCTCCTCGGAGACCGCGGTGGCGCGGGCGAGCGCCGCCTTGTACGCGGCGTCGCGCGGCTTGCCGCCGAGCAGCGCGGCCTCGCCGAGCGGGGCCTTGCCGTTCTTGGCCTTGGCGTCCTTGGCGGTGTCCTTGTAGGCGTCGAAGGAGTACGCGCCGAGCAGCACGCCCTCGCCGATCGCACCGGCGTCGGCCGGGTCGGTCAGCGGCAGCGCGAACGCGGCCTTCTTCGAGCCGGCGAGGGTGCGGGCGGCGACGCCGGCGGCCCTGCGCAGCGCCTCGCCGTCGTAGCCGGCGTCCTTCTCGGGCTCGGCGCCCAGGCCCACCGCCACCACGAGGGGAGCCTTGAAGCCGGACGGGGCCGGCAGCTTCGTCACCTCGCCCTCGGCACCGGAGGCCCCGAGGGTCTCCAGGATTCCGGCGAGCCGGCCGTCGTAGGCCTTGTCGACAGCCTCGGCGCCGGGCGCGACGACCGGTCCCTTGGCGCCCTTGGCGACGCCGATCACGATCGCGTCGGCCCGGAGACCGGGCGCCGCGGCGGTGCTGAGAGTGAGAGCAGTCACGGTGGTGAATTCTCGCTTCCGATGTGAAGTTTCTGCGGCCGATCGGTGTGGGTCGGCCGGACCCGACGGCCGACACTAGATCCGGCCTGCAGGAGCGGTCCGACCGGGGTCCGGCACCAGCGCGGCGAACTGGGACGGGACACCCGGCACGAGACTACGCGCGGTTGAGCGTTCGCTCATTCCTGCGAGCGTTCACCTGTGGGTGGCGTCGTGGCCATTTCCCGATCCTCGCACTCCATGACCTGAGTCACACTCATCGGGTTCCGGTGAGCCGGGGGCTCACCGCTTTGCATGATTTCCACGGATCCTCCGCGATTCGGCCATTACGTGTCGATCATCGGGCGGGGGGTCCTCTTGGGGGGAAGGAACCGAACCATGGCGCGAAGTGCGCGCAGAACGAGGACGGCCGCTGCCCTGCTGGCGGCGGGGGGACTGACGGCACTGTGTCTCGCGGTGCCCGCAGCGTCGGCCGCGACGGAACCGCGGATCGACCTGAAGGTGCTGGTGGTGGACAACGGGGACAGCTCCGTGCAGGCCATCGCCGCCCAGCTGAAGAACACGGGAATCCCGTACACCACCGTCAACCTGAACGACCCGGGCCGCCCGGTCGTCGACGCGGCGTTCCTCGCCGACACGGTGAACGGCACACCGAGGGCGAAGTACCAGGGCGTGGTGCTGCCCAACGAGACCCCGTTCGGCGCGGGTTCCGCCGAGCAGACCGCGCTGGAGGCGTACGAGCGGACGTACGGCGTCCCGCAGGTCGACGCCTACACCTGGGCGCACCCCGAGGTGGGCCTGGACTACACCAGTGAAGGCGGCTGGGCCGGCAGCCTCGACGGCCGGCAGGCGACCGTGACCGCGGCCGGCAAGGCGGCGACTTTCGGCTATCTCGACGGCGCCTTCGCCTTCGAGGACAACTCGCCGACGGTGCAGGAGAGTTACGGCTACGTGGCCCGCCCCCGCACCGGCTTCACCAGCTACGTCGACATCCCGGTGCCGGGCGGCTCGGGCACCGGCAGCCTGCTCGGCGAGTACGCCCACGACGGGCGGCGGGAGCTGGTGGTGACCTTCGCCTACAACCAGTACCAGGAGCAGTTCCGCGTCCTCGCCCGCGGCGTCGTGGAATGGCTGACCGGCGGCGTACACCTCGGGCAGGCCCGCAACTACTTTGCCGTCCATGTCGACGACGTCTTCGCCCCCGACAGCCGCTGGGACACCGCACGCAACTGCACCCCCGGCGACTTCGACTGCGCGGGCGGTGACGGCGAGGGGACCACGCCGATCCGCATGAGCGCCGACGACGCGGCCTACGCCGCCCAGTGGCAGAAGGACCACGGCTTCACGCTCGACATGGTCTACAACGCCGGCTCGGGGGAGGAGTGGAAGAGCGAGCACGGCGGCACCGACGCGCTCGCCGACCGCCTCCTCGCCGACAAGGCGCAGTACCGGTGGATCAACCACACCTACACCCACCAGTACCTGGGCTGCGTCCAGGACACCACCACCGTGCCGTGGAGCTGCGCGAAGAACGCCGACGGCGCCACGCAGTGGATGAGCCGCTCCGCCATCTCCGGGGAGATCGGGAACAACCACAGCTGGGGCGTCCAGCACGGCCTCCCGCTCGACCGCTCCGAGCTGGTCACCGGCGAGCACTCCGGCCTGAAGTCGCTGCCGCAGCAGCCGCAGGACAACCCCAACCTGGCCGGCGCCCTCGCCGACAACGGCATCAAGTGGACCGGCTCGGACAACTCCCGCGAGCCCGAGCAGCGCGCCGTCGGCAGCAGCACGCTGACCGTGCCGCGCTACCCGATGAACGTGTACTACAACGTCGGCACCGAGGCAGAGATGGCCGACGAGTACAACTGGATCTACACCGCGCGGGCCGACGGCGGCAGCGGCGTCTGCGAGAACAACGCCTCCTCCACCTGCCTCGACGCCCCGCTCGACGCCGCCACCGGCTACGAGACGTACATCGTGCCCCAGGAGGCCCGCACCGACCTCGGCCACGCCATCTCGAACGACCCCCGGCCGCACTACGCCCACCAGTCCAACCTCGCCGAGGACCGGATCCTCTACCCGGTCCTGGAGAAGGTGCTCACGGACTACCGCGCCCTGTTCGCCGACAACACCCCGCTGGAGAACCTGCGGCAGAGCGCCATCGGCACGGAGCTGAAGCGCCGCGCCGACTGGCAGGCCGCGATCGCGAACAACAAGGTCACGGCGTACCGCGTCGGCAGCACGGTGACGATCACCGCCCCGTCCGGGATGCAGATCCCGTTCACCGCACCGGAAGGCACGAAGAAGCAGCTCCTGATCGGCACGGCCACCTTCGGCACCGCGTACGCGGGCAAGCGCTCGGGCTGGGACAAGCCGGCCGCCCTGCAGTCCGCGCTCACACTGAGGCTGCCCTCGGCGTAAGGCGCACCGCACCAGCGCACCACGCGCACCCCGGCTCACGACCCGCCGGGGTGCGCTTTCGAGCCGTACATGTTCCACAGGGGGGAACCGCGCATGATGCGCTCGGGCCGTCAGGTCACCATGCTCACCGAAGGCACCTATCCACACGTCCACGGCGGGGTCAGCACCTGGTGCGACCAGCTCGTCAAGGGCATGCCCGAGGTCGACTTCCATCTCGTCTCGCTCACCGGCACCGGCCGCGAACCGGTCACCTGGGAGCTGCCGCCCAACGTCGTCCGCCACCACTCCGTGCCCACCTGGGGCCCGCGCCCCGGCCGCCGCCGGCCCCCGTACGGCCGTGCCCGCCGGCGCTTCACCGACGCCTACGAGCGGCTGCTGCTGTCCTTCCTCGACCCCGAGGCACGCTGCGACTTCGGCGAGGCCCTGTACGAGCTGGCCGAACTCGCCCGCGCCGGGAACCTCACCCCGGCCCTGCGCACCGAGACCGCGCTGCGCTCCCTGATGTGGATATGGACCATGCCGCACCTGCCGACGGCCGCGGCCCGGCCCACCGTGCACGACGCGCTGACCGCCACCGACCTGCTGGAACACGCCCTGCGCCCGCTCGGCGTGCGCATCCCCGAGGAGTCCGTGGCGCACGCCGTCAGCAGCGGCCTGGCCACCCTGCCCGCGCTCGCCGCCCGCAAGCTCGACGGCGTGCCCTTCCTCCTCACCGAGCACGGCATCTACCTGCGCGAGCGCTACCTCGGCTACCGGCGCGACGCCCAGCGCTGGCCGGTGAAGGCGTTCATGCTCGGCTTCTACCGCGAACTGAACTCCCTCGGCTACCGCGCCGCCGACCTGATCACCCCCTGCAACCAGTACAACCGCCGCTGGGAGGAGCGCGGCGGCGCCGACGGGAACAAGATCCGCACCGTCTACAACGGCGTCGATCCCGCCGCCTTCCCGCACGCCGGCCCCGAGCCGGACGTCCCCACGCTCACCTGGTGCGGCCGCGTCGACCCGATCAAGGACCTGGAGACGCTGCTCCACGCCTACGCGATGGTCCGCGCCGAACTGCCGGAGACCCGGCTGCGCCTGTTCGGACCCGTGCCACCGGGCGGCGAGGCCTACCGCACCCGCCTGGAGAAGCTCGCCGCCGAACTCGGCGTCACCGACGGCCTCACCTTCGAGGGCCGCATCACCGAGGTCTGGCGGGCCTACGCCGCCGGCCACATCGTGATGCTCTCGTCCATCTCCGAGGGCTTCCCGTTCTCCATCATCGAGGCCATGTCCTGCGGCCGTACGACCGTCTCGACGGACGTCGGCGGGGTGCGCGAGGCCGTCGGCGACACCGGTCTGGTCGTCCCGCCGCGCGAACCGGAGAAGATGGCCGCCGCCGCGCTCACCCTGCTCCGCGACGACCGCCGCCGCCTGGACCTCGGCGCGCTCGCCCGGCAGCGGGTCATCGACCGGTTCACCCTGCGCCGCTCGGTGGACAACTTCCGCACCATCTACCAGGAACTGGCCGGCCAGCCCGAGGTGTACGAGCCGACGATCGAGACGGTCGCCGACTGGACGCTGGAGCTGCGCGACCCGTGGTACGCGGCCGTCGCGACGGACGGGACCGGCTGGTGAGCGGCAGCGTCTGGCTGCCTCCCGGCGCCCGCCCCGACACCCTGCCCGCCATCCCCCGCCAGCGCACCCCGCAGTGGGCCGAGCCCGACCCCGTCGACGAACTCGCCCACCGGCTGGAGGAGTTCATAGCGGCGGCCGTCCACCCGGACGAGATCGCCGCGCTGCTGGAGTCCGACGGGCTCTCCGACGACCAGATACGCGAGCGGTACGGCGTGCGGAACTCCTTCGCGCTCGCCGAGACGCTGTACGAGCGGGTGGAGCGCCGCTACCCGGAGCCGGACGGCCCGCTCCACGACCCCTGGCAGGCGGGCCTGCTCGGCTGTCTGCTGCGCGGCGTCGTCTTCGCCCTGCCCGGCTTCGCCTACGTGCTGGGCGCCCCGCTGCTGGCCGGCCCGAAGGACCTCGGCCTGCCGGCCGGCACGATCCCGCTGCTGGCGGGCGCGCTGACCGGCTGGACCTGGAACCAGGGCCTCGCCCACCGCGCGTACACCTGGCTCGGCCTGGGCGACCGCTCCGCCGCCCGGCGCTGCCTGCTCGTCGGCGCGCCGGTGGGCGCGCTGCTCGGCTCCCTCGTCGCGTTCGCCGCCGCGGGGCAGGTGGGCCCTGCCGCGGTCGCCTTCGCCGCCGGGCAGTCCTGCTACCTGGGCGCGGCCACCGCCCTGCTGGTCATGGGCCGCGAACGGGCCCTGCTCGCGGCGCTGCTGCCGATGGCCGCGGGCGCCACGGTCTCGCTGGTGGCGCCCGTCCCGCAGGCCGCGCGGCTCGTGCTGCTGCTGGGCTCGCTCGCCGCGGTGCTCGTCCTCGGCCTGCTGGAGGTCGCACCGGCCGTCAGGGACCTGGGGGAGGGCAGCTGGACCGCGGGCCTGGCCGCGCTGCTGCCCTTCGGCGCCCTCGGCGCCACCGTCGATCAGGACCGCGCCGCGCCCCTGTGGCTCACCGGCTCGATGCCGTACGCCCTGTTCGGGCTGGGCAGTGGCGTCCTGGTGCTGTACGCGGCGCTCGGGGACGTCCTCGCGGGCCAGGAGCACAGCGCGGTCGCCGCCCCGGCCGCGGTGGCGCTGACGCTCAGCATGGGCCCGGCCGAGTGGCTGCTGCACCGCTTCCGCAGCGGCAGCCTCGCCGGTCTGCGCTCCACCAGCACCCCGCGCGCCTTCTGGCGGACCACCGCCCGCACGGTCGTCGAGTGCCTGGGCGCCTACCTGACCGTCCTGTGCCTCCTCGGCCTGACCACCTCCGCGCTGTGGCCGCACACCCCTGGCATGAGCGCCCTGCGCCTGACCGGACTGCTGCTGCTCGGGGTGGTGCTGTGGACCGGCCTGCTGCTGCAGTCCTTCGGCGCCGTGCTCAGCGCGGCGGCGGTGTGCTGCCTGGCCGCCCTCGCCCAGACCGTGGCCCTCGCGACGCACGCCGCGGGCCCGCACACGGTGGCGGCCGCGGTGTACGGCACGGCCGCCGCGGCGCAGGCCGCGCTGGTCTGCGCCCTGCTGGGAAGGGCGACCGCGCACCGATGAGCACCCTGCTGGTCCCGTACTACGAGCACCCGTCCGTCCGCCCCGCCGAGTGGGAGGCGGTCCTCGCCGCCGCGCCCCGCCTGTACGGCGTGGTCCTCAACCCGGCGAGCGGCCCCGGCGACCGGCCCGACGGGGCCTTCGCCGAGGTCGCCGCCCGGCTGAAGGAGGCGGGCGTGCGGGTGCTCGGGTACGCCGACACCGGCTACGGCCGCCGCCCGCACACCGACGTCGTCCGCGACCTGGCCCGGCACCGCGACTGGTACGGCACCGACGGCTTCTTCTTCGACCAAGTGGCCTCGGGGCCGGAGGAGTTCGCGCACTACCAGCGGCTCGCGGTCGCCGCCTGGGGCGTCGGCTGCACCACCCTCGCCCTCAACCACGGCACCGCGCCCCACCCCTGGTACGCCCGCGTCGCCGACGTCCTCGTCACCTTCGAGGGCACCTGGGCGACGTACCGCACCCTGCGCCCGCAGCGGGTCGCGGGGGCGGGCGGCGTGCGCCACTGCCACCTCGTGCACGGGGTGCCGGCCGGGGTCGACTGCGCGGGCCTGGCGCGGGCACGGGGGGCCGATATCCACTGTGCGGTGCCGGGCACGGGAGATCATCCTTGGGGTACGTTGCCGCACACCCTGGAGCCCGCCCGGTGAGACGCCCCCTCCTCCTCGTCGCCCTGCTCCTGCTGGTCGCCGCCTGCTCGACGGCCGGCCCGGACGACAAGCCCACCGGGCCCACCACACCGGCGCCGACCGCGCCCACCACACCGGCGCCGACCGCGCCCACCGGGCCGTCCGGCGGGCGCTGGCAGCCGCGGCCCGGTACCCCCTGGCAGTGGCAGCTCAGCGGCCGGCTGGACACCTCCGTGGACGTGCCGGTGTACGACATCGACGGCTTCGACCACTCCGCGGCCACCGTCGCGGCCCTGCACCGCCAGGGCCGCCGGGTCATCTGCTACCTGTCCACCGGCGCCTGGGAGGACTGGCGGCCGGACGCCGCCGAGTTCCCCCGGTCGCTCCTCGGCAAGGGCAACGGCTGGGACGGCGAGCGCTGGCTGGACATCCGCCGCACCGACGTCCTGGCCCCGCTGATCGCGGCCCGGCTCGACCTGTGCCGGACCAAGGGCTTCGACGCGGTGGAGCCGGACAACATGGACGGCTACCACAACGCCACCGGCTTCCCGCTCACCGCCGCCGACCAGCTGCGCTACAACCGGCTCGTGGCCCGGCTCGCCCACGAACGGGGTCTGGCCGTCGGCCTGAAGAACGACCTCGACCAGATCCCGGACCTCGTCGGCGACTTCGACTTCGCGGTCAACGAGCAGTGCGCCCAGTACGGGGAGTGCCGGGCCCTGGAGCCGTTCGTGCGGGCGGGCAAGGCGGTCTTCCACGTCGAGTACGAGCTGCCCACCGGCCGCTTCTGCGGCCAGTCCCGCGCGCTGCGGCTCAGCTCGATGCTCAAGAAGTACGAACTGGGGGCGTGGCGCCGGCCGTGCTGAGGCCGCCCAGCCCCAGCCCGGTCACCGCCGTCCCGGCGATCCGGTCGGCGAGCGAGCGGCGCCGGGGCCCGAACACGGGCAGCGCGTTGACCAGGAACAGCACCACGGCCAGCGCCCACACCAGCACCGACAGCGCGAACTGACCCTCGATCAGCAGGACGCAGGCCACCGCGTACACGGCGACGTCGGCGGCGGTGGTGACGGCGGCGCGCAGCGCGGCCCGGCCGGGTGCCGCGCCGGTCACCTTCAGGGCGAGCAGGCCCTTGCCGACGGTCCGGCCGAGCAAAGCGAGGCAGATCCACTGGTAGAGGAAGGTGGCCAGCACCAGCAGCGCGAACGCCTCCTCCACGTCCAGGACCACCTTGTCCCACAGCCCCAGTCCCAGCTGCCCGGAGGCGTCGAGGACGTCGCCGCGCGAGGTCAGCAGGTCCCAGCCGCCGCGGGTGGCCAGCTCGGGCACGTCGGTGACGAGCGCGGATATCCGCTGGAAGGTGAGCACGGCGAGCGCTGCGGCCGCCGCGACGATCAGCGCGAAGTCGATGAACCAGGCCGTGGCACGGCGCAGCTTGGGCATGGATGTCCCCCGGTCTCCATGTGCTGTCGGACCAACCGTGGTTGTCCGTGTACGGCCCAGCAGCCTAGCGACCGAGGGCGAAGATCAGGAGCCCCGTCGTCGCCGCCGTCTCCGCGAGCGCGCCGAAGACGTCGCCGGTGACCCCGCCGAAGCGGCGCAGGCAGTGCCGCAGCAGCAGTTCGGCGGCGGCCAGGGCGGCCAGGACGGCGACGGCGGCGCGGACGGCGTCGTACGCCCCGAGCGCCGCCCCGCAGAGCGCCGCCAGCGCGGTCACGCCGAGCACGGTGCCGGCCGCCGCGCCCACCGGGACCACCCCGGCGACCGCTGCCCCGAGCCCCTCCGGTCGGGCCGCCGGCACCCCGGTACGGGCGGCCAGCGTCAGCGCGAGCCGGGCCGCGGTGCCCGCGACGACCGCCGCGAGCGCGCCGCGCGCCCAGGAGTCGCCGTACGCCTCGGCCAGCGCGGCCACCTGTGCCGCCAGCACCAGGACGAGGGTGATCACCCCGAACGGGCCGATGTCGGACTGCTTCATGATCGTGAGGGCGTCCTCGGCGGGCTTGTTGCTGCCGAGTCCGTCGGCGGTGTCCGCCAGCCCGTCCAGGTGCAGCCCCCGGGTCAGCACGGCCGGTACGGCGGTCCCGGCGACCGCGGCGAGCAGCGGCCCCGCGCCGAGGAACAGCAGCAGCAGGCCGAGCCCGGCCGACAGGGCGCCGACGACGGCCCCGGCGAGCGGCGCGCACAGCATGCCGCCGCGTGCCGCCGCGCGGTCCCAGCGGTGGACGCGGACCGGCAGCACGGTCAGGGTGCCGAAGGCGAAGCGGACGCCGTGCAGGGCGGAGGGCGCGGGGGTGGTGGACACCGGCGCAGGTTACCCGCCGGTCGGGACCGTGGGGAGAGGCAGCCGCCACAGGCCGTGGATAAAGTTCACATATGGGAGATTGGTGGCAGCGCAACATCACCGAGCCGGGCAAGCTCCCGCTGCTGCTCGCCCTCACCGCCTTCGTCCTCACCTTTCTGATCACCCGGGCCATCACCCGGCTCATCCGGGCCGGCAAGGGCCCGTTCGGCAACGTCCAGGCCGGCGGGGTCCACATCCATCACGTCGTCCCCGGCGTCGCCCTCACCATCGTCGGCGGCTTCGGCGCGGTCGCCGGGGGACGTCACGGCTTCGGCTCGTGCCTCGCCGCCGTCGTCTTCGGCGTCGGCGCCGGTCTCGTCCTGGACGAGTTCGCGCTGATCCTGCACCTCGACGACGTCTACTGGACCGAGGCCGGCCGCAAGAGCGTCGAGGCCGTCGTCCTGACCGCGGCCCTCGTCGGCCTGTGGCTGGTCGGCTTCGCCCCGTTCGGCGTCAACGACATGAGCCAGGACGAGCTCCAGGACCGCGGCAGCGTCATCTCGTCCGTGGCGGTCAGCTTCCTCTTCGCGCTGGTGATCCTCGCCAAGGGCAAGCCCCGCATGGCCGTCTTCAGCGTGATCGTCCCCCTCGTCGCCCTGTGGGGCGTGATCCGGCTGGCCCGCCCCGGCTCCCTGTGGGCCCGGCGCTTCTACCGGCGCCGCCCCCGCGCCCGCGCCAGGGCCGCCCTGCGCGCCTATCACCACGACCGGCGCTGGTCCCGCCCCCGCCGCGCGCTGCAGGACTGGCTCGGCGGCCGGCCCGACCCGGAGGAACCCCGCCGGGCCGTCGAGCGGAACTGACCCACCGCGCACACCACCAGCACGGCCGCGATCGCCGCCAGATGCTCCTTGCCGGCCAGGTTCTCCTTCAGCGCCACCTCGACCACCATCGCCAGCACCACCACGCCCGCGGTGACGTACGCGCCGTAGCGCCACCCCAGGAACACCGCGAGGCCCACCACCGCCGCCGACGGCCCGGTGTCCACCACCCACGCGTCGGAGGGGGGCAGCCCCAGCGGACTGTCCGGGCCCAGCCAGATGCCGAGCCGCGCGTACAGGGTGCCGGCCAGCGTGGCGGCGTAGGCCACGGCCAGGGTCCGCCACCAGCCCAGGCAGATCTCCGCGACGCCGAAGGCGAGGAGGATCTGCGCGAGCGCGCCCCACACCGGCAGGTCGAGCGCGGGCACGAACAGCGACAGCGGGGTGCGCAGCAGTGCCAGCCACAGCGGGTCCTCGGCCCGCACCGCCCCGAGGTCCTGCACCGGCCGGTACCCCCACGGCTGGTTCTGCACGAGCTGTATCAGCCCGGTCAGGCACACCGCCGCGAGGGTCATCGGCATCGCCCGCCAGCGCCAGCGCCAGCGCCTGCGCAGCAGCGGCTCGCGCACGGCGACGTACAGCGGTCCCCATTCGGCGCGCGCCCAGCGGGCGAGGCGGTTCATCGACGTGTCTCCAGGTCTGTGCGGTGCAGCCGGCCCGGCAGCAGGCCCGGCACCTCCAGGAACCCCTCCGCGCACGCCGAGGCGACGCCGATGCGGGGCAGGTCCGCGCTCTTCTCGAAGAGCAGGAACCGCGGTTCCCAGATGGGCCGGTACTTGGCGTTGGCCCGGTACAGCGACTCGATCTGCCACCAGCGGGAGAAGAAGCTGAGCAGCGACCGCCACAGCCTGAGCACCGGCCCGGCGCCGAGCCGGGCGCCACGTTCGAAGACCGAACGGAACATGGCGAAGTTGAGCGAGACCTGCGTGATCCCGATCTCGGGGGCGCGCCGCAGCAGCTCGATGACCATGAACTCCATCAGGCCGTTCTCGCCGTCGCGGTCGCGCCGCATCAGATCGAGCGACAGCCCGTGCGGCCCCCACGGCACGAACGACAGCAGCGCCCTCGGCTCACCCCGGCCGTCGGCGCACTCCAGCATCACGCACCGCCCGTCCTCCGGATCCCCGAGCCGCCCCAGCGCCATGCTGAACCCGCGCTCGGTCGCCCCGTCCCGCCAGGCGTCGGCCCGCCGCACCAGGGCCGCCATCTCCGCGGCCGGGATCTCCTCGTGCCGCCGGATCCGCACCGTGTAGCCGGCCCGCCGCACCCGGTTGTACGCCTGCCGCACGGTCCGCATGGCGCGTCCCTCCAGGGTGAACTCGGCGACGTCCACGATCGCCTCGTCGCCGAGTTCGAGGGCGTCCAGGCCGTGCCGGGCGTACACGGTCCCGGCCTCCTCGCTCGCCCCCATCACCGCCGGGATCCAGCCGTGCGCGCGGGCCTGCGCGAGCCACGGCTCGATCGCACCCGGCCACGCCTCGGGGTCGCCCAGCGGATCCCCGGAGGCCAGCGCCACCCCGCCGACCACCCGGTAGGCGACGGCCGCCTTCCCGGTCGGCGACCACACCACGCTCTTCTCCCGGCGCAGCGCGAAGTAGCCGAGCGAGTCCCGCTCGCCGTGCCGCTCCAGCAGCTCCCGCAGCCGCTTCTCGTCCTCCGCGGTGAGCGGGTCGACGGCCCGCCGGGAGCGGAACGCGGCGTACAGCACGGCGAGGACCAGGGCGGTGCTGAGCGCGTTGACGGTGACGTCCACCCAGGTCGGCGCGGCGATCCGGGCGACACGCGCCTCGTCCGGCGCGACCGAGACCAGCCGCAGCGTGCCGTACCACCAGCGGTCGAGGAAGCCCGCGCCTCCCGGCCCGCGGTCGGTGGCCGTCACCAGCAGGCCGGCCAGCAGCGAGCAGACGAGCAGCCCGGCCCCGGCGACGGCCGCGGCGAGCTTCGGGTTGGCCCGGTCGCCCTTGGCGTAGAACTCCCGCCGTCCGAGCAGCAGCGCGGCCACGAACGCGGCGGTCAGGCCCAGCGACACCCAGTTCTGCGCGTACTGCCGGACCTCCGGGAAGGCCATCGCCACGCTGAACAGCGCGAGGAACGCCCCGCTCAGCACCAGGTTGAGGATCCACGCGGCCCGTTTGCGGCGCCGCATGGTGACGGCCAGGAACGCGGTGAAGACCCCCGACGCGAACCCGGCCGTCAGCAGGTACGGCGTGAAGAGGTTCTCCTGGTTGTGCTGCCGTACATCCTGGCCCAGCCAGACCCACACCGCACTCAGGAAGTTGACGAACGCGACGACCCGCAGGTACCAGACGGCGAAGGAGGCGGCTCGGGCATTTCCCATGAAGCGCGATCATATGGGCGCCCTCGCCGCAAATCGTGCACCTCGCCCATGGCCCCCGGGCCCGCGCCGCTACTCCTTCTCGTCGTCGCCGGGCTTCTCGGGCAGCTCCGCCGCCAGCGCCGCCGCGGCCTGCACCAGCGGCAGCGCCAGCAGCGCCCCGGTGCCCTCACCGACCGTCACCCCGTGGTCGAGGAGCGGCTCCAGCGCCATCCGGTCCAGCGCCTTGGCCTGCCCCGGCTCCCCGGAGGCCTGCCCGGCCAGCCACCAGTCCGGCGCCCGGAACGCGATCCGCTGCGCCACCAGCGCGCAGGCCGCGCCGACCACGCCGTCCAGGATCACCGGCATCTTCCGTACGGCCGCCTGGAGCAGAAAGCCCGTCATCGCCGTGAGGTCGGCCCCGCCCACCGTCGCCAGCAGCTGCAACTGGTCGCCGAGCACCGGCCGGGCCCGCCGCAACGCGTCCCGGATCGCCGCGCACTTGCGCATCCACGCCAGGTCGTCGATGGCGATGCCGCCCCGTCCGGTGACCACGGACGCGTCCGTCCCGCACAGCGCGGCGACCAGCACCCCGGCCGCCGTGGTCCCGCCCACGCTGAGATCGCCGAGGACCACCAGGTCCGTCCCCGAGTCGGCCTCCTCGTCGGCCACGGCGACCCCGGCCCGGAACGCCGCCTCCGCCTCCTCGGCGGTCAGCGCGTCCTCGATGTCGATACGGCCGCTGCCGCGCCGCACCCGGTACCGCACCACCTCGGCGGGCAGCGCCTCCGCGTCGCAGTCCAGCGCCATGTCGACCACCCGCACCGGCACCCCGAGCCGCCGCGCCAGCACGGACACCGGCCGCGCGCCCTCCAGCACGTCCCGCACCAGCTCCACCGCGCTGCCCGCGGGCCGCGCCGACACCCCGAGCCCGGCGACCCCGTGGTCACCGGCGAACAGCACCACCCGCGGACGGTCGACCGGCCGCACCGGTACGGCCCCCTGCGCCGCGGCCAGCCACTCACCCAGGTCGTCGAGGCGCCCGAGCGAACCGGGCGGCACGATCTGACGTTCCCGGCGCGCCTCCGCGTCACGGCGCGTCCCGCCGTCCGGGCGCTCGATCAGATCCGTGAAGTCGTCGAGATTAAGCGAGCTCATTCGCCGAACAGTACCGGCAGCGCTCGAACACCCCGCCGCCACACCGGCACCACACCGTCACGACGTCGTTGCACCCAAGATCGGTATCCCATACGTTCCGTTTTGCTGCGGATCGTCACGTGATGGTCGCGCGTCCCTCTCGTCCCCCACCGGGAGCCGCCCATGCCCACCAGGCCCATCCACGAGCCCCGCCGCGAGGACTGCCCCTGGTGCGGCGCGCCCGGCCCGCGCACCCGGCTGCGCGCACCCGACCTCCGGCACGGCAGACCCGGCATGTTCACCCTCGACGAGTGCCGCGCCTGCGCCCACGTCTTCCAGAACCCCCGCCTCACCCCCGAGGGCCTGGCCCTGTACGGCGCGGCCGAGGCGGACGCCGCGCGCCGCCGGCGCCACCGGGGGACGGCCCGGGCGATCCAGCGGCGCTGCGCGGAACCGGAGAGCTGGCTGGACGTCGGCACGGGCGACGCCGCCTTCCCCGAGGCGGCGAAGGAGCTGTTCCCCTACACGTCCTTCGACGGCACCGACCCCACGCCACGGGTGGTGGCGGCGGCCGAGGCGGAACGGGTCGAGGAGGCGTACGTCGGACACCTCGCGCACCCGGCCGTGCTGAGGCACGTGCGGGGGCGGTACGACGTGGTCAGCGTCCTGCACCACCTGCCGCACGTCCTCGACCCGCGCGCCGAACTCCGCGCGGCGGTGGCGGCCCTGCGCCCGGGCGGCCATCTGATCCTCGAACTGCCGGACCCGGCCAGCGCGTTCGCGTCCCTGCTCGGCAAGTGGTGGCACGCCCACGGCCAGCCCCACCACGTCCATCTGCTGCCGCCGGCCAATGTCCGGGCGGAACTGGAGGACCAGGGCTGCACGATCCTGACGGCGGACCGCTCGGCGGCGCACCTGCCGACCGACCTGACGACGGCGACGTCCCTGTCCCTGCACCGCTCGGTGCCGGCTCCGCTGGCCGGCACGCTGACGGCGGCGGCCCGCACGGCTGACGTGATGCTGGCTCCCGTCCTCAGCCACACCCGCCTGGCGAACAGCTACCGGATCATCGCCCAGAGGCGTGCCTGAGGGGCCGTTCGCCGTGGGGGTGCGGGCCGTCGCCGGGTGCGCCACGCCGTCGGCCGGTCGCGCAGTTCCCCGCGCCCCTGGGTGGGCACATCCACCCTGCGCCGAAAACAAGCCGCTTCAGCCCCGTAGCACCAGAGCCTGCCCCGCCACCACCAGCACCACCGACTCGCACTCCGACGCCACCGCCGCGTTCAGACGGCCCAGCTCGTCTCGGTACCGCCGCCCGGACGCCGTCGCCGGCACGATCCCCGAGCCCACCTCGTTCGACACCAGCACCACCACCCGCCGAGCCTCCCGCACCGCCGTCACCAGCCCGGCCACCCGCTCGCGCAGCGCCCGCTCGCCCCCGTCCGCCCACTCCGCGTCGTCCCACGCCCCGACGGAGTCCATCGCGTCGGTCAGCCACAGCGACAGACAGTCCACCAGCAACGGCGGCCCCTCCTCCGCCAGCAGCGGCAGCACCTCGCACGTCTCCACCGTCCGCCACGTACCCGGCCGCCGCTCCCGGTGCAGCGCGACCCGCGCCGCCCACTCCTGGTCCCCGCCCCGCAGACCCCCGGTCGCCACGTACACCACGTCCGGAAAGGCCTCCAGCCGCCGCTCGGCCTCCACCGACTTCCCCGACCGCGCCCCGCCCAGCACCAGCGTCCGCCGCGGCACGTCAGGGACGTCCTCGTACGCCCCCACCACCAGCGTCGCCCCGTCCGGCACCGCCCGGGCGCCGGCCGCGGCCAGCCGCCGCCGCACCTCCGAGCCCGGCGGCACGTCGTGGTCGAGGTGGACGGCGACGACGTCCGTCGTCGGCCCGACCGCCCCCGCCGCCCGCAGCTTCGCCAGCGCGTCCGGCCGCCCCACGACGTCCGCGAGGACCATGTCGTACGCCGCCGCGGCCGCCGTGCCCTCCTCCAGACCCGCCGGCGCCCCGCCCGGCGGCAGATACAGCAGCCGCTGCCCGTCCGGCCCGGTCACCGCGTACCCCGTGCCCGGCGCGTCCATCGCCACCGCCCGCACCCGATGCCCCGTCAGCAGCGCCAACTCCCGCCCGTCCGGCACCCGCCCGGGCTGCGGCAGCCCGGCCGGCACCTCCACCGCGGGCCCGTTGCCCGGGTGGGTGAGCAGCACCTGCCGTACGCCGCCGAGCGACCGCCCGGCCCGCGCCGCCGCGAACGCCGCACCCGGCGTCAGGTCCAGCAGCAGCGTGTCGTCAATGAGCAGCGCGGTCGCCGCCCGGGCGTCGTCGCCGAGGGCGGTCGCGCAGGCCGCGCAGGGACAGTCGGGGCGGGGGAGTCCCGCGGGGGCACCGGTGCCGAGCAGAGTCACTTCCACGCCCCGATTTTCCCTTGTCGCCCCTGGTCTTGCGCGTCCGGCTAGGCTCGGTGCGGGAGCCGGACCAAGATCCGGCTCGCGCTCTGCATGTGCTCACACCTGGGAGGCGTACATGGCGGCATGGACGTGGCGGTTCGAGAAGGCCGACGGGACGGAGGTCCCGCCCGCGGTGCAGCCCGAGGAGTTCACCACGCAGGGGGACGCCGAGTCCTGGATCGGTGAGAACTGGAAGGCGCTCCAGGAGGGCGGCGCGGACCAGGTCCGGCTGTTCGAGGACACCACGGAGATCTACGGCCCGATGAGCCTGCACGCCGACGCGTCGTAGCCGTACCGACGCCTCACGGCCGTACCCGTCGCGTCACGGCCGTACCCACGGCGTCCCGGCACGGGCGGCCGGTCGTGTCCCCGGCCGCCCGGCTCACTGCTCGCCCAGGGTCACGTCCACCGTCGTGGACTTGCCGTCGCGGGTGTAGGTGACCGTCGTGCGCTGTCCCGGCTTGGCGCCCGCCAGCGCCTCGGCGAGCGAGGTGATCGTGGTGATGTCCGTGCCGCCGAGCCCGGTGATGACGTCCCCGGGCCGCAGCCCCGCCTTGTCGGCGGCCCCGCCGTCGGCGACGTCGACCACGGCGACGCCCGCGGCCTGGTAGTCCTCGTTCACCACCGTGCGGCCGGTGATGTTCAGCGCCGCCCGGCCCGAGTCGGTGACCTTGCCGTCCTTCACGATCTGGCCGGCGATCGTCTTCACCATCGACGAGGGGATCGCGAACCCGATGCCCGGCGCGGCGCTGTTGCCCAGGTTCGGGTCGACCGCCGCGAGCGTCGGGATGCCGACGACCTGCCCCTCCAGGTTCACCAGCGCGCCGCCGCTGTTGCCCGGGTTGATGGCGGCCGAGGTCTGCACCATGTTGCCGAGGGTGGCGCCCGTGGCGCCGCCCGAGCGGCCCTCCGTGACGGTCCGTCCGGTCGCCGAGACGATCCCCTGGGTCACGCTGGACGCCAGCCCCAGCGGGGAGCCCATGGCCAGCACGATCTGCCCGACCTGCACGTTCGCGGAGTCCGCGAACGTCGCCGCCCGCAGCCCCTTCGGCGCCCGGTCCAGCTTCACCACCGCCAGGTCCTGCTGCGGGTACGACGCGACGAGCGTCGCCGAGAGCAGGTCCTCGCTGTTCGCGGTCGTCACCCGGAACCGCTTCTCGTCGCCGACGACATGCGCGTTGGTGACGATGTGGCCCCGGGTGTCGTACACCACGCCCGAGCCCAGCTCGTTGCGCCCCTGGATCTGTACGACCGACGGCAGGACGTCCTTGATGACCTTCTGGTAGTCGTTCTCCAGGTCGGAGCCCTGCCGCACCGCGGCGGGCTGCGCCGCCTGCCGGGTGGGTTCCTCCGCCTGCTCCGAGGAGCCGGAGCACGCCGACAGCGAGGGGAGCAGGACCGCGGCACAGGCCACAACGGGCAGCACCCGGAGACGGGCGGCGGCACGGGTGCGGGGAACGTGAACGTCCATGCGCCGAGTCTCACGTCGGGGTGACGGCCCGGCCCGCGCAGCTCACCCGACCGGGTGAGACCGCCGCGCGGCCGTCAGCCGCGTACCCCGCACAGGTGCAGCAGCGCCGCCACACCCCGGTAGGGGTCGGTCCGCCCGGCCTTCTCCTCCACCGCCAGCAGTGCCTCCACGTCGTCCGGGACCGCCGCCCCGTCCGCCGCCGTGTCCGTGAACACCCGCACGCCGTACCAGGCGTGCAGCGGGGCGCCGATCCCGGCGAGCGTCGCGGTCAGCGCCTCGCGCCGGTCCGCGCGCACGTCGAGGCCGAGCCGGATGGGGGTCCCCCCGTTCGAGTCTGTTCGAGAATGGGGGAGGTAGGCGGTGGTGTCGAACGCGGCGAGCGCGCCCGCCCAGTCGCCGGACAGGCCCGGCCGCATCGCCAGCGCGTCGCCGTTGCGCACCAGCAGCGACAGCAGACCGCCCGGCGCGAGCACCCGTGCCAGGCCCGCCAGCAGCGGGTCGGGATCCTCGACGTACATGAGGACGCCATGACAGAGCACGACGTCGAAGCTGCCGGGCAGGAAGTGCACGCCGGTCTCCCGGCCGTCGCCCTCCATGATCCGCATCCGCTCCCGGATGCCCTCGGGCTCGCCGGCCAGCGCCGCACGGGCCGCGGCGATCATCGTCGCGTCCTGCTCCAGGCCGGTCACCTGGTGACCGGCGCGGGCCAGCCGCAGCGCCTGCGTGCCCTGGCCCATCCCGACGTCGAGCACCCGCAGCCGCTGCCCGACCGGGAACCGCCCGGCTATCTGCTCGTCGAGCTGGCGCGCGACCAGCTCCTGCCGTACGACGTCACGCAGCCCGCCGAGCCTGCTCAGCCAGGCGTGCGCCGCACCCCCGGAGAACGACGTCGTGCTCAGGGCCGCTCTCCGCGCTTGACCTGCGGCTTGGGCAGCCGGAGCCGGCGCATCTGCAGGGAGCGCATCAGGGCGTAGGCGACCGCGCCGCGCCGGTTCTGGTCGGGGAAGCGCTCGCTCAGCCGCTTCTTCAGACGGAAGGCGGAGACGATCGAGTCCAGCACGATCAGCACGATCACCACGAGCCACAGCAGCAGCGCGATCGCCTGCATCTGGCCGACCTTCACCACGCTCAGCACGAGGATGACCACGGCCATCGGCAGGAAGAACTCCGCCACGTTGAACCGCGAGTCGACGAAGTCCCGGGCGAAGCGCCGCACCGGTCCCTTGTCACGGGCCGGCAGGTATCGCTCGTCGCCGCTCGCCAGCGCCTGACGCTGACGCTCCAGCGCCTGGCGCCGGTCCTCGCGGGCGCGCTTGGCGGCCTCCTTGCGGTTCGTCGGCGTGTGGGCCACGCTGCGGCGCTGGGCCTGGGCCTGGCTGCGCTTGGGCGTTGGCCGGCCCTTCGGGGCCTGCGGGTCACGGGGCTGCTTGGAGTCGGTCAGCGTCGCCTTGTCGGCGACCGCGGCCTTCTCTTCCTTGGCACGGCTACGGAACACAAAAGCCAAGGGTACGGGGTCCGGCCGCATGGACCCATGCCCCATGGGGAACGATCCGGCAACACCATTCGTCTGTAGTGGGGACAGAACAACCCGGAAAGACCCGGCACGACCCTTGTACGACCCGAGTACGGCCCGCGCACGACCCCGAGGACCACCTACTCCCTACGCCGGACCGGATGCGTACGCAGTCGTCCTTGGGGAGGAGCGCATCCGTCCCCGAACAGTGCGGTAATGGATGCAGGGCCCGTACTGTGGGTTCTGTCGCAGGTGCTGGAGCTGGAGTCCGTCAGAAGGGGGCGCGCGAAGCCCATGAGCGGTGTCATGAAGCGTATGGGGATGATCTTCCGCGCGAAGGCGAACAAGGCCCTTGACCGGGCCGAGGACCCGCGCGAGACCCTCGATTACTCGTACCAGAAGCAGCTGGAGCTGCTGCAGAAGGTCCGCCGCGGCGTGGCCGACGTGGCCACCAGCCGCAAGCGCCTGGAACTCCAGCTGAACCAGCTGCAGCAGCAGTCCTCCAAGCTGGAGGACCAGGGCCGCAAGGCGCTCGCGCTGGGCCGTGAGGACCTGGCCCGCGAGGCGCTGTCCCGCAAGGCCGCGCTCCAGCAGCAGGTGACGGACCTCGAGACGCAGCACGCCACGCTCCAGGGCGAGGAGGAGAAGCTCACCCTGGCGGCCCAGCGCCTGCAGGCCAAAGTCGACGCCTTCCGTACGAAGAAGGAGACCATCAAGGCCACGTACACCGCGGCGCAGGCCCAGACCCGGATCGGCGAGGCCTTCTCCGGCATCTCCGAGGAGATGGGCGACGTCGGCCTGGCCATCCAGCGCGCCGAGGACAAGACGGCGCAGCTCCAGGCGCGCGCCGGGGCCATCGACGAACTCCTCGCCTCGGGCGCCCTGGACGACCAGTCCGGCATGCACAAGGACGACATCCAGGCCGAGCTGGACCGGCTCTCCGGTGGTACGGATGTAGAGCTGGAACTGCAGCGCATGAAGGCCGAGCTGGCCGGAGGCGCGACCGACCGCCAGGCCATCGAGGGCGGCAACGACCAGGGGCAGTCCCAGCAGCAGCCGCAGGACACCCCGCGCTTCGACAAGCAGTAGGGGCCACGCCTAGGAGGGCGACGTGATCGTACGGATCATGGGGGAGGGCCAGGTGAGGCTGGACGACAGCCACCTCGCCGAACTGAACAGGCTCGACGACGAGCTCCTCGCCGAGATCCAGAACGGCGACGGCCCCGGCTTCCGCCGCACGCTGGCCGCCCTCCTGACGAGGGTCCGCGACCTGGGCACGCCCCTTCCCGACGACGCCCTGGAACCGTCGGAACTGATCCTCCCGTCCCTGGAGGCGACGCTGGAGGAGGTCCGGGAACTCCTGAGCGGCGACGGGTTGATCCCCGGCGGAGCCTGATGAGGGGCAAGGGTTGGCGAGTGGCCGGCCCGACATAGCTGCGGGCAGTCGTGCCGCTGGGGCGGCACGGGTGGGCGCAGCGGCACCCCGTAGCGCCGGGCCGCGCGACCCGCCCCCGCCCAGCACCAGCGCCGGGCACGTACTCAGCGACCCCCGCCCCGGCTACCGTAAACCCCCGTGACCCGCATCGACCGCGCCCGCTGCCGCCTGAAGGCGCACCCCCTCGCCCTCGACGCGGCCCTCGCCGCAGGCGTGCTCGGCTGCATGGTCGCCGGATCCTTCGTCGACCCGCACGGCGAGCACGGCGTGACCTGGGGCGTCCGCACCCCCGACCCGCTCAGCATCGTCCTCATGGCGCTCGGCGCCGCCGCCCTGGTCTTCCGTCGCCGCGCCCCCCTCACCGTCCTCGCCCTCACCGGCGCCGTCTCCCTCATCGAGTGCGTCACCGGCGACCCCCGCGCCCCCGTCGCGATGTCCGCCGTGATCGCCCTCTACACCGTCGCCTCCACCACCGACCGCCCCACCACCTGGCGGGCCGGCCTGCTCACCATGACCGTGCTGACCGGCGCCGCGATGCTCGCCGGCCCCCTGCCCTGGTACGCGCAGGAGAACCTCGCGATCTTCGCCTGGACCGGCATCGGCGCCACCGCCGGCGACGCGGTCCGCAGCCGCCGCGCAGTCGTCCAGGCTATCCGCGAACGCGCCGAGCGCGCCGAGCGCACCCGCGAGGAGGAGGCCCGCCGCCGCGTCGCCGAGGAGCGCCTGCGCATCGCCCGCGACCTGCACGACGTCGTCGCCCACCACATCGCCCTGGTCAACGTGCAGGCCGGCGTCGCCGCGCACGTCATGGACAAGCGGCCCGACCAGGCCAAGGAGGCCCTCGCGCACGTCCGTGAGGCCAGCCGCTCCGCGCTCAACGAACTGCGCGCCACCGTCGGCCTGCTCCGCCAGTCCGGTGACCCCGAGGCGCCCACGGAACCGGCCCCCGGCCTGGACCGTCTCGACGAACTCGCCGGCACCTTCCGCAGCGCCGGCCTCCCGGTCGAGGTCGCCCGCGCCGACCAGGGCACCACCCTCCCCGCCGCCGTCGGCCTGGCGGCGTACCGCGTGATCCAGGAGGCCCTGACCAATGTGCGCAAGCACGCGGGCCCGGAGGCGAAAGCCGAGGTCAGCGTCGTACGGGTGGGGCCGAACATCGAGATCACCGTCCTCGACGACGGCGCCGGCCCGGACGACCGCCCCCCGGGGGACGAGGGCGGCGGCCACGGCCTGCTCGGCATGCGCGAACGCGTCAGCGCGCTCGGCGGCTTCCTCACCACCGGCCCCCGCTTCGGCGGCGGCTTCCGCGTCCATGCGATCCTGCCGGTCAAGGCCCGTACCGCCGCGCCGGGTGAACCCGGCGGACCCGGGAGACCGGGTGGACCGGGAGAACCGGGAGAACCGGGGGAGACCGTATGACGATCCGTGTCCTGCTCGCCGACGACCAGGCGCTGCTGCGCAGTGCCTTCCGGGTGCTGGTCGACTCCGAGCCCGACATGGAGGTCGTCGGCGAGGCCTCGGACGGCGCGGAGGCGGTCCGGCTGGCCAAGGAGCAGCGCGCCGACGTCGTCCTCATGGACATCCGCATGCCCGGCACCGACGGCCTCGCCGCCACCCGCATGATCAGCGCCGATCCGTCCCTTGCCGGGGTCCGGGTGGTCATCCTGACGACCTTCGAGGTCGACGACTACGTCGTGCAGTCGCTGCGCGCGGGCGCCTCCGGCTTCCTCGGCAAGGGCAGCGAGCCGGAGGAGCTGCTGAACGCGATCCGGGTCGCGGCCGGCGGCGAGGCGCTGCTGTCCCCGGCCGCCACCAAGGGCCTGATCGCCCGCTTCCTCGCGCAGGGCGACACGGGCGACGGCGATCTTGACCCGGCCCGCTCCGAACGCCTCGCCGCGCTCACCGGGCGGGAGCGTGAGGTGCTGGTGCAGGTCGCCGGAGGCCACTCCAACGACGAGATCGCCGAGCGCCTGGAGGTCAGCCCGCTGACCGTGAAGACCCACGTCAACCGGGCCATGGCGAAGCTGGGCGCACGGGACCGGGCGCAGCTCGTGGTGATCGCCTACGAGTCGGGGCTGGTCCGTCCGAGGGTGGAGTGAACTCCACCTCGCCGTACTGCGCCCGGAGTATGCGCCGGATAAGGAACGGGACCTGGGGCCTACGGATCACGGGATCCGCATGGAACAGGGTGTAGGGGCCACCACCACTTCTGCCGCTCACAGAAGAGAGACCCCCAGAACATGTCCTGGCTGTCCCGATTCAGCCTCGCACAGCGGGCCCTTATAGGCCTGATGTCGATCATCGCGCTGGTCTTCGGCGCGATCGCGATCCCGCAGCTCAAACAGCAGCTGCTGCCCACCATCGAACTGCCCATGGTCTCCGTGCTGGCGCCCTATCAGGGTGCCTCCCCGGACGTGGTCGAGAAGCAGGTCGTCGAACCGATCGAGAACAGCCTCGAAGCGGTCGACGGGCTGACCGGCGTCACCTCCACGGCGAGCGAGGGCAACGCCGTGATCATGGCGTCCTTCGACTACGGCAACGACACCCAGCAGCTCGTCGCCGACGTGCAGCAGGCCGTCAACCGGGCCCGCGCCCAGCTCCCGGACGCGGTGGACCCGCAGGTCGTGGCCGGTTCCACGGACGACATGCCGACCGTCGTCCTCGCCGTCACCTCCGCCAAGGACCAGCAGGCCCTCGCCGACCAGCTCGACCGGACCGTCGTCCCGGACCTGAAGGAGATCGACGGCGTCGGCCAGGTCACCGTCAACGGCGTCCGCGACCTCCAGGTCACCGTCACCCCGGACGAGGCGAAGCTGGCCAAGGCGGGCCTGACCACCCAGAACCTCGCCCAGGCCCTCCAGGCGGGCGGCGCCACCGTCCCGGCCGGCTCCTTCGACGAGGCCGGTGGCAACCGCACCGTGCAGGTCGGCGGCGGCTTCACCAGCCTCAAGCAGATCCAGGACCTGGCCGTGCGCGGCACGGGCAAGCCGGTGCGCCTCGGCGACGTGGCCCAGGTGCGCGAGCAGGAGGCCCCGGCGGACTCCCTCACCCGCACCGACGGCAGGCCCAGCCTCGCCGTGATGGTCACCATGGACCACGACGGCAGCGCCGTCGCCATCTCGAACGCGGTCGAGGACAAGCTGCCCGAGCTGCGCGCCGACCTCGGCTCCGGCGCCACGATCACCGTCGTCAGCGACCAGGGCCCGGCCGTGTCGAAGGCCATCTCCGGCCTGACCACCGAGGGCGCGCTTGGTCTGCTCTTCGCCGTGCTGGTGATCCTCGTCTTCCTCGCGTCGATCCGCTCCACCCTCGTCACCGCGGTCAGCATCCCGCTGTCGGTCGTCCTCGCGCTGATCGTGCTGTGGACGCGCGACCTGTCGCTGAACATGCTGACGCTGGGCGCGCTGACCATCGCGATCGGCCGGGTCGTCGACGACTCGATCGTGGTCCTGGAGAACATCAAGCGTCACCTCGGCTACGGCGAGGAACGCCACGCGGCCATCCTCACCGCGGTCCGCGAGGTCGCGGGCGCGGTCACCTCCTCCACCCTCACCACGGTCGCCGTCTTCCTGCCGATCGGCCTGGTCGGCGGCATGGTGGGCGCGCTGTTCGGCTCGTTCAGCATCACGGTGACGGCGGCCCTGCTCGCCTCCCTGCTGGTGTCGCTGACGGTCGTCCCGGTGCTGTCGTACTGGTTCCTGCGCGCCCCGAAGGGCACCCCCGAGGACGCCGCCGAGGCCCGCCGCAGGGCCGAGGAGAAGGAGGCGAACAGCCGCCTGCAGCGGTTCTACGTCCCCGTCCTGCGGTTCGCCACGCGGCGCCGCCTGACCAGCGTGGCCATCGCGGTCGTCGTGCTGGTCGCCACCTTCGCGATGACCCCGCTGCTGAAGACGAACTTCTTCGACCAGGGCGAGCAGAAGGTCCTCACCGTCAAGCAGGAGCTGAAGCCCGGCACCAGCCTGGCCGCGACCGACGCCCAGGCGCGGAAGGTGGAGAAACTCCTCGCCGCCACCGACGGCGTGAAGGACTATCAGGTCACCGTCGGCTCCTCCGGGTTCATGGCCGCCTTCGGCGGCGGCACCGACACCAACCAGGCGTCGTACCAGGTGATGCTGGAGGACTCCGCCGCCTACGCGGAAGTGCAGGACCGCATCGAGGCCGGGCTGAAGAAGCTCGACGGCATCGGCACCACCACCGTCGCCGCCGGTGACGGCTTCGGCAACCAGGACCTCAGCGTCGTGGTGAAGGCGGCCGACGCGGACGTGCTGCGCACGGCGGCCGAGCAGGTCCGCAAGACCGTCGCCTCCCTCGACGACGTCACCGACGTCACCAGCGACCTGTCGCAGAGCGTCCCGCGGATCTCGGTCCGGGCCAACTCCAAGGCCGCCGCGGCCGGTTTCGACGAGCAGACCCTCGGCCTGGCCGTCGCCCAGGCGGTGCGCGGCACCCCGGCCGCGAAGGCCGTCCTGGACGACACCGAGCGCGACGTCGTCATTAGCTCGGCGCACCCGGCGACGACCCTGCGGCAACTGCGCGACCTGCGCCTCGGCGCGGTGAGGCTCGCCGACGTGGCGGACGTGAAGCTGGTCGACGGCCCGGTCTCGATGACCCGGATCGACGGACAGCGCGCCGCGACCGTCACGGCGAAGCCGACCGGCGACAACACCGGTGCGGTCAGCCAGGACCTGACGGCCAAGCTGGACGCGCTGAAGCTCCCCGCGGGCGCGACCGCCGAGATCGGCGGGGTCACCCAGGACCAGGACGACGCGTTCAAGAACCTGGGCCTGGCGATGCTCGCGGCGATCGCGATCGTCTTCATGCTGCTGGTCGCGACCTTCCGCTCGCTGGCCCAGCCGCTGATCCTGCTGGTCTCCGTGCCGTTCGCGGCCACGGGCGCCCTCGGCCTGCTCATCGCCACCGGCACCCCGATGGGCGTCCCGGCGATGATCGGCATGCTGATGCTGATCGGCATCGTGGTGACCAACGCGATCGTCCTGATCGACCTGATCAACCAGTACCGCAGGCAGGGGTACGGCGTCGTCGAGGCGGTCGTCGAGGGCGGCCGGCACCGCCTGCGCCCGATCCTCATGACGGCCCTGGCGACGATCTTCGCCCTGCTCCCGATGGCCCTGGGCGTCACCGGCGAGGGCGGCTTCATCGCTCAGCCGCTGGCGGTCGTGGTGATCGGCGGCCTGGTCAGCTCGACGCTGCTGACCCTGCTGCTGGTGCCGACGCTCTACGCGATGCTCGAACTCCGCAAGGAGCGCCGCGCGAAGAAGCGCGCGGCCAGGCGCGAGGCGAAGCCGGCGGACGTGCCGGAGCCGGCGGGGGTGTGACACCCCGGCCATGACGGGCCGCCCGGCCACCGTGCCGGGCGGCCTTACCTATCCTGTGATCTCGAACTGCTCTACGGGGGAGCTCCACGGGGGAAGGGGACGGGGCGGTGCTGCACAAGGACGATCCCCGGTCGGTCGGCGGCTATCGGCTGCTCGACCGGCTGGGTGCCGGCGGCATGGGTGTGGTCTACCGGGCGCGGGCGCGCTCGGGGCGTGAGGTCGCCGTGAAGGTGGTGCACGCGCAGTACGCCGAGGACGCGGTCTTCCGGGCCCGGTTCCGGCAGGAGATCGACGCCGTCCGCAAGGTGAGCGGCGCGTTCACCGCGCCGGTGGTGGACGCCGACGCGGAGGCGGTACGGCCGTGGATGGCGACGCAGTTCGTGCCGGCGCCGTCGCTCGCCGACCGGATCCGCGCCGGGGGCCCGCTGCGCGGCGCCGAGCTGCGGCGGCTGGCCCTCGGGCTGGTGGAGGCGCTGCGGGACATCCACCGGGCCGGGGTGGTGCACCGGGATCTGAAACCGGCCAATGTGCTGATGGCCGAGGACGGGCCGCTTGTCATCGACTTCGGCATCTCGCGGGCCGCGGAGAACCAGACGCTGACCGAGACGGGGCTGCTGATCGGCACCCCGCCGTTCATGTCGCCGGAGCAGCTCGCCGACTCCCGGTCGGTCGGCCCGGCCTCGGACGTGTTCTCGCTGGGCGCGCTGCTGGCGTTCGCGGCGACCGGGCGGGGGCCGTTCGACGCCGACAGCCCGTTCGTGGCGGCGTACCGGGTGATGAACGAGGCGCCCGCGCTGGACGCCGTACCGCCGCCGCTGCGGGACCTGCTCGGCCGGTGCCTGGCCAAGGAGGCGGACGAGCGGCCTGACCTTGAGGAGCTGGGGCGGGAGTTCGCCGAGGCGCTGCCCGAGCCGGACCCGGACGACTCGATGACGGTGACCCTGCGCCGCCCCGACCCCGGCGCGACCCGCCCGGTGACCCTGACGCCCGCCCGCCGCCGCCGACGGCTGCGCCCGCTGCTGGTGGCGACGGCGGCCGCGGTGGCGCTGGCGGCCGGAGTGACGTCCTGGCTGGTGCTGGGCGAGCCGGACACCACGGCGACCGGCGCGACGCACGGCCCGGACAAGCCCGCTGCCTCCACCGCCGCGCGGTGGGCGGCGCTGCCCAAGGGGTTCCGGCCCTGGGAGTCGTCGGTGTACGCGAAGGCCGCGCACGGCCCCGGACCGCTCAGCCTCGGCGACGGCGGCCCGACCTGCCGACTGAGCGGGGCGGAGCTGTACTGCGGGGGCTCCGGTATGCAGGTGGTGCGCGTCGACACGGTCACCGGCCGGGTCCTGTGGCGGGCGGACCTCGCGCCGAAGGGGGCCACCTGGGACACCTACGACGGCGACATCGTCGGCGTGCACGCGGACGTGGTGGTCGTCCGCGAGACGCTCGGCGGCGGCGGCCTCAGCAGCGTGGCCCCCACCTACCGCCTCTCCGCCCTCGACGCCACGAGCGGCCGGAAGCTGTGGTCACGCCCCCTGCCGGACGACAGCCGCCTCCAGGAGCAGGCCGTGGCCGGGGGATCCGTCCTGATGTCGAGCGAGGACGGGCGCTCGGTGGTGGCACGGTCGCCGCGTGACGGCTCCGCACGCTGGACCCTGCCCCTGCCCCTGCCCGCCGGCTTCACCTGCCTCTTCTACGACGTCGACCACCGTCCGTTCGGTGTCTGCGACAGCTTCGGCGACCGGCCCACCGACAGCGTGTACCTCTCCGTCGACCCGTCGGACGGTTCGGCGCGGCGGTTCTCCGGGCCGCTGCTGAGCCCCGCGTTCGCCGGTGTGCTCGACGGCCGGCTGCTCTTCCTGGAGTCGGAGGAGAGCGGGGAACTCCTCTCCGGGGACACGCCGATCACCCGGATCGTGAGTCTGGACCCGCTCACCGGAACCCAGCGCACGACGAAGCTGGCCCGGCCGTTGCAGGGCCAGGGGACTCTTGTGGACGGCACGCTGTACGTCGCCACCACCGGCGAGGTCGCCGCCCTGTCCCCGGAGACGGGAAAGGAGCTGTGGCACACCGGGACCACCCTGGAGCAGCCGGGCACGCCCGCCGTCGACCGGTGGGGCCGCACGGTGTACACGGTCAGCCCCACCGGTCGGGTCGCCGCTCTCGACGCCGCGAAGGGCAAGCTGCTGTGGGAGTCCTTCCCGCGCGCGCCCCAGTCCACCAGCGGCAGCCTGGGCGAGGCCTACCCGGTGGAGGGCGCCCTCGTCGTGCTCACCGGGGACGGCAAGCTCTTCGGCATCGACCCGGGCCACCCCGAGCGCAAGCCCGCCTCGGGGTGACCCGGCACCGAAACCGCCGGGGCTACGGCAGCGCCAGCATCCGCTCCAGTGCCAGCTTCGCGAACGCCTCGGTCTCCTTGTCGACCTCGATGCGGTTGACCAGGTTGCCCTCGGCCAGGGACTCCAGGGCCCAGACGAGGTGGGGCAGGTCGATGCGGTTCATGGTCGAGCAGAAGCAGACCGTCTTGTCGAGGAAGACGATCTCCTTGCCCTCGGGCGCGAAACGGTTCGCCAGACGGCGGACCAGGTTCAGCTCGGTGCCGATGGCCCACTTGGAGCCGGCCGGGGCGGCCTCCAGGGCCTTGATGATGTACTCCGTCGAGCCCACGTAGTCCGCCGCGGCGACGACCTCGTGCCGGCACTCGGGGTGGACCAGGACGTTCACGCCGGGGATGCGCTCGCGGACGTCGTTGACCGAGTCCAGGCTGAAGCGGCCGTGCACCGAGCAGTGGCCGCGCCACAGGATCATCTTCGCCGCGCGCAGCTCGTCGGTGGTCAGGCCGCCGTTCGGCTTGTGCGGGTTGTAGACCACACAGTCGTCCAGGGACATGCCCATGTCGCGGACGGCGGTGTTGCGGCCCAGGTGCTGGTCCGGCAGGAACAGCACCTTCTCGCCCTGCTGGAAGGCCCACTCCAGGGCCCGCTGGGCGTTGGAGGAGGTGCAGATGGTGCCGCCGTGCTTGCCGGTGAACGCCTTGATGTCGGCCGAGGAGTTCATGTACGAGACGGGGACCACCTGCTCGGCGATGCCCGCCTCGGTCAGCACGTCCCAGCACTCGGCGACCTGCTCGGCCGTCGCCATGTCGGCCATCGAGCAGCCGGCGGCGAGGTCGGGCAGGACGACCTTCTGGTCGTCGCTGGTCAGGATGTCCGCGGACTCCGCCATGAAGTGCACACCGCAGAAGACGATGTACTCCGCCTCCGGCCGCGCGGCTGCGTCCCGGGCCAGCTTGAAGGAGTCGCCCGTGACATCGGCGAACTGGATGACCTCGTCGCGCTGGTAGTGGTGGCCGAGGACGAAGACCTTGTCGCCGAGCTTCGCCTTGGCGGCGCGGGCGCGCTCGACCAGGTCCGGGTCGGACGGCGAGGGCAGGTCGCCGGGGCACTCCACGCCCCGCTCGCTCTTCGGGTCGGCCTCGCGGCCGAGCAGCAGCAGGGCGAGCGGAGACGGCTGCACGTCGAGCTCCGTGGTGTGGGCGGTGGTCACGACACGCACCCTTTCTACTTTTCGTCGATCTGACGCTATCTATCATAACCGGTTCACGTCAGTTTGACGATGGCCATTGTGTCGATGTGACATGAATCCCTCCGGGCCGGTTCTTGTTCCGCATCTCGTGTGCGAGCATGAGAAAGGAGCCGAAAAAACAGGCGCCCGGCCCGGAATGAATCCGCGGCCTTGCCGGTTGCACCCGTCGGCAAGCAGTCTCCGTACAACCCGGGAGAGATGTAGATGTCCGTATCGGACGAGACCACCACCGTCACCGACGGCATCATCCTGACCGACGCCGCCGCGGCCAAGGTCAAGGCCCTGCTCGACCAGGAAGGCCGCGACGACCTCGCGCTGCGGGTCGCCGTCCAGCCCGGCGGCTGCTCCGGCCTGCGCTACCAGCTCTTCTTCGACGAGCGCTCGCTCGACGGTGACGTGGAGAAGGACTTCGACGGCGTCAAGGTCGTCACCGACCGCATGAGCGCCCCCTACCTGGGCGGCGCCACCATCGACTTCGTGGACACGATCGAGAAGCAGGGCTTCACGATCGACAACCCGAACGCGACGGGCTCCTGCGCCTGCGGCGACTCCTTCAGCTAAACCGCCGGTGGCGCACGCCACGGCACCGGAAGCACGAGAAGGCGGCGGTCCCCCTCGGGGGGCCGCCGCCTTCGTCGTACGGGCGCTCCCTACCGCGGCTGTCCCGACTCGGCCGGCAGCCGCGCCCCCGGCTTCTCCAGCGGCACGCCCCGGCCGTCCTTCCCGACCACCTTCCGGCCGCCGAGCGGCTCGTCGAGCCGCACGGTCTTGTGGAACACCTTGGCGATCTCGATGCAGACCTTGCCCGGCCACGGCGTCCCGGTGACCGTCACCGTCACCCGGTCGGCGTTCTCCTCCGCCGTGACCTCGTAGTCCGCGCACACCCCGCCGGTGAAGGCCACGGTCAGCTCCCGGCCCTCGGCCGTGTAGCCGTCCACCGGCACGTCCCGGGGCGCCGGGGCCGCCGTCGGCTCGTCACCCGGCCCGGTCGGCCGCGGGCTGGGCTGCTCGGTCGGCGTGCCCGCGGGCGGCGCGCTGAGGTACTTCGGCTCGACCGCCGGATACGTCACCGTGAAGGGCTCCTTCGCCTCGGGCGCCCGCACCTCGAACAGCCAGGACGGCACCAGCGCCTGCCCGCCGTTCGCGTACCGCATCGCCAGCCCGAACGTCGCGTCCTCGACCTTCAGGGTCTGCCGCGCCGGAGCCGGAGCCGGGGAGTCACCGCACGGCTGCTCCAGCCGGTCCTTCAGCGGTACGGGACTGGCGCAGCCACCGATGCCCATCCGGTGCTGCTGCTCCGCGCCCGGCCCCGCGTTCAGCGCCGCCAGCGCCTCCTCGGCGCCGACCACCGGATACGTGTCGCCCTTCACCGGAGCCTTCAGCTGGCCGCTGCCGCCGACCACCTCGCCCTGCGGCGAGACGATCACCCCGGTGGTCCACCCGTAGGTGGGCAGCCCACCGACCTCGGGCTCGGCGTTGACCACCCGCCGGGAGCCCATCAGCTGGCTCGCGTCCACCTCCGCGCCGTCCTGCCCGACCGCCTTCAGCACCGGCGCGGCCGCCTTCTTCGCCGCGTCCGGGCTCACCGGGTCGGCGGACGCGGACCCGGACCCGGACGTCTGCGGGCACACCGGCTTGCCGCTCACGCAGTTGTCGCTGCCGGGCGCGTACCGGCTGAACGTCCATGCTCCCGGCGCCTTCCGGTTCACCTGGAGCATCGGGCCCTGCCCGTCCTTGCCCTGGCCGACCCGCCAGGTCTGACCCTCAGCCACCGGCGCCCCGTCGATGCCGAGCGCCTGCGCCAGACGGGCCACCTCGTCCCGGCCGACCTCGCCCTTCGCCCAGTACACGGGCGCCGAGGCAGGGCCGTCCGGGAGCGGGCCGGCGGCCTGGTAGGCCACGCCGTACGGGTTCGGCTCGCCGGGTGCGATGCCGTTCGTACCGCCGGTGCCGCCCGGGCCGCCCGTGCCGCCGGAACCCTCCGAGTAGCCGTCCAGCACCAGCGGCGCGGGGCTGCCGTCGCCGCCCGGCGCGCCGGAGCCGGTGCCACCGCCGGAGCCGCCGGACGCGCTCGCGGTCAGGTACGCCCCGCCGCCACCGACCAGCAGCACGGCGGCGACGACCGAGGCGACGACCACGGGGGAGCGCCGCCGGGCCGACCGCGTGCCGGAATCCCCGGCACGCGTGCCCGAGTCGTCGGCATGCGTGCCGGAGTCCTCACCACGCGTGTCGGATGCGGAGTCCTCGGGACGCGTCCCGGACGCGGAGTCCTCGACGCGGGCGCCGGACGCGGGCTCCTCGGGGCGGGCCCCCGGTGCCTCCCGCGCGGCGTCCTTCCCGGCCGCCGACTCGGTGGTGTCGGCGGCCGCGTCGTCGTTGTCGGGTCGCTCGGTGTTCACCGCATTCGCTCCTTCGGCTGCACAGCTGTCCCGGTGACCCTGACCCGGCCCTGTCAAAAACGCGGGCCGACGGGTCGTATGCCGTATCCCCTCCACGGGGGACAGCGATGGGACGCAGCGGGGGAGCGCACGGTTCCCTTCGAACGCCGGTACGGGTCAGTCGCCGTAGTCCGACATCGCGTCCAGCAGCCGCGCCGAACGCACCGGGACGCTCACCCCGTGGATCAGCGAGGGCGGGACGGGCCGGGACGCGGTGGGCTCGGGAGCCGTCCAGTGCGGCACCATCCGGGCGCAGTCGCCGCGCAACGACGCCCAGTCGCCGTCCGGGTCGACCGGGGCGGGGGAGGAGACCTCAAGGTTCGTCATGGCGGAACCGTAGGCACGGCAGAGCCTGCGAAGAAAGATCTACTATCGGGTAGTTTCGTTCACTTCAGCGGTGCCGCGCGACCGGGTAGCGTGAACTGTCAATCCGCCTCCCCGCAGGAGAGTCCACGCCGTGCGCATCGCAGTCACCGGCTCCATCGCCACCGACCACCTCATGACCTTCCCCGGCCGCTTCGCCGACCAGCTCGTCGCGGACCAGCTGCACACGGTCTCGCTGTCGTTCCTGGTCGACAAGCTGGACGTGCGGCGCGGCGGCGTCGGCGCCAACATCGCCTTCGGCATGGGGCAGCTCGGCACCCGGCCGATCCTCGTCGGCGCGGCAGGCTACGACTTCGACGAGTACCGGGCCTGGCTGGACCGGCACGGCGTCGACACCGCCTCCGTCCGGATCTCCGAGACCCTGCACACCGCGCGCTTCGTCTGCACCACCGACGCCGACCACAACCAGATCGGCTCCTTCTACACGGGCGCGATGAGCGAGGCCCGCCAGATCGAGCTGAAGACCGTCGCCGACCGCGTGGGCGGCCTCGACCTGGTCCTCATCGGCGCCGACGACCCCGAGGCGATGCTCCGCCACACCGAGGAGTGCCGCTCCCGCAAGATCCCCTTCGCCGCCGACTTCTCCCAGCAGATCGCCCGCATGGACGGCGAGGAGATCCGCATCCTGCTGGAGGGCGCCACGTACCTGTTCTCCAACGAGTACGAGAAGGGCCTCATCGAGTCCAAGACCGGCTGGTCCGACGAGCAGATCCTGGAGAAGGTCGGCCACCGCGTCACCACCCTCGGCTCGCGCGGCGTGCGCATCGAGCGGACCGGCGAGCCGGTGATCGAGGTCGGCTGCCCCGACGAGGAGCGCAAGGCCGACCCGACGGGCGTCGGCGACGCCTTCCGCGCGGGCTTCCTGTCCGGCCTGGCCTGGGGTGTCTCCCTGGAGCGGGCGGCGCAGGTCGGCTGCATGCTGGCGACGCTCGTCATCGAGACGGTCGGCACGCAGGAGTACCAGCTGCGCCGGGCCCACTTCATGGACCGGTTCACCAAGGCGTACGGGGTCGACGCGGCGGACGAGGTCCGGGAGCACCTGGGCTGACCGGCACGTCGCCGTCCGCGGGCGCGCGGGGGCCGGCCTGCCGGTTCCCCGCGCACCGGAAGGACGTCAGCCGGACCGGCGTACCAGGTACGCGGTCCCCTTCTCCGCCTGCTCCTCGCCCACGTACTCCTGCCCCCGCATCTCGCACCACGCGGGGATGTCCAGGCGGGCCGCCTCGTCGTCGCTGAGCACCCGCACCGTGCCCCCCACCGGCACGTCCCCGATCACCTTGGCCAGCTCGATGACCGGGATGGGGCAGCGCTTGCCGAGGGCGTCGACCACGAGTTCGTCCCGCTGGACGGCAGCGGCGACGGCCGGCGTCGGCGCCCCCAGCTTCTCCCGCACCCCGGCGACCGCCCCCGGCAGCACCTGGAGGAACCGCTCCACGTCCTCCTCGGCCGTCCCCGGCGGCAGCGACACCCGGACGTTGCCCTCGCTGAGCACGCCCATCGCCTTCAGCACATGGCTCGGCGTCAGCGTGCTGCTCGTGCAGGACGATCCGGACGAGACGGAGAAACCCGCCCGGTCCAGCTCGTGCAGCAGCGCCTCACCGTCGACATAGAGACAGGAGAAGGTGACCACGCCGGGCAGCCGGCGCTCCGGGTCGCCCACCACCTCCACGTCCGGCACCAGCCGCGGCACCCGCGCCCGGATCCGCTCCGTCAGCTCGCGCAGCCGCTCTGCCTCCCGGTCCGCCTCGGCCCGCACCGCCCGCAGCGAGGCCGCCGCCGCCACGATCGCCGGGATGTTCTCGAAGCCGGCCGCCCGGCCCGACTCCCGCTCGTCCGCCGGCCCCCGCACCGCGAACCGCACACCCTTGCGCACGACGAGCAGCCCGACGCCCGAGGGCCCGCCCCACTTGTGCGCGCTCCCCGCCAGCACCGACCAGCCGCCCGCCACCGGCCCCCACCCCAACGACTGGGCCGCGTCCACCAGCAGCGGCACCCCGGCCGCCCGGCACACCTCGGCGACCTCCGCCACCGGCTGCACGGTCCCCACCTCGTGGTTCGCCGACTGCAGGCAGGCCAGCGCGGTGTCGGGGCGCAGCGCCACGGCGTACGACGCCGGATCCACGGCCCCCGACCGGTCCACCGCCACCCGCGTCATGGTCCCGCCGTCGGCCTCGTGCGCCTCGGCCGAATGGAGTACCGAGGAGTGTTCGACCGATGACACGATCAGGTGACGCCCGACCCGCCGCCGCCCCGCCAACACGCCCGAGACGCCCGCGTGCACGGCCCGCGTCCCGGACGACGTGAACACCACCTCGTCCGCCCGGCACCCGACCCCCTCCGCGACGGCCTCCCGCGCCGCGTCGAGCAGCATCCGCGCCCGCCGCCCCTCCCGGTACAACCGCGCGGGATCGGCCCACCCCTCATCCAGAGAGGCCAACAGCGCCTGACGGGCAACGGGGTGGAGGGGAGCGGCGGAAGCGGCATCGAAGTAGGCCATACGGCAACGCTAAACCGCAGGATGACTGTGCCTGCCAAGGGGCGCGGGGAACTGCGCGAACGACCCCCACCGGCCCCCCAGCCGCCAATCCAGCGAACCACCCGAGCTACTAGGCACCCCTCCCCGCGAACCCCCGGAGGGCGTCGGCTAGGGTTTGGTCCGCATAAACATCCAAACCCCTGCCCGACGCAGGGCGGCGACCGACCAGCGAGAAGGCCGCAGCCATACACGCGCGGGCGAGACTCTCGGGAAGGCGCTACGTGAGTCCCAACGGCTCCGACCGCTCGCCGCGGCGCCCGATGCGGCGGAAGCTGCTGCAGGCACTGACCGCGGGCCTGGTCCTGGCGACCGCAACCGGTTGCACATACAAGGACTTCCCCCGCCTTGGTATGCCCACCCCGACCACGGAAGAGGCTCCGCGGATCCTCTCCCTGTGGCAGGGCTCCTGGGCTGCCGCGCTCGCCGTTGGCGTGCTGGTGTGGGGTCTGATTCTGTGGAGTGCCATCTTCCACCGGCGCAGCCGCACCAAGATCGAGGTTCCTCCGCAGACCCGGTACAACCTCCCCATCGAGGCCCTGTACACGGTCGTTCCGATCCTCATCGTCTCGGTCCTGTTCTACTTCACGGCCCGCGACGAGTCGAAGCTGCTCAGCTTGGACAAGAAGCCCGACGTCACGGTCAACGTGGTCGGCTTCCAGTGGAGCTGGTGCTTCAACTACGTCGAGCAGGTCGACGGCTCCACGGGTGACGCGAAGACCGCCAAGGAACTGGACGGCGTTCCGGACAAGTTCAAGAAGGCGTTCCCGGCGAACGCCGGCGGTGTCTACGACTGCGGCATCCCCGGTCAGCGGAACCCCCAGACCAACAACCCCGGCCCGACCCTGTGGCTGCCCAAGGGCAAGACGGTCCGTTTCGTCCTCACGTCGCGTGACGTCATCCACTCCTTCTGGGTGGTGCCGTTCCTGATGAAGCAGGACGTCATCCCGGGCCACCCCAACGCCTTCCAGGTGACCCCCAACCGTGAGGGCACCTTCCTGGGCAAGTGCGCCGAGCTGTGCGGCGTCGACCACTCCCGGATGCTGTTCAACGTGAAGGTCGTCTCCCCTGAGCGCTACGAGCAGCACCTCAAGGACCTCGCCAAGAAGGGGCAGACCGGTTACGTTCCCGCCGGCATCGAGCAGACGCCGCACGAGAAGAACCGGGAGTCGAACGTACTGTGAGCATCGTCAACGAACCCCAGGGAGCCTCGGCGGCTGAAGAGCCGTACTACGAGGACGAGCTGCCGGTCCGGCGCAAGCAGCCCGGCAACACCGTGGTCAAGTGGCTCACCACCACCGACCACAAGACCATCGGAACGCTCTACCTGGTCACGTCGTTCGCGTTCTTCTGCATCGGTGGCGTCCTGGCGCTGTTCATGCGCGCCGAGCTCGCCCGCCCGGGTCTGCAGATCATGTCGAACGAGCAGTTCAACCAGGCGTTCACGATGCACGGCACGATCATGCTGCTGATGTTCGCGACGCCGCTGTTCGCCGGCTTCGCGAACTGGATCATGCCGCTGCAGATCGGCGCCCCGGACGTCGCCTTCCCGCGGCTGAACATGTTCGCCTACTGGCTGTACCTGTTCGGCTCGCTCATCGCGGTCGGCGGCTTCCTCACCCCGCAGGGCGCGGCCGACTTCGGCTGGTTCGCCTACGCCCCGCTGTCGGACGCGATCCGCTCGCCCGGCATCGGCGCCGACATGTGGATCATGGGTCTGGCCTTCTCCGGCTTCGGCACCATCCTCGGCTCGGTCAACTTCATCACCACGATCATCTGCATGCGTGCCCCCGGCATGACCATGTTCCGCATGCCGATCTTCGTGTGGAACGTGCTGCTGACCGGTGTCCTGGTCCTGCTCGCCTTCCCGGTCCTCGCCGCCGCGCTGTTCGCGCTGGAGGTGGACCGCAAGTTCGGCGCCCACATCTTCGACCCGGCCAACGGCGGCGCACTGCTGTGGCAGCACCTCTTCTGGTTCTTCGGACACCCAGAGGTGTACATCATCGCCCTGCCGTTCTTCGGCATCATCTCGGAGATCATCCCGGTCTTCTCGCGCAAGCCGATGTTCGGCTACATGGGCCTGATCGCCGCGACGATCGCGATCGCGGGTCTGTCCGTGACCGTGTGGGCGCACCACATGTACGTCACCGGCGGTGTGCTGCTGCCGTTCTTCTCCTTCATGACCTTCCTGATCGCCGTCCCGACCGGTGTGAAGTTCTTCAACTGGATCGGCACGATGTGGAAGGGCAGCCTGTCCTTCGAGACGCCGATGCTGTGGGCGACCGGCTTCCTGATCACCTTCACCTTCGGTGGTCTGACCGGTGTCATCCTGGCCTCGCCGCCGATGGACTTCCACATCTCGGACTCGTACTTCGTGGTGGCGCACTTCCACTACGTCGTCTTCGGCACCGTCGTCTTCGCGATGTTCGCCGGCTTCCACTTCTGGTGGCCGAAGTTCACCGGCAAGATGCTCGACGAGCGCCTCGGCAAGATCACCTTCTGGACGCTGTTCGTCGGCTTCCACGGCACCTTCCTGGTCCAGCACTGGCTGGGCGCCGAGGGCATGCCGCGCCGGTACGCCGACTACCTCGCGGCCGACGGCTTCACCGCCCTGAACACGGTCTCCACGATCGCCTCGTTCGTGCTCGGCGCGTCGATCCTGCCGTTCCTCTACAACGTGTGGAAGACGGCCAGGTACGGCAAGCCGGTCGGCGTCGACGACCCGTGGGGCTACGGCCGCTCCCTGGAGTGGGCCACCTCCTGCCCGCCGCCGCGGCACAACTTCCTCACCCTGCCGCGGATCCGCAGCGAATCCCCGGCGTTCGACCTGCACCACCCGGAGATCGCCGAGCTGGAGCAGCTCGCGCACGCCGGTCACGGTGAGAAGGCCATCGCGGGCAGCAAGGAGGCCGGCAAGTGAAGGTCCAGGGCAAGATGTTCTTCTGGCTGAGCATCTTCATCCTCGCCATGGCGGTCGTCTATGGCGTGTGGTCGAAGGAGCCGGCCGGTACCACCGCCCTCTTCCTGGCGTTCGGCCTGGCCATCATGATCGGCTTCTACCTCGGCTTCACCGCCAGGCGGGTCGACACCGGTGCCCAGGACAACAAGGAGGCCGACGTCGCGGACGACGCGGGCGAGCTGGGCTTCTTCAGCCCGCACAGCTGGCAGCCGCTCGCCCTCGGCATCGGTGGCGCGATCGCCTTCCTGGGCATCGCGGTCGGCTGGTGGCTGCTGTACTTCGCCGCCCCGATCATCCTCATCGGCATCTGGGGCTGGGTCTTCGAGTACTACCGCGGTGAGAACCGCACCCAGTAACACGCGCTGAGCCCCGCACGAGCCCGGACACTCCGTCAGGAGGGTCCGGGCTCACGCGTTCGGCCCACTCCGCCGCGCCGTCGCCGACGGCGCTTCTTAGCGTGAGGGCATGAGCACGACTCCCCGCCCCCGCACCGCCGTCAGCTGCACGCTGCTGGTGATCGCCCTCTGCGCGGGCGCCACCGCCTGCGGCTCGGACGGCAACCCGCTCTCCGCCCGTCCCTACGACGCGGCGGACCAGATCGCCTTCAACGGCCCCTCGGGCGACAAGAAGAAGGCCGACCCGGACAAGCCGCTGGAGATCACCACCGAGGACTCCGACGGCCGGATCACCGACGTCACCGCCCAGGACGCCACAGGACGCCATGTGGCGGGCGAACTCTCCGCCGACGGCACCCGCTGGCACAGCACAGAGCCGCTGGCCGCCGAAGCCCACTACACGGTCAGGGTGAGCACCGAGGACGAGGACGGCGCCCCCGGCCGCAAGGTCCTCACCTTCGACACCGGCAAACCCTCCGGAAAGACGACCCTGGACGTCGCCTTCGGCCCCAAGGCCGGCACCTACGGCGTCGGCCAGCCCATCACCGCGAAGCTGAACAAGCCGGTCAAGGACCCCCGGCAGCGCGCCGTCGTCGAGCGCGCCCTGAAGGTCGACTCCACGCCCGCCGTCGAGGGTGCCTGGCACTGGGTCGACGACAAGGAGCTGCACTACCGGCCCAAGGAGTACTGGCCGGCCCACGCCACCATCAACGTCCGCAGCAACCTGGCGGGCATCAAGATCGGCGACCGCCTCTGGGGCGGCAAGGCCAAGCCGCTGACGCTGACGACCGGCGACCGGGTCATCGCGGTCACCGACGCCGCGGCCCACTCGATGACGGTCTACAAGAACGACGAGGAGATCAACCAGATCCCCGTCACCACCGGCAAGCCCGGCTTCGACACCCGCAACGGCGTCAAGGTGGTCCTCGCCAAGGAGTACTTCGTACGCATGCGCGGCACCAGCATCGGCATCGCCGAGGGCAGCTCGGAGTCGTACGACCTGCCGGTGTACTACGCCACCCGCGTCACCTGGAGCGGCGAGTACGTGCACGCCGCCCCCTGGTCCGTCGGCTCACAGGGGTACGCCAACGTCAGCCACGGCTGCACCGGCATGAGCACCTCCAACGCCGAGTGGTTCTTCGACCACGTGCGCGAGGGCGACGTCGTCCAGGTCGTCAACAGCGCCGGCGACACGATGGAGACGTTCGGCAACGGCTTCGGCGACTGGAACCTCACCTGGGCGAAGTGGCGCGACGGCAGCGCCCTGACCGGCGGCAAGCCGGAAACCCCGAGCGCGGCCCAGAGGGCCCGCCTGAGGCCGCAGAACGTCTAGAGCGGCCCAGCGGCCGCGGGCCCGAAGGGGCGCGGGGAACTGCGCGATCAACCCCCACCGGCCCGCACGCCGCCGTACTGCCGTCGGAATCGAGTTGCTAGGCGCTAGCCAACCGCTCCCGCCGCAGCAGGGACGCCAGAGCCGAGGCGAACTCCACCGGATCCACCGGCAGGGTCACCGCCGCGTCGGAGCGACTCCACGTCGCCAGCCACGCGTCCTGCGGCCGCCCCATCAGCAGCAGCACCGGCGGGCACTGGAACACCTCGTCCTTGAGCTGACGGCACAGGCCCATGCCGCCCATCGGCACGGCCTCCCCGTCCAAGACGCAGACGTCGATCCCGCCCTTGTCCAGCTCCTTCAGCACCGCCCCCGGCGTCGCGCACTCGACGAACTCCACCAGGGGCACATCGGGAGCCGGCCTGCGGCCGGCGGCCAGCCGCACCTGCTCCCTTGTGTTGGAGTCGTCGCTGTAGACCAGCACCGTGGCGGTCGGCCGCATGGTTCCTCCGAGACGTCAGCGTCGTAGAGACAAGCCCGTTGCGCCGGATGCTACTCCTTGGAACACCACGTCAACACCGGTCCGGAGGGGAGCAACACTCCGAACGGCACCCCCCAGAGTGAGGGCGGGATAAGCGACCGACATAATGTCGGTCGTGGCGACAGCAACGACAGTAGAAACCGGGCACGCGCACCCGTCGGTCAACCGGCCGAACCTCACCAGCGTCGGAACCATCATCTGGCTGAGTTCCGAGCTGATGTTCTTCGCGGCCCTCTTCGCGATGTACTTCACCCTGCGATCGGTGACCGGTCCCGAGCACTGGAAGGAAATGGCCGAGGCCCTGAACTTCCCGTTCTCGGCCACCAACACCACGATCCTGGTGCTCTCCTCCCTCACCTGCCAGCTCGGCGTGTTCGCCGCCGAGCGCGGTGACGTCAAGAAGCTCCGATCCTGGTTCATCGTCACCTTCATCATGGGTGCGATCTTCATCGGCGGTCAGATCTTCGAGTACACCGAGCTGGTGAAGAAGGACGGGCTCTCCCTGTCCTCCGACCCGTACGGTTCGGTCTTCTACCTGACCACCGGCTTCCACGGCCTGCACGTGACGGGCGGTCTCATCGCCTTCCTGCTGGTCCTCGGCCGGACGTACGCGGCCAAGAGGTTCACCCACGAGCAGGCGACCGCCGCCATCGTCGTGTCCTATTACTGGCACTTCGTCGATGTCGTCTGGATCGGCCTCTTCGCCACGATCTACATGATCAAGTAGCCGGAACCGATCCGCGCGCGTCCCTGGCGACGCACCACCCAGAAGCATCGACGCAGAAGATCCTGACACCGGGGTAATCCGTGAAAAAGCTCTCCGCACGACGACGCCATCCGCTGGCGGCGGTCGTCGTCCTACTCCTCGCGCTGGCGGCCACGGGGGGCCTCTACGCCGCGTTCGCGCCTGCGGGCAAGGCGCAGGCCGACGAAGCCTCCCAGTCCCTCGCCATCGACGAGGGCAAGAAGCTCTACACCGTGGGCTGCGCCAGCTGCCACGGCACCGGCGGTCAGGGCACCTCCGACGGTCCTAGCCTGGTCGGCGTGGGCGCCGCGGCCGTCGACTTCCAGGTCGGCACCGGTCGTATGCCCGCCGCCACCTCGCAGGGCGCCCAGGTCCCGCGGAAGAAGAACATCTACTCGCAGGCCGAGATCGACCAGCTCGCCGCGTACATCGCCTCCCTCGGCGCCGGCCCCGCCGTCCCGACGAAGGAGCAGTACGGCCCGGAGGGCGCGGACATCGCCAAGGGCGGTGAGCTCTTCCGCACCAACTGCGCGCAGTGCCACAACTTCACCGGCAAGGGCGGTGCGCTGACCAAGGGCAAGTACGCCCCGTCGCTCGAAGGTGTGGACCCCAAGCACATCTACGAGGCCATGCAGACGGGCCCGCAGAACATGCCGTCGTTCCCCGACACCACCATGTCGGAGCAGAACAAGAAGGACATCATCGCGTACCTGAACGCGGTCAACAGCGATGAGACGGAGAACCCGGGCGGTCTGGAGCTGGGCGGCCTCGGCCCGGTCAGCGAAGGCCTCTTCGCCTGGATCTTCGGTCTCGGCGCCCTGATCGCGGTCGCCGTCTGGGTCGCCGCTCGGACCGCAAAGGCCAAGAAGTCATGAGTAGCCAAGACATTCCAGAAGAGAACCTGCCCGCTGAGCAGGAGCACGCGCACGGCGCGGTAAGCGTCGCGGACGAGAAGAACCCGTTCGCCGACCCGGGCCTGCCGCCCCACGAGCACCGGATCCAGGACATCGACGAGCGGGCCGCCAGGCGGTCCGAGCGCATGGTCGCCCTGCTGTTCACGGTGTCGATGCTGGCCACCATCGGCTTCATCGCCTCGTACGTCGCGATCCCGCACGACAAGTCGATCTTCGTCTTCCCGATCGGCCACCTCAGCGCGCTGAACTTCGCGCTGGGTCTGACCCTCGGCCTGGCGCTGTTCTGCATCGGCGCGGGCGCGGTCCACTGGGCCCGCACCCTGATGTCCGACGTCGAGATCGCCGACGAGCGTCACCCGATCGAGGCCCCGGCCGACGTCCGCGAGAAGGTCCACGCGGACTTCAAGCAGGGCGCCAAGGAGTCGGCGATCGGCCGGCGCAAGCTGATCCGCAACACGATGCTCGGCGCCGTCGCCCTCGTGCCGCTCTCCGGCGTCATGCTGCTGCGCGACCTGGGTCCGCTGCCCGGCACCAAGCTGCGCCACACCATGTGGTCCAAGGGCAAGCTGCTCGTCAACATGAACACGAACGAGCCGCTGCGTCCCTCCGACGTGGCCGTCGGCTCGCTCACCTTCGCCAAGCCCGAGGGCCTGGAGGAGCACGACGAGAACTTCCAGACCGAGATCGCCAAGGCCGCCCTGATGATCGTCCGGCTGCAGCCGGAGAACATCAAGGACAAGCGCGAGCTCGAGTGGTCGCACGAGGGCATCGTGGCGTACTCCAAGATCTGCACCCACGTCGGTTGCCCGATCTCGCTGTACGAGCAGCAGACGCACCACGTGCTGTGCCCCTGCCACCAGTCCACCTTCGACCTCTCCGACGGTGCCCGCGTGATCTTCGGTCCCGCCGGTCACGCCCTTCCGCAGCTGCGCATCGGCGTGAACGACGAGGGCTACCTCGAGGCGCTCGGCGACTTCGAAGAGCCCGTCGGTCCTGCTTTCTGGGAGCGCGGATGAGCACTACCACCAGCACCGAGTCCCGCTCTCGCGGGAAGGCACCGGCCGGCGAGCGCATCGCCGACTGGGCCGACGGCCGGCTCGGGATCTACTCCCTGGCCAAGGCCAACATGCGCAAGATCTTCCCCGACCACTGGTCGTTCATGTTGGGCGAAGTGTGCATGTACAGCTTCATCATCATCATCCTGACGGGTGTCTATCTGACGCTGTTCTTCCACCCGTCGATGAACGAGGTGGAGTACCACGGCAGCTATGTCCCGCTCCAGGGGCAGATGATGTCCGAGGCGTTCAGCTCGACCCTGCACATCTCCTTCGACGTGCGCGGTGGCCTGCTCATCCGGCAGATCCACCACTGGGCCGCGCTGATCTTCCTCGCGGGCATGTTCGTGCACATGATGCGCGTGTTCTTCACCGGCGCGTTCCGCAAGCCGCGTGAGGTCAACTGGCTGTTCGGCTTCCTGCTGTTCGTCCTGGGCATGTTCACCGGCTTCACCGGTTACTCGCTCCCGGACGACCTGCTCTCCGGCACCGGTGTCCGCTTCATGGAGGGCGCGATCCTGTCCGTGCCGATCGTCGGCACGTACCTGTCGTTCTTCCTCTTCGGCGGCGAGTTCCCGGGCGGCGACTTCGTGGCCCGCTTCTACTCGATCCACATCCTGCTGCTGCCGGGCATCATGCTGGGCCTGATGGTGGCCCACCTGATCCTGGTCTTCTACCACAAGCACACGCAGTTCGCGGGCCCCGGCAAGACGAACAAGAACGTCGTGGGCATGCCGCTGCTGCCGGTGTACATGGCGAAGGCGGGCGGCTTCTTCTTCCTGGTCTTCGGTGTCATCGCGGTCATCGCGGCGATCGCGCAGATCAACCCGATCTGGGCGATGGGCCCCTACCGGCCGGACCAGGTGTCCACCGGCGCCCAGCCCGACTGGTACATGGGCTTCGCCGAGGGTCTGATCCGCTTCATGCCGGGCTGGGAGGTCAACTTCTGGGGTCACACGCTGGTCCTCGGCGTGTTCATCCCGCTGGTGCTCTTCCCGCTGGTCCTGGCGCTGATCGCGGTCTACCCGTTCATCGAGTCCTGGATCACCGGCGACAAGCGCGAGCACCACATCCTGGACCGTCCGCGCAACGCCCCGACGCGTACCGCGTTCGGCGTCGCCTGGATCACCGTCTACATGATCACGCTGGTCGGTGGTGGCAACGACCTGTGGGCCACCCACTTCCACCTGTCGATCAACGCGGTGACCTGGTTCGTCCGGATCGGCTTCTTCGTCGGCCCGGTGATCGCCTTCATCGTCACCAAGCGGATCTGCCTCGGCCTGCAGCGCCGGGACAAGGACAAGGTGCTGCACGGTCGCGAGACCGGCACCATCAAGCGCCTGCCGCACGGTGAGTTCATCGAGGTCCACGAGCCGCTGTCGCAGGAGGCCCTGCACACCCTCACCGCACACGAGCAGTACCAGCCGCTCGAGATCGGCCCGACGGTCGACGAGAACGGCGTCGAGCGCAAGGTGAAGGCCACCGAGAAGCTCCGCGCCAAGCTGAGCGAGGCGTACTACGGCGAGGAGTCCCAGATTCCGAAGCCGACGGTGGAGGAGTACAAGGAGATCACGAGCGGCCACGGCCACCACTGATCAACCCCTGAGCGTCGCCACGCTGCGAAGGGCCCCGTCCGGTCACCGGGCGGGGCCCTTCCGCGTGCGCGGACGCGGCTGCGGGGCGGTGTCGTCCGGTCTTCGGACGGGGACCGTCGGGGTGGCGTGGGCTGGATAGGCTGGACGGCACACTCTGTTTACGACACTCAGGAGCGGCTGATGAGCGCTGTGACCCCCGCTGGAGGCGACACCGCGGCGGGCCGTTCCTGGCCCGAGGTGCTGAACGCCCTGCTGGACGGGCGCGACCAGAGCGCGGACGCGACGGCCTGGGCGATGGACCGGATCATGCGCGGCGAGGCCACCGACGCGCAGATCGCCGGGTTCGCGGTGGCGCTGCGCGCCAAGGGCGAGACGGTGGAGGAGATCACCGGCCTCGTGCGGGCGATGTACGAGCACGCCAACGTGATCGACGTCCCCGGCGACACCGTCGACATCGTCGGCACCGGCGGCGACGGCGCCCGCACGGTGAACATCTCCACCATGTCCTCCATCGTCGTGGCCGGCACCGGCGCGAAGGTCGTCAAGCACGGCAACCGCGCCGCGTCCTCCGCGTCCGGCGCCTCGGACGTGCTGGAGAAGCTCGGTGTCAACCTGGAGCTGACCCCGCAGCGGGTGGCGGAGGTCGCCGAGGAGGCCGGCATCACCTTCTGCTTCGCGGTGAAGTTCCACCCGGCGCTGCGCCATGTCGCCGCCGCCCGCGGCCAGCTCGGCATCCGCACCACCTTCAACTTCCTCGGCCCGCTCACCAACCCGGCGAAGGTACGGGCCCAGGCGGTCGGCGTCGCCGACGCGCGCATGGCGCCGATCGTGGCCGGCGTCTTCGCCGAGCGCGGCAACTCCTCCCTCGTCTTCCGCGGCGACGACGGCCTCGACGAGCTGACCACCACCTCCACCTCCCGGGTGTGGGCCGTCCGCGACGGCAAGGTCACCGAGGAGACCTTCGACCCGCGCGAGGTCGGCCTCGACCTGGTCCCGGTGGAGGCCCTGCGCGGCGCCGACGCCTCCTACAACGCCGAGGTCGCCCGCCGCCTCCTGGACGGCGAGCAGGGCCCGGTCCGCGACGCCGTACTGCTCAACTCGGCGGCCGCGCTGGTCGCCCTGCACCCGACGGACGCCCCGCTGGCCGAGCAGATCCGCGCCGGCATGGCGAAGGCGGCGGAGTCGATCGACTCGGGCGCGGCCCGCCGCACCCTCGACCGCTGGGTGGCGGCGAGCAACGCCTGACGCACGACAGCAGCGGTCCCGCGATCCGGACACGGGTTGCGGGGCCGCGATCGTTTCGCATAAGTTCCTGTACCAGGTCATGAGTGACAGTCATGAGGCCCCGGCCGACTGTCCGGCAACCCTCCGTCCGTGGCGGGGTGCCCCGGGTGAAGACCAGGTCGTACGGCAGCAAGGCCTACGGCAAGCGCGGACCCCTCGCGAAACCAGGGGTCCTGGGTCGTTCGAGGGAGTGTCTTCCGTGAGCAAGCGAATGCGTTAGGGCCGCCGAGCCCCGCCTCCGCGCACCCTTTTCTCACCTTTCCCGTGCCCGGCACGGGCGTCTCTCACGGAGTTCCGCCATGTCTGTCTTCACCGCTGCCGCCGATCAGTCCGTTTGTGCCCCGCTGCCCGTTCTGGGGCGGGATGTCACCGTGCCGCTCGTCACCGGCGGTGAGGTCACCTACGCCGCGCTCGACTACGCCGCCAGCGCCCCGGCACTCCAGCGGGTCTGGGACGACGTCGCCGCCTACGCGCCGTACTACGGCAGCGTCCACCGCGGGGCCGGGTACCTCTCCCAGCTCTCCACCGACCTGTTCGAGAACGCCCGCCGGACGGTCGCGGAGTTCCTCGACTGCCGCGACGGCGACCAGCTGGTCTTCACCCGCTCCACCACCGACTCGCTCAACCTGCTGGCCCGCGCGATCCCCGCCGGCTGCCAGGTCTTCGTCTTCGAGACCGAGCACCACGCCTCGCTGCTGCCCTGGCAGGACGCCCGAGTCACCTACCTCAACGCGCCCCGCACGCCGCGGCAGGCCGTCGAGACCCTGGAGCGCGCCCTCGCCGACCGCGACCCCCACGGCCCGGCCCTGGTCTGCGTGACCGGCGCCTCCAACGTCACCGGCGAACTGTGGCCGGTGCGCGAACTGGCCGCCGCCGCGCACGCGCACGGCGCCCGGATCGTCCTGGACGCCGCCCAGCTCGCCCCGCACCACCCGGTCAGCGTCCGCGACCTCGACGTCGACTGGGTCGCCTTCTCCGGGCACAAGCTGTACGCCCCGTTCGGCTCCGGCGTCCTCGCCGGCCGCGCCGACTGGTTGCAGGCCGCCGAGCCGTACCTCGCGGGCGGCGGCGCCAGCCGGAAGGTGACGCGGCGTGAGGACGGGGGAGTGGACGTGGAGTGGCACGAGACCGCCGCCCGCCACGAGGCCGGCTCCCCGAACGTCATCGGCGCCTACGCCATCGCCTCCGCCTGCAAGACCCTCACCGAGGCCGGCTGGGACGGCCTGGTCGCCCGCGAGCGGCACCTGATCGAGAAGGTCCGCACGGGCCTCGCCGACGTCCCCGAGGTGCGCATCCTCTCGCTGTTCGGTGACGACGCCCCGCGCGTCGGCGTGATCTCCTTCGTCGTCGAGGGCTGGAACAGCTCCCACTTCGCCGCCGCGCTCTCCGCCGAGTACGGCATCGGCGTCCGCGACGGCCTCTTCTGCGCCCACCCCCTGGTCCGCACCCTGCTCGGCAGCGACCCGCAGACCCAGGGCGAGTGCGGCGCCCCCGAGGCGGCGCCGGGCGAGAAGTCCCTCAACGCCATCCGGGTCAGCTTCGGCGCGGGCACCCCCGACGAGCACGTGGACCGCTTCGTGCGGGCGGTGCGGGAACTGGTCACGGACGGGGCGCGGTGGAAGTACCGCACCGAGGACGGCCGTTGCGTGCCCGCCGTCTGACCGCCGGGCGCGGTTGACGATACGCTCCCTGTCGGCAGCCGAAGGGCGAAACAGGGGGAGTACGGGGTGCAGGCGCTGCGTGCGACGGATCCGCGGCGGATCGGGCCGTACGAGGTCCTCGGCAGACTCGGCGCGGGCGGCATGGGCGAGGTGTACCTCGCCGCGTCCCGCAGCGGACCGAGAGTCGCGGTGAAGGTGGTGCGCGCCGAGCACGCCGAGGACCGGACCTTCCGGGCCCGGTTCCGGCACGAGGTGCGGGCCGCGCAGACCGTCGGCGGGACCGGCACCTACACCGCGCGGGTCGTCGACGCCGACACCGAGGCCGAACGGCCGTGGATGGCCACGGAGTTCGTGGACGGGCCGAACCTGCGCGACGCCGTGCTGGACGGCGGCCCGCTGCCCTCGGACGCGGTGCGGGCGCTGGCGGGCGCGCTCGGCGAGGCGCTCGCCGCCATCCACGCCAAGGGCATGGTCCACCGGGACCTCAAGCCGTCCAACATCCTGCTGGCGCAGGACGGTCCGCGCGTCATCGACTTCGGGATCGTACGGGCCCTGGAGGCGACGTCGCTCACCCGGACCGGGACGGTCGTCGGCTCCGTCGGGTACGTCTCGCCCGAGCAGATCCGCAACGGCGGCGCGGTGGGACCGCCGAGCGACGTGTTCTCGCTGGGCGCCGTCCTCGCCTACGCCTCCGCCGGTCGCGAGCCGTTCGGCGAGGGCCAGGACTCGGTTGTCCTGCTGCGCATCCTGACCCGCGACTACGACCTGACCGGCGTCCCCGACGGCATCCGGGCCCTCGTGGAGGCCTGCTTCGCCGAGGACCCGCACAAGCGGCCGACCCCCCACGGGGTGGTCGCGCTCGTCGGCCACACGAGCAGCTCTCTGCGCGCGAGCCTGCGCCCCGGCTGGTACGGCCCCGCCGGGGCCCCGCCGTCCGCCGCACCGGAACGGTGGATGCCGGCCCGCGACTCAGGCGAGCGCCTGAGCGGCGTGGAATACGTGGCCCCGCTGACAACCACGGACACCCCGCCCCCGGCCACCGCCACGCCGACTGCGGAGCCACCCCCGTCCCCCACACCACAGCCCACCCCGCCAGAACCGTCGGCCCCCGCCCCCGCCCTGCAGGGACCGTCGGCCCCCGCCCCCGCACCCGACCGGCACCCGCCCGCCCCGCAGCACCCCGCGGCCGCTGCCGCCCCGGCCCCTGCCGCCGCCGACGCCCCTGCCGCTCCGGCCGTCGTTGACGCCCCCGCCCCTCCGGACCCCGCTGTCGCTGACGCAAGCCCCTCGCCCGTGCGCCCGGCGCCGAGCCCCGGCACACCAAGGCCGCCCCAGGCCCCGGAGCCGTCCCCGGCCGACGCACCGACCCCGTCCGGGCGACCGGTGCCCACCTCAGCCTCCGCACCGGAGCCCGACGCGCCGGTCACGCCGCCCGCCTCAGCCTCGGAGCCCGACGCGCCGCAGGCCCCGGCCCCGTCCGGGCGACCGGTGCCCGCGCCTGCCTCCGCGCCGGAGCCCGACGTCCCGGCCAGGTCGCCCGCCACGGGCCCGCACCCCGCCGCGCCGCACGCCTCGGCCCCGCACCCCGCCGCGCCCCCCGTCCCGGCCCCGTCCGGGCGGCCGGCGCCCGCGCCCGCCTCCGCGCCGGAGCCCGACGTCCCGGCCGGGTCGTCCGCCACGGGCTCGGAGCCCTCCGCGCCGCAGGCCCCGGCCCCACACCCCGCCGCGCCGCAGGCCCCGCCGTCCCGGCAGGGTGCCCCCGTCGGGTCTTCCGCGTCCGCGGCCGCGGCCGGGGGCGTCTCCGGTTCCGTGGCCGTGGACACCCCCGGTCCTCCCACCGCCGTACAGCCCGGGCGGCGGCGGGTGCTCGGGCTGCTGGCCGGGGGTGCGGTGACCGCGGCGGCGGGGGCCGGCGGGTGGTGGTGGGTGAGCCGGTCGGACGACAAGGACCGCGACCATGGCTACGCCAACAGCGGCGGTGGGGCGGCCGGGGAGCCGGCCGTGTTGCGCTGGCAGTACGACGTAGGTGGCCTCGGCGGGCTCACCGGGCCCTGCGCCGCCGTGTCCCCGGACGGCACGACCGTCTACGTCGGTGGCGTCAACGGCACCCTGCACGCCGTGACGGCCGCCGGCGCCAAGCGCTGGTCGGTGCGGCTGGGCGACGAGACGTCCACGCCGGTGGCCACCGCCGGCGGCGTCTTCTGCCTCGCGTGGGAGAACGACCGCGGCCTGCGCAAGCTGCACGCGCTGGGCGCCGACGGCACCCGCCGGTGGGAGCGGACCCTCGGCGACAACGGCTACGACCGGCCGCTCCTCCTCGACGACCACATCCTCGTGGCGCTCGGCAACACCGACGCCGGCGGGCTGCGCTGCGTCGCGGCCGACGGCAGCACCCGCTGGACCGCGACCACGCCCGCCGGGCCCACCGACACCCCGCTCGTGGCGGGCGGCGTGGTCTACACGGGCTGCTACGGGGACCGGCTGCTGGCGCTGGACGCGTCCGACGGCAGGCGGCTGTGGTCGGTGCCCGGCGGCATCGATGTCGGCGGGCCCGTCCTGGTCGGCACCACCCTGGTCGCCGACTCCGGCGGCGTGCGGAACCGGCACGGCTTCCGCAGCCGGGACGGCAAGCTGCTGTGGGAGAAGGAGGTGTCCTCCGGCCCGCTGGTCGCGGGCGACGACGCGCTCGCCGTCGCCGTCTCGGGCGGCACCTTCGAGGGCATCCGGGCCGCCGACGGCTCGACCGCGTGGACGTACGAGAGCCCGTACCGGGACCGGGACCCCGCCCTCACGGTGGCCGGCGGTCTCGTCTACGTACGGGCCAGGGCCGAGCTGCTCGCCCTCGGCGTGGACGGCAGGCTCCGCTGGACCGTGACGGTCGGCCGCGACGCAGGCGAGGACGTCCACGCCCCCCTGGTCGGCGGCCGCCGCCTCTACATCCCCTCGGGCACCGGCATCGCCGCGGTGGACGTCACGGCGTAGGGCTCAGCTGTCCAGGCCGATCGCGAACGCCGCCTCCAAGTCGTGCTGGGAGTACGTGCGGAACGCCACGTGCGTGTCCGTCGCCTCCACGCCCGGGATCTTGCTGATGCGGCCGGGGATGACCTCCGCCAGGTCCTCGTGCTGCTGGACGCGGACCATCGCGATCAGGTCGTAGGTGCCGGTGACCGAGAAGACCTCGCTCACGCTCTCCAGTGCCGCGATCCGCTCGGCGATCTCGGGGATCCGGTCCACACTGGTCTTGATGAGGACGATCGCGGTGATCACGGCTGGTTCTCTCCCTCGGGGGCCGGAGCAGGGGCGGCTTTCACTCTAGTCGTACGGCGGAACCGGGCCCACGCGTACGCGAGGCCCAGCCCGAACCCCACCAGGTGCGCCAGATACGCCACCCCGGGGCCCGCGCTCGCCCGCCCCGCGGCCAGCCACTGCAGCGCCGCCCAGAAGGGCAGCACGACCCACGCCGGCAGCCGCACCGGCAGGAAGAACAGGAACGGCAGGAGACTGGTCACCCGGGCGCGGGGGAACAGATAGAGGAAGGCACCGAGGACCGCCGAGATCGCCCCGGACGCACCCACCAGGGACTGCTCGGAGGAGGCGTTGGCGGCCGCGTAGCCCAGCAGGGCGAGGTAGCCGCAGCCGACGTAGAACAGGGTGAACTGCACCCGGCCCATGCGCTCCTCGGTCATCGCGCCGAAGACGAAGAGGAAGAGCATGTTGCCCAGCAGATGCACCCAGCTTCCGTGCACGAACAGGGCCGTGGCCGGCGTCAGGGCCGATCCCGCGGCGCCCTCGAACAGCTCCGCCGGGACCACGCCCCAGCGGCGGAAATAGGCCCGCTGCGCGGCGAGCAGCTCGTCCCCGGTGCCGTACACCGGGTTCAGGCCCGCGGCCGGGCCGAGGAGGAAGAGCAGACAGCACAGGGCGATCAGCCCGTACGTCACCGGTGCCGTGGGCCGCCGGACGGCTCTGCTCAGGGGGCTCAGGGGTCCGCGCCAGTTGCCGATCATGAACACAGAGCATGACGTAACGGGACGCACCTGCCCAGACCGCCTCGCCGCCGTGGACGGACCAGCGGCGAGTCGCCCCCAGGCCGTAGGGTTACGAGCCACACGCACCGGGGAGTCCGGTGCGTCACGGACACTGGAAGAAAGCGAACAGCCACGATGACGGTTCCCCTGCCGACCGCCACGACGCGATGGCGCTGCACCCTCTGCGGCAACCTCACGCGCTTCGACGTGACCCGCTCGTCGAAGGTCGTGGAGTACGTCCACCTCGACCTCGCCGGGGAGCCGAACGTGGAGGAGCGCGAGGTGCTCAGTGAGACCATCGAGTCCGTGCGCTGCCGCTGGTGCAACGCCGTGGACCAGGTGGAGCTGGTGGACCGCCCGGGCAGCGAGTCCGCGCAGGGCGAGGCCGGCGCGTCCTGAGGGACCGCGCCGGACGGTACTCGTACAGGTGATCCCCGTACGGGATCGGCACGACAGGTGATGAGGTGACGGATGGTGGAGACCGCTGGCGGGGGGCCGGGCGACGGCGCCGCTGAGGTGCTCGACCGTCCGCTGCCCGACGGCGTGCGCCGCAGGGTCGTCCAGATCGTCGCGGACGGCTTCGGCGGGCTGACCCTGGGCGAACTGCCCGCCCAGTTGCGGCAGTACGCCCGGTTCGCCCCGAACCGGCGGGCCAAGTTCGCCGGGAACGCGATGGCCGCCGCGCTGGAGACCGATCCGCTGTTCCGGCAGCGCATCGGGGAGAAGTTCAGAGAGGCCCAGCCGGAACTGGCCGGCGCCCTCGACTCCGGCTCGCCGCCCCCGGCCGCGGACCCGCTCGACGTCGCGGCCGCGGCCTATGTTCTGCGGCCCGCGGGCTGGGTGAAGCTGGTGACCGCGGCCGGCGAGGAGGCGCAGCGCGCGGACGCCGAGCGCGCCGACGAGGAGAACCGCGCCGAGCTGGAGCGGCTGCGCACCCGGCTCGACCAGGCCCGCGAGCACGCCCGTACCGAGACGGAACGGCTGCGGACGGAGCTGGACGCGGCGAAGAAGGAAGCGGAGTCGCTGCACCGGAAGCTGCGCGCCGCCCTCAGCGACGTCAAGCGCGGGGAGGCGGCGCTGCGCAAGGCGCAGGCCGAGATGGAGGCCCACCGCGCCGAGTCGCACGCGCAGGTGTCCGCCGCGGAGAGCGAGTCCCGGCGCCTCAAGGCGCGTCTCGCGGAGGCCGAGGCCGCCCTGGAGGCCACGCGCAGAGCGGCGCGCGAGGGGCGCAGTGTCGAGGACATGCGCGTCCGTCTGCTCCTGGACACCCTTCTGGACGCCACCCAGGGTCTGCGCCGGGAACTGGCGCTGCCGCCGGTGTCCGTGCGGCCCGCGGAGACCGTGGACGCCGTCGAGCCGGGCCGGATGACGCCGAAGGACATCGCCGCGCGCGCCCTGTCCGAGCACGACCCCGCGATCCTCGACCAGTTGCTGGCGCTGCCCCAGGCCCATCTCGTCGTCGACGGCTACAACGTCACCAAGACCGGCTATCCGCAGATGCCGCTGGAGAAGCAGCGGTTGCGGCTGCTCGGGCAGCTGTCCGCGCTCGCCGCGCAGACCGGCGCCGAGGTCACCTGTGTCTTCGACGGGGCCGAGCTGGCCGCGCCGGTGCTGCTCGCCCCGCCGCGCGGGGTGCGGGTGCTGTTCTCCAAGCCCGGGGTGACCGCCGACGAGCTGATCCGGCAGCTGGTGCGTGCGGAGCCGCCCGGCCGACCCGTTATCGTCGCCTCCACCGACCGTGAGGTGGCCGACGGGGTCGCCCGCGCCGGTGCCCGACCCGTGGCTTCTGCGGTGCTCCTGAAGCGACTGTCCTGAAGGTGCAACTCGCGTAAGCGATGTCCGAATTGACGGAACCGTCACGCAACGTAGTGTCAATCCGGCATCACTGCTCGTGAGTTGAGGGCAAAGAATGCGGGCTGTCACCGAGATTTTTGGGATCAGGATTTGAACTGATCACAACTGGGTCACTAGGGTCGGGGCTCGAACCTCCGAACGGGTGATCACTCACAAGAAGGAGTTCGCCTCCAGTGGCGTCCCACCGTCGACCCAAGCAGCCGAGTCGTGCACGCGTGACCGTGCTGACCACCGCAGCAGCCGCCGCCGTCGCCTTCAGCGCCCAGGCCGCCAACGCAGCCCCGAGCGAGAAGCCGACCAAGGACGAGGTGAAGGCCAAGGTCGACAAGCTGTACGAGCAGGCCGAGCAGGCCACCGAGAAGTACAACGGCGCCAAGGAGAAGCAGGAGAAGCTCCAGAAGGAGATCTCCACGATCCAGGACAACGTCGCCCGCGGCCAGGAGGAGCTCAACGAGCTGCGCGACTCCATAGGCATGGCGGCGGCCGCCCAGTACCGCACCGGCACCATCGACTCCTCCCTCCAGCTCTTCCTGTCGTCGAACCCCGACGACTACCTGGACAAGGCGTCCACCGCCGACCAGCTCAGCGCCCAGCAGGTCGAGGCGCTGAAGAAGATCCAGGAGAAGCAGCGCGAACTCGCGCAGGAGCGCTCCGAGGCCTCCGAGAAGCTCAAGGACCTCGCCTCCACGCGCACCGAACTCGGCAAGAAGAAGCAGGAAGTCCAGGGCAAGCTCGCCGAGGCGCAGAAGCTGCTCAACTCCCTGACGGCCGCCGAGAAGGCCGCCCTCGCCGCCGAGCAGGACCGCGCCAACCGCTCCTCCAGCTCCCGCGTCGACCTGGGCGACGCCCCGGCCGGCTCCAGCCGCGCCATGGCCGCCTTCCAGGCCGCCCAGAGCAAGATCGGCTCCCCGTACGTCTACGGCGCCTCCGGCCCGTCCTCCTTCGACTGCTCGGGCCTGACGAGCTGGGCCTACGCCCAGGCCGGCGTCTCCATCCCGCGCACCTCGCAGGCGCAGGCCAACGCCGGTACGCGCATCTACAGCCAGTCCGACCTGCGCGTCGGCGACCTGGTGATCTTCTACGGCGACCTGCACCACGTCGGCTTCTACGCCGGCAACGGCCAGGTGCTGCACGCCCCGCGCACCGGCACGACCGTGCGCTACGAGTCCATCAACAACATGCCGTTCCAGTTCGGCGTCCGTATCTGACGGCAAGATCAACACACCGTGCCGCCCGAACGGGCGAATTGCACGGACGGGTTCTCACCCCGCGCCCCGCCGGTGACCTGCGTCAGTGGCGGGGCGTCACCGTGTGTGGCCGCGGAGGTCTTTGGCCGGGCCCCGGTCGCGGGGCTACTGTCTGCCGCGTTTCCCCCCGCCGCCGGGGCGTGCCTTGCCCCGCCCCGGCACCGGGGAACTCCCTGTCCCCCAGTGGAAGGAGTGCGGCTCCCCGTGGGCTCCCATCGCCGCCTTGCACCAACCGGGTTCGACAAGGGCGCCGTCGCCGCCCTGGGTCTGCTGTCGGCCGCGGCCGCCGCCCTGGGCGCCGTACCGGCCGGCACCGCCGCGGCCGCGCCGCACGACGACACCCGCGCCGAGGTGGACCGCCTCTACGAGGAGGCCGAACAGGCCACCGAGGCCTACAACAAGGCCGACGAGAAGGCCGACGCGCTGCGGCAGAAGGTCACCACCGCCCAGGACCGCATCGCCCGCCAGCAGGAGCGCATCAACACCATGCGCGAGGCGCTGGGTTCACTGGCCGGCGCCCAGTACCGCGCCGGCGGCCTCGACCCCGCCCTGGCGCTGCTGTTCTCCGACGACCCGGACGACTACCTCGACAAGGCCGCCGCCCTCGACCGCATCAACGCCCACCAGGCCGGGCAGCTGAGGGAACTTCAGACGGCGATGCGCGAACTCGCCCAGGAGCGCGCCGAGGCGACCCGGGCCCTGGGGGAGCTGGAGAAGAGCCGTACGGCCGTCGCCCGGCACAAGAAGACCGTCGAGCAGAAGCTCGCCCGCGCCCGGCAGCTGCTCAACGCCCTGGCGCCCGCCGAACGCGCCGCCTTCGACCGGGCCTCCCGCTCCGGCCGCACCGACCTGCCCGTCCTCGCCGGGGGAGTCCCGGCCTCCGGCCGCGCGGCCGCCGCCCTCGCCGCCGCCCGCTCCGCCCTCGGCAAACCGTACGTGTGGGGCGCCAACGGTCCCTCCGGCTTCGACTGCTCGGGCCTGATGCAGTGGTCGTACGCCCAGGCCGGGGTCTCCCTGCCGCGCACCTCGCAGGCCCAGCGGTACGCCGGCCGCCAGGTCCCGCTCTCCCAGGCGCGGCCCGGGGACCTCGTCGTCTACCGCTCCGACGCCGGCCATGTCGGCATGTACGTCGGCAACGGCCAGGTCATCCACGCCCCCTACCCGGGCGCGCCGGTGCGCTACGACCCGGTCGGCATGATGCCGGTCGCGTCGGTGACCCGGGTCTGACCGCGCCGGTCCGCCGGGCCGTCCGCGCGCCGTACGCCATGTTCGCCCACCGAGGTCTTCGCCGTACGATCGGGAGGATGGCTGGTCGACGGCGGGCGTGGAGATCCCCGGTGGTGGGGCTGTGTCTGCTGCTCGTCGCGCTGGTGGGCTGCGGCGGACGGCCCGCCGCCGACACCGCGCGTGCCGAGGTGCAGCGGCTGCTGGACCGGCGGGCGGCGGCCCTCCTGGGCCACGACCGGGCGGCGTACGGCGCCACCGGCACCCTGGCCGGGTACGCCGAGCTGGGGCAGGTGCCGTTCGCGGAGTGGGACTACCGGGTCACGACCGTACGGACCGGCGACGGGAGTGCCACCGCCGAGGCCGAGCTGCGCTACCGCATCCGCGGCTACGACACCGCCCCCGTCGTCGCCGGCCGGACGCTGCGGCTGGCCCGGGCCGCGGACGGGCGGTGGTCGGTGGCCGCCGACCGGCCCGCCGGCAAGGGTGGGCAGCAGCTGTGGGACCAGGGCGCGGTGAGCGTCGTGCGGGGCGCGCACAGCCTGGTGCTCGGCACCGGGCAGCCGCAGGGCCAGCTGCGCTCGTACGCGCGCCTCGCGGACCGTGCGGTGCCCGCGGTGTCGGACGCGTGGGGCACCGGCTGGAGCCGGCACGTCGTGGTGCTCGTGCCGAGGTCGCTGGAGGGCATGGCCGCGCTGCTCGGCTCGCCCGCCTCCTCCTACCGGGGCATCGCCGCGGTGACGACCGGCGAGACCGGGGCCCCGGCGAAGGCGCCCGCCGACCGGATCATCGTCAACCCGGAGGCGTACGGCATGCTCGGCTCGCTGGGCCGGCAGGTCGTCCTCACCCACGAGACCACGCATGTCGCCACCCGCCGCGCCACCAACGCGGCCACCCCGCTGTGGCTGTCCGAGGGCTATGCCGACTGGGTCGGCTACCGGGGCACCGGGCGCACTCCCGAGCAGGCGGCGCCGGAGCTGCAGCGGGCGGTGGCCGAGGGGCGGGTGCCGGCCGCGCTGCCCGTGGACGGCGACTTCTCCTTCTCCGGCGACGCGAACAAGCTGGCGCGGGCCTACGAGGGCGGCTGGCTGGCGTGCCGGATGATCGCCGAGCGGTGGGGCGAGGCGCGGCTCGGCGAGTTCTACCGGGCGGTCGGCGCGCACCGGCAGCGGGCCGGGGCGGTCGAGGACGCGCTGCGCACGGTGCTCGGCACGACGTCCGGGGAGTTCACCGCGGACTGGCGGGAGTATCTGCGGCTGCAGTTGGGGTGAGAGCCCGGGCGGCTCCCACCCCGTGTGCGGTCAGGAGGCCGTGCAGGCGCCGACGACGGGCGGCGTGGTGGTGCCGTTGGTGGTCACCGTGAAGCCGAAGGTGGTGGAGGCGCCGGCCGCCAGGCTGCCGTTCCAACTGGACTTCATGGTCATGACATTCCCGGAGCTGTCGAAGGACGGGGTGCCGTTCCAGGTGGCGGTGACCTTCTGCGGGGAGGTGACGGTGACCGTCGTGGACCAGGCGCTGATCGCGCTGCTGCCCGCGGTGATGGTGACCTTGCCGTTGAAGCCGCCGGACCAAGACTCGGCCGTGGTGTAGGTCGCCGTGCAGGCGGCCGTGCCGCCGCCACCGCCACCGCCACCGCCGCCGCCGTCGCTCGTGCCGCCCAGCTCGTTGAGGACCGAGTAGTACGCCGGCTTCTTGCCGTAGTCGGAGTCGAACAGCAGCGGGGTGCCGCTGCTGCGCCAGGAGTACTTGTCGGTGATGCCCCAGACCGTGAGGCCGGTACAGCGGGTGACCGCCAGGCACGCCTTGACCACGTTGGCGTAGTTGGTGGCCTGCGCGCTGCCCGAGCCCTCGATGTCCAGCTCGGTGATCTGGACGTCGACGCCGAGGTCGGCGAAGCGCTGGAGGTTGGCCTGGTAGTCGCTCGGCACCGGGGAGGCGCTGTTGAAGTGGGACTGGAAGCCGACGCAGTCGATCGGGACGCCGCGCGCCTTGAAGTCCTTGACCATCGCGTAGACCGCGTTGCTCTTCGCGTTGATCCCGTCGGTGTTGTAGTCGTTGTAGCAGAGCTTGGCGTCCGGGTCGGTGGCCCGCGCGGTGCGGAACGCCTCCTCGATGAAGCCGTTGCCCAGCTTGTCCTGGAAGGGCGAGCTGCGGCGGGCGCCGCTGCCCCCGTCCTGGAACGCCTCGTTGACCACGTCCCAGGCGTAGATCTTGCCCTTGTAGTGGGTCATGAGCTGGGTGATGTGGTTGTTCATCGCGGTGCGCAGGTCGGTGGCGCCCAGACCGCTCACCCAGCCCGGCAGCTGCGAGTGCCAGACCAGCGTGTGGCCGCGGATCTTCATGGACTTGCCCTGCGCGTGGCTGACGATCTGGTCGGCCGCACCGAAGCTGAACGAGCCGCGGGTGGGCTCGGTGGCGTCCCACTTCATCTCGTTCTCGGGCGTGACGGCGTTGAACTCGGTGTCGAGCGTGTTCGCGTAGGCCGCTTCGCCCAGGTGGCTCGCGGCCACCGCGGTGCCGAAGTAGCGGCCCTTGCCGGCCGCCGCGGAGCCGAGGGTGGTCGCCGCGTCGGCCGGCGTGGCCAGGGCGGCCAGGCCCGCGGTGGCGAGCAGGCCGGCGGTCAGCGCGGACAGCGCCGTGCGGCCCCGTGTTCTGGGGGGTGCGGAGGACGTGCGGGTCATTGCTGCGTCCCTTCTCAGAGGCTTTCTCGGAGAGGCGGTTCGAAAGATTCGAACCCCTTTCGGAAGAGCGTGCAGACCCTAGAGCCAGTTGTTTCCGCGGTCAACGGGGAGTGCGTGATCGCGTCGGAAACGCCAGTTGACCCGCGCGAAACCGAAATTTACCGAACGCTTTCGAGGTCGTTCGGTGCCGTGCTCTGGCGGACGACGAGCTTGGTGGCCAGCTCCATGCGCAGGGTCGGCCGCGCCGCGTCCCGCGGCGCGAGCAGCATCCGGGCCGCCTCCTCGGCCATCTGACGCAGCGGCTGGTGCACGGTCGTCAGCGGGGGAGAGGACCACTGGGCCGCCGGCACGTCGTCGTACCCGACCACCGACAGCTCGCCGGGCACGCTCAGCCCCCTGCGCCGGGCCGCCTCCAGCACGCCGAGGGCCTGCAGGTCGCTGCCCGCGAAGATGGCGGTCGGCCGGTCGGGCCCGTCGAGCAGCTCCATGGCATGGGTGAAGCCGCCCTGGACGTGGAAGTCGCCGTAGCGGATGTGGCGCGGGTCGGGCTCCAGGCCCGCCATGGCCATCGCCGAGCGGTAGCCGTCCAGCCGGGCCAGGGAACACATCAGGTCGGCGGGGCCGGTGATGATGGCGATGCGCTCGTGGCCGTGGTCGAGCAGATGCCGGGTGGCGGCCATGCCGCCGGACCAGTTGGCCGAGCCCACCGAGGGGACGTCGGGCTCGGGGTCGCCGGCCGGGTCCACGATGACGAACGGGATGGCCCGGGAGCGCAACTGCTTCTTGACGTGGTCCGGCAGCGCGGAGAAGACCAGCACCACGCCGCGCGGGCGGCGCTGGAGCACCCCGTCCAGCCACTCGCGGCCCGGGGCGTGCCGGGTGCCGCTCTCGGTGACGACGACGCTGAGCCGGCTGCGCTGCGCGACGTTCTCCACGCCGCGGATCAGCTCCATCGCCCAGACGCTCTCCAGCTCGTGGAAGACCAGCTCGATCAGCGGCGCGTGCGAGGAGGTGGCGCTGCGCCGGCGGTAGCCGTGCTCCGCCAGCAGGCGTTCGACCCGGGTGCGCGTCGCCGATGCCACGTCCGAACGCCCGTTGAGGACCTTCGAAACTGTCGAGAGGGAGACCCCCGCCTGTGCCGCGACCTCGGCGAGGGTCACCCGACCGGCCGTTTCGTCCTCGTCTCTCGCTCGCATGGGCGCAGCATACGACACCGCCGGGTAACGGTTCGATCGCGTCCGTACCACTCCGTTGACCGCGAAAGGGGGCTCGTTTAATGTCCCGGCAACAACAAATTTCGCGCTTGGCATCGAAACTTTCGAGCGGAAAGGGGTGGGGCGCGATGCGGACACGCGTGCGGTTCTCCCGGGTACTTGCGTGTGGTGTGGCCCTGGCGGCGGCGCTGACGCTGACGGCGTGCGGGGGCAACGGGGCGTCGGCGGGCGGGGACGACAAGATCCACGTCCTGGTCTACGGCGACGCCACCAACAAGGTCGAGAAGGCGGTTGTCGACAAGTTCAACAAGACCTCCAAGGTCAAGGTGGTCCTGGACACCATCCCCGGTGCCGACTACCAGCAGAAGCTCCAGACGATCATCAACACCCCCCAGGCCCCGGACGTCTTCTTCAACTGGGGCGGCGGCAGCATCCAGCCCTTCGTCAAGGCCGATCTGCTGCTGCCGCTGGACGACTTCATCGCCAAGGACGCGAAGCTGAAGGACGCCTTCCTGCCGTCCGTCTTCGACTCCGCGGTGCTCGACGGCAAGGCGTACGGCGTCCCGATGCGCGGCACCCAGCCGGTGCTGCTCTTCCACAACAAGAAGGTCCTCGCCGACGCGGGCGTGCAGCCCCCGAAGACCTGGGCCGAGCTGCTCGACGCGGTCAAGACGCTCAAGGCCAAGGGCATCACCCCGATCGCGCTGGGCGGCGGCGACCAGTGGCCGACCCTGATGTGGTTCGAGTACCTCTACGACCGGATCGCCGGCCCCGAGCTGTTCAAGAAGGCCCTCTCCGGCGACAAGGACGCCTGGGCGAGCGAGGACAGCAAGAAGGCCCTCGGCATGCTCAAGGAGCTGGTCGACGCGGGCGCCTTCGGCACCAACTTCGACTCGGTGAAGTTCACCGACCAGGGCTCCCCGACGCTGCTCGCCCGCGGCAAGGCCGGCTTCGAGCTGATGGGCTCCTGGGAGTACTCCACCATCCAGGACTTCGACAAGGCCTTCGCCGAGAAGAGCCTCGGCTACACCGCCTTCCCGAGCGTGCCCGGCGGCAAGGGTGACGCGGCCGCCCTGGTCGGCAACACCAACAACTTCTACTCGGTGATGAAGAAGACCAAGCATCCCGAGGCCGTCGCCGAGTTCCTGAAGCTGATGTACTCCGACGACTTCGTCAAGCAGCAGCTGGCCATCGGGAACCTGCCCACCACCACCAACACCGAGCAGTACCTCGACACCTCGGCGAGCCCCGCCTTCTCGCACTTCCAGTTCGACCTGGTGAAGAAGGCGCCGACCTTCCAGCTCTCCTGGGACCAGGCCTACCCGCAGTCGGCCGCGACGCCGATGCACCAGGCGGTGCAGCAGTTCGTCAACGGACGGCTGGACGCCGACGGGTTCATCAAGGCCATGCAGGCCCTGCCCACCGAATGAGCACCCCATGACCACGCAGATGACACGCGCGTCCGCGCCCCGCACCGTGACCGGCAAGTCCAGCCGGCCGGCGCGGGGGTCGGCCGCCCACGTGGGCCGCCCGGGCTTTGCCTGGGCGGTCCCCGCCACACTGTTCTTCGCCCTGTTCGCCATCGCCCCGCTGGTGATGGTCGGCGTGCTGTCCTTCATGAGCTGGAACGGGTTGTCCGAGCCGGAGTTCGTCGGCCTGGACAACTGGACCCGGATCTTCGACGACCCGGTGATGATCCAGTCCATCTGGCTGACGCTGCTGCTGACCCTGCTCGGCGTCGCCCTGCAGACACCGCTCAGCATCCTGCTGGGCGTGTGGGCCGCCGGTGAGCAGCGCAACCGCGCGGTGCTGTCGGCGATCTACTTCGTCCCGCTGCTGCTGTCCTCCACCGCCGTGTCCGTGCTGTGGCGGGCGCTGCTCGACCCGAACTTCGGCGTCCCGGCCCAGGCGACCTGGCTGTTCGGCGACGGCAACCTGTTCGGCAAGCAGTCCACCGCGATCGGGGTCCTCGCCTTCGTCAGTACCTGGCAGTTCACCCCGCTGCACACGCTGATCTACCAGGGCGCCGCGCGCGCGATCCCCCAGGTGCTCTACCAGGCCGCGGAGATCGACGGGGCGGGCCGGTTCCGGCAGTTCTTCCACATCACGCTGCCCCAGCTGCGCAACTCGATCATCACCTCGATGATCCTCATGGTGGTCGGCGGCCTCACCACCTTCGAGACCGTCCTCATCCTGACCCAGGGCGGCCCCGGCACCGACACCACCATCAGCGCCTACTACATGTACCAGAAGGCCTTCAAGAGCTTCGACTTCGGCGCCGGCGCGGCCATCGCGCTCGTGCTGGTCGTCGCCGCCACGATCATCTCGCTCGTCGTCGTACGCCTGTCCGGCTACGACAAGATGCGCGGCACCATGGAGGGCATGTCATGAGGCGACGCCCCAACTACCTGGCCGGCGCGGCCTCGCTCGCCTGGCTGTTCATCGTGGGCCTGCCCCTGTACGTGATGCTGGCCGCGACCGTGCAGTCCCGCTCGGACTACTCCAAGGGCGGCCCGCTGTCCTGGCCCGAGGGCTTCACCCTGGACAACTTCACCAGCGCCTTCGACGAGGGCTTCGGCGAGTACTACCTCAACACGGTGATCGTCACGGTCGCCGTGGTGGGCATCGTCCTGCTGCTGGTGCCGCCGCTCGCCTACGCCATCGTGCGCAGCCGCTCCAAGGTCACCTCGCTGGTCTTCCGGCTCTTCCTGCTCGGCCTCGCCATCCCCGCCCAGGCCGTGATCGTGCCGATGTTCTACCTGATCAGCGAGGCGGGGCTGTACGACAACCTGATCGGCGTCATCCTGCCCACGGCCGCCTTCTGCCTGCCGGTCTCCGCGCTGGTGCTCAGCGGCGCCATGCGGGACATCTCGCCGGAGCTGTTCGAGGCGATGGCCATGGACGGGGCGACGCCGCGCCGGATGTTCTTCCAGCTGGTGCTGCCGCTGTCCCGGGGCGGGCTCTCCACGATCGTGGTGTTCTCCGCGCTGCAGGCCTGGAACGGCTTCCTCTTCCCCCTCGTCCTCACCCAGTCCGACTCCACCAAGGTCATCACGCTGGGCCTGTACAACTTCCAAACCGAGCACGGCATCAACATCCCCGGCCTGCTGGCCGCGGTGGTGCTGTCGATGGTGCCCGTCCTGCTCGTCTACCTGTTCGCCCGTCGCGCCCTGGTCCAGGGTCTGATGGGCGTCGGAGGAAAGTGACCGCCACGTGGCCGTTGAGACAACCACACCCGTCACCCCTGTCTGGAACGACCCCGCCCACGACACCGACACCCGCGTCACGGCTCTGATCGAGGCGATGACCGTCGAGGAGAAGATCGCCCAGCTGTTCGGCGTCTGGGTCGGCGCCTCCGCCGAGGGCGGTGAGGTCGCCCCGCACCAGCACGACATGGAGGAGGCGGTCGACCTCGACGCCCTGCTGCCGGCCGGGCTCGGACAGCTCACCCGGCCCTTCGGCACCGCCCCCGTCGACCCGGCGCTCGGCGCGCTGTCCCTGCTGCGCACCCAGCGGCGCATCATGGCCGCCAACCGGTTCGGCATCCCGGCCCTCGCCCACGAGGAGTGCCTGGCCGGGTTCGCCGCCTGGGGCGCCACCGCCTACCCGGTCCCGCTGTCCTGGGGCGCCACCTTCGACCCCGACCTGATCCGCCGGATGGCCGCCGCCATCGGCCGCGACATGCGAGAGGTCGGCATCCACCAGGGCCTCGCCCCCGTCCTGGACGTCGTCCGCGACACCCGCTGGGGCCGCGTCGAGGAGACCATCGGCGAGGACCCCTACCTGGTCGGCACCATCGGCACCGCCTATGTGCAGGGCCTGGAGTCCGCCGGGATCGTCGCCACGCTCAAGCACTTCGCCGGGTACTCCGCCTCCCGCGCCGGCCGCAACCTCGCGCCCGTTTCGATGGGGCCGCGCGAACGCGCCGACGTGCTGCTGCCGCCGTTCGAGATGGCTCTGCGCGAGGGCGGCGCCCGCTCGGTCATGCACGCCTACACCGACACCGACGGCATCCCCTCCGCCGCCGACGAGGAGCTGCTGACCGGCCTGCTGCGCGACACCTGGGGCTTCACCGGCACGGTCGTCGCCGACTACTTCGGCATCGCCTTCCTGAAGACCCTGCACGGTGTCGCCGCCGACTTCACCGACGCCGCGGCCACCGCGCTGCGCGCCGGCGTCGACGTCGAGCTGCCCAGCGTGAAGACCTTCGGCCCGGCGCTCGTCCAGGCCGTCACCGAGGGCACCGTGCCCGAGGAGCTGGTCGACCGGGCCCTGCGCCGCGTGCTGGCGCAGAAGGCCGAACTCGGCCTGCTCGACGCGGACTTCGACCCGGTGCCGGCCGCCCTGCGGGAGCACGGCACCGACGACACCGTCGCCCTGCGCGGCACGGTCGACCTGGACTCGCCGGAGAACCGCGAGCTGGCCGCCCGGGCCGCCGACGAGGCGGTGATCCTGCTGGCCAACAACGGCGTCCTGCCGCTGACCGCGCCCCGCCGGATCGCCCTGATCGGCCCTCAGGCCGACGAGCCGACCGCGGTGCTGGGCTGCTACTCCTTCCCGCTGCACGTCGGCGTCCACCACCCCGACGTGCCGGTCGGCATCGAACTGCCCACGCTGCGCGAGGCGCTGGTGAGGGAGTTCCCGGGCGCCGAGATCGTCACCGTGCGCGGCGCGGACGTCGACACCGCCGACACCTCCGGCTTCGACCAGGCCGTCCGCGTCGCCCGGGACGCCGACGTGGTCGTCGCCGCGCTCGGCGACCGCGCGGGCCTGTTCGGCCGCGGCACCAGCGGCGAGGGCTGCGACGCCGAGTCGCTGGCGCTGCCCGGCGTGCAGCAGGCGCTGCTCGACCGGCTGCTGGACACCGGCACCCCGCTGGTGGTGGCGCTGCTGGCCGGACGGCCCTACGCGCTCGGCCGGGCGGTGACCGAGGCCGACGCGATCGTGCAGTCCTTCTTCCCCGGCGCCGAGGGCACCGGCGCCGTCGCCCGCGTGCTCAGCGGCACCGTCAACCCCTCAGGCCGGCTGCCCGTCAGCGTGCCCGCCGGGTCCGGGGGCCAGCCCTCCACCTACCTCGCCGCCCCGCTCGCCGGGCGCAGCGACGTCTCGGCGGTCGACCCGACCGCGGCGTTCGCCTTCGGGCACGGCCTGTCGTACACGTCGTTCGACTGGAGCGACCTGGTGGTCGCGGCCGAAGAGACCACCACCGACGGGGAGTTCACGCTCTCCTTCACCGTGCGCAACACCGGCGACCGGCACGGCACCGAGGTCGTCCAGCTCTATCTGCACGACCCGGTCGCCTCCGTCGTCCAGCCCGTGCAGCGGCTCGTCGGCTACCGCAGGGTGCCGCTCGGGCCGGGCGAGGCACGCCGGCTGTCCGTGACGGTCCCGGCCGACCTCGCCTCCTTCACCGGCCGCGACGGGCGGCGCGTGGTCGAGCCGGGCGAGCTGGAGCTGCGCCTGTCCGCCGCGAGCGACGCGCCGCGGCTGACCGCCCGGGTCCGGCTGACCGGGCCCGCCCGGCACGTGGACCACACGCGCAGGCTGCACGCCGACTTCCGCTGACGCGGAGCGAGGAGAGCCCCGGCCCGTAGGGGAGGGCCGGGGCTCTCACGCGTCCCGCTCCAGCTCGGCCACGGCCTCCGCCAGCCACGCCCGCTCCGCCTGCCCGGTCGCCCGGGCCACCCGCAGCATGCCCTGCCGGAACAGGTCCCCGGCCTCCTCGGCCGCGACGGGCCGGCCGCCCCGGTAGAAGAAGCTCGACGGCTCCTGGAGGAAGTCCAGCCGCCGCCGCAGTACGGCCGCCTGCTCCCGCCGGTCGGGCAGGTGCCGCAGGAACGCCAGGACGGTGTTGAAGCGCGCCTGGTCGCTGATCTCCACCGGCTTGGGCGTCCGCAGCCGCCGCAGCAGGTCTGCCCGCCCGGCCTCGGTCAGGGACAGCATCCGGCGCGGGGCCGCGCTCACGCCCTCCTCGATCCGCTCGGCCAGCAGTCCCGCCGCGACGAGCCGCTTGATCGCCGGGTACAGCGCACCGTCGCTCACCGGGCGGACATGCCCGCTCAGAGCGGCGATGCGCTCCTTCAACTCGTAGCCGTGCAGCGGCTGTTCGGCCAGGAAGCCGAGGATCGACAGCTCCAGCACTTCACTTTCCTCCTTGTGGACGCCCTGGCGGCATGCTACCTCTTATCGAGCTACCTCGAATCGAGGTACCGTCGACTTCAGGGGGACACCGCGTGAACGCCCACCGCAAACAGCTCATCTCCCTCGCCCACCCCGTCTACTTCTCCCTCCTCGCCTCCGTCGCCGCCGGGATCATCAACACCGTCTGGGTCTCCCGGCTCGGCGGCGACGCCGTCGCCGCCGTGGCCGTCGCCACCAACACCGAGAACGTGCTGCTCGGCGTGGCGCTGGTGTTCGCCTCCGGCACCACCGTGCTGGTCGCCCACGCCCGCGGCGCCCGCGACCCGGCCGCGGTCCGGGCGGCCGTCCGCGGCGGCTGGACCCTGTGCGCGCTGATCACCCCGGCCGTCGCGATCGGCGGGTACCTGCTGCGGGAGCCGCTGGCCCGGCTCGTCCTCGGCGACCAGGAGGGCGGCGCCCTGCCGCTCGCCGTCGCCTACTTCGCGATCTCCCTGCCCGGCACGGCCGTCTTCTTCGTCCAGCAGCTCGTCGACGGCCTGCTCAAGGGCACCGGCGACACCCGCACCCCGATGCGGCTCGCCCTGCTCGCCAACGGCCTGATCCTCGTCTGCGACCCGCTGTTCATCCACCTCTACGGCGTCCGAGGCGCCGCCGCCTCCACCGTGCTGTGCCGGACGGTCGCGCTCGCCGCCGGGCTGCTCGCGCTGCGCCGCAACACCCTGCTGCGCGCGGCGGCAGGGGAACGAGCCCCCTGGTCCCCCACGGCGGTGCTGCGCACCGGGCTGCCGATGGCGGCCGACTTCACGATCCGGCAGGGCGGGGCGCTGGTGCTGGTCGCGATCGTGGCGCGGATCGGCGTGACGGCGGTGGCCGCGTACGCCATCGCCTACAAGGTGCTGTACATCGCGACCATGGCCTTCTACTCCGTGCGCCAGGCCGCCTCCATCCACACCGCGCACACCCGCGGCACCGGCACCGACGCCCGCCGGGCCATCGCACGGCAGGCCGTGCTGGTCTCCGGCACCACCGGCCTCACCGCGGCCGCGCTGCTCGCCCTCACCGCGCCCTGGATCATGGCCGCCTTCGGCGCCGGACCCGCCGTCGCCCACGAAGGCGTCCTCTTCCTCCGCGGCATCGGCCCCTACCTGCTGCTGATGGCCTGCTTCATCGCGCTCGGCGGGGTCTTCGAGGGCAGCGGGGGAGCGCCGCTGCTGCTGCGGGTGACCGTCGTCGGCACCGCCCTCCAACTCCCGCTCGCCTACGCCCTGTCGGGCCTCGGCCTGCCCGGGATCTGCCTGGCGATGGCGCTCGCCATGGCCGGCCAGTGCGCGGCGGTGACGGTCGCGCTGCTCAGGAGCGGCACCCGGCGAGCGGAGCCGGCCAGGGCTCAGGAGGAGACCGGCGTCTCCTCGGCCCGCTCCGCCTGAGCGGGCAGCGGCGCCCGCGCCGACGACGGCACCGTCGACCGCCACAGCCGTACGGCCGCCGTCACCGCGGCGGCCACCAGCAGGCCGTTGCGCGCGAACAGCAGGGTCACGCCGAGCGTGTCACTGGCGACGACGTGGGCGAACCAGACCGGGAACTCCAGCACCGTCACCAGACAGGCCGCCAGCACCAGCGCCGCCGGCCACCGCATCCGCGTCGCCCGGAAGCACAGGCACACCGCGGCCAGCCCCACCAGCCACACCAGGTACTGCGGGCTGATCACCCTGCTGGTCACGGTGAACAGCAGCACCGCGGTGAAGGCCGCGTCCACCGCCGTGGACGAACGGAACCGCACCGCCACCAGCCGCCACAGCAGCAGCCAGCTGAAGGCCGCCCCCGTCAGGAACAGGGCGGCCGTGGAGACGATGTCGACGTGCGGGCCGAGGAACTCCACCGAGCCGTAGTTGAGCAGCACCTGCCCGTCCCAGCCGTGGTGCCGGGCCACATGGAAGACCAGCGAGCCCAGCGACTCCACCTCGGTGCCCCGGTCCCGCTGGAACGTCAGGAACGCGAAAGCACCCGGCATGGCCAGCCAGAACACCCCCGCGACCACGGCCACGGTCACCCCGGCCGCCACCCAGGAGGTCCGCCGCCGCACCCCGATCAGCAGCAGCACCGGCCAGACCTTCAGCATCGCCCCGAACCCGGCCAGCGCCCCCATCACCCGCGGATGCCGGGCCCCGGCGAGCAGCGCCGCGACGGCCACCGCGGTCACCATCACGTCGTAGCGGGCGTACACCGTCGGCCCGAGCAGCGGTACGCCCACCACCCAGACCCAGGCCCCGGCGAGCGTACGGCCGGGCCGCCGACCCGCGTACCCCAGCAGCGCGAACGCGGCCAGGTCGGCGAGGAACGCCAGCACGAAGAAGGCCTCGGCGTAGCCGAGGAACGGCAGCAGGCCGGGGGAGAGGATGGCCAGCGCGGCGGCGGGCGGGTACTGCCAGGTCACGTCCTCAAGCGGGAACGTTCCGCCGCGCAGCACGTCGTACCAGCCGTGATAGATGACCGACACGTCGCTCGTGACGTCCGGGCCGGGGAAGACGACCACCTTGAAGACGAACAGCAGCAGCATCACGCGGGTCGCGGCCCAGACCACCCCCAGCATCAGCCACAGCAGGGGCCGCCTCGCCACCGTCGTCTCCACCAGATCCCCTGCCGTTCGATTCCCCGCCATGTGCGATTGAGGGGAACATGATGTCCTGCCCCCCTGTGCGCGTGCCACAACCCTCGCCGGGACGGTTCGGTAGGGTCGGCGACGATGCACAAGACCCTGATCGTGACCAACGACTTCCCGCCCCGCCCAGGCGGCATCCAGGCCTTCCTGCACAACATGGCGCTGCGCCTGGACCCCGCGAGCCTCGTCGTCTACGCCTCCACCTGGAAGCGGAGCCGCGAGGGCGTCGAGGCCACCGCCGCCTTCGACGCCGAGCAGCCCTTCACCGTCGTACGCGACCGTACGACGATGCTGCTGCCGACCCCGCAGGCGACCCGGCGCGCGGTCGGCCTGCTGCGCGAACACGGCTGCACGTCGGTGTGGTTCGGGGCGGCGGCCCCCCTCGGCCTGATGGCACCGGCGCTGCGCAGGGCCGGCGCCGAGCGGATCGTCGCCACCACCCATGGCCACGAGGCCGGCTGGGCCCAGCTGCCCGCCGCCCGGCAGCTGCTGCGCCGGATCGGCGAGACCACGGACACGATCACCTACCTCGGTGAGTACACCCGCTCCCGCATCGCCACCGCGCTGACCCCGCGGGCCGCCGCCCGCATGGTCCAGCTGCCGCCCGGCGTCGACGAGAAGACCTTCCACCCGGCCTCCGGCGGCGACGAGGTCCGCGCCCGCCTCGGCCTCACCGACCGCCCGGTCGTGGTCTGCGTCTCCCGGCTGGTCCGCCGCAAGGGCCAGGACACCCTCATCCAGGCGATGCCCCGCATCCTCGCCGCCGAGCCGGACACGGTCCTCCTCATCGTCGGCGGCGGCCCCTACGAGCAGGACCTGCGCCGCCTCGCCCACGACACGGGCGTCGCGAAGTCGGTCCGCTTCACCGGCGCCGTCCCCTGGTCCGAACTGCCCGCGCACTACGGCGCCGGCGACGTGTTCGCCATGCCGTGCCGGACGCGCCGCGGCGGCCTGGACGTCGAGGGCCTCGGCATCGTCTACCTGGAGGCGTCCGCGACGGGCCTGCCGGTGGTGGCCGGCGACTCGGGCGGCGCCCCGGACGCGGTCCTCGACGGAGAGACGGGCTGGGTGGTGCGGGGCGGCTCCCCGCAGGAGGCGGCCGAGCGGATCACCACGCTCCTCGGAGACCCGGAGCTGCGCCGCAGGATGGGGGAGCGGGGCAGACAGTGGGTGGAGGAGAAGTGGCGCTGGGACCTGCTGGCGGAACACTTGAAAACGCTGCTGTAGAGCAACGCCCTTAAGGGGCGCGGGGAACTGCGCGGCAAGCCACAGACGACCGAAAGCCGCCGACGCACAGCACCCCGCACCCCAATAGGCGCCCTGCTTCTACTTGGCGTAAATCGCCTCGATCTCCTCGGCATAGTCCCGCGCGACAACATTCCGCTTCAGCTTCAGCGACGGAGTCAGATGCCCCGACTCCTCCGTGAACTGCGCCGGCAGAATCCGGAACTTCCGCACCGACTCCGCCTTGGACACGGCCGCGTTCCCGTCATCGACCGCGGCCTGGATCGCGGCCAGCAGATCCGCGTCCTCGCACAGCGACGCCGCCGTCGAGCCGGCCGGCTTCCCGTGCTCCGCGGCCCACCGGCCCAGGAACTCCTCGTCGATCGTGATGAGCGCGCCGACGAACGGCCGCCCGTCGCCGACCACCATGCACTCGGCGACCAGCGCGTGCGCCCGGATGCGGTCCTCGATCACCGCCGGGGCGACGTTCTTGCCGCCCGCGGTGACGATGATCTCCTTCTTGCGGCCGGTGATGCGCAGGTAGCCGTCCTCGTCGAGGGTGCCGATGTCACCGGTGTGGAACCAGCCGTCGGCCAGCGCCTCGCCGGTCGCGCCCGGGTTGTTCCAGTACTCCTTGAACAGGTGCTCGCCGTGCAGCAGCACCTCGCCGTCGTCGGCGATGCGCACCACGGAGCCGGGCAGCGGCTGTCCGACGGTGCCGATCTTCTGCCGGTCCCACGGGTTGAACGCGGTGGCCGCGCAGGACTCGGTGAGGCCGTAGCCCTCCAGGACGGTGAAGCCGATGCCGCGGAAGAAGTGACCGAGGCGCTCGCCGAGCGGGGCGCCGCCGGAGATGGCGTACTCGCCGCGCCCGCCGAGGACCGCGCGGAGCTTGCTGTAGACCAGCCGGTCGAAGACCTTGTGCTTGATCTTCAGGCCCAGCGACGGACCGGACGGCGTGTCCAGCGCCTTGCTGTAGGCGATCGCGGTGTCCGCCGCCTTGTCGAAGATCGCGCCCTTGCCGTCGGCCTGCGCCTTGGCCCGCGCCGAGTTGTAGACCTTCTCGAACACGCGCGGCACACCGAGGATCAGCGTCGGCCGGAAGGCCGCCAGCTCGTCGGTGAGGTTCTTGATGTCCGGGACGCAGCCCAGCTTGATCGGCGCCATCATCGGCGCGACCTGCACGAGACGGCCGAAGACGTGCGCCAGCGGCAGGAACAGGAGGACCGAGCACTCACCGGTGCGGAACAGCGGGCGCAGCCGCTCGACGACGTTGCCGCACTCGGCGAAGAAGCTGCGGTGGGTGAGCACGCAGCCCTTGGGGCGGCCGGTGGTGCCGGAGGTGTAGACGATGGTGGCCGGGTCGTCGGCCTTCGCCAGCGAGCCGCGCTCCTCGACCGTGGCGTCCGAGACGTCCTTGCCGAGCCGGCCCAGCTCCTCCAGCGCACCGGCCTCGATCTGCCAGACGTGCTTCAGGGCGGGCAGCTTCTCGCGCACCGACTCCACGGCGGCCGTGTGGGTGTCCAGCTCGGTGATGCAGGCGGTGGCGCCCGAGTCGGACAGGATCCACTGCACCTGCTCCGGCGAGCTGGTCTCGTACACCGGCACGGTGATCGCGCCCGCGCTCCAGATCGCGAAGTCGAGCAGCGTCCACTCGTAGCGGGTGCGGGACATCAGGCCCACGCGGTCGCCGGGCTGCACACCGGAGGCGATGAGTCCCTTGGCGGCGGCGTGCACCTCCGCCAGGAACGCCGTGGCCGTGACGTCCTGCCACGTGCCACCGACCTTGCGGGCGATGACGGCGACGTCGGGGTGCTGCGCGGCGTTTCTGCGGACGATGTCGGTCAGATTGCCGTCCGCAGGGACCTCGTACAAAGCCGGAAGGCTGAACTCGCGCAAGACTGCTGCTCCTCATAGGGCGCCGGCGCCACGACGTTGTGTGATGCGACGGTGCGGTCCAAGGCTCGGGCAGGTGCTCGGGAGGCCGCCAGGAGGATGGGGAGCCCACTGGTTGAAATCCTGAGCACGACTGGACTGCCCGGACGTTACCCGCCGGTATGGCTTCTCCGACAGGGGGTCCCGGCGAGATGTTCGCTGCGTCACACAGATTGGTGTTCCTTCGCGCACAGTAGTCCACGGCCTTCCTGACTAGCCAGTAACCGCAGGTGGGACCGCCACTGTTCACAAGGGCCCCGCGCCTCCTACGCTTGATCGCCATGCGCTCCACACCGGACGGAAACCGTACGGGCCGCGCCCGCCGCACCCACCGCGTCCACGTCGTCAGCGACGTCCACGGCAACGCCCGTGACCTGGCGCGCGCCGGGGACGGCGCGGACGCCCTGGTCTGCCTCGGCGACCTCGTCCTCTTCCTCGACTACGCCGACCACTCGCGCGGGATCTTCCCCGACCTGTTCGGCACGGAGAACGCCGACCGCATCGTCGCGCTGCGCACCGCCCGCCGCTTCGAGGAGGCGCGCGAGTTCGGCCGGCGCCTGTGGTCGGGTATCGAGGGCGACCGGGCTGCGGTGATCGAGCAGGCGGTGCGCAAGCAGTACGCCGAGCTGTTCGCCGCCTTCCCCACCCCGACGTACGCCACCTACGGCAATGTCGACATGCCGCCGCTGTGGCGGGAGTACGCCGGGCCGGGCACGACCGTGCTGGACGGCGAGCGGGTGGAGATCGGCGGCCGGGTCTTCGGCTTCGTCGGCGGCGGCCTGCGCACGCCCATGCGCACGCCGTACGAGATCAGCGACGAGGAGTACGCCGCGAAGATCGAGGCGGTCGGCGAGGTCGACGTGCTCTGCACGCACATCCCGCCGGAGGTGCCGGAGCTGGTGTACGACACCGTGGCGCGCCGCTTCGAACGCGGCAGCCGCGCGCTCCTGGAGGCGATCCGCCGCACCCGCCCCCGGTACGCGCTGTTCGGCCACGTCCACCAGCCGCTGGTACGGCGGATGCGGATCGGCGCGACGGAGTGCGTCAACGTGGGGCACTTCGCGGGGACGGGGAAGCCGTGGGTGCTGGAATGGGGGTGAAGTCGCCGGGTCGGCCGCGCGGTAGCCTTCACGCTGCATACCTGCACCACCTGCACGGCCTGCACACCTGCTGACCCTTTCTTACCGGCCCGCATCTGGAGGAGCCACGGCGATGGCGGAACACACCAGCTCGAGCATCACGATCGAGGCGGCACCGGCCGACGTCATGGCGGTCATCGCCGACTTCGCCCGTTATCCGGACTGGACCGGTGAGGTGAAGGAGGCGGAGGTCCTCAAGACCGACGAGCAGGGCCGCGCCGAACAGGTCCGGCTCGTCATGGACGCGGGCGCGATCAAGGACGACCAGACGCTGGCGTACACCTGGAGCGGCCCCGACGAGGTCTCCTGGACCCTCGTCAAGTCCCAGATGCTGCGCTCGCTGGACGGCTCCTACCTGCTGAAGCCGGCGGGCGTCGGCGCGACCGAGGTCACCTACCAGCTGACCGTCGACGTCAAGATCCCCATGCTCGGCATGATCAAGCGCAAGGCGGAAAAGGTCATCATCGACCGAGCCTTGGCGGGCCTGAAGAAGAGGGTGGAGTCGGAGAAGCCTGCGTAGCTGCGGGCAGTCGTGCCGCTGGGGCGATGGGGGTCCCCCCTGCTCGAGCGAAGTCGAGAGCTTGGGGGAGGGTGGGCGCAGCGGCACCCCCGTAGCGCCGGGCCGCGCGACCCACCCCCGCCCGGCACCGGCGCCGGGCACCCCCGCAGCCCGCGCAGCCTTCTGTACCGTTCACCCCCATGCGCACCCTCATGATCACGGGCCCCGGCGGCAGTGGCCGTAGCACGGTCGCGGCCGCCACCGCGCTGCAGGCGGCAGCCGAGGGCACCCGCACCCTCCTCCTCAGCACCGACCGCACCGACACCCCCGGCGCCCTCCTCGGCACCCCCACCGGCCCGGTCCCCGCCCGCGTCACCCCGCACCTGACCGTCTGGCGCCCCGACGCCCCCGCCGCCTTCCGGCAGGACCTCGCCGCGTTCCAGGAGCGCGCCGCGAACGTCCTCGACCTGCTCGGCGCCTCCCGCCTCGACCCCGAAGAGGTCACCCCCCTCCCCGGCGCCGAGGAACTCGCCCTGCTCCGCGCGATCCGCGACGCCGCGCTCTCCGACGCCCACGACCTGCTCGTCGTCGACCTGCCCCCCGCCCCGCAGGCCCTCGCCCTGCTCGCCCTCCCCGAGGAGCTGCGCCGCTACCTGCGCCGCCTGCTCCCGCCCGAGCGGCAGGCGGCCCGCGCCCTGCGCCCCGTCCTCGGCCGGCTGGCCGGCGTGCCCATGCCCGCCGAGTGGCTGTACGACACCGCCGCCCGCTGGGACGTGGAGCTGGCCGCCGTCGAGGCCGTCCTCGGCGACCGCCGCACCGCCGTACGCCTCGTCGCCGAACCCGGTCCGGCCGGCACCGACGCCCTGCGCGCCGCCCGCCTCGGCCTCGCCCTGCGCGCCCTGCCCGTCGAGGCCGTCGTCGCCAACCGTGTCCTGCCCGAGGACACCGCCGGCTCCTGGCTGGCCGGCCCCGTCGCCCAGCAGCGCAAGGCCCTGGACGCCTGGCGGGAGGAGTACGGCGAGCTGCGGACCGCCCCCCATCTCGGCCACGACCCGCGCGGCCTGGACGACCTCACCGCGCTCGCCGTCCCCGCCCCCGCACCGGACACCCCGCCCGCCGACTGGCCCGTCACCGACCGGATCGCCGACGACGGCGTCCTCGTCTGGCAGATCCCGCTGCCCGGCGCCGTACGCGAGGACATCGACCTCGTCCGGCGCGGCGACGAACTCGTCGTCACCGCCGGCCCCTGCCGCCGCATCGTCCCGCTGCCCTCCGCGCTGCGCCGCTGCGCCGTCGAAGGCGCCGGACTGCGCGACGGCGACCTGCGCGTCCGCTTCACGCCGGATCCCGCCCTGTGGCCCCGCACCCCCTGAGCGCGCGCCGCACGCCCCCGCACCCCGTGAACCCGGTACCCCCGTTCGGGTAACGTCGGAGAGACGAACCGTAGTCAGGAGTCCGTCATGAGCGAAGAGCGCCCCGCCCCCGAGCCGCCCGAGCCCGCGGAACCCCAGGTGCCCCTCGCCGACGACACCGACGCCGACGCCTGGGCCACCGCGTGCGCCGAGGACCTCGCCGCCGAGAAGGCCCGCCGCCGCACCGCGTACGGCCCGCCGCCCGGCTCGGCCGCCGAGGAGCTGAAGAAGCTCGTCGACACCGTCGCCGAGAAGCTGTCCGGCCTGCAGTCGCCGCTGTTCGGCGCGGTCGCCGGGCCCGCCGCCCAGCAGGTGGTCCGGCAGGTCGTGGAGCAGGCCAAGGCGGCCGTCGAGCCGGTCATCGAGCGCAACCCGGACGTCTTCGACCACCTCGCCGCCGCCGGCGGCGAACTCCTCGCCGCCTACCGCTCCGCCGTGCAGGCCCAGGAGCGCCGCTGGACGGCCGGGGACCGCGGCGAACCCGACGACCCCCGTGACCGCGGCGACCGCGGTGACCGCGGTGACCGCGGTGACGACGGCGGACCGGGGCAGCGCATCGACCTCGACTGACCGGTCCCGGCCCACGCCCACCCCGGACGACGGCGAGTCCACCGGGCGGACGACGGCGACCCGACGGCAAACGCCTCGGGTACCGTTGGCCGTAGCGGGGCTCGACCGAAACTGAGGGATTCATGGGACTCACCATCGGCGTCGACATCGGCGGCACGAAGATCGCGGCCGGCGTGGTCGACGAGGAAGGCAACATCCTCTCGACCTTCAAGGTGCCGACCCCCACCACGCCCGAGGCCATCGTGGACGCCATCGCCTCGGCCGTGGAGGGCGCACGCGCGGGGCACGAGATCGTGGGCGTGGGCATCGGCGCCGCCGGATACGTCAACCGTCAGCGCTCGACGGTCTACTTCGCGCCGAACATCCACTGGCGCAACGAGCCGCTCAAGGCCGAGGTCGAGGAGCGCACCGGCCTGCCCGTCGTCGTGGAGAACGACGCCAACGCCGCCGCCTGGGGCGAGTACAAGTTCGGCGCCGGCAAGGGCCACCGGAACGTCATCTGCATCACGCTCGGCACCGGCCTCGGCGGCGGCATCATCATCGGCAACAAGCTGCGCCGCGGTCACTTCGGCGTCGCCGCCGAGTTCGGCCACATCCGCATGGTGCCGGACGGCCTGCTGTGCGGCTGCGGCTCGCAGGGCTGCTGGGAGCAGTACGCCTCCGGCCGCGCCCTCGTGCGCTACGCCAAGCAGCGCGCCAACGCCACCCCCGAGCGCGCCGAGCTGCTGCTGTCGCTGGGCGACGGCACCCCCGAGGGCATCGAGGGCAAGCACATCTCCATGGCCGCCCGCCAGGGCGACAAGGTCGCCGTGGACTCGTACCGGGAGCTGGCCCGCTGGGTCGGCGCCGGCCTCGCCGACCTCGCCTCCCTCTTCGACCCGTCCGCGTTCATCGTCGGCGGTGGCCTCTCCGACGAGGGTGAGCTGGTCCTGGACCCGATCCGCAAGTCGTACAAGCGCTGGCTGGTCGGCGGCAACTGGCGTCCCGTCGCCGAGGTCCGCGCCGCGGAACTCGGCAACAAGGCCGGCCTGGTGGGCGCGGCGGACCTGGCCCGCGAGCCCGACCCGATCATGTAGGCGGCATCCGCCGTGCCCACTCGGGGGCGCGGGGAACGGTGCGACCGGCCACGCAGGACGGCCGGTCGCACATGTCCCCCGCGCCCCCGAGTCATACGCCGCCGCGCCGCGCCCGGCTGCTTAGAGTGAGGGCATGGCAACCGCGCTGCTCCCCAACTCCCGCACCGAACCGGACGGTTCAGTCGTCCTGCGCGTCCTCAGCTACAACATCCGCTCCATGCGCGACGACACCCACGCCCTCGCCCGTGTCATCAAGGCCTGCGCCCCCGACCTGGTCCTGATCCAGGAGGCGCCCCGCTTCTTCCGCTGGCACAAGAAACTCGCCCGCCTGGCCCGCGCCAGCGACCTGGTGATCCTGGCCGGCGGGGCCACCGCGTCCGGACCCGCCCTGCTGTGCGACCTGCGGGCCACCGTCGAACGCACCGAGGACATCCTGCTGCCGCTCACCCCCGGCCTGCACCGACGGGGCCTGTCCACCGCGGTCGTCCGCTTCGGCGGGGTCCGGCTCGGCGTGGTCGGCTGCCATCTGTCCCTCGACGACGCCGAGCGGTACGAGCAGGGCGGCATGTTCCTCGACCGGATCGCCGCGCTGGGCGTGCCGCACGTGATCGCGGGCGGTGATCTCAACGAGGAGCCCGACGGCCCCACCTTCCGGCGGATCGCCGCACAGCTCCAGGACTGCCGGGCCGTCGCCCCCTGGGGCGGGGAGGAGACCTGGACGCCGGCCGACCCGCACCAGCGCATCGACGCGATCTTCGCCACCGAGGGCATCGAGGTCCTCGGCTGCGGTGTGCCCTACGGCCACCCCGGCGTCACCGACGCGGACCTGCGGGCGGCCACCGACCACCTGCCGGTCCTGGCCGCCGTCAGGATCCCGGCGCGGTAGGGAGAGCCCCGGAGCGGTGGGGGAGCCGGTGCCTCAGACCACGGCTCCCCGGCCCGGGTCGTCGCCGTCCTCGTCGTCCGTGCGCATCCGCATCACCAGCGTCGCGAACCCGCCGAGGAAGCCGCCGATGCCCAGCGTCGTCAGCCACCACGTCATGTTCCAGCCGAGCACCACCGCGAGCAGCAGCAGGACCGGGCCGCCGAGCACGCCCAGCCACGCGAACTTCGCGGTCGCGTCCGACTCGGGCAGCGGCGGCGGCTCCGGCGGGACGAAGTGGCCCTCGTCGTCCTCGTCGAAGTCGTCGTCGGCCGGCTCGGGCGCCGTGTAGTCGCGCGGGCCGCCGACGCCGGGCGCGAACGACACCGAGCCGCCCAACGGCGCCGCCGGCTTGTCCTTGTCGTCCTTCTTGTCCTTCGTGGCCTGCGGGGTGCCGGCCGGGTCGTCGTCGCCCACCGTCGGCTCCAGCAGCGCCAGGTCCTCCACCGACCGGAACGGCCGGGCGCCCGGCGGGTCCGCCGGCTCCTCGCCGTATCCCGCGACGATGGCCGCCCAGGCCGCCTCCTCGTCGAAGGGCACGCTCTGCTCCTCCGGCTCGTCGAGACCGTCCCCGCGCTCCGAGTCGTGCTCAGCCACCTGCCGTCGTCCCTTCCTTGCCGACACTGGGAGCGAGCCGGCCGATGAAGGCGAGGCTCTCCTCGAAGATCCGCTCCGCATCGTGGTCCAACGTCGCCACGTGGTAGCTCTGTTCCAGCAGGACCTCCCGGACGTCGAGGGAGGAGACCCGGGACAGGATCCGCGCCGAGTCCGCGGGCGGCACGACATGGTCCTGCGGGCTGCGCAGCAGCAACAGCGGCTGCGTGACCTGCGGCAGCTCGCCGTCGACCAGCCGGAAGAAGGTCCGCACCGAGTGCGCGCAGTGCAGCGGCACCCGGTCGTACCCCAGCTCGGCGCTGCCCGGCTTGGCGATGTCGCTGGCGATGCCCTTCGTCGTGCGCACCAGGTGCCGGGCCACCGGCAGGGCGTACGCGGACAGGCCGTGGACCTTGTTCGCCGGGTTCACCACGATCACACCGCTGACCGCGTCGCCGTGCTTCGCCGCGAGCCGCAGCGCCAGCGCGCCGCCCATCGACAGGCCCGCGACGAACACCCGCGCGCAGCGCTCACGGAGGGCGCGCAGCTCGCGGTCCACCTCCGCGTACCAGTCCTGCCAGCCGGTGACCTGCATGTCCTCCCAGCGCGTGCCGTGTCCGGGCAGCAGCGGGAGCGACACGGTCAGCCCGTGCCCGGCGAGGTACTCCGCCCACGGGCGCAGCGACTGCGGGGAACCGGTGAAGCCGTGACAGAGGAGAACCCCGACCTCCCCGCCCTCATGGCGGTACGGCTCGGCTCCAGGAAGGACCGCCACTTCGGTCTCCTGTTCATGAGAGAGGCATGAGCAACGTCCAGGTGTGGGTTCACCGTACGCGACCGCACTGACACCGACCAGGGCCGTCGGGCTGTTCGGCGTCCTTGGGGTTAAGGTCTGATCGACACACATCAGGAGGCACTCGGTTGTTGTACGGCGCGATGAAGGTCACCGTCGGGGGTTCGCTGAAGCTCGTCTTCAGGCCCTGGGTGGAGGGCCTGGAGAACGTTCCCGCCGAGGGCCCGGCGATCCTGGCGAGCAATCACCTGTCGTTCTCCGACTCGTTCTTCCTGCCCGCGGTGCTCGACCGGAAGGTCACCTTCATCGCGAAGGCCGAGTACTTCACCACGCCTGGCGTGAAGGGCCGGCTCACCGCCGCCTTCTTCAAGGGCGTCGGCCAGCTGCCCGTGGACCGCTCCGGCGCGCGCGGCGCGGGCGAGGCGGCGATCAAGAGCGGCATCGACGTGCTGGAGCGCGGTGAGCTGTTCGGGATCTACCCCGAGGGCACCCGCTCGCCCGACGGCCGCCTCTACCGCGGCAAGCCCGGCGGCCTCGCGCGCGTGGCGCTCGCCACCGGCGCGCCCGTGATCCCCGTCGCGATGATCGACACCGAGAAGATCCAGCCGCCTGGGAAGGTCGTCCCGAAGGTGATGCGGCCCGGCATCCGCATCGGCAGGCCGCTGGACTTCTCCCGCTACCAGGGCATGGAGCACGACCGGTTCGTGCTGCGGGCGGTGACCGACGAGGTCATGTACGAGATCATGAAGCTCTCCGGCCAGGAGTACGTCGACATGTACGCGACGGCCGCCAAGCGGCAGATCGCGGAGGCGGCGAAGGCGGAGAAGGAGGCCAAGGCCGCGCTCGCCAAGGCCGAGAAGGAGCAGGCGAAGAAGGAGAAGGACGCCTAGGCCGCGGAGACGGCCTGAACACGGCGGACCGACGGGGGGCTGGGGGACATGGCGGCACGCGAGAAAGTCATGCGCATGTCGGTCGAGCTGCCGCTGTGGCGTGCGCTGACCGCCTACCGCGTCCTCACCATGCTGTACGCGGTCGGCCTGTTCGCCACCGCCTACGACCGCTTCCCGCGCCCCTGGGTCGCCATCGCCTACTACTGCGTCCTGTGCGGATGGACGCTGGCCACCCTGCCCAAGGTCGCCAACGAGGCCAGCTGCACCCGCCGCTTCCTCGCCGTCGACCTGACGATCGCGCTCACCGGCGTCCTGCTCACCCCGGTCGCCGACTCCCACCAGCGGATCATGGAGGGCGGGCCGACGCTGCCGTCGATATGGACGGCGGGCTCGGTGCTGGCCTTCGCCATCAAGGGCGGCTGGCGCTGGGCGGCGTACGCCTCGACCACCGTCGCCGTCGCCAACCTGATCGAACGTGGGGCCCCGGTCCGCGACACCGTGCACAACGTGATCCTCGTCTGGGTCGCCGCCATCGCCATCGGCTACGTCGTCGAGGTCGCCCGCGCCTCCGAGCGCACCCTCGCCCGCGCCCTGGAGATCGAGGCCGCGACCCGGGAGCGGGAGCGGCTCGCCCGGGACATCCACGACAGCGTCCTGCAGGTGCTGGCCATGGTGCAGCGGCGCGGAGCCGTCATCGGCGGCGAGGCGGCCGAGCTGGGCCGGCTCGCCGGCGAGCAGGAGGTCGCGCTGCGCACCCTCGTCTCCGGCGGCCTGCGCCCCGTCTCCCGGGTCTCCGAGGACACCGCCCAGGGCGCCGTCGTCCGCGTCGTCGACGACGAGCCGGACCGTGCCGACGGCCCCGTCGACCTGCGCTCCCTGCTCGCGCCGTACTCGGGCGCCCGGGTCAGCCTCGCCGAGCCCGGCGCCCCCGTGGAACTGGCACCGGCCGCCGCGCGGGAGCTGGCCGCCGCGGTCGGCGCCGCGCTGGACAACGTCCGTGTGCACGCGGGCGAGCAGGCACGCGCGTGGATCCTCGTCGAGGACGAGCCCGACGCGGTCATCGTGACCGTACGCGACGACGGGCCCGGCATCCCCGAGGGCCGGCTGGCGCAGGCCGAGGGCGAGGGGCGGCTCGGGGTGGCCCTGTCGATCCGCGGGCGGCTGCGCGACCTCGGCGGCAGCGCCGAGTGGATCTCCGTGCCGGGGCAGGGCACCGAGGTCGAACTGACGGTACCGAAGGACAGCACGACGGCACGGGGGAAGGCGGAGCAGCGGTGAGCGACGACGCAGGGCGGGACGGACAGGTGAACGGCCCGATCAAGGTCATGGTGGTCGACGACCACCCCATGTGGCGCGACGCGGTCGCCCGCGACCTGGCCGAGTCCGGGTTCGAGGTGGTCGCCACCGCGGGCGACGGCGACCAGGCCGTCCGCCGCGCCAAGGCCGCCGCGCCCGATGTGCTCGTCCTCGACCTCAATCTGCCCGGCAAGCCCGGCGTGCAGGTCTGCAAGGAGGTCGTCGCCGACCGCCCCACGCTGCGCGTGCTGGTGCTGTCGGCGAGCGGGGAGCACGCCGACGTGCTGGAGGCGGTCAAGTCCGGCGCCACCGGCTACCTGGTGAAGTCGGCGTCCACCGAGGAACTGCAGGACGCGGTGCGCCGTACCGCCGCCGGCGACCCGGTGTTCACGCCGGGCCTGGCCGGACTCGTCCTCGGCGAGTACCGGCGCCTCGCCGCCGAGCCGCTGTCCGCCGCCGGGGCCGGACCGGAGGAGCCGAAGGCGCCCCGGCTGACCGACCGGGAGACCGAGGTGCTGCGCCTGGTCGCCAAGGGCCTGAGCTACAAGCAGATCGCCGAACGCCTCGTCATCTCCCACCGCACGGTCCAGAACCACGTCCAGAACACCCTCGGCAAGCTCCAGCTGCACAACCGCGTCGAGCTGGTCCGCTACGCCATAGAGCGCGGCCTCGACGACGAGTGATCCGGCGCGCACGGCGGCGCGTGAGTCGGCCGCGCGGGGGGCCCTCGTCCCGCTAGCGTGGGAGGAGCAGCCACGCTCTCGCGGAGGGACACCCCATGCGCGTCGGAGTACTGACCGGAGGCCGGGACTGCCCTGGCCTCAACGCCGTGGTGCGGGCCGTGGTCCGCAAGGGCGTCCAGCATTACGGCGACGAGTTCGTCGGCTTCGTCGACGGCTGGCGCGGCCCGCTCGACGGGGAGACGGTGCCCCTGGACATCCCCGCGGTGCGCGGCACCCTGCCCCGCGGCGGCACCATCCTCGGCACCTCGCGCACCCACCCCCTGGACCACCCGGAGGGCGTCCGCCGGATCCGTGAGAACCTCGCCAAGCACGAGGTCGAGGCGCTGATCACGATCGGCGGCCGGGACACCCTCGGTACGGCGGCCCGCCTCGCGGACGAGTACGGACTGCCCATCGTCGGCGTCCCGAAGACCATAGACAACGACCTGTCGGGCACCGACTGCACGATCGGGTACGACACCGCGGTCGGCGTCGCCACCGGGGCGATCGACCGCCTGCACACCACCGCCGAGTCCCACAAGCGGGTCCTGGTCGTCGAGGTGATGGGCGGCGACACCGGCTGGATCGCGCTGCGCTCCGGGCTGGCCGGCGGCGCCAACGTCATCCTCATCCCCGAGCAGCCCTTCGACGTCGAGCAGGTCTGCGCCTGGGTCACCTCGCGCTTCCGGGCGTCGTACGCGCCGATCGTGGTCGTCGCCGACGGGGCGTACCCCAAGGACGGCTCGATGCGGCTGGGGCCCGGATCCGGGGTGCGGCTGTCGGGCGTGGGGGAGTGGCTGGCCCGGGAGATCGAGCACCGCTCCGGCAAGGAGGCCCGCACGACCGTCCTCGGCCACCTCCAGCGCGGCGGCTCGCCCAGCCCCTTCGACCGCTGGCTCGCCACCCGCTTCGGCCTGCACGCCATCGACGCCGTCCACGAGCAGGACTTCGGCACGATGGTCGCCCTGCGCGGCACCGATGTCGTCCGCGTCCCGATCGCCGAGGCCACGGCCCGGGTGAAGCGGGTCGACCCGAAGCTGTACGAGGAGGTGGGGGTGTTCTTCGGCTGAGGGGGGCTGACGGCCGGCGGACGCCGGCGGCCGGCAGGGCCCTTCGGCCTGGCCTCCAGGACCTCCGGCCGACCGGCGACGGGCGGTGTCCGGCCGTATATTCGCCCCGTAGCCGACCCGAACGGGAGAATCCATGGAGATCCTGGCCTTCGGCGTGCAGGCCGACGAGCAGCCGCTGCTGGAACGGGCCTTCGCCGGTCACCACGAGGTCCGCTGCCTGGACGTGTTCCTCAACGAGGACACCGCCCCCATCGCCACCGGCTACGAGGTGATCTCCACCAGCGTCAACGCCGACCTGGACGGCCGCGTCCTGGAATCCCTGGCGGCCGGCGGCACCCGGATGATCGCCCAGCGCTCCACCGGCTTCAACAACATCGACCTGGCCGCCGCCGAGCGGCTCGGCCTGACGGTCGCCCGGGTGTCGTACTACTCGCCGTACTCCGTCGCCGAGTTCGCCTGGACGCTCGCCATGGCGGTCAACCGGCGCGTCGTCCGCGCCTCCACCCGCACCCGCGACTTCGACTTCCGGCTCGACGGGCTGATGGGCCGCGACATGCACGGCCGCACCGCCGGCGTCCTCGGCACCGGCAAGATCGGCGAGGCGTTCACCCGGATCGCGCACGGCTTCGGCATGCGGCTGCTCGGCTGGGACATCGCCGAGAACCCCGCCTGCGCGGAGCTGGGCATGAAGTACGTGCCCAAGGAGCAGCTGCTCGCCGAGTCCGACCTGGTCACCCTGCACGTCCCGCTGATGGCGGAGACCCGGCACCTGATCGACGCCGCCGCGCTGAAGTCGATGAAGGACGACGCGATCCTCGTCAACTCCAGCCGCGGCGGGCTGATCGACACCGCCGCCCTCGTCGACGAGCTGCGCGCCGGGCGGTTCACCGGCGTCGGCCTCGACGTGTACGAGGCCGAGGCGGGCCTGTTCTTCCTCGACAGGTCGCTCCAGGCCATCGAGGACGACACGCTGGCCCGCCTGGTCACCTTCCCGAACGTGCTGGTCACCTCGCACCAGGCGTACTACACCGAGGACGCCGTCGGGCAGATCATCGAGACGACGGTGGGCAACGTCCTCGACTACACGGCGGGCCGCCGCTCGGAGAACGTGCTGGTGCCGCGCAGCTGACCGATCAGCTCCCGCACGATCGCGGCGCCGTCCAGCGTCAGCACCGACTCCGGGTGGAACTGGATGCCGGCGAACCCGGCGCCGCGCACCGCGTGCACCTCGTACGCCGTGCTGCGGCTGACCTCGACGCCGTGCGCGGCCAGCTCCGCGGCCGCCTCGTCGTCGCAGCGGGCCACGAAGCTGTTGTAGAAGCCGACCGTCTCGGGCCGTCCGAACAGGTCGATCACCGTCTGCGCCCCCTGGTACGGCACCTCCTTGCGGACGATGTCGAGGCCCAGCTCCGCCGCGATCAGCTCGTGCCCGAGGCAGACCCCGAGGACGCCGTGCCGGTGCTCCCGCAGGACCGCCGCGGCCAGCTCGCGCAGGACGCGCATCTTCGGGTCGTCCGCGTCGCGCGGGTCGCCCGGCCCGGGGCCGAGGACGACCGGGCCCTCGTGGGCGAGGACCGTCTCGCGCAGCCCCGGCTCGTCGTAGCGGCGGACGGTCACCTCCAGACCGCTCGACCGCAGCACGTGCGCCAGCATCGCCGTGAACGTGTCCTCCCCGTCCACGACCAGGGCGTGCCCCTCCAGGTCCTGCGAGCGCTCCTGCATCCGCAGCCAGAACGGCGCGAGGGCCGAGCGGCGCCCGTCGAGCGCGGCCCGCACCCGCGGGTCGTCGGCGAGGCCCACGCGCGCGTGCTCCGCACGGGGCCGGGACGGCCGTACCCCCAGCGCAGCGAGCACCCCCGCCGCCTTGGCGTGGGTCTCCGCCACCTCGCTCGCCGGGTCCGAGCCGCGCACCAGCGTCGCGCCGACCGGCACCCGCAGCGTGCCGTCGGCACCGATGTCGGCGGTGCGGATCAGGATCGGCGAGTCGAGGGTCTGCGCCCCGCCCGCGTCACAGCCGAGCAGCGCCAGCGCGCCCGCGTAATAGCCGCGCCCGCCGACCTCGTGCCGCTCGATGACCCGGCAGGCGTTCTGCACCGGCGAGCCGGTCACGGTCGCCGCGAACATGGTCTCCTTCAGCACCTCCCGCACGTCCAGCGAGGACTTCCCCCGCAGCTCGTACTCGGTGTGCGCGAGGTGCGCCATCTCCTTCAGCCGGGGTCCGACGACGACGCCGCCCATGTCGCCGACGGTGCACATCATCTTCAGCTCCTCGTCGACCACCATCGACAGCTCCTCGATCTCCTTGCCGTCGGCGAGGAAGCCGAGCAGGTGCTCGGGGGTGGGCCCCTCGGCGGGATAGCGGTACGTGCCGCTGATCGGGTTCATCACGACCGTGCCGCCGGACATCCGCACGTGCACCTCGGGGCTGGCCCCCACCAGGGTGCGCTCCCCGGTGTGCACGACGAACGTCCAGTACGCGCCCCGCTCGCCCTCCAGCAGCCGCCGGAACAGCGCGAGGGCGTCGGCGCGGGAGAAGCCGGGGATCCGCCCCCGGTACGTCCGCCGGATCACGAAGTTGGCGCCCTCGCCCCGCCCGATCTCCTCGTCGAGCACCCGCCCGACGATCCCGGCGTACTCCTCGTCGCCCACGTCGAAGCCGCCGCCCTCGACCCGGACGTCGTGCCCGGGAAGCCCGTCGAGGACCTCCTCCAGGGCAAGGGTGTGCGACTCCTCGGGGACGAGCACCGCGAGCGGGGTGCCGTCGTCGCGGACGTCGAAGCCGCGCTCCCGGATCTGCCGGAACGGCACCAGCGCCAGGCACCGCTCGGGCAGGTCGGCGAGCCGGTCGTACTCGGCCACCGGGCCGAGGAACAGCTCCACCGTGTTCTCGTCGTGGCCCGGCGTGCGGCGGCGCAGCAGGGCGAAGGGGCGGGGATCGTCGAGCAGATCGGGCAGACGCATGGGTCCGTGTCCTTCTCGTGGGAGGAACGGCCCGGCCCCGGAAACGCCGAAGGCCGCCCCTCGGGCGGCCTTCGCGAAGTCTTGCGTACGCGCAGTCAGTGGGCCGCCGGATGAGCGGTCCACCACCAGTTCTGGGTCGAAAGCGCGAACATGCCCGCCACCCTACCGCGAAACACCGGACACCGTGCGGGGCTTACGATCTTCGTCTGCTGTTTTTGGCATGTCCCACTCGACTTCACGAAAGGACGTCCATGGGACGGATACGGGGATCCAGGCTGCTCGCCTGGATCGCGGCCGGCGCGGCGCTGCTCACGGGTCTGACGGCGCAGCCCGCCACGGCCGCGGACTCGCCGACGATGACGAAGCTCTCGCTCGGCGCCGACCAGTTCAAGCTGACCGACACGAGCTACGTGTCGGCCACGAACAACCTCTACAACAACTACCTCACCAGCCACGCCAACCTCACCGACGTCGTCACCACGAACTACACGACGAACTCGTCCGGTGCGGCCGACAGCTGGATGAACCTGCGCTCGATGCGCTCCTGCACCGGCACCGAGACCAAGGCGCTGCCCCCGGTGGGCACCAAGAACGCCTGGTGCTGGTCGAACGCGCACACCGACGACACCACCCCGCACTGGTGGCCGCAGGGCATGAGCACCACCGGCACCGCCGACGGCGGCGACGGCGCCATCCAGGACCGGCACGTCGCGGCGGTCTCCTGGCACTACCGGACGCTCAGCGACGAGACCTCGGCGGGCTGCAAGACCAACAACCTGCTGAAGCTGACCTTCCTCGACCGGGACACGCTCAAGTACCGGCACGTCCTGCTCGCCGAGCCCAACAGCTCCGGCACGGACTTCTCGTTCGTGACCGGCCACGGCGGCGGCATCGTCTGGTACGCGAACTACATCTACGTCACGGACACCGCGCACGGCATCCGCGTCTTCGACATCAACAAGATGGCCAAGGTCGACACCTACGGCTCGGGCGTCAGCTCCTACGGCATCGACGGCAGCGGCCGCTCCAGCGCCTGCGGCTACCCGTACGTGCTGCCCGAGGTGCACTACTACAAGCAGGCGGGCACCCCGTCCGACTGCTCGGGCAACACCATCGACCCCGAGCAGCTGTGCTTCTCGTGGCTGTCCCTGGACAAGACCGGCGGCGCCCCGTACAAGCTGGTCGCCGGTGAGTGGCAGGGCTACATCGACGGCGGCCGGGTGGTGCGCTACCAGCTCAACCCGACCGGCTCCGCCTCCTACCCGGGCCTGCTGAACATGTCCGGCGGCAAGACGGTGATCCAGGACGCGTACGCCGCCTCCCGCTACCGGGGCCTGCAGGGCGGCATGACCTGGACCGACGGCCAGGGCGTGCTGAACTTCGGCTTCCACAAGGGCTGCGGCACCAAGCCCGGCGTGTACTCGCACACCTGGGTGGGCGACACCCGCGCCTCCACGAGCTGCGCGGCCGGCGGCAACTGGTCGGCGGGCCCGCCGCAGGCCCTGAGCCACTGGCCGAAGCTCGGCACGGAGACCGTCGACGAGCTGTGGGGCCTGACCGAGGGCATCTGCGCGGGCAGCACCCTGCGGGCGCAGCACCCCGAGTTCAAGGCCGTCCCCGAGGAGGAGAAGACGGACGTGTGCTGGCACTACGCGGGCACGGACAACCTCTCCCTGCGGGCCGTCTTCTCCGTCGGCTTCACCGACCCGGCGGTGCAGGACCTGCACTGACGGCCGGAGGCCGAGCAGCAGGACGGGGCCCGCGCGCGGCGGGCCCCGTCCGTCTCATCTGTTGAGCCACGGCATGGACGCGTGCACCGACCCCGTAATGTTGTAGGGGTGACCGTGAACGCTAAGACCAGCCCCAGCGCTGGCAACACCTGGCGAAACCTGCCCGCGGCGCAGCAGCCCGAGTACCCCGACGCCGAGGCTCTGCGCGCAGTGATCGCGGACCTCGAGTCGTATCCGCCGCTCGTCTTCGCGGGCGAGTGCGACCAGCTGCGCGCCCGGATGGCGGCCGTCGCCAAGGGAGAGGCGTTCCTCCTCCAGGGCGGCGACTGCGCCGAGGCCTTCGACGCGGTGTCCGCCGACCACATCCGCAACAAGCTCAAGACGCTGCTCCAGATGGGCGCCGTGCTGACGTACGCCGCGTCCGTCCCCGTGGTGAAGGTCGGCCGGATCGCCGGCCAGTACTCCAAGCCGCGCTCGAAGCCGACCGAGACCCGCGACGGCGTGACGCTCCCGACGTACCGGGGCGACTCCGTCAACGGCTTCGAGTTCACCGAAGAGGCCCGCATCCCGGACCCCGAGCGGCTCAAGCGCATGTACCACGCGTCGGCCTCGACGCTGAACCTGGTGCGCGCCTTCACCACCGGCGGCTACGCCGACCTGCGCCAGGTGCACGCCTGGAACCAGGACTTCGTGAAGTCGTCCCCGTCGGGCCAGCGCTACGAGCAGCTCGCGCGCGAGATCGACAACGCGCTGAACTTCATGCACGCCTGCGGGGTGGACCCGGAGGAGTTCAAGACGGTCGAGTTCTTCTCCTCGCACGAGGCGCTGCTGCTCGACTACGAGACCGCGCTGACCCGCGTCGACTCGCGCACCGGGCAGCTGTACGACGTCTCGGCGCACATGGTGTGGATCGGTGAGCGCACCCGGCAGCTGGACCACGCGCACATCGAGTTCGCCTCGCAGATCCGCAACCCGATCGGCATCAAGCTCGGCCCGACCACGACGGCCGAGGAGGCGCTGCGCTACATCGACCGCCTCGACCCCGACCGGGAGCCGGGCCGGCTGACCTTCATCGTCCGGATGGGCGCGGACAAGATCCGCGACAAGCTTCCCGAGCTGGTCGAGAAGGTCACCGCCTCCGGCGCCACCGTGGCCTGGGTGACGGACCCGATGCACGGCAACACCTTCGAGGCGGCCTCCGGCCACAAGACGCGCCGCTTCGACGACGTGCTCGACGAGGTCAAGGGCTTCTTCGAGGTGCACAAGGGCCTCGGCACGCACCCGGGCGGCATCCATGTGGAGCTGACCGGTGACGACGTCACCGAGTGCGTCGGCGGCGGCGACGAGATCTTCGTCGACGACCTGCACCAGCGCTACGAGACGGCCTGCGACCCGCGGCTCAACCGCAGCCAGTCGCTGGACCTGGCGTTCCTGGTCGCGGAGATGTACCGGGACCAGTAGTCGCTCTGGGGCGCGGATCACACAGGATTCGCGCCCCTCGCACTGTTGCACCCCGACGGGGATGGGTAAGGTTAGGTTTGCCTCACCGAGAAACGGGATGGCAGTACATAGAGCAATCCCGTCGGGAGGTGAACCGCGTGTACATCTGCAGCTGCTTCGGCATCACCGAGGCCCAGGTCCAGCAGCACGCGGCAGACGGTGCCTGCACCCCCCGCCAGATAGCCTCCGCCTGCAAGGCCGGCACGGACTGCGGGTCGTGCGTCCGCCGCATCCAGGCCCTGCTGGGCCGCGGCGCCTGCCCCCGGCGCGAGCTGGCCGACGAGGGCAAGCCGGTCCTCGCCTCCCTGGACGAGGCCGCCCGGCCCCAGGCCGCCTAGCTCTCCGGCTGCTGGATCAGCTGCGCGAGGTACAGCGCCTCGCCGAGCTTCTCGATCAGCTCCAGCTGGGTGTCGAGGTAGTCGATGTGGTGCTCCTCGTCGGCGAGGATGTCCTCGAAGATGTTGGCCGACGTGATGTCGCCCTTCTCGCGCATCACCCTGATACCGCGCTTGAGGCGGTCGATCGCCTCCACCTCGATCTGCCGGTCCGCCTCGAACATCTCCGTGACAGTCTGCCCCACCCGCACGTGGAACAGACGCTGGTAGTTCGGCAGCCCGTCCAGGAACAGGATCCGGTCGGTGAGCACCTCGGCGTGCTTCATCTCGTCGAACGACTCGTGCCGGGTGTACTTCGCGAGCTTCGTCCAGCCGAAGTTCTCCTGCATCTTGGCGTGCAGGAAGTACTGGTTGATGGCGGTCAGCTCACCGGTCAGCTGCTCGTTGAGGAATTCGATGACCTCGGGGTCGCCCTGCATCGCGCCTGGCTCCTTCCACGGAGGGAACGGGGGAGGGGTTGCGGCGGCATGATTGCACCGGCCCGGAAGATCGTCCAGTAAGTGTGCACTTAGTAAGTACGTGCATGCTTGGTGCCAGTTGTCCGGTTCGATGGGGTGCCTGGTCATGTGCACTGCCCCGGGTCTGTCAGGATGGAGACATGGGTCAGCCGGTGGAAAGCGAATCTGGAGAAGCAGCACGGTCCGAGCTTCCGCCGGGGCAGCGAGTGCAGAAGGGCTGGCCGGTCACCCACTACGGGCCGGTGCCCAAGTTCCGGCCGGAGCGCTGGGAGTTCAGGGTCTTCGGGGCCACCGCCGACGGCGAGAAGCACTGCTGGACCCATGAGGAGTTCACGGCTCTGCCCCACGCCACCGTCGTCGCCGATCTGCACTGCGTGACCAAGTTCAGCATGCTCGGCGCCGAGTGGGGCGGCATCCCCGCCCGGGCGATTCTGGACATCGCCCCGCCCGCCCCCGAGGTCACCCATGTGATGGTGTGGGCGGAGTACGGCTTCAGCTCCAACCTGCGTCTGTCCGACTTCACCGCCGAGCACACGCTGTTCGCCACGCACAAGGACGGCGAGCTGCTGACCGCCGAGCACGGTTTCCCGCTGCGCCTGGTCGTCCCCCACCTGTACGCCTGGAAGGGGCCCAAGTGGGTCCGCGGCGTGGAGTACATGACCGCCGACCGCCGCGGCTTCTGGGAGGAGCGCGGCTACCACAACATCGGCGACCCCTGGAAGGAACAGCGGTACTCCTACCAGGAAGAGCCCGGGGACGGCCCCGAGCTCTGAGTCCTGCGCATACCCCTTCGGGGCGTCAGTGGTGGTACTGGTGCACCACCGCGTGGCCCTTGCCGCGGCCGATCATCCACTTGTTGACGGGGGTGGTCACCAGGAACGCGATCACCAGCGAGACCGCCAGCGCGCCCCAGAAGAGGGCGTCGTCCAGGTGCGCGTCCATCGCGTCCGGCCACAGGGCGATGACGCCGTTGTCGATCAGCTCCATCACGGCGATCGACAGCGTGTCCGCCGCCAGCGCCACCCGCACCGCCGCCTTGAAGCCGACGCCGGCCTTCAGCACGCCGCGCAGGGTGAGCGAGTAGCCGAAGAAGAACGCCAGCACGATGGCCAGGATCATCGTCGGGACGTTGCCCCAGCCCAGCCAGGTGCCGATCACCATGCCGAGCACCTCGCCGATGGCGCAGCCGGTGAGGCAGTGCAGCGTGGCCTGTGCGGCCATGGCCCAAGAGGCGCCGGCGGGGGCGTGGTGGTGGCCGTGGTGGCCCTCGTGCCCGTCGTGGCCGTCGTGGTTCATCTGGTGGTGTGCGTGTGCGCTGTGTGCCTCGTGCTGCATGACTGCCCCCAATGTCGGATCACGGTTCCTGCACCGAGCAAGAACCGTATACCCCCCGGGGGTATTCCCGCCATGGGTTTTTCTCCGGACTGTTTTTCTATTGGCTCTTTTCCGGGCGGGGTTACCCGTCGCGGAGCTTCTTGAGCCGCTCCACGTCGGCCGAGTGCCCCTCCTTGCCGCCGGGAGTCTCGATGACCAGCGGGACGCCCGCCGTCGCCGGGTGGGTCATCAGCGCGCGGAACGGGTCCTCGCCGATGTGACCCGCACCGATGTTCTCGTGGCGGTCCTTGTGCGCCCCGGCCACGTCCTTGGAGTCGTTGGCGTGGATCAGCCTCAGCCGGCCCTCGCCGACCGTGTCCACCAGCAGGTCCAGCGTCTGGTGCATACCGCTCGGACCGGTCAGGTCGTGCCCGGCCGCGAAGATGTGGCAGGTGTCCAGGCACACGCCCAGCCGCGGATGGGCGTCCAGCGCCTCGAAGTACGGCCCGAAGTCCCAGGTCCGCGAGCACAGCGAGGCACCCTGCCCGGCGGTGGACTCCAGCAGCAGGAACGGGTCGTCGTCGTGGGTCAGCTCGTCCAGCAGCGGCAGCAGACGCTCCCGCACCTGCCTCAGCGCCACCGACCGCTCCCGCCCGCCCGTCGCGCTGCCGGTGTGCACGACGACGCCCAGTGCGCCGATCTCCCGCCCGCGCCGCAGCGAGTGCCGCAGCGACTCCACCGACCGCTCCACCGTCGCCTCGGTGTGCGAACCGAAGTTGATCAGGTACGGGGCGTGCACGTACACCGGCAGCGACTCCGCCGCGCAGGCCGCGCGGAACGCCTCGTCCTGCCGCGGGTTCCCGGCGGGCGTGGCCCAGCCGCGCGGGTTGGCCACGAAGACCTGCACGGCCTCGGCCTTCAGGTCACGGGCGTACGGCAGTCCCACGGAGTGCAGTCCGCCGGCGACGGGGATGTGCGCGCCGACGGGGTTGCGCGGCAGGGAGGGGTGCCGGGGGGCCTGGAGGGAGGGGTTCGGGGAGTCCTGACGTGTCACCCGTTCAGCCTGCCACGCGGGCCGGTGTGCCCCGGCACCGCGGGCGGCCCGAGGCCGGTGGCGTACGTCACCGGATGGTGATCTTGATCGTTGATCCCTTGGGCGCCGGCTCGCCGCCGTCCACGGACTGCTTCTTGACCGTGTCGCCGAACAGGCCCAGCAGGCCCCGGTCCTCGTCGACCTCGAAACCGGCCGCCTTCAGGTCCCGCTTGGCGTCGTCCACGCTCTCGCCCACCACGTCCGGCACCTCGACCATCTCGGGGCCCTTGGACAGGGTCAGCGTCACCGTGTCGCCCTCGGCGGCCTCGCTGCCGCTGCCCGGGGTCTGCGCCGCGACCTTCCCCGCGTCGTGCTCGGAGTTGACCCGCTCCGCGGCCACCTCGACCTTGAGACCGGCGCCCTCCAGGTCGGACTTCGCCTCGGCCAGGTCCTCGCCGGTGACATCGGGCACCTCGACGGGGCTGCCCTTGCTGACGGTCAGCGCGATCGCCGAGTCCGCGTGCCGCTCGGTGCCGGCCGGCGGGTCCGAGTCGATCACGAAGCCCTTGGGGACGTCGTCGCTGAACTCCCGGGTGACCATGCCCGGCTCCAGACCGCTGTCCTTCAGCACGGACCGCGCCTTGTCCAGCCGGTACCCCTGGAGGTCGGGCACCTTCACCGTCTCCGGGCCGCGCGAGACGGTCAGCGTCACCGAGCCGTTGCCACGGATCCGGGCACCCGGCGCGGGATCGGTGCTGATGACGGTGCCGCGCTTGACGGTGTCGCTGTAGGCCCGCCGCACGGTGACGTCCAGCCCGGCGTCCTTCAGGTCGGACCGCGCCTGCGCCTCCGTCTTCGCCAGCAGCGGCGGCACCTTGGTGAACTGGCCCGAGTTGATGTACCAGACACCCGCGCCCAGACCGAGCACCACCAGCACCGCGGCGACGATCGTCAGGACCCGCTGCCGGGGCCGCGCGAGGCGCCGCCGCGGCGGAGCGGGCGGCGGTGTCTCCAGCCGGCTGGTGCGGTGGAAGACCTCCCGCTCGTCGGCGGCAACGGCGACATCCTCGTCGTCCTCGTTCACCGGCAGCGGGCGGGGCAGCGTCAGCGCACGCGGGATGACACTCGTACGGTCCTCCGCGATGTCGTGCTCCCCGGTCCGCGCCCGCGGCGGTACGGCGTCCAGCTGCTCCTCGGTAAGCCCGGCGCGCGCCTCTCGGACCTGCGCCAGCAGCGCCACCGCGTCGTGCGGCCGGATCTGCGCCGTGCGCGCGGTGGCCGACGCCACCAGCTCGTCCAGCGCGAACGGCAGCCCCGGCACCACGGCCGACGGCGGCGGCACGTCCTCGTGCAGGTGCTTGTAGAGCACCGTCGCGGGGGAGTCCCCGTCGTGCGGCTTCTCGCCAGTCAGCATCTCGTACAGCACGACACCGCACGCGTACACGTCGACGCGGGGGTCGGCGACGCCCTGCTCGATCTGCTCCGGCGCCAGATAGGACACGGTGCCGAGGACGGCGCCGGTGGTGCTGGTGACGGTGTCCACGGCCCGCACCAGCCCGAAGTCGGCGACCTTGACCCGGCCGTCGTCCCCTATGAGCACGTTCTCCGGCTTCATGTCCCGGTGCACGAACCCGGCCCGGTGCGCGGCACCGAGCGCGGCGAGCACCGGCTCCAGGATGTCCAGCGCGGCCCGCGGCTGGAGCGCCCCGCGCTCGCGCAGCACGTCACGCAGGGTGCACCCGGCGACGTACTCCATCGCCAGGTACACGTAGGACCCGTCGGTGCCCTGGTCGAAGACCTGGACGACATTGGGGTGGGCGAGCCGGGCGACCGACTTCGCCTCCCGGATGAACCGCTCGACGAACGTGCCGTCGGCCGCGAGCGCGGGGTGCATCACCTTCAGCGCGAGCACGCGGTCCAGGCGGGTGTCCACGGCCCGGTAGACCGTGGCCATCCCGCCGACCGCGATCCGCGCGTCCACGCGGTAACGACCGTCGAGCACCTGCCCGACGAGAGGGTCCTGAAGGGTCGTGTCCACGGACGCGAGTCTACGAGCCACGACTGACACCCCCGCCCCACCGACAAGATCGGATCCCGACTGCAGCCGAGCTGTGACGTGTCGCGACGATCAGCCGGTCGGACCGCCGGCCTGGCTGTGCCCACAGCGCCGGGTGCCGCTCGGAGGGACGTTCAGAAGGCAGGCCTCTCGGGGTCCAGGCGCGCCATGCCCTCCGCAGGAGAAGACGCCTCGGCGAAGTGCCGCCGGGGAATCCGCCCCGCCCGGTACGCGAGCCGCCCCGCCTCCACCGCGTTGCGCATGGCGGCAGCCATCAGCACCGGCTCCTGCGCCCGCGTCACGGCGGAGGCCAGCATCACCCCGGCGCACCCCAGCTCCATCGCCAGCGCCGCGTCCGACGCCGTACCGGCCCCCGCGTCCAGGATCACCGGCACGCGCGCGTGCTCCACGATCAGCTGGAAGTTGTGCGGGTTCCTGATGCCGAGCCCGGACCCGATGGGCGAGCCCAGCGGCATGATCGCCGCGCAGCCGACGTCCTCCAGCTTCCGCGCCAGCACCGGGTCGTCGTTGGTGTACGGCAGGACCGTGAACCCGTCGTCCACCAGCGTCTCCGCCGCGTCCAGCAGCTCGATCGGGTCCGGCAGCAGCGTCCGCTCGTCGGCGATGACCTCCAGCTTGACCAGGTCCGTGCCGAGCGCCTCCCGCGCCAGGCGGGCGGTCAGCACCGCCTCGCCCGCGGTGAAGCAGCCCGCCGTGTTCGGCAGGACGCGGATGCCGAGGCGGTCCAGTACCGACAGCACCGAGCCGTGCACCGACGGGTCCACCCGCCGCATCGCGACGGTCGTCAGCTCCGTGCCGGAGGCGACCAGCGCCCGCTCCAGCACCTCCAGGCTGGGCGCGCCGCCCGTGCCCATGATCAGGCGGGACGAGAACGCCGTACCGCCGAGGACGAAGGGGTCGTCTGCCATGGTTCAGCCTCCCTGGACGGCGGTCAGGACCTCGACGCGGTCGCCGTCGGCGAGCGCGGTGACCGGCCACTGGGTGCGCGGCACGACGGTCTCGTTGAGTGCGGCAGCCACCCCCGAGGGCGCGGCGGTCAGGGACTTCACGACGGTGTCGAGAGCGGTGCCGGGCGCGACGTGGCGCGGCTGTCCGTTGACGGTGATGTTCATGCGGGCTGCTCCGTGAGGGCGGCGGTGCGGAACCGCTGGGGGGTGAACGGGCGGGCCTCACCGGGGAGTTCACCGGTCGTCAGGGCGTGCGCCAGGGCGTCCCCGGTGACCGGCGTGAGCAGGACGCCGTTGCGGTAGTGCCCGGTGGCGAGCAGCAGCCCGTCCAGCGCGGTCGGGCCGAGCAGGGGCGCGTTGTCGGGGGAGCCGGGCCGCAGTCCGGCCCGGGTCTCGGTCAGCGGGAGTTCGGTGAGGCCCGGCACCAGCTCGTGCGCGTCGCGCAGGAGTTCGTACACGCCGCCCGCGGTGACCGTGGTGTCCCAGCCCAGCTCCTCGCTGGTCGCGCCGATGACCAGCTCGCCGTTCTCGCGCGGCACCAGGTACACGTGGCTGCCGCGTACGACGGCCCGTACGGTCCGGCTGAGGAACGGCCCGTGCCGCTCCGGCATGGTCAGCCGCAGCACCTGGCCCTTCACCGGCCGTACCGGCGGCAGGACCTCCTCGGGGACACCGGCCAGCCGGCCGCTGAGGCTGCCGGCGGCGAGGACCACCTGCCCCGCGCCGAGCGCGGCCCCCGCGCGCGTGAGCACACCGGCGGCCCGGTCCCGGACGAGCGTGAGCCGCTCGGCCCACTCCCGGTGGAAGACGACCCCGGCCCGCTCGCACGCGGTGACCAGGGCCGCCGCGAGCCGCCGCGGGTCGATCTGGTGGTCGCCGTCGACCCGCAGCCCGCCGCGCACGCCGGGCGCGAGCATCGGCTCCAGGCGGCGGCACTCCCGCCCGGTCAGCCACTCCGACTCAAGGCCCGACTGCCGTTGCAGCGCGTGGAGTTCCCTGAGGTGGGCCCGGTCGTCGGCGTCGAGTGCGACGGCGAGGGTGCCGCAGCGGCGGTAGCCGAGGTCCTGCCCGGTGGCCTCGGTCAGCTCGGCCGCGAAGGCGGGGTAGCGGCGGGCCGAGGCGAGGTTCAGGCCGAGCAGGGTCTGCTCGCCGTAGTGCAGTTCGGTGACGGCGGCCAGCATCCCGGCCGCGACCTGCGCGGCTCCGCCGCCCGGTGCCGGATCGACGACCGCGGTGGCGAGGCCGCGTTGCGCGGCCCGCCAGGCCGTCACCAGCCCGATGATCCCGCCCCCGATGACGAGGACGTCTGACGTACGCGTAGGCGACATGGGCGTCCAGCCCCTCCCTTCGCCGGCATGACCCGGATCAGGTTCGTACGGTCGGAGGCCGCCAGCCTCCCTCTCAGCCCGGTGCGTCCGGGCTCCCGCGAGTGCTTTACGGTGGCCACCCTAACCGTCCCGTCCGCGCCTGTGTAAGGGAGCCTTTTGTCATGGTCCGGTCTCTCGACGGCCTCGTCCTCGCGCCGGTGGCCGACCAGGCCCCCGGCCAGGTGGGCACGCGCACCCGGTTCACCTACCACGAGAAGGACGGCGAGATCTGGGCCGAGTACGCGGGCGGCGACGTCGTGCGCGGGCACCTCGTGGGTACCCGGCGCGAGGACCGGCTGGACTTCCGGTACGTGCAGCTCAAGACCGACGGCACCACCTCCTCCGGGCACTGCGTGTCCACGGTCGTGGAGCTGCCCGACGGGCGGGTCCGGCTGGAGGAGGCGTGGCAGTGGGAGTCCCAGGCGGGCAGCGGGACCAGCGTTGTGGAGCAGGTCACCGAGCCGGGGCCCTGACTGACGGAGAGTCAGTTGGCTAGGGTGATCAGGTGAGCGAGCAGACACCGGAACAGGCCGGGCGGCAGGGCGCGGCACAGGCCGGGCGCGTGGTGATCGTCGGCGCGGGCATGGCCGGCGTGCAGACCGCGGTCGCCCTGCGCGAACAGGGCTTCACGGGCACGGTGACCGTGATCGGCGCCGAACCCCACCAGCCCTACGACCGGCCCCCGCTGTCCAAGGCCGTCCTGCTCGGCACCGCCGAGGGCTCCGCATTCGACGTCGACTTCGAGGGGCTCGGCATCGAGCTGGTGCTGGGCCGCGAGGTGACCGGCCTGCGCCCGGCCGACCACGAGCTGGACACCGAGGCCGGGCCCGTGCCGTACGACGTGCTGGTCGTCGCCACCGGCGCCGAACCCGTCCAGCTGCCCGGCGCCGAGGGCGTCCCCGGCGTGCACCTGCTGCGCACCCTCGACGACGCCGAACGGCTGCGGCCGGTGCTGGAGCGCCAGCACGACATCGTGGTCGTCGGCGCCGGCTGGATCGGCGCCGAGTTCGCCACCGCCGCGCGCGAGGCCGGCTGCGCGGTCACCGTCGTCGAGGCCGCGGACCGCCCGCTCGCCGGGGCGCTGCCCGCCGAGGTCGCCGCGCCGATGACCGCCTGGTACGCCGACAGCGGCGCCGTCCTGCGTACGCACGCGCGCGTGGCGCGGGTCGAGCCCGGCGCGGTGCTGCTCGACGACGGCACGCGCGTGCCCGCCGGCGCGGTCGTCGTCGGCATCGGCGCCCGCCCGGCCACCCGCTGGCTGGCCGGGTCCGGCGTCGAGCTGGGCGCGCACGGCGAGGTCGTCGCCGACGACCGCCTGCGCACCTCCGTGCCCGACGTGTACGCCGTCGGCGACTGCGCCTCCTTCCCGTCCGCCCGCTACGGCGAGCGGCTGCTGGTCCACCACTGGGACAACGCCCTGCAGGGCCCGCGCACCGTCGCCGCGAACATCGTCGGCGCGGCCACCGGGGCGCCGCCCGCGGTCTACGACCCGGTGCCGTACTTCTGGTCGGAGCAGTTCGGCCGGTTCGTCCAGTACGCCGGGCACCACGCCGCCGCCGACCGCATGGTCTGGCGGGGTGACGCCGAGGGGCCCGCCTGGACGGTGTGCTGGCTGCGCAAGGGCCGGCTGGTCGCCCTCCTGGCCGTCGGCCGGCCGCGGGACCTGGCCCAGGGGCGCCGCCTGATCGAGGCGGGCACCCCCATGGACGCGGAGCTGCTGGCGGACCCGGCACGGCCCCTGAAGGCCGCCGTGGCCCGACCCGCCCGCGGGGTGTGACCTGCCGGTGGACCCTGACCCGCCCGGGGGTGTGTTTCCCCAGGTGGACCGGCCCGGCTTCCGACTGTCAGTGGCAGATGGCAGTCTTGTTTCCGTGACCGAGATTGACGCAAAAATCGATGCTCTCGTCCCCGCCTGGCTCACCCTCCCCGACATCGCCGAAATGCTCGGCGTCGAGGTGACGCGCGTGCGGCAGCTGGTCAAGGAGGGCCAGCTCATCGCCGTACGCCGTGGTGAGAACCGCGCGCTGCACGTCCCCGCCGCCTTCATCGACGGGGACAAGGTCGTCAAGGGCCTGTCCGGGACCCTGACCCTGCTGCGGGACGACGGCTTCACGGTCGAAGAGATGATCGAATGGCTCTTCACCCCCGACCCGAGCCTGCCCGGCACCCCCGCGCAGGCTCTGAGCGAGAATCGCGGCACGGAGGTGAAGCGCCGCGCCCAGGCGCTCGCCGTCTGAGCCGACCGCCGCACCGCCGCACCACCGAACACCGTCCGGCGTACGGGCCGGGCCCGCGTCCGCGCAGGCCACGGCCTCGGACGAGCACGGCCCCGAAGGCCGTCGGGCCCGGCCCGTACGCCACCGACACGGCACCCACCCTGGGGGGATCCCGCATGCTGCACACCGACGCCCGCGCCCGGTTCGCCGACGCGCGGCTCTACCTCTGCACCGACGCGCGCCGGCGCCAGGGCGACCTGCCCGCGTTCCTGGACGCGGCCCTGTCGGGCGGGGTCGACATCGTGCAGCTGCGCGACAAGGGCATGGAGGCGGCCGAGGAACTTGAGCACCTGAAGGTCTTCGCCGACGCCTGCGCCCGGCACGGCAAGCTCCTCGCGGTCAACGACCGCGCGGACGTCGCCCACGCCGCCGGCGCCGACGTCCTCCACCTCGGGCAGGGCGACCTGCCGGTGCCCGCGGCCCGCGCGATCCTCGGCGACGAGGTGCTCATAGGCCGCTCCACGCACTCCACGGCCGAGGCCGAGGCGGCCGCCGCCCAGGACGGCGTGGACTACTTCTGCACCGGCCCCTGCTGGCCCACCCCCACCAAGCCCGGCCGCCCCGCGCCCGGCCTCGACCTGGTCCGGCACACGGCCGCGCTCGGCACCGACCGCCCCTGGTTCGCCATCGGCGGCATCGACCTCGGCAACCTCGACGAGGTGATCGAGGCGGGCGCCCGCCGGGTCGTGGTGGTCCGGGCGATCACCGAGGCGGACGACCCCGCCGCGGCCGCCGCCGAGTTCGCCAAGCGGCTGCGGCAGGTCTGAGCAGCGCCGCTTTCCCCGGATGCGGGACCGGTGACTGTCCAAGGGGTGGACAGAGAGCGGGCAATTCGGGCAAATATCCGGGATCCGGTTGGGGGACCGCCCACCCCTGGCTAACCTGCCCGTATGGCCCTCGGAACCGCATCCACCAGGACGGATCGCGCACGCACCGTGCGCGACATCCTCGCCACCGGCAAGACGACGTACTCGTTCGAGTTCTCGGCGCCGAAGACCCCCAAGGGCGAGCGGAACCTGTGGAGCGCGCTCCGGCGGGTCGAGGCGGTCGCCCCCGACTTCGTCTCCGTGACCTACGGTGCCGGCGGCTCCACCCGCGCGGGCACGGTCAAGGAGACCGAGCAGATCGTCGCGGACACCACGCTCACGCCGGTCGCCCACCTCACCGCGGTCGACCACTCCATCGCCGAACTGCGCAACATCATCGGCCAGTACGCCGACGCCGGCATCCGCAACATGCTCGCCGTGCGCGGCGACCCGCCCGGCGACCCCATGGGTGCCTGGGTGCCGCACCCGCAGGGGCTGACGTACGCGGCGGAGCTCGTCCGGCTCATCAAGGAGTCGGGCGACTTCTGCGTCGGCGTCGCCGCCTTCCCGGAGATGCACCCGCGCTCCACCGACTGGGAGACGGACGTACGGCACTTCGTCGACAAGTGCCGCGCGGGCGCGGACTACGCCATCACACAGATGTTCTTCCACCCGGAGCCCTACCTGCGGCTGCGCGACAAGGTCGTCGCGGCCGGCTGCGACACCCCGGTGATCCCCGAGATCCTGCCCGTGACCAGCATCAAGATGCTGGAGCGGCTGCCGAAGCTGAGCACCGCCGCTTTTCCCGACAGTCTGAAAGAGCGGATCCTCACAGCAAAAGACGATCCGTCCGCTGTACGCTCCATTGGCATCGAATTCGCCACGGAGTTCTGCGCGCGGCTGCTGGCCGAGGGTGTGCCCGGTCTGCACTTCATCACGCTCAACAGCTCCACGGCGACGCTGGAAATCTACGAGAACCTGGGTCTGCACCACCCGCCGCAGGCCTAGACCGGTCGCACTGCCATACGACACACTGCACAGCGGCCACTGGGAGAGGGGCGTACATGGGCTGGACGGTCCTCTACATCGCGTTCGGCGTCGTCGCGCTGTGGCTGCTCGGTGAAGTGCTGCTGCAGTACAAGGCACGGCTTCGCTGGCGGCTCCTCGCGTTCGTCGGGTTCCTCGGCGTCGTCCTCGGTGTACTGATCCCGTCTGTCCTCGTCATCGCGCTGGGAGCCGTCGCCTTCGCGGTCGGGCAGACCTACGTCACGCTGTCCTTCCGGCGCGGCTTCGCCGCCGGCTGGGCGGTCAGCCGCCCGGCCGCCGACAGCGGCGGCAGCAAGCGGCGGCGCGGCGGTGCGGACCGCCGGGAGCCCACCCTGGAGGTCTCCGACCTCCAGGCCGCCGACGACGGCTACGCGGACGACGCGGCGGACACCGGCGCCTACGGCGAGCGGATCTCCTACGGCCACGACGACGACGCCGACCGCGACGACGTCTTCACCCCGGCGCGCCCGGCCACCGACGCCACCGCCGTCTACCAGCCGCAGCCCCTGCCCGAGGACACCGGCTCCTACGGCATCTACGGCGACCCGGCCCACGCCGGCGCCGCCCAGCCCCAGGACCAGTACGCCGCCACCGCCCAGAGCGCCGACCAGACCTACGGCTACGACGCCTCCTACTCCGGCTACGGCGAGTACGGCTACGACACCACGGGCCAGCAGCAGTACGCCGCCTACTCCGACCCGTACATCGGCACCCAGACCTACGGCGGCCCCACGTACGACACGACCTACGGCGGCCAGGCCTACGGCCAGCAGGCGTACGGCCAGGACCAGTACGGCACCGGCGGCTACGACGGCACGACCCCGCCCGGCGGCGCCTGGGTCCCGCAGCAGCGCAGCGACGACTCCTACGGCGGCGAGCTGCCGCCCGAGCAGGCCTACCCGTACCACCAGCAGGGCAACGGGCAGACCGCCGGCAACGGCTTCGACGAGCAGTACCGCTTCTGAGGTCTACGCGGGTCGCCGCCTCACTGCGACCCGCGGAACTCCGGCCCCTCCACGATCAGCCCGGCGACCAGCGCACCCGACATACCGGCGTGCGGCAGCCCGCCGCCGGGGTGGGACCACCCGCCGACCCGGTACAGGCCGGGCAGCCGGGTGGCGTTCGCCGGGTGCAGGTGACGACCCCGCCCGGCGGCGAGCGCGGGCGGGGGCACGGCGCCGAAGCGGGCGCCCGTCTCGTCCTCGGTGCGGTCCGGGGTGCGCAACTCGTGCCAGAGCAGACGCTCGCGCAGGCCGGGGACCGCCCGCCCGGCGGCCTCCAGCAGCACATCCGTGCAGCGCCGTACCGTGGCCTCGGACTCCCACGGAAGGTCGGCGGGCACCACCGCCGACACCACCACCGACTCGTGCCCCTCGGGGCTCAGCGTGGGGTCGTCCGGGCGCAGCACCGTCACCGTCGGACACGGCAGCTCCTCGCCGCCCGTCGCCACCAGGAAGTCCAGCTCCTTCTCGCCGTCCGGCGCGTGGACCACCGTGCGGTGCGCGGCCCCCGGCTCGCGCTCGCCGCGCAGCGCCAGCAGCAGCACGGCCCGCCCGGGCCCTACCGTCGCCGGGTCGGCCCGCACATCGCCGTCCTCGTCGAGGACGCGGTCCGTGAGGACGCGCAGCCGCGCCGGGTCCACGTCCGCCACGACATGGTCCGCCTCGGCCACCGTGCCGTCGGCCAGCTCCACCCCCGCCGCCCGGCCGTCCTTCTCCACGACGCCCGTGACCTCAGCACCGAAGACGAACTCCACCCGGCGGGCCAGGCACCGCTCGTACACCGCGCGGGCCAGCTCGCGCAGGCCGCCGCGGACGTACCACATCCCGAAGGCGTGCTCCATGTACGGCAGTACCGCCGCGCTCGCCGGAGCGGTGCGCGGGTCCACGCCGTACGCGAGGACATGGCTCTCCAGCAGGGCGGCCAGGCGCTCGTCGCGCAGCTCCCAGGTGCCGATCTCGCGGAGCGTGCGTGCACGCCGCGTGCGCAGCAGCCGCTTGACCGGCACCGACGGGTACGGCTCCTTGTCGGCCAGCACCCGCCAGTTCGGCCACAGCGGCTCCTCCAGCAGGGGCCGGCGGGTGCGGTCCCACGTCTCGCGCGCGCGGACCAGGAAGTCGCCCCAGCGCTCACCCGCCCCGGCGCCCAGCGTCTCGTCGAGGGCGGCGACGACCCCGGCACGGGAGGCGTTCGGCAGCGGGACCTCCGTGCCGTCCGGGAAGACGTGGCGGGCCGCCGGGTCGACCTGGACCAGGTCGACGCAGGCCTCCAGCGGCTCCTTGCCCGTCTTCACGAACAGGTCGCGCCAGACCGCCGGCAGCGGCAGCAGCCCGGGACCGGTGTCGAAGCGGAAGCCGTCCCGCTCGAAGCGGCGCAGCGCACCGCCGTACGTCTCCGTCCGCTCGTACACCACCACCCGGTGGCCTGCCACGGCCAGCCGGGCGGCCGCCGCCAGGGCGCCCATCCCGGCGCCGATCACCGCAATCCGTGCCATGCCTGCGACTTTATCCGCCGCCACCGACACTCCGGCCGGGGGAGTAGCCGCACGCCCGTCCCCGGCACCAGACGGCCCGCGGGCGGGCTGGGGGTGAGTGCGCAGGGCTGAGTATCCGTACCTAAGCAGGGAGATGAGTACCCGCGCGGATGGGGCAGGGCCCGCCCGGACGGGAGAGTGGAGGCACGGAGACAGGGCACGGCTCCGGCACCGGCGACACGGGGCGCCGGAACGGAGCCGCCCTCGATCCGCTCCTTCCGCCGGCCGAGGAGCCGGCGGGAGCGAGGCACGGGGGAACCCGGGGGACGACCGCGCAACGGGGGTCCCGGCGGGGGAACGTACGGGGGCGCACGGGGGAGCGAGCGGAAGCGCCGGTTCAGGCGGGGCCCGTCGGGGGACGCGGCCACACCTGACCGGCGCTTTCGCGTGCCGTCAGCGGCGCCCGCTCACCCGGCCCTGGAGCAGCCGGGACAGCGCCGCGTGCACATCGTCCAGGGAGCGCTCCGGCTGGAAGGACTTCCAGTCCAGCGCGGCCACCAGCACCATGCCGACGAGCGCCGCCGCGGTGAGCGGGACGTCGATCTCCTCGCTGAACTCGCCGCCCGCCACGCCCTCGCGCAGCACGCCCTCCACGACCGCGACCGCCTCCTGCCGGACCACCATGAGCGTGGACTGCCAGGCCCGGTTGGTGCGCCACAGCTCGGCCACGTACAGCTGGGTGAAGGCCGGGTAGCGGTCGATGAAGACGAGCCCCGCGCGGATCATCGCGTCCAGCGCGTCCACCTTGGAGCCGCCTCCCCGGGCGGTGCTCTCGGCGGCCTCCCGCAGGGACGCGGTGAGGAGGCCCACCCCGTGCCGCAGCAGCTCCTCGAAGAGGACGGACTTGCTCGCGAAGTTGTAGTAGACGGTGCCCTTCGCGACGCCGGCCCGTTCGGCGATCTCGTCCACCGTGGTGGCGGAGAAGCCCTGCTCGGCGATGAGCGTGACGGCCGCCTCGTAGAGCTTCTGCCGGGTGGCCTCGCGGCGGGAGGTGCCGCCCGACGTGGTGCTGCTTTCCATGGCCCTGATTGTCACAGGAACGCACGCGCGCGTGGTCACAGGCTCAGCTCCGGGTGCAGTCGGTCCAGCGTCCAGACCTGGCGGCGGCGCGCCGACAGCGCGGTGAGCGCGAGGGCGCCCGCGGTGAAGGCCGCCAGCACCGCGCAGGCCGTCCACACGGGCCCCAGGCCACCGCCGGTGATCAGCCGCCGCAGCGCCTGGACGACGTAGCTCATCGGCAGGTACGGGTGGATCGCGTTGAAGAACTCCGGGGAGGTCTGCACCGGGTACGTGCCGCCCGCCGAGGTCAACTGGAGCATCAGCAGCGCGAGCACGAGGATCCGGCCGGCCGCGCCGAAACGGGCGTTCAGCCACTGCACGATCGCCGCGAAACAGGCCGTGACCAGGAACAGGAAGCCCACCGTGCCGGCCGCCCGGACCGGCTGCAGGCCGACCGCCCAGTGCAGCACCGCCATCAGCGCCGCCGACTGCACCACCCCGATCGCCGCCACCGGCAGCCAGCCCGCGAGCGCGATCCGCCAGGAGGGGGCGCCCGCGGCGAGCGCGCGCCGGTTCATCGGCGGGATGAGCATGTACGCCACCATCGCGCCCACCCACAGCGACAGCGGGATGAAGTACGGGGCGAACCCGGTGCCGTAGTTCGGCGCGTCGTGCAGGTCCCGGGCGGCGAGCCGGACCGGGTCGGCCATCACGCCGGTGCGCCGGTCGCGCTCCTGCTCGTCGTAGTCGGGGATCTTCCCGGCGCCGTCGTGCAGCCCGCCGGCGAGCTTGCCGGAGCCGTCGACCAGCCGGTACATGCCGCCGCTGAGCGTCTCGGCGCCCGTCTTCAGCCGGCCCACGCCCGTGTCCAGGGCGACCGCGCCCTTCTTCGCGGTACCGAGGCCGGTGTGCAGCGTCTTCGCGCCCTTGGCGACCGCGGCGGCGCCGCTGTTCAGCTTGTTGATCTTCGCTACGGCGTCGTCGAGGTCCTCCGACAGGTGCGGGGCGCGGTCGGCGAGCGCCTGGGCCTGCTTCTGCAGGGTGGCGAGGTGCGTGTCGAGCGCCTTCAGGTCGCCGTCCTGGTCGGCGATCAGGGCGTTGAGGTCGTCGGCGACGACCGCCACGTCGGCGGCGCCCGTCTTCGCCTTCTCCAGGTCGTCGCAGGCCGCGTCGGGCAGCACCGGCGTCTCGCAGCGCCGCTCGTAGACGCCGTCGAGCAGGTCGGCGGCGGCGTGGGCGCGCCGGGCGGCACCGGGGGCCCGCTCCACCAGCGTGTCGAGGTTGTGCCGGATACCGCCGGCGGAGTCGGCGACGAGCTGCGCGGTGTCGCCGATGGTCTTCTCGTTGTCCTTCAGGAACGGACGCACCTTGCCGGCGGTCCCGTTGACCTTCGCGGCGAGCTGCCGGGTGCCCTCGGCGACCCGCGCCGAGCCGTCCTCCAGGTCACCCGCGCCCTTGTAGAGCTTCTTCAGCCCGCCGGACAGCTTGCCGCTGCCCTCCTTGGCGTCCTTCAGCCCGTCGGCGAGGTCCTTGGAGCCCTTCTCCGCCTTGCCGATGCCGCTGCTGAGCTTGTCGGCGCCGCCGGCGGCCTCGACGGTCTTGTCGTGGATGTCGGAGAAGGAGACGAAGATGCGGTCCAGGAAGGAACGCGCCGTCTTCGTGGACGCGGCCGTGCGCACCTCGCTGAACACGCTCCGGGAGATCTGCCCGACGATGTAGTTGTTCGCGTCGTTGGTGCGCACCTGCAGCGCGCCCGCCTCCGGAGCGTCGCCGGAGCTGGAGGCGATCCGGGCACTGAAGTCGGACGGCATGGTCAGCGACAGGTAGTAGGTGCCGTCCTCGACGCCCCGGCGCGCCTCCTCGGCGCCGACCTCGTGCCAGTCGAAGGTCCGTGAGTCGCGCAGCCGCCCGGCGATGTCGTCGCCCGCGGTGATCCTCTTGCCGTCCACGGTCGCGCCCCGGTCCGCGTTGACGAGCGCCACGGGGATCCGGTCGAGACGGCCGTACGGGTCCCAGAAGGACCACAGGTACAGGGCGCCGCACAGCAGCGGCAGCAGCAGGAGCGCCACGAGCGCGGCGCGCGGCAGCCTGCCCCGGCCGAAGCGCCGCAGCTCAAGCGCGGCCAGTCGCGGAGTGCGCATCCTCGGCCTCCTTCGGGTCGTCGCCGCTGACGGCGGCATCGGCATCGGCATCCGGCTGGGCTTGAGCATCGGCGCAGGCGCCCGCCTCGGCATCGGCGTCGGTGCCCGTTCCCTCCGCCCCCTCCGCCCCGTCCACCGGTACGGCCGTGGACACGGTCACCGCGTCCTGCGGGGCCTCACTGCACACCGCCACCACGGTCGTGCCGGTCTCGGCCAGCGACCGCAGCAGCGCCCAGACCTCACCCCGTTCCGCGTCCGACAGCTTCAGGTCGGTGTCGTCGACGCCGAGCAGCCGCGGGCGGCCGATCAGGGCGAGCGCGACGGACAGCCGCAGCGCCTCCAGCCGCTCCAGATCCCGTACGGCGGTGCGGGAGCCCTTCGGCAGCGCCTCGCGGTCGAGCCCGGCGGCCTCCAGCGCCGCCTCGACGCGCAGCCGGCTCTCGGCGGCGCGCTGCGCGCGTGGGCGCAGCAGCGAGCGCACCGAGTCCCCGAACCGGCGTTGCAGCAGCGCCCGCTCGCGCAGGTGCTCGCCCACGGTGAGTGCCGGGTCGAGGTCGGTCACCCCCGGCACGTGCGCGAGCGCGCTGATCCTGCGGACGGCGGCCATCTGCCGGGGCAGCCGCAGGCCGTCCACGGCGGCCGTGCCCTCGGTGGGCCGCATCCGCCCGGTGAGCGCGAGCAGCAGGCAGGTGCGGCCGGAGCCGGACGGCCCCGCCACCGCGATCAGCGAACCGGGCTCCGCGGCGAGGTCGACGCCGCGGAACGCCCAGCCGCGGGGACCTCGCAGCCCGAGGTTGTCGGCGACGACACCTGCTCCGGCCACAGTCCCACCCCCTCTGGCGTGAGTCGCCCCGTGACGGGGCGACTTTTTGAACTGACTGGTCAGTGCAAAAACTAGCCCGAACCTTCGATCGAGGCAAAAGCCCAGGTCAGATCGGATTGTCAGTGGCATACCGCACGATGAGCACATACGGCACTCCGATGCGGAGCGTGCCGTCGACAGACGACAGGAGGTTCGTCATGGCCAGCTCCCACGCAGCAGCCGCCCGCCGGCGCCGCGCCACCGGCCCTGCACCCTCACTGACCGGCCCGGCGAGCGACGTGCACCCCGTGCTGCGCCGGGCGAGCGCCCCGCCCGCCGCCCTCGACCTGCTCGCCCAGGCCCGCGCCGGCCTCGACGAGGCCGCCGTCCTCGAAACCCCCAACGAGCGGTACGCCACCGCCCACCTCGCCGCCCTGCGCACCGCGGCGGCCGTGCTCGCCGCCCGCGGGCGGCCCGAGAGTTCACCGCGCAAGCGGGCCAGGATCCGGAGCGCCTGGGAAGTGCTCCCCGAGATCGCGCCCGAACTCACCGAGTGGAGCGCGCTGTTCGCCTCCGGGGCCCGGCGCCGCGCCCGGGCGGAGGCCGGCATCCAGGGCGCGGCCAGCCGCCGGGACGCCGACGACCTGATACGCGACGTGGCGATGTTCCTCCGCCTCGTCGAGCGCATGCTGGTCCTCCAGCCGGTCCTGCCCCAGCCCCGCCAGGACACCGACGAGCCGCGCGGCGCGGGGGAGCGGGAGGCCGGGATGCCCGACGCCGGCTGACCCGCGGCGGCCCATCGGCGACCGCAATGGCCAGGTGGGGACGAGGAGGCAATAGGGTGGAGGCGCCTGAAGCCTCCTTTCTCCGTCCCCGGGCCGAGGGGAGGCAGCCCGTTCGCGCCGCCGTGCAAGTGGCGGTGCCGCGCCGAGGAGTCAACTGCCGTGTCGGACCCGATGCGACCCCGCGCCTCTCTCCGTACCGCCGTGGTGTGGGACGTCCTCCAGGACGCCCTCGACCGCCGGGTCAAGGCCACGGGACGGGAGTCGCTCGACGTCCTCGACACCGGAGGCGGCAGCGGCAACTTCGCCGTGCCCGTCGCCCGGCTCGGCCACCGCGTCACCGTCGTCGACCCCAGCCCCAACGCCCTGTTCGCGCTGGAGCGCCGCGCCGCCGAGGCCGGGGTCGCCGACCGGGTCAAGGGCGTGCAGGGCGACGCCCACGGCCTCTTCGACGTGGTCGAGCGCGGCGGCTACGACGCGGTGCTGTGCCACGGCGTGCTGGAGTACGTCGACGACCCCGCCGAGGGCATCCGCAACGCCGTCGCGGCGCTGCGCTCCGAGGGCGTCCTCAGCGTGCTCGCCGCCGGCCTCGGCGGCGCCGTCCTCGCACGCGCCCTCGCCGGCCACTTCAAGGAGGCCAAGCAGGCCCTCGACGACCCGAGCGGTCGCTGGGGCGCCGGCGACCCCGTGCCGCGCCGCTTCACCGCCGAGCAGCTCACCGCGCTGGTCGAGGGCGCGGGCCTGCGGGTCGGCGCGGTGCACGGCGTGCGGGTCTTCGCCGACCTGGTGCCCGGCGTCCTCGTCGACACCGAGCCCGGCGCGCTGGAGGCGCTGCTGAAGCTGGAGGAGGCCGCGGCCGAGTTGCCGGCGTTCCACTCCGTGGCCACGCAGCTCCATGTGCTCGGTGAGACCCCAGGTGCCACAGGGGCCTGAGCCGTCTGCCGTGACGCCCGGCACCGCGCCGCTGATCAGCGCCTGCGCCGCAGATGGAGTACGCCACAGGCCCTCCGTTCGGGGGCGCGGCGCCGTATGATCGAGGGAGACCGCCCGGCATGACGGGCCGGCCGCCGGGGAATGGAAGCCTCAGCGAGCCGGGACGCGCATGGCGGATCCCGGTTGCTCAATTGGCGCAGAGGGGCGGGTTTCACGGGGGCGATTCCCTGCCTATCCTGAAGAGACCCCCCGGGTCGCCCCGGCGACTGCACGATGAGGAGGACTCCGTGCCGCTCTCGGAGCACGAGCAGCGCATGCTCGAGCAGATGGAGCGAGCGCTGTACGCCGAAGATCCCAAGTTCGCGTCGGCGCTTGAGGGAAGCGGGCTGCGTACGTACACCCGGCGGCGGGTCTACCAGGCGGTCGCGGGCTTCCTCGTGGGAATTGCGCTCCTCATGGCTGGAATGGTCGCCAAGCAGGTCTGGCTCAGTGTGGTGGGCTTCCTCGTCATGCTGGGGTGCGCGGTGCTCGCCGTGACCGGCTGGCGCAAGGCCCCCAAGCCGGGCGAACAGACCGGTGCCCCGCCGCACGCGCGGCACCAGGGCCGGGCGAGGCGCTCCGTGATGGACCGCATCGAGCAGCGCTGGCAGCGGCGCCGCGACGAGCAGCAGGGGCACTGACCGCCGGACGGCCATCGGACATCCTTTGAGGGGGCGACCACCGAAGTGGTCGCCCCCTCAAGCATGTCCGGCGGACTTCTCCGGCCGGGCCGGCGATGTCCGGCGGACTTGTCCGGCCGGGCCGGCCGGACAAGTCTCGCCTCAGCCGCTCTGCTGGCCCGACGGGCGCCGCAGCAGCGCCGTCCAGCGGGCCGTCCAGCGGGCCCTGACGGCCGTCCAGCGGTCCGCGAGGTCCCAGACCGCCCGGATGGCCGAACGGGGCGCGACGACCGCCCGCAGCCTCGTCGTCCAGCCGACCCGCTCCCGCAGCGCCGCCCGCAGCCTGCGGGCGTCCTCCGCCAGCCCGGCCTGCGCCTGTGGACGCGGCGCGAACAGCACCTGCTCCACCGCGCCCGCCACCCGGTGCACCGACGCCGACGCCCGCTCGTCCAGCTCGCCGAGCCGCGCGATCCGCGCCCCCGCCTTGCGCGGCGTCAGCGCCTCGTCCGGTGGGATGCCGTAGTCCCAGGCCGTGTCGGTCACCTCCCGCCACACGGCGAGGACATGACCGGAGGCCGCCAAAGCCTCCTCCCCAGGCCCTGCCGTCATGGCCGGCCCGGTGGCGGACGCCCTGCCCCCAGCGGCCCCGCCGCGTTCCCGCGCCGGGCCGGCCGCGCCGCTCGCGTCCGGCCCGTGCTGCGCCGAGGCCAGCCGCACGGCCCGCCGCCGCATCCGCCACAGCATCGGCGCCAGCGGCACCGCGGCCAGCGCGAGCCCCAGCAGAGACCAGCCGAGGACACCCCACCACGGCGTACCGCTGCCGCCCTGGTCGCCCGCGACCGGCGGCAGCGCCCCGGCGCAGGCCTCGAGCCGCTTGTCCAGCGCGTCGCAGCCGGCGCTGTTCGACGCGGACGCCGACGGGCCGACGCCCGCCGACTGCGTCGGCCGCGGGATGTCCGGGACGCTGTTGCCTGGGGTGTCCGCCACCGTGTACGACGGCGTCGTCCCCCGGCTGGGCGTCGGCTCGAAGCGGGTCCAGCCCACGCCCTCGAAGTACAGCTCCGGCCAGGCGTGCGCGTCCTTCAGGCCCACCGCCACCGAACCGTCCGTCTGCGGGGAGCCCGGCGCGAAGCCCACGGCGACCCGGGCCGGTATGCCGAGCGTGCGGGCCATCGCCGCCATCGCGAACGAGAAGTGGATGCAGAAGCCCTGCTTGTCCCGCAGGAACCGGGCGATCGCGCCGGAGTCGCTGCCGACGTCCACCTCGGTGTCGTACTGGAAGCCGCCGTTGATGGAGAAGTAGTCCTGCAGCTTCACCGCACGCGCGTAGTCCGTCGCCGCGCCCGCGGTGACCTCACGGGCCGTGCGCGCCACCACCGCCGGCAGCGAATCCGGCACCTTGGTGTAGTCGCGGGCCATGGCCGCCGGGGGCCTCGGCGCCGCGGCCAGCTGGTCGGCCGTCGGCTGCACGTCCAGGCTCGTCACGTCGTAGGTGAGACCGCTGGTGGTCTGGCGGTGGTCGCCGACGAGCGTCATGCCCACCGGCTCGTACCGCCAGTCGCCGCCCACCTGCACCGCGCTCGGCGGGTACGGCATCGGCAGCCACTCCTGCCGGTACCCGTCGGCGGCGGTGATCCGGGTCCGCACCTCCGAGCGCAGGATGTCCGCGGACAGGCCGGGCGGCGTCGGCAACGCGTCCGGCACCGAGGTGATGCGCCGCTTGGCCGGCTTCCACGTCGTGCCGTCGAAGTCGTCCAGGGACACGATCCGCAGATACATGTCGGTCAGGGTGGGCGACGTGGTGCGCAGGGTCAGCACCGTCTGGTCCTGGTCCACGTTCAGGCTGTCGCGCAGCGACACCAGCGGGTTGACCGCGGAGATCGTGCCCCCGCTGCCGGTGCCCGCGCCGACGCCGGTGCGCGCGCTGTCCAGCAGGCCGCCCTGTATCGCGGGCAGCGGCAGCAGCGGCACCACCAGGGCGATGCCCAGCGCGACCGCGCCGATCCGCCGCCCGGTGCGCACCGGTGCCAGCGGCCCCGGCGCGGCCCCCGGCATCCGGGGCGCCCCGCCGAACACCCGGCCCCACTGCGACAGCCGCTCCCGCCCCTCGGCGAGCAGCAGCATCAGATAGCCGGCCGCAGCGAGCAGGAACCACACCCAGTCGCCCGCCCCGTCGGACAGACCCGCCGCGACCGAGTACAGCGCGAGCAGCGGCAGACCGGCCGGGGCCGCGCTGCGGAAGGTGACCGCGAGCGTGTCCACCAGCAGCCCGATCAGCAGCACCCCGCCGACCAGCATCAGCCGGATGCCGTCGGACTCCAGCGGCGCCGGGATCGCGTACCGCGCGATGTCGTCCGAGCCCTGCTGGAGCAGGTCGGCGAAGTGCTGGAAGGCCTGCGGGCCGGGCAGCAGCCCGCCGAGCGCCTGCTGCCGGGCGAACAGCAGCGTGAGCAGGACCAGCGTGACCAGCGTCTGCGCGGCCACGGTGACCGGGCGGGCCAGCGGGATGCGCCGCGTCGCCGCTCCCACGACCGACTGGACGCCCAGCAGGAACGCCGCCTGCAGGATCCAGGTGGCGGGGTCGACCAGCGGCAGCAGCGCGCACGCCGCCATCAGCGTGGCCGCCCAGGCGCACAGGGCCAGCCGGGCCCGACTGCTCAGCACCGCGGCCCTCCCTCGCTCGTCCCGGTCGTCACCGCGCCTCCCCCGTCCCCGTCCCGCCGGCCGACAGCACACCCGTGCGCAGCCGGTCCGCCTGCTGCCACAGCGCGGTCAGCGAGGCCCCCCGGGGCACCTCCACGGCGGTCCAGCCCGCCTCCCGCAGCATCCGCAGCCGGTCCTGTGTCCTGTTCATCGGTCCGGGCACGTCGTTCGGTTCACGGCCCCACACATCGCTGTCCAGCACGAAGGCGATCGCGCCCCCGCTGCGCTGCCGCATCCGCCCCGCCACCGCGGCCTGCTCCTCGTCGAGGTCGCCGAAGAACGCCACCAGCAGCCCCTCGTTCCCGCCGCGCAGCACGTCGTACGCGTGGGACAGGCCGGTGCCGTCCGAGTGGTCGATCACCGCCAGGGTGTCCATCATCAGCCCGGCCGCGTCCGCGGACTCCTGGCTCGCGCCCGCGAAGCCGTCCGCGCCCTCGCCGGGCACCGAGCTGCCGGTGTCGGTCAGCAGCCGCACCGAGAACCCCCGCTCCAGCATGTGCACCAGCACCGACGCCGTACCGCCCACGGCCCACTCGAAGGCCGAGTCGGGTCCCGCGCCGCGGTAGGCGATGCCCCGGGTGTCCAGCAGCACCGTGCAGCGCGAGCGCTGCGGCTGCTCCTCGCGGCGCACCATCAGCTCGCCGTAGCGCGCGGTGGAGCGCCAGTGGACACGGCGCAGGTCGTCGCCGTAGCGGTAGCCGCGGGGGATCACGTCGTCCTCGCCGGCCAGCGCCAGCGAACGCAGCCGCCCGTCGCCGTACCCCTTCGCCTCGCCGGTCAGCCGGACCGGCGGCAGCGGCTCGACCCGCGGGATCACCGTCAGCGTGTCGTAGGCGGAGAAGGAGCGGGTCAGCTCGCACATGCCGAACGGGTCGGACAGCCGCAGCTGCAGCGGCCCGAGCGCGTACCGGCCGCGCAGGTCCGAGCGGACCCGGTAGGACACCTCGCGGCGGCCGCCCGCCTCGACCCGGTCCAGCACGAAGCGGGGCCGCGGACCGAGCACGTAGGGCACCCGGTCCTGGAGCATCAGCAGGCCCGTGGGCAGCCGGGAGACGTTGTCCATGCGCAGATGGACCCGGGCCTCGCTGCTCGCCGGCACCCGCGCGGGCGAGAGCCGGCGGCTGGCGGCGACCCGGTAGCGCGTGCGGTACAGCACGGTCGCGCACACCAGCGGCAGCACCGCGAGCAGCAGGCCGACGCGCAGCAGGTCCGCCTGCCCGAGGACGTACGCGCAGATCGCCGCCGCGATGCCGGCGGCGAAGAAGGAACGGCCGCGGGTGGTCAGCCCGGCCAGGGCGGTCCGGACGCCGCCCTTCTCCCCTCGGTCGGCCTCCGGACGCCCGGTCCCCCCGGTGCTCATCACAGCCTCCGCGGGGGCTGCTGCGGGTAGGCCGGGGCGGCGGTGCCCAGGCCGTAGCCATGGGTCTGGGGCGCCTGGGGCACCGGGGTGTGCTGGAGGATCTCCTGCACGACCTGCTCGGCGGTACGTCGGTTGAGCTGGGCCTGCGCGGTGGGCAGCAGCCGGTGCGCCAGCACCGCGACGGCGAGGGCCTGCACGTCGTCCGGCAGCGCGTACTCCCGGCCGCTGAGGGCAGCGGACGCCTTCGCCGCGCGCAGCAGGTGCAGCGTCGCGCGCGGGGAGGCGCCGAGTCTGAGGTCGGGGTGGGTCCGGGTGGCGGCGACCAGCTCGACCGCGTACCTGCGGACCGTGTCGGCGACGTGGATGTCGCGGACGGCCTCGATCAGCTTCACGATGTCGTGCGCGTGCGCCACCGGCTGGAGGTCCTCCAGCGGGGAGACGCCGCCGTGCACGTCGAGCATCTGCAGCTCGGCCTCGACGCTGGGATACCCCACCGAGACGCGGGCCATGAAGCGGTCGCGCTGGGCCTCGGGCAGCGGGTAGGTGCCCTCCATCTCGACCGGGTTCTGCGTGGCCACCACCATGAAGGGGCTCGGCAGCTCATAGGTCTGCCCGTCGATGGTGACCTGGCGCTCCTCCATCGACTCCAGCAGCGCCGACTGGGTCTTGGGCGAGGCGCGGTTGATCTCGTCGCCGATCACGATCTGCGCGAAGATCGCGCCCGGCTTGAACTCGAAGTCGCGGCGCTGCTGGTCCCAGATCGACACGCCGGTGATGTCCGAGGGCAGCAGGTCGGGCGTGAACTGGATGCGCCGCACCGAGCAGTCGATGGACCGCGCCAGTGTCTTGGCCAGCATCGTCTTGCCGACGCCGGGGACATCCTCGATCAGCAGATGCCCCTCCGCCAGCAGCACGGTGAGCGTGAGCCGGACGACCTCGGGCTTGCCCTCGATCACCCCTTCCACCGACCCGCGGACCCTCTCCGCGGTGGCAGTCAGGTCTGTGAGGCTCGCTCGCTCGTCATAGGTCGTCACCCGGCCCTCCTCGGCCCGTTCTTTCTCCGGGCCGACGCTCTGCGTTGCGAAACCGGCCCACCCCGAATCACGGACACCACCCGGGAAAAGTTCCGCGTGACGCCACACTCCGCATTCTTGCTGCCGTTACCGATTCGTGTCACTCGCCTGTGGACAACAGGCCGCGATATGTCAGTTCTTACGACCTTTTCGGCCTCGGCGGGCAGCGGGATCCGCGAAAAACGAGAACGGGCCGGTCCCGGTTACGCCGGGTCGATCTCGCGCAGCAGACCCGTCTTCACGTCGAAGACGAAGCCGCGCACATCGTCGGTGTGCAGCAGGAACGGCGAGGTGCGCACCCGCTGCATCGACTGCCGCACGTCCTGGTCGACGTCCCGGAACGCCTCCACCGCCCACGCCGGGCGCTGGCCGACCTCCATCTCCAGCTCGTGGCGGAACTCCTCGGTGAGGGACTCCAGACCGCAGCCGGTGTGGTGGATGAGGACCACGCTGCGGGTGCCCAGCGCGCGCTGGCTGATCGTCAGGGAGCGGATCACGTCGTCGGTGACCACGCCGCCCGCGTTGCGGATGGTGTGGCAGTCGCCGAGCTGGAGGCCGAGCGCGGCGTGCAGGTCGAGACGGGCGTCCATGCAGGCCACGACCGCGACGCCGAGGACCGGGCGGGCGTCCATGCCGGGGTCGCTGAACTTGGCGGCGTACTGCTCGTTCGCCTCCACGAGGCGGTCGGTCACGGTGCCGCGTATGGCGCCCTCGGGGCCGGTGGGAACTGATGCAGGAGTCGTCATACCCATGACGTTACTGGTCACAGGCGACCCGGTCGCGCCGTGAGAGCGGGAGAAGAGCGTCATCACGTCCTTCCTGTGAGCTACCCCACACAGGTGGCCCGAGCTGACCCGCACAGGTGGCCGGGACGCGGCCGTGCGGGTGGTCTTCCCCGATCCGGCGGTTCGCGCTCCCGCCGGTCCGCCGACGCGCAGGCCGGTTGATTGACCGCGAGACAGGGTGGACTAAAGTGACGCGAAGCGGGAGGCGAGGCCCTCCCTGCTGGACGGATCTCCTCCGTGAGAACCCCCGAACCCGTAAGACCCGGCGCGCTGTCCGGAGATCTCCCACGTGCGCGGTGCGTACGTACGGCCCGGCCTCCTCCCGCTCCCGGTCGGCCGACGCCCCCGGCGCCGGCCGGCCTCCCCTTCCAGAGCGGGCGGGGACCAGGTGGTGCGTGCGTGTCCGCGCCGGACCTGAGAGGGCCCCTTGAGCCAGAGTCGACACGTCCCGGTGATGCTCCAGCGGTGCCTGGACCTGCTGGCGCCCGCCCTGGAGCGGCCCGGGGCGGTGGTGGTCGACTGCACCCTCGGCCTCGGCGGCCACAGCGAGGCACTCCTCGCGCGGTTCCCCGAGGCACGGCTGATCGGCCTGGACCGCGACAAGGAGGCGCTGCGCCTGTCCGGCGAGCGGCTCGCCCCCTACGGCGAGCGCGCCACCCTCGTGCACGCGGTCTACGACGAGCTGCCCGCCGTACTCGACCGGCTCGGCATCGCGCGCGTGCAGGGTGTGCTGTTCGACCTCGGTGTCTCCTCCATGCAGCTCGACGAGGCCGACCGCGGCTTCGCCTACGCCCAGGACGCGCCGCTGGACATGCGGATGGACCAGACGACCGGCATCAGCGCGGCCGAGGTCCTCAACACGTATCCGCCGGGTGAACTGGTGCGGATCCTGCGGGCCTACGGCGAGGAGAAGCAGGCCAAGCGGATCGTGGCCGCCGTCGTGCGCGAGCGCGAGAAGGAGCCGTTCAGCAACAGCGCCCGGCTGGTCGAACTGATCCGCGACGCGCTGCCGCAGGCCGCCAAGCGCACTGGCGGCAACCCGGCCAAGCGCACCTTCCAGGCGCTGCGCATCGAGGTCAACGGCGAGCTGAGCGTGCTGGAGCGGGCGATCCCGGCCGCGGTGAAGGCGCTCGGCGTGGGCGGGCGGATCGCCGTCCTGTCGTACCACTCGCTGGAGGACCGGCTGGTCAAGCAGGTCTTCGCGGCCGGCGCCGCCTCCACGGCGCCGCCCGGGCTGCCCGTGGTCCCCGAGCGCTACCAGCCCCGGCTCAAGCTCCTGACGCGCGGTGCCGAACTTCCCACGGAGGAAGAGATCGCCGAGAACCGCCGCGCCGCCCCCGCCCGTCTGCGCGGGGCCGAGCGCATCAGGGAGGACGTGGAGTGACACACCCGGGTGCGGGCTTCGCCGGTGTTCCCGTCGTAGCGCAGGCCACCGGCCGGGCCGGGGAAACCGGACCTGAGGGGGGCGAGTGAGCAGCAAACCGGAACTCAAGGGGCGGGCCGCCCGGCTCGCCCGGCTCCTTCCTGGGGCCGCGGCCCCGGGACAGGCCGCCCGCACGCCGTTCGTGCTGCTCGTCGTGCTGCTGCTCGGCGGTGGCCTCATCGGGCTGCTGGTGCTGAACTCCGCGCTGAGCGAGGGCGCCTTCAAGCTCGACGACCTGCAGAAGGACACCAAGTCCCTCACCGACGAAGAGCAGGCGCTCCAGCGGGACGTCGACGCCTACTCCGCCCCGCAGGCCCTGCAGCGGCGGGCCCGGGAACTCGGCATGGTGCCCGGCGGCGACCCCGCCTTCCTCGCCCCCGACGGCACCGTCCGCGGCGTCCCCTCCCCGGCCGCCGCCGAGCCCGCCGGGGGGAGCCGGCCCCTGGTCCTCGCCCCCGAGGCGATGCCGACCTATCCCGCCCCCGCAGTCAGTACCACCCCGACGACGACCCCCGGCAGGTGACGGAAGTGGCCGACGATTACGGCAGGCAGCCGCCGCGCCGCCGCGTGCCCGGCCCCGCGCGGCCCGCCCG
>NZ_BNBR01000011.1 GCF_014656055.1 Streptomyces griseosporeus
AAAAAAAAGCCCACTCAATTGAGTGGGCTAGGGTCATACATTGGAACAAGTGCATGGGCCGCAATCAAAGCAGCCATCATCGTGGCAGCAAGATTTCTCTTCCGGCTTTCGTTCTCCACATCGCAAGCAATACGTCCCGCACTTTTCGGGAGTGAAGTATTCAGTGTACCTGTGCTCACAGTTTTCAGCGTCCATCGTTTCTACCTCCTACCCAAAAAAGCCCCACTCATTTGAGTAGGGCTTTCCTGGTTTTGCTTCCCGGTTTTGCTGGCCTTACTTCTTGGCAGCCTCCGCCTTCTTCTGAGCCTCAGTCCGCGTGTCAATCTTTGCGGCGGGCTTAGTCACGACCGGGGCAGCCTCAGCATTTGCCGGGGCGTCATTCTTCTTTTCCTCAGCAGGCTTTTCGGCCGGAGCGTTGTTCGTGTTGTTCGTCTCAGGCTGCGGACCGTAAACCGTGAACTTCAGGACCCGGGTCTCGGTCTTGTCATCCGAAACCTTGACCGCCTTCTCGAAATCGAAATCGGTCCTGGCCGGAATCTCGGTCGACTTGACCGAACGGAATTCCTTACCGAGCGCCTTGAAGAACGCCGCCTCGATTTCGTCACCGGTGATTCGGTTCTCAGGGTAAGTCGTCGCCCCGATTTCCTCACTCACCTTGTTCGCGGCGAATCGGAAGTTCACCTTGCCCTCGTCATTGGCAACCTTGTTGCCGTTGAAGTCGAAGCCAGTGATTCGAGTGGAGTACGACTTTTCACCAGTCGCACCCTTTCGACCACGAGTGTTCTTCAGCGAATCCGCCTGCGGAAGAAGCGAAGCCACACCGCCCTCAATTGCCATGCCCTTAACTTCGAGCATGGAATCGATGATGGTGACCAGAGCCAGAGCCTGCTTTCGCGCAGTGTCGATTGCGTCAGCACTCTGATTCACCAGAGCGCGCATGCTCTTGGTCTCGTCCTCAGAAAGCTGAGCCGGAACGTGAGCCTTCGCCTTTTCGCGCAGCTCTGCAATAAGCCGCTCGTATTCAGCCGAGACTGCGTCGAACTTGTCCGCCAGCGGGGCGATTTCCTCGTCCCCGTTCGCCTGCGCAGACTTCCACAGCGAGTCCAGGTATTCCGTGTTGTTCGGGTCATTCGCCTTAGACGCATTGACCTGAGCGATACGCTTGTTGTTTTCGACGATAAGCTTGAATGCGTTATCCCACGCACTCTGAATCGGAGCCAGCGCCTCCTTCGGCAGACCAGACGCCTTAAGAGCTTCCTCAAACGAGGTGATCGCAGCCATGATGTGAGTCCCTTCGATCGGGGGGTTGCTTCCCACTGAGATTCTAGCATAGGTGGGGGCAAGAATGGCCACGGTGTCTCACTCTAGGAGTGGACTTTTCCGCCCCGGTTTGCCCGGTTCAGATCCGTGACCAAACTTGCGCCCAACTAAGCGAGTGCTTAGCTGAGACTTGTCAAGCGTATATGCGTACAAACGTTGGATCACCAAAAGGTGACGAACATTTGCAACCGGGCGCGGAATGAAAAGCTCAGTCAGTGCAATTCAAAAGGCGCGCGCCTCGGATTTTGGGCTATCGCTATTCAGTTCACAAAGAACGGGCAGCGTTCGTCTATCTATCGCCCACAAGGCGACGAGTGAGACCCGAAATGGCCATGGGACTCTAACCCACTGCACCAATTCAGAGCTGCAAGGCAAAACAAAGTCATAGCAGCCAAGTCGGGAGTAAAACCCGTAAGGAGAAACGTACGTCGATCAGTACGATTCTGCGTCCTCTCTTGGCGACAAGGAAGACACTACAGGCCGGGCGACTAGCTGCAAAAATTCCACTCGCATTTCCAGTCGCGGCCCTGAAAAAACCCCCGGCGAACCGGGGGCTTCTTCAATTGGAGATCAGACAGTCTCTACGAAACCGCCATCCTCGGGGACTTCCTTTGCGATCTCGGTCACCTGAATGATTTGGTTGCCGAGGCGCACGATGATCTGAATCTTTCGCGCGTCCATCGATTGAATGGCGAATCGGAAGTAGCCCAGCGCCTGAATGGCGTAGTCGAATGCGTCCGTCGCGATCGTGCTGTCGTAATCCGCGAGGACGATCATTTCGCCATTCTCACGGACGACGTTCACGTCGACGCTGAAGCCAGTAGAGAAGGGGATGGTCACCATTTGCTGACACCTTTCTGATTGGGGCGCAGCGGCCACAGCCACGCCCCGATTGATTTGAACTAGCCCTTCGAAACAAACTTGAAGGACTTTTCGCCAGCGCGACGAATCATGGGCGCACCATTCTTCGCCTGCTTGAATTCGAGCGACTCAAAGAGCCGAGTGAATTCGTCGCTGTACTCGGCATACGCCTCAGCGTGAAACAGATGCCACTCCAACTCTTCTTCCTGCTTCGCACGCACATTGGTCAGAGACCAAGGATTGGTGCGCTCACGGAATTCCTTGAAGGAGTGGACGATCGTACCGCCGACGACCAGGAAAGAAATCAGGGCAATCAGTGCGATAGCCATTCCCGCAATTCGCTTGCCCATTTCTTTCTCCATTTCCTGATTCGTTGCGCTGACAAGACACATTCAACAGGGTGCATTTGATGTTGTCCAAAAATCCACTCGCGTTTCCTTCTTCTGGTCCCCAGCAATGGACATACCAAAAAACCAGTGTCAACCAATCCCGAGTCTCACCAAATCCCACATCACATAAAATGGCTCCGGCTCGGCAACAAACAAACCGAGAAAGAAGGCAGCAAACAAAGAAAGCAACTTCGCGAACACGTCGAACTTCCAGTCGTGTCAGGCATCGCCACGGCGACGAAAATTTTCAAAACTTTATTGGCGTTGTCAACCAACGAGGTAAGACTTAAAATGGTACTAATGTTCGGGCGTTTTTAAAAGGGAGGCCTTTGGTTAACGCAAGTTTCACTGGCGATGTTGTGAATCCAATCACCGACGGACGATTGAGCAAGGGGCTTTCAATGCCAGCCCTTGCAAAGCGACTCGGACTTTCAAGGCAGTATCTTTCGAGGGCCGAACAGGGAACATACAGCAGTCTGAACCCTGCACTTCAAAAGTGGGTTGCCAACGCACTTTCAATTGAACCTGCTGCGGTTCACCGACGGTACGTGCAATTTCAGAAGGCATCGCGCAGGGCGACGGTCGAACGAATTGAACCGACGCGATTGAACCGACGGATGAGTCGCGAACCTGGACACATAATTTTTGAGCGCTGGCGGAGCGGATACTGGTCGAGCCCGACACAATTTGCTGTTGGGCTTTGTGTTCACCCCGACATGGTGCAGCGATACGAAGAAGGCATTCAAAAGCAAATGCCTAAGCAGGTTTTTGATGCGCTCTACGAAAACGATTTGATCGACAAAAGTTGGACGGAAATTCTCCCAGAGGGCGAGGCCGCAGACGCCTCTCTAACGGCCTAGGAGCGCTCGCCCTTCCATAAGTACCTAAGAGGGGGTCAGACGCGCGAGAGGGGCATCTAGAGGCCAGGAAGAGGCATCCAGGGGCGTGATCATGGATTTCCGGCCCCTAACCGGCCCCTTAGTGACAACGGTTTTCATCTAGACCCCGGAGGGGGCAATTTCAGTGAGAGCAATTTGGAAGTCCATCAAAAACAATCCAGTGATTGTTGTTGCGGTGCTCACAATTAGCGCTCAGGTTGTTCAGCACGCGGTAGATTCAAACACTTGGGACGCTAAGACGCTTTCAATTTACGCGTTCCAGCTTGCCATGGCGTATGTTGCTCGTGAACTTGTTGTGCCGGTTCAAAAGCACGAAGCGACGAAAGAGCTTGTTAGCAAGGCAATTGTGAGGCTGGAAGAAGACCGCAAGAAGCGCCTGAGGGGAATCGATCGGGGGCCGAAGAACATTGACTGAAAGCCTTTCTGACACAGAACTCGACCTCATCTTTTTCATCGAGCGTTTTCATTCATCGACCGGCTCATCGCCGACGGTTGCTCAAATCTTGCAGCGCTGGACCGGCATAGATGAAAAATGGCTGCTGGGATTTGCGGCCAACCCACTAGTTCAAAAGTCTTTCAGGGCGAGGGGAATTGTTTACCCTCCCATGCAAGACAAACTCACGGATGAACAGCAGCATGCCATTGCTGCAATGTTGGACCCGTACGATCGCAGGAGCGACGAAAAGAAGCTGCGCGACATTGGCATTACGACGCGCCAATGGTCCACATGGCTTCTGGACGATCAGTTTGCTTCCTACGTGCGAGACCGTAGCGAAGTTATGCTGAGGAACAGTGTTTTCGAAGCCCATAAGGGTGTTCTCAAGGGCGCGCGAAATGGTAACGTCGCATCCGTGAAGGCGTTGTACGAAATTACTGGACGCTACCGACCAAACGAAGAGCAGCAGATCGATATTCGACGAGTCCTTCACACTTTCATCGAGATAATTCAGAAGTACGTGAAGGATCCTGTCACTCTGCACAACATGGCCATCGAACTTTCGAACGTAGCGACTGCGGAAAGTTTCAGCACAGGGCTGACGAATCAAATGATGAGCAACGCAAATGATTTCCGCACGCGGACGATTAGTGGCGAACTTCAAAGCGTTCCAGTTCCACCCGGATTGGGAAGTGATGAATAATGGCTGAAGGAACTGGGCGTGAATTGACGCCAGTGAAATTTGGCATCAAGCCTGGCGAACAATTGGACCCCTCTCCGACGACAAAGCCTGACAAGTTCGGGCAGGTTTACAACGCAGAAAAAGACGCCGCCTCGGGAAATGTTCCATCTGCCGCTGAAAGCAACAGGTCACATTCTCAGAGCGACGTAGATAGTGGGCCCCGAAGCCAGCATCACACTTTGGGAACTGGACGAAATCAGGCTAGCCCTGGAAACCACATTCATGATGGCGTTTCATCACCAAAGCTTGGTCCGCTGCAAATGGATGCCTCTGGTAATCTGACGGTTCCTGCGCTAGTTTTGACGGGAGCTAAGGGTGGAAACGTTGCTTTGACCAATCTCATCAACATGCTCAAGAACTTCATTAATTTCACCGACAACACGACGTGAGGATTTAAAACGTGAGCAAGGCAATGAGCGCGAACAGAATGATAGAACTCCTGAAGGAGTGGGGAATCCCCTTCCAGGAGCACAAGTTTGGACAGATTTCGTGGCGTGACCACAATCGCAACCAGAAGGGCGCATGGGGCGTCGAAATGCACGGCTCCATGATTCACCACACCGGGTCCAACAATCAGGACTCAATGATTCAGACCCTGTGGAATGGCTACGCCGGACTTCCTGGTCCACTTTGCCACGGTGGAATTGACACTCACGGTGTTGTTCACCTTGTTGGCTGGGGGCGTGCAAATCACGCTGGACTTGGCAGTCATACGGTTCTGAATCACGTTATCAATGAAGACTATGGCGCCGTAACTTTGAAGCCCGGTCCGGCCGACACGGACGGCAATGCTCATTTTTACGGCTGGGAAGTAATGTATGACGGTCAGGTTGGAATGACCGACGCACAGTACAAGTCCACCATTCGCCTCCAGGCTGCAATTTGCACGGAGCACGGTTGGAAGGATAAGAGTGTAATTGCGCACGGTGAATGGCAGCAGGGAAAGTGGGACCCTGGCTATCGTGGCAAGCTAATGCCCATGCAGGAAGCTCGCGGCCACATTTGGCAGGCAATTCAGGAAGGGCCGAAGCCGAAGCTCCCTACTCGCCCAAAGCCTGCCCCTTCCGGAACCGGTACGGTCACCGTTGGAAATAGTGACACACTTTGGGGACTAGCGGAAAAGTACCTCGGCAGCGGAGACCGTTGGATTGAATTCGTCGAGGCCAATCCGAGCCTTGTTGTTCTGAAGCCTGGCGTAAAGCTCACTATTCCAAAGAAGTAGGGTGAGTGGGAAGTTACACAAACGTCTTCAAACTTTACAAGCCCGCGCCAACTGAATTCGTCGACGTTGAAACCCAGCTCAATCGCAACTGGGAAATCATCGACAAGAATCTGAAGCGGCTGCTGGAGTACGAATACGTTCCGCCGGATCAAAAGATTCCTGACCTGATTGACGTTCCGTACGGACGCTATTACAAGCCTTACTCAAATAGCGTGCCAAGTTATTACAGATCAGGAACTTCTTTTGTTCAGGATCCATGGGCGTTCGTTTCCACATGGACGCCCGTAGCGGTTAATTCTCCTTACAGTCAACATCCTGACCATCCAGTGATGTGGAGAATCATTCGCCGAGCCTCAAGCCCTACCACTGCTAAAATTGAGTGGACGGGTGCCTTTTGGCTCGGCGGATCAAATCTCCCCCTCAACACAAATGTAACGAACATCATCACTCTGCCCAGTCTGACCATTCCAACGACAGGAAAGTATTTCACCATGCATGCTGGCAATGCTGCGCCCTACAGCATTGCTCGTGTGGGTTTCTTTTCAGTCGACGTTCAGTATAAAAGGTATGGCGGCAATCCGACCGCAGGCTCGGACGAAAACAGAATTGACCTCTACGGGATCGAATACAATGTTGAGGTGACGGGATAATGGCTTTCCTCAATCTCAACAAAATTACCGGCGATCCAAATGTCGATGAAGTCAACCAGATCAATCTCAACTGGGACGAAATCGACAACAAGGTCGGGCCGTACATTGTTGGTGGCTTCCTGCCAAACGTTGAAACTGGACAGGAATACCCTTCCGGTGGACGGTACAATGTTTGGAACGGATCCGCCGGGCGGACGCCTGACGATACAATTCAAACTGGCTGGGGAGCATGGGTAAATCTTCCAGTCGTATCGCCACGGGCTATCCGTCCAGGCTTCCAGCCAAAATGGCGTAACAATAGCTACCTGAGGAAAATTGAATGTGCAGGTGGCTACCAATTTGACTCTGCGGCAAACCCGTGGACGCTTGGCAGCTACTTTGCCATGAACTTTTCTACGACCGGTTCACCTGGCATTTCATTTGCACCCGTTGGCGGAATTCACGTACAGCCAATTGCAGCAGCGCTATCGGCAGGGACTACGGTAGTTGCTTCCGCCATGGCGAAAGTTGACGTCTCCACCGACTTCGTCAGAATCTCAGTCCAGTATATGGGTGGACCGGGCGGCGGTAACTTCATCATGCTAGACCAATTGAGTTGGTGGTACTAAATGCCTGAACCGCCTACGTCGAATTACGGACTCGCAAAACCTGAACCGACGGATTCAATGTCAGCAGTCGATACTTGGTTCAATCCGAACTGGGATAAAATTGTCGACATTCCCGCTCCCCCGTCCGGCACAACTTTGCCATCCTCAGGAAGCTACAACATTGGTGACCGCTTCTATAAGAGCGACACCCAATCTATTTATCTCCTCGTGGTAAAAGATGCTAACTGGGGTTGGCATTGGCGCCCCATTCATGACGGCATTTCACCATGGAAAGTTGTACCGACGACTTGCCTCAATGATGGCACGTGGTCACTCAATCCAACCGGCTCAAACCCTTTCGCCATCGCCTATGACAACAAGGGTAAAGTTTTCTGGCGTGGCGTAATCGGACCAACTTCGGGAAACTTTGCACGAAACACTTCACTGCCCGTGCTCAAACCACTCCCGCAAGGTTTGCTACCTCGACAGAAAGCTGTTTTCATGCTGGGGCATGAACCTATATCCGTCGGGACGGACGGCACGAACACAAACTCTTACCAGGGTGCGCGCATTTACATCCCAGAGAACACAACTGAAAATCCCACTGTGCGCGGATTTGGTGGAACCGCAGACTTTAATCGAATTTACCTGGGTGGAATTCAATACGCTGCCGGAACCGGCAAATATACGGATCCGTGAGAAAAGTTTGAACTCGACCGATTGACGCGGGGCGTAGCAATGTAGGCTGGGGCTGCCGGACAGGTTTCTGGAGCGACGTAGGAGCGGAGGGGCCTGGCCGGTAGTGCCTGCCGTATTGCGGAGCTAGGGACCCGCGTCAAATGGGCGAGTTTAAAGTTTTCGAACTTTAAAAAGGAGGATATGCCGCCTCGAAAGAAGATTACTTCTATCCAGGATGCATTTCGAGATCTAGGTGAAAATCTTGCGCGTGTTGCTGATTTCCCAGATATCAATTCCTACGTACCTCATTCCAAGCAAAGAAAGTTTCATCGAAGCAGTAAACGAATCCGTCTCTACATTGGTGGAAACCGTAGTGGGAAGACTACGGGAGGAATCGTTGAAGACATTTGGTGGCTCACCAGGAGTCATCCATTCCAGCGAATTCCAGACCGACCAATTGCGGGACGAATCATCTCGGTTGACTTTCTCAATGGAATTGAGAAAATCATCAAGCCTCAACTCAAGCAATGGCTTCCACCTTCTCAGCTCAGAGGAGGCGCTTGGACAACTGCTTACGAAGCGTCTACGCGAACACTATATTTGGAAAACGGTTCCTTCGTTGAACTCATGTCCTACGATCAGGACCTCGATAAATTTGCCGGAACCTCACGAGATTTCGTGCATTTTGACGAAGAGCCGCCCGAAACAATTTACACTGAAAATATGGCGCGCCTCATTGACCGAAAGGGTCACCTCTGGATCACAATGACGCCCGTCGAGGGCATGACGTGGATTTACGACACCATTTACGAAAAAGGTGTTCTTGGCGACCCAAACATTGATATCACTGAAGTTGACATGGCCGAGAATCCTCACCTCGACAAAACTGAGGTTGAGGAGTTTCTGAATTCACTTTCTGAGGACGAGCGAAATGCTCGTGGCTCCGGAAAGTTTGTTCAGATGGGTGGTTTGGTCTACAAGGCCTTCAATCCAAAGATTCACGTCATTGACGAAATTGATCCGCTAGAGTTTCGCGGCCCCCAGTTCAAGCATTACATGTCACTTGATCATGGTTTCAATAACCCGACAGCGGTTCATTGGCACGCGGTCAATCCTGACAATGAAGTCATCACTTTTGACGAACATTATGAAGCGGGACGAATCATTGAGTATCATGCGGCTGTCATTCACCAGAAAAACAAAGAGCATGGGAGGCTACCAGACGTCAATATCTGTGACCCTGCCCTTGCGCAAAAGCAGGCGGTCACGGGAACGAGTATTCAAACGGAATACGCGATTCGGGGAATTGGTTTTGTTCTGGGCAATAACGACGTCCTAACCGGTGTCGCGAAAGTCAATCAGTACCTCGCATTGCGGGAAGACGGAACACCGTCCTGGCGCATAACGCGCAACTGCGCTAACCTGATTCGTGAAATCAGCAGGCTCCGATGGAAAACTTGGGCATCGAAGAAACAACAGAGTCAAAACAATCCGTACGATCAAATCCACAAGAAGGATGACCACGCTTGCGACGAATGTCGCTACTTCTTCAGTTTTATGCCCGAGCTGAAGCAATCGGTCAAACTTCCAGAACGAACTGCGTTGCCACAAATTGGAGGCACGTCGGCTAAACTCCCGGGATTGGGTGATTGGAATACAGATCCTAATTTGAACCCGAGATTTAGCCAACCGAAAACAGATTGGCGGATTGTTCTCAATGATGACATGTAGTTTCATCTGTCCGAGATGTGCGCGAAACGATCACGACAATTGTCACGGTCACACGCATTGTGATTGTGCTCACCGAAAGGCGGTAGAAAGTGACTGACCTCGATCCCGCAATTTGGGACAACCCCACTCTTGGTGCTGCTGCTCACAATGAGCGTCTCGACCGGCTCGAACTTCAGCAGCATGAGGATCGTGCGGCGCGACTTGAGGATCGTGAACCTCGGGAAGTTGTCGTAGACAATACTTACCCGGGTTGGACTCCTGAAGTTCAGGAGCGTACGGGAACTGTTCCCTCGAATTATCGCACGGTACACTACGCGGATGAAAACCAGAATGACGTCCCAGTTGATTCCGCCCCGTCCGAGGAAACTGCGGCCGGTCTCGCGGACGTTAATGATTCAGAAGGAACGGAGGTTTCTGACGGCGACGTGGAAGAGAATACTTCCGAAATGTCTACCGCCGAGGAACCCTATGTTGAGTCGGATGGAACTGATTCATCTGAGGAAGGTAATTCCACGCAGTGGACGTAAATAACCCCGAAATCTTGGTCAGGGGAATGTATGGTGACCCCGATCGACCAATGATTACGGAAGACAATGACGTTGATGCCCCATTCGCTGTCTCGGCGGGTGGGGCAATCCCACAGGATCTTCAGAATCTAATTCAGCAGGCAAGCGTCGATCCCGAGCCTGAGGAAACTGAATCTCCGACAGGCCCTATCGACGTCCAGAAGTTCGCTGAGGAGAATCCTAATTCTCGCTACCGGCTGACAAATGTCGCTATCCTCAATCCTGGCGTCTGCATTGTTTGCAAGGGCGCCGGTGGGGATGGGCGACAGTTTGTAGAGTGGGGCGAAACTCAGGATTGGTATGGCGTAATTTACCTCTGCACTTTTTGCATTGGCGAAATCGCTGATCTTCTTGGTTACGGCCTGAAGTCTGATTGGGTTCTCGCAGAGCGGAATCTTCAGGAAGAAATTTCACGGGGTGACGATCGTTGGATCGAAGCTAGGGAGCAACTTCGTGCCGCCCGCCTACTTCTCAGCAACTGTCATTGCGGTAGTTCTGATCCTGACAGCAGCAATGCTTCTTCTGTTCCAATGGATGAGTCGGATCCTGAAGGAACAGACTCAGAATCTAATGACAGTGACGAATCTGGTAGCGTCGAAGGATTTGCAGACGTTTCAGAATCTTCAGTGGACGACAACTCAGAGTTTGACGAATCAGTCACCAAACCAAAGCGACGCCGATCCAATTCCAGTGCTGGACGATCAGCAGATGGCCTTTCGTCTAGCGAATAAGTATCGGGAGCAAGGGATGGATCCGTCTCTTGCCTTTGCGCAGACGGATGATGAATTCCTTTCTGAATTTGGCGGTCCGGACGCTTTCCGTACCCACTGACCTAAAAAGGAGGTGAATGGCAGCAACATCTTCCGTCGTCCCCGGAGGAAACACTGAGCCTTATTCTCAGGAGCAGATTTCAGAGCTGGCGAGTCGCTCCAAGAATAAGGATTTCGAAAACCGAGTAATCGCGTGGACGAAATCCGCTCACCTCCGATGCAGGTCAATTCGACAGCAGCTTGAACGTCAGTGGTATTTGAACCTTGCATTCTACGCAGGGAAGCAAAATGTCACATTGGTACCTGTCCAGAATTCTAACGGTTCTGGTTCTAGCGTTCGTCTTTATATCCCTCCCGCTCCCTACTATCGTGCTCGGCCTGTTATTAACCGTATCCGCCCTATCATTCGTACAGAGATTTCTCGACTGACGGCACAGAAGCCTAGCGCAACAGTTGTGCCGTCTACGAATGAAGACAAGGATTTGGCTGCCGCTCAGGCTGGTGAGCAGATTTGGGATTCGGTCTACCGAAGCCAGAAGATTGGTTCAAAGTTCCGCCAGACAATCCTCTGGACGCTTTGCACCGGTACTGGCTTCATGAAGACCTATTGGGATCCTAACAAGAAGTCAAAGCAGTGGCAGCCAAATGCAATTCTTGGTCCCAAAACTCCGCCTGACGGTGATTTCTGCTACGAAAATGTGACCCCCTTCCATATTTTCGTGCCGGATCTCATGCAGGAAGACATTGAGGATCAGCCTTACGTCATTCAGATTCAGACGCGCAGTCCTGAATGGATTAGGCTGAACTACAAAATGAATGTCGCGCCCAACACTGTTGAGGCAAACGACATTCTCAATGACAGCTTCCTCAATCTAGTTGGCGCCAGCGATTACAAGAACGATTCCGTTCTCTGCTACGAAGTTTGGGTTAAGCCAGGAAATGTTGAGTTCATGCCGAATGGTGGCATGTTCACAATAGTTGGCGACAAGCTGGTCCAGTTCGTTGAGGGTAATCCTTACATTCACCAGCAGTACCCATTCACTAGGGTGCCTCACATTCCCACTGGACGATTTTACGCTGACAGTGTCATTACCGACCTAGTGACAATTCAGCGTGAGTACAATCGTACGCGCGGGCAGATCACTGAGAACAAGAATCGAATGGGGCATGAGCGACTTCTTGCCGCCAAGGGTTCAATCACAGCCAGTAAAATTACCACCGAACCGGGTCAGGTAATTGAATACAACTTGGGCTATCCTGAGCCATCTGCGCTCCCGATGCAAAATCTTCCTGCTTATGTTTTGCAGGAGCTGGATCGTCTTCTTATGGATTTCGAAGACATTTCAGGTCAGCATCAAGTTTCAAAGGGTCAAGTTCCTTCTGGCGTTACTGCCGCGACAGCAATTAACTTCCTGCAAGAGCAGGATGAATCAATGCTGTCCACAACTTATGCTGGCGTTGAAGAAGCGTTTGAAAAGATTGGCTATCAGACGCTTTGTTACGTCAAGCAGTATTGGGATCTGCCTCGCCAGGTAAAGGTGACTGGCAAGGATGGAACTTTCAATGTCATAAGTTTCAGCGGTTCAGATCTGCGAGACAACACAGATTTGCGCGTTGAGGCTGGAAGTGCGCTCCCCACTTCAAAGGCTGCCAAGCAGGCTTTCATAATGGACCTAATGACTCAGGGCTTTGTTCCCCCAGAAAAGGGCCTTGAGCTTATGGACATGGGCGGCGTACAAAGACTCTATGATGAAGTTCGTGTGGACTATGCGCAGGCTACTCGCGAAAATATGCGGATGGCGTCCGTAACACAGGAACAGATTTCGCAGTACGCTCAAACATTTGTCGCCAAGGATCCGCTCACTGGAATGCCTGATCCGACTCAACCTTTGGTCGATCCGAATACGGGTCAGCCTTTGGTGGACCAGGCTGGGAATCCGACAGAGCCTCCACTCATTGTGCCAGTCAATTCTTACGACGCGCACCAGGCTCACATTTCCGTCCACAACACCTATCGCAAGTCTCAGGAATTTGAACAGCTGCCTCAGGAAATCAAGGCGCTTTTTGAGCAGCACGTCAATCAGCATATGATGGCGCTCGGACAAATTCCTGGGCAGCCAGCTCCTCAAGAGGGTCAGAATGCGGTAACATCAGGTGGCATGGAAAGCGGTCAGGTTCCTGAAGAAATGCTTCAGGCAATTGCTGCTGGCGGACAAATGGATCCGTCTCAGCAGCAGCAACCTGGAAGAGGAATGTCTCCGGAGGGAGGTATGCCAAATGGCTAACACAATGACTCGTCCGCCGAATGTTGGTTTTGTGAACAGTCTCAAGGCTGTTGCAGACCAGGGTGGAAGCGGCTCGAATCTTTCGAACGCGAGCAATTACGTTTCCATCACTGCCCTGCGTTCTCGGCTCCAGGCCATTAATGCCGCGTACTACACGAATACGCTGCTTGACCAGATGACGGTCAACGACATGGTTTACGCCGTGCGTCTGGCAGACGACAAGACGACCGTTTCGAATTACCAGCCGTAGGAGTCTGAAATGATTACTCCTCCCAAGGGAGAAGACAAGAAGCTTCCGCCTTTCATGCAGGGCCGAAAGGCTCCGAATGAGGATGTACGAAAGGCAAAGTCTGACGCGGCGCGTCGTCGTATTCAGATGATTGCCCAGAAGAAGACGGGCAAGTAATATGCACCAGTCGCATGAACGAGTCACGAATGATTTTGCGTATCACCCTGCGACTGGAATGATGGCGGAGCTTCACGATTCCGTGAGACAGAACTTTGCTTCCCTTGCTCACTGGGTTGTGGAGAATGCGCCAAGAGGATACGCTCGGGAGCAAGCAATTATTCGTCTGCGGGAGGCAATGATGTGGACGAATGCAGCAATTGCTTGCGATAGTAATTCGAATGAAGTTGTGCCACAGTCACCGACGCAGTAATCTGTAAACGGGTCTAGGGCCCTACAAGCTCTCCCGCCCACTGAAGGGACTATAAGTCTCGTCTTGGCAACCACAAAATGTGGATTCGGTGGGCGGGGGCTTTAGGGTACGGGCCGGAAAAGGGGAAAAGATGGGCACGCCAATTGAAGGCGGAGAGGTACAGGGAACTGAGCCGACGGGTGAAAGTTCTCCAGGGCTGAATCCGGCATGGGGCGAGGCTCTGAGTGCAATTCCGGAACAGTTTCATGGGTATTTGACTCCACATTTTGAAAAGTGGGACCAGTCCGCCCAGCAGAGAATTGAAAGCGTCAATCAGCAGCTTTCGCAGTTTGAGCCTTTCAAGCCTCTGGTGGAAAATGGGATTGGCTACCAGGATGTGGAGCAGGGGCTTCAGTTGATGTACCAAATCAACACGAATCCTCAGGCTGTTTACAATGCACTCCGCGAAGCTTACGGTTTCGATCCAGTGAATGAACCCGAAGCTTCAGAAGAGGAAGAGGAAGAAAATCCTCAGACTTTTCAAGACCCGCGCGTTGACCAGCTTCAAGGCTATTTGGATGTGGTCGCTCAGACAATTGTTCAGCAGCAGGAAAGGGAAGCCGCAGCAAAGGCTGACGCTGAACTTGAGGCTGAACTAAATGCTCTGAGCAAAAAGTATCCAAACTTTGACGAACGCTACGTGCTTTCACTGGTTGCCAATGGGGCAACGATGGAAGAAGCCGCTGAAGCGTACAGTGCTCTGGTCGACAATGTCCTCCAGCAGAATCCCCGCCCATTTGCCCCCCAGGTTATGGGAACTTCTGGTGGTGGAACGGGTCTCCCTTCTCAGGCAATTGACCCTCGGCAGCTAACCGGCAAGGACACTCGTAATTTGGTTGTCCAAATGCTCAATGCCGCTAACCGCGAAAGCTAAATTGGAGGCCCGTGGGGGCAACTCTCACTACAGCTTCAAACATCCTTAAGGAAATCTACGAGCCGAAGATGCAGGATCAGCTTCAGAATGAGCTGGTCACTTCTAAGCGGCTTGAATCTACTTCTGAAGGCGTCACTTCTGAAGTCGGCGGAAAGTACGTTGTCTTTCCGATTCACGTTCGGCGTAACCACGGAATTGGTGCCCGACTTGAAATGGAACAGCTCCCGACTGCTCAGAATCAGGGCTATGCATCTGCCCGGGTTGGTCTCGCTTACCTTTATGGCGCGGTGCGTCTTTCCGGTCAGACCATGGAACTGGCAAAGACGAATGCTCAGGCTTTCGCTTCGGTTCTGGACCAGGAAATGGATGGCCTCCGAACCGACGTCGCAAAGGATATGAACCGCCAGGTATTTGGTACCTCGGTTGGCGCTCTTGGAACTGCGACCGGCGCTTACACGAACACGACAATTCCCATGACTAATACGCAGTACATGGAAGTTGGAATGTTCGTCGACGTCTACGATTCTACTGGCGTCACTCAGCGCGCGACTGGCCGAAATGTTACCGCCGTCAACCCTGGTGTTTCAATTGTACTTGATGGTGCTAACATTGCTGCTGGTGCTTCCGGCGATATTGTTGTCCGACAGGGAAACCTGAACCGTGAGACGATTGGTCTCCAGCAGATTGTTTCTGACGTCGGCACTCTTTACAACATTGACCCGACGGTCGAGACAAAGTGGAAGTCCACGGTCAACGCAAATGGCGGCACGAACCGTGCACTTTCTGAGTCTCTGATGATTAAGATGGTCGACGACATTCGTACTCAGGGTGGAAAGACCACGCTGATTACTACCACTCTTGGTGTTCGTCGATCCTACTTTAACCTTCTTGTTCAGCAGCGGCAGTATTCCAACACCACCGAATTTGAAGGTGGTTTCCGAGGTCTGAAGTTCACCACTGACAATGGTGACATTCCCCTGATCTCGGATATTGACTGCCAGCCCAACCGGATGTACTTCCTGAACGAAAAGGCTCTGAAGTATTACCGCGAGAACGATTGGTCGTTCATGGACCGTGACGGTTCAAAGTGGCAGCGCGTGATTGGTTTCGACGCCTATGATGCGACGCTTTACACTTACCGTCAGCTTGGTTGCCACCGTCGTAATTCGCAGGGTCTGGTGCGCGACGTGATCGAAGGCTAAACTAGCTTTCGCGTCCGGTGGTGGGGCGGACTATGGGTGTAGATCCCCATAGTCCGCCCCTTTAATTTTATCTGGAGGAAAATGCCTGATTCCACGAACTCGCTGATGAACAAATTTTATCAGGCTGTTGTCGAGGGAAATGTTCCACTGCTTGGCGCAATTGCGACAACCCGTGCAGCAAATGGTGTGGAGGCTTCAACTTCGACCACGGCAAATGGTTCCGTAACTTCCCCTGGCGCTGATGCTGCAATTGCCACTACGGCAACTCTTCCGGCCGGAACATGGGAAATCGAAGCCAAGACTTTCATCACGGGAACAACTGTCGCCGCACTTGAAAGCGACAACATGAAGTTTAAGATTGGCGCTACGGCTGTGGCAACAATCATCAATCCTGTTCCCGGAACAACCGGCGCAACCGATACTGGGGAAATTCGCATGAGGGTAAACCTTCCCGCTCCCTCCCCTGTAAGTGTTGCCTCCGGTGCCGCAGGAACGACCGGAGCCGTTTATAAGGCGTCAATTGTCGCAAACAAGGTTGGCTATTAATGGATCTCACTGATGACGGTCACATCTATTTTCCGACGAACGATGGAAACTGGATATCAGAAAAGCAGCGTCGGATCAATGAAATTCTTCAGGACTATGATCCGAATTTGCAGCTCCAGTGGATTCCCCCGGGGCGTCGCAATGAAAAGGATGAGCCGTTCCGTGTCGTTCATTTTCCACCGAATGGCCGCCCTTATCTCGTGTGCACAGCAATGGAGGCAGACGAGCGTTTGCTGGCTTCCGTTTTCGCCTCCGACCAGAAAAAGCATGGAGAGGGTTTGCTGAATTGGCTTGACAATTATAACCGTGCGAAGGAAATTTATAACGCCAAGATTAATCAAGAAAGACTCCAAGAAGCACACGAAATGGCACAGGCTGTCATTCGAAATGAAAAGTCGTCGTACAAGATTTACGACCACCGAGGGGAGTTGATTGACCTTGAACGTCCAGGACGTGGCCAATCGCGTACGACGTACATTTGGTGATGATGCTGGTGTTCAAATCATTGATGACGATATTTTTCGTTGGATCAATGATGCGCAGCTCCAAATTTCGGTTGATAATGAGGAGCTTCTTGAAACTGTAGCGACGTCAGACATTGTCGCCGGTCAGGCAGATTACACGACTCCGTCCAATATGAACACACTGCGTTCGCTGATGTATAACAATCTACGTTTGCGATCTCTGAGCTTTGCCGAGTTCAATGAATACATTGACGGTTTCAGAAATCCCGCTGGCAGTCCTAACAGTTACGGAAATGGCACGCCGGAAGTTTTCATGGTGTACGGCGGGGTGATTACACTTTTCCCTACGCCGGATACTTCGCTCGTCGGTGGACTTCGAATTTACTACGCAAAGCACCCTCCGTCTGTGGGGAATCTTGCAGATGGTCTTGGAGTTCCTGACCGATATCACAATTCCGTTGTTGAGTACTGCCTCAAGATGGCGTACGAAATGGACGAGAACTTTGATGCGGCAAACTACAAGAAGGGTGAATTCGAAAATCAGATCATGAAGTTGAAGAACCAGGAAAAGACGACCTCAACCGAATATTACCCGCGCATCACAGTTCTTCCGGAAGACAGCACTTACGACGAGGGGGGTTGGCTTTATGGGTAAATACAAGAAGAAGCCTGTTGAGATTGAAGCCATGCCGATTGGACAGCTTCTCAATCAGGCAATGACTGATTGGACTGCACTTCCCGATTGGGTTCAGCAGGCCTACGGGGAAGGAAAAATTCTTCTCTCTAACAATCACATTGTGATTTCTACGCTCGAAGGAAGTATGGTCGGAAATTACACAGACTACCTAATTCGAGGAGTGCAGGGTGAAGTCTACCCCTGCAAGCCTGACATTTTCGCCGACACTTACGAAGAGGTAGTTGATGGCTAAGAGTCCCGTTCAGGAACTCAAAATCGGCCCCTACTCCGGGGGAATGAATCGCTACTCTGATATGTCGGCAATTGCAGACAATGAATTGACCGACTGCGTCAACTTTGACATTGACCTTGACGGTTCACTGAAATCTCGACCCCCGTGGACGCTTCTTTATGGAACCTCGGCGACGATTGCAACGGGTACACTTCCGCCAGACTCACATCAACTCATGCTCGGAAGTTTCGTCTACGAGACAGTACAATTCATCATCTTCAATTCTTGCCATACTGGAGCTTATGCGGCGTGGATTTACTATCTCGGCGGCCCCAATGACGGTACGATCGCAAAAATCGCTGATGGAACATTTCAAGCGGCCATCAGGTACGGCGACGTCGTTTATTTGCCGCCCGGTCCAGAAGGTGGCTCAGCCTCATTGGGCACAGGAGCAAGCTACAATCTCGGGACCGGATTGGTCACCTCTCTGCCAAATATGCCGAGAGGCTATGCTGCATGCGTATACAAAGACCGTCTATGGATTTCTGGAAGGCGAGGTATCACGCCTAATTCTCGCCTCTTTTTCTCCGACCTTGCTAGTTTCGGAAGCTTTCCGGGCTCGAACTTTTTCGATATCAATCCCGGTGACGGCGATGCGGTCCAGGATTTGATTGTCTATCAGGACAATTTGCTCATTTTCAAAGACAACAAGACTTATGTTTTGAGCTATGACCAGGGTCCCGCTCAGGCTGTTTTGCAGCAGGTGAGCAATGACATTGGTGTCATGGGTCGAAATTGTGTTGTGCCGTACGAGAATTCAATTTTTCTCTTGCAGTACAACGAAGTCTACGAAATGACCAATTACACATTCACTCGAATCTCGGTGAAGGTGCCATTTGAATATGACCACACCACCCCATTCGAAGGACAGACCTCGACGGTTGACGAGTGGTGGAAGTTTCCCCAGAGTCTTTCACTTGTTGGTGACCGACTCTACGCCAGATTCTTCAATCGTCTCTATATCTACCATCTACGACTTCGGGCCTGGACGCGGTACGAAAGCAACGACGAAGCCATTCAATACATTGGTCACGCAATTCGGCTCGACAACACAAATACAGACCTCAATCGGGGCTATGAATCTTTCATCGCTTGCTCAGCTCTCGGAAAAGTCACTGATGACGCTGGCTTTGGATCCTCAGGAGCTTGGAAAGCTTACCTGAAGATTTTCATTATGCAGGATCGCTACGAAGATGTCATTTTGGAGAACGGGCAAATTACGCCGGTCTACAAAGACATTGACTGCTCGATGACGACGAAGGCCTATGACGTAGGCATTTCTCACCGCTTCAAGCGACTCCTGCACTGGGGAATCGACTGCATCACCGGTAAGGACGTCACAGGGACGCTGTACCCATTCTCTATCGCCTACAAGGTGACATGGGCGCAGCTCCACCTCTACAAATGGTCGCAGCTCAATACGTGGGCTTATCCGCTTTTCGAGATCCCCGACATTGTAGTTTCGCAACCTCAGGGTGCAGGAATTGCGCGCCGTTTCATTCGCTTTGGAAAGAGCCTACGATTTCGTCTGATTCAATTCAAAGTCGATATGAAGTCGGCTGGTAATACAAGTGATGGTCCTGCTAGAATTTACTCCATCACGGCTTTTATTGCTGGAAAGCAATTGGTTGGAAAGGCGGTGAACTAGTGGATGCATTCGGAAACAGGAGAGTCCCCAACAAACCGCCCGGATTCACAAGTTTCAACCCCTATGCCGCCGGACGAAAAGTTTACGGCGGCGGACGGTCAATGCCCAACATTGGAGCAGTTTCGGGCGCTGGCCAAATGGGCTACAACGAACGAGACAATAATGCAAAAGCTCGAAAGGCTGCCATTCTTCGCAGACTGAAGGGTCAAATGTCTGGCAATCCAATGAGCGCAAACATTATGCTTTCAGATTTGGGAAGGGTGGTGTAAATGGCGGTTCTGAGGCAAGCCCCATCAACTAAGGGCAAGTTGAAAAACATGCTCTACAAGCCCCCGGACTGGCTTCGCGGGCCTCAAATTCTTGGACAGAATTACACTGCCTGGCAGACTTTCAACAATGCTCGTCCTGATTTTGGCAAGGAGCTTGGTCCTGGCGAACCGTATCGCGAGGCCACAAAGAAGGTTTCAAAGTTCAGTCTTCCAGTGACAAAGCCAAATGGCACAGCTCAGTGGAAGCCGCCAGCCGATCCGCGTACCGAAGCAATTAGGCGCCGACTGAGGGGAATGTGATGGCCGTTAACCCCTCGCTTCAGGGTGCGCTGCATCCAATTGTTTCAAATGTTGGTGCCACTCCCCCACCAAAAGCTACGCCTAAGCCTGTCGTCAAAAAGCCTACATCTACAAAGAAGCCTGCGCCGAAAAAGAAGTCGCCACCTAAGAAGCAATCGGCAACTGACAAGTATCTTGCTGGCGACACAACTTACCAGCAGCAACTTGCCGATTTCAATCGGACGAAGGCTGACTACAATGCGAATTACACCCGACAGGCCGGAATCGTCAATCGAGACTACGCCGAAAGTCAGCGAGCCCTCAATCGACAGGGAGCGCAAGACAGGCTCGACCAGCAGGACGATTTCGCTGGACGAGGGATTCTGCACTCGGGCGTTTTCGCTAAGGCCTTGGGTAATTACAACACAGAATTCAACGCAAGAATGAAAGCGTTGACGACTGGCAAAACTGATCAGCTTGGCGATTTGGCTTCACAGCAGAAGAGTTTTCTTGCTCAGCTTCAGACTGAAATGAACAATGCTCGACAGGACGCAATTCGTCGACGTGCAGCTAAATTGGGGATTTAATGGCATTTCCTCAGCTTCCTATTCCTGAGCCTCCACTGCGAGGCCAGAAGGATATGCAGAAGAAAAAGAAGAAGAAGGCTAGCGGCTCGGGCGGAAGCCTAATGAGTCTCGCTGGGCCTGATCCGGATATCATTGCAGAGAATCTTGAGCGTCAGGCGGCGACTCAGAAGAATGTTGCTGCAATGAAATCCACGCTCACTCCGGCGCCTTCACCTTATGAAATGCTCCAGAGTCAGCTTTTTGATGCCGTCAACAACATTAATGTAGCGCCGACGCCGCTTGAACAGCTTAGGCAAATGGCGATGCAGCAGGTTGCTGCTCAGTTTGATCCTCAGATCAATGCACTGAGTCGTGATGTTGAAATCCACGGCAAGCGAGCTGCAAGTTCCGCACGAGAAGCTCGCGGAATGTATGGCGCTCTGGCAAAGGATTATCTTTCCCAGCTTCCTGAACTGACTCAGCAATTTGCTGCTGAGGATAAAGCCACTGACGCCCGATACGATCAGGCTCAGCAGCAAATGACGCAGCAGTATCAGAAGCAGGCTGCGGATCAGGAAGCTGTTTTGCGTCGTCTCGGAATTGAGGCTGCACTTCCTGACACTTCGCAGCAGGCTCGCGATGATCAGTCCTATTTCCAGAATCAGATGGAAATGGACCAGCAGTCGGCTCGAAACGCTCTAGATCAGCAGCAGATTGCTCAAAGCGATTACACCAGAAATCTTGGCAACAATGCTCGGATGGCTGGTGAAAACACTGCTGAAGATTTTAAGCGCCAGTTTCAGGATTACGCTCAGCAGGCGGGCGGCCAAATTGCAACTCTTCAGGGTCAGAAGGGTTCTGCGGTCGAGGCTCTGCTTGCACAAATGCAGCAGCAGGATGCGCAGCGAGTTTCGCAGCAGCGGCAGCAGGAATTTGACAACATGATGAAGCTATTCAATTTCCAGCTGTCTGCCACAAACGCGGCTCAGAGAAATGCTGCTGAGTCGAACGTTCAGAACCCGTTTGATCCGACTCGGATGACAACTGGCCTTGCTGGTGCGCAGAATTATCTTGCTCAGGCATACCCTGGTCAGGAAACTCTGGCATCTAATCTGATGAATCAGATCAACGACGTCCTTGCAAATCCGGACGTTAAGAATGGAAAGTTCATTCTTGAGCCCGGTGACCCCGCAATGGGTAAGGCGCCAAAGTACGCTGACATGACGCAAGAAAAAATGATGGAACTTTTGCGTCATGAATTTGAAAAGGAGGGGGACCGCTACACTACTGGAGACATTAACGCTACAATGAACGCACTTCTGGCGTATCTTGGAAAGACGAGGTGAAATGGCGTACAAGCCGCTTGATCTAAGTTTTCTCGCAGCGCGCTATTCGCCCGAGCAGGATGAAATTCGTCGCACTGCTGCGATGATTATGGCGAATTCAGGCTGGTCCCAGCCTACCGAAATCGCCATGAAGCAATTCAAAGAGGCGCAAGAAAAGGCGCAGAAGGCCTATAATGCTGCCCATCGTCAGACCTTTCTGAGCAGTGTTTTCGATCTGCTTCAGACTCCACTTTACGGGGTAGCGAATGCACTTGATGAAGCTCTCGCGGGTCACCAGGAAGACAATGACGACTCTGTTCTCGAAGACATTGCAAAGACTGCGGGAGGAGTCGGAACGGGGCTATTCCGTGGAGTCGGTGCGGGTTTGCGGGGGGCTTCGGGAATTGTTGATGCACTCCCCGGCGTCGATATCAATGATGAATGGCAGTCTGATCCCACCGACAAAACCCATTTCTCGGATGTAGCGATTCGTCGCAACACCGGCATGGCAACTGTCGACGCCATGAAGAATTGGGATAAGGTCAAGCCAAAGCTCGAAGAGGCGAAAAACAAGCCTCTCATGGACAAGACTTTCTTCGAGCTTTTCATTCCTGATGATTTGGAAGACCCCGAGGCTAGGGAAAAGTATTTCCGTAATCAGGCGCTTGCTGGAATTCCAGTCGACATTGGCGCTGACCCACTCAATTACATTCTTCCTGGAATTGGCGCAACAAGCAAGCTGACGTCTGGAGCAAAAGCAACTGAGGGAATCACTGAGGGACTTGAGGCCGCTCGGGCAAATCAGTCCACAGTCGATTCAATTCTCTCTGGCCTAAACTCAAAGGCTACCGGCAAGGAAGTTCAGTTCAAGCCGACGATTGATACACCTGCACCGGTTGTGCCTATTGCTGAAGTTCCTGAGGGCGTTTCAGTTCCGATTAGTTCAATTGGTGCTGCCATCGAAAAGGGCAAGTTCAAGACGCTTGCCGACCTCGGCCTTCGTGAAAATCGTGAGGCCAGCAAGGTAATGATGACGCCTCGCGATCAAAAGCGAGTTGCGATCGAAATTGCCAAGATGGCGGCATCTGGCGAGAAAAATTGGATTGGTAGAGCTTACCAGTATCTGAATTCTGTTGATGAAACCCTCGACTGGGAAAAGACTGCCGCCTTTCTGAATCGCGCAGACAAGGCTGTAAAGGCAGCTGGCAAGCGACACAATCTTGAGCAGATGGCACCGGCTCTTATGAAGTGGATTCGGGAAGACCTCGAATCTGCTCCAAAGACTGCTGCGCCAAAGGAGATTGAACGTCGCGTTCTGAATCCTGAGGGTGAGGTGAAGGGTGCTTCTGTCGTCGGCGGTGAAATTGCTTCCGAGAATGGCCGACAGGCACTCCGTCTGAAAGTTCATGACGCGCGTCTCGCAAACCGAGTCGTTCGAAAGTTTGAGAACGAAATTCTCGGAAAGGGTCGCGCGCCTGGAACTGGTGAAGGACTTGCTCGTGCAATTGCCGGAGGGGCGAATGTTCGCTACTCCGGTCCACAGCAGGCCCGAATGTGGAATCAAATTACAAGTTCTCTGAAGTTTGGTGACGCTCGAAAGTTTGACAAGGCTGTCAAGATTCTGCGTTCCGTTGAGGACTATTTCATCACCAAGGGAGCGATTCCTCATTCTTCCGCAAAGACAGCTGAAAGCGTACCTCTCCGACTCTCCCAGGTCGCTGAAGCAATTGGTCCGCAGGTTCTCGGAAAGTCGCACGCCTTCATCACGGGAATTCTTCGTGGTGATCCTAAAGCTCTCGCCCAGCTCACCCCTGATCAGATTGAAGCTCTGCGGACACTCCGTGCGAATGCGGCGATTGATGTAGCGCCTGCCGTCAATGAGGGAATTCGCGCAGGAACTGAAATCGCGGATCTCCTGGCAAAGACTCCTGCCAGCGTTGCGCGAAAGCAGAGCGCAATCAACAAAGCAATTCGCGACGTAAAGGTCTTCACCGCCGCTCAGGGTGGTGGAGATGTTGGCGCGCATGTTGCCGGGGAATATATGGGGAACCTTCTTGGAAAAGGTGACCCCATCAATAAAATTCTCAACGTGAACAAATTGAAGACCGAGGCCTGGCTGGGCAAGGTTGGACGGACGGCAGATGGCGTTGTTAATGATCCTAAGTTTGTGCGCAGCGTCACCAATGCAATTTCGAAGGCCGCTAATCTTCCCTCACCTGCATCACTTGGCAGCGCGAAGGTAGCCGAATGGCTTGGCGCTCGATTTAATGCAGCATATGGCGTGCAGGATATGCACCCCATCTTTCTTCGTGAACAGTCTTCTGCCTACAGCACAACAGCACGGAGGGCAAAACTTATAAATGACTTGGGTCGCAAGTTTCCTCCGAGTGACGTTGACCTTTGGCATGAGGCTTTTCGTTCAGCGCAGCAGAATGGGGTATCCAGTGGAAGAGTTGCGGCACTACAGTCCGAAATCGGAAAGGTCATGGAGAACCTTTTTGGTGGGACTGGCCTCCGCTCTGGCGCAATCAGCGATAGCACTGTCGTTGGGCGTAATCGCATTCTACTGGATGAACTCAACAAAAATCTGAAGCGTTTTGGCCTTGGTAAGTACCAATTCAGCAACAAGGTTGAAAAGCTGAAAGACGGCACCAAGGTAGATTTTTCCCGTGGTATCGACTGGTTGAAGTCGTGGGAAATTTGGGAAGTAGACAAGCCGTATGACTTTTTGCACAGAGTGCAGAACGCGGTCGAATTCACTGTTCGCGAAAAGAACATGTTCGACGAGATTATTTCGCGTTTTGCCAGCCCCGTTAAGAAGGGGCCCGTGCGATATGGAGTAGAACATCCTCGACTGCGCGGATATTATTTCACGCAGGAGGGAGCAAAGCAGGCGCAGACTTTTGTGCGCATGCTAGAAGAACTTTCAACGCCGAATTCCAAGACGCTTCAGCACTTTGACCACGTGCTCTCAAAGCTCAAGGCCGCGTTGACGATTTACATTCCCGGTCACCACATGACAAACATGATTGGTGACGTGTATTACAACTGGATTGCTGGAGTCAACAAGCCAATCCGATATGAGCAGGCCGTAAAGGTTATGCTTGCCCAAAAGGGTCGGTATGGAGATTTCGCCAGTCTCGAAAAATTGACTGGACCGCAAGCGCTTGAGCAAGCCGTGGCACGAAGTTTGGTCAAGCCTGACGCTGGATTGGACATTCCGGCAGCAGGGAATAAGGTCGTTGTCACAATGCAAAATGGCACCAAGGTGACGGCCGACATGATTTATACGGCAGCATTTCGCGAGGGCATTCTTCCGAGCGCCCGAGTTTTGGAGGACGTGACAAGTGACGCATCAACAGTCCTCGACAAATTCAGGCCTCTCGGCGGACGCGGTCAGAGAGCTGTGCATGAAGTCGCCGAAATTCGAGACCACATTCCACGCCTCGCTCAATTCATTGATGGAATTGCCAAGAATAAGGGAAGCTTTTCAAGTGCAGCCACTGCCGCCGCTCGATCTGTTCGAAAGTGGCACCCTGACGGACTCGATATCACAAAGTTCGAACGAAACTTCATGAAGCGAGTTTTCCCGTTCTACTCTTGGACGAGAAAAGCAATTCCACTCGCCATTGAGGCAACCCTTTTTGCTGGACCAAAGGTGATGGCTTATCCGCGACTCATGGAAGCAATCGCTCTCGCAAACGGGGTGGACGCGAATCAGGGAGTCACAGATCCGTTTCCGAATGATCAAATGTTTCCTGATTGGATTCGGGATCGCGGTATTGGTCCGATCCTTGGCGGGCCTGGAAATTATTCGGTAATTAACCCGTCGACTCCGGTTCTCGACACGCTCACCCTTTTGGGTCACCCCGGTCAAAGTTCAATTGACATGTTGAACCCGATGATTAAGGTACCAATTGAAACCAATCAAGGTACTACCCTTGGCCGAAGCATTCCAATTGACAACTACCCGGACTATTTCGCTAAGCAAATTCCTATCGTCTCTCAAGCTGGACGGGCCTCGGGGCAGTTTGGCGTTTCGGAATCAACTAAGGCTGAAGGTTTCCCGAACTGGACTAACATTCTGAACTTGCTGACTGGTGCCAAAAAGGTGGACACTGGGAAGTATCAGAAGAGCGCTCAGTTCGATTTGCGGGATTATCTGAAGCAGAAAAAGGAGCAGCAGGGACGATGAAACCAAGGCATGTATGTGGAGATGAATGTGTCTGCCCTGTAGATATGAATCCATTGTTTTACAATCAAGCTCAAAACGTCCATGCCTGTCAAGACCCTGATTGTGAATTTGCAAACGGCTTTGAAGAAGGGGTTGTATGGCTTCGCCTTTTGAACAGTTCAGAGCCAAGCTAGGCATCGGAAATCCGACGCAAAAGGGCGTGGGCTACAGCTATGCCCCCACCATTCTCCAGCAGGGAAATGACGTCGGACAGGACTTCCTAGACAAGCTCAGCAACCGAAAGGAAACGGGGCAGCAACTTTACGCCTCGGGTCGTCAAGAAAACACAAACCGTCTGGCCACAGATTTGATCAACAAATCGGCCGGTCTGAAGTTTGACGAATTCGGAAAGCCGAATATTCAGCTAGCTGATTTCGGGGCAGCCTCAAAGCCTAGACTGGACAACATTACCCAGCGAGGCAATTTGGCTACCCAGACTGAAGAGGCCAAGAAAGCTTTTCAGCAGGCCACCGACATGCAAAACATTGGGTCGTACGGATTCAGCAGCTACGCAGGTTCGAGCTACTCAGGTTCCGACATTCCCGGCGCAAAATCCGGGAACATTGGGGCTCAAGCAGCAGCGAAAGCAATGCAGGTTGCCAAAAACCATACGGCCTATGTTTGGGGCGGTAACTCACTTTCGACTGGCGTAGATTGTTCTGGACTTGTTCAGCAAATCTACCGTCAGCTCGGCGTGAACGTCCCTCGCACCACTTATGAGCAGGCTAAAAGCGGTAAGCAGGTTCCCGTTTCCGAAATCCGCCCCGGCGATTTGGTGTTCTACAACAATATGGGCCACGTTGGACTTTACGTGGGTAACGGGAAAATCGTTCACGCGGCCAATTCAAAGCTCGGCGTAATTCAGTCGAACTTGAACAATAGCAACGGTGCACCTATTCTAGTTTTGAGGCCTTACTGAAAAGGTTGTGAAGATGGCGGTAAGTTTTTCACAGAACAGTCCACTGAATTCCTTTTTGAACCGGCTGGAACAGATCGGACAAAGTGGGACATACACCCCCGAAATGAAGCTTCCGAAGCCGAAGCCTCAGAGCGTCCTACAGGGCTTCGCGGGGCTGCCTCAGGGCCTTGGTGCCAACTCACAGGTTACCGCCGGTACAGGGGCCGTGGGTGGCGATATCGGGCGCCTCATGCGTGCCATCCGAGGGCAAGAGTCCGGGGGCAACTACGGAGCCACCAACCCCTCAGGGGCCTCGGGAGCGTATCAAATTCTCAGGAGTAATTTCGAGGGTGCGGGTGGTTGGGATCGCGAAGCTTTGGGCCGCGACATTACCTATGCACAATTCATGAGTTCACCTCAGATTCAGGATCAGATTGCAAAATATAAGTTGGGCCAGTATTTGGCCTCACGTGGAATGGCTGGAGCTGCCGCAACTTGGTACGGCGGCGATTGGGGCTACAAGCACATGTACGATCGAAAGCCTCAGGCCGGTTACCCTTCGATGTATGATTACGTTATGAGCGTTCTAAACAGGGCAAAGTAAAAGGTGGGATCATTAGCGACGAACACCCGCGAACATTTCGTGAAGTCGGAATTATGTTGGCGAACCTGCGCGACGAAATGACGGAGTCACGAAGTGAGTTCCGTGAAGGAATTCGCGAAATCAAACAAGGCCAGCAGAAAGTGATTTGGTGGGTTGCTGGTATGGTTTCTTCCCTTGTGGTAGGCGGGATCCTGGGTTGGGTGTTCCAAAAATAGAACGGGAAGCTTCTGCAACCCTTTGGTTTAGCCCTTAACTGAACCTTATATCAGGCAAACCTGGGTAAAGTTCATTCCCGAAAAAAAGTGGTCGCAACACGTGTCGCAGGCTTGCACAAGAGGGTCACAGACCGTACATTGAATACGTGCCTAGCCAATTCAGGTGGCAAGCAGGCGCAGCGTGCAAAGGTGTCCCGAGTTATCTCTTTTTCCCTGAAGAGATGAAGCAAGAAGGATTCAAAGAGAATCCGCTTTTCATCGGAAAAAAGGCAGCGGACTACTGCGCCAATTGCCCGGTACGAGAAATATGCCTAGAGTTTTCGGTGCTGCACGACGCCGAAGGCATATGGGGGAATACCACGGATCGGAAACGTTCCCGTCGGTATCCAAAAGAAGAGAGATTCGAAATGCGAGATGACTTGGAAGAGATGGGGACTTATGAGCCCCTATACGGTCATAGCTGAAGTGGCCTCAGCGTCGCAGGAAATCTAACTTAAAATAGAAAAACCCCCTTGCCGACACAAGGGGGTTTTTGGTTTTAGACGAAGTCTTCAGGGGAAATGCTGTCCAGAAGTTCCTTCTGTTCGTCCGCTGTCAAGCATGTCGGCCAGACGCATTTATTTTTACATGCGTGCTCTAGCGTGGTGCACTCTTTGTGGCATCCGCATTCGTCACGCTTGTCTTTCACAGCCTGTCCTGCCCGAAGAGTGTGATATCGTCCGTGGTTCGAATCAGCCTCTTGGTAATCATGAAATGCGTGCCATGAATGAAGGCTGAAATGTCGTCAGGAATGTGACCCTTCGGAACTGGCCAAGGGCTGTACTTTCGGCCCATGGGAAGAATTGAAGGTTCCTGCATAATGACGGGAGCGCCAGCCCATTCTGCGCACAGCTTCACACGGCCAATTGCCTCGGATGTGAGCATTTCCTTCCATTGGAAAATGGCGCCCCGAGACTTGGTGTCAACCCGAAAATTCTCAACGACGAAGAACATATTGAACGGGTTCTTTTCGTTCTCCCCAGGTTCCTTCACCTGAGCCATGCCCCAAATCACCTTGAGCATGTCGCTCAATTGCTTACCTGAAAGAACTTCCCTAATCTTCAGGTCAGCCTTTCCGGTTTCGTCGTTGTGCTTGAAGTAGCAGAAACCGTTGTGAACATCTCCGGGGTCAACTGAGATGATGTGCCGAACGACCAAAGTTCTCTCCTAATGCACGAGATGCATTTCAAGTCAGTCTGTGAAAGCTGATCCAGGAACTTTTCCAGACCGCAGCCTTCACAATCGTAGGTCAGCTCATTTCCAGTCAATCGGAAACCTCTTCAATTTTCTGACTGAGCTTTCTCTCAATGCTTGCGAGATGCTCTACAAAAAGTGGCGAAAGCGGAAGCTTTTCCAGGACAGGTGGAACCTCCCCTTTCGCCTCGACCAACATTTTGGTCAAGATTTGTAGACTCATCATTTCGTCTAGTTCGAGAAAGAGGAGGTGTTGTGGTGGCATTATTCGTCACCATCCAATGAAATATCCCTGAACGCCTCGGCGAGAACATCATCACGCTTCAGCTTCTTGTTGATTTCGCGCCGCGCCTCTTCCGTCATTTCAATCGGAATGGCGTTGCGACGGAACATAAGAGGTTCGCCATTTTCGACGTCGTGCTTCGAAGTCAAATGAGCCTTGAAGGCCCCAGCGTTTGCACCAAAGCGGGACTTGGCATTGATGATGTGAACGAGCTTTTCGGTCTTCTTTTCTTCTCCATTTTTGATTGTCGCTTTTCGCTGCTTCTCATCCTCCATCATGATAATGATGGAGTCACCAGTCTGCGCAACTCCCGAATGACCGAACAGTTCATTCAGGGTCACATCTTCCGGGTTTGACGCAATCCCCACAGGTGGCTTTCGTGTATGTGCAACCACAATCATGGCGACGTCCAGGCGATTTCGAATCATGTACAAGTTGTGCGTTGATTCGTTTACCTGAGCGTCGTCTTTAAGACTGGCGCCAAAACTTACCGAAGCAGAGTCAATCATCAAAACGTCGATGCTGTGAGCCTTGATAAGTCGAGCAAGTTCCGCAGCGTGGATTGGGTCCCAAAGCTTGAAAGGTTCAGGTTCACAATAAACGGTGAACCTGTCATCGAGAGCTTTTCGATCCTCTTCCGAAAGGTTTGGGTACATGTCGTGTAGTCGACGCTGAAGCTGCTTCTTGCCCATTTCAAGTGAAAGCATGCCGACGTTCATTTGATCATGCCATCCGCCGCCAAATTGCCACGTCATTGTTGGCTGACCCAAAGTAATGCCGACGGAAAGCTGAGTGGCGAGAATTGTCTTTCCGGATCCAGAAATTCCCCCCAGATACATCATGCCCGTGGTAGGCAAAAGATCCTGGATGATGAATTCAAGCTTCTCGTCATCGTCGAAAACGTCGACGAATGACATTGTCTTTCGGTTTCCCACCTCCTTTGACAGCTTCGCCTTTTCGATGATCTGGTCATCTACCGGCGGTGACGGCGCTGGAATGAAGGGGACTTGTGGGTCTTCTTCATCTTCAGGTCCAATTGAACCCATCAGGATTTCCTCATCAAACAAATCAGGTCCCCTCTTTTACCCGAAAGGCTGAACCTAAAAGAGTGACCCCAGAACCAATTGTCGGCGCGGGATTTGGTTCTGGGGTCAGACTTTGGGGTGTCAGACTTTAGTCGTTGAAGTTCGCCTTGCCGACGACAAGCCCGTCGCCATCCTGAAGAACCACCGAAACAGAAATGGTGGTGTCAGCGAGAAACTCGCCAATGATTTCCTTGCGCTGCTCGTCCGAAATCACGGGCTTCTTTGCGTCATCCTTAGAAACAATCTTTACGCTCTCGGTGCCCTCAATGACGTCGCCGTCGGCACCCTTCATGAAGTCAAGAAAGTCCTCAAGAAGAGCGTCCTTCTCATCCTCGCTGTAGGGAGCGTCGGTCGCGATTTCGAAACGGATGATGTTCGTCATTTTCTTTCACACCTTTGCGTCTGGTAGATTTTGAAAAGAAGAGAGGGGGGAACCGGGGGGACAATTCCCCCCTCTCGATTTTGGTGAGGACTTAGTCCTCAAGCTCCGCCTTCAGAAGATCCTGCGGCGAAGGGTTGGAAGTTCCCGACTTGGTGAATTCACTTGCACCGTCACCGGAATCCGGAACGTACGGCTTCATCGAATTCAGACGGAACTGGTAAAAGCCCATGTCGTCCTGAACCGGCTTAATCTTCGCCATCATCTTTCGGCCGACGAGCATTGCGCCGTTGACCTTCGGCATTTCGTCAGCCTTGAATCCGAGCGCGCTGTAAAGCTGCTTCAGCTGGAACAGGGTGCGCTTTTCCTGGTCACCATTCGGGTCCCACGGAACCTGAGAACGGAGGGCGAGCGGAACCGGGAGACGGTACCAGTGACCATTTCCGAGCTTCTCCGCAAAAGCGCTCCCCTCGAATCGGGGGTGGTCAATGGCAAACTTCACCATCATTCCGACCTTGTCCTTGTTGGCGGTCAGCTTTGCCGGGCCGACCTCCACAACATAGATCGGCCAGAAGTCGTTGCCGAAACCGAACGGGTCGTCAGGAATGTCGTTGACCTTGACGTCGGCCTCTTCGAAAAAGCCGCCCTCGAACTCAATCTCGTTCTCGTCAGACATTTACTTGCTTTCCTTCCACTTTTCGATGTGGGCCACAAAGTCGTCATCGGAAACGACTTCACTCGGAAAATGGTACCGAGATTTCACGGCGATACCGTCACCTGTCGGCAACACCTTTAGCTCACGCTTTTTTGGTCCGGCCATTCGGAGATACGCCATTACCGAGACATATTTGTTGATGACTCGGAATGCTGCGGCGTGCGCATCCATTCGCGTATTTGCTCCGGGCGTGAGCTTATCCCCTAGCCGCTGATGCGACAACAGGACGACCATGCACCTTTCGAGATTTGCAATGGCCTTCATTACGGGGATGATTCTTTGCTCCGACACAAGATAGTCGGGGCGGCCAGCAACTTCAGCGGACACCTTTCCTTGCTGAGTTGCGGCTCCAGTCTTTACGATTGACTGGAGTTCTTCGGCGATCATTCCGGAGATTGTGTCGAGCACAATCACGTCGAAGGGTTCACCATCGTAATGACGGAACTCCCCTGCTTCGATCACCGGAATGATCTGCGCCGTGAAATCCCAATCTCGCCACGGGACCACACGGACGTTCTTTTGGACCTCAGGGTGATTTGCGAGGGAAGAAGAGCCCTGCAATTCATCCGTGATCAGGCAAACCCTCTTGCCGAGTCGACAGGCAAGAACCGTCTTGCCTACGCCAGCTTCAGAGAAGATTGAAATTACCTTAGCGGTAATCTCCTCGGGCTTCCGTGACTTCTTTTCGAGCCACTTCAGCAAATCCTCTTTAGGATAGGTCGGCATCCTCGCCCCCCTCCAAAGTCATTAGTTTTGAGACTTCGATTCGGTAGATAGTGATGGCGTCCAAACCATCGTCTACGAAAAGTCTCACGGCTTCCTTGACGGCCTGCTTCTCGTTTTCTTCCTCGTCCTCAACTTCTACCAAATTGAAGACTCGATTCCAGACCCCGACTGTTCCGCGTTCCGAATGGTAAATCTCGGCAGACCAGAGCGGTAGGTCGAAAACGATTCTGTCAGCCACGTTCGCGCCTGATCTCTTCAAGTGGCGGATAGCCGTATTCGTTTCGCTTGTACATTGCGTCAATCGCGTTCTTCGGATCGCGTCCCTCGAAAGTAGCGAGACACAATTCCTTGAAGTCACAATACTGACAGTTCATCGAACCGAGCGATGCCTTCATTTCGGTCACCGCTTCATCCCACGGAAGTCGCTTCAAATAAGCGAGGCGAACCGCCTTCTTCATGTGGTTTGCGAAAACCGACTCGATGAAATCAGACTCGTAAGCCTGAACATCGCGCTTCAGCAAATCCTCAACCTGAGGATCCTTCAGCTTTCGCGTTCGGAACTGATTCACAATGACGCGACGTACGACCGGCTCAGGCTTTCCGGCATAGCGTGTTGCACGCAGGGCGAGAATGTAGAGGGGGAATTGAGCGTTGAGCTTCAGCTTCCACTCATTCCAAAAGTCATACGTGAACTTGTGGTCAACCGGGGAAGTTTCACCGGCAAATGGACCACGCTTGTGGTAGACCACCAAGTCCAATCGACTCGGGAGGTAGAAATCAACCTCACCGGTCTGTTCCTGAGCGTGAAAGCCCTCAACTTCGAGAATTTCCCAATTCTCTACGTCCGACCGATTGGTCTCAAAGTAGAGCTTGAGAATGTCGTACAGGTAATTGAGGATGGTGATTCGCTTGAGATCCGCGAATTCGCCAGCCAGCAATTCCTTTACCCGCAGCTGCTGAATGTGGGCGAGGGCATTCGCCTTGGAGACGTCGTAACTTTCTCCCTGCTGAAGACTCTTGTAGAAAATCTCCAGAGCTTCGTGCCCAATGATTCCGCGCACACGGGCTTCACCCATATCACGCAGCTGGAAATTCATGTCCGGATGAAAACCGAAACCCCACGCCAATTCACACGAGTCGGCGTTAGAAGCTTCAGTGTTGGACACGCCAATTTGATGCGACATGTCGACACCTTTTCGTTTGTTGTGCACGTGCTATCGCTGGCCACAACAATAGCACATCGTGAGTTTTGCCACTAAATGAAATTCCCGGCCACAGGGTTTCAATTAGAAGCAGGCTGGCTTGCCACAAACAAATTCGCGCTCATAGACTTTGTCATCGACGACAAAGTATTTTGAGAGCCAATTTGCATCGAGTTTTATCGTGAATTCATCGCCACATACATAGCAAGTTCTCAGGACGAAACTCGGTGAGGGTTTGCCACAGTAAGAGCATACAGGATGCCCATGCTCCGGGTCTACCACCCATAGGGGATGCTTTGAGCCAGATGAGTGATAGCAGGCGACTTGTAGGCGTTCCTCCAGGGTTAGGCGCTTTGGGCTAGTCGTCACCATTTGCCCACTTTGCGAGGACCTGAACAACTTCCCAAAGTTGTACAAGGGAAACTTGATTGTTGTTCATGTCCATCGTTTCTCTAATGAGTTCCTTCAATTGATCTCGGTCACTTTCAAGAGCAGCGATTTGAGCTGCAAGCTTTTCAAGCTCAATCCCTCCATTGCTCACTTTTTTGCTCCGTACTTTGTGTAAACCGCCGTCTTCGACTTTTCAAAGATGCGAGCTATGTCGTTCCACGAAAGTCGCGTGGGGTCATCTTCGGGCTTTGAAGTTGCGATGCGAACTTCATCAGCAATCAATGTTTCGATAAGATCTGAAACGGCTTTGAGATGCCGAATCCTTCTTTCGTGTCGATTAACTTTGACATCCCCGCGTTGCATTTCTCGTCCCCTTCCATCGCACCCTATTGTGACAGGGTGCGCGTAACCGGAAAAGGGGTTCTGAAACGATCATCACGATTTATCCATGGTTCTGTTACAGGGCTATCATATTTCGTCACCCGTTCGGGTGAACTAATAGCTTTCCCAGGTAGAACAACCACCATCAATGTGCCTCTGAGCCGCTCGATACGCCTCAGCCAAATTGATAGGGGTCTCAATACGTTGCTTCCTATCCCTCACGCGCTTACCGCAAGCTTCGTGAGCAATTTCAAGAATTCCCTCGTTTGTGCAAATCAAAAGGAACTCCGACATGACGTCCTGATCCATTTTTAATCTCCGTTCGGGTGAATGGCGCCGCCTTCATTCTCCCAAGTTTCGAGCGGGAGGCGCTTGCGGCGCAGATTCTTCAGCTTATTAAACCTGATTGTTTCCGGGTTCCCTTTGGACGACTCACTTCCAATTCTTTTTGTCGTGTGCCAAGCCTTATGGAAAGCGCAGGGGTAAACGCGAAATCGCCTACCATACTTCTCTGAAAGACTCTTAGCGATTTCTTCAGCAAACCTCTTACTTGGAATTGGACTCTTCGCGCATTCAGTCTTTTGCCTTGACAACCTTTCTTCCCTCCCAGAACTGTTCGCTCTTTACGAAATCGTCCAGCTCCGCCTCAACTGGTGAATGCGGGTTGTAGACGTCATTCCAAACGTAATCAGGATCGTTCAAAGTGTGCCAACGATTGTGGCACGAGTGGCAAATGCGGTGAACATTTCCCTGCTCATTGTTGAGCGTGTTTTTATCTGGGCCGTGGTGGCGGGCCTGCTGCAAATTGTTTACGCAGCCGGTAATTGGATGCTTCCCACCACCACAATTCTTCTTACCTGCCCACTCGCAAAGTTTTGTGTCGTCTAGCGGGTACCAACGTGCGGCACGCTTTCGACCGGTACTTTGCTGATCGCGCAAAGTGGAGTCATCTTTGTAAGTTTGTCGCTCTACTTCCCCTTCTTCCTCCGTTTCAGAATCAGGAACAAAACTATCCCCCAAAACAGAATCAGAAAGAGTAGGCTCACTGCGTCCATCAGAATCGTCCTCCGTGCATGATTCCGGATCCCGACATTCCCACGTGAGCCCTAGAAGGTGAGCGATGCACTTCAAAATCCTCCTCTTTACGCTTGACTAACCCTTCAGGCTGCGACGCCTAAAAAGAAAGGTGATACGAGTATTGCGGAATTGAATCATACAGCCATTGATCCCCTTCCACCACTTCGCCTCATGCTTCAGATATGGGCCACCATTTGGCTTGGCCCTAAAGATTACGAACCCACGATAAATCAGGGCTCGCTTCTTCTTGATTTCAATGATGGGGTACTTTGTCATTCCGGCATTCCATCCTCGTGCCACTCTTCATGCTGAGTCTTCAATTCCTCAGCCTCTTCCTTTGTGTTCACCACGTCATTGAAACCGCACTTGAGGTCCCAACAATCGACGAGAAAGCCGCAATCCCCAAACGATGGTGCAACAATGTGAACCTCAGGCACCTTACTCATTGGCTCCGTCCGAAAATCCAGCCAGGTGGTCATTTCACAGCCCCCCCATGAAAGACTCAATGACGAACCAAGCAATTGAAGCAGATGCAGAAAGAATGGTGACGACTCGCCAGAGCAAGGAAATGTTAAAAGTGATCCACTGAAGCTTTTCGATTTGCGCTTCGTCCATTTGGCCACGCCCCCTATATGTCCCGATACAAAAATTAGCGGCTGCCTTTGGGAGTCTGCGACACGCTTGCTGAAATTTTCAGGATCGAGGGCGAACCTGAAACTTCCAGCGTGGGGAAATCGGGGTGGCCTTCCCAATTTCAACCCGCGCTCGCACTTGCCAAAAACAGCCGCTAACTTAGGTTTTCCCCTTTTTCCCGCCAGCGCCGAAAGGTGTCTGAAAAGCGACTGGCGGGAACATAGGGGGAAGCAACTTCAGGGACTCACGCACCCCTCAGCCGCTCACCATCAGTATAGCCTACCGAGTGCCTATAGAAACCCCTGACAAGCCTGTCAGACCGTCAGAAACCAGACAGAAGTCAAGCGGAGTAGATCACTCGGCCAGAGTAGTCACCTTGCGCACCGGCCACCAGTACGCTAGGTGATCAAAGGTAAAAGCTTCTAACTTTCTCGAATTCGCTGCGGGTACTTATTTACGAACCACTTTCCAGAATCAAGGTCCTTCAAAACTCTGTGAACCTGGCCGTCAATTGCTCCGTAAACGGAAACGTCCATAATTTCAGCGCCATGCCCTTCGAGATAATTTAGCGCCTCGGCAATGCGCTCATATGCTTCTTCGGTGGAATGAATGTCGCTCACTTTATGTACCTGTCTTTCGTCACGTTAGTTTTGCGGAGTTCTTCAACCAACTTGTCGCACGTTTCGCATCCATCGGCGGCGCGCCAGCCTTTTTTGAAGCGGACTGGCCTTTTGGTTATAGGTGTATCAGGATGGATTGCGCATACTTTTCTGCCATCCTGATACACAAACATTTAACCCTCCAGGAACTTTCGCATAGCCTCTACCAGATTCACGTCATCCTCGAAGCCCTTGAGCATTCTTTCCTTCTGGTCAATGATGGCGTCGATAAGTTCTGTTGCTGTGCCAGCGCAATGGAGGACGTGCACAATCGACTCGTACTCTGAGTCAATTCGACGCACACGGTCAAACGTCTGCTCTTCCTTGCCTGGATTCCATTCCCGCTCAATGCATAGAACCTGCTGCGCACCGTTAAGGTTCAGGCCGACGCTCGCCGTTTGATACTGGCAAATGAGCACGTCGTACTTATGCTCGCCAACCTTTGTGTGGTTGGTGTTGAAATCGTCGATGTATTCCTGACGGAGCTTGTCCGGAACGCCACCGTAAATCTTACCGACCCTGAGATTCTTTTCCTTGGCGCGGCGCTCCAATTCCTCAATCACGGGACGGTACATCGAAAAGACGACAATTCTGTCGCCCTCTTCAACAGCCTCAGAAACAATTTCCTCGGCCGCGTCCATCATTACCGACTCACCAATTGGCGGAGTCCCCGGCTTCGGGAAAACAACAGACGGCTTAATGCAGACCCCGGGCAGCCCCAATTCATCCGTACAAACCGGATCGTGATTGCAGCCAAGGATTCGAATTCCATCCGGCCATGAGGCGGCCTGACGCATTCGCGTATACCAAGCAAGAATGGCGTCAGTCGTCATTTGCTCGGTCTCGGAGAAAGCGAGTCGAGCCCTATCGCGCAGCTGCTGAATGAAATTGCTTTGGCGCGGATACTTTTCCGGATCCAGCTCAAGCCAATGGTGCTTGACTTCCTGCGGCGGCATTTTCACGCCAGCACTATCACGCGTACGCGCCGTGTACTTCATGCCGAGCTTCTTCAAAAGTCGCTCGGAACCACCCGAACCAAAAGTGTAGTACCAGCGCTCGTTTTCGTAGTCGTATCGCTTTTCGCAGTAGTCGTCGAGGAAATCCTTCTCCGACGGAAAACCGACACGGTCGATCATGTGAAGCAGCGGCCAAAGTTCCTGAGGCTTATTCAGGATTGGCGTACCCGTCATAGGATACACATTCTTCACCGAGCAGAACTCGCCAAATTCATCAGGGCGATGCTCGCACTGCTTGCACAATGTGCCGTAGACAGTGCTTACGAAATCCTGACTGCCGCACTTCGGGCAAAGATTCTCGGCGTAAACAAGTTCCTGAATGTCCTGCGTCGTCTTTGATTTGGCGCCCTTTAGGACATGCGCCTCATCAAAAATCACGGTGTCGAAAGCGCAGTCCTTGAGCTTTTCAAGGATCGTTCGATCCTTTCGCCACACCTCATAGTTGGTAATGACGATAGCCTCAGGCATGTGACGGATAACTTCAAGAATCTCCGTCTTGATACTTACGCCCTTGACGGCTTGATTCAGAACATGCACGAAAGTTTTGTTAGTCCAGCGCTCGAAAGCCCGCTTGAAATCTGCAATGACAGGCTTGGGCGTGAAAATGAGAACCTTCTTGCCCTTCCCTGTTGCACGCAGCATGTCGATCGTCATGATTGCCTGAAGCGTTTTACCGAGACCCGGCTTGTCGCCAAGCAATGCACGTTCTGCCGACACCAGACGAAATGCGCCCTCAACCTGGTGAGGAAGGGCCTTCTTTCCGTCAACACCCCTTCGCCAAGGGTAATCTTCCGCCAGATTTGTGAGGCGCTCTCTTTCGAGTTGAAGCCGCCTACGCGAAGCCAGCTCTTCCAAAAGTCTAGCTAGCTCACGTTCGTAAGCTTCCTTTTTCTTTCTGTCCTCACGGATAAGTTGATCGTTGTGAGCGATCTTTTCGTCAATTGGCCGTCGCCGATTGAGCAGAACACTTTCTAGCACGCGCAAAGCATTGATGACAGCGCGAACGCGATCCAAAACGTCCTGGACTTCAAGCCGACCAAATTCAAGGTCGTACCCAATGAGCTTTCGAATGTCGCCCATTTCGTTGAGATCAGCAATTGCATCCCTCAGGAAAGCCAAACGCTCGAAATCCTCGTTCGACATCAAGCTCGAAAACTTGGCGTAGAATGTCCAGGGTCCCTCGGGCTCAGGATCGAACTGTGCCTCAAACGCGGACATGTCGAGTTCGTCGGCCATTTTGAAAACTACTCCGATTCAGCCTTGAGACCGCAGGTTGTCTTGTTGGGGAAATTCGTTAGAAAGTTATCCTTGCTTGTCATGTGCGTTCCGTGAGTACCAATGTACTCCCAGAGAATATTGTCATCCCCGAAACCTACCACACGAACCATGTCCATGCTGTCGCTGGAGAAAATGTCTCCAGGGTGCATCTCCTTCTCATAAAACACTAGCTCGTCCTCGTAATACCAATCGTCCTCTACCTCATAAGTCTCATTGTCGTACCGAATATTTGCCCGCTTTGCCGTATCGTCAATGCTGACAACCGTTGCTGGAATTCGGCCGCCAATGTAACGGACCCTGTGACCCCTCTTGAACTTCATTTCACTTCCCTCCGTAAAACATCGGGTCCCCACTCCCCTGACAAATGGTGGCTTGGTAGGCTCACCGGCAGGCCCAACCTCCTTCGTCGGCTGAGCCTACCTTTTCGTGAGCCTACCACCATTTGTCAAGGTCGCGCCCGATGTTTTACTAGCTAGTCAAAAATCGGGTCAATCTCGCTCAAAAGCACAACACTTCCCTCGAAGAGAGAAAATTGAGCGCCCTCGTAAGAATGCTCAATGAGCTGCCAAAGGCTTGTACCGTCGCTCACGATGTGACCGTCGCGAAGTTTTTCCCACGCGTATCTGGCTGCTTCCCATTCTTCGGTTGGGAAACTATCGTCATCGATGAGCTGAATCTTTAGATGGTCCCAGCTTTCTTCTGCGTGAAGATGGACTTTCCCATTAGAAAGCTCCTTCTGAAAGACCAGAAACATTACGCCACACCCTCACAGGAACTCGGACAGGAAACCTTTGCGCCGTACAATTCCATTCACCCGACCAACTGTGATGCCAAAAAGTTCCGCCACATCACCGGGTGAAATGTTGCGACGCTTCACCAGCTTCACAACGAGCCGCTCAAATTCTTTCAGTCGAGGCGTTCGCTGTTTGTTTTGATGTGCCGTCCGAACGGCGAAAAGAAGCTCCCTTTCACCGTTCGTCAGGCCTTCAATTTTCACGCGACTTCATAACCAAGGCGAAGATTGTCCGGGTTAATGGGCTTAATAAGATTGTAGCCCACAAGAATCTTGATAGCGTCACGAATTGACCTGCTGCCGCACTGAAACTCAGCAGCCAATTCACGCCCCGAAGGAAGCGGCATGCCAGGCGCCATCGGTTCAACGTGCTTGTGGTAAATGTCCTTCGCTACGCGATCGGCCAGCATTGAGCCGAACTTGATTTCCTTCGGCTGCTCAGGAAGTTCGGGCCCAGTCGGTTCGTCCAGTTCAGGGAAAGTGTCAGGCTGCATAATTTCAGCCTTCACCTTTTCAGCGCTCGGCTCAAACTTCTTCAGCTTCGGCTTCGACTTAGGCGCAAGATGCTCATTCAACATCGCCCGAACTTCAGGCTCGGGAATACCGGTGACAGCCGAAATGTCAGGCACATCCAATCCCCCACCCGACTGACTGAAAAGCTTTCCGACGAGCCTAATCACCTTCTTCTTTTGGACCTGCGTGTGGTAGTAGCGAACTAGCGCCAGAAGTTCCTTTTCGTCTTTGTTCAAGGCCACTTTGAACCCTTTCTTTTAGCGTGGAGTGGCCCCGTCGGGAGTCGAACCCGAAACAAAATGAAGTTGGGAGGGGTGGTTTCCGCTTCAATTTGCACCGCATGCGGGGCCTTGTTACTTAACGCCAGTTCTTCATGAACTTGTTGACCTTCTTACGGTCACGTCGCTTCTGCGCAGGCGTCAAACGACGCACACCATTCTGAGCGTAGTAATGATGCAGCCGCGACTTACCATTAAGCGTCTTAACTCGGTTCAGTCGACTCATAAGATGAATGTCGTCACCGGTGTAAGCAATCATTTTGGCCTCTCCTTAGTTTTGAGGTGAGGGTGAAAAGTGGCAGCCTGGCAGAGTGAAGGCGCCCAACCAACCCTTTGAAACAGCCATTTAGATTTGCCGTCCTAGCCTGCTTCAAATGCGCCCTGCCACTTTTCCTTACCGGGTTGTCCGACCACTCGAAAGTTTAACTTGCGCTATCGCTTTCGCTGAACTTTTCCGGCGCCGTGCTTTCGTCCTCGACGCCCTCAAATTCCGCCCGACATTCAGCCGAGCAAAACATCGGGTCTCCTTCTTCACCAGATTTGTCTTCGACCGGCTCTGTTTCGCAATTAGCGCACGGCTTGTTTCCTAGACCGCAGCCACCGAAAGCCACAAGGTCGTAGTTGTAATTCATTTTCACCACCTCCAATAGCCGGGGGAATCGCGCGCCCAGTCAAACGGCACGCAAGAGAAGCAGTCGCAATCCTCCTCGTGAGTTTCTTCGTCAGCTGATTCCGACTGCATTCCACGTCCAGCCTTCAAAAGCTTCCTGATGCAATTCGCTTTCAGGATTACTGTGGGCTTCCTTGCTTTCGTCTACCTCGTGACCCTTTCGCCGCATGCAAACGCCAGGACCATCCCACATTTCAACCTCATCAAGGCAAAGCTCTTCGTCGGGAAGGCTGTCGTCTCGGTTTGTGTCGTCGTAGAACTTTCTGGGCACTTTAATCCCCCAGCATGGAAAGAACTTCGAGCAGCTTCTTGAAAGGCTCAGAAAAGGTGTCGCTGTTCACCGAGTGAAAAACCCTTGCTGCGTCAGCGGCAATTTCTCCCGCCTCCCGCGCATCGCAGGAGAACTCGACGTTGATCTGACTCGTCGGCGGCTTGATATGCATTTAGTTTTCCCCTTACGCGACAATCGTCACATCGTGCATGGCTTCGACATGAATACTGCCAAAATTGATTGGCGCGTCACCGTATTCCAGCACCTTAGTGACTGCGTCGTTTTCGTTTACTGCTTCCACAATGTACGAATGACCGTTGCTCCCGTCATTCGCTACGTTGTTGCGGTACTTCACGAACACCCGAAACATGACCTTTTCAGGCTCCTTGCTTTCGGCGCTCGTGAAAGCGCTGCTGAATTCTGCGTCGTGACTTTCCATTTTTCCCCTCCGCGTTGTTTTGGCCTCAAAGGCTGGGGTGACGCCTGTAAGAAAGGCGCACGCGAAGCGTGTGCTATTCTGTAGGGTTCACCCCAGCCTGGTGTTTGAGGTCAGTTCTTTGTGATGCGAATTTCAAGCCCATCAAAGTGAGCGAAGTTTAGGGTAATGTGATTCCCCTCCTCCCCCCACGTCACCGTGCAACTACCGACGCTTTGCGCTTCATCGAAAAGTCGCGCCGGAATGTGAATCGAGCCGAAGTTGTCTTCGCCCTCGTTTGCGGTGACCTCGATTGTTGCCCACTCGTCACTCATTTAGTGCCCCATCAGGTACTTGAGCTTAGCCGACATTTCCGGGTCGTCCTCCATGACAAACCCAGCAACAATCTGCTTCAGGAGAACATCGAGCGGGACGCGTCGCTTCAGAATCTCGAAGCGGAATTCGTGCTCATCCGTCTTCGGCCAGATGCGCAGGACCATTTCACTGCGCTGCGCCAAATGAGTCGACGCGAAAGGAACGCACTCGGGGGGCTGCGGCCTTTCACGGCGTGCGACTACATCCCCATTAGGGAGAATGTAGATGACTGTCGGCCACGTCGGATCCGGCTCAGGATCAGGATCCGTGCTGGCGAAAACCCTTCTCGGCGGACCTGAAATACTGTCTACCCACATTTCATCTGACACGCCTAGGCAACCTTTCTCAGTTCGATGCGCTTGATAATGAACGAACTTTCGGGGGTGGGAAACTCAGCAAACTCACCCTCGAAATTCCAGCCAGCGTCAATCCGCAGGAAATCAAGCTTGTCGTTATGCTTATCGAGCAAAGCCTGAACAAACCTACCTGCGATTTCAGTACTGAAGCACTTTGCTATCTGGCAGCAAAGTTCCAGAAAGTCAGCTGTCACCCCACTATGTGTGAAAGGTGGCCCATCACCATCCTCTACACCATGTAGATGGTACTCGAACAAATTACTCGCCCTCCTTTGTGGGGTCGGTGACGTTCTGGTAGTCGAGCTTTTCGGTCGTGTTGAAAACGTTGTAGTGAGGCTTTCCGTCCTTACGATCCGCCCACGTGAGAAGAGCGGCGCAGATTTCACGAGCCGTGCGGGTGTCGCGAATCGCAGTGGCGAAACCTAGTGAACCGAGGATCGAGATTTCATCCTCATTGAACTTTAGGGTAAGTGAATCTTCTTCGACGAGTACGGGCACGTCCAATTCGTAATCCCGACCCTCGGTAATCGCGTCGATCATTTCGACGACCTGCTCAACGTTCATTCATCATCCTCGAAATGTGCATTGATGAAGTCGCGAAGCTTCAACGCTTCAGTCTTGGTGTAATTGTTAGGACCAATGTCTAGAGTCTGGTCCTTTCCGTTGTACTTAACCAGGACGGCGTCCGCATAATCGTCGTCCAACCAAATGGCAGGCAACATTTCCTGACGCTGATCACACCTTACCGTGTGCTCATTTCCGTTCTGGCATCCAATGCAGCAGAACCAGAATTGATCCTTGGAGGCGAATGGCTTTCTATTGCAGCCGGTACGCTCGCAAGTTTCCATGTCATCCCCCTAGGTCAGCCTCGCTGATAAAGTTCTCGCAGCTCGAATCGCATTCACCCATCATCAATTGACCTGCGCAGCAAGGCTCTTCGTTTTCGTCAGTCACTTACTTTCCCCTCCTCGTCTAGTCTTTCAAGGCCGGGCACCTAACATTTTGCTAGATGCCCGTCCCTTCAAAGGCTAGCTCGAAATGACAATCGCTGCGGGCTTACCGTTTCCGTGAACCCACTTGTGACGCCGCGAATCGAACCTGACCTTTTCCTTACAGCTTGCGCATCGCATCATGGCTCCATTGTTATCTCAACGTGCACATCACGAACCGCGAAACCAATCATGCAAGCGCCAAGCAGAAACGCGACCAGCACGAACACTCGCGAAAAAACTTTGCGTCCGAATGGCACGATTGAAATGACTCGTTCGCCGCTTCGCTTTTCTGACCTCGATTTCGGCTTCCGATGCTTGCCCCGCCCCACTACTTTCCTCCACGAGATTCAACCCCCATTCCGAGCATGGATCGCGCCTGCTTAATTCGGAGTAGGACGTCGAATTCGCGTGAGGTGAAATGCTCGACCAAGACGTAGCCGATCTTTCCATTGTCATTCCTTATGGCGCGATTACGTTCCTCCTGAATGACAGAGAGCATGTTCACGCACTCACGCAGCGTAGTGAGGAATTGCTCTGCTTCCGCCTTATTGAACTTGTTGGTCAGCTCAAGCCACGCGTAAGTGCCGTCGTCCCAAAGTCGAACGACAAAGTCATCGAGGCTGAAGAAATCGAGGAAATCATCCCTGCCCTTATTGGAGCAGAACACGAAACGCGTGATACCCAGGGCTTCAGCGCTCTCATCGATCGTAACCGTCGACGTGTCACGTCGATTGGGATTGAGGTTCCACGCCGTAAGAAGCTCACAGAAATGGTAGTGAATCTTCAGCGTGTGCTGGGGAAGATGCGCAGGCCAATCCAAGGCCGTACGCCAGCCGCGTGTAGAATCGTGGTCGGCAATGTCCGCAGGCATCTTCGGCATGATTTCGTCAAGCCGGTCCTGAAGCAGAGTGACGATAGCGTCAATTTCCATGCGGTCAGAAACCGTCAGTGGGAGATTGCCCTCACGGTAAGAGTTGAGCATGTTTTCGTATTCGATCAGGTGCCGCTTGAGAACCTGCATGCTCATTTCGTGAATGTGAGCCTCGAACCACTTTGACCGGCCGGGCTGAATTGCATTGACCGCAAAATTAGTGGGCTTCGCAAGCGAAATGCTTGTCGTGCCCACCGACACCTTATTGTCAGAAAGTTCAGTCACTTTTAACCGCCTTAGGTTCGTGAGTTGTGACATGAACGTGGGGGGTGACTTTTCACCCTACCAAACCAGGCCACTAGATCAGTAGGGTGAAACTTAGGGTTCACTCGTTCGAGTGAACATCCTTAACGGAAAGGGCGGCCTCAATGATGTGCTTGTCCAGATCGTAATGGAACGTGCACACCACGCCCTCATTTGGGTTACATGCGCAATTGATTCCCTCGTTAAGTTTGTCGATGTTGGTTGTGTTGGTTTCGTCGCTCACTTATCTCCTCCGGTAACATATTCCACAGCCAGCTTGAAAAGCTCAGGATTCTTTTCTTGCGTACGTCGAACTTCGTACGCCATGCGATCCCTGTATTGAGCGTACCAAATTGGGCTATCGAGAAAACTCTCCATCACCTGAATCATGTGTCGCAATTCAGTGATGTGGTTGTTGAGAAAGTTTCGCTGAGTTTCCAGAGCGTCGCTGTAGCCAGGCGACGTGTTCAGAATTACGTGCGCCATGCGCTTGCGAAGCTTGCGCTGGAATTCATCAGTGATCGCCCAATTCTCAGGCTTCACTTTGACAATGAACGGATACGGCTCAGCTTCCTCGTCTACCATGAGGCGCAGAAAATCAGGCACGCTCACCAAATTTCCAGCCAGCGGAACAAGCGGCTGACCTTCTTCTGAAGCGGCCCAACTTGCGCTCAATCGTCCATAGAGCATTGCATTGTGCTGCTTCCCATATTCACGCAGGAAGCCACTTTTCACCAAACCGGTGATAGCTCGACGAACCGTTTGCTCACTCAAAGTTGGCTGCTGAAGTTCCCGAAGTTTTACGTTCACCCGATCAGTTGCCTCGCGAATGGTGAGCTTTTCACTTTCGTCAAACATTTCAAACACAAGGCTTTGGTTGGACAAAGCGATTTGTGAGGGCGTTGCCATTTGAAATCACCTCCCTGTCAAAGTTGAAACTGAGCCGGACCCATGGCCGGTGTGCACTATATGTCCATTCTCCGGGTATCTCGTAAGGGTGTCAACGGGTAGTCTACCCTACCCGTTGTCATTTTGGAAAAGTGTAAAAGTCGCAGGTCAGAGCTTGATCAACTGTAAAAGTCATCGGACTCACAGTCAGACTGACACTCCTTTCAGTCGGTCTGTCTGTGAGGTCCAGGGATGTTGACATGGGGGTGTAAATGTCCGATTTTGCACGAAAGTCGGATAGAGGCGCGAAAGTCACGCTTCACCCGTTAGGGGTAGGTATCACCCATATGGGTGAATCAATTTGGGAGAAGCAATTTGATTCGCGTGATTTTGTAATTGCGCTTCTTCGCCCAATTCAGAGCATCGGTTGTGAATCGGCCGAACACAATGTATTCGTACCCGTCATCCAATGTGATGAGCCAGGCCTTTTTGAGCTTCATTGTCCCTCACCCTCTGGGCGCCGGAAATTCCATGCAGCGCACCTTTTCATTCTCGCTAGGTGCTCTCACTTATAGGTGAATGCGGGCATAAAAAAAAGCCCACTCAATTGAGTGGGCTAGGGTCATACATTGGAACAAGTGCATGGGCCGCAATCAAAGCAGCCATCATCGTGGCAGCAAGATTTCTCTTCCGGCTTTCGTTCTCCACATCGCAAGCAATA
>NZ_BNBR01000012.1 GCF_014656055.1 Streptomyces griseosporeus
GGAGCAGGCCGCGTACATCGGTGTCGACGTCGACGGCCCGTACAAGCCCGACCACTACCGCTACTGAGTCACCGCCGCGGAGTCCACAGCCCCGCCGCGGGCGCGCCCGTGCACTGACGCGCCCCCGGCGGCAGGCTCCGTACTCCCACGGCACGTCCTCCGAGGCAGGCCCCCGCACCCCCGTGTCGGGGGCCTGCCCCGTTGGCCTCGGACCGGCCCCGCCGCCGACCCGGCAGGGCCGACGCGCCGAGGTGACCGGACCCGCCCGTCAAGATCCAGGACCCTCATGCCCCGCGGCCGCTATTCGCTCCACGATCCGCACGACCACACCCCCCTCGCAGAAGAGCACTTCCAGTGCGCCCCCGGCCCCTCCGGCTGGCGCTATGTCTCGCAGCTGACCACCCCGTCGGGCGATCACAGCGGCTCCGTCGACCTCACCCTCGACGAACTCGGCCGCCCCATCCGCCTCGAACTCCACGCGGGCGGCTGGCAGGTACGCGGCGCCGCCCTCGACGGCGTCACCTGGGTCCGCGCGGACCCCACCGGAACCGAGGCCACGGAAGGCAATGTGCGCGCCCACGCCTTCACCGGAACCTCCCCGGCCTTCCTCGTCGCCACCACCCGTCTCCTGCGCCTCACCCCCTCCGCATCCGCCACCCGCGTACGCCTGGTCGCCTTCACGGATCCAGTCCTCGCACCCCGCACCGTCGACCAGTCCTGGGCCCTGATCGACAGAGAAGCACACGCCACTGACAACGGCCCCCTGCTCGTGGACACATACCAGGTCACAGCCCTGGACACGGGCGAGCAGCACACCGTGCACATCGCCGGCGACGTGGTCCTGGCGGCACCCGGCATCGAGCTGGAAGACCTGGAGTCACCGCCGTCGAGCTTGGACTGAGCGAGGGCCGCCGAACGCGATCAGGCAGGCGGCACGAACCCGGTACCGGCCCCCTCGCTCCCCGGCCCGGCCGCCGCGGGCGGCGCCTCCACCGGCCGAGGGGCTGCGACGGGAGCCTCACCGACCGGACCCACGCCCACCGGGCCCTCACCGGCGGGTGCCGACCCGGCGCCCGGAGAGCCGGCCGTAGGGGACACGGCCGTAGGGGGCACGGCCGTACCTGCCGCGGCGCCCCCTCCGTAGGCCCGGCGCGCCTCCCGGGCCTGCCGTTCCTGCAGCATCGTCGCCAGGAACGCGGCCGGCGGCACCCCCTGCGGCGCCGGAACACCGGTCTGAGCCGTGAGGTCCGCGCTGAGCCGCTCGGCCATCGACCAGCCGACCTGCGGATCCAGCTGGTGCATGCGCGTCAGGTACTGCCGCACGGCCAGCCACAAGCCGTCCGGAACAGCCGACAGATCGAGCTCGGAGAACCGCCCGGCCAGCCACGGCGGAGGCGGTGGCACAAAACCCGCCTGCCCCGCGGGCACCCTCTCGCGCACCACGAGCGTTCCCGCGAAGACGTCTCCGAGGCGCCGCCCGCGCGCCGACACCAGGGACGCGATACAGGCGACCACCCCGAAGGTCAGCAGGATCTCCACCACCCCCAGCGCGCCCCGGACCAGCGCATGGCGGAACCGGATCGGTCCGCCGTCGTCCCGTACCACCCGCAGCCCGCACGCCAGCTTGCCGAGCGAACGCCCGTGGCTGAGCGTCTCCACCGCGATCGGCGCGCCCACCAGCACCAGCAGAAACGTCGCGATCGACACCGCGATCTGCGCCGCCTCGTCCAGCGATGCGGTGGCGACGAGCAACCCCACACTCACGACGATGTACGCCAGCATCGCCACGGCCAGATCGATCAGCACGGCCAGCGCCCTGCTGGGCAGCCTCGCAGGGCGCAGCTCCAGCGCCACCGCCTCGCCCGTCACCAGCTCATTCACGCCTGCCGTCCCCTTCCCCGACCTGCCCCGTGATCGCTCAGTCTGCCAAGCTGAGAGCGCATCGCGCCGCAGTAGGACAAGCTGACACCCCGGACGAGCCGCCGCCGAACAGCGCAGGAGCAGGCACACCGATGGACCTCGACGTCTTCGTCTCCGCCCACCGAGCCGAATGGGACCGCCTCGACGCCCTGCTCCGCCGGCAGCGCCGCCTCACGGGCGCGGAGGCCGACGAACTCGTCGCCCTGTACCAACGCACCGCCACGCATCTCTCCCTGATCCAGTCCAGCGCCCCGGACCCGCAGCTGAGCGGCCGGCTCAGCCAGCTCGTGGCACGCGCGCGCAGCGCCGTGACCGGCACCCGCCGCGCCTCATGGCGCGACGTCACCGGTTTCCTGGCATACGGCTTCCCCGCGGCGGTCTACCGCTCGCGCCACTGGTGGGTCCCCACGGCACTGCTGTCCACCCTGGTCGGAGCCCTGCTCGGCTGGTGGATCGGCACGCACCCGGACGTCCAGTCCTCCATCGCCGCCCCCAGCGAACTGCGCCAGCTCACGCGCCCCGGCGGTGAGTACGAGACGTACTACTCGAGCCATCCTGCAGCGGCCTTCGCCGCGCAGGTCTGGACGAACAACGCCCAAGCCGCCGCGATGTGCCTGGTCCTGGGCGTCTTCCTGGGCCTGCCGGTGCTCTTGATCCTGTTCCTGAACATGCTGAACCTGGGCGTGGGCCTCGGCCTGATGTCCTCCGCCGGCCGCCTCGACACCTTCCTCGGCCTGCTGCTCCCGCACGGCCTCCTGGAACTGACCGCGGTCTTCGTCGCCGCGGGAACCGGCCTCCGCCTCGGCTGGACCGTCATCGACCCGGGCCCGCGCACCCGCCGGACAGCACTCGCCGAGGAAGGACGCGCAGCGATCGGCATGGCCATCGGCCTGGCCCTGGTCCTCTTCGTGTCGGGCGTCATCGAAGCGTTCGTGACCCCTTCCGGCCTGCCCACCTGGGCCCGCATCACCATCGGCATCGCCGCTGAGCTGCTCTTCCTCGCCTACGTCTATGTGCTGGGCGGCCGGGCCGCCCGCGCGGGGGACACGGGCGACCTGGGTGCGCCCGAGCGCAGCGCCACCGTGCCGACGGCCGCCTGATGTGCATTCACCCGTGGGGAGCTGTTAATCTCTCCTTCGCCCCGGAAGAGCCGTTGACACGGCGCTGATGGGGAGGTAGATTCGAACAGTTGCCTGGAACTGGACATGGTCCGGTCGGCGATCAGCTAGTATCTATCTGCTTCCGAGAAGCGCGCCGAAGAGCCGCATTCGAAGAAGTCCCCCCGATGAAATCGGAAAAGACGGCCGATCAAACGGCCTGAAACTTCTGATAAAGTCGGAGCCGCCGGAAAGGGAAACGCGAGAGCGGGAACCTGGAAAGCACCGAGGAAA
>NZ_BNBR01000013.1 GCF_014656055.1 Streptomyces griseosporeus
TGCGGTGCTTCCAGATCCGGCCTATCAACCCAGTCGTCTACTGGGAGCCTTACCCCATCAAGTGGGTGGGAGTCCTCATCTCGAAGCAGGCTTCCCGCTTAGATGCTTTCAGCGGTTATCCCTCCCGAACGTAGCCAACCAGCCATGCCCTTGGCAGAACAACTGGCACACCAGAGGTTCGTCCGTCCCGGTCCTCTCGTACTAGGGACAGCCCTTCTCAAGACTCCTACGCGCACAGCGGATAGGGACCGAACTGTCTCACGACGTTCTAAACCCAGCTCGCGTACCGCTTTAATGGGCGAACAGCCCAACCCTTGGGACCGACTCCAGCCCCAGGATGCGACGAGCCGACATCGAGGTGCCAAACCATCCCGTCGATATGGACTCTTGGGGAAGATCAGCCTGTTATCCCCGGGGTACCTTTTATCCGTTGAGCGACGGCGCTTCCACAAGCCACCGCCGGATCACTAGTCCCGACTTTCGTCCCTGCTCGACCCGTCGGTCTCACAGTCAAGCTCCCTTGTGCACTTACACTCAACACCTGATTGCCAACCAGGCTGAGGGAACCTTTGGGCGCCTCCGTTACCCTTTGGGAGGCAACCGCCCCAGTTAAACTACCCATCAGACACTGTCCCTGATCCGGATCACGGACCCAGGTTAGACATCCAGCACGACCAGACTGGTATTTCAACGACGACTCCACCCATACTGGCGTATGAGCTTCACAGTCTCCCAGCTATCCTACACAAGCCGAACCGAACACCAATATCAAACTGTAGTAAAGGTCCCGGGGTCTTTCCGTCCTGCTGCGCGAAACGAGCATCTTTACTCGTAGTGCAATTTCACCGGGCCTATGGTTGAGACAGTCGAGAAGTCGTTACGCCATTCGTGCAGGTCGGAACTTACCCGACAAGGAATTTCGCTACCTTAGGATGGTTATAGTTACCACCGCCGTTTACTGGCGCTTAAGTTCTCAGCTTCGCAACCCCGAAAGGTCACTAACCGGTCCCCTTAACGTTCCAGCACCGGGCAGGCGTCAGTCCGTATACATCGCCTTACGGCTTCGCACGGACCTGTGTTTTTAGTAAACAGTCGCTTCTCGCTGGTCTCTGCGGCCACCCCCAGCTCACGGCGCAAAGCCGGTCACCAGGAATGGCCCCCCTTCTCCCGAAGTTACGGGGGCATTTTGCCGAGTTCCTTAACCATAGTTCACCCGAACGCCTCGGTATTCTCTACCTGACCACCTGAGTCGGTTTAGGGTACGGGCCGCCATGAAACTCGCTAGA
>NZ_BNBR01000015.1:0-197 GCF_014656055.1 Streptomyces griseosporeus
CCGGAATCACGGTTGTTTTCTCTTCCTGCGGGTACTGAGATGTTTCACTTCCCCGCGTTCCCTCCACTTGCCCTATGTGTTCAGGCAAGGGTGACAGCCCATGACGACTGCCGGGTTTCCCCATTCGGAAACCCCCGGATCAAAGCCTGGTTGACGACTCCCCGGGGACTATCGCGGCCTCCCACGTCCTTCATCGG
>NZ_BNBR01000015.1:244-565 GCF_014656055.1 Streptomyces griseosporeus
GACCAGCCACCCATCACCCCGCTGACGAACAGCGAGTTCACTGGGGCCGGCAACTGAGGGGTCATAACCGCACCCTCAGATACCCAACAGCGTGCCCGACCAGACCCCGCCCGGAGATCATGCGTTCCACGCTCCGAAGAGCAGTACTAGCAGCCTCCGACCCAGACTCAGGCCGAGTAGTCAACGTTCCACCCATGAGCAACCAGCATCAGACGTTCGCTGATGTACTGGCCTCTGACCAACCGAAGTTGGTAAGAAGTGCTCCTTAGAAAGGAGGTGATCCAGCCGCACCTTCCGGTACGGCTACCTTGTTACGACTTC
>NZ_BNBR01000016.1 GCF_014656055.1 Streptomyces griseosporeus
CTGCCCGTATCGAATGCAGACCCGGGGTTAAGCCCCGGGCTTTCACATCCGACGTGACAAGCCGCCTACGAGCTCTTTACGCCCAATAATTCCGGACAACGCTTGCGCCCTACGTATTACCGCGGCTGCTGGCACGTAGTTAGCCGGCGCTTCTTCTGCAGGTACCGTCACTTTCGCTTCTTCCCTGCTGAAAGAGGTTTACAACCCGAAGGCCGTCATCCCTCACGCGGCGTCGCTGCATCAGGCTTGCGCCCATTGTGCAATATTCCCCACTGCTGCCTCCCGTAGGAGTCTGGGCCGTGTCTCAGTCCCAGTGTGGCCGGTCGCCCTCTCAGGCCGGCTACCCGTCGTCGCCTTGGTGAGCCGTTACCTCACCAACAAGCTGATAGGCCGCGGGCTCATCCTGCACCGCCGGAGCTTTACAGAACCATGGATGCCCATGGCTCTCATATCCGGTATTAGACCCCGTTTCCAGGGCTTGTCCCAGAGTGCAGGGCAGATTGCCCACGTGTTACTCACCCGTTCGCCACTAATCCCCACCGAAGTGGTTCATCGTTCGACT